>NZ_CP138998.1:2500-57500 GCF_044596715.1 Dokdonia sp. R86516
CGGTTTCGCGTCTACTCAAACTAACTAAAACGCCCTATTCAGACTCGCTTTCGCTACGGCTCCGATCCTAAAAATCTTAACCTTGCTAGTTAAAGTAACTCGTAGGCTCATTATGCAAAAGGCACGCCGTCAGTCCGAAGACCTCCGACCGCTTGTAAGCGTATGGTTTCAGGTTCTATTTCACTCCCTTATTCAGGGTTCTTTTCACCTTTCCCTCACGGTACTGGTTCACTATCGGTCTCTCAGGAGTATTTAGCCTTATGGGATGGTCCCCACAGTTTCATACAGGGTTTCACGTGCCCCGCACTACTCAGGATACCACTATCTGTAACTGTCTTTACTTATACCGGGCTATCACCGTCTATGGCTACTCTTTCCAAAGTATTCTAATTCATAAAGCACAAAATATCGTGGTCCTACAACCCCCATTATGCCGTAACATAATAGGTTTGGGCTAATCCGCGTTCGCTCGCCACTACTAGCGGAATCACTATTGTTTTCTTCTCCTCCGGGTACTTAGATGTTTCAGTTCTCCGGGTTTGCCCCATTGCTGGTGATATATCTTCAATATACCGGGTTGCCCCATTCGGATATTTGCGGATCAATTCTTGTGTGCAGATCCCCGCAACTTTTCGCAGCTTATCACGTCCTTCATCGCCTCTGAGAGCCTAGGCATTCCCCATACGCCCTTAATTAGCTTATTGTACTTATTGCTCTTTTAAGGGCTTATGTATAAAATACATAAACCTTTATATTATAATGAGTTAATCATATT
This sequence comes from Dokdonia sp. R86516, assembly GCF_044596715.1. NCBI lineage: Bacteria > Pseudomonadati > Bacteroidota > Flavobacteriia > Flavobacteriales > Flavobacteriaceae > Dokdonia > Dokdonia sp. R86516. The sequence continues at coordinate 3,276 of NZ_CP138998.1, forward strand.
ATATTCATATTCTTGCGTATATAACCGGCTAGGTTACATACGACTTCTCGTATTCTTTAATTATTTCCCAATATGTCAATGAACGTTTTCCCATAATCAGTATAAGATCTATGTAAATAAAAACGTATTGCACTCTCGTGAATCCTGTGTTTTTAAAAACTATATCCTTTATACCTAAGGATGATAACTACTATAAAGTAACTATCTTGGTGGAGAATATCGGAGTCGAACCGATGACCTCCTGCGTGCAAGGCAGGCGCTCTAGCCAGCTGAGCTAATCCCCCATTTTTATGAAATCAAGATGATGACATCAGATTTCGAATGACGAAGTAATGATTCTCAACTTCTAAAATTTCCTTCAAAATGTAATAAAATGAACATCGCGATTTATTAAGCTTTCGCGAAAGCGTAACCAGTAGTCTCAGGCAGACTCGAACTGCCGACCTCTACATTATCAGTGTAGCGCTCTAACCAGCTGAGCTATGAGACTGTAATTAAACAATCTATAGTTGTTAAGTAATAGTCTTAAGTAAAAAACTCAATACTAAAGTCTAACTACTATTTACTTGTTTATTAAAATTAAATCGACAGCTATTGAAAACTAAAACCTACTACTAACCTTTCGGTTGTAAGTCGTTTGCTGTTTGTTAAAGATATTGTTACATATAAATACATAACGCACCATAACAGGGACAAGCTCTAGAAAGGAGGTGTTCCAGCCGCACCTTCCGGTACGGCTACCTTGTTACGACTTAGCCCTAGTTACCAGTTTTACCCTAGGCCGCTCCTTACGGTGACGGACTTCAGGTACCCCCAGCTTCCATGGCTTGACGGGCGGTGTGTACAAGGCCCGGGAACGTATTCACCGGATCATGGCTGATATCCGATTACTAGCGATTCCAGCTTCATGGAGTCGAGTTGCAGACTCCAATCCGAACTGAGATAGGGTTTATAGATTCGCTCCTTATCGCTAAGTGGCTGCTCTCTGTCCCTACCATTGTAGCACGTGTGTGGCCCAGGACGTAAGGGCCGTGATGATTTGACGTCATCCCCACCTTCCTCACGGTTTGCACCGGCAGTCTGGCTAGAGTTCCCGACATTACTCGCTGGCAACTAACCACAGGGGTTGCGCTCGTTATAGGACTTAACCTGACACCTCACGGCACGAGCTGACGACAACCATGCAGCACCTTGTAATCTGTCCGAAGAAAACTCTATCTCTAAAGCTGTCAGACTACATTTAAGCCCTGGTAAGGTTCCTCGCGTATCATCGAATTAAACCACATGCTCCACCGCTTGTGCGGGCCCCCGTCAATTCCTTTGAGTTTCATTCTTGCGAACGTACTCCCCAGGTGGGATACTTATCACTTTCGCTTAGTCACTCAGCCCGAAGGCCAAACAACTAGTATCCATCGTTTACGGCGTAGACTACCAGGGTATCTAATCCTGTTCGCTACCTACGCTTTCGTCCATCAGCGTCAATATATTGTTAGTGATCTGCCTTCGCAATCGGTATTCTATGTAATCTCTAAGCATTTCACCGCTACACTACATATTCTAACCACTTCACAATAATTCAAGACATACAGTATCAATGGCAATTCTATGGTTAAGCCACAGACTTTCACCACTGACTTATATGCCCGCCTACGGACCCTTTAAACCCAATGATTCCGGATAACGCTTGCACCCTCCGTATTACCGCGGCTGCTGGCACGGAGTTAGCCGGTGCTTATTCTTATGGTACCGTCATCAGTCTACACGTAGACCTTATTCTTCCCATATAAAAGTAGTTTACAACCCATAGGGCAGTCTTCCTACACGCGGCATGGCTGGATCAGAGTTGCCTCCATTGTCCAATATTCCTCACTGCTGCCTCCCGTAGGAGTCTGGTCCGTGTCTCAGTACCAGTGTGGGGGATCTCCCTCTCAGGACCCCTATCTATCGCAGTCTTGGTAAGCCGTTACCTTACCAACTAACTAATAGAACGCATAGTCATCTTATACCGTCGAAACTTTAATTATTTAATGATGCCAAAAAATAATACTATGGGGTATTAATCTTCGTTTCCAAAGGCTATCCCCCAGTATAAGGTAGATTCTATACGCGTTACGCACCCGTGCGCCGGTCGTCAGCAAATAGCAAGCTACTCCTGTTACCCCTCGACTTGCATGTGTTAAGCCTGCCGCTAGCGTTCATCCTGAGCCAGGATCAAACTCTTCATCGTGTGTTGTTAATAATTTTAACTCCTCACAACTCGAAATATCCGGTCAATAATAAACTTCTAGTTTTCAAATTCTTTGTAATAATACCCGAAGGTATTAATACGCGCTGTCAATTCAATAAATCAATGAACTTTCTCTACTACTATTAATAGTAGAAAACTCTTGTAAATGCCAAGGAATCGAACCTCAAATTAGACTAACTAATCTTCCAAAACATCTCAATAAAAACTCTTGAACTTCGCTAGATATGTTACTGTTTCTCTAAGCGGGTGCAAATATACAACTGTTTTTTAAACTCACAACTTAATCTTAAAAATAATTGAAATTTAATTTTCAACCTCCAAAACCAAGTAACAATCGCAATGAACATAACTCACAAATAACCTCCGTTTGTTAGCGGCTGCAAAACTACAACCTTTTTCCTAATCACAAACTATCTTTTGAAAAATAATTTGAAGAAATAAAAACAAACTTTTTAAAGCCATTTAAAAGAACAAACGCTTACCGTGAAGCGGGTGGCAAAGATACACCGAAGTTCTAATCTGACAAGAATATTCTTGAGAAAATTTTAAGGAAATATGCAACTCCCTGTAAACACAAGAACTAGCTTTTAAAATAATTTGATTGACACCTCAATCAACCTAAAGGAACTCTATTTTACAGTCCATAAACTCAGAGAAACTAGCAATTCCAACCTCACCAACCATCAAATAGCTGCAAAAACCACCCTAGAAATTTTCGCGAAAGCGTAAAGTGATATTACTTATACAATAAGTACAGCACTACTCTACTCCTTTATTCTTCCACTTATCTGATAATTCGAGAAATTTAAAATCTAACACACTAGGCTGCGGCTCAAGTATACCTGATTGAAAAGAACGCTGTAGTATATCTTCTATAAGGTAATCCTCTTGTTCTTGTTCTGGATTGAATTCTCTCTTAAGTGAAATATCAAAAGCGCTTGCAGTGGTGTTATACCAAAATGCTCTCCAGCCACTACGTAGTCTTTTTATTAACTCGAAGGCTGTCTCACCTGTTTGACGATGTATGAGTTTAATAAGTATTTGCCCTTCTGTGCGTGTGAGTTTCTTAAGCTCTGCCGAAAATTCGCCTTCTAGGTATTTATGAATGATTTTTGTGTATTTCTTTCTAGCACGTTTACCCTCTATGGAGTCAAGTCTATTATTAAGCGCGACCAGCCTATCTGCAGCGAGTTTTGCATAAGGAAAAACCTTTCTGGTTTTACGGCGCAGTATTAGGTATCGTCTTCGGTCTTGCTTATTATCAAATTTTAGCCTTTTAAAAACGATTACCTCATTAAGATCTATAGCACTCCTTGGAATTGTATCTCCTTGTATGATGTAATATTCAATTTCAACTTCTGTTGAATCTACAGGAGTTTCTTGAGCTTGTGCAAGCCCTGCTATGAATACTATTATATATAGGAGATTATGTATGCGCATCTTTTTTATTTCGCTTTAAGCTAAAATCATTCCAAAATTAAAGATTAGAGTGCTATAACGTCATTAACTCTTGGTTAATATTCTTACTTTTAAAAAAAATATTATTCTATGGCTTCAAAAAGCATTTTAAATAAAAAGTCTCTAGACTTTCTTGAGAGTTACCTCAACAACGCAGCTCCTACAGGCTATGAGTGGGATGGACAGAAATTATGGATGGATTATCTCAAACCATATGTAGATGAGTTTATCACAGATACCTACGGTACGGCGGTTGCGGTAATAAATCCTGAGGCAAAATATAAGGTTGTAATAGAAGGTCACGCAGATGAAATCTCTTGGTATGTAAATTACATAGCAGATAATGGTCTTATATATGTAATACGCAATGGTGGTAGTGATCACCAGATTGCACCTTCTAAGATTGTAAACGTGCATACTAAAAACGGAATTGTAAAAGGAGTTTTTGGTTGGCCAGCAATACATACTCGTAATAAAGCAAAAGAAGAGGCGCCAAAACCTGACAATATCTTTATAGACATAGGAGCAAAAGATAAAGAGGAGGTAGAAAAAATGGGTGTACACGTAGGTTGTGTAATTACATATCCAGACACCTTCCACATCCTTAATGACGATAAATTTGTGTGTAGAGCGATAGATAACCGCGCTGGTGGTTTTATGATTGCAGAGGTAGCGAGACTTTTACACGAGAATAAAAAGAAACTACCTTTTGGACTATACATCACAAACTCCGTACAAGAAGAGATAGGACTGCGTGGAGCACAAATGATTGCAGAACGTATAAAACCAGATGTTGCCATTGTCACAGATGTTACTCACGACACGACAACACCTATGATAGATATGAAAAAACAGGGACACGCAGAGATAGGCAAAGGCCCTGTAGTTGCTTATGCTCCTGCTGTACAGCAAAAACTACGTGACCGCATCACAGAAACGGCAGAGAAGAAAGAGATTCCTTTCCAGAGAGCTGCACTTTCTCGTGCTACGGGTACAGATACAGATGCTTTTGCTTATAGCGGTAGCGGTGTTGCCTCTGCTCTTATATCATTACCGTTAAGATATATGCACACTACTGTTGAGATGGTACACCGTGAAGATGTAGAGAATGTAATAAAACTTATTTATGAAACGCTGCTTACTATAGAAGATGGTGAGACGTTTTCATATTTTGAATAAGTAGTAGTTACGCTTTCGCGAAAGCGTTTTTAATAAAAATCTCGCTCTATAATATAGAGCGGGATTTTTTATGTGTACTATTAAATTATTCCTTTTATTAAGGAATCCACTTCTTGTCAAAGTTAGGTGCTCTTTTTTCTAAAAATGCATTTCTACCCTCTACGGCCTCATCTGTCATATATGCTAGACGTGTAGCCTCTCCAGCAAAAACTTGTTGTCCCACCATACCGTCGTCTGTAAGGTTCATCGCAAATTTGAGCATCTTTATAGATATAGGTGATTTTGCAAGAATCTCTTGCGCCCACTCGTAGGCAGTATCTTCTAGCTCTGCGTGAGGTATCACTGCATTTACCATACCCATCTCATAAGCCTCTTGAGCAGAATAGTTTCTACCTAAAAAGAAAATCTCTCTCGCTTTCTTTTGACCTACCATTTTTGCGAGGTAAGCACTTCCGTAACCACCGTCAAAAGAAGTTACATCTGCATCTGTTTGTTTAAAAATAGCGTGTTCCTTACTTGCAAGAGTTAGGTCACAAACTACGTGCAGGCTATGCCCACCTCCTACTGCCCATCCCGGGACAACAGCAATTACCGCCTTAGGCATAAAACGTATGAGACGTTGCACCTCAAGTATATTTAATCTATGATATCCATCTTCACCTACATAACCTTCTTTACCACGCGCTTTTTGATCTCCTCCAGAGCAAAAACTATAAATACCGTCTTTAGAAGATGGCCCTTCGGCAGAGAGCAACACTACTCCTATAGATGTATCTTCATTTGCATCATAAAAGGCATCATATAATTCCTTTGTAGTATTAGGCCTAAACGCGTTGCGCACGTCTGGTCTATTAAACGCTATACGAGCAACACCGTTACTCTTTTTGTAAGTTATGTCTTTATATTCTTTGGCTGTTTGCCAGTTTGGCTTATCCATAATATGCTATTTTTACGTAAAAATAATTCTTTATTACTAGATGATGAAAAAAGTACTACTAAGTATTGTCGTTGTTTTTGCTTTCGCGAAAGCGTATTACGCACAAGAAAACACTACGGGTTCCTACATTTTTACAGATACTATTGATTTACAGGCTACACCAGTCATAAGTCAAGGAGTAACAGGAACGTGCTGGAGTTTTAGTACATCTTCATTTTTAGAAAGCGAGATTGCTAGACTTACTGGTAAAATGGTAGACCTTTCAGAAATGCACACAGTAAGGAATACTTACCCGGCAAAAGCTGAAAATTATGTAATGCGTCAAGGAAAGGCTCAATTTTCTGAAGGCGGACTCGCGCACGATGTCATTAATAGTGTTACGCGCTATGGCCTAGCACCAAACAGTGCCTACACCGGCCTGACACTCACAGACACCAAACATAACCACGCCGAAATGGTGGCCGTTATACATAGTATGCTAGACACTTATATAGATAATCCAGGAAGAACTTTAAGCAAAAAGTGGAAAACCGCAGTAGATAAGGTGCTGGATGTTTATCTAGGTGAGAATATTACTAATTTTTCTTATGATGGTAAAACGTACACTCCTAAAGAGTTTGCGAAGGAAATGAAGATAGTGCCTAGCGATTATGTAACACTAACTTCTTTTACTCACCAGCCATTTTACAAATCGTTTATTCTTAATATTCCTGATAACTTTTCTAATGGAGCGATGTATAATCTTCCGCTAGATGAGTTTGTCTCAAATATAGATAATGCATTGAGCAACGGTTTTACAGTAACGCTAGATTGTGATGTGAGTGAGTTATCTTTTTCTTCAAAACACGGTGTAGCTGTAATTCCAGATAATGAAAGTAATAAGAAACTCGCTGTACTAGGACCAGAGCAAGAAAAAACAATTACACAACAATACCGTCAAGATGAGTTTGAAAACTATAATACTACAGATGACCACTTGATGCATATTACAGGAAAAGCAACAGATCAAAATGGTAATGTCTATTATAAAGTAAAAAACTCGTGGGGTACAGACTCTGGAAGAACGAAGTATGATGGCTACATATATATGAGTGTGCCCTACATACGTCTCAAGGCTATCTCTGTGCTTATGCATAAAGAAGGGCTATCAAAACAAATTTCTAGAAAGATTCGTTTTTAAACTCGACGAAATAGCCACTTTTATCGACTAATTGAATTTTAACACTATACAGTAGTCCCTTTGTAACTTATTATCCTTAAGGTTTTTATTCAAATTATCTTTAAGTAATAATCACAACTACCAAAGTCAATGAGTATAAGGGAATTAAAGTCTATAGAAGATATTGAAACTATATATCATCTAGACATCGGATCTGTTACTATGTTTAAAAATTATCTCGTAACAGAATTTAAAGAAGGCGTTTTACTTGATGCTCAAAATTACGAATATCTAGCCTCGCTTATCAAAGATCATTTTAACCATTTAGACACATTTGGATACATATCAAATAGACTTAATGCTTATGCTGTTGTTCCTACAGCACTTATGAATACTGAGCCTTTCAATATCCCTAATGCTAAAGTCGCCATTGTAAGTTATAATGAGACTAGTAAAAAGTCTTCCATTTTTGAGAGCAAATTTTATCCATTTGAACCTAGAATATTTGACAACTTACCCACAGCTGTTGAATGGGTCACTAGTCGCTCATCTAGTCCAGTTTACTAAGAATATTTTAAAATCCTCAATATATAAAAACAGTAGGCAGCTCGATGAGCTGCCTACTGTTTTTAGGACTTATTTTAGAAAACTAATCTATAAGATGTATTCCGTCATCCTTGATAAGTATTTTACGATCTCGATACAAAGTCCCAATCGCTTTTTTAAAACTTTTTTTACTTAACCCTAATTGGTTTTGTATATCTACTGGATCAGATTTATCATGCAAAGCCATGAATCCATCATTTGCTTGAAGTTCGTCAAAGATATACTGTGCATTAGGCTCTATACTTTTGTATCCTTCTTCTTGCAGGACTAGATCTATTTTCCCATCTGGTCTCACCTTCTTCACCCATGCTTCAAGCTTATCACCAGTTCTTATATCTTCAAAAATATCTTCCTTGTAAATGAGTCCCTTATGCTTACTATTTACAATTGCATTTGCACCGCGCTCTGTAATGTGAGAAATAATCACCTCTACTTTATCAAATTTCTTAACCTCAACATTATCGTTAGATAAATACTTCATGGTTTTGCTTGTAGCCGCAAGACGGTTTGTTTTTGCATCTAGATACATGTAAACAATGTACCAGCTTCCTACTTTCATAGGTCTAGCTTGTTGAGCAAATGGAACAAAAAGTTCTTTTTCAAGTCCCCAATCTAAAAATGCTCCTACTTCATTTACGGCAGTACAACGCAAATAACCAAAGTCATTAAGCTCTATAAAAGGCTTAAGAGTAGTCGCTACCGGCCTCTCTTCATGATCAAGATAAACATACACGTTAAGTTCATCCCATATTTTATACTCCTCTGGCACATATTTATTGGGTAACAAGACGTCATCTCCTGCTTCATTAGAAAGAAAAAGCCCAGGCTCTGTCTCTCTATCTATTCTCATTATATGGTACTTTCCTATATCTAACATAATCTTAATTAAAGTGCAAAAATACGATTACTTGAATTACAAACAACCATCTACGTCTGACTTAATCTATGGGTACAAATAACAAGAATTTGAGAGGAATACCTGAGACGATTAAGCAAACAAATAGCTGCCTTAAAACAAAAAAACGCTTTGACTTGTTGTCAAAGCGTTTTCTACATATAAAATGTAATAGTAGTCTATTTGTAAACAGACTCTTTTTTAAAGTGCTTAGCTAGCATATAGTATACTACAGCACGATATTTATTACGGTTAGACTTTCCGTATGTTTCAAGAACACTATCGATAGCCTTATCTAAGTCTGCGCTATCTGCAAGACCTAGCTTTTTTATTAAGAAGTTATTCTTCACAGTAGCGATTTCTGTAGCACTACCTCCAGAAACTGTAGATGAGTCTTTATTATAGATAGACGGTCCACATCCTATTGTTACTTTTGTAAGGAAATCCATATCTGGAGTTACTCCACATTTGTTTTTTAAATCATCTGCATACTTAGCGATGAGTTCTTCTCTTTTGCTCATAATTATGTTATTACTAGTTTAGTTAATTCGATTTTACTTCCTAAAGATAAACAAAAAGTTAAACTCTCCTTAAAAAAGCTTACTTGATAAAGTTAAAGTAATCGAGTAACACTTTATCGTTGATTTTGCGCGGTGTGAAGATTTCAAGCAATGTAGGTTTATCGTTAGATGCATATAACTCCGCTTTCGCGAAAGCGCAACCTTCCTCACTATCTGCTTTTAAGTACTTAAAATTATACATCTCACATAATTTCTCTGCCGAAAGATCATGCGTAGTTTCAAAAAACTCATCAAAGTTATCTGTGTTCTTATCCTTGTTAGGCAAGATGCGGAAAATACCTCCTCCACTGTTGTTAATAACGATGATTTTGAAATCTTGCGGGATATTCTTGTTCCACAGCGCATTACTATCGTAAAAAAAACTTAGCTCTCCAGTAATGAGTGTAGTTGGCTTTGTACTTACCATAGCAGCACCTATTGCCGTACTGGTGCTTCCATCTATACCACTAGTTCCTCTATTACAATAAACCTCAAGCGTTTTATTAATATCAAATAGCTGGGCATATCTCACAGTACTACTATTACCTAGTTGCAGCATTGAGTGATCTGGAATCTCACTGAGAATATGGTCAAATGCCTTAAAATCGCACCATTCCATTTGATTGATATACTCTGTATGCAGTATATCGCGTTTTTCCCTTACAGCGAGCCATTCCTTTTGGTAAGGGCTTTGAGAGTAAGAAGTGTGCTCTCTCAGGCTTTCTAAAAAGTGAGAGGCAGATGTTTCAAAGTGCTTATTGAGACAGAAATAAGTATCATAAGCTTTCTTGGTATCTACATGCCAGTGTTGTTGTGGCTGGTAATTTCTAAGAAAAGCTTTTACCTTTTTTGAAACTACCATTCCTCCAAAGGTTAATACAATATCTGGCTGCAATGCTTTAAAGCCGTCATCATCCAGACTACCTATAATGTTATCTATGCGCGTAAAAAAATTAGGATGAGAAACATTTGAAGTAGTCTCTGTAAACACAATAACGCTTGGATCATTGCCTAGCATATCAAGTAATGATTGATCCATCATATTAGGTTCCTGAACGCCAATAATTACAAGCTTACGCGTTGCTTTACTCCAGCTATCCATATATGGCTGTAACTCGTCTAGAGATAACTCACCAATAATTTTGTGAGGTGCTACTTCTATAGGTTTTGCTATCGCCACATCTGTCATCTCATACAAAGGCTCGTAAAAAGGAACATTAATATGTACTGGACCAGATTGTTCAATCGCAATATTGAGCGCTTTATTAATCTCTTGATCATTATGTCGCTGGCTTTCCTTTATTTTCTGGGCAACCTTAGTATCCGTAACCTCGTCTGTAGGCACTAATTCTGAATATAAATTTGCCGAATACAAAATGTGATTTTCAAAAACGTTCTTCTGCCTTATAGTCTGTCCATCTCCTATATCTATACGTTCAATAGGTCTATCTGCACTTATAGCGATAAGCGGTATATCACTATAAAAAGCTTCAGAGATTGCAGGATAGTAATTAAGTAAAGCACTACCCGAAGTACATACAATAGCCACCGGTTTTCTAGATTGCTGTGCTATTCCTAAAGCTACAAAGGCTGCACAACGCTCATCTACAATGCTGTATGCTTTTATATTTGGATTTTTTGTAAACTCAATAGTGAGCGGTGCGTTACGGGACCCTGGAGATATAATAACCGTATCAATTCCTTTACTTAAGCAAAGGTGAACGATAGATTGTGCTACAGGAATTTTAGAGTGGATCATTAGTAACAAAAATACAATTTCTACCCTATAGAATTAGGCATCCACAATCAGGAAATGTAGAAAATTTGAGATATTTAGTTTCTCAGATCATACACTCACATTATGTAGTACGTAGTACTTTTGCTACGGTTTGAAGCTTATTTACGGTTTCCTCCCACTCTGCTACAGCATCACTTGATGCTGTTACTCCGCCACCTACATATAACTGTGCTCCACTAGCATCTACTTCCATACATCGTAGGTTTACAAATAAGTGTGTATGCTTTTTTATGGCGCCATACGCTAGATTCTCAACATTCCTACGTGTACTTGCTCTCTTTTTTTCTGTTTTATAATTAAGTTCTCCTAAGAACCCTGTATAATAAGAACGTTCATATCCTTCATGATTAAGAATGAAATCTTTTGCTTCATTTTTTGGTAGTCCGCAAACGGCTGGTGTGGGATGTAAAGCATTTATTACAGCAGCTATGCTTGTTTCATTTTCATTGATGATCGCAGAAATATCGGTCTTGAGGTGCAGCAAAGTTCCCGCTTGCTGGGTCGTAACATCAGAAACTTGAAGATCATTTACAAGCGTCGATAGATTTTCGACAATAGAATCTGTCACAAATTGTTGTTCCTCTTGTTCTTTTTCTCCCCAGACCACATCAGAACTAGCGCTTGTTTTCTGAGTTCCAGCTAGCGACATTGTATGCAAACGTCTATTATTTATAGATAATAATGTTTCCGGCGTAGCTCCTAGCCACAGACCTACATTAGGGTGATACCAGCAATACACAAACGCGGTCTTATAAGTTCCAAGTAATCGCTTGAAAATCTCAACAGGAGACTCATAATTATGTGGTATGTTTTGCTTTCGCGAAAGCACAACTTTCTTCATAGCCGTATCTGCTATGGCTTCAATTCCTCTATTTACTAGTTTAATATGAACCTCACGATCCTCCTTTGTATGGTTAACTAAGATTGTTTCTGCTTCTAATAACATCTCATTTTCAAAGGAATCGAGCTCCATTACAAAAGACTCTTCGGCAGGAATTAAGACAGTCTCTGATGTTGATGCATCAAAAGGAGCAAACACAAAGCCGCTTTCTGAGAAGTCATTTACTTCATGTAGCGTTTCATCATCTTGTAAAAGCGCATGAATCTTTTCTTCATTAGGTTTTCTGTACACTACAAATGGTAATGTACTTTCAAAATGCTCTTCGATATGTTCAAAAAAGTCTGTGCTATTCATTACTTCCTAGGCAAAGCGATTGTAGTCAATTTACATTTTGAAATAAGAGCATCGTTTTCATCTACCACATCGATGTTCCAAAGCTGGGTGGTTCTTCCTTTATGTATAAATGTAGCTTTTGCATAGACCATCCCATCGCGCTTACTCTTTACATGATTTGCCGAGATTTCTATACCCCTTATAGTATGCTCCTGATTGAGAAACATAAAACTAGCCGCGCTCCCTACACTCTCTGCAAGTGCAACCATTGCACCTCCATGTAATACTCCATCTGGCTGATGCACTTTTGGAGTTACAGGCATTTGTGCTACAAGAAAATCCTCTCCAAAATCGATATAAGTAATATCTAAGGTTTCCATTAAAGTATTTTTACAACTCTCTGCTAGACGTGCTAGTACTTCTTCTTTACTATTTTTCATATAAATCTTTCAAGCAAACAAATTTTAGATACTTTCGCATATCAAATTTCGTTAATATTGAACACAAAACCCTCTATTATGATTAAAAAGACACTAGCTATCACACTACTTATACTAACATTTATCTCTTGTGATAAAATAGACGAGCTCACTAAGTTTGATATAGACTACACTACAAATTTTACCATACAGGCCACTACCCTATTAGGTACGCCGTTTGATATTGTTACTCCGGAGACTACAACAAACTCAGAGTCAGAATTTGAGAACAACAATACAAATTCTAGCCTTGTGGAGAGTGTAAAGTTAACCGCAATAAGACTTGACCTTCAAACACCTGCTTCTGGTGATTTTGATTTTTTAAATGAAATTTTCATTTATATCACTGCAGATGGTCTTCCAGAACAACTCATAGCTTCTAAAGTGGGTATACCAGAAAATGGAGCTCGCTCACTCACGCTAGACATAGAAAATGTAGAGCTTGAAGAGTACATTAAGAAAGATTCTTACAGATTACGTACAGAAACAACAACAGATCAAACTATAGAGTCTGATCACGAAATCGAGATTTACACTAAATTTAAAGTAGATGCTGAGATTTTAGGAGTATAATAACTCATAACATATCGCTTCTTACAAAATGTGTCGTATTTTTAAATACGACACATTTTTTTTGATATGAAAGTAAAGACATTAGAAAACGAAAGAGCTAAATTACTTGCCTTAGAAAATTATCACTACAGTGATCTTCTTCCACTATCACAAGAAGTCGATCTTAACGCTTATGGCGGTTCAGATATATCTACTGGGCCTAAACTTACAGCTTATATAAAAGACGCGATTAAAAGGCAATCTGTAGGAACTGCTTTACCATTTATAATTTTTGATAAAAAACATGGCAAATTTGCTGGATCTACTCGATTTGGTAACATAGACGCCTTAAATAAAGTAGTTCATATAGGATGGACGTGGCTTGGAGAAGATTTTCGCGGAAGCGGTCTTAATTTACATGTTAAGTTTCTCATGTTACGTTATGCCTTTGAAAAGCTACGGTATGAACGCGTAGAATTTCGTATTGATGAGCGTAATACTCGCTCAAGAAAAGCGGTAGAAAAACTAGGCGCAACGCTTGAAGGTATTATGCGCAAGGATATTATTACAAAGAATGGCAGACGTCGTAATTCTTGTTGTTATTCTATTCTCAAAGAAGAATGGGAAGAAATTAAGAACACGCGATTTATTGATATTCTGGATAGTAAAGAAGAGTAGATTTTTAAAGTGCGCTTTTGCGAAAGCGATTATCTACACCTCAACTTTTGTAAATTCAAATCTTACCATTCCATCATCGTCTATGGAAGTTAGCTCCACCTCATGCAATGTATTTACAAGTTCTGGATTCCAAGGAAATTTTACTTTTACGTAATTTTCTGTAAACCCGTGAATGTAGCCTTCCTTATTCTCACTTTCAAAAAGTACAGTACGCGTGCTGTTTAATTGAGACTCATAGAATGCTCTACGCATTTTGGCTGAAAGTCCTCGTAACATTTTACTACGTTTACTTCGCACTTTTTTGGGAACTACGCCATCCATTGCGGCTGCAGGAGTATTATCACGTTCTGAGTACGTGAAGACGTGTAGGTAAGAGATATCTAAACTAGTAAGGAAATTATACGTTTCTAGAAAATCCTCATCTGTTTCTCCTGGAAAACCTACGATTACATCTACACCTATACAAGCGTGGGGCATAACCTCCTTTATTTTAGCAACACGGTCTACATACAACTCTCGTTGATAACGACGACGCATTAACCCAAGAATCTTGTTACTTCCACTCTGCAGTGGAATGTGAAAATGAGGTACAAAAGTGCGTGACTTAGACACCACATCTATTGTTTCATTCTTAAGAAGATTAGGCTCTATAGAAGATATTCTTAAGCGTTCTATTCCTTCTACTTTATCAAGCTCTTGTACAAGTTCTAAAAAAGTATGCTCGTGCTTTTTATTACCAAATTCACCCTTACCGTAATCTCCTATATTAACTCCAGTAAGGACAATCTCTTTTATGTCTTGTGCAGCTATTTTTGAAGCGTTGTCCAATACATTTTGTAATGTATCACTTCTAGAAATACCTCTAGCGAGTGGTATGGTACAATAGGTGCATTTATAATCACAGCCATCTTGCACCTTTAGAAAGGCACGAGTTCGATCTCCTATAGAATAAGAACTCACATAGAAATCTGCATCTTGAATCTCACAAGCGTGCACTTCTCCACCTTCCTTAGATCTATCTGGATTATCTAGTAAATCGTTTATATAGCTAGTAACATTAAACTTCTCTGTCGCTCCAAGAACGAGATCTACACCATCTACAGCAGCAAGCTCTTCTGGCTTGAGTTGTGCATAACAACCTACTGCGACAGTGACTCCTTCTGGATTTACTTTTTGAGCTTGTTTTACAATAGACTTAAAACGCTTATCTGCATTTTCTGTCACACTACATGTATTTATCACATAGACATCTGCAGGCTCAGAAAACTCGACTTTATCAAAACCTTCCTGTCCAAAACTACGAGCAATAGTACTAGTCTCTGAAAAATTGAGTTTACAACCTAATGTATAAAATGCGACTTTCTTTGTAGAGGACATGTGGTGATGATTTGAAAAAATTGCTCAATTTTTGAGGACTGCAAAGGTAACAAAAGAAGTAAAGAAAATATTATTACTTATAATAACTAATCTCTAGTAGTAAAGAATTTGTTTCTAGCAGCAACAGCATCCTTAGTATAATCGCTAAAAACTCCGTCTACCCCTGCCTCAAAAAACAATTGATACTCGGTTGCACCACTCTTATTATTATTCCACAGGGTATCTTCTTTTCTAAAGGTGTACGGATGCACTTCTAACTTATACTTATGTGCCATCGCAACAAAATCTGTAGGAGCTAGCACCTCAACCTCTCCTTCATCTGTTTTACTATAAGAAATTACAAAAGGTTTCCAAGGACCTATTCCATCTGCATAGGCGGAGACAAACTTCATTCCCTCTTCGGTTGTAAAGTAGCTGTACGTGCGAGCATTTTTATTAAGTATGAAATCATAAGGTTGCCCTTCTGGATCATAGCTGCCATCTTCTTTAGTGAAGCGTAAATCTCCATTACTAGAGATTCCAGCTGCACCAATAAGCTGTATAAGTCTCACTTCAGAATGAGTTGCTATGTACTGCAACGTACTCACCTCAAAACATTGCACAAAAATGGGAGAAGTCTTACTTACATAACCAGCCATTGTAATCTGATTAAGGAAGACATCTTCCATGGCGAGCCCTAGACTTTTATGAAAACTAGGATGCTTTAATTCTGGATAAATACCCACAGAATTTCCTGATGTGGTTTTATGCGCTTTCGCGAAAGCGATAATCTCCTCAAACGTAGGGATCTCAAAAAGATCATCATACTCGTGAGTTCTCTCTTCCCAAGACTGCCTAGCTCGTAGGGTTTTGAGTTCGCTAAACGTGAAGTCAGATACAAACCAATCTGTCACAGCTACACCATCAAGCATTTTGGTTGTTTTACGATCTGCATATTCTGGGAGCGCAGAGACATTAGTCGTTTCAGAAATAAAAGGCTCATGCCTAGCTACAAGAATTCCATCCTTTGTCATCACAAGATCTGGCTCTATAAAATCTGCGCCTAGTTCGATTGCTTTTTTATACCCTTCCATCGTATGCTCGGGATATAAAAATTGTGCTCCCCTGTGTGCAATAACAATAGGCGTATTATGAATTTGAGGTTCCTCCATTTGATCACAAGATAAGATGAGTATTGAAAATAAAAGCGTTATGCTGATTAAACGAATCATGTACACAAAGGTAGAATCTATTCCACAAAAAAGGCGCAAATGATATTTGCGCCTTTTTTAAATTTTATAACTAGAGATTAGATTAATCTATTCTAGTGATTTTTGCTCCTATTGCTCTAAGACGCTCATCTATGTTTTCATATCCACGGTCTATTTGCTCGATATTATGAATAGTAGAAGTTCCTTTTGCACTTAAAGCTGCAATAAGTAATGAGATACCGGCACGTATATCTGGCGATGTCATTGTGGTAGCCTTAAGCGTAGACTGGAAGTTATGTCCAATCACAGTTGCACGATGCGGATCACAAAGTATCACTTTTGCTCCCATATCTATAAGCTTATCTGTAAAGAACAAACGGCTTTCAAACATTTTCTGGTGAACCATTAGTTCGCCCTTTGCTTGGGTTGCCACTACAAGAATAATACTTAAAAGATCTGGAGTAAAACCTGGCCATGGTGCATCAGAAATGGTCATAAATGAACCATCAATATATGATTCCACCTGGTAACCCTCTGTATGTGCAGGAATGTAAATATCATCTCCCTTGCGTTCTAAGGTAATCCCTAGTTTTCTAAAGGTATTAGGTATAACACCTAGATCATCCCAGCTTACATTTTTAATTGTAATCTCGCTCTTAGTCATTGCTGCAAGACCTATCCATGATCCTATTTCGATCATGTCTGGTAATACTCTATGCTCGCAACCACCTAGTTTCTCTACTCCTTCTATAATAAGCATGTTTGAGCCTATGCCTTGGATATTTGCTCCCATGCGTACCATCATTTTACAAAGCTGCTGTAAATAAGGCTCACAAGCGGCATTATAAATTGTAGTTGTTCCTTTTGCAAGTACAGCTGCCATTACAATGTTTGCAGTACCAGTAACAGATGCTTCGTCTAGTAGCATGTATGCACCTGTAAGTCCGTTAGGTGCCTCTACACCATAGAATCGCTCCTCACGGTTGTAGCGAAATTTTGCTCCAAGTTTAATAAAACCTTCAAAGTGCGTATCAAGACGTCTACGTCCTATTTTATCTCCTCCCGGGCGAGGAATATATCCTTTTCCAAAGCGAGCTAGTAATGGCCCTACAATCATTATCGATCCACGCAGACCACTCCCTTCTTTCTTAAACTTCTCACTTTCTAGGTACTCAAGATTGAGATCATCCGCTTGAAAAGTGAATTCACCTTTGGTTATTTTCTCTACCTTAACGCCTAGATTTTGCAAGATCATGATGAGCTTGTTTACATCTATAATGTCTGGCACATTACTTATGGTTACTTTTTCAGGAGTGAGTAATACGCCACATAAAATTTGTAGTGCCTCATTTTTTGCTCCTTGTGGTTGGATGTCGCCCTTAAGCTGGTGACCTCCCTCGATCTGAAATGTTGCCATAGTTAATTAGAAATATATATTTTTAGTAACGCTTCTTGCGGTTATTGTTGTTATTTTTTGAGTAGCTCCTCTTCTTAACAGGATTATCGGCAGCTTTTGCTTTCTTATTTGCTCTTATTAATCTGTCGGAATCTCGTAATTCTTCATCACGTTCTTTGAGATTAATCTCACCATTACTTAGCTCAAATAAATGATCAAATATCACATCATCATCTACCGTATCTTTATTCCAGTTTAAGAAACACTTTTTCATATGATTTGCAATGGTCATAGCAAGTCCTTCTCGCATTTCTCCTTTTTCCCAGCCTACGGCTACATCAATCATACGTTTGATGTTATTACCATAAAATCGGTATTTAGGGTGATTTTGTGGGTATTCTAAAGGTTGTGGACGCTCTGCAAGCTCCTCTCTTGATGGTTTACCATATGGAGATTCTACATCAAGTTGAAAGTCAGACATTATAAATAACTGATCCCAAAGCTTGTGTTGAAAATCTGGCACATCACGCAAGTGTGGTTGTAAATTACCCATTACCGCTATGATTGCCTTAGCTGTTTTATTACGCTCATCTGCGTCTTCCATTGCCGTCGCATCATTTACCATTTTCTGTATATGGCGCCCGTACTCGGGTATGATGAGATGATCTCTCTCCGTGTTGTACTCTAATTGATCTATCAATTGTAAAAAATTAAGTGAAGTCGTCCTCTAAGTAAAGACATGTGCAAAATACTAAAATTTGTGTAAACGCATCTAGTCTTTAGTAAATTGATAACATTACGATAAAAAAAGGTTTTTATTGTAATTACAGATTACTTTGGGCGTGACCACAAGGGTCGGGCTCTACTTTTATACGCTTCGGCTGCTTTCGCTATCGCTTCAAGAACCTGCAGGGTAACCACTGCGATCCCTCACGCAGATATAGTGATGCTACAAAATAGTGGTGATTAATAACATTTTCGCAAAAGCGTATTTCTCCTTAAAGTGAAATAACGCCTTCTATCTTCCCTACCTCTTTATACTTTTCTATGACAACATCAGGATTGTCTAAACGTACGTTTATAGAAACACTTGTGTACTTACCTGTGCGAGAGACATTCTTTTTTATTACAGCACCTAGATGGTTAAAAAGCCCTTCTATTTGTGCTTCTTTTTCTGCATTTGCAGGTACAATAAACTTATATAGGTAAGGTGCGGGCCAGCTAGAAGTTTCTTCTAGTTGTGTCCTTAATTTTTTATAAAACTCTTCTGGGTTTTTATTTGAACTCATGGGTATATATTATAATACAAAGGTACATAAATCGCGTTCTTTGTAGTTTGCTTAATTTTGCTAAAAAGACTACCATTTTTATGCCAAAACGTATACTTCTTATAGGAGGTCCATCTACCGGAAAAACAACATTGCTTAATCACCTAGAACAACTAGGATACCCGTGCCTTGAGGAAATCTCCAGACAAGTAATAAGCCAGGCTCAAAAAGAAGGTATTGACCAGTTATTTCTAGAGAAACCTCTGCTTTTTTCTGAACTTCTGAGAGATGCTCGCATACAGCAACATAAAGAAGTAGACTCCTATATAACAGACACCGTTTTTATAGACAGAGGGATTCCTGACACTGTGGCATATATGGATTTTATAGGGCAAGAGTATCCCGAGGCATTTGTTCAAGCGTGTAAGACCTACACCTACGATATTGTTTTTATACTACCCACATGGGAGAAAATACACAAAGTAGATCAAGAGCGATACGAGACTTTTGAACAAGCTCAAAAAATTGAAAAACACCTTGTAAAAACATACCAAAATTATGGGTACGACCCTATTGTAGTACCACTGTCTCCAGTAGAAGATAGAGCTGCATTTATTTTAAAAACGCTAGCACTTGAGTAATCAAGCTCAAGACATATTACAACAATATTGGGGTCACTCCACCTTTAGACCTCAACAAGCAGAAATCATTAAAAATGTGCTTGATGGAAATGATAGTATCGCATTATTGCCTACAGGTGGTGGGAAGTCCCTATGCTATCAATTACCAGCATTAATACTTGATGGGATTACGATAGTGGTATCGCCGCTTATCGCCCTTATGAAAGATCAAGTAATGACTTTGCAAGAAAAAGGAATCAAAGCCCTCTCAATCACCAGCGGAATTTCCTTTAGTGATCTAGACAGCTTACTAGATAATTGTATTTATGGAAATTATAAACTATTGTATCTCTCACCAGAGCGATTACAGCAAGACCTCGTAAGAGAAAGAATTAAACTCATGAATGTCTCTCTTATTGCGGTAGATGAGGCTCATTGTATTTCACAATGGGGACACGACTTTAGACCTGCATATAGAGAAATCTCCCAACTACGCGCTCTCAAACCTTCGGTACCATTTATAGCGCTTACGGCTACAGCAACACCTAAGGTACTTAAAGACATTACAGAACAGTTAGAATTACAAGATCCACAATTATTTAAAACCTCCTATCACCGTCCTAACCTCACATATAATGTTGTGCAAGCAACAGACAAGTTTTATCAACTAGAAACAATCCTTGCAAATACAAAGGCTAGCGCTATCGTTTATGTGCGTAATAGAAAAGCTACGTTAAACACCGCTCACTTTTTAAAAGGTAGAGGCATCTCTGCCACTTCTTATCATGGTGGAATGTCTCGTGATGAACGTCACAAACAGTACCTAGCGTGGAGAAATAATAAAGTGCAAGTCATGGTAGGAACGAGTGCCTTTGGGATGGGTATTGATAAAGCAGATGTAGCAACTGTGGTACACTTAGAAATACCAGATAGTATAGAAAATTACTTTCAAGAAGCAGGAAGAGCAGGAAGAGCAGGACAACAATCGCAAGCAGTACTTCTTTACAATGAAAATGATGAAGTAAGGCTAGATAATCAGTTTATAAAAGTTATCCCTCAGGTAGCAGATATAAAAAAGATATATAAACACCTCAACAACTATTTTCAAATCTCTTATGGTGAAGGTCAAGAGACACTGCATCGTTTTAACTTTAGCGAGTTTTGTGCAACCTATAAGCTTCACACTATACTTACGTTTAATGCCCTTCAAACGCTTGATCGCAATAGTGTCATAAGCTTGTCACAAGAATTTACAAAACGCGCAACAATCAACTTTAAGGTAAATGACTTTGCACTTTCTTACTACTTAATACGCAATAATCAGCTAGATGATGTTGTGAAGGCGGTTCTTAGAACTTACGGAGCTGTTTTTGAACAAGTAACAAATATTAATTACAGTATCATAGCTACAAAGGCTAGTAAAACGATAGAACAAGTACATCAAGTTTTACTTACTCTTGAGAAAGATGACATTATAGATTATGAGCATCAAAACTATGATACCGCAGTCACCTTTCTTGTGCCTAGGGATGATGACAGAACAATAAACGTGATCGCTCCATATATCAAAGCACAAGCGAGTTACAAGAGAGACCAAGTAGAAGCAATAAAGACTTACCTTGCTACAGACAATGTTTGTAGAGCGATACAACTTATGCAGTATTTTGATGAAACATTAACCACACCTTGTGGTCACTGCGATGTATGCACAAATGCCACAAATCGAATTTCAAGAACTGCCATAGACAGTGCTATCATAGATATCTTAAGAGAAGGCCCAAAAACTTCTCGAGAAATATCACAACTAGACTACCCACAACAAGCTATAATTAATACGATTCGACTACTTTTGGATCAGAAAAAGATAGCCATTTTGGCAAATAACACCTACACCTTATTATGAGAGATTTACGCATAGTTTTTATGGGTACACCAGAGTTTGCTGTAACCATTTTAAATGGCCTACTAGAAGAAAAGTATAATGTAGTGGGAGTAATTACCGCACCAGACCGCCCTGCAGGAAGAGGACAAAAAGTAAGAGAAAGTGATGTAAAGGCATTTGCTAAGACTAAAAACCTAAACATCTTGCAACCTACAAATCTTAAAAGCGAGGAGTTTTTAAAAGAATTAAAAGCTCTTAATGCAAACCTACAGATTGTAGTTGCTTTTAGAATGCTTCCAGAAGCTGTGTGGAAAATGCCGGCTTATGGAACCTTTAATCTTCATGCTTCTTTATTACCTCAATATCGTGGCGCTGCACCTATAAACTGGGCTATTATTAATGGTGAGACAGAAACTGGAGTAACCACTTTCTTTATAGATGATAAAATTGATACCGGTGAGATTATTTTACAAGAGAAACTTGCTATAGGTGACAAGGAAAATGCCGGCGCTTTACATGATCGCCTCATGATTGCAGGTAAAGACCTTGTAGTAAAAACTGTTAAAGCAATAGCGAGTGACGAAGTAACCACATTTGTACAAGACTCCTCAAAAGAATTAAAGACTGCTTACAAGTTACATAGTGAAAACACAAGAATAAACTGGGAAGCTCCTCTTCAAGATATTTACAATCACATAAGAGGCCTGAGCCCTTATCCAGCTGCCTACACTATGCTCGAAAATGGAGGAAAAGAGCAACGTGTAAAAATTTATAGCGCTTTCGCGAAAGCAGAAAAAGAGATGTTTATTCCATCTGGAGCAGTAACCCAAGTAGATGATTATCTAGCTATCGCAACGCCAGAAGGTTACATTTGCATCACCGAAATACAGCTCTCTGGGAAGAAAAAAATGGCTGTTAAAGACCTTTTAAACGGATACAAATTTGATAAAAATGCAAAAATGCGCTAAACCCTTGCTCCTATTGGTGTTAAGGGAATTATAAAAAGAGACTGCCTTTATCAACAATTGGCTTGACTTATTAACAAAAGCGCTCATTTCCCTTGCTATTGCTTGCATAGGCAATTAATTCGGATAAATTTGTTAGGGAATTAAGCATTTAGCTTAACCAACAATTTAATTAATTAACAATTTACATTATGAACAAATCAGAATTAATTGACGGAATGGCAGAGCACGCAGGTATCACTAAAGCTGCAGCAAAAAAAGCATTAGAATCTTTCTTAGGAGATGTTGAAAAGACTCTTAAAGATGGAGGACGTGTTTCTCTTGTAGGTTTTGGATCTTGGTCTGTTTCTAAGCGTAACGCACGTGAAGGAAGAAATCCACAAACTGGAAAAACTATTAAAATTGCAGCAAAGAACGTAGTAAAGTTCAAAGCTGGATCTGAGCTTGCAACTTCTGTAAACTAGTCAGTTTTAACTGTTATATAAAAAACGGGTAGCTCACGCTACCCGTTTTTTTTGCTTTACACCGGCTTCTATTGAAAAGCGCAGTCTTATTGATAACCCATTAGTGATGCATAACATTGCGGATTATCTCGTGATGGTAATAAAGGTTTTTAGAAAATTTTCGCGAAAGCGTAATTATATACTTTCTAAATATAGCAACTTATGAAATACAGTACAGCAAGTAGAAATGTAGACAAGGCAACTTTCTTAAGCTCAGGATCGAGTAATGCGTGTGCAGATGTATTTCCTACGGTAAACATATGCCTAACTAATGGTATAAAAGCGATGAGAGAGATACAATCGATAATATGCGTAGCTGTAAGCAGTAAATAAGAAACCCAGCTTAAAAGCCCTAAGAAGAACAGCGCAGTATGATATTTTTCTGCTCCTGCTGCTCCTAAAACAACAGCAAGTGTGTTTTTACCTACCCGAGCATCTGCTTCACGATCTCTCATATTATTAAGATGCAACACCATAGTAGATAATGCACCTATAGTAAGCGCGGGAAGTATCTGTATAAAATTAATATACTGTGTAAATAGAAAGAAAGATCCTAGTACACCCACTAGGCCAAAGAATATAAATACAAAAACATCTCCTAGTCCTCTATAACCGTAAGCACTTTTACCCACTGTGTACTTAATGGCAGATACGATAGCGGCAATTCCTAAAAGGAAGAATAAGACCGAAAGCAAGAAGTGATCTACACCAAAAGAAACATAAATCAAGAGTAGTACTATAACCACGGTAATAATTGATGTAATTACGATTGCCTTCTTAAGATGTTGTGCCGTTAGAAGGCCGCTTTGCATGGCTCTTGCGGGCCCTACACGCTCTGCATTATCTGTTCCTTTAACCCCATCACCATAATCATTTGCATAATTAGATAAGATTTGAAAACCTAAGGTAGCAAGTATGGCTAGTATAAAAATACTCCAGTTAAATGCACCTTCTTGCATTGCAAGTCCGCCTCCTACAAGAATCCCAGCTATAGAAAGTGGTAAGGTACGAGGACGGGCGGCACTAAGCCAAACTTGGAATGAGGGCATAATATTTTTTAAGTGCGTAAATGTACTATTTTCTTTGGGCTTCTACCCTTCTCAAATTTCAAAAGGATTCACTAGCTTCGTAATGATTAAAAATAATCTCATGATGAATATAAAATCTATAGTCGCACTACTCTTTGTTGTTGTTTCAATATCAAGCTGTAAAGAAAAAGAAACTACAGTAACGCAGGTTGAAGTGGAAAGAAAAACTCCTTTTCTCTGGGAAGCTTCAAATATGTATTTCCTGCTTACAGATCGTTTTAATAATGGCGATACAAGTAATGATGTCAACTTTGATAGAACTCAAGAGAGTGCTGTACTTAGAGATTTTATGGGTGGTGACATCAAAGGAATCACACAGAAAATAGAAGATGGCTACTTTACAGATCTAGGGATTAATGCCATCTGGTTTACTCCAGTTGTAGAGCAAGTACATGGAGCAGTAGATGAAGGCACAGGTGTTACTTATGGTTATCACGGTTACTGGACCAAGGACTGGACTTCACTAGACCCTAACTTTGGTACAAGAGAGGACTTGCAAAAATTAATAAGCGCAGCACATCAAAAAGATATACGTATCGTTATGGATGTGGTACTTAACCACACAGGTCCAGTTACAGACCAAGATCCATTCTGGGGTGAAGATTGGGCACGAGAAAATCCTAATTGTGCTTTCAGCACCTATGAAAACACTACTGCTTGCAGTCTTGTAGAAAACCTTCCAGACATCCTTACAGAGAGTGATCAAGAAGTTACACTTCCTGCTACATTAGTAGCAAAATGGAAGTCTGAAGGACGTTATGATGAAGAAATGGCAGAGCTTGACTCTTATTTTACAACAAATAACCTCAAGAAAACACCACGCAATTACATTATAAAATGGCTTACAGATTATATACGTGATTTTGGAGTAGATGCTTTTAGAGTTGATACTACAAAACATGTGGACGAAGCCTCATGGGTGGCATTAAGAGCACAAGCAGATAAGGCCTTTGCAGATTATAAAGCAAACAATGAGGATAAAGTGATGGATGATAATGACTTTTTCATGTTTGGAGAAGTGTATAATTACTCTATAGATGGAGGTCGTTCTTATGATTTTGGAGATAAAAAGGTAGATTACTTTGCAAATGGCTTTGACAATCTCATCAACTTCCAATTTAAATATGATGCTCAAGGAAGCTATGAACAGTTATTTAGCAAGTATGCAGCAATCAAGGATTCGATCTTTAGCGATAAGAGTTTTGTAAACTATGCTACCTCACATGATGATGGACAACCATTTGATAAAGACCGAAACAAAGCTATAGAAACAGGTACTAAGCTGTTATTAACTACGGGGATATCTCAGGTTTATTATGGTGATGAAACTGCGAGAGACCTCACCATCGAAGGAACAAATGGTGATGCTACGCTAAGGAGCTTCATGAACTGGGAAGATATTGAGAACAGCACTACAAATAATGTTCTTAGCCACTGGCAAAAGCTAGGTACTTTTAGAAGAGATCACCCTTCGGTAGGTGCTGGTACTCACGAGATGCTAAGTGCAGCTCCTTATGTTTTTAAAAGATCATTTGATAAAAATGGTCTGGCAGATACTGTGGTCATAGGATTAGACTTAAATATCGGGGTGAAAGAAATTCTGGTGGGTAACGCTTTCGCGAAAGCGCAAACTGTCAAGGACACCTACTCAGGACAAGAAGCTAGTATAATCGACGGCAAGATAACTCTTGATACTCCATATGATATTGTTTTACTAGAGGCTGTAAAAAACTAATCATCTAGCTGCTGAAGAAATGAAGCCAGCACTTGAGAAATCCCTAACTCCATAGCAGGACTTGTTATGGAGAGGTCCTTTACGTCAAAGTTTTCTTGAAATGAAGGAAAGCTAAAACTCTCTGCTATAACTCCTCCAAAACGAGGGGCAGTACTCTTCATATACTCAAGCGCAGAAGAAGCTCCTCTAGCCCCAGGAGAAGTACTCACTAAAAGGATTTTTTTATTTGCTAAGAAATTCCTGTCTGCACGAGAAAGCCAATCTAGAATATTCTTAAAAAAGGCAGATATCATCCCGTTGTGCTCATTTACTCCTATGATAATACCAGAAGCCTCAGCAATCTTATTTTTTATGATTTGAACATCAATTGGAATTCCTCGTTCTTGTTCTAAATCTAAATTATACATAGGAATATCATAATCTAAAAGATGCAAACGCGCCGCGGGTTGAGATTGAATCGAATTGATAATATAATCCAGCAACATACTATTTATAGATGTTTTGCTATTACTTCCTGATAGTGCAATTATTGTTCCCATAGTTTCATAAAAAAAAGCCACCCGAAGGTAGCTTTTTTTATTAACTATAAAAGTTCTTTTTAAAGACTCACTGTAAGCGTAGCAATCACGGATGTGTTATCACGATCTACTGTAGCCTCATTTGTTAATCCTGTACTGTATAGAGAATTAGTGCGCTCTTGAGAGAATGTATCGTACGCTACGTCTAGTTTTATCTTTCCAAAATTATAACCAACTCCTGCAGAGTAACCAGATAAATCGCCTACTGTAGTTTCATCTTTAAACGGACTATCCTCATAGCGGTAACCACCTCTAAAACTCCATGCTTGAGATCTAATCTCTCCACCTAATTTATAAGAATTTACTGGTTGCAATAAGTTATCTATCGCTGCATTTTGGGCATTAAAGAAAGAGTCGCTTTCTGGTCTAAAGCTTAGGTTTGTATAATCTTTATAAGAATAATCAAAGCTTAATAAACCTTGCTGTCCAAAAAGATATGCAACACTACCTGTATATTTTCCAGGAGTTTTGATTTCATAATCCTCATAGATATTAGTTACTCTAGGATTAATCACTGTGTTGAACACTCCTGCATCATCTATTGCAGTAGTTGATATACTTTGATTAGTCTCTTCGCTTATAGTTGTCCACGTAGGTAAATCATAAGTAAAACCAACCCTTAAGTTTTCTCCAGCTTTATAAATACTTCCTAATTGAAATGAAAATCCGCTACCTATGGTTCTTAAATTATTTTCAAAACGTATGTCAGTAATATTTGTAAAACCTTCATCTGCCCCAACATTGTTTGATTCAAACAAAACTGTAGACTGATTATAATCAATAAAGTGAGAATTTAAATTTAGACCTAAATAAAGATTCTCATCATACTGAGCTCCTATATTAAATGACGCTTTACCACTATAACCTGATGATGCAAAGATGTACTCTTGGTCATAATTTTCGGCAACGGTATTTACAAAATACTCAGTATTACTTAAATCATTTGATACAGGATCCAAAACAAATGATTGAAATCCTAATAATGCTTGTTGAGCTCCAAAACCTTCAGTCTCTCCAAGAAATTGATACAAATCAGCTACCGATTCACCATCAACAGTTTCAAGCAAGTCAAGTGGCACTCCCTGTGCAAAGTCACTAAAGTAACTGGAAATAGAATTTGTATTATTTCCGACAGCTGTATACTGATTATCAAGATTTGATGTTCGATCATAATTGAAGCTAAGAGAAACTTTATTCCACTTAGAATTACCAGAACCTCCTATAATAAATACACCTCCAGCCTGATTTATAGATAAATCAGAGTCCGAAACGTTTGTAGTGTTGCCTAAATATCTAGTATCATTATCGTAGTTATCATTAACAATAGAAAGTGATACTGTACCTCTGGTAAATACAGCACTCGCTGCAGGATTATCTCCTATTGCACTTAAATCTCCACCCAAAGCACCAAAGGCACCTCCCATGGCTCTATAACGAGCTGTTCCTGTCACATTTGATGACGTATATAGAAGTGCATCAGAAATAGTCTGTCCGAAAGATGTTCCCGTGGCCACTAATGCCGCTATTAAAATTAATTTTTTCATATATAAAACTTATGTTGTAAACAATATCAATTATCCTCTACGCCCACCGCTTCTTCCAGAAGATCTTGACGACGATCCGCTACTGCTTCTTGACGAAGAAGAAGATCGAGAGTAAGAACTACTTCTTGATGAAGATCTGCTAGGCGTGGCTGCTGGTCTTGATGGTCTCGAGGCTGGTCTTGATTTAGTTCCGCTAGGTCTTACCGGACGTGAAGGTCTAGATTGAGTACCAGATGGTCTTGAAGGACGACTTGGTCTTGTTGTATTAGGTCTACCTCTTGTTACACCATCTCGATTTGCACTTGTAGGTCTACCTCCTCTAATACCATCTCTGTTAGTACTTGAAGGTCTTCCTCTAGTAATTCCATCACCATTAGTAGATGACGGTCTAGCTCCTATAACACGAGTACTTGTACCTCTACTTCTAGAATATGTATTTCTACTTGTAGGACGTGTTGTTCTTCCAGAAGCCGAACGTAAACGAGATCTTGAAGATGAGATAGCATTTATTGCATTTCCTCTTCTACCTGTATTTAAACTTCTTCCACGAGGACTGTTATTATATGCGAGTCTTCCGCCGTTATATGTACCATAATTGTAGTGACCATGAGATACAAAAGGTCTGTAGTACCCATAACCGAAATTCCCATATCCGTAATGGGGAGTATTCCAAAACCCCATTCCCCATGGAGACCAAAATGCAGCATAACTTCTGATTCCATATGGATTAGGAAATCCAAAACCATTACCAAAACCTCCATAGCCAAATCCAAAACCTCTCCAGTAAGGATTATTATTATAAATATTAACTTCTACATCTTGAGCTTCATCTCCCCAAGCTGCATAGCCCGTATTAGTTTCAAAACTAGCTCCATCAACATAGATTTCTGTCCCAGCCTCTGATGAGTAGGAGTCTATATCAGTAAATATAGCACCATCTTCCTCTAAATCGCTAAGCTCCTCCACACCTTTCTCGAAGTAATTCTTATAAACTTGAGAATTTGATCCATTAGAAACTTCTTGATTGGAATTACTTACCACATCAGTTTGAGAACTACTATAAATCCCGTCTTCATCATAAATATTCTGAGTAGAACTACAACCAATGATAAAAACTGATGTAGCAGCTAGAAAAGTTATTTTTTTTACTGTGCCTAAGAGAGAAGTATAAAATTCCATATCAATAATGTTTTAATTGTTGCTTGATTCAAAAATACCTAATTTCGCTAGGTATTTTTACAACCAAATTAACACAACATTTGTGCCAAAATAAGTTTTATGGGCAAGAACCTCACAAAAAGAAGTGAAGATTATTCTAAATGGTATAATGAATTAGTAGTTCAAGCAGACCTAGCAGAAAACTCAGCGGTGCGCGGCTGTATGGTTATCAAACCATATGGATATGCTATCTGGGAGAAAATGCAAGCAGAACTTGATCGCATGTTCAAGGAAACAGGACATGAAAACGCATATTTCCCGCTATTTGTTCCTAAAAGCCTTTTTGAAGCAGAAGAGAAAAATGCAGAAGGTTTTGCAAAGGAATGTGCAGTAGTTACGCACTACAGATTAAAAACAGATCCTGAAGACTCTAGCAAACTTATAGTTGACCCCAATGCAAAATTAGAGGAAGAACTTATCGTTCGACCTACTAGTGAGGCTATTATATGGAATACTTATAAAGGATGGATTCAATCATATAGAGACCTTCCACTATTAATAAACCAATGGGCAAACGTAGTACGCTGGGAAATGCGTACTCGCCTATTCTTAAGAACTGCAGAGTTTTTATGGCAAGAAGGCCATACAGCGCACGCAACTAAGCAAGAAGCACTTGTAGAGGCAGAATTGATGAATAACATCTATGCAGAATTTGCTGAGAATTTCTTAGCGATTCCTGTAGTTAAAGGTGTAAAGACAGAAAGTGAACGTTTTGCCGGGGCAGATGAAACCTTTTGTATCGAAGCACTTATGCAAGATGGGAAGGCCTTACAAGCTGGTACATCACACTTTTTAGGTCAAAATTTCGCGAAAGCGTTTGATGTGAAATTTACAACAAACCAAGGAAAACAAGAGCATGTATGGGCAACATCTTGGGGTGTATCTACACGCCTCATGGGAGCGCTTATAATGACCCACAGTGATGATCAGGGACTTGTTTTACCTCCTAACCTCGCCCCGTTTCAAGTAGTAATTGTACCAATATATAAAGGACAAGAACAACTTGATGCGATATCTCAAGTGGCAAATGAAATTGTACAAGACCTCAAACTTCACGGAGTTTCTGTAAAGTTTGACAATCGTGATACACATAAACCAGGTTGGAAATTCAACGAGTATGAGCTCAAGGGTGTTCCTTTAAGAATAGGAATAGGACCTAAAGACCTCGAGAAACGAACAGTAGAACTTGCTAGGCGCGATACTCTCACAAAGGAGTTTGTAGCCAAAGAGGATATTGTAGAGACTGTAGTAGACCTTCTTAAAGAGATACAAGAAAACCTATACACAAAGGCAAAAAACTACAGAGATACACACGTAACGCCTGTAAATGACTTTGAAGAGTTTAAAGAAGTTCTTGAAACTAAAGGTGGCTTTCTAAGTGCTCACTGGGACGGAACAGCAGAAACTGAAGAAAAAATAAAACAGATTACAAAAGCAACTATAAGATGTATACCTATGGATGCTGTTGAAGAAGAAGGAAAATGCGTTTTTTCTGGCGCTCCTTCTAATCGTAGAGTACTGTTTGCCAAGGCTTATTAATTTTTTTTTAAAAAAAGTTTGAAATTGGCTTGCAACATCTAGAAATATGTTTATTTTTGCATCCGCAATTTAAACGTTGTTCTAGGCCCGTTCGTCTATCGGCTAGGACGCATGGTTTTCATCCATGTAAGAGGGGTTCGATTCCCCTACGGGCTACACATTTTGAATTAATGAATTCTGAAGGTAACACTTCAGAATTTTTCTGGCCCGTTCGTCTATCGGCTAGGACGCATGGTTTTCATCCATGTAAGAGGGGTTCGATTCCCCTACGGGCTACAATTTTTATAATTACTAGAAAAAACAATAATGGCAAATCACAAGTCAGCTTTAAAGAGAATTAGAAGCAACGAAGCTAAGCGTCTTAGAAATCGTTACCAACACAGAACGACTCGTAACGCGATCAAAAGACTACGCGATATGACTGAGCAAAAAGATGCACAGGCTTTATATCCTGCTGTAGCTTCTATGATTGACAAGTTAGCTAAACGCAATATCATTCATGATAACAAGGCAGCTAACCTTAAGTCTAAGCTTGCAAAGCACGTAGCAGCTCTTTAATAGCACTACGATTACGATATACAGAGAACTTCTATATTTCTATAGGGGTTCTTTTGTTATTTAAGAAGTAGATAGGTGTTACTAGCGCTTTCGCGAAAGCAAAACTCCACTACAACTTTTACATACTGAAATTAATACCGCAGGAATTTCTTGCAACTGATTAGGCTAACCTCTGACGATACGCGTGAATGTTGCCCTAATGTAAAACCACTTTAATATCCATAAAATGGAAGATTTAGTAAAATTCGTACAAGACGAATTCATCCCAAAAAATGATTTCCCAACCTTTTCTGCTGGTGACACAATTACAGTGTACTACGAAATTAAGGAAGGTGAAAAAAGTAGAACACAGTTCTTTAGAGGAGTTGTGATTCAATTAAGAGGAACTGGAAGAACTCAAACATTTACAATCCGTAAAATGTCTGGTACTGTTGGTGTGGAACGTGTATTCCCACTTAACCTTCCTGCAATCCAAAAGATTGAAATAAACAAGAAAGGTATTGTACGTCGTGCACGTATCTTTTACTTTAGAGGTCTTACTGGTAAGAAAGCTCGTATTAAAGAAAGACGTGGCGCTTAAGCTACCACAATATTTTACTAAAAAGCTCCATCATAACGATGGAGCTTTTTTTTTGGATACAATCTTAACAATTGGAACGTTCTAGAGTGTTAGAACCTGAATACAATCATAGTACAACGTAACTTATACAAACAGACAATTAATGCCTAATAAGCTGTATTGATAAGTAATAAACTATTTCAAGAACAAACCTTGACAATCATATTATAGATTAATCACAAAAAGATGCAGCCCTTCAACACCAAAAGCAAATAAGTATCCACGACTTCAGAAAGCATCAATTAATCACTTTAACTACTCAAATGGATTTGACACGCTATTAATTATTAAATTCTTGATAATTATCACAGTATTCACACTCCTTAGCATTGCAAGTAACCTTAGTGATTTGGTATATTTGCTAGGCTCGACTTACGAGTAATTTTCAATAGATTTACTAAACAAATATCTTCTAAATGGCAACAGAAAAGACCACTATAAAATACACACTCACGGATGAAGCTCCTATGCTTGCTACGCATTCATTTCTTCCTATTATAAAACGTTTCACCAAGTCTTCTAATATTGACATGGAGCTAGTGGATATTTCTCTAGCTGGTCGTATCGTTGCAAATTTTCCAGATAACCTGACAGAAGATCAAAAACAAGAAGATGCATTACAAGCGCTAGGCGAACTAGCAAAAAAACCAGAAGCAAACATCATCAAGCTTCCTAACATCTCTGCTTCTATACCTCAGCTTACCGCTGCTATAAAGGAATTACAGAGTGATGGATATGATATACCAGATTTTCCAGAAGAACCAAAAACTGACGAGGAAAAATCTATACGCGCTAGATATGCAAAAGTGCTAGGTAGTGCTGTAAACCCAGTATTACGTGAAGGTAACTCAGACCGAAGAGCACCTAAGCCAGTAAAGCAATATGCGAGAAACAACCCACACAGTATGGGTGCATGGAGTGAAGATTCTAAAACCCACGTCGCGACGATGTCTCATGGAGATTTTAGAAATAATGAAAAATCTGTTACCATAAAAGAGGCTGGAAATGTGCGTATTGAACACGTAGCTGCAGATGGAACTGTTACTGTTCTTAAAGCCAACACACCAGTTCTAGCAGAAGAAATTATAGACGCTTCTCTTATGGAGAAGAAAGCTTTGATTTCTTTCCTTGAAGAGCAAGTGGTTGATGCAAAAGAAAAAGACATTCTCTTCTCCCTTCACATGAAGGCGACTATGATGAAGGTTTCTGACCCTAAGATATTTGGACACGCAGTACGTGTGTTTTTTGCACCAGTGTTTGAAAAGTACGCAACTACTTTTGATAAATTAGGAGTAGATGTAAATAATGGATTTGGAGACTTAATTTCTAAAATTGACGAATTACCATCTTCAGAAAAAGAAGAAATTCTAGCTGCTATAAAAGCTTGTTATGATGCAAGACCAGATCTTGCAATGGTAAATTCTGATAAAGGAATTACAAACCTACATGTTCCTAGTGATGTTATCATAGATGCATCCATGCCAGCAATGATACGTGCGTCTGGTCAAATGTGGAATGCAGAAGGAAAACAACAAGATACAAAAGCCGTAATTCCAGATAGCAGTTATGCTGGGGTTTTCCAAGAAACTATAGATTTCTGTAAAAAACATGGAGCTTTTGACCCTACAACAATGGGTACCGTTCCTAACGTAGGTCTTATGGCTCAAAAAGCCGAAGAATATGGATCTCACGACAAAACTTTTGAAATACCAGCAGCTGGAGTAGTACGTACAGTAGATGACGCAGGAAATACATTAACAGAACACAAGGTAGAAGAAGGTGATATCTGGAGAATGTGTCAAGTAAAAGACGCTCCTATCCGTGACTGGGTAAAGCTTGCTGTAAGTCGAGCGAGAGCTACGGGTGTTCCTGCTATATTTTGGCTAGATCAAGAAAGAGCACATGATGCGCAACTTATTAAGAAAGTAAACCTATATCTAAAAGATCACGATACTGATGGTCTTGATATTCAAATCATGTCACCAGTACTTGCTACACGTTTCTCTTTAGAACGTATCAAGAATGGACAAGATACTATCTCTGTAACAGGAAATGTACTTCGTGATTATAATACAGATTTATTCCCTATTCTAGAAGTAGGAACTAGTGCAAAGATGCTATCTATCGTTCCTCTTATGAATGGTGGAGGATTATTTGAAACTGGAGCTGGAGGATCTGCTCCTAAGCATATCCAGCAGTTTCTAGAAGAAGGTCACCTGCGTTGGGATTCTCTTGGAGAATTCTTAGCACTAGCAGTATCTCTAGAGCATGTAGCAACTAGCCGCGGTAATAATCGCGCTCAAGTTCTTGCAGACACGCTAGATGAAGCAACGATTAAATTCTTAGAAAACAGAAAATCTCCTTCTCGTAAAGTAAACGAGCTCGATAACCGTGGTAGTCACTTCTACCTTGCACTTTACTGGGCACAAGGACTTGCTGCACAGACTGTAAATGCTGACCTAGCTTCAGAGTTTGCACCTGTAGCTAAGGCTATGGAGGACAATGAGCAGACCATTATTAATGAGCTTAACGCGGCACAAGGTAGCCCTCAAGATATAGAAGGTTACTATAGTGTAAGTAGCGAGAAAACATTTGCAGCTATGCGACCAAGTACGACATTTAATGCAATTATTGATTAAATTATAACGCTTTCGCGAAAGCGTACAAAGCTATTTAAAAGCCTCTTCTAGACAGAAGAGGCTTTCATTTTTTTAACAAGTTTAATTAAATTATTGTCGTTAGCTTTACTCAAAACTATAACATGAAAAAGTTCTTTACTTTACTCTTTCTCTTAGGAGTTACTCAGCTTTCATTGAGTCAAGAAAAGTATACACTCAGTGGTACAATCACCGATAATTCAAGTAATGAGACTTTAATTGGTGTAAGCATATTATTTCCAGAATTAAATGATGGTGTAGTTACAAATTCATATGGGTTCTACTCCATAACATTGCCCGAGGGAATCTATCAATTACAAGTAAGCTACTTAGGATATACAGA
The DNA here is from genome assembly GCF_044596715.1 of Dokdonia sp. R86516. Classification (NCBI taxonomy): domain Bacteria; kingdom Pseudomonadati; phylum Bacteroidota; class Flavobacteriia; order Flavobacteriales; family Flavobacteriaceae; genus Dokdonia; species Dokdonia sp. R86516. The sequence goes on from NZ_CP138998.1 coordinate 38,079, forward strand.
TGTAATTGAAACGGTAAATCTCACAAGTGACATACGTCGCAATTTTAAACTCACTCCATCTGAAGAATTACTTAACGAGGTTGTAATAGAAGAAAAAGTAGAGCGAGTGCGTATACGTAAACCTCAAATGAGTGTAAATGCATTAAGTGCGGCTACGATTAAACAAATCCCCGTCGTACTAGGCGAAGCAGATGTTATTAAAGCAATTTTATTACTTCCTGGAGTTACAAGTGCTGGTGAGGGTGCTTCCGGGTTTAATGTGCGTGGTGGGGCGGCAGATCAAAATTTAATCCTACTTGATGAGGCTACTATATTCAACTCCTCTCACCTCTTCGGGTTTTTCTCAGTATTTAATCCTGATGCGATTAAAGATTTAAAACTTTACAAAGGCGGAATCCCTGCACGTTATGGTGGTCGCGTCTCATCTGTATTAGACATTTATCAAAAAGAAGGTAATAGCAAAAATGTAAAAGTAAGCGGAGGAATAGGCGCTGTAGCAAGCAGATTACTTGTAGAAGGACCTATTGTAAAGGATAAAGCTGCGTTTCTACTGGGTGGAAGAGCGTCATATGCTCATTTATTTTTACCCTTATTTGATATAGACAACAAGGCATACTTTTATGACCTCAACACTAAGATTAACTACAATATAAATGACAACAATAGTTTATATCTCTCAGGGTATTTTGGTAGAGATCTCTTTAGTATAGATGATAGTTTTAAAAATGTTTACGGCAACGCCGTAGGCAATGTGCGATGGAACCACATATTTTCTGACAAACTCTTTTCTAACGCCTCCCTAATTTATAGTGACTATTATTATGGTTTAGATCTTGATTTTGTAGGCTTTGAGTGGAATTCTGGTATCAACAACATTAACCTTAAGTATGATCTTACTCATTACTTAAATGATAAGATGAAGATTTATTCTGGGATTAATAATCTATACTACACATTTAATCCTGGTCGTATAAAACCTAATGGACCAGATTCTGGCATTATAGAAGAGCAACTCACAAAGAAGTATGCAAATGAGTTTGCTGCATACGTAGATATTGAGCACAAATTATCAAAAGATCTCACCGTTGAGTACGGGCTACGTTATAGTAATTTTACTCGTCTTGGTCAAGATGAGATTAATATATATAGAGATAATCAACCTGTTACTTTTGATCCGTTTCTATTGATTTATAAAAGTGAAGACCCTATTGATACAAACACTTCTTTATCAAGAAGTGATAAACTAGCTACCTTTAACTCACTAGAGCCACGTATCGCTGCATCTTATGCGTTTAATGACGACACTTCTATAAAAGCAAGTTACACGCGACTCGTTCAATATCTTCATTTATTGTCAAATACAAGCTCCCCTACCCCATTAGACATATGGACTCCTAGTGGGCAATTTGTACAACCTCAAAAACTAGATCAATATGCTTTGGGATATTTTAAGAACTTTGAAGTAAAAGACACAGAGTACACCCTAGAAACTGAGGCTTTTTATAAAAATATAGATGGTAGAGTAGATTATATTGATGGCGCACAACTTATCGCAAATGATGCTATCGAGCAAGTAGTATTACAAGGCGAAGCAAGAGCATACGGCTTAGAATTTTTGTTAAGAAAAAATGATGGCGACCTTAAAGGATTTATATCATATACACTCTCAAAATCTGAGCAGCGTACCCCCGGGAGAAATGAAAATGAGTTAGGTATTAATAGAGGGCAATGGTATAACACCCCTTATGACAAAACTCATGACATCTCTATGAATCTAAGCTATGAACTCAGTAAGAAGTGGAAATTTGGTAGTAACTTCCTTTTTCAAACAGGACAGCCTACAAATTTCCCCGTAGGACAATTTGAGTTTCAAGGTATTGTTATTCCAACATATGGTCCTCGCAATAAACAACGATTGCCATCTTATCATAGACTGGACTTAAGCGCAACGCTAACTCCTAGTGCAAATGAAGGTCGCTCATGGCAATCCGAATGGATTTTTAGTCTTTATAACGCTTACAATAGACGAAATGCTGCTTCAATTAACTTCAAGCAAAATGCAGAAACTGGAAACAATGAGGCCATTAGAACTTCTATTTTTGGAGTAATACCAGCAGTAACTTATAATTTCAAATTTTAAGATTATGAAATATTTCTTTTTAACCCTCGCACTACTTTTTGTTGCTACTTCTTGTGAAGATGTAGTAGATGTAGATCTAGAAAATGAAGATCCACGACTCATTGTAGATGCACTTATTAGAATAGATACTGCACAAAATCTAACAGATGCAACTATAAAAGTTTCTTTATCATCTTCATTTTTTGGAGCTATAGAGCCTGCCTCAATTGAAAATCTAGAATTAAGAAAAGAAAATGATGGCAGTAGTGTTCCATACGAGCCTATTCCGGGTTCTCCTGGGTCGTATAGACCTTTTAGCACAACAACTTCTCCTGTATCAGATAATAAAATTGTCACGAGCTGGTTTGAAGACGAGAGTGACTTTCTTTTGTATGTTACTTACCGAGATCAATTATATCTAGCAAGAACTTCATTTGCGCCTTCTTCTCCTATTGATTCTGTCACTCAGGGTGATGGAGGACTCTTTGACGAAGATGACAAGGAAGTTATTGTTGCATTTACAGATATTGAGGCTCAAGAGAACTATTATCTCTTTGATTTCGGCTTTAATGAATTCTTACCTACCGAAGACCGTTTTTATGAGGGACAACAATTTGAGTTCTCTTATTTTTATGATGCAGAAGATACTGGTATAGCAACGGGAGACGAAGTAAACATTAGTATTCTGGGAGCTACAGAAGACTTCTTCAACTACATGAATGGTCTCGTAGAACAGAGTCAGCAGGGAGATAATGGACCTTTTCAAACCCCAACAGCCACCGTAAGAGGAAACTTTCTTAATGTAACAGATATAGACAACATAGATCAGTTTGATAACGTAAATAGACCAGATGCTTTTATCTTAGGCTACTTCTCGCTATCACAAGAATTTACGACGAGCTTCGTTATAGAGGAGTAATTTTCTTTTACGCTTTCGCGAAAGCGTACTAATAACATACTTCTACATTTTATTTTATTACTTGATTACCTACATTAGCCCTTATGATTAAAAGTATCTTATCCTTTACATTATTTGTAGTTACAACCACGCTTCTATTCTCACAGCAAGATATACCCCAAGACTATTTTGTTAATCCGCTAGATGGGCAGCTAGTCCTTGCTGGAAGTTTTGGAGAGCTGAGAAGTAATCACTTTCATAGTGGCTTAGATTTAAAAACACAAAGAAGAGAAGGGCTTCCAGTGTATGCATCGGCGGCAGGTACGGTTACACGTATTAAGATATCGCACTATGGTTATGGGAAGGCCATTTATGTTACACATCCTAATGGGTACACTACCGTTTATGGACACCTTCAAAAATTTTGTGATGAGATAGAAGAATTTGTAAAAAATGCTCAGTATAAAAAAGAAAGCTTTGAGATAGAGCTTTTCCCTAAAAAAGGCGAACTAGAGATAGGTCAAGGTGAGATTCTGGCATATAGCGGTAACACTGGAAGCAGCGGCGGACCGCATTTACATTTTGAAATAAGAGATGCAAATGAACGCCCTATGAATCCATTTTTGTTTGGACTTACTGCGAAAGACACGCGTAAACCTACTATTAATGAACTACGCGCGTACCCTTTGGGAGAAAATGCATCTATTAATCAAAATGCAAATCCAGTTTCTGTGAGACTAACACAAAAGCCTGATGGCAGCTACCTGGCAGAAAATCTTAAAGCATATGGAGAAATAGGTTTTGCAATAGGCACCATAGATCAACAAGATTTGGCCAATAATAAAAATGGTATATACGCTATTACCACAGCTGTAAATGGTCAAGAAAACTTTGAAGTTACTATGGATAAATTTTCATTTGCAGAGACTCGCTACCTCAACAGAATGATTGACTACGGCTTATATAAAGACAAGCGCAAAAGGGTTCAAAAACTCTTTATAGAAAGAAACAATCCGTTGAGTATATACACTAAACAAGTAGATAATGGTATACTTAATATAATAGATAGTCTATCTTATCAATATCAAATAAACGTACGTGACTATGCAGGTAATAATGTTATCATTAACGTACCTATCACGGGTAAGAAAGAAACGATAACACCTGCTGACAAAAGTGCAATAAAGGATTATGTCTATAGTGACCAAGGATATACATATAATGACGGCAAATTTGACGTTTACATTCCAAAAGGTGCATTATATGAAAATACTTTTCTCAATTTAAAAACAGAAGGAGACAAACTTACATTGCATGAAGATTTAATCCCTGTACATAAAAACATCACAATCTCCTATGCATTATCTGGTTACAACGAAGACGATCGAGATAAGCTTTATCTGGGAAGAATAGGCTATAAAGGCGACGTATATTACAGTAATACTAGAATAAAAGGCAATAAATTACAAATAAGTACACGTACTTTAGGCGATTATACGATAGCAAAAGATACAGACTTACCTATTGTAAAAGCCATAAACGTTACAAAAGGTAAATGGATGTCTAAGTACAGATATCTCAAGTTTGAAATAACAGATCTTACTAGCGGCATTAAAGGCTATAGAGCTACTGTAAATGGGAAGTACATTCTACTCGAATATGACCCAAAGACTAAGCGCCTTACTCATGATTTTAATGACAACGTGGTGACAGACACAAAAAACAATCTAAAACTTATTGTAACTGACAATGTAGGAAATAGTACTACATTTGAAACTACCTTCTTTAGAAAATCTTCCATTTGAAAAAAAACTACATATTCCTAATAATTACGTTTCTAATGGCTACGGCTACTAGTCTAGCACAAACTGCTATCCTACGAGGCATCGTAATAGACGACAAGAACACTCCAATTCCTGGAGTATCTGTTTCCTATGGAACGGATGGAACAACTACAAACGACAATGGTTTTTACCTACTAGAAATACCTTCAGGTGAGGAAGTAACTATAAACTTCACCTATGTAGGCTTTAAGAAAATAACGCAACCTTTTAACCTCTCCCCTAATGCTGAAGTAGAGTTTAATCCAGTGTTGAAAGAGGATGTAGAGCAACTAGGAACTGTAATTATAACGGCAACTACACAACAACGTGTTGAGGGTGTTGTGACAATATCTCCCGAAGTTATTAGAAAAACACCTGGAGCAAATGCTGGAGTAGAAAATTTATTAAAATCCTTACCGGGGGTAAGTAACAATAACGAGCTGAGCACACAATATTCTGTCCGTGGTGGTAACTTTGATGAGAATCTCGTATACGTAAATGAGATAGAAGTGTACAGACCTTTCTTGGTAAGATCTGGACAACAAGAAGGATTGAGTTTTGTAAACAGTGATCTTGTCCAAAATGTGGCTTTTAGTGCCGGTGGCTTTCAGGCAAAATATGGAGATAAATTATCCTCGGTTTTAGATATAAGCTATAGAAGGCCTACATCTTTTGCCGCTAGTGTAGACGCAAGTTTACTAGGAGGAAGTATATCTGGCGAGGGAATTACAAAAGATGGTCGTTTTACAGCACTAGCAGGAGTACGTTATAGAGACAATAGCTTGCTTGTAGATGCAAAGCAGACAGAAACAAATTTTAGACCCCGTTTTTTTGACGCTCAGACCTTCTTGACCTATAAGTTTTCAAATAAATTTCAATTGGACTTTCTAGGAAATATTGCTGTAAATAAATACGATTATGAGCCAATTACGAGGCAGACTAATTTTGGAACACTAGCAGATCCTAGAGCGCTTGTTGTTTTTTATGAAGGTCAAGAAAAAGATAAATATGAGACCTACTTTGGAGCACTAAAAGGAACTTATGAACTTAATGAGCATACGACATTAAAACTATTAGGCTCTGCATATCACACACAAGAGCAAGAGTATTTTGACATTTTTGCAAATTACCGTTTGGGAAGACCTAACACTAACATAGGAGATGAAAATCTAGGGGAAGTAGAATTTACTCAAGGTATAGGTTCTCAACTTACTCATGCACGTAATGATCTTGACGCACTATTTATTAATCTAGAGCACAAAGGAACATACTTAAAAAACGACGATCAGCTCGATTGGGGAATTAAATATACTAGAGAAGATATACGAGACCGTCTTGAGGAGTATGAAGTAATAGATTCGGCTGGGTTTTCAATTAGACCTCCCATAGGTGAATTTGTAAACCAGCAACCTTATGAAGCTTTTGACGCTCCTCTCGAACCCTTTACAAATATAAGAGCACGCAACAATGTTCAAATTAATCGCATCTCTGCTTATGGTCAATACAGTAAAAGAATAGATTGGGGAGAACGTGAAGTGTGGATTAATGCAGGAGTAAGAGCCCAACAATGGACTGTAAACGGTGACGGTATAGAAAGTAACACGCAAACAATAGTGAGCCCTAGAGCTCAGATAAGCTTAAAACCAGGCGGAAGTGAGGATATGATCTTTAGGCTATCAGGAGGTCTGTATGCACAACCTCCACTCTACCGTGAGTTAAGGGATTCACTAGGTCAAGTACGCCCAGAAGTAAAAGCTCAAAAATCTTATCATATTGTAGCTGGACACGATTGGAGCTTTAATATGTGGGAACGTCCTTTTAAACTAGTTACAGAAGCTTATTACAAAGGACTTACTGACGTAAATCCATATACCTTAGAAAATGTACGCATAAGATATAGAGCGACTAATAATGCCACTGCACGATCGTACGGTCTAGATACAAGGCTTAACGGTGAGTTTGTACCGGGAACTGAGAGTTGGATAAGTCTTGGCATATTACGCACAGAAGAAAATATAGATAATCAAGGCTATATACCTCGACCTACAGACCAGCGATTAAAGGTTGCTTTCTTATTTCAAGATTATGCTCCTAGTATACCAAATCTTAAATTATACATTAACATGGTATATCAAACAGGATTACCTGGAGGATCTCCAAGTTATGCAGACCCATATCAATTTGCAGAGCTACCGAGATTACGAGATTACTTTAGATCAGATATCGGTATAAACTATGTCTTCACAGATGCAACAAAGCCATACCCAAAGGGACACTGGCTTCATGTATTTAAAGATCTAACCGCGGGATTTGAAATCTATAATATATTTAATAGACAAAACTCGATTACAAATACTTTTGTAAGAGATGCAAGTACGAGACAACAGTTTGCAATCCCAAATTTTCTATCACCTAGAGTCTTTAATGTAAGAATGTCTGCAAAGTTCTAAATTAGGCAGGAACGCCCTCTAGAAATTCTTTTAAAATTTCTATCACATAATCCACATCGGCTTTTGTGTTATATTTTGAGAACGAAAAACGCACACTAGGCTTTTCTAAATCTTCTCCCGATAAAATTTCTTGCAACACATGCGAGCCCTTGTCGCTACCACTTTGACAAGCACTTCCTTTAGAACAAGATATACCTTTCATATCTAGTTGAAATAACAGTAAAAGTGCCTTTTCTGAGGCTATGGGTAAACAAACATTAAGTAAAGTATATGTGCTTTTTTCTGGATTAGAACAATTACCATTAAGCTTAGCTTTAGGAATTTCTTGTTGTAACCTTTCGGTGAAATAGTCTTTTATGCCCCTCACATAAGCGCTTTCCTCTTCTAGATTATTATAAGCATATTCCATTGCTGTTTCTAATCCAGCAATATTATGAACTCCTTCTGTTCCAGCTCTTAATCCTCTTTCTTGAGATCCGCCATAGATTAAAGGTCTGAGACCACTATTTTTTCTCACAAAAGCAAACCCTACTCCTTTAGGTCCATGAAATTTGTGGCCTGCAGCAGCGACAAAATCTACAGGTATCTTCTGGAGGTCTACATCATAGTGACCTATACTCTGTACCATATCACTATGTACTAATGCCCCGTATGATTTACACATAGTCGCCACAGCTTCTATATCAATCATATTACCTACTTCATTATTAACATGCATTAAGCTCACAAGCGTTTTGTCTTCACTTGATTTTAGCATTTCTTCTAGATGCTTCTCATCTGGAGTTCCGCAACTCTTTAAGTTTACGTATTCTAGTTTGATATTGTTAGTACGCGCTGCTTCTTCGGCAGCATGAAGCACAGCATGGTGCTCTATGCGTGAAGTAATTATGCGTTGTATTCCTAAATCACGGGCTGCGCTATTGATTACAAGGTTATCTGCCTCTGTACCTCCAGAAGTAAAAAATATTTCTCCAGCAGATACATTTAAAATCTTAGCTACGGTCTTTCGAGCATTTTCAACAATACTTTTAGCGCTACGTCCTACTGCATGAGTAGACGATGGATTTCCAGACACATCGCGCATAACCTCCATCATTCTATCGAGTACTTCTTCTCTTATTTGAGTAGTTGCTGCGTTATCAAAATAAACCTTAGACATAAACGTTATTCATTAGGGATTTTAGCACAAAAATAACCAAAATAACTCGGGACTGGTCGATAGGTGTCTATTTGATCATTAGAAATTGTAGAGTTAAACGATCATTCTAATAGCTGCTTTTTAGAAAGTAAATAACATTTTCGCGAAAGCATATTTCAAACACTTTGTCCTATTTTTGCATTAAACATTATATCTATGAAAAAGCTCACGCTTTTACTTGCTCTTATATTTTTGATTCCATCGTGTGATGATGGCGACGTTATTGTTACAGAATTAGATTTTGACGATGTTGAGTTACAACGATGTGAAAATGTAAATGATGTTACTAACTATGTGTTTTATAAGACTAAGTCGAGTACTAATGAGGCGCTTGCTTTACAATTTGAGACAGGCGAACCTATATTTACAGAAGTAAATACTTCGTATTCTATATTACTTTCTGGCACAGACCAATACTCATACCGTGTATTTAATGGAGATCCAAGTGACTATTTTTGTAATGCGATACCACCTACAAGCCCTGTGGTACAAGAAGAATTTATCAGTACAGATGGTCTGGTAGAAATATTTTCTAGTGGCACAGAGAGTGATGCAGATTCTATACCTACAGAAGTGGAGGACCCAACACTATTAGTAGATACAGATCTTGACGGAATCCTTGATTACTTAGATTTTGATGATGACGGAGATAATGTTCCCACTCTTTTAGAATTAGGAACAGACTTTACTATAGAAGGAAATACAATTTTAATGGCTCGTGATTCTGACGGCGATGGCATTCCAGATTATCTGGATGATGACGATGATGGTGATGGCATCCTTACAAGAAATGAAGATTTAAATAGTGATTTAAACCCAAACAATGATAAATCTGATCTTAACGCTCCTACCGTTCCAGATTACCTAAATCCTGATATTGCTGTAGAAACTATAGTGAATATCTATCGTGAAAACGAGTACTTTATCACAGATTTGACACTTGATATCACGATTACAAATACAGTACTTGTAAATCCGGTTAATCAGGAGGAGTTGCGAGATGAGACATTACAGTTACTAGGCACATACTCGGCTAGTGATGTATCTGTCACGGTCACACCTACAATTAATTAGGGGTTGCATTTTGATAAATGTAAACTTCGGTTGCTCCTACCCCATATTTTTGAAAATCTGCATCATAAAATCTAAGATTATCATACCTACGAAGTAGTGTGTATAGCTCCTCACGAAGCACTCCTTCTCCCACTCCATGGATAAAAACCATCTTAGGAATACGCTTTTTAATAGCAAATTCTAGTTGCCTAGATGCCGTATCGAGTTGGATGGTCAGAATCTCATAATTACTCATACCACGCTGTCTATCTACTAATTTGTGAATATGCAGATCCACCTCAAACATTGGAGCGTTACGTTCTTTGGGATTCACCCTTGTCGCTTTCTTTTTCTTTGCCTCTTCTTTTTCTGAAATCACAGAATCCGGTACTACAGAAAGGGCAGCTCTCATACTTTTAGACACTGCAGGTATAAGCTCGCTTTCGCGAAAATAGGATATAAATCCATCCTCATCTTCTACCGAAACTTGTCCGTTTTCAACATTAACTACAACACCCTCAAAATCATCGTCTAACGCTTGCACTTGATCTCCTAATTTCATAATTTTACAAATAGAAAAGGTTTTTAGTCGGTAAAAATATACAATGTATCGAAAAGTAAGCATAAAAGCATACTACATACTTCGGCCTATCTACATTTGATTAAGTTTGACCCCAAGTTATAACTACGTGTAAAGTTTAAATTATGAAAAATCTACTTCTTGTAGCGGCACTTACCCTAGGATTCTCTGCTCAAGCACAACTTTTTGTAAAGCCTACGGATACAAACACAGCCTCTTATGTGTTTGTTAACGATACTTTTATTTATGTTGAAAATGATGTTGAATTAGAATCTAATAGAAGCCTCACAGCGACTACAGATAATGGGATACCTAATATTCTTTTAAGAAATAATGCTCAAATTTTACAAGGACAAGGAAGTATAAGTAGAAACAACAAGGGAACTGGTGAAATCTCTATATACCAAGAAGGAACTGTAAACAACTTTGATTACAATGTCTGGGGATCACCTGTGGGCTTATCACGAGTTGAAGGTGCTAATGGTTTCTCAGAACCAGCAAGAGGTGAAGGTAATGGTCCATTTGCATTTAAAAGCACCAACTCTGCAGCCCAAGTATTATTTAAACCAACAACTGTTACACTCAGTAACCCTGCGTTTGCAATAGGAGGTTATGATGGTAACCAAAATGCTGGAGCTCTCAACATTGCGAGCTACTGGATATGGGCTTTCAAGTCTGGAGTAAATTACGGGGATTGGGTACATATTACTAATACTGCAACATTAGAGCCAGGATACGGTTTCACAATGAAAGGTATTGCCGGTACAGATAATACAACAATAGCAACTGAAGTTGGTCAACCAGAGAACAATCCTGGGGATTCACAACGTTATGATTTTAGAGGACGTCCTAATAGTGGCGATATTCAAATTGCTGTTGGTACTGATCAGCAAACGCAAGTAGGAAATCCATACCCATCGGCTTTAGATCTAAATCACTTTTTAATTAAAAACTCGAGAGGAGAAAGTGAACCAAATTCATATGCATACTCATATACATCACCATATACTGGAGAAGTAATCAATAAGACTATAGATAGAAAGAGAGTTACTACTGGTACTGCATATTTCTGGGATAGCGACCCACTAGCTCTTTCTCATTACCTAGTAGATTACAAAGGAGGTTATGGGACCTATTCTCCAATGGGAGTAATAGACGGAGATGGTATATACGTGAATGCGACGTTTTTGACATATGACATTACCGGAGAGTCTACAGGAACAGCAGATACGGATGGAACATCATTGTCTTATGACCGAAGGTTCTCTCCTGTAGGACAAGGTTTTATGGTAACTGGAGCAACTGACCAAGATATGAATGGTGCTGTACCAGAAGATATTACTTTCAGCAACGATCAAAGAGTATTCGTACGAGAAGGAACTAATTCTGATTTTAGATCTGCTCAAAAATCTAATAAAGATAATACTGCTATTGTATCTGCTCATGGTGTTGCAAATTATTATGAAAATATAAACGATCTTAAAAAGCCTTCACACATTAAATTTTATGCTGGCATAAATGACACCTACTCTAGAGAAATGAGTATTGCCTTTCTCGACGCAGCGACCGAAGGTTATGATACCGCAATGGATGCGCAGACACTAAGCGAGATTGGCACTGATGTAGGTTTCATTATTGATGGCAAAAGCAACTACGTAATCAATGCCGTTCCAAAAGATGAATACCAATGGATTCCTTTATCTATAAAAGCTTCTGGACCTACAGAATTTAAATTTGCCGTACACTATACAGAAGCCTTTGAGTACAACGATGTTTTCTTAGTTGACATGGAAACCGAAACATATCACTCTATTCTTGGCGAGGAAGTACTTATGATGCTCGAAGATGGAGTATATGATGATCGCTTCTTCATTCGCTTTGCATCTTCAGAAGCACCAGAGGATGAGGAAACAACTGAAGATGAAGAATCAACAGAAGAAGAAACCGCAGAAGACACAAATGTAGAAAATGAAACTATTGACATAGCTGTTAACGAGCAAGATCCATTTATTGAAGAAAGTGTTCTTGAATCATTTACTATCATCCAAAACAATACTAATAACCAACTTGAAATTTACAACCCAAACAATATTGTGGTTGAGGATGTATCACTTTTCGATTTATCTGGAAAAAAGATTTTTAATGAAGTAAACCTAGGTGGCCAGAGTGAATATACTTTCCCTACAAGAAACTTGGCAACAGGAATATATGTGGTTAAATTTACAACTCGTGATGGCCTCACAAAAGGTCGTAAAATTAGTATCGTAAATTAAAAGACACCTATGGATGAATACATGTTGCCCTGCCTGAATAAGAAATATTTAGGATTTGAATGTATGGGATGCGGTATTCAAAGGTCAATTTCTCTTCTTTTTAAAGGAGAGTTTATAGAAGCATTTTACATGTACCCAGCAATCTATCCATTGATAGCTTTGCTGGGTTTTTTAGTGCTTAATCAGTTTACAAATTTAAAATTTGCAAACAAAGGTGTGATATTTTTAGCTATATTGACAGTCGCTACTATCATCATTAGCTATACAATAAAAATGACTAACTAATCAATTAACTAAACATCAAACATTAAAATGGAAAATCGTAAACTGCCTAACGTAACCATATCTCTAGTATTAGGGATTGTATCATTCATCGCCTGTTGTTTTTCATGGGGAATAGGAGGAATTCTACTGTCTGGAATAGGGTTATTTTTAGCAAACAAAGACAAAAAAACTTATCTACTATCTCCTGATAGTTACGATAATTATGGACAGCTTAAAACTGCAAGAATTATCGCTATTATTGGTTTAGTTTTAGGTGTGCTGACACTATTAATGATAGTTGTAATGCTTGTTATGTTCGGAGGAATGGAAGGTATGCAAGAATGGCAACAACAACAAATGGAGCAAGCTGGAATGGCATCATAGTAATATTTCAGGTTACTGATATAAAAAACACGTCTAACGACGTGTTTTTTTTTGCTAAACGATGAAAACAAAAAAGCCGTTAGGATCAATAATCCTAACGGCTTTTCATTTTATAATTAGAGAAATTTATTTTTCAAATTGCTTAAGTGTCTTGATAATAATATCAGTACACTCAATAAGCTGCTCTTCTGTCATCACTAATGGTGGTGCAAAACGAATAATGTTACCATGGGTTGGTTTGGCAAGAAGTCCGTTATCGCGCAGCGCCATACATATATCCCAAGCTGTTGAACTATCTTCTGTATCGTTAATTACAACAGCATTTAATAAACCTCGACCGCGTACTAAAGTTGCAATATTACTAGTGTCTACAAAAGCTTGCATCTTCTCACGAAATATTGCTCCTAGTTTACGAGCGTTTTGTATTAAATGCTCATCCTTCACAACTTCTAATGCTGCCGTCGCTACCGCTCCAGCAATTGGGTTTCCGCCAAAGGTAGAACCATGCTGCCCTGGCTTTATAACCTCCATAATATGATCATTTGCAAGCACGGCAGATACTGGATAAGCACCACCAGAAAGCGCCTTTCCTAATATTAAAATATCAGGCTGTGCATAGGTATCTTGTTGCTTCTCACAGTGAGACTCACAAGAACAATTACCACATACTGCAAGTAGTCCTCCAGTTCTTGCAATTCCTGTTTGAATTTCGTCTGCTATAAAAAGTACCTCATGCTCATTACATAAAGCTTGCGCTTTGCGCATATAATCATCTGCCGGAGTATATACACCCGCCTCACCTTGAATAGGTTCTACTAGAAAACCTGCAATGTTTTTATGTGACTTAAGGGCATTTTCTAGCGCATCAACATCATCGTATGGTATTTTAATAAATCCTGGAGTATATGGCCCAAAGTTTTTACGAGCACCTTCATCATTAGAAAAAGATATTATAGTAGTTGTTCTACCGTGAAAGTTATTTTCACAAACAATAATCTGAGCATCGTGTTCTGCAACTCCTTTCTTCTCGTAAGCCCATTTTCGCGCAAGCTTTATAGCTGTCTCCACAGCCTCTGCTCCAGTATTCATAGGTAATAGCTTATCAAAGTCAAAATACTCTGTAGCGTATTTTTCGTACGGGCCTAGAGTATCATTGTAAAACGCACGAGACGTTAGTGTAAGAGTTTTTGCTTGTTCTGTCATTGCATTTACAATGCGTGGGTGACAGTGTCCCTGGTTTACAGCAGAATAAGCAGATAGAAAGTCGTAGTATTTTTTTCCTTCTACGTCCCACACATAAACGCCTTCTCCCTTACTTAAAACCACAGGAAGTGGGTGATAATTGTGTGCTCCATGCTTGTCTTCTAGTGCAATTGCCTCTTGTGAAGAAAGTTGATCAACAGTGGCCATAATAATAATATTTTAAAGATAGTAATCTACAATTCCTAATTTGTGCTCGAAGCAAGAGGTAAGAAATCAACCTCATAAATCGTTTTTGCTTAAATTAATGCATTACAACGGAAAAACCTAGCGCTTAATCGATACAAACACTTAGTAAGTAACATATTGTAGTCCTCACTTATAAGCAGTTTACTTTTGAAAAAACTAAAATAATTAATCAAAATGGACTATCTCAACGATTTACTAAGAAACTTAACTAGCGGTGATTATCTAATTAATGCGCTTATTGCAATACTACTGCTTATAGTTGGTATTTTTATAGCAAAATTACTCAAAAAACTAACTGCAAAAATCATTAAAAAAAGTGGGCTAGACGACAAGCTTAAAAGTGATAATATTACACTTTCAAAATTTATATCTAAACTAGTGTACTTACTTGTGATGATATTTGTATTCACACTTGTACTAGGGAGATTAGGACTTACATCTGCTCTTGATCCTCTTAAAAATATGCTTGATGATTTTCTAGGATTCATACCTAAAATTGTAGGTGCAGGTCTTGTAGGTTACATAGGTTATATGCTTGCTACTATCATCGCAGAATTTGTTGGAATGTCTGGTGACACCATTCGTAAATTTCTTCCAAAATTAAAAATTTCAACCAAGATTGATGTTGTAAACATTTTAAAGAAGATTGTATTTATCTTTATTTTCATTCCATTACTTATAGTTGCTCTCAACATTTTAGGAATGGACGCTATTTCTATACCTGCTACAGAAATGCTATCGAGCTTTATGCAAGCTATTCCAAAAATTGCAACGGCAGCGATCATACTCATTGCATTTACCATAGGTGCACGTTTCTTAAGTGGCCTTATAAAGGATATTCTTAATGGTATGAATATGAATGCTACACTTCAAAAAATACAATTAGATAAGATGGTTGGAAATGTGAATGTGGTAAACCTTATAGGTAACATTGTTTATTTTTTCATTGTATTATTTGGTATTACAACAGCCGTAGAAAAACTTGAATTTAGCCAACTTTCAGAGATACTGGCGACAGTAAATGTTTATGGAGGTAAGATCCTCTTTGGTCTAGTGATTTTAGTGATTGGTAATTGGATTGCTAGTATCGTATATAAAAACATGGCTGTAAAAGAAAACGCTTTTTTAGCATCTATTGTGCGCATGGCTATTATTGCTATTTTTCTTGCAATAGGCCTTAATACAATGGGTATTGCAGATGAAATCATTAACCTTGCTTTTGGCCTTACATTAGGTACTATAGCACTCACAATAGTATTAAGTTTTGGACTAGGTGGACGTGAAGCTGCAGGTCAACATATGAAGAAAATCTTAAATAAGTTTGACAATAAAATTGATTAAATATTAATCGCATTATTGCTAAGGCTACTTTTTAATTAAAGTAGCCTTTTTTTTTGGCCATTTCTATAACATAGGTTTTCTTCTTACCGAATAGAAAGTGCTTTATAAAAAACTGCTTTTAATCAATTAAGGTTTTGATATAAGCCCTACTTTTGCGCCTATGGGAAGACGTAAACAAAACAGACAGGTTTTTGAAAATATTAGTGTAACAGATGCAGGTGCAAAAGGTAAAGCTATCGGTCACGCACCAGATGGAAAAGTAATTTTCATCAATAATGCTGTACCTGGAGATGTTGTAAACGTACAAACTACAAAAAAGCGTAAAGCTTATTATGAAGGAACTGCAATAGAGGTATTAACGCTTTCGCGAAAGCGTACTCAACCCCAATGTGAACATTTTGATGCATGTGGTGGCTGTAAGTGGCAACACATGGATTATAAATTCCAATTAGAATACAAACAGCAAGAGGTAGAAAATAACCTTAAACGCTTAGGTAAAATTGAACTTCCTGAACTTACTCCTATTGCTGGAAGCTCAGAGCAATACTTTTACCGCAATAAGATGGAGTTTGGTTTTTCCGACTCAAAATGGCTTACACTTGAACAAATAAAAAGTGATGAAGTTATTGAAGATAGAAATGCCCTAGGCTTTCATATCGCTGGGATGTGGGATAAAATACTTGATATTGATAAATGTCATTTACAGCGCGACCCTAGTAATGCCATACGTAATGGAATAAAAGAATTTGCAACTGCAAATAATATGGCATTTTATAATGCACGTAATCAAGATGGACTCCTTCGTACATTAATGATACGCACATCATCTAATGGTGAGTTAATGGTTCTTGTTCAATTCTTTAAGGAAGAAACGGAGAATAGAGAATTACTACTAAACTATATTAAAGAAACTTGGCCAGAAATCACCTCGCTTTTATATGTTATAAATAGTAAAGGAAACGACACGATTTACGATCAGGAAGTAATTTGTTTCTCTGGAAGAGATCATATTTTTGAAGAAATGGAAGGGCTCAAGTTTAAAATTAATGCCAAATCATTTTATCAGACTAATTCAAAACAAGCTTATGAGTTATACAAAATCACACGAGACTTTGCTGGACTTACAGGTAATGAACTAGTGTATGACTTATATACTGGAACTGGTACTATTGCTCAGTTTGTAGCAAAGAAAGCTAGAAAAGTGATTGGTGTAGAAGCTGTCCCAGATGCCATTGAAGCAGCTAAGGAAAATGCAAAGCTCAATGGTATAGAGAATACTGAGTTTTTTGTAGGTGACATGAAGAAAGTGTTTAATACAGAATTTATAAATACTCACGGCGTTCCAGATATTATTATCACAGATCCACCTAGAGATGGTATGCACGCAGATGTAGTGCAGCAAATAATTAATATATCTCCACAAAAAGTAGTCTACGTAAGTTGTAACAGTGCAACACAAGCTCGCGATCTTGCGTTATTAGATGAAACATATAAGGTTATAAAAGTGCAACCTGTAGACATGTTCCCTCAAACTCATCATGTAGAGAACGTGGTATTACTTGAAAAGAGATAAAATGAGAAAGCTACTTTTAATTTTGATAATAAGTGCCAGTCTAGGGCAGAGTTCTTGCGAACGAGATGATATCTGTGCAGAAACTACGCCCACTACTCCATTACTTATTATTGATTTTTATGATGTAAATAACCCATCACTATTAAAAGCTCCAAATAATCTAACGGTCACAACCATTATTGATCAAGAGATAAACGAAGTAATAGCACTTGTAAACTTAGAGAGCATAGAGATCCCTTTACGCACAAATGCCGAACTCACAACGTACTCATTTACAATCAATACCGCCGAAGATGATGATGAAGAACCCAATACTGATGATTTAACATTCACTTACACTGTCACAGATGAGTTTGTAAATAAAGCATGTGGCTTTAGAGTAGTATATGATGATTTACAAAATACAATTGATCCACTACAAGATGGAGCATGGATACAGAATATAGATATTGAAAACCCAACAGTAAATGATCAGACTGAAGCACATATTAGTATTTTTCACTAGTGTAATTCTTGCTTTCTTCACTAGTTCTGTACGAGCTCAAGAAACGACTAAAGAAATCACTACTAATGATTCTATTACTGCACCTACAGACTATTATGGTTTGCGTGTAGGAGTAGATATTTCAAAACCTATTAGATCATTTCTTGACGACAATTATAAAGGCCTGGAACTCGTTGCAGATTTTAGACTCAAAAAAAATTACTATCTCGCCGCCGAGATAGGAAACGAAACTTGGAGCTCAGATCTTGCTAATCTAGAAAATACCACGAGCGGTAGTTACATAAAAGCGGGTTTCAATTATAATACTTATGAAAACTGGTTTGGGATGAACAATCTCATCTACGCAGGGGTTAGAGCTGGTTTTTCTAGTTTTAGTCAAGAATTAGAGAGCTATACCATTTACACAACTAACCCTGTATTTGGTGACGACACGAGAAATTTAAGTCAAGAATTCAAGGGGCTAAATGCTACCTGGCTTGAACTCAAAGTAGGCTTGGAGGTAGAATTATTTAGTAATATTTATCTAGGAGTAAATGCACAATTAAAAAGAACAATAACTACTAAAGATCCAGAAGGCTACTCAAATTTATATATTCCAGGGTTCGGAGAACTTACAGAAGGTACTCCAATAGGCGTAGGATATGGATATACACTATCGTATTTAATTCCTATTTTTAAAAAGTAATTATTACGCTTTCGCGAAAAAGTACTTGTTATTCTTCCCTATTTAGGTATTTCCCTTTTTTACTTCCTTCATACATTTCGTACTTAACGAGTCTACTCTCTAAGCTACCGTTAAAACATTTAATTTTCCTACTAGGTCTTAGACCAACATGTTTTAGTGATTCCATATTTGATGTAATCATCCATGCGTGAGATCCAGGATATCCAGATTTTAGGGTGTCGCCTATTTCTTTATAAAATTCTTCCATCTCAATTGGTAAACGTTCACCATATGGTGGGTTAAATACCATTTGCAAGAAGTCATTCCCATCCTTTTTTGTCCTAAAGAAATTTTCTTCTTTTATAGTAACAAAATCTGATAGTTGAGCATTTTTAACATTCTCTCTTGCTTTTTCTACTGCTGAAGGTGCCTTATCATATCCCGTGATGGTATATCTAAAATCTTTAACTCTCTTAAGAGCAGAGGCTTCTATAAGTTCAAACAGATCTACATCCCAATCACCCCATTTTTCAAAAGCAAACTCTTTTCTATTAAGATTTGCAGGAACATTACAAGCTATCATTGCCGCTTCTATACACATGGTACCAGAACCACACATTGGGTCAAGAAAATCCGACTGCCCATACCATCCACTCATCATTATTAAACCTGCAGCAAGTGCTTCATTGATAGGAGCAATATTTGTAGCCGTACGATAACCTCTATGGTGAAGTGAAGCTCCACTACTATCTAATGATAATGTACACCAGTTGTCTTGTATATGCACATTGAGACGCAAGTCTGGATGTTTTGTATCAACATTAGGTCTTACATTCTCTTCTCGACGG
>NZ_CP138998.1:62500-540000 GCF_044596715.1 Dokdonia sp. R86516
TGGCTACTCTTTCCAAAGTATTCTAATTCATAAAGCACAAAATATCGTGGTCCTACAACCCCCATTATGCCGTAACATAATAGGTTTGGGCTAATCCGCGTTCGCTCGCCACTACTAGCGGAATCACTATTGTTTTCTTCTCCTCCGGGTACTTAGATGTTTCAGTTCTCCGGGTTTGCCCCATTGCTGGTGATATATCTTCAATATACCGGGTTGCCCCATTCGGATATTTGCGGATCAATTCTTGTGTGCAGATCCCCGCAACTTTTCGCAGCTTATCACGTCCTTCATCGCCTCTGAGAGCCTAGGCATTCCCCATACGCCCTTAATTAGCTTATTGTACTTATTGCTCTTTTAAGGGCTTATGTATAAAATACATAAACCTTTATATTATAATGAGTTAATCATATTATATTCATATTCTTGCGTATATAACCGGCTAGGTTACATACGACTTCTCGTATTCTTTAATTATTTCCCAATATGTCAATGAACGTTTTCCCATAATCAGTATAAGATCTATGTAAATAAAAACGTATTGCACTCTCGTGAATCCTGTGTTTTTAAAAACTATATCCTTTATACCTAAGGATGATAACTACTATAAAGTAACTATCTTGGTGGAGAATATCGGAGTCGAACCGATGACCTCCTGCGTGCAAGGCAGGCGCTCTAGCCAGCTGAGCTAATCCCCCATTTTTATGAAATCAAGATGATGACATCAGATTTCGAATGACGAAGTAATGATTCTCAACTTCTAAAATTTCCTTCAAAATGTAATAAAATGAACATCGCGATTTATTAAGCTTTCGCGAAAGCGTAACCAGTAGTCTCAGGCAGACTCGAACTGCCGACCTCTACATTATCAGTGTAGCGCTCTAACCAGCTGAGCTATGAGACTGTAATTAAACAATCTATAGTTGTTAAGTAATAGTCTTAAGTAAAAAACTCAATACTAAAGTCTAACTACTATTTACTTGTTTATTAAAATTAAATCGACAGCTATTGAAAACTAAAACCTACTACTAACCTTTCGGTTGTAAGTCGTTTGCTGTTTGTTAAAGATATTGTTACATATAAATACATAACGCACCATAACAGGGACAAGCTCTAGAAAGGAGGTGTTCCAGCCGCACCTTCCGGTACGGCTACCTTGTTACGACTTAGCCCTAGTTACCAGTTTTACCCTAGGCCGCTCCTTACGGTGACGGACTTCAGGTACCCCCAGCTTCCATGGCTTGACGGGCGGTGTGTACAAGGCCCGGGAACGTATTCACCGGATCATGGCTGATATCCGATTACTAGCGATTCCAGCTTCATGGAGTCGAGTTGCAGACTCCAATCCGAACTGAGATAGGGTTTATAGATTCGCTCCTTATCGCTAAGTGGCTGCTCTCTGTCCCTACCATTGTAGCACGTGTGTGGCCCAGGACGTAAGGGCCGTGATGATTTGACGTCATCCCCACCTTCCTCACGGTTTGCACCGGCAGTCTGGCTAGAGTTCCCGACATTACTCGCTGGCAACTAACCACAGGGGTTGCGCTCGTTATAGGACTTAACCTGACACCTCACGGCACGAGCTGACGACAACCATGCAGCACCTTGTAATCTGTCCGAAGAAAACTCTATCTCTAAAGCTGTCAGACTACATTTAAGCCCTGGTAAGGTTCCTCGCGTATCATCGAATTAAACCACATGCTCCACCGCTTGTGCGGGCCCCCGTCAATTCCTTTGAGTTTCATTCTTGCGAACGTACTCCCCAGGTGGGATACTTATCACTTTCGCTTAGTCACTCAGCCCGAAGGCCAAACAACTAGTATCCATCGTTTACGGCGTAGACTACCAGGGTATCTAATCCTGTTCGCTACCTACGCTTTCGTCCATCAGCGTCAATATATTGTTAGTGATCTGCCTTCGCAATCGGTATTCTATGTAATCTCTAAGCATTTCACCGCTACACTACATATTCTAACCACTTCACAATAATTCAAGACATACAGTATCAATGGCAATTCTATGGTTAAGCCACAGACTTTCACCACTGACTTATATGCCCGCCTACGGACCCTTTAAACCCAATGATTCCGGATAACGCTTGCACCCTCCGTATTACCGCGGCTGCTGGCACGGAGTTAGCCGGTGCTTATTCTTATGGTACCGTCATCAGTCTACACGTAGACCTTATTCTTCCCATATAAAAGTAGTTTACAACCCATAGGGCAGTCTTCCTACACGCGGCATGGCTGGATCAGAGTTGCCTCCATTGTCCAATATTCCTCACTGCTGCCTCCCGTAGGAGTCTGGTCCGTGTCTCAGTACCAGTGTGGGGGATCTCCCTCTCAGGACCCCTATCTATCGTAGTCTTGGTAAGCCGTTACCTTACCAACTAACTAATAGAACGCATAGTCATCTTATACCGCCGAAACTTTAATTATTTAATGATGCCAAAAAATAATACTATGGGGTATTAATCTTCGTTTCCAAAGGCTATCCCCCAGTATAAGGTAGATTCTATACGCGTTACGCACCCGTGCGCCGGTCGTCAGCAAATAGCAAGCTACTCCTGTTACCCCTCGACTTGCATGTGTTAAGCCTGCCGCTAGCGTTCATCCTGAGCCAGGATCAAACTCTTCATCGTGTGTTGTTAATAATTTTAACTCCTCACAACTCGAAATATCCGGTCAATAATAAACTTCTAGTTTTCAAATTCTTTGTAATAATACCCGAAGGTATTAATACGCGCTGTCAATTCAATAAATCAATGAACTTTCTCTACTACTATTAATAGTAGAAAACTCTTGTAAATGCCAAGGAATCGAACCTCAAATTAGACTAACTAATCTTCCAAAACATCTCAATAAAAACTCTTGAACTTCGCTAGATATGTTACTGTTTCTCTAAGCGGGTGCAAATATACAACTGTTTTTTAAACTCACAACTTAATCTTAAAAATAATTGAAATTTAATTTTCAACCTCTAAAACTAAGTAACAATTGCAATGAACATAACTCACAAATAACCTCCATTTGTTAGCGGCTGCAAAACTACAACCTTTTTCCTAATTACAAACTATCTTTTTAAAAATAATTTGAAGAAATAAAAACAAACTTTTTGAAGCCATTTAAAAGAACAAGCGCTTACCGTGAAGCGGGTGGCAAAGATACACCGAAGTTCTAATCTGACAAGAATATTCTTGAGAAAATTTTAATTTATCTCAGAATCAAACATTACAAATCACCAAAAAGCCTCTAATTCCGTGAAAACAAAGAAGTTATTATTCTTAACATTTTCGCGAAAGCGTACATACAACACTCCTTAATATATAGTCAAACAGAACGCAATATGTATTGTAAACAATCACTGAAGATACTATCTTTGCTCCTTTAAACAATCGAACTATGATCAATATCACTTTGCCAGATGGCAATGTAAAACAGATGGACAATGGAGCTACTCCTATGGACGTCGCAAAAAGCATCAGTGAAGGACTGGCGCGCAATGTAATTTCGGCAAAATTTAATGGGCAAACGGTTGAAACCTCTACCCCACTTACCGAAGATGGTTCGATCACGCTTTTTACCTGGAATGATGATGAAGGAAAGACAGCTTTTCGCCACTCTTCTTCTCACGTACTCGCACAGGCAATTTTAAAATTATACCCTGGAGCAAAGCTTACTATAGGACCAGCTATTGAAAATGGATTCTATTATGATGTTGACTTAGGTGACCAGACTATATCTGACAAAGATTTTAAGAAGATAGAAGATAAGATGCTCGAGATTGCTCGTGGAAAGCATGATTTTAAAATGCGATCTGTAACAAAGCAAGAGGCTCTTGATAAGTACAAAAGCGAAGGAAACGAGTTTAAGGTAGAACTCATTGAAAATCTAGAAGATGGTACAATCACCTTCTGTGATCATGATGACTTTACAGATCTATGTCGCGGCGGCCACATTCCTAACACAGGAATTATAAAAGCTGTAAAGATTATGAGCGTTGCTGGCGCATACTGGCGTGGCGACGAAAATAAGCCGCAACTTACTCGCGTTTATGGAACATCTTTCCCAAAACAAAAAGACCTTAAACAATATCTTGAACTTATAGAAGAAGCAAAGAAGCGCGACCACAGGAAGCTAGGTAAAGAACTAGAATTATTTACCTTCTCACAGCGCGTAGGCCAAGGCCTTCCGTTATGGCTACCTAAAGGAGCTGCCCTACGCGAGCGTCTTGAAAACTTCCTTAAGGATGCTCAGAAAAAGCAAGGTTATGAGATGGTCGTATCTCCTCATATAGGTCAAAAAGAACTTTATGAAACATCAGGCCATTATGCCAAATACGGAGCAGATAGCTTTCAGCCTATAGAAACACCTAACGAGGGAGAAGAGTTCTTACTTAAACCTATGAACTGCCCTCATCACTGTGAGATATACAATAGCCGCCCATGGAGTTATAAAGAGCTACCTAAACGTTTTGCCGAATTTGGTACCGTGTATCGTTACGAGCAATCAGGAGAACTTCACGGATTAACACGTGTACGCGGCTTCACTCAAGATGACGCCCATATATTCTGTACTCCAGATCAATTGGATGAAGAGTTTATGAAAGTAATAGACTTAGTACTATATGTTTTTGGATCTTTAGGTTTTGAAAACTTTACAGCACAAGTTTCTTTACGTGACCCAGAAAAGCCGGAAAAATATATAGGAGCAGATGAAAACTGGATAAAGGCAGAAAATGCAATCCTTAATGCTGCCAAAGCTAAGGGACTCAATTATGTTGTTGAGACTGGCGAAGCAGCTTTTTACGGGCCTAAACTTGATTTCATGGTTAAGGATGCGCTAGGTCGTAGCTGGCAACTGGGTACGATTCAAGTAGATTACAACTTACCAGAACGTTTTGAACTACAGTATAAAGGCAGTGATAATGAGATGCACCGCCCAGTGATGATACACCGCGCACCCTTTGGAAGTATGGAGCGTTTTATCGCAATTTTACTAGAACACACTGGAGGTAATTTCCCACTTTGGTTAATGCCACAACAAGTTAATATTTTGACATTGAGTGAGAAATACGAGAAATATGCTCAGAATGTTTTAACTTTGCTTGAAAATCACGAAATTCGCGCAATTATAGATAACCGTGGGGAGACTATGGGTAAAAAAATTCGGGAAGCAGAGATGCAAAAACTTCCGTTTATGATTATCATAGGAGAGCAAGAAGAAAATGATGGCACAATATCTGTAAGAAGACATGGTGGTGAGGATTTAGGCAGTATGACTATAGACGCTTTCGCGAAAATGGTAAATGCCGAGATAGCATCCACAATAAAAACATTTGAAGTTTAATTTAAAATAGAAACGCCATAGCAATACGTAGAAAAAGATCGAGAGGTCCTGCAAGGATCATTAAGGAAGACCAACACAAAATCAACCAAAAGATACGTGCCAAAGAAGTACGCCTTGTGGGAGATAACGTGGAAGTAGGGATTTACCCTATCCAAAAAGCACAAGCACTAGCAGCAGAATTAGAGCTAGATCTTGTAGAGATATCACCTAATGCTGCACCGCCAGTTTGTAAAATTATAGACTATAAAAAGTTTGTATATGAGCAAAAGAAGCGCGAGAAGATAATGAAGGCAAAAGCCTCAAAAGTGATTATCAAGGAAATACGTTTTGGTCCACAAACAGACGATCACGATTACGAATTTAAAAAGAAGCATGCAGAGAAGTTCCTTAAAGAAGGAGCAAAACTTAAAGCATATGTTTTCTTTAAAGGTCGTTCTATCATCTATAAGGATCAAGGAGAGATACTACTTCTAAGACTAGCTCAAGAGCTAGAAGAATTAGGAAAAGTAGAACAACTCCCGAGACTAGAAGGAAAGCGTATGACAATGTTCATCGCTCCTAAGAAAAAATAAGCTTGCTAGCAAGCATAAGTTGCTAGTGTATAGCAGCTAGACATAAAACCCTCCTACTCTTTTGAGTCAGGAGGGTTTAGTAAGAAAATAAGTGAGATAATTTAAAAAATAGGAACAGATGCCTAAAATGAAAACAAAATCCAGTGCTAAGAAGCGTTTCAAGCTTACCGGAACTGGTAAAATCAAAAGAAAGCACGCTTTTAAGAGTCACATTTTGACTAAAAAATCTAAAAAGCGTAAGCTTGCGTTGACGCATGACGGCCTTGTGCACGATGCAGATACGAGTAATGTTAAATTGATGCTTAATCTTAAGTAATCCGTTTAACCGGTTAAAACAAATATTTTTAAACCCTGGAGTATGGCCTTCTCTCCGCTTAAGAGAGAGAACAAAAGAGTATACAGCGTGTACCGCCTGCTACAAAAACACATTAAATTATGCCTAGATCAGTAAATTCAGTTGCTAAAAGAGCCCGTAGAAAAAAGGTAATGAAGCAAGCCAAAGGTTACTTTGGAAGACGTAAAAACGTTTGGACAGTAGCTAAAAATGCAGTAGACAAAGCAATGTCTTATGCATATAGAGACCGTCGTCAGAATAAAAGAAATTTCCGTTCATTATGGATTACTCGTATTAACGCGGGTGCTCGTATGCACGGTATGTCTTATTCTCAGTTTATGGGGAAAGTAAAAGCAAATGGAATCGAGCTTAACCGTAAGGTGCTTGCAGACCTTGCTATGAATCACCCAGAAGCGTTTGAAGCAGTAATCAATAAAGTAAAATAAGGCGCGAGCCTCATTTAATAATACATCTCACTTATTAAAAAGTCCTGCTCATCGAGCAGGACTTTTTGTTTTAAACCACTTTTAAAATTTACTAATGTTAGTGAGTAATTCCATTTTCGCGCAAGCGGGGTTGACAAAATATAAACAGATTTTATAAAAATTTTTATACTTAGCCATAAAACACTTTCATCTAAATTCCGTTTCTTTGAGTGTAATAACAAAACCCTATGTCTGCACCAGTTCTTGAACTTTCACACGCCGCAATTTACCAACGAGAAAACCTCATTCTCTCTGAAGTAAATGTTACCATAGAGCCAGGTGACTTTGTGTACCTCATAGGTAAAACGGGATCTGGAAAAAGTAGTTTTATGAAAACGCTTTACGGTGACCTCCCACTCACAGAGGGTAAAGGAAACATAGTAGGCGTAGACCTTAACGGACTTAAAGAAAAGAATATTCCTTTCTTACGTCGTAAACTAGGTGTTGTTTTTCAAGATTTTAAATTGCTTAATGACCGTACGGTAATTGATAATTTAAAATTTGTACTCAAGGCTACCGGCTGGAAAGATAAAACAGCTATGGAGGCAAAAATAGATGCCGTTCTTGATAAAGTAGGGATGAAAAGCAAAGGCTTTAAATATCCTTACCAGCTATCTGGCGGTGAGCAACAACGTATCGCCATTGCTCGTGCTTTGCTCAATGACCCAGAACTTATTCTGGCAGATGAGCCTACAGGTAATCTAGATCCACAAACGAGTGTAGAGGTGATGGAAGTATTGCAGGAGATTAATAAAAACGGCAATACCATTCTTATGGCAACACACGACTATGCGCTTTTACTTAAATACCCTTCTAAGACATTAAAGTGTGACGGTAACAAGGTTTTTGAGGTTGTACAGAAGACAGTATAATCTTTTTATCAAAACAAGCTGCTGGCTACCGTTTTTATAAGCGTAGGCATACATCATCTTAATATTGTATTTTCGTTTGCAGGTATGCTTTCCATTCTTATCCCGACATATAATACAGATATTACTGCACTTGTCACATCACTTCTTGATCAGACACGAGAGGCAGGAGTAATCTATGAACTTATTTTTTGTGAGGATGCCTCAACCTTATACCAAGAGCAAAATAGTGCACTCACCGCACAACCCTACGTTCGCGCACTTATAAATAAAACCAACCTAGGAAGAACAGCCACACGGTCAAAGCTTGCCAAAAACGCAGAGTATGACTGGCTTCTCTTTCTTGATGCAGATGTGCTTATAGATAACGATCAATTTATCAAAAACTACCTAGCAGCATTACAAAGTGACAACTCTATCATAGTAGGGGGTACTTCATATGTAGACGTACCACCAAAAAATAAAGAGCTACGCTGGAAATACGGTATAAAACGAGAGGCAAAAATTGCCAAAATACGAATGGAAAACCCGTCGTATATTATATCTCAAAATATACTTGTAAAAAAAGAAGTATTCTTCAATCTAAACATTATAGAGAGCAGGCGCTACGGACTTGACAATATATTCTCTTACCAGATTTATCATCAAAAAATTACTGTTTTACACATAGATAATCCTATTGTACATACGGGTCTTGAAGATAATTTGATATTTCTAGACAAGTCACTACAGGCTATTGACACACTCATACATTATGAACATAGCGGGAATATAAGCCGAGACTTCACATCATTACAACAAGCGTATCAAAAATTAAAAAAACTCCGTCTAGACTTTGTATATCCTACAATTTTTAGTCTCTTTAAATTAGGCATACAAAACAACATCGTGAGTAATAGACCTTCGTTATTTCTATTTGACTTATTCAGGCTCAACTACTATATAAAAAGTCGAAAAAATGCCTAAATTCTCTGTGGTCATTACGGTATATAACAAAGCCTCTTTTGTAAAGGAGACCATAGAGAGTGTACTAAAGCAAAGCATTCAAGAATTTGAGATTATAGTAGTAAACGATGGCTCTACAGATGGTAGTGATGCTGTCATAAAATCCATAGCCTCAGAAAAAATTACATATCTCCCGCTTGCAGAAAATGTAGGAGCAGGCGCTGCACGCAACATAGGCATAAAATCTGCCAGAGGATCGTTTATCGCACTGCTAGATGGTGATGATTTATGGGCTCCCTCCTACCTAGCAGAAATCACAGCTCTTATTAATGTATATCCCGAGCACTATGTATTTGCAACAGCCGTGCTTAAGGAATATAAAAACTCAACAAGACCTAACAGTTATAGCTTTGAAAATCCAGACAACAAACCTTTTCTAGACCTTGATTACTTTACAAGCAGTTATAAAAACACACTTCTTACAAGCAGCTCAACAGTTTTTCACCGATCTGTATGTGAGGATGTAGGCTATTTTAATGAAAAGATAAAAAGCGGTCAAGATACCGACTTGTGGATACGCATAGGTTTACAATACAGAATAGCCTTTAGCACAAAAGGGTGTTCAACCTACCGCTATGCACCACAAAGCCTTTATAAAGGAACTCGCTCTGTAAAAGATAGACCAGACTATTTAGCATATTTAGAAGAAGAAAAAACAAACAAAGGCCTCAAAAGATTCATAGATCTCAATAGGTACTCGCTCATCATAAGAGCGCGACTTTGGGGTCAAGAGAAAGAAGTAAACACTTATCTAAAGCATCTTGATATAAATAACCTTAATAGTAAACAACGGTTTTTATTAAGTCTACCCACCTACGCCTTACGTGTTGCTTTTAAGAGTCAAAGCTTGCTTGAAAAGGCTGGACTCAAACTCTCAGCTTTTTAGAGACTTGTAAGTCTCATAGTTACGTATATAATCATCTTCATCATACTCGTGAGATGCCAGCACGAGACATACTGCTCCAGAAGAAAAGTTTTCTAACTCTCGCCAGATATTTACATCTATAAGCAAGCCTTGATTAGGCTTATTAAGCATTACACGCTCCTTTTCTTTTCCATTATCAAGCACTACTTCAAAACTCCCACTTACAGCAATGAGCAACTCCTTACACTCC
Source organism: Dokdonia sp. R86516 (assembly GCF_044596715.1). Lineage (NCBI taxonomy): Bacteria > Pseudomonadati > Bacteroidota > Flavobacteriia > Flavobacteriales > Flavobacteriaceae > Dokdonia > Dokdonia sp. R86516. The sequence goes on from NZ_CP138998.1 coordinate 72,226, forward strand.
TTATGAGCGTGACCTCCTCTATATGCTCCACTAGGCACATCGTGTAGATAATAAACGCGATTTATAGCATAAGGTAACACCTCTTTTTCTATCACGGCTAGATTGCCTCTAGGGTCTGTAATTCTTGGTATTTCAATAAGGTTTTTCATAAGCTATCTAGTAATTTTTTCCAGTCTAGGGCAATGTGTTCTGCTGCCAGATGTTTTACACTTTCTTGCGCATTTTTTTTACATTTACTGGCAAGCTCGCCATCTAGCACAAATGTACGAATGGCAGTACTTAAAGCCACCTCATCATAATTTGCCGCTAGCATACCGTTTATGCCGTTTTGCACAATCTCTCTTGGTCCTGAGTCACAATCTACACTTATAACCGGAGTACCTAGTGCTAGTGACTCTACAAGTACCATCGGGAAGCCTTCATAGTGACTGGTGAGTAAGGTGCACAATGCTCGCTCTACTATAGGTGCGGGATTAGATTGATGCCCTATAAAAATAACTTTATCATTTATTCCTAGAGATTTTGAGAGTGTTGCTAGCTTTTTGGCATCTGGACCATCTCCCATAATCACGAGAGGTAGTTTTAAGTTCGCTTTTGCGAAAGCGGAAATCATCAAACTAAAGTTCTTCACATCATCAACCAGTCGTCCATACCCTAAAAGATACGTCTCTGGAAGGCTTAGATTGTTCTCGCCAAAAGTCATTTTTGGGATAGGGTTATACACCTGGTGAATATGTTTAAAGCCGTATCTCGCTTTAATTCTTTCAGCAATACTTTTTGAAACTCCTACAAAGTGACTCTTACCATAAAACCATTTAGTAAGCATATCTGGTGCTGGAAAATATGTTTCTAATCGAGCACTTCGCACCATATAAAGTACTCTTTGGGCTTTATAAATATACTTTGTGTATACCCACTCTTTTAAGGCAGAAGAGCGAGATCTACTATCTATAATAAGATCAAACTGCTCATTATGTAAGTAATTCTTTAATCTTTTAAGGTGCTTATACTTTGTAGCTAGGCCGTCGTCCTTACGCTTATCTGCTCCTAGATTAAATAATGTCCCTTCATAGGGATAAGAAACTCCATCTCTTATACAGATGATATGTACCGTATGCCCAAGACCTGTGAGTATCTGTGATAAAAATGCCGTAGACCGCTCTGCACCACCCCCAGATAGGGAGATGGTAACAAGTGCAATTTTTTTATGAGTATCTTTCGGCAACAGAAGGAGTTTTTGTTTACCAAATATAATCAATGCGCATCTTACTCGTAGGCGAATACAGCCGACTTCATAATTCTCTCAAAGAAGGTCTCACCGCATTAGGTCACGAGGTTACCCTTGTGGGTTCTGGCGATGGTTTTAAAAAATTTCCCGTAGACATCACACTAGAAAGAGGTTATACCTCTGGCTGGAAAAAGAAGCTAAAACTGAGCATTCTTAAATTAACCGGCATTGATATTTCAGAAAAATCACTGCGTAACCACTTTACAAAATTACAACCTCAACTTTCTGGTTATGACGTGGTGCAACTTATTAATGAATCTAGTTTTAACTCCACACCGTTATTAGAACTTGAGATAGCTCAGTATCTCAAAGCGCATAATAAAAAACTCTTTCTCCTCTCTTGCGGTACAGATCACATAAGTGTTACCCACGCTTTTACAGACGAGCTACCATACACAATTGCCACACCCTATAAGGAAGGTAAACTCACAAAAACATCGTTTGCCCCAGCGCTTAAGTACCTAGCACCCGCTTATAAAAAATTACACACGGAACTATATAAGCTTGTAGATGGTGTGATTGCTACAGATCTTGATTATCATTTTCCTCTTAAAAGTCATCGTTTATACAAAGGGCTCATACCAAACCCTATCAACGTAAATAAGATACCTAAGCAGGAGATTGCATTTACGTATCCTATTACCATCTTTCACGGGATTAATAGAAATAATTATTATAAAAAAGGAAATGACCTTTTTGAGCAAGCGCTTGCTATTATAACCAAGAAATACAGCGAGAAGGTAGACATCATCACCACAGAAAATCTACCGTATGATGAATATATTACCGCTTATAATAAAGCACATATTGTGCTAGATCAAGTTTATGTCCACGATCAAGGTTACAATGCGCTGGAGTCTATGGCAAAAGGTAAGGTGGTCTTTACTGGTGCTGGCCCGCATTTTAAAGCACAATATCAATTAGATAAAACGGTGGCAATAGATGCGACACCAGATGTAAATGAAATTGTGGCAAATCTAGAAAAGCTCATAGCGTCACCTGCGCTTCTTGAAGAGATAAGTGAGAACGCAAATCACTTTATAAAAACCCATCACCACTACACAAAAGTCGCCCAGCAATATCTTAAGACCTGGCAAGCTACATAACTAAGAGAATGTAACTCCCCCAGCTACCGAGGATGTCACAACACTTCCAGCAGCAATCACGGCATTATCACCTATTGACACGCCTTTCCAGATGCTCACATCATTACCTATAAAAACGTTTTCACCTATCGTTACTGCGGCACTTGGTCCCGTATCGCTTCGGCGTCTGGTGGGGTCAAGACTGTGAAAATTACAATTATAAATGGAGCAATTAAGCCCTATTGTTGTATCATCTCCTATCACTATCGTTCCCTCATTTGCTATGGCGCAAAAATTATTATTTATCGCAACGTTGTTCCCAAAAACAATCTCACTTCCCTCCTTTCTTGCCTCTATATAAGCATAGGTATTATAAAATGATGGAGAATTAATGACACCTATTTGTACGCTTTCGCGAAAGCGTATCACACCCTTCCCATTAAGTTGTGCGGGTTGATAAAGCATAGGTTTGCCGTCTACATAGGTAGTCTGTGAGAGCAACTTGTACTTCCAAATTCTAAATGATTGCAATATGTTACCTAGGCTACTCATTCGTTTTTGTAAAAAGCGGTTCCCGAAAGATAAACAGTAATACCAATAAATGCATAAAATAACTTAAACAATGTCCCATTGTAGCACCCTCTGCACCAAAATTTTGTACAAAGTATATTCCAGAAGTATAGATTATAACTAGGGAGATCACCTCGGTAATGAGGAATAATTTGAGATTGTTTTTGGCAATAATTTGGTAGCCTATTACTAGCGAGGCAACCTTAAAAAAATCTCCTAGCAACTGCCATTTAAACAATGAGGTCATAGGCATAAAATCTTCAGTAAATAATAACTGAACAATAAATGAACGCAAAAAATAAATAAGCAACAACCCGAGCCCAAACAGGGGTAAGATGGTTTTATAAAACCCGAAAATCTCTTTTCTAAAAGCACTGCTTGTGGTGGCTTTTGATAATTGAGGCAAAATATATAAGGTCATTAATGTCGCTACAAACTTAAAATAGTAGTCTGACACGCGCGTCATAGCATCCCAGTAACCAGCTCCCTCCCCTATCTCTCGGCGTATCGCGATATATACAAGCGGTAACACAATCATAGAGAATAAGGCCATAAGCGTGTAAGACCCTAATTTGCGCAAAGCGCCTGTGTCGAATTTTGAGAATGAGACATTTTTCAATACGCTACCTTCTTTTCCTAAAGCAACTAGGGTAATCACAAGAATCACCGCCGGACTGACAACAAGCGCAACTAGTGCTCCTTGTACACCATAGTATATGATGCTTAAGATGGTTATGGCAAGACCTATCAGGTTAGAAAAGATTTGAATCTTCACCACCTTCTTATAAGCCGACTGTCCATTAATAACAGCTAGCAAAATTCCGTTAAGTGTTATAAAAGGTAGCGCTATTGCTAGCCATCTAAAAACGTATGTGTACTGTGCCCCACCGCCAAAAATCTGTGTATTAAAATAAGCAGCCCCTACATATAAAATCGTCGAAACAATTATAGTAGCGATCAAACTCACGATGACAGCAGTAGACAATAACTTTGATAATGGATGACTTTCCTCATCACCTGTGGCAACATATTTTACTATACCGTTAGACAAACCTAGATTACCGGCCGCTTGCGTAGTGGTCATAAAATTGCGCAAATAACCCAGCAATGCCATACCTCGTTCTCCTAGATAAATAGCAATAAGCTTTGACGTGATAAGACCTCCCAGTATTTGTAAGCCCACACTTATTGCATTAAAAGAAGTAATCTTAAGTAAAAGATTATTTGCAATGCCGCTACGTAGTTTGCCTAGCATTTAAAGTCGTTTATGGCTTTTATAATCTGGGTAATCTCTGTTTTAGTAAGTGATGGACTAATAGGCAAACTCAGTACCTCACTATGCAACTGCTCGCAAACCGGTAAGGACATAGATGCAAGCTCTTGTAAAGCCTCTTGTTTGTGTGGCGGTACGGGATAATGTATAATGGTTGCGATACCATTTACCTTAAGATATTCTTGTAACGCATCCCTCTGCACACAGCGCACTACAAATAGATGCCAGACGTGATCCTTACCCTCAGACCATTGTGGTAAAATAATATGTTCATTATTTATCTCTTCAAGATATTGCTTTGCAATAGCAATGCGCTTACTGTTCTGCGTGTCAAGATCTCTAAGTTTTATTCTCAAAAAGGCAGCCTGCAGTTCGTCGAGGCGGCTATTTACTCCAGTATATTGTGCGACATAACGCTCTTTAAAACCGTAGTTTCTATATTTTTCTACAACTTCGGCTAGCGCTTTGTCATTTGTGGTGATTGCTCCTGCATCACCTAGAGCACCTAGATTTTTTGTGGGGTAAAAGCTATGACCACTCGCATCTGCCAGAGAGCCACTGCGCTTACCAGATGCTGTAATTGCCCCGTGTGATTGTGCACAATCTGTAACGGTGAGTAGGTTGTACGCTTTCGCGAAAGCGTTAACCCTATCCATATCTGTAAGTCTGCCATACAAATGTGTAGGCATAATCACTCTTGTTTTTGAAGTGATCTTCTGTTCTAAATCGCTATAATCAAAGTTGAATGTGTCAAGATTTACCTCAACTAGTACAGGTTTTAAGCCCGCTTGTTTTACACCTATGATGGTTGCAATGTAAGTGTTACTCGCAACAAGCACCTCATCGCCCTCTTGTAGTTTACCTAGTATTTTATAGCCTTCCAGAATGAGCCTCAAGGCGTCAAGACCATTTGCTGTACCTATACAAAATTGAGTGCCACAGTAAGCCGCGTACTCTTTTTGAAAAGCAGTCACCTCGTTGCCCAGAATGTACCATCCTTTTTCTAAAAAAGAATCGAACTTACTTTTGAGCTCCTTTTCATAAGGTGCGTTTATCTTTTTTAAGTTTAAAAATGGAATCATATCAAGACATCTTTAAGTAGTGAATGATTCTGCACGGCAACTTTGTAGAATTTATGAACGTGGGTACGTGCTCCAAAACATTCTTTCCAGTAAGATAAGCCCCTATTAAGTTTTGTGCCGCCCTCTTCGTTTGAAATACCAAAATCAAAATAGTCTTTATGTGCAAAGGTGTGCTCTATGAGTTCATAAAACAAGAAGTCAAGCGTTCCTAACTCCTGCTTATTCTCTCCCGCCGAAATATATTGAACGTGTGCCGTGGTTTTAGTCTCAAATATAGTCGCTCCTCCTACTATCGTATTATTATGGTAGACATTAAACTGCCTTATGTTTTCTGGAAAAGAAGCTTGTAGCTTTTTTATTTCCTCTAGGGTATGGGTGGGTTGTGATTGATGTTTTTCCTTTAGGTTAGGTACGAGTATCTCGCTCCAAAAGTTATCAAAACCTACTTCCTCTTTTATAACCAGACCTGCTCTGTCTGCTTTTTTTACTCCTTCCATACGATTAGATTGTATGGATAATTTATTCCTGTAATTTATCACAGACGCAGTATCTACCCGGTAACAGCTTGCACTGAGTAGTTGTGCGATATACTCAAACTCATCACTAGGCATCACCGTATAAAACGTGGGAAGTTGTTTTAGATATAAAGATATGAAGCCTTGCTGCTGCGCATACTTTAATATTTCTTGAGTAATTGCTATGACATCTTGTAGTTTTTGCTTTCGCGAAAGCAAAATACCACCATACGTTAATCCCTGATGACTGTATAGATCATTCCCGTCTGCATTTGCCGGAATGAGTGCTACAAGTTTTTTACCCTTGTAAACCAGCAGCGAGTAATCTGTAAACCTATCGCTGTGATACTCCATAAAGGAACGGTCGTGTAGAAAGGTTGCATTTTTTGCCTGTGCTACAAATTTGTTCCAGCGCTGGGCATCTGCGGATTGATATTTTTTTACAGTATAGATGGTTTGGTTGCGAGTTTTAGGATATTTCAATAAAAGTAAAACTATTTTTAATTCTATAGGATATGGTAAGAGATTAAATTACGCTTTCGCGAAAGCGCATAAAAAAACCCCACTCTCATAGAGCGGGGTTTATTATTTATAAGAATACTAAATCCTTAAGCAATCTTGTTACGCTTACGGTCTACTTCTTTTAAGTAAATCTTACGTAGTCTTAAGTGATTAGGAGTTACCTCTACATACTCATCTTTCTGAATATATTCTAGTGCTTCCTCTAGTGAAAACTTAATTGCAGGTACAATCTTAGCCTTATCATCTGCTCCAGAAGAACGTACGTTAGACTGCTTCTTTGCTTTTGTGATATTGATATTCATATCATCCTGACGAGAGTTTTCACCTATTACTTGACCTTCATAGATATCTTCACCTGGTGATACAAAAAACTTACCACGATCTTGAAGTTTATCTATAGAGTAAGGGATGGCTGTACCGTTTTCCATAGATACAAGTGATCCAGAAATACGTCCAGGGATATCACCTTTAAAAGGCTGGTATTCTTTAAAGCGGTGTGCCATAATTGCTTCTCCAGCAGTTGCAGTAAGAAGTTGGTTACGTAATCCTATAATACCACGTGATGGGATTAAGAATTCTATAATCATACGCTCACCTTTTGCTTCCATAGAAAGCATCTCACCTTTACGCATTGTTACAAACTCTACTGCACGACCAGAAACATTTTCTGGAAGGTCAATAGTAAGCTCTTCTACCGGCTCACATTTTACACCGTCTATTTCTTTTATAATTACTTGAGGCTGTCCTATCTGTAATTCATACCCCTCGCGACGCATTGTCTCGATAAGTACAGAAAGGTGCATTACCCCACGACCATATACTAAGAACTTATCTGCACTATCTGTATCGTTTACACGTAGGGCAAGGTTCTTTTCTAGTTCTTTAGTAAGACGATCTTTAATGTGACGTGATGTCACAAACTTTCCGTCTTTTCCAAAGAAAGGAGAATCGTTAATAGAGAATAACATACTCATTGTAGGCTCATCAATATCAATCGTTGCAAGACCTTCTGGGTTTTCAAAATCTGCTACAGTATCACCTATCTCAAATCCTTCAAGACCTACAATCGCACAGATATCACCTGCTTGTACTGTCTCTACTTTAATACGACCTAAACCGTCAAAAGTATGAAGTTCTTTAATACGAGTTTTCTTGATAGTACCATCGCGCTTTACAAGAGATACTTGCATACCTTCTTTAAGCTCACCACGGTTAAGACGTCCTATTGCGATACGACCTGTAAAAGAAGAGAAGTCTAGAGATGTGATAAGCATCTGCGTGTTTCCTTCTTTAGTTTCTGGTACTGGTATGTGCTCCATCACCATTTCTAATAATGGCTCGATAGAGTCTGTTTCCTTCTGCCAGTCGTCAGACATCCAGTTATTTTTTGCACTTCCGTATACTGTAGGGAAGTCTAGTTGCCACTCTTCGGCACCTAGTTCAAACATAAGGTCAAAAACCTTCTCGTGTACCTCCTCTGGGGTACAGTTTTCTTTATCTACTTTATTTACAACCACACAAGGCTTAAGACCAAGGTCTATTGCCTTCTGTAATACAAAACGTGTTTGTGGCATAGGTCCTTCAAAGGCATCTACAAGTAGACACACACCATCTGCCATATTCAAAACACGCTCTACCTCTCCACCAAAATCGGCGTGACCAGGAGTATCAATGATATTAATCTTAGTACCCTTGTAGGTTACAGAAACGTTTTTTGAAGTAATAGTAATCCCGCGCTCACGCTCCAGGTCATTGTTATCTAATATAAGCTCACCTTTAGACTCATTTTCTCTAAAAAGCTCACAGTGATACATAATTTTGTCTACCAGGGTTGTTTTACCGTGGTCTACGTGGGCGATAATCGCGATATTCCTTATGTCCATAATAGGTTGTATTAATGCCGTGTTTTTGGCGGTGCAAAAATAGCTATAATTAATTAATTTATTTGCTATTACATTAATAGATATACATTAACGCAATTTCAAACGTTGTAAATCTCATTTTTATCGTTCTATAACCCATAATTAGAAAGTTGTTTTGACACTTTTGGGCGTTCCTCTACGAGGCAGGCTATACGCTCATACTCCTCGTCGCTACACAAGTGTCGTACCTCCACTTGCTGCACTCCTGTGGGGTAACCGCTGCTATCCTTAACGCAAAAAAAAATCAAGACACAAAAAAAGCCTCTCGTTTTATAGAGAGGCTTTTAAAGTATGGTGTAAAACACCTTATATGGTAGCTTGTAACTGCGCTAGCAATTAAAACATTTCGCGTCCAGCAAAGTGAAAAGCGCTTTCTATAGCTGCATTCTCATCACTATCAGAACCGTGTACTGCATTTTCTCCCATAGAAGTTGCATAAAGTGCACGTATCGTACCTTCGGCAGCATCTGCAGGGTTAGTAGCTCCTATTAAAGTACGGAAATCTGCTACTGCATTTTCTTTTTCAAGTACCGCTGCAACGATAGGTCCGCGTGTCATAAACTCTACAAGCTCTCCAAAGAATGGACGCTCATTGTGTACAGCATAAAATGTCTCAGCATCTGCCTTTGTCATTTGAGTAAGCTTCATCGCTACGATACGGAAACCACTAGCAGTGATTTTTTCTAAAATTGCTCCGATGTGTCCATTCTCAACGCCATCAGGCTTAATCATTGTAAAAGTTCTGTTTGTCATAATTCTTTAATTTCTGCAATGGCGGTATTATTTCCCTACCTTCACTTAGTTTTTAGATGCCCACGTGTTGAGCTTTTAAAATTTTCGCGAAAGCGTAAAAACTCTTTCTTGAAATCGCGTGCAAAAATACTGCTTTTTAATGTTAACACCATATTAAGTTTCTCATCTACTTGAAAACCTAAATATTTAATCCCAAGCAGAAATAGAGCACAAGAGAAATTGTATCTTCGCAAACTATGAATACCACTCAAATCACAACAACAAAAGAGCTCCTCAAAGGCTCAAAAAAAATTGCCGTAATTCCTCATAAAAATCCTGATGGCGATGCTATGGGAAGTACTCTAGCCCTTGCAGCATACCTTAATAAAAGGGGACACGAGGCTGTAGTCGTTGCTCCTAATGAGTATCCACATTTTTTAAAGTGGTTGCCAGGTCATAATGATGTGCTTTTCTATACATCAAATACAACCAATGCGCGTGATGCTATAAAAACAGCAGATCTTGTATTTACATTAGACTTTAATCACTTTTCTAGAGTAGGAGACTTAGAAGAGGTGCTTGAAAGTGTGGAAGCACCATTTATAATGATAGATCACCACCAGCAGCCAGACACTTATGCGGCAGTAACTTATAGTGACACAAGCATGAGTAGTACGTGTGAAATGGTATATCACTTTATAAAATCACTAGGCGATGAGGATGTGATTACTGCAGATATGGCCAGCTGTCTGTATACAGGTATTATGACAGATACGGGATCTTTTAGATTCTCATCTACTACTGCGATTACTCACGAGGTTATTGCTTCTCTCATTAAAAAAGGAGCAAATAATGACCAGATACATCAAAATATTTATGACACCAATAGCGAATCTAGATTACAGCTTTTAGGTGTTGCACTTAGCAATCTTGTTGTCTTACGGGAATATAGAACTGCTTTTATCACAATGACACAACAAGAGCTAGATGACCACAATTTTCAAAAAGGAGATACCGAAGGTTTTGTAAATTACTGTCTTTCACTAGAGGGCATTATATTTGCTGTGATATTTATAGAACATAAAGCAGATAGCATCATAAAAATGTCACTGAGATCCAAAGGTGACTTTTCTGTAAATGAATTTGCTAGAGCACATTATAATGGCGGAGGACATACCAATGCTGCAGGCGGAAGAAGCGAGGTAGCACTAGCTGAAACTATTGAAAATTTCAAACAATTACTTCCTTCATATAAAGACCAATTAATATCATGAGAAATTTAATATTTCTGTTGTCCATACTATTATTTGTCTCATGTTCTGAGACCGTTGCACGCAGACCAGTTTCTCAAAATACAGGGTCTTACGTAAAAACGGAGACTATCTCTCGTAATAAAGAGCTTATTGCTCAAGATGAAGCTGCTATTGAAAAGTATATAGCCACTGACACATTAAACTCTTACAACTCATCTTCTAATGGTTTCTGGTATTCTTATATTGCCAGAGATACTTTAGGTAAGCAGGCACCTCAAGTAGGTGATCTTGTTTTGTTTAATTACAACCTAGCAACAATAGCAGGTAAAGAACTAGTCACGCAAGAAGAATTAGGAAATACAGTTACTCAAATAGATCAAAGTAATCCAGATATCATCACAGGGATAAGGGAAGGACTTAAATTAATGAAGGAAGGAGAAACAATGACGTTTCTATTCCCTAGTTACAAAGCTTATGGGTATTACGGTTTTGAAGATATAATACCTAGCAATACCCCTGTGCGTAGTACCGTTACATTACTAGAAATAAAAGACCAATCAAACGAATAAATAAATCTCAAACAATGAAGAAAACAAGTATGTTATTAGTTGCAGTAATTTTATCACTCTTTTCATGTAATGATAAATATCCAGATCTAGGCGATGGACTATATGCAGAAATCATAACTGATAAAGGAACTATGGTTGCTGAGCTTTTTTACAATGACGCTCCAGCAACGGTTGCAAATTTTGTTGCGCTAGCAGAAGGAACACATCCTCTAGCAGATAGCACATATGCAGGAAAGCCATTTTATAACGGATTAACTTTTCATAGAATTATTAAGGACTTTATGATTCAAGGTGGCGATCCTACAGGAACCGGTTCTGGTGATCCTGGGTACAAGTTCTTTGACGAACTTACACCAGAGCGTAGACATGATTCTGCAGGTGTATTATCTATGGCAAATTCTGGATTTGCAACTAATGGAAGTCAGTTTTTTATTACTCATAAAGCAACACCACACCTTGATGGTTATGACTCAAATGGAAATCTCAAAAACTGTAGCAACCCTAGAGTAAGCTGTCATACAGTTTGGGGTAAAATCGTTACTGGATTAGAAGTGGTTGATGCTATTACAGAAGTAGAACTTCAAGATCCACGTGCTGGAAAGCCAAAAAATCCAGTAATTATCCAACAAGTTAACATTATTAGAAAAGGAAGCGATGTAAAAAATTACAACGCTAGTGAGACTTTTACTAATGAACTAGCAGCCTTTGAGGAAAACAAAGCAAAAGAAGCTGCAGAGAAAGCAAAGCAGTTTGCTGGTAAAAAAGCAGAACTTGATGCAAAAAGAGAAAACATTGAAGAACTTCCTAGCGGATTAGGAATTTATTTTGATCAAAAAGGCAAAGGAATTAAGCCTAATACCGGTCAAAAAGTAAAAGTAGAATATGCTGGATTCTTTACAACTGGAGAACTATTTGACACTAGCAGCGAAGAAGTTGCTGCTGCAAATAATAAACTAGATGACCGCAAGAAAGCAGCTGGACAATACAAACTTCTTGAAACAGTATATAGCCCAGAAGCGAGACTTATTGCTGGATTTAAAGAAGGACTACAATTGATGTCTGTAGGTGATAAAGCAACACTATTTATCCCTTACCACTTAGGATATGGAGCGCAAGGCTACCCTGGCGCAATACCTCCTAAGGCAGATCTTGTATTTGAAATTGAACTTGTAGAGATTGTAAAGTAATACAAAGAATACAGCACATAAAAAAAGCTAGCCATCTCACGATGGCTAGCTTTTTTTTATCTAATAATTTGAAAAAGAGACTAAGAATTAAGCCACTGGTATATCCTTTAAGATCTCAATAACAAAATCCCAGTACTTCTGAGCACTTGAGATACTTGCTCTCTCATCTGGAGAGTGCGCTCCTTTTATAGTAGGCCCAAAGGATATCATATCCATCTCAGGATAGTTTTGACCTAAAATACCACACTCTAATCCTGCGTGACAAGCAGCTACGTGTGGAGCTTCATTATTTATTTCTTTATACTTTGCTTCAAGCACTTTCAAAATGGCACTATCCATATTAGGCGCCCATCCTGGATAATCTCCAGAAAGTGCTACGTCAAAACCTGCAAGCTCAAAAGTAGCTGTAAGTGTGTTTGCTAGATCATCTTTAGAGCTATCTACAGATGAGCGAGTAAGACATCCTATTTTTATACTTCCATCTTTTACTATAACTCTTGCTATGTTATTTGATGTCTCTACTAGGTCTGCTATATCTGGACTCATTCTGTACACACCATTATGTGCCGCGTAGATAGCTTTAAGGAACTGTGCTTGTGACTCAAGACTCATCACATTATCATCGAGATCTATTTGCTTGATAGAAAGCTCTAGCTCTTTTTCTAGTGAAGCATATTCACCGTGTATTGCTGCCGCCATATCTGTAAAATCTGCTTCAAAAGCAGCTTTCTGATTTTCATCTACAGCTATGATAGCTACGCTTTCTCTTGGTATCGCGTTACGTAAACTACCGCCATCTATACTAGATATACGTATTTCAAAATTTTCTGCAGCATTGTATAAGAGACGGTTCATCATCTTATTTGCGTTACCTAGGCCTTTTATAATATCCATCCCAGAGTGACCTCCATTAAGACCTGCCACTTTTACTTCATAACCTACAAGGCCGTCATCCAGTCCCTCTTCTGTATAGGCACGTGTAGCCGTGATATCTACACCACCCGCACAACCTACACCTATCTCATCGTCTTCTTCTGTATCAAGGTTAAGTAAGATATCGCCTTTAAGAATCCCTCCTTTAAGACCCATTGCTCCTGTCATCCCAGTCTCTTCATCTATTGTAAAAAGTGCCTCTATAGCAGGGTGCTCTATGGTAGTACTTTCAAGCACAGCCATTATGGTCGCCACGCCAAGACCATTATCTGCTCCTAATGTAGTGCCTTTTGCACGTACCCAGTCACCATCTACATACATCTCAATACCTTGATTATCAAAATCAAACTCGGTATCATTATTTTTTTGATGCACCATATCAAGGTGTGACTGCATCACAATCATCTTTTTATCCTCGTGACCTGCAGTAGCTGGTTTTCTTATGATCACATTCCCTACTTCATCCTCTATCGTTTCTAGACCAAGCTTAGTCCCAAAATCTTTCATAAACGCAATCACACGCTCCTCCTTTTTAGAAGGTCGTGGTACGGCATTAAGATCGGCAAATTTATTCCAGAGTGCTTTTGGCTCGAGATTTCTTATTTCTTGATTATCCATTGTGTTCAAATTTTTCACAAAGATAATAGCTTGAAATAAGCTAGACCTATGATTGCTCCCTAAAAACTAAGGAAAGAAGAATGTATAAGATAATAATAAGAGGAACTCCTAAAAATTGAAAGAACACCAGTAATAATACACTTGCTAGTAAGAATAAGTAGCGCACTTTATTTTGGCCAAAAGACCAGTTTTTAAACTTCAACGCAAATAATGGAAGTTCTGCATTGAGCATAAAACAACTTAATACAGTAAGTACTATAAGGATATATGGGTTTTCTAATAACGCTTTCGCGAAAGCGTACTCTTCAAACATTAATATGAGCGGCAAGCTTAGTATAAATAAGGTATTTGCAGGCGTAGGAAGTCCTATAAAAGAATTAGTCTGGCGATCATCTACATTAAATTTTGCTAGCCTATATGCCGAAGCCATCGTTATTGCAAAGCCTATATACCCTAAGTGAAAGTGCTGCTCTTCAAGTGCCGCTCCCCAAGGGATGCCGCTAGCATCTTCTAGCAGTTGATACATTACGACACCAGGCACTACACCACTAGTCACCATATCTGCCAGTGAGTCTAGTTGCAATCCTACCTCACTAGAGGCATTAAGAATACGCGCAAAAAATCCGTCAAAAAAATCAAAGAAAATCCCAAGAGCTACAAATATTGCAGCAAGTTCAAGCCTGTCATTTACAGCAAATACGACTGCGACACAACCGCTTAAAAGGTTGCCCATTGTGATGGCATTAGGTACGTAACTCTTTATAGACATTTTATAATTTTCGGTAAAAATAGGGAAGATATCTATACTAATGTGGCTACAGGCAATATCTAGACGGTTTTATTGTTTACAATGTGTACTAAAAGTGAGATATTTGTCTCACAAATCCTGCTATTGAAAAAATCGCTTACCATACTATCTATACTTATTACAATGACTGCTGCTTCTCAAGCGGTACGTTCTTACTCAAATGAGTTTTTGAATATTGGTGTAGACGCTGCCGCTCTTGGTATGAGTAATGCGGTTGTGGCAAGTACAAGCGATGTAAATGCGGGCTACTGGAATCCTGCAGGACTAGTGAATCTAGAAGATAACCAGATCTCATTAATGCACGCTTCTTACTTTGCAAATATTGCAAACTACGACTACATAGGCTTTGCAAAACCGCTAGATGATAAAAGTGCCGTAGGTATTTCTATCATAAGGTTTGGGGTAGACGATATTTTAAACACCACACAGCTCATAGATGATCAAGGTAATATAGATTACAATCGTATAAGCTTATTCTCTACAGCAGACTATGCCTTTACAGTTTCTTATGCACGTGCGCTACCGCTAGATGGTTTAAATCTAGGGGTAAATGCAAAGGTGGTACGTCGTGTGATAGGCGACTTTGCAAATAGTTGGGGTTTTGGCCTTGATGTAGGATTACAATTTAAGAGAGGCGACTGGGATTTTGGACTTATGGCGCGTGATATTACCACTACCGTAAATGCATGGAGCATAGATGAAGAGCAGTTTGCTACCATAAGCGATGCCGTAGAAGGGCAAAATCAAGAACTTCCAGAAAAAACAGAAATTACCATCCCAAAACTTCAAATAGGTATGGGAAGACAGTGGATTTTTCATTATGACTACTCCTTAAGAGCAGAACTGGATATGAATTTTAGATTTACTCAAACTAATGATATCATCTCTAGCTCGTCTGTAAGTGCTACTCCTGCCCTAGGCCTTGAATTTGGTTATGCAGAGCTGGTGTATGTGCGAGCGGGTGTAGGTAATTTTCAGGAACTCACAGCACTAGATAATAGTACTACGGTGGGCTTCCAGCCTAATATAGGCGTAGGTTTTAAGTACAAAGGCATTCACGTAGATTATGCACTCACAGACATAGGTGATCAGAGCGCTGCTATATATTCTAACGTATTTTCTGTAAAACTAGATTGGGAACTTTTTAGATAGTCTCTTTCTTTCTACTAGGGCGTGCCCCTATTCTTTCATCATTTCATTCTTCAAGTATAGAGACCGGGCTATACGTTCATACGCTTCGTGATGCTACGCTATCGCTCCACAACACTGCAGGGTAACCACTACTATCCCTCACGCAAGAAATTAATCGCTGCTAACTTTCATTGCACATTGCCAAAACTGTGTTACAACAATCAGACTACTCCTCAACTAGATTATAATTTACACCTCATATCATAACTAAAAAAGCTCTCAGTATTAGATACTGAGAGCTTTTAATAATTGGTTTTATGTATTTCTTATCGCTTCAATGTAAAGTGACCATTAACCGTTCTCTGTGTCCCTTCCTCATCTACTTCTGTAAACTCTACTCGGAACCAATAATCACTTGACGGCATAGGCTGTCCATTAAAAGTACCGTCCCATCCAGCGCCCACTGGGCTGATTTGCTTTAAGAGTTTACCGTATCTATCAAAGATGAAAATCTTTGCGTTTAAGTTTGGTGCTACTCCTAGCCCTATAATATTCCACGTATCATGGAAGCCATCTGCATTAGGGGTAAAGAATCTTGGGTAATCTATAATATCTATTTCTACCTCTGACACACTACAATTACCACTTGCAAGTTTTCCAAAAATAGTATGTGTCCCTGGTCGTACGTTTGTTAATATAGTACTGTTGAAAAAAGGACCATCATCTACGGCAAATACATATTCTGAGTCAGGATTTGCGCCAGTTATATTACTTATCTCTACGGTATATAAACCACCTGTGTTAAAAGAAGACTCTACAACAGTTGCTTCAAAAACAGGAGCACTTTCTGCAATGTAAACAGCCTCTGCAACATAATCACAGAGAATCCCTCCTCCATATTCTGCAGTAATAGTTAGCTCATAACTTCCAGGAGCATCTACGTTTACGACAGAAACGGACGACACTGGATTTGGATTTCCATCAAGTCGCCACGCATATGTATAATTAGCACCCGGTTGCGGGCTCTCTACAGTTCCATCAATGACAAATGAATCAAGCGATTCTCCTGTTATCTCATCTACACAAAAAGGTCCTCCTTCGTCTGTAAGATTGGTGTAAGGCAATGGTTGCGCAAACAACTCAAACTCAATTATGTCATCACTTTGACAAGTGCGAGCTGCATTCACAGAACGGGCAAAAATAGTTTGTGGATTCTCAGTATTTACAAAGGCACTAGGCGTAGCAATAACATTTACCATATTCTCCGCGTCATCTTCACTCGTGTAGTAGTTTACAGTATTAGCTGCTATGTTACCTGTAATAGTTTCATTTTGTTGCGTGAGATCAAAAGTGGAAACACTCTGATCTGGAATACTATTCACACCTAAATTATCTACACACTGCACTAAATTTGGCGCTGTAAATGCATCTGGAAGTGTTCCTACTGTAAAAACGATGCTTGTAAAATTTAAACATCCCGTCTGTACATTTTCTATACGCACAAATAATTCTTGACCGTCAGTAACTTCGTAAGGCGTGCTGAGCGCATCAGTATTTGCTGCGGCTTGTGGCTCTAGCTCATGATAGGTTATTATAAAATCATTTTTTATTTGTGGTGCAACAAGCAACCCAACCTTATCTGCTAGGTTATCAAGATTTACACTTGCCATCGTATCTGTAGTATCGCGCGCTTCACAAATGGTATATTGAAAAGGGTCTTGCTGCGTTAAAACAGGTAATGCATTTACAATTACTTCAAATGGCACAACCACATAACACAAATTTCCATCGCTATCTATATCACTATTCCCTGGCACATTACGCTCTACTCTTGCATATAGTGTTTGAGTTCCTAAAACAGTATTAATAAAAGCAGTCACATCTGGAATTGCTTGAGATGTGTCATCTGGATTTGATTCTGCAATAGTAAGATCTGTGTAGACAATAACATCCACTTGTTCTCCGTTTGCTATCTGAGTAATTGCGGGTGTTAAATCAAACACTTCAAAACCATCTATATTTGAACCAGAACCAGCGTCAATAACGCCGTCTCCATCTGCATCAATATCAGTTATTGTATCACACACTTCTAGAGCATCTGGGGTAGTGTTAGGGTTTGGCAATTCTAAAAACGTGATCACCGCTTCATCGGCTCCATCATCACCATCAACATTGGTTATTGTTACTTGATACTCACCTGTAGTTGTAACGTCAAGCGTTGCTGTTGTCACTTGATTTCCTGAACCATCTAGAACAGGCATAAATCCTGCACCAGTATCTACAGTCCATAAGTAGCTTACTGCATCTGCACTGGTAGCATCTAAGGTCACTGTGGTTCCCTCACAAACATCTTGGTCTCTTCCTATAGAAGCACTAACGATTGAGCAATCTGTAGCTCCACTTCCAGCACTTGCAGGGTCGCTTATTTGTTCTATAAAAATCTCAGCTGCTACGTTTGAGAAATTAGTGACCATAAACACATAAAAATCTCCTTCTTGAGCTCCAGTAATAGTTGGGAACTCTACAGCTGCTGAGGAAAAACTACAACTCTCAATATTTTCTGCAGTTAATTGATCAAAAACATCGATATCAGAAAATGGTCCCCAGATAATATAGTCTACATCAAGACCAGTCCCTGTAGGTGTACCATCATCATCAATAGCTGTGTTTTGAGTAATTTGAAAATCTATATCTCCATCTTGTTCTATTTGCAAGAAATACCACGTAGGTGATGGCTGACTTCCTAGACAACCATAATCTGGTCCAGCTTCCGCGACATTACTACAGCTTGAATCTGTACTTCCTGCAAAACAAGCTTCAAAAGGAGTGGAGAATACTGGATCGTTAGTACAAAAAGGAACTGCGTCTTCAAACGTAGATCCACCAGCGGCACTCTGCGCAAAAAGCGAGGTATTTATAAAAGAAAAAGCTATTAGAATTAAAGCTACACGTAGGATTCTCATTATAGTATTATTTAAGGAGTGAAAAATACCGTTTTTTTGCTAAAATCCTGTTAACGAAGACCCGTTTTCTTGAGTGAATTTATAATAAAAAAACCATCTAGTATTAGCAATATAAGTTCACTATGAAGCTTAAACTATACCAAGCACGCCTCGTAAAGAGTTACCACTTCCATAGCTTCCTTTACGTCATGAACTCTTAATATATGTGCGCCTTGATTTATCGCGATTGTATTTAATACCGTGGTCCCATTAAGTGCCTTATCTGGTGATGTCTCGAGGGTCTTATAAATCATAGATTTACGAGAAACACCTGCTAGTATAGGTAAGTCTAACTGTTGAAAAATTGCCAACTTATTAAGTAACTCAAAACTATGATTAGCTGTTTTTGCAAATCCAAAGCCTGGATCTACTATCACATCATTTATTTTATGAGACCTTGCGACAGCCACTCGCTCGCTAAAGTAATGCAGCACCTCTTTTGTTATATTCTCATAGACCGCAAGTTCCTTCATAGTCTGAGGAGTACCTCGCATATGCATCATTATATACGGGACACCCAACTCCCCTACTGTAGATATCATTTCTGGATCTAACTGCCCTGCACTTATATCATTAATCATAGCTGCTCCTGCTGCTATTGCTTTTCTTGCTACGCTTGCGCGAAAAGTGTCTACAGAGATTATAATCTCTGGAAACAAAGTCACCAATTGTTCTATCACTGGTATCAATCTCAACTCCTCTTGCTCTACTGAAATATCTACAGCTCCTGGACGCGAACTGTAAGCTCCTACGTCAATAAATGTTGCGCCATCATCAAGCATTGTTCTTACTTGGTCAATAGCAGCTTCCATATTTTTATACCTACCACCATCATAAAAACTATCTGGAGTGAGGTTTAGTATTCCCATCACCTTAGGCTTGGAGAGATCTATTAGCGTTCCTTTACAGTTTATTTCCATAGATGATTATTTATAAATCTTTGGCTCTTATTCTGTGATAGTTTGACTTCTTTAGTAACTACTTTTAATCACAAACTACCTCTACTCCATAGCCCCGATTGTAGTGAAAATCCCACAGCTGGCTGGTGCAACCGCCGCGAGGAATTGCAACAGAAAGCGGGATACTGTTTCAAAAATACACCATAAACGCTGTGCTTCAAAAGGATAATAGCTAGCATTACTTTCTAAGCAAGAACTCATTTCTTATATTGAAGATTTTAACCGAAATTTACCAAAAATCAAACAACATAGCATGCCTGACACTTCTGCCCAATATGATGCGGTAATCACACAATGTAGAGACCTTTTTATTAAAAAAATGAAAGACTATGGGAGTGCATGGCGCATTTTGAGACTTCCTTCTCTCACGGATCAAATTTTTATAAAAGCTCAACGCATACGCGGTTTACAGCAAAACGAGGTGCAAAAAGTGGATGAAGGGCAGCAATCTGAATTTATAGGTATCATTAATTACTGTGCCATGGCGCTAGTAAATCTTGAGCGCGGCGTGGTAGAGCAACCAGACATGGAGCTTGAAGAGGCTACGCATGCTTATGATGAGAAAATAAAACTCACAAAACAGTTAATGATGGATAAAAATCACGACTATGGTGAAGCATGGCGTGATATGCGAGTGAGCAGTCTTACAGATTTGATTCTCCAGAAATTGTTGCGTGTGAAGCAAATAGAAGATAATAAAGGAAAAACGCTCGTTTCTGAAGGTATTGATGCAAACTACCAAGACATGATTAATTATGCTGTTTTTGCAATGATTCACTTAGGTGATGCATAAGAATTAGTATTTATGAATAAAAGTTACGCTTTCGCAAAAACGTGACTAATACACCTCCAGCGCTGCTGGATTATATATGAAACTACTTACACACATAGCTCGCTTTATTGTAGGAGCACTTTTCATCTTTAGCGGATTTATAAAGCTTAACGACCCTCTAGGGTTTTCTTATAAGCTTCAAGAATATTTTAGCCCAGAGGTTTTAGGGCTTGAATTCTTATCACCCTACGCTCTGCTTATTGCCATCATACTTGTGGTGGTTGAAGTGCTATTAGGAATTGCTTTGCTGGTAGGGTATCGTAAAAAAATCACCTTGTGGCTACTGTTTGCAATGATTGCATTTTTTACATTTCTCACCTTCTACTCCGCTTATTTTAATAAGGTGACAGATTGCGGATGTTTTGGTGATGCTATTCCGCTAGTGCCGTGGGAGTCTTTTGCCAAGGATGTGATTTTATTAGTTCTTATCCTTTTCTTGATGTTTAATCAGAAATATATCCTACCTCTTTTTGGAAAACTCATCAACACCTCTATTGTCTTTGTATCATTTTTAGCATGTATGTTCTTTGGTATGCACGTACTCGAGCACCTACCATGGTTAGATTTTAGAGCTTACAAAGTAGGCTCAAACATATCCGAAGGAATGAAAATTCCAGAAGGCGCACGAGAAGCTACGTTTGAGTACCAATGGACATTTAATATTGATGGCAAAGAAGAAGTAATTACCACAGAAGGTGGCTACCCGCAAGTAGATGGAGAGTTTATCTCATACGAGGTCGTACAAACAGCCGAAGGTTATGAACCACCAGTACACGATTTTACAATAGAACGAGGAGAAGAAAATTATACTACAGAATTTCTAGAGAAAGAAAATCTCGTTGTAATTGTTGCTTACAACTTAACTAATACGGAGAGAGAAGGCTATTATAATATTAGAACCATTACAGAAGATGCAATTAGAAAAGGATATAACGTCATAGGTCTAAGCTCCTCGTCACAAGATGTAACAGATGAGTTTGTGCAAGACTTTAAACTTCCTTTTAAGTTTTACTTTACAGATGAAACGGTTTTAAAAACTATTGTACGTGCAAATCCTGGAATTGTTAGTCTTCATAAAGGAACTATCTTACAAAAGCTTCACTATAATGACGCCCAAGACTTGCGCTTACAAACTCTAGAAAACAGTAAGCCTCACCTTGATTTCACCCTCAAACATGAGCTAGATAGTATCGCCATTCTTGATCAAAAGTACAGACGGATGATGTACTTACAAGACGGGGAAGAAAAGAATACCGAAGCTAAAAAGCTAGGCGTAGCTCCAGAGGAATTTCAAAATTTTATCTGGAAGCAACAAGAATTACTGGACAGTATTAATCTTGAGCGTATTGAATATACCCTAAAAACGAAAGGATATCCAGGCAAAAGCATCGTGGGAGAACCGACAAATACTGCTGCTTGGTATGTAATCCAGCATAATCCTGATAAAATACCAATGTACATAGAGACCATCAAAAAAGCTGGACAAGATGGCGAATTACCATACAGACTTGTTGCAATGATGGAAGACCGCTTACTTATGGGTAATGGCGAACCTCAAATTTATGGTACTCAAGGAGCAACATACCCAAACATGGCCGATTTTATATGGCCTATAGCAGATCCTCAAGATGTAAATGAAAGACGTGCTGCAGCTGGATTTCCTCAAACTATTGAGCAATATGGTAAAGACCTCTTTGGCCAAGACTTTGAATACAAAGAAATAACTCTTGATGAAGCGCTTGCTGCAAAACAGCAAATGCTCGAAGGAAAGGCGGCATCAAATTGATTAAATACCTATTATATAAATTAGGTTATGCGCTGCTCACGTTGTGGGGAGTAGTAACCGTTATTTTTTTCTTATTTACCGTACTGCCTGGAGATCCAGCGAGTATGATGCTTGACCAAAATGAAAATCCAGAACAACTAGCAAAGGTGCGAGCAAAATATGGTTTTGATAAGCCTATAAGTACGCAATACGCATACTACATTAACGACCTTTCTTTACTTTCTCTTCATGCTAATGATGAGCAAAACTATACGTCGCTAGCTTCTGGCAAGTACAGCGCAACTCCATTATTTGAGATTGGAAATAGGACGCTAGCAATAAAATATCCATACCTCAGAGAGAGTTTTCAGAAGACAGGCAAACCCGTCACAGAGGTTATTGCCGAAACGTTACCTAACACTATTGTTCTTGCCGTAAGCGCTATTGTGATTGCCATATGTATTGGTGTTTTTTTAGGTATTATTTCTGCGCAAATGCGGGACACATGGGTTGACAAAACCATACAGGTTGTAAGTACACTAGGAATGAGTGTTCCTAGTTTTTTTAGCGCTATTCTATTTGCTTGGCTCTTTGGCTATGCGCTTCATAAATATACCAATCTCAATATGACAGGTAGCTTGTATGAGATGGATGATTTTGGGGAGCATGTGCACATCCAATGGAAGAACTTGGTTTTACCAGCACTAGTTTTAGGTATACGACCGCTTGCCGTTGTAATTCAATTAATGCGCAACTCGCTTCTTGAGGTTTACAATCAAGAATACATAAGAACTGCCAAAGCTAAAGGTCTCACCACCTATCAGATTATAAAAAATCACGCACTTAAAAATGCATTAAACCCTGTAGTTACTGCCGTGTCTGGATGGTTTGCATCCATGCTCGCGGGTGCAGTATTTGTAGAATATATTTTCGGGTGGAATGGCTTAGGTAAAGAAATAGTAGATGCACTCAACACACTGGATTTACCTATTATCATGGGTGCCGTACTTATTATCGCTACGCTATTTGTAATCATAAATATTCTTGTAGATTTCGTCTACGGCTGGCTAGATCCAAAAATTAGGCTGCGCTAGGTTACATAGTTCTTACGAAAACGTAATCGTGAAAACTGGGTTAAATCAAGAGTAAACCTCTCTTACTCTTAGTATATTTGGTTTTTAAGGAACTCGCTTTTGCGGAAGCGAAACACAACAAAATAAAACACCTACGCCTTTTTAAAACCACATGTAATAATACATTAGTTTATATTACTAAGGCTTCTGAAATTAACTACTAACGAGATCTCTTTGTATGAAGAGATCAAAAAGAACTATAATGAGAAAAAATATCGTCGCTGGAAACTGGAAAATGAATAATGACCTAGGTGCCACAGCAACCTTAATCACAGCACTTAAACAAAAGAAAAATGAAGGAAATGCAGAGGTTATTATCGCTCCTACATTTGTAAACCTATACAGTGCTTTTGATAGTCTTTCTGACTCAAACATCACTGTTGCTGCGCAAAACATGCATCAAGCAGAAAGTGGAGCTTTTACTGGAGAGATTTCGGCAGGTATGCTTAAAGGAATTGGTATAGACACTGTGATTTTAGGACATAGTGAACGCCGCGCTTATTTTCACGAAAGTGATGAGCTACTTGCTCAAAAAGTAGATAGCGCTCTTAAAAACGATATGAGAATTATATTCTGTTTTGGTGAAGAACTAGAAGACCGTAAAGCAGGAAAAGAAGAAGATGTGGTGGGTAGCCAACTCAAAAATGCATTATTTCACTTAGATGCCAGCGCGTGGTCAAATATTGTTCTTGCATACGAGCCAGTGT
This sequence comes from Dokdonia sp. R86516, assembly GCF_044596715.1. Taxonomy (NCBI): domain Bacteria; kingdom Pseudomonadati; phylum Bacteroidota; class Flavobacteriia; order Flavobacteriales; family Flavobacteriaceae; genus Dokdonia; species Dokdonia sp. R86516. The sequence goes on from NZ_CP138998.1 coordinate 96,112, forward strand.
GGGCAATAGGTACTGGAGAAACGGCATCACCAGAGCAAGCACAAGACATGCACGCCTTTATAAGAAAAACTGTAGCCGAAAAGTATAACAATGAAGTAGCTGAAAACGTATCAATCCTTTATGGAGGATCTGTAAAACCTGCTAATGCAAAAGAAATTTTTGGAAAACCAGATGTAGATGGTGGCCTCATAGGTGGTGCTGCCCTTAAAGCAGATGACTTTTTTGATATTGTAAATGCGTTTGCATAGTCTCAAATAATTTAAGAATTGACAATGCGCCTCCAGAGATGGAAGCGCATTTTTATTTTATATCAATTGGTATTAGTACATTAGAGCTTAATCTTTTATCACATGAAATTCTTTTTTACATCGCTAGTCCTGCTCCTCACCATCTGTAGTTGCACCTCAAAACAAGCAGTTACCACAAGCACTCAAGAAGATGGCACACTCGTACTTCTCAAAAATGCACAAGAAGCCAAGTCCATTTATATCGCAACTAATGGCAATATGGGAATAGGTAAAAAAGAGCCAAAAGTTAAGCTTGAGGTAAATGGCCAGGTACATGCAAGGTCAGTAAAAGTGGATATAAAATATTGGGCAGATACGGTATTTGAAGATGGGTATGATTTATCACGCTTACGCGAAATTGAAACCTACATACAACAAAATGGGCATTTACCCGAAATCCCGTCTGCTACAGAAGTTGAACAAAATGGTATTGAACTAGGCGCAATGAATGCACTACTTCTAAAAAAAATTGAAGAGCTTACCTTACACCTCATTGAGAAAGAAAAACAAATTGATCAACTAACCAAAGACGTACAGGCTCTCAAAGAAACTATTACTCCATCTGACACCAAGAATAATGGCTAAACTCATTATCTTATCTCTCCTACTCTATTCTTGCCTGCTTCAAGCGCAAGAAGGCCGCTTTTACATACGTAGTACATCTGAAAACGTAGAGATTCCTGTAAGTACAAAGGACTCTATTGTAACCTACTTAGGTAATGATACAAGACTCAAAAAAATGTTTATTGAGCACAAGGTTAAAGTATTTAGAAAAGAATTCAAGTACGCGCAACGAGATAAACTCAAACGCACATACTTTGTTCTTGCAGAGAGTAAAACGTTCCAAGAAGAGTTAATGAATCTAGCGCCAGATCTATTTGAGTTTGCAGAGAGTATCTCAAATGAATCGCTACAAATTTATGAACCTAATGATTACGGCGTTACAAGTATCACTGGTAAAAACCTAGGTGCGCAAGCGGTTTTAGACTATTATGATTTCCTTGGTGTACCACAAGCTTGGTACTACACCACAGGTTCTCCGGAAGTAATTATTGGAATATCTGATGGCTACATAGACCCTGAAGATCCAGAGTTTGCAGGCAAAACTACCATGTTCAAAAAAAGCAGCCTATCCAAAGGTCATGGATATACAATCTCTGCAATAGCTGCAGCTCGTGGAGATAATGGATATGGCGCGGCAGGAATTTGCTATGACTGCAACATATACACAACCACCTATGGTAACTTTAAAGAGTTGGGGCAACTACTAGAACTATCAAGAGCAGGCGCAAAAGTGATTAATTGCAGCTGGGGATCACGCACCTATTATGAGACTGCGCAGGAAGCCATTAATGAAATGCGCGACCTTGGTACCGTGATTGTTTCTGTACCACATAATGCGGCATATAGTGTTACAAACGGAGAACAACTAAGATATCCAGGTGCTTATGAGCATGTGATATCTGTAGGAAGTGTGCAGCACAAAAATGATGAAATCTCAGATGGACTTCTCATTGAAGAGAAAAACGGGAAGTATTATGCAGAGAAGCAGCAATATCACTTATCGCGTACAGGTGGCTTTAAAAATAATGATCCGAATGATGAATATACCTTATATCTTAGTTCTACAAATAATCTAGATAGCTCTGTGGATATTGTCGCACCGGGAAATGATATTTTTCAATACTATAATTATAAAGAGAATGGAGAAATATTTCATAATCCGTTCCAGGCGACATCTCCTGCCGCACCACTTGTAACTGGAACTATAGGACTTATGTTTTCACTTAACCCATCACTCTCAGTAGATGAAGTGAACAGCATTATAAAATTAAGCGCAACTAATATTGATCACATAAAAGCAAACGCTCCACTCAAAGGATTATGGGGTGCAGGATCATTACACACAGGCAGAGCTGTAAAGATGACTCATGACATGCTACAGTCTGATACGTATATGATGATTGAAAATCAGCGATTTGCTCGGTGGGATTTTAAAATTAATGCCGCGCATAAAATCATGATTAAGAATCAGCAATTTATAGAGGACACTACAGTAGATTTTACTGCAAAAGATGAGATTCTCATCAATACAGAAACCGTACTTTTGCCTGGAGATAACGGATCTATAATACTTACTATTGATTCCAATGCATCTTATAACTTAGAAACTATAAAAGAATGACACCCATTTATTTAGGATATACCTTTACTATTGAGCCACGTGACCCTGCTACAGAAATTATCATCGCAGAGCTAGGCTACGCTGGTTTTGAAAGCTTTACAGAAACTACAAATGGTGTGATTGCATATATCCAGAAAGAAGAAGCGTTTCCTAGTGGTGAAGTTGATTTTGCCGCACTTCTTACAGATATCCAGATTCTCAAATCTGATGAGTTTAACATCACCTACACTGCCGAAGAAATTGAGCAAGTAAACTGGAATGAAGAATGGGAGAAAAACTTTGAACCTATTGAGGTAGACGGAAAATGTGCCGTACGCGCACCTTTTCACGAGAAAACTGATGTTGAGTTTGACATTGTGATTGAGCCAAAAATGTCATTTGGCACGGGTCACCATGAGACTACACACATGATGATTAAGCATTTACTCAAACTCGATGTCGCTGGTAAAAAAACACTTGACATGGGCTGTGGTACTGGAGTACTCGCTATCCTAGCCGAAATGAGAGGTGCACAACCTATAGACGCGATAGACATTGATAATTGGTGTTACCTTAATACTATTGAAAATGTAGAACGCAACAACTGTAAGCATATAACCGCTTACGAAGGCGAGGCCTCTTTGCTATCTGATAAAAATTACGAATTCATTATCGCAAACATAAACCGTAACATTCTTTTACAAGATATCGGCGTGTATGCGAGTTGTCTTTCTGAGGATGGAATACTCTTATTAAGTGGGTTCTACACAGAAGACATTCCGTTAATTTCAGAAAAGTGCAATGAGCACGGCCTCTACTTTGTAAGTAATTATGAGCGTAATAATTGGGTTGCTTGCAAGTTTGAAAAAAGAGGATAATTTCAAATTATTGATGATAAATAATTGTTAGAATTATGCTTTCGCGAAAGCGTAATCTCTAAAATTTGTAAATTTGCATCATAAATCTCAACGCTATGAGTAATCAAGAAAAATATCAAGAAGACGTAGATGTACTAACAGAAGAAACTCCATCACACGAGATTATTCTGTATAATGATGAAGTAAATACTTTTGACCACGTTATAAATACGCTTATTTATGCATGTGATCATGAGGAGAATCAAGCACATCAATGTGCGTTACTAGTACATTACAAAGGAAAATGCTCTGTAAAGTCTGGTGAGTATAAAGATCTAGAGCCTCGTTGCTCAAAACTTTTACAAGCAGGACTGAGTGCAGAAATTGTATAAAATCAATACTTATAATTAATCACAATAACTATTGCGCTCTCGTGGCGCATTTGTTATTTTTGCGAGGCAAATTAAGCATCTTAAACGAAGATTATGAATCTACACGAATATCAAGGAAAAGAGATATTAAATAGTTTTGGCGTACGTATCCAGCGTGGTTATGTAGCACAGACTCCGGATGAGGCTGTTGCAGCTGCCGAAAGACTTACTGAGGAAACTGGTACTGGATGGCACGTTATTAAAGCGCAAGTTCACGCAGGTGGTCGTGGTAAAGGTGGTGGTGTAAAGCTAGCAAAGAGCCTAGATGAAGTAAGATCTATTGCAGATCAGATCATCGGGATGGATCTTGTTACTCCACAAACAAGTGCAGAAGGTAAAAGAGTTCACCAAGTGCTAGTTGCAGAAGATGTATACTACCCAGGTGACAGCGAGCCAGAAGAATATTATATGTCTGTACTACTTAACCGTGGTACTGGTCGCAATATGATTATGTATTCTACAGAAGGTGGAATGGATATTGAAACAGTAGCAGAGGAAACTCCGCACCTTATCTTTCATGAAGAAATTGATCCTGCAACAGGATTACTTCCTTTCCAAGCACGTAAAATTGCATTTAACTTAGGATTAAGTGGTGCTGCTTTTAAAGACATGACAAAATTTGTTGCTGCTCTTTATAAAGCATACACAGATTCTGATAGTTCGCTCTTTGAGATCAACCCTGTTCTTAAAACAAGTGACGATAAGATTATGGCAGTAGATGCAAAGGTATCACTAGATGATAACGCATTATACCGTCGTAAAGATTATGCAGCAATGCGTGACAAGCGTGAAGAAAACCAAGTAGAGGTTGAGGCTGGTGAGAAAGGACTTAACTATGTAGACCTAGACGGTAATGTAGGGTGTATGGTAAACGGTGCTGGACTTGCAATGGCAACCATGGACCTTATCAAGCAATCTGGTGGTGAGCCTGCAAACTTCCTTGATGTAGGAGGTACTGCAGATGCTGAGCGTGTAGAAGCTGCTTTCCAATTAATACTTAAGGATCCTGCTGTAAAGGCAATCTTAGTAAACATTTTTGGAGGTATCGTACGTTGTGACCGTGTGGCACAAGGTATTATTGATGCATACAAAAACATGGGAACTATCAACGTGCCTATCATTGTACGTTTACAAGGAACTAACGCAGATATCGCAAAGAAATTAATAGATGATTCTGGACTTGACGTTCAATCTGCTATTGAGTTTAAAGAAGCTGCAGATAAAGTACAGGCTGTACTAGCTTAATACTTTTTAATACATAGATGTTACTCGTAGCATCCTTCAAATCCCACTTTCTATAAAGTGGGATTTTTTTGTTTTATAAATGTCATTAGATGACATAATCTATAGCTAGACAACTACAAAATAGGTCTTTTTCTTAACATTGACTACTCCATACTTTCTTTAAGGATTCTAAAGCTATTATAGTAAAATATCACTCCATATTTCAAGTAATGGTTACTGTTGTTATCAATACATTATGAAGTTGATAATCACGCTTTCGCGAAAGCGTTACCAGAACAAATCCAATACGTTAACAACTCACAACCAGCATTAAAGAACAGTTAAGCTTGACTAACTCTCATAGAAAAGCGACAAATAAGTCGTCTATTTGCACTGTAATAATTCATTAAAAACCTCGTAAACATCGAGACAAAAAAGAAAATTATGAAAACATTAAATGTATTATTTGTAGCCGCTTTACTTACTGTAAACACAGCCTTTGCAACTGGAACAGAGCCAACATCTGACAACAAAGAAAAGACAGTAACTGAGCAAGTAGCAGTTCTTCTTAACAAGCCAGAATTTGAAGTTACTAAGGAGCTTATTGCTCAAGTAACATTAATGGTAAATAAGAAGCAAGAAGTTGTTGTTTTAAGTGTAGACACTAATGATGAGTTTGTAGCAGATTTTATTAAAGCTCGTCTTAATTATGAAAAGTTAAGCACAAAAACAGTAGGAGAGCAATTTACATTACCAGTACGCATCGTCCCAGGAGCTTAAGGAGCTTCACCTAAGTTTGTAAAGCTGAGCGTTGCTCGGCTTTTTTTATGCCCAATATTGATTGTGAGATTTTTATACCTCCACTATCTTTACAAGGTATGAAAAACCTGATTCTCTTAGCTTTTCTGTGCTTCTCTACGCTGGGATTTACACAGAATACATTCATTAGTCTATCTGATGAGGCATCTATCAATCTGATCACCATAGGCCCTGGCGCTGTACTTAACGATGCTTTTGGACACAATGCAATTCACGTACGTGATTATAAAAAAGGGTTAGATATCGTATTTAACTACGGCAAGTTTAACTTTAAAACTCCTAACTTCTATCTGAAGTTTACAAGAGGAAAATTATTGTACGAAGTAGGGGTAGATAAGTATGAAGATTTTGAATATAGTTATAAGCTCCAGCAACGATGGATTGAGTCTCAAGAACTAGAGCTCACTCAAGGTCAAAAACAAGATGTCTTTGAATTTTTGGTGAATAATGCCAAAGAAGAAAACAAATATTACAAATATGATTTCTTCTACGATAATTGCTCTACAAGACCATTTGAAATCATTAAAAATGAAGCTAATGTGACAATGAGCTATGATCACCAAGAAGCTGGCATGACACACCGTGATCTCATACACGAATACGTGTCATGGAACACTTGGGGAAGTATGGGAATTGATATCGCACTGGGGTCTGTAATTGATAGAACTGCCACTCCAGAAGAGTACTTGTTTTTACCACATGAGCTTATGTATGCTTTTCAAGAAGCTACGATAAATACACCTTCAGGAACACTACCACTAGTAAAAGAAGCCAAAACGGTATTTTCACCTCAAGTAAAACATAGTTATAGTGCTAATTTTTTACTAAGTCCATTGTTTATACTTGGACTTCTAGCAGGGTTTATCATTTACAAAACCTACAAAGATCATAAGAATGAAAATCCACTAGGATGGCTAGACACGAGTATTTTACTAATCACAGGTCTTGTAGGAGTTGTCGTTTTTTTATTATGGTTTGGCACAGATCACAATGCCACGGCGTGGAATTATAATCTACTATGGGCCTTCCCATTTCATATACTAGCGGCATTTGCTGTAAAAAGAGTACAGCCGCCACAATGGGTTTATCCTTATATAAAATTGGCTGTGATTATGATGTCGCTGCTTTTCTTTCACTGGATTATAGGAGTCCAGCGATTTGCGCTATCTCTTTTGCCGCTCCTTTTAGCAATTATGATACGCTATGTATTTATGCTTAGAAGGATTAAAGTTACAAGAACAAATGGTAACGAGGAGTAGTATTACTGTCCTCTAAAATTGACTATAGTACTAATGGTTTTAAGGACTATACTTAAATCCATAAAGAGATTACGGTGCTTGATATAATATAAGTCATACTGTAGCTTTTCTAGCGAACCTTCTTCAGAGCTTGCATAACCACCCATTACTTGCGCCCACCCGGTAAGTCCTGGCTTTATAATATGGCGTGTCTCATAAAAAGGTATATCCTGAGAAAGTTCCTTTACAAATACGGGGCGTTCCGGTCGTGGACCTATCACACTCATCTCCCCTAGAAACACATTAATAAACTGCGGGATTTCATCTATTCTACTCTTTCTTAAAAATTTTCCGAATGATGTAATACGCGAATCATTCTTAGTAGACCATGCCGCACCATCTTTTTCTGCATTAACAATCATGGTGCGCAGCTTTATAATCTTGAATGTATTACCACCTTTACCTATGCGTATTTGTGAGTAAAATAAAGGCCCACGATTACCGATTAGGTTACCAAAAAACACTAGCGGTAGCAAGAGGATAAAAAATAAAATCCCCAAGACAGACATAACCACATCAAAAATGCGATGAGTAAGTCTATAAAATTTGTTTTGATTGCTACGACTAAATGGAAAATAACGGTAAAAATCTTTATCTACATACTCAACAGGAACACGTTGCGTGATGTCTTCATAAACCTGCATATACTCCCGTATGGGGAAACCAACTTTCAAAAGCGAAATGAGCTGATTATAGAGCTCAAGGGAAACACCGTCTTCATAAGTACTCGCAACAATAATCTCTGAAATTCCATTTTCTGAGATAGTATCATTAAGGTTTTTGATAGGAAATCTTTTTGCCTCTGTTGAAATCACATCTGCAATAGACATAGGCTCTGTGTTGATATAACCCGCTATCTTATAATTAGGATCGGCTCCCTGTAAGTTTTTAATAATCTTATGAATATTAAAAGAATCCCCTACAACTATTGCTTTCTTATAAAATCTTGGTGCCGAAATAATAGACACGTATAACCACCTCCACAAAGAAATACCTATAATCATTGCTAAGAAAAAGTACACTATCTGTAGTCTATTTTCTGGAAGAATGGGAGTATAAAAGGGAGTTAGCAAGTAGAATAACACAGTAACTGCAACGGTAAGAATCACATTCTTAAGCATGGTCTGAAACTTTACTGTCTTCGGTAAGAAATAAAGTTCAAATACCGTCCCAAAGATGGACAGATACCCCACTAGAACAATGATTGCTATTGCGTTTTCCTTACTAATTATTAAGTAATCAAAATCTAAAAATAATTCTGTGAGATTGAGTGCCCCCAGAACAGATAAGATATCAAATATGCGCAGTAAGACTTTACGCTCTGACACATCAAAATGGATACTAGGTAAGAGGGACATTCGAGGTTGGTTGAGTACCGTAAATATATCACAAATTTAGCAGAGCACTTTATGCCATTGCTCTTTTACTACATTCCAATCAAAGGATTCTACTTTTTGACGAGCATTCAATACTATTTCCTTTGTGCTCATTGGGTTCTCAAGCAACCTACTTATCTTTTCTGAAAAAGCAGAAACATTCTCTGGAGTGGATAATAGTCCATCTACGGTGTCATGAATAAGATATGGCATTCCACCTACATTTGTAGAAACTACAGGTAACCCCAGTGCCATTGCCTCTATCACACTCACTGGAGTATTATCAAAGCTTGTGGTACTTATAAAAACATCATGATTTTGCGCTAGAGATGTCCAAGCTTCTTTAGAAAGACTTCCTGTAAATTTCACAGGTAAATGATGATTTGTCACATAATCTTCACACCGCGCTAGACTTCCATCCTTATCTGGCCCAACCATAGTTAGAGTAGTTTCAGGATACTTTTGAAGTATTTTCTCAAGTACTTGAATGGCCATGAGCGGATTATAAATTTCGGCAAATGAGCGTACCCATAATAATTTGGGTTTAAATACTGCTCGCTCCTTAAATGGATAGTTATCTAATTCAATGGTGTTAGGGATGTGTTGGATATTTGAGAAACCCGCTTTCGCGAAAGCGTTATATAAATACCCACTAGGAGCCACGTTTACCGCTGCTTTGCAAAAGAGTTGCTCACATGTCTTTTTGTTCTTAATGAGGCGTTCTGGCAAATTACCTCCGTGTAAAATAGGGATATACGGAATACTCAATGCTCTACATAAACGAGCAATAACAACCGCATACCAAAAGTTGGCGGTGCTGTATACATCTATGAGAACAATGTCTATTTTCTTATACGAGCTCAATAATGCATGCATCATGTCAAGCATGCGTAGTGACTTATTTTGTTTTGTTGACGTTACCTCAACATCATAGCCTTCCTGCCTCAGTAATAAACTAAGGGTCTCAATAGTGGTAACCGTCTTCCCTTTATTGGATAGCGCGTTGCCTACGTATAGGAGTCTTTTTCTTTTCATGAACAACGTTTAAAAGGGCAAGAGCATATATAAAAGCTGGCGCAGCAATACGCATTGAGGAGTGATTTATGGTCATAAACCAAAACCCTAGGGCCGCAAAAAATAGATAGTTCCTTCTATTCTTAGCTCGATATACAAGTGGATAAATAATAAGAATTCCTAGTATAATTAATCCTAAAATACCATGTTCAGATAATAATCTACTGACTTCGTTATGAGAAGCAGCTCCTATTCCTGTTTCCTCTGCTCTTAATTCTTTTGCTTTACCAGCCCCAACTCCAATGACAGGATTATTGTAAAAGGCATTTAACTCCGTCTCAAAAATCTCTGCCCTACCCGTAGTAATATCACTTTTAATCCGGCCGGCGGCATCTCTATTGGTATAGCGTTTATTAATAAGTCCATTGGTTTGGAAAGAGCTATAAGCACTAACCGCGACAAGCACCCCTCCTAATAAAATTAAGTAGGTCATCATTCTTCTACGAGCGACACCTTTTGAGCCTGCAAAATAAATAACTAAGAAGGCTACGCTGCAACCAATACCTGTAATTACTCCTCCTCTTGAAAATGTAATAATCCCTTTATAAAGTAAAAAGCCCGTAAGCGCTAAATGAATAAATAAAACCAGTTTGTCTTTACTATGAATTACAAGTTGAACAATAGCTAAAAACATCCCTAGACCTAATACTGTAGCCACTTGATTAGGTCCAAAACCACCAGATGCTGCAAAGTTCGCTCCAGTACTTCTTAAAGCTTCTCTCAAATCTGGAGTCCCTAAGGTGATGTAAATGGACATTCCTACAATAGGCAATAAAATCCATCTAGTCAAGTTAGAGAGTTGATTATAGGTAAGTTTTCTATCTATACAATAGAGCGCAGTAAGTCCTAGACATATTGGACCACTTAAGTTAAAAAAGATAGCATTTTTCACGTCTGTACCAAGGTTGAGCGTTATAGAGGCGATCAATATACTTGGAAGCAATAAGAAAATATAAACCCAATAAACACCAGATTTCCGACTAGTACCACTCAAGAAAAGTCCAATAAGCATAAAAGCTATTACAGAATATTTACCTAACTCATATACAGGAACAGCATAGCTCATCCTAAAGAAAACCTCAGCACCAGTCATGTATCCCGCTGCCATGAGTGCTTCACTATTTTTATTTCCTGTGCTAAATATTTGAACTAAAAAATAAAGAATAGTACCTACAAAATACACGAGGGCGAGTGACCTAACTAGATATACCAATACTCCTATGATGATATGAATCACCATAAAGAATAAGTATGAAGGTTGTTTTGATATATTCACGTGTCTAAGATATCAATCCTTTATAAATTGGTAAGATTTTATTCATAAAAGCCTTCTCACTATAATTAACCTCAAGACTTCTTTTAAAATTCTCACCAATAATTTTTAAATTCTCAGGTTTCATTGAAAATACTCGCTCTAATGCCTGAAACATTTCTGCATTTACATCATCTATAATAAAACCATTGCAACCTACAATCTTAGCGCATTGTCCTACATTAGTGGTTATGACTGGAAGCGCGGCATTACCATATTCTAATAGTGATAATGGTAAGCCTTCAGAATTTGATACCAATACTCCAATTGTAGATTGACTAAGAATGTTTGAGATATCTGATCTTGAACCATAACAAAAAACAATACCTTCTAATTTTTCCGTTTTTATAAAATCGTCAATAAGTTTTGAATAATCATCATTAAAATCTTTTCCTACAAAATGTAATGTCCAACCTGGATATTTCAGCAAGCTTTCTTTGAAAACTTTCATTAAGTTAATATGATTTTTGACAGGTCTAAGGTTTGCTAATAAAAGTATCCTCTTACCATTACCACCTTTAAGCGTAGTTAAGTGACTAACACTAGTAGAGGTAGAGAGCAAAGAAAAATTATTTATAAAAAAATTTTTCTTTGTATATAAATTATCCTGAGCCCATATTAATAGCTTTTGATTTACAGCAATACTAACGTCTATAAATCTTGAAAAAATCTTTATTTTGGAGAGTGCAACACCTCTGATCTCTGTGCTTAATCCAAAATGATTGTGCCACAAAATTTTTATTTTAGGATATTTTATTTTCGATAAAACTGCTAACTGAATAGAAGTGGAATGTGCGTGTATTATATCTATATTAGTGTCTTTTAGATATTTGAAAAATAAATTTAAAGCTCTGTAATCTAACCTGCTTTTTTTATTTAAAATAAAATATTGGACATTTTTATTAATCATCTTCTCTAGAGCCCCACCTCTTACGGTACTACACAAATATGATTCCACTCCAGCCATTGCATTTGCGTTTGCGATGTTTACAGCCATGCGCTCTGCTCCTCCTGCATCTAAAGAATCTATAAGTTGGAGGACTTTCATTGTAATAGCTTTTTGATTTCTTGAGCAAAGGTATCCATTGTGTATTGCCTAGACCACTCTACGGCCTCTTTACTCATATGTACTAGAGCTTCTTTGTTAGTTAACTGTTTTCTTAAATACTCATCATCGATATGTTCTGGATCATGTATGAGTATCCCTCGCTTATCGTTTCCAATCATCCAAGGCACACATGATACACTCGAGACTATAGGCACTACACCCCAAAACATTGCCTCTGCGACAACCTTAGGCCATCCTTCACTTTTAGATAATAATATGAGAAGATCTGCATTCTTGTAGGCTTCTTTTACTATATGCCCAGGTTGGTTTCCTCGTATGAAGATTTGGTCTAAAATCCCATTTTCTTTTCGATACCACTTGATGTCTTCTACCACTGGTCCATCACCGTACATCTCAAGGATAATATCTAATCCAGAGCTACGTAAAAATTTTATAAGCTGTACAGTTTCAAAAGGTCTTTTATTTGCTCCCATAGTGCCCACATACATGGCTTTCAGAGGTTGCTTAAAATCTCGAACTATGATGGGCTCCTTGTCATTGTTGTAATAACTTGCCGTAAAAAAGGGTTTAATATTTTTAGTTTGGCTCTTCCATTCGCCATAAACCAGCACTTGCATATTCTTAGTCAATACGGTATTAGAAAGTATCCACTTCTGCATATTATAAGCTAGGGGTTGCTTAGATTCAGGATCCCAATTCCCAGCATACTTAGCCGTTTTACGCTTTCGCGGAAGCGTAATTTGAATCAAACATGCAAGTAGAGCAAGATTACCTGGACATCTTAGATGAATATGATCTGCCTTGCTCATAGCATTCCATAACACTATGGCTTGATATGGAATGGTTAGAAACGAGATTAATGCTGATAATACTGAATGAAACTCCAGTCTTGGTAATGATTGAACTTCAAAATCTTGTATTTGAAAACCTTGAGTTAAAAGATTACGGTTATATTTAGTCGGACATACAAAAGAAACATCACTAGCATGTTGCATCCATATATCCATTTCCTTCACATAAGGTGCGTACGCTTCTTTCTCCCCTGAATTAGTTAAAATAGGTGCATCAGATATGATGAGTAATTTCATAAAATATAGTCTGCAGAATCGTTATCACTTACTTTTATAGCCGGCACACCTACTACCGTAGTTCCCGCAACAACGTCTTTAACCACAAGACTATTTGCTCCTATCACCGCTTTATCTCCTACCTTTAACTTACCTGCTATTGTGGCATTTGCTCCTATATAAACTTGATTACCTATTACTGGAATACCACGATGATCTCCGCGACCACTTACACCTATGGTTACTCCTTGAGAGATGTTGCAATTCTTACCTATGATAGCCTTTGCGTTGATAATGATACCAGAATGATGACCTATGTAAAATCCTTCTCCTATGGTTGCGCTATATGGAATGGTTATACCTGTTAAGATTTCTATAGCTTTTAATTTGAGAACTCCTATAGCCAATAGTGGCCATTTTAATACTTTAGGCAGCTTAGATGTATAAATCCAATTAAAAAAACGATACTGTAACAATGCCCATAGCCCTTGCTGAGTCAACAACATTAATAAGGCCGACTTCCCGCTATAGTCCGTATATCTTTTGATGTCTTTTGAAAACTTCATTAATTAGGTTTATTAAAAGGCAAACTAAATATACCTACGGTTCTTCCCATTGCTTCTGTGAATGCTTCTTTACGTTCACTCGTAGTAAAGATATTCAGAAATCTAATACCAGTAAGCAATACGGTGATTTGATACCATTTGAGTTTGTTCCTAAATGATGGTTTGGGATGTTTTACTCGCCATACATACCAGCCATTGCGCACGACCATCTTACCGTAAGTGTATTTATTAGGTCTTCCTGCTGCATCGTGATGGTGTTCTAATTGTGCTGCTGTATTCACATACAAATCTCCTATATTAGATAATCGTAATGTAAAATCTGCATCCTCATAGAGACCATAACCTTCAAAATATTCAGAAAACTTATGTTCTTTTAAAACAGCAAGAGGAAAACTAGAAACACCTCCCATTAACTGTTCTACTTTATAAATCTTACCAGAAGGTGGCAAAAAACTTATAGATCTACCATGACCAAATTCAGGATAAATAGCTGGTTGTGTAGTTTGTGCCAGCCCTAATTTTCTTCTTAGTTTGTAGCGACTGCTCTCCTTTCTCCTATAACTACCGTAATAATAATGGTTTAAATCCTCAATTTTTCCCTGTACTGTCTTCTCCCAAGAAACTTCGTTTATAATATAACCACCTACACCTATTGCCGCAGGAAAATGAGTGTATGTAGTTAATAATTGCTCAAAGTAATCTGGATTAAGAATCGTGTCATCATCAAGAAATGCAACTATATCTATCTCGGCATTGACTCTTGCTATTCCATAATTACGTTGCTTCGTAAGCCCCCGATGTTCTTGGGGTACTTTATGATAGTGTATGATGTTATTTCCGCTTTCGCGAAAGCGTGATCCTGTATCATCATTTACAGAACCATCAATGATCAATACCTCATCTGGTAGTTTAGTTTGCAACATCACAGACTCCAATAACCTTGATAAGGGATCTGGTCGCATGTAGGTGCAAATGATAAGGCTTAGTTTATACTGTTGCATCTTGAGCTAATTTTTGTGACCAGTAGAGACTTTTACTCCACGCCTTTTTAAAGTATTTATAATAAGCAATAGGATTTTTGATTGAGTAGTCTTTATAAAACTTGATAAACAAAGTGACTTTGTATCCTATCAACTGTTTTGGAGTATAATTCTTAGTACGATGATACATGATTTGTGGGGATGGCTTAGGTAAGACAGCATCTTCTTGCCATGGAAAAACATATGGTTTTCTAAATCCTCCTACAGGAGCCTTTAAATGCAATAATTGAATTTGAGGCGCAAATATTACGTCATATCCGGCATTACGTATTTGCATCCCATAATCTACATCTTCACCGTAACCATGCTCAAGTGCCATATCAAACTCACAACTCTCCGCTACTTCTCTATGTACGAAAGAACATCCAGATCCAAATGCTGGCCATTGCAAGTAATTACTTTGCTTTTCTATTTCTCCTTTTTGCAAACAAGAAAAAGTCACACATTTTGCTTTGCTATCATTTATAAAATCTAAGATTCTGGTAGAAAAATCATTTTTAATACGCACGTCATCGTCAAATAACAAGATCCAGTTTGCACTACTCAAAGCTATTGCTCGATTACGAGCTCTACAGGCTCCAGTGATATGAGTGAACTCATGGACTATTTCAAAATTCCATTGTTCATCCTTGACAAAACCTAGATTGCTTGTTGCATGACCGCCTGCATTTTGCTCAATAACTATAACTTTATTAGGTAGAATTTTTTGACGATTTAAATCTAGTAAAACATCCTTTAAATAACCAGCTCTTCCCATAGTAGGAATAACAACGTCATATTCAAAATTTGACTCAGTTTGTACTTTTTTAAAGGTTTGCAATTCATGTATATCAATTTTCAACAAAGATTTTTTAATGAAAATTATTCTCATTAATGAAATTACAGGAAAGCGTTGCTCATACCATAAATGACAGAGAAGTAAAATGAATACCCATCTAGTTCTATAATGTTGTTTTACAAACTTATAAAGTTCGTAAGTTTCTAATTCTTCATTTTGAATGGTTGTAGGTATTTGATAGTTCAAGACACCTCGAGTTTGCGATAATTTACCTAACGAATTTAACCAGTATAAATAATTCTTTTGATTAGAATGACTAAGAACACTTTCATTGATAAGGTTGGCATGCATACAAACTATAGCTGTTCCTTTTAACCAAGTGGGATACGTGACCTTTTTATTAATATTTAAAAAAGGACTATCCTCTACATATCCTATGTCTGGATGTGAATTATTGTAATTGGAGAAAAAATATGCCCGATGATTTATTTCAGGTAGTACAGCTTTAAATGCATCAACATCTACTGTTTTCTCATAAACCAACAAGTAATTATCAGGGTTTTCATGAGCGCATTTATAAATAGCCTCAATTATTGACAGTCCGTCATAATTGCCAGTAATCGCAATACCTTTATGGTGTACAAGGGAAATCATAAGGAACAAATATTTTTATAATACCCTATATTTTGATGGACTGTTTTATTAATATCGAACTGCTCTTCTGTTTTTACTCTACCTGCTTCTCCTATTTTATCTACCAATTCTTGATCATCAAATAAATTTTTAATGGTGTGAACATAGGCATTAAAATCATCTGGATGATGCATAAAACCATTAACACCATGATCAATTAAATCTTGTGCCCAACCTATATCAGTATTAACTACTGCTTTATTTAATGCCATAGATTCTATGGTTACCATTCCCAGAGTTTCTGCAAGCGATGGAAATACACAAACATGTGCTTTCTTGATTTGCCCTTGTACTTCCTCATAAGGTATTTTACCCAAATAAGAAATTCGAGCAGCAGCTTTTACTGTCATTTTATCCTTCATTAATTCCCAAGTAGATGTCGATCCTGTATGGACATCACCACTATCTGCACCTATAAAAACCAAAGTACTCTTAGGTTCTATCTCTACCAATTTATTAAAGACTTCTATAAGCTGGAAAACGCCCTTTTTCCTTATCAAGGTTCCTATATTAAGAATGCGATACTTTTCATATGTACCTGGATCCGCATTATTAAATTTCTCTAATTCTAGACCGTAATGAATGATTTTCAATTTATCCTTAGGCAAGTTGAAGAGTTCCATACTTTTTTCACCCGCAAAAGTAGTTGGAGCTATAAAACCAATTGCCTTTTTGACTGCTTGTTTTTCAAAATAAGCATTCTTCTTCTTTTGTAAGCGTCCTTCAATATGACAGAAATAGGTGTCACTTCCGTGAAAACGTATCACTAACGGTTTCTTAAGCTTCATAAACGCAGTGATTCCTGTCCAATCAGGAGCTTCTATAATATCTATGGTATTTGAATATCGGTTTAAATAACGACTGATATGTTTTCGGTATAGAAAAAAGCCTCCATACCCATAACTCTTCTGTTTTATAACATGAAATATCACTCCGCCTTCGGTAAAAACCTCATCTATTTTTTGACCGTAGATAAACAGACTCACTTGATGTCCTTCGGAAACTATAGCTGACGCAAGGTTCTTTATACTTGTTCCCATCCCCCCAGAATTGCCTAATTTAGGATGAGGGTACTCTGGTGTTAAATAGGCTATATGCATTAATCAAGAATTTCATTTATCCCTTCCCAAATACGTTCACTTGCCTTCTCTGGCTGTTCTGGGTTGTTTACAATCCCAAACCACTTCTTAGTAACAGGCACAGGATTAAGACTACCATTAAGTAAGCCTTTAATTCCATCATAAATCTCTTCTTTATTCATTGCCCAGGTTACACTTGTATCATAATCTGGCATCGAGCGGAAGTGAACATATTTATAGTTCTGTCCTATATCACGTATTCCTTTTTTAAGTTGTGGCTGCTCATAATTGGGGTAAATAGTAGGCTTATCGTGCGCCACAAAGTCAAACACCATACTCGAGCATATATTTACCACAAGCTCACAGTGGTGACAAGTATTTACTAATAAAGCAAAATCTTCTTTGGTAGGCATTACCTGATTCCATTGACTCCCCATAGGTTTCCACAAAGGATCTATAGGTGTTATGACATCACTATAGTTGGCCAAAACCTCATCATATCTACCCGAAAAGTCAATAGGCACTTTTCTATATACAATGGCTACATCTTCACCTTCTTCTCTCAATTTACGTACAGCAATTGCCGTGTCTTCTAGATAATATTGATCCAGTGGTGACGTGGTTTGATCATCCCCAGAAAAACAAATGTATCGTGTCTCTTCACTAAGGTTATGCTCTAGACAAAATTGCTTTCGCGAAAGCAAAATACTACTATCGTAATGTGGTTCAAATTGTGGTGTACCTGTTACAAATATCTGCTCTTCTCTCGTTTTTGGGTAATACTGTAAGAGCTGCTCCTTCATCAACTCAGACCATACAAAATAGTAATCTGTTTCTACCGTGGTCATTCCCTTAGGCAGGTTGTCCCAACTGTATATCCAGCACGCCGTTTTTATTCCTAAGTCTTTTGCAGCCAGTATAGGTGCAATGGCCTGTGTAGCCCGCTGTGTGGTGCAAAAAACAATATCTGGACGGTGTTCTTCTAGTTGTGCTTTAAGCTCGTTGTAACGAACGGTAGACCTTTCGGTAGCTTGCATTTGGTTCATTATTCGTTGCCATCCCTTTGGTGTGGCACTAAACGTTTCGTGATACTTTACAAAAGCACTTTTTAAGGCTTTCTTTATACTATTCCACTGCAATGGAAAACGATAGGTAGGATAGACATTATCTTTTTCACGCTTTCGCGAAAGCGCAAGTTCTACCCTTTTTCTTGCGTGACTAAGTGTAGGCGTTTTAGGGTGAATCTTTGTGTTCTCAATCTTCACTTCTTTATAACCCAATTCCTTTTCTAACGAAAATATCGTGTTATTCCAATAAGTGATATCAAATCCTTGCGCTTCTCCTACTTCTTTAAACTTAGTAAAAGCAAAGTTGCGTAGGCCTACGCCGTCTGGGAAAAGAATGAAAACTTTATTTTTTTTAATCATATTTCACATACAGCTACTTACTGTAATAAGGTTTTTTTTGGTTGTGCTCTTCTGTCATTTCAACCAAAGGGGAAATCACATTACCAAGCTCACGTAAAGAGCTCAAAATACATTGTTTACTCTGATGAGATTTCTCGTCGCTGCGCTCTGTCGAAATGACGAGATCTGCTATACTCACCCAATGAGATTTCATTTTGCTCTAGCCTTTTGTCATTTCGACGAAAGGAGAAATCACATTATCTAGCTCAAGTAAAAAGCTCAGATACAATGCTCACTCTTCTCTGCTTACTCTGATGAGATTTCTCGTCGCTATGCTCTGTCGAAATGACGACTTCTGCTTTTGGTAAGCAATCGAATAATAAACGAGTGCTTTCCTTTAATATCTTCTAAGCCTTCCTATACTTTAATTTATCTCGCTGTACTTGCTCGATAGGCAAAATGTCTGTCGCTTTATAGTTCAATGCTTGATATACCGCCTTTAAATCTCTAGAAAGCTTTCTCATTCCCGCTGGTTCCAGTGATGCACTGTGATCTGTACCTTTCCAAGTACGATCTAGCGTATAGTGTCGTTCTACAATGTTTGCACCAAGTGTATAAGCAGCAACGTCTACTGCAATACCTAGATGGTGACCAGAAAAGCCGATGTGCTTTACACGATCGCCATACTTCTCTATGAGCGTTTTAATATCCAGCAAACAAACATCTGGAAATGGTACTGGATATCCAGAGGTACAGTTATAAAGCACTAGATCTTTACCTCTGTTATGCTTTTCAAAAAACTGTACTAGTTCCTCGATCTCATCTCTAGTAGTCATCCCAGTAGAGCAATGTATCTCCCCTTTATAATTCTCACATAACCACCCTAGCATGTCGTAATGATTATTACAAGCACTTGGTATTTTTATAAACTCTGGGTGAAGCCCTGCTATTTCCTTTGCACTCGTTGTATCCCAAACCGAAGTTGCATAGGTAATGCCTAACTCTTCACAAAAAGCCTTAAGCTCTGCGTGCTGATTTACATCAAATTCTAAGAATTCTCTATGTGCCCCATACGTATCACCGTAAGAGTTTACAGGGTTCGGATGTGGTGCTTCGTATTGTTCTTTAGTAAGAAGTTCAATATTATGTCGCTTCTGGAATTTTACAGCATCTACGTTACAGAAGATAGCCGCTACTTTAATCATCTCCTTTGCGATTTCCATATCGCCTTTATGGTTTCCGCCTATTTCAGCAATAGTATAAGGCGCTTTGTAATTACTCATATCGGTTATTGTATTTTATAATAAAGTCACAGGCTTCGCGTATTGCTCCTTCTGCGCTATTGTTTTGTAGTATAATATCTGCGTGATTCTTGATAGGCATTGTAGCATTTACAGGGGTAAGTGACCAACCTGCAGCACAAATATTTGCCATATCATTCACATCATCACCTATATAAGCAATGTTTGAAAAGGAAAGACCTCTATCTGACACAATTCTAGAAAGCAAGCTATACTTGTCTTTCACTCCTAGGTACACATCGTTTATTTTTAATTTCTTCATTCGGCTGGCAACTATTTGAGAATCCTCAGATGTCATCACCATTACCTCAACATTATATTGTCTCAAAATCTCAAGTCCCATTCCATCGCGCATATCAAACTTTTTCATCAGTTCGCCCTCTGCACCATAATAGATACAGCCATCTGTAAACACGCCATCTACATCAAGTATAAGATGTGTAATTCGGTTACTTTGCTTCTTAGTTTTTAAACGAGCGGCTAGCAATTCCTCCACGATTTTCCAGTCGGTCAGCGTGTCTATCTCTGTAAGACTATCCTCTGGCATGTGTACCGTAGCTATTTTACCACTGATTCTGTTTCCGCTTTCGCGAAAAGCGTCACGCGTTGTCACATAGCAAGCTCCATTCTCAATAAGTAACCCATGAAAATCTTGTCTACGCGGTCGGTTGAACACATCATAATTTTGAGGTGTTCCATCTGCATTCCAAGTGAATCGGTGTGTATTTACCACCGTAAGAGCCGAATCATTATTCGTATCTGACGCTACTGCATCTAGGCACGCATTTATATCATGAGAAGTTGTAAAAGGTGATGTTGCTTGGAGTAAACACAGTATATCAAAATCTTCTCTTAAACCAGCTACAAACTCCTGCATCCCCATTTCTGTTGATGCGGTATCAGTAGCGCTCTCGTCGCTACGTTGTACGGCTTTTACTTTATCTGTCCAGTGATATTCTTTTTCTACAAAAGCGATGATATCCTCATCATCCGTATAAATATAGATAGTATCAAGACGTGAAGCTATAGCTTCACCTAAGACCCAGCAGAATAGTGGGCGACCTAGGAGTTTCTTTTTATTTTTACCTGGAATGCCTTTTGAGCCTTTACGCAGGGGTATAAAACCGATGCTTTTCATTGTGGTTGGGTTGTACTTAAAGCTTTAACACCGCCTTAACTATTTATCCGATAAAAGTATGCATTTTTAGGTTAAAACACTTGTAGTAAACTGTACTTCTCAATTGGTTTTATTCCTGTCTATACTTACTAAGTATCTCCAAGAGTGTATTTCTATCTTGACTCAATTTACGAGCAAATAATTTCTTACTATTTATGATACTCTCAAAGTCTGTTTCATCTAGAAAAGCTGGGTTTCCACCTCTATCCGTAGTCCAATCCATGTACCGCAGGTCATCATGGTTAATAGATTCCTTAAAACTTGAGTTCATAAGCACTGTTTGGAAATACATCTCTTCTGCACAAAATGTAAAATTAAATCGCTTTAAAAATTTAGGGTTTTCTTGAGTGTGAGTTATCACATATTGGACAGCTTCTCTAGTGAGAGACCAATATGTATTACCTCCATACAATTGACTCATAGATTTTTTTATAGATCTCTTAAACTTGAGACGTAATTGTAATCGCTGAGTCAGATATATCCACTTATTAGTTTTTTTTGCGTTGAAAAGGTTACCATAATTATGTGAAATATTTACGAAAGATTATTTTCAATTACTTAATTAAGACTACCTTCTTTTCAATATAATTATTAGAAATTAAAACTAAAGCCATCCATATACCGTCAAATCGATAAAACTTATTCTTGGCGGTCATTAAAACAGCTCTTTCTTATTGTTTATAAAGTCACTTACATCTTTTGTAAATAGTTTAGCACCTTTATAATTTAGATGAGATTCGTCATAAAAATACTTTTCATCTTTATATATTGATTTATTATCGTCATAAATAAATAGACTAAAATCATCAGGAACAAGCTGTAGAAATCTTTTTAAAAACCCCTTGTTAAACGAGCTTAAGTTAGGCGGAAAAATATAGTGAATTTTAATATTTTTTTCTTGACATAACTCTTGAATTTGATTAAGTGAGTTAATTTTTTCAACATCCTCTTCAACAGTATAGTCATCAGTAGGCTTTGATGAAATATTTGTAATATAAAGAGATTTTCCATAAAGAATTTGAGACCCATAGTCATCTATAAGCCAATTATTCACAGGTTTAATTTTATTAAACTTGAGTTGAGAGCTCTGTAATCTCAAACAATAGATATATCTTGAAGCAATCGAGTGTTTTTTCAACTTAATCAGCGTGTCATTTATTTCATTGTAATGGGCAAGTGGATACAAACGATCATATCTAAAAGACAAGACTGGCTCTGCATCCAAAAGAGCAGGATTATCGATTACTAGAAATAAATTTTGAGGAGCACTATTATGCAGTAGGTAGCTTTTGAAAATATAAGATTGAAAGTTTATATCACTCCCTCTATAAGATAGGTTGTATGTAGTAAGGCCTGTTTCATTTTCTAGTTGTTCTCCAATAAGATTTCCTATTCCCCTACTAGAACCTAAAATAATAAGTTCCTTATCCATTCCTCCCTCTAGAATCTTCTCTAGTTTTTTATCTGATTGCAGTTTACTAGTTTTCACTAAAATGAAGTAGGCGGCCTTATCAATTATGAAAAAGATTAATGCAAAAATCAGTATTTGTTTAATGAACTTTTTCATATTAAAATTGGAAATAAATAAACTCCTGAGTTGATTCATTACTGTACACTAAAATCAACGCAAATAATAGTAGATAAAAAGACCATTTTATAACACGATAACGTCTCACTAATATATTCTCAAGAGCGTACTTATCTCTTCTGCCTAACCACTCAACGCTCATAAATATAATAATCGTTACAATAAGATCCGAAGGTCTTATCTCAGGTAATGCAAACAAGCCTGTTGAAAAGATATCTTCTATATATACCATGGCGTGACCCAAAGAGTTCGCTCTAAAAAAAATCCAAGCAAAAACAGTGATTCCAAATGTACCTAACATACTCAGCCCTTCTTTTAAAGAAGGTAGATAGCTATTAGTTGCCACCACACCTAAGTGATTCCGGTTGCGCTTTGTAAGTAATAATGGCAAAAAGTAAATAGCATTAAGTAATCCCCAAATAATGAAAGTCCAGTTTGCTCCATGCCAAAAACCGCTAACCAAAAAGATGATAAACGTATTGCGTACTTTCATCCAAGTGCCTCCTCTACTACCTCCCAGAGGGATATATAAATAATCTCTAAACCAGGTAGATAGCGAGATGTGCCATCGCCTCCAGAACTCTGCAATATCTCTTGAGAAATAAGGCGTGGCAAAGTTTTGTTTTAAATCAAATCCAAACAGCCTAGAGGTCCCAATAGCTATGTCTGAATACCCTGAGAAGTCTCCATAAATCTGGAAAGTAAAAAATAGCGCTCCCATGACTAACGTACTGCCTGAGTAGCCTGTAGAGTTGTTAAAGATGTCATTTGCATACTGTGCACATTGATCTGCAATAACGACCTTTTTAAAAAGTCCCCATAAAATTTGCCGACAGCCGTCAACTGCCTTTGAATAATGAAACTCGCGTTTCTTATAGAACTGCGGCAATAAATCTGTTGCTCTTTCTATAGGGCCCGCTACAAGCTGAGGGAAGAAGCTTACAAAAGCTAGAAAGGAAACAATATCCTGAGTAGGTTCTAATTTCCGTTTATAAACATCTATAGTATAACTTAATGTTTGGAACGTGTAAAAACTAATCCCTACGGGTAATATAATATTTAACGTATTAGGTTGAATAGATGCTCCAAAGAAGGAAAAAGCTTCTATAAAATTATCAATAAAAAAATTATAATACTTAAAGAATCCAAGAAAGCCAAGATTCACTAGAATGCTTAGCCATAGATATAGCTTACGCCATGGCGTACGCTCTTCCTGAGTTAAAAATCTACCAATACAATAATCAACTAGGGAACTAAAAATGATAAGTGCAAGAAACCTCCAGTCCCACCAGCAATAAAACACATAACTAGCAGCAACAATTAGCGCGTTCTGTAGACGTAAGTTTTTATTTGTTACAAACCAATAAAGCATGAAAACTATAGGAAGAAATACGGCGAAGTCTAGAGAGTTAAAAAACATTTTTTTAATATTTTAAATCCCTTAATTGCTTCCTCTTCTCAATAGTATACAACTGCACTGGCTTTCTGTAAGATAATGTGCTTTTTATATTTAGAAGTGTACCTATTAAAACTCGCCAATATGCCTTAAAATAAGTCCAATCACTCAATGCATATTTCCTGAAATTATGCAGCAATGTTCTTAGAATTCTACGAGCTGGTTTTGGGTAATACACTAGATAATAATTCAACACGTTACGCAGTTGGTGCTCAAATCTAAAATAATTACGGCCCATAACTTTACGTTTCTGAACGTTTACTCTATGGTTTACTTTAAGATTATAATCATATAAAATATCATAACCTGCATCCATCACCTCTATAGCCACAGCAGATTCTTCTCCATAAATATCCATCCATAAAGGAAAACCATTGATAGCATCATAAACTTCTTTTTTGATAGCAAATCCGCAACCTACAAAATCATTTGTTTGATACGAAGCTCCATCTATAGATTGTGATAACGCCTCTTCATCTGTTTCAAATAAACCACGCACCTCTTGAATAGCAAGTATACCAAGGTTTCTGTTTTTGCGAAAGCGAGATTCTATCTCAACTGTAAAATCTGGGCTTATGGGATGTGCGTCGTCGTCTAAACCAACAAAAATTCTCCCTTTAGCTAGTCTGTAAAGTTCATTTCTCGCTGGAGATGCACTTATACTTTGATCCGTTGTAATCCAATGTACCCAATCATATTCTGCAATCAAAGGGTGTGTTTGCTCACAGCCATCTATAAATACAAGCACCTCATGACTGTCTAGATCAATAATTTTTTTAAGCCTGTCGAGCGTTATTCTCAAGTCTACAGGTCTATTTCTTGTAACTATTAAAAAAGAAATATCCATTAGAAATTATGATTGCTATAAATATGATTATATAATGCCACTATTTGCGACCGTAAGATAGCTCTATTATAATTTTTATTAATAAACGAAGTGTTGAATTCCTGAGCTTTCTCTCTGAGTGATTGATTATCCAGTGCAGATTCTATAAGTCTAGCAATCTCTTTTGAGTTGAACGGATCTCTAATAAGGAATCCATTTTCGCCATTTCTCAAAACTTCTTCAGTTACTCCACCAGGATTAGACTGAATTGGAAAAGCACCCATCCCCATTGCTTCCAGCAGCGCATTAGGCATACCATCAGAAAGACTATTTGCAATATGAATACTACTTCCCCCCATAATTCTCAAAAGGTCTGTATTATTTATAAAATTGTGCCTTGAGTAGATTTTTATTCCAAGCGCAGATAATTGTGTTGAATTATTAATCTGAGATTCAATGGCACGATCTGCACTATAAATAATAATTGACCTTCCATCTAACCACCTACTATTTAAGAGCTCTATAGCTTTGAGAATTACAGAAGCCTTCCCTACTCCGTCCTCATATCCCTTTATAATAATGGCATTTCTGTCAGCTACAACTCGCATATAAGACATTTCTAAATCAATCCCTCCATTGCCTGGGAATACGCCTAGCGATGTTCCATCAAAACCATTTTCTTTTGCAATTACTTGATCTCTCTTGCAGTCTGTAATCAAGTAATCTACTCTTTTTAAAAATGCTGTTGCTACCTCTTGAGAAACTCCCAATCGCTTGAAGTCAAAAAGATCACTTCCCCAAGAGGAATAAATTAATGGAACTGGTAAATCTTGAATAACAGAAAGTATTGGAAGTCCAGCTAGTTGCATCTCAAAGCAATGGACAATATCTGGCTGTATTTCTTGGTATACTCTCGCGAAGGCCTCATCAACAGCGTGTTCATTCCAGTGCTGAATGGTCTCATATAATTTTGGTAATCCACCTTTAACCCTAGATCTCAAAGGGAAATCCCATTTGAGCTTCCATCCTTTAATTTGTGTAGCCCAAGAAATTTTGGGCGATGCAGCCCCACCATCTGTCACATCAAACCAAAATACTTCATACCCCGACTTCTCCAGCTGGTTTACCCATTGAAAAAAGTGATGATTCGGTATGGCTACGGTTAGAATTTTCAATTAAGTAATTCTTTAACAACTCTAATGTATTGAGAAGCAATTTCTGCATTACTATACTTTGCAAGATAACGTTCTCTTACTTGTCTTTTAACTCTAACTAGTTCATCTTGGTATAAGGACTCAACAGACTTAATTGTATCTAAAAGCGATTGAGGATCATTTATATCAAACCAAAATTGATTATCTGTATCCTCTAGACGTTCTTGGGTAGCACCTACTTTAGTAGAGATGATTATTTTACCGGCTGCCATTGCCTCTATACTTACTAAAGGACCAGCCTCCTCTAGCGATGGAATAATTAAAACATCTATTTTAGAAAAAAATGTTGTTATCTCTTCACTTTTTAATTTACCTATGAAAGCGCGTTCTGGTCGCATTGAACAATATTCAATTACCTCACTTTTAAACGGGCCATCACCAGCAAAAATGATAGGTATTCTTAATGAATCTGTTATTTGCAATAATTCCAAAATTCCCTTTTCATTGCCGAAACGGCCTAAATAACCATATGTGATATTTTTATTGTAATCTAATGGGATTTTTAATAGGTGCCCTTCATTTAAAGTAGTTTGATCAATAATTGTTTTATTGTTTGGCCATATTTTATCCGCATTAAGACTATTGAGCTTAGAATGTACTAAAATTCTATAATCATTTTTAAAGATAGACTTCAACTCATCGGTTATTCCATAAATTGTCCCAGTTGTTCTAAAAAGAAACTTTTTCTTCTGAGTGAATGAATAATTAACTATTTCTTTTAACCATTTTGATTGAAAATCTCCACAGAAAACAATAACATCATTTTCTGAGATAGCACTCTGAATTGTCTGCAAATAAAGCTTATTAAAATCATATAATTGATGCGTAACTTTATTGCCCATAAATGTAATGGGAGCATCAACTCTGCCATTCAAAAATTTAGTAAGCTTACTCGACAACCTTATTAACAAATGCTCTTTGTATATTTCTCTTGATACGTTGCTCCAAGTAAAATTTTTATGATTTAAAAGGGCGTACGACTTTTCTGTCATATGGATTGTAGATAGAAAGTTTACCGCATAATATTCAACAAAACTATTTGCTAAAATTTTTGCTTCAACCTCTCTACCGCCAAAATCAGCTATTGGACCAATTATTAGAATCTTAACTTGATTTATCATTTTTAACTTCTTCACTGTTTGTACAACATAGCTCTTTTCTCAATAAGATGCCAAGATAAATAACCAAACAAAATTGATATAGATATTGAAAGAATAATAAAAATCTCTATACTAGGTTTATATAAATAGATTAATAATTGTTGTACTGGAAATGCATAGATATAAATCCCATAAGAAGGGTCTCCATATTTTGAAAAATTAGAGATGTACTTAACTGGAAGAAAACCTAAACCAACTATAAAAGGAGGAAATAAGATGTGCTTTACTTGATTATATAAGCCTATCTTAAAGAAAACTAGTATTGTTATAAACAGTAAACTTACAAGAATTTTACTATTCCATTTTGTAAAATCTAATATTGCAAGTAAAGATCCTACCACAAAAAAACTTCCAAGGTTTAGTATATGCAAACCTTGCATACCTAAAATCTTAACTCCTCCAAAGGTATCAATCCATAAGTGATACATACTCAACATTACCAATGCTATGAAACTAATGGCGATTGTTATAAAAATAGGTCTACCTCTTATAAAAAACAGGAGAGCTATGGCTAAGTACAAAGAAAACTCATACTGTATCGTCCATAGTGACCCATTTATAGAGTGATAAGAATTCTCATCAAAAACTCCAGAAATAACGCCCTGAAAGCCGTATAGTGATAAATTATTAGGAAGGTATGTCCAAAAACTAGAATTTAATAATAGTGGTGTTTTACCTTCATATATCAATCCTACAAACAGAAGTGATAAAAGTAGTACTATCAATAAAGCTGGAAAAACTCTTAATACCCGTTTTTTTAAATACTCATAAAAGTGACTACTTCGTTCAAAACTTTTAAAAATAAAATATCCGCTTATTACAAAAAAACCACTCAAGCCTACACTAGAAAAACTAACTTGATTATTAGTTACTTGCTGGAATAAATCTTGTTGACTTTCTAAACCCGACAATGCGTATGAATGTGTAATAATCACAAATACCGCAAACAGAAATCGTAAAAAATCAAAATTATTTACTCGTTGAGAGCTAAGATGGTTTTGCAAACTAAAACTTTTTAGGTTTATTAATTATAAACTTAATAGTATGAATATAACGCCTAAGAGTATACCATAGATCAACTAATAGTCCTACTTTAAGTCTAAAACTCGTTGCAATAAATCCCTTTGTAGCAGATAAGAAACTAACATCTTGATGCCACAGCTGATAATTACCTATTAAATCATTTTTAAATCTAAAATAGAGTTGCTTTTTTGTTCTCTTTATTTGATAATGAAATATGGATGGAACAAAGTCAATATCATACCCTGCTTTTAGAACTCGTGTAGACCACTCTTTATCCTCAAAAGTTGCTACATCTTCATTAAATGGAATAACTTTCCAAACAGACTTTCTAAAGGCAGATCCAGAAAAAATAAGGCCTGCTTTATTAGGGTCCTCAATTGCACTTACCTCGTTTATGTAGCTTCTATAATCGCTAGAACTATGCAAACAACGAAGCCCTGCGAGCTTATCATTATTTTTAAAGCGTTCTCTAATAAGTTCAAAAAAGTCGTGACTTACTGGGTATGAATGAGCACTAAAGATTACAACAATGGGATGGCTTGCTTTACTAGCTGCAAAGTTTGCACTACCGCCATAAGAGAACTGCTCAATACTCTCAAAACGACAGCCATATGTTTCAGCAACCTGTTTACTATTATCTGTAGAGAGATTATCAATAACAACTATTTCATCAATATTCTCTGCATATCTCGCTACTAGATTTTTGAGTAAAAACGTAAGGGCGGTCTCTTGATTCTTATTTCTTATTACGACAGAAATTTTCATAGTAATTACCCTTTATCTTTAGTCTTCAAAAGCCCCAACAACCTAAAAGGCTTTAGTAAAACTTTTCCTGATTTATACTCTATACTATTTTGTAAGCGTTTCTCTTTTGCCCTGCTTACCTTAAGGTGGTAAGTAAAAACTTCTACACAGTTTTCAAAATCTTCAATATAAAGTTCTTTATGCTTAGTGATAATGTACTGTTTTACAATTTCAGTGTGGTTATTAATTGTATCTACAAGCATAGACTTCTCTGCTTTCCTATAGTAAAATAAATATTCAGGAATTATTTTATATTTCCACCCAGATTTTGTGATTGCAATCCAAAACTCCCAATCTTCAAATCCTTTTTTCATAGACTCATCATAGCCTCCCACTGCTTTCCAGAGGCTCTTCCGGTATAACGATGTAGCAACTAGTTGATTGACATAAAGTAAGTGTTTATAACTATCTCCTTTAGGTTTTAGCTCATTAACGATATTACTTAATGTTCCATCAAAAAACTTACTATAACAGGAAACTACAGCCACATCGCGATTAGTTTCAAGAACTGGGACAAGTGTACTTAATAACGCTTTATGTAAAACATCATCTGCATCTAGCGGAAGGATAAATTCTCCACGACTTATCTCTATACCAGCATTACGAGCGCTAGATAGACCACCATTAGTTTTTTTTATATACTTAAACCTTGCATCTTTTGTACACCACTTTTGAGCCACATTTTCAGTACTGTCTGGACTTCCATCATTTACTATGATACATTCCCAAGCATCAAAAATTTGATCTAAAACAGATTGCAAACTCTCTTGAAGATAATGAGCTTGTTTATAGCAAGGAACGATTATGGACACCTGGGGTATAGTCATCACTTTGTACGTACAAGTTGTTTTAAAAGTTTTATAGGTAAAAGTAAGCTATGTCCTAACCTGTACTCCCTTCCTTTTTGAAGTTTTTCTAAATGGTCTTGGGCAATATTATTTTTATAAATCATTTGCTGTAAAATGAAGCCTAAATTTTCGGTATATAAGTCTTTATGCTTTTTAAAAATTTTCATTCTCAATTCCTCATCATACAAAGCTATGGCAATTGCATCCCTTGAAGATTTTTTTTTGCGGTAATTAAAAAGTGGCTCTTTTATAATTTCCATTTTCCAAGAATTTCTTAAGATTGATAACCAAAAATCCCAATCTTCATATCCATTTTTAAATTGTGTGTCATATCCTCCCACTTCTACCCAACACTCCTTTCTAAATAAAGCAGAAGCAACACCATTATTTTTTGTGAGAAAATCAGTAACTGTGCGACCTTGTGGCCTTATAATATCTTTATTTACTACTCCTTCTCCAAACTCTTTATAAAAACAACATACTACACCTACCTCAGTAATATTATCAAGAATATAAACAGATTTCTCTATAAATGTGTTTTCAAAACTATCATCTGCATCTAGAGTAAGTATGTACTTAGTCGTAGCTTTATTTATACCATAATTTCTCGCTGTACATACTCCTTGATTTTGTTGGTATAAAATTTCTACTCGATCATTGTTTATTTTTCTTAAAACTCCCTTTGTTTCAATGTTAGAACCATCATCTACTATATAGATTTTACTGGGTAATATGGTTTGTGCAAATATAGATTGTAGTGCCTCTAAAACATAGGCGCCATCATTATAACAAGGTATAATGACGGTTACATTATTGCTAACATTTTTTACCATAAGTTGTAAAAATAGGAAAAGTATCTTTTTGTGAGAACGACTTACTTGACTAAGAAATTACAATGCAGATTTGATTTTAAAAAAAATTTTCATTACGATAGTTTTACGCTTTCGCGAAAGCGTAATATCAAATTTTTTCTTTATTCTCTCGCGATCTTAGCTAATTTGTAACCTTTTCCTGTAATATAGCCAGAAATAATAGATAGCGGATACATCAATCCGCTTATACCATTTATTCTTGCTAAAAACAGTGTTGCACCTATTACATTTTCGGGAAATACTTTCTGAGTTGCTACTTTATAAGTTAATAATACGTGACTTGATAATAACCATCTCAATAGCGCTTCCGGAGCAAGATCTTTAACATACTTTGCAGTAATGTAGTAGAGCTCTGCATTCATTATGTCAAAGCGCAACATATCTTTTTTTGCTTTTACTACAAATCCATCATCGTGTATTCTTCTATGTGTAAGAATCTTATCGATTAAAAAACCATTAGTAGTAAGCAAAAGTAACCTTATATTATACTGGTATTCGCTCGCTTGATCTCTAATATCTCCCTCAAACTTTAGTTTATTTGCAAATTCTCTTTTTACTAATAAATCATTTGTTATCCAGGCTGTTTTAAACTGCGCATATCGTAGAGCAGATATAGATGAATTTTTACGATCTATATTGTAAGGTCTTTCTAAAAGTCCTTTAGTATCAAAATTTATACAGTCTGCTACTACAAAATCATATTGACTCTTTTCTAGGGTATTAATACTTACTTCAAGATGAGTGGGTAACATTACGTCATCACTATCAAAAAACTTTACGTAATCACCCTTTGAAAGTGTAAACCCATAATTTCTAGAATGATTTGCACCTTTTTTTTGTGTCTCTGGCCTTAGTGTATAAGTAAACCTTTTATCTTTTGCGACGATAGGAGCTACAATCTCATTTGTATTATCTGTAGATCCATCATCTACAATAATGCACTCAAAGTTCTCATACGTTTGCTGTGCAATAGATTGTAAGGTCTCGAGTATATAAGGAGCTCTATTATAGGTTGCTATTATTATTGATATCATAACAGTTACTGTCGTTTAAAGTTTAAAATATGCTTCACAACTCTCAAACTTCCTATTATTTTATCTCCTAGCTTAAAAGAAATTGATTGCATAAACTTTTTCTGGCGACGTCTTAATTGTATGTTTTGACTTATTAATTGGTGGTAAATATAGGAAGCGTTTTTCTTGTAGAGCTCTTTATATTTATAATACATATAAATCCTTAGCTCCATATCATTAGAAGTAGCTGTATAGGTTCTTGAACCTGCTGTATCAACATAATTAAAGAGTACTTCTCGTACAATCCCAAAGGTAAATCCAGCCTTTAAAATTCTAATATTTAAATCCCAATCCTCATACCCTTTTACCATTTTCTCATCGTAACCTCCAGCCTCAATTATTGCTTTCTTTTTAAACAAAAGACAGGAAAGTGCGCCATTATTAAATAGACAGGACTTTAAAGAAATTTCACTGGGGATATAGGGTAATACTTTCTTGTTATCAATAATTCTTACATATCCACACATCACGGCACCATAATTTTCATCTTCCGCAAACTTCAAAATTGCCTTTTCTAGAAACGTAGATTCAAAATAATCATCTGCGTCAAGTGTCAATATGAATTTGCCACGAGCTTCATTAATTGCAACATTTCTTGCATTTGAAACACCTTTATTTTCTTGAGTAAGAATTTTAATTTTTTCGTTCCCTTTCGCTATGTCTTGTAACACTTGAAGTGAATTATCTACAGATCCGTCGTTTACAACTATAATCTCATCTACAGCAATGCTTTGATGTAATAAACTATCAATAGCCCTACCTATGGTAGATTGTGCATTATAACATGGAATCACAGCAGATACGAACATGGCGCAAAACTAAAGGTTTTAAAACTTATTATTATCTATGTACAGCGTTGTTTCGCTTTTGCGAAAGCGTAATACCAATTCTTAGTCATTCAAAAGTAATTCTCTTTTTAAGATCTTTTCTTTTTTAAAATAAAAGCAAATAATCCAATAATTGAATTTAAAATCTTGAGAAAAAATCTATTGGTAGTAACTAATTCTACTCTTGGATTAATCTTATTATAAAACTTTTGATGCTGTTTATTTGAGATAAGTAACTGGTCAAAATTAGTATCATAGAGATCATAGTTTTCTAGGAGTACTTTTTTACGTTCCTTTTTATGTAACTCATTATATGAAGATGCGGTAGACAAACCACCTTCATAGAATACCGCTATTATAATATCTATTTTGAGATATGATCTTTTCTCTAAGCATATAAGTTTAAAAAAAAATGCCCAATCAGATACAATTTTAAGATCTGTTCTATACACACCATAGCTTTCGAAAAGCGAACGTTTAATAAAGGTAGAAGCGTGACCTAACGAAGTTCTTTTAAAAAAATTAAAATCAATAATTTTTGGATACTTGTTTGTGAATCCATAACCCTTGTCATCTTCAATCCAGAGATTACCATAGACAAGGTCTATATCTCTGATTAGATAATTTTCAACTTTTGAAAACACATCTTCATTGTATAAGAAATCTCCACTATTTAAAAATAAGATATAATCCCCTGTTGCTTGACGAATACCTTTATTCATAGCACTATAAACACCGCTATCTGGCTCACTAATCCAATAGTTGAATTTATCTTTGTGAACTTCAATATAATCAAGACTTCCATCTACAGAAGCACCGTCAATTATGATATGTTCAAAATCTTTGTTAGACTGTGAAAACACACTTGCGCAAGTTTTCTTTAACCCTTTAAGGTCATTTAAATTAACCGTTATTATTGAGACTTTAACCTTTTGCGTTTTAATCATTAATTATTGATGTAAAATAATAGTTGAAATATAATGAATAGTATGGCTTTATTAATCTTAGAATCTATGTCATTTTATGATTTCTCAATCTCAATTTTAAAAAACGAATTCATATCTAGATTGAAAGGTATATTTTTGAACAAATAAATTACCCCATGATTTTACATAAAATTAAGCGTAAAGTAATTCACTTATTAAAAAAGAAATTTGATCTGATTGAAAAATCTGCAATTTCGATGGACTGTGAACGTAGAAAGAAACTACAACTATATTGCGAAATAAATAAAATCATAGATGTAGGTGCAAATAGTGGTCAGTATGCATTAGAACAATTTAAAAGCCTTAATTACAAAGGAAATATTGTTTCTTTTGAGCCTATGAAATCACCATTTCAAACACTTCTTAAAAATTCTAACACATATAATAAATGGGTAGTTATTAATGCTGGATTAGGCGTTACCAAAGAGTCGAAAATCATAAATGTTGCAAAAAATTCATACAGTAGTTCTTTATTGGAAATGCTACCTTCCCATTTAGACAATGCTCCACAATCTGTTTATGTTGATAAGGAAGAAATACAGATAGATACATTATCAAATATTTATAAAACTTATTGTTCTGAAAACGATCATGTTTTTCTTAAGATAGATACCCAGGGCTATGAATACAATGTCTTAGAAGGAGGCTTAGATGTTATAGATAAGGTTAAAATGATTCAAATAGAGATGTCTTTAATCCCTCTTTATGATGGTGAGAAAACTTTTGACCACATGATTAACTACCTCACACAAAAGCATTTTAAACTTGTTTCCATTGAGCCAGGATTTTATAGTGAAACTACGGGTCAGTTACTCCAAATGGACGGAATATTTATAAATACACAACTCGTAAAAATTTAAACCTTTAAACCTTTTTTGCTATTAAATTTGAATAAGTGTAAGCTAGTTTTTTACGGTGAGGAAGCAGGCTTAAATCACGTTGAATATCATACCACTTATAGCCCATGTCTTCTAAAATAGCAAAAAGTTCTTGTACGTAATAGTCGGCATTAAGCGCATTAGCTTCCCCGAATTCAACTATTAAAAGTGGACTAAATTTTGTCAAAAACTGTTGACCTCCTTGCAATACAAATTTCTCCCAGCCTTCTACATCTATTTTGATTACTTTTATTCTCTCAACATCAAGTTCTTTAACTAATGAATCAAGAGTACTTACAGGCACTTTTATCTTTTCTTGTAATTTAGACGGCTCTGGAGCAAAAGAATTCCATGCATCATAACCATTCTTAGAGATGTAAAAATCAAGCTCACTTTTTGAATTAGACAATCCAATATTATGAGTTTGTATATTATCAAAATTATTAGTTTTAATATTCTCGATCAAACGAGAATAGGTAACAGGGTTAGGCTCATAAGCCACAACAAGACCTGCATCACCAACACGTTGCGAAGCTACAAGACTAAACAAACCTATATTTGAACCTATATCTAAAAAGATATCTCCGGAACTTAAGTTAGCCTTTAAAAAATCCAGCTCTAATTCTTCAAATCCATTATAAATGAGCTGTGATAATATACTATCTGAATATAGATTTATTTTAATATTATTTGAAAGTTTGTGCGTAAATGATTTTTCTTTCTTAAAAATCTTATACCAATCTTCTGTTTCTCTCTTTACGAAATCCTTCTCCTTAATAGACACATACTTTGATAATTTTGCAGCTAGCTTTCGGGCAAGTCTATAACTGATAGCATTAAATTTCATACAGTTACTTCTTTAATTTATGTTACTAATACTTCCCCAGTCCATTGCTGGCATTATCACTCCAGGACGACCTCCTGTGTATATAGCATCTACTCCTTTTGTATTTTCTATATCAAAATAAAAAACAAACTTATCATCATTGACAATCCATCTATTGTTGTGAATTCCTACAAGCGGTTTTAATCCATAAGACCCTAACTTCAATAAATTACTTGGAATTCTCATATTAATAGAGTGTTTACCTTTTGGAATAAGCTCCATCTCTAAAGCTTGGTCATCATGATAAGAACGCCACAAAGTTACTCCGGACTTCATATCTAATAAATCAAAACCAATACGTAGGCCAATCGCCTCCTTTAGGATTTCAAATTCATAATAGACATCAATACTTTTATCAGAATAATACATATTATGATTAGCATTAACTTGGTTTACCGTAAGGGCATTAAGATTAAAAACATCATCCTTTTGATGTTTAAAATAGTCTATTAAGTAAGATGATTCTTTTTCTATTTTTCCAACAGCTAAGTATTTATCAATAGCCTTTGCAGTATTACCTATATAACTTACAGCACCATGTTCTAATAAAACGCATTTACTACAGAGCTGCTGTATAGTTCCCATATTATGACTAACGACTAGCACCGTCCTACCTCCTGACTGTGAAATATCTTGCATTTTACCAATAGCCTTTTTCTGAAATTCGGCATCCCCTACTGCAAGTACCTCGTCTACCACAAGAATATCTGGCTCAAGAAATGCGGCGACCGCAAATCCTAATCGCACTCGCATTCCGCTAGAATATCGTTTTACTGGAGTATCAATATACATCTGGCAACCTGAGAAGTCTACAATTTCATCAATTTTTCCCAAAATTTCTGCTTTAGTCATTCCTAATATAGCACCATTTAGAAAAATATTTTCTCTACCGGTAAGTTCAGGATGCATACCAGTACCCACCTCTAGTAAACTAGCAATACGACCTCTTGTTTTTATGCTACCGGTAGTGGGACTGGTTACTCTTGAAAGCATCTTTAATAAGGTAGATTTACCGGCACCATTCTTCCCTATAATACCTAGTATTTCTCCTCGTTGTACCTCAAAATTGATACCCTTCAATGCCCAAACATATTCTGAGCTAGCAGCAGAACTTCTGTCATTAATAGCTCCTACTTGTAAGTATGGGTCTTCCTTACCTCTTATTTTGTGCCAAAAACGGTTTAAATCATGAGAAAGCGTTCCTGTTCCTACAAGACCAAGACGATATTGTTTAGATAAGTTTTCAACCTTGAGGATAGTATGGTTCATTTATTATTTTCCTTAAAAACTATTATATTTTCTAGTGACAAATCGTACTTATAATTAAGATATAGAATGTAACTTTTATTATACCAATGCCCCTTATCCACAGTGAGTTCTTCATAATTTAAAGTTTTTGATTTATATCTTCTTTCAAGAATGATACTATTTTCACTAGTGTTTTTTAGATAGTTAATCCTATTATTCAATCCAATTTCTTGTTTGAGGAAGGACGAATTCCTGAAATCTTCCAATAAATTTAAATAATTATCTGAGATAACAACGTTTAGAAATAATACTACTAAAATTATGGAATAAAGAGTTTTTGTTTTTTTAAAAAAATTCAAAAACCAATCCTTTTTTATAATACAAAAATTCAAAATATTGACAACAAAAATCAATAGCAGTAAAATCTGAATTAGGTTTCCTAGCCTTCCTTCGTTGTAAGATATACCACCCATCGCGTAATTAGGAGTTAATATTATAAGAAATATTGCTCCAACACTAAACAAACATAATTTAATGATGTTGATCGACTTCATCAAATTATTGCTCCGATTAGAATACACAATGAGTATTGATAAAAATATAATCATTACTAGAATCAAAATATCCCCAATATTTAGGAATTGATTAGCTATGAGGGAGACTGTATTCTTTAATGATAAAATAATAGACGCTAAGATATTACCACCATCTTCAAAATGACTTTGTCTGCTTTTAGAACCGGGACCTAGAATTACTAGTAATCCAGATACTAAACTAAAGATTTGAATTATAACTAACTTACTGCAGACTTTATTAAACCTTAAATAAAAGTGTATACTAAAAAGAAAAATTATATAATTATTTAACAAAATAAATATTTCATTATTTCCAATTGCTAATAGAGAAAA
The DNA here is from genome assembly GCF_044596715.1 of Dokdonia sp. R86516. Taxonomy (NCBI): domain Bacteria; kingdom Pseudomonadati; phylum Bacteroidota; class Flavobacteriia; order Flavobacteriales; family Flavobacteriaceae; genus Dokdonia; species Dokdonia sp. R86516. Next base: position 133,727 of record NZ_CP138998.1, read on the forward strand.
TATTGAGGCAACCAAAACAGCATATTTCATATTTTGTTTGACACCTAATAACCCATAAATAAACATTAGAAAACAGAGCAAAGAGAATGAATAAACCGTCATTGATGAAATCCAGTAGAAAAATTCGACAGGCAATGGTAATTGTATTATAATTAAAAGCGTCAATAAAAGCGCAGAAATATTCATCACTGAATTATCTACATCCATCTCACTAAAGCTGACAAAACGTTTTATTAGTATTCTTAATATTACAGGAATAGCGATAAAATTAATTAACAAAATTACTTTAAATGTATATCTTCCGTAAAGTGGTAGAATACTTATGAAACCATTAATAAATCTACCATTATGAGAAAAAAACCAATCTGAGTAATTCAAGGAAAAATCATTAATACTCATAATCGCTCTGGTATAATCATCTCCAGACAATTCAGCAAATCGAATAATATACAAAAAAGGTATCAATAGAATAATCAATCCTATTAATAAGAAATTTTTACTAATCTTCGTTATTTGTACCATCTATTAATTTTATAAATATCCATTATCAGCTTTGGGACTGTCGTTATGTTAATATTACTTGATCCTGAGTTTGAATTTAGTCTAAGGAGAGGTACTTCTAAAATATTAGAGCGCACAAACTTATCACTGCACTTGAATCTTAATATTAATTCAATATCAAATAACCAACTTGAGAGAAATTCTTCTTGAAATAAAAATGCTAACTGCGAATCAAACATCTTACACCCACATTGTGTATCTCTTAAGGGAGTTTTGAATCCTATAATATTCTTAGCAATTTTCTTAATAACAGAACTCCCTATTTTTCTTAACAAATTAACATTTCCCATTTTTTTTTGACTTCGATATGATAATGCTAAACTATTGCGTGGAGCCAATACTAAATTAGACTGTAAAGAAATTAATTGATTTAATGGTATATCAAGATCCGCATCAATAAAACTAAAATAGCAATAAGATTGAAGGTTTATTGAGTTTAATGCATACTGAATAACTCTCCCTTTTCCAACATTACTTCCCGATGTTAAAATCTGGCAACACTCAAGATGACCAAAATTATTTATTAGAAATTCATAAGTATTATCAGAGCTACCATCATCGACAAAATAAAAATAAAAATTACTATTATCGAATATAAACTGTTGAAAAGAAATAACATCCAATCGCGTAGTTTCATTAAAACAAGGCACTATTACTGCAATTTTCCTCATAATTTCAAGTGGTCTTTGTAATTTATCATTTTGGAAGTATTTATTAATTTAGACGGAAACGGTTCAAATAGAGGAAAAATATTCCCGCACCTACAAGACTAAAACGGCATTGATTAGATAAGTTTTCAATTTTTAAAGTAAACTTCTCCATAAACTATCTGTACTGTATTAATAAAGTACGCCTCAAAATGGGAACCTTTTTAATTCCTCTACGTATTAAAAGCCAAGTATTGTGTAGTTGTCTTTTATAAGTTTGCCCCTTAGGAACTATACTCTTAGAATCATTAATACACCATTTCAAAAAGGCTAATAACTTTTCTGAATCTAAATACTCAGGTAATTCATTATTAGTAAATATTGGTTCTGATATTATAGCGGTATATGCTTCTTCATCATTATAAATTTCTAGAATATAATCTATAAGATCATCCATAGATTTATAATCTTCAAAACTCAAAAAACGTTTTTTATTAAAATCATTCCCTACTTGTGGATCACCATAATAGATTGGAATACCCTGGCTTTCCAAAGCATCCGTTATCTTTTCTGTCACATATCCAGGGTAAGACTGATTTTCAAAAGCAAAAACAAACTTATGTAGCTCAATAAACTCACGCTTACTACTAACCGCTCCACCTACATTATTTTTATATTTCCCACCTGAATTTACTTTCTTGCGAGCATTAAGTTTGTCAAAGAAAGCATTGCGTTTTATTCCATTAGGATTTGAGACTACGGTACAGCAAAATTGGTTTTTCTTATTCCAGATTTCAGATGCCTCACTTTTAGAAATCAACTTGGTTAACACTGCCGTCTTATCTAAAAACAAGTAACCATATGCATAATAAGGAAAATAGTATTGTGTACTACTTTTCGAAAATTCAAATGTTATAGAATAATCTGCTGCAAATCTTGGTGTAACCCTATTCTCTGCAGTGTAAAATAATCTCGGACAATTATACTTGAGATAATCATTACCATAGCATGAGAAAAACACAAAATCAGGATCCTCTGCAATTGTTATATCATAATACCCTACTAACAACTTTGTAAATAGGTTATTCTTTGGGTCAAAACCAGACCAGAAGTCTACGAAGTTGAGTTTTAGTGTTGGCTTCATTAGTCTATACGGTATCTATAAAGGTTTTCTCCGTGTGGTTAAACACCACCAATCCAACAAAGAAAGCAATTAGACTTATTAAAAAACTTGTTATAAAACCTCCAAATGCAATATGATCTGCCCCTAGAAGAACGTTTCTGTATAACTCGATAGTTTGTGCCAGAGGGTTTGCCTCTATAATCCACGCATACGCAGGACTTTTTATCTTGGCTTCACTTAGTGGGTACATTACCGCACTTAAATACATTAATAAATTAATTCCGAAAGACACCAAAATAGTGAGATCTCTATATTTTGTGGTGAGAGAGCTCAAAATCATTCCAAATCCTAATCCTAACAGTGCCATATTAATTACACAAAAAGGAAACAACCATACTAAGTAAGACGGGGCTATTTGTGCATCTTTATAGAAGACAAAATAAGCGTAGAAAATAACAAAAATTAGCATTTGTATTCCATACTTAAATAATCCAGAAATCACCTTAGAAGCAGGAACAATAAACCTAGGGAAGTACACCTTACCAAATAGTCCTGCGTTTGCTGTAAAAGTAGTGCTACTCGTACTAAGACATTCTTTGAAATAATTCCACAAGGTAACTCCAGCAAGATTAAATAAAAATGGAGGAACAACACCGGTATCAATATTTGCAAATGTGTTGAAAACAAGCGTAAAAACCACACTAGTAAATAATGGCTGTATGAGATACCATAAAGGTCCAAGAACAGTCTGTTTATAAACAGTTACAATATCTCTTTTTACAAAAAGAACAAGCAAATCTCTATAGCGCCAAATTTCCTTAAGATTCAAATCTATAAGCCTTCCCTTAGGTTTAATCTCGTAAAGCCAGTCTTCGTCCTCTCTCATTTTTTCAACCATAAACCCTCTCTACTTACGACCTCTTATTAGCCTTCCTAACTTACCTAACAAGCCTCCTTTTTGTTCCTCTTCATGGTAGCCATTGTTATAGGTTCCGTAGCCATAGCCATAGCCGTACCCAGAGCCAGAACCATAGCCATAACCATACTTACGCTTCTGTTGGAAATAGTTGAGCACAAAACTTACATGCTTTATTTGTCCTTTTTCATACTTATCTGTAACTAGACCAAGCATATCTTTCCTGGTATAGCCTTGACGCACCATGTATAGAGAAGCATCCACATAAGGCATTAACTCAAATGCATCAGATACAAGACCCAATGGAGGTGTATCAAAAACGATATAGTCATACTCTTCTTTGAGCTTATTAATGAAATCTCCCATCGCGTCACTTATAATAAGCTCTGATGGATTAGGAGGGATAGGTCCAGAAAGGATAACATCTAGATGGTCAATACCTGAAGGTTGTTTTACTTCGTCTAGCGTGGCATCCCCTATCAAGTAGTTAACTACTCCTTTATCATTCTCCAGCTCAAAATCATCAAATATCTTCGGCTTACGTAAATCAAGTCCCACTAGCACTGTTTTCTTTTCGCTTAAAGCGAAAACGGAAGCAAGATTCATAGAGGTAAATGTTTTACCCTCACCACTTACGCTTGAAGTCACTAATACAGTTTTTGCTCCAACAACGCCTTTCTTCTTATACATAAACTGTAAGCCAGAGCGTAAACCTCTAAAAGCTTCTGCCATCGCAGATCGAGGATAATCACGCACCACTAATCCCGAAGATCGCCTGCTTTTACCTATTACTCCAAGCACAGGAATGGAAGATCGTTTCTTTACATCTTCTGGCGTGCCAACTTTTGTATCTAAAAAGAAGATAATTAACACCAAGGCTAAAGGAATAACAATTCCAAAAGTGGCTGCCATCACTTTATTGAGTTGCGTATTTGGACCTATTGGGCCTCTACCCACATCCTTTGCTTTATCGATAAATAAGATATCTGAAACATTTGACGCTTTTATTATTTCCGCCTCGCTACGCTTTGCGGTATATAAATTATAAGCTTCTTGGCTTATGGTGAAACGGCGTTGTATCTCTGCAAGTTCTTGTTCTTCTTTCGGAAATTGTCTTAACTTCCTTTCGGCTTGACCTATCTCTCTGTTTAAACTAGAAATCTGACTATTGATCTGAGATTTGCTAGATCTTATATTTTCAAACAATACTGCTTTCTCTGCATCGATACGTCTATCAAGGTCTCTAAAAGCTGGGTTTCCTTCCTTTGCGGTATATGCAAGATTACTACGTTGTAAGGCAAGCTGGATAATACTTGACACCCCAGCTGTAATACTTCCTTCACTAATAAGTGTAACTGATGGAGCTGGCACATTGGTATAATCTGTACGGGTTCTTAGATATTCTTCTAGTTGCTTATAATACACGAGCTGTCGTGCTAAATCATCTTTCTCGTTATCTATAGCTTGTAACTCTTCACTTATTTGTTCTGCTCCTCCTGATAAGGTAATGGCACTATTTTTATTTTGAAAGGAATTAAGATCATTCAATGCCTTGTCTAAGTCTACATTACTAGACTTGAGACTACTATCGATATACTTTATAGTTTTTGTAGCAAATAGATTCTTCTGGCGCAATTGCTCTTCTGTACGCACCTCCACACTTGCATTTAGATAATCAATGAGTCTCTTCTTATTAGTACCTACAAGACTCAACTCTAACGTAGAACTCCCTCGCGGAGTTTGAGTAACTCCCATACCACGATACCTACCCGCAGTACCATTAAAATTACCCATACTCACAAAGTACTCCTGACCGGCGGTAGGGTAAACATCTGTAGCGATTAATTGTCCTTTTAAAAACGGTGTATCAATTGTATCTCCTAACTTAAAAACATGATCAAAATCTGTGGCTGGCGCAGGGATTGTAGATGGTTTAAGGGTGTTATAATTAAAAAGCGCAGCATTTCCTCCACTAAAGGGTATGGTAAGCCTCATACTACCATCGCCTTGGTCTACTACAGTGATTCTTTTTCCATACAGTTGAGGGAATGAGTCGTTAAGTTTTAATTTAAATGGCGTGTATCCATACACATCCTCAATGGTGTATTTACCTTGTTTCTGGTAGTTTATGTAGTATTGTAGGTATTGAACAACACGCTCTGCATGTGTTCTAGATTTAAGCATGATAATACTTGTTTGTACCTTATCTGTAGTACCACCCCAATTAAAAACCAAACTTGTATTACCTCCGAACATTTGATTTTGATCGTCTTTTATAGAGATCATACTTGTCTCTCTATAAATAGGCACTTTACGCACATTTATGTAGTGCGCAATAGAGAAGGCAATAGCCAATGATATTACAAATAACCACCAAAAGCTTAAGAGCCTAAACAAGAATCCCTTAAAATCAAAGAAACCACCAGAGCTTTGTACGTCAAATTCTTCTTCCATCACTTATCGGGTTGCTAGTAATATTACAGAGGCTAGTGTTGTTACTAATCCTAATATGGTAGTGAATGCCTGAAGCCCCGTAGTACCAATACCAATTGCCTTTTGGGGTAGCGGGTTTACCGTAATAATATCATTAGGTTGTATGTAATAATAAGGCGACTGCATCACATCAATCTTTGTAAGGTCCACATGATGTACTCGCTGCCCTCCGGGATATTGTCTTATAATCAGTACATCTGTAAGGTCACCGGTAAGAGGTACGCCTCCAGCGTTTGCAATAGCCTCAAGTATCGAGACTTTTTCTGCAAGCACATTTTGGGTTCCAGAGGTTCCTATCTCTCCTACTAGTGTATACCGTATTCCTGGTAGTTTTACAGTCACAAATAAATCTGCCTCGTCTTTTATATAATCGGCTAGTAGTCTTTTTTCGATGATTTCCCTTATTTCGTCGGTGGTTCTTCCCAAGACGTTAATTTCACCTAGTTCAGGAACACGTATATTTCCGTGAGTATCTATAGCAAAACCATCATAATAAAAGCCTTCGTCTAGTGAAACTCCTCCATTGCTGGATGGATTAAAAAAGTCAACCAATTGTTGATCCAATGCTTTCAAGCGAATGCTTAATATATCTCCTACTTGCACACGATATGGTGGTTGCTGTTGCTGTAGAGATACAATACTATCAGTTGCACGTTCTGTCTCGCGCAAATAGGTAATATCTTTAAGGGGCACACAAGAGGCTGTACTCGCGACAATTACGAGTAAAAGCAGTATGATCAGGTATCTCATTTATGTAAAGTTAGGCATCACAAATATAGCACTTCATCGATAAAAATAAAACGTTCACAGATTGATGCTTAATTATTAGCTTGAAATTATCAGAAATTAAATAAAAACTACACTACGCAACGACTTAAAATCAAGTAATTTCTATTTGTAAGCGTTATTTTTGCTTTCGCGAAAGCGTAAACGCATACCACAATACTAAAATACTGGTTGAGCACTCATGTGACCAACTAATCGTAAATGGTGCAACGTATTGCATCTACACTATTTCCTGATGAATTACCTCTCTGTAGAAAACGTATCAAAATCCTTTGGCGAACACCATCTTTTTAAAGACATTGCGTTCGGTATTAACAAAGATCAAAAAATAGGCTTTGTTGCCAAAAATGGAACAGGTAAAACCTCACTCCTCAATATTATTGCCGGACTAGAAGCTCCAGATAGTGGTCAAGTAGTCAGTAGAAAGGGAATTACGATTTCGTTTTTACCTCAAGAACCGGATCTAGATCCTAATCTTACCGTAGAGGAAACCATATTTGCTCACGATAATCCTATTCTTAAAACCATTGCAAATTACGAGAAGGCACTCCTCAATATGGAGGATGCAGATGCTTACCAAAAAGCATTTGACGCCATGGAAGTTGCACAAGCATGGGATTTTGAAACACAATATAAACAGATCCTTTTCAAGTTGAAACTTAACGACATGGATCGTAAAGTTGAGCTACTTAGTGGTGGACAAAAAAAGCGCCTTGCACTAGCTCAAATGATGCTCACTAAACCAGATCTTGCCATACTAGACGAGCCTACTAACCACCTTGACCTAGAGATGATTGAGTGGCTAGAAGATTATTTTCGCACTGAGAATATCACACTCTTTATGGTAACGCACGACCGTTACTTTTTGGAGAATGTGTGTAATGAGATTGTAGAGCTTGAGGGTGGTGTGCTATATAGTTATAAAGGTAACTATGCTTATTACCTCGAGAACAAGGATGCGCGCATTGCTGCATGGGAGACAGAAACGGGAAAAGCAAAGCAACTTTACAAGAAAGAACTCGAGTGGATGCGTCGCCAGCCTAAGGCACGTACCACAAAGTCAAAGTCACGTATAGATGACTTTGCAGAGATTAAATCTCGTGCACATGAGCGTCGCAATGACCATACTGTGCAGCTTGAGATTAATATGGAGCGTATGGGAAGTAAAATTCTTGAGTTTCATAAAATCAGTAAATCCTTTGGTGATCTCAAATTACTTGATCAATTTGAATACGTTTTCAAAACTGGAGAGCGCGTTGGGATTATAGGTAAAAATGGAACAGGTAAAACTACTTTTCTCAACATGATGACGGGTGAGCTGGCACCAGATTCCGGAAAAGTTATTGTGGGCGACACTGTAAAGTTTGGCTACTACACTCAGAAAGGAATAAACATCAAAGAAGGACAAAAGGTAATAGATGTTATTAAAGAATTTGGCGATCACATCCCACTTAAAAAAGGCAGAACAATCTCTGCTGGACAGTTACTAGAACGCTTCCTTTTTGACCGTAAAAAACAATATGATTTTGTAGAGCGATTGAGTGGTGGAGAGCGCAAGCGTCTTTACTTATGTACCATTTTCATCCAGAATCCTAACTTCTTGATTCTTGATGAACCTACAAACGACCTGGACGTTGTAACACTTAACGTATTAGAGCAATTTTTACTAGATTTCCCAGGTTGCCTCGTGGTGGTTTCTCACGACCGTTACTTTATGGATAAGATTGTAGATCACCTTTTTGTTTTTAAAGGGGATGCTGTAGTAGAAGATTTCCCAGGTAATTACTCAGATTTTAGAGCTTACGAGGGTGGGATAAGTAACGCTTTCGCGAAAGCAGAAAAAGAACAAGCACAGCTAGAGAATAAGCAAAAATTTAACGAATCTATAGACGCCGCTGCTGCCGAAACAAAATCTTGGAAAGAGCAACAGCACACAGGAACGCTTAGTTATAATGAGCAAAAAGAACATACAAAATTAGAGCGTGATATAGCAAAACTAGAACGCGAGAAAGAAGAAAAGCAGAAGGTATTTTTAAACCCTGACCTTACTCAAGATCAAATCACCGAAGAAAGCCTGAAATTACAGAAAATAATAGACGCTATATCCTCAAAAGAGGAACGATGGTTTGAATTATCATCTAAGATGGAAGGATAAGTAATTGTAAACGACCACCTCAATTATAAAGAACACCTCAAAATAGCTCATATCCTACAAAGTGAACCAGTACAAACACTCCATAATCACCTATTTAAAATGGCTCCCAAAGACATTTCACCTGCATGGGATACATTCTCCGTTTATATTTAAGTTAGAGAAAGAGGTCTTGCGTGGCACGTCTGATCCTGCTATTTCACAAAAAATCAACACATACAAGAAAGCCCTACTAGATAACGAGACGAGCATAGAGGTCATGGATTTTGGCGCAGGTTCACGAGTGTTTAAATCGGCTCAACGAAAAGTAAGAGACATTGCTAGATATGCTGGAGCTACTCATAAAAGAGTACTTTTACTGCAACGTCTTATGGCATATTTTCAACCTAAAGAGGTATTAGAACTTGGTACTTCGCTAGGCGTTGCCACTGCAGCACTCGCTATTCAAAATACAGCACATGTCACTACTATAGAAGGCTGCCCTAATACTGCGGCCGTAGCAAAAAAGGAGCTAGATGCTGCAAACGTGACTAACGTAACGCTTTGCGTAGGAGACTTTAATGATGAGATTGTAAAACACAATCATAAAAAGTTTGAATTCATATATTTTGACGGAAATCACTCTAAGCAAGCCACGCTAGATTATGTATCATCACTTCTTCGCACAACTACAGCAGATACTGTCTGGATGTTTGACGACATTCACTGGTCACCAGAAATGACAGAAGCCTGGCAAACTATTAAGAAAATGCCAGAAATATCTGCGACCATAGATGCTTTTCATTTTGGGATGGCATTCTTCAGACCACAGCAGGCTAAGGAAGACTTTTACATTAGACTGTAATGCCATTTCATCACGCTACTAATAGCACACAATCCACTAGGATAGTTATTAGACAATAGCAAATGCTAATTTTAAAACGTTACGGTTCCTATCTACTAGATAATTTTTTACATAAATTGTGTAACATTTAGGCGTTAATCTCTTCTTATAGCAAACCGAACATTCTATGGGCAACCTTATTAAAATTAGAAACATCATTCGTGACTTCCCATTGGGAACAGAAACTGTGCACGTGCTCAAGGGTATAGATCTTGATATTGATAAGGGCGAGTATGTTGCTTTCATGGGGCCTTCTGGTTCTGGTAAGTCTACACTTATGAATCTTTTGGGTTGTCTTGACACTCCAACCGCTGGATCCTATGTTCTTAATGGACGTGATGTAAGCCAGATGACAGATGATGAGCTAGCTGAAGTACGCAACACAGAAATAGGTTTTGTATTCCAAACGTTTAATTTACTTCCTAGAACCACAGCTCTTGACAATGTAGCCTTACCAATGGTTTATGCTGGGCTTTCAAAATCTGCACGTAATGCTCGTGCCGAAGAGGTTCTCACAGATGTAGGTCTTGCCGATCGTATGGACCACAAACCTAACCAACTTTCAGGAGGACAACGACAGCGTGTTGCAGTAGGTCGTGCCCTAGTAAATAAACCATCCATCATCCTTGCAGATGAGCCTACAGGTAACCTTGACTCAAAAACTGGTATTGAGATCATGGCACTTTTTGATGCAATCCATGCTGCAGGAAATACCGTAATCCTAGTAACACACGAGGAAGATATTGCAGAGCATGCACATCGCGTGATTAGATTACGTGATGGAGTCATTGAGAGTGACACTAGAAATAAATAATTTGCTTATTTCGTGAGTGAATTATTAATCATATTTATTCTCAACATAGGGGCTCCTTTACGAATTTGATAGTATTTTGGTAAAAAAATGCAACTATGAGTTTAATGAATGATGAGCTTAAACAAGCACTCAGTAAAAATGAGTTATTAAGTCAAGAAAATGATTTTTTAAAAACGCAGCTTAAAGAACAGTCTTCATCAAATAAAAAAGTAGTTTTTACAACCACACTCAAAGGCATTCATCTATGGGCAGGCGCCGACTTAAAGGAAAGTTTTGATCGCGTCTATCATGAGCTACCTAATGTATCAAAATCTTCATTTGCCCAACTCTCTGCCAGTCTAGTCAAACGCATCACTCGTATAGGTCTATTTACTCTACTATTTGCAGTGATTCCCGTATTCTTAATTTTAATTCAAACAGGCATATTATTCCAGCAGAATAAAAAATTAGACATCCAAAATGAAAGGATACAACAACAGGTCTATCTAGAAGAGGCTAGCAGAAGAAATAACCTAGTCTTTCTCATGGACAATGTACTCGATCAAGTACATGATGAACTACAAAATTCGGCATCCATATCTAAACCTCTTATAGCTCGTATTCAAGCATTGCTCTATGGTTTTAGACCTTATCGCTTTCTAGAAGATGAAATTCTCACAAAACCGCTGAGTCCAGAAAAAGGACAATTTCTACTCGCCATTATTAATAGTGGGATGAACAAGAAAAGTCTTCAAAATATTTTTACCACATCCTTTAGTAATGTGTATTTAAAAAGAGCTAATCTCTTTGGAGCGCAACTTGCAAATATTGATATGCCCGATGCAGATCTATCTTATGCAGACTTATGGAACGCAAATCTAAAAGGAGCAAATCTCAAAAACACTGATTTTACGAGATCTCAATTAAACAACGCCATTCTTACAAATGCAGACCTTAAAGGCGCTCAACTCAATGGGGCTACTTTAATCAAAGCGGTACTAGACGGTGCTTTCTTAGAAAACACAAAACTAGCTGATAGTGATATGAGAGGCGTCTCTCTTATAAACGTTCATGTAGATAGTAAAGACTGGTTAGAAGAATTAAAAGACGCAAATGTCTTAGGAGCAGATGAGCTCATTGCAACTTACCAAGTACAGGGACCTGAAAGTGATGAAGAGAATAAACAGTACTTTGTCGTATCTTTAAAACAAAAATAAGGGTAAGTAATATTTATGAAATTACTATCACTCTGAAACCACATGAATATGGATTTTTTTGATGACCTCTCCCCTACCACACAGATTATAGTCAGTATTATAGGTGTATCGCTTCTATTTCTTCTAGTATTTGCAAATAGCAAACGTAATACTTCAAATCAACGAGGGAGAAGAACACGTAAATTTGGTGAAGGTCTGAGCAAGAAAATGAAGGAAAGGGAAAACAAGTAACTCGTTTACATACTACTCGTAAAATTTGTAAAATTCTCGTCATGCATATGACAATCTAAAAACACAAGTGAATCCTATTTTTAAAGCAATGCTATTTGGAGCACTTATGGCTATAAGTTACAGTGCCATAAGCACCATTAAAAAGAAATCTCAATCTTAAACACTAGTATTAGTCACTAGTTCAGAAAAAAAAGATAATGAAAGTATACACAAAGACTGGAGATGCAGGAACTACCGCTTTATTTGGCGGAACCCGTGTCCCAAAACATCATATAAGAATAGACAGTTATGGTACTGTAGACGAGCTTAACTCGTTTATAGGGCTAGTACGCGATCAAGAAATTGATGTACGCAGCAAAGAAATACTCACGCATATCCAAAATAAACTATTCACTGTAGGTGCTGTACTGGCAACAGATCCAGAAAAAATGGTACTCAAAAATGGAAAGGATAGACTCAATATTCCAAAAATTAATGAAGAGGATATTGAGCTACTAGAAAAGGAGATAGACTGGATGGAAACAACGCTACCTCAAATGACACATTTTGTACTCCCTGGCGGTCACACTACCGTGTCATATTGTCACGTAGCCCGTACAGTGTGTAGACGCGCAGAACGTTTAGCTACAGCACTTTATGAATTAGAGCCTTTTGACGCACATACTCTTAAATATCTCAACCGCCTATCTGACTACCTATTTGTACTGGCACGGAAGTTGTCTAAAGACTTACAAGCAGATGAGGTTAAATGGATACCTACAAAGCTAGATTAAGAGTACCGATTACAGAAAAAGCACTATTAAGAGGAAGGAAAATTTTCGCGAAAGCGAAATCCACCACTTTACAAGGTCTGAAAGCCACGTTCTTACATTTATTTTGAAATAATCACCAATTCACTTGCATTTCTGCCTAGAAAAATTATTTTTGCACAAATTAAAAAAACAAATGCTATGTACTGGACACTTGAACTAGCTTCTTACCTAAGTGACGCGCCTTGGCCTGCTACTAAAGATGAGTTGATCGATTATGCGATTAGAACAGGAGCACCACTTGAGGTTGTAGAAAATCTACAGGCTATTGAGGATGAAGGTGACTCTTATGATTCTATCGAAGAGATCTGGCCAGACTATCCCTCAGACGAGGATTACCTCTGGAACGAAGACGAATATTAAAAATATACCCGTTAAAACACTAAAAAGTCTCTCTATGAGGCTTTTTTTTTGATTAAATTTACGGGTTCAAAATTGACATAAAACAACACCATATTATGGGATTTTTAGATAATGTATTAAAGATTTTTGTAGGCGATAAGTCTAAACAAGATGTAGGAGCAATCACTCCTATTGTAGCCGAAATCAAAGCCCACGAAGCAGCTTTAGAAAAATTATCTCTGGATAGCTTACGCGAAAAAACTCTTGAATTCAAAAGAACGCTAGCCGCTGCGCTTAAGGAAAATACAGACGCTACCGAAGCGCTAAAAATCAAAGCCGAGGCTACCGAAGATATTGATGAACGCGAGGACGTTTATGCAGAAATTGACAAGCTTAAAGACGAAGCATACGAAATATCTGAAAAAACACTCACCGAAATATTACCGGAGGCTTATGCCGTTGTAAAAGAAACTGCAAAACGCTTTACTAATAACACAGCACTTGAGGTTACTGCCTCAGAGTATGATCGCTTACTTAGTGGCACAAAAGATTATGTGACATTAGAAGGTGATAAAGCTATCTGGTCAAATAGCTGGGATGCTGCCGGAAAAGAAGTAACATGGGATATGATTCACTATGATGTACAGCTCATAGGTGGTATCGCAATGCACCAAGGAAAAATTGCAGAGATGCAAACGGGAGAAGGTAAAACACTTGTGGCTACCCTACCAGTATATCTCAACGCACTTACGGGGAATGGAGTACACCTAGTAACCGTAAATGACTACCTAGCAAAGCGTGATAGCGCGTGGATGGCTCCTATATTCCAGTTCCATGGGATGACAATAGATTGTATAGATTATCACAGACCTAATAGCCCTGAGCGTCGTGCAGCATATGCGGCAGATATTACGTATGGTACAAATAACGAATTTGGTTTTGACTACCTACGTGATAATATGTCACATAAACCTGAAGATCTTGTACAAAGACCTCCTAATTATGCGATTGTAGATGAGGTAGATTCTGTTCTTGTAGATGATGCACGTACACCACTTATTATTTCTGGACCTGTACCTAAAGGAGATGTGCATGAATTTAATGCGCTTAAGCCGCAAATTGAGAAGATTGTAAACATACAACGCCAAGAGCTTGTAAAAGTACTTCCAGAAGCAAAAAAACTTATTGCTGCTGGTGATACAAAGGAAGGTGGTAAACAACTCTTACGAGTATACCGTGGGTTACCTAAAAATAAAGCCCTTATAAAATACTTGAGTGAAGAAGGAATACGCCAGTTATTACAAAAGACGGAGAACTTCTACATGCAAGATAATAACCGTGAAATGCATCAAATAGATGAGGCACTATACTTCACGATAGACGAAAAGAACAACCAGATTGAACTTACTGATAAGGGGATAGAAACACTTTCTGGAAAAGAAAACCCTGATTTCTTCACAATGCCTGAGATAGGCCTAGAGATAGGAAAGATAGAGGCAAAAGGATTATCACCAGAAGAAGAAGCTGCAGAAAAAGAAGAGCTTTTTAAGGATTTTGGGATTAAGTCTGAGCGTATCCACACCATGAACCAATTGCTTAAAGCATACACTTTATTTGAAAAAGATACAGAGTATGTAGTAATGGATAACAAAGTAATGATTGTAGATGAGCAAACCGGTCGTATTATGGATGGTCGTCGTTACAGTGATGGTCTACACCAAGCGATTGAGGCAAAAGAAAATGTAAAAATTGAGGATGCTACACAAACTTTTGCAACGGTAACACTTCAAAATTACTTCCGTATGTATCGCAAGCTATCTGGTATGACAGGTACAGCGGTAACAGAGGCTGGCGAACTTTGGGAAATCTACAAACTTGACGTTGTAGAGATTCCTACTAACCGCCCAATTGCTAGAAAAGATAAAGACGATTTAGTTTACAAAACTAAACGCGAGAAGTATAATGCAGTAATTGATGAAGTAACAGAGCTTTCTAAAGCTGGACGTCCTGTACTAATTGGTACGACTTCTGTAGAGATTTCAGAATTACTTGGGAAAATGCTTACACTACGTAAGATTCCTCACAATGTACTTAATGCAAAGCTCCATAAAAGAGAAGCAGATATTGTTGCAGAGGCTGGTAATCCAGGCGTGGTTACTATCGCAACAAACATGGCAGGTCGTGGTACAGATATTAAATTATCTGACGAAGTAAAAAAGGCCGGCGGTCTTGCCATTATAGGTACAGAGCGTCATGACTCTCGTCGTGTAGACAGACAGCTACGTGGTCGTTCTGGACGTCAAGGAGATCCAGGAAGCTCACAGTTTTATGTATCTCTTGAAGATAACTTGATGCGTTTATTTGGTTCTGAGCGTATTGCAAAGATGATGGACAGAATGGGTCTTAAGGAAGGAGAAGTTATCCAACATGGAATGATTTCAAAATCTATTGAGCGTGCCCAGAAAAAAGTAGAAGAAAATAACTTTGGTGTACGTAAGAACCTTCTCGAGTATGATGATGTGATGAATATGCAACGTGAAGTGGTGTACAAGCGTCGTCGCCATGCACTTTACGGAGAGCGTTTACGAGTAGATCTCGCAAACATGATTTATGATACTTCTGAGGTAATTGTAGAGTCAAACAAGCAGGCTCAAGATTACAAGAACTTTGAGTTCGAGCTCATCCGTTATTTCTCAATGACGAGCCCAGTGAGTGAAAGTGAGTTTGCAAGTAAATCTGCAAAGGACCTTACAGATATCATTTACAAAGCCTCTTTTGAGCACTACAGAGAGAAGATGACTAAGAATGCAGACCTTGCATTCCCTATCATCAAGCGAGTGTATGAAGATCCTGCTGCAAAGTTTGAACGTATTGTTGTTCCTTTTTCTGACGGAAACAAAGAGCTACGTGTAGTAACAAATCTTAAAGAAGCTTACGAGACTGATGGTAAGCAACTAGTAACAGATTTTGAAAAGAATATTACTCTTGCCATTATAGATGACGCTTGGAAAGATCACCTTCGTAAGATGGATGAACTTAAGCAGAGTGTTCGCCTTGCTGTACACGAGCAAAAAGATCCTTTACTCATCTATAAGTTTGAAGCTTTTGAGCTTTTCAAAACGATGATTGATAAAGTAAATAAGGACGTAATTTCTTTCTTATTTAAAGGAGAAATTCCACAAGGCAACCAGCAGCAAGTAAGTGATGCTTCTCAAGTGCGTGAAACTCGTGAACAAACACAAACTCAAAAAGAAGAAATTCCTAATCTTGATGAGCGCTCTACGCAGACAAGAGCAGCTGGAAACACACAGCCACAGCAGCAACAAGTAACAGAGACTATAGTAAGGTCTCAGCCTAAAATAGGCCGTAATGACCGCGTTACTATTAAAAACGTGATGAACGGCGAGACTAAGGAAGTAAAGTTCAAACAAGCAGAACCACTCCTTGCAAAAGGACAATGGGTAATTGTACAAAACTAACTACCACTTTTGATTATATAACAACGGCGAACTTTTTAAGTTCGCCGTTTTAGTTTCTTACATTATGGAAAACACTATAAAAATACTCTGTTCAGATATAGACGGTACGTTATTAAATAAAGAACGCTGGTTAAGTGAAGAGACTGTTTACGCTTTCGCGAAAGCGGGATTACCCCTTATTCTAGCATCCTCAAGACCACCGCAAGCTATGCGGTACTTACAAGAAGGTCTGGGCAACCTGGGTGAGTCTCTAATAGCTTTTAATGGCGGGCTTATTATAGGCAAGAATAACATGGTTATAGAAAGCAACACCTTCCCTACTTCGCTACTTGAAAACTTAGTAAGTCATCACGCTAAACATAGCTACAACCTAAGTATTTATAGTCATGAACACTGGTTTACAGATAAGGAAGACGAGTGGAGCTTACGCGAAATAAACAACACCCGTGCAACTCCCCTTTATCAAACAGCCTTAGAAAGTCTCGACTTTTTAAACAAAGAGCATCTTGGAATCCATAAACTCATGTGTATGGGTAAGCCAGAAGAGCTTGATGAAATTATAGAACTTCTCACGCCCGCTTATGAAGATACCGTACACTTTTATCGCTCTAAGGATACGTATTTAGAAATCACTCTAAAAAATATAGACAAAGCAACTGCTTTGAAAAAACTTTTACTAGCCGAATATGGCTATGAGATGAGTGAAGTAATGGCTTTTGGCGATAATCATAATGACGACGAACTCATAAAAAAAGTAGGACTAGGTGTTGCAGTAGCAAACGCTACAGACACTCTAAAATCACTAGCAAATTATGTGAGTCCTTTTACAAATAAAGAACACGCCGTTGCGCAAGCAATTAATAAATTTTTAATAGCAGATTAGGGTCTGGGCAGTTATTCTTGTAGAAATCTAAGGTATTCTGGCTTCCTACGCCTGCATAATCTCCTTCCTTACCTTCCATGTCTATCACAATTTGAAAATGTAAGTGCGGCGCATAATCACCATTTACATCTGGAGTTCCCAAAGTTGCTATAAGCTCACCAGCTTCTACCTTGTGCCCCACTTCCTTACCTTCAAGAGAAGATAGACTCAGATGGCCATACAGAGTGTGAAATGTGTGCTCCCCTATCTTATGTTTTAAGATTATAGTAGGACCATAATCACCAAAATTCTCATTGCGCTTAAAACTATGTATCTCACCCTCTAAAGGACTGAGCACCTCTGTACCTTCATCACACCACAAGTCAATCCCTACGTGGATATTACGCTTGTCCTTTGGATTTGTAGCTTGAAAATAATCTGATCGATCATATAGTGGACGCTGCTCTAGATAGCCACCATAAGCAACTTTGGCATCATTTTGTGCGAGATACGCTTGCAAAAAATTATGATGATCATGCGGACGCGTGAGCATATCAATATCTAGATCCTTATTAGCTGTAGACAAATCTAATGGAAAGTAATCCTCCTTTTGAAAGGTAGGATTTATGATGGGTGTGAATTGCTGTGTGAGCGAACTTAAAAAATTGTTATTCATAGAGGGTCAATTACACTATAAAAGTACTTAATCTAATGTGAACAGAAAAAGCAGCCATAGCTGCAAAGTAATTAATTATGCAATCTTTATTTACTGTAGTACTACGTCACTATACTTAGCATTGATAGTGATGGTATTTGCACTACTGCGTGATTTATGAAAACCATTTACCATCTCTGTAGATCCATTTTTCATAGACTGTGTCTCCAGCTGTTTTGGAATAAAGAAGTCATTATGATCTCCGCTATAATTAAAATTAAAAGCAGATTGTGGTAATCTCATTGAGAGATCACTATTCTCAAGAAAGATAGTAAGCGATCCAAAGTTATCACTCACTTGGGGTATGGATAGCTTACCAAATGATCCAGATATCATCCCAGCTCCATCAATCCGATTTATATTTACATTACTAGAGTTTGACGTTACCTTAATATTATTTGCAGTTGAGATGTTACATTCTTTCACATGATTCACATCAAGAGTTCCCTCGTTCCAGTTTGCAACCGCAACTGGGCTATAAGAAACATCGAAGGAGGTTTGTCCTCCATCGATGTTTATTGCTAAAAGGCTTCCATGTGAGATTGTAGCTTTTGCATTATAAGCATCTGCCATTCTCACTTTACCATAACGTACATTTAAATCTAACTCTGCCTTTTTAGGCATCTTGATAATTATTATACGTTTTACATTTTTATTTGACTTTTTAGATCCATTACTTTCAGAGTCCCAATTAAGGCTAAAGTGGCTACTCTTGTTTCCCTTTTCATCCTTAGTATGTTTCTCTTCCCACTCTCCTTCGTGGTCTTCTGCCCAGCGTTCCATTTTCTTTCCAAAGTTTTCACCCCACTTTTCCATGTCTTTCCCAAAAGATTCTCCCCACTTCTCCATAGACTTGCCAAAGTTCTCTCCAAAAGATTCTCCCCATGCTTCCATAGACTCACCAAAGTTTTCTCCCCAGTCTTCCATCTTTTTTCCAAAATCTTCTCCCCAAGCCTCTACATCATCCAGCCATTTATCTACCTCACGTACACTTACTCTTGTGTTGTACTTTCTGTTTAGCTTGTTTACATATGCCTGTTTGTTCTTCTCATACTCATCACTATCAAAGGTCATATTACCTCCGCTTTTAAAAGGCCACCTAGGGATCCCAGAACGTTCTACTAAGCGCTCACTCCAGTCCTCAGACTTACGCTCAAACTCTGCGCTCCATCTCTCCATTTTTTCTTCAAACTCTGGGCCATAGCTTTTATCCACTTGCTTCTCCCATCTATCGAGATAAGCTCTTCCCTCTCTTTTATAGGCTTCATGGTCAAATTTCATCTTTCCCATTTCCTCATAAAACTCATCTGGTAATCGTTGTCCAGATATTCCTTCTAACAGAGGCCCTACAAGACCATTCATAACCGGCTCCACTAGGCTAAGCGATTGACCTATAATTTCTCCAAGGTCTAGATCGAGATCTAGATTGAGGTTACCTATATCATTTCTATCATACACCTTTGCATCGCTATAACCACCTTTACTAGTAATGCGCACATTATTACTATTACCTGACACATTTAAGTCCCATGATTTGAGAGCAGTACTAGCATCTTTACCTTCTACATAAGCCTCTACAGATACTTCATTTTTATTCCATGTTTCAAAAACTACATCTGCATAGCGTGTATCTACTGTGATAGACACATCCTTATTAACTGAGAAGCGCTCGTTTAGTTTTTCTTTTTTGCTTTGTGC
The DNA here is from genome assembly GCF_044596715.1 of Dokdonia sp. R86516. NCBI lineage: Bacteria > Pseudomonadati > Bacteroidota > Flavobacteriia > Flavobacteriales > Flavobacteriaceae > Dokdonia > Dokdonia sp. R86516. Next base: position 153,434 of record NZ_CP138998.1, read on the forward strand.
AAATACACTTCCAGATGCCACAAAAAGCAGCGCTAGGAGGGTCCAAAATATGTTTGACTGTTTCATTTTTATACGGTTTGAATGGCTGCTTCTTGTTGAGCAGCGTTTTTCATTTCTTTCAATTTTGACTTGAGCTTTATCATAAGCTCTACACGTAATTTGAGATTCTCAATCATCGCACTTACCATTTCATCACTTACTCCACTTTCGGTAATCTCACGATTGAGGCTCTTGTACTCTTCATCCAGATCAGACAGTTGCTTCATAAAAGCATCTATAAGTTCTTTATTATCGTCTGTGATTTCTAATCTCGCAATCTCAAGATTTACACTTGCGAGGTAATAATCCTCCACTCGTTTAAATTCTGGTGAGATGGCGCTTAGTAACACTTCTGGTTCTGCACTTTGTTTTTCACTTGTCTCTACCTCTACTAGTTGTTGATCTTCCGCTTTCGCGAAAGCGTTATTATACACCATAAATACAATTCCACCAGCTACAATAAGTACTGCTGCAATTTTCATCCATAAATAGATACCTCCTTTAGCTGAAGTTTTTTGCTCCTGAATAGGTAAGCGCTCTTCAAGTAAATTCTCAAAGCGACGTGTATGTCCCTCGCGCAGTGATTCCTTACTGTCGCTATCATTCTTCATGAGCTCTCTAATATCCTGTGCCATAATTAAGCGTCTTTAATTGTTGTTGAAGTTTTTTCTTCCCGCGGTGCACCAGCGTTCTTGAAGCCACTTCTGTAATCTGTAATATTTCTGAAATTTCCTGATGATCATAACCCTCTATTAAGAATAGCATAAGGGGAAATTTATACTTTTCAGGAAGTTCGCTGATAACGTTTTTCACATGTTCTATAGTAACATCGTCTCCTATATCCCAACCGTCATCATCATCCACTTTGCCCATTACCTCTTCATTAAGCGGGATAATTACTGCTTTTTTTGCCTTGATCATATCGAGACTTTTATTAATCACGATACGCTTAAGCCAGGCTCCAAAGGTGACTTCTCCAGTAAACTGATGCAGCTTTGCAAAGGCGTTTATAAACCCCTCGTGCATCGCTTCCTCTGCTTCAAATGAATTTTTTAAAAACCTAAAGGCGACGTGATACATACCATCACAATACTTATTGTACAGCTGCAGCTGTGCCTTGCGATCATTAGTTTTACATTTTTCTATGATTTCAGTAACTAGCAAAATGGTTGGTTGGTTTTGATGGTTGTGATTGCTATTCTCTCTAAAGACGATACTATTTTCTTTATGTTGCAAATGACCTAAAAAAATACGACATTAACAGAAAATTAAGATAATCTATAATTTTTGAATAAACTATTCTTAAATATAGAGGTATTAACACTAAGTTAGTACACGTACGTTTAATCCTGAATTATATTTGACCATAACAATAGCCCTATGAAGCACCTTGACTTATCGTACGAAAAATTAAATGATCTACTAGATGAATGCTTCTGGGCAGAGCGACGCTACTTTAATGCCGCAGAAGATATCCAGATTACAGAATACAAGCGCTTTTTGAGTCATGAAAGTGTGAATAGAAATCGCTTTTGCCATAAAATAGTGGAGCGTATGTCGCAAGAAGGCATTGAACCGAGTAGATTAGACATCGTAAAAGGAAATTCTAATCGCGACTGGATTGAAGTAAAAGCTGCGCTAGAAAATAGCAAACCAAAATATCTTATAGGAGAATGTATGGTACAAGATGAAGTTGTACTTAACTTACTTAAAGATATTATAGACGATGGATGGCTTCCAGTAAATATTCTAGAAGTACTTGTACCTATGGAATTCCAGATGAAGCAATCACACATCGAACTCTTAAAGCTCAAGAAAAAGATGAAAAAAAAGAAACAAAAGGCAAAAGAGAAAAAACTCAAGAAGAAAAATTCAGGAGTTATAGATTTTAAAAAAATGAATGCTTCAAAATAAGTTAAACCACCAAATGGTGGTTTTTTTTTGATGTAGATGTTTGTAGAAAGTAGTAATTTGGTATCACCATTGTGAGCGACAAAAACACATCCATAAACAAGAGTATTAATCCTGCATTTTACAAAAAAAGTAAAAGGCAAGGCACTATTGATGTATCACAACTGGCCCAGCTATTAATTGCTGGTAATATCACTGCATTATCACAAGGAATCACTTTAATAGAAAGCTCGGTTCAAGAGCATCAAGTAAAAGCACAACAACTTATAGAACTGTGTTTACCTCATGCAAATAAGTCTGTTAGATTAGGAATCACAGGTGTTCCTGGTGTAGGTAAGAGTACGTTTATAGAAAGCTTAGGAAACTATCTTACAAACCAAGGTAAAAAAGTAGCTGTACTTGCGGTAGACCCTACGAGCTCTGTTTCTCATGGTAGTATCTTAGGTGATAAAACGAGAATGTATGAGCTATCTCAAAACCCTAATGCATTTATACGTCCTAGTGCTTCTGGAGACTCTCTAGGTGGCGTTGCTCGTAAAACTAGAGAGGCAATCATATTATGCGAAGCCGCAGGCTTTGATACTATTATTATTGAAACCGTAGGTGTAGGTCAGAGTGAGACGGTAGTACACTCTATGGTTGATTTCTTTCTATTACTAAAGCTAGCAGGAGCAGGAGATGAACTACAAGGAATTAAACGCGGGATTATAGAAATGGCAGACACCATTGTAATCAATAAAGCAGACGGTGGCAATGAAAAGGCAGCACGGCTGGCTAGATCTGCTTTTGCAAAGGCATTGCACCTTTTCCCTCCAAAGCCTAGCAATTGGACTCCTCAAGTCATTACTTGTAGTGCCTTAGAACATTCTGGAATTTCAGATTCTTGGGACTTAGTTTCAGATTACTGTAATCACACAAAGGCCTCTGGATATTTTGCTAAGAAAAGAGCAGAGCAGAACAAATTCTGGCTATTACAAACTATAGATAATACTCTTAAGGATACATTTTATAATAATAAGGACGTGAAGTCAACGCTTCCCGAGATACTTGAAAAAGTTGCTCGCGGTGAGGTATCACCTTTTAAAGCTGCAAAATCACTAATCGCAACCGCCGATTCTTAAGCCCACTTTGCTACGGCCCACTGCTGTAGTCTATATATTGCAAAGCCAACTATTGCTCCTATTACCCAACCTGTAAGCACATCACCTGGATAATGAACTCCTACATAAATACGGCTATAACCCACCATCGCAGACCAAAATAGCAGTATAAAGATTAAATTTTTATGTGTAGATCTTAAGGCAAGACCTGCAAATACAGCAACCGCCATACTATTACCCGCATGGGCAGAATAATATCCATAACGCCCACAACGCTCTGCTACATATCTTATAATTCCTTTAAAGTCTTCTACTCTACAAGGACGTGGTCTTTCAAAACCATGCTTAAAAGCATTTGCTAGTTGGTCTACACACGTAATTAGTAACGCAACCGCTACCACTGTTATCAAGGTTCCTTTTACACCAAACTTTTTATAAATAAAGAACAGTAGCAAGGCATATAAAGGAATCGAGCTAAGCTTATTTGTAACAATAAGCCAGAATTGATCCCACGTAGGTGATCCTAAACCGTTGAGGAAAAGGAAAAAATCTTGATCGTATTGGATTAGTTGGTCCACCGTTTATTGCTCTTTGTCAAACTTTTCCATCTCTGCATCATACCACTCGGTAGCATCTTTGATGGCATTTTCTGTTTCTGAGGCTAGCTCATCTTCGTCTTGACGATCAAACTCTTCAAACCATTCTATCTCGTCTATCGTAAGGTCAATTATAAACCTTGGGAACTCAGTATGTATCACAAAAATATGATCTGAAAAATCTGAATTATCGCCTAAAAGGAACTTAGGTACTTTCATAAATATCGTATTATTACTGTTGGTCTATTAATTTCTTGCTAAGGTAATTAAATCTAAAGTACAACATCACCGCAGAAGCCGTAAGCCCTGCTAGCAAGCCTACCCAGACGCCTTGCACACCCATTTGCTCATCTTTACCCATATACCACATGATAGGGAATCCTATGATCCAGTAGGCTATAAAACAGATTACTGTGGGAATATTTACATCTTGCAATCCGCGCAATGCTCCAAGTATGGTTACCTGCACTCCATCACTTAGTTGGAATAACGCTGCCACAATTAATAACTGAGCCGCTAGAAAAATCACTTCTGGATTATCTATGTAAAATGGAGGAAGCCAGTCTTTAAGCAATATAAATCCTACTGCAAATACAGCTTCGATTAAGAAACAAAGTATAAAAATAGAAAAAGCAATACGTCGTAAGTTTGGAAAATCGGCTTTACCTTTTTGATTTCCTACGCGTATGGTTGCCGTTACTCCTAATCCTACAGCAATCATAAATGTCATAGAAGCTAAGTTAAGCGCAATTTGATTTGCCGCTTGTGCATTTGTTCCTAGTATTCCAGATAAAAATATAGCAGCTGTAAAAACGCCTACTTCAAAAAGCATCTGTAATGCTGTTGGAAATCCTAATTTAAATAAGGTTTTAAACTCAGCAAGCTGGATGTGCTCCTTACTTCCCCAGTGAAAATAGGGTTTGAATTTACGCTTTCGCGAAAGCATAAAAATCAGCAGTGCGACCATAAAGAAACGAGAAATTAATGTTCCCCAGGCTGCACCTTCTACTTCTAATCTTGGGAATACCCAGATTCCGTAAATCAATACATAGTTAAAAACAACGTTGACCACGTTTGCTACAATAGTAGCATACATTGCATATTTGGTTTGTGACAGGCCATCTGCAAACTGCTTGAAACCCTGAAATATCATAAGCGGAATCATAGACAGTGCTACAATCTCAAGATATGGAATTGCCAGTTCTACCACCTCTGGCGGCTGATCAAGCATGTACAATAAAGGCTTTGCGATTAATAGCGTAATAAATAGTAGCACACCATTTATGGTACACATAATGACACCATGATGAAAGTGCAAGCGACCTTTTTCTATATCACCTTTACCATCTGCCTCTGCTACAAGTGGAGTGATAGCAAATGAAAATCCGATACCTATGGAAAGTGCTATAAACACCAAGCTATTACCTAGACTTACTGCTGCAAGTTGTGCTGCACCCAGCTGTCCCACCATCAGATTATCTGCCAGCGCTACAAGAATATGACCTAGCTGCCCCAACATAATAGGATATGCTATTTTAAGATTGATGCCAAATTCCTTTGTGTAGTCTGAGAATCTCATTAATTAAATTTGATACGCTTTCGCGAAAGCGCAAAAATACTTCATCCCGTAGAAAGAGCGTCTAGATTTCAACCAATTTACTATCTTCAAGCTTGTAAATAATACTGGAACCGTAAATGATCACAAATCCCATCGAAATAGACCTCGCACTTCGTGCTATTATTAAACGCCACGAGCAACATTTACAATTAAGAAAAGACGATAGCGCAGGCTTAGAAGTGGCAGGTACCATACCTACCATGCAAGGAAAACAGAAAGTAGATGGTTTTTATTTTGCCAGTGTGATCCCAAAGCCTAAGGACTGCAGGTTGTACTTCTTCCCTATTTATACTGACGTAGCTGCATTTACAAACATAGATCCTGCCTTAAGAAAATGTTTGAAAGGCAAAAGCTGTTTTCATATCAAAAAAATGGATGCCTCACTAGAAGCATCCATTAGTGATATGATAGATAAAGGTATTGCCATTTACCAAGAAAAAGGGCTGATGACATCCACTTAAGAGTTAGAATAAAACGTATTGCAGCTTAAATTCTAATAATGGATAAACAGTGGCATCCTCATCTGTAAATAAATATCCTAGTCCGAATTCGCATTCGTAATTTAAATTTCTTGTGATGTTTCTGCGTAGGCCATATTTTGCTCCTAAGAGATAAGTAGTAAGATATCTTACATTACGCTCTTCTGTTGCCACGGTAAAATCAGGAATAACTTGAAACTCTGCAGCCCAAAAGTTACCCGCGTTCTGTGTGAGCTTTTTTCCTTTTTCAAAGCGACGTTCTCTGTTATAATAATAACGTCCACCTACAGATAGATTACCCGCAAAGGTTAAGTCAACATCTTGATTACTTCCACCACTAACTCCTACAAGTTGATATGAGGCATTGAAATGGGTGGTAAACTTATTACCAAGAACACGCTCATAAGTTACTCCCGCGCCTATAATATTGAGATTTGCGCTAAATAAATTTTCTAGTGGTGCAACTGTATCTTCTTGAGAATATACCGTGAGCGAACAGAACAAGAGGGTGATTGAGAGGTACGTGAGTTTTAAATTTCTTTTCATTTTAAGATTGATTGATGAATTCTTAAAAGTATTTAAAACATTGGAATTAAATCAATTATCTACAAGTATATTTTCATAGACAAGCCTATTCCATTAATGGTTAAGTTTTGTCTAGACTCGACGTCAACAATTTCTTTAAATTTTAAGGCTTGGTAAGAGTAGATAAACTCTGTTTGTGCGTTAAGAAGTTTAAAAAGATAAAATTTAAAACCCAATCCAAGTCTTCCTAAAAATCCTCCTTCTCTTAAGTTATTTCCAAAGTGGCTACCAAGTTTCATACTTGCTGCCCAACCGTTTTTCTGGGGTTCTGTTCCAAAGTTTGCAGCTATAGCCCAACCATTATAATTAAGAGCTCTCGACAGTATTTTTTCTTTACTCACAAAAGCTCCAAGTGAGAGGTATTCACTCACGTTAAACCCGACATTAACTCCTAAAGCCTGTACAAAATCACTATCTCTCGGTTCAAAATCTGATGCTTCTATATCGTCTTTGTTCTCTATGTTATCGTCATAGAGATACATTACCTCTGGAGCGATATGTAAAAGCGGCATCCTTTCCGTTTTCTGAGCGATACAATTAATTGTCACTAAAAGGAAAAGTATTCTTAGCATAATCTAGCCCATGAATAAAAGAGCATTATTTCCCTGGAGGCTGTATATAATTATCCATCAAATACAGTAGGCTAGTCATTGTGGCAGCGCCTAGTTCAAGTTCTCTTTTATTTACTGCATCAAAGGTATCATTTGCCGCATGGTGATGGTCAAAATAGCGTTGTGAGTCTGGACGTAGTCCTGCGAGTACAATACCATCATTAGTTGCTTTAAGCGGACCAATATCTGCACCGCTCCCTCCTCTTGTGAAGTCGTGAATTAAGTAAGGCTCAAATAATGATTTCCAAGTAAGCACTTTATTGAAGTTACGATCATCACTATCAAAAGAAAAACCTCTTGGTGTAAATCCGCCAGAGTCACTTTCTAAAGCAAAGACATGGTTTTCACCTTTTGCCTTTGCTTCTTGTGCATACTTATTACCTCCTCGAAGGCCATTTTCTTCATTCATGAATAATACTACACGAATACTATGCTTAGGCTTATAACCTATTGCTTTCATTAATCGTAGCGCTTCCATACTTTGTACTACTCCCGCACCATCGTCATGCGAGCCGTCTCCTAGATCCCAAGAATCTAAATGACCACCTACGACCATATATTTATCTGGATATTCACTTCCTGTAATTTCAGCTATCACATTATGTGACTCTACATCTGCGAGGTTTTTACAAGACATTTTATAGAAAAACTTGGTATCAGGATTGAGCTTCAGGGATGTACTTAAGAGCCCTGCTCCTTTGGTACTTATTGCAGCTGCAGGAATACGTTTAGAATTAGGCAAATCACCATAAGACATGGAGCCCGTATGAGGGTAATCATCAAGACTATGTGTCACAGATCTTACAATCACACCTACCGCTCCTAGCTTTGCTGCTTCCATCGCTCCAGCATAACGCTGGTCTACACAACCGCCATATGCTTGAAATGTTCTTATAAGCTCATCATCCATAGGTCTGTTAAAGAATACAATTTTTCCTTTCACCTCATCAGCACTAAGCGCCTTCAATTCTTCTATTCCCATCACCTCAACTACATGTGCTTTAAGTCCAGTAGTCTTTGTAGCAACAGAACCTCCCAATGCACAAATAGGTACAGATGTCGTGCTTGCGTTATCCCCTTCTATAAATGCTCTTTCAGCTTCACCGCGTATCCATTTTGGCACCATCACTGGTTGTAACCACACCTTATCAAGACCCGCTTTTTCTAGTTCGCTTTTTGTCCACGTCACGGCTCTTTCGGCTCCTAGGCTTCCGCTTAGTCTCGATCCTATTTGGTTAGAAAGATGATCTAGCCACTCATAGCTTTGCCCTTCTGTAAGCGCTGCCGAGTATATTTTTCTCACAGTAATTGAATCATTTTGCGCTTTCGCGAAAGCGGAAACAACTACTAGTGCAGTCGCAAGTATATAACGTAAATTTTTATTCATTGCTCAACTGTTCTTTATAATCGGCAAGATTTGCCTTTGTTTTATCGTCTAATTCTGGCTCTTGAATATCGTCATATTGCGAGAGCGTCTCTAGCAATATGGTTGCTACAGCAAGTCTAGCTGCCGGCTTATTATCTGCCGGAATCACATACCACGGAGCCTTCTCTGTCGATGTACGATTTATGGCGTCCTCATAATATTCTTGATAAGTATCCCAAAGCTTGCGCTCCATTAAATCTCCCGCCGAAAATTTCCAGTTCTTCTCTTTCTTATTAAGTCTGCGTAATAATCTATCCTTTTGCTCATCTTTAGATAAATGCATAAAAAATTTATAGATGATGGTTCCGTTCTCTGAAAGATGCTTTTCGAAGTTTTTGATTTGCTCAAATCGCTTATCCCAGAATGCTTCATTTACATCATCTACACTGTGAACGTTAGGCAATTTTTCTCCTAAAATATATTCTGGGTGCACTCGAGTGACAAGTACATTCTCATAATGCGTACGGTTATGCACGCCAAATTTACCACGCTCTGGGAGTGCCAGATAATGACGCCATAAGTAGTCATGACTTAACTCTAGCTCTGTAGGAACTTTAAAACTTTGTACCTCAACGCCACGTGCATTAAAATCCTTAAAGACTTCACGTATGAGGCTATCCTTACCAGAAGTATCCATCCCTTGAAGACAAACAAGCACGCTATATTTATCATGCGCGTACATAGTGTCTTGAAGTTTGCCTAGTTTCTTACGTATTTTCTTGAGTTTACTTTCTAGCTCTTTCTCTTCTACGTCTGAAAACAAGGTGGTCTCTCTATCTGAAAGTGTTACACCCTCGGTGATTTTATAGTCTTCTGGTTTAATGTCACTCATAATTATATTATTTACTAGCAAATAGTTTTACATCTCCTTCTGATACTTCTGGACCACTTAAAATGATAAGACGTTCTACTACGTTGCGCAGTTCACGTATGTTTCCTGTCCAGTCATAAGCCTTGAGTAAATCAATAGCTTTGTCTGAAAATGATTTTTTTGCGGTTCCTTGTTCTTGAGAAATTTTCTTTGCAAAATGCTCTATAAGAATTGGGATATCATCTCTACGATCATTGAGCGCCGGTACTTTAATTAAAATTACTGCCAGTCTATGATATAAATCCTCACGGAATCTCCCTTCTGCGATTTCTTCTTTCAGGTTCTTATTAGTTGCCGCCACTACACGTACATCTACTTTAATATCCTTATCGCTCCCTACACGTTGTACACGGCTTTCTTGTAAGGCTCTAAGCACTTTGGCTTGTGCAGAAAGACTCATATCTCCTATTTCATCTAGAAATATAGTTCCACCGTTTGCAGCTTCAAACTTACCTGCACGATCTTTATTTGCACTAGTAAAAGCACCTTTTACATGGCCAAAAAGTTCGCTCTCAATAAGCTCTGACGGTATTGCAGCACAGTTTACTTCTATAAGTGCTCCTTTTGCTCGATCACTTTTCTCGTGTAACCAGTGAGCAACAAGCTCTTTACCAGTACCATTAGGCCCAGTAATAAGTACTCTGGCATCTGTAGGAGCAACCTTCTCAATCATTTCTTTGATTTGATCAATCTCCTTGCTTTTACCCACCATCTCGTACTTCTTACTCACCTTTTTCTTAAGCTGAATATTTTCTACGACAAGGGTCTTGCGATCTAGTGCGTTGCGTACGGTATTAAGTAATCTATTAAGATCTGGTGGCTTAGAGATATAATCAAAAGCACCTAACCTCATTGTATTTACAGCTGTATCTAGGTCACCATGTCCAGAAATCATCACCATAGGGATTTCTGGCTTAAGCTTACGAGCAGCCTCAAGTACCTCTACTCCATCCATTTTTGGCATTTTGATATCACATAGCACTAAGTCATAGTCCTCCTCGCGTATCTTATTAATACCTTCAAGCCCATCTGCCGCTTCTTCTACTTGATAATCCTTACTCTCTTCTGATAATATTTTGGTAAGTACACGACGTATCGCAGCCTCATCCTCTATAATTAAAATCTTTGCCATTGTTATATTTTAAATTTAATACCTGAACGACCATAAAATGTATTTCTGTCGTTTATGGTAAATACATCGTCTCTATCGCCATCACGCAATCGTATGTCATTTATGATTGTATGTCCAGCATAGATATAGAATACTAAGTGTTTTGTAAAACAGTACTCATAACCCACACCAAATAGTGCTACCATCATCGAGATACTCTCTGCCGTTTCAAACTCCTGTGCAGGTATTGCTACATCTACATTATCTTGAATATTTGCATAAAATCCATCTAGGGTTACAAAACTTTGGAGAATGTGCCTGCGGTCTTTCCCAAAATAACGTTTTATATTCGATTTTGGAACACCTAAAGTAAATGACCAATCTGGATGAAACTCTCTATAATAGTTTATAAAGGGTAGTGGAAATGGTCTTCCAGACTCTGTATCATAGCGGCCACCAATAATAAGTCGCCACGGTTTATCCAGTCCTTCATTTGTTTTATCATTTATAAAATACAAAGCTCCAGTGTGCACATAATCACTACTAGCAGCAGATCCTGTACTAAAATTTGAGGTTACAGTGGTTCCTAGTTTTGCTCCTATACGCCACTTTTCGCTTATTTTTTGAGTATACCCTAAGGAGAAGCTAAATGATTGAAACCTATCTAAATCCTCACGACTAAAAGGCACAACATCTTCAAACTTTAGATTCACGTTACGATATTCCACCCCAGGAACGAGATACGTATCTTCCTTCAGTTTTATAGGAACATTAATAAATGTTCTAAACCTTCTAAATGAATTATCAGACTGCTCCTGTGGAAAGTACGTGTACTCAATCCTAGCCAAATCTGTAAGCTGAGCAAAACAAGTACCACTCAACAGTAGTAATACTATAATAATGTTAGTCTGTTTATTCATCAATCATATCATTTTTAGGGGGTTCGATATTGGTATTAACTGCTGTTTTATTAGGTGTATATACAGGATTTGCCGTATTAAAAAGATGTACATCCCTTTGAGGAAAAGGAATGGAAATCCCGCTTTCGCGAAAACGGTCGTCTATAGCATACCTAAGCGCACTTTTAATTCTTGGATCTACAAAACTGTCTCTCACAAAAAAGTATAAACCAAAATCAAGCGAACTATCACCAAAGTTTTCAAAAAGTGCAAAAGGCTTTGGATGCTTTAAAATCTCAGGATGTGCTACTGCACATTCTAATAAGATTTTTTCTACTTGTCTCGTATCACTTCCATAAGCAACGCCCACTTTTACATTCTCTCGGGTGGTTTTATGGTTTTGAGTGTAATTATAGACAGTGTCTGTTATAAACTTATGATTAGGGATAATTATTACTTTATCATCTCTAGTTAATGCTCTTGTAGTTCGTAATTTTATTTCAAACACACGGCCTACTCTACCATCCGTTTCTATAATATCTCCTGCAGATATGGACTTATCTATCATAATAAGTATACCACCTATCACATCTTGAAATACCTCTTGCAATGCAAGACCCAGACCTACAAATAATGCTGCAGAGGCTGTGAGCAGCACCGTAATATTAATCCCTGAGGCACTCATCGTAGCAAGCACCACCACTATATAAGCGATATACTTGATAAACTTAAAAACACTTACAAACTTAAGTTTGTCATCTCCCTCCATTTTACGTGTCATTAACACACGTATCCACTTGAGGAGAATGCTTGTAAGAATAAAAGCTATTATCAGAATGATAAGGTGACCCACTGTAAAACCTATATGATTAGGCTCTTTACCTACACTTATAAGTTCGAAACCTAACCATTCCTTAATGGTTCCCCATACGTCTTGTTCAATAATATCTTTTACCTTCTCTACAGTCTCTTCCTGCAGAACAAGAAGGAGTGCTAGTATCTTAACCATTTTATTAAATCTTTATAAGTAGGCTTCTTACCATACATCAATATCCCTACGCGATATATTTTTGACCCAAACCATACTGTAAACACGAATGATGCCACTAGTAAGGTAATTGATAGCGCTAGTTGCCATACTGGAACCTCAAATGGTATACGCATCAACATCACTATAGGTGAGGTAAGCGGTATGATAGAAAAAACGGTCGCTACCGTTCCATGAGGATTATCTATTACGGCAAAAAAGCCAACATAAATCCCCAACATTAACGGCATGATAATAGGTAACATAAACTGCTGTGTATCTGTTTCATTATCTACTGCTGCTCCTATCGCTGCATATATAGAGCTATATAAAAAGTATCCTCCTATAAAATAAATAAAGAAGCCTCCTACTAGTTGTAATAGAGGTAACTTTTGAATCTCTTGTAGTAACTCAATCACCATCCCAGGATCTTCTGCTATTTGTTGTGCTTGTGAAGCAGCAGGACTAGCCGCAGATGCCGCTGAAGGATCAATACCGAATACAGTAGTAAGAACAACTAGCAAAATCCCTCCCACAAGAACCCATATTGAGAATTGTGTAATTCCTGCGAGTGTAGTACCTAATATTTTACCCATCATTAACTGGAAGGGTTTTACAGAAGATATAATTACTTCAATGATTCTATTGGTCTTTTCCTCAATCACAGAGCGCATTACCATGTTACCATATATGATAATAAACATCATTAATAAGTAACCCGCAGCACCTCCAAAACCAGCTTTAACCCAGTTACTCATTTTAGAACTCGTCTCACCAGAAAAATTTTCTATTTGCACATCAATACTGCTTTTGGCAGTTTCTAGTGTATTCAAGTCTATACCTTGAGCGATGAGATTCTCATCGGTCATTTTCTTTTCTATGCGTTTTTCTATATCTCCTATAAAGCTAAAAGAAGGTGTTTCATTGCCATAAAAGGTAACAGCATCTTCTACTACAGCAGGATTATCATTGATATGAATAAGCCCATAATAACCTTCACCTTTTGCAACCTCTTTTCCTGCTTCTAGTCCCTGATCGCTAAGATTGAGATAGGTAGTCTGGTCTGTATTAAAAAATACAGTTTCAAATTTCCCAGAGTCGTCTACTACTACAATAGTGCGCTTATCCTCGCTATTAAGTTGAGTAAGGTAAGAGATTAATAAAATCATCCCCACAAGTATAAGCGGACTCAAAAATGTCATTATTAAAAACGACTTATTACGCACTCTCGCAATGTACTCTCTCTTTATGATTAACTTAAGTATGCTCATTTGTTTTGGCTAACTGTTTGAATGAAGATATCGTTTACGCTTGGTATCACTTCCATAAAATGAGTGACTTGTCCATAATTCTTTAAGGTAGTAAGCAATTCGTTTGGCGTAGACTTATCGCCCATTTCCACACGAAGCTTACGTTCATTACCAAGACTTTTAAAATGCGCTTGAGTTACTTTAAAAGCAGCTTTGAGTTCTTGTTCCGCTTTCGCGAAAGCGGTCTCATCTACAACCTGCACTCCCACATCAAACGTATTATTCTGGTATGCTCTCTTAATACTGTTTACCTCACCATCTAGTATTTTATTAGACTTATTGATAAGTGCAATATGATCACAAAGCTCCTCTACAGATTCCATACGGTGCGTGCTGAAGATAACTGTGGCTCCCTCATCACGTAATTGCAAAATCTCATCTTTAATGAGGTTTGCATTTATAGGATCAAAACCACTGAAGGGCTCATCAAAAATGAGCAACTTGGGCTGGTGCATTACGGTCACCACAAATTGGATTTTCTGCGCCTGTCCTTTAGAAAGTTCTTGAATTTTTTTATCCCACCAGTCCCCTATTTCTAGTTTTTCAAACCAGTGTTTGGCTCTTTTTTTTGCTTCTGCTTTTGATAAACCTTTAAGTTGGGCTAGGTAGAGCACCTGCTCCCCTACTTTCATAGATTTATATAAGCCACGCTCCTCTGGCATATAGCCTATGTCGCGTATGTGATGCTGTTGTAATGGCTCACCTCCTAGCGTTACACTACCAGTATCTGGCATAGTAATCTGGTTGATAATACGAATGAGTGTTGTCTTGCCAGCGCCATTAGGGCCTAGTAGCCCAAAAATGCTTCCTTCTGGGACAGCAATGGAAACGTTATTAAGTGCGGTAAAGTCACCAAACTTCTTTGAGACAGTATCTGCAACGAGTAATGAATTCATAGATAATAGTTAATCAAGCTAAGATAGGAATATGACCTGACGAAGACATAACTGTTAGCTATAATTTAGGAGTTTTATTAAAGACACTACACAGAAAATGATCTTATTACAACGCCGAAAGCGACTGTACGTTATAAAAAAGATAATTACAAAACGTCCTAAAAGCAAAACCCACCCTAGACGTAAGTTCAGGATGGGAAAAAAAATTGCTATGAAAAAGAAAAATAACGTCAAACATTGTTTAACGTTATTCAAATATAAGTTTTTTTTATGAACCTAATAATTTTGGTTTCACAAAATTTGAAAGTTTCACATTATGAGAACATATCTTTAACTTTTTCAAAGAATGACTTATCTCCAGTTTCTGGGTTTGGTGTAAAGTTATCATCTGCAGCCATCTTCTCAAAAAACTGCTTTTGCTCTTTATTAAGTGTTTTAGGGGTCCATACATTTACATGTACAAGTAAATCTCCTTTACCATAGCCATTTATAGATGGAATACCTTTACCACGCAAGCGTAATATTTTACCACTCTGCACGCCTTCTTCTATCTTGATGCGTACTTTTCCAGTAACAGTATCAATCTCTTTTGAAGTACCTAGCACTGCTTCACTAATACTAATGTAAAGATCTAGGTGAAGGTTATCGCCTTCTCTTTGTAAGAACTCGTGATCTTTTTCTTCTATTGCTACAAGTAAATCTCCTGCAATACCATTTCCTGGTGCTTCATTACCTTTTCCCGTAACCTTAAGCTGCATTCCATCTACAACTCCTGCTGGTATTTTGATACTTACTGTCTCTTCTTCAACTACAAGACCTTGTGCATCTGCTCCTGCTGGACGTTTATCAATCATCTGCCCTGCTCCACCACAAGTAGTACAAGGAGCGCTTGTTTGCATACGACCTAAAATAGTATTCTGGATTTTTGTTACTTGTCCAGCACCATTACAGGTTGTACACGTTTTATATGAAACTCCTGCCGCTTGCTTTTTACGCTTGACCTTGATTTTTTTCTCAACGCCGTTTGCAATTTCTTCAATAGTAAGTTTTACACGAATACGTAGGTTGCTTCCTTTCACTCGACGCTGACCTCCGCCACCACCAAATCCAGAAAAACCACCTCCACCGCCGCCAAAAGCACCGCCAAAAATATCTCCAAACTGACTGAAAATATCATCCATATTCATACCTCCGCCACCGAAGCCACCACCACCAGCGCCTCCTTCAAAGGCTTGATGTCCGTATTGATCATAACGAGCACGCTTGTTATCATCGCTAAGCACTTCATATGCCTCTGCAGCCTTCTTAAAGTTTGCCTCTGCAGTATCATCACCAGGGTTTTTATCTGGGTGATATTGCACCGCTTTCTTTCGGTATGCTTTTTTAATTTCGGCTGCTGTGGCTCCTTTTGAGATACCTAATATGTCGTAAAAATCTTCTTTCATAATCAAAGCTCAGCGTTACTGAGCACTCTTAATCTATTGCAATCGTAATATCGCTTTTACACCACACTACGACATAAATCATTTTAAATTTATTGTCCCGTAACTACTTTAGGAAACCGGATAATCTTGTCTCCTAGTTTATATCCCTTTTCTATTACGTCTACAATTTTACCTTTCAATTTCTTGTTAGGTGCTGGTATTTGAGTTATTGCCTCATGTTGATCTGCATTAAAATCATCTCCAGCTTTCACACTCATTTCCTCAAGTCCTTTAGACTTAAGTGTTTCCTTGAATTTATTGCTTATAAGCGTCATTCCTTTTACGTGAACGTCATCTTTATCGCCTTTAAATTCATTAAGAGCACGATCAAAATCATCTGCAACTGGAAGCATCGCTTGTATGACTTCTTGTCCTGCAGTTTTGTATAACTCTATACGCTCCTTAGTAGTACGTCTTTTATAATTCTCAAATTCGGCAAAAAGTCGTAAAAATTTATCTTTCTCCTCTGCCAGTTGATCCTTAGCGATTTCTAGTTCGCTTCTTTCATCTTTTACCTCCTCTGTAGGCTCTACCGTTGCATCTTCTGCTTCGTTTACAAATTGCTCTTGAGCAGCTTCGTCTACTGTATTATCTGGTGTTTTATCTTCTGTTGCCATAGTGGTCTTAAATTCAATTTTTATTGAGGTGGCAAAAGTACTGCCAATTGTATTAAAATGTCAAAATGTCACTGGCTTTTTAAAACTAATAGTATTGTGATTTTTATAATACACATAAACGAACAGCTCAATAAAATGATTTATCAATATATGGACTTCCCTCAGTAGCCTTACAATGGTTTCATTCCTTCTTAGTTAATCATATTATTACAGTTATGACTAAAATCATATCCCGGCTACTTGCCTAACTACTTTTGCCAGTAGCACCAAGACTAAAGCTCTACTCCTGCATGGGTTATGTGGCAAATAACTAAGATGGGGTTTGTTACGCTTTCGCGAAAGCGTACTACTATTTAAGATAACATTATGATAAGCGCTATGTATAAATGTTAATTTTGCAATTCACTAAATAATATTATCAACATGAAAAAACAAATTTTAAATACACTTGCTGCCGTAGCTCTTGTAGCAGGAGTAGTTTCTTGTAAAGGAGAAAAAAATGAAACTGAAGCAAAAGACGCTCAAGAAGTTGCTGTAGTCGAAAATGCTGCAAAATTCAAGGTAGATGCTGCGAGCTCTACAATTGAATGGGTAGGAAGCAAGCCTACAGGAAAGCACAACGGAACTATCAACATAGAAAATGGTGTTGTAAATGTTGCTGGAGATGCTATTACTGGAACATTTCTTATTGACATGGCTTCTATTACTGTAACTGACCTTGAGGCTGGCGACGGAAAAGAAAGTCTTGAAGGACACCTAAAAGGAATGGCAGAAGGAAAAGAAGATCACTTCTTTAACGTTGCTAAATATCCTACTGCTGCTTTTGAAGTAACTGGAGTTACAGAAAAAGATGGTAAAAAAATGATGCAAGGTAATCTTACTATGAGAGACCAGAAGAAGAACATTGAGTTCCCAGTTTCTTACTCTGTAGATGGTGAAAATATGACACTTACAAGTGAGCCATTTACTATTGATCGTACTGATTGGGGAGTAAACTACGGGTCACAATCTGTATTTGACAATCTAGGAGATAAATTTATATCTGACGATATCGAGCTTACTGTAAACCTAAAAGCTACTAAAGCTTAAGACTTACATTTTAGAAAGCATAAAAAAGCCACTCTCGCGAGTGGCTTTTCTTTTTTTGGTTAGTCTAATAAGCTTTCAATAGCTTGATCGATTTTTGGGTATTTAAATTTATATCCATCTGTTTTAATTTTAAGAGCGCTTACTTTTTGACTTTCAAGCACAATTGCTGCCATGTCGCCTAGCATAAGTTTAAGTGCAAATTTAGGAACCCTAGATATTATAAGTGGTTTGCCCATAGTGTCTGCTACCACCTCTGTCAGATTTTTATTTGTAACTGGATGTGGTGCTACCCCATTATATATACCAGCCAATTTATTTTTTAATATATGGAAGTAAATCCCTGCCATATCATCTACATGAATCCATGATTGCCATTGTTTTCCTGATCCTAATGGTGCACCTGCTCCATATTTTACAGGTTGCATAATTTTAGGTAATGCTCCACTGTCTTTGTCAAGAATAATCCCCGTTCTCACGCGGCTAGTAATGATATCGAGCTTTTGAAACTCTAAAGCAGCATTTTCCCACTCTTCAACAACTTGTCCTAAAAATCCTTTAGCATATTCCGGATAAGACTCATCATACATTTTTGTAAATGATGATGGGTAGCCACCTACTGCACTGGCAGATATGTAATGTTTTATAGAAATGGGTTGGTTTTTAGACCGCTTTCGCGAAAGCGCACTATACAACAATCTCGCTGTTGTGGCTCTACTTTCAAAAATTGCCTTTTTATTTTCTAATGTCCAGCGCTGCGCAATGGATGCTCCAGCAAGGTGGATAATTGTTTCGACTCCATCAAAACATGCTTCGTCTAGCTCGTCTGTCTTTGTATTCCAGTAAAATCCTTTATAATTAGGTGTATCCTCAATTTTATCTTTTGAGGTAGTTAGATAATGTACACTTATGCCATCTTTATGACATAAGTCTGTAAGCGCGCGCCCTACTAATCCCGTTGCGCCTGTGATAAGAACTTTCATTATTAATTAATTGATGAACGATAAAGATACAATAACAGCTCATTTATATTTTAACACTTGTAGGAATTTAGTGCAATTTTAACGTTACTCTTTCCCGTCTACATAGTCTTGAAGGTAGCTGTAACGCTCAGTGAGCTTCCCATCTTGCGTCATTCTGGCGCGATCAAGAAGTCCTGTCTTATCCCCATTAAAAAATGCTGGAATCACATGCTTTAAGAACATCTCGCCAAAACCTTCACTAGCGTCCTTAGGTAATTCACATGGTAGATTATCTACAGCCATCATAGCAATCACACCATCCTTATTATAATCATCTTCTTGTTCTGTAACAGGATTGTATCCATAAAAAGGGTCTGCAATTGTAGAGGGTCTAATCGTACTAGCTACGGGACCATCTATATCGCAAGAAATATCTGCAATAAGGTTAATCTTAAACCCTGGATCTTTTGCATCTTCTCTAGTGAATAGATAAGGCGCACCATCACCATAAAAATGTCCAGCAATAAAGTAATCTGTCACCTTTGCATACTTCATAAAGTCGCTTTCATATCCGGAAGGATCTTTATAAAATTCAAATCGAGAACCCTCTGTTCCATCTATACGTTTATTGTATTCTAATACGTCAATCGTACAATAAACTGGCTCACTAAATTCTTCATTTAAGTAAGCATGATCTGTCACCTCCTTAATATTGAGATGGTCTAGAATTTCTTGTGCTCCGCGGGCAACTTTCCCACTACCTGAAAGACAAATCTTAATAGCAGGGAGTTTAATTTTATCGAGTTGGCTTTTTACAGCGTCAAGATCTAGTAGCGTTTCTACTTTAGGAAGTTCAAAAAGCCCATCACGTAATCCCAACAATCTAAAACCATTATAGGCACCTACGAGCCCAGCGTAACGACCAAAACCGATAAGTCGTGCTCCGTTAGCCTCCGTGATTACTTCGTGATCATACATCTCAATATTTTTATCAAGAATAGCCTTGAGCAACTCACGGTTATATGGCTGTTTCTTAATGGTATGGCTAAAGAAGAAATATTTTTTATTAGGCACAAGCGCAGCCATAGGCACTTCTTTTACCCCAATCATCACATCTGCATCAGAGACATCTTCTTCTACATCAAAGCCATTAATGGTGTAAGCCATATCAGGAAATATACGGATATCTGATGCTTCAACAACAAAGCTTGCATCTTCAAATTGCTCTCTTGCTTCTGCCAGTTTTTCTGGAGAAAAAACAACTCTTCTATCTGGTGGATTTTTACGTTCCTTGATAATTGCAAATTTCATAGTGTGTGAAGTTTTGGCAGTGTCTGTAGTTGGTACAGCTTTTGCATAATATTAATAGCAAATATAAGCTTTAGTAGTATATTTGTAGTTCCGCTTTCGCGAAAGCAAGGTGGAAATTTTAATACTGGGGTCGACTGGTTTTGACAGCGAGACCAATAGTATTGTAAGCGTGTCGAGCGCTGGAAAACAGCTCGTAAATCTCATTTTTCATCTTTTTAAACGGCGAGAACAACTACGCCCTAGCTGCATAATCTGAATTATAGTAAGATTACGCCTCGGTCTACAAGGTAGACAAGCAGGAAGTCACTCGAGAGCCTTGGTTTACGGCAATCGATATAGTGACTTCGTAAAAGTAAACCTATCCCTCGTAGGGCTTTGATGCGAGAGAGACACCTAATTGAAGATAAGGAGTGCGTTGGTAGTTTCTAACCGGCAATCTCACGAAAATTCAAACAGAAACTACACACGTAGAAAGCAGTAATATTGCTTGTTTGGACGAGGGTTCGAATCCCTCCGACTCCACTTTTAAACCCCGTAACACTTGTGTTCATGGGGTTTTTTATTTTATCAACTAAAAAGATAAACTATAAAATACCTACAATTGGGTATGGAAGTGGGATGAATGGATTTTTAAGTTTACCACATCATTAAAACCATTCTAGATGTTTAAATCAATTCTTTCAATTGTCATTGTGTTATTTTTTACACAGGTAACAATAGCTCAAAGTGTAAACGACACCTTAGTATTTGACAAAAACGCCTCCCTAGATTTTTCTAATAAAGTAAGCGTAATCCCTTCGGGCGAATTGGTTTCTTACTATTCTTTTGACAAACTTGTTCTTGCAGATCTTTCGTCATTATTACTGGGAGGTACTACGCCTAGCGAAGGGATAGAAGCAACCTTTGATGAAAGTAAGTCTAAGATTGCGATAAGCGGGACAGTATATACTGGTGATCATTCCTTGCTAACCGTAAAAGGGGACTTCAGTGCTACAGATAATGGAATTTATTTTATAGATGAGAATAATGGAAGTAAAAACGCAAAGTTTTCTTTAAACTACTACCATAGTTTTGGTGGTGTGAGGTCGTATAACAAACCCTCATCAGACCTAGATGTGAAGAGAGGTTTCTATAAGATAGAAAAAGCAAAACAGTTAAAGATCGCGCAACTTGTAAAAGATTTTTATTACACCACTACCCTTCTAGAAGATGCCGGCATACCTGTAACATCCATCAAAATTAAAGATATTAATGCAAAACAGTGTAACGCTCAAGATTGTAGTAACTCAAAGCTGGTGACTTTTAATAAAATAATCAAAAACTTTAATTACACTCTTGATGTAGCAGCTATAGACCAGACTTCCATAATGTCTGACACAGCATATATTACTTCTAATAAATTAGAAAGCAAAAACAACAATAATGGTTTTAATCTCATAATAAAAGATAACTCAGAGACTAGAATTGTTGAAGATGAAAAACTCTCGAACAATTTAAATGCAACCTATGACATAGACGCTGTGATTAACCGATATGAAGAAACAATTGCTAGTTTGGATTCCATCTCTACAAAATTAGCTGATTTAGAACAAAAAAATGCTCAACCGTACTGGAACAGCAAGCGCCTTTTTTATGTAGGAGCGTCACCATTTTATATACGTGAACAAATCAAAAGTGTCTATACCGCTAATCAATCACTGAGTTTTAGTGATCAATTTATCGACACAAAGGGAGATTTATTTGGTGTAGAGGGACAGCTAGGATTTTTTTATGAATCAAAAGAGAGAAGATATTATACAAAGATGATATTTGCTAGAGCTAGTGTAAATATAGCTAGAGGTTCAAATGCAGCTGCTTTTAATAAGAAAACTTATTCCTTCCCTGCTACTCCCATTGACACCTTGACTTCTGGTATAATTTCTACACCTAATCTCATTCAAGGTAATCTAAATAAGAATGGCTTTGATTATAACTATGCCTTTACCACTGCTTTAGGTGTAGAGCTTTTCTGGTTTACTACAACACATTTTGGTCTTTTTGGTCAAGTAGGCTATAACAATCAAAATTTTGATGTAAGCCAAGGTAAAGATATGGAGATATACAAGCTGCGTCTTGGGACAGTTATAAATCTCAAGAACAAAAAGAAAAACTTTGCTACACTCCAATTATTTGCAGACAGATCTGATCTAAGTTTATCTCCTAATAGTACCGATAAAGATTTGAGATTTGGATTTAAGCTAGGCTTGCCTTTCAATTTCACACAAAAGTTATGATTCTTAAATCTACTTATAGAAGATTACATCCTCACATGCTTTTCAACAATCACTTTATTTTCAATATATTGTAATCCAAGACCATAACAAATCATTAAAATATCACTACCCTATTTATAGATCAACTCTATTATTTTTAAAAGATTGGCAATCAAGAACACTGCACTATGACAAATATTACAACTAACCAAAAACTAAAACAAGAGATGGCGAATTTTGAAAATATTGAAGGAGAATACAAAAGAGGAAAGCAATATTTTGATTATAAAGTAAGTATCAATATACCTAATGAAGTATATACTGAGGATGGCACGGACTATAGCTTACTTTCATCTGAAAATAAAACAGTAAATATTTGCAGAACATTATTCTACAAGAAAAAACCTGTTGGGATTTTAGTAGTATATAACTTTCAAGTTGTAGAAAAAGAGGTTAAAGATAGAGCTACTCAATTGACCACAATATCTGAAGATGGTAAGCTTGTAGGAATAGACCCGGAATTCAATGAAAACCTTGCCATAATAGTAGTACACGAAGAAGACGAAGACCTTTTTACAAAAAAAGTTAGAAAAGGAATTGCAAAATTCATGAGTAAAAATTTCATAATTGGACGTGGTCAAACTCAAAAAATTCCTGATGCTACAGAAATTCAACAGGCAATTTATGAACTCATAAGCAAAGAAGGTTTCGACTCCCCTCTCACTTCAAACGGCGGCGTCCTAAAACCAGGCACAAAATAAAAATGCCTGTAAAAAAATACTACATATTACTACTCTTAATCTGCGCTTTCAGCATCCAGCTTAATGCGCAGATTAAAACTATTGACTCTTTGCTACAATACAAGCAAGTAGATAAAGCTGCCTTAATATTAGAAGGTTTTGAGTCGTCACAGGCTACCAAAAATGTTCTTCTCAACATACAAGTCTTGTTTAGAATGTATGAGAAGGAAATGGATACAGCGTCTGTCTATATTAAAAAGATAGACAGTACAGCGCTTTCAGGCATAGACAGAGCATACTACTACAAAAGCCTTGGTAAATCTTATAGCTATGCAAACCAAGAAGATCTTGCCTATCGAAATCTAACGATCGCCCAGAAGTTATTTAAAGAATCTAACGCTCCCATTCAAGCAAATAGATTAAACTATGAGCTGCATTATATTATCAGTTCGCAAGAGCATCTAGCTATAGAAAACAAAAATTTGCTCAATACGTTGTTGAGTAATAGCGAGCAGCTCAATGACCCAATAGGCGAGTTACTTGCGAGAATAGGCCTTGCAGCAGCAAAATTTGATGCTACTCACAAAAAAGAGTTTTTCTCTCAAATGAATAAGGCAAAAGCAATTGCCAGAAGAATAGGAGATTCATCGCGAGTGGAGCTTTATCACAGCTACATAGGCTTGTATTATTCAAGTTTTACGACGCAACAGGATTCGGCTATTTATCATTTTGATAAGTCGTTGCAGCTTTCAGAATTATATGGAACTTCAGATGATCTGTTTTATGCTCATCTCAATAGAGCTACCGTACCTCGCTCTAATGAAAATTACAAAGAGGCGATTACCTATATGCGCCGAGCAGATAAGATTGGGATAAAACAGTTCAAGATAAATAATAAACGTAATCTCTATAATTACCTCTCTTCAGATTATAAAAATATTGCAGCTCTTGATAGTGCGCTCTACTATCAAGAATTATACATACAGTATACCGATAGCGCACAAATAGAAAGTCAGAATAAAAACTTGACCTTGTATAGAACGCGCGAACTAGAACTAGAAAATGAGCTTGAGAAAAAGAAACGTTTACTTAATCGCTCGCTCCTTATTGCCGCAATCCTTGCGCTTATTGCAATTGCCATTACAGCTATCTTCTTGATTAAAAATCAGCGTAAAAAGCGATTACTCACAGAGCGAGAAAACGAGATACTTTTAAGAAACCAAGAACTCTCCAGCATAGACGCTATGGTAGAAGGTCAAGCAAAAGAAAGACAGCGCATAGCAGAGGACCTACACGACAATTTAGGTGGACTTCTTGCAACCTTAAAGCTGTATATGGAAAATCTTAAGATTAAGAAAAATAGGCTTGAAGAAGAGCAAGAAACTCTCATTAAAAAAACAGATGATATACTTGAGCTTGCCTATCAAAAAGTACGCAGCATTGCTCACGAGCGCAACTCTGGAAATCCTATTTCTCTAGGTTTGCTTCCTGCTATTAAGGAGTATGCGGCACAGGTTTCAGGTGCAAACCAACTGGTCATTGAGGTGTTTTCTCACGGGGAGGACACTCGTATAGGTAATGCGGTGGAGCTTACGCTTTTCAGGATTATTCAAGAACTTATTACAAATACAATTAAGCACGCTTTCGCGAAAGCGGTAACCATCGACTTCACTTATTTTGAAGATAAAATTAGTCTTGTATTTGAAGATGACGGCAAAGGATTTGATCCAGAAAAAACATCATTAAAAACAGACGGAATGGGCTTATCTTCTATAGAAAGACGTATAAAGGCGCTTGACGGAAACTTAACAATAGACGCCAAAGAAGGTCGCGGAACGTCAATCATAATCAACATCCCAATAGTATGATACGACTCGCCATTGCAGAAGATCATTTGAGTTTTAGTGAAGGGATTGCACTCTTTCTAAAATATGAATCAGATATTGAACTCGTAGGCTTTGCAAAAAATGGTGAGGAATTAATTGACTTAGTTAGCAAAAAAAGACCATCGATTGTAGTCACAGATGTACGAATGCCCATTATAGATGGCATAACAGCAACGACACAAATTTTAAAAGAATTTCCAGAAACTAAGGTGATTGCCTTCACAATGTTTGATCAAAAGAAAGCGATTGACCAGATGATTGCTGCAGGTGCAAAAGGCTATGTGCTCAAAAACTCTAGTCTCTCCATACTCCTTGAAGCCGTGCGTAAAGTAAATGCTGGCGAAGATTATTATGACAAAGGTGTTGCTACTCCCGCCTCCTCTCAAAATAATGTAGGAATTAATGTGCTCACACGGCGACAAAAGGAAATCCTAAAACTCATTACAGAAGGAAAAAACAATCCTGAAATAGCCGAACTCCTATTTATATCGAGAAGCACAGTAGAAACACATCGTAAGAATATGATCCAGAAATTAGGCCTTAGTGGCTCCGGAGAATTATTGCGCTATGGGTTACAAAAGCGATACGATTTTGACTAGCGATAACATCCTAGTATCTTCTTAAGAAACTTTAACTGCGTTGAGAACGAGTTAAATCTATAAAACAAGTAATCACTTACATACCATATTTACCCAAGTTTGGGTATTTATCTTGGGTATCTAAGATTTTATTTTTGAGTGAATTAAAACCATTCAAAATGAGAATCTTCTTAACAACCATTCTAATTTTAATCAGCAACTATGGGTTTTCTCAGTCGTACGACTATGACAAAGCAGAAAAAGCCCAAGACAAAATATATCGTGGCACCAATTTGAAAACTGGAAAATTATTTTTTCAGGACATCTATGGTACTACAGCGATTGTGACATACCCAGGAGGCAATCCCGAAACTATCCCCGTCTCTGTAATCAAATCAAATATTAAAGTATTAAATGAAGTAAAGGCAGATTGGAACAACCCAATCGACGGTGATATAATAGTGATAACTAATTACTATAAAGATTTTAAAAGGATTTGTAATGATGATTCTAGGTACTGTAATAGTATGGACAATTATCACAAAGATAAAATCATAAACGCTGAAGGGTATTGGAATCAAATGTATGCCGCTTGGAATAAACTATTAACTTCAAATCAAAATATCACCAATGATGAGGACAGTGAAAACTATTCAAATAATACGAGCAATACTAACTCGAAAACAGATAATAGTGATAATGCAACATCCAACGAAAGTAATGATACAAATTCAACTGATTTTAGCGTAAAAGAATCTCCAGCAGAAAAGGCAGCTCGACTAGATAGAGAGCGAGGAGCCGAAATTATGCAAGAAACACAAGGTCGTGTCGCTAGCGTTAAGACTTCTTCTCAACAGCTAGGGAATGCTGTAAGCCAAATCTCAAACAGTATAGTTTCTGGACTACAAGAAAGAGATAGAAGAAAAGCTATAGAGAGCGAAAAAAAAGAAAGAGCATATCAAAACGCTGTTGCAAAAAGAGATAATGATATAGCCGCAATAGCAAAAAAACAAAGTCTTATTACTGATGAGAAAATGGCTAGTCTAAAAAAAGCCGAGTTTGCTAATTGGAATTCTTATAAACTTAGCCAAAACATTAATAACCTTATAAATTTAAGGAGTCTCACACTAAGAAACTATAAGAGTAAAAGTTTACCTAAAGACATTGAAAAATTAGTAAACCTAGAAAGCCTAACCTTAGACTTGTACTCTACAGGAGATTTAACTTCAGATCTATTAAATGGAGGGTCTTTTACGCTAAACTCAGAGATTAAAGAATTAAGTAATCTTAATGATATCACATTCATTGGAAATGGCTACTTAACCAACATAAATGTAGACTCTTCTGTTTTTGACGAATTAGATAACCTAGAAACGTTTTCTGTGTATTCTAAGTATCTCAAATCACTACCTCCAAGCTTACTAGACAGTGAATATGTTGAAAAAATCGAACTCTATTATCACCCTAAGAATAGAAAAAATGCAAATAATGACCAATTAAAAAAGGATTTAAAATATATCAAAAGCAAGACGTGCTTAGTACTAAAATTTCAAGATGGCACGAAGCCAATTTTTGGAAAGAAGTGTGATTAACAAACTAATAACTATAATATGAAAACGGTAAAATTAATTTTGACAACAGTAATTCTATGTGCAGCACAACTCTTGAGTGCACAAGACGGAAAAGAAATGATAGGACAGGTTTATGAGTATGATAAAATTCTAGATTTTTTTTATGATTGCTTTGAAGACGAACCAACCTTTCAAGGTGAAGAACCTCTTGCCATAGTAAAATATGAGGGTAAATACGGTGTTATTAATAAAGCCAACGAAGTTGTTATCCCTATAATCTATAAAGAACTAGGCGAGAGATGCCAAGGATTGTTTTCTGTAAAATTAAACAAGAAATATGGCTTCATCAATACTAAAGGAGAGCTTGTCATTGACTATAAATATGATGACTTGTTGTACGGTTTTGGAGGTGCACAAGGATATAAGGATGACCAGTGTGCTGTAAAATATAAACGTAAGTGGGGCGTAATTAACACCAAAGGTAAAATTATTAGAAAGTTTAAATATGTTGATGTTTGGGATGTCCCTGCCACTAGGAAGATGAACTAGTATAAATCCACACTTAAAAAGTGTGAGAACCATTATTATTATCTGTGGAGCTAAGGTTGGATTGAATTTACATATTTATAGTAAAAACCCCGCAAACTATATAGTTTACGGGGTTTTTCACTTCAATGAATATATGTTAACATCGTCGAGATGAAATCTCAAATCATTTTTTACAGTATTGATTATAAATTTCTACTATAGTATTTTGAAATAATTTAGTCAATAATCTTATTGTTTTGATTTTTGTTTTGCGTCCTTATGAGCATTATCTTGCACTGCATTTTCTTTATTAGAAAGTGTATTGCTTCCAGCTTTATCAGTCTCTCCAGCATCCCTTTTAGGTTGCGATGAGTCCTTGTTTTGATCTCCGTATTGATTTATGTGCTTATCCTTATGTACACCGTGCTCCTTATTATCAAGATCTGCTGCTCTTTTAGTATCGTCCATAATGCTTATTATATTAGTTTTCTTTTTATTTTCTTCAAATTTGGAACAAACTCATCATTAAAAGATCGTTTGTTCTTTATCCAGTCGTAGGTATAATAACCTAGTTGAGCGACTGTCACTATTCTGAATATTTTACCTACTAATTTCATGTGATCTATTTTAGTTTCACATAAATTTAATTGGACACTAATATATTTTAAGCTGGATTATGACATTTTAACTAGCAACCGTTAAATACCTCTAAATGATTCACCTACAATGGTGATATTTTAAGTTTTATTAAACAATGAGTAATAATAACGACCTGAACTGAAGACCATCAAATATTCAAAATGCTCAAGAAAAGAGCTATTATTAACTAAGAAGCTATAAGCTTATCAATAGTTCCCATCGCATCAAACACCGAATTAAATTGATAATTAGTTTGACTTATGATATTTTCAGCAACTACACAATGTGATTGTATGTAAACAGATTGCATACCGGAATTTAAAGCTGCTTGTAAGCCTAGCGCACTATCCTCAAAGATGTACACATCTTTAAAATCAGCGGGTTTTATATTTAAACTATTTGCCAACTTTAAATAAGGTTCTGGGTTAGGTTTTGGATTTACGTAATCTTCATAGCCATACATCACGGGTACTTCAAACTTCCAGAATTTTATACAGTCTTTTACAAAATCACTGCTCGCGTTACTGGCTATACCATAAGGTATATTGTGCTTTTTTAGATATTCAAAGAGCTTTTCAACACCCTTATAGTGCTCTACTTCATCTATATGCTCAGTTAGGTAATTATTCTTAACTTTTAGTAGCTCCTCGGCTTCAGAATTACTTCCAAATTTTTCACACAATATCTCTGATATGATTATTGGTGATGCGCCAGATTTAATATCCCCAGAAGTTATTACTACAGTAGCATCCAGCACCTCATTTACAGCAAACTGCCAAGAGGCAAAATGTATGTGCTTACTATGAGCTATTACTCCATCAAAATCAAACAATACTCCTTTAACCATAGATTATATTTTTCTGAAAAAATAGAAGCTAAATACTTGTTTAAAAACTTATTCGTAGGATCCATAGACTTACGTAAATCTTTAAAATCATTCCACTTTGGGTAGAGTTTAGTTAGCTCAGGGTCTTTTGCAGCAAAGCGCTTTCCCCAATGTGGTCTTCCTCCGTATTTAAGAAAAATATCCTCCACTGTTTTAAATGCTTCATAACTATCTGCACTTGATGCATCTCTTGAAACGCAACCCATCGTTACCGTTTTTCTTTTGTACGCATTACTTAACCAGCTATCATCACTATCTACAAAACGCACATCCATAGGTATGTGGATGAATGATTTATTTTTAAAACTATTTATAGTTTCTGACAGTTCTTTAAGTAATGAAGGGAATTTTTCAAAATCAACTGTCCACTCCGCAAGTTCAAGCGTTGATCCTCTAGATTTTGTAACTGTAGCTTGGTACAAACTTCCTTTATGTTCTTTTCTACTTTTAAAAAACCGCTGGTAAAGAATTTTATTTGCAAAATAGATGGTCCAAGGGGCTGTCTTAGTAAGCTGATATAAAAATTTTGAGGCCTTTCTCCTATTTTTCAAATATGCAGGTCCTAGATCTTCCTCAACGTGTTGATCTTTTGGAATCTTTTTTCCTTTTATCACATACCCCATCCCTGTATGAGGAAGCCATAATATTCTTAAGAAATCATGATTAGACAAATAGCTACTTAGATTTTTAGTCCATACAGCATCACTCTCAGGTTCTTCAATTAAATGTAGAGTGTATGAATCCTCACATTGCAGTGTAATTGTAGAGAAAGCACCTAGAACTCCCAGAGATACTCTCACAGCATCCATGAGCATATCCTTTTCATCAATCACCTGGATTGAACCATCTGCTTGAATGAGCCTACAACTCGTCATATACGAAGAGATAAGCCCTCCATTAGTACCATGTGTTCCTGTTGCTAAGGCTCCACCTAATGTAATAGTGTTGATGTCTGGCAGACAAGGAATACACCAATCTAAACTCTCTATTTTTTCTAGAAGGTCTTTAAGCTCAATTCCAGATTGGACAGTTATTTTTTTAGATGCTTTATCAACATCAATTATCCGATTATAATTCTTGATATTAATAAGCGAGTCTGTCCCTGCAGCAATATCTGATGAGGATTGTTTAGAACCGTAAAACCTGACATTGTCAGAGTTCTTAATGGCATCTGCAAATTCTTCTTCTGTAGTGATATCATAGCTATTTGTAAATGAATGTTTTACATTTTCATTCCAGCTAATCCAAGTATTTTCTTTCTTCAATTTTTTATTGCAAAGTTATATTGATTTAACAAATTACTATCGTAATTGAACAGTTAATTGGCGCTATTAAATAGAAAAGAGTAAACAGTCTGATTTTTAAACTACATAACATTTCTATTCAATTTATAGGTAAGCCTAACCTCATCAAATTAAAGTTTCATTAATGATTATAACACTACACTTTCTCAACATA
This sequence comes from Dokdonia sp. R86516, assembly GCF_044596715.1. Classification (NCBI taxonomy): domain Bacteria; kingdom Pseudomonadati; phylum Bacteroidota; class Flavobacteriia; order Flavobacteriales; family Flavobacteriaceae; genus Dokdonia; species Dokdonia sp. R86516. The sequence continues at coordinate 183,911 of NZ_CP138998.1, forward strand.
TTTTACAATTTTTAAAACCTCTCATCTAGATAGACAAGGTTTTGACATTAAATTATACTGCTTTTGATATACAAGTTGTAAGTATACGCTTTCGCGAAAGCGTAACTATCCACATCAATACTTTATTACTTACGACCTCGTTATTTCTCACTTACAAAATATAATATCTTTGAGGGATGCAGAAATCTACTATTACAACCCTACTTGTATTACTAGTGCTCGCGCTTTGTGGTATTTGGACAACACCACTTTCGGCACAGACACCTATAGATAGCACCCAATACTACTATAGAGTTATTGCATATCCAAAAAACACTGAGGATGTGACAGCGGGAATTAATTACTTCAAGCGCCAACTTGAAAACCCTAATACTGATACAGCCCGTAACAATTATTACTCTGAGCTTATATCCTTAGGATATTTCAATAATGGTGACATTTTTGAGAGTGAAAAAACCACCATTAACCTCTTAAAAGATATTCCTGTAACAGATACACAAACTATCGTTCGTCTTAGAAATAGGCTGGGTAGGTTGCATAGAAGTCTTAACAATCTGCCACTAGCCCTAGAAAATTACCAGCAAGCGCTAGCAATGGCTACAAAAAAAGAAGATAGTATTGCAATTTCAAATAATATCGCCACCATATATATGGAGCGCTCATCTTATGAACAAGCTGCTCAAGTCTTAAGTCCATTTATGAAGGATAAAGAGCGCATAGAAGATAACAACACACTGACTACTATATATGATAACTATGGGTATAGTATTACGCAACTAGGTGACTCAATGGGTGAGACATTGATGCTAGAAGCCCTTACCATTAATGAAAAAGAAAACAATATCACGGGAAGTTTTTCTACAAATAGACATCTATCGTACTACTACCATCAGCAAGGCAAAGAAGCACTAGCTAGAAAATATGCCCTGATAGCAAAAAATATTGCTTACAGCCTTAACAACCCTAGATATCAACTAGAAGCCCTCGGACTGGCAATTGATATAGGTGCTACAACAAACGCCGTTGTATTTAAAAAACTCTTGGACAGCTTAGACAGAGTAGAAACTCTTCAAGAATATAAATATGTAGCTCAAAAATATGAATACGACACTTTCCAAACGCAAGCAAAAGAAAGCGAGCTTATAGCGCAGCAGGAGAAAATCAACAAAACACGCTACCAATATTTAGCCTTGTTTATTGCAGTAACTACTGTAGTTATTATCATTTTTCTTTCATCTCGCCATAGAAGAAAGAGACTTGAACAAGTATATATTACAGAAACAAAAATCTCAAAGAGATTACACGACGAAGTTGCAAATGATGTGTATAAACTAATCTCACAAGTGCAAACTAATACGCACAATGAAAGTCACTTACTAGACAATCTAGAGCACATTTATAGTCGAACTCGAGATATATCTAGAGAAAATAGTTTTATTGAGACAGAAGAATCTTTCCAAACATCCTTAAATGATTTGTTAGTGGGTTATAAAACTCCCTCTTTCAATATCATTACAAAAGGTATCGACAAGATAGATTGGAATCAAATTCCAAAAGCCCACAAGACCACTATTTATAGGGTATTGCAAGAACTCATTACTAACACTAAGAAACATAGTAAAGCAACTATAGCCTTTGTTGAGGTTTCAAAGGAAGGTAAAAAATTGCATATTCTATATAAGGATAATGGTATAGGCGGCGCTATAAATTCTAAAAATGGTTTGCTTAATGCGGAATCCCGTATAGAAGCTCTAAAAGGAACAATTACTTTTGAAAGTAAGTCTAACCAAGGTTTTAAAGCACAGATCAAGATATAATGTTTCAAAAAGTAATTATAGCAGACGATTTAGGAAGTGTTAATGAAGGTGTACAACACATTCTCACTACCTATCAAGTTCCCTACATAAAGCAGGTTCAATATTGTGATGAGGCATATAAACTCATTAAAAAAGCAGAAATGGATGGTAAACCTTATGACCTCATAATTTCTGATCTCTCATTTGTAGCAGACCACCGCAAGCAACAATTTGCATCTGGAGATGATCTTGCAGCTACTTTAAAGAAAGAACATCCTGAGCTCAATATTATCATTTATTCTGTAGAAGATCGCTTCCAGCGTGTGAGGCAGCTATATAATGATACGGGGGTAGATGCCTTTGTATGCAAAGGACGAGAAGGAATCTCAGATCTTAAAGAGGCTATTAACACTGTTTTTAATGGAGAACGTTTTGTTTCTTCACGCGTTGCAATGGCAATGTCTAATAATGCAGATTTAGAAATAGATGAGTACGACATTACTCTCATGCGGTTACTTTCTTACGGGTACTCTCATGATGAAATAAGTAAAGAACTCGTTGCTCTCAACGTGTCTCCCTCGAGTCTAAGCGCTATTGAAAAAAAGATGAGCAAATTAAAAGTAAAGTTTAGAGCTAATAATGCTGTCCATCTCGTTGCATTAGTAAAAGATTTAGGTCTAATTTAGAAATACCCCTAAGAAAATCACCCCAAATGCGGTTTACCGTAAGATAATCATTAAAAAATCTTGTAATCTTACTACGACTTAAAATCATGGGGGAATTTAAGTCAAGGATTGTTTGTAGAGGATGTTCATTCGGGCATCCTCTATTTTTTTTATAAAGACCTAACAATCAAATATCACCAAATATAAAAATGTTAAAAAAAAATAAAAAACGCCCAAATAAAGGAAATCCGTAAAAGACCTATAAGAAAATCACGTATCCTTGTGACGGCTTAGTTGCTAGGGGTTTCTAGGTCAAGATTATTTGCATTGGGCACCCACTTGGGTGCCTTTTTGTTTTAAATACACAACTAAGAAGTCCGCTTTCGCGAAAAAAAAACAAAACGAAACCTAGTTCATTTATAGTTTTCTTTAAACTATCTATTGACTAAAAAAAATAAAAATGAACTCAATGCGGTTTCCCGTACGGCATCTTTTTGTAAAGTTCGTATCCTTGTCACGGCTTAGTTGCTAGGGGTTTCTAAGTCGGGATTGTTTGTAGAGGGTTTCCATCTGGAGACCCTTTTTTGCTTTACGCAATCTGTAAAATACTCAAAAATCTAATGAATTTTCCAGAATGTGAATACACCTTAGAAAGTGTATGCTTATTAAATTTCAATTCTTTTTAAACTTTAGTATCTAGCTTAAATTTATACTATGGAAAGCAAAAATCAAACCTACGGTCTCACAGCAGAACATCCAGTCATGGTAACTGATGTAGCTACATCTTATTCTTACCTCGATGGGTTAGTAGCTCTAGATAGTAACGTAAATTATCGTCGTATTAAAAGTATGTTTTCGTCCTCCGTTAATGGCGTTCTAGATAAATATGAAATAGTGTTGAAGGACGAGCATTACTCCTTTCTATTTATTTATCCTTACGCAATGGAAAATGATTTTACTATAGCCGAAACTTTCGAGGCATTAAGTAATTAACACTACATTCAGAACACTATTCTACGACATAGCATCTACCTAAGATTAATTATCATGGTTTTTTTCATCATAATTAGTTTAAAATCTATCCAATTTTCGCGAAAGCTAACCTCAACAGCCCGCTTTTTCAATCTTTCCTATTCTTTCATAAAATGATCAAGCTCAAAACTTAGGAGCTCCACACTCTTGTTTTGTGCATTTTGTCGATTAATTATGTATTTCATAGAATACGTACGACTTGTTATTTTAAAAATGATGGAGAAGATCATGTATAGGTAATTTAGCAGTGCAGAATGACTTACTCACCTAGCATATCGAGTATTACTCGACACTAGAATAGAAAAAGGAGTTTGATTATCCCTGCAGAAAAGATGTTTTTATAGATTGTTTATTAGATTGAATTCCCCCAAATTTTCAATTTGGTTTTGAGTAATGATTTGTTACCATACTTAATTTAACCTGATTGTTTTGCAAAGGCTATCCATATGGATAGCCTTTTGCGATTTATAGATAATCGTAAATCAATTTAATTATAAGAGTAATAATTATCTCTTAGTTTTTCTAAACACGCGTATAAATACCCATCCAAAAAAGAGCATAAAGATAAAATCATTAAGACCATAAATGCTATAAAACACTCCTGCAAAGGCGTCCCGCTCATATACTGTAGCGATTGAATGACTTGTAAACCACTGCAGATATACAATAACGTAAGCCAACTTCTCTACAGCAAATACCGCTATGAGCCATGGCACAGCTGCATAACTTTTTGCTACTGCTATATACGCAAGTCCCCATAAAACGATAGCTATAAGTCCAAAGTAGCCCATTACTTCTGGCTGTGCATCCATCATAACTTGATTTGTTAACCCTCTAGATAATAGTAAAACACCTAGCACATTAGAGAAGCCAGCCATTACAAAAAGCTTAGAAATAATTTTCGAACTCATAAATTGATGTTTTGTTAGAGATTAAATAATCACTCAAAAAAGGCAAGTAGTCTCACACACCTTCTAGTCTAGGTGCTAGCCATAAATAGCCCATAGCTAAAATAAATATGATAAATAACCATAAACGTTCCACAGGTTTCAAGACTGATTGAGTGGCTACATTTTTTTTATTTTCGGTAAATGTGCGCTTATTATGCGCAATTTGAGTAGACGCTTTTAGCGTTTTCCAGTCAGTATCAAGAGGAATATAATAGTTTCCTATTGTTGTGGTGTCTTTCTCTAGATGTAATTCATTCCAGCCTGTTTGTGATGGGTAGACCGTTCCCTCCCATTGATCTTCTAGTAAAAGATCTTGTCGCAATAATATTGCAACCTGCTTACTATCTAGAACCTTTGGAGCAGGTATTGCTGTGCGTAGCTTAAAGCGAAAAGGTGCATCCCTTACCCCTAGCTCTTCTTGAAACTCCCAGTGTAAAACGGGTAATTCTCTCTGGCTTATTGCGCTCAATATAGAAGACCATAAGTAATTATAAGCAGCCTCATTACCATCTAGTACGAGCTGGTAGGTATCTGTAAGTGTAGTACTTCCCCATCTACCAGCACCCCGCTGAGCATAAGCTGCCCACACATTTCCATTTTTTGAAATAATAGGTTGTACTAGTGCTCCAGTGTCAAAACTATGTTGCAGAGTAGCCAACTTAACCTTTGGCCAGGCTGAGAGTGAGGCTTCTTTTTTATTGTTTCGCTTAAAGCGAAAACCAAATCGTTTACCATTATTTACTACTGCCAAATCTGGCTGTATAAATACACCGAGACCTTCACGCGATACTTGATTATTAAGTGCTCTGCGAGAACCGCTAGACAGACCATTATAAGAACTAGCGTCCATAATCACCACATCAAACGCTGAAAGATTTGCGCTCGTAAATCCATAAATAGTCCCTTGCTTCCTATTAAAATTCTCAAATTTGTACCGTTCCTTGGTAAGCTGACTGCGTACTAGCACTTCGTGCCCTTCGTCTGCTAGGTAATTTTTTAAGTACTTAGTTTCAAACGTGGGGAAACCATTTATAATTAAAACACTTAAGCGTTCTTTTTCTTTGATAATTAGAGGTAATGGATTTTCAGTAATAATTGAACCCAGACTGTCTTTTTCAATAAGTTTATACACATACCTTCCACTTACTGAAGTTGTGGCTTGTAACTCAAAATCAAATGCATCACCTCCAGAAACCGTTACCGAATCAAGAGTATTTCCTCCAGCATCTTCTAGTAACAAGCGATGCCCTTTTGCAGGTAATGAATAAATCCCGCGAACTGAAAGGGAATCTCCTACGGTTGCAGATTTATTATAAGCAAGTTTTGTAATACCGCTCAATCTTTCACCTGTTAAATAGGTAGTTGCCATAGGTCGTAATTGCCAAATATCATAAGAAGCAATACCATTCCCGAGTATATAAGCAGTACTTATAGCCTCAAGTTGTGAGGGATTAAAACCATCACCATCATAATTGATAATTTCTATGTCCTTGTAGAGTCCCTGTAAGCTATCTACCTGCTGTTGTTTATAAGCTTCTGTGAGAATTATACCAACGCCCATTGTACGTGGCACAGCTTTTACTGGCTGCAGTAACATCAATGCAAGACTAGCTACTGCAATAATAGCTACTATTGCCTTTAAAAACACGTATTTAATGCCTGTAACGCGGAGTTCTTTCCATATAAAAAGACCCCACAATACTGCGGCGCCAGCAATTACAGGCAACATCCACTCTTCATGTATAAATGATATATTATCGATCACCCGTCTGTAGTTCTTTAATGAATATATCTTCTAGTTTTCCTCTGTATGGCTTAGGAGTAATTGGCATTGCATCATTTACTGGCAATGCTTGTAACAAACCGCGCTGTACTTGTCGCAGTGTAGTTGCTGGTTGTTGCTTTTCCTCTGTGAGTCTTTTGAGTTGTTGCAAGGTGTTAAGATGTCGTGCAGGTTCTTGTATTGCAATTATTGCTAGCTCTTCTCCTGCATTAGCAAGTATCGTCTTATCTGAAGCTGTCAAAGGCGTCTGTTCAGCAATATGATTTTCAAGAAGCGCAATACTTTCCTCCATATTTACATAGGGATTATTAGCCGCTATTTGTTCGGTTTTGTAAAAATTTTCAATCTCCTTGAGATCTCCAGAAAGTCGCTTGTCTTCCTTAATAGGCGGCGGATCAAATCCTATGCGGTGCACATAAATACGCGCACTATTTTTAATATCTTGTATTAATGTCAATGCCCTGTATTGATAAGGTAGTGACACGCTAGGATCTGCAAGACGAAGGTGTAGCTCTGCATCCCACATTTCGGCCATGGCTTGTTTGAGTTTGCCGCGCAAGGATTCTGTAAAAAGGGTTGATTCTTCAGGGTCATCGTGATTGTGCACATATCCCTCAAGTATAGATTTTTCACCTTCTTCCTCACCGCTTTCTTCATGATCATGTTCTTCTGGAACAAGATTATGCTCATTCTCACTATCGTGATCATGTCTAAAACCTGCCGTGGGATCATCTGCATCAAAATCTTCGTGAGAAATATCCGGAGTTACAGCGATACCAGAATCTGCCTCATCTCCCATAAACTGACCGTACTTTAATCGTAATGCTTTCTGGTCAAAACCTAAATCATTACTTCGTGTTTTAAACTCTTCCTCTGTGAGTTGTGGTCGTTCTTCTATGAGTTTCTCCGTATCGATAATCAACTGTCGCTGGCTCCTAAAGTAGTCTGGCATCAAATCTGCTCCTAGTGTTCCTTCTACTCCAAAACCATCACTCACCGTATCCTTAATTACTGCAAAGAAGGTCTCGCTACGTGTGATATTAGGTCTTGGTGTTTTTTGATCACTTACCTCAACATAAAAATACAACTCATTTCCTAGCTCCATCTTCAGCTGATCTAAATTAAGATTTTTAGATAATCGCATGGATTTCTCACCTACTTGAACCGATTGATTAAAAGCCAACTTTTCCTCTCTAAATTTTACAGACTCTCCTTCTCCTTTACTTACCGTGGCAATAATGTGTGCTGCTGCCACTCCATAATCGTCACTAATTTGAGCAACAAAGCTGAGCTTCTTGTTATCTGAATATTCAAATGAAGTAAACTGTGGGATATCTTTTATTTCAACTAAAGGCGCTTTGTCTTTCACCACTTCAATCGCATAAATATCTGATGCGTAACTAGCCCCAAGCGTATCTGTAAATTTAAAATTATAGTAACCAGATTGTGTGGGTTTGTACGCTTTCGCGAAAGCGGTACCATCACCCCTCATCTTATCATTAACTCCTATTACTTCTACTATAACCTCGCTTACCTTACTGTCAAAATCTAATTGCCAATATAGCTGTGATCCCTCAACAGCTTTTGTGTTCATCAAACTAGAAGTACGTGAACCAAGTTTTGTGTAAGCTGGATAACGAATGGTAAGCTTCTGATTAATGAGCACAGGCGGCTTATATGCCGGAGCAACAGAATCTGTCACAGAAAATGTCATTATCTCCTGCTCAGGTGTAGTTCCAATAGTACGATTTATGCTCTTTCCAAATGCATAAAAAACTATGACACCCACCAGTATTAATGCGCTTGCTGTAATCGCAGCATATCGCAACCTCGTTTTAGGTTTCACAGTGGTAATTTGCTGTGATAAGAGTGTGGTAATTTTCTGTTGCTGTAATTGTGCAAGCCCAGACATTCCATCTGGCACCGCCAACAATAAACTACTACTATATTCAGCATTATCGAGATGTTTATCAATGTACGCACTCACTGTACTTAGATTGATTCTCCAAGGTTTAATCATAAGCACTGTTATTGCAGTTACCACTATAAAAGCAACAATACCTATTGTTGGGTTTCTAGTAATAAATGCACTACAAAGTCCAGCACCGATACCATAAAGCACGGCTTCTAAGCCTCGCAATAATTGCCAGCGCCTCATGTACTTCTGTATGAGTTGTATCCCTTCTTGCATTATTGTTTACGTATTCTAGAGAGTATGCGCTCGCTTACAAGGAGTACTAAAAGCAGTATCCAGAAGATACTTGATATATCTGCTTTTACCTCTTTTTTCATTGCGGCAGCGGGAATATTAATGGTTTGTAGTTGCTCTAAACTCATCACCCGATTATCAAGGTCTGCTATTTTTGTATTTAATTCTTGGTCAAGATGGAGCCATGTAAGTAATTGTGTTACTAGCGGCTCTTCTGTTATGAGTTTTGGCGTTAGTTTCTTTGTCAGTATCGACGTAGTTGCTGTAGGTCCTGTAACAATAAGCGAATTTGCAATTTCATTCGGTCGATAATATAGCGTAGCCATCTCGCTAGCTACCATAGGATTACCACTCAAGTCAATCAAATAATCAATAGTTGACGTATTTATTTCTTCTCTATCTAAAACAGTGGTAATTGTAATCTCTCTCTGAGTAAACTGACTAATCGCACGTAAGGCAGCCTCTAGATAACTACGTTCGGCGTCATGTGCTTTATTATAGATAATTGTCACCTCAATAGGAGTATACTCTTTTATAGCAATGGTTCTAGAAATACCATTCGTTCTGATCTCGACGCTGTCTTTTGCAAGATTTATTGCTGCATCACGTATCGCTACTTTCTCTTTATTTATACCAAGTAGTTGCGCCTCGCTTAACACATTAATGATTTCTAAACTATCCTTACGAGCAATTGCGACTAGTGATTTCTCATCCTGTCTGGTAGTTTCCACAGGAATCCAAGTGATGTTCTTTTTTATAGTAGGCCTTTTGCCTTGTAACGCTTTCGCGAAAGCGTGTGTAAAAACCACAATACTATCTGCAGCTAACTCTTCCATCTCTCTAGCGAGCTGCCAGTAATTAGGCACCACCTCTTTATTTGTTATTACATCTCCGGTCTCCCACAGTGGAAAATCTTCTTGTAATAATCGCCTTCCTTCCAGCGGTATTTGTTCAAATCTCGCCAGACCATCTGCGGTAGAAAGTAGCGAAGGCTCAAAAAGATAAGCAACCTCCTCCTTATCGGGAGCTGTTGTAATATGAGGTTCTGCAAGAATTACAACTAGCGTGCTAATGATCAAGCAACGTAATAAGAGCAGCCACCATTCATTAAGCTGGATACTATTACTCTCTTTAGATTTTGTGGGCGCGATAAATTGTATACTGCCCACTTTGATGGTGCGCACCTTCTTGCGACTCCACAAGTGAATGATAATTGGAATCGCGAGTGCGAGTAGTCCCCAGAGATATGATGGCTGTAGTAGTGTCATATCAAAAAATACTGCTACGTTTTTTAAGAAATAAGTGCAATGCCTCGCCAATATGGGCTTCTATTGAAAATAACTCATAGTCTATACCGCTAGCAAGTAACGCTTCCTTAGTAGTTTTTATAGATTGCTCTAGCGCTTGTAAATAAGTAGTTTTTGCATCCTTTGCGTTTACTTTCACCTTAGCACCAGATTCAAGATCTTCAAAAATCACTTGTCCCTTGTAATCAAATTCTAGTTCGCTCTTACCCAGCAAATGTAACACTGCAACTTCGTTTCTGGCTGTTTTAAGCTGTTTGACCATTGTTATAATTTCCTCATCCTTTTCATAAAAATCTGTGATAAAAAATATGAGCTCCTTATGACTACGATTATGAAGCTTCTCACTTCCCAACTGCTTAGGCCAAGAGCCTTGATTTTTTAATTGTAATAATTGGTACAAGAATCTATTAAAATGTTGCTTCCCAATAGCCGGCTGCAATGCTTCTAACTTTTGATTATTTACCGTAAGTAGACCTATCGCATCACCTTGCGTTTGTGCTAGATGTGCAAGACTTGCCACGAGTACATTTGCATACTCCATTTTTGAAATATCACCTTCTGTATGAAGCATAGACAAACTTGCGTCTACTATAAATCTAACAGAGATATGAGTATCTATCTCTGACTGCTTGATGTAATATCTACCAGAACGCGCTAGCATTTTCCAGTCTAGTAACCTGAGGTCATCCCCAGGCTCATACCCTCGATACTGACTAAATTCTAATCCCGCACCTACCCGCCTACTTTTATTAAGTCCAGACAAATATCCATCTACGATAACGCGCGAAATAAGTGATAATCCAGAAACTCTGTTTATCACTTCGGGTTTAAGTAGCGATTTGTAATCGTCTTTTGGCATAGTATTCTTTGCTGCTATTATGGTGATTAAGCTAAGTCTATTTCTTTAAGTAAGTGAGTGGTTACTTGGTCTGATGTGATCCCTTCGGCCTCTGCCTTAAAGTTGACAATCACTCTGTGACGTAATACTGGCAATGCCACATTTTTAATATCTTCTAGTGTTACTGCCATTCTACCTTGTGAGAGCGCTCTCGCCTTTGCAGTAAGAATCATTGCCTGTCCCGCTCTTGGACCTGCGCCCCAACCTACCCATTGTTTTACATAGTCGTTTGTAGTGGTTTCTGGTCTGGTTGCACGTACTATCGTACTTACAAAATCGATAAGATTATCGCTTATGGGCACCTCTCTTACAAGTTGCTGTAATCGTAAAATATCTGCTCCCGTGAGTACAGGGTGTACTGTCTGCTTAACGCCACTCGTAGTGCTTTTTAAAATATGAGTTTCCTCTGCTGCTGTAGGATATCCTATTTTGATATAGAACAAAAAACGATCTTGCTGCGCCTCTGGTAATGGAAATGTACCCGATTGCTCAATAGGGTTTTGGGTTGCGAGTATAAAAAATGGACGCTCAAGACTATAGGTTTTACCAGAATAGGTCACCTCAAATTCTTGCATCGCTTCCAGTAATGCAGCTTGTGTTTTTGGCGGTGTACGGTTAATCTCATCTGCTAGAATGATATTTGCAAAAATAGGTCCCTTCTTGAATTCGAAAAACTTTTTACCCGTCGCCTGATCTTCTTCCAGAATCTCTGTTCCAATAATATCTGAAGGCATTAAATCTGGGGTAAACTGGATACGTTTAAAATTCAAGTCTATCGCCTGTGACAAGGTGCGAATCATCAACGTTTTTGCAAGCCCCGGAACTCCTTCTAACAAGGCATGGCCACCAGCAAGAAACGTAATAAGTAATTGCTCCACCGTTTCCTCTTGACCAATAATCACCTTTGCAATCTCTTTCTTAAGATCTTTAAGCTTCCCAGTGAGTGTGGTTACTTCTTGTTGTAATTCGGTTAGTGTGTTATTCATAGTGTTACCTTGTTAAATCTCTGTTCCAAATTTTCTCTCCCCAACCCTGAAGGGTGGAAAATTCTGTACTTGGTTATTCTTTTCAATATTGTACTCTTACTCTTAGCTTCTCCTGCAAAACATCATTCTCTTACTCTTAGCTACTCCTGTAAAACATCATTCTCTTACTCTTAGCTTCTCCTGTAAAACATCTCCCCTAACCCCTCTTCGAAGAGGGGAACTTTTAAGTTGCTTTTTGCGTAGCAAAAGCAAACTCTTATCGCAACAGTGTCCCTCTTTGAAGAGGGAGTCAGGGAGATGTTGCGAATTTTCCTTCCCCGACCCTGAAGGGTAGAAAATTCTATGTTTGGTTCATCTTATCAATATTACTCTCCTCTTAGCTACTCCTGTAAAACATCTCCCCTAGCCCCTCTTCGAAGAGGGGGATTTTATGTTGCTTTTTGCGAAGCAAAACAACTTTTCTTCGCAACAGTGTCCCTCTTTGAAGAGGGAGTCAGGGAGATGTTGCGAATTTTCCTTCCCCGACCCTGAAGGTTAGAAAATTCTATGTTTGGTTCATCTTTTCAATATTACTCTCCTCTTAGCTTCCCCTGCAAAAACATCTCCCCTAACCCCTCTTCGAAGAGGGGAACTTTTATGTTGCTTTTTGCAAAGCAAAAACAACATTTCTTCGCAACAGTGTCCCTCTTTGAAGAGGGAGTCAGGGAGATGTTGGTGAAAGATTATTCTCTTACTCCTGGCTTCCCCTGCAAAAACATCTCCCCTAACCCCTCTTCGAAGAGGGGAACTTTTAAGTTGCTTTTTGCGAAGCAAAAGCAAAAGCAAACTCTTCTCGCAACAGTGCCCCTCTTTGAAGAGGGAGTCAGGGAGATGTTAGCGATTTATGATGTCAATGCATACATCACGATATTCACTCCAAATTTTGTGTTATCAATTTTATACCATCGTTTGTTTCTGAAATCGTAGTCCCACTCGCAGCCGTAATCTTTATTGCTGTACAGTACTCCTATTCTTCCATTGACTTCAATGGCTTTTAAGTATTCATGTACAAGATCATCTCCCCAGCCGTTTAATTCTTGACTTGTGGTGGGTGGACCGTCTTCAAACTCAAAGAAAACGTTATAAATCTCGTGATCGTTAGGAATCTTTTTGAGTGCATCTTGACCAAAAATCTCCTCCATCTGGCGCTCAAATGATTTGGCAAATAATCCGTCGATGTCGTGGTTACAATCATCAGCAAAAACAAAACCTCCGTTTTCTATATATTTTTTAAAATTCTCTTTTTCCTTCTTTGTGAACTGTACGAGCTTATGTCCTGAGATGTAACAAAACGGACATTTAAAAATCTCATCACTCGCTAGTGAGATAATGTTTTCCTTAGTATCTACCGCAAGGGTGGTATACTCTACCAGTGAGTTAAGCAAATTAGATGGCATACGCTGATCTACGTCCCAGTCTCCAGATTCGTATTGCAAGCGCGTAAAGAAAAATTTGTTATTCATAGTAAATTGCGAAATGCTACTTTTCTCGTTTGAATATGTCACTAATTACATTAGTAAATTCTATTTCCCAAAATTTGTTATGATGCCCACCTTCAAAAGTTTTTATCTCAATAAACGATTGAAATTCAGCATATTTTCCCTGAATATACTGAGCATCATCTTTCAAGAAAAATGGCTCTTCTGATCCGTACCTCAAATATAAATTAGGATACTTCGTATCGCTATGCCAAAAATTAGATTGAATATCTCCTCCAAAAGTTGAAAAACATATGTAAGTTCCAATTAAACTTGGATTACTGTTCAGTAAGCTTACCCCAAAGCCAGAGCCGTTTGAAACCCCGTAAAAATATCGATCATTTTTATTAAGATTCTGAGTATATTGTTTTTCTATTGATGTTATCAATTCATCTACAAAATAAGACTTATGATTTTCAAACCTATCTACGAGTAATGAATCTTCAACTCTTTCGGGTTTTCTGTCGACATATTCAAAATTCCTATAAGAGAGATATACTTTCTTTCCATCACCCGTAATCGTGCTTGTACTATCTGCGATTTTTGAATTCTGAAAACTTGCCACAAAAATCAATGGCTTTATCAATTCGCCATTTATTAATGAATCCAAAATCTCTTTCTTGTCTGTTATAGGGCTATTACCATCAGTTGCATATATAATAGGGTAATTCAAATCTTTATTAAATTTTGGAGGTAAATAAATTTTATGCTTCCGATATTCTGATAAAGAGTTACTGTAAATAGAATCAGTAAAAAACCTTGATTCAAGATTGTTAGGTTCAATTTTAGATTTACAGGCCATCATAGATAAACTAACAAACCCAACAAGACATATTAATTTAACTACTTTCATTTATTCTTTTTCTATATAATACCTTACTATTCACTTTCGCGAAAGCGAACCTAAAATAAAAACTGGCTACCACTTTTGTGATAACCAGTCTTATATAATTTATACGTTTTTATACAGCATCTGAAAGACTGGTAAATGTAAAATCGCGTATTTTCATATACGGGATTAAACTACCATCTACGCGTACTTGCTTGCCTAGAGTTTCCAGATTATTAAGCATAATAATAGGACTTTCATTAAAGCGGAAGTTCTTTACAGGATACTTGATTTTTCCGTTCTCAATGTAAAAAGTTCCGTCGCGGGTAAGACCTGTGTACAGTAATGTTTGAGGATCTACAGAACGTATGTACCATAGTCTTGTAACGAGGATTCCTTTCTTTGTAGACTTGATGAGATCTTCTAGAGATGCATCACCACCGCCCATGATAAAATTACTAGGAAACGGTACTGGCTCTACACCCTTTTCTTTTGCCCAGAAACGATCGTATGCAAGATTTTTTACCACTCCGTTTTCTATCCAGCTTGTCTTTTTAAGCGGTTGCCCTTCTCCGTTCCAAGTACCTGCTGGCACTTCTTCATTAAGAGGATCTGACCATAGGTTTACACGCTCATCTACAATTTTGACACCCATCTTAGTGCCTCCACCTTCTTTAGACATAAAGCTTCTACCCTCATCTGCAGATCGTGCACTTATAGAACGCCCCAAGCCTTCTAGTAGTCCTAATCCAGCAGATGGCTCAAGAATCACGGTGTACTTACCTGGCTCGATTGCTTTTGCTTCACGAGACATTACTGCCTTATCAATGGCAACTTTTGAAGCTTCTGCTGCGTCAAATTTTGACACATCATTAAAATCTCTTGTTACCCATCCAGAACCCGTACCATCGTTAGATCGCATGGTTACTGTAAACTCAACATTAGTCGACTTATTATAAGCAAACAGTCCGTTAGAATTCATCATCGCGCTAAAGCCTGCACCACCATCTAGAAAACCAGCTGCGGTTACATCATTTGCTTTGGCTGGTTGTATACTGCTCTCTGCTACTTGTGCTCTGTACTCTGGAGTCATATTTGCCGTTGCCTCTACATACGTTTTTGACTCGTCATACGTTTGCGGTCCTAATGGCTCCATAAACTCAGGGTTTTCTGGAGCAAGCTTTGCAAGTTCTTCTGCTCGTTTTACCACTTTTTCAAGTGACGCATCATCAAACTCGTCTATGGTTGCTGTGCCTGATTTTTTACCAAAACTTGCAGTGACCGCAAGACTCTGGTTAGACTGGTGTCCTGAGGTAGAAACAGAGTTACGTGCATAACGGATGTTACCACTCTCGCTACCGCCTAAATTTATAACGCAGGCATCTGCAGTAGAGAAGCTCATTGCTTTCTCCATCACTTTTTTTGCCTCTTCTTTTGAAAATATTCCCATTGTGTTTCTTCTTTAAAAATTGACGATTAAACGTTACGACCCGTATTGATCACATTAATATCATTAAATCGTGTCGTGGCACTTCCATGTGATACTGCGCTCACTTGCGAAGGCTGCCCTTTCCCGTCGAAGAATGATCCAAAGAGACGGTAGTCATTCTGATCACATATTTTTGCACAAGAATTCCAGAACTCTTGTGTATTAGATTGGTATGCTACATCATTAAGCATCCCAACTATTTTTCCATCCTTAATCTCGTAATACATGGTACCACCAAACTGGAAGTTATATCGCTGCTGGTCTATAGAATAAGATCCACGCCCTGCAATGTAGATTCCTTTTTCTACATCCTTAATCATATCGTTAATAGAATACGGCTCCTTACCTGGCTCTAGCGAGATATTAGGCATACGCTGGAACTGTACATCGTTCCAACTTTGAGCATAACAACATCCATGAGACTCATTCTGATCTATCATTTGTACTTGGTCACGTATTGCCTGGTAATTTACCAGCACACCATTACGTATGATATCCCATTGCTTGGTTTTTACACCTTCATCATCCCAGCCTACAGCTCCTAGTGATCCCACTTGTTGCTTATCTGCCACAATGTTCACAAGGTCACTACCATATTTAAAGTTTTTAGACTTCCACTTATCTATGGTTGCAAAACTTGTTCCTGCATAGTTTGCCTCATACCCAAGTACACGATCAAGCTCCGTAGGGTGACCTACAGACTCGTGAATGGTAAGACCTAAGTGATTAGGCTCTAGTACAAGATCATATTTACCAGCATCTACAGACTTTGCAGTAAGCATTTCTTTAGCCTGCTTTGCCGCCATGGCAGCATCTTCTATAATATCGTAGCTATTTCTATATAACTTCAATCCTTGCGGCCCTTCAAGTTTTTCTGACTCAAGACCATCTAGGTATTCATACCCAAGTCCCATAGGAGCACTCATAGCCTGGCGAGTCTTAAACTTACCACCACCTACAGCCGTCACGCCAAATGTAGGCCAGATACGGTGCACATCCTGATCAATATATGACCCTTCGGTAGAAGCAAAATACTTTTGCTCATTTACCATAAAGAGCGCAGAGTTTACAAAGTTTGCACCATTAGACTGTGCAGCAGCATTTGCTGTAAGCAACAGCTCTACCTTCTCAGATACAGGCACTTCTTTAAAGTCTTTTTTAATAGGCGTTTTCCAGCTGACCTCTCCGTAAGAAGCTTCTGGAGCTAGCACTACTGGGTTTGTTTGAAATTTTGAGTTAGCCTTAGCAATTGCTACTGCTTGCTCTGTTGCCTTCTGGATACCATCTGGCGTTACATCATTAGTAGATGCAAAACCCCAAGTTCCATTTGCAATCACGCGTATCCCTATCCCAAAAGATTCGGTATTTACAACGCCTTGCACTTTATCTTCACGTGTGCGCACAAACTGGTTTAGGTATCTCCCTATTCTAGCATCTGCATATGAAGCACCTAAACCTTTTGCCGTATTAAGGGCGACATCTGCCATTTGTTTTTTAAGCAGTACGTCCATTCCTGGTTCGAGCAGTGCTTCTGTTGGGATATTGTTTCCCAGCATCATCGATGGCACCATTAAGGCACCTGCTCCCATACCAGCGAGTTGGACAAAATTTCGTCTTTTCATAAGGTCTTAGGTTTTATTGAATTGTTTGTTTTATTGCGTTTTTAACATATAATTATTAAAAGCAGTATAATATCAGAATTTATGTTAAGGTGTCTTGTAGTATAAATGCTAATTATATCTTAAAATTTTACGCTTTCGCGAAAATATGATTCCTCAAACACCTACTCCATTCATATAAACAGAGGATACAGCCGATTAAAATTGTGCATAAAAGTTGAAAACTAATGCTTTAGGATGGGGATTACCGTACTTGGAGTTGGATTTGGTTTTGTAGATTGGCTTTAATAAAAAAATAAAAGAAAATGACAATAGCCTTTATACTCACAATTTTAATTTCAGGAATTACATTTTTCTTTATACTCAAACAGCACAGAAAAGAAAAAGCAAAACTGAATGTTCTCTTTGAAAACGAAAAGTTAGAACTATCTAAAAAAATAGAAGAAAACAGCAAGCTTAGTTCTGATTTAGAAAGATTTAATGGGATTATTTCAATTGAGAATGAAATAGAATCTAAGAATATTGAATTTGCGAAAATCCAATCTTACGCATCCGAATTAAATGATAAATTTATTAATGCAAAATCAATATTTAAGCAGCTAGAACAAGACATCAAACTCTATCAGAACGATTTAGAGTTTGTTGAATTAGGAATTTACGAACCTATTTTTGATTTAGAATCTTCAGAAAAATATAAAGATAAAATCACACAAATTGTAATAGCACAAAAACAACTCATAAAATTCGGAAAAGCCTGCATTTGTGATACAGAGTGGGAAGTTGGAAATAGCCGTAAACAAGGCGAAATAATGACGAGAAGATATATTAATTTAACTCTAAGAGCATTTAATGGAGAATGTGATTCATTGATTTCAAAAGTAAGATGGAATAATGTAAAACGCTTTGAAGAGCGGATTATAAAGGCTTTTAATGCAATTAATAAACTTGGTAAATCAAAAAACACTTTTGTAACTGAAGATTATCTGAAATTAAAATTAGATGAACTGAATTTAGTTTATGAATATGTTCATAAAAAACATCAAGAGAAAGAAGAGGCACGAGCAATTAGACAAGAACAGCGTGAAGAGGAGCGAGCTCAAAGAGAGTTTGAAAGAGCAAGGAAAGCTGCGGAAATAGAAGAAAAACGTTTTCAAAAAGCTTTGGAACGTGCTAGAATGGATTTAGGATTAGTAAGTGGGGAAAAACTAATTGAATTAAATTCTCAAATAGCACAATTGGAACAGAATTTAAAAGAAGCACACGCAGCAAAGGAAAGAGCAATTTCGAGAGCACAAGAAACTAAATCTGGACACGTTTATATAATATCTAATCTAGGTTCATTTGGAGAAAACGTTTATAAAATTGGAATGACCAGGCGTCTTGATCCAATGGATAGAGTTAAGGAGTTAGGAGATGCATCTGTCCCATTTACTTTTGATTTACATGCGATGATTTTTTCAGAAAATGCACCTGAATTAGAAAACCTACTACATAGAGAATTTAATGATCGACGCATTAATAAAGTTAACTACAGGAAAGAATATTTTAGAGTGTCGTTAGATGAAATCGAGCAGGTTATCATTGAAAAATATGATAAAGAGGTAAATTTTATAAAAAGCATCGAAGCTCAACAATTTAGAGAGACCAAATCAATTATAAAGCAACTTCAAACAGAAGAAAATGAACAGTCGCAAGTTGAAGTAGAAAAGTATCCCGATAGTTTATTTTAAAGGGTAATAATATACCAGAACACCACACATACGTCCTTATAAAGGAAAAATCTCAGACTCGGAATTTATTAATTCCCTAACTTTATTGCGCAAACTCTACACACTCATCCATGCTCCACACCATACAAAACGAAAACCTCATCTGTACCATTACTTCAAAAGGGGCAGAAATACGTTCTTTAATTAATAAGGAGACTGGTGAAGAATACATCTGGCAAATTGATCCTTCAGTTTGGGGAAGTAGTTCGCCAGTGTTGTTTCCTGCTATTGGTAATATCAAGGAGAACAAGATTGTTTTTAATGGAGAAGACTATGCTATGACTAAGCATGGAATTATAAGAAATAATGAGCAGCTTCAATTTCAGCAACACGACGCGTCTAGTTGTTCTTTTACGCTCACAAGTTCTGATGAAACATTACGACAGTATCCGTATAAGTTCCATTTTCGCGTAAGCTTTACCCTTGTTGAGTATCGATTGTTAATGACCTATACGGTTACAAATAATGATACCGTGCCTATGCATTTTGCATGTGGTGGTCACACTGCTTATGCTTGCCCGCTTGATGAGCATACTGCACTATCTGATTATGTCATTGAGTTCCCAGAGCCACTTAATCTTGAGTCTCGCACGCTAGGAAATAGTGGATTATTATCTCCTAAAACACGACCTATTAAAACTGATAACGGCCAATTACCACTCTCAGAAACGATCTTTAATGAAGATGCTCTCATCTTTACAGACATTAATTATGACTGGGTACGACTGCGTAAAAAAGATAAAAAGAAAGGCATTATCGTGCGCTTTAAGGATTATCCTAACCTCGCATTATGGTCAAAACCTGGTGCAGACTATGTGTGTATTGAGCCGTGGTTAGGACTTCCAGATAGTGAACATGAAAGTATCGATATCACTAAAAAAGGTTCTTATAAAACGCTTTCACCAGGTGCAACATTTGATATCACTATCGAAACCGAAATAGAGCAAAACTGACTGCCATGAATTACTGACCAAGTCTTAAACAATCGCTATCACGCATTCTGATTATTAAAAAAAACGAACGATAAAGCAGAAAAGTAGTATCTTCTTTCCATATTATATGCTTCTTGAGCGTACTTGATATTCTAAAAGCACTCATTT
Organism: Dokdonia sp. R86516; assembly: GCF_044596715.1. Lineage (NCBI taxonomy): Bacteria > Pseudomonadati > Bacteroidota > Flavobacteriia > Flavobacteriales > Flavobacteriaceae > Dokdonia > Dokdonia sp. R86516. Next base: position 203,860 of record NZ_CP138998.1, read on the forward strand.
AACTATTGCATTATTATGAAAATAACAACTACACTCTTAGTACTATCTATCGCTACCACAGCTTTTTCTCAGCGTGAGAAAACAAAAAAACCAGGCGTTTCATTTAAGATATCTACAGAAGCTGTCCCTAGACCATCTGAGAAACTCAATAATGTGCTTGATTATTTTGAAGATCAAGATCGTTTAACACGCGTATTGAATGCTCCGTGTAATGATTGCGATACCACCATAGACCAACTAGAAAGGCAATTTCTTATCAATAGTTTAAAAGAGATAAAGCAACATTTTGCTTCTAAAATCTCAATAGATGAACATGATTTTTTGAGAATTGAAGGACATCAAGGAAAGGTTTATAAAACAAAAGAAGAGGTGATAAATGCATATCAAGAGTATCTCGCTATTGAAATCAAAGAACTCCAGATAAAAATAAATGTGAACGAAATGGAGATTAAAGAACGAAGACTGGCACCGATACCTCCTCCTGCGATTCTTGAGGAAAGAGTTAGAGTAAATAATAAAAACAACTAGCTTTATGGCGTTAATCGTAGAAACCCCTCCATATTATATTGCGCTAGCATGCACAGGTTTTGCCATCTCGCTTATGGCGTTTATTCCCGTGTATTCAAAAAAAATAAAAATCACTTATATCATACCGCTACTACTATTAGGTATGATATTATTTTTTGCGGGCGCTCCTCTACCTTGGCCAGATCCGCTATGGGAGTTAGAAACAGGTAAGATTGTAAGTGAAGTTATTGTGATTATAAGTCTTATGACAGCTGGGCTCAAAATAGGCACGAGTTATAAGTGGAGTGATTGGAAAAAACCTTTATCGCTCGTGGCGATTACAATGCCCTTATGCATGATTGCCATCTTTGCCATTGCTCACTATTTACTAGGACTCAATGGCCCAGTTTCTTTACTTCTCGCAGCAGTGCTTGCTCCTACAGATCCTGTGCTCGCTAGTGAGTTACAACTAGAAGAGCGCCAGGATTTAGAAGAAAGAAATACAGGTTTACGATACACACTTACTGCAGAGGCTGGAATCAATGATGGGTTTGCATTTCCATTTGTTTTCTTAGCCATACTCTGGAGCGAGGCTAGTAGTTTTCAAGAAATAGACTGGTTACACTTTATAAGTTATTATTTCTTATTTAAAATTATAGGCGGTCTACTAGTAGGCGCCTTGATAGGGTTTATATACAGCTGGGTGGTACACTATCACAGTAAAGAACATCAAAAATATATACTCAATGGTTTTATTGCGGTCGCACTCACGTTCTTTTCCTATGGCCTAGGGGAAATACTGAGCACCTACGGCTTTTTAAGTGTGTTTGCTACCGGCGTTTTTATGCAATATCACTGCGGCAAATCTGCAGATGATAATGTAAATACCTCCATGCTGCACTTTGCAGAGGAGACAGAAAAATTACTCGTCGCACTGTGGACTATCTTTTTTGGTGGCGCACTAGTATCAGGTATTTTATCATATACAGATGTAAATGGTATCATAGCTAGTCTAGTTATTGTACTCGTGTTGCGACCTATTTTTGGGTATCTCGCTATGCTTACTACAAGCTTTTCAAGGGCAAAAAAATGGGCTATTAGTTTCTTTGGAATACGCGGTATAGGGAGTTTCTTTTATCTTAGTTATGCTTTGATACATGGCGATTTTACAGAGTATGACGAGCTATTCGGAATTGTGAGCTATGTAGTTCTCTTTAGTATTCTTATTCACGGACTCACGAGCCTTCACGTAATCGATTATTTTAAGCGAACTAATAAAACAGCCTCATAATCCCACACTAGCGTACATAGATTTAAACATTTTTAGTTGGCTTAAAGCCAAAATATCTTTTTCATTATGCTTATTACCATTCTCGTTGTATTTGTTGTTTCAATATCTCTAGTTGTTGGTGCAATGTGGGGCTTATATGGCAAACTATCGAAAAAAACAGAGGGATTTCTCATTGCACTTGCTGGAGGAGCACTCATCGTATCTGCAGTATTAGAGCTTATAGAACCAGCTATGGAGGATGGTGACGTACTGCTACCGCTACTATTTGTTTTTATAGGGGCTTTGGTATTTACTGGTTTAGATTTTTACGTAAAAGAAAAGCGGAGTTCAAAAAGCGGAGGCGCGGGTCTTCTAGCAGCCATAACCTTAGACGGTCTTCCCGAAAACCTAGCGTTAGGTGTAGCTCTTATAAGCGCAGACCCACTTGCTGTGGCAGCACTCTCAGGATCTATTTTATTATCAAACCTTCCCGAAGCCGCAGGTGGAGCAAAAGAAATGAAAGACGATGGTAGGTCAAAAAAGACAATTCTCATATTATGGACGGGAACAGCCTTACTACTTTCTGCAGCTGCGCTTATAGGCTACTTTTTTCTAGAAAATGTTTCTAAAGATATTCTCAATAACATACGATGCTTTGCAGGAGGTGCTGTCGTAGCCTCACTCGCTATCGAAGTATTTCCAAAGGCTTTTAAAGAAGATAAATACTGGACTGGTATTGCAACTGCTCTAGGTCTGGTTATTGCCTTTTACCTTAATAGTTTGGCATAAATAGCGCCTGAATGAACACAAATTTTTTAAGAAGATTATGATTAATAACTAGCTTTGTAGCTTCTAGAATCACCACATATGATCGCAGCTGTTTCTCTATTCCTTATTATTACGATCTCTGTATTAATCACAAAGATTTCTACTATTGCATTAGTACACACAGGGCTCTCAGAAGAAAGTGCCAAGTTTCAATCACGATCTGCTTATACTGGTACAGGATTAAGCACAGAGGAAACTGAAAATATTATGAACCACCCTGTGCGCCGTAAAATTATTTATAATTTAATGCTCATAGGTAATGCAGGTATTGTTACTGCCATGTCTTCATTGATCCTCACCTTTGTGTTACCAGATTCTAATGCTAGTCGATTTTATGGGTTTTTAATTATTGTGGGCGGTATTCTATTGTTATGGTTTGGAATACGAAGTAAGTATGTTAACCGTGGCTTATCTAAAATAATTAATAGGATGCTGAAAAAGTATACAGACCTAGAAGTTCAAGATTATGCTGCTGTATTACACCTAAAAGATAATTTTAAAATTGTAAAGGCTACTGTGGATACAGATGGCTGGATGTGCAATCGTACATTACAAGAACTAGACTTACGAGAAGAAGGAATCACTGTGCTAGGTGTGGAGCGTGAAGGCGCTGGTTACTTTGGATCTCCATCAGGTAGTTTTAAAATGTTACCACATGACGAAGTAACACTTTATGGCAAGTCTGACGGTATCAAAAGCATATATAGTCGTAAGAAGGATCATTATGCACATCTCGAACATAAGAAATTTGTAGAAAAAGAAGAGCAACGCAAGGCAAATGATGTTGAGAAAATGAAAAACATAGCAGACTAAAACTAGTGTAGTTATCTACAAAACACATTATAAATAGTAATCAGTGTTTTTAACACTTTTACAAGTCTTCTGCTTTTACACGGCATTAGTTTTTTATACCTTTCGCTCCTAAATAAAGATACATGGCTCGTAAAAAATCTACTTCACTTAAAATGCGTATTCTTCACAGATACCTAGGCTTCTTTCTAGCAGGAATCATGGCGGTTTATGCGATAAGCGGAATTGTATTAATCTTTAGAGACTCAGATACTTTTAAGAATACGGTTGTGATAGAAAAAACGCTTGATCCAAACCTCTCTGCTCAATCACTTGCCAAGGCTGTAAATAATAAGAGACTCAAGGTTACTAATGAAGAAAGCGGTATCCTTTACTTTAAAGAAGGTACTTACAATAGCGCCACGGGAGCGGTTGTCTATTCTAAAAAAGAATTGCCTTTTATTCTTGATAAGCTCACCCATTTTCATAAAGCCAAATCTGGAGACCCTTTGTATTTTTTAAACATCTTTTTTGGTCTAAGCTTACTATTCTTTGTCGTATCCTCATTCTGGATGTTTATTCCATCAAGTCCTATTTATAGAAAAGGAATGCTCTTTGTAGCTGGAGGAATTGCACTAGCGCTTATATTACTATTTGTCTAAACGCAAGCTTACTAAACATCACTTAACGCCTTTTTTACTGCAGTAGCAGGAAAAAATTGCTTTTGAATATCCATTACGTCTTGCACTCCATCGAGCTCGCATAAGTAATGAATAACGGCACGCATCCCATTAAACATTACCTCATCACCTTGTGGATTTGTTGGTTTCATACTGCGGCGGCTTATAGGTAACTCATAACCACAAGCTCGTAAAAATACAGCTTCAATCTGAAGTAACTCACTAGGCAAATACCCATAAAAACGTTTGCCAAAGGCTTCATTTACCCTCCCTACATAATTGAGTACAAGTGAACCGTGAGCATCTGTCATATGCTTCCACATATCTTTATTGTCACAAATAGTTCCTACTGCACAAGCTGTGCAGCAACCTGGATGGAGGCTGCCATCAGAAAAAGCTGCATATAATCTTGACAAGGCTCGTTCAAGTCTGTTTGGAAGTATAGTCGTCATCGCTAGTTTTTACTATAAAGTTAATAGTTGTGGTTGAGATAAAATGTTAATAGCAGGTACAAAAATTGTGTACTTCTGCTTTTCACAACTACCACCACCACCCTCTTTTCAACTGAATATCAATGTCTTTAGTTTTGCTTTCGCGAAAGCGTACCTCTCATTTTCCTTTAAAAAATATAAGATTTATTGATAATGCATTTTAACTTAATGTAAAATCTCGTTTTACTAAACAGTTAAGGCTTTACATAAAATAAACTCTTTTTTAATAGAAAGGCTACGATTAGGTAACGTTTACACCTTTACTCTGAGACTACTTTTAAACCATTCTAATAATCAACTAATTATTCAACAAAAATGAAACAAGTAAAGTCAATTTTTTTAACAATGCTATTTATAGCAGGAACAGGTGTTCTTTTTACAAGCTGTGATGATGCCGAAGATGGAATGGACGGTATAAATGGTGTAGACGGAATAGATGGCCAAGATGGTGCAGACGGTGCAGATGGGCAAGACGGAGAAGACGGAGAAGATTTTGAAATGGGAACTACAATATTTTCAGATAAATCTGCAACACCACCACTAGTTGCAATGTCACCGCAATTTAACTACGTAGAAGCATACTCACTAGTATCTACTCCTGATGTAATAGGTGGAGATTTCCAACTTGCAGGATCTGCAGATGGTGCTGGCTTTTTAGTAGATGGTGAAGATTACATATATGTGACTAACTGTGAAGATAGTTATGCAGTTGCTCGTATACGCTTTGATCAAAATCTAGTACCTATCTCTGGAGATTACTTACTGGATTCTGGAGTGGCTGACTTTGCAAGACAATGTAGCGCTACTATGTGGGAAGCAGATATACATGGAGGTGATGAAGATATCTTCTTATCTGCGTCAGAAAGTATTGCTTATGATGTAAAAGCTATAGACCCACGAACTTCTACTCCAACACCACAAGCAGATTTTGGACTAGATGCACTAGGAGAATTTTCTTGGGAAAATGCAACTCCGCTACCTAAAGATGCTTATTCTGGAGCTACTGTAATTATGGGTGGTGATGATGACTCAAGTAACTCAGAAGGTCAAGTATCAATGTATTACTCTACTGCTGGAGATGCAGATTTTACTGGAGGTTCTATCTACGTATTACGTTTTAAGCAAGTATCTGATGGAATGGGAGGTGTACAAGACGTTATGCCTGACACTTCTTACAATGAGTCTTCTTTAGATTTGCAAGTAGAATATGATGTAGAATTTGTAGAAATCCCTAATGGTGCTGCACTTACTAAGAACGAAATGGAAACTGCTTGTAATGACGTATTTGCTGCACAATTTATGCGTGTAGAAGATGTGGATTACCAGAAAGGATCTGATGCAAATGGAAGAAATGTATTCTTTGCAGTAACTGGTCGTGGTCCAGGAAGAGGAACTTACAATGACTGGGGAACGGTATATAAACTTGCTCTTAATGAAAACAATCCACTAGAAGGAAAGCTTACACAAATCATAAGTGGAAATACAGATACAAATAACGCAGATGGTAATCTAGCTGCTTTACAAAGTCCAGATAACATCTGTGTTACAGAGAACTTTGTATACGTACAAGAAGATCCTAACTCTTTTTCAAGAGGTCATGCTGCATACATTTACCAATCAGACTTAAGCGGTACAAATGTACAGCAAGTACTTGAGCTAGTAGTACGTCAAGACCTAGCAGACGATAACAGTACTGGTTTAAGTGGAGAATTTGGTGCACTTATAGATATCTCTGATAAAGTAGGAGAGCCAAATACTTTCCTATTAAACATACAACCTCACTACTGGAGAAGTGAAGATTTTAAAGCACTAGATGGTCATACTAACAGTGCCTATGAGGACAACCAAGCATCACAAGTTGTATTGCTAAAAGGTTTACCTAGGTAGATATAAGCCAATTTTATTTTAATAAAGCGCAATCTCATTTTTGGGATTGCGCTTTTACAATGAATACATTTACATGAAAAATATAGTAATAAAACAACTTCTTTTACTCCTACTAATTTCAGTCGCACTACTCTATAGTTGCAATGGTGATACGGAAAAATACACCTCAACACCTGAAGCAAACTGGGAAGCATCAAGGGAAATCTATTTAAACGAACTAAATAAGGCTATTGCTGGGATAGATACATTAAAACAACTCCCTGTAACAGACCCAAAAGCCAAAGAAGTTTTTAAAACATTACGTATTGCTTTTAAAAAGGCAGAACCATATGCCTCCTATCTCAACCCTGCAGTAGGACACCGAGTGAATGGACCAGCACTACCTATTTACAAGGAGGATAATGGAAAAACAATGAATCCTGTAGGATTACAAAAAATAGAAGAAAGTATTTATGAGGGGGAAGCTTCTCAAGGACAGTATGACAAGGAGCTTACGGTCACTTATGGTCTTTTACAAAATCTCAAAAAAAATATTGAAAAAAGAGAACTTAATGCACCTAGGTACTTTACTGCCACTCACCAGCAGTTACTAAGGATATTGAGCTTCTCAATTGCAGGTTTTGACACTCCTGTGAGTCAGCTAGGTATTGCAGAAGGTGCTGTATCACTTCAAAATCTTAATGATACATATCGCGCAAGTATTCAATCAATTGTTATTGCTAAGGATGAAGCACTTGATAAAAAATTCACATCACAACTTAAAGAGGCTATCGCTTTTATAAATGAAAATAGTGACTATAATTCATTTGATCGCTATTCCTTTACAAGAAATTACCTTACTCCCATCACACGCAGCTGGGTAGCTATAAGAAAAGCTAGCGAACTATGGGAAGGAAACCAGAGTACTCCATTTAACTTTGACGCACCTACTTTCTTTGAGGATGATAGTTTTAATGTAAGCTTTTTTACTCCAAGCATCAACAAGAACCCTACAGAGGATCAAATCACATTAGGGAAGAAATTATTTTTTGATAAAAAGCTATCCACTAGCGGTACGATGGCGTGTGCAACTTGTCACGACCCAGAAAAAGCTTATACAGACGGCCTCGTGACAAATAAAAGCAATACTGGCGAAGCGCTGCAGAGAAATACACCCACACTACTCAACACAATATTCCAACAAAACTTTTTTGCAGATGGTCGTTCTGGTTCCATCATTGATCAAGTCTCTTCAGTATTTACGAATAAGAAGGAGTTTGATACTAATGTGCATAAATTTTCTAAAAGGATTCTAGAAGACTCTAGTTACCTAGAAATGTTTGAAAAAGCTTATGGAGGAGTATCTACACGCAATACAGATGTTGTGAAGGCAATCTCTTCATACGTAAGCACGCTCAATAGCTTTGATTCAAAGTTTGACCGTAATATGCGAGGTGATGAAGATACCTTTACAAAAGAAGAACAACGAGGTATGAACTTGTTTATGGGTAAAGCTTTATGTGCAACGTGTCATTTTATGCCTCTAACAAATGGAACAGTACCTCCATTTTTTGTAGAGACTGAGCGTGAGGTGATAGGCGTTCCAGAAACAGCAGAAAATAAAGACCTTGATGATGACACTGGCTACTACTGGCGTTTTGAAGTTGAGCAACACAAAGGAATGTTCAAAACTCCAACGGTGCGCAACGCTGCACTTACAGCTCCATATATGCATAATGGTGTTTACTCAACACTAGAGCAAGTAATGGACTTTTACAATAAAGGTGGTGGCGGCGGACTAGGGTTTGACCTTCCGCATCAAACCTTGCCATTTGATAACCTTGAACTCACTGAAGAGGAACTAGCTTCTCTCACGGCATTTGTAAAAACACTTACAGCTACTGAGATTGTAGATAATTACTAGCGTTAACAATAGAAAATCTCAACCTATAATAAAAAAGCCCATCGTATCGATGGGCTTTTTTATTATTCAAAACTGAGGTTTACTCAATTGGTTTTCCTGAGGCTTTCCAGTTATTTATACCTCCTTCAAGATCATAAATAGTTGTAAATCCTGCCTCTTTAAGTTGTTGTGCACATTTTGCACTTCTACCGCCTTTTGCACAATACACATACACCGGCTTATTCTTATCTAGCGTTTCTATTTGAGATTGCCAGTTTGGGTTACCCATCTCAAAATGTTTAGCATTTTTAAGGTGACCACGCTCCCACTCATTATCTCTGCGTACATCTACAAGTTGTGCTCCTGCAACCGTTGCCTCCTTTTCAAAAGTCTCAACATCAATCACTGTGATTACTTCTTGAGTAGTAGTGATACTGCTTGATTCTTTTTGAGATGTGGCTTCATTACAACTTGACAGAGCTAAACAAAAGACCATCGCAACAAGCGTATATCTCAAACGCTTTTTGCTATTTTTAATGCGCTGCATCCCAAGCATTATAACCACCTAATAAGTTGTAAGTGTTGTTTAATCCTTTTTGTCCCATAAGAGCGCACGCTTGTACACTTCTTACTCCTGAACGACAATACACATAATAGTTTTTACTCTTATCAAGCTTTTCTACCTCATCAAGAAACCCTTGACCTAAATAAATATCAATATGTTTTGCTCCTTCTATCATTCCGTTTTCTACCTCTTCTTCCGTACGTACGTCTAGAATTACAGCATCTTTATCTTGAGCAATTTTTTCTTCCCATTGTGGGATTGTTAAATCTGTCATTGTTTAATATTTGTGCAACAGCTACTATCTCTATGAGCTGTCGCAATTAGTATTTGTTTAAAATTAGATGAATTATGTCAATTTAATACTAGAAGTATCTGCCTTTTTTATGGCTCCATATCCACCTAGCACATTCACTACATTATTTATGCCATATGATCTTGCTATAGATGCATAAATAAGAGACCTATAACCACCTGCACAATGTATATGATAGGTATTATCTGCTTCTAGAGTGCGAGCATTTACGTGTACTTCATCTAGCCCCATATGTGGCACTCCTGCTATATGACTTGTTGCATATTCTCCAGCTTTACGTACATCCAGAGGATGTTTAATATCGCCAGTAGCAATACCATCTACAAACTCTTGCGCAGTTATTTCTGCTGTAGCAACTACATCTCTACCAGATTGTTGCCAAGCCTCTACTCCTCCAGTTAAGAATCCCAAACTATTATCATAACCTACTCTCGCAAGTCTGGTTACTACTTCCTCTTCAGTACCTTCTTCGGCAATAAAGACTATTTTCTGGTGAATATCTGTAATGAGCGCTCCTATCCATGGTGCAAACTGCCCTTGTAATCCTACAAACCAAGCTTGAGGTAATGACGCTTTCGCGAAAGCGGAAACACTTCTAGTATCAAGTACGAGTACATCATTTTCATTTGCTAGCTTTTCAAATTGATCAGGTGTCAAAGCCGTAGTTCCTCTCTTGACAATCGTGTCAAAATCTGTATTTGCCTTCTTATTCATTGCCACATTATGTGGAAAATAAGCCGGTGGTAGTGTCAAGCCGTCTGTGAGCTCTTTAATAAAATCCTCTTTATTGAGTTTAAATGCGTAGTTATTTTGTTTCTGATTACCTAGCGTATCACTAGTCTCACTACTCATGTTTTTACCACAAGCAGATCCTGCTCCGTGCGCAGGATAAATGATAATATCATCTGATAAAGGTGCAATTTTATGATGTAATGAGTCGTACAGATAACCTGCAAGATCTTGAGTGGTTAGGTCAGTTTTTGCAGCAAGGTCTGGCCTTCCTACGTCACCTATAAAAAGGGTATCTCCAGTAAAAAGAGCTTCTTCTTTCCCTTGTTTATCCTTAAGAAGATAACACGTAGACTCCATAGTATGCCCTGGTGTATGTATCGTGGTCATAGACAAATCTCCTATTGTGAACACCTCTCCATCAATAGCGCTGTGATAGTCATACCCCGCTTTTGCCATAGGACCTAAAATCACGGTCGCTCCAGTAGCCTTTGCTAGATCCACTTGACCACTCACAAAATCTGCATGAAAATGAGTGAGAAAAATATACTTAATAGTCGTCTTATGTTCCTCAGCAAGGTCAAGATACGGTTGTACCTCTCGCAAAGGATCTATGATAGCTCCTTCTCCATTTGAACTTATAAAATAAGCTCCTTGAGCTAGACATTTAGTATATAATTGCTGTAATATCATTCTGGGATTTTGAGTGCAAATTTACAAAATACTCACAGATGAGATTATACAAAAAAAATGAGCTCAAATAAGCTCATTTATATTTTGACTTGTCTAATTAAATCTATGATTTTATCGCGCAACCTATAGCTTTTGTCTCCTTAATTGTAACTTCTTTGCCTGACAAAATCTCATCAAGAGCATTTTCGAGATATTTTTCGGTCACAGCCTTTTCATCTCGACTACTATTATCGATAGCACCTATATACTTAACTATATTTTTTTCTTTAACGCGTTGCAGTACATAAACATGTGGAGTCTTTGTAGCTCCATATTTTGGATATACCTCCTGCCCGTCGTCAAGTAAATAAGGGAATGTAAATCCTTTTTCTCGTGCTCGTTGCTGCATAGCCTTAAAACTATCTCCAGGTTTAACGTGTGGATCATTAGGGTTAATCGCTATCACGGGGTAGCCTTGTGACTTGTACTTTTTATCTAATGCGATAATTCTGTCTTCATTTGCTATAGAGAAAGGACAAGTATTGCATGTAAATATTACTATAAAACCCTTTGCATCCTCAAAATCTCTCAAAGAAATCATCGCATTATCTACATTACGCAGATAAAAATCTCCTGCTGCATCTCCTATATCATAGCCACTTCTATCCTTTTTAATGACAGCATTTGCAGCAAAAGCAGATATGACAACCACTAAGGCAAGTAGCGTTAAGGTTTTAAACGTTTTCATTATTAATTTATTAAGGTATTCAATTCTTGCTCTAGTTCTTCATAGGTAAAAGAGCGCTCATAAAATTTCTTTCTTTTTGATCCAGTTATAAGTGTTGCTGGTATAGCGCCACTCCATGAATCACTCACTTTGGGTATCCAATTATTTGCATCTCCATCATCTAAGTACAAAACCTCAGATTTTAGCTTCTTCTTGTCTACGAAAGTTTTTAATGCTTCTAGTTGATCTGGAAAATCAAGACTTACTAATAATACAGTTACGTCTTTGCTCTTGTATTCTTCTTCTAATTTCTCAAAAGCCGGTAACTCCTTGATACACGGAGCACACCATGTTGCCCAAAAGTTAATTACTAAAGTTTCCGAAGGATGATTTTCTATATAATATTCTAGACCATCATAATCCAGCGCTTTGATGTTACTACCCTCTACTAACGTTTCCTTATAATCCTTTTGCCCTCCTCGACAGGATGTTAAGATGATTAATAAGACTATTAGTATTTGTTTCATCTAACAAAATTATTGTGATTCTGTCTTTTACATTTCTCAATTAACACACTTTATGAAAGGATTGTTAAGGATTTTTAGAATGTTATTAAGGTTAACATGTTAAAATAACTATAAAGCTTTTTGACAATTGATATTTAAACATACATTTGTATATACAAATATTGTAATGACAATAGAAGAACACATAAAAACCACGAGCCTCAAGCCCTCACAAAGGCTTATTATAAACCTAGCCTATACAGCACAATGGTCTAATGATATATTATTAATGGCATTAAAGCCTTATGATATATCATTACAGCAGTTTAATGTATTACGCATATTACGTGGGCAAAAAGGAAAACCTGCAAACCTATCTACGCTCAATGACCGTATGGTTACAAAAGCAAGTAATACAACACGCCTCGTAGATAAGCTACTCAAAAAAGAGCTTGTAAATCGCAGTACGTGCCCCTCAAACCGTCGTAAAATTGAAATTACAATTACAGAGGCTGGCTTGTCATTACTTAATGAGTTAGACAAAGTAGTGACTCAAGCCGAAAATAAAATAACTACTCAACTAGACAATACTGAGATAGAGCAACTCAATAACTTGCTCAATAAACTAAGAACAGAAACTAAGAACAGAAACTAAGAACAGAAACTAAGAACAGAAACTAAAAATTAGAAAAATGAAAAAGAAAATCACAACAGCATTCTTAGCTCTTATCGTAACCACTGGAGCCATTGCAAACACAGAACCGGTAGAAAAAACAGTAAACGTAAAAGAAAGCACCATTACTTGGACGGGCAAAAAGGTATTAGGACAACACACAGGTACTATTAAGCTAAAATCTGGAACACTTGAAATGGATGGTGACCAGCTAGTAGGTGGTAACTTTGTAGTAGATATGACTACCATTACGGTAACAGACTTAAAAGCTGGCGAAGGAAAAGAAAAACTAGAAGGGCACTTAAACTCTGCAGACTTCTTTGATACTACAAACCATAGCGAGGCTACATTTGTTATCACAGAAGTAGCAAAAAGTGGTAATGGTTACAGCGTAGTAGGTGACCTTACTATAAAAGGAACTACACTACCTACAAAGGTTAATATGACCATAGAGAATGGCGTAGCCACTACCGTTTTTAATGTAGATCGTACAAAATATGGTGTACGTTATGGCTCTGCATCGTTTTTTGACAACTTAAAAGACAATGCTATTTCAGATAATTTTGAGCTAGCAGTGAGCTTGACTCTCTAATAATTTCCTAATTATTCCCCCGTAAAAAGCTCAGTGTATATTTTTTATCCATTGGGCTTTTTTATTATAAAATCGCTCCCTATCTTTACATCATAAATGAAAAACAATACAGTACATACTTGGTGGTGGATTACACAACAATCGTTGTCGTAAGCACGCATCTATGTACCATTCATATACAGCCTGTCTTTACGACAGGCTTTTTTTTGTTCTCAATTTTGAGAAAACAATATGTAACAAATGAAATATCAATTAACTACATTTTCAAAAAGACTCCTAGCAGATACCATCACTCCTGTATCGGTATACTTAAGGCTGCGCGATCGTTTCCCTAATAGTTTACTGCTCGAGAGTAGTGACTATCACGCAAATGATAATAGCTTCTCTTACATATGCTGCAACCCTATCGCTTCTATAAGCGTGGGCGATGGTATAATCACACAGCAATTTCCAGATGGCAAGAAGGAGGAAATTACAATTACAGCAGAGACTAATGTTGTGGGGGTTTTAGACGCTTTCGCGAAAGCGTTCTCATCTACAAAGACAGCACACAAGTTCATTAACAATGGCTTGTTTGGTTACCTATCGTATGATTCTGTGCAGTACTTTGAAGATATAGAAATCGCCAAAAAAGAAGGAGATCTCCATATACCAGATATTTACTACGCCGTTTACCAAAATATTATCGCTATTAATCATTTTAATAATGAGGCGCATATATTTTGTCACAACACCACGGGAGACAATAATATCGATGAGATTGAGCAGCTTTTAAAATCAAAAAACTTTGCAGAGTTTAACTTCAACCGAAAGAACGAACTCACCAGCAACATCACAGATGCAGATTATAAAGCACTCGTAGAAACTTGTAAAAAGCACTGCCAGCGTGGTGATGTTTTTCAGATTGTGCCTAGTAAACGCTTCTCGCAGCAATTTACGGGAGATGAGTTTAATGTTTACAGGGCTTTGCGCAGTGTTAACCCGTCGCCATATCTATTTTATTTTGATTACGGAGATTATAAAATCTTTGGCTCATCACCAGAAGCTCAGATTATTGTGCAAGATGGTCTCGCAGAGATTCACCCTATTGCAGGTACTTTTAAACGTACCGGTAATGATGAGCAAGACGCCATACTTGCAAAAGAACTAGCCAAAGACGAAAAAGAAAACTCAGAACACGTGATGCTCGTTGATCTTGCTCGTAATGACTTATCACGCAATGGTCACGATGTAAAGGTAGACACCTATCGTGAGGTGCAGTTTTTCTCACACGTAATACACCTCGTGAGTAAGGTAACGGGACAAATGCACGAGGGTAGCAATACCTTACAAGTGGTAGCAGACACCTTTCCAGCAGGAACACTCAGTGGTGCGCCTAAGCATATGGCAATGCAGCTACTTGAGAAGTATGAAAACCGCAATCGCACCTTCTACGGTGGAGCGATAGGTTTTATGGATTTTTACGGTAATTTTAATCACGCTATTATCATACGTTCTTTCTTAAGTAAAAATCACACCCTACACTGGCAAGCAGGTGCTGGAGTGGTATCTGGCAGTGATCCCGCTAAAGAATTACAAGAAGTTTACAACAAATTAGGAGCGCTTAACAAAGCACTTGACATCGCAGAAGATATTTAGACAATGAAAAAGATATTAGTAATAGACAACTATGATTCCTTTGTGTACAACCTTGTGCACTACCTAGAAGAATTAGACTGCATCGTTACCGTAAAACGTAATGACCAGTTTGCGCTTGAAGAGTGCGAGCAGTATGATAAAATATTACTTTCTCCAGGCCCTGGCATTCCAGAGGAAGCTGGACTGCTCAAGCAAGTAATAAAAACTTATGGAGGAAGAAAACCTATACTTGGCGTTTGCCTAGGGCAACAAGCCATAGGTGAAGTGTACGGAGGCACGCTTATCAATCTAGATAAGGTTTTTCACGGTGTCGCGACACAAGTGAGTATCACGCAGCCAGACACAGTACTTTTTAAAGACCTTGGTAAAGAAATAGCTGTAGGGCGTTATCACTCGTGGGTGGTAGCTACAGAAGATTTTCCGCCAGCATTAGAAGTTACTGCGGTAGATGAAAATGGCCAGATAATGGCACTGCGTCACAGAGAACTTGATATACGCGGTGTACAGTTTCACCCAGAATCTGTACTTACTCCAGAAGGAAAAACAATGATTAAAAATTGGGTGATTAGTTAATACTATATACGATGAGATTTACATTATTTCTACTAGCAAGTTGTTTTCTATTAATAGGTGGTTGTGAGAGCACAAAATCAACACCTAAAGAAACTACAAAACCTGCGACACCCGTGGTCGTAATAGAAGCCGAACCTGAGCCGCTTAAAGAAGTAGTAGAAGATGAGAATGTAGATGTCTATAAAAACCTGATTTTTAACACAAAACTTGGTGTAAGTCCTAAGCGACCTAACTGGGTACTTTTTTCTAACGGCACCTATATTATTTTCCCTACGGGAACGAGTAAAGAAGATATGCGTAAAAGCGCATTAGGTTTCTTGCAACGCTTTACAAGCGAGTCTGCTTCTGTAAGAAAGTCACCACTTACAAAAGGATGGATAGCAAGCACACCAAAGGGAGTTTACAATTACGTAGCACTTAATCAAGCTAGTTCAAGACTAGCAACAGATCAAGAACTAGCAACAATAGGATTGCAAAACATAAAGAAAGATAAAGCAGACCCTATTATTGTTCACATCAACACGCCTAAATAATGAAAGCCATACTTAATAGATTAATTAACCACGACCAACTCACAAAAGCCGAAAGCCGTGAGGTTCTCGTAAACATCTCTGAGGGTAAATACAACCAGAGTCAGATTGCTTCTTTCCTTACCGTTTATATGATGCGTAGCATCACGGTAGAGGAGCTAGAAGGTTTTAGAGATGCCTTGCTGGATCTTTGCCTTGCCGTAGATTTTTCTGAGTATAACGCCATAGATCTTTGTGGTACAGGTGGTGATGGTAAAGACACTTTTAATATCTCAACACTCTCTAGCTTTGTAACAGCAGGTGCTGGTGTGCACGTGACTAAGCACGGTAATTATGGGGTGAGCTCGGTAAGTGGGAGTAGTAATGTGATGGAGTATCTAGGCATAAAATTTAGTAATGACAAGGACTTTTTGAAGCGCTCTATGGATGAGGTAGGGATGTGTGTTCTACACGCACCACTCTTCCACCCTGCTATGAAAAACGTAGGCCCTATACGTCGAGAGCTAGGTGTAAAAACCTTTTTTAATATGCTAGGCCCTATGGTTAATCCTGCATTCCCTAGCAACCAGCTAGTGGGAGTTTTTAATTTAGAACTGGCAAGAATGTATGGATATTTATATCAAAAAGGAGATAAGAATTTTACCATACTGCACGCCCTAGATGGTTATGATGAGATATCACTTACAGGAGCTACAAAGGCTATTACAAATGAAACAGAGCTTATGCTCACACCTCGAGATTTTGGTGTAAATGCACACGCTCAAAAAGATATTTATGGTGGTGACTCTGTTGAATCTTCGGCGCAAATATTTACAAATGTAATTTCTGGTAAAGGTACCCAGGCGCAAAATAATGTGGTGTGTGCAAACGCTGGGATGGCTATTGCGACTGTAAAAGGGCTAACACCTTTACAAGGTTTTGAACAAGCAAAAGAGAGCTTACTCTCTGGTAAAGCCGCACAAAAACTCAAACAACTTCAAGCCCTAAGCAACTAAGATGACCATACTAGATAAAATTACAGCAGATAAAATTAAGGAAGTAGCTTTAAAAAAAAGTCTCATCCCTGTGAGCCAGCTAGAGCAATCTGTTCTTTTTGACAGAGCAACCGCATCACTTGCAAAAGCAGTAAGTACAGGCTCTGGGATTATTGCAGAGCATAAAAGAAGGTCTCCTAGCAAGTCTGTTATAAACAACAGCCTGAGTGTGCAAGACGTCGCAAGCGGTTATGAGCAGGCAGGCGTGAGCGGGATGTCTGTACTCACAGATGGAAAATATTTTGGTGGCTCGCTAGACGACTTATTACTCGCCAGAGCAGCAGCACAGTTTCCGCTATTGCGTAAAGAGTTTATAGTAGATGAATACCAGATTCTTGAGGCCAAAGCCTACGGTGCAGATGCGATATTACTTATTGCAGCTACGCTTTCGCGAAAGCAAATAGAGCAGTTTTCAACCTTTGCAAAAAGTCTTGGTCTCGATGTGCTTTGTGAATCTCATAATGAAAAAGAATTACAGAAGTCTATTATGCCTTCTGTAGATATGCTAGGCATCAACAACCGAAACCTAAAGACCTTTGAAGTAAGCCTAGAGACGAGCAAAGAACTCATCAAGCAAATTCCAGATGAGTTTGTAAAAGTGTCAGAAAGCGGCATTAGCTCGGTTGAAGCGATTAAAGAACTAAAACCACACGGTTTTCACGGGTTTTTAATTGGTGAAAACTTTATGAAAACAGATAACCCAGGAGAGAGTGCAGCAACTTTTATTAATCAGTTATGAAGTTAAGATATAAAAAGAAAAAGCTTATTATTTATGGAGTAATGGCCCTTGTATGGAGTGTACTTGGTATTATATCCTTTATTGAAAATGAAAACAATTTCACTAAGTACTCGTACCTCGTGCTTGGTGTCGTGCATATTATAATATTTATATTATATCAACATCAAGGATATGCAAAGATTACCAATGGTGTTATAGTCGTTGGAGAATTGAAGAAAGAAAGAATCTCCATTGACCAACTTATAGAGATTAAACACGTGGCTGGAGATTTTGTACTTGTTTCGCAAACAAATAAAGTAAGTCTTAGTAAGGATCAGGTACGTGAAGAAGACTGGAAAGAGTTTATAGCCATTCCAAAGATTAAAGCCTTAGATCCACACCAATACAATTCTTAAAAGATTAAATAATTATAAATAACCTCAATAGTAACCCGATAATGAAACTCAAAATATGCGGTATGAAATATAACACACAAGAGGTCGCTGCGTTGCAGCCAGACTATCTTGGCTTTATATTTTATGAGAAGAGCAAACGAGATTTTGGCGACCTAGCGATTCCAGAATTACCTGAGGGAATTGACCGCGTAGGAGTTTTTGTAGATGCTGATATTGCTTTCGCGAAAGCGAAAATAACACAGCACAACCTCAACGTCATCCAGTTACACGGGAGCGAGTCACCAGCATATATAAATGAGCTTAGAAGTTGTCTGGTCGAGCGCAGTCGAGACCTCAAGATTTGGAAAGTTTTTGGAATCAAAGACAGTTTTGACTTTGAGCAGCTCATACCTTACGAGGGCCTTGTAGATGCATTCCTTTTTGACACAAAGGGAAAAGAAAAAGGAGGCAACGGCTACACCTTTGACTGGAGTGTTTTAAAAAATTACACATCCCAAACGCCTATCATTTTAAGTGGCGGCATAGGACTAGAAGAAGTAGAAAAAGTAAAAGAAATACTGGCAACAGATTTGCCTATTATCGCACTAGACGTAAATAGCAAATTTGAGGATAAACCAGGATTAAAAAATATTGAAAAATTAACCGAATTTAAAAAAGTATTGCAGCTATGATACTAGAAAATAACACCAGTTACCAAGCAGACGAGAGAGGGTACTACGGAGATTTTGGCGGAGCATTTATTCCAGAGATGCTCTATCCTAACGTAGAAGAACTGCGCTCTCAGTATGTGCAAATTATGCAGGAGCCTTCTTTTCAAGAAGAGTTTAAACAACTCTTAAAAGATTATGTAGGTCGTCCTACACCGCTTTATTATGCAAAACGCTTTAGCGAGAAGTATGGCACAAAGGTATATCTCAAAAGGGAAGATCTCTGTCATACCGGAGCTCATAAAGTAAATAATACCATAGGCCAGATCCTTATGGCTAAGCGACTAGGCAAGAACCGCATTATCGCAGAGACTGGCGCGGGACAGCACGGTGTTGCAACAGCAACGGTGTGTGCACTTATGGGACTAGAATGTATTGTATATATGGGTGCTGTAGATATTGAGCGCCAAGCGCCTAACGTAGCTCGTATGAAAATGCTAGGAGCAACCGTACGTCCAGCAATGTCTGGAAGTAGAACCTTAAAAGATGCGACTAACGAAGCGATACGTGACTGGATTAATAACCCAGTAGACACACATTACATCATAGGTTCTGTGGTGGGACCACACCCTTATCCAGATATGGTGGCTCGTTTTCAGTCGGTGATTTCTGAGGAGACTAAGAAGCAGTTGCTAGAAAAAGAAGGGAAAGAAAATCCAGATTATGTAGTAGCCTGT
The DNA here is from genome assembly GCF_044596715.1 of Dokdonia sp. R86516. Lineage (NCBI taxonomy): Bacteria > Pseudomonadati > Bacteroidota > Flavobacteriia > Flavobacteriales > Flavobacteriaceae > Dokdonia > Dokdonia sp. R86516. Next base: position 223,264 of record NZ_CP138998.1, read on the forward strand.
GTGGGTGGTGGTAGTAACGCCGCTGGATTATATTACCATTATCTCGATGAACCAGAAGTAGGTATTATCGCAGTAGAGGCTGCTGGTAAAGGAGTAGACACTGGTGAGAGTGCTGCAACATCTGCACTAGGACGCGAGGGGATTATACACGGGAGTAAGACCTTATTAATGCAAACAGACGATGGGCAGATTACAGAGCCTTACTCTATCTCTGCTGGTCTTGATTACCCTGGTGTAGGACCTATGCACGCAAACCTCTTCCGTTCTGGGCGTGGGGAGTTTATCTCTGTCACAGATGCAGATGCGATGACGGCTGGACTAGAGCTTAGTAAACTAGAAGGTATTATCCCTGCGATTGAGACAAGTCACGCACTTGCCATTTTTGAGACTAGAAAATTCAAAAATGACGATATCGTAGTGATCAATCTTTCGGGACGTGGTGATAAGGATTTAAATACGTTTATAGAATATTTTAATTTATAGAACTACGCTTTCGCGAAAGCGAAATAAACATCAATATTAATTCCCGCTTAGACAGGAATGACAAAATATTTATTCAGATGAATAGAATAAAAGAAAAATTACAAGAAGATAAAAAGCTACTAAGCTTATACTTCACTGCTGGATATCCAGCCATAGATGATACTGTTTCTATCTTAACACAGCTTCAAGAAAGCGGTGTTGATATGGTGGAGATAGGATTACCATTTTCAGATCCGCTGGCAGATGGGCCTACTATTCAAGAGTCAAGTACTGCCGCACTTCATAATGGGATGACTACCGAAAAGTTGTTTAGCCAGTTAGACGGTATTCGTGAGACCATACATATCCCACTTATTGTGATGGGCTACTTTAACCCGATGTTACAATATGGGGTTGAGAAATTCTGTAAGCGATGTCAAGAAATAGGGATAGATGGTATTATTATGCCAGACTTACCACTTGCCGAATATGAAGCGGAGTATAAAGAGATTTTTGAAAAGTACGGACTTATTAATGTATTCCTAATCACACCACAAACTAGTGACGCGCGTATACAACAGATAGATGCCGCGAGTGATGGGTTTATCTATATGGTGAGTAGTGCGAGTACGACGGGCGCTACGAGCGGTTTTGGTAACAGCACAGAAGATTACTTTAAACGTATTGCAGCTATGAATCTTAACAATCCGCAGATTGTAGGTTTTGGGATAAGTAATGAGGAAACTTTTAACGCGGCCACTACCCATCAAAAAGGAGCCATTATAGGAAGTGCTTTTATAAAGCATATTACTAAGAATGGAGCAAACAGTGTGGCTAGCTTTGTAGAAACCATAAGATAATCAACACTTTAACCTAAGACTAACAAGCCTTTAAGACGAATTAACAACCGTGATTTTTATCTTTATATCAACTTAAAAATGAAAAAGATTATGGAACGTAAATTTGAAAGAAAAGTAGAGCAAACTAACCCGACCAATCCAACGGGAAATATAAATCAAACTACAAACGACTTTGATATCGATAAAAAGACCATTAAAGAACAGCAGAATAAGAAGTAATTAGGTTTTAGATTATATATAAATGGTAAAAGCCGCCCACTGGGCGGCTTTTTTTATGGATAAAGGTTTTGAGCTTTATTTTGCTTTTGCTTGTATCTCTTTCCAGATTTTATTTGCACAAGGCTCAACCACATCTGGTACCAGACCAGAGCAGTCACCACCGTTACGTATTACATCACGTACTATGGAAGAAGATATATAGCTCTTACCAGAACTCGTAAGTAAGAATACGGTCTCGATACCAGATAATTTTCTGTTAGTATGGGCGATTGCCTTTTCAAACTCAAAATCTCCAGGATTACGTAGTCCTCTTAAAATGAACTCGCTTTCTTGCTCTTTACAAAAGTCTATAGTGAGACCTTTATAGGTCATTACTTTAATGCGTGGCTCATCTTTAAACGTATCTTCTAGAAACTGCTTGCGCTGCTCTAGAGAGAACATATATTTTTTATCTGAGTTGACACCTATAGCAAGAATTATCTCGTCAAAGAGCGTAAGACCTCGTTCTATTATATCGTAATGCCCAAGTGTAATGGGATCAAAACTCCCCGGAAATACTGCCTTTCTTTTCATAATCTTAATCTTAATGTCATTCCCGCAAAAGCGAGAATCTCAAGGATACTACCTCTGTAAATTTAACTGTTATTTCTAATTGCTACTTCTATAGCTTTCCCAAACACGTCTGTAAGTGATAATCCTGCTGCTTTAAACTCTCTTGGGATAATACTTTCCTTTGACAATCCAGGATTAGTATTTACCTCAACAAAATGCGGTTTACCCTCGTGAAAGATAAAATCTATACGGCAAATCCCCTTAAGACCCAGTAATTCATAAATACCCTTTGTAAGTCCCTGCACATCTGCCGTCTCACGCTCATCTAGTCTTGCTGGCACAATCTCTTGTGATTTTCCAGAGTACTTTGCTTCTAGACTAAAAAAGTCTCCATCTGGTACAATCTCACAAACTGGAAGCACCTCTGCCCCATTGCCAAAATCATACACTCCTACAGATACTTCTGTCCCGCTCAAAAATGACTCAATCAAAACCTGATTATCTTCCTTAAAGGCATTATCTAGCGCCGCTATAAGATCACCCTCTTTGTACACCTTACTCACTCCATAACTAGAACCTGCACGGTTAGGCTTTACAAAACAAGGGTAGCCCACTTTTAAGGCTAGTGAATTTTTAAAAGGCATATCAATCTCATCGCCCTTATTTACGTATACAGATTGCGCCATTGGCACGCCGTATGAACTCAACACGCTTAGTGTGTCTCGCTTATTAAACGTCATTGCACTCTCATAAAAACCACAACTTGTCTGTGGGATTCCTAGCAATTCTAAGTAGGCTTGTAATTTTCCGTCCTCGCCCGGCGTTCCGTGTATGGTATTGTAACAGGCGTCAAAGGTTACCTTTTTCGCGGAAGCGTCCTTAAAGCTAAAGTCACCTTTATCTATCGTAAATCGTTCACCATCTACCACACAAAACCACCCATCGATAAGGATGTGCACGGCATATACTTGGTATTTTTCTTTATCTAAAGAGGCAACTACGGTGGCACCACTGTTAAGCGATATTTCATACTCGCTACTGTAGCCACCCATTAAAACGGCGATATTTTTTTTCTGCACTTTCGTGAAAATTTGAAAAGACAAAACTAAATCTGTCTCATTAACGTTAATGTAAAAATAGGTATAATCATACCTACACCAAATAGGCTATCTATTTTATATATTTGCACCCTTAACCACAACCCGTCTATGAGTCTTTTAAAATTTCTAGTGAGCAAAGCATTTGTTAAACAAATTGTACTTGCTGTCATCATCATCATCGCATTAGTATTTATTACTCGATGGTGGTTAGGAAGCACCACAAATCACGATGAACGTATTGCCGTGCCTAATGTAAAAGGGATGACGCTTGATCTAGTCTCTCAAGAACTAGAAAATGCAGATCTGCGTTACTTTATTATAGACAGTGCAAATTTTAATCCTGACTATCCTAAGTATTCTGTGATTGATCAAGAGCCTAATGCTGGAAAATTTGTAAAAGAAAACAGACAGATATACTTAGTACTTAACCCTTCTGGTTATCAAAAAATGACCATCCCTCCTATTGTAGGTAAAACACGCCGCCAGGCAGAACCTTCATTAAAAGCGCTAGGATTTGAGATAGGCAAAGTAACCTATGTAGACTGGATAGGAAAAGACGAAGTAAGAGATATAAGACACAAAGGAAAGAGAGTGAAAGCTGGAGATAGATTAGAAAAAACTTCTGTTATCGACCTAGTACTAGGTAATGGTAAAGGTGACTACCGCGACGCTATTTCTGATGACTCATCAGACGAAAACTAAACAATGAACGAAGAACAACCCATAGGTCCAGAACCTCAAGACGACGAACTTTACGAGCACTACAGCTTTACTGCTAGCAAAGGTCAAGAACCATTACGTGTAGATAAGTTCTTAATGAATTTTGTAGAAAATGCTACCCGTAATAAAATCCAGAAGGCTGCCAAAAATGGTAGCATTCAAGTGAATAATATTGTTGTAAAACAAAATTATAAGGTAAAAGCTGGAGACGTGGTACGTGCCATGTTTGAGCACCCGCCACACGAGTTTTTACTCACACCAGAAGATATTGATATTGATGTGGTTTATGAAGACGACCAACTTATGGTAGTCAACAAACCTGCAGGAATGGTAGTGCACCCAGGGCATGGTAACTACTCTGGAACGCTTATTAATGCACTTATCCACCACGTAGATAACCTCCCCAACAACTCCAGTGATAGACCAGGACTTGTACACCGTATCGATAAAGATACGAGCGGACTACTTGTAGTTGCCAAAACGGAGCGAGCAATGACTCACCTCTCTAAGCAGTTTTTTAATAAAACAACAGAGAGAGAATATGTTGCTATCGTATGGGGTAACGTAACAGAAGACGAGGGAACGATAGAAGGAAACATAGGCCGTCACCCTAAAAACAGATTACAAAACACCGTTTTTTACGGAGACGAAGCAGATCAAGGGAAACCAGCTGTTACTCATTACAAAGTAATAGAGCGTCTAGGTTATGTAACACTCGTAAGTTGTAAGCTCGAGACAGGACGCACACACCAGATACGTGTGCACATGAAGCACATAGGCCACACCCTCTTTAACGATGAGCGTTATGGCGGTAATGCCATCTTAAAAGGAACATCATTTACGAAATATAAACAGTTTGTAGATAACTGTTTTAAAATATTACCACGCCAGGCACTACACGCAAAAACGCTTGGTTTTGTACACCCCACCACAGGCGAGTACAAACGTTTTGAAACTCCTATCCCAGAAGATATGGCAGGTTGTATAGAAAAGTGGCGCGCCTATGCCGTACACAGCAAAGAGCAGTAAGATTTTTTTCGCTTTCGCGAAAGCTTACTCATAACAATAAGCAGCAACTCCTTTTGGGGTTGCTTTTTTGTTTTGTGGTACTTAAGTAAGTTTTGGTAGTAATATTTAAATACAGATAAACACCTACCTCAACCTTCCGTCAAAGAAAAGGAGCTAGAAGTCTCCCTTTGAAGGGAGATTTAGAGGGATGCTGAACATTTGGCATTATTAAATTTTACATCTTTATAAATCAAACACCACATTAAACTATCAATCCCACCATAACCAAAAACAATAGCCAAGCACTTAATTATAAGACATAATTGCTAACTTTGATACAAAAGAAAAATACCTATGAAAATCGTTGTATCACCAGCAAAGTCACTTAATTTTGAAGATAAGCTACCTACTACGCGTGCTACACAGCCGCAGTTTTTAGAGCAAGCAGAAAAGCTTAACAGCAAGCTTTCTAATACGACAAAAACAGAGATTCAAGACCTGATGCACATCAGTGAGAAGCTTGCAGACTTAAACTACCAGCGATACCAAGATTTTACCACTCCATTTACAAAAAAGAATGCGAGACCAGCCGTGTACACCTTTGATGGTGATGTATACACGGGGCTTGATGCCTATACCCTACCTACAGAAAAGCTTGACAAACTTCAAGACACTTTACGTATTTTAAGTGGGATGTACGGAATCTTACGACCGCTAGATTTAATGCAGGCTTACCGCCTTGAGATGGGCACAAAACTAGAGTACTACAGTAATAAAAATTTATACGAGTTTTGGGGAGACACCCTTACCGAAGCGCTTAATAAAGAACTTAAAGATGATGAGCTTTTTGTAAACCTAGCGAGTCAAGAGTACTTTAAATCTATAAAACCTAAGCAGCTCAAAGTACCCGTAATCACACCTATCTTTAAAGATTTCAAAAACGGGAAACTTAAGATTATTTCATTCTTTGCAAAAAAAGCCCGTGGCTCGATGGTGCGTTATATTATAGATAAGGATGTAAACACAATAGACGGTCTCAAAGGTTTTGATTATGACGGCTACGCCTATAGCGCAGAAGAGTCTAATGAAGATAAAAACGAATTTGTATTTACAAGGTAATCGATGCTAAGGTCATTAATTATAGCGCTGTTTGTTCTCACTAGTGTGCCAGCAATTGCTTGCACCTGTGCAAAAGACCCGAAGGTTTCAAAAAAAGAAGAAATTATAGATAAGTACGAACGCGCCGATGTCGTTTTTAGCGGTAATCTTATAAAGAAAGAATTACTTAATAAAGCACGCAAGCGCAGTAGCGGAGATCCCGTGCGTTATACCTTTGAAATCATCAAGCAGTACAAGGGCTCTTTTTCTAAAAGCACGATTGAGATACTTTCTGAAGCTTCTGGAAGTAGTTGTGGCTATGTATTTAGTGAAGGTTTGACTTACTTAGTGTATACAAGAGCTACTTCGCATTTTAATAATAGATTTCCACAGCTGGTAGATGATAAAAATGCACATACAACCAGTCTCTGTTCTGGGAATATGCTTAGAAAAAAGGTAGACAAAAAACAACTACGCATTTTAAAAAGACTAAAAGCAAAAGGTTAAACCTTCTGCATTTTTGCAGCTTCCTTAGCTTTCTTCCTGCCTTTTTTTCTTCTTTTTGCGCCAAAAGTTCCGCGGCTTATTTTTCCTCTTCTTGATTTTTTATCTCCTCTTCCCATATCCTTATTTTTGGTTAATCTCAATGTAGCACTTTTTAAAAAGAACCTATTTTAAAATTCTGTTAATCATCTGCCTACATTATCTTTATAAATAAAAGATCCTTGATGACATATTATATTCTTATTGCACTCCAACTGGCTTGTGCTTACCATATTTACAAGAATAAAAATAGCTTCTACTGGTATTTTGCCATCCTCCTATTGCCTGCAATAGGCTGCCTAGTGTACGTTATTGCTCAGATTTTTAATAAAAAAGATGTTGCTGTAGTTCAAAAGGAATTTACAGCGGTTATCAATCCTACCAAAAAGATCAGCCAACTTGAAAAGAAAGTAGAATTTTCTGATACGTATTCTAACCGCGTAGAGCTGGGAGATGCGCTACTTGCGATAGGTAACTTTAAAGAAGCAGCCGTTCAATATGATGCTGTCTTACATGGAAATCACACTAGTGATTACTATGCCAATACACAGTTGCTAATTGCTCTTTTTGAGCAAGAAAAGTATGACGAAGTGATTTCCATAGGTGAGAAAATGAGCAAATTTTCGGATTTTGAAAAATCCCAAGCGCAATTTAAATACGGACTCGCACTATCAAAAGCTGGTAAGGATGACGAGGCAGAAGCTATCCTAAAAAAAATAGACCAGCGATATTCTAATTACCCTGAACGATTAGCATTATCTAAATTTTATATTGAAAACGAGATGCAATCTAAAGCTCTAGAAGTACTTCATGAAATGCAAGACGAATATCTAAACCTTACCAAACCAAATAAAAAACTGCACAAAAACACGTTTATAGAGGTAGATAGACTTGTTGCTACTACACAATCATAATGGCTATTTTTAAACATACACATCCCTACCCGCCATTTAATATTGAGAATGCCACAAAACTCATAGTAGGCACACTACCTCCTCCTCGGTTTACAGAAGGTACGCTCAAACCTGGAGATGTTAACTTTTGCTATGGCAGTATCGATGGGCAATTATGGCCTATTTTAAATAAGATTTTTAATCTCAATCTTACATTTAAAACTACAGAGCAAGCCATTCAAGAGCGTAAAGACTTTTTGATATCTCGTAATATCGGTGTTTGCGATATTGTCGCTTCCTCAGAACGCATTAAAATAGACGCTTCAGATATTGGGATGACTAACGTCACGCTTAGAGATATTTTCGGCTACTTAAGCAAGTCTCCAAAGGTGGAAACACTATTATTTACCGGCGGAAACAGTAAAAATGGTCCTGAGTATTTCTTTAGGAAAGCTTGTAAGGAGCAGGGTATAAAGTTAAAAGTAATAAGTAGCGAAGTACCACGAGTTCATCAGTTTCAATGGCAAGGACGTGCTATTAAAACTGTATCTCTCACTGCGCCATCAGGAGCAGCAAATAGAGCCGTGGGCAGTCTTGCTCTTTACAAACAACTTAAAAAGGAAAATCCGCAATTTAATACCATAGACTTCAGAGTCTTGCAGTATGCTCCATTCTTTTAAGGTTTTTACGCTTTCGCGAAAGCGTAACTTAACACTATACTGCTCAAAACAACTTGCTTTTTATTTTTGAACCAATTTGTATCTTCACACTTCAAGTTCAACCAAATGAAAAGACTTTTTTTACTCCCGCTACTCGCCATTGCAATCAGTTGTGGTGACACAAAAGACAATCCAGAAAATAAAGACTTTACTACACGCTTTGAAAAAAGTGGAGGTACAGAAACCCCAACCTACCAAGAAGTCATCGCTTTTTATAAAGATCTTGATACTGCGTATCGCTCTATTAAAACCTATGAAGTAGGCACGACAGACATTGGCGAACCACTTACACTTGTTACTTTTAATCCCAACCGAAGCTTTGATAGTGAGTTTTCTAATGATATGGATGTGCGCCGAATTCTCATTAATAATGGTATTCACCCTGGGGAGTCAGACGGGATAGATGCAACTATGATGCTTATGCGAGACCTCGCACAAGGAAAGATAGAGGCCCCAGAAAACACATGGGTAAGTGCGATTGCAATCTATAATGTGGGTGGCGCTCTTAACCGCAATAGCGGGACGAGAACCAATCAAAACGGACCAAAAGAATATGGTTTCCGCGGTAATGCTCAAAATTATGATCTCAATCGTGATTTTATAAAGCGTGACACAAAAAATGCTGCCGCTTTTGCAGAGATTTATCACATGATTGAGCCAGATGTTTTTATAGATAATCACGTAAGCAATGGCGCAGATTATCAATACACGCTTACACACCTCTTTACACAGCACAACAAATTAGGAGGAGCATTAGGTGATTATGTCCATGAGGAATTCCAGCCTATGCTTGAGGAAGATCTTAAAGCCAAAGACTGGGAGATTACTCCGTATGTAAACGTTTTTAACAGTACTCCAGAAAAAGGTTTCAGCCAGTTTATGGATTACCCACGCTACTCGACGGGTTTCACTTCGCTCTGGAATACTATCGGCCTCATGGTAGAAACCCACATGCTGAAGCCTTATAAACCACGTGTAGAAGGAACATACGAATTAATGAAGAGCATCTTAAAAATCACTGCCGAAAACGGCACAAAGATTAAAGAAATGCGCGAGGGTGCTTTTAACGCTTTCGCGAAAGCGGAAACTTATCCCGTACAATTTGCTCTAGACACGACCAAAACCACCACCCTAGATTTCTTAGGATATGAAGGAAAGATGCAGCCTAGTGAAGTGACCGGGAAGGAGCGTCTCAAATATGATGTCAATAAACCTTTTACTAAGAAGGTGACTTACTACGATTATTTTAAGCCTACTAAGGAGGTAACAATACCAAAAGCTTATGTAATCCCTCGAGGTTACAGAGATATTGCTCTTATCTTAAAGGCAAATGACATCAAGTTTGATCAGCTTAAAATGGATACTACTTTTGTAGCTCAAGTATATCACATAGACACCTATGAAACCCGCAAGAGTCCTTATGAAGGTCATTATTTGCATTACAACACAAGTTTAAAAACTTCTGAAGAAGAAGTTACCATACCTAAAGGTGGTTATATAGTGCCTACAGATCAAAAAGGAATACGCTACATTCTAGAAACACTAGAGCCAGAGGCGACAGATAGTTTCTTTAACTGGAACTATTTTGACACTATATTACAACAGAAGGAAGGCTTCTCACCATACGTATGGGAAGATAAGGCACAACAATTTCTTGAGACCCACCCTAAAATTAGAATAGAGTTTAATCTCAAGAAGTCGTTAAATTCTGATTTTGCAAATAACTGGTATGCTCAGCTAGACTGGATTCATAAAAAATCTTCTAGTTATGAGAAGGCCCACCTACGCTACCCTATCGTTAGGATGCTTAACTAGATATTCTTTAGGAAAGATGAGCTTGATATTTTCATAAGATTTATCAAGCGCTTTCTGTGATTTTTCAAAGTTAAGCCACTTTGCTTTCTTAATACCTTCCTTTGCTTGTGGTACTAGCTCGTCTGTGCAGCTTGTGTGCATCTCAAACCAGAAGGTCTCTTTAAGCCTAAACTCGCCATTACGTTTAAAAACGTGGTAAGTGATTTCTAGAGGCTTTGTTATCGTAAGTCCCGTCACACCTGTCTCCTCCTCTACTTCTCTAATGGCACAGTCCTCTATATCTTCCTTTTTCTCAATCTTACCCTTAGGCAAATCCCAGCGACCATTGCGATAGATAAAAAGAATTTCTTTTTTATCGTTGTATACAAGTCCGCCGCCCGCTATCACAAGTTTAAGTTTCTTGCGCAGGTGCTTGAGTAACTTCTCTTCCTTAGGATGGTAGAGGTTAATATATAACTGTTCTCCTTTATATAATTTCTTAATCAATTTCTTGATCTTCACCTTCTTTATAGAGATGGTTTTATAGTTCTTACCTATCACCTTTTCTGTAGATAGAATAATAGGAATATCATTCACAAAAACTTTATACATTTGCAGTATGATTTTAGACAAAGAAACGGCAAAAAAAACTGCCGAATTGCTTTTGCAAATTAATGCAATAAAATTACAACCGCAAGAACCTTTTACATGGGCTTCTGGCTGGCAATCCCCAATTTATTGTGATAACCGCATCACACTATCGTATCCTCCTATTAGAAACTACATTCATCAAGAAATGGCAAAGCAAGTAGAAAGTATCTACGGCAAGCCAGATGCTATTGTGGGTGTTGCTACAGGAGCCATAGGTATTGGTATGCTTGTTGCAGATTATCTCAACGTACCTTTTGCTTACGTACGTCCAGAGCCTAAGAAGCACGGACGTAAAAACCAAATAGAAGGTCACCTAGAACCTAACAGCAATGTAGTGGTAATAGAAGATCTTATAAGCACTGGTAAGAGTAGCCTTATGGCAGTAGAAGCTCTTAAAAATTCTAACATGACGGTAAAAGGCATGCTTGCCATCTTTACCTACGGTTTTGATACCGCTACTCAGAATTTTGAAGAAGCTGGAGTTACACTTAATACATTAAGTGATTATTCTCATTTATTACTGCAAGCTAGGGACACAAATTTTATCACAGAAGCACAACAAGAAACGCTAGAAAACTGGCGCAAAAGCCCATCAACCTGGGAAAAATAACATTAAAACTACCTAAATGAATTTAGAAAGTCCTGTAAAGACATTAGACAAGTCGCCAGAAGAAGTTTATAATTTCTTAATGAACATTGAGAACTTCGAAAAATTAATGCCCGAAAATACTAAGTTTGAGAAGATAAACGACACACGTTTCCTTTTTGGACTTAAAGGAATGCCAGAAATAGTACTAGATCTTAAGGAAGGAATTCCTCATAACAAAGTAGTATTAGGGGCTGCCAGTGACAAAGTACCTTTCCAACTTACTGCAGACATCAAAGAACTAGCAGCAGATAAAAGTGAAGTTCAACTACATTTTGAAGGAGAATTCAATGCAATGATGGCTATGATGGTTAAAGGACCTATCACAAAATTCATAGGCACACTTTCTGATAATATGGATGTTATTGCATAAAGCAGTTTAAATTCAATATTTCGTAAAAATCAAAGAAGTCCTACAATCTTGAGCAATCTCGATGGTAGGACTTTTTTATATGCTTATTTTTACATAATAAATTCAATAATATGGCAGACATAGAGAAGCTAGAGGCATTTGTAACACAAGTGCGTAGAGATATCGTACGACAAGTACACAAAGTAAGTTCTGGACACCCAGGCGGATCATTAGGATGTGCCGAATTTATTTCGGTTCTCTATCAAGAGCTTATGGAACGTAATGAAGGATTTGATATGGACGGTATAGGAGAAGATCTTTTCTTCCTTTCTAACGGTCACATATCACCTGTTTTTTATAGCGTATTAGCTCGTTCTGGATATTTCCCAGTAGAAGAACTTAACACTTTTAGACTACTTAACTCTAGACTACAAGGACACCCTACTACACATGAAGGGCTTCCTGGAGTGCGTATCGCCTCTGGATCACTAGGGCAAGGACTAAGTGTTGCGGTAGGTGCCGCTCAAGCAAAAAAACTTAACAAAGACAACCATACTATCTATACCTTAATGGGAGATGGTGAATTGCAAGAAGGTCAAAATTGGGAAGCAATTATGTATGCTTCGGCAAAAAAGGTTGATAATATTATAGCTACCGTAGATCTCAACGGCCAGCAGATAGATGGTAGCACAGACCACGTATTAAACATGGGAAGCGTGCGTGCAAAATTTGAAGCCTTTGGGTGGATTGTTCTTGATATTGAACAAGGAAATGATGTAGACGCTATTGTAAAAGGAATGAATCAAGCCAAAGATCTTTCTGGAAACGGAAAACCAGTTTGTGTATTATTACACACAATCATGGGTAATGGTGTAGACTTTATGATGGGTACCCACGCGTGGCATGGTAAAGCTCCTAATGATGATCAACTCGCTAGTGCACTAGAGCAAAATCCAGAAACTTTAGGCGATTACTAAACCTTTTCTTATTACGCTTTCGCGAAAGCGTACCAAAAACTTTTACAATGAAAACATACGAAAATACAGGCAGTAAGGATACAAGATCAGGTTTTGGCGCAGGAATGACAGAATTAGGAAGAACAAATCCTAATGTGGTATCTCTTTGTGCAGACCTTATAGGTTCTCTAAAAATACAGACGTTTATAGATGAAAACCCTGAACGTTTTTTTCAAATAGGAATTGCCGAAGCTAATATGATGGGTATCGCCGCAGGACTTACTATAGGAGGAAAAATTCCGTTTACAGGAACTTTTGCAAACTTCTCTACAGGTCGTGTTTATGACCAGATAAGACAATCTATAGCCTACTCTGGTAAAAATGTGAAGATATGTGCTTCTCACGCGGGTCTCACCCTAGGTGAAGATGGTGCAACACACCAAATTCTTGAAGACATAGGTCTTATGAAGATGTTACCAGGGATGACAGTGATTAATACTTGCGATTACAACCAGACTAAAGCGGCTACTATCGCACTTGCAGACCACGTAGGACCGGTTTACTTACGTTTTGGCCGTCCAGTAGTACCTAACTTTACTCCAGCAGATCAAACATTTGAAATAGGTAAAGCAGTACAATTACAAGAAGGAAATGATGTTACCATCGTTGCAACGGGCCACCTTGTTTGGGAAGCGCTAGAGGCTTGTAAAGTACTTAACGAAAAAGGCATCACAGCAGATGTAATCAATATACACACTATAAAACCTCTAGATGCAGAGGCAATCATTAAGTCTGTAAAAAAGACTGGATGCGTGGTAACTGCAGAGGAGCATAACTTTTTAGGAGGTCTAGGTGAGAGTGTTGCTAGAGAGCTATCTCTTACCCACCCTGTACCACAAGAGTACGTTGCCACAGCAGACACCTTTGGTGAGAGTGGAACACCTGCTCAACTTATGGAAAAGTACGGACTAAATGCAGATGCCATCGTAAAAGCTGTAGAAAAAGTAGTAGCTAGAAAATAATCAAACAACACAACCGTTTATATAAAAGACATAGGCAGTATGATTGTAACATACTGCCTTTTTATTTGTCTCTCTATTAATCAATAAAACTTCAATTATGAAAAAAATCATTGTAGCAGTATTACTCTTATCAAGTATAACTGCATTCAGCCAAAGCGAAGGGTTCGGTATCAAGGGCGGACTCAATTATGGCTCTGTAGGAGATCTTGAGTTTACATCAGAATTTGCCGAAAGTACTTTTGACAAAGAAAACAAGTCTGGCTTTCACGCTGGTATATATTACAAGGCAGAATTTGCTGGTATTTTTATACAACCAGAGCTATTATACACTAAAATTAATACCGAATATCAGAGTAATATTTCAGGCTCTAGTAGTATAGATTATGAATTGTCAAAAATTGATGTTCCTGTGCTAATAGGGTTTAACGTTGTAGGGCCTTTGAATGTTAAGGGTGGGCCTTCTTTCCAATACATTTTGGATGATGAATTTGATGGGATAGATATTGATTTTGAAGATCCAGAAAATTCATTTACCGTAGGTTACCAGCTAGGTGCAGGACTTTCGTTTGGTAGACTTGGTATTGATGTAAGATATGAAGGAGCATTTACAGACAATACAATTATAACAGAATCACAAGCCGAAGAAAACAGTGTAGGCTTCAAAGTAGATGCGAGACCAACGCAATGGATTCTTAGTTTATCTTACGCCCTTGACGGAGGGAATTAGTTTTAAAAAAATATAGATTTTAAAATCGGGTATCCTTTCTGAGGATACTCGATTTTTTTTTGATATAACTTAAAGGCTATTAACCATAACCAGCTATTAGAAAATGCAATTATGTCACACCTCCTAATCTCTTTTAGGAAGGTCTTACACTTTATATTCTATTTTTCATTACTTCTTAGACATCTGTTGTGACCATTATTTAGTGCCTTAAAATAGATAAAATAAAAAAGTCACATTGGTTTATCCAATGTGACTTTTTTAAATTTCTATAACGCTTTCGCGAAAGCGTGATTACATCCTAGCTATCTGCATCTAGATAATCAGGTGTACCATCTCCATCTGTATCTGTATAGGTAACAACTCCCGTTGAACTATTAATTCGGATTTCATCAATAGTATTTCTACCATCGCCATCATCATCATCATCTAAGTGATTGTTGATCCCGTCTCCATCTGTATCGATAAATGATACTAAATTCCCTTCTTCGTCAAGCGTAATTTCTAACCTCGTAGTCACACCATCATTATCATCATCTGGATCTTGATATGCAAAAGACAAATCACTATCTGGATCATCTGCCTCATCAAAAAGGAAACCATTACCATCTAGATCCTCATCTATCGTGATAATACCATCATCATCATGATCTGTAATCACTACATTAAAAACAGAAAAAGTAAATACTAGAGGACTGTATATTTCAACACTTCCAGGAGGAAGATTAAAATATGCTAACCCGCTAGGTATAAACACAGCTCCTACACCATAGTCTTCGTAAGCTGTTGTTCCATCTCCATTGGTCATAGGGCCTGACCCAGCTCCCTTAAAACCGGCTATACCATTTTGAAAACCATCTATAGTTCTAGTGAGGTCAAACCACACTGGATTAGGCGAAGAGTCAAAAACAGAACTATTTAAGTTTCTACCCGTATAATTTAAGAGTGTAGAATCTGCATACGTAGCTGCAGGCTTTTCACTTGATCCTTGTCTTGCAGTAAGTATATAAATCGTTTGATCAGTATCTTCTCGATTATAAGTAAGACTTGTCAACTCAGGTCGATCAATTATTGGTGTTTTATCACTATTCACAGAAGCAATAGTATCAAAGCGTATTTTGTAATCAAAATCTGCTGTAGGATTCTCAAATTCTTCATAATTGTAGAAGTGAGTCTCTAGATAATCACGAATCTCTGCATCATCCTCTACCGCCTGCTCTCCTCTATCTCTAGGAGGAACAATTGTAATATCTGCATCATCATCAGAAGGGCAACCAACACATAGTAATAAAACTATAGCTAAACCTAGGTAATTTCTTAATTTCATCAATTTTAATTTAAGGAGTGCAAGATACAATTTTGATGTATTTTTGCACATTACTTTATCTTTATTAACGCGGTTTTATCCCATTTTATATGAGAGTAGACAAATATTTATGGTGCGTGCGCTACTTTAAGACTAGATCTATTGCAACTACAGCTTGCAAGAAGGGTCAAGTAAAAATAAACAACACCTCTGTAAAACCTTCTCGAGACATCTATCCTACTGACACCATTACTGTGCGCAAAAATCAGGTTACTTACGTTCTAGAAGTTCTTGATCTTCCCGAAAGCAGACTGGGTGCAAAACTAGTGGGCATGTATGTGCGAGACAAAACTCCAAAAGAGAATCTAGAAAAACTAGAATTACTTAAATACTCTAAAGATTACTATCGTAAAAAGGGTGTAGGACGTCCTACAAAGAAAGACAGAAGAAGCATTGATGAGATTTACAACAATGATGATTTTTTTAAAAGTGATGAAGAGGAATAGTGGGTTAATTGAATATCTTTAACCCTTAAGCTAGCACAGACATGAAAGTTAAACTTGAAAAAATACTAGACCACCAAGCAATAGCCCATAAAACAAAGCGCATTGCCTTTCAAATCTATGAAAGCAATGCAAATGAAGAAGAGGTTATACTAGCAGGTATTGCAGATAATGGCTACAAATTTGCCGAACGCCTAGCTACGGTACTTTCCGAAATATCTCCTCTGAAAACAATCCTTTGTAAAGTAACTATGGACAAGAAGAACCCGCTGGGTACGGTCCAGACAAGTTTACCTGCAAGTGAGTATCAAAATAAATCTATCGTACTTATAGATGATGTACTCAATTCTGGTACAACGCTTGTATATGGCGTAAAACATTTTCTAGACGTACCATTAAAGAGATTTAAGACTGCCGTACTAGTTAATAGAAATCACAAAAAATACCCCGTAAAAGCAGACTTCAAAGGCATTTCATTGAGCACATCGCTTAATGAATCTGTAAAAGTCACTTTTAGAAAAGGTAACGACACAGCTGTTCTAGAGTAATTTCTTTAAAATTTGGGCTGTTAGTTCTTCTGCTGATTGGCTTTCTACTTTAACCACAATATCTGCCTGGTTATAATAAAAACCTCTCTCAAATAAGTGCTTCCTTATATAGTCTTCTAGATCTTCTAGCGATTGCATACTAGCAATTAATGGACGCTGCTCCTTTGCTTGCCATAATCTATTTGCCAGTACTTTAAAATTCCAATTAAGGTAAATAGTCTTTGCATTTGCATCTTTAATAAGTTGCAAGTTATTTCCATAGCAAGGTGTTCCACCGCCCAAGGCTATTATTGTATCATCATCATTATTATCAATAAGCGCTTTAAGATGTCTTGTCTCGGCTTTTCTAAAATAAATTTCACCTTTATTTTCAAATATTTCGGTAATGCTACTCCCCTCTTTCTCTTCTATATAGGCGTCAAAATCTAAAAAATTGTAAGAAAGTGCTTCAGCAAGCAGTGGTCCAATGGTTGATTTTCCCGAACCCATATACCCCATCAAAAAATAATTCATAGCAAACTAATTGAAAAACAAAGGTATATATTAATCTAAAAAAAAGATTGAAATTTTTATTTAAAACGTTTGGTTACAACAATTAATTAAGTGTATATTTGCACCCGCAATAAGGCAATGACCTGGTAGCTCAGTTGGTAGAGCATCTCCCTTTTAAGGAGAGGGTCCTGGGTTCGAGCCCCAGCCAGGTCACTTGATAAGTGCAAACCTCCATCACTAGATGGAGGTTTTTTTATGACCAAAAATGTTCTTAAAATTTTTTCACATTTAAGCCTTTAGTTTCAAAAGAAGACTTTATATTTGCACCCTCGTTAAAATGACGACCTGGTAGCTCAGTTGGTAGAGCATCTCCCTTTTAAGGAGAGGGTCCTGGGTTCGAGCCCCAGCCAGGTCACTTTATGAGTTTAAACCTTTATCAATAGATGGAGGTTTTTTTATGCGCTAAAATTAACAACACTTAAAAATAGTTTTAGATTCGCCCTAGAGTTTCATAAGAAGATTTTATATTTGCACCCGCATTGATAAAATGCTACCTATCTACCCGGGTGCTGAAATTGGTAGACAGGCACGGTTGAGGGCCGTGTGCACTAGTTGCGTGTGGGTTCAAGTCCCATCCCGGGTACAAAGAGAGTTAGTCTTAAGATTAACTCTCTTTTTTATTGTAATTCTTTCCTGATTATAAAGATCCCTCAGATACTATGCACGCAGAAAGGTTATCATACTAGTCCTTTTATTTGAAATATTCACGCTTTCGCGAAAGCGCAACCCTATTTTCATAAACTTTGTTTAAATTTTAATAGTCATAGGTTAAACAAAATAATTAAATTCCCTACTTTTACATATAAATAAGGAGTTTTATGAAAAATGCTGTAAAAACAAAATTTAGTATAAAGGACCTTGAGGGCTTAAGTGGTATTAAGGCTCACACCATACGTATATGGGAGAAAAGATATGGACTTCTTGAACCACTACGTACAGATACCAATATAAGAACTTATGCACTAAGTGATTTACAAAAGCTACTTAATGTTGTTTTTCTTACAGAGCACAAATACAAAATTTCAAAAATTGCTCGTCATTCGACTAAAGAAATTGCGGCGCTAGTTGCAAGTTTGATTTCTGATTCTGATGAGTCTAGTGAAAACCACGCTATCAATTCTTTCAAGATAGCGATGATGAATTTTGATCAAAATTTATTTCACAAAACATATAATGCCCTTAATGAGACTAAGCCCTTTGTAAAAATATTTTATGAGGTTTTTATACCATTATTACATGAGATAGGATTGCTATGGCAAACAGACACTATCAATCCATCACACGAACATTTTATATTTAATCTTATAAAGCACAAAATTCTTATTAATATTGAAAAAACTCAGATCAACGTTCCACCGCTGAAAGAAAAGACATTTGCACTTTTTCTTCCCGAGAATGAGATACATGAGTTAGGGCTATTATTTCTTAATTATGAATTGGTATCCCATGGCTACAAGGTTATTTACTTGGGTCAAAGCATTATGCTTTCCAACTTAAAATACCTTTCTGTAAATCACCCTAATCTATCATTTGCATCTTACTTCACTGTGAACCCCCTAGAAAGCGAGATTCCACAATATTTTGAAGAATTTAATGCTGTTTTTGAAAATCAGAAATTAGACCTCTACGTACTAGGAGCAATGACTAGCAAAATAGATGAAACAAAAGTTCCTTCAAACATTCACATTATGCTTAGCATAAGAGAGTTTGTAAATGTTATAAAACAGTCTACACCATCATATGCATAAAAAAATTGTAATTATAGGATCTGGATTTTCATCCCTATCTGCTGCGTGTTATCTTGCTCAAGCTGGTAACGAGGTGCACCTTTATGAAAAAAATCAAACCCTAGGTGGTCGTGCCAGACAACTTAAAGAAGAGGGCTTTACTTTTGATATGGGCCCTAGCTGGTACTGGATGCCAGACATCTTTGAAAAGTTTTTTGGAGATTTTAATAAAAAGGTTTCAGACTTTTACCAGTTAGAAAAGCTGGACCCCGCTTATTACGTTTGGTTTAAAGATGAAGTTGTAACCATAGGTGATACGCTAGATAAAATAGCTACAGAGTTTGAGCGTATAGAGCCAGGGAGCTCTCCTCAACTCAAAAAGTTTATAAAAAATGCTGGAGTCAACTATGACATTGCTATTAACGATGTAGTAAACAAGCCAGGCCTTTCACCTTTTGAACTTGTAACTCCAGAAACGGCAGTACGCGTAAATCAGTTTTTTAAGACTATAAGTGATGACGTGCGCAAGGCTTTTAAAAATGAAAAGCTGGTTTCTATTTTAGAATTTCCAGTATTGTTTCTCGGAGCTAAACCTAATAACACACCTGCATTCTATCGTTTTATGAACTATGCAGATTTTGGCTTAGGGACTTGGCATCCTAAAGGTGGTATGCACGAGGTCATCAAAGGGATGATTAAGCTGGCACACTCACTAGGAGTAAAAACTCATACAAGCGCTGGTGCCAGTAAAATTCTGGTAGATCAAGGAAAAGTACAAGGAATTATAGTTAATGGGGAAACCATTACTGCAGATTATGTCGTAAGTGGAGCAGACTATCATCACAGTGAGACTTTGCTAGACCCATCATATAGACAATACACAGAGAAGTACTGGGACAGCCGTGTATTTGCACCGTCATCACTACTCTTTTATGTAGGTTTTGATAAAAAGTTTGATAACGTAGCTCATCACAACTTGTTCTTTGATACAGATTTTGACCAGCACGCAAGAACCATTTATGACGATCTTGCTTGGCCAGAAGAGCCTTTATTTTATGCAAATTTCCCATCGGTATCAGATGAGACAATGGCGCCAGAAGGTAAAGAAAATGGATTTTTCTTAATCCCTATAGCTCCTGGTGTAGAAGATACGCAGGCACTACGTGATCAATATTTTGATATTATAATGGAAAGACTAGAGCGATTATCTGGTCAAAATTTTAGAAATCATATTATCTTTAAGAAGTCATTTTGTGTAGATGACTTTGTAAGTGAGTATAACAGTTATAAAGGAAATGCCTACGGAATGGCAAATACTTTAAAGCAAACAGCTTTTCTTAGACCTAATTTAAGAAGTAAGAAAGTTAAAAATTTGTATTTTACTGGACAGTTAACGGTTCCAGGACCTGGCGTACCTCCAGCCCTCATATCTGGTAAGCTTGTATCAAAATTAATAAGCAAATCAATTAAATAATGAAATCTCTATTTGACACCGTATCGAGAAGCTGTGCAAAGGTTGTAACTCAATCATATAGCACCTCATTTGCAAGCGCGACTAAAATGCTTGCACCCTGTATACGTCAGGACATTTATAACATTTATGGTTTTGTAAGATTTGCAGATGAGATTGTAGATTCTTTTCACGACTATGACAAGCCTACGCTATTCAAACGTTTTGAAGAAGATCTTGAGCACGCGCTTACAGATAAAATAAGCCTCAACCCTATTCTCAACGCCTTTCAAGAGACCGTGCATAAATATGATATAGACCCTGCACATATCGCATCGTTTATGAAAAGTATGCGCCTAGATCTCACAAAACTAGATTATCTCACGGATGCAGAGTACAAGGAATACATTTACGGAAGCGCAGATGTAGTAGGCCTTATGTGTCTTACCGTTTTTGTAAAAGGAGACAAAGAAAAATACGAAAGCCTTAAAGACAGCGCGATGAGTTTAGGCTCTGCCTTTCAAAAAGTAAACTTTTTACGTGACCTCAAGGCAGATTTTGAAGGACTAAGTCGCACTTACTTCCCTAATACAAATCTTGTAAATCTTGATGAAGCCTCTAAGCAGCGTATTATCGAAGAGATAGAAGAAGACTTTGCAAAGGGACTAGCAGGTATAAATAGACTGCCTATAGAAGCAAAGTTTGGTGTGTATACCGCTTTCCGTTATTATCGAAAACTACTCACAAAACTTAAACGCGTTCCCTCTGCCGAAATTAGGAACACAAGAGTGCGCGTACCAGACTACGTAAAGGCAAGTCTGCTTGCACGTAGCTATGTAAAATATCGTTTAAACCTTATTTAAAAGAATCCCCTATACAAATGCAAACATTACTTTGGATCTTCGTTTTTGTTATGACTTTTGTCATTATGGAATTTCTAGCCTGGGCAACACATAAATATGTAATGCACGGCTTTTTATGGTCTTTACACCAAGACCACCACCATAAAAAACACAACTCTTGGTGGGAAAAAAATGACCTCTTCTTTATCTTTTATGCACTAGTTTCAATAGGCTGTTTCCTATTGTGGCAGTACGAAGGCGTATGGATAGGTTTACCTATAGGCTTAGGTATTTTTGCCTATGGTCTTGCCTACTTTGGTGTGCACGACATCTTTATCCATCAGCGATTTAAGTTGTTTCGCAATGCAAATGGATGGTACGGTAAAGCATTAAGAAGAGCACATAAAATGCACCACAAACACCTAGGCAAAGATGATGGAGAATCTTTCGGGATGCTCTTTCCTCCAGTAAAATATTTTAAGCAAGCCAGAGCAAGCAAGAGATAATATATAAAGACCACTGTAAAAGGTGGTTTTTTTACGCTTTCGCGAAAGCGTAACAACGCCCCTCTCAATTCCTTTTCCTAAGTTTGCAGTATGCAAATAACCTCATTAGTTACCGGTGGCGCTGGCTTTATAGGAAGCCACGTTGCTCGTCATTTACTAGCTTTACATCACCGAGTAATCATACTTGACGACCTCTCTGGCGGCTTTACAAGTAATGTTCCTCAAGGTGCGATTTTTATAGAAGGAAGTATTACAAACACCGCGCTTATAGATGAGATATTTGCACAACATCGCATAGATTACATCTACCATCTAGCCGCATATGCCGCCGAAGGGTTGAGCCATTTTATACGTAAGTTCAACTACGAGAATAACCTCATAGGGAGCATCAACCTCATTAATGCTGCGGTTAATCATAACATAAAGAAGTTCATCTTTACAAGCTCTATTGCTGTGTATGGAACTCAAGAATTACCACTTAAAGAATTGCAAAAACCACAACCCGAAGACCCTTATGGTATTGCAAAATATGCGGTAGAGATGGATCTGGATAATGCACATAAAATGTTTGGGCTAGACTATATCATCTTTCGCCCGCACAATGTGTATGGGCCTGGGCAAAACATCGGAGATAAGTATCGCAATGTGGTGGGCATTTTTATGAATCAGATATTAAAGGGCGAACCGCTTACCATCTTTGGCGACGGAAATCAAACCCGTGCTTTTACCTACATAGATGATGTGGCACCTTATATTGCGGCTAGTTACGCTTTCGCGAAAGCGGACAACCAAATCTTTAACATAGGCGCAGATACCGAAAACACGGTAAATGATCTAGCTAAAGAAGTAGGAGTTGCTATGGAAAAAGAAGTGATCATCAACCACCTTGAACAGCGTGAGGAAGTAGTACACGCCTATGCAGACCACTCAAAATTTATAGAAATCTTTAGCCCAAAGCCAGCCACAACACTTGCACAAGGATTACAAGAAACCGCAAAATGGGTGACCGAACACGGCGCGAGAGAAAGTAGTACTTTTGACCCTATAGAAATCACAAAAAACCTTCCAAAATCGTGGCAGTAAATCAACCCCTCGTATCTATCATAATGGCCGTAAAAGACACGGCTTCATATCTGCGCGATTGCATAAACTCCATTATAAACCAGACGTATCAAAACTGGGAACTTATTGCTGTAAATGATCACAGTACAGATGAGACTCCAGAGATTCTTGCGGCATTTGCAAAGCAAGATGCACGCGTTCGTGTTTTTGACAGTGACGGCTATAAACTCATCCCAACATTACAATGTGGATACAGAGAAGTACGCGGAACCCTGCTCAACAGGATGGACTCTGATGATAAAATGCCAGATTATAAAATTCAGCTTCTCGTAGATGAGTGGCATAAGTATGGAAAAGGGCACGTGATTGCTGGAGGTACAGAGCACTTTGTAGATGAGGGCGAGGTAGGTGATGGTTTTTTACGCTATGAGCGCTGGCTCAATGAGGTGGCAAGAACAAGCACACACTACCAGCAAATTTATAAAGAGTGTGTTATCCCGTCACATTGCTGGATGATTCATAAAGATGATTTTGATGCCGTAGGTGCTTTTGATCCTGTTATCTATCCAGAAGATTATGATTTGTGTTTCCGTATGTATAAACACGGGCTCAAAGTTATAGGGATAGATGCCATACTTCACCACTGGCGTGATCGCTCTAACCGTATCTCACGTACTTGGGATGAGTATAAAGACAATCGCTATTTTGATATGAAAATGCGTTTCTTTTATGAGATAGATCGTGATAACACACGACCACTCGTACTCTGGGGTGCCGGACGTAACGGTAAGGATATGGCTAAAATTTTACAATCGTATAATGACAGCTTTCACTGGGTTTCTAATAATGAGAAACAGATAGGCAAAGACATTTATGATGTACGTATGCAATCTTTTACAGATGTCCCGTCTATAGAAAATGCGCAGATTATGATTGTAGTTTCTTCTCCAGATGGTAAGAAGGAAATACAAGCACTACTCGATGCTTGGGGCAAAGAAGCCGTTAAAGATTACTGGTTTTTTGCTTAGATTATTTATTTGAGATAATAACAAGTTCTTCTTGTGGAGCGATAAGATACTCCGCACCATTTTCTGTTACTACAGCCATCTCCTCTACAGACATTGTTTTTACACCACCGTCTGCTAGTTTCCAAGAGTGAAAACCGTCAAAGGCAAACGTCATCCCTTCCTTGATCACTTTTTCTGAGGCTGGTCTCACGTGTGATGCTTGAGAACCTCCTAGATTAGGTCCTACATCGTGAGCGACATAGCCTACTGGGTGACCCGTGCTCCACATCACATAATCAGACCCTGCTTTTTCCATAAGTATGCGCTGGGCTCTATCTACATCTACTCCTTTTACGCCAGGTTGCATCGCAGCGAGTGCTGCCCTATTTCCAGCTTTAGAACTTTCCCAGTAGTGCATAATCTCATCTGGAGCCTCGCTCTCATCCTCTTTTAAAACATATGCAAATCGCTGTATATCTGTCACCCATCTGTCATATACTTTGATACCAAAATCTATTTGTATCACATCACCAGGCATAATTACTTTATCTGTAGCGTGCGAGTGCCCACGGTCTGGCCCAGAATTTACATTAGGATTTTGAGCAGGTGCCCATCCATCTGTCACGCCATACTCGGTCATTCTTTGTTTTAAATATTTTGCAATGTCTGCATCTGTAGATGTGCCAGGTACTACTTGCTCGTAGGCTTCAATCTGCCACTGGGCAGTGAGCTTTGCTGCTTTCTTTAAGATGGCAACTTCTTCTGGTAGCTTTATAGATAACCACTCATAGACCACCTCTTCAGAGGATACTAGTTTTGAAGTTACGTCACCTAAGGCAGTAGCGATTTCTTCATACTGTGTATGCGTAAGTCCGTCTGCCATCACATTTTTTGAAGATGTGTTTACGGCAATACTTTTAAAATCTTTTGTTTTGATAAAATCTGACGCTTGCTCAATAGCAGAGGTTCCTCGCGCTACACTCACGACCTCCTCGTGTATATCTAGATCATCTAGCGCAGTTGCTTCTCCAGAAGGTGAGAATACTTTAGAGTGAAAACCAGTTGCGTCGTTATAAAATAAAAATACGGCGGTGCCACCAGCATTTTCTCCTCCTATGTGATCAGCAATGGGGTCATTATTATTTTCTCTACAAATAGTCATCCAGCAATCTACCTCTGCAGTTTTGAGAGCTTGCGGTAATAGCTGACTAATACGCTTCTTTCTAATGTCTGGCCAAGGATTTTCTCCCCAGTACGTTTCTGGGTTTATGTCAACTTCTGGTTCTTGTTGTTGAGCACAACTACAAACTAAAAAAATGGAAAGAAAAAAGAGTACAGGTTTAAGCATCGTATCAGGATTATTTTCAGAGTAATATAGAAATTTTGTTCCTATCTCTAAAAATAAAATGATGCAAATTAAACTAGCTCCTAGCTATTAAAATGCCTCTGCAATCCCTAAGTAAAACTCACTAGAGCCTCTACCAAAACCTACATCAAAACGAAGATTGAGACGTTCTTCCTTATCTATCATAAAACGAAGACCACCTCCATAGGTAGGTTTTAAGTTCTTAAACTGAAAATCGCTTACATCATTATAGATATCACCTCCACCGGCAAATAATACAGCGCCAAAACGAGAGTTCTTAAACGTCTTTCTATACTCTACCTGGCTTGCAAGTAAATCTCTACCTACATAACGGCCTTCTCTATAACCACGCATAATCTCACTACCTCCAAGAAAAGAAAACTCAGAAAACGGTAAGTCACCACGAGTAAACCTTCCCACCATCTGGAATGCAAGAATATCATCCTTATCTGCAAATGGCTTTGTATAATGTCTTAAATCAAAACGTGTTAAATCAAAATTGTGTGTACCTCCCAGCGCCTCAAAATATTGACCTCTCGTCGTCTCGAGGTACCATCCATTTTGAGCATTAAGCACATTATTCCTGTTATCATACAGCGCTGCAACCTCAACACCTAGTGATGTAGATCCATCATAACCCGTAGGTCTAGTTTGATCTATAAGTCCGCCCTCTTCTATATCAACTGAGTAAATGTGATTAAATCGCACACCGGCACCTACAAAAAGGTAACGTGTGAAAGCCTGCTTTAAAAAGATAGGCTCCACTAGTAACTGGTAATAATTATACTCCTCCTCTGCACTTTCTGGTGAGTTTGTGCCAAAACCATAAAACAGTCTTGGGTAATTTTGAAAAAGGATATTACCCTCTATCACCCATTTCTCTTGGTTAGTAAAAATCTCAAATCCAGAATAAACAAAAAACTGACTATTAAGTGTGTACTGCAGCGTGATAGGCATATTAGACACACGCGTCTCCTCCCCACTACCGTTAAATTTAAATAAGTATTTTGCACCCGTCCCAAAGGCAAAATTTGTCTCCGGGCTGTAGCTCATTACTGGTGCTGCTATAAACTTAGATGCATATAAAGTACTATCTTTTGCAACCGCCTTGTGGTTAGGGTGAAACGTAAAAAACTCTTTAATTTTTTCAAAATCCTGTGCCTGTGCCGTCTGTGTATTACCTACCGTAAAAAGTACGATGGCAAAAAGATATATCAATTTTTGGGGGAAGTAGTTTACTCTCAAAATGCTATTTTTGGGTAAAGATACTGTAGACGGGAGTTATAGCCCGTGACAAGCTTTAGTTTTTGTGATAACATTAGTATCTCGCACACCATTTATACACCATACATCCCATCAAGCAAGCCATTATGCTCAATATTGTACTCATCAATCCAGAAATCCCAAACAATACAGGTAACATAGGTAGGCTTGCCCTCGGTTCTGGCTGCAAGTTACACCTTGTAAAACCCTTTGGTTTTGAGATAGACGACACCCGCCTTAAGCGCGCAGGTCTTGACTACTGGCAGCATCTAGACGTGCAGTATTACGATAATACAGAAGACTTTTTTAAAAAGAACGCTTTCGCGAAAATGGCCTTTCTCTCAAGTCACGGCACAAAATCACATTATGACATTCCTTTTGAAGACGACCTATTTCTCGTCTTTGGAAAAGAATCTAAAGGACTCCCAAAAGAAATCACCGAAAAACACCCCGACCAACTTTATAAAATACCATTATTTAGCGAACACATCAGAAGTTTAAATCTCGCAAATGCCGTTGGAATTGTAGCTTATGAGGGGATAAGGCAGTTAAATTTATAGATATGAATAAAAGAAACCTTGAATGGCTTATTGAAAAATATATGAACTTTTTTTCTCAGTTTGGGATGGAAGAGCAAAATATCATTGATTACTATGAAACTTGGAAGAAAACTAATACCGAGAGTATTGACAACTACCTTTGGTTTATTTTTAACAACCTACTTAACGAAAATAAAATTCAATCAAATGATGTTCTAGGCTTTTACGAAAGAAATTTAAAGATTTATTCAGCTATGCTTGATTTTCGAAGAAGAATTGAGCACAGAAAAGCTAATGAAATTCTGGCATTATATAATCTTACAAAAGTTAATATAGAATTACAAAACAGACGCAATTCTTTACACTATCACTTTGGTATTATAGGATGTAAAGATTGTGACGAAAGTAAAGAACTAACTGGAACATACATATCTATAACAGAAGCACTCGAAAACAAAACAATTCCCTATTCTGAATGTACGAGAAGGCAAGGATGTGCTTGTGGAATGGCTATGGTAGGAAAAAGGGATAGCGAAGGCAATCTAATGTTTAATTAGATTCACCCTTCCATTAGATATAACCCCCTACAAAGTAACCACCGTAAACTCGCCGCCTAGCGGCTCCAGCGCATTTACTAGCTCAGGGATGAGTTGCTCGCCAAATTCTAGATAAAATTGTGAGAAGTTCGTATTCCTTTCTTGCAGGCTTTGCATTGGGAAAACTTCGTTTTGTAAATCTACTAGGCGTTGTACGTGATCACTTAGTTTACGCTTTTGTGCACGCAGCAATCTACTCTCTAAGTTTTCTAAACCTTTGAGTTGTTTTACTTCTTGTGCTTTTACGGCTCCTATAAAACTAGCGTCTGTCTCTTCGGCTAGTAAGTGCATTGCTTTAAACTGCTCTTTTAAGAAGCTGCGTTGTGCAGAGAAGTCTATCTCTATATTTGAGATGGCACGCACCTTTCGGTTGATGAGTTCGTTTTGTTTTAGAAATAAATTTGGCAACGACACGCCTAGATTTTCGGCTTTTATACGTTGCTTTTCGGTACGTATTAGTGCCGAGTTACGAAGTAATAGCGCTGGAAAAGGAACTCCAACTTCTTCAAAATATGTTTTAAGCTGGAACCAGTACGCCAGCTCTCCGCCTCCACCTATGTAACAAAGATTCGGCAAAATCACTTCTTGAAAAAGTGGTCTTAGCAAGGCGTTAGGAGAGAAGCGTTCTGGATGGTTAGCAAGCTCGTTGAGAATCTCATTTTCGCGAAAGCGGATATCTGTATCATTTACCACATACATATCATCCACCTTAATAATGCGCTCACGGATGCCTTTTGTAATGTAAAACAAGTTAATCTCACGAGGGTGCACTTGCTCTGGGTAGCCTAGCGCAGTGAGTTGCTCGGTTTGCTGTGTCACCTTTGCGTGCGACACGCCCTCTAGCAATTCTCGTTGTACATAAGGAGCAAATAATTCTTTAAGTCCCGCGTCGTTACCATCTACAATGACAAGGCCGTACTCACCAAAAAGCTCGTTGCCTAGATAGCGCGTTGCATCTGCCAGGTTATCGTGATTGAGATAGGCATCACTAAAAAGTTTTGAGAGGTACTCTGCATTTCTTGAAGTCCCTAGCTGTGTTTTAAATAATGCTAGTACCTCAGCCAGTCCATCGGTTGAGAGTGCGCCCACGGCGCCTCCATCCTCACGATTCCACTGTACTTTTTTACCCTGAAAATTGAAATAGTTAATCTCGTCAAAATCGTGATCTTCTGTCGCCATCCAGTAAATAGGCACATAATTGCGGTCTGGATCTTTCTCTTTAAGCTCCTTGCAGAGATTAATGACTGAGATAATTTTATATAAGAAGTAGAGCGGCCCCGTAAATAAATTGAGCTGGTGCCCTGTGGTGATGGTAAACGTATTTTCGCTGGCAAGATGCTCTAGATTGAGCTGCGTCTCGGCAGAGGTGTTTGTATTTTTATATTGCGCGATGAGGGAATCATATAAACGCTTTCGCGAAAGCGGACTAAAAAATTGCCCCTTCTCTTCTGCCTGTTTAATAAGATTATCTGCTGTAGGAAATCTGTGATAAAAGGGCTTAAGTGCTTCTTCTTGATCTAGATAGTTTGTGATAAGATTAGAAAAATACCCCGTTTCTCGGTACGGCAGACAGTCGGTTGGCATAAATTATGGTTTAGATAGTAAAGATAATTCTGATAAATTGCGACTTTTCCCAAAAAAACGTTAAAACGCTGATTTGCGGCGAGCTCTTTTTATAGCTTTAGCTTTTGCTAAAACCAACCAAATGCTCAGAATCTACAGCTTTTTTGTCGCCTTATTTCTCACAACATTACTTACCGCTCAAGTACAATCTCCCTCAGAATTTCTGGGTTATGAGATAGGAACACAGTTCTCACGACACTCAGACGTGGTGCGCTACTTTGAACACGTAGCCGAAAATAGTGACCTAGTTACCTATCAAGAATATGGTAAAACTAACGAGCGTAGACCCCTTACCTATGCCGTTATTACCACAAGCGCAAACCATAGCAATCTAGAAAATATACGTAAGGCAAACCTGGAGCAAACGGGTATTGCCACCGGCAACTCTGGTACGGCAGACAAGGCAATAGTCTGGCTTTCTTATAACGTGCACGGTAATGAAGCATCATCTACAGAGGCTTCTATGGTGACACTATATGAGTTAATTACGTCAAAAAAAGAATGGTTAAAAGATGCCGTGATTATTATGGATCCTTGTGTAAATCCAGACGGGCGTGATCGCTATGCAAACTGGTTTAACCAAGTAGCGTCTACACCTTACGACCCAGCACAAATAGCTGCAGAGCACGATGAGCCGTGGCCAGGAGGAAGACCTAATCACTACCTTTTTGACCTTAACCGCGACTGGGCGTGGGCATCACAAGTAGAGTCACAACAACGATTAAAAGTATATAACAAGTGGATGCCTCACGTGCACGTAGACTTTCACGAGCAAGGAATAAACAATCCTTATTATTTTGCTCCTGCAGCAGAGCCATATCACGAGATTATCACAGACTGGCAGATGGATTTCCAAACGCAAATAGGAGCAAATCACGCACGTTATTTTGATAAGGAAGGTTGGCTGTTTTTTACAAGAGAGAGTTTTGACTTACTCTACCCTTCTTACGGTGACACCTACCCTACCTTTATGGGGGCAATAGGGATGACCTATGAGCAGGCTGGTCACGGTCGTGCCGGTTTAGGTATTCATACAGATCGAGGTTATGAACTCACGCTGGTAGATCGTGTAGCACACCACAAAACTACAGGACTCTCTACCGTAGAGATTTCTGTAAAAAATGCTGCAAAGCTCAACTCAGAGTTTAAAGCATACTTTAATAACAACAATCTCAAATATAAAAGCTACGTACTTTCTGGTAATGTAGATAATCTCAAAGCGCTAGCCGACTTAATGGACAAGCACGAGATAAACTATGGCTTTGCCTCAAATGGTAAGGCAACAGGTTTTAACTACACCTCAAACGGTCAAGGTAGTATGAGCTATGACACAGCAATGGTGATAAGTACAGACCAGCCAAAAGGAAAGATGGTAAAGGCACTTTTTGAGCCAGATGCAAAACTAAGCACACCGCTCACTTATGATATCACCGCGTGGAATTTACCACACGCTTACGGTCTTAATGCCGTGGCAAGCACATCACTGGTAAAAGCAAATGCCGCGAGCCCTTTTAAAACAAACAGAACCACAGCAAGCACAAATGTAGCGGGCTACATCGGGAAGTGGAATAGTCTTGATGATGCACAGTTTCTTGCAGGACTTCTTAAGGAAGGTATTAGAGTACGTTTTAGTGAGCAACCCTTTGTAAATAATGGAATTTCTTACGAGCGCGGTTCTTTAATCATCACAAAAAGTGATAATCTGGGACGTAAAGATTTTAATGAGGTGTTGAGTACGCTTTCGCGAAAGCATAATAGAACCCTTACCGCTACGACAACCTCATTTGCAAGCTCTGGACCAGATTTTGGGTCGTCACAAGTAAAGCTTATCAATCCGCCAAAGATTGCATTACTTAAAGGAGATGCAACCTCATCATTGAGTTATGGAGCTACGTGGTACTTTTTTGAACAGACATTACAGTACCCAGTGACTTCTATAAATGCAGATAAGCTAGGGCGTGTAAATCTTGATGAATTTGATGTACTCGTGATGCCTAGCGGCTGGTACGGAAGCGTACTTAATGAAAGTAACCTTGACAAGGTAAAAGACTTTGTGCGTGGTGGCGGTAAAGTAATTGCACTAGCAAATGCTGTAGGAAGCCTCGCTGGCAAATCTGGATTTTCAATAAAAAGAAATACCGGCGGCAGCGATACCGAAAAAAGCGACAAGAAAGAAAACCTAACTCCATATGCAGATCGTGAGAATGCAAGTACCACAAACTTTATCACAGGTTCTATCTTTAAGACTAAAGTAGATACGACGCACCCAATGGCTTTTGGCTATCCAGACACGTATTACAGTCTTAAGCTAGGAAGCAATTCTTACTCATATCTTGACCGCGGCTACAATGTAGCGTGGATTCCTGAAGAGGTAGAGAATGTAGCAGGATTTGCAGGAGAAACGGCCAAAGGAAAACTAAGTAACTCTCTTGTTTTTGGAGAAGAACGTATGGGACGCGGGAGCGTTATCTATATGGTAGACGACCCACTTTTTAGAGCGTTCTGGCATAATGGAAAATTATTCTTCACCAATGCTATTTTCTTGACCAATAACGGGAAGTTTAGGTTGTAGATTCAATACTTACTAAAACAAAAAAAATGCCCTATTTCAGGGCATTTTTTTGTTTACTTACTCCTGCCGACATCTCCCTGACTCCCTCTTGGAAGAGGGACACTGTTGTGGGTAGGTTACGTTATTTTATATCTAATATTGATGGATAGAATTAGTATGGAAAATTCTAGTTTACTCACTCCTGCGGACATCTCCCTGACTCCCTCTTGGAAGAGGGACACTGTTGTGGAATAGGGCGCTTTATTGGGAAAACTAGGCTAGTCCATCTCAAACCTCACCATCTTGACCTCGCTGTTGTCACCATTAAGATCTGTCCAGGCGACAAAAATCGAATCGCCTACAACTTCTAGTTGTGGGAAGCCGCTTTGTCGTTCGGCAGAGGTATTGGTTACTGTCACTGGGGCATTGTGTGTGCCATCTACATATACTCGGGCTACTTGAAGCACTACGTTTTCCCCCATTGGTTCTAACCACGAGATGAGAGCGCTTCCATCACTCATAAAATCTGTATCTACTCTACCTATTGCGTTTCCGTTATCTATACGGATTGCACCTCCAAAAGAGGCTCCATTATCATTTGAAAAAGCCGTGAGCACTCTAGGCGCATCACCTTCTGCGGTAAACCAACTCACCACCACATTTTCTTCTTTGGTTGCTATTGCAGGTCCGTTTACGGGGCAACCGTTAAGTTCCCAATTATCATTACCTATAACCATAGGTTTTGACCACGCTCCATCTACCCATCGCACAATTGCCATATCTCGTATCTCTGGTGTGGTGTCTGAGCGATCTCTGTACACGGCAACCGGTCCATTATTTGTAATAGCCGTTGCTGTATTACAGCAGTCACAAACGCGACTATCTATCTCTGTATCTTGAGTTATGTTTCCCGCTAAATCTATGTAGGCATTGCGGAGCGTCATTTGGTTTTTACTCTTGTCTTCGTTTTTTGTATTTCTACCATCTAGCCAAGTAGCATAAAAACCTCCATCATACGCTTGTATAGATACAAAACCGTGCTCTGCATCTACGCCATCTGTATTGAGTAGGAAATCATCTTTAATAACCGCATCACCTTTTGATAATTGAAGCTTTATATTATAATCATAAGTGCCCTCTGCAGATTTTTCTAAGATATTAGTGAGTACGTAATCACCATTTACTCCTAGGGCTGGAAAATCTGCCCAGTTTACAAACCAATTATCTCCAGATGTAATGGTTCTAGGTTGGCTCCACTTGGCACTATCGTAACTAGCATATTTTAAAATTGCCATCTTGTCTTCTTGCTCCACCCAAGTCATATGTAATTTGCCGCCACTCGACTTGAGTCTAGGTAAATGAGACTTTCCTGTAGAGGGTAGTTGTATCGCAGTGAGTGATGCATTGGTAGTAGACGCGGCTATTGCTGGCTGCTCTGTTACTGGGGCAACCTCAGTTTGATTAGACTCTTTACAAGAAGTAATAAGGATAAAAGCAAAAAATACTAGACAAATAATACGCATAAAAAAAGCTTTTTTAGTGCTACAAATGTAAGCCTTGCAAACAAACTCTTACACACAAAAAAGCCTTTCAAAACATTTGTTCCAAAAGGCTTTTTGTAAATTAATTTACTACCTCTTATTTTTTAGTAGCACGCTTTGCGTGTAGTGCTTGTGGTCGCTCTAGGGCTACAAGTGGCTCTGCATAGAGATCAAAATCTTCTGCCTCTGTTACTTTTACCATTGCGTAGTCTCCAGTTTTTAAATAAAACTTAGTCGCATCCACTAGCACCTCATTATCTACATCTGGTGAGTCAAATTCTGTACGACCTATAAAGAAGTTCCCTTCTTTACGATCTACAACAATTTTAAACTCCTTCCCTATTTTCTGCTGATTGAGCTCCCAAGAAATTTGTGATTGGATCTCCATAATCTGGTTTGCACGATCCATTTTTACATCCTCCGGCACATCATCTTCTAGATTATATGCGTGTGTGTTTTCCTCGTGTGAGTATGTAAAACATCCTAAACGCTCAAAACGTTGATCTTTTACCCATTGCTTCAGCGTTTGGAAATCTTCTTCGGTTTCTCCAGGATATCCTACAATAAGCGTAGTTCTTATGGTCATCTCTGGTACGCTTTCGCGAAAGCGTTCTAACAACGCATTTGTCTTTGCCATTGTTGTACCACGTCGCATAGATTTTAAGATAGGATCTGCAATGTGTTGCAACGGAATATCAAGGTAATTACACACCTTAGGCTCACGCTTCATCACATCAAGTACATCTACCGGGAAACCAGAAGGAAATGCATAGTGTAGACGAATCCATTTTATACCTTCTACTTGAACAAGGTTTTCAAGAAGCTCTGCTAGGTTGCGTTTTTTATATAAATCAAGACCGTAATATGTAAGATCTTGTGCGATAAGGATTAACTCTGTCACGCCGTTTGCAGCAAGCTTTTTTGCTTCTACTACGAGATGCTCAATAGTTTTTGACTTATGCTTACCTCTCATTAAAGGAATTGCACAGAAAGAACAAGGGCGGTCACAACCTTCGGCTATTTTTAGGTAGGCGTAGTTTTTTGGTGTAGTTGTGATACGCTCACCTATAAGCTCGTGTTTATAGTCTGCTCCAAGTGCTTTAAGTAATCCTGGTAGCTCTGTTGTTCCAAAATACTGATCTACATCTGGAATCTCCTTTTGAAGGTCTGGCTTGTAACGCTCAGAAAGACACCCTGTAACAAATACCTTATCTACATCGCCTTCTTCCTTTTGCTTTACGTACTCAAGAATGGTGTTTACAGACTCCTCTTTTGCATTGTCTATAAATCCGCAGGTGTTAATCACAACGATGTTACCATCTTCTTCGTGAGCAACATCCATCTCATTTGCTTTAAGCTGGCCCATTAAGACCTCACTATCATAAACGTTTTTTGAGCAACCTAGAGTTACTACGTTTATCTTATTCTTCTTCAATGATTTTGTACGCATAGCCTTCCTTTTAAGGGAGTGCAAAGATAAGCCAAATAACATAGTAAATAGCACCTTGATATTTTACACCTTTTGATAGCTCTAAAAACTGCCAATTCCTTAATTATGAGAGTGACATTAATCCTTTTTTATATTTTAGAGTCCTATCATAAAGCCTCAATGATGCGTTACCTATATTTCTTATCAATTATAAGTCTATCGTGTTCAACTACAGATAATGAAATCATCACAGATGATACGATTATTATAACTGATGATACCATCGCAGAAGAGCCAGATGATACTGGCGAGACTAGTAATCTATACTTCCCTCCTATCGCAGGTGACACTTGGGAAGTGACAAGCCCGTCTACTCTTAACTGGAATCTTACAGCCCTACAAGATCTTACTGATTATGTAGCAGAAAATAACAGCAAAGCTTTTATCATCCTTAAAGACGGAAAAATAGTAGTAGAGAATTATTATCAAGATACAGACGCAACCACAAGCCATCGCTGGAATAGCGCCGCAAAAACGCTCACGGCTTACACCGTAGGTATTGCTCAACAAGAAGGCTACTTATCTATAAATGATGCTTCCAGCAATTACCTAGGCACGGGATGGACTACTATGACTCCAGAACAAGAAGCAGCGGTAACAATACGTAACCAACTCACAATGACGAGCGGAGGAGATTATACAGTAGACGATACCAACTGCTCTGACCCTGAGTGTCTGCTTTACCTAAATGATGCTGGTGCTGAGTGGTACTATCATAACGCTTTTTACACCTTATTACAAGACGTAGTAACAGCAGCTGTACCCGATGATTTTAATACCTACTATGACAATAAGCTTAAGTCGCAAACTGGAATGACGGGTGCTTGGGTGCCTTTTGGCTATTTTAGATTATACTTTAGTACAGCTCGAAGTATGGCGCGTTTTGGACTACTCACGCTCAATGAAGGAAATTGGGACGGAAACCAACTAATAAATCCCGAATACTTTACAGAAATGACAACGCCTTCTCAAGAAATTAATGAAGCTTACGGACATCTATGGTGGCTTAATGGGCAAAACAGCTATAGACTACCCGGAACCACGACAACATTTTCAGGAAAATTAATCCCTACTGCACCAGATGATCTTATCGCTGGTTTAGGTAAAGATGATCAAAAAGTATATGTTTTACCCAGTGAAGGACTAGTAGTAATACGCCTAGGCGATGCAACCGAAGAGTCATTATTAGGTCCTTCTGGTTTTGATACAGATTTATGGGAAAAAATAATGGCTGTTATCCAATAGCTTCTAAGAGCTAGACGACAACAGCCATTTAAAATGTATTCCTTTTTTACTCCTGATATCCTTCTGGCAGTGTTCTAGCATTAAGTGTGCTCTCTACTCCTACCGCGATATTGTAAATCACTTCTTCATTTTTAGACGGAGTTATAATGGTAATTCCCTTAGGCTCTCCTTGTGCGGTGAAACCCATAGGTAATGTAAGTGCTGGATAATGTGCCGCTGCTGCATAGCCAGCATCATAATTATTTATGGAGAGTATTGCATCTAGTTGCCCACTAGCTTCAGGGTGCTTGCTCAACGCGTCTTGAAAATAAGCCTGAGTAACCTCCATAAGGTTTTCTTTGATTGCTTTAAGCTCTGTATCGGTTGTGCTATCTGCAACGATACCTTTAAAAAGCTGTTGTCCGTAAGGAATACGCGCAAGGCTATCTTGATTATTAAATGAAATGAGCTCCTCTATATTCCTATTTTTTACTGTAGGGGCAACCTCTGCATCGTAGTAAGCAGGGAGATCATTTTTCATATCTATATTTAAGATAGACAGAAAACCAGGCATATTAACTCGCTCCATATCTACCTCAACAAGTGTAGCTTTTGTTTCCTTAAGCTTATTGATAGCCGCGGCATACGTACTGTCTTGCAAGTATCCCTTTATAACACCAAGATATTTTCCTTCAAGGTTCCCTTCTTTAACAGCTTGAACATAATTACCCGTAGATGCATAACTATAAGAATCTGCAGCATCTTTACCTGTGAGTGCTTGTAGTACTATCGCATTATCCACTACATTCTTTGTCATAGGACCAGCTGTGTCAAGGTGACTAGAAATAGGTACAATCCCACTACGACTTAAAAGACCGATGGTAGGTTTGAGCCCAACTAGGTTATTTTGGCTAGAAGGTGATAGTATAGAACCACTAGTTTCAGACCCTATGGCGGCTACGGCATAATTTGCCGCTACGCTCACCCCAGATCCAGAACTTGATCCTCCTGACTCAAATTGTAAATGACCGTACGGATTTATGGTCTGACCACCTACGGCACTATAACCTACTGGACAACCCGAACATAAAAAATAAGCCCACTCGCTCAAGTTGGCTTTTCCTAGTATTATAGCATTTTCTTCTTTGAGCCTTTTGGTAATAAATGCATCACCTGCATTATTATCTGTGAGTGCTACAGATCCTGCTGTTGTAGGCATTCCCGCTGCGCCAATGTTATCTTTTAAAAGTATAGGCATTCCGTACACAGAATATTCATCTATAGTAGATTTATCTTTAGTATCAAGCGCTCTCGCTTCCTTCACCGCTTCTTTATTGAGAGCGATGACTCCGTTAAGCGCTAAGTCATTGTCACTTTCAAAACGCGCGATACGATTTAGGTAAAATAGCGTCAGTTCTTCGTATGAGTAATCTCCATTTTTAACGTGCTTCTGGATGGTCGGGATATCTTGTTCTAAAATAAGCGGAGAGATTTCTGAGATACGCTTTCGCGAAAGCGTATTTATTTCCCCATTAAGATCTTTCCAAATATCATTTTTATCGAGTCCCTTTGCGTTTACAAGCTTGAGGTGCATTCTGCTATTTTCTAGGGCTTGCGTTTTTGCAATATCTAGGGAGTCATTATAAGCTTCCCACACATATCGCGGAGTTGTGTCTGCCGCAGTAGTAGGAGCTTCATTTTTACAAGAAAAAAGCGCCGTTGCGAGCGCGAGGGTATACAAGTATTT
Organism: Dokdonia sp. R86516; assembly: GCF_044596715.1. Lineage (NCBI taxonomy): Bacteria > Pseudomonadati > Bacteroidota > Flavobacteriia > Flavobacteriales > Flavobacteriaceae > Dokdonia > Dokdonia sp. R86516. Next base: position 261,025 of record NZ_CP138998.1, read on the forward strand.
CATAGTGCATTTTTATAGTCCACTAAAAATACAAAATACGTCACCCAAAAGGATTAACCCACATCAAGAAACCGTAGATAAAAAACTTAGTAGACTCAAATGTAATCACCGCAATTACGGGTACCCACCAGTATTGTGAAGCAATCGCTCCCTTAAGGATTCTCCATATATAAAATATGATGAGACTGTAAAAGGCAATAAATATATAGTGAGGAAAAGCGTTGTACTGCGCTAGATATTTAGGCACAAGGTCACTCCTAACTGCAGTGTATGCTGTATAGACGCTATACAGGTTAAGTAATAAGAAACCAATAGCAACCACTCGTAAGGTGCGCAACATAAGTTCTGGAAGCCACCTAAAATCGAGTTTCATAAAAAAGTGATGGCTTACTTAAAGAAACTATCTACAAACTCTACTTTATTAAAGACTTGTAAATCTTCGATACCTTCTCCCACTCCAATGTATTTTACAGGGATTTGAAACTGATCAGAAATTCCTATCACCACACCACCTTTTGCGGTACCGTCTAGTTTTGTTACGGCTAGCGAAGTCACCTCTGTAGCTGCTGTAAATTGTTTTGCTTGTTCAAAGGCGTTTTGACCTGTAGAACCATCAAGTACAAGAAGTACATCGTGAGGAGCATCTCCCACAACCTTTTGCATCACACGCTTCACCTTAGTAAGCTCGTTCATAAGATTTACCTTATTGTGTAATCTCCCGGCAGTGTCTATAATAATCACATCTGCATCTTGTTTTACGCCACTCTCTAGTGCGTCAAAGGCTACTGAGGCTGGGTCACTTCCCATTTGCTGTTTTACAATAGGTACATCCACTCGATCTGCCCATACCTGCAGTTGATCTATCGCTGCTGCTCTAAACGTATCTGCCGCACCAAGCACCACTTTTTTACCTTGCTTTTTAAACTGGTAAGCAAGCTTTCCTATAGTGGTTGTTTTTCCCACACCGTTTACACCTACCACCATAATCACGTGTGGTTTATTTTGCGATGGGATTTCAAATTCGGTTGCGTTACCAGTGTTTGTCTCACTTAGTAGACCGGCAATTTCTTCGCGTAGTATTCTGTTAAGCTCATCTGTACCTACATACTTATCTTTGGCCACACGCTCTTCTATACGAGTGATCACCTTGAGCGTGGTTTTTACACCCACATCACTGGTAACAAGCACCTCTTCAAGATTATCAAGTACATCATCATCTACCTTAGACTTTCCGGCAACTGCCTTACTCATCTTATCAAAGAAGCTCGTTTTTGTCTTCTCTAGCCCTTTATCAAGGGTTTCTTTTTTTTCTTTTGAAAATATTTTCTTGAAGAAACTCATTTGGTTGTGCGTTTTCAGTGTTCCGTAAGCAGAACGTTGGTATCGGTTAGACAAAAATAGTGCCTTTTACTGAGAATGTCGTTATGTCAGTACAGACAACTCGCAGAGAGTCAATATTTCTGCACAAACAAACGCCTTTTTGCAGTCGTAACAGTGTTTTGGCAGCGAGGTTTAAGAGAAAAAAGTGTTTTTGTTACGCTTTCGCGAAAGCGTACTCACACCCAAAATAGAACTTATAATACTCGCACATTTGGAATCGAAATCTTATTTTTACGATAAAGACTTTTACAATATATGAACATTCATTTTATAGCCATAGGTGGAGCCGCAATGCATAATCTAGCACTTGCTTTACATCACAAAGGAGAGACCGTAACAGGTAGTGACGACACGATTTTTGATCCGTCAAAATCTCGACTTGAAAAATATGGACTATTACCTGAAGCATTTGGCTGGTTTCCAGAAAAAATAACAAGCGACCTCGATGCTGTTATTTTAGGAATGCACGCAAAAGAAGACAACCCAGAGCTGCTCAAAGCACAAGAACTAGGTCTCAACATTTACTCATATCCAGAATATCTATATGAGCGTGCAAAAGACAAAACTAGGGTCGTTATAGGAGGATCTCACGGCAAGACTACTATCACCTCTATGATACTGCACGTGATGAACTACTGGGATAAAGAGGTAGACTATATGGTGGGTGCACAGCTAGAAGGCTTTGACACGATGGTGAGAATGACAGATGACGCAGATTTTATGGTGCTAGAGGGTGATGAGTACCTGAGTAGCCCTATAGATCGCAGACCAAAATTTCACTTATACAAGCCTAACATTGCCCTACTTAGCGGCATTGCTTGGGATCATATCAATGTCTTTCCTACGTTTGACAATTATGTGGAGCAATTTCAGATTTTTGTAGACTCAATGACAAACGGTGGTGCAATGGTGTACAATACCGAAGATGAAAATGTGGTGAAAGTAGTAGAGAACGCCACTGCTCACATTAAAAAATATCCTTACCAAACACCTGAGTACACGGTAGAGGATGCTGAGACCCTACTAGAAACTCCAGATGGTGCGATGCCTATAGAAGTTTTTGGGAAACATAATCTCAATAACCTAGCCGGTGCCAAATGGATCTGCCAGCATATGGGTGTTGTAGAAGAAGATTTTTATGAAGCCATCTCAACCTTTACAGGAGCCAGCAAGCGACTAGAACTTATCGCCAAAAGTAAAGACACGGTTATTTACAAAGACTTTGCGCATAGTCCTTCTAAAGTAGCTGCAACTACAAGCGCCGTAAAAGAACAATATGGTGACCGTACTGTTGTAGCCTGCCTAGAGCTTCATACTTACAGCAGTCTGAATCCAGAATTTTTAAGCGAATATCAAGGAGCACTAGATGCTGCAGATGTGGCGGTGGTTTTTTACTCACCAAAGGCTGTCAAAATCAAAAAACTAGAACCTATCACAGCGCAGCAAATCGCGGCAGCGTTTAAACGTGATGACCTTACCATATTTACAGACCCAGCAGATTTTAAAGCCTTTCTATTTGAACAAGAGCTTAAAAATAAAGCCATACTGCTTATGAGTAGTGGGAATTATGGCGGCTTAGATTTTGAGGAGGTTAAGGGATTGGTGTAACTCTTAATGAGGATAAATTCCGCTTTCGCGAAAGCGTAAAAATGCACCTCACAAATTGCGCTAAAAAGAGGCTTGTATTTTTCCACAAAATGTTAATAACTTCAAGGGTTTTCGAGGGTTTTTAAGACCTTTCTGGAGACCCTTTCTTTATATTTGTTTTTAGACAATATTTTAAGAATTATAATATGAGCGACGACGCTAATAAAAAGCAATATTCGGCAGATAGTATTCAGGCCCTTGAGGGAATGGAGCACGTACGTATGCGTCCTTCGATGTATATTGGAGATGTAGGAGTTAGAGGTTTGCACCACTTAGTATATGAGGTGGTAGACAACTCTATTGATGAGGCTATGGGAGGTTACTGTGACGCTATAGATGTTACTATTAACGAGGATAACTCAATCACGGTACGAGATAATGGTCGTGGTATTCCTGTAGGGATTCATAAAAAAGAAGGCGTATCTGCATTACAAGTAGTAATGACTAAGATAGGTGCCGGTGGTAAATTTGACAAAGACTCTTATAAGGTTTCTGGTGGTCTACACGGGGTAGGTGTATCTTGTGTGAATGCACTTTCTAACCATCTTAAAGCTACGGTTTATAAAGAAGGTAAAGTATGGGAGCAAGAGTATGAACGTGGTAAAGCATTATACCCAGTAAAAGCTATAGGTGATACAGATTTTACAGGTACCGAAGTTACCTTTACTCCAGATGATTCTATCTTCCAGCAAACTACAGAATACAATTATGACACGCTTGCTTCAAGATTAAGAGAACTGGCTTACCTTAATAAAGGTATCACTGTAACACTTACAGACAAGCGAAATAAGAAAGAAGATGGTGAGTTTGAAAATGAAACTTTTCACTCTAATGAAGGTCTTTCAGAATTTGTACGTTTCTTAGATGGTAACCGTAACCCTATTATAGGGAACGTTATCTCTATGGAGGGAGAGAAAAATGGTGTCCCTGTAGAAGTGGCTATGATTTATAATGATAGCTATGCAGAGAACTTACACTCATATGTAAACAACATTAACACACACGAAGGAGGAACACACCTTGCAGGTTTTCGTCGTGGTCTTACGGGATCACTCAAGAAATTTGCAGATGCCTCTGGAATGCTAGATAAACTTAAGTTTGACATCGCGGGAGATGATTTTCGTGAGGGTCTTACAGCTATTATTTCTGTAAAGGTAAGTGAGCCACAATTTGAAGGGCAAACTAAAACCAAACTAGGTAACCGTGAGGTTACATCTGCAGTATCTCAAGCAGTGGCAGAGATGATTGAGATCTATATGGAAGAAAACCCGAATGATGCTAAGACCATTGTTCAAAAGGTAATTCTTGCAGCTCAAGCTCGTCACGCAGCAAAGAAAGCGCGTGAGATGGTACAACGTAAGACGGTAATGAGTATAGGTGGTTTACCTGGTAAATTATCTGACTGTTCTGAAACAGATCCTGCAGTTTGTGAAGTATTTCTTGTTGAGGGAGACTCGGCAGGTGGAACGGCTAAGCAAGGTCGTGACCGTGAGTTTCAAGCCATTTTACCACTACGTGGTAAGATCTTGAACGTTGAGAAAGCAATGCAGCATAAAGTTTTTGAAAACGAAGAGATTAAAAATATCTTCACCGCTCTTGGTGTAACTATAGGTACGGAGGAAGACAGTAAAGCACTTAACCTTTCAAAACTTAGATATCACAAAGTAGTTATTATGTGTGATGCCGATGTAGATGGTAGTCACATTTCTACTCTTATTCTTACTTTTTTCTTCCGTTATATGAGGGAGCTGGTAGAAAAAGGTTTTGTATACATCGCAACACCACCATTATATTTGGTTAAAAAAGGTCAGAAAAAGCAATATGCTTGGAATGATAAAGAACGAGATGCGATAGCAGAACGTCTGGGTACTCAAGGTGTATCTATACAACGATACAAAGGTCTTGGAGAGATGAATGCAGAGCAGCTTTGGGATACAACTATGAATCCTGAATTTAGAACACTACGCCAAGTTGCAATAGATAATGGTACAGAGGCAGATAGAATATTCTCTATGCTTATGGGTGACGAGGTACCACCTCGCCGTGAGTTTATCGAGAAGAATGCTATCTATGCAAACATAGACGCTTAATTAAACAGCTTATATATTATTAAAAATGGTTCTGAGAAATTATCTCAGAACCATTTTTTTATGTCAATTTTTAAAGAAAACTAGAGTCCATATCAAAACCTTACACATCGTATTATACGCAAGAAAAACATATTCTTACACAATCATCCAACATTGCTCACTATTCCTAAAATCAATCGAAAATTAGACCAAAAACACATAATAATCGACAAAATACACAGAATATAGTTTGTCTAATTTCTTTTTTAAGTTTTCCTGTTGAGTTTGATGCTATCTCTATATTTACCAACGAAAGGAATATTTTAGATTATTTAAAAGTTATTTCTGCTAATTTCTTAAGATTAGATGTAGGGGTTTAATTGGATAGAGATTAGCAACCTATAAATCCTTGCTATTTTATAGCAAGGATTTTTTTTATGCACTAAATCCCAGAACATTGCAACTAATTTCAAACATTATCAAAAGACTAAAGAAATAAAAAAACCATCAAGATATCGTCAATATACATTTATAGTCGACAAACTACTTAAAAACTACTAAATACAGATCTGGACTTGAGCATATAAATACAAGTTAAACAAGCTCATTAATTTTGTATCATATAATCACAGCAGTGATTTCTAAACTATTATAGGTTGGGTATTTACAATAGTTTAACTTTTATGGGCAAGCTAATATTATTTGATTCATTTGGATTGTGAATTTCCACGCTTGTTCTATCCCTGTCACTACTAGTAGCGACAGGGATTTTTTTTTGAAATATCTTAAGACAGTTTTATTACGATAGATTACATAAAAAGAGGGATATATCGTATTTTCGTAGCAGCCGTGAAAAGCTTTATAAATCAACATAAATATTAAAAATTATATCCAATGAAAGTTACCGTAGTAGGTGCTGGAGCCGTAGGTGCCAGCTGTGCAGAATACATCGCAATAAAAGATTTTGCTAGTGAAGTAGTATTAGTAGACATTAAAGAAGGTTTTGCCGAGGGTAAAGCAATGGATTTAATGCAAACAGCTTCTTTAAACGGTTTTGATACAAAAATCACAGGTACTACTGGTGATTACTCAAAAACTGCTGGTAGTGATATCGCGGTAATTACTTCTGGTATACCTCGTAAGCCAGGTATGACTCGTGAAGAACTTATAGGTATTAACGCAGGTATCGTAAAAAGCGTTGCCGCAAGTCTTGTAAAAGAGTCTCCTAACGTGATCCTTATCGTCGTATCTAATCCTATGGATACAATGACTTACCTAGCTCACAAAGTAACTGGACTTCCTAAAAACCGTATCATCGGTATGGGTGGTGCTCTTGATAGTGCACGTTTTAAGTACCGTCTTGCCGAAGCTCTTGAAGCTCCTATCTCAGATGTAGACGGTATGGTAATAGGTGGACACTCTGATAAAGGAATGGTACCACTTACACGTCTTGCAACTCGCAACAGTGTACCAGTATCAGAATTTATTTCTGACGATCGTCTTACTCAAGTAAAAGAAGATACTAAAGTAGGCGGAGCAACACTTACTAAACTTCTTGGAACTTCTGCTTGGTACGCACCAGGAGCAGCAGTATCAGGTCTTGTACAGGCTATTGCTTGTGACCAAAAGAAAATATTCCCTTGTTCTACACTACTAGATGGTGAGTACGGTCTTTCTGATCTTTGTATCGGTGTGCCAGTAGTACTAGGTAAAAACGGAATCGAAAAAATAGTAGAGATCAACCTTGACGATGCAGAAAAAGCACACCTTGCAGAAAGCGCAGAGGGCGTTAAGAAAACTAACGGATTATTAGAGCTATAATACAGCCTACATAACTCGATACAAAAAGCCTGTTACTTAAATGTAGCAGGCTTTTTTTTACGCTTTCGCGAAAGCGCAACTATCCTAATCAAAGACGTGTTATTAGGTATCTTGTAAACAGTTTAAGTTAAACTTATAATGACACAAAAATTATTGGGTACTAGCACTGAGAATCCTATATTTGCGTGTTTGTCAAAAACAGAAATCTATACATAAAATCACTATAGATGATGTTTTTATAATCAAGTGTGTGAGAAATAAGTGGTTCATAAGTGCATTTATAATTGCCCTAGCTATCGTAAGTATAAGCTTGGAGCAACGCACTGCGCCTAATCAGGAAATAATTATTACCTTTTCTGATACTCAAACAGATCCTACTCAGACAGAAAAAGCAATTGCATTAGTAAAAAGCAAGCTTAGCTCGCTTGAGGCAGATAATATTAAAGTAGACCAACTCGATAATGGATCTCTAAAAGTAACATACTACAGTACTATTGATGTTACCGAGATAAAGAATAAATTATCACCTACTACCTCATCACAAACTACTTACAACCTTGAGAATAACAACTCAAGCCTACCTGGTGACAAAGATCTTGCTCTTTATAAACTTGACGTCTATAAAATACAGGACAGCCCAGACATGGGAGGTGCTGCGGGAATCACTATTGAATCAAAATCTGAGTATACACGTTCCTCTTCACTAAAAACATATGCTAGTCTTCACAAGCTAAGTGAGAGTGTGACTGAAAGCAAAACACAGACGGCTTACAATATTCATAAGAGATGTGATATTGCTTTTATTAACTCATTCTACAATATACCTGAGACGAGAGCTGGACCGCTGTCTTAAAGTATAACAACATTAGCTAATGCAGCACTGCGCTAGCTAATTGCTTTTATCACAAAAGCAATCCCACAGATTAAATTACTAATTACTTTACATTAATTTCAATGTGATAATCACACACCGATGTGTTATTTATTATGTTGATGCAAACACACTAAAATGCAAAACAAAGGACTCATTAGATTTTTTGCGATAATTTTTGGTCTGGTATGTTTATACCAACTATCATTTACGTATTTCACAAACAAAACAGAAGACGAAGCTAAGGCTTATGCGATCTCACAGGCACCAGAAGATGCAGACATGCAGGATGTGGTAGAGCGCGCTTACTTAGATAGTATAGGAGCAAATCCTATTTTTGCTGGTATCACCTATAATGATGCTAAAGAAAAAGAACTTAACAAAGGACTGGATCTTAAAGGAGGTATTAACGTAATCCTTCAGATATCTATACGTGATATCTTAGGTGGTCTTTCTAACAACAGTACAGACCCAGCATTTATCGCAGCACTAGATGCTACAGATGAGGCGCAAAAAGATAGCCAGAACACATATTTTGAGGATTTCATATCTGCATTTGAAGCTCAAGGTGGACAACTAGCTTCTCCAGATATCTTTGCAAATGTTATCCTTAACGAAAAAGTAGATACAGGAATGAGCAACGAAGAAGTTGCTACAGTTCTTGAAGGTGAAATTAAAGAAACGATAGGTTCTGCTTTTGAAACTCTACGTAATCGTATTGATAAGTTTGGAGTTACACAACCTAACATCCAGTCTCTAGGAGATAATGGGCGTATTCTTGTTGAGCTTCCAGGAGCAAAAGATATTGATCGTGTAAGAGGTCTTCTTGAAAAAACAGCACAATTAGAGTTCTACCAAACTCACTACGCTGGAGATGCACTTAACTACTTAATAGGAGCAAATGAAACACTACGTGGACTTATTGCTAGCAACGAGGAGAAACAAGAAGCTGCAGTAGCCCAAGACAGTACTCTTGATGATAACGTATCTGATTTACTTAAAGATGTAGATGAAGAAGAAGAGGAGCAAGATTTTGGACCATTATTTAAAATCTTTAGCCCTAACCAGCAAGCAGTTCAGATGAGCTCAATCCCAACTGTAGGATTTGCTGCGGTAAAAGATACAGCAACTATCAACTCTTACTTAAGAAACCCAGCAGTTATCAAGCAGCGTCCAGCAGCTTTACGTTATGCAAAGTTTGCGTGGGGTGTTCCTGATGAAGGAGCAGATATCGTAGCTCTTTATGCACTTGAGTCTAATAGACAAGGAGCGCCTTATATGGACGGTGATGTTGTAAACGACTCACGCCAGCAATTTACACAAACGCAACAACCTGCTGTAGGTCTTGATTTTGAAGGACAAGGTGTAAACCAGTGGGCAAAAATGACTCGTGAGGTTGCTCAAAAAGGAAACGCTATCGCTATTGCACTAGATGGTAATGTTTACTCTGCAGCAAATGCTCGTCAAGAGATTAAAGGTGGTGCGACAGAAATCTCTGGAAACTTTACAGTAGCAAGCGCACAAGATCTTGCAACAGTATTAAACGCAGGTAAACTCCCTGCATCTGCAAAGATTATTCAAGCAGAAGAAATAGGACCATCATTAGGTCAAGAGGCTATTAACTCTGGTATCTTATCATTCTTAATCGCACTTTCACTAGTACTTATCTGGATGGTATTTTACTACGGTAAAGCCGGAGGATTTGCAGATATCGCACTTGTAGTAAACATCCTTTTCATCTTTGGAGTACTTGCAGGTCTTGGAGCTGTACTTACACTTCCTGGTATTGCGGGTATCGTACTTACTATAGGTATGTCTGTAGATGCAAACGTACTTATCTTTGAGCGTATTAAAGAAGAGGTACGCAAAGGGAAATCTCAAAAAGATGCTATTAAAGACGGTTTTAACAACGCACTTTCATCTATTCTTGATGCAAACATTACGACTTTCTTAACGGCACTTATCCTTTTCTTATTTGGAACAGGACCGGTACAAGGATTTGCAACTACGCTTATGATAGGTATTGCAACATCACTTTTCTGTGCAATCTTTATCACACGTCTATTTATAGATGGATACGGTAAAAACGGAAAGTCTCTAGAGTTTGCTACAGGTATGACTAAGAATCTATTTGTAAACAACAATGTAGACTTCTTAGGAAAACGTAAAATCGCTTACGCTATCTCTGGAGTACTTATCGTAGGAGGTCTTGCTGCTTTATTAACAGGAGGTCTTGACGCAGGTATTGATTTTGTAGGAGGTCGTACGTATACAGTACGTTTTGATCAACCTATGAACGCACAAGAAGTAGAAGATGCACTTGTTGCAGATTTTGGAAGTGCAGATGTAAAAACTTTTGGAGCAGATAATCAGTTAAAGATTACTACAAAGTATCGTATCGATGAGACAGGTACAGATATTGATGCTCAGGTTGAGCAACAACTATTTACATCACTTACACCATTCTTACCTAGCGGTATGAGCTATGCAGCTTTCGCCAAGTCTACAGATGATAAGCAGGTAGGTAAAATGGAATACTATATGGTAGGTCCTACTATTGCAGATGATATTAAGAAAGGAGCACTTTTTGCCGTAATCGGTTCATTAATTGTGGTATTCTTATACATCTTATTACGTTTCCGTAGATGGCAATTCTCTCTTGGAGCTGTAGCTGCAGTTTTCCACGATGTATTGTTAGTACTAGGTGTATTTGCAATATTCAAAAACATAATGCCATTTGATATGGAGGTAGATCAGAACTTTATTGCGGCTATTCTTACCGTAATTGGGTACTCTCTGAATGATACCGTGGTAGTTTTTGACCGTATACGTGAGTATATTAAAGAGCACGGTTCTACTAGAGGATTTGGTAAATTAATTAACCAAGCACTTAACAGTACGTTAAGCCGTACACTTAATACGTCTGTAACTACATTAATCGTACTTCTAGCGATCTTCTTCTTAGGAGCTCCATCTATTAGAGGATTAATGTTTGCACTTATTGTAGGTGTAATCGTAGGTACATATTCTTCACTATTTATCGCAACTCCTGTAATGTTTGACACAGTACAGAAGAAAGGATTAAAGGAAGAAAAAGAAGAGGAAGAAGTAGAAGCATAAGCTTCTAAGAAACTCAATAAATAAAAAATCCGCTACTGAGAAGTAGCGGATTTTTTTATGCGCTTTCGCGAAAATTAGCTGTTAGCAAATATAAAGTTGCTGGATATTTGACGATAAAATTTTTAACAAAGAAGTACAGAAACTGTTGAGCTACCAACTTCATCATCTCTATAAAAATATCCCCTGCTTATAGCATATCGCTTAAAGCCTAAAGCCTACTATGGTATATTTAAGTATTTATGTGTCTGTAAGCTCACCTTCCACTTTGGGTTTTTCATCACATAATCTACAATGAGTGGCACCATTTTATCACGCACAGACCATTCTGGTTGTAAGTACAAAATGCAGTCCTCACCTACTTGTGCGGCGTGCTTCTCTGCAAAGTCAAAATCTGACTTATTAAAGATAATCACCTTCAGTTCGTTTGCTTTTTCTAGTACAGACTGCGTAGGCAGCATACGCTTTTTGGGAGAAAGACATATCCAGTCCCAATCACCAGAAAGCTGGTAGGCACCAGAAGTTTCTATGTGAGTTGTAAGTCCTAGTGACTTTAATTTTTTAGTAAGCGGGTTCATATCCCACATAAGCGGCTCACCACCAGTTACCACAATAGTATCTGAGTACTTTGCAGCATTTTCGGCAATGGTATTTGCATTTGTAGGAGGGTGTATTGCAGCGTCCCAACTTTCCTTCACATCACACCAGTGACATCCCACGTCACAACCACCTACTCGTATAAAGTAAGCTGCTGTTCCTTTATGGAATCCTTCTCCTTGTATGGTATAAAATTCCTCCATTAGCGGAAGCATCTCACCAAGGTCTATTTGTGCTTGTAATGAATCTAGGGCCTGTTTTGTCATAGCGTGCAAAGATAGATAATACTACTAGATTTAAAACTATTTACAATAACTGTCTACTTTACCTTAACATACGTGTAGCTATAGTTGGAGTTAATTACGCTTTCGCGAAAGCGTAATCCCAATAATCATCACTAGTAATGCTCCACCACCTAGCACCGTAAAGCTCAGCTTGAGACTTGAAAAATCTGCCAGAAACCCCACCAATAGAGGACTCGCAAGAAACCCTATAAAACCAGCTCCCGCAACAAAAGAAATACCGTCTGCGCTGTTTACTCCCTTTGCCTTCCCTGCAAGTCTAAGCAACTCAGGAATAATCACAGAAAAGCCGAGCCCTATTATTGCAAAACCTACAAGAGTGACATAGGTACTAGCTGAGAGTACCGCTAGGTAGCCTACAACCGCAAGAAGAGCACCACCTATGATAATTTTGAACGACCCAAAACGCTTACTCACCCCATCACCTAAGAAACGCCCTATCGCCATAAACAGTGAGAAAAGTAAAAACCCCATTCCTGCAGTTTTTTCTGTAGCCACTTGCACAATATCTTCTAGATATAGTTTACTCCACTGCTCAATGGCTCCTTCGCTGCCCATAATTATAAGAGCTATAATAGTAAGACCTAGCAGTGGTTTGAGTAAATTGAAATTAAGTGTCCCGTGACTGTCATCTATAGGTGTTCTATGAGCTATATAACTTTTGCAAATCCACAAATTTGTGACAATGACCAGAAGTGCAGCTCCCATAATGTGATAAACAGGCACCTTAACAAGGTCTATTATAAAATAACCTATCACTGCGGCAATTGCTCCCCCTATAGAAAAGAAACCGTGAGAAGAACTCATAATATGCACATCATCTTCGGTTTCAATATCTGAGACGAGCGCATTCATTGCTATATCTGTAAAACAAGAAAATAGCCCTACAGAAAACAAGGAAACACACAAAAGTGCATAAGATGGCACAAGTAATGGCATTATAAACAATAGTGAGAAGATAATAATACCTACTACTGTAGATGCCCCTACTCCCACTCGCTTTATAACTCGAGAGGCCACCGTGAGCGACACGAGACTTCCTAACCCCATACAGAATAAAGCTACACCTAGCTCACCATCATCTATTCCTAGCTTTTCTTTTACTCTCGGGATGTAAAGCACCCAAGTACTTATCATAATATTGAGTGAAGCAAAAACCCAAGCGGGTGCAAAGTATCTTTTTCTTGATAGTATGAGAAACAGAGAGTTCATCTCTCAAAAGTAAATCATCTTATAACTCAAACCACAATAGCGCAAGAATTTGTACGCAAACGTTTTATAATAAAAAGGTCTCCCATATTGAGAGACCTTTTTATTATAGTATGTCAGTAATATTTACTCTTGAACTGTTACATTTTTCCATTTTCCACCACCAAAGTAAAATCCCAAAGAGATACCAAAGTATCCATTCTTTACAGCACCAAACTCATTATTATTAAGGTCACGTAATTGACCTTCAGGCGCAAAATTATACTCTGCAGCAAGTCTAAACTTAAAATAGTCAAAACCTACTCGCAACATCCCACCTAGACCATTATCGGTTTCAATATTATTTGCATCGTCGTATTCATCAAAATCTGCGATTACGTTTGCACTAGAAACATATCCTATCCCGGCACCACCAAATACTGCAAAAGGTGACCCATCTTTATGGTAAAAGTAATAATCTATTGTACCTAGGTATGATCCATAAACAGTGACAATATCTGTTTCAAAAGCGTCAATTCCATTAGAAGGACTTGTTAACTCGGCAAGTGCCGCACCACCTATTCTAAAACCTACATTTATTTTTTCATCTATTGACCATTTAGGCTCCAGATTAAATAAAACACCATCGCCATATTCATTACCGGCAGCATAACCAAGGCGTATATCAAATCTAAATTTTTCTTTTTCTTGTGCAGTAACCTGTGTGTGGCAACCTGCAATTAATAAAAGTAGTACAACTAGTTTTTTCATAAATTTCATTATTAAATGGTCCACAAATATAAATAACCTCGGCTCTCAACGTAAGAAAAACTCAGTTACATATTACAATTTAAATGTGCTGAACATTTGCGCTGCTTCATAAGCCTGTAAAGACATTTTCTCCATTAAAATCATTATTTTTAGACAAGCAACAGTTCTTCAAGAAAACAGCATATATGGTGTATGAAAATAATCTCGCTTTCGCGAAAGCGCAAGACGAAAAAGATCCCCTTAAAGAGTACCGTAATCACTTCTACATACCAGTAGACAAAGAAGATAACGAACTTATCTACCTCTGCGGAAACAGTCTAGGCTGTCAGCCAAAATCTGTTGCACAATACATCGAGCAAGAACTCAATGACTGGGCAGATCTGGGTGTTGAAGGGCATTTTAAAGAAGAAACTCCGTGGATGTCTTATCACGAGGAACTCGCAAAACCTATGGCACACATCGTAGGTGCAAAACCTAGTGAGGTAGTGATAATGAACACCCTCACGACAAACCTTCACTTGATGATGGTTTCATTTTATAATCCTACGCCATCACGTCATAAAATCATTATAGAAAGTGACGCTTTCCCATCAGATAAGTATGCGGTAGAAAGTCAGATACGCCAGCGTGGGTATGATCCAGAGACGAGCCTTATACTATGGCAACCTCGAGAAGGAGAAGAATTATGCCGTTATGAAGACCTAGAAACTCTTGTAAAAGAACACGGCGACAGCGTTGCGCTTCTTTTAATTGGTAACACAAACTATTATTCTGGGCAGTGCTACCCTATTAAAAAAATCACTGATTTAGGTCATAACAACGGCAGCAAAGTAGGCTTTGACCTTGCACACGGAGTGGGTAATATTATGCCAGACTTACACGAGAGCGGTGCAGACTTTGCCGTATGGTGTACTTACAAATACCTCAACAGCGGCCCAGGAAGTCTAGGTGGATGCTTTGTACACGAGCGCCACCATACAGATAAAAATATACAGCGCTTTACGGGCTGGTGGGGACAGAATAAAGACACACGCTTTAATATGCGCAAAGGCTTTGACCCAATCCCAACTGCCGAAGGCTGGCAATTATCAAATCCTCCTATCCTCAGTATGGCAGCGGTAAAGGCGAGCTTAGATATTTTTGAGGAAGCTGGTATGAGCAACATACGTGCAAAATCTGAAAAACTCACTGGTTACCTAGAGTTCTTAGTAAGCGAACTCAACAATGAGCACATCGCTATCATTACACCTAGCGATCCAGCGCAACGTGGGTGTCAACTAAGTATTCAAGTAAAAAATGCCGACAAGAGTTTACACAAAAAACTCACCGAAGCAGGAGTCATCTCAGACTGGCGTGAGCCAGATGTAATACGTGTCGCTCCAGCACCGCTTTACAATAGTTATCAAGACGTATTTGAAATGGTAGAACGACTCAAAAAGATACTGTAATGTATATTCCTGAGATTTATAAAAATGAAAACCCAGAGGAGATACGCAGTTTCTTAAAAGAGAATGCTTTTGGGATTCTTGTCACAAATCTTGATGGAAAATCGTGTGCGACACACATCCCTTTAGAATTATCAAAACGTCCAGACGGCACCGAAATCATACACGCACACATCTCAAAAATGAATGAGCAAGTTGCCCATCTCAACAATGGCGCAGAGGCGCTCTGTATTTTTAATGGACCTCACAGTTATATTTCGGCTAGTTGGTACGATTTTGAAGAAGTATCCACTTGGAACTACACGGCCGTACAAGTGAGAGGTAATGTGCGTTTACTAGATAAGGAAGGTACTTATAAATCCATCAAAGCATTGATGGATAAGTATGAAGCGCCGCAAAAAAATCCTATAAATATGGATGCGCTTTCTGAAAAGACATTGCGACAAATAAACGGCGTCGTGGCATTTGAGATTGAGATCACGAGTATTGAAGCTGTAAAAAAGATGTCACAAAACAGAAACGATAAAAATCACGCTGCTGTTGTATCTAGCTTACGCGAAAATGGAACTCCAAACGACAAAGCCGTCGCAGACGAAATGGAGTGCTTAAGAAATAAATAAAAATTCAAACAGTACTAACGGAGAAATCACGCTAGTACTCACAATATAATATGGCAAAACAAGAACACATACTCATTATAGGCGCAGGCCTTTGCGGTTCGCTTCTAGCATTACGTATGGCGCAGCGTGGTTATAAAATCACCTTGATGGAAAAGCGTCCAGACCTAAGAGCCGTACATCAAGATGCTGGTAGAAGTATCAACCTCGCCCTATCAGACAGAGGTTTAAAAGGAATACGCCTCGTAGGTCTTGAGGATCGAGTAAAAGATTTGTGCATCCCTATGAATGGAAGGATGTTGCACGACAAAGAAAGTAACACGCTTTTTAGCCCATATTCTGGACGTACAGATGAATACATAAATTCTATCTCACGTACAGACCTCAACATTATGCTACTCAATGCGGCAGATGAGTATGATACCTTACAGGTTCACTTTAACCAGGCGTGTACAAACGTAGATCTTAAAAATGCTACGGCAACCTTTACAGATTATCACACAAAAGAAGAGCAAACCATCACTGCAGATATTATTTTAGGAGCAGATGGTGCAGGATCTGCAGTGCGTAAGAGTATGTATATGAGTCGCGACTTTTTATTCAGCTTCTCGCAAGATTATTTAGGTCACGGTTATAAGGAACTCACCTTCCCTCCTGCCGAAAATGGCGGTTACCGCACCGAAAAAAATGCCTTACACATCTGGCCACGTGGTCGTGATATGATCATTGCTTTACCTAACCTAGATGGGAGTTTTACTGTAACGCTATTTATAGATTATGAAGATGCACCAGATAGTTTTGCATCTTTAGATAGTCCGGCTGCGATTACAGAATACTTTATAAGACAGTTTCCAGACGCTATCCCTATGATGCCAGAACTGGTAAAAGAGTATGAAGAAAATCCTGTAGGGCCGCTAGGTACTATAAAATGCCACCCGTGGAGCGCTTTTGGAAAAACGTGTATTCTAGGAGATGCGGCACACGCCATTGTTCCATTTTATGGACAAGGGATGAATGCTAGTTTTGAAGATGTGGTAGTTTTTGACGAGACGCTAGATGCATTCGGCGATCAAGGATGGGAGAAGGTTTTCAAAGAATTTGAAAAAACTAGAAAACCAGATACAGATGCCATTGCAGACCTTGCGGTAGATAACTTTCACGAGATGAAAGAACACACGGCGCACCCTATGTTTCAAGAGAAGAGAAAGCTCGAGACACAATTTGAGAAAGAATTCCCAACGGAGTATTACTCAAAATATAGTTTAGTAACTTTTAACGAGGCGATAGGATATAAAGAGGCAATGACGCGCGGTAGAGCACAAAACAAGGCTATTTTAAACCTACTGGATGACGGATTGCTACCAGATTCTCTTTCGCTTAAAGCGAAATTAAAAAAAGTACAACAGGCTACAGAAGACATCTTACACGACGATGCCATAGCCGGAAATATATAACAAAATCATATACCTATGAGTGATAAAGATTTAGACCTACGTTTACAAGGCGATCCTTTTAATGAAAAGAAAGTGACACCTAGAGGAGCTTATCCTCATATTAAAAGAGCTGGAGACTTTCTATTTGTCTCGGGCACCAGCAGCCGAAAAGCCGATAATACTTTTGCTGGCGTGCACGTGATAGACGAGATGGGCACAATGCACCTTGATATCAAAGAGCAAACCAGAGCCGTACTAGAAAACATCAAGAAAACACTCGCAACCGCAAATGCAACGATGGAAGATGTGGTAGATGTTACGTCATTTCTTGTTAATATGAATGATTTTGGCGGTTACAACGAAGCCTACGGAGAGTTTTTTAATAAAGAAACTGGCCCTGCAAGAACCACCGTAGCCGTACACCAGCTACCACACCCGCATCTGGTGGTTGAGATTAAGGTGATGGCTTATAAGCCTCTAGAAAAATAGAAGCGATGTCCCTTCGAGCACATTCGAGAAGATGCCCATTGGCTAGAAATTCTGAAAGTGTCTCTTCGAGCGCAGTCGAGAAGTTGTCCCTTCTAGCACGGCCGAGAAGATGTCTTTTTAAATAAAGTCGAAATGATGTAATTTCAAAAGCAGTCGAGAAGATGTCCGTTCGAGCGCAGTCGAGAACTCAATGAACCTAACCTAATGAAAACCTATTATGTCTATATGCTTAAATGTAATGACAACCTGATTTACACAGGTGTTACAAGTGACATAGCGAGACGTTATGAAGAACATCAACAAGGACGAAATAAGAGTAGCTTCACATACAAGCGTCGCCCAGTTACATTGATTTGGCACGAAGTGTTTAATGATATAGAGCAAGCAATTACCTTTGAAAAGAAGCTCAAAAAATGGAGTTCAAAAAAGAAATTGGCTCTCGCATCTGAAGATTATGATATGATTCAGGCTTTAGCAGAATGTAGGAATGCGAGTCATTTTAAATATAACCCTGACAGATAGTTCTCGACTGCGCTCGAACTGACAAAGAAAACTCGACTGCGCTCGGACTGACAAGAGAAATTTAGAGCCAGAACCAGAATTAGTTCTCGACTGCGCTCGAACTGACAGGAAAACTCGAATGCGCTCGAAATGACAGCAGAAAAATGTAGAGATTGAACTGATAAAAAAAAGACAATGAACATCAAAAACTACATAAACGGCGACTATAAAAATCCAGCATCAAATGATTGGTTAGATAATTATGAGCCAGCTTCTGGCGAGGTATATGGGCAGATTCCTAATAGTAGTGCGCAAGATATTGAGGAAGCTACCGCTTTCGCGAAAGCGGCATTCCCGCAGTGGTCCAGCACCACACTTGATGAGCGCAGTCGCATCTTGATGAACATTGCAAGTGGCATTGAAGCTAGACTTGAAGAACTTTCTCAAGCCGAAAGTCGTGATAATGGGAAACCGGTTTCACTAGCAATGGCTGTAGATATCCCAAGGGCGGCGAGCAACTTTCGTTTTTTTGCAAATGCGATCACTCAGTTTTCGGCAGAGAGTCACGAGAGTGTGGGGCTGAACGCAATGAATTTTACCCTGCGTAAACCCATAGGCGTGGTGGGATGCATAAGTCCGTGGAATTTACCGCTGTATCTTTTTACCTGGAAAATCGCTCCAGCAATAGCCGCTGGCAATTGTGTGATTGCAAAACCTAGTGAAGTGACTCCTATGACAGCTTACCTACTAGGTGAGATTTGTACGGAGGCCGGACTTCCTCCTGGTGTTCTCAATATTGTACACGGACTGGGGCAAACAACGGGACAAGCTATTTTAGAACATAAAGATATCAAAGCAATAAGTTTTACGGGAGGTACAAAAACGGGAGCGCATCTCGCAAAGACGTGTGCACCTATGTTTAAAAAACTTTCCCTAGAACTAGGAGGTAAAAACCCAAACCTCATTTTTGCCGATTGTAATTATGAGGATATGCTTGCCACAACCGTGAGGAGCTCCTTTGCAAATCAAGGGCAAATCTGTCTCTGTGGGAGTCGCATTTTTGTAGAGCGATCTATTTATGACCGATTTAAAAGTGATTTCATTTCAAAAGTCGAGGAATTAGTCGTGGGACATCCATCACAAGAGAAAACAAACCTTGGAGCTCTCGTTTCAAAATCACACCTTGAGAAAGTAGAAGATTACATTAATAACGCACAGACTTACGGAGGTACTGTCCTTTATGGTGGTAAGCGAGTAACCGTTGCAGGATATGAGAATGGCTATTACTTAGAACCTACGGTTATTGAGGTGGACAGTAATGACTGCAAACTGAATCAAGAAGAGATTTTTGGACCTGTAGTGACTATAATGCCCTTTGACACCGAAGAAGAAGCCCTTGCACTAGCAAACGGAACAAAATACGGACTCTCTGCAACAGTTTGGACTCAGCAACTTGACAGAACAATGCGTTTAAGCAATGCACTTGAAACTGGTATTGTCTGGGTGAATACGTGGATGAATCGAGATTTGCGCACACCCTTTGGCGGAGTCAAAGCAAGCGGCGTGGGTCGTGAAGGTGGTTTTGAAGCGCTCCGATTTTTTACTGAAGCAAAGAATGTTTGTATAAAATATAATTAGAAAATAAAATTAGAGCTCACTCGGACAGATTAGTTCGCTACGCTCGCAATCACATACTATGAAACTAAACCTAACTAATAAAAATGCCCTCGTCTGTGGCTCTACAGCAGGGATTGGACTTGCAACCGCAATGGGTCTAGCAGAAGAAGGTGCAAACGTAACCCTTGCTGCTCGTACAGAAGAAAAGCTCAAAAATGTTATCGCACAGTTACCTAATAACGGTTCACAAAAGCACAGCTATGTGGTGGCAGATTTTACAAATCCGCAGGAGGTGGCAGCTGCTGTTTCGGCAACGGGCAATGTGTATCACATATTAATCAATAACACGGGTGGCCCTCCAGGTGGACCAATTGTGGATGCAGATGTTACCGCTTTCGCGAAAGCGTTTACACAACACCTACAAACCAATCACCTATTAGCACAAACCGTACTCCCAGGAATGAAAGCCGAAGGATATGGGCGTATTATTAACGTGATTTCTACCTCGGTAAAGCAACCGCTAGATGGTCTAGGCGTGAGTAATACGATACGTGGTGCCGTGGCAAACTGGAGTAAAACGATGGCAAATGAACTAGGACAATACGGCATTACCGTAAATAACGTACTTCCTGGCGCAACCGCAACTGGCAGGCTCTCTGAGATTATAGAAAACAAGGCAAAAAAGACTGGGAAATCTATAGAAGAGGTATCACAAACTATGGCAAACGCTTCACCAGCAAAACGTTTTGCAAAGCCAGAAGAGGTAGCAAATGCAATTGTTTTTCTAGCTAGTGAAGCCGCTTCATTTATTAATGGAATCAATGTTCCTGTAGATGGAGGACGCACAAAAAGCTTGTAGATGGATATTAAAAAGATTTTCTGGACACTAAGTTGGCTCGTAGCGGGAGTTACCTTTGCGATGATTTTGATACACTATGGAGACATTCCAAACGAGGTGCCAATGCACTTTGATGCGACTGGGGTGGTAGATAGATATGGTTCAAAAAATGAACTTTTTATCTTACCAGCACTTAGCGTCTTACTTATCTTACTATTCCAGTTTATGACAGGCAAGTCTATAAAGATTAACAAGCATAAACAAGGGGTTAAAAATGAGGCACAGGTTACCGTTACAAAAACCTTTATGTCACAAATGGCGCTTTATTGCACCCTTCTTTTTGGGTGGCTGGTATATCAATCTATGGCAGTTGCCGTGGGTAAACAGACGGGATTAAGCAGTTATTTTTTGGTGGCAACCTTTGGCGGTTTTATTATACTACTCGTCTTATATTATATACAACTCAAGAAGGTAAAAGAGTAAGGCGGTACTCATATAATAATTGTATTTTTAAAAACACAACAGCGATTGCGTAGTACGCTTTCGCGAAAGCATACTCAATATGTCACATAAAAAACTTCGCATAAACGGTCACTCTCACCTACTTCCCTACCCTGAGGAAATTCCTCAGTTTATGAAAGACAAAGGGATTTTTTGGGTAGACAAAGACCGAAAGTTTATGCTCCAAAAAGACTGGAGCAGACCTGTGACAGATTCTAGTTTTTTCTTGCACGAAAAACTGGAGTGGATGGAACGCAACAAGGTAGACCACGCGGTGGTACTTAACCTCTCGCAACTTTATGGAAACGGACTGCGTCTAGAGGAAATGAAGCAAGCACTTAAGTTTCAGAACGACTTTAATGCACGAGTACAACAAGATCACCCAGATAAATTTACAACTGGTTTTGTAGTACATCCAGGGTTTGTACGTGGAGCTTTATGGGAAATAGAGCGATGTGTAGAAGTGCTAGGTATGGATTTACTATGCTTGCCTACACACTATATGGATACCATCGGGACGTGGCGATGTATTTTTGATGAAGAAAATGAACCTATTTTTGAACTTGCAAGCAAGTATAATCTCGCAGTAGAGATTCACCCGTATGATGGTGAGAAGTTTATAAAACTGCAGAATACAAACTGGCGTTTTCACCTCATCTGGATGCTTGCACAATGTGCAGATGCCTACCACTTTCTTACGCTTAATGGCTATGCAGATAAGTATCCAGGTATGCGTGTGTGCTTTGCACACGGTGGCCAACTAGCACAAATAAATCTAGGGAGACGTATACAAGGTTTTGACGGAAGGCCAGATCTTTTTGAAGGAAAAACACACCCACGTAAATCTGTGGGGCATCCTAATATCTTTTTTGACACCCTAGTACACGATACAAATTCGCTTAAAATGGTGATAGAAAACCAAGGAAGCAAGCAGGTGGTTATGGGACTTGATGATCCATACCCGCTGGGTGAGATGGAAAGCGACACCCAGAGTAGTTATCCTGGTAAGATATTAGATCTTGCTTTAGAACGCGAGATTATTAATGCTACCGAGTATGACCAGATATGGGATGATAATGTTGTGCGCTGGCTATATGGAGATGATGAGAAGCGCAAGGAAGCTTTCAGGAAAAGAATATTAGGCGAAAAATAAATTATTGCATTACCTAGACCTATCTCAAAAACGATAGGTAATTTTGCCTTTTCAAACTTATTTATAATGCATTTTTTACCAGAGGAACTTGATGATTACGTGGTTGCCCACTCGGCGCAAGAACCAGCTCATCTCAAAGCGCTTACAAAGGAAACCTACCAAAAGATACTACAACCGCGTATGCTTTCTGGTGCGTATCAAGGTAGAGTGCTTAGTATGATAAGCAAGCTAGTAAACCCAAAAAACATTCTTGAGATAGGGACTTTTACCGGCTACTCTGGCTTATGCCTCGCCGAAGGTTTACAACAAGAAGGGTCTCTACACACCATAGATATTAAGGAAGAACTTGTAGACTTCCAGCGCAAGCATTTTGACGCTTCGCCTTACGGATCACAAATTACACAGCACCTCGGTCAAGCATTAGATATCATTCCAACCATTGACACTACTTTTGACCTCGTTTTTATAGATGCAGATAAACGCAACTACATTAATTACTATAATGTGATTATTGATAAGATGAGCAAGGGTGGCATTATCCTTTCTGATAATGTGCTCTGGAGCGGCAAAGTGGTTGAACCACTTAATGATAAAGACATAGACACTAAAGTGTTACTCGATTATAACAAGCTACTTAATGAAGACAAACGTCTAGAGACCGTTCTATTACCTATAAGAGATGGGCTTACGGTAAGTCGTGTGAAGTAATAAATATGTAAGAAACACTCCTTGAGATTTCAGAGCTTAGAGAATACCAATGCGTTATAAGGATCTTTTAATAGGGCCTGTAATGTCGTTTATATCCTCTTTTGCTTTATCAATCTCCTTCTTAATATCCTTAGTCAGATCAAGATCAATATCGTTTCTTTCGGCAGTTTTTGTGATTTCTGACTTGATATCGTTTGTAGCGTCTTTAAGTTGACGCATTCCCTTCCCTAAACCGCGCGCGATTTCTGGAACTTTGTCTGCACCAAAAACCATAATCACTATAAAGATAACGAAGGCAATTTCGGCACCAGAAATAAAAAGAGGTAAACTTATCATAGACAACAAAGGTATTTAATAGCGCAGTAGTTTAAAAATTTTCAAATAGAATAATAACAAACTATATGGGAATGTTTATGGGTTCTAAATACGCTTTCGCGAAAGCGGAATTACAACAGCGATAATCACTTGGAAATATAATTTCTAATCTTAAAAGCCAGAAGCTCACAAAGCAAGCTACTGAAGGATTATCCCAAATCTACAAACACCTAAACAGCAATAGATTAATAAAATTATCAAAGTCGCGTAAGCTATAACATAAAAATCATTTAAAAAAAACTTTAAGATTTTTGTAACATTTTGCAACTTTGCTGCGTATAACAGTTATAATAGACAAACCCTAGTTCATTACAACCCTATGAGACAGCTTAAAATTACTAAGCAGGTCACTAATCGTGAGACCGCATCCTTAGACAAATACTTACAAGAAATTGGTAAAGTTGACCTCATCACAGCAGATGAAGAGGTTGAACTAGCACAGCGTATAAAAGCTGGTGATCACCGTGCGTTAGAAAAGCTTACTAAAGCAAATTTACGTTTTGTGGTTTCGGTATCAAAACAATATCAAAATCAAGGACTTACTCTTCCTGATCTTATTAACGAAGGGAATTTAGGACTTATTAAAGCTGCACAGCGCTTTGATGAAACTCGTGGTTTTAAGTTTATATCGTATGCCGTGTGGTGGATACGCCAGTCTATACTACAAGCACTAGCAGAGCAATCTCGTATTGTGCGTTTACCGCTCAATAAGATTGGGTCCATTAATAAGATTAATAAAACATTTGCTTTCTTAGAACAAGCAAATGAACGCCCTCCTAGCCCTGAGGAAATTGCCAAGGAGCTTGATATGACGGTTAAGGATGTGAAGGAATCTCTTAAAAATTCTGGAAGACATATTAGTATGGATGCTCCTCTTATAGAAGGAGAAGACTCTAACTTGTATGATGTCTTAAACTCTGGCGAATCGCCTAATCCAGACAGAGCCTTATTACATGAATCACTTAAAACTGAAATAGAACGTGCGCTAGAAACACTAACACCACGTGAGGCAGATGTAGTTAGACTTTATTTTGGTCTAGGAGATCAACAACCTATGACACTTGAAGAAATAGGTGAAACTTTTGATCTTACTCGCGAACGAGTGAGACAGATTAAGGAAAAAGCGATACGTAGATTAAAACACACCTCTCGCAGTAAAATTCTTAAGACTTATTTAGGATAACCTTATCATTTTTACCGATAATGTGTTAAAACCAATTGGGAATGCTCTTGGTGTTTTTTACAGTAAAAAGATTTGGTATCTTTGTTATACAAAATTGCAATTAACGCCCCTGGCGACTTAATAATGACAACAACAGTTTATCATAACTGTTCGTTTTTTGATTGATGAATGAATCCCCGGCTGATTACCGGGGATTTTTCATTTTATATATTCTAGATAATAAAACTTTTTGCCCCTCCCTTCATACCTTAAAGGAGAATCATATCTTTACACAAAACGTCTATTATATGCCTAGCACACTCATTGCCCCTTCAATACTTGCTGCAGATTTTGCAAACTTGCAACGTGATATAGAAATGATAAATACCAGTGAAGCAGACTGGTTTCATATAGATATTATGGATGGTGTTTTTGTTCCAAATATTTCTTTTGGAATGCCTGTACTACGTGACATTGCAAAACATGCAAAAAAAACAATTGATGTACACTTAATGATTGTAGATCCAGATCGCTACGTGCAAACTTTTGCAGATCTAGGAGCAAATATTCTTACCGTACATTTTGAAGCGTGTACTCACCTTCATAGAACATTACAAATAATTAAAGCAGCAGGAATGAAAGCTGGCGTAGCACTCAACCCACACACGCCTGTGAGCCACCTCGAGGATGTTATACAAGACATAGATCTAGTGTGTATGATGAGTGTAAATCCAGGATTTGGAGGACAGCAGTTTATAGAAAACACTTACGATAAGGTTACTGCTCTCAAAGCTTTAATCAACAAGAAAAATGCATCTACGCTTATAGAAATTGACGGTGGGGTAAGTGACAAAAATGCTTCCCGACTTGTTCAAGCAGGAGCAGATGTACTTGTGGCAGGAAGTTTTATTTTTAAATCAAAAGACCCTGTAATTACCATCAAGAATCTAAAATCGCAGCTCTCATAAAGAGTATACTTTCATAAATAAAAAAGCCATCGCTGTTCAAGGCGATGGCTTTCTTGTATTACATTATCTTAATTATTAATCTCTTGACATAAATATTCTCAAAATATACCAGAATAATAACATGAGTGAGGCAAATAAACCTAAAGCCGCTGCTACATATTGCTCTTCATCATATTTATGAACCATATTTGAAGTAGTATATAAGATAGATCCAGCAGCGAGTGCTACCATTGCGACACTAAACCACAAGCCGAGGTCAAATCCAAAGAGAAGTCCCGCAACCATAAGGCCTATTGCTAGAAAAAATCCTATAGCAAGTATAGATCGTAAAAAAGAAAAGTCTTTTTTAGTAAGGATCACCACTGCAGATAATCCAGCAAATAAAGCAATAGTCATCACGGCAGCCTTTTGTAAAATCTCTACTCCATCTATCATAGAAAATGCCATGAAAAGTAGAGGAATAAAAATAAAAGCCTCTGCAACTACATAAACTCCTAAAGCTAAATAGTGTTGATTTTTATCTCTGGTTTTAAGTGCTAAACCCTCTGCGTAGTTTGTAATAAACATAAATGCACCTAATAATAATAGCCAGCTCCAACCTCCTGTGAGAGATAAAGCAAAATTCACAATAACTGGTGATTGAAAAAACAAGTATTCGGTGATGATAAATAATAATACTGCAAGTGCTACATAAGTGTACGTCTTGCGATAAAATGCCACTCGGCGCTCATCAGATAATGCACTTACTGGTACTATTTGTGGTTGATATGATTCCATTGATTTGATTGATTTGATCGATTTGATTCTTATTAGATTAGAAAGTGAGCCATAAATGTAAGCAATGTAGAAATACGCAGTTCATAAAGATTAAATATTATTATGATCTAAAGGTGTATCTATTATAATTTACGGGAGGTATTTATTTTTTGCTTTCGCGAAAGCGTACTTATATTATAAATAGTCTGCTGTATCCAATTACCTCAGCATTTACCTTTTAGAAGACGCACCTTTAAAGTTTTGAGACGAATTTTTGAACAGCACGTTAAACGTAGTAAGACTACCATAAATACGTGTTATGTACTGCTGGAGATCAATCTTATCTTGATCGTCTAGTATCTTACTGGCATTAATCTTTTGCTCCATAACGCGCACTCGGTCACGTACCATCACAATTTTATGAAAGAAGCTTTCTATTGATATATCCTTAGATGACAAGTTACTATCCTTAGGAGATAATGTCATCATTCCTCCCCTCCACTTATCTGCAATAGGGACTACCTCTGAGACATCACTGTATCTTTTTAATAGATCTCGGAAGGTTTTTTCTACCTCATACATACTCACACTATCCACCTCACCTTCTATCGCCTCTATAACTTCAAAATTATCATCTAAGGTAATTGTCTCTAGTCCTCCATCTATAAATGTAACCCAATATAATTCTGAAGTGACATTTGTAATTACACCTTTACCTAGTTTGTTATGGTCTATCCTGCTTCCTATTCCTAATATGGTATTCATGATATTATATATAATTTATGTTATGTTATTTCTTGTGTGTTGCTGCTAATATATAGAATAACCATCTGGTGTTTTGGTTTCTTAGATTTTTCTCTTAACAAGATTTTAACGTCTTAATAGAAACCTCACGAATATTAACTGCGTAAGTGTTCTCAAATAAACAATATACAACAATGAAAAAATTACCAAAAATTCTAATCGCAGGTGCTGTCTTACTCGGAGTAGGTGCACTTATCGCAGCAGATCACTTAGATGCTCCTGCAGTAGGCGGAACAACCGCAGACATTACTGATTACTTCGCATTTGAAAGTGCTGAAAATTCAAGCAACACCGTATTTGTAGCAAACGTGCAAAGTTCGCTAGCTGGAGAAGCTGAGTTTGACGAGAACGTCCTTGTTGAGTTCAACATAGACAACGATGGTGATCTAGTGGAAGATAGAGTAATACAGGCAATCCCAAGAGATGGGAAAATGTATTTCTTTGGACCTTATGAAATTTCTTCAACAGGACTTAACAGTACGATTGACGAAAGCGCTCTTATAGGATCTGTAGATATCTCTACTGGAGATGACGCTGTCACAATGACTACCACAGATGGAATTAAAATATTTGCTGGATTAAGAGCAGATCCTTTTTTCTTTGATTTTACAACTTTTAATGCTGTTGTAGGAAATCCTGAAGGACCTTTTACAGGAACAACTGGACCAAACGGTGGTTTTCAAACTGCTGAAAATGCTTCAGATCCTTTTGAAGGGACAAACGTACTTTCTGTAGTAGTTGAAGTTCCAAACACTTTACTAGGTGGTACTTCGGCACATCCAGCTGGAACAGGTGTTCAGATCTGGAATACTTGGGTTGAAGCAAAAACAAAACAATAATAGTTAAAAGACATATATCATGAAATTACAAAATATAAAATATCTATTTGCAGCAGTTCTTCTAGCGGGAGTTGTATCATGTAGCGACGACGACGATAACACACCTATCACAATCGACCCAGAACCTACACCTACAGAGGTTGACTTTTCTGGAACGTTTGTTCAACAAGATCAAATGGGACGTGCAGCAATTAATACTGTATTAGGAGGAGATAGTGCATCAAAAAATAGCTTTAATACAACAATCCCTTCTGAGATGGTTGCTGGATTTCAAGCAGACTTCTTAAACAAAGCTGTAGCCCTGCACGATGCATTTGGAGTTGAATATGAAACAAACATTTTAGGTCTAGACGCTCCAACGCTTACAACAATATTAGCTCAAGACGTATTACAGGTTGCACCAGATGCACCTACTACATATTTTGATGGAACTAATGTTTTAACAGGTCGAACTCTTAGTGATGATGTTGTAGATGTATCTCTAATTTTACTTTTTGGAGGAAATAATGGAGACAAATACAACGGACAAGATCTTGATGATGATGGAACAGCAGATTTACCAATTTTAGTTACAGATAACGTAAGCGCTGGAACAGGTGCTATGGGAACAAATACATTTCCATACTTGGTAGGACCACAATAAAAATGTAATTATTTTTAATTAGCTTAAAAGGGGTCTGATTTGTTCAGACCCTTTTTTGTACAAAATCAAACAATCTTATGAAATTTACAACCTTACTAATTCTCACAACCGCGCTTTTTATCTCATGCTCAAATGAGGACAAAAACATTCTTAACAAAGCAGATTATGAAAAATACCTGCAAACAAGTAACTCAAAAGAAATTGCAAAGGCAGAAAAAGAATTGAGCTTCTGGAATAAACGGATAAAAGAGGATAGCATCCAGCTTATTGAGCTATCAAAAAGTGCAGGAATGCAAACGAAGATCTTTCAACTTAATGCATCAATAGAGCAACTTAAAAATGCCGAAAAAAACCTTACAAGATCTGCGCTAGTAACAAACATAGGCAAAGATGGTAAACTACTAGCATTAGCCCAAAACTACATCACTCAGCACCGTTTTAAAGAAGCAAAAACACTTGTAGATAGCGCTCGTATAGTAGCTGGTGGAGAAATCAAAGCTATTAATCTAGTTGCCTTTGATGTAGCCATGGAACTAGGAGATTATGAGAAGGCAGAAAAAATCCTAACAAAAGAAACAGACTTCTCAGACTACAACTATTTGATAAGACTTGGCAAACTGGAAGATTACAAAGGAAACCTTGACAAAACAATCCAGCACATGGAAGCTGCAAAAGCCATTGCAGAAAGTAGCAAGCAAAAGGGATTACAAGTGTGGGTCTACACAAATCTCGCAGATTATTATGGTCATGCAGGAAGAATTAATGATGCTTACAACCACTATCTCAAAGCACTAGCAATTGATCCTAGTAATGCTTACGCAAAAAAAGGAATTGCCTGGATTGCATACTCCTATGAAAACAATCCTACTGAAGCTTTGCGCATAATTGAAGCTATAGAAAAAGATAGTAAAAGCCCAGATTATGAATTATTTAAGTCAGAGATTTATGAAAGCACTGGCGATGAAGATAGCGCCAGAGAAGCGTTAAACAATTTTTTATCCCGAGTTTCAAATCCAAGTTACGGAGATATGTATGGAGCTTACCTAGTTGAAATATATGCAAGCAAGCCTGAGACATCACAGCAGGCTATAACCCTAGCTCAAAAGGAAGTAAACAATAGACCCACTCCTATGTCTTATGACCTACTAGCACATGCTTATTATGGAAATGGAGATTATGAAAAAGCCTTAAGCATAACTCAAGAACATGTAATTGGTAAAACTCATGAACCTATGGCACAGTTCCACACAGCACAAATATATAAAGCTCTTGATATGAAAAATGAGCTAGCGCCTGTGAAGGAAGAGCTACTGGAAACAAGCTTTGAACTAGGTCCTGTTACCTATAAAGAAATACAAAATTTATAATTTTCCTAATCTACGAAACCGCTTGACAATGTTTTACGTAGATATAGTAAGGTTATTAGAAAACTATTAATGGTTGGATAGTTTTTGATTTTGTTTGTATGAGCGTCTTACTCTTTTGAGTAAGACGCTTTTTTTATGTTTCATAAGTTAGATTAGCTTATCACCACTTCATAAGCATAAGCTCAAGTAACACATAATAATATATGACCTACACGCGAAAGCAATGGGCATCCTGTTCGAATAAGCCATCGCCATGTAAGGTCTTTTAGAAAGTTAACTAAGTAAGCACATCCCATGAGACCATCGCTAGAGCCTACATAACTATATGAATAGTTAATAAACTAGCGAGATTATTTGTTGGTAAGTGAATTGATGGATTATAAAAAACTCCTTACTATAGAACTAGCAAGGAGTTTTTAAATTGATACTATACGTATGTATATTAAATGTAATTAGAAGTCTCTTAAGCACCTTAAGATGCTGCAACCACTCCTAATGTATATAGTTGCTCTAGTGTAGGAGAAGCACTTCCTCCTTCTGGCTCTAACGTAATTCCGAAGGCTTCGGACTCATTAGGGTTGCTTAGTTCAAATATTTGATTTCCGCTAGCATCGTACTGATCAAGAACTCCTATGCTCGTAGGCGTAAGAGGCTCTAAGGTAAGAGACCACACTTGGTAAACCTTCCCTTTAGGAGGTTCTGGTAAACCTTTTACATCTATATATGCTTTACCACTTTTCTTATCCCAATACACAGATGCATAAGCTTCTGGTGCTATAGCTTGCGCTCCTAGTGGCACTGCAATTAAATCTTGTTTACGTATTACATTAAGCAATCCTCTAGTTTGATCGAGGTTTGTTTCTGCAACCTGTGTTTTACCTTCTTGAAGTAACAATTCTCTCTCCGTATCAACAATACGATCTTCAAGCTTGTTATTTTCAGTGTATAAGTAACCTATACCCGCAAGCAGTAATATTGCTGCAGCCCATCCCATAAATGCAATGATAGGTGTTTGCTTTCGCGAAAGCGGGATTACCTTTGTATCATTATCTTTTATATACTTTCTTAGAACACTCACATCCTTAGGCTCACCAGGAGCGGCTGCCTTAGCAAGATGCATTAAGTGGTTTTCGATCTCTACTACTTCTTGTTGTAGCGCTGTATCTTGAGATACCTCACGAGCAATCTCCACCATTTCCTCTTCAGGAAGTGTTCCATATACAAAGAGTTCGAGAACCCCTGAATCTATATATGTTTGTGAATTTTTCATACTACGCCTACTATATCTCTAAGTTTTTTAATACAAATTCTATTTCGTGTTTTTACGGTACCTAAAGGAATGTCTAGCTCTTCGGCTGTCTCCTTTTGAGTGTAACCTTGAAAAAACAAGAAATGAATTATCTTTTTACAGAGCGGCTCTAGGACGTCTACATACTTCTTGATACCTATCGCATCTACCGAAGTATTAAAACTTCCTTTCTCCTCGAGAATATCTACGAAATATTCGGCAGTATGGTTTTTCTTTTGATTTTTGAAATCTTTAGAACGTGTTTTGTCTATAGCTCCATTGCGAGCTATGTTGAGCATCCACGTAAAAAATCTTCCTTTTGAAGGGTTGTACTTATCTGAATTGTTCCAGATTTTAACAAAGGTGTCTTGTAATAACTCTTCTGCCACCTCTTGGTTATGTACAACACTATTTATGACTCCAAATAAGCTCTCGCTATAGAGTTCATAAATTTTCTCAAAAGATGCAGGATCTTTCTCGAGAAACTTATTAATTAATGCGTCTGGTTGTGTCATCATAGATTAGACTACCAATGTAGGATTATGATTTACCATATGCAACTATTGAACTGTTAAAGCCTATAATAATTTACATGTGGTTGTAATTAATCTCACTCTCCTACTAGCTTCTGGAATATATATCTGTAATGGAAACTTTCACGAAAGGATTACCTCCGCTGCGCTTCGGTGATCCTACAAAGCTCCGCTTTGAAAATAGAAAAGGAGAAAAATAATTTCTGAGCAAGCTCAAATTATTTCCTCCTTTTCTATTTATTCGTGACCCAGAGAGGATTCGAACCTCCAACCGTCAGAGCCGAAATCTGATATTCTATCCAGTTGAACTACTGAGCCTTTTTACGCTTTCGCGAAAGCGCAAATGTAAATCTTTACTGAGTAATCACAATAAATTCTGAACGACGATTTAACTGATGTTGTTCCTCTGTACAGTCTGCATTATTATCACAGTTATTTACCAGCTCTGTCTCTCCATAGCCTTGACCAGTAATTCTACTAGCATCGATACCTCTAGAAATAATATATGCAACTGTAGACTTTGCTCTTCTATCTGAAAGTGACAGGTTATAGTCATCCTTACCTCTACTGTCAGTATGAGACCTTACACTTATCACCATATCTGGCACTTGCTTCATGGCCGATATCACTTTTGTAAGTTCTAGCGCTGCATCTGGTCTTATGTTAGATTTATTATAATCAAAATAAATAGGGTTAAGCTTAAGAAGTTTTGCAAGATCATCACCCACGCCCACTTCTGTAAGTCTCAACTCAAGCTCTATATCTTTTTGTAAAGTTTCTGGTTCTGCCGGTGTGATTACTATCACCTCCTTTGCATAATATAATTTTGAAGTCGCACGGATCACGTAATTCTCTGAGCAAACAAGACTAAATCTATATAACCCGCGAGAATTTACATCAACTTCTTTTACCACTTCATTATCGGCATTCATGAGCTGTACTTTTGCATCCGTTATAGGTTGCTTTGTAACTGCATCCGTGATAAATCCTAAGACATCTACGTCACAACGTGGCTCTGGCTTTTCCTTTTGCTTGAATCTATAAATGTCATCACTGCCCATTCCTTGGTTACGACTTGAAGAGAAGAAACCAGTTTTTAAAGTATCATTCACTATGTACGCAAAATCATCTGCAGAGCTATTAATGGGCTCACCCAAACTTGCAACCGTAATCTCTTCTGAAGATGGGTTAGTCACAAAAATATCAAGTCCTCCCAGCCCTGGGTATCCATCTGAGGCATAGTAAAGATTTCCTGTACTACTCATGAATGGAAAGGCATCTCTTCCTTCTGTATTTATAGGCTTGCCAAGATTTTCAGGCTCACCAAAGCTTCCATCCCCGTTAATAGCTACTTTCCAAATATCTGACAACCCCACACTTCCAGGCCTATCTGATGAGAAGTATAAGGTTTTTCCATCTGCACTTAACGCAGGATGTGCAGTAGCATATTCTTCTTCATTAAATGAAACTTCAACCGCTTCAGACCAACTTCCTTTTTCCTTATCTACCAGCGTAGATTTATAGATCTTCAATTTATTAATCCCATCTGACGATTTTGCAAAATCTCCATCTGTAAAATTATTTCTTGTAAAATACATTGTCTTTCCATCCTTAGTAAATGTGGGAGTACTCTCATGGAAGATAGTATTTACCTTGCGGTGAAAACGTGAAGGCGGAGACATGCTTCCGTCTTCTTTCATAGTAGACTTATATAAATCTAGAAATGGCTGATTGTTCCACTTATGTATACGTCTTGTAATAGAACCCGTATCTCTTGCCGAAGCAAAAATCACTTGGTTTTTATAATATGACGGACCAAAATCTGAGTATCGAGAGTTCATCTCTCGTATCATATTAACCGTATAATAGCTTTCTCGATAGCCTTCTACCTTTGTATAATCTGGATTTTCTTTGAATAGTTTTGCCCTAAAATCATTTCCGCTGCGATCTGCAAATATTTGCATCATCTCATCAGACTTATCATATTCTTTTATAGCGCGTAGTGTTTGAGCATATCTAAAGTAATGCTCATCACTTACAGAATCTGCATAGCTCTCTGTGAGTTTGCCATACCACTCTTGGGCTTGAGAATACTTACCATTATAGTAATAAGCCTCTGCAATTTTATTAAAAACTTGATATGATTTAAAACCCTCTGCAACGAGGTCTTTATAAATCTCTATCGCATCTATATAAGCTAGCTGATTAAACTTTTTATTTGCTCTCGCAAGCTTTCCTTGTTGAGCACTTGCGCTACTTACGGCACTCAAAATAATCACTAGAATAAAGGCGCACCTCATAAATCCCTTCATAACCTGTTGGTATAAAAGTTAAACGTTAAAAACTATTTAGGGGGTTTATTTAAAGACTGCTTGAGTCTCGCTGGGGAGCACAATATTAGTAAACCTTTTATTTAAATGACACAACTACGTTGTCAATTCGATGAAAAGACTGCTTTCACGCATAAAAGGCTATTATACAAGGGTTTTAAAAAAAATAAGCTATCTATATACTTTTAAGAAAGACGTGCCTTAACAATTGTACTAATCGTTTTACCATCTGCTTTTCCAGTCAGTCTAGCATTTACCTGTCCCATCACTTTTCCCATATCTTTCATCCCTTGGGCTCCTGTTGCAGCAATGACCTCATCTACTACTTTAGCTACATCTGCCTCACTCATTTGTTCTGGTAAAAATCGAGCTATCACTTCTGCCTGTGCTATCTCAGGTTCTGCTAAGTCATTGCGTCCCTGCTCGGTAAAAATAGCTGCACTATCCTTACGCTGCTTCACAAGTTTTTGCAACAATTTAAGCTCCTGCTCTTCGGTAATCTCTTCTTTTGAACCCGTCTCTGTCTGCGCAAGTAAGATTGCAGATTTTATAGCACGTAATGATGTTAGTGCATTTTGATCTTTAGCTTTCATTGCTTCTTTCATTGCGGTCATCACTTGTGTAGATAGGCTCATAGTAGTATATATTTTGTGCTCATCACTCCGTTTTAGTTATGGATTTTGAGAGCTATAATTATTGGTTATAATAAGTAGTTAAGACCACGAAGATACGAGAAATAGCGAAATTATATACACAACACAGATAGCTTATAAAAAAGAAACCCGACTATCTTGGGGAAGATAGCCGGGTCGCTAAAAACTCTAAGCATTATCTGCTTAATCTACATTATCATGTAGAAATGAGTTATTACTTCTCAATTGAATTTCATCGTTATCATCTGTAGAAAGTGATGTTCTAGACAAACTACCATCCTTAGCTGGAGTTTCTTCTAGGTCAATCCCCATACGCTTGTATGCAGGCTGTTTTTCTATCTCCTCAATACGCGACTGATTTGTGCGAAATTTGTAATTGAACTCCTTCATCTTACGCTTGCGCTCAGATGCTCTATCTATAAGGATTTGTGAGATAGGACTATTCATAGGGTCCACCTCTGCATTTTCATCCTCAGATTCTTGTTTAGGCGCTACTGTTTTTGTCTCAAAGACAATTGTTTCTTCCTCAACATCTGCTTCATCATCATCACTATATGCACTAGAGAGTGTCTCTTCTAGTTCCATATAGTCCTCAAGACTATATCGAGTTTCTCCATTATTAGTGTGCTCTGTGACAGGCACAATTTCTACAGGCTCCTTAACTTCGATGGATGCTGTGGTGTCATCAAGATCAAACATGATAGGCTTCTCATCTTCTTCCTCTACTGGAGCCTCAGTGGTTAATGGCATGTCAAAAAACAACATTCCGTTATTTTCTGGTTCTTTATGCTCTACTCTAGCAGTTTCTTTACGTACCGTGGTATCGATAATTTCAAAATCTGCCTCATTCTCTGCCAATACCTCATCATATACAACAGTGATATTCTTAATAACATCTGTAGTAGGAACTATATCCATACTATACTGTTGTGTAGGTGGCTGTACCGGCTCTACTTTAGGAGCCTGTTCTGGCACTGGTTGCTCCCTTGTAATATCTTTTACAGGCGCTTTCGCGAAAGCGGTAGGCTTCTTCTCCTCTATTTCATCAAGATCAAGTGTGTGCACTATTTTCTTAGGAGGCGCAGGTGCTTGTGGAGCTACAGGTGCCGAAGGTGGAATCTCAACTGTAGCATCTGGCATTAGATCTTGCTGTGCTCTCTGCTCCTCTTCTAGCGTATGAATAATTTTCTTAGTCTCTACATTTACAATATCATTTTGCTGCTCTGCATTAAATCCCGTAGCGATAATCGTTACTGAAATTGCATCACCTAGGGAATCATCTTCACCTACACCCATAATAATGTTTGCGCTGTGCCCAGCTTCTGCTTGAATGTGATCGTTTATCTCTCCTATCTCATCGATTGTGATCTCATCACCACCAGACACAATAAGTAGCAATACATTCTTAGCCCCAGTAATTTTATTATCATTAAGTAATGGGGAGTCTAGTGCTTTTGATATAGCCTCATTTGCACGGCTTGTACCACTAGCAGTAGCACTACCCATAATAGCTGTACCAGATTTACTCAACACTGTCTTTGCATCACGCAAGTCAATGTTTTGTGTGTAATGGTGAGTTATTACCTCTGCGATACCGCGTGAAGCAGTTGCAAGAACCTCATCTGCTTTACTAAACCCTGCTTTAAAACCAAGATTACCATACACCTCGCGGAGTTTATTATTATTTATAACAATGAGTGAGTCTACCTGGGCACGAAGTCTATCTACTCCTTTTTGAGCTTGCTCATTACGCATTTTACCTTCAAACTGGAATGGTATCGTGACAATCCCTACGACTAGGATATCAAGCTCACGAGCCATTTTGGCAATTACTGGTGCTGCACCAGTTCCTGTACCACCACCCATTCCGGCAGTTATGAATATCATCTTTGTATTAGTACCAAGCATTTGCTTGATATCCATCTCACTCTCTATAGCTGCCTGCTCTCCTACATCTGGATTTGCCCCAGCACCAAGACCTTCTGTAAGACCTACTCCCAGTTGTATCTTATTAGGTACTGTACTATTTTCTAGTGCTTGTGCATCTGTGTTACAGATTACAAAATCTACCCCATTTATCCCTTGCTGGAACATGTGATTAATAGCGTTACTACCTCCACCACCTACACCTATCACTTTAATTACGTGACTTTGGTTTTTAGGAAGATCGAATGTGATGTTATCAAATTGTGTCGTACTCATATGATTTGTTTTTGCCCCTTATTCTTATACAATCAATTACTACTTGCGTAGCTATCTTATTATTCCTTATTTATTCTTTATCGATTTAAAAACTACTCTGCGTTGTCTAAAAAATCTTTAAACTTATCTGCCCATCTATCAAATATGCTTCTTTTAGGCGCTTGTGGTTTTTTAGGCCTAGCCTCGATATCAGTTTCTGGTATTTCATTAATGGTCTCTGTAAAGACCTCTTCTTCTTTTGCAATAACTTCCTCTTCTGGTTCTAGTTGGCTATTATATAAACCATGTTCCAGACTATTCATCACTAATCCAACAGCGGTAGCATATAGCGGACTCGTAGTCTCTGCATCACTATCTCCAGCAAGATGCTCATTAGGATATCCTATACGAGTATCCATACCAGTAATATATTCTACTAGCTGTTTTAAGTGCTTGAGTTGGCTACCTCCACCAGTTAGTACAATACCTGCGATTAGCTTTTTCTTTTGCTCCTCGTGTCCGTAATTTTTAATTTCTAGATACACCTGCTCAACAATCTCCACAACTCTAGCATGAATGATTTTTGACAAATTCTTTAGTGTTATTTCCTTAGGCTCACGACCACGCAATCCAGGGATAGAGACAATCTCATTGTCTTTGTTTTCTCCTGGCCATGCAGAACCAAATTTAATTTTAAGAAGCTCCGCTTGTTTCTCAATAATTGAACAACCTTCTTTTATATCTTCTGTAATAATATTCCCTCCAAAAGGGATTACAGCTGTATGTCTAATAATTCCATCTTTAAAAATGGCAAGATCTGTTGTACCACCACCTATATCGATAAGTGCTACTCCGGCTTCTTTTTCTTCTTGACTCAACACAGCATTTGCAGATGCAAGTGGCTCAAGTGTAATACGATCTAGGTTTAATCCTGCGCTCTTTACACAACGACCAATATTTCTTATGGATGCAACTTGACCTACGACTACGTGAAAATTTGCTTCTACACGACCACCGTACATCCCTATAGGCTCTTTAATCTCGCTTTGCCCATCTACTTTATACTCTTGTGGTAATACATGAATGATCTCTTCACCTGGTAACATTACCAGTTTATGTACTTGGTTACATAACGCATCAATATCTGCTGCATCAATTACCTCTTCAGAGTTGTTACGAGTTATATAATCACTATGCTGTAATGAGCGTATGTGCTGGCCAGCAATACCTACCACTACATCTTGAATTTTAATTCCAGATACATCTTCTGCTTCTTGCACAGCTTGCTGCACAGATTGTATGGTCTGGGTGATATTATTTACCACACCACGGTGTACACCAAGACTTTTAGACTTCCCTATACCGAGAATCTCCACCTTGTTGTATTCATTGTACCGCCCTATCATTGCCACGATCTTCGTGGTCCCTATGTCCAGTCCTACTGCGATATTTTGATTTTCCATACCTTTAATTTTGAGAGTTTACTCCCTCCCGATAGCTATCGGAATAAGCGAAAGCTTGCTCAATCCCCGTTTTATTTTTTCTCACAAACTACTTGCCCGTCATACTTAAGCTCTATAGTTTTATACTTATCTAAACTTTTATCTTTAAGCGCTTTTTCATAAAAAGCCTTATAGTTACTAAACCTCTTTTCTAACGCTTCTACCTTACCAAGTGATATAGTATACCCTAGTTTTCTAGCCTTTAATGTATACTCTCCGTTTTTTGCTCGAGCTATACCAATGATGTGTTTTATAAGAAACTTGTCATTCCTAATAAAGTTTACCAGTCTGTACACTTCATTTACGTCTTTCTCCGTTGCTCCAGTCACAAGCGGCACATGTGCAGAGTGATTTTGGGACAACGGCATCACCTTACCACTCTCGTCTATATAAAAAGAAATAGCACCGCCAAGTCGCGCTATAGGCTTACGTTGCTCTATTGCAACACCTATATCACCACCCATCGTTACGTAAACATCTGCATTCTTGATAATTGGATGCGCCTTGACGCGCTTTTCCATCTCACTCAAAGCTATATTTTCTTTAGCCTTTCCTGCAAGCTT
The DNA here is from genome assembly GCF_044596715.1 of Dokdonia sp. R86516. Classification (NCBI taxonomy): domain Bacteria; kingdom Pseudomonadati; phylum Bacteroidota; class Flavobacteriia; order Flavobacteriales; family Flavobacteriaceae; genus Dokdonia; species Dokdonia sp. R86516. Next base: position 300,054 of record NZ_CP138998.1, read on the forward strand.
TTCGTTACTTACTATCAACAATTTATTAACGGTCTCACGCGTCACAAAAGGAGCACTTTCATCCTTAAACGAAACACTAACTTCGGCCACTGTGCGCGCCTCATTTCTTTGAATGGCAAACGCAAACAAAAACACTGTCAACAGCAGTAAAACCGACATCTTTATGTAAAACCAGTTAACCTTCACCATGCAGTTCTTTCGTTACTTTTAAAATCTCTACACCTATATCTCCAGCACCCATCATCACAACGATTTTGTGATTCGTATGTTTTACCAAATCAACAAGCTCGTTTTTCTGTATGATTTGCTTTCGCGAAAGCGTCATTTCACTAAGCAATACTTCGCTAGTAATACCATCGATAGGCTCTTCTCTTGCTGGATAAATATCTAATAGGGCTACTTCGTCAAAACGAGAAAGCTCTATTGCAAAATCACTCATAAAATCTTTAGTCCTACTAAATAAGTGTGGCTGAAAAATAGCAAGCACACGCTCCTCTGGATACATCTCTCTTACACTTTGATGCACCGCAGCGATTTCTGTAGGGTGATGCGCATAATCATCTATCAACACCATATCTTCTTTTTGGATACGGTATGTAAATCGGCGATTAACGCCTGAATAACTCGCTAGCGCTTCTATCAACTTTTCTTTAGGGCTACCGTATGATAACGCCATGCCTAAAGCAGCTACAGCATTAAAAAGATTATGTCTTCCTGGCAGACTAAATTGCAAATTCTCTAAAACGCCATCTGGGTAATGCAAGTCAAAGACATAAGCGCCATTCTCTATGCGTACTCGCTGCGCAGTATAATCTGCATCCTCCTCAATACCAACCGTATTTCCAGCAAGTGGAAGTCCGTTTTTCACAAAACGCTTATCCTCTGGAGCTAGCGCCCCAAATTCTTGAAATGTAGCAATAAGGTCTGCCTCATCTTCATAAATATCAAGATGATCTGCATCCATTGAAGTCACACAGAGAATATCTGGCCTAAGCTGAAGGAAAGAGCGATCAAACTCATCTGCTTCTACCACCACGACATTACTACCTTTTTGAATTAAATTACCATTGTAATTATTTGTGATGCCACCTATAAACGCAGTTACCGGGGCTCCGGATGCCGCAAGTAGATGACCTAAAATACTAGAAGTAGTTGTTTTACCATGCGTTCCTGCAACAGCAAGCGAGAAGGTTTGATTTGCAATCATACCAAGCACTTCTGCACGTTTTTTAAGCATAAATCCGCTTTCGCGAAAATATACTAGCTCCCCCATCATTTTGGGAACGGCAGGAGTAAACACCACTAAGGTATCTTCCTTGCTAGTAAAAGAACTATCAATCCCCTCTTTTTTATCTTCAAAATGAACCTTAACACCAGAGGCTTGCAAAGCTGCAGTAACATCTGAAGGCGTTTTATCATAACCCGCTACGTTCTTGCCCTCCTTATGGAAGTACAAAGCTAGAGCGCTCATACCTATCCCACCGATACCGATGAAGTAAATGTTCTGTATGTCTTTTAAAGGTTTCATTTTTATATGCTACACACTATAGTTTAAAAACTACAGCTATTATGTTTTCAAATTATTATTTCAATAATTGCTCTACTTCATCCACAATGTCTGCTGTGGCATTTGGTAATGCAAGTGTTTTTATTTTTCTTCCTAGCTCAAAGCAAACTTTATCATCGTTGAGTAACCCCTTAAAAACGAGCTCAAATTTTTTATCGAGATCTTTTTCTGCTATTAAAATTGCAGCACCCGTCTTCTCGATAGCTTGCGCATTTTTAGTTTGGTGATCTTCGGCAACGTTTGGAGAAGGGATAAAAATAGTCGCCTTTCCTACGATACATAGTTCTGATACAGATCCTGCTCCTGCCCTAGAGATAATAATATCTGCTGCTGCATAAGCCATATCCATCTGGTCGATGTATGCCATTACTTGAACACCATATGCCTGATGATGTTTGTACTTATCATAATATAGTTTACCAGTTTGCCATAAAACCTGTACTCCTTTTCGTTTAAAAAATGGGAGTTGCTTCTCAATCAATTCATTTATAGCTCTGGCTCCTAGACTTCCTCCTATAATTAAAACTACTTTCGAACTATGAGACAACTCATATTTCGCGAAAGCGGTACTACGTTTACTTTCTATATCCAGTAAGTCTGCACGTACAGGATTACCGGTTTTTACGATATTTTCTGTTGGAAAAAAGCGGTGCATATCATCATAAGCAACACACACTTTCTCAACAGACTTACCTAAGAGTTTATTTGTAATACCTGCATAGCTGTTTTGTTCTTGGATAACTGCCGGTATCCCTGCAATTGTAGCCATCTTAAGCAATGGCCCACTTGCAAAACCACCAGTACCTATTACAACGTCTGGCCTAAAATTTTTAATAATCTTACGAGATTTCATCAAGCTACTTATGAGCTTAATGGGAAACATAAGATTATCTACCGTAAGCTTGCGCTGTATTCCAGCTATCCATAACCCTTCTATCTCAAAGCCCGCTTGCGGCACTTTTTCCATCTCCATGCGATCACTCGCTCCTACAAATAAAAATTGCGCGTCAGGATGACGGCGCTGGATTTCCTTTGCAATAGCAATCGCAGGATAGATATGACCTCCTGTTCCTCCTCCAGATAATATAACTCTATATGGTTTCACTAAGTATGTCTAAAGGGTTTAACTCACTTTCATCTTTTGGCACAACTGCCGTACGTTTTGCACTGACACTGAGTACAATCCCAACTGCCAGACAGGTCATCCATATAGAAGTACCTCCACTACTCACTAGTGGCAATGTTTGCCCAGTTACAGGAAATAACTCTACAGCAACCGCCATATTTATTAAGGCTTGAAAGACTATAGGCAATCCTACACCTACCACAACTAGCTTTGCAAAAACCGTCTCTGCTTTATGAGCAACTACGGTAATTCTAAATAATAGCAACATATACAAGAACAGTAGAAATCCAGCACCAGTAATACCAAACTCTTCTACTATAATTGCAAAAATAAAATCTGATGAAGATTGCGGTAAGAAGTTTTTCTGAACACTTTTTCCGGGACCAAGTCCAAATGGACCCCCTGAAGCTATTGCTATTTTTGCTTTTTCTATTTGGTAGTCTGCATCTGCGTCTACTTCATTATTTGCAAAATTCTCTACACGGCTTATCCAAGTATCAACACGGTTAGGGAATACACCAGGAAAAGCTTTTGCTAATAATACGAAGAACAAAAGTGCAACAACGCCTGTTGCAATAACAATACCTAAATATTTTAATGGATAACCACCTAAAAACACCAAAGCAATAACCATTGCTGCTATAATTGCAGTAGTAGAAAAATTTGCTGGAAGAATCAATGCAAGAACAGCTGACACTGGCAACCATAAGGGTACAATAGTTTCTTTAAATGTTACTGCAGTATCCTTAATTTTTGCTAAGTACCTAGCTACGTACACCATCAATACAACACCTGCAAATGTGGAGGTCTGAAAACCGACACCAAGAATAGGTATTTTGATCCATCTACTTGCATTTGCTCCACCCATGGTAGTTCCTTGAGCTAGTGTCACAATAAGTAAAATAATGACAACTGGAAGCGCTATAAAAGAAAGCCCTTTAAAATAATGATGGGGTATTTTATGCACTCCATATAACATGGCAAACCCTAACACTAAGTGCATACCGTGCTTGATAAGAAACCTCACTGTGTTTCCATCACCTTTGATATATGCGAGATTACTTGCAGCACTATACACAGGTAAAAAAGAAAACAACGCAAGAAGGGCAACAATAGCCCATATAGTCTTGTCACCTTGTAACCCTGCAAATATGTTTTTAAATGTGGTACTCAACGCCTAGTAATTATCTATTATTCGGTTTCTTTAGTTATAAACTCTGATAAGCTGAATGCCTTACACGGGGGAATGAAGTACAATCAGCTTTCAAATCAGAATTAAAGGTTACGCACAGCTTCCTTAAACTGGCGGCCGCGATCTTCATAATTATCAAACAAGTCAAAACTTGCACAAGCAGGAGAAAGCAATACATTATCTCCACGCTCAGACACTTTATAAGCAATTTTTACTGCCTCTGTCATAGACGGTGTCTCAACAATAACGTCAACCATATTACCAAAATGGCTCATCAATTTTGCATTATCAACACCTAGACAGATAATAGCTTTTACCTTCTCATTTACGAGTGGATATAAATCACGGTAATCATTACCCTTATCTACACCACCTACAATCCAAACAGTAGGTTCACTCATACTATCTAAAGCATAAAATGTTGCGTTTACATTAGTAGCCTTACTATCATTAATGTATTGTACATTATTGATTTTAAGCACTTGCTCTAATCTATGCTCAACACCCTGAAAACCTTCTAGACTCTCACGAATAGTAGACTTACGAATATTTAATAGATTTGCTACAGTTGAGGCAGCCATTGCATTTTTCTTATTGTGTTGCCCTTTTAAAGCGAGATTATTTGTAGCCATGGTAAAGGTGTTATTATCTAGTTGTACTGTTAGGTTATTGTCTTTTATAAAAGCGCCATTTTCAAATTCTTTATCAAGTGAAAAAGGCAATAATTTTGATTTGACTGGATGTTTTTTGAGCCAGTCTACACTCACAGGATCATCTGCATCGTAGATGAGATAATCTGTTTCTTTTTGGTTCATTGCTATTCTAAATTTTGAAGCAATGTAATTTTCGAACTTATAATCGTATCGATCTAAATGATCTGGTGTCACATTTAACACTACCGCGATATGTGGTGCAAAATCTGCTATTCCATCTAGCTGAAAACTGCTTATTTCTAGCACATACGTATCGATCTCTTTCTGTGCCACCATCTTTGCATAGCTGTCACCTATGTTTCCAGCTACACCTAGATTGATTCCCGCTTGCTCTAGAATAAACCCAGTGAGCATAGTAGTTGTGGTTTTTCCGTTACTTCCAGTAATACCAACAATTGTAGCGTCTGTATATTGAGAAGCAAACTCTATCTCAGAGATTACAGGCACTCCTTTTTCTATCAGATTTTGCACAATAGGTGCTTTATCTGGTATTCCAGGACTCTTCATCACTACATCTGCATTGAGAATAAGTGCTTCTGTATGCCCTTCTTCTTCCCAAGCAAAATCCTCAGCAATGAGTATCTCTTTGTAGTGATTCTTTATCTTCCCAAAATCAGACAAGAACACGTCATAGCCTTTGGCCTTACCTAAAATGGCAGTACCTACGCCAGACTCTCCAGCTCCTAATATGACTAATCGTTTCTTCATTTTTTATACCCTCTAACTTAGCTAGATCTAGTGTTGACTTCGCTTTCGCGAAAGCGTGATTATCTAATTTTTAATGTTATGATAGAAAGTACCGCTAGTAAAATCCCTACAATCCAAAAGCGGGAAACAATTTTACTCTCGTGAATACCTTTCTTTTGATAATGATGGTGCAAAGGAGACATCAAAAAGATGCGTCTACCTTCCCCAAATTTCTTCTTTGTGTATTTAAAATATCCCACCTGTAATACCACCGAAAGATTCTCCATTAAGAAAATTCCGCACAGTATTGGGATAAGCCATTCTTTTCTAGTTGCAATAGCAAGCACAGCAATAATTCCTCCTATAGTAAGACTACCTGTGTCTCCCATAAAAACTTGCGCTGGATAAGCATTATACCATAAGAATCCAATAAGCGCTCCTACAAATGCAGCAATAAAAATGAGCATCTCTCCCGTACCTGGGATATACATCACATTGAGATAATCACTAAAGATGATGTTACCAGATATAAAGGCAAAAATCCCCAGGGTGAGCACAATAATTGCACTTGTTCCTGCTGCCAGGCCATCAATACCATCAGTGAGATTTGCACCATTAGACACCGCTGTGATTATAAAGATTACAATAGGTATAAATATGATCCACGCATACCCTTTCCAATCTTCGTTTATGCTTGTAAGGATTGTTTCATAATTGAGCTCGTTATCCTTTACAAATGGTATGGTAGTTTTTAAGCTTTTATGTGCTTCATCAAATTTTGCATCTCCTCTTACAGTAGTAATTTCAACTTTTTCTGTACCAGCAGTTTGCTTAATCTCTTCACGTATAGTAATATCACTATGGAAAAACATTGTTGCTCCCACGATAATTCCTAATCCCACTTGACCAACTACCTTATATTTACCAGCAAGGCCGTCTTTATTTTTTTGCATTTTCTTCTTATAATCATCTAAGAAGCCTATGATTCCCATCCACACCGTCGTAACGATAAGAAGAAGGATATAAACGTTTTGCAAGTCACCTAATAGCAACACAGGAATAAGAGTGGCGCCTATGATAATAAGACCACCCATAGTAGGTGTTCCTGCTTTTTCTGCTTGTCCCTCTAGACCTAGATCTCTTATTTGCTCTCCCATTTGCTTGCGCTGCAGGAGCTTAATAATGCGCTCTCCATAAATAGTAGAAAGTCCTAACGATATCAACACCGCAAGTGCAGCACGAAACGTACTGAACTGAAACAACCCTGCTCCTGGCAAGTTGTAAGCTTCGTCTAACCATTGAAAAAGATGATACAGCATTACTTATTAAGTTGTTTAAGGGTTTCTTGTACTATTTTATAATCGTCAAAATCAAATCGCTCTCCCATAATCTCTTGGTAAGTCTCATGACCTTTGCCCGCGATTAGAATTATATCTCCTGGATTTGCAAGTTGGCAAGCAGTTTTGATAGCTTGTTTTCTATCTGTGATAGATAAGATTTTTTTGTAGTTAATAGGCTCAACACCTGCTTCTACTTGCTCTATAATTGCTTCTGGCTTTTCTGAGCGCGGATTATCACTTGTGATAATAGCTTTCGTACTCAGCGCACTTGCAATATGCCCCATTTTAGGACGCTTTGTGGTATCTCTATCTCCTCCAGCTCCTACAACCGTAATAAGCTCCTCATTTTTAGTACGGATATCATTTATGGTTTCTAGCACATTTTTAAGAGCATCCGGCGTGTGTGCATAATCTACTATTGCAGTCACATTACCCTCAGAAATGAAATATTGAAAACGTCCAGACACACTCTCTAGCTCGCTTAAAAGCTGTAATGCTTCCATTTGATCTAGCCCCAACAATTCTGCTGTTGCAAAAATGGCTAAGAGGTTATATGCGTTAAACGAACCAATAAGCTTCACCCAAACTTCTTGATCTTGAATTTTAAGTAATAATCCCGATAATTGATTTTCTAGAATTTGCGCTCTATAATCTGCATATGATTTTAAAGCGTAGGTTACTTTTTTTGCTTTTGTATTTTGAACCATAACAGGTCCATTTTTATCATCGTTATTTACGAGCGCAAAAGCCGTTTTAGGTAACTCATCAAAAAACTTTTTCTTAACATCTCTATACTCTGCAAAGGTGTCGTGGTAATCTAGATGATCGTGAGATAGGTTTGTAAAAATCCCTCCCTCAAAATGCAAACCTTCTGTACGTTTTTGATGAATCCCATGCGAGCTCACCTCCATAAAACAATACTCTACACCAGCCTCAGACATCTCTGCGAGATACTTATTTATTGTCAAACTATCAGGAGTGGTATGCGTCGCTTTATACTCGGTCTTATCTACTAAAATCTTTACCGTAGATAGCAGTCCTGTCTTATAACCTGCCTTTTGAAACAGCTGGTATAACAAACTAGCGATAGTAGTCTTACCATTAGTTCCCGTAATACCAATAAGCTTTAAGTTAGCCGAAGGATTTCCATAAAAATTAGAAGCAATTGTAGCAAGTGCGCTAGAAGTATCTGCGACTTTTACATAGGTTATTCCGTTTACGGTTTTTTCTGGAAGCTCCTCACAAATGATTGCGAGTGCGCCTTGATTTACAGCTTTTCCTATATACTCATGCCCATCACTTTGCGTACCACGCACAGCGACAAACACATCGTTGAGAGACACTTGACGTGAGTCAAAATGAACATTAGTAATTGCAACAGCAGTGTTACCCACTACAGACTCTAGTGTTACTTTATATAATATGTCTTTAAGTAGTATCAAGATAATTGTAGCGTGATTGTTTTATTCTTCTCTATTTTATCACCAGCTTTTATAGACTGACTTTTCACTTTCCCGCTTCCGCGAAAATTTACTTTTAAGCCTAGGTTTTCTAGCAATGCAATCGCATCCATTCCAGGCATTCCTTTTACATTAGGCATCTTGCTATGTGCTTTATTGACATTTGCATAATACCTCTGATAATCCCCCTCAATAATCTTTGAATTCTCCGTGGGTAAATTCACCTCATCAATTACAGGAGTATCTGTATAAATTTTCTGTGCAATTTCCTTAAACACCGGAGCTGCAACAACATTTCCATAAAACCCTATAGATTTTTTAGGCTTATTAACCACTACAATACAAGAATACTTAGGCTCATCTGCTGGAAAATAACCCGCAAATGATGAAATATATCTTCCTGCTTCTATCCAATACTCAGTCTGGCAAGTACCCGTCTTACCCGCCATTGAAAATTCTTCACTATAAATATTTCTCGCTGTACCTCGCTCTACTGTTTTCTTCATCATCTCCTTTACTACGTTTATAGTAGCTTGAGAAGCGATACGAGAATTGATTACTTCTTTATCAAAAGACTCAATGGTTTGATCCCATTCTTTCACCTCTTTTATAAAACGAGGTTTTACCATCTCACCATCATTTGCAATAGCATTATAAAATGTGAGCGTTTGTAATGGCGTTAACTCTATGCCATATCCAAAAGCCATCCATGGAAGCGTAGTCCCATACCAGTTTTTATCACCTGGGTACGGAAAGTTCGGTTTCCCTTCTCCTTTAATTTCAAGTCCTAATTGATCGTTGAGCCCCATATTAAAAAGTCGTTTTACAAACTTTTCTGGATCTGAGGCATAGTTATCGTTTATCATTTTCGCGAAAGCGGTATTACTACTCAGCTCAAATGCCTTTGCAGCTGTTATTTTACCATAACCACCTCTTTTAGAATCTATCGCCGTTCGGTCATAGAATTTCACACGACCATTTTCTGTATCAAACACCGTACTTGAGTCAATCACCTTGTCTTCAAGCGCAGCAACCATAGACATTAACTTAAATGTAGAACCCGGCTCATGCGCCTCTCCTACCGCATAATTGAGACGCTCGTAATATTTTCCTTCCTTAGTACGGCCTAAATTTGAGATTGCTTTAATCTCGCCAGTCTTAGTTTCCATAACAACCACACAACCGTGATCTGCCTGGTATTTTTCGAGACTCGTAAGCAAGGCATTGTGTGCAACGTCTTGAATATTTACATCTATGGTTGATATTACATCATACCCATCTCGTGGTTCAATAACATTACCCACCCCAAGAGGTTTCCATTCTCCCTTTGCAATCTTTTGCTTGAGACGGCGTCCTTCTTTACCACGTAAATAATATCCGTATGCACCCTCAAGACCTACTCGTGTATAATAACCACTATCATCCTGACGCTCATAACCCACGGTGCGTTCTGCCATTTTCTCAAGCGGATGCTCACGCTCTGTATGCTCCTCGATAATGATACCACCCCTAAATTGGCCTTTATTGAATAATGGAAGTGATTTAATCTTTACATACTCTGCATAACCTAGTTTACGGGCTATAAACAAGTAGCGATTTTTTGTGCTACGCGCTTTGCGCAATCTATTTTCATAATATGATTGAGGCTTACCGAGCACTTGAGAGAGCCCCTTAGAAAGACCAACTATATTCTCGTTAAAATTTTCATTAGACGGTGCTACTGCATCCCATCGTATATCATATTTGATTTGTGAGGTCGCGAGAAGACTACCATCTTCTGCATACAGATTACCGCGAGTAGCTGGGATGGTTACCATCTTCTCTGTGCTAGTAGTAGCAAGCTCACGATACTTTGCACCCTGAAACACCTGAATCGCAATAAGCTTATATGCGATTATGATCGCTAGGAGGAACATACATCCAGCGACGAAATAAAGGCGGTTTAATATGTGCTTCTCTGTGGTTGCCACGTTATTAATCTGTTTCTTGTGTTGTTACTTTTATCTTTTTTGGCGGCACATTAGATGGTTTAATTCCCCTTGACTCTAATGCTTTTGCCACACTACTATTTGTTTTTAACTTCCAGAGATTCACTCGGCTGTCTACAGCTTCGCTTCTTAACTCTGCTACTTCTTCTTTTAGCCTCGCAATCTCATAAACTTTCTCATCTGCTCTGTGCGAACTAGCAATCATGATTAATGCTAGTGCAGAAATAAAGATGATCATCCTCCAGTTTTTAAAGGCATCCTCATCTACTAGAAATTTACCCTTGAGTATATTATTAAACTTGCTCACTGTGCCTCTTAAAGTTTTTCAGCGATTCTCAACTTTGCACTACGCGCTCTGTTGTTTGACTTTATCTCATTGCTGTCTGGAATAATAAGCTTCCCTACTTTCTTAAAAGGAACTTCAAAATTGCCATACATATCTTTTTCTGGCTCTCCCTCAAACATTCCATTTCTTATATATCTCTTCACTAGACGGTCTTCAAGTGAGTGATAACTTATAAGACTTATTCTACCACCTGGTTCAAGGAGCTGCTCTGTCTGGAGTAAAAATTCTTTAAGAACCTCTATCTCTTGATTAACCTCTATACGTATTGCTTGATAAATCTGAGCAAGTATTTTATGCTCTCTATGCTTAGGCAAAAAAGGAGCTAATACCTTTTTAAGATGCTCACTAGTCTTTATAAACTGACTACTGCGCTCATGCACTATAGTACTAGCCAGCTTAGGAGCATTACGAAGCTCTCCATATTGCCAGAACACTTGTCTTAAATCTTCCTCTGCATAATCATTAATCACGTTATAAGCAGATAACGTATCATTCTGATTCATTCTCATATCAAGATCACTCTCAAAACGAGTAGAAAAACCACGCTCTGCAACATCAAATTGATGTGAACTCACGCCAAAATCACCAAGAATACCATCTACTTTTTTCACACCATGAAAGCGCATAAATCGCTTGATGTATCTAAAGTTTTCTGGAATAAGCGTGAATCGCTCATCCTCAATAACATTTTGTTGAGCATCTACATCTTGATCAAAACCATATAGCTTTCCCTCAGGACCTAACCTACTCATGATCTCACGAGAATGACCACCACCACCAAAGGTGACATCTACATAGACACCATCTGGCTTGATATTGAGACCATCTACCGTCTCTTTTAATAATACTGGGTTATGATAATCCATCTGGTATATCGCTATCTCCCATCACCTCCTCAGCTAGATCTGCAAAATCTACCGCTGCCTCGTCAATGGCTTTTTCATATAAATCTTTATCCCAAATCTCAAGAATATTAAACGCGGCATTTACCACGATAGACTTCTCAAGTTTTGCAAAACTTCCTAAATCTTTTGATACTAAAACTCTACCCGTTCCATCAACCTCCACTGGCTTAACACCTGCATTGAAACGACGTATAAACTCATCATTCTTCTTATTAAAACGATTAAGCTTATTCACTTTTGCACTCAGCACATTCCACTCTGCAATAGGATACAACTCAAGACATTTTTGAAACACAGCACGCTTAAGCACAAAACCATCCTGAAGGACAGGCGCCAGCTGCTTTTTAAACGCTTGAGGCAACATGAGTCGACCCTTAGCGTCTATTTTACATTCATATGTTCCAATGAGATTAATCACTCGAGATAGGTTAGTTTTTATGTATTAACTCAAATATAGCGCAAATATTACCACTTTTTACCACATTCTACCACTTTGTTGATAAGTTGTACCACCTCCCGCCACTTGTTAACAATATGTTGATGAATGTTTTTTTTACATTTCTTGTAGAAACGAACTATGATTTTAAAATTTCGCTTTCGCGAAAGCGCACAAAAACAACGTGTTATACTTCTAACAAATACAGATAAACCCTCATAAATTCAAAGTCAAAAAAGAACGACTAATCAAAAGCGAAATAACTATATTTGCTTCTATTGATTACTAACCACTTTTATGAAACACGACTTAATAACCGAAGGGAAATTTACTTATCTAGAAAAAGGCGAAGGAACACCAATTATCATTTTACATGGTTTAATGGGAGGCTTGAGTAATTTTGATGCAGTAACTTCTCATTTTTCGGAAAATGGGTATAAGGTGGTTATACCTGAACTTCCAGTGTACACAATGCCGCTTGTTAAAACAGGTGTAAAATCATTTGCAAAGTACCTTGATGAATTTATCACCATGAAGGGCTACAAAGAAGTAATTCTTCTAGGTAATTCTATGGGTGGTCATGTGGGGCTTTATCACACAAAAATGTCTCCAGAAAAAGTAAAAGCTCTTGTAATCACAGGAAGCTCTGGACTTTATGAAAGTGCAATGGGAGAAAGCTACCCTAAGCGCGGTGATTATGAATACATTAAACAGAAGGCTCAAGGTGTTTTTTACAACCCAGAGTGTGCTACTAAGGAAATTGTAGACGAGGTGTACGACACGGTAAACGATCGTAACAAATTACTCAAAACACTTGCAATTGCAAAAAGCGCTATACGTCACAACATGGCGCAAGACCTTCCAGAAATGAATACACCTACTTGTATTATCTGGGGACGTCAAGATGGAGTCACTCCGCCAGAGGTTGCTGAGGATTTTAATAAACTTCTTCCAGACTCAGATCTTTTTTGGATAGATGAGTGTGGTCACGCAGCAATGATGGAAAAGCCTAACGAGTTTAACGACATACTCCTTAAGTGGCTTAAAGAAAGAGAATTTTAATACCTCTTACCCACATTAATAATACACACTAAGAATTACCCTCACAGTCATCTCTTAGACTTTTGAGCACATAATGTGCTGCATATTCTTTATTAAACGATTACATTACTATTTTTGCGATATGAAAATCAAGTCTGCCTCTTTTGTAGTAAGTAACTCCGAAGTCACAAAGTGTCCCAACACTCGCATCCCAGAATATGCCTTTATAGGCCGTTCTAATGTAGGAAAGTCTTCGCTTATTAATATGCTTACTAACCGTAAGAGTCTTGCCAAAACTTCTGGAAGACCTGGTAAAACGCAGCTTATTAATCACTTTTTAATAAACGAAAACTGGCATCTAGTAGATTTACCTGGCTATGGTTATGCTCGAGTTTCAAAAAAGGATAAGAAGTATTTCCAAAAATTCATTACAGACTATTTTGAGCAACGCGAGCAAATGATCTCCGCATTTGTGCTTGTAGATTGCCGCCACGAGCCTCAAAAAATAGATATGGAGTTTATGGAGTATATGGGTGAGAAGGAAATACCTTTTTCAATCATATTTACTAAGGCAGATAAGCTGCGACCACAAGTACTAGAACGCAATATAGAAGAATATAAACGTATTATGCTTGAAGGGGTATGGTGGGAGTTTCCTAACTACTTTATAAGTAGCTCAACAAATGGTAGAGGTCAAGACGATATATTAAACTACATAGAAGAGATTAACAATAATCTTGAAAATTAAATAGGCGCAACACCTCTCGCACTTCTTTTATCAAAGCTTCAGGTGTTTGCAACTCAGTAAGTCGCTCTTTTGAGATAGCTACTTCTAGACCACTATCGACCACAGCTAGAACCACAGGAAAATCATACTGCGGCAACCACTTAGACTTGTAACGCTTTAAGAACTCATCTTTATGCAAAAACTGCATTGGAGTTTTTACGCTTTCGCGAAAGCGTAACCATTCCTTTTTTTCTGTAAAAGCTCCGTGGGTAAGATCACAAAGCTCACACTGGTAAGTCTCTGGACTCACCAGCTTATGAGCTGTATCTAAAACACCATTTAAGGTGCCAGAGTTTGCATTATATATAAATAGCAAACCCATAATTTTTACTTCTCAGTTAAGTTAAGATGCTCTGCAAAGTAATCTGTAAAGTCTTTCATGGTGTCTGCCATTTTCTCATCATTTGTAGCACGACGAAAGGAGTCTGTCATCCCTACAAGTACCTGATGAAAAAACTGCTGCATCTCATCTACAGGCATATCTTTAGTCCACAAATCAATACGTACACTCTCCTTCTGGTTTGGGTCCCATAATGACAAAAGCATTGCCTTTGCTTCCTCATTTGCTACTCCTCCATCACGAGCCGTCCACGCCATCTTTTCTGGAACGCGATTCTCATCAAGTTCGATTGCTATTTTTATTTCAGATTTTTCTTTTCTAGCCATTCCTTAAGGTTTGTATTTTGCGTTTGCAAAGATAGTAGTTGCATCTTGATTCAGTAAGAATTTGAGCGATACATCGTTCTTATCCATATATGATTTTACAATCTCAAAACCTATATACCTACCCACTCGGCCAGGCGTCTCATTATCAAAAGAGTGATAAAATTTTGAGAAAGGTGCTGGATTCACAAAACGACTAAGCAGCTTTCTATCCGTACTATACAGCAGTTCGTTTTTTACAAAGAACTCCCACATATTCTTTTCATTCTCTTGTGCAAATAACAATTCTTGAGGAGTATATCCCAAGATTTCGTGTGCAGGTGTCTCACTAAGCAACAACTGCATGAGGTAAAGCTTTTTACCTTCGTGTATAATTTCAGATAGAAAATCTTTTTGACGCAGTCTATTGGTTTTAGTTTTTGCAAAAGCAGCTGCTATATCTACAGGCATCTGCTCTGTTCTAAAGTTTTTGCTTTGAAATTTTGGAATACCTGTATAAAAATGATGATCTTGACCTAAGTACGTATCTAATCCTATTAACAAAAGACTATCTGCGAGCACTACTTTATTCCTATAATCCACTTCTGTCGTTAGGGTGACAATTTTAGGCACCGTAGTTTCTGGAAAGTAATACTTAATATGACGAAAAAGATTTTCAATAGACGCTTCTTCTGCATCAAAATCTGGGAAGACTTTTTTAATTTCTTCATTAATTTCTTGCTGTATGGTGTCTGTAAAACGCTGCGCCCAATATTCGTCAGGGAATTTTTTTGAAAACAAGTATGGGAATTCTGCCCTTAAAGGTGCAAGATCTTCTTTTGAAGCAGCCGCAAATAATTGATCAAATCTTCTCACCTCCATATCTACAGACATGGCCTTAATTTCTGGTGGGGTTTTGGTATCCTCTGCACAACCAGCAATAAACACTAGCAATGACAGAATTATAAGCATTTTATTCATAGAGTTTGTATCTTTATATTCAAGAAAACGAGTCTTTTTCTTAAAGCGTATATTTCATACATTTAAGCATACAAAAGTACCAATTTAAAGCACTTCAAAATACAGCAACCTATGCAAACTGACAAAGTAGTAGAACACATCGTAAACTGGCTAAAAGAATATGCAACTAATGCGAGAATGAACGGCTTTGTAGTGGGTATAAGTGGCGGTATAGATAGCGCACTTACCTCAACGTTATGTGCAAAAACTGGACTACGAGTACTTTGTGTAGAGATGCCTATACATCAGGATGAGCGTCAAGTGACACGCGCAAAAGAACACATTAAACAACTTAAGGAACGATTTGCAAACGTTACAGACGTAGAGGTTAACCTTACCGACACCTTTGAGCAAATGAAAAAGGCTGTACCTACAGTAGAGATGAGCGAGCAGCTTAATCTAAGTCTAGCAAATACTAGAGCTAGACTGCGTATGAGTACTTTATATTATTTTGCAGGGCTTCACAAATACCTTGTCGCTGGTACAGGTAACAAAGTAGAAGACTTTGGTGTAGGCTTTTATACTAAATACGGTGATGGAGGTGTAGATTTAAGCCCTATTGCAGATCTTATGAAATCTGAAGTGTTTGAGCTTGCAGCAGCTGTTGGTGTTCCAGAAAGTATTCAAAATGCAGCCCCTACAGATGGACTATGGGGAGATGACCGCACAGATGAAGATCAAATAGGTGCTACATATGATCAACTTGAATGGGCAATGCACCAAGATGAGTTAATTAAAAGTGGAGAAAATAACAAAACTGTTGAAGATTTCACTCCAGAACAAAGACGAGTTTTTGACCTTTATAAGCGATTAAACACCGCCAATTTGCACAAAATGAACCCAATACCAGTCTGCAACATCCCCGTTAACCTAAAAAAGTAGGTATTTTAACGAATAAATCATCAAAAAGGTTAAAACTATAAACAATTGAGCGTACTTTGCAGTGCAAACAAACAAGTACTACCCCTCAATCACTTGTTTCATTACTTGTTAAACAAAATAACTAATGAACAAAGTTTTAATAGCAGACCACCACCCAATAACGCGTAAAGGAATTTCTTCCATACTTCTCGCGGAGGGAAACTATGAAGTTATCGGATATGTTAATGATGGTAATGACCTCCTTAACATACTGACTACTACAGAGATTGACATTCTCATTCTCGAGATAGACATTCCTAACCTTAATAGTATTACCGCGCTAAAGGCCATAAAAAGAGAATTTCCTCACATCAAGATATTAGTATTAAGCTGTCATCCAGAAGAGATGTATGCTTTAAGTGCTATAAAATATGGGGCTTCTGGATATGTTGCAAAAACCGCTTCCATACAGCGCGTTCTTAATGCGATAAACCAAGTACAGCGAGGAGGAATTTACCTCAACGAAGCACTTAGTCAGAGACTAGTGAGTGACGGTAACGCAACTCAAGGACTAGCATTTAAATACAAAAAACTCTCTAGTCGAGAGATAGAAGTATTAAATTTATTATCTAATGGAAAGCGCAATAAAGAAATTGCAGCAGAGCTAGACATTAATGAGAAGACAGTAAGTACGTATAAAATGAGACTTCTTAAGAAGCTAGAAGCACAAAATGTTGCTGAGCTCATAAAGCACGCAAGATTATTACAGAGCAGTCACGTTTAGACAGATAATACTCTTCCTAGTTTATTACCTAGTAATGTATTGAGAGATTGATAATCTAGAATATCTTTAATGATTTCTTTGTTGTCAACACTATCCTTGGTTTGATTCATTAACTCTTTTATCTTTTCTGTGATAAGATATTTTCTGAGACTCAATACTGTCTCTGTTACAAACTGACCTACAGAAGTATCCTTCTTGCGCACATAAACCTCCCGTGTATCCCAGCGATGAAGTTCATACTTCTCATCATTGAGAATAATATTTGAAATCTCACTAGCTTCTTCTGGAGCGAGTTCATTGATAAAATTCTGAACTTGGAAGTTAGTATCTAGATGCATCTGCTCCACTATTTTACCATAGAGCACCTTAAAGAGGTCATTTGTAAACTCCACCTCATCATCTTGCAGATCCAGATAGATTTTCTCAAAAACTCTAGCTTTATGCACTATAGGCTCCAGCTCAAGACTACCATCCTCATTCTCTTTGAGAACCAGATCTTCAAAATCTTCTTCTACCTGACCATATAAAAGTAATGACTCTATAAGCTTGCGCTCAAGCTCATATAACACATTAACTTTCTCAACAGCATTAGGCATCTCATCTGGCACCACAGACATATATTCTGGTGGTGGTGATTGAGGTTGATTACCCCTATTTTGTTTTACAGTTTCCTTTTTATCTTTCTTAAGTATTTGAGCAAGCGTATTATACAACACAGTCTCAGAGACCTCCATTATGCGCGCGCACTCTTGCACATAAATTTCTTGCTTTATGGCGTCAGGTATTTTAGAAATACTCTCTACCATATCACGCACAGTATCTGCTTTTTTTACAGGATCACCAGCCGCTTCTTCTACAAGCAGATTTGCTTTGTACTGTATAAAGTCTTTTGCATTTTCATCAAAAAAAGCAACGATTTCTTCTTTACTATGCTTTCGCGAAAATGAGTCTGGATCTTCCCTCTCAGGAAAAGAGCAAACCCTCACATTCATTCCCTGCTCGAGAATTAAATCAATCCCTCGTAGTGCTGCACGCTGTCCAGCAGCATCACCATCAAAGAGGACCGTTATATTTTTAGTAAGTCTATTGATTAATCGTATTTGCTCTGGAGTAAGTGCCGTTCCAGAAGACGAAACTACATTCTCAATACCCGACTGAAACATTTGTATCACATCTGTATACCCTTCTACTAGGTAACAGTTATCCTCCTTTGCAATAGCTTGTTTTGCATAGTAAATACCATACAGCACTTTACTCTTATGGTAAATATCACTCTCCGGAGAGTTGAGATACTTTGCTGCTTTCTTACTACTATCTAATATTCTACCTCCAAAACCTAGCACACGACCACTCATAGAGTGTATAGGAAACATCACACGCCCTTTAAAACGGTCAAATTGCTTCTCCTCCTTAACTATAGAGAGTCCGGTTTTTTCTAAGTAATCTAGTTTGTAACCTTGACGTATTGCCTCACTCGTAAAAGCATCCCATTGATCTGGATTATATCCTAGCTGAAATTTTTCAATAGTCGCTGCAGTAAACCCGCGTTCTTTAAAATATGAAAGACCTATAGCCTTACCCTGCTCAGAATTGAGCATCGTTTTATGGAAGTAATCACGAGCATACTCACTCACGAGATACATACTCTCACGCTCATTTGCTGCTTCCTTTTGCTCATCTGTGCGCTCTGTTTCTTCTACTTCAATGTTGTACTTTTTGGCTAGGTATTTTATCGCTTCTGGATAGCTAAAGTGCTCGTGTTCCATCAAAAATGAAACCGCCGAACCTCCTTTACCAGTAGAAAAATCTTTCCAAATTTGCTTTACAGGACTCACCATAAAACTAGGCGTACGCTCATCAGAAAATGGAGAGAGGCCTTTAAAATTAGATCCAGATTTTTTAAGATTTACAAAATCCCCTATCACCTCCTCTACACGGGCGGTTTCAAAAACTTTGTCTATGGTTTCTTTTGATATCAAATCTAGCTTGTCGTGATTATGTTACAATAACTTTTGGTAGCCTGCAAAAGTACTTCAAATTACAACAGTTTTCAATATAATACACAAGAGCGTTTTTATAAAATAGAATCACATATAAATAGAAATAGCCCAGACATTTTACATATCTGAGCTATTATTTTTTTAATCACGCTTTCGCGAAAGCGTAACAACAAACCTATAAGTCTAATCGCAATCCAAGAGAAATATTATTTACCTCTCCTAGCTCTACCGTTTTAAACGCCGAACTCAAATCGTATTTTGCATACAAGCTCAAATCTCCTGTCACTCTTATGTAACTTGACAGCCCGTAAACTAGGTTATCACCGTCGTAGTCTTGACGCGACTTTGTTTTTACACGATCGCCATTTTCTTTGTATTTCAATTTCTGCTGAGTTCCCAAGCGCACCCCTGCATATCCACCTATTCCCATTCTAAATTTGCCACCCGTTCTGTAACGCACATAATCTTCCTTCTGTTCTTTCTTCCATCCTCCAAATTCAAAATGCAACGGCACCACAAGATTTGTCACTCTGATTTTTGCTTTCTTAAGGTCAAATGGAAATTCTTGAAAAGTATTTTCTCCATCTACGCTTTCTAAAGTTCTGTTGTCCTTAATCGATAAGAAATTGCTTTGTAAGGAGAGTCCGTACTTAAATTGTAGTGCTCCAGAATTTTCAAAAACTCTCGTTTTCCAAGCGTACCCTAACTCCACAAACGTAGATTTACCTATAGAAAAGTCATCACCTATATCTGCATTATCACTTATCGCATTATTAAGACCCATTGCAAAAACGGTTTCTCCATAGGTACGTCTGTCATAATTTGTTACTCCAGGTCTATTCCTATTTACAGCAACCCCTAAAACCCTATTTCCATCTTGGTCCATACCTCCTAATCCTATCTCAACCGAAGTTCCGTATAAAGAATTAATGTGACCGGTACGCTTTACTAATTCTATTTGATTATTAATAATTGCTAATTCGTTTTCAATATTAAGAGCAACTTCTTCTGCTGCTTTTTTCTTGCTTGTTTCTAATTCTTCCTGAGTGTAAAACCCGCTATCCCTTAACCTATTTCCTGCCTCTATTCTCACTTTCAAAGCTTCTTTCCAACTTTTTATGACATCTTCTTTTCGTTTATTTAAAGCGGTAATTTGCTCATGTTTTTTTTGCTCATTTTCCTCAGCATGTTCTTTGTCATATTCTGCTTTCCATTCTTTCATCTCACGTATTTTCTGCTCTTTTTCTGTCTCCACAGGGGATTCTGTGTCTTGCGCATGCACATTTTGGGCAAAGATGATCACTGTTGCCGCTAGGGCAATTTTAATAATTGACTTCATAATTGTTTGTGTTTTGTGCGCTCGATGATGGCGCGTTATTGATGAATTTTCTTAATTATCTTTATTTGCAACTGCTTCTACGGCTCTATTAAATTCTTTTTTGAGCGTGCGGAACATTCTATCTTTAAAGGAGTCTGGGTCTACCTCAGCTTCGGCGTCTAGTAATAACTCGTTTGCGTCTACCACTCGTTGTGGCTGTGCATACACTGGTTGTTTATTGATATTTTGCTGGGCAGCTTTGAGTAGGTTTTCTACCTCATCATCTAGTAACTCTTCGCTTGTTTTTACTTCATCAGGATTTACATCTACAACAGCATTTATAGTAGATTTTATCGCTGCCTCTTTCATAATAGAAGTGGCTACAGCTTCTTCTACTTGTGAGTTTATAGTATTAGCATTGCTGTATGGGCGATACTTACTTTTAGTAGGATTTGTTCTTTTCTTCTTTGCAGCAGTATTGTTCTTGGGTGACGTAACAGATTTTTGTGATTCTACATTATTTGTTGTTGCATCTGTTAGTATGATTTCACTAGGCTTATCACTTATTTGTTCTGGTGCTATCTCATCTATCACCTCTACTGGTTGATTTTCTACATAAGGTGTTTGTTCATCTACCACACTCGTGTTGTAAATAAGTGCTGTGATAAACACGCCTGCAATAAAGCTTGCCGCGATACCCATCCATAAAACTATTTTACTTTTTTTCTTGCCCTGACTAGCATCTAGCTTGCCCTCTATACGATCCCAGGCAGATGCGGTAGGCTCGAGACGACGTCTCTCTAGCTTATCTTTAAAATTATCCTCTAAGTTCATCTCTACCGTTATTTATTAATTCTTTTTTTACCGCTGCTTGTAACTGCTTTCTCGCTTTAAACAATTGGCTTTTTGAAGTGCTCTCACTTATACCTAGTGCTTTTGCTATCTCTCTGTGCTTATACCCCTCTATGGCATACATTACAAATACGACTCGATATCCTTCTGGCAGGTCGTCTATGAGTGATTGTATATGCGCCACTTCAAGATCTGTCTGTATGTTATTTATAGCATCATTATTTTCTACCACACCATCTTCTGAGAAATATAACTTCTTTATTGCTCTTAGGTATGAGATGCTTTCTCGTACCATAATCTTGCGTATCCACCCTTCAAAATTCCCGTTACCTCCGTAGGTGTCTAGCTTTGTAAATACTTTTAAGAAACCGTTGCACATTGCCTCTTCGGCTTGATGTACATCTCTTATATAATAACGACAGATGCTCAGCATTTTAGGCGAGTGCTCATCATAGAGTTTGCGCTGTGCATCTCTATTACCTTTAATGGCTTTTTTTATGAGTTGTCGCTCGTTATTAAATTGTATGACTTTCATACCTGATGTTTGGGTTTCTATTTATAAAGACGCATCGTTTTTAAAAAAGGTTGCCTCAAGGCAAAAAAAAATCCAAATTTCTTCTTACCGTAGTGTAATTAGAAATTTGGATTTGTACATAAAGGTCTGTTTTATAGCTTATCCTTTATACTTCATAGGTAAGTGAACGACCTTTTTTGTTTCAAAGAAATCTTCTTCAAAGAATGTGGGAAGATCATAAATAGTAGTGGTGGTATACTTTTTAAGTTCTTCTGTGAGGTCTCCTCCTTTGAGGTATAAAATTCCGTTTTTGAGTTCGTGGTTAGATTTTTTTGCAATGTGCCCGCGCACCCATCTTACAAATGTTTCCATTTGGGCTACCGCTCTAGACACAATAAAATCATACTGACCAGGTACATTTTCTACTCGGTCGTTTGTAGTTTTTACATTTGTGATACCTAGGCCCTCTACCACCTCGTTTACTACTTTTATCTTTTTACCTATGCTATCTACAAGGTGAAAATTTACTTCTGGGTGTAGTATGGCAAGTGGTACTCCAGGAAAGCCTCCTCCCGTACCTACATCCATTATACTGGCACCTGGATTAAAGGTTTGAACTTTTGCTATACCTAGTGAATGCAGTACGTGACGTAAGTAAATCTCATCTATATCTTTACGGCTTACTACATTGATTTTGAGATTCCAATCTTGATATAAATCTTTCAGTTTTGAGAACTGCTCGATCTGAGTATCCGTTAGATCTGGAAAATATTTTAATATGATATCCATTATTTAGTATATTAACGGTGTAAAAGTACCATAATACCCGCTATTATTTTAACGCAGGTTCATAGATGTAGCCTATATTATGCATTACTTTTACCAAGCTATTAAAAGAAGATTATTTTTTTTCGCGAAAGCGGAATCAAAAACCTCAACAACACTACAATAAAACAGCTATTGTAGCGCTATGAGAGTAATTATTATATTATGGAGACTACTATAAAATTTTCTCGCACGGACTCTGCAAAGTTCTTCAGAACTTTAAATAAACGTGTAAACAACTACTTTAAAGAGAATAATATAAAACGCACAGGTAACTGGAAATTGTACCTAAAGGCAATCATTATGTTTGCCATTTACTTAGTTCCTTACTTTTTATTTTTAACGCTAGATATGCCTACCTGGCTTCAGATTGTCCTTACCATTGTTATGGGTGTGGGTATGGCTGGTATAGGGATGAATGTGATGCACGATGGTAATCACGGTTCATTTTCTAGTAAAAAATGGGTAAATAAATTAATGGGAAGCAGTATTTACATACTAGCTGGTAATGTTTATAACTGGCAAGTACAACACAACGTGCTTCACCACACGTATACTAACATACACGGTCACGATGAAGATATGGAGGCTGGTCGCGTGTTACGTTTTTCAAAACACGGAAAATGGCACTGGGCACATAAGTTCCAGCACTACTACTCGGTGTTTTTATATGGTCTACTTACCTTTAACTGGGCACTTACTACAGATTTCTTCCAGATGAAACGTTATATGAAACGTAAATTATCTTACGGAAAACTACAGAGCCCTGCAAAGCAGTGGAGCACACTACTTATTACAAAAGCGATATACATCGCAATGTGGATTGTTATACCTCTTGTATTTATTGATCTTGCTTGGTGGAAAATTTTAATAGGCTTCTTTATTATGCACTATACGGCAGGTCTTATTTTGAGTATTATTTTCCAGCTTGCGCATATGGTAGAAGATGCACATATGCCGCTACCAGATGAGACAGGAACTATGAAAAATACTTGGGCGATACACCAGCTATTTACTACTGTAAACTTCTCAACTAAAAATAAGGTGATGAACTGGTTTTCTGGAGGATTAAACCACCAGGTGGAGCACCACATCTTCCCCCACATAAGCCACGTACACTATACTAAGATTAGTAAAATTGTAAAGGAGACAGCACAAGAGTTTAATTTACCTTACCACGAGTATAAAACTACTAGAAAGGCACTTATCGCTCACTTTAGTCACTTACGTGAGATGGGTATGAAACCTGCGATTTCTGCATAGAAGTGGTTAAATTTTTAAGAAAATATCAAACGCCAAATCCCATAAGGATTTGGCGTTTTTAGTTACCTTGCACTACAATCTTTTATCAACTAAATAAAGAATGCGCCTCGTATGAAGAATTTATCTACCCGCGTTACAAATATGGCAACCTCTGCAACTCTTGCAATGGCTGCAAAGGCTCGCGAATTAAGAGCAGAAGGAAAAGACATCATAGGTCTTAGTCTAGGAGAACCAGATTTTAATACTCCAGACTTTATTAAAGATGCTGCAATTCAAGCAGTAAATGATAATTACAATTCGTACACACCGGTAGATGGTTATGTAGAGTTAAAAGAGGCGATTATCACAAAATTTAAAAGAGATAATAATCTGGATTACACCCTCCCACAAATTGTGGTTTCTACAGGTGCAAAGCAGTCACTTGCAAATATTGCACTTGTATGCCTTGACCCAGGTGACGAGGTAATATTACCTTGCCCTTACTGGGTGAGCTACTCAGACATTGTAAAAATAGCCGAAGGTGTACCAGTAGAGGTAAAAACCTCAATAGATACAGATTTTAAAATGACACCAGAGCAGCTAGAAGAAGCTATCACGCCAAAGACAAAGATGCTTTGGTATAGCTCTCCTTGTAATCCATCTGGATCAATATACAGTAAAGAAGAGCTACGCGCTCTGGCAGATGTACTTGCAAAGCACCCACAAATTATAGTAGTAAGTGACGAGATTTATGAACACATTAATTATGTGGGAGATCACGCAAGTATGGCACAGTTTCCAGATATGTATGACCGTACGGTAACTGTAAATGGTGTTTCAAAAGCATTTGCAATGACGGGGTGGCGTGTAGGTTACATAGGAGGTCCAGAATATATTGCGCGCGCTTGTAACAAGATGCAGGGACAGATTACTAGTGGTACAAACTGTATTGCACAACGTGCAGTAATTACGGCTCTTGAGGCTCCAGTAAGTAAAGTACAATATATGATTGATGAGTTTAAAAGTCGTCGTACCTTAATACTGGACTTACTCAATGATATTGAAGGCTTTAAATGTAACGAGCCAGAAGGTGCGTTTTACGTATTTCCAAATATCTCACACTATTTTGGAAAAACGCTAGGAGGTCAAAAAATAGAAAACGCAACAGATTTTTCTCTTTACCTTCTTGAAGCGGCAAATGTTGCTACGGTTACAGGTGAAGCATTTGGAAACCCAGATTGTATACGTATATCTTATGCAGCGAGTGTAGACAACATTAAAGACGCAATGAAGCAGATTAAAGCTGCTGTTTCATAGACCTTATATATTACGCTTTCGCGAAAGCAAAACAAAACCCGCTAATCTCTTAGCGGGTTTTTTCATTTGTAATGGAGTTAATCCATATCGATTTTTCGTTTTTTGTTAAGTGCAAATTCTTTTTTGAGATCTATACGCATCATTTTGCTTCCATCTAGTTTTGGCAC
Source organism: Dokdonia sp. R86516 (assembly GCF_044596715.1). Taxonomy (NCBI): domain Bacteria; kingdom Pseudomonadati; phylum Bacteroidota; class Flavobacteriia; order Flavobacteriales; family Flavobacteriaceae; genus Dokdonia; species Dokdonia sp. R86516. Next base: position 325,184 of record NZ_CP138998.1, read on the forward strand.
CATAACCATTTGCATCGCTGTAATATCAAAAAAGGTAGTGTAGAGCGTCCCTCCCATTCTACCTTCACCCCAGTCTGCAGCTGGTTGCACTGCTCCAGCCATCGTTTGCCCCACAGATTTTAAGGTGATGCCTTCTCCACTACGTTCTAGCTCATCTACGCGTGAGTTTATAGATTGATATCTGTGGCAAGGGAAGCCGCCGTCTTCTGGAGCATTTACTAAAAAATTTGTTGCTACTAGCGTGTTGCCCTCCATAGGTATGATATGTTTCTTGCCGTCTATCCACTCTACAATAACTGCATTACCGGTGGCATCACCTATTAAAAAATGACTCTGATGCACGGCGAGTTTTTGCTCCTCTATCCAGGCAAGCGCTTCCGCTACTGTACTTGCGTTTGCCAGTAAATCATCTCCTATGTTACCTTTTGCCCAGCCATACCCTTCTGGCATTTTTTGTTCTGGCGTCACCGCTACGTCAAAAAATAATCCTGCGCTATTTATACCTCCCTGAGCAAAATTATCCCAGCCATACCATAATCTAGCTAGCTTTTTTGAAGTCGCTTTTTCTATCTTTATATAAGCATCGGTATCAAGCCAGAAGTCTTCATTATTTACGGCATAAATAGTACCCGTTTCTTTATCTACATAATACAAAATAGAACACGCATACATAGAACTAGCACAAGCAGCAATTAAACATAGCGTTAATAACCACTTTCTAGAGGTGTTGCTCACTTTCTTTGTCAAGAGATGAATCATAATTTACAGCTTTAAGAACCTGACTTCCTTAAAGATGCAACAAAAATCACATACACACCAAGTTTAACAAGCAAGTTATTACCTCATAATTTATGTACTTATAGGTATCTTAGTAGAGTAATTTTTAAAATGAGTAATCTCGCTTTCGCGAAAGCGTAAAAACCCACAAAAACCACGATCAGTAGTAAAATACTGTGAGAATTAATACGACTCGACTTATGAAAAAAACGCTACTTGCAGGAATGATGGCTCTAAGCCTTATAGCTTGTAAAAACGACGCTACCACAGAAACAGCTAGCACAGGAGATACATCTCTGGCATTTAACAATGTGCTAGATAACTATTATGAAGACGGCCTAAAGCTTAATCCGCTTAATGCAACAATGTCTGGTAATAATAGGTATAATGATAAATTTCCAGATGCATTATCTCAATCTCATAAGGATGCAGTAAAAACTTATTATACATCTTACCGCGACTCTATACAGCAGTTTAACGACAGTGATCTCACAGACACGGAGAAGATGAGTAAGGAGGTATTGCTCTGGGATATTGCTATCAATCTAGAGGGTATGGAGTTTAAAAAAGACCTCACACCTATAGACCAGATGTGGTCACCTCATCTTATGTTTGGCCAGCTTGCAAGTGGAGCGAGTGCACAACCTTTTAACACTGTAGAAGATTACCGCAACTGGCAACAACGCGTAGATGAGTACCTAGTGTGGCTCAACAGCTCAGAAACAAATATGCGCAAGGGTATGACAGAAGGGTATGTACTTCCTAAATCACTTATTAAGAAAATCATCCCACAAATGGACGCTATGACAGAGCCTACCATAGAGAATCACCTTTTTTATAAGCCTGTCGCAAATTTTCCTGATGGAATAACCGAAGAAGACCAGAATATCATACGCACAGATTATAAAAATATGATAGAAGGTAAAGTAATCCCTGCTTATGCAAAGATGCGTGACTTCTTACAAAACGAATATCTAGCGGCTGGACGTGATAGCTCTGGTTATAGTGATTTACCACAAGGAAGTGAGTATTATGACTATGCTATAAAATTATATACCACTACTACTATGAGCGCAGACGAGATACACCAGCTTGGTCTAAGTGAGGTAGCTCGTATACGCAAGGAAATGGAAAAAGTAAAGGAGCAAGTAGGTTTTAAAGGAGATCTTAAAGCATTTTTTGACGATGTACGCACTAACAAAAAGCTAATGCCGTACAGTACTCCAGAAGAGATTATTGCAAACTTTAATGCAATGCACGAGACTATAAAGCCGCAGGTAGACCAGCTCTTTAGCTTACAACCTAAAACAGCTTTTGAAGTAAGACAGACAGAAGCTTTCCGTGAAAAATCTGCAAGTGCAGAGTATAACCCAGGATCACTAGATGGTACTCGACCAGGTATTTTCTACACACCTATACCAGACGCAACTACCTATAATATATACTCAGACGAGTCTTTATTTTTACACGAGGCTATACCAGGTCACCACTTCCAAGTGTCACTTACGCAAGAAAGTGAGACACTACCACAGTTTAGAAAAACTTTATGGTACAGTGCTTATGGTGAGGGCTGGGCATTATATACAGAGTCGCTTGGTAAAGAGTTAGGACTTTATACAGACCCATACCAATACTTTGGAACACTAGGAGCCGAAATGCACCGAGCAGTTAGACTTGTAGTAGATACAGGAATCCACACCAAAGGATGGAGCCGTGAGAAAGCAATCGCATACTGCCTAGAAAATGAAGCCGAAAGTGAAGCAGGCATTACATCAGAAATTGAGCGCTATATGGCAAATCCGGGACAAGCGCTTTCTTATAAAATAGGCCAACTTAAGATTAGAGAACTTAGAGAAAAAGCAACTCAGGAGCTAGGTGATAAATTTGACATACGAGATTTTCATAAAGAAGTACTCGAGACAGGATGTATCCCTCTTGCGCTACTTGAGGAAAAAATTAATGGTTGGATAGAAGAAAGTAAATAATACCGTTTTCACGCAAGTGAAGTTTATACTGAGCTTGCCGAAGTGCGAAAGCAAAACATTATGAATAAAAAAATAGTATTACTAGGTTCAGGAGAACTAGGAAAGGAATTTGTCATAGCTGCACAACGACTAGGTCAGACCGTAATTGCTGTAGATAGTTATGATAATGCTCCTGCTATGCAAGTAGCAGATGGTCGCGAAGTGATAAATATGCTTGATGGAGAGGCGCTAGATAAACTAGTAGAGAAGCATAAGCCAGACTACATCGTTCCAGAAATAGAGGCCATACGCACCGAGCGTTTTTATGAATATGAGAAGCAAGGATACACTGTGATTCCAAGTGCAAAAGCTGCAAACTTCACAATGAATCGCAAGTCTATACGCGATCTTGCTGCAAAAGACCTTGGCTTAAAAACTGCAAATTATCGCTATGCAACCTCTGCTCAAGAGCTGCAAAAAGCGGTAAAGGAAGTAGGGATTCCTTGTGTGGTAAAACCCCTAATGTCTTCTAGCGGAAAAGGACAATCTACTATCAAAACACCAAACGACATACAACGAGCGTGGGAGTACTCTCAAGAAGGCTCTCGTGGTGATGTTGCAGAGGTGATTGTAGAAGCTTTTGTAAACTTTAATTATGAGATTACACTACTTACTGTAACGCAGAGAGATGGTGAGACATTATTTTGCCCACCTGTAGGTCACCGTCAAGAACGTGGTGATTATCAAGAAAGTTGGCAACCCGCTACTATGGAAGATGCCCATCTTAAAACCGCTCAAGAAATGGCGGCTCAAGTTACCGCTGCATTAGGCGGAGCTGGTTTATGGGGTGTTGAGTTCTTTGTAGGAGATGACGGTGTGTACTTTTCTGAGCTTTCTCCACGCCCACACGACACAGGTATGGTAACGCTTGCAAACACGCAAAATTATAATGAGTTTGAACTGCACCTAAGAGCCGTGCTAGGACTTCCGATAAAAGAAATTACTCAAGAACGTATAGGTGCGAGTGCTGTAATTCTGGCAACCGAGAATTCTGACAATCCAGGATTTACAGGGATTAATGAACTAGCCACCGCGCCAAAAAGCGATTTTAGGCTCTTCGGAAAACCTACTTCTCGCCCATACAGGCGTATGGGAGTTGTGGTAACCTACGATAACCTTAATGGAGATATTACCGAGGTTGTATCGAGAGCAAAAGAGCTTGCTGCCAAGGTTACTGTAATTTAACAAACAATGACTTCTAATCTGCAACAGATTAAAGCGAGCATTTATGACAAATGCTCGCTTATTATTTCAAATTACAAAGATGAGCTGGAGGGCAAAGTTTACGGTGCATGTACTTTCAAAATAGCGGGCTTTGACATCATATGTAGAGATGCAAAAGTAACGCCTAAAAAAGTAGGTCAATTTGTAACGTTCTGGAAAAGATCAGAAAGCGGAGAGATTTCACCTTTTCACGAAAGTGATATTATTGACTTTTATGTAGTAAACGTAAAATCAGAAAAAAAATTAGGTCAGTTTGTATTTCCAAAGTCAACACTTATTAAAAAGGGAATCATCTCAACCCAAACTAGAGAAGGGAAACGAGGCTTTAGGGTATATCCAGCATGGGATACACCAAACAACAAACTAGCACTAAAGACCCAAAAATGGCAACTAGATTATTTTTATGAAGCCAAAAAAGTGATTGATATAAACCTTATTACACCCCTTTACACTTAAGTAAAAACTGTAAAATTAGCCTACATTTTCTAGTCTCTTATAAGTGGTAATGTACTGCAGCGCAATAAGCCTTCTTGTTTTGCTATCTCTGCATAAGGAACCTCCTCTACAGTGATATCTTGATCGCGTAGCCAAGTGTTTAACCTGGAAAAATTACGCTCAGAAATAACAACTTCTGGAGAGATACTAAAGATGTTTGAATTCATATTAAACATCTCCTGAGAGGAGATTTCAAAGATATTTTCTTTTCCGTAAAAGTTTACCAGCCACTCGTATTCCTTTTCTTGTAAAAAGCCATTTTTATGAAGTATAGCTTTCCCATTCCCCACTGGCTGAAAACAGCAATCTAAATGTAAAGCATTATTATAAGGATCTGTATTAGACTTTCTAAGGTCAAAAGACATTACTTTCTTACGAGGAAATAAATCTTGAATCATACCTACCGCAAGCATATTAGTACGCGCAATGATATAATCTGGATAATCATCACCACGATAGGTACCTATAAAAATATGATCATCTACCAGCATCACATCCCCTCCTTCTATATGCGCCTCTTCTGGTAATCTAAAAACGTGGGTAGATGGCACCTGTTTTATAACGTGCTCAATAGCATCTATCTCTTCTTCCCTATCTGGAAGAATATTTGCCTTAAAGAACTTATCATCTATTACAAAACCAATATCACGTGTAAAAATCTGATTAAGATCTTTAATAAGCTTTGGCCTATAAACCTCTACATCATACTTTTTAAAAACTGCTGCTACAGCTTCCATCTCTGGAACCATATCTTTCTCTAGAGGATATGTTCCTTCTCTTAAATGTAGCGCAGATTTTGGGTCGTAGGCATCCTCAAGTTTTGGAGTAGGCCCATTACTTTCGGCAGTACCTAAGATTACGGCTCTAAGCCTTGAAGTTTCGTTCTTTACGTTTAGTTTAAGCATAAGGTAAAGATAACTCAGTTTTGCTAAAAAAAGAATGCCTATCTATATGAAATTTATCATATACGCAGTACATCGTGATTTTTACGCTTTCGCGAAAGCTTACTTAATAGGTATCCACACTTCTTCTTCAGATTGTGGATTATTTGGTCCTAAGTAGTCCTCTGGCATAAATTCATAATGTGGTCTATGATCTAATTGATACCCAGAATTTGTTAACCACTGACTGTAGATATATTGAGCAAATGCTCCAAAATCACGTGTGGTTCCTTTGTATGGAAAAACTGCCCATTTGCCTTTTGGGATTTTTAATACTTCTAATTGATTTGGAATATCATTTTCGGTTGTTACCGCTACTGCGGCCCATTTTACAAACTTGGTTTCTGGTGTAAATGGAGTAGTCATAAAATCATCTGCATAGCATTGGACACTATAACTCCCTCCATTAGACTTGTTAAGAATAGTCTTCCTAAGCGGTCCAAAGGTTTGCCATAACTGCATTGTAGTATTATGAGACAGAGACATTTTAGCCTGTAAACCTACAAGAGTAAGTGCAGGTTGCTCTATAATAACTGGTGATGGGTGTTTGGTATCTTTCACGAAAGTGAATTTACAATTTTTTAAATAGTTACGTTATTGCTTTTGAGGCATAAAAAAAGAGCAAACTAAACGCTTGCTCTTTTATATTGTACTATTGAGTTTTTATCTCTCAGAAACTTCTTTGAAAGCTCTTAAGTTTTCACCGGTATAAACCTGACGTGGACGGCCTATAGGCTCTTTACCTAATCTCATCTCTCTCCATTGAGCTATCCACCCTGGAAGACGACCTAAAGCAAACATAACCGTAAACATTTCTACTGGAATGTCTAGAGCTCTGTAAATAATACCTGAGTAAAAATCTACATTAGGATATAATTTACGATCTACAAAATATGGATCTTCAAGTGCTTCTTTTTCGAGTCCTTTTGCAATATCTAGTACTGGATCTTCAATTCCTAATTGTGTAAGAACATCATCTGCAGCTACTTTAATAATCTTTGCACGTGGATCGAAGTTTTTATACACCCTATGTCCAAAGCCCATAAGACGGAAAGGATCTTGCTTATCTTTAGCTTTACCCATATATTTTTTAGTGTCACCACCATCATTCTTTATTGCCTCAAGCATTTCTATAACTGCTTGGTTCGCTCCACCGTGTAAAGGACCCCATAATGCAGAGATACCTGCAGAGATAGAAGCAAATAAACCAGCATGTGACGAACCTACGATACGTACTGTAGACGTTGAACAGTTTTGCTCGTGATCTGCATGTAAGATTAATAATTTATCGATTGCATCGATAACTGCTTTATCAACCTTGTATTCTTGATTAGGCTTTGAGAACATCATTTTATGTAAGTTCTCCACATATCCTAATGAATTATCACCATAATCTAGTGGCTGACTTTTCTTTTTACGCATTGCCCAAGCAGCTAGCACTGGAAACTTTGCTAGTAGCTTTACAATTGCGTTATACATTTCTTCTTCAGAATCTACATTTACCGTAGAAGGGTTAAATGCAATAAGTGCAGATGTAAGAGCACTTAATACTCCCATAGGGTGAGCAGACTTAGGAAAACCATCTAAGATTTTCTTCATATCCTCATCTACGTGAGACTCAGACTTAATGTCTGCATCAAATTTTGCAAGTTGTTCTTTTGTTGGTAATTCTCCAAAAATCAAAAGATAAGCAGTTTCAAGAAAATCTGCTTTTTCGGCCAGTTCTTCTATTGAGTAACCTCTATATCTTAAGATACCTTTTTCTCCATCAAGAAAGGTAATAGCACTTTGGCAAGAGCCCGTATTTTTATAACCTGGATCAATTGTAGTAATACCTCCAGTAGCACCTCTTAATGTTTTAATATCTATTGCTTGCTCCTGCTCTGTTCCTGTAATGATAGGAAACTCGAAACTTTTTCCATCTATCGTTAGGGTTGCTTTATCTGCCATCTATCGTTATATTTTTCTTTTTTTTATTCTATTATTTGAAGTAAGGCTAAATTACAAAAAAGAAGTCTCATTTTTTAACATATAGCCCTTATACAAGGTTAAATATTAATTAAAATCTTACAAGATAATTTTAGAGGAATCACATAATATCAACTAACCTCGTCTGAGCGTGATTATCAACATAAGAAAGTGTAATTGGTAAAACAGCAATAAAAAAGGACATGTACCTAAGCACATGTCCTTTACCCAACTTAAATCTAGATTTTGGATATCTCCAAAATCCATTTAAAAAAAGAGCGAGTGTACAACATTGAAGCGTAACTGCCCGCTCTTACCCAACTTAAAATCATACTTGCTTGTTTATTCACTAACGATGCAACGAATGAGTTAGGTAAATAATTTAAAGAGATACATTTATTTTACATCCGCTTTCGCGAAAGCAAAACATCACTCTCTAAAGATTACAGTTTGGAAATGTAAAATTAATGCTTTTAAACGCATATCAAGCACTTATTCGGTAAGAATTACCCTACTTTTATGAATTAAAACAACAAAACTGTTCAAAATAATTCTTGACATCATTATAACAATCCTAAAGAATCATTATCTGAAGAATATTTCTACGATGCAAAGTATTAAGATAAGCCACAAAGAAGTTGAAAAAACCATTACTATTCAAAATAAAAAAGCCTTCTCCAGGAGAAGGCTTTTTACAATAATATAATTCTTATAACTGTTACTTTATCTTAAAAGCATTCATGGCAGGAAAGTATGCCGTATCAGAAAGCATTTCCTCTATACGAATAAGTTGATTATACTTAGCCATACGATCAGATCTTGAAGCAGAACCAGTTTTTATTTGACCACAATTAAGTGCTACAGCTAGATCTGCAATGGTGTTATCTTCTGTCTCTCCAGATCTGTGTGACATCACTGAAGTATAGCCAGCATTATGTGCCATATTTACAGCCGCGATTGTCTCTGTAAGAGTACCTATTTGATTTACCTTAATAAGGATAGAGTTTGCAATTCCTTCGTTTATACCACGAGAAAGTCTCTCTACATTGGTTACAAATAAATCGTCACCTACAAGTTGTACTTTATCACCTACCTTATCTGTAAGATACTTCCATCCTTCCCAGTCGTTTTCATCCATACCATCTTCTATTGAAATGATAGGATACTTAGCCGCTAGTTCAGCTAGGTAATCTGCTTGTTCTTCACTTGTACGTATTTTACCGCCTTCACCTTCAAACTTTGCGTAGTTATACTTGCCATCTACATAAAACTCGGCAGCAGCACAGTCTAGAGCAATCATAATCTCATCTCCCCAAGAATAACCAGCCTTTTCTACTGCTAATTTCACACTATCTAGCGCATCTTCTGTACCGTCCAGTGCTGGAGCAAAACCGCCTTCATCACCTACCGCAGTACTTAAATTACGATCATGTAAAACCTTTTTAAGATTATGAAAAATCTCTGTTCCCATCTGTAAGGCATGACTAAAACTCTTAGCTTTAACCGGCATTACCATAAATTCTTGGAAGGCAATAGGTGCATCACTATGCGACCCTCCATTAATAATATTCATCATAGGTACTGGAAGTGTATTTGCACTTACCCCACCTATATATCTATATAATGGCATATTTAACTCGGCAGCTGCAGCTTTTGCACAAGCTAGTGAAACACCTAATATGGCATTTGCTCCAAGCTTGGATTTATTAGGAGTGCCATCAAGATCAATCATAAGTTGATCGATAGCGTTTTGTTCAAAAACAGATACTCCAAGTAGTTCTGGGGCGATCAACGTATTTACATTTTCTACCGCCTTAGAAACTCCTTTTCCCATAAAAGCATCACCTCCATCACGTAATTCTACTGCCTCATGTTCACCAGTGGATGCTCCAGAAGGAACAGCTGCCCTTCCCATAACACCTAATTCTGTAATTACATCAACTTCTACTGTTGGGTTTCCTCGTGAATCAAAAATTTGCCTTGCGTGAACTTCTATGATAATACTCATGTTATAGTTGTTTTATTAGTTAGGTAAAAATACGATTTTGATGATGATTTTATGAAGTTGGACTTATTTTGTCGCGATAACGTTTTCGCGAAAACGCAATCACTAAAAATGTAAAAATCCCCATCTTAAGTTTCAAGATGGGGATTAATTTTTAAGCTACTGTGCTTTTTATGTTATCTATAAACTGATCAAATAAATAGGTTGCATCATTGGGACCTGGACTAGCCTCTGGATGATATTGAACTGAAAAACAATTCTTGTTTTTTAATTTTATACCAGCAACTGTATTATCATTGAGATGAACATGTGTTATCTCCACATCATTATTTGCTTCAGTTTCTTCTCTATTAATTGCAAAACCATGGTTCTGAGAAGTGATTTCTCCTTTTCCAGTGATTAAGTTTTTTATAGGGTGATTAATACCGCGATGTCCATTATGCATTTTATAGGTGGAGATACCATTAGCAAGTGCAATCACTTGGTGACCTAAGCATATTCCAAACAAAGGATCATTTGCCTTAATAATATCTTTAGCTACCTGTATTGCGTTATCAAGTGGTTCTGGATCTCCAGGACCATTAGAAAGAAAATAACCATTAGGATTCCATTCTTTCATTTGATCATAAGTCGTATCAAATGGAAATACTTTTATGTAGGCACCTCTTTTTGCGAGGTTGCGCAAGATATTACGTTTAATCCCTATATCTAAAGCAGCAACTTTAACATCTGCATTTTCATCTCCGAAGTAATATGCCTCTTTAGTGGAAACTTTTGACGCTAATTCTAGTCCGTTCATGTCCGGAACGTCAGATAATTGTTTCTTTAAACCTTCAATATCATCTACAGCTGTTGAAATAACAGCATTCATAGCACCGTTATCACGAATGTGAGCAACGAGTGCTCTTGTATCTACATCTGAAATCGCAAATAGTTTACTATTATTTAAAAAAGTCTCTAAAGACTCTTCTGCATCTTTCCTGGAATATGTATAGCTGAAATTTCGGCAAATTAAACCTGATATCTTAACCGTATCTGATTCCGTTTCAACATCTGTAGCGCCATAGTTTCCTATATGAGCATTTGTAGTAACCATTAACTGACCAAAATACGATGGGTCAGTAAAAATTTCTTGATAGCCAGTCATTCCAGTGTTAAAACAAACTTCACCAAAAGAAGTTGCTTCTTTATCTCCCACAGACTTACCGTGAAAAATTGTTCCGTCTGCAAGTAATATTATGGCTGGTCTTCTAGATTGATATTTCATTTTTTGTTTTTTCCTTACAGAAGACAAAAGTAGTGAATATACTCTTTTGAAAAAAGAATAGTTTTATCACTGACATTAATTAGAAGAAGATCTAACCGTGCTTAATTTTGAAAATATTTTCTTCAAATCACGATCTTCTTTATAGGACAACTTATTTTCTTTAATATATTGAACCATTACATCCTCATAATCATTGAAAATTGAGAGTACAGAGGATTTCTTTGGCTTAAATTTCTTAAACTCTCCTTCACTTATAAGAAAATAGTTCGTATTACTTACATATTCATCAGGCTCTTGTCCAACTTGTATATCAAATTTTCCTTCTCTTATTCTGACGTTATGGTCTTTCAACAAAGCGAGGTCATCAGATTCGTATATGACTTCCATTAATCTAGATATATTGTCTTGAGGATTTAAAGTTCTTTTGAAGATTAAATCATTTATTTTAACAGAACTGACAACAAATTGATTTACATCTAAAATATATTCACCTTCTTTAAATGAGAAAGTACCACGTTCCATATCAAAATTTACATTTCTTATATCTATGACTTGCTTATTCTTTGTTATAACCCTAGCAGTACTAAGCCAATTATTTAATAGAAATTTATCTCCCTCCAATTTTGTAGCAGTCTTAAATGTTCTTGCAGAATAATTACCACCATCAAAACTCACCAAAGATCCGTCTATAGACTGGTTTGAATTTAAACTTGACATGAAAGTTACGTCCTCATTTTGCGAATGAACAAATAAGGAAAGAGATAAAAGTAGTACACTTAAAAAATACTTCATAATGTTAATTTTACTTTATTAATATCTAAGATAGCCCGAATAAACCATTCTAAATATCAAAACAACATTCTTAACAAGATATTATGAATATATCTAAATAAAAAAGGTCCTACTCAAAGCAGGACCTTTTATATTTAAATAAAATAGATGATTCTATTCTTCTTCATTAGAAGCTTTTTCCTCTTGTACTGGAGCAACAGCTTCTGTTTTCTTACCTCCACGACGAGTATTTTTCTTCTTAACAGGTTTACCTGCACTGTAAATCTCGTTGTAATCAACAAGCTCTATCATTGCCATATCTGCGTTATCACCAAGACGGTTACCCAATTTGATAATACGAGTGTAACCACCTGGACGATCACCTATCTTTGCCGCTACATCTCTGAATAATTCAGTTACTGCGTCTTTCTGGCGAAGTTTAGCAAAAACGATACGACGATTATGAGTAGTATCTTCTTTTGACTTTGTGATCATTGGCTCAACAAACTGCTTTAAAGCTTTTGCTTTTGCCACTGTCGTGTTTATTCTTTTATGTTCAATTAAAGAGCAAGCCATATTTGCAAGCATAGACTTTCTATGTGCAGTCTTTCTCCCTAAGTGATTAAATTTCTTTCCGTGTCTCATTGTAATATGTATTTTCCCGCTTTCGCGAAAGCGCTATTGTATTTCTACTATAGCTAACTAGTCTTTATCTAATTTATACTTAGCTAGATCCATTCCAAAACTAAGGCCTTTTACATTTACAAGCTCTTCAAGCTCAGTAAGTGATTTTTTCCCAAAGTTTCTAAATTTCATCAAGTCATTTTTGTTATAAGAAACAAGATCTCCTAATGTTTCTACTTCTGCAGCTTTTAAACAGTTAAGCGCACGTACGGAAAGATCCATATCGATTAGCTTAGTTTTAAGCAACTGACGCATATGTAAAGATTCTTCATCATAAGTCTCAGTCTGAGCTATCTCATCTGCCTCTAAAGTGATACGCTCGTCTGAGAATAACATAAAGTGGTAAATAAGAGTCTTAGCAGCCTCAGTAAGAGCCTCTTTAGGATGAATAGATCCATCAGTGATGATTTCAAAAACTAATTTTTCATAATCAGTTTTTTGCTCAACACGATAGTTCTCTATACTATATTTAACATTACGGATAGGAGTATAAATAGAGTCTGTAAAGATAGTTCCAAGAGGTGCATTAGACTTCTTGTTCTCTTCTGCAGGTACATATCCACGTCCTTTTTCGATAGTGATTTCCATATTAAGATTCACTTTCTTATCCATGTTTGCTATCACCATATCAGGATTAAGCACTTGGAAACCAGAAATGAATTTTTGGAAATCTCCAGCTGTTAATTGATCAACTCCAGATAATGAAATTGTTACAGTCTCATTGTCTATCTCTTCTATTTGTCTTTTAAAACGTACTTGCTTAAGATTAAGGATAATTTCTGTTACATCCTCAACTACTCCAGCCAATGTAGAAAACTCGTGATCTACACCTTCTATACGTACAGATGTGATTGCAAAACCTTCTAATGAAGATAACAACACACGACGTAAAGCGTTTCCTACGGTTAAACCGTAACCTGGTTCTAAAGGTCTAAACTCAAATTTACCTTCAAAATCAGTAGAGTCAATCATAATGACTTTATCGGGCTTCTGGAAATTTAATATTGCCATATCGGTTTTCTAGCTTTAGTGGTTATTACTTAGAGTACAGCTCGACGATGAACTGGGTATTGATGTTTTCAGGAATCTGAAGACGTTGTGGAATTGCCACGAAAGTACCTTCCTTCTTATCGTTGTTCCAAGAAATCCATTCGAAAACGTTACTTGAATTCTGAAGAGAGTTAGAAATTACTTCTAAAGATTTAGACTTCTCACGTACAGCAACAACATCCCCAGGCTTAACCTGATATGACGGTATGTTAACTATACTACCATTTACAGTGATGTGACGGTGTCCTACTAGCTGGCGAGCGCCACTTCTAGATGGAGACATCCCCATTCTGTATACAACATTATCAAGACGACACTCACAAAGTTGAAGTAAAACTTCACCTGTAATTCCTGGAGCACGATTTGCTCTGTCATACATGTTTCTAAACTGACGCTCAAGGATTCCGTAAGTGTACTTCGCCTTTTGCTTTTCAGCTAATTGTACAGCGTATTCGGATTTTTTTCCTCTACGTCTGTTGTTTCCGTGTTGCCCTGGAGGGTAGTTTCTTTTTTCAAAAGATTTGTCTTCTCCGAAGATAGCTTCGCCAAATTTACGAGCGATCTTTGTTTTGGGACCAGTATATCTTGCCATTTTAAATGTATTTGTTGAGGGTGATTAGAAATTAAGGTCAATCCTTTGCTAATCGTTCTCCCTCGAGATATTAATTATAATAAATTATTAAACGCGACGTCTCTTAGGAGGACGACAACCGTTGTGAGGCATTGGAGTGATATCGATTATCTCAGTCACTTCAATTCCACTATTATGTACAGCACGGATTGCAGACTCACGTCCATTACCAGGGCCTTTAACATATACTTTTACTTTACGAAGGCCAGCTTCGTGAGCAACCTTTGCACAATCTTCTGCAGCAGTTTGAGCAGCATATGGAGTGTTCTTTTTAGAACCTCTGAAACCCATTTTACCAGCAGATGACCAAGAGATTACATCTCCCTTTTTGTTTGTTAACGAAACAATGATGTTATTAAAAGAAGCAGTAATATGAGCTTCCCCAACTGATTCTATAACAACCTTACGTTTTTTTGCAGTTTGCTTTGCCATTATGCCTTATTATTTAGTTGCTTTCTTCTTGTTTGCAACTGTTTTACGCTTTCCTTTTCTAGTACGAGAATTGTTCTTTGTACGTTGTCCTCTTAAAGGAAGACCCACACGGTGACGAATACCACGGTAACAACCGATGTCCATCAGACGCTTTATGTTCAAAGAAACTTCTGAACGAAGCTCTCCTTCTATTGTAAATGTACCAACAGCATCACGTATGCGACCAATCTCGTCGTCATCCCAATCAGATACTTTTTTATCTACTGATACATTTGCAGTAGCAAGAATTTCTTCTGCTCTGCTCTTTCCGATTCCAAAGATGTACGTTAATGCAATTACACCTCTCTTTTGTTTTGGGATATCTATCCCTGCAATTCTAGCCATAACTATTAACCTTGTCTTTGTTTAAACCTAGGATTCTTTTTGTTGATTACGTATAATCTGCCTTTGCGACGAACGATCTTGCAATCGGCACTTCTCTTTTTAATGGATGCTCTTACTTTCATATCCAGCTTTTTTCCGCTTAATAGCGGTAAGTTATACGAGCCTTTGATAAATCGTAAGGACTCATTTCTAATTTCACTTTATCTCCAGGTAATAATTTTATATAGTGCATACGCATCTTACCTGAGATATGCGCTGTCACAACGTGACCGTTTTCTAGTTCTACTCTAAACATTGCATTAGACAATGCCTCGATTATAGATCCATCTTGTTCTATTGCTGCTTGTTTTGCCATTATGCTACTGCTTTTCTGTTTTTACCTGATTTCATAAGACCATCATAGTGCTTATTTAAAAGGTAAGAATTTACTTGTTGCATAGTATCTATTGCTACACCCACCATAATAAGAAGTGATGTACCTCCATAAAACAATGCCCATCCTTGTTGCATACCCAAAACATTAACTGCTATTGCAGGAAATATTGCGATAAGTGCAAGAAAAATAGAACCCGGAAGGGTAATCTGTGACATTATTTTATCTAAATACTCAGCTGTTTCAGATCCTGGACGTATACCAGCAATAAAGCCACCACTACGTTTTAAATCGTCTGCCATCTTATTAGTAGGAACTGTGATTGCAGTATAAAAATATGTAAACACAATTATCAATAATGCGAAAACAAGATTATACCAAAATCCAAATATATTATTCCCAAAGTTAGTTTGCAGCCAAGTACCAGCAGATGTATCTGCGAGGAAACTTGCTCCACCTATCAAACCAGGAACAAACATAATTGCCTGTGCAAATATAATAGGCATTACCCCAGAAGCATTAAGTTTTAGTGGTAAAAATTGTCTACTACCAAAAACATTTTTTTCATAAGCTCCAGTTGCTGTTCTCCTTGCATAGGAAACAGGTACTTGACGTACCGCCATTACAAGTAGTATACATAATAGAATAATAACAAACCAAATCACTAACTCAATGAGTATCATGATTAAACCACCATTAGACTCTGTTACACGGGCTACCCATTCTTGTACAAATGATATAGGCATTGTAGCAATAATCCCCACCATAATTAAAAGTGAAATACCATTACCAATACCTTTGTCTGTGATTTTTTCCCCTAACCACATAGCAAAAACACAACCTGTAACTAAAATTAATACAGATGATATATAGAATGTAGGTGTTAAACCCATCACAAAAGCGCTAGCAGGAACTCCTAAAGCGGGTAATGATGCTAAATATGTAGGCGCTTGTAATAAACAAATCGCGATAGTCAACCATCTAGTAATTTGATTTATCTTACGACGACCGCTTTCACCTTCCTTTTGCAATTTCTGTAAATAAGGTATTGCTATCCCCATTAACTGCACCACAATAGATGCAGAAATGTATGGCATAATACCAAGCGCAAATACTGATGCATTTGAAAATGCACCACCTGTAAATGCAGCAAGAAGACCTAACAAACCTTGGTCAGTACTATTCTGCAAGCCTCCTAATTGTGAAGCATCAATACCAGGAAGTACAACTTGAGCACCAAAACGATATACGAGGAGAAGAGTGAGCGTAAGGAGTATTCTATTCCTTAGCTCATCAATCTTCCAGATATTCTTTATTGTATCTATAAATTTCATCCTCTTATATCAATTATAACGTTACAGCTTCACCGCCAGCAGCCTCAACAGCAGCCTTTGCAGTTGCAGTAAATTTATGTGCAGATACTTTAATTTTCGCTTTAAGCTCTCCTCTACCTAATATTTTAACTAGATCGTTTTTTCCAACTAATCCAGCCTCCATAAGAGATTCGATAGATACTTCTTCCGTAAGGCGTCCAGCATCAACATACTCTTGAAGTGTGTCAAGGTTTACACCTGCATACTCTTTTCTGTTAATGTTTGTAAATCCAAACTTAGGAACACGACGTTGAAGCGGCATTTGCCCACCTTCAAAACCAATTTTCTTACTGTAACCTGAACGAGACTTCTGTCCTTTATGTCCACGACCAGCCGTACCACCTTGACCAGTTGCCTGACCACGTCCTTTACGACTATCGTTTTTCTTAACAGCACCTTTTGCAGGTCTTAAGTTATTTAACTCCATCTGTTATTTATATTAAGCTTCTTCTACAGAAACTAAGTGACTAACCTTATTTACCATACCAAGGATGTTTGGTGTATTTTCATGCACCTTTACCTGGCCTATTTTTCTCAATCCAAGAGATTCTAAGATTCTCTTTTGGTTTTGAGTGCGATTTATCGCGCTCTTAACCTTTGTTACTTTGATTTTTGCCATTGTCCTTGATTTATCCTTTAAACACTTTATCTAGTGTGATACCACGTTGCTTTGCAACAGTCTCAGCACTTCTTAACTTAAGTAAAGCATCAAAAGTTGCTTTTACTACGTTATGTGGGTTTGAAGATCCTTGATTTTTAGATAATACATCATGAATACCTACTGATTCAAGTACCGCACGTATTGCACCACCCGCTATAACTCCAGTACCCGCTGCTGCTGGTAATAAAAGTACGCGAGCTCCTCCAAATTTCCCTTTCTGTTCGTGAGGGATAGTTGCCTTATTTAATGGAATACGTACTAAGTTCTTCTTAGCATCTTCCATAGCCTTTGCAATTGCAGATGCTACTTCTTTAGATTTACCTAAACCGTGACCTACAACTCCGTTCTCATCACCTACTACAACAATAGCAGAAAATCCAAAAGCTCTACCTCCTTTAGTTACCTTAGTAACACGCTGTACACCAACTAAACGATCTTTAAGATCTAACCCAGATGGTTTTACTAACTCTACGTTTTTATAATCTTGATACATACTTTTTAGAATTTAAGACCGCCTTCTCTTGCGCCCTCTGCTAGTTGTTTAATTCTCCCATGATATAAGTAACCACCTCTATCAAATACTACAGCCTCAACTCCAGATTTTGTAGCTTTTTCAGCGATTGCTTTACCTACAAGCTTTGCAGTCTCAGTTTTAGTTGATTTTGCAGCTGCGATATCCTTATCACGTGACGATGCTGCCATAATAGTTTTCCCCGTAAGGTCATCTACTAATTGAGCATAAATCTCTTTATTACTTCTAAATACACAGAGTCTTGGTCTCTCCGCAGATCCAGAAATAGTCTTACGAATTCTAAGATGAATTCTATTTCTTTTTTCACTTTTTGATAATGCCATTTCTCTATGTATTATGCAGACTTACCTGCTTTTCTTCTAATTACTTCTCCTACAAACTTGATACCTTTTCCTTTGTAAGGTTCTGGCTTGCGGAAACCACGTATTTTTGCGGCTACCTGACCTACAAGTTGTTTATCATGTGAAGTTAACTTTACAATAGGATTCTTTCCTTTATCAGAAACTGTCTCAACCTTAACTTCTGGAGCGATATCCAAAACTATATTATGAGAAAATCCTACGGCAAGATCAAGTTTATTTCCTTGGTTACTTGCTCTATAACCTACACCTACAAGCTCTAATTGTTTTTCAAAACCTTTAGAAACTCCTTCAATCATGTTTGCAATCAAAGACCTGTATAGTCCGTGCTTTGCACGAACATCCTTCTTATCTGAGTCACGCTCAAGAGTAATAATTCCGTCTTCGATTTTGATATCTATACCAGAGTACTCTTGCGTAAGCTCGCCTAATTTTCCTTTTACCGTTACAACACCGTCTGCTACGTTTACCGTAACACCATCTGGAATTGTAATTGGGCTTTTACCTATTCTTGACATTTCGTTGTCTTTTTATCTGATTAGTAAACGTAACAAAGTACCTCTCCTCCTACGTTGTGTTGAGCAGCTTGCTTACCTGTCATAACTCCTTTTGAAGTTGAAACAATAGCAATACCCAATCCGTTAAGTATACGAGGTATGTCTGTTGATGAAGAATATTTACGTAAACCAGGCTTACTTATTCTTTGTATATCCTTAATAACAGCTTCTTTAGTAACACGATCATACTTCAAGGCTATCTTGATAGTATCTTGCGCTTTACCTTCTTCAAACTTGTAGCTAAGAATGTAACCTTGGTCAAATAAGATTTTAGTCATCGCCTTCTTAAGGTTTGATGCTGGAATCTCGACCACTCTGTGATTTGCTGCCGATGCGTTACGCACACGTGTCAGAAAATCTGCAATAGTATCTGTATTCATTTAATTATAGTTACGGTAGTGGTTTTCTCTAGTTTCGCTTTCGCGAAAGCATAAAAAGAACCTTCTACCAATTTATACTCTTTATATTACCAGCTCGCTTTCTTAACACCTGGTATTAATCCTTGGTTTGCCATCTGACGAAACATCACACGTGATAATCCGAACTGACGCATATAACCTTTAGGACGACCAGTAAGTTTGCAACGATTGTGCTGACGTATAGGTGAAGCGTTCTTTGGCAATTTCTGCAGTCCTTCGTAATCTCCAGCTTCTTTTAAAGCCTTACGTTTTTCAGCATATTTTGCAACTGTTTTAGCACGCTTTACCTCACGGGCTTTCATTGATTCTTTAGCCATATCTTAATTCTTTTTAAAAGGTAAACCTAATTCTGCAAGTAATGATTTTGCTTCCTTATCAGTTTGAGCAGAAGTTTGAAAAGTGATGTTCATACCATCAATCTTCTTTATTCTATCAATATTGATCTCAGGAAAGATAATTTGCTCAGTAACTCCCATGCTGTAGTTACCACGACCATCAAAACCTGTAGCATTGATTCCGTTAAAGTCACGTACACGCGGTAATGCAGATGTTACAAGTCTATCTAAAAACTCATACATACGCTCTCCACGTAAAGTAACTTTAGCGCCAATAGGCATTCCTTTACGTAATTTAAATGTCGCAACATCCTTCTTAGACATTGTCGAGATAGCTCTTTGTCCTGTGATAAGCGTAAGCTCTTCAACAGCGTTTTCTACAAGCTTCTTATCTGCAACCGCAGCTCCAACACCACGAGATACTACAATCTTATTAAGACGCGGTACCTGCATAATATTTTTGTAACCAAACTCTTCTTGAAGGGCTGGCGTTACGCGGTCTTTAAACTCTTGTTTTAGTCTTGGTACGTATCCCATCACTATAATATTTCGTTGTTAGACTTTGCAAAGCGTACCTTCTTATCTCCTTCCATGCGGTAACCTACTCTTGTAGTCTTACCATCCTTATCCATCAAAGATAAGTTAGAAATTTGAAGTGGCGCTTCTTTTTCTTTAATTCCACCTTGAGGATTTGCGGCACTTGGCTTTTCATGCTTCTTCACCATGTTCACACCCTCAACGATTGCTTTGTTCTTCTCGATAAATACTTTAACGACTTTACCTTCTGATCCTTTGTGATCTCCAGCAATAACCTTTACAGTATCTCCCGTTTTTATTTTAAGCTTTGTCATCTTATTGTCTGTATTAAAGCACCTCTGGTGCTAATGATACAATCTTCATAAACTGTTTGTCACGAAGCTCTCTTGCTACTGGTCCAAATACACGAGTTCCGCGCATTTCACCTTGAGCAGTTAAAAGAACACAAGCATTATCATCAAAACGGATGTATGATCCATCTGGACGACGTACTTCTTTCTTAGTACGCACAACTACTGCTGTAGATACGGCTCCTTTTTTAATTTGACCGTTCGGTGTAGCATCTTTTACAGAAACTACAATCTTATCTCCTACAGAAGCATATCTTCTCTTAGTACCTCCTAATACACGGATAGTCAAAACTTCTTTTGCTCCAGTATTATCTGCTACTTTTAATCTTGATTCTTGCTGTAACATTACTTCGCTCTTTCAATGATTTCTACTAGTCTCCAAGTCTTTGATTTACTCATAGGACGTGTTTCCATTATCCTAACTGTATCTCCTTCGTTGCAGTCGTTTGTTTCGTCGTGTGCTACGTACTTCTTCGTTTTTAAAACGAATTTACCATACATAGGGTGCTTTACTTTTTTAACCTCGGCAACAACGATAGACTTTTGCATCTTGTTACTAGTTACTACACCGACACGCTCTTTTCTTAAATTTCTTTTTTCCATCTTAAGCAGCGTTATTGTTCTCTTTTAGTTAATTCAGTTGCGATTCTAGCGACTGTACGTCTCATAGAACGCAGTTGAATAGGATTGTCAAGCGGAGAGATAGCATGTGCCATCTTAAGATCCATATAAGATCTTTTTGCCTTTCCAAGCTCCTCTTGCAATTCTGCTACAGATAATCCTTTTACCTCTGATTGTTTCATAGTACTATAATTTATTCAGCTGAAAAATCTCTAGCTACGACATACTTAGTTCTTACTGGAAGTTTTTGAGCTGCAAGACGTAAAGCCTCTTTTGCTACTGGTTCTGGAACCCCTCCTAATTCGAACATTATGCGTCCTGGTTTTACAACTGCTGCCCAATATTCTACAGCACCTTTACCTTTACCCATACGTACCTCTAAAGGCTTCTTTGTAATAGGCTTATCTGGGAAGATCTTAATCCAAAGAGTTCCCTCTCTTTTCATGTAACGTGTTGCTGCTATACGAGCTGCTTCTATTTGTCTCGCAGTTACAAAAGATGAATCGAGTGACTTTATACCGAACTGACCGTTAGAAAGCAAATGCCCTCTATTAGCTAGTCCTTTCATACGACCCTTCTGCTGCTTGCGGAATTTTGTTTTTCTAGGCTGTAACATTTTTTACTGTCTTTTTAAAAATTACTTTCTACGACGTGGTCCACGGTTGTCCTTACGACCTCCACCACCTTTTCCAGACTTGCTATTCTGCAGTCCTACTAAAGGAGAAAGTTCTCTCTTGCCATATACTTCACCTTTCATGATCCACACTTTAATACCCAATCTACCATAAGTAGTATGAGCTTCAACTAAAGCGTAATCTATGTCGGCTCTAAAAGTAGATAAAGGAATACGTCCATCCTTGTAAGACTCTGAACGTGCCATTTCAGCACCATTCAAACGTCCAGAAATCTGAATTTTAATACCCTCAGCATTCATACGCATCGCTGCTGCGATTGCCATTTTTATTGCACGACGGAAAGAAATTCTTCCTTCAATCTGACGAGCAACACTTTGACCTACCAGAAATGCATCAAGCTCTGGACGTTTAATCTCGTGAATATTAATTTGTACTTCTTTACCTGTGAGTTTCTTAAGCTCCTCTTTCAACTTGTCTACTTCCTGACCACCTTTCCCAATAATAATACCAGGTCTTGCAGTAGTAATAGTAACGGTTACAAGTTTAAGCGTACGCTCAATTATAACTCTAGACACACTAGCTTTACTTAAACGAGCGTGAATGTAACGTCTAATCTTATCGTCTTCGGCAAGTTTATCACCGTAGTCATTACCTCCGTACCAGTTAGATTCCCATCCTCTGATTATTCCAAGGCGATTTCCGATTGGATTTGTCTTCTGTCCCATCTAATTAATTGCTTTGTGTGTTATCTTTTGCTCCAAGAATCACAGTTACGTGATTAGAACGTTTTCTTATTCTGTGCGCGCGACCTTGTGGTGCCGGACGTAGTCTTTTCAACATTGTTCCAGAATCCACTTTAATCTCTTTAATAAAAAGATTAGCATCTTCGATACTAGCATCTTCATTCTTTGCTTCCCAGTTTGCAACTGCAGAAAGAACAAGTTTTTCAACTTTACGTGACGCTTCTTTATTACTAAATTTCAACAACTGAAGTGCTCTTTCCACTTGCGTACCTCGTACCATATCTGCTACAAGACGCATTTTACGTGGAGAGGTAGGGCAGTTATTCAATTTCGCGAAAGCGATAGACTTATTAGCCTCTTTGCGACGATTAGCCGCTTCTTTTTTACGAACTCCCATCTCCTGTTATCTTTTACCTTTATTTTTCTTATCAGCTCCGTGCCCTCTGTATGAGCGCGTAGGTGAAAATTCTCCTAGCTTATGCCCTACCATGTTCTCAGTAACATATACTGGTACGAACTGGCGACCATTATGTACTGCAATTGTTTGCCCCACAAAATCTGGAGTAATCATAGAAGCTCTAGACCAAGTCTTAATGACAGTCTTTTTATTGCCTTCTACATTTGCAGCAACTTTCTTTTCTAACTTATAGTGAACGTAAGGTCCTTTTTTTAATGAACGTGCCATATCTAATTATTTCTTTCTACGTTCTACAATATACTTATTACTCGACTTCGTCTTAGAACGCGTTCTGTAACCTTTAGCAGGTACACCATTACGGTTTCTTGGGTGACCTCCAGAAGACTTACCTTCACCACCTCCCATTGGGTGATCAACAGGGTTCATAACAACTGGACGTACACGTGGACGACGACCTAACCAACGACTTCTACCAGCTTTACCAGAAACTAATAACTGGTGATCACTATTAGATACAGCACCTATTGTTGCCATACACGTTGATAAGATCAATCTTGTTTCTCCAGAAGGAAGTTTTACCGTAGCAAACTTACCATCACGAGCCATTAACTGAGCAAAAGAACCTGCCGAACGCGCCATAACAGCACCCTGACCTGGACGTAGCTCAATACAAGATATTATAGTTCCTAAAGGAATAGCCGAAAGTGGCATAGCATTACCAATCTCAGGAGCCACACTTGCACCAGAAACTAAGTTCTGACCAACTTGTAAACCATTCTGAGCGATAATATAACGCTTCTCACCATCTTGATAATCAAGAAGAGCGATAAACGCTGTTCTATTTGGATCATACTGGATTGATGCAACAGTTGCAGGAACTCCTTCTTTGTTACGTTTAAAATCGATAATACGGTAACGTTTTTTATGACCTCCACCTACTTGGCGAATAGTCATCTTACCAGTATTATTTCTACCTCCTGAGCGTTTTTTCGGAGCCAATAGGCTTTTTTCCGGCTTATCAGTTGTAATCTGGTCGAAACCATTTACAACTCTAAATCGCTGCCCTGGAGTGATAGGTTTTAATTTTCTTACTGACATTTTGTTGTCTTAAATGTTGTTATAAAAATCTATTGTATCACCTTCCGCCAGCTGTACAATTGCCTTTTTAATTGCATTTGTTTTACCAGTAAGAACACCAGACTTCGTATGACGAGACTTGCGATCCGGGCGGACATTCATTGTGCGAACTTTTTCAACTGAAACACCATAAGCAGCTTCTACCGCTTTCTTAATTTCAACCTTATTTGTTCTCATACTAACCTCAAAAGTAAAGCGATTTAATTCCTCACTATCTTTTGTTGCTTTTTCTGTAATAACAGGCTTTATTAAAATACTCATCGTGTCTTATTTTGCTAAATTTGCTTCAACACCTTCTAAAGAGCCTTCTAAGAATACAACATTGTTTGCATTCATTATTCCGTAAGTGCTTAATTCTGAGCTTTTTACGACTTTAGCTGACTTTAAATTGCGCGACGACAAATATACGTTATTATTTGACTCTCCCAACACTATAAGCGACTTTTTATTCTCTAACCCTAAGGCTTTCAAAACATTCACAAAATCTTTAGTTTTTGGAGCGTCAAAATTGAAGTCTTCTATTACAGTGATTGCGTTATCGTTAGCCTTAATTGTAAGTGCAGAACGACGTGCAAGTCTCTTTAATCCTTTGTTTAATTTGAAAGAGTAATTTCTAGGTCTTGGTCCGAACATACGTCCTCCACCTCTAAATACACCAGACTTGATACTACCCGCACGAGCTGTACCAGTTCCTTTTTGCTTTTTGATTTTACGAGTAGATCCCGCAATCTCAGCTCTTTCTTTAGATTTGTGCGTTCCTTGACGTTGGTTAGCAAGATATTGCTTCACATCAAGATACACAGCGTGCTTATTAGGCTCAATTCCAAAAACAGCATCAGAAAGGTCTGCCTTTCTCCCTGTTTCTTTTCCTTTAATATCTACAACTGTTACCTTCATTACTTCTGAATGATTACATAAGCATTTTTATGACCAGGAACACATCCCTTCACTACAAGTAGATTCTTCTCAGCAACTACTTTTAATACTTTAAGATTTTGAACTTTAATTTTGTCACCACCCATACGACCTGCCATACGCATTCCTTTGAATACACGTGCAGGGTAAGATGCTGCTCCAATTGAACCAGGAGCTCTTAGACGGTTATGCTGACCGTGAGTCGCTTGACCTACACCGGCAAAACCGTGACGCTTTACAACACCCTGAAAACCTTTACCCTTTGAAGTTCCCGATACATCGACAAATTCTCCTTCAGCAAAATGATCTACAGTAATTGCATCTCCTAATTTAAACTCTCCTTCAAATCCTTGGAACTCGACAACTTTACGCTTAGCAACAGTTCCTGCTTTTTTGGCGTGGCCAGCAGCAGCTTTGTTTGCCTTCTTAGCGTCATCGAAACCAAGTTGAAGGGCTTCATACCCGTCAGCTTCTTTGGTTCTGACTTGGGTGATAACGCAGGGACCTGCTTCAATAACGGTACAAGGAATATTCTTTCCGTTCTCGTCAAAGATGCTAGTCATACCTACTTTCTTTCCGATTAACCCAGACATAATTATAAATATTTGTTATTAAAAATTCTATTCTAAAAAAAACAAGGCCGAACACGTTCGACCTTGAATGTGTGTTATCCGTTTTTCCCTCGCTCGCAGCTCAGGACAAGTTAGTGCGGTTACTAATTACGCTTTCGCGAAAGCGTAAAAACCTATCACACTTTTATCTCTACCTCTACTCCAGATGGTAATTCCAACTTCATTAAAGCATCAATAGTCTTTGATGAAGAAGAATAAATATCAAGTAAACGCTTGTAAGAGCTAAGCTCAAACTGCTCACGAGATTTTTTGTTTACGTGTGGAGAACGTAATACAGTAAAGATTTTTTTATGTGTTGGAAGAGGAATCGGCCCTGTCACTACAGCTCCTGTTGTCTTCACAGTCTTAACAATCTTCTCAGCACTTTTATCTACTAAGTTGTGATCGTAAGATTTTAGTTTAATTCTAATTTTTTGACTCATTTCCTTAGTAATTAATCGTTTGTACCTTTAGATGCTGCGATAACTTCTGCCGCAATATTTGCTGGTGTTTCCTCATAGTGAGAAAATTCCATAGTAGAAGTTGCACGTCCAGATGATAGCGTACGTAATGTAGTTACATAACCAAACATCTCAGAAAGTGGCACTGTTGCCTTAATAGTCTTTGCACCAGCACGGTCACCCATACTTGCCATTTGACCACGACGACGGTTCAAATCTCCTACGATATCACCCATATTCTCCTCTGGTGTAATCACCTCAAGTTTCATAATAGGCTCCATTATAACAGCTTTGGCAGCTTTAGCAGAGTTTTTAAATCCAAGTTTAGCAGCAAGTTCAAAAGAAAGTTGATCCGAATCCACATCGTGGTACGACCCATCCTTCAATGTTACTTTAATAGCATCTACTTCGTAACCAGCAAGAGGTCCATTCTGCATTGCCATTTTGAATCCTTTCTCGATAGAAGGTATAAATTCCTTAGGAACGTTACCACCTTTAATAACAGATTCAAATTGCAATCCAACAACACCTTCGTCTGCTGGCTCAATTGTAAATACAATATCTGCAAATTTACCACGTCCACCAGATTGCTTTTTATAAGTCTCTCTGTGATCTGCTGCACGAGTAATAGCCTCTTTATACTCAACCTGAGGTTGACCTTGGCTTACCTCTACTTTAAATTCTCTCTTAAGACGATCTACAATTACATCTAAGTGAAGCTCACCCATTCCTGATATAATTGTTTGACCTGAAGCCTCATCAGAACGCACTGTAAATGTTGGATCTTCTTCAGCAAGTTTTGCTAATCCCATTCCAAGCTTATCTACATCTGCCTTCGTCTTTGGCTCTACCGCGATACCAATTACTGGATCAGGGAAGTCCATAGACTCAAGTACTATTGGATGTTCTTGGTCTGATAGAGTATCACCAGTCTTTATAGACTTAAACCCTACAGCAGCACCAATATCTCCAGCCTCAATATAATCGATTGCATTTTGCTTATTAGCATGCATTTGATATATACGAGAGATACGTTCTTTCTTACCTGAACGGTTATTCAAAACATAAGATCCAGCATCTAAACGACCTGAGTACGCTCTAAAAAATGCAAGACGCCCTACAAAAGGGTCTGTTGCAATTTTAAATGCAAGCGCAGCAAAAGGCTCTTTTACATCTGGCTTACGTAATTCTTCTTTCTCTGTGTTTGGATTAACACCCACGATACCTTCCTTATCCATTGGAGAAGGTAAGTAACGACATACTGCATCAAGAAGGAATTGAACACCCTTGTTCTTAAATGCAGATCCACAGATCATAGGAATGATAGACATATCCATTACAGCAGCACGAAGAGCAGCATGCACTTCATCTTCTGTAATTGAATCCTCATCTTCCATGTATTTTTCTAGCAAGTCCTCGTCATACGCAGCAACTTCTTCAATAAGTTTACCACGAAGCATTCTTGCTTCTTCTTTAAGGTTATCTGGAATATCAACGACATCAAATGTTGCTCCCATTCCTTCCTCATGCCATACAATAGCACGATTCTTAACAAGATCTACGATACCTTTAAAATCTTCCTCGTCACCAATGTTAAGAACGATAGGCACAGCATTTGAACCTAACATTTCTTTAACCTGCGTACAAACCTCTAAGAAGTTTGAACCTTGACGATCCATTTTATTTACAAATCCAATACGTGGAACTTTATAATTATCTGCAAGTCTCCAGTTAGTTTCTGATTGTGGCTCAACACCATCAACAGCACTAAACAAGAATACTAAACCATCAAGCACACGCAAAGAACGATTTACCTCAACAGTAAAATCAACGTGACCAGGAGTATCAATAATATTAAAATGATAATCCTTAGTATCAGGAAGTGTTTGTGCGTTCTCCATTGGGAACTTCCAAGTACAAGTAGTAGCAGCAGAGGTAATTGTAATACCACGCTCCTGCTCTTGCTCCATCCAGTCCATTGTTGCAGCACCATCGTGTACTTCACCAATTTTGTGACTTACACCTGTATAATAAAGGATACGCTCTGTTGTCGTAGTTTTTCCAGCGTCAATGTGAGCTGCAATACCAATATTTCTAGTAAATTTTAAGTCTCTTGCCATTTCTTAGAATCTAAAGTGTGAGAATGCTTTGTTTGCTTCTGCCATTTTATGTGTATCAACACGCTTCTTTACAGCAGCCCCTTCCTCCTTTGCAGCAGCAAGAATTTCTGCCGCAAGTTTTGCAGCCATTGACTTCTCATTTCTCTTACGAGAAAAGCTAATTAACCACTTCATTGCCGTAGAGATCTTACGATCTGGGCGAATTTGGTTTGGGATCTGGTATGTTGCCCCTCCTACACGACGACTACGCACTTCTACGTGAGGCATCACATTAGACAAAGCATCTTTCCACAATTCAAGAGCTGTTTTCTCTTCATTTGTGTTTTTTTCTTCTACGATATCAATTGCATCATAAAAAACTTTGAATGCAGTAGACTTCTTACCACTCCACATCATCATGTTAACGAAACGAGTCACTAACTGATCGTTAAATTTTGGATCTGGAAGAATTGGTCTCTTCTTGGCCTGTTTTTTTCTCATTACTTCTTCTTAAAGTGTTGTTGATTTACTTCTTAGGGCGTTTTGCACCATACTTAGATCTCGATTGCGTTCTTCCTGCAACACCAGCGGTGTCTAAGGCTCCACGTACAATGTGATATCTAACTCCTGGCAAATCCTTTACCCTTCCACCTCTTACCAATACTATCGAGTGCTCTTGTAAATTGTGTCCTTCACCACCGATGTATGCATTCACCTCTTTACCATTTGTTAAACGAACACGCGCAACTTTACGCATAGCCGAGTTTGGTTTTTTAGGTGTAGTCGTGTAAACACGAGTACATACGCCACGTCGTTGTGGGCACGATTCAAGGGCAGCAGATTTACTCTTCTTGGTAATCTTGGTTCTTCCTTTACGTACTAATTGTGAAATTGTTGGCATAATTTCTTTCTACCTAATTATTAATTTTCTTAATCTACCCAATTTTAGGGTTTGCAAAAGTAAGAATATTTTACTTAACATCAAACCTACTTTGATTAAAATTCAGAAAAAGTTCTGAATACCAAAAAACTAACATACTTTCGCTACATTAAAACCGTTTAAAAATCAAGACAAACAAATCTACTTGAAATTAATATACCTATTTATTATTGCATCTCTATTTGGACAGCATATGTCTGCACAAAAAAATGAAGCAGGGATACAATTACAAGTAATTACTGAGCTCGCATCAGAATCAAACATTCTATCCGACCTGAAATACAAAACTATATTTAAGGACAAACTATCTGCTTCACAAGAACTTCAGCATCTAAGCAACCAGTTAAAGGAATTAGGATACCTAGACAACACTTATAACCTAACTACTACAAACGACTCATTATATCTAGCTGTCTTCCATCTCAACACCCACTACCCTTTCTTACATCTAAAAATTGACCAAAAAGAAGTACTACAGCAGTATATCACCCAGACTGGATACAAAATCACTGAAGACAGCATAAAGATAGAGACCGCTTTCGCGAAAGCGTACCTTAAACGATTAAGTTCAATAGCTTCAAATAATGGATACCCTTTTGCTACCTTTCAAATAAAAAACATCACCAAAACAGATCAACACCACCTCAACGGAAATCTCATTCTTGAGTTAAAGAAAAACAGAACCATTGACAAAATAAAAATTGAAGGGTACACCAACATACCTAAGAGTTTCATTAAACATAGCATCAAATTAAAGGAAGGAGATCTTTTCAACCGCGACAAACTCAACGAGCAGAATTTGAAAATCGCATCCATCCCTTTTGTAAGTCAAACAAAAGCCCCGCAAGTTCTTTTCACACCTGATAGCACAACAGTCTATCTATATTTAGAACGCAAAAACCAGAACAAATTTGATGGCTTTTTGGGATTCACAAACCAAGAAGACAATTCTATAGAGCTGAATGGATATCTAGATCTATTGCTTACGAATAACTTTAACTACGGCGAAACTTTCATTTTAAATTACAAAGCAGACGGAAGAGACCAATCACAATTACACCTAAAAACAAAACTCCCCTATATTCTCAAGACTCCGTTAGGTATTGAGGCATCCCTGAACCTCTTTAGAAAAGACAGCACATTTTCTACAACACAGCAGTCTTTAGACCTAGTCTATCAACTAAACTTAAAAAACCAACTCACAATAGGACTGATATCTGAACAATCAGAAAACCTAGTTGAGAATACCACTACCACAACAAATCTTAAAGATTATAACTTCAAAAGATTTACTGCTTCATTTACCCACCAAAAACTATCGTCAGATACATTTTTCCCAACAAAAAGGCGCCTTCACATTAGAGCTTCATTTGGAAATAGAGTAGTTACAGAAAACGTTGACAGACAAATATCCTTTACTGGAATACTAGAAAATGAATTTACATTAAATGACAAACACTCAATATTTGCAAAAAACACCACGCAATTTTTGATATCAGATCAATTTTTAACAAATGAACTCTACCGCTTTGGTGGTATATTAACTTTGAGAGGATTTGAAGAAAATAGTCTGCTCGCAAACTTTTACAACACTCTAAATACGGAATATCGATATAAACTCAACAAAAGCATTTACGTAAACTCAATTTTAGACCTAGGATACCTTGAAAATAACATAGAGAAATCAAAACAAAAACTCTACAGTTTTGGCTTAGGGACTGGGATTCAGACGAAAGCAGGAATATTAAAATTAAACATTGCAAATGGCACATTTGAAAATCAGACCTTTACGTTTTCAGACACTAAACTTCATGTAATTCTTGAGGTGAATTTTTAAAAAAAGCCCAAAAATCAGCTGCCATTTATGCAAATCAGTATTCTAATCAAAACCTCAAAAGTTAAATTTGACAAGGGGTTATCACAAAAAAAAGTTAACGATAAGTTAAAGTTAAATTATCCTAATTTTTTTAACACTTATAGCTATGAATCAAATAACCATATTGTAGATTTTTGCTAGAAATAAACAAATTTTTTTATGAAAACACTTTTACAAAAAGTACTTGTTCTATGTACTATTTTAAGTGCCTCAGCCCTCTTCGCACAGGGTCGTATCATTACAGGTACGGTAACTGAGGCTAATGGACCACTTCCAGGTGCGACTGTGGTAATTAAAGGTACCTCTACAGGTACTCAAACTGATTTTGACGGAAACTTTTCTATTGAGGCGGCATCAAGTGATGTTCTTTCTTTTAGTTACGTTGGATTCAAAACTTTAGATATTCAAGTTGGTAATCAAAACTCAATCAACGCTACCCTTGAAGCCGACAACTCTCTAGCAGAGGTTGTTATTACTGGTTACGGAAGTCGTTCTAGAGATTTATCTACGGCAGCTACAACAACAGTAAGTGCTGGATCAATTGAAGATTTTGTGCCATCTACGAGTGTAGATAACATACTTCAAGGTAAGGCTGCCGGAGTACAGGTAACTGCTGCAAATGGACAACCAGGTCAAACTGCCTTTGTTCAGATTCGTGGTATAGGCTCTATAAACGCTGCAACCACTCCACTGTATGTTATTGATGGAGCGCCAATTGAGGCTGATTTTGTAAATAACATTAACCCTAACGATATTGAAACTTTAACTATACTTAAAGATGCCGCTACAGTATCTAAATATGGTTCTAGAGGTGCCAATGGAGTTGTTTTAATAACAACAAAAAGAGGTAGAAGTAAAGACGCTAAGTTTGTATTTAGATCTTCTATTGGAACTAGTGAAAGAATTGCAGATCCATTTGATTTAATGAATGCATCTCAAAAGTTAGAACTTGAGAGACAATATGCTGCACTAGGTGTGCCTCAGGCTCAAGGACTTCCAGGAGCAACATCATCGCCTGAAGAATTAGCTAGATTAATTGGAAATGACACCAATTGGGAAGACGCACTTTTAAGAAAGGGTTATATCCAATCTAACTCTCTTGCTATATCTGGAGCTGATGAGAAAATTAACTATTTCTTATCTCTTGGTTACGATAAAAATACTGGTATCATCGATCGTATTGATGGTTTTGAGAGAATCTCTGCACGTTTGAATACTACTTATGAGGCTAGAGATTGGCTGACAGTGGGAACTAACATTTCTGCTTCTAGAAGCACTACTGACTTGCCAAGGGACCGAAATAATGTTCAGAATCCGTTCAGATTTTTATATGACGCAAATCCTTATGAAACTTTATTCTTAAGAGATGCAAATAATGAGATAGTAACAAATGCAGATGGTAAACCTCAATTCAACCCTACAACTTCAGGGTTTCCTGTAGCACAAGCACTACAGACCGAACCTGAAACTAACACAAATTTTTTACTGATAGGAAATATTTTTGCCGATGTAAAGTTTTCTGATAAATTTTCAAACAGATTTGCAGTAGGTACAACTACCAACAGAGGTAGAACAGTAGCTAGATCTATTGCTGGCGGAACGCTAGACCCTATTGTAGGTGATTCAAATTTTCCTGGTACTCAAAGAGAATCTATGAATGTAGACTTCCAATATAATGTGAGTAATGTTTTTGGATACAGAGACACGTTTGGAGAAAAGCATAACATAAGCGCAGATGTACTTTTAGAATACAATGAAAGAATCTTTACTCGTACAAACGTAGCAGGTAGAGGATTTCCAACATCTGACATACCTTTCTTAGATGTAGCCGCTGATTTCAGTAACGGTGGATCGACTGAGGTTCGCAATAGCTTATTCTCGCAAGGACTATTTGTAGATTATGATTATGACGGTAAATACCTTGTTTCTGCTTCGGTAAGAAATGATGCATCATCACGTTTTGGTCCTGAAAATCAAAATGCGATTTTCTACAGTGGAAGTGCAGCATGGAATATTTCTAGAGAGGATTTTATGGAAGGAAGTATTTTCAACGATCTTAAGCTTAGAGCCTCTTATGGTAGTTCAGGTAACCAAAATATAGGTAACAACCAATTTGTTAACCTTATTGGTTTTGGAACGTACAATGGAAACAGCTCTGCAGTACCAGGAGGTATAGCAAACCCAGATATTAAGTGGGAACAACAATTTCTTGCAGATGTAGGTGTTGAATTCGGTTTATTCAACAACCGTATAAGTGGTGTTGTAGATTACTACGTAAAGACTTCTGAAGACCTTCTTTTAAACAGACCTATTTCAGGACTTGTAGGAGATGGTAACAATGGAATTTTATCTAACATTGGTAAAATTGAAAACTCTGGATTAGAAGTTGCCTTAAATGTTGACGCCATCAAAACAGAAGATTGGAGAGTATCACTAGGAGGAAATATTGCCTTCCTTGATAATGAAGTTAAAGAACTTGTAGATGGTGAAGACATCAACAATGGAAATACAATTTTACGTGTAGGTGAAGAAATCAACACTTTCTTTTTAGTTGAATATGCTGGAGTTAATCCAGGTAACGGTGAACCACTATATTTAACAGCAGATGGTGATGTAACAAACCAATATAGTGCTGACTTTGCTAAAGCTCTAGAAGGTAAATCCCCGCTTGCAAACATAGAAGGTGGTTTTTACGGAAATGTTCGTTACAAAGGCTTTGGTCTTCGTGGAGATTTTGTTTTCAAAGCTGGAAACTACATCCAAAACTTCCAAAGATCTGCGGGTGTAAATATTGGCAATATTGATTCTAACCAAAGACTTGAAGCATTCAACTACTGGCAACAACCAGGAGATCAAAATGTTCTACCTAACCCACTTTATGAAGCAACAGCAGATCAAACTTCTACAAGATTTTTGGAAAAAGGGGATTATGTGAGACTAAGAACGTTAACTCTTTCTTATGACATTCCAAGTCAACTTCTTGATAAAACTGGCCTTTCGTCAGTAAGAATTTATGGTACTGGACAAAACTTATTAACATTTACTGACTATGAAGGAGATCCTGAAATTGGAATTGGTTCTGGTGAAACTAGCGCGCCTGGTAATGCTGGATTTGTAGCTGGACAGTTCTCTCTTTTTAGCTACCCACAAACTAAGTCACTTACATTTGGTGTTGACATCGGATTTTAAAATAAAATAGAATATGAAAACAATAAAAACTTTAATTACGCTTTTCATCATGACCGTAGGACTTACGTCTTGTGATGATGAATTGGACATCGCGCCTTTTGTTCAAGGGGACGCAGACACTTTCTATAATAGTGTGAACAACTTTGAGATTGCCCTTAATGGAATGTATAGTTCATTCTTTGGATACTATTCAAATGGATCTGGAGTTCAAGGACTTCCAGACATTCTTTCGGATAACGCAATTATAGCAAGAACAGGAAGGGGATCAAATCAAGTGTATTCTGACTTCACTTACGGAGCAAATAATGGTGGGTACATCACAAACGTTTTCAACGGTGCATATACTACTATTCGTAGAGCAAACTTGATGATATCTCAGATTGATAATATTGATGGAGAGGCTGAAAGAGACAATATTCTTGGACAAGCCCTTGCAGGTAGAGCTTTCGCTCACTTAGACCTAGTACGTACATATGGAAAAATACCTACTCAGAGTGCAGATGCAAATGCATCACTTGGTATTACTTACATAAAAGAACCTGTAGATGCTTTAAGTCAATTATCTAGAGAAACGGTGGCTAGTAACTATGAAAACATAATTACAGACCTTACTGATGCACTAGCACTTATTGACGAGACTACTCTTGCTAGTGAAGACAAAGTAGAAGGAGTTTTTAATAAAAACTCTGTAAGAGGTATGTTAAGTAGAGCATATTTATACACTGGCGATTACCAAGCAGTTATTGATATTGTTGATGAAATTACAGCTCCTCTAGCTACTAGAACTGAACTACCAGGTGTTTACACTGACTCAAATGATGCAGGACTTCTTGTAGAATTTGCTGTAAACACAGCTTCTGAAAGTGGTTTTAACAACGTTGGTGTAATTTATAGTCAAACGATTAGTGGTTCAACAGTTTCAGAATTTGCTGTTGATTTTGGACTCTTTAATTCTTTACAATTTTCTGATGTTCGTACGAATATTATAACATTTGCAGCTGAAAATGAAGGGAATAATTACAACGCAATAAATAAGTTTATTGGAGAAACTGATCAAGTGAACGGTCGTGTTGATATCAAAGCTTTAAGAGTAGCAGAAGCTATTTTAAACAAAGCTGAAGCTCAATTTGAATTAGGTCTTGAAGGCGATGCTCTTGCAACTTTAGATCAATTAAGAGCACAGAGATTCTCACCATTCACCATTGGAACTGAAACTGGGCAGGACCTTGAGGATGCCATTCAAACAAATAGAAGAATTGAACTTGCTTTTGAAGGTCACCGTTTTTATGACTTAAAAAGACGTGGTGAAGCTATCGAAAGAGGAACTTTTGGAGATTTAGCAGATGGAACTGGAACTCCAAACACAACACAAACTTTAGAAGCTGGAAACTTTAGATTCCAGTTACCAATTCCTCAAGCTGAGATCAATGTAAATCCAAATTACACTCAAAACGAGGGTTACTAATCTTAAAACATTTTTATTATGAATAAATTAAAATATATCGCAGCTAGTTTACTAGTAGGATTTATGACTCTTACTTCATGTGAGGATGCAGAAATCCCTCAAGTTGATGCTGAAAACGGAAGGGCCATAGCTGGTTTCAACGGAGCAACAACTAATCGTACTGTTGTGTTTAATCCTGAAGCAGAAACAACTACTACATTTACAGTTGGAGTTTCAACATTATCTTCATCAGACAGAACAGCACAATTGTCTATCGATACAGATGCATCTACATTAGCAGAAGAATTATATTCAATAAGCACTTTGAACCCTGTTATACCAGCAGGTTCATTTACTGTAGATTTTACAGTAACTACCTTAGGTTCACCTAATCTACCTGCGGTGACAGATGTAATAGTTTTAAACTTAGAGTCTGTGGAAGGTGCTGAGATACTAAACGATAGTGAAGATAGATTAACTTTAGGTTTAGCAATAGAATGTCCTACAGTAGATCTTTCTCAAGTTGTTGGCTCTGCTGTAACATTAGAAAACCCTCTTCTTGAAGCTTTCGGTGTCCCAGCTACCTTTTCAGACCTTAGAACTGTAATAGCTGGACCAGAAGATAATCAGATTACTATTCTAGGAGGAATTTCGCAAGATGTTGGTGGAACTGATACAGTTCTCACTATTGATCTTGACACTGGATTTGTAATATCAGACCAATCAAGTGACGGCGGGGTTTCTTTCGTAAATGGAGGTACACCAATACCTACCACTAAAATTTCAGGAAGAGTCCTAACCTGTATTAATCAAATTATTATAAATGTTGATAATGATAACTTTGGACCACCATTTAATTCCTTGAGATTAAAATTACAGGTTCAACCATAATTCTCATATTATAAAACTTCTTAATCAAAATTAAGAGTTAAAAATTATAAGGCTATCTAAATATTTAGATAGCCTTTTTTTTATTCTTAGCAAATCGCTTTCGCGAAAGCAGAAAATGAAATGCATTGGCAACTCAACAACACATTAAATAGGTATTATGTATACTAGTATTAGATAGATGAGCGTAAAATTTTTAAACATCAGACATCAATTCTTAAGTCACCCCTCCATTGAATATAAGACTCAAAAAATAAAATAAACATAAAACCCAACGTTAAACAAAACTTATTAATAATTTAATAATTGTTAAATTTTGTGATTTGAAATTTCTCATTAACAGTTTATTAAGTATTAAAGTGTTAAACAATTTGATCAAAATAAGTCATTTTGTTAAGGCTCTGCCAATTTCGTTAAAAAAACACTAATTAGACTTCTTTATGACTTTATTTGAAACGGCTAATTCAAATAATTTATAAAAATGAAAACAAATTTTAGTGGAATTTTAACGCTACTACTAGCGTTTGTAGTGCAAGTTTCGTTTGCACAGTTAATAGTAACTGGAACGGTGAAAGACGACACCGGTGTACCCCTTCCAGGAGCAAATGTTCTTTTAAAAGGAACAAACACAGGCACACAAACAGATTTTGACGGTAATTACTCAATAGAAGCAGAGCAAGGACAATCGCTTGTCTTTACGTATGTAGGCTTTACAGACCAAACTATAGTAGTTGGCACTTCTACAACTATCAATGTAACGCTAGCTGCTGGAGATGCGCTAGACGAGGTGGTAATTACAGCCTTAGGTATTTCTAGAGAGAAAAAATCACTAGGATACTCAACTCAAGAAGTTTCCGGCGAAGAAATTGCGGAAACTAGAAACCCAAATGCACTTAACTCAATATCAGGAAAAGTAGCTGGTGTTCAAATTTCTAATGCTACGGGTAATTTAGGAGGATCAACACGAGTAGTAATTCGTGGTGCATCATCTATTACAGGTGAAAACAGACCTCTTATTGTTGTAGATGGTATTCCATTAGACAACACCAACTACAACTCCACTTCAACCCAGTCAGGTGGTGGCGGTAGAGATTATGGCGATGCTGGGTTTGATATCAACCCTGACGATATTGCCACTATGAATGTTCTTAAAGGAGGTCCTGCGGCAGCATTATATGGATCTAGGGCTCTCAATGGTGTAATTCTTATCACAACAAAATCAGGTAAAAAAGGAAAAGCAGAAGTTACAGTGAACTCCGGAATTACTTTTGAAACGGTAAACATTCTTCCTAAAATTCAAAAACTATACGGCGGTGGTGCTGGAGATGCTAGTACTATAGGTCAAGCAGGCTTTAATCAAGCAACCATAAACGGAACTACTTATGATGTGGTAGATTATGGCACTGATGAGTCTTGGGGACCAAAATTTGAAGGACAACAAGTTTTACACTGGGATGCATTCGACCCTGAATTTGAAGATGATTTTCTACAAACTCGCGCATGGTCTGCACCTAAAAATAATGTAGATTCATTCTGGGACACTGGTGTTTCTTACAACAATGGAGTTTCATTCTCACAAGGAACTGATAAGTCAACAATACGTTTAAGCGCAAACAACACTAGAACCGATGGTATTGTACCGAATTCTAATTTGAGAAAGAATTCAGTTAATTTTAATGCGAGCAGTCAGATATCTGATAAACTCAAGGTTGACGCTATTGTAAATTTAACAATCACAGAAGGATTTAATAGACCTGCCTCTGGATATACTGGTGCGGGTGTTGTACAACAATTATATCAATTTGGTCAAACATCACTTGATTATGACCGCTTAAAGAATTACAAACTTGAATCAGATGGATCTCAGAGACCGTGGAATAGGATATCTGCCCTTGATGGAGATCCTCGTTATTCTGATAACCCATACTGGACACTCTATGAAAACACTTCAAAGGACAAACGTACTCGCTGGTATGGTAACATAGGAGCTACGTACAATTTTACAGATAATTTATATGTAGTAGGTAAAGTGTATGCTGACACGTATGACTTTAGAATAAACGAAAGGATCGCTTTAGGATCTCAAGGAGTGAGTAGGTACAGTGAATCTGATCGTGATTTTGAGGAGATAAACTACGAAACTCGCGTGCACTTTGACAAGAAACTCCTCGATAGCAAAATAAGCCTAAATTCGTTTGCAGGTGTAAATAGAAGAGATGCCGAATTTCACAGGCTTTCCGCTACAACATCTGGAGGTCTTGTTGTTCCAGGACTATATACCATCGCTAATTCAAAAGACCCATCTATCGCGAGTGAATTTGATTCTAGAAAGCGTGTCAACAGTGTTTTTGGTTCTGCTTCTATAGGATATGACAACTTTGCCTATCTTACAATTACTGGAAGAAATGATTGGTCTTCCACTCTTTCTGCTGAAAATGCTTCATTTTTCTATCCAAGTATAAACGGTAGTTTTGTTTTCTCAAAATTCATTGAAGCAGACTGGCTTTCGTTTGGAAAAATACGTGGTGGATATGCAGAAGTAGGAAGTGATACAGATGCTTACTCTTTAATAACAACCTTTAGACCAGCAAATCAGTTTTTAGGTGATTTACCATTTAGTTTTTCAAACACTAAACTAAACCCTGATCTCCAACCAGAATTTAAAAACACATATGAAGTTGGTTTGGAAATGGCATTCTTTCAAAATAGACTTAGCTTAGATCTTACTTATTATAATGAGGAAACATCAAACTTAATAACACCTGTTCAGGTTGACCCTGGTAGTGGATTCACTTCTACATTTACTAATGGTGGGACGTTAAGAAATAGAGGTATTGAAGCTCTAGTTAATGCTACAGTAATTCAAACTGAAGATTTTTCTTGGGATACGACACTTAACTTCTCAAAGAACAATAATGAGTTACTTGAACTTATAGACGGTGTACAATCATTACAAATAGCAAGTTTCCCATTCAACTCCGTAACATTAAATGCTGTTGTAGGTGAATCTTACGGAATCATCAGAGGAACAAACTTTGTTTTTGATAATGAAGGCAATAAAGTGGTAAACTCAAATGGAAGTTTTGCTGAAACTCAAGACCAAGAAAATCTTGGGTCTATATTACCAGACTTCAATTTGGGAATTAGAAACACATTTCGTTACAAAAACCTTAGCTTAGGCTTTCTTGTTGATATACAAGAAGGTGGCAAATACAGATCATTAACTAACATATGGGGTAATTACTCTGGTATTCTTGAACAGACTGCAACAGATAATAAACGAGAAGTAGGAACCGTATTGGAAGGTGTAACTGGTACAATAACATACGATGGTAATGGTGATTATACAGTGACTGACACTGCAACTAACACACAAGTTATTTCTGCACAACAAGAAGGTACAGATTACTTCTTTGGACCAGATGCAGCAAACGTATTTGACGCAGATTATATTAAACTAAGAGAAGTGTCTCTAAGCTATAGGCTACCCACAGATTGGATTAAAAATCTAGGAGTATCCGATGTTATGCTCTCAGCGTTCGGTAGAAACTTAGGTGTTTGGGGGCTAGATAACGACAACTTTGACCCAGAGGTAGCGACTTCAGGAAGTGGAAATATTCAAGGCTCAGAAGGAGGATCACTTCCATCAACTAAAAGCTATGGATTTAACGTACAATTAAAATTCTAAAAAAATGAAAACTAAATTTTTTATAATGATGTTACTAGTTATCTCTACTGCATTTTTATCATGCACAGATGACTTAGTAGAACTAAATATCAATCCAAATGAACCTGAGATTGCACCTACTGCCAATATTTTTACTAGTGCAACTAAGGAGTTTATTGATTTTTCTAGAGATGGATTCAACGAAGGGCGATTAACATTACCTTGGATGCAGTATTGGAGTCAAACTGCCTATGCGGACGAAGACAGATTTCTTTATCGTGAAACTACCGCCGAATCAATTTACACTAATACGTATTTGACGATGAGAGATTTCAAGGCTATTTTGGATTTAAACACAAACGAAGAGACTAAAGAGACTGCGGCATTGTACGGTGATAACGATAATCAAATTGCGGCATCTAGAATTATGTTATCTTATATGTTTTACGAGTTGACTAACTTCTTCGGTAATGTTCCATATTATTCATACGGGTCAGACAATGAAACATTCCAAGCGGGACAATTAGAAGCTGGAAACTTCACCCCTGTATTTGCTGCTCAGCAAGATATCTACACTGATATCCTCAAAGAGCTTAGAGAATCCGCAGATATGATTAACGAAGATGAAATTGTTTTTACAAACGGAGACAATATATTTAATGGCGACGCATTAAAGTGGAAAAAATTTGCTAACTCACTTATTTTAAGAGTTGCGACAACTATAAAGGGTGTTGATACAGAAGCATACGAAACGGCGTTTGATACGGCTATCACTAGTGGAGTAATGACATCAAATGACGATAATGCATCTCAAGAGTATGACACAATTGATGTGAGTGCCTCTCCATTATGGACGGCATATCTAACTCGAGAAGATTTTGCTGTCGCAGCCCCATTTGTTGAACTTCTCAAAGGAGAAAGAGGAAACTTTAATCCAGATCCACGTTTATTTCAGATGGCTGTACCTATTGCGGCCAGCATAAATGAAGTAAAAGCTGGATACGTAGCAGACTTAGACACATTAGACTACGGAGATTATTTAGGTGTACCTTACGCTTTTAGAAATACGAACTTCTTAAATAGAAACACGTATTCATACCCAAGTAGTAATGTAATAAAACCAGATTATCGTGAAGTATTTATGGAGTATGCAGAAGTCGAGTTTTTAATTTCTGAGAGAAAT
The DNA here is from genome assembly GCF_044596715.1 of Dokdonia sp. R86516. NCBI lineage: Bacteria > Pseudomonadati > Bacteroidota > Flavobacteriia > Flavobacteriales > Flavobacteriaceae > Dokdonia > Dokdonia sp. R86516. The sequence goes on from NZ_CP138998.1 coordinate 366,160, forward strand.
GGTTTCGCGCAAGCAAACTATGAAAACGGTGTGACAGCAAGTATGGAAAAGTGGGGAGTTCCCGAAGAAGACATCTCGACATTTGTAGCAAACTTGCCACTAGCAAATCAAGCTAATGTATTAAATCAAAAATATATTGCTCTATATATGCAAGCACATCAAGCATACACTGAGTATAGAAGAACAGGATTTCCTAATACTTTAGTTCAAATAGATGAAACCGTTGCACTTCCTCAACAGCAAATTGATGGACTTGCTCCCGACAATAGGGTTGAGACATACGTTTTTGAAGCTGGACCAGTAGATCCCTCGGTGTCTGATATACCATTTAGGTTAAGATACCCTCAGATATTACAGAATTTAAACGGAGCAAACAGAGACGCTGCGGCAGCCAACTTGTCAAATGGTGATTTAATAATCAGTAAACTATTTTGGGACGTTAACTAAACTTTTGTAATTAATATCTAAAAAGCCACTCATCCATGAGTGGCTTTTTTTGTAACCTAACAGATTAGTTATAGTAAACAATAAAATCTCGTGAACTATAAAATGTTAAAATCATAAAGGTTTTACAATAATTTTTAATCTTTCTTAACAATATGTCATTTCAATACAACCCTCTGTTTTTGTGACTATTAAGACTATAAATATTAATAATAAGTTAACAAAACACCCTACTCAACTCATTTTCAAGCTTAATTTCGTTAAAGAAATATTAATTTTTATATATAAAATGTTATTTTAGCCACGGCTAATTCAAATAATTTATAAAAATGAAAACAAAGTTTAGTGGAATTTTAACGCTATTACTAGCGTTTGTAGTGCAAGTTTCCCTTGCACAGACAACAGTTTCCGGAACTGTTACCGAAGAAAATGGTCCTTTGCCTGGTGCAAATGTCATTATTAAAGGAACATCTACCGGTACTCAAACAGATTTTGATGGTAATTACTCGATTCAAGCAAGTCCAACAGATGTCCTTGTCTTTAGTTTTGTAGGATATACCAACAAAGAAGTTATAGTAGGAAATCGAACTTCAATCAATGTAAGTCTCGCAGCAGACAACGCATTAGATGAAGTAATTGTTACTGCACAAGGAATTAAAAGAGAAAAGAAAGCTCTAGGTTATGCAGTTACTTCAATTTCAACTGAAGAAATAGAAAACAAACCTGTAGGTGATGTTGGTAGACTTCTTCAAGGAAAGGCTCCTGGTGTGCGTATTACTTCTACTGGAGGTGTTGCAGGATCAGGAACAAACATTATTATTAGAGGTTACTCATCAATTAGTGGTAGCAACCAACCACTTTTTATTGTTGATGGAGTACCATTTTCATCTGACACTAACCAATCAGGAAGTTTCATAACAAGTTCAAATACTGCTTCAAGATTTGGAGATTTAGATCCAAACAACATTGAAAGCATGAGTGTTCTGAAGGGCTTATCTGCAACTGCGCTATATGGTGAAGAGGGTAAAAATGGTGTAATCCTGATTACTACTAAGAGTGGAGCTAATCGTAAGAATAAAACAGAAGTTACTGTTTCTTCTTCATTATTCTTTAATGAAATTAGACTTCCAGATTATCAAGATACTTACGGAGGTGGATTTTTTCAAGATTACGGACCTTTTTTCTCTAACTGGGGATCTGCTTTTACTAGCCAAGAAACAATACCTAATGCATTTCTAGGAGCTTTTCAAAATATTGATCGTTTTGAAGGTGTATTACCTTCTGAAGTTTTTCCAGGTAGAACAGATTTAGATGCATCAACAGTAGAATACAGGCCTTATGACAGTCAAGAACAATTTTTCAGAACTGGAGTAATTAGCAATACTTCTATTAACTTAGCAGGGTCGTCAATGTCAAAAGACGGGAGAGCTTCAAATTTCAGTTTGAACTATTCTCACCTCGAAGATCAATCTTTTGTACCAGGAAACACGGTTAGACGTAATAACTTTAGTTTAGGTGGTGCTGCAGAATTGAGTAACAACTTCTCTATTTCAGGTAAGTTATCATATGCAAAATTCGATAAAACTTCTCCTATGACAGACGCTTCGTTTGGTAGTGACGTTTTTGGTGCAGGAATCGCATCTATATGGAATGTACTTTACATACCACGATCTGTTGACTTATTTGGATCTCCATCATCACTTCCTGATACAGGTGAGTCTATTTGGTACCGTGCAGGTAACGACAGAACAAATCCATTATGGGTTGTTGATAATACAAGAGATAATAACACGACTAACCGTTTATTTGGTAACACAAATGTTACTTACAAATTTACAGATGATATCAGCTTAACTTACCGTTACGGTTTAGATTACTATGCCGAAGATCAATTTAGAGCTATTAACGCAGGGGCAAATGACGGTTCAAGACCTTTTGGATATTTAAGCACTATTACAAATCAAAATACTATTCATGACCACTCTGTCTTATTCAACTTAGACAAAGACATTATTGAGGATGATTTACGCTTAACTTTTACAGGTGCATTAAACCTTAGAAGAAATGAGTTTAGTCAAGTATCGGTTCAGAGTGATAGACAATTAGCAAATGCTTTTGGATTATTTAGACACAGCGTATTTGAAAATAGACTCGCTTCTAGTGGAAACTTCACATCTGAACTAAATAACAACGCGGTTTACGGTAATGCTACTCTAGACTACGGTAACTGGGCATTCTTAAACCTTTCTGCTCGTAATGACTGGTCTTCTGTATTTGAAGAAGAAAACAGATCTGTATTTTCATATGGTGGAAGTATGTCTGTAGACGTAACTGGTGCTATTCCATCAATCAAAAATACATTTATTGATTATCTTAAAGTACGTGCTGGTTATGGACAAGCTCCAGGATTTGCATCACCATATAGTACTCGTCCAAACTTAGGAATCGACAGTCAAGCTTTCAATTTAGGTGGTAACAATATCGCTATCAACAGTGTACAAAACTTCCTACCTAATCCAGATTTAAGACCAGAACTTTCAAAAGAATTTGAAGTTGGTATGGAAGCTAGACTTTTCAGCAACAGATTAAGCTTTGATTTTACTTACTACAACAAGGATACTGAAGATCAAATCATTAACAGACCTTTACCTGCAGAAAGCGGATTTACATCATTTGCAGACAACTTCGGTAATGTAAACAATAAAGGTATCGAACTCGGTTTTAGAGTAATACCTGTGAAAACTGAAGACTTTGTATGGAGCGTTGATGGAAACTACAACGTTAATGAAAACATTGTAACAGACACTGATGGCCAAACAGTTCAAATCGCTGGATTTGGTAATGACTTAGGAAACTATGCAATTGAAGGTGAGGCTTTTGGTATAATACAAGGTTCAAGAGTGGCTAGAGATGAGAATGGTAACCTACTTGTTGATGACACAGGATTCTATGTAACTGATAGTAATATTGGTATAATCGCAGATCCTAATCCAGACTGGACAATGAGTCTAGTGAATGGTTTCAGTTATAAAAACTGGAATTTGACTGCTCAGATTGAATACCAACACGGTGGAGACATGTTCCTAAGAACGGTAAACACGTTAGCTGCACGTGGATTAACTACTGATACAGACTTTGACAGAACACAAACATTCATCCTTAACGGAGTTAATCAAAATACTGGACAACCTAATACAGTTCAACTTGCTCCTACAGAAGCGTACTTTGATAACTATGGTTTTGGTGCAGATGAATTTAACGTTTATGATGTTACTAATATCCGCTTAAGAGAACTTGCTATAGGATACAGCTTCCCTGCTGAACTATTAGAAAACACTCCATTTGGTTCAGTATCTCTTACAGCTCAAGGTTACAACCTTTTTGTTGAGGCAGTAAACACTCCTGAGGGCGTTAATTTCGATCCAGACGTGAACTCTGTTGGAGTTGGTAATGGATTTGGATTTGATTTCCTTACATCTTGGAATTCTAGAAGATATGGAGCAAGTGTTAAGGTAACTTTTTAAAAAAAAATAAACATGAAACTAAGAACAAAAATAGGATTTGGTTTAGTGGCCGCACTTGGTTTATTTACCTCTTGTGAAACTACTGAGCTCGAAGGCTTATTGGATAATCCCAATCAGCTAAGACCAGAACAGATTAATCTTGCCTCAGGTATTGATGGTCTACAATTTCAAATGAATAACGTATTTAGAAGTGCTTCAGGTGTTTCTACCGATGCTACTCGTTTGTCACATATGTTTGGTACTACATATCAAAATGCATTTAGTCCTGGTTCAGGGGCAGGAGCTTGGAATGCTGCATATGCAGGAATTCTTTTAGACTCAAATGTGATCATTCCACAATTAGTAGAGCTTGACGCTGCTTATGAAGAAGGAATAGCACGTACTATAAAAGCTTATGCATTGATGACCCTCGTGGATCTTTGGGGAGATGTTCCTTTCGATGAGGCTGCATTAGGTCTTGAAAATTTCAACCCTGCTCTTACACCTGGAGATCAAGTATATGCTGCAGCTTTAGCAGAATTAGATCTGGCAATTGCGGCGTTTGATAGAGATTTAGATCCCGATATTATTACAGGAAGCATTGTAGGGGGAGATATTCCTTTAAACTTATATTTTGCTGGTGACGATATTGGATCACAAGCAAACAAAAGTGAGAACTGGAAGAAATTTGCAACTACGCTACAATTCAAATATCATTTAAACCTTGGCAATGTGGCTGAGTTAAATACTCTTATTGCCAGTGGAAATTTGATTGAAGATAATGAGGATAGTGTTGCACTTCAATATGGAACAAGTACTAATCCTGAATCTAGAAATCCAATTTATGTTCTGGAATACGGTGATGGAAATCCTGAGATTTATATATCAAACAGTCTGATGTATAGAATGGTAGATATTAATAATCAGTATTTCGGTGAAGATCCACGTGCTGCTCACTATTTTTATCGCCAAACTACTGAATTCCCTACAGGAATAACAAATCCATCGATAGGGGATGCACTTCCATGTTTTGATGACCCTTCACCTTACACTCCAGAATTCGTATTTTGTGCATTTGATTTAACCGATGATAGTCCAGCAGCCTATTGGGGTCGTGATCACGGAGATTCCGGAGGTATTCCTCCAGATAATAGCTTGAGAACAACTTTCGGATCATACCCTATTGGAGGAAATGTGGATACTGGCGACGGTGGCGGAGTAAGCGATGGCGATGGTATTAATGGAGAAGGAATATCTCCTTTATTAATGGCGTGGCAAGTCGACATGATGAGAGCAGAAGCAGCGTTACGTTTAGGAACTGCAGATCTTGCTCCTAATGTTTTGTTACAAAGAGCTATTGAAAAATCAGTATCTTTTGTTACAGCCTTTGATAGAAACCCAGATACTGATGATAACGGAATAGCTTTTGCTTCAAATGTAATAGCAGATTTTGACGCTGCAGGTTCTGTAGATGAGCAACTTCAAATATTAGGAACTCAGTTTTGGATTTCTTGTTATCAAAGTGGAAATGAGTTTTACAATTTTTACCGTAGAACTGGATTTCCTAATAACTTACAACCACACCTTCAACTTGGAGCTGCAGGAGATTTCCCTAGATCGTTATTTTATGTAGGAGGAACTGCAAACTTAAATTTATCTGTACAACAAAAACCAGACTTAAATCAGTCAGTTTTCTGGGCAGACTCATCAATACCTTTAAACTAGTATTATTATGAAAAAGATTAAATTTTTATCTCTTTTTGTTTGTGCACTGGCTTTTTTGACAGCGTGTGAAGATGAAGACAAGAGACTTCTTCCATTTGGCGAGCCAGGTGCTGTAGAAGGACGAGCTGGAGTGTTTGTTACCGCAGATATTACTACAGCTGTTATAGATGGTAACGATGTGCCTAACGGAGTATTTGCCTTCACAGTAGGTGCACCTAATAACAATGTTGCCTCTTTTGATATCATAGCGCAACGTAGAACGCCAGCTCCATTAAGTGAGCAGAGCGAGTTTGCACTTATCAAAACGGTTACTACATTCCCGTCAGATGTTGTAATTACAACCGGAGACTTAGCTAGCGCTTTTGGATTAACTGTTGATGAACTAGGTCTTGGTGATACGTTTGTATTTAGAAATGTAGCTACTGGTACTCAAGGTGAAATTGTTGAATTTGATGACCTAGATGCTGACTTACAATCTGAGGGCGGTCAAATGCAAGGTTTTGGTTTATCTACCCTCATAGTATGCCCACTTCCAGATGGCTATGCTACAGGAGATTATGCCGTTGAAACTACCGTTGGTGGTTTCTTTGGAGACATATTCCTACCTCAAACAGTTACGTTATCATCAGCCTCAGTTTACCAGAGAAGCTTCCAAGCTAATTATCTTGAACAGTTCGGTATTGGTCAACCTGACATGACTTTTACCATCAACTTTTTATGTGGCGTACAAACCGGCCGTGATGGAATGGGTACTAATCTAGGATGTGCCGGTGGAGGTCTTAGACTTAACTCGTCTGCAAATGCATTACCATACTCTGAAGATGATGATTCATCATTCGTAATCAACTTTACAGAAGATAGTGTTGGTTGTGGTGGAGTTCCTGCAGGAGAAGTACAAATTACTTTAACGAAATTATAAAACATATTGTGTAGGAGAGATTTCAAAACCCTCCTACACTTTACTTAACTCATTAATATGAAAGCAAATTTTAAGAATATACTCCTTATGAGTGGTTTCGCTGCTTCTTTACTTACCTCTTGTTATAATGACGACGGAGATGTCAAAGTACTTGAAAACAGTGCAAACGATGTAGTTATAGAAGCTACAATTTCATCTACAAGAGACTTTACAGCTCCAGGTGACTTGATTCCTTTTACGGTTATGTTTAGTCAATCCGTAGATAGTTTATCATCTGTAGGTATAGAAGCAAGAGCTGATGACACTTCATTTATAAACACCTATTTTGATCTTCCAGCTGGCGCTACATCTCTTTCAGGTACTGTATTTACGCCAGGCGGAAATGGATTCTCAGCAAGTGGAATAGGGTCTATAAACGACCTTATCGATTTAGAAGTTATTGGATTAGACAGTAATATTGAAGGACAACAAATATTAGTTAACTCTAACGATGTTCAACTTGACGTGTTTGATAGACTTCCTGAGGCAAACTTTGATGCTGCAACTGTTTTATTTGATTGGACTAATCCAGATGCAAATGATCTTGATTTGGTGATTTTTGGTGATGGCGGAACATTAACAGGTTTCACTGGAGATAGATACGAAGAACTTGTATTATCAAGCGATCTTCCTGACGGGGATTACACAGTGCAGTTGCAATTCTTTTTTGCTAATGACACTCCAATAGATTACAATGTATTCATCAGACTAGAAGATGGTGCTACTGTAGAATACAATGGTCAACAAACGTTCACAGATGCAGAAGTTGCAGCTGGAGCAGTCAACTTTGCTACTATTACTAAAGTGAGTGATGCAGATGGAAATCCATCTTTCACTGTTTCTTATTTATAAGCAAAACTAATATTATAATTAAAAAGGGCTACCTTTGTCGAAAGACATGGTAGCCCTTTTCTTTTACAAAATTCTTATGAAAAAAACACTTAACTACATACTTCCTGTTGTCATTATGTTCGCCTTGATAGCTTGTGGTAACACTGATGACGATGCTAATAATGAAGTCCCATTTGATTGCGGATTATCATTGAGCCAAATTGATGAAGCTGATGCTGCATATACGTCAGATGCATCTATGTTTAACTGTAGAAGATTAAGAAATCTACTAGCAGATTATGTAGACAGTAATTGTCCTGCAAATCCTCAATATGAACAAAGAATACAACAACTAGACTGCGATGGTGGAATCAACTAAAAAAGACCTACAAATCTTTGGTACTCGTGCCATCATAGAAGCTATACAAGCTGGTAAAGAAATAGATAAAGTTTTTCTTCAAAAAGGGCTTCATAACCCTTTATTGAGCGAACTCAATACACTCATCAAAAAAAATGGTGTACAAACTTCACATGTACCTATTGAAAAACTAAACAAACTAACACAGCAAAATCACCAAGGTGCCATTGCCGTAGTAAGCGCGATCTCATTTTATGATTTTGAAGAGCTTGTAAATGCTGTTGTAGAAACCGAAGCTGCTCCCTTATTTATATTATTAGATCAATTATCTGATGTAAGAAATTTTGGTGCCATTATACGTACTGCAGAATGCACAGGCGTGCATGGTATCATTATCCCTAAAAAAGGTGGCGCTCCAGTAAATGGTGTGGCTATAAAAACTTCGGCCGGAGCTGCTTTTAACATTCCTATTGCCAAGGTTGACCATATTAAAGATGCCATTTATTACCTACAAGGATCAGGAGTGCAAGTGGTAGCGGCAACAGAAAAAACTGATACTACTTTATTTGAAACAGACCTTACACCACCTACGGCTATAGTAATGGGTCGTGAAGACAGTGGTGTATCTCCTGGCGTTCTCAAAATTGTAGATAAACAAGCAAAACTTCCTCTTAAAGGCTCTATTGCTTCATTAAATGTTTCGGTTGCTTGTGGAGCTTTCTTATATGAAATAGTTAGACAACGCTCATAAACCACCTTTTTCCGGTGTTTTAGGATCTTTGTACTCATAACTTATCACAATAGTTTCCGCTCCTTCATCTTGATCAATTTCTGGAGGCAGTTCAAAGAAGTTTCCATTTTCATCAAACTGCTGCATGAATGGATCATCATCTGAAGAATAATCAGGTTGCTCCCAATTATATGTGACTGGTTTTGGTACTCTTTCGCGAAAGCATAACGCAATCAATCCTCCAGCTATAAATCCAGATAAATGCCCTTCCCAAGATATAGTCTCACTAGTGGGAAGTGTTCCCCATATGAGACTACCATAAAGAAAGACAACTATTAATGATAGTGCAATAAGTCGAAAGTGCTTTGCTAGGATCCCTTTAAAGAAGAGAAAAGAAACTAGCGCATATATCACTCCGCTCATTCCGATATGGTATGAGTCCCGACCTATTAGCCAAGTACCTGTGCCGCTCAATATGACAAGAAGTAAAAGAACACGCCAAGAAATTTTCCTATAAAAATAGAACAAGGCGGCACTAAGCACGAGTAATGGTACGGTATTGTGCCATAAATGTTTGATTCCAGAATGAATAAATGGTGAGAAAATCACACCTTTTATTCCCGTTGCCGTACGTGGTCTCACTCCCCACCTAGTAAAGTCTAACCCAAACTTTATCTCTACCCAGAATACTCCCCACATTAAGAGCACAAATAATAATGGGAATACTACTACCCCATTATAAAACTTAAAATAATCTGCTTCTTTGTTCATAAGAATGTGCTTATCTCTTTAACTACAAATTAACGCCCATAGTCGAAGTAGATGTAATATTGTCACTTAAGACCTTAACAAAATAGCTATTTTTGTACTATGAATACTCCTCTTGCAGAAAGGTTACGCCCAAAAAAATTAGAAGATTACCTCAGCCAGCAGCACCTTGTAGGCCCTAACGGATCACTACAACAGGCGTTAAAGGCGGGTATAATACCGTCGCTTATTTTGTGGGGACCTCCAGGTATAGGAAAAACGACTCTTGCAACTATTATCTCCGAAGAGTCCAACAGACCTTTCTACACGTTGAGCGCTATAAACAGCGGAGTTAAAGATATACGTGACGTTATTGATAAAGCAAAGCAAAGCGGGGGGCTTTTTACACAAAAAAATCCTATCCTTTTTATAGACGAGATTCATAGATTTTCAAAATCGCAGCAAGACTCTCTACTAGGAGCAGTAGAACGAGGTTGGGTAACCTTGGTAGGTGCTACTACCGAAAACCCAAGTTTTGAGGTTATTCCCGCACTGCTCTCACGTTGTCAAGTATATATCCTAAAACCCTTTGAAAAGAAGGATTTAGAATTATTACTTCATAGGGCAATTACAGAAGATAGTATTCTCCAGAAGAAAGATATCACACTCAAAGAAACAGAAGCATTGCTCCGCCTAAGTGGTGGAGATGCACGTAAACTACTCAATATATTTGAACTTATAGTAACTACAGAGTCTCAAAAAGAGGTAATTGTTACTAATGATATGGTGCAATCTAAAGTGCAACAAAATATTGTACGATATGATAAGACTGGAGAGCAGCATTACGATATAATTTCTGCTTTCATCAAATCAATACGAGGAAGTGACCCTAATGCAGCTGTTTACTGGCTTGCACGTATGATAGAAGGCGGGGAGGATGTGAAGTTTATTGCTCGTCGTCTTATTATTGCTGCTTCTGAAGATATTGGGAATGCAAATCCGACGGCATTGGTAATTGCTAATAATTGTTTTCAAGCCGTGACAACTATTGGGTATCCTGAAGCGCGCATTATACTTAGTCAGTGCGTGACTTACCTTGCCACTTCTCCAAAAAGTAATGCATCATACCTTGCAATAGGCAAAGCGCAACAACTAGTAAAACAAACAGGAGACTTATCTGTACCACTCCCGTTACGCAATGCGCCAACGAAGTTGATGAAAGAAATAGGGTATGGTGATGATTACAAGTATTCACATGACTTCCCAGGTAGTTTTGTAAAGCAAGAATTTATGCCACCCGAAATAAGTGGCACTAGATTTTACGAACCCACTAATAACGCGCGCGAAAAAGCTTTACGCGAAAGTTTAAAAGAAAAATGGGGTTCTAAATACGGATATTAAAAGACTATTATTTCTTAATAAAAATCATCTCGATAGGATCTGCAATTCCCTTAATCACACGCTCCACAATAAGACGTCCCTCTTTTAAATATCCTTTTCCTTTAAACTGAGTTGTTGTTACTTGAAAGCGCGCACCTAATTTTACATTAGTGACCTCTCCTATTTTTTGAGAATTTTCAAAAAACTGAATGGATGAACCAGCAGTAAGCGCTTCATAAGCGCCATCTGTACTTACATAAGATTGTACCGCTAACACATTATTTCCAGAAAGTGACTCATTACCTACTCGCTCTTGACTAGAGACAGTAGACTCCACTATGTTCTCCTCCTTTTGAGAATTATCTACTAAAGGTTTCTCAGTCATAGTAGGTTTTTCTTCAACCACCACGGCACCACTTTCTTGATACGCATAATTAAGCTCTTCGATAGATACAAAAGCTCTCCTTAGAGCCTCATGATAACTCTTCTTATAATCTTTAAGCTTGCTAGTTCCTTCTTCTGATAAGAATATTACAGCATCATTACAGTCTAGTAATTTCACGCGCAATTTAGTTCTAAGCATTCCTGAAGATTCTACAATATCTGCACGAAGGTTGTTACACCCATTACGTTTGTAATCTAACGGAAGATTACTTGCCTTTTCCAAGTAAGCCTCAAACCCATATTTATTAAAAAGAAAAGTTGTTAAGCTATTCATTTGATACTGGTCTTGTTCATTCAAAAAATCAAATTTTTCAGGAACAATCACATATTTATAATCATTAACAGATTGAGATATTAATGAAGAACTTATAACGACTGTAAGTAATAAACTAAGTACTAATTTCATGGTAGAATTATTTGTTATTGAATACTAGTTGCATTCCAAGTTGTAAACTCGCTCCTCTAGCCTTTGCAAGATTTGAATATTCTAGTAAGTTATCTGCAGCAAGATAGAGATTAAATTTATCAATTTTTGCACTCATTAAAAGCCCAATATTCTTACTTGAACGTTTGTCATAAGTATACGTAACACGCGAGAGTAATTTATTCCCCCACTGTTTTTCATAGTAACCCGTCAATGCAGTTTGAAAACCTCTAGGCCTCTTTATGCTATATAAATGTGCACCCACTCGATTTTTATAAATTCTTTTTGATTTGGATCTACAATTACACCCCTCTCCCCTATCCTCACCAAAAGAATACTGTACAGAGCCATTTATTTTTAAAGGACGCCAACTAATATAAGGGCTAGATAAACTATCTTCAAGAGTTACGGCATCTTCAAACTCATCTTCTAGTTCCTGCCAGTATGAAGTAGTCTCGACTCCCTGTATAGCGCCTGGAAATTCAAGCTCAATACCACTAGTCTCATAATCACCTCTAGCACTAAAATTCTTCACATCTGCTTTATGCCTCACAAAACCAATATCGATAAGACTTCCAGTGACTAGCCATTGATCATTAATAAAATGTGTGAACCCTACATCTAAACCAAATCCAGCATTATCACTAAGAAAAGCATTACTAACAATTTCATTTACTTCTGTAGACTCTTCTTCTTCAAACAATGATGCAATACCAGAAGTGTTTACTCCTAGACTTACATTACGTAGTTGATGACTATAAAAATTGGGCCCCTCCGGTGTAGTTCTCGTTACAAAAGTCCCAGTATTATCAGTACTATTAATATTTGCAACACTCATATATACTTTAGCTCGCACCCCTAATTGCCAAGAGTCGTTTACTTGCTTCTGCAATCCAAAGTGATATACAGAGAGAGACTCTGCAGTAAACGAAAGATCAGAAAAGTCAAACGCCCTATCAATATAATCTGCATTACCTCTATAGGCCAGTACTGCGATGTCTTTTGGGAAGTAGACAAGTGCATCTATCTCATGATACAAACCTCCAGAGTAATAAACTTCTGACTTCCTTGACCTCCATCCAAAAGACAAAATCTCTAGTTGCTGATTTACACCAAAGTAATCTTTACTATCAAGCTCAGCGATCGCAATATCAATAGAGGTATTAATATCTCTATCTGACCTAAAGAGGTCGTAAGCACTAACTCCAGATGAGCCACCCTCTACAGAAAATCCAGATAAAAAAGGGATTCCTATATGCTTGTCAAAATTAATAACACTTGCTGGATTACTTAACAGTGACTGAGGCAACTCTTGCACATTGTACAATAGCTGTTTATTCTGTGCTGAAACGGTATAGGTTAATACCAGAAAAAGAAAACCAAGTATATATTTCATACTAAAAATCTGATATTTCTAAAGCGTATATAGCTTTACTTTGTAATGAATATTGCCCATTAATAGGTTGTCCATTTAAAAATAGCGTTATCTCATTAACAACTTGAATTGAATTCTTAATGCGTGCTATATCTTCTTCAGAAAGAATAACGTCAAAAGAATTTCTAACAACCTCACCATCTAACGAGCCATTTATCGGGTAATTTAATTCATATTGCACACGACCTGATTGATCAAGAAAAAGTGATTTATTTACTACATTCTGAGATAATGTACTCTCACTTTGATACATAAACGACAACTCCTTTAATGATTCTTGAACAATTGCATCATTTATAAACTCAAGCCTAGTTGTGTCTCTTATAACAATTTGAGAACCCACATTAGGCGCCGCCTGAAAGTTTGCTGCATTAAGTGTAAAAAAAACTAAATCTGCATCCACTCTAGGGCTCAAGACTACCTCATCTACACGGTCTGTATCAATATCACTAACGCAGGATGTTGTTAACACTAGTAAGCTTAAAGCGAAAAAATAAAAAAAACGTCTATAAGAAATCATATGTCACTTGATTGTTACGTAGTACCGTATTAAAACGATGCAGGTTTAGCCTTATTGTTAAAGATACTCTTTGAGTTGTGGTATACTCTTGACTTCTTTAATGCCTGATGGTAATTTCAATTTATGGTAATTGAAACATATTGCATCCATTCCTACATTTATAGCCCCTACAATATCTGCCTCATACGTATCCCCTATCATGAGGCTAGTACTAGCAGTAGCTCCTGCTTTTTCCATAGCTACATGAAAAATTTTAGGATTTGGTTTCTTAACATTGGCAGACTCACTAGTGGTCATAGTTTGAAAATAAGGGGTAAGTCCTGACTTCTTCATTTTGGTAGTTTGCACTTCTTGAAAGCCATTAGTAATAATGTGCATCTTATAATTAGGCGCTAGATAATCTAATAACTCGATAGTACCATCAAATAGAAAGTTATTCTGTGGCAAGTGATTAATGTAATCATCAGAGAGTCTATCAATAATATCATCTGTAACAGAAATCCCCATCTTGTCAAAGGTCTTTTTAAATCTTCCGTAGCGCAGCTGTGCTTTCGTGATACGTTCTTCTCTATACCATTTCCATTGCTGGAAATTTATAGGACTATAAACTTCTAAGAACTCGTCATAATTAATAGAGAGATTGTTGAGTTCAAAAATTTTGGCGAAAGCCAAACCACTATTACGGTCAAAGTCCCATAATGTGTGATCAAGGTCAAAAAATATATCTGTAATATTAGCCATTTGCTAGTAAGTGTCTAAAGAGTTTTTTGCTGTAAATATCATCAAAGGAGGCATTAGAAAAAGAAATTCTAAATACGCCTCCCACGTTCTTAAGGCGGTCTTGTAACTCCTTGAGAAGTACAAAATCAATGGTATGGTTTTTATAATTTATAATTGCATCAGACTGCATGCAAACTGGGTTTACGACTAGTGGAGTCTGGATTTCATAATCAAGATCGTAATACAAGAATGATTGTGATGTACCTGCTCTAAAACCTATAATACCGTCATAGCCCATAGTAAAATCTTGTTGAATCTCTTGATCTAAAGCATCGCGATACACGTGCGGTAAATTCAATTTAAAATTTGAGATGTGTATGCTACGCAAGGGTCTATGTTCTATTTCTTCTAGACGCTTTCGTTCTAGACCTAAGGAAACCTTGTCACGTGCAGCTTGTGGCGATACTAACAGACCTACTTTGCAATAATCACCCACCATTTTTATGGTAGTTTGAAAGCTACGCTTAGAATGTTTAATATTCTTACCATCCTTACCATAATCTCCCACTTGAAAAAATACTTGAAAGAGGCATTTTTCATTTTTCTGCACATTAGTAAGCCAGCCGAAGGTGTCGTAAGGATCTTTACGTGCACCTACTAATACTTGTGTGCGTCGTAAAATTTCGCGCAAGCGTAATTTACTTATATCTCTCACATAACCTCCTAGCATGCGTAACACGCCTAGCTTTCTGTATTTGAAAGCCTGAGGCACCGTAACCATCATATGTGTATGATAGGTGCTTTCTTTCAACTCAATTGCTGGAAAACTATTAACTAGTACTGCTGCAAAACGATGTATCCATATATCAATGACTGGCTGCTGTAAAAAATCATGTATTCCCCCTAGACTTTCTGAAGCGGGAAAGCGTCCCAAGTCATCCTTTACATGTGGTAAATACTCTTCATACCTACTTAATAAATAAAATGTTGCGGCAAAAATATCATAGGGAATCTCAGTTGTTGCTTCTCTTATTTGAAAAAAACAAGGAACTCCATCCCAGTCTTGTACGCTTATATCCATAGAAAGTACTCCTTGATCAAAGAGCAAGTCTGTGCTTCTTATGTGAAGTTCGTTACCTAATTTTTTGTTAGTATAAGAAAGTTTAGGTCCCTCGTGAGCAATAAAAGCTTCTAACTTGCTAGTAAATTGCACAGGCACGCCTAAAATACGCGTACATATATGTTTGAATGTATATGAAACACGAGGTGTGATTTTATGCGTATAAACAAGTAACATGAGGCAGGCAGTGATTATAGAATGCCGTCATCGGCAAAGCTAAAATACTGTTTTTCGGTCACAATAATATGGTCTAAGACTTGGATATCTAGACTCTGCGCAGCCGTTTTCAGTTTGGCAGTAAGTAGCTTATCTGCTTGTGATGGTTTAAGGGTTCCAGAAGGGTGATTGTGCCCTAAAATCATTCCCACAGCACTGAGTTCTATGGCTGTTTTCATTACCAGCCTTACATCTACTAGTGTTCCCGTGAGTCCGCCTTTACTCACTTGCTCTTTGCGTAGTACCTTGTTTGAATTGTTTAGAAAAAGCACCCAGAATTCCTCGTGCCCTAACTCTCCTATGATGGGTTGTAAAATTTGATAAGCATCTTTTGAGGAAGAAATACGCTTTCGCGAAAGCGTCTCTCCACCACTTCTCCTTCTCCCTAGTTCTAGCGCAGCAGCGATAGTAACGGCCTTTGCCTCTCCTATTCCTTTAAATTTCATTAAATCTTTTACCGAAAACTTACCCAGCTCCGAAAGATTATTCTCGGCTTGTGAGAGAATGCGCTTACTTAGTGAGACTGCGCTTTCCTCTCTAGAACCAGAACTTATTAAAATAGCGATTAACTCTGCATCAGATAATACAGAACGTCCCTTGACCATTAGTTTCTCTCGTGGCCTATCATCTTCAGACCAATTTTTTATAGAAATATAGGAAGCAGCGTCTGTAGATGATTTTATAGCCATAAGCCTTAAATATAATGCTTTAGTCTGAATATCTGCACTTTAGCTATGCAATTGACTTTAGTGCATATTGCTAAAACTATAACTACAAAGAGTGCACTAGGTAATACCGCAACGCTTAGTATATAAAAGGTGTCTTCCTATTTAAGGATATGAAGAATGAGAAAATGGTACATTTACATCTAAAAGCTATATATGTCAGAAATCATCACTTCCATTTTCTTCATTTTTGCAGTGATCGACCCCATAGGATCTATCCCTGTATATCTAGAGGCTACAAAAGAATTTGATTTACGTCACAAAAAGAAAATTGCCGTTAGAGCTTCTGTGATAGCATTTTTAATACTCTTATTTTTTATAGTGATAGGACAGCTCATTCTTGAAGGAATGTCTGTATCCTTGAATGCCTTCCAGATTTCTGGAGGTGTAATACTATTTCTATTTGCGCTTACTATGATTTTTGGCGATGGTAAACCAGAAGACGAAAAAAATAAAATTACAGATTATAAACACGTTACCATATTCCCCATTGCAATACCGTCTATTGCTTCTCCTGGAGCAATTATGGCTGTGGTTTTAATGACAGATAACCATATTTACTCTATACAGGAACAGTTTATAGCTACAGCACTCGTGCTGTTTGTGATAGGACTTACTTGTTTGATTTTACTTGGAGCAAATAAACTTCAAGATCGCATAGGTAACTACGGGATTACTGTTATTAGTAAAATAATGGGACTCATCTTAGCCGCGTATGCTGTACAAAGTATTTTGAGCGGGATAAGCTCTTATTTTGGGACAGGTATCGCTTAAAATTTATTTCAAGACCTCATAATCATCATCATGTTTTTAATAGACAAGCCCTTTGCTTCAGATTTTCTTATTGCAACTATAAAAGAAAATAACTACCCCATTATTGCCACTCCAATTGCAAAGTCCATTATTCAAGATGACACGCTCAACTGGATAGAGGAGCAGGATGCGGTAGCTATCTATAACGATAATCCAGAAACAGCATTATATTCAAACTCAGAAAACGCGCTGGTATGGATAGAAGAGCACCTAGGAGATAGCACACTTGCTCGTCAAATAAATATTTTAAAAGACAAAGTCCAATTTAGAGAGCTTACTAAAAGCTTGTTTCCAGACTTTTATTTTCAAAAGCTTTCTCTAACTGATGTCCATCTTCTAGATGTCGAAACATTAAAATTCCCCTTTGTTATTAAACCTAGTGTTGGCTTTTTCAGCATAGGAGTTCATATCATCCACGATCAACATGATTGGAAACAGGCAAAGAAGGAATTACACCCAGAGAAGCTCAAAAGCATCTTTCCTAAAAATGTGCTGGACACCACATATTTTATTATTGAAGAATTTATTCAAGGAGAAGAATTTGCTATAGATTACTATCACAATGCAAATGGTGAGGTTGTAATTTTAAACATTTTACACCACCTATTCTCTTCTGGCAAAGATACTAGCGATCGCGTTTATTGCACCTCAAAAGATACTATCACCACACATAGTGCTGCCATACATGAATTCTTAAGTGCATTAGGACAAGAATTACAACTCAAGAATTTTCCTGCGCATGCAGAGATACGCATCCATGCTTCTGGAAAAATCACTCCTATTGAGATTAATCCACTGCGTTTTGGTGGATTTTGTACTACGGGTGACTCACTTGGTGTTACCTTAGATTTTAATTCTTATGTATGCTTTCGCGAAAGCAAAAAACCTAACTGGGACCACATATTTAAAGGCAAGGAGGATAAAGTCTTTAGCATAATTATACTAGACAATAGTACGGGTATCCCTGCCGAAAGCATCAAAAGTTTTGACTACAAAAAGATAGCTACAAAGTTTGAAAAACCAGTACTAGTAAGACCTCTGGATATACATAGCTATCCTGTATTTGGATTTATTTTTACAGAGACGAGCTCTGGTAATGAGCGCGAACTCACAGATATCTTAACTTCTGATTTAAAGGAATACGTTACTATATAATCTCAATAGCGTTGCTTGAATTTTATAATAAGACTAACACTTTCTATTCGCTGGGCGTAAATCGCCGTACTATCTTTACAGCCTCTAAGAAGTACCATATATTATAAAACTCATATTATGAATAAAACAATACTATCGCTGCTTGTTGTATTTTCTATTATAAGCTGCAAGAACACTACAGAAACAAAAGAAGTACAAAAAACTCAAGAAAGCCCAGTAATTACTGAAGTAGCTACCTTTACAGGACAACAGGTAACAGGTGTTACGGTAAGTAATGAAGGTAGAATATTTGCTAATTTTCCAAGATGGAGAAAAGGTGTAGAAAACTCTGTAGTTGAAGTATTAGAAAATAATGAGTCAGCTGCATTCCCTAACGAACAGTGGAATACATGGGAAGATGGAAAAGAAGTTAATGATTCGCTTTTTGAAGCGGTACAATCTGTAGTCGCTTTCAATAATGACTTATATGTAGTGGATACACGTAATCCATTATTTGGTGGTGTGATTGACAACCCAAAAATCTTTGTATTTGACTTAACTACAAACTCATTAAAACGCACTTACACTATTGATGAAACTAGCATTCATAAAGACTCATACATAAACGATGTGCGTATAGACGCAAAAAACAACAAAGCTTACTTTACAGACTCTGGACATGCAGGACTTGTAGTTTTAGACCTTGAGTCTGGAGCATCTAAAAGAGTTTTAAATGAACACACCTCAACACTAGCTGAAGTAAGCCAACTTACTTTTCCTGATGGCAGTACTTGGGAGAACACAGTACATTCTGATGGTATTGCATTAGATGTAAATAATGACATTTTATATTACCACGCACTGAGCGGTTATAACTTATACGCTATCCCAACGGCAACACTTATTAAAGGCACACAAGAAGAAATAGAAAATAGCGTATCGCTAGTTAAAAAAACAAGCGCACCAGATGGGATGATACTTGATGATGCTGGTAACCTATACTTCGCCGACTTAGAGAATAACAAGGTGATGAAAATGGATGCTAACACTAAAGAAGTTTCTACACTTATTGAAGGTGACCAAGTACGCTGGGCAGATACCTTTAGTATTTACAAAGGCGATTTATATTACACCAACTCTAGAATAAATGAAATTACAGGTCCTCTAGGAGATATGAAATTTACTATCAATAAAGTGAGTATTGATTAAATAAAAGCCTTTTAACTTCAGGTATTAAAAAACCGCTTTATCCTTTAAGATAAAGCGGTTTTTCTATTTAACAATTTACATATTCTTAATAAGCATCATCATGTACAAAAGCAACAGCTCTACCTGATGGATCATTCATGTTTTTAAAAGCTTCATCCCATTCTAGTGCTGTAGGTGTACTACAAGCTACACTTGGCACAGAAGGCACACAGCGTGCTGCAGCATCACTTGGGAAGTGCTCTTCAAAAATAGTACGGTAGTAAAACTCTTCTTTATTTTGAGGCGTATGTATAGGGAATCTATGATGTGCATTTTCCATTTGAGTTGCACTCACGGCTTCATCTACTATGTCCTTAAGACTATCAATCCATGAGTAACCTACACCGTCTGAGAACTGCTCTTTCTGTCTCCAGGCTACGCTTTCAGGTAAATACTTTTCAAAGGCTTTACGCAAGATCCATTTTTCCATCTTACGCTCCTTAGTAATCATTTTATCTTGAGGGTTAAGACGCATAGCGACATCCATAAATTCTTTATCTAAGAAAGGAACACGTCCTTCTATTCCCCAGGCTGCAAGTGATTTATTTGCCCGTAGACAGTCATACATGTGTAACTTATCTAGTTTACGCACGGTTTCCTCATGAAACTCTTTGGCATTAGGCGCCTTATGAAAATATAGATATCCTCCAAAAATCTCATCTGCCCCTTCTCCAGAGAGTACCATTTTTACTCCCATAGATTTAATCACACGTGCCATTAAGTACATAGGCGTACTCGCTCTTATCGTGGTGATATCATACGTTTCTAGATGGTAGATTACATCACGTATAGCATCTAGTCCTTCTTGTATCGTAAACTCAATAGGATGATGTACTGTCCCTATATGATCTGCAACTACCTGAGCAGCTGCAAGATCTGGAGAACCTTTGAGTCCTATACTAAAAGAATGTAACTGTGGCCACCATGCAGCTTGCTCATCACCAGATTCTATACGCTTTTCTGCATATAGCTTTGCAACTGCACTGGTGATTGAAGAATCTAAACCTCCAGAAAGCAATACCCCATAAGGCACATCACTCATAAGTTGGCGTTTTATAGATGCCGCTAGTGCATCGTGCAACTCTTCTATACTTGACTCGTTATCTTTTACGTTATCAAATTCCATCCACTCGCGAGAATACCAGCGTGTGAGCTCTCCTGTTACACTAGAGTAGTAATGTCCTGGAGGAAATAATTCTATCTTAGAGCAAACACCTTCTAGTGCCTTCAACTCAGAAGCCACATAAAAAGTCCCATGCTGATCCCATCCCATGTATAGCGGAATAATTCCCATGTGATCACGGGCCACAAAATATTCATCTTTTGCTACGTCATATAGCGCAAATCCAAAAATCCCATTAAGTTTATCGCAAAAGTCGTGACCGTATTCTTTATAAAGTGCTAGTATGATCTCACAGTCTGATGCTGTTTGAAACTCATAATCACCTGTTATAGTCTCACGCAATTCTTTATGATTATATATCTCGCCATTTGCCGCAAGTACTAGACTCTTATCTTTTGAAAATAATGGTTGTTTTCCAGAAGCTGGATCTACTATAGACAGACGTTCATGTGTCATGATCGCTTTATCATTATTAAACACGCCATTCCAATCCGGCCCTCTATGGCGAATTTTTTTTGACATTTCTAATAATTGGGGGCGTAAATCTTCGGCTTTCTCCTTGAGATCAAAGGCGCATACAATTCCACACATGATTTTAAATATTTATTGTTATTGATAAGTCAAATATGCGATTATACTTCATTTAATAAAACGTTTATACAACATACAGTTACATATTATAACTAAATATCAATTAAACGTATTAATATGAAGGTATACGCTTTCGCGAAAGCGTACTTCTAAAACATTTTGAAAGTTTTAGCACTTTTGTAAGACTTACAACATAACTTTGAAGAAGCCTTGAGAGGTATTTCAAGACTAATTAACTCTTAAACACAATTACTATTATGAAAAAGTTTTTTATGACTGCTATGGTTGCACTAGCGTTTGTTGCTGCACCATCTGTAACTGCACAAGATTTTAAAGTAGACAAAAGCCCAATGGATCAAGCGGCTTTTCCATCTAATTACAAGGAATCAAATAAACAAGTAAAAGTAACATATAGCCGCCCTCAACTTAAGGAGCGTGAGCTTTCTAAACTTGCTCCAGACGGAAAAGTATGGAGATTAGGTGCAAATGAAGCAGCAGAGATTACACTTTACAAGGATATGAAATTAGGTACTACTCCAGTAAAAGCAGGAACGTACACAATGTATGCAATGCCTAATGGAGCCGAGTGGACCATTATTTTAAGCTCTGATCTCAATGTATGGGGATCTTACTTTTACAAAGAAGCAAATGATGTAGCTCGTATCACGGTACCAGTAACACAAGCAGATGAGTCTATTGAGTATTTTGGGATGGAATTCTTACCTGTAGATCAAGGAGCTCACCTTCACATGGCGTGGGGTAATGCTCGCGTAGAAGTACCTTTCTATAACTAAACATAGGCCTTAGGCTAAAAAACAGAAAACTGGATTCTCATTCTTGAGAATCCAGTTTTTTTTATGTGTTAGAATGGGTATTTAGTGCACTATTCTTCAAAATTACCATCGAGCCACCTAGCTACTTTAAGTTCCCACTGTACTTCTTTCATATGATCGATAGAGTGGTTTGTTTCTTTATCAAATAATTGCTGGGTAGCAATGCGCTCCTCCTCTACTTCTTTATAAAGCATTTTTATTTCTTCAAGACTATTTGATGTAAATGCAAACGCGGCTACTTTATCTTTAAGTTTACGGGCATATACCTCAGTAATATTAAAATGTGTTTGCTCATGAGCTAGGAGATGCTTACTCTTTTCTTGGTGTCGCACCCATGAATACTCTGGATAGAAATGAGCAGTAACTGTTAGACTTTCTTTGTCTATGTACCCATCACCATCTGCTGCATATCCTTGACTAATCCCCGTACTTGAACTAGCTGCCCATCTCTCTAGCGAATCTGGTGTTCCTTTAAAATCTGACCATTGCAATACTCGGTTACTATTCCAAGCAAGTCTTTCTGGAGCATCAGAGACAGACACTAAGGCTATTGCAAATAATATGATTAATACTCTACTCAATGCTATTAGGTTTTTTGTTTCTTCTTGCGTGCTGCTGGAAACAGTACGTTATTTAAAATCAAACGATAACCAGGTGAGTTAGGATGTAGTTCTAACTCTGTCTTAGGATCACCTACTCTATGCTGATAATCTTCTGGATCGTGCCCTCCATAAAAGGTAAAAAATCCTTTTCCTTTAATCCCGTGAATGTATCTCGCTTCACCATTTGTGAGATTTTCTCCCATGACTAGCACATTAGATTTTATAGTCTCAGGATCATAACTCGTAGTCTGTCCCATAAACCCTTTTACAAGTGCCGTATGATTTTGACAAAGCATCGTAGGGATAGGATCCCATTTTGCACTATAATCTTTTAAGGTAAAATAGTCTGTTTGAAAAGGAATCTTACGCTTGCGTGTCATATCAATAGACGAAAACTCATAGGTAGTAGGAGAACGTTCTAGCGTATAATTTTTAAAAGCAAATGTTTTTTGAAAATCTATTTTTGAAGTATATCCTGGTTCGCTAGGATCTCCGTCAAACATTGGTTCGCAAATATCTACTCCCTCGGCAGAGAGGGCAATATCAAAGCTATCTGTTGCACTACACATGGCAAACATAAAACCTCCACCCACAACATAGTCACGTATCTTCAGAGCTACATCTCCTTTTTCCTTTGAGACCTTATTGTAACCTAATTGGGCCGCAAGTGCTTCGGCAGCTTTTTTCTCTTCTATGTACCAAGGCGAGGCACGATAAGAACCATAAAATTTTCCAAACTGCCCAGTAAAATCCTCGTGATGCAAGTGCAACCAGTCATATAAAATAAGTTGATCACTCAGTACTTCTGTATCGTAAATCGTAGTATAAGGTATCTCTGCATAGGTAAGCACCATGGTTACGGCATCATCCCAAGGCACCTTACTGTCTGGTGTGTAAACAGCAATTTTTGGTGCTTTTTCTAATACAATTGCTTCCATATTCTGAGATGGACTTGCTATTTCTGTTAGAATTTGCTCCGTTTGTCCGTCTGATAATACTTCATAAGAGACACCACGTATGGTACACTCGCGGCGTACCTCTTCGGTATCTGGCAGCAAGAAAGAGCCGCCTCTATAGTTAAGCAACCATTTTACTTTTTGGTTTTTATCAAGTGACCAGTACGTGATTCCATAAGCTTTAAGATGCTCCCTTTGTGACTCTACATCCATAGGAATGAGGATATATGACGCTTTCGCGAAAGCGAAATTCATTATCAAAAAGGATAATATAAGTAGTTTCTTCATTGTCAATTTTATAACGTTGAAATTACAAAAATCGTGCACAAAAAAAACCCTTATGTAAGAATAAGGGTTCTAATCATTGATTTACTTCTGTTTCACTAGAAACTCTCAGAGTGACCTGTATGCGTCGTATAGTTTGAAGAAGCAATCGTATCAATAAAAATCCAATCAGACTGCACTCCAGAACCACTTAAAGTTACTTTAAGATAGCCACGCTCTGTTGCATTAAAGTAATTAAGTCCATCTATAAGAATGGTCATTGCTTGTTGGAACCCTGTAATTGTAGCTGCATCACCTCCTAAAATACCTTCAAATCCTGGCGAACTAACAGAAGCTGTTGCAAGCTCCTTACCCACAGCAGTTCCATCTTGAAGTGTAAGATCATTATACCACGCATTATGTGTATCGCCCGCAAGAACAACCACATCTTTCCCTACAAAGCTACTCATTAACTCTTCTCGTTCTACTAAGTATCCATCCCAAGCGTCAAGATTGTAAGGAATTGTATTAGACACTCGCCCTATCTCTTGGGCAGTAAGCGTTGGATCATTTGCTTGTACACGTAGTTTGAGCTCTACCAGCTCGGTAAGCTGCGCTTGAAAGAAAGCCGTAGTTCCGGCAGACACCGATCCTGTTGCTCCTATTTCTCCTAAAATAGTTCCTATTGTAATGATAAGCTCTGCTGGTATAAACATTTTTCCCATAAGCACCTGCTGCCCTATCACTTGATACTTTGAAGAACTATTTGCTAGGGCACTCTGGAACCAGCTCTTTTGTTGTACGCCTAACATACTACGGTTAGGATCTACTAGATCTTCGCCAAATGCAGTAAAATCAAAACTACCAGTACTCCCAAAGTAGTTATTAAAATCTAGTTGCTTATCACGACCTACTAATCGAGTATCAAGCATAATTAAATCTGCAAGATCTCCTATTTTAAAACTTCTATAAATGATGTTTACATCATTTGTCATTGCTGGTAAATACTCGCTATACGCTTGGAGGGCTGCCTGCTTACGAGTTTCAAAATCACCTTCGTCATCTTGATGATTTTGAGCTCCATCTTGATAAGTGTCATTTGTAATTTCGTGATCATCCCATACGGCAATAAACGGTTTTTTTTGATGCGCTAGTTGTAGTCCTGCATCACTGCGATATTGACGATATCTCTTGCGATAATCATCAAGACTTACGATTTCATAATTAGGCTCAGGGACTCTACCTAATGCAACCGTATTTTCATTTGTTCCATATTGATTCTCTCCGTACTCGTAAATATAATCCCCTAAGTGAACTATAATATCCACATCAGAATTTCCTATTGCATCATATACATTAAAAAGTCCAGCAGCATAGTTTGCACAAGAAACCACTCCCATAGATACTGCGTCAAGGCCGCTCGATGGCAAAGTAATAGTCTCTCCTATTACAGAAATAGTGTTGTCTTCTAGATTTGCAAAGCGATAATATAATTTTTGACCTGCCTCCAGATCTTGTACCTCAACACTAACTGTAAAGTCACGGCTACTATCTGTAATTACCTCGCCACTTCTTACAATAGTATTAAAATTTACATCCGTACTCAATTCATATGTAATCGTTGCTTGACTTGCTTCTGTAGTATAATGTGTCCAGATAATGACTTGATTACTCGTAGGGTCAAAACTCGCTACGCCAAGTTCAAAATTTGAAGTGGTAAGGTTTTCTGGTATGATAGCATTATCTAACGCTAAATCATCATCATTAGAACAGCTTATAAAGTTAGGAATCAATATTATACCGCCAGTAGCCAGCAATGTATTACGTAGAAAAAGTCTCCTTTTATTAGATGGATTACTCATAAAAATATGTGTTTGATTTTGTGACACATAATTAAAGTTCATCCTTAAAGTCTGAGTTATTCTAAAGTTAAAGTAGCTTTATGAAACCAAGTGGTATGTTATTTTTTCATTAGAATACAGCACCTAATGGTGTAATTCTGTAAACATTAGCTACAGGTTTGTCTTGACAAAGACCGCCTAAATCATAACTAACAGGAATGATCATTTCGAGGAGAAAATGATATCAGGACAATAAAAAAAGCCTCAATAGTATTGCTATTGAGGCTTTTTCTGTATGTATTCTATATGTTAAAAAGGAACTCCATCATCTTCTTCTTCACTTGGAAGTCCTGGTGGTGGTCCTCCAAAGGCATCATCTGCACTAGGTAGTGCATTAGGATTAAAGGAATCATCATTTGCAGCGGCATTCATGCTACTCGCAAACTCATAAGGTGTCGAGAAGTCATCTAAGTTGTCAAACTTACCGAGATGTCCAATAAATTTGAGACGTATGTTATCTAATCCACCATTACGGTGTTTTGCAACAATAAACTCTCCTTGTCCCTCGGTTGGGCTACGCTCATCATCATCCCATTCTTCAATTTTGTAATATTCTGGACGGTAAATAAAAGATACAATATCTGCATCCTGCTCGATCGCTCCAGATTCACGAAGGTCAGAAAGTAAAGGTCTTTTACTACCTCCACGAGTTTCCACCGCACGCGATAGCTGGGATAGTGCAATTACAGGAACACTAAGCTCCTTTGCTAGTGCCTTAAGGTTACGAGAAATCATCGATATCTCTTGTTCACGGTTACCTCCTCCTTTATTTGCAGATCCTCCCGTCATAAGCTGGAGGTAATCAATCATTATTATTTTAATACCAAACTGCGATGCTAGACGTCTTGCCTTTGCTCGTAAGTCAAAAATAGACAGCGATGGTGTATCATCTATAAATAAAGGCGCTTTCTCGAGACTCTTTACTTTTACATTGAGTTGTTCCCACTCGTGTTTTTCTAATTTACCTGTACGCAGCTTCTCTGATGACAAACCAGTTTCTGAAGAAATCAAACGTGTAATAAGCTGTACAGAAGACATCTCCAGAGAAAAGAAAGCAACGGGTACATTCTGATCTACTGCCATGTTACGCGCCATGGTAAGCGTCATCGCCGTTTTACCCATACCTGGACGAGCAGCAACAATAATTAAATCTGACGGTTGCCAGCCAGAAGTAAGTTCATCTACTTTATGAAAACCAGTAGGAATACCAGATAATCCCTCTTGGTTTGCTATCTCTTCAATTCGCTTTTTTGCTTGTATAACAAGGTTCTGAGCGCTCTCAGAACTACGTTTTACATTTCCCTGTGTTACCTCATATAACTTTGTCTCTGCAGTATCTAGAAGATCAAAAACATCTGTGGTCTCATCATACGCCTCTTCAATAATTTCGTTTGAGATTTTAATGAGAGAGCGCTGTATAAACTTCTGTAAAATGATACGAGCGTGATACTCGATGTGAGCAGAAGATGCTACTTTTTGCGTAAGTTGAATAAGGTAATAATCACCTCCAGCTTCAACTAGCTTACCCATTTTCTTAAGTTGCTCAGAAACAGTTAATAAGTCGACAGGCTGGCCTTCTTCAAAGAGAACTCTTATCGCTTCAAATATATGTTTGTGCTGCTCCTTATAGAATACCTCTGGTGATAAGATATCAATCACCTCATCAACACCCTTCTTATCAATCATAAGCGCACCAAGCACAACAACCTCAAGATCAAGTGCTTGTGGTGGTATTTTACCTTTTTCAAGGCTAATTACTTGACCTTTAGAAGTATTATATGCTGGCTTCGGCTTCGTTTGTTCCATAGCTACGAAAGTAAATAAATAGTTATGCGAGAGACGCTTTCGCGAAAGCGTAGTACTCACAGGTCATTAACAATTGAACTGTTAACAACTAGAAAATATTGTTAATAAGGGTAAAAAAATCCGCACTGAAAAAGCGCGGATTATGGCATCAAGTGAAAAAGGTCTTGTTAGCCTTTGAAGACTCCCATTTCTGAATATTTATTCATCCTTTGTTCCACCAGTTCTGTTGGTGATAAGTTCTTAAATTCGTCAAAAGCTTTTAAAATAGACTCCTTTACAGTAAGAAAAGTCTCTGGGCGGTTTGCATGTGCTCCGCCTAATGGTTCTTTTATTATTTCGTCTATGAGCTTTTGCTTTTTCATATCTGTTGCAGTAAGCTTTAAAGCCTCTGCTGCTTGCTCTTTATACTCCCAGCTTCTCCATAAAATTGAAGAGCATGACTCTGGTGAGATTACAGAGTACCAAGTATTCTCAAGCATCAATACTTTATTACCTACACCTATACCTAAGGCTCCACCACTTGCTCCTTCTCCTATAATCATTACAATAATAGGCACTTTAAGGCGTGTCATCTCAAGGATGTTACGTGCAATTGCTTCCCCTTGTCCACGTTCTTCTGCTTCTAGACCTGGATATGCTCCTGGTGTATCTACTATAGAAACTACAGGCACTCCAAACTTTTCAGCACTTTTCATGAGGCGTAATGCCTTACGATATCCTTCTGGATTTGCCATACCGAAGTTACGGTACTGTCTAGTTTTTGTGTTGTACCCCTTTTGCTGTCCTATGAACATAAATGATTGATCACCTATCTTTCCTAGGCCACCTATCATTGCTTTATCGTCTTTTACATTACGATCTCCGTGAAGCTCTAAAAAAGTATCACCACAGATAGCATTTATGTAATCTAAAGTATAAGGACGATTAGGGTGTCTTGATAATTGAACACGCTGCCATGCGGTAAGATTTTTATAAATATCCTTTTTGGTAGCGGCTAGTTTTTTTTCTATTTGCTTACAAGTCTGGGTAACGTCTACATCACTCTCCTGCCCTATTAAGGCACATTTTTCCAGTTGCTCTTCAAGCTCTTTGATTGGTAATTCGAAATCTAAATATTCCATTCTCAAGGTTTTAAGACGCACAATGGCGCTTTACTTTCGGTTAGGTATAGTTTACAAATATAATGGTTTTCTTAAGAGACTCAAGCTTGTTTAACAGCCTTGAATTTTTTACTATTCTTAAGCACTCCATTTGCAATAACTACGGCGAGAATAACAAGCGCGCCATAGTAAAACTCTGAACTCATTTGTTCTGCATCTCCTAGCACAATAAAAGCTAGTAATATTCCATATACGGGTTCAAGATTAATAGTAAGCATGATTGTATAAGGGCTTAAATGTTTCATAACTGCTACCGCTGCTATAAATGCGTATGCCGTACATACAGAGGCTAATATACCAATGTATACCCAATCCATGGTGGGCAAAGCAAAAAACTGAGCAGAAAAGAACGTATCTGTTCTAGCGATCACAAGATAAGCCGTCACACATAAACTACCAATGAGCAACTCGTAAAAAGATATTTTTGTAGGATGATGATTTTCTATAAATTTCCCATTAATCAACGTAAACACTGCCGATAGAAAGGCAGAAAACAATGCTAGCAATATTCCCGTTTGATATGCTGTCTCTACTTCAAAAATAACATATAGAGCACCTACTACTATTGCTCCAAATAAGAGCTCATACCAGATCACCTTACGTTTATAAAATATAGGCTCTAGCAAAGCTGTAAAAAATGCTCCGGTACTCATCATCGCAAGTGTAATGGAAACATTAGACTCTTTAATAGCTCCAAAGAATGTAAGCCAATGAACGGCAATTACTAATCCTGCAATAGCAAAACCCATTAATGTCTTACGTGATACCGCGAGAGAGACCCCACGTATCTTTATGTATGCAAATATGAATATGCTTGCCAGTCCCATTCTGAACCAAACTAACGGCACAGCGTCAATAGTGATGAGTGCTCCTAGTACTGCTGTAAATCCCCAAATAAATACTATGAGGTGAAAATGGAGGTATGCTTTGAGCTTATCGTTTTGCATTGCGAAGAAGATATACTGCGAGTATAGCAAAAAGTATGTTAGGTGTCCAAACTGCGACTAAAGGTGGGAAATCCGATTGTTCTGCAAGCGTTCCAAAAACTTTATCAAAGAATATAAAAACAAACGCAAGCACAATACCAAAAGCAAGATTAATACCCATACCGCCACGACGCTTCATAGCGCTCACAGCTACTGCAATAATTGTGAGAATATATGCAGCAACAGGTAAGCTATAGCGTTTTTGTAAAGTCACTTCATAGCGACTTATATAAGAAGACCCTCTTGATTTTTCTTTTGCAATAAATTTTCTTAATTCTGGTGTGCTTAGGGTCTCTGCTATGTATTCTACTGGGGTGAGATCGTCAATATCAAAGTTAAAGACTGTATCTAATTTTGCCTTACTTTCTAGTATATCACCATTTTCTGTAATCGTTCGCTTCTTAAAGCTATTCAAAGTATATGTAGTATCCTCTTCATTATATCTTATACGTATGGCGCTCATTTTGTAAGTCATTTTATTGCCTTCAAAATGTTCCCATGTAAAATTACGCCCAGTCTTTGTACGTGGAGTAAAACTGCTTACATAGATATAATCCCCAGTATCAATCTGTCTATAAACGTTTTGCGTTTCTCGATCTTTTTTGTTCTTTTTTAAATACTCAAAAATGAACTCATTGTATCCCTTGTTTGCACGTGGAGCAAGATAAGTACCTAAAAAGAAAGCACCAGCACATACTATAGTTGCCCCTATCAAATAGGGCCTTAAAAATCTAGAAAAAGATACCCCACTACTCAAGAAGGCAATAACTTCCGTATTGTTTGCCAGTTTTGACGTAAACCAAATTACCGACAGAAACAGAAATAATGGAAAAAGAAGATTTGCAAAGTAGATTGTAAAATTGAGATAATACAATGCCACCTCACCAAAAGGAGCTTCGTTTGCTAAGATTTTATCAATCTTCTCAGCAAGATTTACAATAATACCTATAGGTATAAATAGCACAAGCATCGTGACAAATGTCCCGATGTATCGCTTGACTATATACCAATCTAGAATCTTCAATTATAAACGATTATCCATTTGTTTAACCATCATTTCTTTCCAAGTTACAAAGTCTCCTGCAAGAATATGCTTGCGAGCTTCACGTACTAACCACATGTAAAATCCTAAATTATGAATAGTGGCAATTTGCATTCCCAATAGCTCATGGCATTTAAACAAGTGACGAAGGTAAGCTTTACTATATTCTGTATCTACCCAAGTAAGACCCATTTCGTCTATAGGTGAAAAGTCTTCTTCCCACTTGAGGTTTTTAATGTTTATACTACCATGGGCAGTAAATAACATACCGTTACGAGCATTACGAGTAGGCATCACACAGTCAAACATATCTACACCTAACGCAATATTTTCTAAAATATTTATAGGAGTACCTACTCCCATTAAATATCTAGGCTTATCCTTAGGCAATATAGCAGTAACCACTTCTGTCATTCCATACATTTCTTCGGCTGGTTCTCCTACAGAGAGTCCTCCTATAGCATTCCCAAAAGCCCCTGCATTTGCAATGTATTCGGCAGATTGTGCTCTTAAATCTTTATACGTACTTCCCTGTACAATAGGAAATAATGCTTGCTCATGACCGTATAATGCTGGAATTTTATTAAAATGATTAATACAACGATCCAACCATCTATGCGTCATATGCATAGACCTCTTTGCATAACGGTAATCACATGGATATGGTGTACACTCATCAAATGCCATCATAATATCTGCACCTATCTGGCGCTGTATTTCCATCACATTTTCAGGTGTAAATAAGTGCATAGACCCATCAACGTGTGACTTAAAACGCACCCCTTCTTCCTTAATCTTACGTCTATTAGAAAGAGAGTATACTTGATACCCTCCACTATCTGTAAGAATAGGTCGGTCCCAGTTCATGAACTTATGTAGTCCACCTGCCTTCTGCATAATGTCCATCTTAGGACGTAAGTACAAATGATAGGTATTACCTAATATAATATCTGGATTAATATCTTCTCTAAGCTCGCGCTGGTGAACACCCTTTACAGATGCTACCGTACCTACGGGCATAAAAATAGGCGTCTCAATGACACCGTGATCTGTAGTAAGTTTTCCTGCTCTCGCTTGAGATGCAGGATCTGTTGTAAGTAAGTCAAATTGCATAAGAGGCAAAGATATAACTTAGATACAATTTAAAATGAAAGTTACAGTGTCATTTTAAGGCTTAAAAGCGTCTGCATCTTAAATCAATGTAACAACATACCAGATACTGAAGCCTAACAAAGCAATTATACTCACAATACTGAGCAAATTCATTCCTTTAGAGAGCCTCGCATCTTCGGGAATGGTTTCATCTCTCAATGATAAATAGTTACAAATGGCATAAAATGGAGCAGTTAGAAAAGATAAAATTGTCGCGAGTTTTACGAGAGCTCCCATCTCGCTTATTAAAAAAAATAGTATCCCGCAGGTTCCAAGAATTAAGATTATTAAATAAAATAAGTATCCTCGTTTCTTAAAACCAAAACCTAATAATGAGGTTGTAGCCTCAAGCGCTCTAGGAGACGCATCTAATGTAGTAAGTGTGGTGCTAAACATTGTTGTAAATGCAGCCACACCAATAAGCAAGGTTGCCCAGTCTCCCAGACTAGCCGTATACATATTGATAAGTTGTCCAGCAAAAACACCTCCCCTGGAAGAAAATGTCTCTCCGCTACCAAACATGACTAATGCCCCTAAGGTCATAAAACAAATACCCAGCACAACCGCGCCAGCATACCCAACATTAAAATCAAAAATTGAATTGCGCATTCCATCCTTACCTGTATCTCTTTTTTCTAATGTCCACAGTGAGTGCCATATCGAAATATCAAGTGGCGCTGGCATCCAACCCATAAAAGCAATCAAAAATGCCACAGCCGCCCCTTCGGTTGGTATAATTTGGAGCAAGTTTGCCGGAGTTCCCATTCCTTGACTAATTACGCTTTCGCGAAAAGCAAAAAAGACAGCCACCAGCGTACTTATAGTAAGTGTGATAATAATCACTTTCATTAATTTATCGAGTATCCTATATTTACCTATCGCCAAAATAGTCGCACAGAGCATTGTGATAGCAACACTCCATATCGCTACATCACTAGTAATTCCAAACAGCTGAACAGCAATTCCCGCAGTTACGATAGTAACTGCTGTCTGAATGGTAAACATGGTAGCCAGTGTCAAAAAGAAATACACCCATAAAACAGGTTTTCCAAGTTTCATATACCCCACTAGTAAACTATTGCCCGTTGCCGAAGCATACCTAGGACCAAATTGAAAGAAGGGATACTTAATAATGTTAACGAGGATTAAAGCCCACAATAGACCAAAACCAAAATCGGCGCCTGCTCTAGTGCTTTGTACAAGGTGAGAAACCCCAATAGCCGCACCAGCAAATAATAATCCTGGGCCTAACTTTTTAAAGGGTACGGCTTTCAATTATCTTCTGTTTTAATAACATTTGCGAGCAATCTACGAGCACGCAGAAGCTTGACTTTTACATTGCTCATAGGCTCTTCAAGATACTCTGCCATTTCCTTATAGCTCATCTCTTGAAAGTAACGCAAATTAATGATTTCCTGATAATGAGGCTTTAAGGTTTTAATATAAGCTAGTAATTCAGATAAATTCTGCTCTTTGATAAGTACATCTTCTGGGGAGGGATTTAAGTCGGCAACTTTCTTTATTCGCTCATCGTCACGATCAGAAATATGAGATCTTATAGAAGACTCTTTTTTTCTAATTATGTCAATATGTATATTTTTTGAAATGGTAATTAGCCAAGTGGCAAACCTATACTCTTCTTTATAAGTATCTATTTTTGAAAATGCCTTTGAAAAAGTCTGGATAGTTATATCCTCTGCATCATACGCATTCCTAGTACGCTTAAGTTGGAACCCATAAACTTCACTCCAAAATGAATTAAGCAAGAAATTGAAAGCACTTTGCTTTCCTTCTTTTGCTCGGGATATTTCTAGAATAATTTTTTCGGGGGTTACTTCCACCGTGTTGGTTTTGTGATAAGGTTACAGATAAAGATACTCATTTGCACACATACTAACGCTATCTCATAAATAGGGTACAAATAGGTGAGATCTTTTTCTTGTAAACGCGCAGCACTACAACCTACGGTAATCCATGCACATACATAACGTACACCAATAATGAGCGCTACCCACTCCCAGTTAAACTGAATCACAAGAAGAGCAACCGTTCCTACCAAAAACAAACACTGACTAATATAAAAAAGGGCTAGCAATGATTTCTCTAAAAACTTATAATGTACCGCAGTGCTTATGTGTCTACGCTTCTGAGTGATCCAGCTCGCAAAGGTCTTCTTAGGAGTAGAAATTGTGAATGATTCTGGAGAAAACTGGATAGCAGTATTCTTACGTGTGCTTGCTTCGTTTACAAACAGGTCATCATCACCACTTTGAATTTTAATATGGTTAATAAATCCTTTTTGCTCATAAAAAATATCAGACGTATATGCTAAATTGCGTCCTACGCCCATGTATGGTCTTCCTGCTTTTGCCCAACTAAAATATTGTAAAGCAGTCATCAATGTTTCAAATCTTATAAGCTTATTGACCCAAGACCCTTTAATTTTTTCATAAGCACCGTAACCTAGCACTATTGCCTTATCCTCATTAAAAGTAGAAGCCATGTGCTGTAACCATTGGTCTGATGCTGGAACACAATCTGCATCTGTAAATAACATGTGCTTATGCTGTGCTCGTTTTATACCAAGGGTGAGTGCGTATTTTTTATTACCCCAGAAAGTCTCATTATTCACCACATTTACTTGCTGTACATTTACATTGGCCAGTTTAAATGCTTCCATAATATCTTCTGTATCATCAGAAGATGCGTCATTAATAAAAATAACTTCAAATTCTGGATAGTCTTGAGATAGTATTTTTGGAATGTTTTTCTGGAGATTTGCCGACTCGTTTTTGGCACAAATAATTACCGAAACTGGAGGAAACGAACTTGTATTGGTATTAGATATTTTCGCGAAAGCGAATAACCAATAGAAAACATAAAAAGTCACGTTAATAAACGTGACTCCTATAAATATATAAAAAAGTAGTGTAAAGATTTGTTCCAACAGATAGAGGTCTTATTTCTCTACAGAACAGTCACCCATTTCTTCGGGCATTTTACCGCACATACCACAAGCCTCGCCACTTTTATTAAGAAAAGGACTTTGACTAGCACAGGTACCTGCAAATTTACCATCTTTTTTTGCCCAAATTTTGATTGCAATACCCGCTACAGATAGTGCAAGAAGGACTAGTGTAATTAATAGTAACTCCATGACAATTATTTTGCACAAAGATACAGAAAGGCATTATCAAGTAAAAGTTTTTTGAAAGAAGGAAAAAGCCTTAATTATTATCAAAATTTATGGTCGCAACTTCATTTGCTTGTGTAGCTTCCTTGCTCCCACCTTTAGGCTCTATGGTAATATTAATACTAGCCATGCGTTCTTCATATGGAATCTCAACCAGATTATCTTTTGTGACTTTTAAGATGTCTAGAGGTACAAGTGTACCATCTACAGATGCCCACATCTGGTATACTTGCTCGTCTGGAAGCTCTGGCAACGAATTAACGTGTATGTATGAACGCTGCTCTAGCTCGTTGACGTAGGCAACAGCCTCTAGTCGCTGTGCACGCACATTACCTTGTAAAATATATTTCTGAGTTGAAGTATTATTGAGAATCATAAATTGCTCCTCTACAGACTGTAACATCTCCCTATTTGAAACAATATCATCATTTAAGTTTTCAAGTAGATTTGATGTAAACCTTCGATCTTCTAACAACTCTTGATTTTGGTTGTA
Source organism: Dokdonia sp. R86516 (assembly GCF_044596715.1). NCBI lineage: Bacteria > Pseudomonadati > Bacteroidota > Flavobacteriia > Flavobacteriales > Flavobacteriaceae > Dokdonia > Dokdonia sp. R86516. Next base: position 401,737 of record NZ_CP138998.1, read on the forward strand.
AATCATAATAGCTACTAGCCCAAAAAATGCTGCAATCATACATGCCGTAATCGCAAGAATAGGCAAAGCACGTTTAGGCTTAGTCTTAGTTGCTTTTACTATACTAGCACGCAATTCATCAGGCGCTTTTACAGCATATGATGTCGCATAATTCTCAAGGTTTTCTTGTAATTCTATATAAGTCTGCTCCACCTCTGGATACTTAGCTATAAAATGCTCAGCTTCCTGAGATTCTATAGGTGAGGTAGCTCCTAGAAGGTAACGCTCTAATAAATCGCTCTCTAAAAATTGTGAAACTCTATCACTCATAACACACTGATCATAAAAAATAATACTCCAAACAGTTTACGCAGTTCTCGTAAGCCTATTTTTAACCTAGACTTTACGGTACCTAACGGGATATTTAACTCATCACTCGCTTCTTGCTGAGTCATTCCTTGAAAAAACAAAGCATCAATAACAACCCTATATTTATCTTCAAGCCCATCTGCATGTTCTTGAAGATCCATATGTTCTATAGCTAGTGATGTAGACTGTAAATGATATACGTTTGAATCGTCTGTTTGGACTTCTTTGTTCATTTTTCTTTTACGGCTACGCACTTTGTCTATAGCCGTATTCTGGACCACCCTGAAAAGCCACGTAAATAGACGCGCTTTGTCTGCATCATACTTATGTGCGTTTTTCCAGATTTTCACAAAAGACTCTTGTAATACGTCTTGAGCAAGCTCTTCATCATGAGTCACTTTAATCGCTACACCATACAGAGCATCTGCATAGTTATCATATAACAACCCTATAGCACGCTCATCTCCAGACTTAAGGAGTTCTACAATATGTTTTTCGACAAATGTCTTCAAAAAGTAAGTTTTTCTTGAATTAACAAAATCTTAAGAATACAAATCCATCCCGCACCTCAAGTTAATGCGTATAATTATAAAAGGAAAAGATTTGACTATAAACTCTGCAAACAACGTATTATTATGAAACCCAAAAATATAATTTTAATTGCAGTAATCTCATTCTTTTCGTTATCCACTTATGCACAATCAGATGTGGTAGACATCATCTTACTCTCTGAAGATCACACAACATTTATTACGACCATAAAAGCTGCAGGGCTTGTATCAACACTTAAAGAAGATGGACCATACACCATATTTGCCCCTACTAATGAAGCGTTTGATAAACTACCTCCCAAACAACTAGCAAACCTTCTCAACCCAGAAAACAAAGCAACGCTCGCATCTATTCTGTCTTATCACGTCATAGCCGGATCACTAACCGAGACAGAAATAATAAATAAAATAAATGTAGAAAATGGCAGTTTTACATTACTGACAGTAAATGGCCAGCAACTCGTGGCTACCTTAAAGGATAATAAAATAGTAATCACAGATACAACGGGTCACACTTCGCTTCTCACTAAGACCGATATCAATGGGAAAAACGGCATCATACACGTGGTAGACACAGTGCTATCACCTAGCAACTAAAGTTTAGTTTAGTTGGAGGCCTCACGCGAGTGGGGCTTTTTTTACGCTTTCGCGAAAGCGTAATTATATCACATTCACCTCTGGAACAATCTTTATCCCAAACTTCTCCTCTACTGCCGCTTGTACTTTCATTGCAACTGCCCACACTTCTTGACCTGTAGCATTACCGTGATTTACGAGTACCAGAGCTTGCCTATCGTGTATACCAGCATCGCCAAAACGTTTCCCCTTAAAGCCTGCTTGCTCGATAAGCCACCCAGCAGGCACCTTGATTTGCTCATTGCCTATGGGATAAAAAGGAATTTCTGTATGCACTTTTCTAAGTTGAGTAAACTGCGCTTGTGAGATCACTGGATTCTTAAAGAAGGAACCGCTATTCCCTATTTTCTTAGGATCTGGAAGCTTAGACTGCCTGATGGCTATAACAGCATCTGACACGTCTTTTAATGTAGGTGCTGTGATTTCTTTCGCTTTAAGCGTGTCAAAAATAGCACCGTAGTCAGTATTTATATTATGATTGCTCTTTGTGAGTTTAAAGGTGACAGAGGTAATGACGTAGGCATCTTTAAGCTCATTTTTAAATACCGAATCACGATAGCCAAAAGCACAGTCTTCTAGCGAAAACACCCTCACTTCTTGCGTGTCTCTATGCACAGCCTCGCACTCATAAAAAGTATCTTTAAGCTCTACACCGTAGGCACCTATATTTTGCACTGGTGATGTACCTACATTACCAGGGATAAGCGATAGATTTTCTACACCTCCCAGATTATGTGCCACACAATAGAGTACAAACTCGTGCCAGTTTTCGCCACCAGCAACTTTGAGTAGTACTTCCTTTTTTGAAAACGAATCATCTATAAGTAATATCCCTTTAATATCGAGATGTATCACAAGTCTATTTACATCTTGTGTGAGTAACATATTGCTCCCTCCGCCTATAACAAAAGGATCAGGATATCTAGCATCTCCCAGCAACTCTTGCAATTGCTGTACAGAAGAAACGCTCGCAAAAAAGCGAGCGTTTACATCTATACCAAAGGTATTGTATGCCTTAAGCGATACGTTTTCTTGTACTGTCATTAATCTTGGTATTGTTCTAAAGCAGCTTTTAGAATAGTAACTGCTTCTTTAAGATGGTTTTCTTCTAGCACATAGGCAATTCTCACTTGATTAAGACCTACATTATCACTGCTGTAAAAACCTGCTGCTGGTGCAACCATAATGGTTTTTCCATCAAGGTCAAAAGACTCTAGTAACCATTGTGCAAAAGCATCTGCATTTTTTACAGGTAGCTCTGCAATACAGTAAAAAGCACCTTTAGGCTTTGCCACTTTTACTCCAGGTATTGCCTCTAGTCCTGCTACAAGTGTATTTCTTCTTGATACATACTCTTCTATTACATCGTCAAAGTATGATTGAGGTGTGTCTAATGCCGCCTCAGATGCGATTTGTGCAAATGTAGGAGGACTTAAACGTGCTTGTGCAAACTTCATCGCTGTGCTCATAAGTTCTTTATTGCGACTTACGATACATCCTATACGAGCGCCACACATCGAGAAACGTTTTGATACAGAGTCTATCATAATAGTATGAGCATCTATATCACGCTGCTTCATCACTGAGTGATGCTTATGACCGTCGTAAGCAAACTCACGATATACCTCATCTGCAATGAGGAATAGGTCGTGCTTCTTTACAAGCTCTGCAAGCTGGCGTATCTCATCTTCTGAGTATAAATACCCAGTAGGGTTACCCGGGTTACAGATAACGATAGCCTTTGTTTTATCTGAGATTAACTTCTCAAAATCTGATATAGGAGGCAATGCAAATCCCTCTTCTAGTGTAGATATTACAGGTACAACCTTAACACCACTCGCCGTTGCAAAACCGTTGTAGTTTGCATAAAAAGGCTCTGGTATTATAATCTCATCTCCTGGGTCTGTAACAGATCCCATTGCAAATAATAAGGCTTCAGATCCTCCGGTAGATATGATAATATCTTCAGACGAGACATCTATACCATGGTTGCTATAATAGCTAGCTAGCTTATCTCTATAAGACTGAAATCCTGCACTGTGACTATATGCTAAAACTTCAAGATCATTATTCTTTACAGCATCTAGCGCTACTTGTGGCGTCTTGATATCTGGCTGACCGATGTTAAGTTGGTGAATTTTTATTCCTCTAGCCTTTGCTCCTTCTGCAAAAGGTACGAGTTTACGTATAGGCGATTGAGGCATTGCGAGCCCCTTCTTTGATATTGCTGGCATTGAATATTTTTTTATACAAAAATGAGGAAATTATTGTGGTTTTTAAAACTAGAAGGAGGGTATTTTGCTTTCGCGAAAGCGCATAAAAAAAGACCGCTATAAAACGGTCTTTAGTTGCTTTGTTTAAAGTAATGTTACTCTCCAGCCTCTGGCTTTACTGTCCCTTTAATCTTAAGACTTTGTGGAACCTCAGATGCATTAGAATATATTGTTATAGTTCTTCTAATCGGCCCTTCTCGTTTTGTGTCATACTTTACTTCTATCTCACCTTTTTCTCCTGGCTGAATAGGACTTTCAGGTTTTTTAGGTATTGTACAACCGCAAGTAGAATATACTCTTGCTACGATAAGCACATCATCTCCTGTATTTGTAAATGTAAACTTACGCACACCGTCTGCACCATAGTCTATTTCACCATAATCTATAACTTCTGAATCAAAAGTGATTTCAGCTCTTTTCTCTTGTGCTTGAACGCTTACTACTAGAAGCATAGCGACAAATAAAAATAGTACCTTTTTCATAATTTTAAATATTTGAGGGAATTCAAATGTAGTCACAAAATACCTGCCTGCCAAAAAATGATATTAACATTAACACGTGACGATAACGTACATATGTACCAAAAATAGCACGTAGACTATATATTAATCCTACTGTTATCCCTACTTTTGCCATCTATAAGACAATAATCAGACCAAACTATGAGCATAGCGTCAAAATATGATTCTACACAGGTAGAAGATAAGTGGTACAGCTACTGGATGGAGCATAATTATTTCCATTCTACACCAGATGATAGAGAACCATACACCATTGTAATCCCACCTCCTAACGTGACAGGTGTCTTACATATGGGGCATATGCTTAACAACACGATACAAGACGTATTAATACGTCGTGCAAGATTACTAGGTAAAAATGCGTGCTGGGTACCTGGTACAGACCACGCATCTATTGCTACAGAGGCAAAGGTAGTTGCAAGACTTAAAGAGCAAGGCATCAAAAAATCTGACCTTACACGTGATGAATTTCTTGCCCACGCCTGGGAATGGAAAGAAGAATATGGTGGCGTTATACTTGACCAACTTAAAAAACTAGGAGCCTCTTGCGACTGGGAGCGCACAGCCTTTACTATGGATCCAGCAATGTCTGAGTCTGTTATAAAAACATTTGTAGATCTTTATAATAAAGGATTGATATATCGCGGTTACCGTATGGTAAACTGGGATCCAGAAGCAAAAACAACACTCTCTGACGAGGAGGTAATACACGAAGAGCGACAAGGCTTACTCTATTACATAAATTATAAACTAGAAGGATCTGAGGAGTTATTAACAATAGCGACTACAAGACCAGAGACTATTTTTGGCGATACAGCGATTTGTATTAACCCAAATGACGAGCGATTCACACATCTTAAAGGAAAGAAAGCCATTGTACCTATAAGTGGTCGCGTGATTCCTATTATAGAAGATGAGTATGTAGATCTTGAGTTTGGTACAGGTTGCCTTAAGGTAACACCAGCACACGATGAGAATGACAAGATGCTTGGTGACAAGCATAAGCTAGAAGTAATAGACATCTTTAATGATGACGCTTCTCTTAACAGTTTTGGGCTTCACTATGAAGGTCAAGATCGTTTTGTTGTGCGTAAGGCTATAAAAAAAGAACTTGAAGAACTAGGTGCTCTAGTAAAGACAGAAAACCACATTAATAAAGTAGGAACATCTGAGCGTACAAAGGCAGTAATAGAGCCTAGACTATCTGACCAGTGGTTCCTTAAAATGGAAGAGCTTGTAAAGCCTGCCATAAAAGCCGTACTTGAGACAGGAGATGTAAAGTTATTTCCTAAGAAGTTTGAAAATACCTACCGTCACTGGATGGAGAACATACGTGACTGGAACATCTCTCGCCAGCTATGGTGGGGACAGCAAATTCCTGCTTACTTCTATGGAGAAGGAAAGGAAGATTTTGTAGTTGCCGAATCTATTGAGGATGCTGTTACGCTTTCGCGAAAGCGTACCGGAAACGATTCCCTCACTGCCGAAGATTTACGTCAAGACGAAGATGCTATGGACACTTGGTTCAGCTCTTGGTTATGGCCTATGAGTGTTTTTGACGGAGTGCGCAATCCAGATAACGAGGAGTTTAACTACTACTACCCTACTAATGATCTTGTAACGGGACCAGATATTTTATTCTTCTGGGTAGCGCGTATGATCATAGCGGGATATGAGTACACAGACAAAAGACCTTTCCAAAATGTTTACCTCACAGGTTTAGTACGTGACAAGCAGCGTCGCAAGATGTCTAAGTCACTAGGTAACTCACCAGATGCGCTAGAACTTATTAAAGAATATGGAGCAGATGGTGTGCGTGTAGGACTATTATTAAGTAGTGCTGCCGGTAACGACCTTATGTTTGACGAAGATCTTCTTAAACAAGGAAAAGGATTTATCAAGAAAAACTTGAGCGCTTTTAGCCTCATACAAGGATGGGAGATAGATGAGACTATACCACAACCAGCACATAGCGCGCAAGGTATTGAGTGGTATACAAACCGTTTTAACCAAACACTTTTAGAGATAGAAGATCACTTCTCAAAGTACCGTATCTCAGACGCCCTTATGGCGAGTTACAAAGTGGTATGGAACGACTTCTGCGGGTGGTTACTAGAGATTATAAAACCAGCATACCAGCAACCTATAGATCGTAAGACCTACGATGCGGTAATCGCAGCTTTTGAAAATAACCTACGCATACTACACCCATTTATTCCATTTGCATCTGAAGAGATCTGGCAGACGATTGCTACGCGTACTCCAGAAGAGGCTTTGATTATCAATAAATGGCCAGAAGGTGGTGCGGTAAATGAAAAAATCATTGCAGATTTTGATTATGCCTCACAAGTGATTTCAGGTATACGAACTATTAGAAAAAGTAAAAACATCGCTTTTAAAGACGCTATAGAAGTACACGTTCTAAGCAATGAAGAAGTTTCTAGTGATTACAATAGTATCATCTCAAAACTAGGTAATGTGAGTGAGATCGCTTTCGCGAAAGCGCCACTAGACGGAGCACTATCTTTTAGAGTAAAATCTAATGAGTACTTCATACCTCTTGCGGGAGCTATTGATTTAGAAGCCGAAGTTGCAAAAATTGAGGAAGAACTTAAATACACAAAAGGATTCTTAATGTCGGTTTCAAAAAAGTTATCTAATGAGCGTTTTGTAAGCAACGCACCAGAGAAGGTGGTCGCTATCGAAAAACAAAAGATGGCAGATGCCGAAGCAAAAATAGAAGCGCTAGAAAAGCGACTGGCTAGTTTGTCTTAATAGACTTACATATATCACATAAAAAAAGGCGTCTAAAATTATTTAGACGCCTTTTTATTTATGTTATTTTTCTTGTTAGAGATACTTCTTTGCAGCTTCTACATAAGCCTCCATTGCCTCATCTTCCGTCATACCTTTTACCTGAAGTAGCGCGTTGATTTTAAAGGCACTTACAAGCTCGTGTTCACCTTCATTATGGCTAAAGGTGTTCTTTTGCGTAGCTTGTTTGTAAAGCGCATAAAACTGCAGCAATACATCTGGTGGAAATTCTTGAGAAGAATTACTCACCCTACGGAAGGCATCTTCAAACTCTTTATGAAGTACCTTCTTACCCATTATATTGATGCTATTACCGATTGCGCTCCTTTTACTACTTGATTAAGCTCTACGTCTAATTTTGTCCCAATAGGTAAATATAGATCTACACGAGAGCCAAAACGTATAAACCCACTATCTTCACCTTGCTGTACCATTTGCCCTTCTTCAGCATAGTTAATAATACGCTTTGCTAGCGCACCAGCAATCTGACGATAAAGAACATCACCAAATTTTTCTGTGCTTACCACTACAGTTGTACGTTCATTTTCTGTACTAGATTTAGGGTGCCAGGCTACAAGATATTTTCCTGGGTGGTATTTACTATATGCAATCTTTCCCCCAGATGGGTATCTTGTTACGTGCACATTAAGCGGCGACATAAACACAGAGACTTGAAGACGTTTATCCTTAAAGTATTCTGCTTCATACACCTCTTCTATTACAACCACCTTACCATCTACTGGTGATGTGATTACATTAGAATCTAAAGGCGCTGTACGATCTGGATTTCTAAAAAACTGAAGTATAAGATATAACAATACTCCTAGCACTAAAGCTACTACATAAAATAACCATTTCTTCTCAAGAAACTTATTTGCAAGCAAGATAAGGCCTGTAAAAATCACTAATGCTATTACAATAATCTTATATCCTTCTTTATGGAACATAGTCAAGTACAATTAAAAATAAGTATAAAAATGGTGCTGCAAATATGATACTATCTAACCTATCATATAATCCTCCGTGGCCAGGCATAATACGACCACTATCCTTCACTCCAGCCTGACGCTTAAGCTGTGATTGTATCAAATCTCCTAATGTTCCAAAAACCGAAGTAACAATTGCAATAGTTAACCAAAGCTGAAGACTGAGAAGATCTGTAAAATAATAGAACAGCACACTTGCAATACAACAAAAAACCAACCCACCAACAAAGCCCTCTACAGTCTTATTGGGTGAGATGCGCTCAAGAAGCTTATGCTTCCCTATGCTTTTACCTACTATAAATGCAAAGGTATCGTTTATCCAGATTAAAGCCAGTATACTCGCAACTAAAAGAGAAGTGTACTCTCCTTTGTAAGATGGCAGCAGTATCGTAAAAACCACACCACCCACGATATAAAAAATGATATAAGCATATTTTTGAGATACCGTTATATAGCGCTCGGATGGACGAATGAGATTTTTAATCAAATACAAATTAACTGTGATTGTAAGCGCAAGAAACACTAGCGTTGCAAGTCTGTCAAGTTTGAAATAACAGAAAATCGCCACACAGGCAAACAGAAATAAATATGGTAAAAGCGATTTGACACCCACAAGCTTTAAAAACTCAAAAAGCACTACAACGCCTAAGCCTGAAAAAACAAGTAAGTAAATATTTTCTTTTGAAAAAATCGCAAGCAACAATAATGTCACATAGAGCAATCCAGAAAGCCCCCTAATAATTATTTCTCGCATATTACAAGTCTTCTAGCAGTAACAAGTAAAGATTCTTTGTGCTACTTCCATAGGTCATAAAATCTTTATCATCTTGTTTTGACTCAAAATTCTTTATTGTAGTAATATTGGTAGGTATACTTCCAGAATTTCTATTTTTTATGAGTCTCAATCCTTCACCTATAGTATTAACTATTTGGCTTGTTGTTCCAAAAACAATAATATCCTTAGGTAGATCATGTAGCTTGAGCTCTTTTAACTGTTTTGAACACACCAACAGAGAACCATCATTTGCTACGAGACTTTCGCAAGTAGTAAGAAAAAAAGGAGACTCTGTATTTGTTCCAAAAGTGAGATTATAACCCTTAAAGATCTCCTTAAGATTATCATCTGTACAGAATACATTCTTCTCGTACCAATCATTTTCTAACAAGATGTTATCAAAATTTTCATTGATTTCCTCTTGATTAAGAGCATACAAAAATCGCCCTCCGTTTATGATAAAGTTTTTGGTGAAGCGCTCATCTGCTGGAGTGTTAATATCCGGCATGTACTTACTGCGCTCTTCACCTTCTTTATCGCTATGGGGGCTATCTGATTTAGATGTATTTCCAAAGATTTTTCTAAAAAGACTCATCAATAGATTTGCTCAACGCTTGGTGTATTTTTCAAATATAAAAAATCTTGACTGAACCTTAGGTACAATCAAGATTTTTTGAGGGTCTATCCCTTAATCTCTTAGTCTAAAACTAGACTATAGGCTTGGTTTCAGAATCTTCAGAAGCTTCTTGAGCCTCCACTTCTCCAAAAGCACGTTTTCCAAAGATTTCCTCTAGGTTATCTTTAAAAATCACTTCTTTATCAAGAAGATATTCTGCTAGTTGGGTAAGCTTATCTTTTTCTTTAGTAAGTAAATCAATAGCTCTTTGATACTGCCCTTCAATAATATTAGATATCTCTTTATCAATTATCTCTGCCGTCTGCTCACTATAAGGTTTTGTAAAGCCATTATCCGACTGTCCTGAAGAATCGTAATATGTAAGATTACCTACCTTATCATTTAGACCATAAACAGTTACCATCATTCTAGCTTGTTTAGTCACCTTCTCAAGGTCACTTAACGCCCCAGTTGAAATCTTGTTAAAGATTACCTTCTCGGCAGCTCTACCTCCTAGTGCAGCACACATTTCATCTAGCATCTGCTCTGGGCGCACTATAAGTCTTTCTTCTGGTAGATACCAAGCAGCACCTAATGATTGCCCACGAGGCACAATAGTCACCTTAACCAATGGCGCAGCATATTCTAGCATCCAGCTTACAGTAGCGTGACCAGCTTCATGAAAAGCAATTGCACGCTTCTCGTCTGGTGTGATGATTTTATTTTTCTTTTCTAGTCCTCCCACAATACGATCTACCGCATCTAAGAAATCTTGTTTCCCTACAGCCTTACTTCCTTTACGAGCAGCTATAAGAGCAGCTTCGTTACACATGTTTGCAATATCTGCTCCTGAGAAACCTGGAGTTTGCTTTGCAAGGAAATCTACATCAAGCTCATCATCAACCTTTTTTAATGGACGAAGGTGCACTTCAAAAATCTCTTTACGCTCACGCACATCTGGAAGATCTACATAAATCTGACGGTCAAAACGACCTGCACGCATAAGTGCTTTATCAAGCACATCTGCCCTGTTTGTTGCTGCAAGAACAATCACATTTGTATTTGTACCAAAACCGTCCATCTCAGTAAGAAGTTGGTTAAGTGTGTTCTCACGTTCATCATTACCTCCAGAAAAATTATTTTTTCCACGAGCACGACCTATCGCGTCTATCTCATCTATAAAAATTATAGCTGGAGATTTTTCTTTTGCCTGTTTGAACAAATCACGTACACGCGATGCTCCAACACCCACAAACATCTCCACGAAGTCTGAACCTGATAGTGAGAAGAAAGGAACCTTTGCTTCTCCCGCGACTGCTTTTGCCAGCAAAGTTTTACCAGTACCTGGTTGACCTACTAGTAATGCACCTTTAGGTATCTTACCTCCTAAACTTGTATACTTCTCTGGGTTCTTCAGGAAATCTACAATCTCCTGTATTTCTTCTTTTGCGCCTTCAAGTCCAGCTACATCCTTAAATGTAGTTTTAACATCTGTTTTCTCGTCAAACAATTTAGCCTTTGACTTACCAATGTTAAAAATCTGCCCTCCAGGACCTCCTCCTCCACCAGAAGACATACGTCTCATGATAAAAATCCAAAGTCCTATGATAAGTATGAAAGGAAGAAAACTAGCAACAAGCCCCCACATATCACCTTCCGTCTCATAAGAAACTCTAGTGTCTAAGTTGTTTTCATCAATCGTTGTGTTGATATCATTTTCAAAATTCTGTAGATCTCCTATTTCAAAACGATAGTCTGGAGCACCGGCAGATGGTTTTAAAAAACCAGTAGCACGTCCTTTATTATGAATCTCTTTTGTTTCAGCTTCTTTAGTTAGATAAACCTTTACAGAGTTTTTATTTACAATCTCTACACGAGCAACATCTCCAGCCTCAAGATATTCTTCAAACTGATAGAGAGAAGTTTTTTGTGCTTCACCTAAACCAGAACTACCAGTAAGCATACTGATTGCAATGAATATTATAACAATTAAACCGTATATCCAGTAAGAACTAAACTTAGGTTTATTAGGCGGAGTTCCGCCTGCATTCTTTTCTTCTTTAGCCATTTAATCTTTTTTTTTAATAATCTGTTGGGATCGTAGTAATCTTTGCATCACCCCAAAGACTTTCTATATCATAGAATTCACGTATGTGCTTTTGAAAAACATGCACTACCACATTAACGTAGTCCATAAGCACCCACTCTTGATTTTCCATCCCCTCTATATGCCATGCTTTTTCTTGCAAGGCTTTACTAGCAGTCTTTTGTATAGAACTTACGATAGCTCCCACTTGTGTGTTTGATGTTCCATCACAAATGATAAAATAATCACAAACCGTATTTTCTATATCTCTAAGATCCAGTATATCAATATTCTGTCCCTTTACATCTTCAATTCCCTCGACAATCTTAGCAATTAATTGATCTGTATTCTTTTCCTTATTTACCATTAAATTCTTTAATTTACACAAAGTTATTACAAATTTACATTACTCTGCGGTCTTAACACAAGTTTAGGCTGGGTGTTTTACATATGCGCATAGACAAACTTCATACCGTTGACTCAACAAACGATTATCTCAAACGTATTTCTAAAGAAGAAAATGCAGAGGAGGACATTGTAGTCTGGGCTTTAGAACAAACTGCGGGACGTGGTCAAATGGGCACTCAGTGGCAAGCAGAAAGCGGCAAAAACCTGACATTCAGCGTATTTAGAAAAGTAAAGCGTATTACCATCAATGAACAATTTTATGCTCTTATGGCCGCTTCTCTAGCAGTTAAAGATGTACTATCTAAACTTCTCATAAAAAATGTTCGTGTCAAATGGCCTAACGACATATTGACAGATAACGACAAAATATGCGGCATACTTATAGAGAGTGTCATAAAAGGCGGGCAACTTGACGCAATGATCTTAGGCGTAGGACTTAATGTAAATCAGACACAGTGGAATAATGTACCTCGCGCTACTTCAATAAAGTCTAGAACAGGGATTCACTTTGAGTTAGAAGAAATTTTATCGCTACTACTTCAAAGATTTCACCACTATGTAGAACTACTACTCAAAGGAGAGTTTAGCACGATCAAAAATGACTATGAAGTTCACTTATTTAAAAAGGACAAGCCAGCTACGTTTCTTTCAGAAGATGGACGCCAGTTTGTTGGAATAATAAAAGGCGTTTCAGAGTCTGGAAAGCTTCTTCTTCTAGAAGAAAATGATATTGTAAACCAGTACGATCTCAAAGAACTTCAATTGTTATATTAAGAGTACGCTTTCGCGAAAGCGTAACCACCCACAATTCATTATTTAGTATCTTTGTAACGCTATAAAAAATGCTATGCAAGAAGAACTCACTATTACTAAGCCAGAGCGCGTGGCAAAGCCAAAATGGCTTCGCGTAAAACTACCTACTGGTAAGAAATATAAAGACCTACGTAGTCTAGTAGACAAATACAGTCTTAACACAATATGTACTTCAGGAAGTTGCCCAAACATGGGTGAATGCTGGAGTGAAGGTACAGCGACATTTATGATTCTCGGGAACACATGTACACGTTCTTGTGGGTTTTGTGGTGTAAAAACGGGACGCCCAGAGCAAGTAGACTGGGAAGAACCAGAAAAAGTAGCTCGATCTATTAAATTAATGGACATCAAGCACGCAGTAATTACTTCTGTTGATCGTGATGACCTCAAGGATATGGGGACTATTATCTGGGCAGAAACCGTACAAGCTATACGACGCATGAACCCAAACACAACTCTTGAAACTCTTATTCCTGATTTTCAAGGTAGAGAAGACTTACTAGATCGTATTGTAACTGTAGCACCGGAAGTGGTGTCTCACAACATGGAAACTGTAAAACGTCTTACTCGTGAAGTACGTATACAAGCAAAATATGAACGCAGTCTTGGCGTCTTAAAATACCTAAAAGACAGCGGAATTAAGCGTACAAAATCTGGTATCATGCTAGGTTTAGGTGAGACTGAAGAGGAAGTAATCCAGACTCTTAAAGACTTGCGATCTGTAAATCTAGACATCGTAACCATAGGGCAATACTTACAGCCTTCTAAAAAACACCTACCTGTAAAACAATTTATCACTCCTGATCAATTTCAGAAGTATGAAAAGATAGGTTTAGAGATGGGATTCCGCCATGTAGAGAGCGGCGCACTCGTGCGCTCGTCTTACAAAGCACAGAAACACCTTACTTAAAAGAATGACTAAACTTAAGATTGCTATCAACGGTTTTGGTCGCATAGGTCGTACCGTGTTTAGACTTATTGAGGAACATCCAGCAATGGAAGTAGTCGCAATTAACGATCTAGCAGACGCACGTACTTTATCACACCTTCTCAAATACGACAGTATTCATGGTGTTTTAAAAAAAGAGGTGTCTCATGGTGATCATACAATTATTATTGGTGAAAAATCTATCCCACTATATAACGAAAGTAAAATAGGCAACATTCCTTGGAAGAACACCTCCCCGGATATTGTGATAGAAAGTACAGGTAAGTTTAAAACAAAAGAGCACCTTAAAAATCACATAGATGCTGGAGCGGCAAAGGTAATTTTGAGCGTACCTCCACTTGATGAAGACATACCCATGATTGTAATGGGTGTAAATGATCATGAAATAAAAGAAACTGACACTATTATTTCTAATGCGTCGTGTACTACAAATAATGCAGCACCTATGGTGCAAATTATAGATAACTTGTGCGGTGTAGAACAGGCATACATCACTACAATACACTCTTACACTACAGATCAAAGCTTACATGATCAACCTCATAGAGATTTAAGAAGAGCACGAGCAGCAGGACAAAGTATTGTACCTACTACTACTGGAGCAGCAAAAGCTTTAACAGGCATTTTCCCCCATCTCTCTGATGTAATAGGAGGGTGTGGAATACGCGTGCCAGTACCTAATGGATCTCTTACAGACATTACTTTTAATGTAAAAAGAGACACCTCCATTAGCGAAATTAACGACGCTATGCGCAAAGCCTCATTAGGAAGATACAAAGGTATTGTATCGTATACTGAAGACCATATAGTATCAATAGACATTGTAGGAAACCCCTACTCTTGTACTTTTGATTCACAAATGACATCTGTAATAGGTAAGATGGTGAAAATTATAGGATGGTATGATAATGAAATGGGATATTCTAGCAGATTAGTTGACTTAATACTACGGATTTCTACAAAATAATATATATTGCAGTTGAATAATCAGAATTTCTTATGAATTTGCTATTAGTACGTTTTCTTCTAGCGCTTCTTCTTTCTTATCCTGTGATAAGTATTGCCCAAGAAAGAGAGAATATAGAGGAAACGCTTACCAATGATAAAATAGACTCGCTTCTCAAGCGAGCTGTAATTGCAGTTTCCGATCGCAATTACAACCATGCCATTGACATACTAAAGTATTCTAGAGATCTAGCAACAGACATAGGCCACACGAAGCGTGTAGGTCTTGCCTCTGGAACCCTTGCCAAACTATATTTCCAACTCAACGATTATGAAAAAGCTCTTGTTGAAAATGAGCGCGCAATAGCTTTGCAAAAAGAAACTAAGAGCTTTGATCTCTTGGGACAGAGCTACATTACTGCAACCCAACTCGCGCTCATAAAAAAAGATACCACAACTGCTTTACAATATATCTCTAATGGTGTAACAACTCTCGAAAATAGCACACGAAATGACCTAAAGGCTCAATTATACACTTTAAAAGGCGACATTTTAAGGGATAACAAAAGCCACTTAGAAGCTATAACATCTTACAACAAAGGCATTGAGTATGCGAAAAACGAAAATAGCGACTACTTAAAAACTCAAGCTCTCACCAATAAAGCGCTAAGCCTTGCAGAATTAGGAAGACTTGAAGAAGCAGATGAAACCTTACTAGAGGTCGAAACGCTATTGAGTTCAAATAATTTCCCAAGCATCAGCACAACGTTATTAAAAGTCAAACATCTTTTAGCTCAAGGTCGTGGGAACTATAAAGAAGCAAATGATTACTTAACATCATACTATCAGTCTACAAATCAACATGCGCTTAATAAAATATCAAGCGTACCCTTACCCACATCAGACAGTCCAGAACTTGATGATATGGTGACACGATTAAAACAAAATATTGAAATAGAGGAAGATAGAAACTCTAGAGCTATGAGACTAACACTTGTACTCAGCATCGCTCTTTGCTCTATTCTTGCACTGCTCACGCTATCGTTATATAAAAACAACAACCTGAGAGCAAAAGCAAATGAACTTTTACAAGCCAAAAACGTCGAACTTGTCATTGCAAGAGATAACGCAGAAAAGGCTTCTATGGTTAAGGCACAGTTCCTCTCTACAATAACACATGAATTGCGGACACCAATGTATGCCGTTACGGGACTGACACACTTACTCCTTTCTGAAAACCCAACGGAAGATCAGAAAAAGCACCTTGACTCATTAAAGTTTTCTGGAGAGTACCTACTTTCTCTCATAAACAACATTCTAGATCTCAACAAATTAGAAGCAAATAAAGTAGAGGTTGAAGAAACTTCCTTTAATATAAAGAAACGCATTGAAGACGTATTATTTGCTCTTGGCAAATCTGCCCGAGATAAAGGCAACAAATTACATATTGACTTCGACTCTAACATTCCTACAGAACTCCTAGGAGATCCATTAATGATCTCTCAAGTACTCATAAATCTAGTAGGAAATGCAATAAAATTTACCCGCGATGGTGACGTTTGGGTTCGTGTGCAGAAAATTAGTCAAGGCGAATCAGACATCAAACTTCACTTTGAGATAGAAGATAATGGAGAAGGAATCTCAAAGAAGAAACAAAAAACAATTTTCCAAAACTTCACACAAGGCTCTGTAGCAATTAATAGAAAATTTGGAGGTACAGGACTAGGCTTATCTATTGTCAAAAATCTTCTTGACTTATTAAATAGTGAGATTGTACTTGAGAGCACCCTAGGTAAAGGAACCACCTTTAAGTTTGACCTTAATTATAATCTATCTAAAACAGCACCTGGCGAATCAAATGCAAACGATATGGCATACGAAATAGATTATAATGCCCTTGAAAATCGTCATATTCTTGTAGTAGAAGACAATAAAATCAACCAGATGATTACACGTAAGATTCTTGAGAAAAACAAGATCACGTGTGAAACAGCCGATAATGGTGAGATTGCTGTTGAGAAAGCTCGCACAGAGCAATTTGACCTTATTTTAATGGATATTCATATGCCTGGAATAAGTGGTATAGAAGCAACTGAACAAATACGTTTGTTTAATAAAGACATTCCAATACTAGCACTTACTGCCGTCACTATAGACGAAAATATTGATGAATTTCATGCCGTAGGATTTAATGACATCATCCCTAAACCATATAAGGTAGAAGAGTTTTTTCAAAAAATATACAACGGTCTTAGAAATAGTAAGGTACTTAGCTAGAACTTATTTCCTAGAAATTACTTGGTGTTAAAAGCTTGAAACAAAGTTTTTAATATCTGCAGTTAACAATTCCTCACCATCAATAAAATGGGCTTTTATTGGTAAATAGTAGAGATCTTTCATCTTAAGTAACGGACGAAGTCTCACATAATCTTTTTCTGTAGTAAGGATGCAATCCAACTTATCGAGCTCATTAATCTCCGAGTTTGTAAAATTATGATGATCTCCATACGCCTCATGAGAAAATGACAGTCCTTGACTAGCCAAGTAGGCCGAAAACGGCTTAGGATTTGCAATTCCTGTCACTAGCGTAACATTTTTAACCTTAAGACGGTTTAGCGGTACAGACCCCAGTGCAGAATACACCTTCTCATCATATGAGATTGTTGAAAAATATACTTGCTGAGTTTTATTTACATCTAAAGACGCAACAATAAATGCCTGCTCTTTTGGACTTAAATTTTCTGGACACTTAGTTACAACTATAACGTCTGCCCTATCCGCACCAGCTCGAGGTTCTCTTAAATTTCCAGCTGGCAACAAGAAATCATTACTATACAAATCACTATATGCTGTTAATAGTATATAAAACCCAGCTTCTACCTTTCTATGCTGGTAAGCATCATCCAGAACTACAAGTTCAGGAGCATTAACTTTTGACAATAATGTTTCGATACCGGTTTGTCGATCTTCACAAACTGCAACTTGGATATTTTTAAATTTCTGAGCAAATTGCAATGGCTCATCACCTACCGTAGTTGCTTCATTAGCTGGATTAACATCGAGATATCCTTTAGTTTTACGGCCGTAGCCTCTACTAAGCGTAGCTACTCGATAATCATCCAGTAAAAGCCGAACTACAAACTCAGTCATAGGAGATTTTCCAGTTCCTCCTACACTTAAATTGCCCACACATATCACTGGTATATTATATTTTTTTGACTTAAACACTCCAGTGTCGTAGAGCTTATTTCGCGTAAGCGTAACTAAATAATAAATTCCCGCAACGGGAAATAACAAGAGACGTAGTTTTCTCATAAAACGAAGGTATCATTTTTTATCTTTACCCTTATGAAGGTAAAAGATGTAAGTACTATAATTAATGAATGGGCACCACTTGCCTATGCAGAAGATTTTGATAACGTTGGTCTTCTTGTAGGGGATCCTCTGCAAGAAGTGACCAATATTCTTGTCTCACATGACGCACTTGAAAATGTAGTTGATGAGGCTGTTGCAAAAAACTGCAACCTCATTGTATGCTTTCATCCTATTATTTTCTCAGGATTAAAAAGGCTCACAGCAAGTAACTATGTGCAAAAAGTGGTTCAAAAGGCTATTAAAAATGATATTGCCATTTTTGCAATTCACACTGCGCTAGATAATGTAGAACACGGCGTTAACTTTGGAATGTGCAAAGCTCTCAATCTATCAAACACTAAGATTTTAATCCCTAAACAGCATCATATTTACAAACTCACCACTTACGTTCCCCACGCATCTGCAAAAAGTGTGAGCGATGCTTTGTTTTCGGCGGGAGCAGGAAGTTTAGGTAATTATGAAGAGTGCAGCTTTGAGGTTGAAGGTAGGGGTTCTTTCAAAGGAAATGACAATTCTAATCCTGTAATAGGCCAAAGAGGCTCGAGACATATTGAACCAGAAACACAATTACATCTTACGTTTGAAAAGCACCTTAAGTCTAAGATTTTACAAACTCTTTTTGAAAATCACCCTTATGAAGAAGTTGCCTATGAGATTACTTCACTAGAAAATACGTTGCAAAATGTAGGCATGGGGATGATAGGTAATCTTGATAAAGAAATGAGTGAGGTGGATTTTTTAGCTTTCGCGAAAGCGCAATTTAAAACAGGCGGTATACGTCACTCACAATTAATAGGAAAACCTATAAAAAAAATAGCCGTACTGGGAGGAAGTGGAGCCTTTGCTATTAAAAGCGCAAAAGCTCAAGGGGCGGATGTGCTTGTAACTTCAGATTTAAAATACCACGACTATTACCAAGCTGAAGGCAGCATTCTTTTATGCGATGTAGGGCATTATGAAAGTGAACGATATACGAAAAACTTAATATGCGACTATCTTACAGAAAAAATTAGTACTTTTGCAATCATTTTATCTGAGGAAAATACCAATCCTATCAACTATTTTTAACGTATGGCAAAGAAGAAAGAAGCAACAGTAGAAGAAAAACTACGCTCGCTTTACGATTTACAACTTATAGACTCACGTGTGGACGAGATCCGCAATGTACGTGGAGAGCTTCCATTGGAAGTTGAAGACCTTGAAGATGAAGTAGCTGGTCTTAACAAGCGCATCGAGAAGTTGGAAAACGATTTAAAATTGGTGGACGACTCTATCAAGGCTAAAAAAATCCAGATAGATGACTCAAAAGCATCTATAAAGAAATACTCTGAGCAGCAAAAGAACGTACGTAACAATCGTGAGTTTAATGCTTTAAGCAAAGAAGTAGAGTTCCAAGAACTTGAAATTCAACTTGCAGAGAAAAATATACGTGAGTATAAGGCCCAGATTGAACAAAAGGGAGATGTAATCACGCAAACTAAGGAACGTCTTGCAGAACGCGAGACTCACCTTAAGCACAAGAAAAACGAGCTAGATGCTATCCTTTCTGAAACAGAAAAAGAGGAACAAGCACTTCTAGCTAAAAGTGCAGAATATGAAACTAACATTGAAGAGCGCTTAGTTAAAGCTTACAAGAGAATCCGTTCTAGTGTACGCAACGGTCTTGCAATTGTACCTATAGAGCGTGGAGCTTCTGGAGGATCTTACTTTACAATCCCACCACAAGTTCAGGTTGAGATTGCTGGACGCAAGAAAATCATCACAGATGAGCACTCTGGTCGTATCTTAATAGATAGTGAACTTGCAAATGAGCAGCATGAAAAAATGACAAAGCTATTTAAAAAGCTGTAATCATTTTTTTTCTACAATATCTAAAGCCTTCTATTTATTATAGAAGGCTTTTTTTGTGTTAAAAAATTTTTGCAGAATTTTAGTACTAAGGCTTTAGGCTACAACATTATCCGCTCTAACCTCATTTTATAACATCTCAAATTGATTAACAAAACGATAACAACAATCTAAGTTCTTATGAAGTAATTTTATACTCTTAAAAATATTGTATGAAAATCATTGCCTACCTCACTACACTTATCACATTTATGGCTTGCAATCATAATACCAAGCCTATGACTGAACCTACAGCCATGCTTGAGCCAGTAGAAGCAACATATCAAGATGGGATGAGTAGAGCATATTTTGCTAGTGGATGTTTTTGGTGTGTAGAAGCCATTTTTGAAAGCGTAAAAGGAGTTGACGAGGCTATAAGTGGCTATAGTGGAGGAAAGGAAGACAACCCAACATACAAACAAGTAAGCTACGGAAACACGACTCATGCAGAGGCTGTAGAAGTAATTTACGATCCGAAGGTAATCTCTTTTCAACAGCTAGTTGATGTGTTTTTTGGATCACAGAATCCGACCACAAAAAACCGTCAAGGACCAGATGCTGGACCACAATATCGCTCTATCGCTTTCTATCAGAACGATAGCGAAAAGAAAATAATAGATAAGACTATTGCTGCCTTAAACGAGTCTACCTACGATGGTAAAATAAGCACACAAGTACTACCTTTTCAGAAATTTTGGATTGCAGAGGCATACCACCAGGATTATGAAAAGAACAACCCAAATAACCCATACATTCAAAATGTATCAATACCTAGGTATAAACGTTTTGCACAGAAGTTTCCAGAATTACTAAAAGAAGATGCGCACTAAACTTTAGTAGCTTTTATCTCAAAAATTAATGGATATAAATGGTCTTTACTTTCGTAAAGGCCATTTTCATTTTTCATTAAATCTGGAAGAACATCATAAGGAGAGGCATCGTGTTCTTTTAGAAATTCTATTTTAAGACCCGCATCTATTAAGGCAGAGACCACGTCTCCTAAACCATGATTCCATCCATACTCTTTACTTGTTATAGCTGCATCAGGTTGAGCGTAAGTCCCCTCATATTCTTCATAAACTGGTTCATCTTGATGATATCCATATTTCATTACTGGCTTATCTCCTGTATAATCAAACATCCAGACAATGGGATGAAACTCTACTATATAAAAAGTTCCTCCACTTCTTAATCGCTGTGCAATCATAAGCGCCCAAGGTTTCAAATCTGGCAACCACCCTATCACCCCATAACTCGTAAAAACAATATCAAATTGCTCATGAATATGGTTTGAAGTATCTAGAACATTACAGCACACAAATTCAGCAGACAAACCTAGTTGCTTGTTTAGCTTTCGCGAAAGCGTAATCGCCTCCTCACTAATATCTACCCCGGTAGCCAAAGCACCCATCCTTGCCCAACTCAAAGTATCTTGTCCAAAATGACACTGAAGATGGAGTAAACTTTTACCATTTACATCTCCCAATGCATCTAACTCATAGTTGTTGAGAGAACTTTTACCATTCAAAAATCCCGGCATATCATAAAAACTACTCTCTGCGTGGACAGAAACTTTCTTTTCCCAAGTTTCCTTGTTGGTGTTAAAGTAATCTTGAAACTGCTCTTTCATAATCCGTATTTTTGATAGTAATGAAAAAGATACTACATTTTGACGACGATGCCATAATCGCGATGGATAAGCGCTACCGTGCAAACTTTATTAATAGTGTTACCGGTTACAAAAGCGCAAATCTTATAGGTACCATATCTAAGGATGATCATGAAAATCTAGCGATTTTTAGCTCTATCACACATATAGGAAGCAATCCTGCAATGTTGGGCTTCATTATGAGACCTACCACAGTCCCTAGGCATACCTATACAAATATTAAAGCGACAAGAAGTTTTACCGTAAATCATATTAATACTGAAATCGTCTTACCATCTCACCAGACAGCGGCAGCATATGAGGAAAATGTATCAGAATTTGATGCTACAGGTTTAGAAACCGAGTATTTAAACAATTGGAGTGCTCCATTTGTAAAACAAGCACACATTAAAATCGCCTGCGAATACGTAAACGAATACAAAATTGAGGAAAATGAAACTATCTTAATGATAGGCGCAGTCAAGGGAGTAACTTTACCAGATAACTGCCTGCAAGAAGATGGATGGATAGATCTAGAAACATCTATGGGAGTAGCCATAAACGGACTTGACGCTTATGCTTTTCCAAAAATTATAGACAGATTTTCTTATGCAAAACCTGATAAGCTACCCACTTCTATCAAGAAGTAATTTTGCTCATCTCTTTTAATGCTATCTTTGTAATACCTATTTATTCCTAAGAAATACCAGGAAACAATTAAAATCTAAACGATGAAACTTTCTAACATACCTAAAATAAAACATACAGATGCCAATAACTTTTTTCTACTATGCGGACCGTGCGCTATAGAGGGAGAAGACATGGCAATGCGCATAGCAGAGAAAGTTGTAAAAATTACTGATACTCTAAAAATACCGTACGTTTTTAAAGGTAGCTTTAGAAAGGCAAATCGTAGTAGAGTAGATAGCTTTACCGGCATAGGGGATGAAAAAGCTCTTGAGATTCTAGCTAAGGTTTCGGCAGAGTTTGATGTCCCAACAGTAACAGACATTCACGAAAGTTCTGACGCTGCTCTTGCGGCACAATATGTAGATGTACTTCAGATTCCTGCATTTCTGGTAAGACAAACTTCTCTTGTAGTCGCTGCTGCCAAAACAGGCAAAGTAGTAAACCTCAAGAAAGGACAGTTTATGTCTCCAGAATCCATGAAACATGCTGTACAAAAAGTACTCGACACAGGTAATGAAAATGCTTGGATTACAGATCGCGGAACTATGTTTGGCTATCAAGATATGATTGTTGATTTTAGGGGAATCCCTACAATGAAAGAATTTGCACCTACGGTACTCGACGTTACTCACTCGCTACAACAACCCAACCAATCAAGCGGAGTAACTGGAGGGAGACCAGACATGATTGAAACTATTGCTAGAGCAGGTATTGTAAATAATGTAGACGGATTATTTATTGAAACTCACTTTGACCCGGCAAATGCAAAAAGTGATGGCGCAAATATGCTTGATCTTGCACATCTTGAAAGACTACTAGGTAATCTTGTTGCAATTAGAAAGGTGGTAAACACCTTATAAGCTAGCGCAATACTAAACCATATAACGACACTTTAGAATCTCAAATATAAACGAGTATAACCTTTATTAATTAAAAGTTTGCTTAACATATATTTCTCATCACTGTTTATTGCTTTTTCGTAACTTCGTTTTATATGTTAAAACAACAACTTAATTTTAAACTTTCGCAAAAGCTCTCTCCTCAGCAAATCCAGCTGATGAAGCTTATCCAACTTCCTACGCAGGCGTTTGAACAAAAAATCAAACAAGAGCTCGAAGAAAATCCTGCTCTCGATAGCGGTAAGGAGGAAGTTAAAGATGATTTTGAAGAGTTTGACAATACAGACGACTTTGATGAAGCACCAGAGGTTGAAATCAATGTGGATGACTATCTAAGTGATGATGAAATCCCAGAATACCGCTTGAGTGCAAATAATTACAGTGCAGATGATGAGGACAAACAAGTCCCTTATGCATCTGGAACATCGTTCAATCAGTATCTCAAGACGCAGCTCAATACTGTAAGAATATCTTCTGAGGAGCGTGAAGTTGCCGAATTTATCATAGGTTCCCTTGATGAAGCAGGATACCTAAGGCGACCACTAGCAGATCTTATGGATGATCTAGCCTTCACACAAAATATCTATACCTCTGAAGAGGTTATAGAAAAAATGCTTTTTAAGGTACAAGACCTTGATCCTGCAGGTGTAGGCGCTCGTAACTTACAAGAATGCCTAGTGCTACAACTGGACAGAAAGCCTGCCACAAAATCTATTTCCCTAGCAGTTGATATACTTGAAAAGTCTTTTGACCACTTTAGCAAGAAGCATTACAAAAAGCTCATGGCTAAGTTTCATATAACTGAGGAAGAACTTAAAGATGCCATTAATGAAATAGAACACCTTAATCCTCGTCCAGGAGGTTCATACTCTAGTAATACAAAAATTGTAGAGCATGTAGTTCCAGACTTTACTATACGCATAGTAGACGGTGAGTTAGAACTTTCATTAAATGGCCGTAATGCTCCAGAGCTCAAAGTCTCTAGAGATTATAGCAATATGCTCAAAGGGTATAAAGAATCTAAAGAGCGTACTAAAGCACAAAAAGATGCAGTAATGTTTATCAAGCAGAAGCTTGATGCTGCTAAGTGGTTTATTGAAGCCATTATACAGCGACAGCAAACACTTTTTGTGACCATGAGTAGTATCATGCACTATCAAGAAAAATACTTCTTGACGGGTGACGAGCGCAACTTAAGACCTATGATATTGAAAGATATCGCCACAGAAATTGGCATGGACGTTTCCACAGTTTCTCGAGTAGCAAATAGTAAATATGTAGACACTCCTTACGGAACAAAACTCATCAAAGAGTTCTTTTCTGAAAGTATGACTAATGACCAAGGTGAAGAGGTGTCTACACGTGAGATTAAAAAAATCTTAGAAATGGTCATAGACGAGGAGGATAAACGCAAACCTCTTACAGATGATAAACTTGCAGGTATTTTAAAAGAAAAAGGATATCCTATAGCTCGGAGAACAGTTGCTAAATACCGAGAGCAATTAGACCTTCCGGTAGCGAGATTACGTAAACAGATTTAATGAAATTTTTCATACGTAGCTTTTCTTATATTTTTCACCCACTATTCATGCCTTTGAGTGGTGTACTCTACTACTTCTACATATTACCACGATATTTCAACAAAGAGTTTGTATACTCAAAACTTTTTGCGGCAGCCATAATGACCACCGTAATTCCCATTTTAAGCTTCTATATGCTCAAAAACCTTCAACTGGTCACAAGCATACACCTCAAGGATGTAAGAGAGCGTAAATGGCCTCTACTCATGCAAATGGTATTTACGTTTGTATTAATAAAATTAATATTTGACGGCTATGAGATACCACCACTTTACTATTTCTTTATAGGCATTCTTGGAGCTAGTTCAGGAGCATTCTTATTATCACTTTGTAAATTTAAGGCTAGTCTACATATGATAGGTCTCTCAGGGGTCTTATTTTTTATAATGGGACTCAGCCTTCACTATGGGTCTAATATGTTATATTGGATTGCATTTGGAATTTTTGCTTGTGGCGCAACGGCTACATCTAGGCTAGATGCAAGAGCTCACACGCCTATCGAACTTATAATAGGATTTATTTTGGGAGCTACTTCACAATTTCTAGTCTACCCTTACTGGTTGTAGTAGGATTGTTGTCACGCTTTCGCGAAAGCGTACTCTTATAAGAAGTAAAAAACCAATCCCAGTCTAATGACTTGAAGATTAACGCTACTAGCATCTATTTGCGCCTCATCATTGAGCAGGGTACTCAAACCATAATATCCTTGAAAATTAAAGGCCCCATAACCAAAAGAGAATGAAGGCCCATATTGGAAGCTATTTACCTCTGGCAAATCAGTACGGACAACATTAAGGTTATTGTCTTGAAAAGTGGATTTAAACCTAAATAAGTAACCCAACTTTAAGCCGGCATGTATACGCCAAAAGCTGTATTTAGTTGGGGTCGATGTGCGCCACCTATATTCGATTGGAAACTCAAGGGTATATGTTGTAAATCTATTGACATCCTCATCAACCTGGTCATCGAGAATTTCATAATTAGTCACCATATCAGTAATCGCTTCATCTATAAACAAGTTTTGATTATAGGTATCCACCGCAAGACCTATTCCTAGACCTATTGCCTTATTACGCCTCTTATTAATAGGAAAATCTCTAATAACTCCAGCTTGTATTCCAGCACTGAGACCATTTTGTTTAAAATCTGTTGGCTTATTACTTATTAAATTAAAAGTAACACCTACATAAACTTGATCTTCTCGATACAAAGAATCTACATCTTCCTCATATAGCACAACTTCTTCCTGCGCCAGTAAGCAAGAAGTGAGAAATAAAATGGACAAAAACAAGTAGTATTTCAAGTGGAAGAATTTCTAACAAATATAAGAGAAATGATAATGAGTATTAAAAATAAAAAAACGCCTTGAGTTACCTCAAGACGTTTTTTTACTAATTTAATATCGGATTATTGCGATACAGCATCCTCCGTTTGTGTAGTAATATAAATTACTTTAAGCATGTTTGCTTGTCTAAGCTCCTGCTTCACATCATATACTAAACCTGAATTAGTTTCCTTATCAACTTTAAAGGCAACCATAACACGATCTTTAAGCTCATCTCTAAGCTTTTCACGCTCTTCAAGAATAGCAGGTTGTACTTCGTTTATATTTACGAATTTGTCTCCTATTTGAATTTTACCCTCTGTACCGAACTGCTTGTATCCCTCTCCTGGTTTCCCTCCGAAGATGTAAACACTTCTGTCCTTTTGTAGCTTCTCTGTTTGATCTGCTGCTGGTAAAATTTGCGCTACTTTTACGTCATTTTTACGTAACACTGTAGCCACCATGAAGAAGAATAATAACATAAATACAATATCTGGTAGGGAAGCCGTGTTTACCGCTGGTAACTCTTTTGACCCACCTTTTTTAAATTTTGACATAATATTTTTATTTTATAATTCTACTTATGATTGAGGATCTATTTCAGAAAGTTTCTGAGGATACATTTTCTTGATAACATCAAGTTTTTCTTTTGCACTCTCTTCGTTTCCTTTATACACTCCTTCGTCTATAGCTTTCTTTACTTCAGTAAATTTCCAACCGTATAAACGTTGTGACTCTCTATCACGTAAAGAATTGTATGCTCCTACTAGCTCATTTTGAACTGTAATGTACGTATCGTAAGATGTCTCACGGTCATTTTTTACAGTTACAATAGCCTTGTCTGGAAAGTCTGACGAACTAGGGTCGCGCTCTCCTTGACAGTAATCACAATACCCTTCTTGCCCTTTCGGTACACCTCCATTATCTAAGAAGGCGATAGCTGCCTCTTGGAGATCTTTGATCTCCATAGGCTTATCTTCAACCAAAAGCTCATCGTTTTTATTTACGATAACTACAAAAAGGTTTTTTTCTTTAATGATAGGAGGCTCCACATTCTCAGGTTGCTCTGGCGGTAACGCTCTTACTAGACCTCTATCTTTTTCAATGGTAGTAGTTACCAAGAAGAAGATAAGTAGTAAGAATGCGATGTCTGCCATAGACCCTGCATTAATTTCTGGTGCATTTCTCCTAGCCATAATTATTTATTTACAAGTTTCTTAGCTCCTGATACTAGCATAAGTACAATTGCAATTGCTGCAAGAATAAAGAATGCATTAATACCAGCGCTTACCCATTGTGAACCACTAGCAGATAGCATTTCTCCGTCTTTCATTGCAACTTCTTCTGCTCCACTTGCTGCGAAGTAAGATATAGCAACTACTAACAAGAATGCTCCAGCACCTATTAGTGTATTCTTTGCGTTACCCGAAAATAGACCTTTGACAACAAAAATCGCTACGAGCACTATTGCGATACCTATAACTATCCAAGCGAGGAGAATCATAATATCAACAAGGTTCTGTGAATCACCACCTACGATGGCTTCATTGTTTGCCCATACCATACCAGCAACAACAAGTGCTGCGATACCTACGATACCAACAATGATTTTTAAAATTTTATGTAATCCCATAATATGTATGAATTTTTAAGATTACTATATATTACTTCTTGTAACGTACAAGCATGTCCATCAATGTGATTGATGCATCTTCCATATCGTTTACGATACTGTCAATTTTTGCAATAATATAGTTATAGAATATTTGAAGAATAATAGCCACAATCAGTCCGAATACTGTTGTAAGAAGTGCTACTTTAATACCTCCTGCTACAAGTGCTGGATTCATATCACCTGCTGCTTCAATTCTATCAAAGGCTTGAATCATACCGATTACCGTACCCATGAAACCAAGCATTGGTGCAAGTGCGATAAATAATGAAATCCAAGATACGTTCTTTTCAAGTTGTCCCATTTGAACACCACCATAAGCTACAACAGCTTTTTCAGCAGCTTCTACTCCTTCATCTACACGGTCAAGACCTTGGTAGTAGATAGAAGCAACAGGGCCCTTAGTGTTACGACATACTTCTTTTGCAGCTTCAACACCACCACTATTTAATGCATCTTCAACATCTTGAGCTAACTTCTTAGTGTTAGTAGATGCTAGGTTAAGATATATAATACGCTCAATAGCAATTGCAAGTCCTAAAATAAGACATAAAAGTACAATCCCCATGAATCCAGGACCTCCTTCAATGAATCGTTTTTTCAAATCCTGCGTAAAAGAAAGCTCTTCTGCGGCAGCTTCATCTTGAAAAGATGCTCCAGCGTCTACATTCGCAACAATTTGTTGGATTTGTACTGGAAGGGTTGTTTGTGCGTTACTGGCGTTTGCTGTGAATGTGCTTAACACTACTACAGCGGCAACTGCCATGATAGAGAATAATTTTTTCATTGCTCTTGATCTTAAAGTTTAAATTAGTAAAGGGTTAAATATAGTAATTAATTAGATTATCTGTAACAAATATAGAAAAGCATCGTCTTATTTTAATTACAATTAATTTAGTATGTAATTTATAAAGCAAGGTACTTACACCAAAATTTGAATGAAATACATCTAATTTTATCACAAAATAATTACTTCACGTTATTGTGAAATCTTTTGAGATAGCAAGTATATGAAAGTATGCTGTAATTTCTTACTACCTTGATACTTTTTTAATAGAAACACCTCATTATTGTGAAAAAATAATTCTTCAGTACTATATCTCGTGTTTTTCAGCCTCAAAAACACCAGTACATCTCAAAAATCTCATTTAGTTATTAAGCATAAAAAAGCTCTCAATCTAGATTGAGAGCTTTTTTACTTTGTAGGTAATCGTCTGTTTTTAATTAATTACATTTTCTCTATAATAAACTCAGACCTTCTATTTATTTGATGTTGTACTTCATCACATTGCACTCCATTAGAACATTCATTAAGTAATCTTGTTTCTCCAAAACCTTGAGCAGACAGTATTCTCTCTTTTGCTATCCCTTGTCTTATCAGGTAATTTTTAGTTGAGACTGCTCTTCGTTGCGATAGCTCCATATTATAACTATCATCTGCACGAGCATCTGTATGAGATTCAATTCTAATTTCCATAGATGGCTGCTGAGACATCAGTGTTACAATCTTGTTGAGCTCCATAGCAGCGTCCGGACGTATGTAGTCCTTATTGAGGTCAAAAAATATAATCCCAACCTTAATTTTAAGTTGACCGCTATCTTCCACAATGAGCTCGCTTAACGTCTCAAGATCTAGGGGTACTATAGTTTCTGAGGAGATACTAGAAGTAACAATATTTTTTGAATTAGGAGTGTATCCTAATTTGTTCACTTTTATATCATATTGCTCAGCACAGTCAAGGTCAAAATTAAAAACATAATCCCCATTACTTTTACTTACGGTTTCAGAAAGTTTAACTCCATTCTCCCCATACAAAGAAACTGTAGCATCCGCTATACGTTCCTGCGTACGGCTATTAACGACATAACCTTTAACTAGCTGCTTACAATTCTTTACAACATCTTCTAAAGGAATACGCTGTATTGCATAAATATCATCGTCACCCACTCCTCCTTCTCTGTTTGAACATACAAACCCTTGCTCTCCACTCTCATTAATAATGAAACCAAAATCATCTAGCTGACTATTGAGTGGTTTTCCCAAATTACGTGGAATTGAAAAAGTATTGTTCTCTATATCACTCTCAAAAACATCTAACCCACCAACACCTAAGTGTCCATCTGAAGCAAAATACATTACTTGATTTTCTATGTAAGGAAACATTTCTCTTCCAGAAGTATTTACTTTAGGACCTAAGTTTTGGGGTGCAGAATAATTATTATCACCCAAGATGTCAACTACAAAAATATCTGTTGCTCCTATAGTCCCAGGCATGTCTGAAACAAAATACAACTTTGTACCATCTTCACTAAGTGCTGGGTGACCTGTAGAATACTCACTGCTATTAAAAGGTAACTCGCGCACATCTTGCCAATCATCTTTGGCTCCTACACTATCATTCCTTTTAGCAGTATATAATTTGAGATGACTAACTCCATCCTCTCCCCTTCTCAAATCACCATCATAATTATTCCTCGTAAAGTATATACGTTTTCCATCTTTTGCGAAAGCTATAGTGGCTTCATGATACTTTGTATTGATAACGTCCGAAAAGATATCCTCTCGCTTCACTTCATTTTCGGCGGCATTTATTTGACCTATATAGAAGTCTAAAAAAGGTTGATCATTCCAGTGGTACCTTCTTTTTATATAATAAGATGTATCTACCGCAGATGAGTATACTAGTTTAGATCCATAATATGTAGGTCCAAAATCTGAATACGCTGTATTTATTGACAAGTTTTTAAGCTCAAATTGCGCAGGAATCGCCAGCACATCTGCCAAAGTACGTTCTTTCTGAGCATAATCATCAATACGTTTATCATTTTTAGATGACGCTTTCGCGAAAGCTTTCATCCATTTTTTTGCCGCTTTATAATCACCAATACCTTGAAGTGAGTGTGCAAATCGAAATAAATACTCAGCATCGACTTCATCTCTATATTGACTAACAAGCAGATCATACCACTTATAAGCCTCCTCCATATTAGTATTAAAGTAATATGAATCTCCAGCTTTCTGCAGGAGTACCATAGAGTTATCTCCTCTATCTATTGCTTTCTCATAAACAGCTGCCGCTTCAACATAGCGCATTTGTTCAAATAGCTTATCTGCGTTTTTGTATGTTTTCTGCGCAAAGAGAGAAACAGAAAAAAGTAGCAGAAGTATCGTAATATTCTTTGTCATTATTTATAATTTAAAAGAAACGAGGTGATTTAATTTTCTTCGTTTTTGAAATAAGATCAAATCTCATTGTAATCTCATGGCTTCCAGTATTAAATCGCTGTAGTTCTGTAGTAGTATAATCATAAGAATACCCTACCAATAGCTGTGGTGTTATCTGGAATCCAGCAAGACCACTTACAGAATCATCCCATCTATAAGAAAGCCCTAATCTTAGCTTTTCATAAAACATAAAACTTGCAGATAAATCCACAATAAGCGGAGCTCCCGTAACACTCTTTACTAGGAAAGCTGGTTTAAATTTTGTCGTACTACTAAGATCTGTGACAATACCTCCTATTATAAATAAGTGAAGTCTTTCGGCAGCTACAGTTTGCTGTATATCGTCATAGGTTTGATCGGTAAATAAATTTGGGATGGAAAATCCAAGATAGTTACGATCATTATGCCAGTAGACACCTGCTCCTAGAGTAGGTAAAAATTCGCTCACATTATTTTGAAAAAGGACATCTTCACTTTGAGCATTACCCTTAGAAAAATCAATATCTAAGAAACGTCCACCACCTTTTAAGCCAAACGAAAGCTTACGAGTGTCTGAAGTCATTATCGTATATGAAAAATTAAGATCTAGATACGTTTCCTTAGAGGGACCAAGTTCATCATTTGCTATTGCTAGACCAAGACCTACATGTTCACCTATTGGAGTGTCTAAAGAAAAGGTCTGTGTTCTAGGAGCTCCATCTAGACCAACCCATTGTGATCTCAATACCCCAATCGCAGAAGCATGACCTCTAGATCCAGCATATGCTGGATTTACACTCAATGTGTTGTACATATATTGTGTAAACTGAGGATCTTGTTGCGCAAATAGCGTCTGGAAGGATAGACCTACTAAACCTACTATTAATACTCTAAGCTTTATATTCATACTTTTTATTTTTAGTGCTTATACACCTTAAATTATCTGTTTATATATAACCATCCTGCACGACCCGAACTTCCATCATTGAGGTCTAGAAGGTAATAATATGTACCTACTGGTAGTTTCTCACCTCTCTCAACGGTTGCTCGACCGTTTGAAGTACCGTCAAAGTTATTTTGATAGTTTGCTTCTTCAAAAACAACATTACCCCATCTATTATAAATGCGAAGAACGTTGTTAGGATAATTTTGTAATCCTTGAATAACAAAAGTTTCATTCACACCATCGCCATTTGGAGAAATTTCATTGAATATTTCCAAATCTTGTTCTACATCTAATACTGTAATAGTAGGATCATCTGGTTCACCATCATTATTCTCATCATTATCTGTAGGGTTTGTAGGATCATCCGAAACATCTGTTACAATGGCTCCATTTGCAGTCCTTGCAGTAACAGTAGCTGTATTTAATACACTTCCATTAGCCACATCTTGATTAGTAAGAATATAACTAGCACTAAATGTAACACTATCAGACTCCCCTATGGCTAGATCAATTGGACCTCCTTCTACAGTGACTAAGTTATCCTCAACACTTACGTCAAATAATGGCGTATTACCAGTATTTGTCACTGTAAACATGTAATCAATACGGTCACCTTGATCTACTATATTATTGAGATTAGTATCAACGTACTCTCCCATTTTCTGCAGAGAGACATTAGCTACTTCAAACATAGTTACCGTAGGGTCATCTCCGGCTCCAGTATCGTCTGCAGGATTAGCACTATCAGATACGTCCGTAAGCGGCTGCCCCATTGCATCTACTGCTCTTGCTTCTGCTGTGTTTA
The DNA here is from genome assembly GCF_044596715.1 of Dokdonia sp. R86516. NCBI lineage: Bacteria > Pseudomonadati > Bacteroidota > Flavobacteriia > Flavobacteriales > Flavobacteriaceae > Dokdonia > Dokdonia sp. R86516. The sequence goes on from NZ_CP138998.1 coordinate 434,489, forward strand.
TGATCATCCCCACCATGATATCATCGAGGGTAAGAGCATATGCTGCTATTGCTACACCACTTTCACCCGGCTGCAATGTACTAGGTACAACAGGAAGACTACTTACTCCAATTGTACTATCGTTTATTTCAACATTTGACACAGTAACGTTTCCTGTATTAGTAACTGTAAACGTATATAAGATTTCATCTCCCACATCTACTGTGTTGCTATTATTTGCATCCTGGAGTTGCGCTCCTTTTACTAAGGTTATACCACCCATATTATCTATATCAAATATGATGGTATCTGTAGCGTTTACATCATTATCAAATGGATCATTACCGATAGCAGTTGCTGTATTTGTAACACCTCCTGCATCTATATCCTCTTGAGTTAAGTTATAAGTAGCTATTACATTTCCTGTATCTGATGGAGTAAGAACATCTACTACACCTACTATACCTCCAAGTAAAGGATCATTGATCACAATATCGGTAATAGTAACATTACCATTATTCATCACAACAAAGTTGTATTCTAATTGATCACCTAAATCTATAACTCCGTTACCATTTGTATCTAAGTAGACAAAAGTTTTAGTCAACTCTATTAAAGGGTTTTGTTGTAAGAATACTTCTGTATCATTATCAGGTTCACCATCTCCATCAGAATCAATTAAAAGATCATTATCTGCATTACCATCACCATCAGAATCAACACCACTTGTTGCAAAATCTCTATCATGAGAAACATCTCTTACTTCATCACAGTCTGCTCCCACAGGATCTGCCACAATAAACGCAGTATTTAAAACATAACCTGTATCAATATCATCTTGTGTAATGGTATAGGTCTGCGTAGTCGTTTGTGATTGTCCTACTAATATTTCTTCAAATTCACCAACGAAACCACCTAAAAGCGCGTCAAATATTTCTGCATTTAAAAGAGTAATATTTCCTGTGTTTACAGCAGTAAATTGGAAAGTTATGATATCACCTGGGACTGGATTTGAAACGTCACCACTAAATGCTATATCCTCTTTAAATAAAGATATATTAGGCATACATCCAAAATCAACTATAGTAGGGTCATCTGGATTACCATCACCATTTGGATCTACATTAGAAACGTCATTTGGATCATCCGAAACGTCTGAGATAGGCTCTCCGTTAGGAGCGCTTCCAGTAACAGTTGCTGTATTCACAACCATTCCAGCATCTACGTCATCTTGAGTAAGTGCATAGGTCGCTGTGTAAATCCATTCTTCTTCTACATCAAGAATAGCTGTATTGCTTACATCTCCAGAATCTGGACCTGCAATAACACCTCCTAATAATTGGTCTGTAAGAATTGGATTTGCAATAGTAGTTGTTCCCGTATTTGTTAGTGTGAATGTATAGGTGATTAGATCGCCTGCTTGTAATCCGTCACCTCCATCGTCTAGCACACCAATCTTATTGAGATTCATACTTGCATCTTGAGGTATGAATGTATTAGTAGGGTCATTGTCATTACCTGTATTATCTCCATCGTTACCAGAGTCAGACTCGTCAGAAACTGTGGTTCCATTTGGAGCAGTTCCATTAACTTCTGCTTGATTTGTAACCACACCTGCATCAATATCAGTTTGGGTTAATAAGTAACTAGCTGTGAATAAAAGCGTATCACCTGGATTTGCATCAGGAGCATCTGTATCGCCATCAATATCACTACCACCACCTGTGTAAACAGGGACTGGAATAACACCTGTTCCCGAAAAGGCCGTTTCAACCAGTACTATATCAAATACCGCCACATTTCCAGTATTTTCTACCGTGTATGTATAAGTAATTGTATTTGAAGCAATGTCTATACTTGAACTCTTAACAAGAGTAAGCTCTGAAGAAGATGGTAGCGGAGTTACCGTGTCATCATCACCAGCTCCAGAATCATCTGCTGGGTTACCAGAATCAGAATCATCACTTACCGTATTTCCATTTGGATCCTCACCAGAAGCAACCGCCTCATTAATTACCTCTCCTGCATTTACATCTGCCTGAGTAATGGTATAACTAGCCGTTAGTGTTTGGTTAGCCATTGGAGCTAGACTCGCAATTGTACCGACTAAACTTGGCGTCAAATTAGTATCTGTTACATCAATCGATGTTACCGTCACATTACCTGTGTTAGTCACCACAAAAGTGTAAGCAATCATATCTCCAGGACTTACCACTCCATCACCATTAGTATCTGCATAAGCACTTGTTTTTACAAGGTCGAGTGCAGGTGTTGCAGGTATTGGTAAGTTCGTTGGGTCATTCGTATCATCTGCATCTGCATCTGAGTTTCCTGGTTGACCTTCGTCATCATTAGGATTTGTACTATCAGACACATCGGTTACAGCAGCTCCATTTGGATCCGTTCCTGTTGCCGTTGCTGTGTTTTCTACATTTCCAGCATTTACATCGGCCTGAGTTAAGACATAGTTTGCTGTTACACTTCCCATCTCCGTAGGTTGCAATGTAGATGGCGTTACCACCGCATTACTAAGACCTATCGTTGCATCGTTTACAGTAAGATTACTAACTGTTGTACTTCCAGTATTTGTTACTGTAAAGGTATAAGTCACTTGATCTCCTGCTCCTAATAAACCATCGCCGTTGGTATCTGTAAGTGCCGATACCGCTTTCGCGAAAGCAATCTCACTCTCCACAGGAAGTGGTGTTACCGTAGCATCATCATCAGCTCCAGTATCATCTGCAGCGTTACCAGAATCAGAAGCATCTGTTACTGGGTTACCACTAGGATCTGTTGCCGAAGCAGTTGCTTCGTTTACTACCGTTCCAGCATTGATATCATCTTGTGTTAAGATATAGCTCGCAGTAAATGTGAGCACATCTCCAGGTGCTGCATCAAACGCATCACCGTCACCGTCAAGATCTCCACCACCCATTTGGTATAATGGTGTAGGTGTTGTTCCAGTTCCCGAGAAGCTAGTCTCAGCTACCGTCACATCACTGGCAGTTACGTTTCCTGTATTTTCAACAGTGTAAATATAATCGATTTGATCTCCTACCGTAAGTCCAGCAGGTGCATTATCTACATACGTACTTGATTTTACAAGCTCAATCATTGGCATTGCAGGGATTGGAGTACTCGTCGTATCATCTCCCGCTCCAGTATCATCTCCAGCATTTCCAGAATCCGAAGCATCTGTTACTGTCGCTCCTGCTGGATCTGTTCCGCTGGCAAGCGCTTCATTATCTACAACTCCAGCATCAATATCTGCTTGAGTCAATACATAGGTAGCAGTAAACTGTAGCACATCTCCAGGACTTGCATCAAAAGCATCTGCATCACCATCTAGATCAAAACCTCCAGCAGAATAAACTGGCGTTGGTGTTGTTCCTGTACCCGTAAATGTAGTCTCTGCAATTGTGATATCATTTACTGTAGTGTTACCTGTATTCTCAACAGTATAGGTATAGGTAATACTATTAGTCGCCGCATCAAAAGTTGAACTCTTAACAAGTGTAAGCTCTGAAGAAGATGGTAGCGGAGTTACCGTATCATCATCACCAGCCCCAGAATCATCTGCTGGGTTACCAGAATCAGAATCATCACTTACCGTATTTCCATTTGGATCCTCACCAGAAGCAACTGCTTCATTGATTACCTCTCCTGCATTTACATCTGCCTGAGTAATGATGTAACTAGCCGTTAGTGTTTGGTTAGCCATTGGAGCTAGACTCGCAATTGTACCGACTAAACTTGGTGTCAAATTAGTATCTGTTACATCAATCGATGTTACTGTCACATTACCCGTGTTTGTCACCACAAAGGTATAAGCAATCATATCTCCAGGGCTTACCACACCATCTCCATTAGTATCTGAATAAGCACTTGTTTTTACAAGAGCGAGTGCAGGTGTTGCAGGTATTGATAAGTTCGTTGGATCATTCGTATCATCTGCATCTGCATCTGAGTTTCCTGGTTGACCTTCGTCATCATTAGGATTTGTACTATCAGACACATCGGTTACAGCAGCTCCATTTGGATCTATTCCTGTTGCCGTTGCTGTATTTTCTACATTCCCAGCATTTACATCGGCCTGAGTTAAGATATAGTTGGCTGTTACACTTCCCATCTCCGTAGGTTGTAATGTAGATGGCGTTATCACTGCATTACTAAGACCTATCGTCGCATCGTTTACAGTAAGATTACTAACTGTACTACTCCCAGTATTTGTTACTGTAAAGGTATAAGTCACTTGATCTCCTGCTCCTAATAAACCATCGCCGTTGGTATCTGTAAGTGCCGATACCGCTTTCGCGAAAGCTATCTCACTCTCCACAGGAAGTGGCGTCACAGTAGCATCATCATCAGCTCCAGTATCATCTGCAGCGTTACCAGAATCAGAAGCATCTGTTACTGGATTACCACTTGGATCTGTTGCCGAAGCTGTTGCTTCGTTTACTACCGTTCCAGCATTGATGTCATCTTGTGTTAAGATGTAGCTCGCAGTAAATGTAAGTACATCGCCAGGTGCTGCATCAAACGCATCACCGTCACCATCAAAATCACCGCCGCCCATTTGGTATAATGGTGTAGGTGTTGTTCCAGTTCCCGAGAAGCTAGTCTCTGTTACAGCAACATCATTGGCAGTTACATTTCCAGTGTTTTCAACAGTGTATATGTAATCGATTTGATCTCCTACCGTAAGTCCAGCAGGTGCATTATCTACATACGTACTTGATTTTATAAGCTCAATCATTGGCATTGCAGGGATTGGAGTACTGGTCGTATCATCTCCCGCTCCAGTATCATCTGCAGCATTTCCAGAATCCGAAGCATCTGTTACTGTCGCTCCTGCTGGATTTGTTCCGCTAGCAAGGGCTTCATTATCTACAACTCCAGCGTCAATATCTGCTTGAGTTAATACATAAGTAGCAGTAAACTGTAACACATCTCCAGGACTTGCATCAAAAGCATCTGCATCACCATCCAAGTCAAAACCTCCAGCAGAATACATAGGCGTTGGCGTTGTTCCTGTACCCGTAAATGTAGTCTCTGCAATTGTGATATCATTTACTGTAGTGTTACCAGTATTCTCAACAGTATAAGTATAGGTAATACTATTAGTAGCCGCATCAAAAGATGAACTCTTAACAAGTGTAAGCTCTGAAGAAGATGGTAGCGGTGTTACCGTGTCATCATCACCAGCTCCAGAATCATCTGCTGGGTTACCAGAATCAGAATCATCACTTACCGTATTTCCATTTGGATCCTCACCAGAAGCAACTGCTTCATTGATCACCTCTCCTGCATTTACATCTGCCTGAGTAATGGTATAACTAGCCGTTAGTGTTTGGTTAGCCATTGGAGCTAGACTCGCAATCGTACCGACTAAACTTGGTGTCAAATTAGTATCTGTTACATCAATCGATGTCACTGTCACATTACCTGTGTTTGTTACCACAAAAGTGTAAGCAATCATATCTCCAGGACTTACCACTCCATCTCCATTCGTATCTGCATAAGCACTTGTTTTTACAAGGTCGAGTGCAGGTGTTGCAGGTATTGGTAAGTTCGTTGGATCATTCGTATCATCTGCATCTGCATCTGAGTTTCCTGGTTGACCTTCGTCATCATTAGGATTTGTACTATCAGACACATCGGTTACAGCAGCTCCATTTGGATCCGTTCCTGTTGCCGTTGCTGTGTTTTCTACATTTCCAGCATTTACATCGGCTTGAGTTAAGGTATAGTCGGCTGTTACACTTCCCATCTCCGTAGGTTGTAATGTAGATGGCGTTACCACCGCATTACTAAGTCCTATCGTTGCATCGTTTACAGTAAGATTACTAACTGTTGTACTTCCAGTATTTGTTACTGTAAAGCTATAAGTCACTTGATCTCCTGCTCCTAATAAACCATCGCCGTTGGTATCTGTAAGTGCCGATACCGCTTTCGCGAAAGCTATCTCACTCTCCACAGGAAGTGGCGTCACAGTAGCATCATCATCCGCTCCAGTATCGTCAGCAGCGTTACCAGAATCTGAAGCATCTGTTACTGGGTTACCACTTGGATCTGTTGCCGAAGCTGTTGCTTCGTTCACTACCGTTCCTGCATTGATGTCATCTTGTGTTAAGATATAGCTCGCAGTAAATGTGAGTACATCGCCAGGTGCTGCATCAAATGCATCACTGTCACCATCAAGATCTCCACCACCCATTTGGTATAATGGTGTAGGTGTTGTTCCAGTTCCCGAGAAGCTAGTTTCAGCTACCGTCACATCACTAGCAGTTACGTTTCCTGTATTTTCAACAGTGTATATATAATCGATTTGATCTCCTACTGTAAGTCCGGCAGGTGCATTATCTACATACGTACTTGATTTTACAAGCTCAATCATTGGCATTGCAGGGATTGGAGTACTCGTCGTATCATCTCCCGCTCCAGTATCATCTGCAGCATTTCCAGAATCAGAAGCATCTGTTACTGTTGTTCCTGCTGGATCTGTTCCGCTGGCAAGAGCTTCATTATCTACAACTCCAGCATCAATATCTGCTTGAGTCAATACATAGGTAGCAGTAAACTGTAGCACATCTCCAGGACTTGCATCAAAAGCATCTGCATCACCATCCAAATCAAAACCTCCAGCCGAATAAACTGGCGTTGGTGTTGTGCCTGTACCCGTAAATGTAGTCTCTGCAATCGTAATGTCATTTACGGTAGTGTTACCTGTATTCTCAACAGTATATGTATAGGTAATACTATTAGTCGCCGCATCAAAAGTTGAACTCTTAACAAGTGTAAGCTCTGAAGAAGATGGTAGCGGTGTTACCGTATCATCATCACCAGCTCCAGAATCATCTGCTGGGTTACCAGAATCAGAATCATCACTTACCGTATTTCCATTTGGATCCTCACCAGAAGCAACTGCCTCATTGATTACCTCTCCTGCATTTACATCTGCCTGAGTAATGGTATAACTAGCCGTAAGTGTTTGGTTAGCCATTGGAGCTAGACTCGCAATTGTACCGACTAAACTTGGTGTCAAATTAGTATCTGTTACATCAATCGATGTTACTGTCACATTACCCGTGTTTGTCACCACAAAGGTATAAGCAATCATATCTCCAGGGCTTACCACACCATCACCATTGGTATCTGCATAAGCACTTGTTTTCACAAGGTCGAGTGATGGTGCACAAGCAATAATCGTAGTTGTAACTGAATTTGTACATCCAGTAACAGCGTCTACGAAAGTATATTCTATTGTGTGTGGACCAGGAGTTTCAATCGCTGGATCAAAGGTTGTATTTGCTACACCATCTATGGTAATAGTTGTTCCTACACCTCCAGTCGCAAAAGCAGGAGAAACTACAGTAGTCAGATCTAGTGCTGACTCTCCTGTACAAACATTAGTAGGTGCTGTAATTGTAGGGTTTGGTAAGGGATCTATAATTAAATTCATTGTATCAGACACTTCTGTATCACAAGTACCGACACCCGTAACTGTCATCGTCAATTGAACCAAAGTGGCTAACTGATCATCATTACCTAAAGAGTATACTGGAGTTTCAGTAGAAGCATCATCAAAAGTTCCATCTCCATTTGTCGACCATTGTATCGTTCCCGAAGTCGCACTTGGAGGAACTGTTGATGTAGCTAAGTCAAAGCTTCCCCCGTCTGCACATATAGACTCATCAGAACCCGCACTCACCTCTGGAGTAGGATCAATAGTCACTATAAATATTTGAGAATTTCCTTGACAACCCGCTAATGATGTTGGGATAACTTCATAGGTCACGGTCAATGAACTGCCTGTTGCATTTGTAAAACTATCATTTGCTATAGCATTAGACGGTATTCCCATAGCTGGAGTGGCGTTTCCTCCATCAGCAATTAAACCTGATTCTACTGTCACAGCAACTAATTCCCAGTCTGAAGCTGCCGTACTTGTTGAGGCAACCGCCAAATTAACACCAATACTTTCATCACTACAAACAGTAGTGTCTAATATGTTTGCAACTACTGGTTCTGGATTGACAGTGACTACAACGTCAAAAGGCACTCCTTCACAAACTCCTGGAGCTCCCCCGGTTGGAGTAACCGTATAAGTAATAGTCACCGAATTTGGTGTTATATTATTATATGTATCTGTAATATTAGCTGCACTTCCAATTGTTCTGTTTGTTCCTGCTGGCACGTTCGCTTCATCTGAAGATGTTACAGTATATGTAAATTCACCTCCGGGTGCTAATACCGATAAATCGAAATCTAAGACTTCGTCAGAACAAATATTATCTGTTTGGTCAGCAATGTTATTTGGCGCAGCGTTAATTGTCAATACAACTTCTGTTCTTGTCAAGCTTGAACAATTATTATCTTTAGAAATTGCTTCCGCGAAATAAGTTACAGTTCCAACCATATCCAATATAGGATTGTTAACCAAATTTCCTCCAGTAGCCGCATCAAACCAAACAGTCGTTGTACCTAAGGCAGTTGTAATTGCATCATTGGCATCTAATGTTTGGATTGGACTTTCTTCACACTCAACAACGTTACCTGAACTTACAGGCGCTTCGGGCGCATCCAATATACTTAGAGTAACTGCTGTTCTTTCGTCCGAAATACAACCTGTCACACTATTTCTAGCTTCGGCATAATAGGTTATTGTTCCTACCGTATTTAGTGTTGGCGGACTAACAATCGTTCCTCCCACATTTGCAGTATACCAAGTAATAGTATCCCCATCTATTAAAGTTGCAGATGCAGTTAACGTCTGAGTTGGATCTGTTTCACATTCGGTAACATCACCATCAGATACTGGTGCCATTGGTAATGCATTGACCGTTACATCAATACTTGAAACATCATCTGGACAGCCTCCTGTTCCAGTAATTGTATACATAATAGAAGTTGTTCCTGCTGCAACTCCAGTAAGCAAACCTGTGTTTGCATCTACTATAGCAACAGCGGTGTTTGAACTTGTAAATATTCCTCCACCATCACCATCGCTCGCAATCGTGGTTGTACCTGTTGAACATATGTCCGTAATCCCTGATAATGTCCCTGCATCTGCAGCTGTAGTTACCGTTACATTAAATGTAGCACTGTCATCCGGACAGCCACCAGCTCCCGTTACCGTATAGGTGATTGTTGTCGTTCCAACGGCTACTCCTGTTACAAGACCTGAACTCGCATCTACTGTCGCAACACTTGGAAGCGAACTTGTAAATGTCCCGCCTGTATCACCGTCACTCATTATGGTTGTACTTCCCGTTGAACATATCTCAGCATCACCAGAAAGTGTGCCTGCTTCAACTGCATCTGTTACCGTTACATCAATACTTGAAACATCATCTGGACAGCCTCCTGTTCCAGTAATTGTATACATAATAGAAGTTGTTCCTGCTGCAACTCCAGTAACTAAACCTGTGTTTGCATCTACTATAGCAACTGCGGTGTTTGAACTTGTAAATATTCCTCCACCATCACCATCGCTTGCGATCGTGGTTGTACCTGTTGAACATATGTCCGTAATCCCTGATAATGTCCCTGCATCTGCAGCTGTAGTTACCGTTACATTAAATGTAGCACTGTCATCCGGACAGCCACCAGCTCCCGTTACCGTATAGGTGATTGTTGTCGTTCCAACAGCTACTCCTGTTACAAGGCCTGAACTCGCATCTACTGTCGCAACACTTGGAAGCGAACTTGTAAATGTCCCGCCTGTATCACCGTCACTCATTATGGTTGTACTTCCCGTTGAACATATCTCAGCATCACCGGAAAGTGTGCCTGCTTCAACTGCATCTGTTACCGTTACATCAATACTTGAAACATCATCTGGACAGCCTCCTGTTCCAGTAATTGTATACATGATAGAAGTTGTTCCTGCTGCAACTCCAGTAACTAAACCTGTGTTTGCATCTACTATAGCTACTGCGGTGTTTGAACTTGTAAATATTCCTCCACCATCACCATCGCTCGCAATCGTGGTTGTACCTGTTGAACATATGTCTGTAATTCCTGATAATGTCCCTGCATCTGCAGCTGTAGTTACCGTTACATTAAATGTAGCACTGTCATCCGGACAGCCACCAGCTCCCGTTACTGTGTAGGTGATTGTTGTCGTTCCAACGGCGACTCCTGTTACAAGGCCTGAACTTGCATCTACTGTCGCAACACCTGGAAGCGAACTTGTAAATGTTCCGCCTGTATCACCATCACTAATAATGGTGCTAATTCCCGTTGAACATATCTCAGCATCACCAGAAAGTGTGCCTGCATCAACTGCATCTGTTACCGTTACATCAATACTTGAAACATCATCTGGACAGCCTCCTGTTCCAGTAATTGTATACATAATAGAAGTTGTTCCTGCTGCAACTCCAGTAACTAAACCTGTGTTTGCATCTACTATAGCAACAGCGGTGTTTGAACTTGTAAATATTCCTCCACCATCACCATCGCTCGCAATCGTGGTTGTACCTGTTGAACATATGTCCGTAATCCCTGATAATGTCCCTGCATCTGCAGCTGTAGTTACCGTTACATCAAATGTAGCACTGTCATCTGGACAGCCACCAGTTCCCGTTACCGTGTAGGTGATTGTTGTCGTTCCAAAGGCTACTCCTGTTACAAGACCTGAACTTGCATCTACTGTCGCAACACTTGGCAGCGAACTTGTAAATGTTCCGCCTGTATCACCGTCACTCATAATGGTGGTACTTCCCGTTGAACATATCTCAGCATCACCAGAAAGTGTGCCTGCTTCAACTGCATCTGTTACCGTTACATCAATACTTGAAACATCATCTGGACAGCCTCCTGTTCCAGTAATTGTATACATAATAGAAGTTGTTCCTGCTGCAACTCCAGTAACTAAACCTGTGTTTGCATCTACTATAGCAACTGCGGTGTTTGAACTTGTAAATATTCCTCCACCATCACCATCGCTTGCGATCGTGGTTGTACCTGTTGAACATATGTCCGTAATCCCTGATAATGTCCCTGCATCTGCAGCTGTAGTTACCGTTACATTAAATGTAGCACTGTCATCCGGACAGCCACCAGCTCCCGTTACCGTATAGGTGATTGTTGTCGTTCCAACAGCTACTCCTGTTACAAGGCCTGAACTCGCATCTACTGTCGCAACACTTGGAAGCGAACTTGTAAATGTCCCGCCTGTATCACCGTCACTCATTATGGTTGTACTTCCCGTTGAACATATCTCAGCATCACCGGAAAGTGTGCCTGCTTCAACTGCATCTGTTACCGTTACATCAATACTTGAAACATCATCTGGACAGCCTCCTGTTCCAGTAATTGTATACATAATAGAAGTTGTTCCTGCTGCAACTCCAGTAACTAAACCTGTGTTTGCATCTACTATAGCAACAGCGGTGTTTGAACTTGTAAATATTCCTCCACCATCACCATCGCTCGCAATCGTGGTTGTACCTGTTGAACATATGTCCGTAATCCCTGATAATGTCCCTGCATCTGCAGCTGTAGTTACCGTTACATCAAATGTAGCACTGTCATCCGGACAGCCACCAGTTCCCGTTACCGTGTAGGTGATTGTTGTCGTTCCAAAGGCTACTCCTGTTACAAGACCTGAACTTGCATCTACTGTCGCAACACTTGGCAGCGAACTTGTAAATGTTCCGCCTGTATCACCGTCACTCATAATGGTGGTACTTCCCGTTGAACATATCTCAGCATCACCAGAAAGTGTGCCTGCTTCAACTGCATCTGTTACCGTTACATCAATACTTGAAACATCATCTGGACAGCCTCCTGTTCCAGTAATTGTATACATGATAGAAGTTGTTCCTGCTGCAACTCCAGTAACTAAACCTGTGTTTGCATCTACTATAGCTACTGCGGTGTTTGAACTTGTAAATATTCCTCCACCATCACCATCGCTCGCAATCGTGGTTGTACCTGTTGAACATATGTCCGTAATTCCTGATAATGTACCTGCATCTGCAGCTGTAGTTACCGTTACATTAAATGTAGCACTGTCATCCGGACAGCCACCAGCTCCCGTTACCGTGTAGGTGATTGTTGTCGTTCCAACAGCTACTCCTGTTACAAGGCCTGAACTTGCATCTACTGTCGCAACACCTGGAAGCGAACTTGTAAATGTCCCGCCTATATCACCATCACTAATAATAGTTGTACTTCCCGTTGAACACATCTCAGCATCACCGGAAAGTGTGCCTGCCTCAACTGCATCTGTTACCGTTACATCAATACTTGAAACATCATCTGGACAGCCTCCTGTTCCAGTAATTGTATACATGATAGAAGTTGTTCCTGCTGCAACTCCAGTAACTAAACCTGTATTTGCATCTACTATAGCAACAGCGGTGTTTGAACTTGTGAATATTCCTCCACCATCACCATCACTCGCAATCGTGGTTGTACCTGTTGAACATATGTCTGTAGTTCCTGATAATGTCCCTGCATCTGCAGCTGTAGTTACCGTTACATCAAATATAGCACTGTCATCTGGACAGCCACCAGCTCCCGTTACCGTGTAGGTGATTGTTGTCGTTCCAACGGCTACTCCTGTTACAAGACCTGAACTCGCATCTACTGTCGCAACACTTGGCAGCGAACTTGTAAATGTCCCGCCTATATCACCATCACTAATAATAGTTGTGCTTCCCGTTGAACATATTTCAGCATCACCAGAAAGTGTGCCTGCTTCAACCTCTTGAACAATAGTCAAATCAAAATCTGCGGTAGCCGTGCTTCCAGAGCATACTCCGTTACCGCTTACTGTTTTTGTTAAAGTAATCATCCCAGCAGATGCATCTGCATCACTTGGTGTATATGTTGGGTTTTCTATAGAGGCATTGCTAAATACCCCTGTACCGCTAGTCGTCCACGAAATGTCACCACCTGATGATGTTCCATCTGAAAAAGAATACATTGCACTAGAGCAAATAGTTGCTGTATTTTCTGTACCTATATTAGACGTAGGTTGATCTACTACAGTGATAGTTACCATATCCGTTGCAGCGACACAAGGTGCTGTAGAGTCACTTGTTAATGTTAATACATAATCTCCAGGTACCGTTGCTGTAAAAGTTACTGTTTCTGGAGTAGCTGTTGCGGCTGTTGAGCTTAATGCTCCATCACCACTTGCAGGACTTGTAGTTAGTGCCCAAGTTCCCGTAGTTGCTCCACCACCGATGGTAGCATCACTTAAAGTATACGCGCCATTATCAGAACATAAAGAAGTAGCTGCTCCAGCTTCTACTGTTGGCTCTTCACTGATTGTTAAAGTAACAGTATCTGAGACCTTAGTTGTAGAACAAGAATCCTCACCAGTTACTGTTTTAGTTAAAGTCACTACACCAGCATCCACGTCTAAGGTGCTCGCAGTATATACTGGATTATCAATTGTATTATCTGAGAATGAACCAGATCCACTACTGCTCCATATTATCGTTCCATTACTAGATGTGCTTCCAGTTACTGTATATATCTCGTCATAACAGATGACCGCTGAGGCTGGACCAGCATCCACTTCTGGTGCAGGCGCAATAGTTACGGTAATTGTTTCCGTTTCTCCTTCACATCCAGAATTTGAGGTTGCTTGGACTACATACTCTACCGTCAAATCTCCTGCTGTTGTATTTGTAAATACATCATTAGCAATTGCGTTCGAAAATAAAACTGGTGCGACTGATGCATTAGAACTTGCAGGAATTAATCCCGCTTGTGGAGTTACACTAACGAGCCTCCACGATTCAGCTGCGACACTTGTGGTTCGTACATCAAGATTTACACCGATAGGTATATCGCTACATACCGTTGTGTCGAGCAAATTAGACACAACTGGTTCAGGATTAACGGTGACTGCTATTTCAAAGACATTTCCGTTACATGCTCCTGGATCTTCATAGGTAACGGTATATATAATAGTAACAACATTTGCCGTTGTATTTATATACGTATCTGTAATATTGTCTGTCACTGGGGTTGTACGATCTGCTCCTGCAGGAACATTACCCTGATCTGAAGAAGAAACAGTATAAGTGGTATCAAAAGTATTCAAGCCTATATTTAATTCCTCTCCTGAACATACAGTTTCTGATAAGGCTGGAAATGGTGGTGTAGCAATCTGAAGGTTCACCTCTTCTCTAATAGGATTAACACATCCAGTTCCTGTATCACTAATCTCAGCAAAATAAGAAATGGAGCCTATAGTGGTAAGTTCTGGATCATTTCCGGGAATTGCATTCCCACCAGTTGACGCATCATACCAAGTAACCGTCGTCCCTGCGGCTACTACAATTGCATCATTTGCTCTCAAGTAATCTGCTGGAGGAGGAGGGTCTGTAGCAGTACAAACTGTTAAATCCTGTGAAGAAGTGAGCTGCGGTTGCCGATTTACTGTAACTGCAAGCTCAAAAGTTTCTCCTGGACAGTTATTAGGTGCAGGACCTGTAGGAGTAATTGTATATGTAAGAGTTATAGGAGCTAAACTTTCATTAGTAAATGTTCCTGAAATAACATTTCCAGAACCATTTGCAGGAGCCGGAATTACTCCAGGGTTTGAAGATGTTGCACTATACGTAAAGCTATTTCCTGTAGAAAGCGTAGTAAGATCTCTCGAATAGAACTCATCAGAACAGACTGCATCTGAAGCGTCTGTACTAGATGGAGCTTGAAAAATTGTTAAAGTGACGTCTGAACGAATTGGGTTTGAACAACCATCACTATTTGTTATTTCTCCATAATAAGTAGAAGAGCCAACTGAGTCCTGAATTGGATTTGGAATAATAACACCTGCAGTAGGAGCATCATACCAAGTTACGCTCTCTCCAGGTTGTAGTGAGAGATAAAAATTGGCATCAAGGGTTTGGGTTGGTGATTGCTGACACTCTTCTATAGTCGTAGAGCTAACTGTAGGCTGCGGCAACACTCTCGCTGTTGCAGAATCTGAAAAAGTTTCTGTACATCCGGGTTCTCCCGCATATGTCATCTCTAAAAGGAGTTCATAAATACCTGACGTAGTACCAGCGGTAACGGTGACAGTTTGTTGATTTGTATTCGTGAGTGTAATATCACCTTGACCTACTGACCATGAATATATTATAGGTCTATCTCCAGATGAATCTGCAGTAACTGTGGTAGATTCTCCTGGGCATAAATCTGTTGACCCAAGAGGATTATTTAAAATTGGCTCAGAAAGTACGTCCCACGTAATACTATCAATACGTGCACAATTTCCTGGTGAAGCACAGGGACCGTCAGTTTCACTTGCGCTGTTTCCAATTGTACCACCTTTTGACCTCAATTCTAAACTTACAATACCATCAACTGCTAGCGCTGATATGTCATCACCTATTAATTCTATAGTAATTGTACTTACAGTACCCGTACATTCGCCCAACCCACTTGGAGGTATCCCACCTATTATTTCATTGTTTTCATCTATGACCACAATCCACTCTGTACCACTATTAAAGTCACCTTGGGTACTAATTACCGTAGTTGCACTTGAGCAAGTAACTGTTTCCGTTGCTGGAACTGAAAAATTATATAGAAAATCAGGCCCCTCTGTTCCTACTTGACAATATTGAGCATCTGTTAAATTTCCAGCAGTTACCGCTTCATAGTTACCTGAAGTAGCTGCTCCAGCAGGTGTTTCATTTGTAATATCTATATCCACAACGATACCTGCATCTCCTGGATTTGCGCCTCCAGCAGGAATAGGACTATAAAATTCATTAACAATTGCTTGAGTTATTGTCGCACAACCTGGCTTAGATTGAATTTCAGCTAAAGTCTGAGTTTGTGCATAAGCATTCAATCCACACACAAAAAGAGCTGTGAAAAGAAACAAGAACGATAGAAATTTTGAATGGGTAGTTTTATGAATCATACGTGATGATTTTAAAAGGATTTGGGTCAGTTAGAACTGTGAACTAGTATTCAATGTTTTGACACTAGATTTTTTTTCAAGGGAGAAAGATAAACAACTTCTAAATCATTACAAAAAATTATTAGAAGTTATCAACAGTCAATCTGACAATTGCGACAAAAAATCGATTTCAATAGATTAAATGACGCATTCATGATAGTTACACATAAATTACAATTAAAATTTTAGCAATTAAGAATTACTTTCTTTTATTTCAGAAGATGATTTACACGATGGTCAAATTCAATACTCATTTTGCAAAATTGACAACTAATTGTTTTGAAGAAAATTCTTCAATTAAGACTCACATATCCCACACGTACTTACCACCAGCTCAAGAAGCTACTTTAGAGTGTGATTGGTAAGATCCTAGATACTATCATCTATATTACAGATCTAAACATATAATATACATGTCAAAAAAAAAGTGCTACACTTTAAAGTATAGCACTTACAGCAGAGAGGAAGGGATTCGAACCCTCGATACGTTGCCGTATACACGCTTTCCAGGCGTGCGCCTTAAGCCACTCGGCCACCTCTCTATTTTATTGTAAAGCGAGTGCTCTACATATATTTATCCTTAACGACATCTGATTACAACTCACTGTTGTAGGTGTTTCAAATTTTCGCGAAAGCGTATAAATCATACTCTTTCTAAAGGATTGCGAAATAACAAAAAAATAATAACTCATTCAAGAGTTACACACTTTATGTGAGCTCTCCTCGTAAAGAAGTTTCAAAGACGGTTTTAAACACTTTAGGCCCGAGCTCCTGCCCTAGTAAATACATCATTTTTGTAGTAGCGGCTTCTGTAGTCATATCGCCTCCATTGATAACACCCATTTTCTTTAAAGCGACACTAGTTTCATAATTACCCATGTGCACACTGCCAGAGATACACTGCGTGATATTTACGATAGGGACTCCTCGCTTGATAGTTGCTTTAAGCGCATCTACAAACCACGGTTGCGTAGAGGTGTTTCCTGCCCCGAAGGTTTCTAGCACCACGCCACGCGTACAAGGAATATTAAGCATTGCCTCTACTAAGCACTGCGAAATACCAGGATAAATCTTAAGTAATAGAATCTCTGTAACTAAGGTTCTGTGAACTTTAAGTGCTTTTTTATTCGGTTTCCAGAGTGCATCTTCATTAATAGTGAGATGTACTCCTGAGGTGAGGAGTTCTGGATAATTAGGAGAAGTAAACGCTTCAAAATTTTCGGCACTTATTTTTGAGGTGCGATTTGCTCTGTATAGCTTGTACTCAAAGTAGAGACACACTTCAGTTATAAGTGGTTTATTACGTTTTCTCAAAGCAGCTACTTGAACTGCAGTAATTAAATTTTCTTTTGCATCTGTGCGCAAATCTCCTATAGGAAGCTGTGATCCCGTAAACACCACAGGCTTAGATAGATTTTCTAGCATAAAGCTTATGGCAGATGCGCTATAACTCATGGTATCGCTACCGTGCAGCACTACAAAACCATCATAGATATCGTAACCCTCTTTAATAAAATCACAAAGCTCGTTCCAATAGGTAGGGTTCATGTTTGACGAATCAATCACGGTATCAAATGAGGCGGTGCTTATCTCACAATCTAGCAATCTAAGCTCTGGGATTTTTTCAAGTAATTCATCAAAGTTAAAAGCTTTTAAAGCTCCCGTTTCATAATCTTTGATCATACCTATAGTACCACCTGTATATATTAAGAGAATTTTAGCCTTGCTCATACTTTTTCTGATTGTACTACTGGGTTTGCATACATTAATAAGAAACTGTCTACCTCTATCTGCTTTTCTTTATCTACTCGCACTTCTAACCTACGTTCAAAATGACGTAATTCTTTCTCATCATAATGAGCGCTGTACTTATTGCTTTTATGGTATAGATCATATGCAATATAATTAGACGGCCACAACTTATAATGCTTCCATATTATAGTATCTAAAGCGCTGGCAAATGCTTGTAGCTTATCATTATCACTTGCATAATCCTGAGCAATTTGATCATAAATCTCCTCTGGCATTGGTGCCGCAGCAATATGTATATTTCTTTTATTTCCTAGCGCACCTTTAAGGATGCTATTAAAATCTTCGTTTGCTGTTTTTATGTAAGGTACATTCTCTTGTTTTGCCACAACCTCTGGCACCTTTAAAATATCTGTAGGATCATACTCATAAGAGATGGCAACTCCTACTATGTTGAGCTCTTTGAGATACTCCATTAGTGGCGTCTTGCCACGAGCAATGGTGATCATCTTGAGTACGCCTTGCTGTGTTTTATCAAGTCCGTCTTTTGTTCTTCCTTCTCGCTGTGCTACCCACACAGACCTATTTGATACTAGTAAGTGTTTTATATATTCCGACAGTAGCTTTGAGCTCATTAACATCTCACGTGGTGACTGTCCTCTTAGCACCAAGAAATTTCTATTAAGCTTAGACAGCTCCATTAAAAAATCTTTTTGCACAAGGTTGTCCCCTATTGCAGAGGCTGTTGTTACAAGACCATGATCTATAAGCGTCATATTAAGTAATGACGTGTCAAGTACAATATCACGATGATTTGACAGGTATAGATAAGACCGCTTTCGCGAAAGCGTATCAAACCCACTACACGTAAAATCTTCGGCGCTTTTATCAAGTAAATTTGTTACCGATTTATAGATGACTTTTTCTTGAAAGTCGGCTATTGAAAAACAGGTACTCAGAACCTCTTCAATTTCTTCTTGTGTTTTATCTGGAAATGTAAATTGCAGTAAAATCCTAAACATAGGATGTCTTGCTGCCTGAAGTAATGCCTGGTTTACTTCATTATCATTATAAGGGCGTATATGATCGAATCTATTCAAAATAGTCTGGATTGTTTGTCACAAAAGAACAAAATATTTTGAGTCTTCATCTACTATTTACGAGAAGATACTATGCACGCTTTGTAAAAAATACTTCATCTGCATTACTAGTAGTTATTGCCGCGATTTCATCTAAAGGTTTTTGATAGATTGTAGCCAGCTTTTCGGCTACCAAAACTACGTAGCTGCTCTCATTGCGTTTACCACGATACGGCACTGGGCTTAAATAGGGTGCATCTGTTTCTAGTACAATATGGGATAATGGTATCTCTGCTAGGAATTGATCTATTTTACCATTTTTAAAAGTTGCTACGCCACCTATCCCAAGCTTCATGTTGTAACTGATGGCCTGCTCTGCTTGTTCTTTAGTTCCAGAAAAGCAGTGAAAAATCCCAAAGAGATCATCTCCTTTCTCACTTTCTAGCACTTCAAAAACTTCGTCAAATGCTTCTCGACAGTGTATGACGATAGGTTTTTGATACTTTTTGGCCAATTGTATTTGTCGTTTGAAAGCATCTCGCTGAATTTCTAAAGTAGACTTATCCCAATACAAATCTATCCCTATCTCTCCTACTGCATAAAAATCACGAGCGGCAAATTGCGCCTCCACATGCGCCAGCTCATCTTCGTAATTCTCCTTAACATGCGTAGGATGTAGACCCGCCATTAAAAACATATGATCTGGATAGTTTTTTTCTAACGCATACATACGCTCTGTATACTCAGAGTCTATCGCAGGAATAAAAAATCTATTTACACCAGCATCAATTGCTCGTTGTATGATCACGTCTTGATCTTCATCAAAAGACTCGCTGTATAAATGGGTATGGGTATCTGTAAAATTCATAGACCACAAAAATAGCTAGCGCATAGAAAAGAGAGAAGGGAAAACACATAAACTTGAGCAATGCTTCACAAAGCTACAAGTCTATAGGATTGTAGTATTTTTGAGTAATACACTAATAAATATGCCGTCATTACGCGAGTTTCTACTTTCAAAAAAATATTGCCGTTCACGCCTCTTCCCTACCGTGACTAATCATCTTGAAATGAAAGCAAAAATTAATGGTGTAGAAGGTTCCTTTATACTTGATACAGGAGCCTCTAGTTCGTGCATAGACTTTGAATTTACAGCGTTGTTTGGGCTACTTTCTGAAGACAGTGAAGTCCTAGCTGCAGGTGCTGGCGCAACTGATATGATTACTAAGCTTTCGCGAAAAAATACCATTACCATTCAAAAATGGGAGTATAAAAAATTAGACATCGTCCTCTTTGATATGTCACATGTAAATACAGCACTGAGAAACCACGATGCCGAACCCGTACACGGAATTCTAGGAGCAGATGTACTCAATGCAGGAAAAGGGATTATTGATTATCAATATAATTGCTTGTATTTAAAATAAGTGCACATTTTAAGCATTACATCTTCTCGTAAATCCACGTTAAATGTTAAAACTTTAACGATTATGTACTTTAAATAATTGTTAATCAGCAATCTATATTTTTTAACAAAATTCATATAATCCAATAAGAATTTTCTCACGTTTAAATATTTGTAACCATTACAGTATTTTTTTACTGTATTCATACAAACATTCAAGACAACTTTCTGCGGCCGCGATAAGTGATTTTGGAATTAACCTTTTTAATTTAAAATCCAATTATGAAAAATTTTCATCTAGCAGTCGCCTGTGCCTTATCATTATGTCTTTTTAATTCTTGTGAGAAAGAAGACATTAATGAAATCAGCGAAGCAGAAAACACCACTGTAGAAATCCAATCAAATGACATTGAGAAAGCAGAAGAAGCTTTCCCAGGTCAAAAAGGACAATCACAAAATCTATTTTACGGATTACATAGTCTAGAAGTCGCGACTATAAACGACACCTATGTCTTTGAAGGAGATATAATCTTCTCAAAAAATCAACTACAAGAAAGCACGGATGCTACTCGTAGCACTGGACGCACTGGAGGTAGATGGGCAAACAACACCGTGTATTATGCTATAAATCCTAGTCTTCCTAATCAAGCTCGTGTTACAAATGCCATAGCAAACTGGGAAGCGAGCACTTCTGTACGTTTTGTACAACGCACAAACCAATCGGACTACGTGTATTTCACTCCTGGTAGCGGTTGTTCTTCATATGTAGGAAGAATAGGCGGTCGCCAAGACATTACACTTGCAAGCGCTTGCTCTACGGGTAGCACCATTCATGAAATAGGTCACGCCGTAGGTTTATGGCACGAACAAAGTCGCGCAGATCGTGACGACTACCTCACCATCAACCTAAACAATGTACAAGATGGAGTGGATTATAACTTTCTAACATATGTTGCACAAGGACAAGATGGAACAGAATATACAGCCCAGCTTGACTTTAATTCTGTAATGCTTTATAGCTCTTTTGCTTTTAGCAAAAATGGCCAACCTACCATCACAAAAAAAGATGGTTCCACATATACTACAAACCGCACAGCACTCTCTAATGGAGATATTACTGGCATCAATATCATGTACCCAGGTGATGGTGGCGACGGAGGCAATAGTGGAGACATTTGCGATGGTGTAGCTGCATACAATAGCAACACAAATTATACTATAGGCAATCAAGTGACTTACCAAGGCAATCTTTATGAACGTGTAAATGGAGGTTGGACAAACCTAGGTCCTTGCGGAAGCAATCAACCGCCAGCAGATATATGCGAAGGTGTGCCAGCATACAATGGTAATCAAAGTTATAGTGTAGGTGATTTTGTGACCTACCAAGGCGGACTTTATGAACGTTTATCAACTAGCTGGGATCGTATAGGTGACTGTGGTTAGGCTTTCATAAATATCTAACAACATCAATAGCCACTCTGCAAAGAGTGGCTATTTCTTTTCACAATTCTTCCTTAACATCGGGTTAAACTTGCTACAATCTATATTAACTTTATAGTGAGATTTAACATATTTGTAAAAACAACCACAACCATGGCAATTCTAGGATCTATAATAAAAAGTGCAATTGACTTAAAGGATACATTATCCTCAGACATTAATCCTATTCAAGAGCAGGAACAGGTTCTAGCAGATATTCTGAATACTGCAAAGGATACTGCCTTTGGAAAGTATTATGGGTTTTCTCAACTACTAGAAGAAGAAGATCAAGCAGCTGCATTTTCAAAAATGGTTCCTTACCACGATTATAACCAGATGGACAGTATGTGGTGGGATCGCATAAAACATGGATTAGAAGATATAACATGGCCTGGAAAACCTCACTACTTTGCACTTTCTAGTGGTACTACTGGAAAAACGAGCAAAAGAATTCCAGTCACTGAAGAAATGATTGCTGCCATAAGAAGCACCAGTCTTGCTCAAGTATCTGCCCTAGCGCATTATAACCTACCAACAGATTTTTTTGACAAGGAAGTAATGGCATTGGGAAGCTCTACAGATCTTAATGAAAATGATGAATTCTTAGAAGGCGAAATAAGTGGTATTACAGCTAGTAATATTCCGTTTTGGTTTAAAGGATTCTACAAGCCTGGAGAAGATATTGCTAAAATAGAAAACTGGGACGAACGTGTAAAAACTATTGCAGAGAGAGCAAAAACATGGGACATAGGCGCACTAAGTGGTATCCCATCGTGGATGGAACTTATGCTTAAAGAAGTTATCGCATACCATGGTGTAAATAATATACATGAGATCTGGCCTAACCTACGAGTTTTCACGAGTGGAGGCGTTGCTTTCAAGCCTTATGAGAAGAGCTTTAGACAGCTCCTAGGTAGAGATATTACTGTAATCGACACTTACCTTGCATCAGAAGGATTTATGGCTTACCAGAGCAGGCCAGAGACAACTGCCATGAAGCTTTCTACAAATGCTGGTATTTACTTTGAATTTGTACCCTTTACACCTGAGTATATTAATAATGATGGCTCACTATCACAAGATGCACCATCTCTTACATTAAAAGAAGTAGAAACAGACGTAGATTATGTGCTTATAATAAGTACGGTCTCTGGCGCATGGAGATATCTCATAGGCGACACCATCGCATTTACTGATGTTGAAAGAGCAGAGATCAAAATAACAGGACGTACTAAGTTTTTCTTAAATGTAGTAGGCTCTCAACTTTCTGTGAATAAAATGGAAACAGCCTTAAGAGAACTTGAAGAACAATTTGATATTAAAATACCTGAGTTCACATTAAGTGCAAAAAAGATAGACGGAGAGTTTTATCACTGTTGGTATCTAGGCACTACGGCGACTACAAATGAAAGCAAACTTGCAGAAGCTCTAGATAAAAGTTTAAAAGAAGCAAATAAGAATTACAAAGTCGCAAGAGGAAAATCTCTTAAAGGAGTAAAAGTCACCACAATGAACCCTAATATTTTCCACGAATGGAGTGGTCAAAACAAGAAAAAAGGAGGCCAGGTAAAAATGGAAAAAGTGATGGATGAAGAGAAGTTTAAAGCCTTTGAAGACTTTGTGTCAAAACAATAACTACAACTTTACAAACTAAGAAACGGCTATAACTTTAAAGTTATAGCCGTTTCTCATATACTTAGACTAAAGCTTAATGCTGCTCTTCTAATAAATGCATCACTTCCTCTGGAGACATATATAGACTACGCAGACGTTCTTTGTAAGCCTCAGAGATATTTGCGTGATCTAGAATAAAGTTTTTAGTTTTTAAGATATAAGTACCCATTCCATGAGTAATGGCATATACATCTGCCGTGCGCTCTACTTCTTTAATATGAGCGCCAGAATACAAATACTTCAGCCCAAAAACCAACATCGCAAACCCAGAACGTTCTCTATAATCCATCACATGACCAAGCTCATGCCCTAGCCATCCAGTAACCACATCACTGGGCACTTCAGAAAAATTAAGTTCATCTTGGTCAATTTGTATTGTTCTTGATATAAGAATGATATACTCACGCTTTTTACGAGACTTCAAGAAGCTTGCCCATCGCGGTTGCGCCTGCATGGTAGATTTCTTTATGTTATCTTTAAATTGAAAAGTAATTGCAGTATTCCACAACTCTGGATAGTGTTCTAAAGCAAGAATGGCTTCATCATATATTTCTTTGGGGATTACTTTATTCTCAAGATTGAGAACCGCATCTTCAGTAGGTATTACATCTTTCTCTATCATGCTTTTAAAGTAAGGTTTATCTTCTCCCTGTGCTGTTAAGAGCATACTAAAGTTAGTTAGGATAATCCAAAAAGCAATGTATATCTTCATCTTCAAAACATAGGTATGAAAAAATTATTAATAACGAGTATTGTTTTTTTGTCTCGCTTTCGCGAAAGCGGACTTAGCACACGCACAATCATTAAGACCAGTCACAGGTACTGAAATCATTAAAAAGTCTATAGCATACCACGATCCAAATGGTCACTGGCAAACATTTAAAGGAGAATTCACCTTGTCACTTGAAATGCCTGAAAAGGCTGCTAGAAAAAGTGTCATTACACTAGACATTCCAAATGAATATTTTAATCTCACCACAGAACAAGATGGTGACACATCATTTAGAGAGATAAGTAATGATACCTGTAAATATACAGCTGAAGCTGAAGAAGTCATCACCACTACCACCGATAGCGATGAGTGCGAGAGAACAAGAATGTATCGGGATTACTACTCCTACTTATACGGGCTTGCTATGAAGCTTAATGATCCAGGTACTCAGATAGATCCTACGGTTAAAAACATCACTTTCAAGGGAAAAAAGTACATCGTGGTAAAAGTGACCTATGACGAAGCTGTAGGTTCAGATGTTTGGCAATTTTACTTTAACCCATCTACGTATGCTCTAGAAGTATATCAATTTTTCAAAGGCACAGATGAGACTACAGGCGAGTATATTCTTCTTAATGACATAGCAGTCATAGAAGGAATTAAAATGCCGAAAAATCGAGCTTGGTATTACAACAAGGATGATGGATACTTAGGAACAGATATACTTATAAAAGATTAATCACTTATCCTTTTGCACGGTCAAAATAGCCTGCTTATAGTTGCGCATACTATAATATTCTTTGTGCAATGAGGAAGCAAACTCTTCTACCCTTGCAAAATTTGCATAAGATGGATTAAGACCATCATTAAACTCCTCGTCTGAGATAAGTAAAGCGATATACCACGTATCGCCATAATCTCTTACAGGATCATCATTAAATATGGCTGGAACTCCGTTTTCTTCCATGATTTTATTAGCCATAGGCCTAAGTAAGTTAACAGTTTTAGTGTTTTTACTTACTTCATAAAACGAGACGTAATAATTATTTCCATCCAGGACTACTGGGACATTATCTTCTACGTAATTGTGCTTTAGGTCATACTTTGTATTTACGTAGGTATAAAACTCATCGGCAGCTTTTGGGTCTGTAAAAATGTACGAATATCTTTTAGGTAGCTTTTTATTGAACTTTTTTGCTTTTTTAATGGATCCATTACTCAAATCAGGAGCTATTGCTACTGGAAAGCAAGATTGTAAAATAACTAAACAGAGTAACCCTAACAAATACCTCATTTCATGTGTTTTAGACAAAACATCAAACAATATACCAAAAACCCCGCTCCCATTAAGATAGGTGCAAGCACAAAAACCCTTACCGAATTTCGGTAAGGGTTTCATATAATAATTGAGAAATTATCCTCGTTTATTATGCCTCAAAAGGCACGATAGAAACGTAAGATTTGTTGTCTCTTTTCTTCTGGAATTTTACAACACCATCTACTCTTGCGTGTAGTGTGTGATCTTTCCCTCCGTATACGTTCTCACCTGGGTGATGCGTATTACCTCTTTGACGTACGATGATGTTCCCTGCGATTGCAGCTTGTCCTCCAAAGATCTTAACACCTAAGCGTTTCGATTCTGATTCACGACCGTTTTTAGAACTACCAACTCCTTTTTTGTGAGCCATCTTGTTTCGGTTTTATAAGTTATACTTGATAGTATAGCAATTAAGCTTTACCACCGTCTAATTCGTCTTGCCATTTCTTAAGCTCATCCCACTTACCATCTGCAGCCATTTGTGCTTGTGCTGGCCATGTGTCAGTTACGTGGTTTCCACGTACACCTGCGATGATTTCAGAAATCTTAGCAGCGTCAGTTTTTGCAAGTTTTTCGAATGTATCGATACCAGCTTCAACAAGAGTTGATGCGATTTTTGGTCCGATTCCTTCTACTTTCTTAAGATCGTCTGCTTTAGAAGATTTTTTTGCAGTAGCTTTAGGAGCAGCTTCCTTTGCAGGAGCAGCAGCTTTAGGCTCAGCTTTTTTCTCTTCTTTCTTTGGAGCAGCTTTCTTAGCTCCAGAAGTAGCGATACTTTCAATTACGATTTCAGTAAGTGACTGGCGGTGTCCGTTTTTTACACGGTATCCTTTACGTCTTTTCTTCTTGAAAACGATTACTTTGTCACCCTTAAGGTGTCTTAAGACTTTTGCTCCTACTAGAGCTCCGTCTATAGCTGGGGCGCCTAAAGTGATGTTAGATCCGTCTCCTACCAAAAGTACTTTGTCGAAATCGACTTTTTTTCCTTCTTCGGTAGATAGGCGGTTAACAAAGACTTTTTGGTCTTTTGCAACTTTAAATTGCTGCCCTGCTATCTCTACAATTGCGTACATAGCGATTAATTAAATATTGTTATTACACTAATAATAGCCCAAACCTCTCAGTTTAAGCGGGTGCAAATATACTACTTATCTTCAGATTTACAATAAGCATCATTTGTTTTTACATAATAATACCAGTCCTCTCTAGAAATTATTACAAAATATTAAAACACAACCTACAACACCTTCAAAACTGAGCAATAAAAAATCAATTTATTGACCCTAGAAAACGTCATAAACTTCATAAATCTATAAATATCGAATGTTTTAATGTAATTGCTTGCCTCTTAACTATTGTAGATATATTTTCGCCCACTTAACTAATCAATTAAAAATGAAACATTTAAAATCAATCATCACATTAATCGTAATAACATTCACCCTCGCATCTTGTTCTACAGATGATGATGGTGGAAGCAACAATGTAAGTGAAGAAAATCTGATAGGCACCTGGTCACTTACAGCAACATCTCAAGAAATCAGCTTTAGTGGTAGTGCACAAGGCAATGAAGTAGATGCAACAATCACATCAACTGGATCTAACTTTGACTTTACCGTTGTATTTAATAACGACAATACATTTTCTGCAAATGGAACTTACGATGAAACAATTACATCAGATATAAATGGGAATGTGTCTACAGAAACCCAAACTATTACAACTAACGACGAACAGGCTGAATGGACTTTAGACGGTGATCAACTTACTTTTGAAGGAGAACAACTCATTGCAGCTGGAGATCTTCAAATTATCCAAGCAGACATAGAACCTTCTTTTACTATTGAAACTCTGAACGAAACAACGTTAGAGCTAAGATTTAATGAGGAACAAAATTTAGGAGTAGACGGACTGTCTTATACAATAAACGTAGTACAAACCTACGCTAGAGTAAACTAGAGCCTTCTAGCATAGAACCATAAAAAAACCGCCAATTGGCGGTTTTTGTTATTTTATTGCATGGGCGTAAATTAAGCTCTTACAGAGTTACCTCTATCTTTTAGAACTTTCTTAGTTCCTTCTGTATTCCAGCTTGGTTTAAATAATTGCATGAAGCAAAGTGACAAGCACACTGCAGTTGCAAAACCTGCAATCGCTACTGTAAACACAACAGAGCCTATACTTGTATTATATGTTTGCTCCCATGGGCCTATCAATCCATCTAAAAATTCTGGATTTATATTACCCGCATATAGCGCAAAAAATCCTGTAAATAATATAGTGGCTACAAATCCTGAGACCACCCCATTAGTAAGACCCTGCGAGTAGGTAAACTTTGATTCGTTTTTAATCTTCGTGTATTTTATAACCTCGTAAATACCAAAACCTACAATCACTCCATTAAAAAGCGAGAATAAAATATTAGTATGTAAGTTAAAAAGAGAAAGTACTAAGAAGTACGCTATGAGGCCTCCGCTCATTGCAAAAGCAAATCTGATTGGCATTGTGAATTTTGACATCTTGTTTAGTTTTTATTTAATAAAGATAAACAAAATAAAAAGACACAATCTTAACTCACTGTTAAATAACAGCTTAACAAACCATTAAGAAACACCTAACTTGCTGAACAAGTCCCAGATAACTACTCCAGCACTCACAGAAATATTAAGAGAATGCTTAGTTCCCACTTGCGGAATTTCAATTACCGTGTCACTTAAGGACACGATTTCTTGCTGAACACCCTTTACTTCATTACCAAAAACAACGGCATACTTCTCGCCTGTAATAGGCATAAATTTATCAAGCATCACTGCTCCCTCTGCTTGCTCTATCGCACAGACATGAACACCGTCTTTCTTTAATTGTTGTACAAGAGCAACGCTATCTTCGGCATACTCCCAAGTAACAGTATCGGTAGCTCCTAGCGCTGTCTTTTGTATATCTCGATGCGGTGGCGTTGCAGTAATACCACAGAGATATATTTTCTCTATCAAAAAAGCATCTGCAGTTCGGAATACAGACCCCACGTTATTAAGACTACGTATATTATCAAGTACAATAATTATAGGCGTCTTTTCTGCTTCCTTAAAGTCGGCAACAGATTTTCGGTTGAGTTCGCTATTTTTAAGTTTCCTATTCATGTGTCAGTTGGTGTAGCCGTAATACTTTATAAACTTACGCTTTCGCGAAAGCGCACTTATATTATTTCTGGTTATAACCAAAACGTTTAAGCTGGTTAGAGTTACTCCTCCAGTTCTTATTTACTTTTACGTAGAGCTCTATATGTACTTGCTTACCAAAGAATTTCTGTAAATCCTTTCTAGCCTCTACACCTATTCTCTTAAGCGCACTACCTTTATGACCAATAATAATACCTTTCTGACTGTCACGCTCTACCATAATTACAGATCGCATGCGTATAATTTCATCCTCTTCAAAGAAATCTTCGGTATCAATCTCTACCGCATAAGGGATTTCCTTTTTATAGTGCATTAAGATTTTCTCACGGATGATCTCGTTTACAAAAAAGCGCTCAGGCTTATCTGTAAGTTGATCCTTAGGGTAAAAAGGTGGGGACTCTGGTAAAAGCTCAATAATTCTATTAAACACCTGCGGCACTCCAAAGCTCTCTAGGGCAGAAATGGCAAATACCTCAGCATTAGGAACCTTTTCAGACCATAACTTTAATGCCTCTCCTAGTAGCTCCTCATTTCCTTTATCTATCTTATTAATAAGCAATAAAACAGGGATTTTTGAGCCTCGTATTTTATTAAAGAATGCCTCATCTTTAAGCTCTTTTTCACCGAGCTCGACGATATATAAAAGCACATCTGCATCTTCAAAGGCACTTTTTACAAAGTCCATCATAGACGCCTGCAACTCATATGCCGGTTTGATAATACCAGGTGTATCACTTAATAACATCTGAAAATCTTCACCGTTTACAATACCTAGAATACGGTGACGCGTAGTTTGTGCTTTTGAAGTAATGATACTAAGACGCTCGCCTACGAAGGCATTCATAAGCGTACTTTTACCCACATTAGGGTTACCGATGATGTTTACAAATCCTGCTTTATGAGACATAATACTTTATTTTAGGCAAAGATACTTTAATTTGCCTCGCTGCACTCGCTACCAAGCGAGAACTGCGGTTATAGATTAATAATTATAGGATAAGAGTTTTGAAAATTGCTTAAGTACGCTTTCGCGAAAGCGTAATGCATCAAGATCTAGGCTTTATCCTAGTCCTATCGTAAAGTACGATACTTCCCGCCACTGCAACATTGAGACTTAAGGTAGAAGGGAATTTTATAAGAAAATGCGACTTTGCAATTGCCTCGTTAGTAAGACCATTGTCTTCGGCACCAAGTAAGTAAACACAACGCCGCGGGTGATGAAAGGTTTCAAGCATCTCAGCACGATCATCTAGCTCTACACCTACAATACGCACACCCTTAGGAAGGTGTTTAAAAAAATCCTCAAAAGTATCGTAATGATAATACGGCATCGACTTTACAGCATTGTGAGTATCGCTCGCCTGCTTAGCATATCGATTACCGATGGTAAAAATAAAACTGGCTCCTAGGTTTTGAGCAGAGCGCCACAAAACACCCAAGTTTTCTGGTGTCTTACCATTCTGTATCCCAATCCCAAAAAATTCGTTTGTAAAGTTGTCTGGTTGCATAGCCACACGCTTAAAAGGGGTTCAATAAAAAAGAGACCGTCACAAGTGAGGCCTCTTTTATTTTACATACTATCAGGTCTACCCTTCAAGCGTTTTTCTATCTTTTTTTTCTTTTCGGTGAGACGCTTCATAGCATCCATTATTTCAGAGTCTTTTGTCTCTTTAAAAATCTCATTCAGTGCAAGAATGAGTCGTTTTGCCTCTCTTGAAGCAGCAACGCGATCACTGGTGGACATATTGCTCATTGAAGCATTTTCAAAAGCCACCGCTTCTTCCATTAATTTCATACAGTATTTCAAATTTTGGCGAATATAAGCGAACTCATACTAATTTACAAGGATTTATGCAAATTTATGTTTAGCAATATTCATTTGTAGAATCAAAAAGCATAAATTAAACTATGGCTCTCCTCACTCACGATAAGCACTGTAAAACAGAGAGATACATTAATCCTTCTTTACAAAGAGATAATATCCGTTTACAAATAGTATTGCAAGATTAGTAATAATGATAGGAATACTACCTAATAACACTCCATACGTTACAAATAATGCACAGCCTATAGAGTTTACAATACGCAACTTGCGTAAATCTTTATTTAAAAATGATAGCAATACAAAAAGACTTGCTAGATAACCGACAATTTCTGTAGGATTGATTTCCATTATTTTTTATTGTTTTAGCACGTAACGCGTACTGACATGAACGCGCGAAGATACTTTACAATCTCGTCCGTCACAAATTTAAAAAGGCTACTTCTTTTCACTACACCTATCAAACACCTTGACTAAAACTAATTGATAGACAATCATACCATTACACCTAGAAACACCTTTAAAATTTGCCAGTTACATTCGGTTTGGCATTTTGTAATTACATTTTTTGATTTCGCTTTGTAACATAAGTTACTGTGAGCATATTTTAATACTATTAATTTTACATAAAATTGAATTATATATGGGTAAATCGATAGTATATAGCATCTTATTTTTAAAATGTCCTCAATGCAGAGAAGGCGAATTTCTTGAAGCACATCCTTATAAGCTATCTAATATGAATAAGGTTAAAAAGAACTGCCCCAAATGTCAATTAAAATATAGCATAGAACCTAGTTTTTATACTGGCTCTATGTATGTTTCATATGGAGTTGGTATTGCGGTTGCTGTGGCCGTTTATGTTTTATCTCTTATTTTTGGTTTAGATTTTGGCCCTACAGGTATTTTAACCAGTATTGTGATTGCTCTTATCTTGACGATGCCTTACATTGGCGCTGTATCAAAGTCGATTTGGGCTCATTTCTTTTTTAAATACGACCCTAACATTCTCAAAAAAGCCGAATAATGATTCAAGAATTAAAAACGAGCTACGGTCATCTCTTTGAAGATGTGCTTATTAATGAGATACTCCAAGTAGGAACTTACAAAGAAGTTCCCGCAGGATTTAAACTCATGGAAATAGGCAGTTATGTAAAAGGCATGCCTCTACTGGTCTCTGGAGTGATAAAGGTACTGAGAGAAGATAAAAATGGTGACGAACTCCTACTCTACTATCTAGAAAAAGGAGATACCTGCTCTATGACAATGACCTGCTGCATGGGGCAAACTAAAAGTGAAATACGAGCCATTGCAGAGACAGACACCAAGCTCATTATGGTACCCGTTCAAAAAATGGAAGAATGGACGGCTAAATATAAGTCTTGGAGAAATTTTGTGTTTGAGAGTTATCATAACCGCCTTAACGAGCTATTACAAACTCTTGACAGTATCGCATTTGACAATATGGATGAACGCCTTTTAAACTACTTGAAAGAAAAGGCTAGAGTAAACGATGAGCAAATTATTCATAATACGCATCAAGAGATTGCTTATGAATTACACACCTCAAGAGTAGTGGTATCAAGACTTCTCAAGAAGCTCGAAAACTTAGGCAAAATCGAACTCCACAGAAATAACATTCAAATTATAAATTTATAGCCCTTAAGTAACTTGGGTTACACCTAGGTATATATTGCAAGTCTATTTTTGCTTCTCAATACAAAGAAGCTCATAATGGAGATACTAGAAATACTTGGATATATAAGCGCCTTGATCATCGGCATTTCTTTAGGTCTAATAGGTGGTGGTGGTTCTATACTCGCTGTCCCAGTACTTGCTTACTTATTTTCTGTAAATGAAAAAATCGCCACTGCATATTCTTTATTCATTGTAGGAGCAAGTGCCCTCGTAGGTGGTTTTAAACAACATCTCAAAGGCTATGTAGACTGGAGAACAGCAATTGTTTTTGGACTACCCGCTATTGTGGGAGTTACCGTTGTGAGACACTACGTAGTACCTGCATTACCAGATATTTTATTTACCACAGGTGATTTTGAATTTACTCGTAGGATGGCAATGTTTGGACTCTTTGCAATCCTCATGATTCCTGCAGCCTTTTCTATGCTCAAAAAAAGAAAGGATAATAAACAAAAGGGAGATGGCACTGTCACTTACAATTACCCACTTATTTTAATAGAAGGCCTCATCGTAGGAGGTATTACTGGAATGATAGGCGCTGGAGGAGGTTTTCTCATCATTCCCGCTCTCGTTATACTAGCAAATGTAGAAATGAAAGTTGCCGTAGGTACTTCTTTAATCATTATCGCTTTTAAATCATTGATGGGCTTCTTTCTAGGAGATGCCTTAACCATGGATATAGACTGGTTATTTCTTTCCATATTCACAAGTATAT
This sequence comes from Dokdonia sp. R86516, assembly GCF_044596715.1. Taxonomy (NCBI): domain Bacteria; kingdom Pseudomonadati; phylum Bacteroidota; class Flavobacteriia; order Flavobacteriales; family Flavobacteriaceae; genus Dokdonia; species Dokdonia sp. R86516. The sequence continues at coordinate 467,241 of NZ_CP138998.1, forward strand.
CATTTGCAGGGATTTTTATAGGCAGTTACCTCAGTAATTTTATAGATGGAAATAAATTAAAAAGAGGTTTTGGCTACTTTATATTTGTAATGGCAATATTCATTTTTTACATGGAGTTTTTTGTAAAACACTAAAGAGAATAAAAATTACAAAAAAGGCTATTTCTTACTATTAGAAATAGCCTTTTTTGTGAGAACACTTGTCGCTACCAAGACATAACATGACAAATATCATAGTTTATAAACTATCTACATTTGTGTAACTTAAGTAACCTACATACTTGAAATGACTGCTTACTTTTATGTTGTTGTAATTTAAAAATCCACATAAAATGAAAGTAGAACAAATTTATACAGGATGCATTGCTCATGCAGCATATTATATCGAAAGTAACGGAGAAGCTGCTGTCTTTGACCCTTTAAGAGAGGTGCAACCATATATAGAACGTGCACAAATAGATAATGCTACAATCAAGTATGTTTTTGAAACACATTTTCATGCAGACTTTGTAAGTGGCCACCTTGATTTACGTAAAAAAACAGGAGCAGATATTGTTTTTGGTCCCGAAGCAAAACCCGCTTATGATGCTATTACAGCAACAGATGGTCAAATTTTTGAGGTAGGCAATTATAAAGTTAAAGTTATCCATACTCCTGGTCATACCATGGAGAGCACAACCTACCTTCTCATAGACCAACTAGGAAACGAGCACGGTATTATAACTGGAGACACACTCTTTATAGGTGATGTAGGTCGTCCAGATCTAGCGCAGCATGTAGTGTCTGACCTCACAGAAGAAAAACTCGCTGGTCACTTGTACCACTCTTTGAGAAACAAAATAATGCCCCTAGATGACAATCTTATTGTGTACCCTAATCATGGTGCTGGATCTGCTTGTGGTAAAATGATGAGTAAGGAAACCACAGACACCTTAGGTAATCAGAAAAAATTCAATTATGCACTTCAGGAAATGTCTAAAGATGAGTTTATAAAAGCTGTACTTACTGGACTTACCGCACCTCCTGGATACTTCCCACAAAATGTCTTGATGAACATTAAAGGATATGAAAGCTTAGACACTATTATGGATCGTGCAACTAAGCCACTTGATCCAGAAGCCTTTGAAATAATAGCAAATGAAACAGGTGCACTTATGCTAGATACTCGCGATGCCGAAGTCTTTGCAGAGGGTTTTATACCTAACAGCATAAACATAGGCCTAGACGGTAATTTTGCACAATGGGTAGGAGAAATGATTCCTGACGTAAAACAAGAAATTTTATTAATTACAGATCCAGGCAAAGAAGAGGAAACGATTACTAGACTTTCTCGTGTAGGTTATGATTTTACTATTGGTTTCTTAAAAAATAGCTTCTCCTCATGGAAAGAGAGCGGCAAAGATTTTGAAACAATCACTCGTATTTCACCTCAACAGCTAGAAGCCGAATATAAAATGGGACAACCTCTTGTTTTTGATGTACGTAAAAAGAGTGAATTCTCGTCAGAACACCTACTCGGGGCTATTAACGTGCCTCTCAATGAAATTAACCAGCATCTCGCACAATTCCCAAAAAACAAGCCTTTCATTCTTCACTGCGCCGGAGGATATAGAAGTATGATTGCTGCTTCTATTTTAAAGCAACGCGGCTGGCAAGATTTCAGCGACGTACGAGGTGGTTTTGCTCAAATTACAGGGACTACGGTTCCTAGGTCTGAGTATGTATGCCCTACCACTCTGTTATAACCGGCTATTTATTTGAAGAGCTATCACCCTTATAATGGTAAGAGCTCTATTTATTTTTCCCTCTGTAACCTAAGTTACTGTAGCAATTACTCCTATTAGGTAATTTTACATTATTAATAGTTGAGTCCGCTTTCGCGAAAGCGTAAAAAAATATACTTATGAACGTTGAACAAATATATACTGGTTGTCTAGCTCAAGGAGCTTATTACATTGAAAGTAATGGTGAAGTAGCTATCATTGACCCTTTAAGAGAGGTAACGCCATATTTAAATAGGGCAAAACAAGATGATGCAAAAATCAAATATATTTTTGAAACTCATTTTCATGCAGACTTTGTAAGTGGTCACGTAACCTTATCTAAGGCGACAGGTGCTCCTATTGTGTTTGGACCAAATGCAAACCCAAGCTTTGATGCTATTATAGCAACAGATAGACAAGAATTTCCACTAGGAGATGTCACTATTGTATCCTTGCACACGCCTGGTCATACAATGGAAAGCACCACATATCTTCTTAGAGATAAAGACGGGAAGGATCATGCGATATTTAGTGGAGACACCTTATTTCTAGGCGACGTGGGAAGACCAGATCTTGCTCAAAAAATGGGCGAACTCACAGAAAAAGATCTCGCAGGTTTTCTTTATGATAGCTTACGCAATAAAATTATGCCGCTAGCAGATGACGTTACGGTATACCCTGCTCACGGAGCTGGATCTGCTTGCGGAAAGAACATGATGAAAGAAACGGTAGACACACTAGGGAATCAAAAGCAAATGAATTATGCTTTACGTGCAGATATGACTAAGGAAGAATTTATAGCAGAAGTTATAGACGGCCTCCTACCACCACCACAATACTTCCCTCTCAATGTGAAAATGAATAAAGAAGGATATGAGGATATAGATGAAGTTCTGAAAAGAGGCACACAGGCATTATCTCCAGAAGCTTTTGAAGCTGCGGCAAATGAGACAGGAGCCATTGTATTAGACGTGCGTCATCAAGATGAATTTGCCAAAGGACATATCCCTAGATCTATTTTTATAGGTATAGATGGAAGTTTTGCTCCTTGGGTAGGTGCTTTAATTGCAGATGTAAAACAACCTTTATTGTTAGTTACAGATCCAGGAAGAGAGAAAGAAACGATTACTAGATTATCTCGTGTAGGTTTTGACAACACCTTAGGATATCTAAAAGGAGGATTTACTGCATGGAAGCAAGCTTCCATGGAATACGATACGGTGAGCTCTATTACAGCCACTACATTTAAAAACGAATTAGAAAAAGGTAACAAGCCTGTTTTTGATGTGCGCAAAGAAAATGAGCACCTATCAGAACATGTGATTGGGGCTAATAACACGCCACTAGATTTCTTAAACGATCATCTAGCCGAGTTCCCAGATGAGCCTTTTTATGTGCACTGTGCTGGAGGTTATAGAAGTATGATAGCCTCATCGATTTTAAAAAGTAGAGGAATTCACAATCTGATTGATGTAAAAGGTGGATTTAAAGATATTAAAGAAACCGGGACACCGGTGTCAGAATTTGTCTGTCCTACTACGCTCTAGAAAATCACAAAACAAGTGTATCCCTATGAGCGCTATAGCTCTTGAGACAATAAAAATAATTGCTATTAAAGCAAAGACATTCCATAGAGTGATGACTATGGTCTTATTGATTGGTTAGTAAAAAACGAGGTTATCATTACTGATAATCTCGTTTTTAAATTAACATGAAATGTAACTTAAGTTACTGGCGGTGGAGAGCTATAAAGCTATCTTTAATAAATAAAACAATGAAACAAATAATCCTTATTATGTCCATATTATCATTCCTTTTTGGAAGTAAGCCTCAACAAAATAGCAATATCACTGTTCTTAATACAGCAGATTTTAAAACGGCTATCACAAATAAAAAAGTACAGCTAGTAGATGTTAGAACTAAGAATGAGTTCGATAGTGGTCATATACAGAAAGCTGTAAACATTGATATTTTTGATAAGAATAATTTCATTTCTGCTTTCAATTCTTACAATAAAGAAGAGCCTGTTTATATCTACTGCAGATCTGGCAACAGGAGTAAGAAAGCTTCAAAAACCTTAGACAGCTTAGGATTCAAACAGATTTTTGACTTAAAGGGAGGATTTATGGCTTGGCAGTAATGCTTATTCATCTGTTTAAAAACAGGCGTATTCTATCACATTTTTTTAATTACGCTTTCGCGAAAGCGTAACATACCACTCACAAGGCTCCTACATCAAGCTGCCTCTTTAGATAATTATTTACTCAACACATATCTTATGAAAACATCAATTATAGTACAGAACTTAAAATGCGGTGGTTGTGCAAAAACAATCACATCAAAAATATCTGAACTTGACAATATATCAAACGTACATGTGGACACCGAAACTGCTACTGTTTCCTTTACTGCTCAAGGTACAGAAGACGCATTAAGCGTAAAAGAAAAGCTCAAGTCATTAGGCTACCCATCTATTGAAGATGAAAATGGAGTGCTCTCTAAGGCAAAATCTTTTGTAAGTTGCGCTACCGGAAAAATGAAATGACTTATGAAAAAATTATCACTATCACTCACTGACAAACTAGCGATAGACAGAACAAAACTTGCAAACGAGCGTACTTTTCTAGCCTACTTTAGAACCTTTATTGTGTTTTTGAGTTCTGGTCTAGCGATTATCAAACTCGACATTCTCACAGAAATAAAGTGGATAGGCTTTATGCTAAGCATTATAGCGCCTGCTCTGTTTCTAATAGGCTTAATACGTTTCTTATATGTAAAAAGAAGCATTAGAAGATATTACGCAGCTTAAAAGTTAACAATGTAATAAACACTAGAGGCTTTGGACACTTAAAAAATTCATGCTACCCTACTTATACTGGAATAAAATGATGAAGGGAGAAAACGTATAGACCTACATAAACGCGTTAAAAATGAGACAAAATATAAGTTTTGTCTCTTTTTCATTAACTAATGTTTATAATTACCTACCGAGATATAAAAATGAATTATACCGATTTAATTACATCTATCAATAAACAGAAAAAGGAAATCAAAGTTTCCATTTTGTTGAAGCAAGAATCGCAACGATTTACACAGTTGTTATTTAACACACTGTTTGATAATGGAACTGATACAGAAAAGACTCTTGAGACTCTTGAAGCCTTATTTATTACCATAAGAGATCTTGCTTGTCCAGAGATTAAAGGTAGTCCGTGTAAAAAATGGGATGACTTTACACTCGTAATACCTACGCTCTTTTGTAGTTTAAAAAAGGATGCAGAGGCTATTTATAGCAATGATCCCGCTGCACAATCTCTAGAAGAAGTGTACCTAGCCTATCCTGGATTTTTTGCTATTGCGATTTATAGAATGGCAAGAGAATTTTATGAGTTAGGTTTACCACTCATACCACGACTAATGACAGAATATGCACACCAGCTTACGGGTATAGATATTCATCCAGGAGCGCAAATAGGAGAATCCTTTTTTATTGACCACGGAACCGGAGTGGTCATAGGAGAGACTGCCGAAATACATAATAATGTAAAACTATATCAAGGAGTTACCCTAGGTGCACTTACGGTAAACAAGGAATTAAAGAGCATAAAAAGACACCCTACCATTGAGGATAATGTTACGATTTATGCAAATGCAACAATACTAGGTGGGATTACAGTTATAGGGAAAGATAGTATCATAGGAGGTAATACTTGGGTGACAAAGACAGTACCTCAAAACTCTATAGTACTCCACAATCCTAAAGTAGAAATTCGCAATAAAAAATAAATAAGCAATGAATAAGACGCTCTTAGATCAAATAGGAAACACTCCCATAGTCAAGTCTATAGCATTAAATACAAACCCAAATGTGAGTTTATATTTTAAACTAGAAGGTGATAATCCTGGAGGTAGTGTAAAAGACAGAGCTGCTTATAATATGATTAAAAGCGCGCTAGATAGCGGCGCTATAGATAAAAGCACCAAGCTTATTGAGGCTACAAGTGGTAATACAGGTATAGCACTTGCCATGATTGCTGCTATTTATGGTCTAGAAATAGAACTTGTAATGCCTGAAAAGGCAACTAAGGAACGCGTGCAAACCATGAGAGCTTACGGAGCAAAAGTTACACTTCACCCTGACGGGATAGAAGGCGCTAGAGATTATGCTATTAATAAGGTTGAAAATGCAGGATACTTCTCTTTTAACCAGTTTTCAAATGATCATAACTGGCAAGCTCACTACAAAACAACAGGTCCAGAAATATGGAGAGATACTCAAGGTGAGGTAACGCACTTTGTGTCTTCTATGGGAACTACAGGTACCATCATGGGAACCTCAACATTTTTAAAAGAACAAAACAGCGATATCCAGATTGTAGGAGTACAACCTACAGATGGATCTAGAATACCAGGCATACGTAAATGGCCACAAGAATATTTACCAAAAATCTTTAATGCTTCAAAAGTAGATAGAACGATTGAAGTAAGTCGTGATGAGTCTATTGCCATGGCTAGAAGGCTAGCACAAGAAGAAGGAATACTAGCAGGTATGAGTAGTGGTGGCGCAACTACGGCTGCTCTAAAACTAGCTAGCGAACTAGAAAGCGGAGTTATAGTAAGCATCATTTGTGATCGGGGAGATAGATATCTTTCGTCAGATTTATTTGAATAGTGATTGCCTAATTCATAATATAGTATAAATAGAATGAGGGTAGTTACGCTTTCGCAAAAGCATAATCACCCTCATTTGTTAAAGTTATTTTAAAAAAACTAAGTATGTAACATAGGTTACTAAGCCACCTACATCTATAGCGTATCTTTATACAATAAAACTTAACGATAAGCACGCACTATTATGGATAAAGAAAACCTATTGCCAGAACAAGTAATCTCAATGCCAAGAATAGGTGACACAGCCCAGATTTTGAGGCAGTTACGACAAAGGGAACTATCAAAATGTCTGAGTTTGCAAAAGATAAGTGGACAGTGATGTTCTCTCACCCTGCAGATTTCACTCCTGTGTGTACCACAGAAATGAGTGGTTTCGCGATTAGAAAACCAGAATTTGACGCCTTAAACACAGAACTGCTAGGTCTTAGTATAGACAGTATACACGCTCACTTAGGATGGGTTCAAAATGTAAGAGAAAACACAGGTGTTTACTTTGATTTTCCTATCATAGCAGATATTGATATGAAGGTATCAAAGCTATACGGAATGTTACAGCCTAACGAGAGTGAGACTGCAGCAGTAAGAGCTGTTTTCTTTATCGATCCTGCCAAAAAAATTCGTCTTATTATGTATTACCCGCTTAATGTAGGTCGTAATATGGATGAGATTCTAAGAGCGCTAGATGCACTGCAAATGTCAGATAAGCATAAGGTATCTATGCCGCTAGACTGGAAAAGAGGTGATCAAGTGATTTGCTCTCCACCTAAAACACTAGATGCACTAAACGAGAGACTTTCAGATGATTCTGTAGAAAAAGTTACCTGGTATCTCGCAAAGAAGAGTATCTAAAACATTATTATTTACACTTTATAATAAAATAAAAAACAACCATACAATATCTCTATTATGAGCAATACAAACAACATCGGTTTAGACATTTCGACATCTCAAACCACAGCAACACAACTTAACGACTTACTTTCTAACTACCAGATCTTTTACATGAACCTAAGAGGTTTTCACTGGAATATTACTGGAAAGAAATTTTTTGAACTACATGTGAAGTTTGAAGAGTTATATAATGATGCACTCATCAAAGTAGATGAAATCGCAGAGCGTGTACTTACTTTAAGTGCTACCCCTACTCATTCATTTAAGGATTACTTAGATAGCTCAGACATTGAAGCTGCCAAAAATGTAACTGATGGTGAAGAGGCTATAGATAACATCCTTGAATCTTTAAAGGTTTTATTACAAAAGGAAAGAACAATACTTACAACTGCTGGAGATGGTGGTGATGAGGGTACTGTTGCTTTAATGAGTGATTACATCACACAACAAGAAAAGCTAGTGTGGATGCTCTCTGCATACCGCAACTAGCACTTAACATTTACATAATAAAAAAGCCCTTTTGATAAAATCAAAAGGGCTTTTTCTATAGTTACCATCTAAAATCCATACTGTACAAATACAGAGAAATTTCTACCTGGGTCGTTTATAGGTACTCTTGTAAAATCTGCCTGATTTACAAAAGAAAAGTTGAGGTGATTATTATAAGTCTCATCAAATGCATTTAAGACTGCTAGACCTACATTAAAGTCTTTAATAACTTCCATACCAAAACGTATATCTAAGGTTTCATAAGCTGCTGTTTCTTGCTCTCTAAAGCTTGACGCTATATCATCTTGTTTTGATGTCACTGTATAATCTACACTAGCCCAGTATCTATCTTTTTCAAAACTTACTCCTAGTCTTGTAATCAAAGGAGGTGTTAATGGCAGCGACTCATCTAGATCTTTATTTTTAGTATAAACATAAGAGAGACTAGTATTGACATTGAAATAACGAGCAAAATCGATTGCTACATCGGCTTCAAAACCTGTTTTGTAGGCTTTATCAAGATTTACAAAACGCTTTACTTCTTGTGGTTGTGCCGTAGGCATAAATTTACGGTCTAGTGCAGGGTCTACTACAGCTACAATATAATTTTCATAAAGAGAGTAATAACCCGACAGGCCATATCTAATGGCATCAATTCCCGTAGTTAAAACTTTCTTGCCTTTTATTCCTATTTCAAACTGGTTATTTACCTCAGCTTCTAGAAAAGGATTTCCCACATATTCAAAGGGGTCTTGTCCTACAGAAAAGTGATTTATATAACGCTCTATCATATTTGCAGATCTAACACCACGTCCATAAGCTGCCTCTAAAGTCGCATTATCTGACACTTTATGCTTAACAGATACTGTTGCTGAGATATTATGTTCCTCTCGCTGCTCTAAGTTATTATATAGCGCCTGGAAATCTGCCTCTGGATCTTGAATGTCTGAGACTACAAGATCATATCTCACTCCTGCAGTAAGCATAGTCTTATCTGAGAATGCATATTTATTTTCTGCAAATAACCCAAAGTCATTTACATAAGAGTCTTGCCATACTTTATCCTGAAAAATCAAAGGTTCTGCAAACTCCATACCCATCATATTACGTTTTACAACTCTCGTCCTACCACCATCTCTTGCAATAAGCATGGCATCAAGACCTCCATAGAGAATCCAATTATCTGTTGGTTTCATTTTTAACTCTAGCTTCCCTCCTGCCGTAGTAGCATCTATAGCAGATAGCGCCTCTGTAGTCATGAATGAAGGTCTGTTCCCGTTAGACATGATATGGTCTACATAAGAGTAATATGCTTTTACATTAAGCTCTTTTATAAAACCATTTTCCTTCGTCTTCTTATAGTCTATGGATAAAATTGAACTATTATCCTCTTCTGTATCCATTGGTAATCCAGCATGTAATACATCTCTGCCAAATGATTGTCTCCAGTGCGCTTGAATTCTTTGGTTATCGTTTATGTTATACCCTAACCTCAAACCATAATCTAGACTTCTAAAGGACGAAGGAATCTCAACACCATCCCCATCTTCATAATTACCAAAATCACGATAACCAGCATTTGCAGTGATATCATATTTATCAGTTACTTGATTTAGCGATAAAGAAGATACGAGAGAATTACCATTAGATTTATATCCAGTATTTACACGACCATGCAAGCCGTTGTCCATAGATTGAGGTTTCTGAGTCACTAGATTAATCACTCCGCCAAAAGTTGCTCCATACCTCACGGTATAAGGCCCTTTTATGACCTCAATACGCTCTATCTCTTCGGGCACAACATGAGTGGTAATAGGATCCATTCTGTTAGGACAAGCGTGCACTGCCTTTGTACCACCGTCAAATTGAATATTAAGCTGTTCATACTGAATAGCTCTAAATGACGGATCTATGGCATAGTTACCGCGTTTAATTAATGAAAAGCCATTAAAATCATTAAATAAGTCGGCTACATTTTTGGGTTGTACTACTTTCTTAAGAAGATCTGTTTTAACTGTAGTTAGTACTGGGTCCGTATTTCCCTGTCCGGTAACAAGTACTGTATTTAATTGAATAGTTTTTGAAGTTGTTGTGTCTTGTTTTTTTCCTGTTTCTTGAGCTATCATTGATACAGGTATAAGTGCGCACAGAAGCGCAATTCTTTTTATATTCATTGTTTCTTTTTTCCAAATTACATCACAGTGACATGGAGGAAATAGCATACATCTATTTCCTCTCCTTTTCTAAATAAAAAAAGGACACACCTTTGGAGGATGGAAAATTGAGTAAGAAAACATATCACTATACAAAGTCGTGTAGTGATGATTATTACCTTTTGTGGCTGGCAGAAATGCTACTTCTTGGAAGCTCACCTCTAGCTGACAAAAAACCAATTGATCCCACTCTAGAATTGGAGTCTTTTGTTCATCTTGAGATGATGTATTGGCAGCTACTTTAGTTAGATAACATTTACCATTACATTGTAGTTCAGGTTTGTCTTTGTTCTCACATAATTGAGCTACAAAACTTTCTATATCCAGAGTGTACCATCCATAAACGGCAGATACTCTTAAGCTATTGCTCAAGAGTAACAATGATAGTATGGACATGGCAAACAGCTTCACTAAATAAACTTATAGATGACAGGTACGCTTTCGCGAAAGCGTAATTAAAAAAGTTAACGAGTCAAAAATATTGAGAAATCTACCTTCTATAAGCTACCTAGGTTACACAAGAAAAATAAATTAAAACTACACTTGTGTAACCATTGTTACCCAACCAAAAATGTTTAATTTTTATTTTTGTTTACAAAATCTTCAGAACTATGGATACCGAAATTCTTGCTAGAATCCAGTTTGCTTTTACCATCTCCTTTCACTACATCTACCCACCATTAAGTATAGGCTTAGGTCTTATTATGGTAATTATGGAAAGCTTGTGGATACGCACAAAAAATGAACAATATCACATCCTTGCCAAGTTTTGGACTAAGATTTTTGCACTCACCTTTGGGATAGGAGTGGTTACGGGAATCGTAATGGAGTTTGAGTTTGGGACAAACTGGGCAACATATTCTCGCTATGTAGGTGACATATTCGGGAGTGCACTAGCCGCCGAAGGTATTTTTGCCTTTGCTCTAGAAAGCGGATTTCTAGGTATCTTACTCTTTGGATGGAACCGTGTAAAACCTTGGGTACACCTCGTTGCAACCATAGGCGTATTTTTAGGCTCTATGTTTTCTGCCGTTTGGATTGTGGTAGCAAATAGCTGGCAGCAAACGCCTGCTGGTTATCATATTGTAGGAGAAGGAATGAATGCCCGTGCAGAAATTACAGATTTCTGGGCAATGGTTTTTAATCCTTCTAGTGTAGATAGACTTACTCATACGTGGTTTGCAGCATTTCTCGCTGGAGCATTCTTAGTACTTAGTGTACATGCATATTACCTTATTAAAGGTCGTTATGTTGTGATTTCTAAAATGGCTTTTAAAATTGCGCTAGGAGTTGCCACTATCTTTTCATTAATGCAATTAGTCACTGGTCACAGTTCGGCAGAGGGCGTTGCTGTTAATCAGCCAGCAAAACTAGCTGCTTTAGAAGGGCATTATGAGGCAAGTGGTCCAGCAGATTTATATCTTTTTGGTTGGGTTGATAATGAAACACAAGAAGTCACAGGGATTAAATTACCAGGAGGATTATCTTTCTTACTGCATCAAGATTTTGACGCTCCAGTAACTGGTCTTAATGCTTTTCCAGAAGAAGACAGACCTGGACAAGTAAATGCGGTTTTCCAGTTTTATCATATTATGATTGCAATCGGTATGTTCTTCATTGGGCTTACGCTGTATGCTTGTTTTTTATGGTGGCGAGGTACGCTGTTTGAAACAAAATGGTTGCTTAGAATATTTGTGCCATCTGTAATACTAGCTCAACTAGGTAATCAAGTAGGATGGTTTGCTGCAGAGATGGGACGACAACCTTGGGTAGTATATGGACATTTGAGGACTTCTGAAGCTTTCTCACAAGCCGTTACTGCAAATCAGATTGTGTTCTCACTGGTACTATTCTTTGTGGTTTACGCTTTATTACTTTTCTTATTTCTTTACTTGTTAACTAAAAAGATCAAACACGGCCCTTATAAAGAAGACGACGATGATATGGAAGAAAGAACCTTTACTAAGGAAATTACAGAACAGGTAGCAAACACTTTAAACTCATAACTATGGAAACTTTATTAGGTATAGATTACCCTACACTTTGGTTCCTCGTGGTAGGAGGTGTTTTTTCTGGATATGCCATACTAGATGGTTTTGATTTTGGAGCAGGTGCGTGGCATTTGTTTTTTAGAAAAGAACTTAGCAGGCGTATCGCTCTTAATGCGGTAGGACCTGTGTGGGATGGGAACGAAGTATGGCTGGTCATAGGTGGTGGGGCGCTCTTTGCAGGATTTCCCGTGATGTATGCTACTTTCTTTTCTGGTTTGTATATCCCTTTTATGCTCTTTTTAATGTTTATCATTTTTAGAGCAATTGCTATAGAATTTAGAAGTAAAGAAGAATGGTTATGGTGGCGCAAAATGTGGGATATATGCTACAGTGTGAGTAGTATCATGCTAGCGTTTTTACTAGGTGTCGTAATGGGCAACGTACTGCAAGGAATACCTATAGGTCCAGATCTAGAGTATGATGGAAGCCCATTTCTTGGCTTTTTAAATCCGTATGCAATCATTACAGGATTTACTACACTATTCTTGTTTATGACCCACGGAGCTATCTATTTACTACTCAAAACAGAAGGAAAGCTTTTTGATAAACTAGAAGGACTTCTTAAAAAGGCCATTATTCTTTTTATAGTGTTCTTTCTAATCACATCTTTATACACGCTTATTTACATACCTCATCTTTCTGATGATTTTAAAGCAAGTCCAGCTTTATTTATCATACCAATACTTACGTTTTTAAGTATTGCAAACATCCCAAGACTGGCTCACAAAAAGCGTTTTAAGATAGCTTTTTTCTTCTCTGCACTTACCATTTCTTTAATGATGGTGCTTGTGGCTATAGAGTTATACCCTACGCTGCTATACTCAACAATTGATCCGGCAAATAGTATTACTATTTACAATGCCGCATCTTCAGATAAGTCCTTAGGCATAAGCTTGACCATGGTTGCTATAGGGACTCCGCTGGTTCTTGGTTATACTTTCTTTGTGTATAAAACCTTTGCAGGTAAAGTAAAACTAGATGACCACAGTTATTAACAGCGTGTTTTATAAAAGCATAATCCTCACATTAAAAGCACACTAGACCTTCTAGTGTGCTTTCTTTATTACGATCATCTATTTGAGTAACCTAGGTTACAAATAAGATTGCTTTAAAAGTGGATATTTGCACAAAATAATAACATGAATTGGATTTTCTCCCCCTGGCCTTGGTATGTATCAGGACCCATCATTGCTTTCATCATGTTTTTACTTATTATGGTAGGTAAGAATTTTGGAATGTCTTCTAACTTAAGAACAATGTGCACCATATGCGGCGCAGGAAACAAAGCAGATTTCTTCAAATTTGACTGGAAACATCAACGATGGAATCTCACTGTGGTTCTAGGTGCAATTATAGGCGGTTATATAGGATCTCAATGGCTATCTACAGACATCGCAGTAGCCATTAATCCAGATACAATAAAAGACCTCAACAACCTAGGCTTTAATAGTGCGGGAAAAGCCTATTTACCAACAGAGATGTTTGACACAAGCGCATTACTTAGCTTTAAAAACTTAGCCTTATTAATTATAGGTGGATTTCTAGTGGGCTTCGGTGCTAGATATGCGGGTGGATGTACTTCTGGTCACGCCATTTCTGGTTTAAGTAATTTACAACTACCATCACTCATAGCCGTTTTAGGATTTTTTATAGGCGGCCTGTTTATGATTCACGTACTATTCCCCTTTATATTTTAAAAAATGAGAACACTTATATATCTATTAATCGGTATTCTTTTTGGAATAACTATGTTTAAATCTGAAGCTGCTTCGTGGTTTCGTATTTATGAAATGTTCAAGTTTGAGTCATTTCACATGTATGGAATTATAGGATCTGCGCTAGTGATAGGCATTATAGTAGTACAACTTATTAAACGTCTCAACATCAAATCATTTTATGGTGAGACAATTCATTTCCACCCTAAGGCAAAAAGCTTTAGTCGTTACATGATAGGTGGCATTTTATTTGGATTAGGCTGGGCACTAGCAGGAGCTTGTCCAGGACCAATGTTTACCTTAATTGGAGCAGGTTACGTTCCTATTCTTGTAGTTATCGGAGCCTCGCTGTTGGGTACATTCGTATATGGATTATTAAAGGATAAACTACCTCATTAGAGGCTGTTTATCCTTTATGTATTTTGAATGTTGTTGTTACGCTTTCGCGAAAGCGTAATTACTTAAAAAGATCTCTTATTTTGTAATGTGTACAATAGCATCTCCTTGATTTACTATCGGGGCATGATTGATACAGATAATATATCCTGAATTTGGTGCTTTTATATTTTTTTCAAAATCACCAAAAGGACCAGAAACGCTGGCAATTACATCCCCTTTTTTTACATAGGTTCCTGCTTTTACATGAGGTCTATACATTCCAGAATGACGAGCTCTTATCCAGAATGACTTCTCGATAATTATAGACTTTGCCTCTACCCTCCAGCTGTAGTCATCAGAAAGTTCTTCTGTAAAGTCACGCACACCTAGGTGTTGCATTACTTTTAATGCTCCTGTAACGCCAGCATCTGTAATATCGCTATCTATTGCAAGGGATTTTCCTCCTTCAAAAAGCAAGACTTTCTTACCTTTTTTTACACATGAATCTCTAAAAGATTTCTCCCTGTTTTTTGATTTGAGTATAAATGGCGCGCCAAAAGCTTTTGCAAGTTCTAGGGTCTCATCATCTTCATTAATTCTCACCTGCGGAGCATTAAAACGCTCTCTACCGCCTGTGTGAAAATCGATACAGTAATCCACATGCGGAATGATCTCTGTCATTAAATTATAAGCATATCTACTAGCAAGTGATCCTCTTATACTTCCTGGAAACACTCTATTGAGATCTCTTCCATCTGGAAACTCTCGCGTCTGATTAAGAAAACCAAAAACATTTACTACAGGAATACATATGATTGTACCATGAGTAGGCTTATTATATTTTTTTGAAACAATCTGCCTTACAATCTCTACTCCATTAACCTCATCACCGTGAATACCACCAGTAATAAGAATACATGGACCAGGATTTGGTGCTCGCTCAATAATGATGGGCACCTCAATCTTTGTTCTAGTGTGAAGCTTTGCAATGTCTAGGTTTACTTGTAACCCTTTTCCTAAAGAAACAGCGTTCCCTAGTATTTCAATATCATTAGGCATTTCTCTCTACGTACTTTATAATGTAGTTTGCAATATTTTTTCCTGTTGCCGTCTCAATCCCTTCAAGACCTGGAGACGAATTTACTTCTAGTATTAATGGACCGCGAGAAGACTGTAACAGATCTACTCCTGCAATTCCTAATCCCATTGCTTTTGCTGCTTTAAGCGCTGCATTTTCCTCTTCGTCTGTGAGTTCGATAACGTTTGCACTTCCGCCTCTGTGTAGGTTAGATCTAAACTCTCCTTCTTTACCTTGTCTTTTCATAGCGCCCACCACTACTCCGTCTACAATGAATACACGTATGTCTGCACCTCCAGCTTCTTTAATAAATTCTTGTGCAATTACTCTTGCTTGTAACCCATTAAAAGCTTCTAGTATAGACTCTGCAGAGTTCTTATTATCTGCTAGTACTACGCCTAGACCTTGCGTCCCCTCAAGTAATTTAATTACAAGTGGCGCTCCTCCTACTCCATCTACAACTTGACCAACATCCTTAGAGTAGTTTGTAAAAACTGTTTTAGGAAGTCCTAAACCAGCTCTTGATAATATCTGTAAACTTCTTAATTTATCACGTGATCTTACTAATGCTTGGGATTCTGTTGCAGAGAAAACCTTCATCATCTCAAACTGTCTCACGACTGCTGTACCAAAAAATGTTACAGAAGCCCCTATTCTCGGGATTACCCCATCAATATCCTTTATTTCCTTACCCTTATAGACAATAGTTGGGTTTTTCTTTTCGATAACGAGGTTACACTTAGTGTGGTCAATAATGATCATCTCGTGACCTTTTTTCTCCCCTGCTTCGATAAGACGCCTTGTGGAATATAAATTTGGATTCTGTGATAGCACTACAATTCTCATAATGTGGATTTAGTTTCTTTTGTCGAGAAGATAATCTAATAAGTGGTTATTTAATATTATTTGCAACAAATATTTATGTGCATTCTTGTAAAGCAAAAATCAACTTTACGATAGCTAAAGAGCGAGACATGTATCCTGTATCTAAAACAAAATACCACGCATAAAAAAAGCTCCACATTGCTGTGAAGCTTTTAACTTAGTAGCGGGAACTGGACTCGAACCAGTGACCTTCGGGTTATGAGCCCGACGAGCTGCCTACTGCTCTATCCCGCGATATATGTTCCAGTAACACGTTTCTTGATTAGGCCATCAGTACTGCGTTAATTGGAGTGCAAATATACAACAAACTTTTCCTTATTACCAAATCATAAAGGGCATATTTAACAAGAAATCACAAACTTTTTTCTCAGCCATTACTGCATATTATATTTAACCTATGAATAAAAAAACAAGAACGATTCTCATCTCACTGGTAATCTTAATACTAGCACTTTTTACAGCTCAACTTTTAATAAATCGTGCAGTAAAAAATAAAGCAGAATTTTTTTTAAAAAATCGACTTCCTGATCATTTTACTGTCTCATATAGCGATATAAATCTAAAAAGCTTCTCTGGAACCATCACTATTATAGATCCAGAAGTGCATATTCAGAACAAAACGGATACTATAACGCACACAATTGTTAAGGCAAACTCATTTACAATTGAAGATGTGAGCTACTGGAGCTATCTAGTTCGTAAAGAAATCAATATAGAAGATATAAAACTCAACGATGCAGCAATTACTTACAGCAAGCATAAATTCAAGAAATCAACAGACACGGTAAGAAAACCTCTTGCCAAAGTTTTTAAACCCATTCTGGTTGAAGAATTAAGTATAGATAATGCTTCCTTGAAGATTTATGATGGAACGAAAGATTCAATATCCGTTAGCGTAGCAGATATAACTTTAGAAATAGACGACATTTATATAGATAGTAAGACGTTAACCAGAAAGCTACCTCTAGATTACTCCGACTACAATGCTAAAGGTTCTGATATATCTCTAAAAGTAGGCAACTACGAACGACTCACTCTTGACGATTTTACCATAACTGATAGAAAAGGACGTTTCAACAATATCACACTGAATACAAAATACAGTAAGGCTGACCTGTCGAATCTAATCCCAGCGGAAAGGGATCATTTTAATCTAGAAATAGCAGTCATTGAAATAGACAATCCCACTTTTGGATTTGAAAATAGTGAGTTATTTGCAGGAGCTAACTCAATCTTAATTGACAAACCTACTTTAAATGTTTATAGAGACAAGCTAGTTACTGATGATAATAGTTACAAGCCTCTTTATAGTAAAATGCTCAGGGATGCTCCTATTAACCTCCTAGTAGATGATGTTACTATTAAAGATGGCAGTATTGTTTATCAAGAAAAATTAAAGGATGATAATCAAGGAGGACGCATAGATTTCTCTACTCTTAATGCATCTATAAACAAACTAGGAAACACCTATCCAGAAGGAGATAAAACAGTTATAAATTTAACCGCTACATTTATGGACAACACTCCTATTGAAGTGGATTGGTCTTTTGATGTAAACGATTATAGTGATCAGTTTCTATTTCAAGGTAGCATAGGCAAATTAGAAGGAGAGCAAATGAATCAATTTACGGCTCCTAATCTCAATGTGAAACTCACAGGTGAAACGTACCAAACCTACTTTACCATAGGCGGTAATGCTAGCAAGTCTAGCATTGATATGCGTATGAAATATGACGATTTTGAGATTGAAATAATGCGTAAAAGAGGGAAAGGCATTAACAAGTTATTATCTAAGGTTGTAAATCTGTTTATCAAAGAAGATAGTAATGATAAACCTACAGATTTTAGAGAAGGCTCTGGTGAAACAGAAAGAGATACAACTAAGTCATTCTTCAATTATCTTTGGCTTAACCTCAAATCTGGTTTGATTGAAACGCTCGCAGGAAAAGGGTAATTCTTACTTTTTCATAACCCAGCACAAAGCATCTACACGTTTTTTTGATGGGTAAGCCTTCACATCTGAGGTCATTAATAAATCCTTGAGACGCACTACTCGGCGTATCCACGATCTGTTAGATACGATCACTAATCGATTAATACGCTTTGCATAAGAGATATCAAAAAAAGTATGGTCAATAAATGCTCTTATCTCAATCTCATCCACATCGTCATCTTCAAGATAGATATTGATTTTATCGTGACTCTCAAGCTTTTTCTCTATTGCCGCCTTCACTTGATTAACACCATCTTGCGCTATTTTGTTTTCATAAACAAAGCCTAGCGTGTCATCTGCGATATTAAGTTCTATAATCATGAAGAATTTATTAATAGAAAGATAAATGTTTTAAGAATGGAAAAGTAAAACGTATTGTAAGAAAATAGTCTATTGTTCAATGTCTATAGCAGAGAATGAGGTTAAAGTTCCATCCTCAAAACCTACTTGTAGTTCAATAGGATTACAACACACCTCACAATCTTCTACATAAACACTACTTACAGATGGATCTAAGAGCATAGAAATCTCTTCCCAACAGTATGGGCATTGAAAAAAATGTTCGTACATGATGATCTAATTTATAGAGGAGTACGCTTTCGCGAAAGCGCCACCTACGTATTAAAAATCTACATTAAGTAATTGACCTGTGAGCTGTAATAATTGTATCTCTGCTAGCTTTGCGGTATACTTTGCTGCGTTCTTGGTAGTTTGCGCATTAAGGAGATTTAACTGCGCCTGACGAAATTCTATACTTGTGATTTGACCTAATTTAAACCGCTCCTCAGACCTATCAAAATTTGCCTTACTCGTAATTACATTTTGCTCTTGCAAGTTATAGATCGCAAGTGCATTATAATAGTTGCCCTTTGCGTTTGAAATATCACGTTCTACTTGTTGCTTGAGTTGCTCTTTGATATACTCTTGGCTCTCTAATGCTATTTTTGCATTTTTCACTCCCACAATTGATCTCCCTCCATCAAATAAATTCCATCGCAAGGTCGCACCTGTTTGAAAACCTGTAGATGTGCTCGAAGCAAGGAAGTTAGTCGCTGGAAAATTTCCTTCATTCCATCCATAACTTCCGGTAATCCCTACCGTAGGAAGCAATAAGGATTTAGCTTGCTTTATCTGGTAATCGCTTATAGTAATATTTTGTTCTGATTGCAATAACGATATGTTGTTTGAAGTGCCTTCATTAATATATTCCTCTATGCTTATAGGGTTTATAAAAGTAATAGTAGTATCTGCCACTTTCAGGTCTTCAAGTTCTCTTGCGAGCACCACATTAAGATCACGCTGTGCATTGCGCAGCTGCTGTCTTGCATTAAGAATATTTGTACTATCTGTTACAATATCTACTTGCGCGTTAAGGATTTCAAGCTTGTTTACTTGCCCGTAATCAAATTGATATTGTGCTCTAAGCTCACGCTCTTTTGATATTTCAAGTGCATTTTCTAGCACACCCAGATTCTCCTCGACACGCGCAACTTCATAATATACTGTAAATAGCTGCACCATCACATTTTCAATTGTCTCTCTAGCCTGTAGCTTAGATAAACCATATTGCTCCTTGAGAGTCTTGTAGTTATAATACCTCCCTAAGCCATCAAAAAGTGTATAATCTAGATTTACAGACGCATTGTATCTTGTCGTCTCTGCTCCATTTACAGATCTTGATGTACCATCTTGAAAAGTAGCTTCTTGATTGTCTACATTATAATTTATACCCGCTGTAGTGCTTATCGTAGGTAAATATCCTGTATTTAAAATCCCTGTATTATTTTCGGCAACTGCCACTTGATTATTTGCAAGTAGAATCCCAAAATTATTCTCAAGCATAGTACGTACCGCCTCTTCCTTAGTAAGTAATGAGGTTGGAGTTTCTTGAGAGTACGCTTTCGCGAAAGCGAACAATAAAAGAAATACTGCTATATTTTGTACTGAAAGTTTCATTATTGATTCCTTAAAATGTTATGCAATAGCGCTTCCATAGTGAGTTTTTGAACTAAATTGTGCGGGGAGGTACGCATAATCTCAATCTCACCTGCACTTAAAATAAGCTCATCTTCACCTTCTTCTTCTAGCTTTAAATCTGCTGTATTAAATGTATGCTCGCCTTTTACATCACCCTTCTTAATTGTTACAGTGTCTCGATGTTGCACTAGTAAAAACTTATTGTAATCTAAAAAACGGTTAATCCCTCCTAGCATCTTAAACCCAATGAGTCCCAGACTTATCATGAATGCGTAGGTAAATAGTTTTGTGAGCGTAAATTCATTACTACCAGTAAAAATAGCAAGCAACAACCAGCAATGAATGAGCCCTACAAGTGATAAAATCACTCCTACAACAACTGCTGCTATGTCCATTAACTTTGCTCCAGAAGCTCTACGTATGGTGATAGTATCCGTTTGCTCATCCATAACATAAATGAATCCTATGTCCTTTAAATAGTCTAGATTATTAATTGCAACTTCTTTTTGTGCGATTTGGGACTGCAACGCGTCTGTAGGTACCGCTATAGAACGTTTGTTTATCTCTCTAAGCAAGTTAAGCTTCGCCTCGTACGTAAGTTTATCGCTTTGCTCTAGCACTGCTAGTATCTCACGTTGTGTATGATTTTTATACAAATTCATATTAAGCTATGTTTGTATTATGTGGTAAAGCTGCTCGATCTTCTTGAGCTTCATTTTCTGCCTCTTCTTCCATCTCTTTTACTGCTCGCTCTTGATTTTCTCGAGGAGTTTTACGCCCCTTTATAAGTCTATCTGTGGTCGCTTTTGCCCAGTTACTAAAGGAAAGAAAAATAGGTAGCATCACAAGTGTAAGTATCGTGGCAAAACCAATTCCATAAGCGATAGAAATCGCCATAGGTATTAAGAACTGTGCTTGTCTACTTTCTTCAAAAATAAGTGGTGCAAGTCCTGCTATCGTTGTTATAGATGTCAAGAATATAGCTCTAAAACGTGAACGCCCAGCGTCAAAAATAGCATCGTCAAAGGTCATCCCCTCCCTAAGGTTAGTATTGAACTTACCTATTAATACGAGGCCATCATTTACCATAATACCCACGAGTGCGATAATACCTAACATAGATAAAATATTAAGCGGAAAATCATGTACCCAGTGCCCCCATGCTACTGCAGGAAGACTTAAAGGAATTAAAAGCAACAACATTAATGGCTGACTATAACTTCTAAAGGTAAAAGCAATCACAATGTATATAAGCGCGAGCACAGTAAGTCCCACCGGCTTTAAAGAACCTGTTAATTTACCAGCCTCTCTATTCTGACCTTCATAAGATGGGGTTACCGTAGGATACTTTGATAAGATTTCTGGCATTACATTAGTACGCAAATCTGTCATAACATCTGTAGCACTTACCTCTTTTGGATTTTTGAGATCTGCAAGTATTTGTATTTCTCTCCTTCCCTCTAGGTGGTTAACAGCCACATCACCTCTTTCTATGGTATAGCTCGCTATCTCATTAAGTGGGACTTTTGAACCACTAGGGGTAAGTATGCGCATATCATCTAGGTCTGTAATAGAAGATCTATTATCACGATCATATCGCACCCAAACTCTTATCTCATCTTGCCCCCTTTGAAAACGTTGTGCTTGTGACCCAAAGAATCCTGCACGCACCTGTGTCATTACTGTCTGCAAGTTGAGGCCAAGAGCATAAGCAGACTCATTAAGCTGTAGTCTTATTTCCTTGATTCCCGCTGGATCATTATCTGTAATATCCTTAAGTACAGGATTGGACTCAAGAGATTGCTTTAATTCTGCCTTAGCTGCTTTAAGCTCTGTAATATTGTTTCCAAGTAAGGAAACTGCAACTGGGCTTCCTCCAAAGTTTCCACCACCTCCGTACACGAGGCTCTCTTTCCCTATGACTGGACCCACTTTCTCACGTATCATATTACCAACAAGTATGGAAGTAATATCATTAGGTCTTTCTTCACCAGGGAGTAAGTTTACACTGAGCGTTGCTGTAGAAGTTCCAGGGCCTAATGTTTTGATGATATTCTCAAACAGTGGTCCGTCTATCTCGCTGTTGTATTTTTCTGAAAGCTCTTTATTTACTTCAATAGCTTTCATTTCAATCATAGAGATAATACTATCTGTAACTCCCGCATTTGTACCGTTAGGCATATTGAGAGTTATACGTACATTATCACTTGCCACGTTAGGAAAGAATGCTCCTCTTATAATCCCTGCTTGAAAACTCCCTGAAGTCAATAAGATAAAAACAATAAAGAAGGAGAACATTAAAAATTTGTAGTCTAATGCAAAACGCAATATAGGGCTATACACTTTATCACGTAACCAGACCATAATGCGATCTCCAAACTCGTTTACATAGCGCAGTTTTGAAAACACATTTGCAATTCCTTTTTTGGGGCGGTTATCCTGTTTCTTTAAGGCTTTAGAATGCGCAAGGTGGGCCGGAAGAATAATAAGAGCCTCAACTAATGATACTGCTAGGGTAAGCATTACAATTACAGAAACTTCTCCAAAAAACTCCCCAATTCTCCCATCTAAGAATAAGAAAATACCAAACGCAAGAATTGTCGTTAAAATCGCTGAAATAATAGGAGGCAATACTTCCATGGTACCATCTACTGCAGCTTGCACTGGTAACTTACCGCGTTCATAATGCTGATAGATATTTTCGGCGATTACAATACCATCATCTACTAGAATACCTATAACGATAATCATCCCAAATAAAGACAATACGTTTATAGTTACATTAAAATACCCCGCCAGCATAAACATTCCTAAAAAGGCTACTGGAAGTCCAAAGGCTACCCAGAAGGCAAGTCGGGTATTTAAAAATAATGATAGAAAAATAAGCACTAGTATCATCCCTACCACCGCATTTTCTGTAAGTAAAGCAGTACGCTGTACAAGTGTTATAGATAAGTCATTTACAACGGCAAGTTGCACGTTATTGTATTTGTCATTAAAGTCTGCGATATATTCTTTTGCTTTCTCTGCAGCACCTATAAGGTCTTCTGTGTTTGTAGAGGTGATAGAAACATTTACAGCAAGATTTCCATTGAAGTAGTTTGCATTAGGTGTTTCAGAGAAGCGATCTCTTACAGTTGCAACATCTTTAAGCCGTATCGTTCTTCCGCTAGCATCAGATCTTACAATAACATTAGAGAGTTCGTCGCCATAATAAGCCCTGTTATTTGCTCGTATGAGATACTCCTCTGCTTCTGTTTTTATAGATCCTCCCGTAGTAAGGATATTTGATCTACTTACTGCCTGAGATACATCTGCAAACGAAAGATTATAAGCTAGCAAGCTATTCTCGTTTACGGCGATTTCAATCTCTTCATCAGGATAACCTGATACGTTTATTTGTGAGATACCCTCAATTGCTCTTAGGTCATTCTCAACCTGCCTCCCTATTTGTTTAAGCGTAGCTAGGGTCACATCTTCTCCACTTATAGAAAAAGATATGGTCTGGCGTATTGCTTCTTGCTTTGCCACTACTAGTGGCTCCATACCAGAAGGAAATGATGGCACACGATCTACAGCATTCTTAACCTCAAGAAGCATAAAGTCAATATCCTTTCCCTTCTCGATCTCTACATTTATATTTCCGCTATTCTCTCTTGAAGTAGAAGTTACTCGCTCTACACCATCTAAGCCTTTAAGATTATCTTCTATTTTGAGTACAATACCCTCCTCTACCTCCTGAGGGGAAGCTCCAGGGTAAACAACCGTAATGTTTATATTTTTTGAATCTACAAGTGGAAAAAATGAAGACTTTAATGATAAAGCTCCAAATATCCCAAAAACCACAAACATTAATACCACCACGTTTACAGCTACGTGGTACTTTATGAAGTACTCTATAATTTTACGCATCTTACTCGGCTGGTGCTTGTGATGAATCTTTCTCTTGGTAAATTTTTACAAGCATACCTGCATAAGCTCCTGGAACTGGCTTGCTTACAAGCTTTGTTCCATTAGGCACTCCTTTTACAACAACCTCTTTATCTGAGAAGTACACTGGCTTTACATCGATAATATCAAGAATAGAATCTCTTACAGTAAAGACTTGATTATTTGGCTGCAGCAATCCTCTTGCTATGGCAATTGCATCTGTCTCCTCTTTAGCTTGGAGCACAGCCTCAAGATAAACACCTTCTCTAAGCGCACTGTCCTTTACTTCTATGTATGCATTTATAGTTTGTGAAGCTTGATCTATATTACCGTTTACTCTTGTCACCTTCCCAGTGTAAGATTGGTCTCCATCAATCGTTGTAAGCGCTACTTCATTACCCACTTTAAGCAAATCTGCATAATTCTTACTTATTGCAACTTCAAGCTCATAAACACTTGTGTCAATAAATTCTCCTAGTTTTTGACCTGGGCGCACTAAAGTTCCCTCAGTGACCAATGCCTCGGTTAGTATTCCAGTAAAAGGTGCTACTATATTATACTTCCCAAGTCGTTGCTCGAGGTTCTTCACATTATAGTATGCAGTCTGAATGTTACGCCCTGAGATAAAGTAACCTTCCTTTTCTGAGGTAATTTCTGGAAGTGCAGGTGTTGACTTATTTACATCAAAGTTGCTAATATACTTCTGCCATTTAGGGTAAGCCTCTGGATAGTCTAATCTCAAATCTGGCATAATAGCAGTAATTTGATTAAACAAAGCACTCTTTTGAGATTGCACAGATGCATAATACTCTGCACTATTTAAACGTAATATAGTTTCTCCTCTTCTATAGGTTTGACCTGGCTTAAAGAGCTTACTTCCTTTTTGTAAAATTCCTTGTACTTCAGAGAACACCTCTAATCTGCGTTGCGCCACAAGGTTACCATTTGCCGAAATCTCGATAGGAACCACACCATTAACCACGTCCTCTACAAAGACTGTTTTAACCACCTTTTCAGGTTTTGGCCGTGTACGTTGGTTACTAGCAACAATTGCCTCAGAAGCAAAGAAAGCGCCTATTATGAGTAGTACTCCTAATAGAGAAAGGATGATTTTACGCATCGTATTTTTTTTGGTTGAATATGACCTAATGATCAATACGCAAAGCTAACCATGTCAAGCCGCGACTATTGTTAACGATGTCTTAAAAAACCTCATAACTCCTAGAAGCACAAAATGAACCTCCACCACTTAAAATACTGATTAGGTTATCGATACAGAAGTAAGATTTAACGGTGACAATCTCACCCTTAACTCCCTCATTCTTAATAAAAACCAAATAACACTTGATACTATTTCTAAAAAAAATGTTTACAAAAAGAAAACCCCACTCAAATAGTGGGGTTTACAGTTTATGTGTTGTGATAAGTACGCTTTCGCGAAAGCGTAACTAAAATCTTAATTTAACGCATCCAGCTCCTCCGTTATCTTACCCCAATCTTCCATGTATCCATCTAGTTTCTTTTTCTTACTATTATAGTTATCAAAGAAATCTGGCTTAGCCACGGTCTCATCATAATTAGTTGCTAGGTCTGCATCAAGCTGCTTAACTTCTCTTTCTAACTTATTGATATTAGACTCCACCTTACTCAACCGATTATTAAGTGATTTGAGCTTCTTCTGATCTTCGTATGATTTTTTTGAACTTTTTACAGGAGCTTCTTTTTTAATAACGTCTCTTTTTTCAATCTCGCGTAAGTTAGTCACCTCGCGCTGTTCAAGATAGTAATCTACATCACCTAGAAACTCGCGTATACGGTGGTCTTTAAATTCATAAACACGATCTGTAAGTCCTTGTAAGAAATCACGATCGTGAGATACAACGATAAGAGTTCCTTCAAACTGCTTAAGGCTATCCTTAAGCACATTCTTAGATTTTATATCGAGGTGGTTCGTAGGCTCATCCATCACAAGCACATTAAAAGGCTGTAACATCAACTTAGCCAGTGCAAGTCTGTTACGCTCACCTCCAGAAAGTACACGTACGTATTTATCAACCTCTTCTCCCCTAAAGAGAAAAGAACCTAGAATATTACGCACAAGTGGCCTGGTGCGCTCATCTGCTGCGTCAATCATAGTTTCCTCAACGGTTTTTGAACCGTCTAAATATTCAGCTTGATTTTGAGCAAAATATCCTATTTGCACATTGTGACCCAACTTCACATTCCCTTGATGCTCTAGCTCTCCTACAATTATCTTTGCCAGCGTAGATTTACCTTGGCCATTTTGCCCTACAAAGGCAGTTTTTGTATTTCGCTCAACAAGTAAATCTATGTTATTAAGTACTTTTTTATCACCATAGCTCTTTTCTACATCATTTGCCTCTACCACCACCTTTCCAGGAGTAATAGATACTGGGAATTTTAATGTCATCACGCTATTATCATCCTCATCTACCTCGATACGATCTATCTTATCAAGCTTTTTAATAAGCGATTGCGCCATAGTAGCCTTAGAAGCTTTTGCACGAAACTTCTCGATGAGTTTCTCGGTTTGCTCTATTTGCTTTTGCTGGTTCTTTTGAGAAGCTAGCTGCTGCTCTCTTAATTCTTTGCGTAGTACGAGATATTCTGTATACGGTTTTGGATAATCATATATGCGACCTAAAGAAATCTCTATTGTACGATTTGTAACGTTATCTAAAAACATTTTATCGTGTGATACAATTGCCACAGCCCCAGAATATCCTTTTAAAAAAGTCTCAAGCCAGATAATAGATTCTATATCTAAGTGGTTTGTAGGTTCATCCAGCAATAAGATATCATGATTTTGAAGTAATAGCTTTGCTAGCTCAATACGCATACGCCATCCACCAGAAAAGGTATCTGTAAGCTTATCAAAATCTTCACGTTTAAATCCTAATCCCTGAAGTATACGTTCTGTCTCACCTTTATAGTTATAACCTCCATGTACTTCATATTGATGTTGCACATCATTAATATCAATCATCAGCTGGTTATAGCCTTCGCTCTCATAATCCGTACGAGTTGCCAGCTGATTGTTAATTTCATCAAGTTTTGCCTCTAGCTCTTTAATTTCTTTAAATGCTTCATATGACTCTTCAAGTACAGTTCTCCCTTCAATAAAGTCAATATCTTGCTTAAGAAAACCAATACTTATTTCCTTCTCAATGGCAATTGAGCCTGTATCATAAGGTTGCTCTCCAGAAATAATGCGCAACATAGTAGACTTACCTGCACCATTTTTACCTACAAGTCCCACACGATCTCCACCATTGAGACGAAAAGTGATTTCTTCAAAAAGATATTCACCTTGAAATGATACAGAAAGGTTATGAATATTAAGCATAAGTAGATAAGTAAATATTATGATTTATAAAGTATGAGGACTGCAAAGATGCTTAAATTTGTACTCATAAACCAAGGAGATTATGGGAATTCTAAAAGGCAGCAAACTAAACAGTATTATTAATGGAAAATGTCCGGTTTGTCAAAATGAATCTATGTACAAAAACCCAAATCCGTACGTACTTTCCCAAACGCTTAAAATGCATGAACGCTGCTCTCATTGCAACACCAAATATAAAATAGAGCCTTCTTTCTTTTACGGAGCGATGTATGTAAGCTACCCTGTTGGGATTGCTTTTGCGACAGCAGCATTTGTAATCACCTACTTCTTTTTTGAGGCAACGCTAGTTAATACATTTATTGCAATTGTAGGAACTATGATTATATTCATGCCTGTGATCATGCGACTAGCTCGCAATATTTGGATTAACTTCTTCATGAAGTATGACCCCACTAAAGATCAACTATCAAGCAAATAAAAGTTTTCACTACTTAAATTTTTTAGGAAAACGCATCACATCCACTTCAGTAGGGAGCGCTTCTTGATGTTCTAAAAAATTATATAGCAACTTTGCTAGCAAAGGCCCTGCCATAATACCTCGTGTGCCTAGCCCATTTAATATAGCTAGCTGGTTATAGATAGGGTGAATACCTAGCAGTGGCCTTCTATCCCCCGTTGTAGGACGCACACCTGCCTCTTGGCCAACTATCTCATAAGCCACACTAATTAGAGCATCAAGCTTTTCTAAAAGCTCTTCACGAGCCTCTACTGTAGTTTGCCAGTCTTTATCTGTCCAATTATAAGTCGCTCCTACTTTATAAAGATCATTTCCCAATGGAACGATGAAAAATGAAGATTTTATCGCTGCATTTAATTGTAATTGTGGCGCATTGATAATTATATATTCTCCCTTATTACCTACTAAGGGCAATTTTCCGAAGTAAGGATTTCTCTTCACTCCATAACCTTCGGCAAAGACGATTCGAGTGGCTCTGTAACCATCATAAGTTACTGAGGAGTCTTGTAATTGTAATAAGTCATAATCAAATACCGCTTTCGCGAAAGCGGACTTACCCGCAAGATATTTCTCATAAGAAGACTGTAGTTTTGTAATTGCAACTCTCCCTGTCTCTAGCACTTCCCCGTAGTGAAATGGTGCGGAAATCTCACCTCGTTCTTCCTTTATTATCGCCGTTTTCACAAACCGATCTAGGCCAGGCTTATCACTTGCAGTAAACCAATTATTCTGATCTTCGATAGAATGGAATACTTTGCGCACAGGCAACTCCTCCATAAAGGACTCACCAAGTTTCTCTTCTAAAGTTCTAAAATACGGTATTGCAAGATCAAATTGCTCAATAGCCTTCCAAGGTAATGAGTAACGTTTAAGTATTACTGGATTGTATAAACCAGCTGCGACACGACTAGCTCCTTCTATTCCTTTATCTATAACAATAAAAGTCTTCCCATTGCGCTCACATTCTTCACAAAAGGCGATTCCTGCCAGCCCCAGACCCACAATAATATAATCTACTTCTTTCACCTTACAAAAATACAAGAATAGTAGCCTAACAGCTTGTAGGTAGCACTCCTATTTATAAGTTAAAAATTATAAAGTAAAAAAGCCACCTAAACGAATTGCTTAGGTGGCTTATAATATGATTGGAAATTATTCTAGTAATTCCAAAGATCTTGTTCAATATCTCTAATGCGTTCTTTGATACGATCTGACTCTAATAACTGCATCATTGAGTTATCATTGATGTACTCTTTAACCTTACGATCACCTTGTACATTGTCCTCCTTATAGATAGTAGCATTAAAACGCCTACTATTTAACAAGTGATCAAATGATATAGGCATTGATGTATTCTTACGATTAAATGCTTTTGCATTGTGCAATACGTCACGTGCTCCTGGAAACCATATCCAGAAAAGTTCAATATCTGCAGCACTTGCATCATCTAAGAAGTTTACATCACCAGAAACTGGAGCAATACCTAATAAGCGGTATTTAAGCTCTCCTTGACGCTTGTCGATATACCAGTAACCACGTATGTGGTATGCATTAATATCATAAGCAGTAATCTCTGTACGCTCAATATTATAATCAGAGATAGATTCTCCAGCATTTAGTTGATCATATCCAGCATCAGAAGTATCAATTTTTACCATTGCGGCGGAAAGATCTCCTAACTGAATTTTCTCTGTAAAGTATGAGTCTCTATAAATAGCATCTATTTTACCGTTCTTAATATTCTTGACAAGAACATCAAAAAGTGAACGACGATCTGACCCCATATTTACAGTATCGATAGGATAGTATAAAGGGAAGTTTACGCGCTCATCAAGATCAACAACCTCCCAAGTATTTTTTGCCCATAATACGTCACGCTTTTCTACGTAACCATATGGCAATGGATTGTCATTGTCCTTTGCTTTTTGCTCTTCGGTAACTTCAAACATTTCATCCGGCGTTTTTGCGTTAAGGATATTTCCTTGTGCAAATGCTGGAACTGCCATCAATAGACCGAGTGCAACAAAAATTAAACGTTTAAGACTCATAATTACTTTTATTTTAGTTTGCTAACTCAATGATGATTGGAGAAACTGTCTTCAATCTATATCCTGAGTTACCCTGTATACTTGCTTTAATATCAAAGATCTGTACTGTAGATCCTCTTTTTGCACGCTTTAATGCAGATTGTGCTGCTCCATTAAGTTTATTTCCTTGTACAGAAACCGTAGCCGCATCTCCTGCTCTAAACTTGAAACTATTAACTCTTAAGTTAAGATCAAAGTCAAAATCTGGAAGACTAGCTCCTATTGGCGCTGCTGCAACTGTATTTCTAGGCTTCTTTAAGTTACCACCGTCATCACCTCCTAAAGTTCCCACTGGACGTGGAATATCTTTAATACGGAAAACAGCTTTATCAGAAACCGTACCACCTCCATCAGGAAGCTTTGCAGTTACATTAATAGTTACTTCACGTCCTTGACCAGGTGTCATTGTGTAGCTAGTACCAGATCTTTTAGAAAGACCAGCACCAGATGCACTTACAGCATTATTTGCAACACCTGCAAATGATATAGTCATCGGGTTTGCAACACCACGATATACCACGTTCATTTTATCTGCAGCAATAGTTGCAGAGTTAGGCTTGTTAATCGTTGTAAAAGCTTGTTCAACCGCTACTTCAATTTCTTTACCATCTTGAGGGTAAAACAATGATCCTGTAATTTTATGATCACCTACTCCACCAGTATTAACTCCTAAAACGAGTTTACCACCGTCGTAAGAAACTTTACTTTCTGGAATTGGGCGTCCATCTAGCTTCAATTCTACTCTAGAAGGCTTTGTAGATGCATCTACACGACCTAAAGAAAGAACACCATCAAAAGTAGAACCAGTATAATAAGCTCCTTTTGAAGTTGTCATTACAGTTTCATAGTTATCTAAAGAAGCAAGCTCCTTAAGATTACCCGAAAGTAGTTTAGTTAATAGTTCGTTTTCAACAACCTTAATATCATTCTGTAATTGAGACATCTTAGTTAAAGAAGAAACTGATGGGAAACCTACAAAGTGATAAGAAATATAGTCTTGAGTTTTCTTAACATCATCACCTTCACCCCCAGTTACTACATCGCTAGTACTAAAGTCATTTTTAATTTGAGTAGCCAATGCTTCATTATCACCAACTAATTTCAACATACCTTCACGGTAAGTGTCCATTTGAGTTAGATACTCACTTCCTTTTGGTGTGATTTTTCCGCCAGCATAGTATCTCTCATCTATGAAAGTCGTTTTATCCATTGCCTCATAATCTGTAGGATCTTCCATATCGCCAGTAAGCGCGGCTTTCTCCTCTTCTAAAAATGAAAACAACGTGTTACCTAGTTCCTTAGCATTCTTAGCCGTAACTGCAGCTGCTTTGAACTCTTCATTCTCATTTGCTTTTTTTGATATATCTTCAAATGCTAGGTCATTTTTAGCTTCAAAT
Source organism: Dokdonia sp. R86516 (assembly GCF_044596715.1). Taxonomy (NCBI): domain Bacteria; kingdom Pseudomonadati; phylum Bacteroidota; class Flavobacteriia; order Flavobacteriales; family Flavobacteriaceae; genus Dokdonia; species Dokdonia sp. R86516. The sequence continues at coordinate 498,642 of NZ_CP138998.1, forward strand.
GAAACATTTGAACGCTCAAACTTTTCATTTATTGATCCGAAAGCAGATAATACTTCTCTTGACATCTGTAGTGCTAGCATCGCTATAAACACCAAGTACATCAAGTTTATCATCTTCTGCCTTGCGGTTTGTTTTCCTCCTGCCATTTTTTAAATTTTAGTTGTTAGTTTATTAATTGTGTAAACAACTAAAATTAGTTTTTGTTCATTGCAGAAAGCATTCCACCATAAACTCCGTTTAAAGAAGAAAGGTTTGTCGCTAGACTTTCCATCTGATCTTTAAGTTTACCAGCATTTTGAGTTACTTGCTCGTTGATTTCCGCTTGACGGCTAGATGACTCAACTTGTACTTTGTAAAGACTATTTAAAGATTCCATTTGCGCAGCTGCAAGAGACATCTCTTCAGAATACTTTTTTGTAGAAGTCATTGCGTCTGCTGTAGGAGCAATTCCTTTTGCAGCACCTTCAAAGCTGCGGATACTAGTCCCTAAGCTTGTCATAAGTTCAGAATCAATCTTTGCTTCTTTAAGCATGTTATCTAATTTTTTAGATAATTGAGCTTCCGCATCTACAGGAGTTGCTGCCTTTTTCTTTGATCCACTTGCACCACCTGCTAGTTCTGGGTAAACTAATGCCCAATCGAGATCTGAATCAACTGGTTCAAAAGCAGAAATAAAGAAAACAAGCGCTTCTGTTATAAGACCTATAATAAGCATTAAGTCTCCACCTTTCCAGTGCATAAGTTTAAAAAGTGCACCAATGATAACTACAGCTGCTCCAATACCGTAAACGGCGTTCATTATTTTTTTTCTTGTTTGAGATTGTGCCATGATAAATTCTTTTAGTTAAGTTTAGTTAAGTAAGTTAAATTAGATTAAGTAATTGTTATAATTTGGGAATTATTCAATTCGTTATTTGTTCGGCTTTCTAAGGTTGATTTTCTCATCAACACCCATAAAGTCCTGCACGGTTCTAAAACCGATATAACTACGAGCAGAGTCTTGATACTCATAGTCACGTGAGCTTACCTGTAGGAAGTAAGCAACGTCTTTCCATGAACCACCACGTATAACTTTACGACGATTGTCTTTGTCATTTACGTTAGGGTTAATAGTAGACATATATTCATAAGAAGCTGGATCATAAGAAGAAGCTACCCACTCTGACACATTTCCTGCCATATTGTACAGGTTGTAATCATTAGGTTCGTAAGCATCTGCTTCTACTGTATATAATGCCTGATCTGCACCATAATCACCTCTTAGAGGTTTAAAGTTTGCAAGGAAGCAACCTCTATCATTCTTTGCATAAGGACCACCCCAAGGGTAATCACCACTTTCTAGTCCACCACGAGCAGCATACTCCCACTCTGCTTCACCAGGAAGTCTAAAACGATTTACAAATTGTCTCTTTTTTGATTTTTGGTGAGCGTTTTTGTACATTGTTCTCCATTCACAAAAAGCTTTTGCCTGCATCCAAGTAACTCCAACAACTGGATATTCACCATATGCATCATGCCAGAAATAATCATTATGCATAGGCTCATTGTACGAGTATGCAAAATCTTTAATCCAAACCGTTGTGTCTGGATAGATTTTTACTGTTTCTGTTTTGATATGATCTTTACGACGGCCGCCATTTTTCTTTGCGGCTTCTTGAATGTCGAGATATGTATAACGGAATTCTAATTTATCAACGTCAATAGTACGCTGTCCATTATAAGCCTCTTCCATTGGGATATACATGGTATCCATTACCTCAGCATAATACTCATCTGGATACTCTGCCGTATCCCAAATGATATCTAAATCTTTATTGAGTTTACGACCTTCAAAACCAGTTTCACCTAATCCAAAGTAGTTGTCATACATGTATTGTTCGTACGGCGTCATATTTTCTGGATCTGCATCGCTAAAAGCAAACTCACCTATACCACCATTACCTGGAGTTTCTCCAAGCTCATCTGCTAGGATCGCAAGTTTTGTACGTACTGTAGAATCACGTACCCACTCCACAAACTGTCTATATTCTGCATTAGTGATTTCTGTTTCGTCCATATAGAAAGAGCGCACAGTCACTGTTTTTGTAGGAGCATCATTTACCGCAGCAAAATCATCATCACTCTTACCCATTATGAAAGCACCTCCAGAAACGAGGGTCATTCCATAAGGTTTTTCAGGGTTCCATCGCTTGCCTTTGGCACCGACGAGTTCCCCTCGATCGCCTTTGCCACAACTAGACAGCAAAGCTACTATCGCAATAAATGCAATATACTTTTTCATAGGATATTAGGTTAAGTATTCTAAAGTTAAGGGCGTAAACCTATTTATTTTATTTGTAATAAACAATTTATTCGCCAAAAATAATCATTTCATCGTTGAAACACATAGTCAAATTTCGTTTTTCTTCCTTGCCTTGAACCAGCGTTCAGGTATATTTTGGTTACAAGCATCCAGATAATCTTGGTACGTGCAAGGTAATAACGTGTGCCTTTTTAATTTATTATTCAAGCCCATAATAAATGGAATTTCAATCCACCATCTGGCTGTTTTTTCACTTTTGTAAAACGTTAACACTTCATCTTCAATTGGAACTTGATATGTTAGAAAGTTACCTTTCTCAACATCCATGTTTTCGCTTGCGCGAAAATTCACTCCCTCAATAAAGTACCACATTATTTGAGCAACAAGCATCGCTGCTTTTTCCTCATGAGCATCATTCTTATATTCAAAAACTCCAAATGACGTTACCTTATCACTAATGCCCGCATATCGAGCAATAGTACATATCTCCTTACCATCAAACCCATTAGGCATTTTATTATACCTAGTACCCAGCTCACTACTACGCACAGCATTTAAATCTATCGCGACGAGATCTGCATCTCTCATTACGGGCTCCACAACACTCATCATGGCCGAGACATTACCTAATCGATAACTATCAAAATAAAGTTTATCCATCAAATCTATCTCCTCCTGAGGGTTAAAATAGGTTTGGTATCCAATATTTGAGTAATTAAAAAGGTTATATGGTTTCTCAACAATAATCTTCCCTACATACGATTTATTATGGATAGGCTGGCTGGCATCTCCTAAGTCAAAACGACTATCTACATTCACCACATTTACCATTTGATCCAACTTATCATACGATCTATAAATAGGATATACTAAATCTTGGCTTCCTCCTATGTACATAGGTACAATTCCTCGCTTGAAAAGTGCTTCGTTGATGGTTCTGACAGCAAAATAACTATCATCTACACTTTCACCTCCATGAATGTCACCCAAATCGGCAATTGTTGTGTGCCAGTTACCAGGGAAGAGTTCGTAAAAAGTAGTCCTTAATTCTGTAAATGATAATGACTCTCCGAGGTTATTTTGATCGCGCCTATTTTCGCGCAAGCAAATAATAGCAATTTGCACACCTTCTAGATCTGGCATTCCAAACTCCCCGCTATGTAATCTAATGTTATTACCTAGTGATTGATGATGTTGTAATTGTATATGCGCAAGCGCAATTTCTGGTATAGGGCTGAGCACCTCAAAGGCCATATATTACTTCTTTTTTGCAGTCGTTTTTTTCTTTACAGGCGCCTTTTTCTTAGCAGTAGCTTTCTTTTTGGCCGGAGCCTTTTTCTTTGCTGCTGCTTTTTTCTTGGGCGCTTTCTTCTCTATATAGGCTTTAATTTCATCTAAGGTAAGCGCTGCCGCGTCTATATCTTTACTTAGTTCGATTTTAGTCTTCCCCTTGATGATATTAGAACGACCCCATCTAGCTTTTTCTACACGAATGCCTTCTTCTGGAAAGTCTTGAAGAACCTTATCTATCTCCTTCTGCTTCTTAATTTCTATAAGCTCTACGATATCATCGTCAGAAAGGTTATCAAAATCATACTTCTTATTTACATTAATGAACATACCATTCCACTTAATGTAAGGGCCAAAACGACCTGTACCTTTCTGAACTGGCAAATCCTCATACATATAGATAGGAGCATCTGCCTTTTGCTTCTCTTTTATATATACAATAGCTTCATCTAGGTCTACATCCATTGGGTCACGACCTTTAGGTAATGAGACATAAGTTGCTCCAAACTTCACATAAGGCCCAAAGCGTCCATTATTTACAGAAACTTCTTCTTCCTCAAAAGTCCCTAAATCTTTAGGCAACTTAAACAAGTCCATTGCTTGCTCATAGGTGAGATTTGCTAGCGTTTGATCTGGTCCTAGACTTGCAAAACGTGGCTTTTCCTCATCTTCTACAGAGCCTATTTGCACCATAGGCCCAAATTTCCCTAGACGAACACTTACTGGCTTACCCGTTTCTGGGTCCTTACCCAGAATACGCTCACCTACTTCACGCTCTGCATTTTTCTCAACATCTTTTACATGAGGATGAAAATCTGTGTAAAAATCCTTCATCATCTTCGTCCACTCCTGCTTACCCTCTGCAATATCATCAAAATCTGCTTCGACTTTTGCTGTAAAGTTGTAATCAAGAATATTTTCAAAGTGCTGTACCAAGAAATCATTTACTACCATTCCCACATCTGTAGGGACTAGCTTTCCTTTATCTGAACCTACCATTTCTGTTAAGGTTCTATCTTTTATCTCGTTATTCTCAAGACTCAAAACATCATATGATCGCTCTTTACCATCTACAGTACCCTTCTCCACATACTTACGATTTTGTATCGTCGTAATAGTAGGTGCATAAGTAGATGGACGACCGATACCAAGCTCTTCTAATTTCTTTACTAACGAAGCCTCTGTATATCTATATGGTGGTCTCGTAAAACGTTCTGTTGCGGTAATGTATTTGTTAAGCAACGCCTCTCCTGTTTTAAGATCTGGAAGTAATCCAGTCTCTTCCACATCTTCATCATCACTACCCTCTAGGTATACCTTTAAGAATCCTTCAAATTTTAAAATCTCTCCATTTGCAGTAAAATTATCTGTACCAGCACTAGAAGCTATTTGAACATTAGTACGTTCTAGTTGCGCCTCACTCATTTGTGAAGCAATAGCACGCTTCCAGATTAATTCATACAGACGCATTTGATCGCGATCCATATTTACAGAATGTTTAGAAAAATCTGTTGGGCGTATCGCTTCGTGAGCTTCTTGTGCTCCTTTGGATTTCCCTTTATAGTTACGCTCTTTGTGAAATTCTTTACCGTAAGCAGCTAGTATTTCTGCTTGCGCACCGGCTTTTGCATCTTTAGATAGGTTTACACTATCTGTTCTCATATAAGTAATGTGCCCTGCCTCATAGAGACGTTGCGCCATATTCATCGTTTTACTCACAGAGAAGTATAACTTTCTACTCGCTTCTTGTTGTAGTGTAGAAGTTGTAAAGGGCGGTGCTGGTGATTTTTTGGCTGGCTTTTTTGTAAGCGCATCTACTTTAAAAGTTGCTTTTAGGTTTTTCTCAAGAAATTCTTGTGCTTTTTTCTTAGTAGTAATATTTTTAGGAAGTTTTGCTCTAAAAGATTTCCCATCTTCTGTTGTAAACTCTGCATCTACTCTATAAGATGCCTTTGGCTCAAAGTTTAACACCTCGCGCTCACGCTCCACAATAAGTCTTACAGAAACAGATTGCACACGCCCAGCCGAAAGCCCTCCTTTAACTTTTCTCCATAACACTGGTGAAAGTTCATAACCTACAAGTCTATCTAAAACCCTACGCGCTTGTTGTGCATTTACGAGATCGTAATCAATCTGTCGCGGATTATCGATTGCTCTCAAAATCGCAGTCTTTGTAATCTCATGAAAAACGATGCGCTTCGTGCGGTCTGCAGTTAATCCAAGCTCTTGCTCGAGGTGCCATGCAATAGCCTCACCCTCGCGATCCTCATCACTTGCTAGCCAAACCATATCGGCTTTTGCTGCTAGTGCTTTTAGATTCTTAACCACTTTTTTCTTGTCGTCTGAGACTTTATACTTAGGAGTAAAATCTCCATCTACATCAACACCTAACTCCTTAGAGGGAAGGTCTGCTATGTGCCCAAAACTACTCTCAACTTTATAGTCAGAGCCTAGAAATTTTTCTATCGTTTTAGCCTTTGCAGGTGACTCCACAATGACGAGATTCTTTGCCATACATTTTATTTTTTCAGATTACAAAAGTAGATGTTTTATTTATATCGCAATCCGCAAGGCCGTTATTTCTATAATAAATGCATTTTTAAAGCCTTGTAAATTGCGGTTTAATAGGGTTTATTACGCTTTCGCGAAATCGCACTAGAAAATCAAAAAAAACGCTCAAAAAAAGGAAATCCTTTAGGAACCAACATAATAAACACCTAGTTTGGCGGTTATTATGAACAAAGCAAATAACAACTAGCAACAAAAACCTGAATTAACTTGATAAACACATCTCGATTCACAAAAATTTTAGTTGCTATTCTTCTCATTTTTGTAACAAAACAAAAGACCTACGCTCAAAACAGTAAAAATAAATTTCCAGAGTTTGCTAGTTATAAAACTTGGGGATTCACCTTTAATCCCGTATTAAACAGAGCCCCTAACTACACTAGAACATTAGGAAACATTGATATTAAAGGAAATAGCATTCCTGGAGTAAATTTTGGTTTTAACAAAGTAATTCAACCAGAAAGAGAGCTTTCATTTAGATATGGTGTACATCTTAATTTACTGCCTTTAGAAAGTATTCAATTTAGACTACCAGATGGGGATATACCAGGATTTACGAATTTTGAATCTAACGAGCGTACTTTAGGTCAACTCATAATTTCAGTACCACTAGAAATGGAACTGAAAAAGCAGATGGGATCTAGAATCTATTTTTCTGCTAGAATTGGCGTAAACTTAACCTTATTACGAGAAGGTTCGGTAGAAGGAACAGTAAGCGCTTTTGTAGAAGATCTAAACGAGGGAAGAGAGATTTTTGAAATAAGGGGGCAAACACGTAAGTTTCCTATTTATCCAAATCTAAAGATTAGTCCAGGTTTTTATTATATGACTAAACCTATTTTATATCAAGTGTCTATCATTTACCAGAAAGCAATACCTAATTATTTTACTGGAGAATATCTTTTTGACAATCTAGAAATATCTGAACGCACAGAGGGAACTTATTCTCTAAGTGGTGATCAACTAGGTATCGGTATTACTCTATTTCTAAGAAAAAGCCAAAAAAAACTTAAGAAGCTTGAAGAGAAGGCTGTCAAGAATGTTTACATTAATTAATTGCTTTTTATTTAAATCATAAAGGTCTGTTTATAGCAGCTTTCGCGAAAGCGTAACTTTACTACGCTCCTATCTGAGCAATCATATCTTCATCTTCCGTAAAACCAACCACACCTTTATATATAAGGTAAGCCGGTAAATAGACAACAGAAACGGTTGCATACACACCAATAAAGCAGGCCATAACCCCAACGACAATAGCTAGAAAACCAATAACAACACAAGTCCCAAAAGTAATTCCCCACTTTTTATTCCCTAGTGCAAAAGCTGCTTTGTAGATATCGTTTACGGACCAATCAGGATTAAAAGCAAATATCACAATGGCAAATTGTAACGGCACCAACACATAAAACAATGGAATTATAAAAAACAGGGTGGCTAGCACAGCAATCCCCACCTGCATCATTGAAAGTACTAACACCTTCTTGAGAAACTTTTTCTTGATAAACATCCCGAAACCTACTCCGCGATCTCCACTTCGGTTGCGGTCTTTCATACGTATGATTCTGTAAAAAGCTGCTTGAAGTGCAAAGTTGACTACAGACATAACCACTAGAATCACTACATACATCACCATCATAAGAATAGCTGCAACGATACCTACCTCATCATCATTATAAGAGACATCGCCATATTCTATAAAAGCACCACCTAAACTCATAGGCAACATGACCGCCATAGACACTCCCCAAGAAACAGCGATCGTTAACACTTGCATAAGTAAACCATGAAGCCATACTTTTTGAAACAAATCAATCGCTCGGCCAAACAAGTCTCCAAAATCAATATGTGGCGCTTGTTTGATTTTGACAAGCATATCTGATAACATCATTTCTTATTTTTTAAAAACAGACGTAAAAATATAAGATTATATCTCAGTCTAATTAAAATCTCCGAGCAAATTGCAAGGCAACATACTGGCTTCTACCTTCTCGCTTTGTCTCTCTTGTTCTAAAGTTGTAAACGATACTGTATAGATTTTTTTCTCCACGGTACGTAATTCCTGATTTAAAAGACAAGATGGTTGAGACTATAGGCAATGTAAAAGCAGAGTCATCTCCAAAAGGATGCCCTTGAATAAGTGCGTTAAGAAATACATACTCTGCTCCTACTCCTGCAAAGCCATAAAACTCATGCTTACCTCCCAATCTCCCAAAAGCCGAAGAGCTAGCTACCACATCACGATCACCTATGAAAAGGAGCGCTTCTTGTCTTACAAAAACTCTTCGTGTACCTAACGCTACCGTAGACTGAAATGCAACGTTTTTAAACAAATTAGAATTTTCTAAATGATAGTCTTTAACAAAAGCTCCAAAGCCGTTAACATGCAAACTATTGCCTATCTCACCTTCCCAAACAGGTATAAATTCATTGATAAGTTCATGATAAGCAACTTGTATATCGCCTGCCTTAGACTGCTCACCTGCAAGTCCCAGTTCTGCATCAATTTTAAAAAGCACACCTTCTTGCGCTTTTGAAACGGAGCCTTTTACAAAAAGATACCCCGCATAAGGACGTTCAAAAAAATCAAAATTAGTTTCAAAGAGTTCTCTAGGCGTGTAGGTTTCCTGACCTAATGTAACATCTAATTGCAGCGGATACTCTTGCTTTTTAAAAATAAAGTCTCCTTTTAATTGCCTAATATAACTTAAGAATGTTCCTGCTGTATAATAACGATCTATAGCAAAGACAAAGTCGTTATCATGCTGCACAGCGATTTGCTGTAACAATCGTTGTGTTTTAGTCTCCTCAACAGATTGGGAATAACCAGTCTGAATGACTAGTAACAACGATAAGATAAATAGTTTATGTAGCAATCTTCGGGTTTTATAAAAGCAAATAACGAGAATTTTATGTAATTCTTGACGTCTGCCACTTTGTCACAACTCCACATTAGACGTATCTTTGCATAATCCTTGACAAAGATTTTGGACGAATAAGCAGATGGAAAAAATAATAGAAGAACACAAACAAGGGGAAGCGCTTACACTAGAGCGCAAACTTGAGAATACAAAAAAGCTTTTTATAGAAAGTTACGGTTGCCAGATGAACTTTGCAGATAGCGAGGTGGTGGCTTCCATTCTTGCAAATGAGGGTTATAACACCACTCAAATTCTTGAAGAAGCAGATCTCGTACTCGTAAACACTTGTTCTATACGTGAGAAGGCAGAGGTAACTGTACGTAAACGCTTAGAAAAATATCAAGCCGTAAAGCGCAAGCAAAATCCTAATATGAAAGTAGGAGTGCTAGGCTGTATGGCAGAGCGTCTTAAAAGCAAATTTCTTGAAGAAGAAAAAATAGTAGACCTTGTAGTAGGTCCAGATGCCTATAAAGATATTCCTAACTTACTTAGCGAGGTAGAAGAAGGTAGAAATGCAGTAAATGTAATTTTATCCAAAGAAGAAACGTACGGAGATATCTCACCAGTACGTTTATTAACTAATGGTGTCACTGCTTTTGTATCAATCACTCGTGGTTGTGATAATATGTGTACGTTCTGTGTCGTTCCTTTTACGAGAGGTCGCGAGCGTAGCCGTGATCCTCAGTCTATACTAGAAGAAGTACAAGATCTTGCTAATAGAGGTTTTAAAGAAATCACATTACTAGGTCAAAACGTGGACTCCTACTTATGGTATGGCGGCGGACTCAAAAAAGATTTTGACAAGGCTAGTGAAATGGCAAAAGCTACTGCGGTAAATTTTGCGCAGCTCATGGACACCGTTGCAAAGGCTCAGCCTAAAATGCGCATACGTTTCTCTACCTCAAACCCTCAAGACATGACGCTTGATGTGATAGAGGTAATGGCAAAGCACAAGAATGTATGTAATTACATTCACCTGCCAGTTCAGTCTGGAAGCGATAGGATTTTACAATTAATGAATCGTCAGCATACGGTTGCAGAGTATAAAACTCTTATTGATAATATTAAAAATCTAATCCCTCATATTGGGATTAGTCAAGATATGATTACTGGTTTCCCTACAGAAACCGAAGAAGATCATCAAGGCACTCTTGATCTTATCAACTATGTAAAATATGATTTTGGCTTTATGTTTTACTATTCTGAGCGTCCAGGTACTCTGGCAGAACGTAAGATGGAAGATGACATCCCGCTAGCGGTAAAAAAGAGACGTTTACAAGATGTAATCGATTTACAAAGAGCAATCTCTAGAGAAAACTTATTACGCTACCAGGATCAAACAGTAGAGATTCTTATAGAAAAGGAGTCAAAAAAGAATAAAGATGAGTGGAGCGGTCGTAATGATCAGAATGTCGTTGCCGTTTTCCCTAAAGGAGATTACAAAGTAGGCGACTTCGTTAATGTAAAAATTAATGAATGTACGACAGGTACACTTATAGGTGAGGCAACAGGCTACGCAGAGTACTGGCAATAAAAACCAAAAGTGATGCACTAGCAATAGTTTTTTGTTAGAATAACGCTTTCGCGAAAGCGTAACATATTTTATACTAATCAAATAGATACCCACTGTAATGGGCGTTTACTATGGAAGGAATACAAACCACAAAACAACGATTTGGCATAATAGGAGATAATCCTGCACTAAATCGCGCTATCGAAAAGGCTATACAAGTGGCTCCTACAGATATCTCTGTACTGGTGACAGGAGAATCTGGAGTAGGAAAAGAGAGTATCCCTCGCATTATACACTCGCTTTCTCATAGAAAACACAACAAGTATATTGCTGTAAACTGTGGAGCAATCCCTGAGGGAACGATAGATAGTGAGCTTTTTGGACACGAGAAAGGTGCATTTACAGGTGCTACCACTACAAGAAGTGGATACTTTGAAGAAGCAGATGGTGGGACTATATTTCTAGACGAAGTTGGAGAACTACCATTACCTACCCAAGTACGTTTACTAAGAGTTTTAGAGAATGGGGAATTTTTAAAAGTAGGTTCTTCAAAAACACAAAAAACAGACGTACGCATCGTTGCAGCAACTAACGTCTCGATGTTTGAAGCCATAGAGGAAGGGAAGTTCCGTGAGGATTTATTTTATAGACTGAGTACTGTAGACATCCCACTCCCACCATTGAGGGAACGTAAAGGAGATATACACTTACTGTTTAGAAAATTTGCATCAGACTTTGCGATGAAGTACAAGATGCCCACCATACGACTTTCTGACGAGGCTGTACAATTGCTCTTACAATATCGATGGAATGGAAATATACGCCAGCTACGTAACGTAGCAGAGCAGGTATCTGTACTAGAAACTAATCGAGAAGTATCGGCAGCAACTATAAGCAACTATCTTCCCGACACAGGATCTAGACTTCCTGCTATCGTAAAGTCTCAAGAAAAGTCTGACTTCTCAAACGAGCGTGAGATTCTATACAAAGTCCTCTTTGATATGAAAGCCGACTTGAATGATCTCAAGAAGCTCACACTAGAGTTAATGAAAAACGGGAATACGCAAGATGTACGCCAAGAGAATGAAAGTCTCATTAAGAAGATTTATGATGACGACGATGATTCTTATGAAACCGTAGAAGAAGTAATGGATGTGCTACAGATACCTCAAAAATCACAAGCACAAACCCCTACTCCACCTCAACCAGAGCCTACTACAGATCCATATCATTTTGCAGAGGAAATCGAGGAGGAAGAAACACTATCGCTACACGATAAGGAACTTGAACTTATCAAGAAATCTCTAGAACGTCACAAAGGCAAACGCAAAGTGGCCGCTCAAGAACTAGGCATAAGCGAACGCACACTATATAGAAAAATTAAGCAGTTTGACTTGTAAGTCACAATTGTAAGAGTATTTTACTTAAATAAATTCCATCAATCATCAATCAAAAAACTTTATCAAATGAACAAAGCACTACTATTTTTAATTCTTTCATGTATTGGCATAAATAGCGTTGCACAAACGGAATACGTAAAGGGGTATTTTATTGAAAATAACAACAATAAAATCGAATGCTTAATTAAAGACAATGATTGGAATAATAATCCAGAAAATTTTCAATATAAATTATCTAAAGACTCCAAGTCTTTAACGGGTGACATCAGTACAGTTAAGGAGTTCATGATTTCAAACTCTTCTAAGTATGTTAGAGCTACAGTAAAAATTGATATGTCAAGTGCTAGCGCTGATTTTTTAGATAAAAGTAGAGCTCCTATTTTTGAAACAAAAACGTTATTTCTAAATATTTTAGTTGAAGGAAATACTAGCTTATACTCTTACAAAAATGGAACTATAACCAGATATTTTTATAGTAAATCTGGGGCTGAAATCAAGCAACTTGTATATAAGAAATTCTTAACTACAACTGGAAAAATCAGTACAAATACACAATATAAACAGCAATTAAAAACAGAGATAACTTGTTCTAAAAACGCCACAAGTAGTCCAGAGGGTGTTAGTTACAACAAGAGAAGTTTAATTGGCTATTTTATTGAACACAACGAATGTAATAATTATAGTTTCATAAATTATAATAAGGAGACTAAAAGCAAGGTTATTCACCTTTCTATAAGGCCTAGAATAAACAATTCCTCCTTCTCAATTAAAAATCCAAATGCCACCGTCAAAGAAGCCGATTTAGGGAGTAAGACAAACTTTGGTGTTGGATTAGAACTTGAATTAATTTTACCAATAAATAATAATAAATGGGCTTTCATAATTGAACCTTCATACCAAAGTTTTAAGTCTGAAATGACTCAGGAAGCTGGATCTGTTTTTGGCGATGCTATTACTACATCAATTGACTATTCATCTATAGAAATACCATTAGGTCTAAGACATTATTTCTTTCTAAATGACAAATCTAAACTTTTTGTAAACGCATCATTTATCGTAGATATATCTTCAGAAACGGCTGTCGAATTTGACCCTGCAAATAATTCCTCCATCGCTCCGTTAGAAGTACGGGCAGGAAGTAATATCGCTTTTGGAATAGGCTACAAATTTAATAATAGGTATAGTGCTGAAATTAGATATCAAACAGACAGAAATTTACTTAGTGATTTTATTGAGTGGGATTCGAATTACCAAACGACTTCCTTTATTATCGGATACACGATTTTCTAATTTCACAAGCAATTCAATATAATTTATAGATCAAGTCACATGAAATCTTTAAATAACCTATTCATTTTAATCATAACAGCTTTGACCATTCAAAGCTGTGGAATGTATTCATTAAGTGGCGTATCTATAGATAAGGAAGAGACGTTTGAAGTTCGCTTTTTTCAAAACGAGGCTGCAATTGTTGAGCCCGGTATAGATAGAGAGTTTACAGAACAGCTTAGAGATATTATCCAAAACCAATCACCACTAGTACTTACAAATAGCAACGCAGATGTAGTGTATGAAGGCGAGATAATAGAATATTACATTGCACCACAAGCTTCTACATCTGAAAATCTAGCAGCACAAAATCGACTTACAGTTACTGTAAATGTTAGATTTTTTAATAACACTCGCGAGGATGGTGAGTATGATTTTGAACGTAGGTTTTCATTTTTCTCAGATGTACCTGGTGAGACACAATTAGTAGGTAGTGCACTCGATGGCGCCTTAGATGAAATTTACGAGCGTATCACTCAAGATGTTTTTAACGCATCACTAGCTCGCTGGTAAAAATGACTACAGAACAATACACATATTTACTAGAACATCCTGACCAGATTAATACTGAGCAGACAGGCGAGTTACGCACTATCATTGATGCATTTCCATTTTTCCAAAGTGCTCACGCACTGTATTTAAAAGGATTAAAAAACCAAGAGAGCTTTGCTTATAACAAAGCACTAAAACGTACAGCTAGTCACACGGCAGATAGAGCTGTACTTTTTGACTACATAACATCTGAGCATTTCTTACAGACGGCTGTAAGTACTCAAATAAAAGATCAAGAAAAACTCTTAAGGGATTTAGAAATAACAGATGCACTAGATGTATCTGTACAGGTTGAGCAAGAAGAACAAGCGAAGGCCTCTCAAATTCTTGACCCAGATTTATTTATAGAGAAAAAAGACTCTATAATGACTAGGGCAAAGGCAGAAGATACACTTCAAGTAGGCAAACCACTTCCTTTTACAAAATCTGAAGCACATTCTTTTTCTGAGTGGCTACAGCTTTCTTCTTTCACACCTATTGACCGTTCTCAAGATGACACCGTTGGAGTTGACACTAGTGACACGAAAGAAGGTACCGAATCAACAAGAAGTGAAGACAATGTCGAGATTTTAACTCTCAAAAAAGAAGACAATAGCAAGGAGCGTAAGCGCAAAATCATAGATTCTTTTATAGAAACAAATCCAAAAATAAGCGCCATAAAGTCTGTTAAGTCAGAAAAAAAGAAGATTATTAAAGAGTTGCCATATTCTCCTGACGCCCTTATGACAGAGACTTTAGCACGTGTTTATGTTGAGCAAAAAAACTTTGCAAAGGCAAAACAAGCATACCGCATTTTAAGTTTGAAATATCCAGAAAAAAGTGGTTTCTTTGCAGACCAAATTCGGGCAGTAGAACAACTTGAAGAACAAAAAGATTAGAATATTATGAGTACTACGTTTTATATATTTTTAGGATTGATTATTATAGTAGCTTTCCTTCTTGTAGTCGTTATTATGGTACAAAACCCTAAGGGAGGCGGATTATCTTCTTCTTTTGGAGGTGGCGGGACACAACAAATGGGTGGTGTTCAGAAAACTACAGATTTTCTTGACAAAGCTACATGGGCACTTGCGACTATTTTATTAGTACTAATTCTTGCAAGTAACCTAAGTATTTTTGACGGTAGTGTAAGAAATGAGTCTCAAGTTTTTGATGCAGATGCTGTAGAGCAATCTACTCCTGCACCAGCACCGGTAAACCTTCCTGACAATGGAGGAGATCAATAGACTCTCATAACATAACATATTAAAAGAGCCAGCTATTTTAGCTGGCTCTTTTGTTTTATGAAAATTTGTCAGTGCTTAGTGAGTGGCATAATTTCTGTCTTTTACGCTCGCGTAACCAGTTAAGCGTTACAAAAACAATTCAACTCAATAATTAAATCTATAACAATGGCAATTAAAATCAAACCATTAGCAGACCGCGTTGTAATCGAGCCTGTTGCGGCAGAAACTCAAACAGCATCTGGTTTATATATTCCAGATAGCGCACAAGAAAAACAACAAAGAGGTAAAGTAGTAGCTGTAGGATCTGGAACAAAAGATCACGAGATGACCGTTAAAGTGGGTGACACTGTTATATACGGAAAGTATGCGGGTAGTGAACTAAAATTTGACGGTGCAGATTATATGATTATGAAAGAGGATGATATCCTTGCGATTGTATAATACCGCAATAAGCAATATGCTATAAGCTTTAGGCTATGAGAGATTTTAGAAAGTATAATATATGGGAGTTAAGCCACAAACTTACTTTAGATATTTATACTGTTTCTAGAAAATTTCCTCAAAATGAAAGTTATGGCATTGTTTCACAAATACGAAGAGCATCAGCTTCAATACCAACAAATATTGCTGAAGGATGTGGTAGAGATAGTGATGCAGAATTCAACCGCTTTCTGACAATAGCAATGGGATCGGCAAGCGAAACAGAATATTTACTTATTCTATCAAAAGATCTTCAATATATAAATGATGAACATTTTGAAAATCTAAATTCAAAAGTGAACATTATTAAACAGAAGATTTATTCTTTAAAACAAAAATTAAAATAACAGCTTAAAGCTTATTGCATACAGCATAAAGCTTTTCGCGAAAGCAAAAGAAAATGGCAAAAGACATTCAATTTAATATAGAAGCACGCGACGGATTAAAGCGTGGTGTAGATAAACTTGCAAACGCGGTAAAAGTTACTTTAGGACCTAAAGGTCGTAACGTGATTATTTCAAAATCTTTTGGAGCACCACACGTAACAAAAGATGGTGTAACTGTAGCAAAAGAAATAGAACTAGAAGATGCTCTTGAAAATATGGGAGCACAGATGGTAAAAGAAGTTGCTTCAAAAACTAATGACCTTGCTGGTGACGGTACTACTACAGCAACAGTACTTGCACAAGCTATCGTAACAGAAGGACTTAAAAACGTAGCTGCTGGTGCAAACCCAATGGACCTTAAAAGAGGTATTGATAAGGCAGTAGAGGCTATCGTTGCAGATCTAGAAAAGCAAACTGCAAAAGTGGGCAACTCTTCAGACAAGATAAAGCAAGTAGCATCTATCTCTGCAAACAATGATGAAGTGATAGGAGAGCTTATCGCAGAAGCTTTTGGGAAAGTAGGTAAAGAAGGTGTTATCACTGTAGAAGAAGCAAAAGGGACAGAAACGTATGTAGATGTTGTAGAGGGTATGCAGTTTGATCGCGGTTTCCTTTCTCCATACTTTGTGACAAACAGTGAGAAAATGAGTGCAGAGCTAGATAGCCCGTACATCTTACTATTTGACAAGAAGATTTCAAATATGAAAGATTTACTTCCTGTACTTGAGCCTGTGGCGCAAACAGGAAAGCCACTTCTTATCATTGCAGAAGATGTAGATGGAGAAGCACTTGCTACACTTGTGGTAAATAAACTACGTGGTGCTCTTAAAATTGCTGCTGTAAAAGCACCAGGTTTTGGAGATCGTCGTAAGGCTATGCTAGAAGATATTGCTATCCTTACTGGAGGTACTGTAATCTCAGAAGAGAGAGGCTTTACACTAGAAAACACAACGCTAGATATGCTAGGTACTGCAGAGACAGTTACTATAGATAAAGACAACACAACTGTTGTAAACGGATCTGGAGACTCAGATATGATTAAAGCTCGCGTAGGGCAAATCAAATCTCAAATAGAGACTACTACATCAGACTATGATAAAGAAAAGCTACAAGAGCGCCTTGCAAAACTTGCAGGTGGAGTTGCTGTACTTTATGTAGGTGCTGCCTCTGAGGTTGAGATGAAAGAGAAAAAAGACCGTGTAGATGACGCTTTACACGCAACTCGTGCCGCTGTAGAAGAAGGTATCGTTGCCGGTGGAGGTGTTGCTCTTGTGCGTGCAAAGAAATCTCTTGACAAAATCAAAACAGAAAATGCAGACCAAGAGACTGGTGTGCAGATCGTAAACCGTGCGATTGAGTCTCCACTTAGAACGATTGTTTCTAATGCTGGCGGTGAAGGAGCTGTTGTGATTTCTAAAGTACTAGAAGGAAAGAAAGACTTTGGTTTTAACGCAAAAAATGGTGAGTACACCGATATGCTTAAAGCAGGAATTATCGATCCTAAGAAAGTAACACGTGTAGCACTTGAAAATGCTGCTTCTGTTTCTGGAATGATTCTTACTACAGAATGTGCACTTACAGACATTAAAGAAGATGCTCCAGCAGCAATGCCACCTATGGGAGGAGGCGGAATGCCAGGAATGATGTAATGGCGAATCGCCATATATATTTATGAGCTACTCCCGGAGTGGTTCTAAAAATCAAAAACCTCTGCTTTTAAGCAGAGGTTTTTTTATGGTTACTGTTACGCTTTCGCGAAAGCGTAATTACTTCTTTTTGAAATATTGCCATAGAGAAACCCCTATCATAACTAGCAATAATGGAATAATAAAAATCAAATCATAGCGAACCTCAACTCCATAATCGAGATTCTCATCAATTAAATATACTTGAATATTATATTCCCAAACAATATAGAAGAACACTAAAACAATAGTGCAAATCTGGGCCGTGGTAAACTTTAGTTTCATATAAATTTTATAAGCATAATTATTGCCATTACAATCATAATAGCATTCTCAATAAAAGTCGCCTCTGTCATAGGTAGTTTTAAAGCTGTACCTAAACATGCGCATTGAATTTCCTTTTTATTAAACAGTGTTTTAGTCACACCCACCGTGGTAATACCAAGAATAACAATAGTAGCTATAAGTGCTATTTCTACCTGAAAACGCATTAAAAACATAAGCCCTAGTATAGTTTCAATAAATGGATATACCCTACTATAAACCGGTACTGAATGAGCCAGCGGATCATACATAGAAAAGCTTGTTGAAAAACCTTTGAGATCTAGCATTTTAAAGAAGCTAAAGACAATATAAAATAAGCCCATAAAATCTAGCATAGCAGACTGCCAGTTTGCTTCTCTATAATTAAGTAATGTAGATGCTATTGTAATGTAAAACAATATCAAAAACAACGGTTTGAGTTGTTGCCATTTTGATTCTTCAACCACTTGGGCAGCTTTCTCACTATTTACAAACACTCCAGAACTACTCTCTTGCGTTTCACTAGCAGCTCTCGAGACAATTTTTGATGACAAGCTATATTTTTCTGGCAAAGCATCTTGCAGTGTCTTTATAGAAATATGATCAAGCATCATAAGGATAGCCTCTTCATCTTCTAGAGAAACAATTACATTTGTAACACCATCAATATCGCCTAGCTTTTTTTCTACACCTGCCCTGCAACCATTACAAGTCATTCCCTTTACCGTATACGCTTGCTTTATCATAGCCATTAGTGATTATGGTCATCATGGTGTTCCTCCTCATGAGGAGCTTCTACGAGCACTTCTTTTTGCTCATAAACACTCAGCGACTTCCCTTTATAATTAGTTACATATAATATCTCACCTACTAGCAACATATCTGTAGGTTTTAAAACAGCGTCATTAATTTCTTGTTTAAAATTTCCCTCATGATCAAAAACTAATACCCTATTATTCTCAAAGTCTGTAGAGAACACTTCATCATCTGAAACATAAATACCTGTGGCTGCATTCATCTTTTGATCTTCGCCTACTGTCATCAGGTGATTTCCTTTTTTATCAAACTTTTGAAGCCTATTGTTATAGGCATCGGCTACCCAGATGGCATCATCTGTGATTTGCACATCAGTAGGGTAGTAAAAATCTCCAGCTGCCTTACCCTCTTTCCCAAACGAAGACCAAGTCACACCATCTTCAGTATATAAAATACGGTTATTATAAAAATCTGCTATGGCTATGGCGTTTCCTCTAGCATCTATACCAGCAGGCGCATCTAGACTATCTGTGATTACAATAGGCTTTTTTGTAGTCCCTAATACAGACAACACCTCATCATTACCGTATTGCGGGATGTATACAATACCAGCATCTGCTGCAATGTGCATAGGCCTATCTAGTGAATCTATAGTTTTCTGTACACTTCCATTAAGGTTGACTTGAACGACCCTATTGTGATCTCCATCACTTAGCCATAGTCCATTTTCATCTTGTGCAATTCCTATTGGATTTATGCCCTGAAGATTAATTGTTTTAGAATGCACCCAAGCGACTTGAGTTTTTGGCTCCTCCTTGCAGCTATATACAGTGAGAGCCGCAATGAGTATAATGTATAAATTTTTCATAGTTGTTTTGTGTTTAAAAAAGAGAGGCAGCGGCATGCTTATCACATAACTGCCTCACTCGTCTCTACCTTAGGGGTGAAAGACACTATTGTACTAAGCGCTCATATTTACAACAAGCCGGAAGATTGTCATAAGCTCCTGCTGTTGCTTTATGAGCTTTTGTGTCGTGACCAGCCTTAGCTATTTCTTTTTGTATCGCATCTGTTGTAGTCTGACTGTTATCAAAACTAACTTCAAGCATTTGATTATTCTGATTCCAAGCAGCGTCTGTCACTCCTTCTATACCGTTTGTAACTTTCAAAATACGTGCCTCACACATTCCACACTTTCCTGCTACAAGCATTTTCTGAGTTTTTACAATGCTCTCTTCTGTTAGCTCCGTAGTATTCGTTTCAGAGAGTTCCACTTGGCCATCAGCTCTAGTGATTTTTGAGGTAATAGGTGTATATCCAGCTTTTTCTACCTGTTTTACGACAGCATCCATCGTAAGTGCTTTTCCTGCAGGATATAAAAAACTAAAGTCGCCTGTTTCAATATCGATGGCTACTTTCTTTATTCCTTTAAACTCTTTGAATTTTTTCTCTAATCCGTATGCACAGAATGGACAACCTAGACCGTCTACCTGTACTTCAAATTGATCCATTTCTTTTTGCGCTTGCACACCCATAGTGGTAAACAAGGCTATTACTAATATTGATATTATTGTTTTCATAGTATTTAATTTAATTCTCTATATGAGATACTGTTATTATTAAAGTATAAAACGTGTTCCTAGATATATAGAATATTTTCTCTCTATTGCCTCAGGAACGTTTTGGCTAAGCGGTACTTGAACCCCTGCTTCCCACGTCCATTGTTTTCTTGCATATTGAATTCCTTGAGCATACAGCAATTCAAATTGATCACGCTCTAAAAACCACTCGCTAGAATATTCGAAATACAAGTTTACTTGATTTACTGGATACGTAGGCTTAAGCAATGGCAATCCAAATCCTAATTTATAAACCAATTTATCAAGAGAACCATCTGGCATCCAGCTATATCCTGCTTCGTTAGAAATACCATATTTAAGCGATTCATAACCTGCTACCACACCATAATACCCTGAGTATTTACCGGTACTTATACCCTCAATATCGAGAGCTTCTCCGGTAGGTAAGGTCTGTAATGTTTTGGCAACCATTCGGAAGGTTTTACCCGTTCCATCTTTTCTATAGAACTGATATTTACCTACAATGTTAATGTCACCTAATGTGCTTCCGCTTCCGCGAAAATCGTC
This sequence comes from Dokdonia sp. R86516, assembly GCF_044596715.1. Lineage (NCBI taxonomy): Bacteria > Pseudomonadati > Bacteroidota > Flavobacteriia > Flavobacteriales > Flavobacteriaceae > Dokdonia > Dokdonia sp. R86516. Next base: position 519,497 of record NZ_CP138998.1, read on the forward strand.
ATAATCATAAGTTACGTAAGGTAAATGCACCGCTACAAGTGTGTTAGCTGAAGGTAAATAATGCAGCATAAGAGGTACTCGCGTTGCTGTACCATCTTCTGAAACGCGTATTTCGGTGAGTGTTTTTGCTATAAAACTTCCGCCACCTAACATGATAGGTTTATCTGCGGTAAGTGGTGGTCCTTGTGAGTACGCTTTCGCGAAAGCGAATGTCACCAATAAGACTATAAATATTTTTTTCATTGTGATTCTCGTTATACCCAAAGATTGGGTAATTAGTAATAAAAGTGTAGTTACTAAAAAGAGCAACTAGCTTATATCTTTATGGCATAAAAACCATAGCGGAATCCCAAATATGCAATGATATTGCACGAAGAGATACCTGTGTATACAGGTATTATATTAGGTATTGATTGTAAGCAACTTGATAATCTGTAATTATCAAGGGAGGAGGATGATTTGTAACCGATGCAGAGTGTATATCTGCTTCTACAAAAAGATATGTATAGCTGTAGGTGAAGGCTTTTAAAAATACAAGTTGATCTGTAGTAAATTGATCAAATTGTATTTTGAGCTCATCTTGACCTTCAAAAACGGTTTGCTCATTCTTGCAGCATCCCATTTTTTTGTAAGTGTCTTTGCCATACTTAGCGTCTAAGGATTGCATCATCTCACAAGGAGCAGCTTCACCAAAAATCGCAACATCAATTAAGTGATCTCCACAATAGTGCTTATCTACACTAAAAGACATCGTAGATCCTAGCACTAAAAGCGCTAAAAACAAAGATGTTATTTTATGGAAACCGATTTTCATTAATGCAAAAATAAATAAAAGCCAAATAACAATGATGTTACTTGGCTTTTTAATAACAATTACTGTGCCTATATGATCACATAGTAATTATATAGTAGCACTGATTATAATGAGTATTGCAGTCCAACTGTCACAGTTTCCTTGCGCTTAAGCTGTACTCCATTTACATCTTGCAATAAAGGTGTACCTACCTCAACACCGAGACGTACATTCTTTAATGCTCCTTTGTAAGCATAAAGATTAAACCCTAATCCTCCATCTATATAAGTACCACCAGAGTTTCTAGTATCTGCAGTGATTACCATAAGTGGATTTAAATCTGGATTTGCTCCGTCTATTTCTGAAACTACAGTTCCTTTTACCCTTGCAGAAAAACTAATCCAATCTGTTGCCTTGTAGGCCACCCAGTTATTTAAAGCATAACTATTACCCAAACGGTAGTCACGATCATTAGTACCCGTACGCACAACAGCATCTAGCTGGTTACCACCAGAAAAAGAGTCTGACTGCCAGATATAAGTCGCACCTAGTAATGCATCTAGTGTACCACTTCCTATCTGCATAGGGTAAGGCAATATCACCTCATTACCATTAGATGCAGGAGTAACATCCATTTCATCTATACTTCCCGTAGGTAATGACACCCCTACTTTACCATGTAACTGCTGTCTGTTCTTATTAAAAAGTGTAACTAGACCAGAGATTTTAAGATCTGAGATGCCACTAGATGAAGTTTCAAAATTTCCTCCCATTGCAGTAAGGTGCTCCATATCCATAGATGTGTATCCTATCATTGCAGCTAGGGTTACTTTATCTGATACGGCATACATACCTCCTAACATATGCATATTCATAGGCATATCTGTAGGTGTAACCATATACTCTCCACCATTAGGAAGTAATACACTCTCAAAACTTACATCATCATTACCTCTTTTGAGATCATTCATTTGCATATTCATATATCTATATGAAAACATAAATTCTCCTTTTTTGTGAGTATGGTCACCCATAACAGATATAGGAGCATGCCCATCTGGACGATTACTTGACCAAGGGTTTTGAGTTTGAGTTTCTTGTGCGCTTAATACTGTGGTCATTGCTATAGCAAGCAAAACCATTATAAAATTTTTCATTATTATGTGTAAATTATTGTCTAGTAAAATGGGCATATCTCTTCATAGAGAATGCATAAGGTTTTGAACAGTACATATACGTACCATTCTCATAAATACTATACTGATAGTTGTGGAGGCCAATCTATATCAGATTGATATGAGGCTATTTTACCCTCTATTAAAGGGTAAAAATTCTGAGTGTAATTACTTACTAAAGATGTTATAGCAAATGACTGTTCTGACTGAAAGTATAAGGGGTAAAACGCCCCTACAATACGTAAACCCAGAGTTTCTTTACTACTATCTGAAGTATCTAGTGATAGCTGCTTAGACAAATAACACTTACCGTTACACTGTAGCTTTGGTTTATCTTTATTTACACAATACGTCTCTACTATATAATCTATATTAAGCTCATAGTACAGCATATTGCTTACGTTCATAACTGGACGTAATGCAAAAATGGAAAATAGTATAAGTGCGTAAATTGCTTTCAACAGGTAGGTCTGTTATTGACAAGGAATATATTAAACAAGTCCTTATTGTATCTCCTTATCTACGACACCACACTTCAACATCTTATCACCGTAGTAAGGATTGCGTATTTCTTTAGAATTTGATAACCAGTAAGCACCTTTACCTTCAAATGCCATCGGGCAGTATTGCTTATATATAGTGCCAGATGTAATCTCGTTAGACAAGTACACCTCTACCTTTTTAGAAATATTTTCAAAAGCTACACGTTGCTCTGCAGCATCCTTAGACACTGAGATAAGTGCAAGATCATCGTTTAAACCTTTTGCGATATCACTTTCAGTTTGTGATTCAAGTGTGCTCTTAAAGTTAGAAGCAATTTCTGCAGCTTCGTAAGGATCTGTATTTACCAAGGCTCCTTTTAAACTTAAATATGCTGCGTGAATTTGTGACGCTTCATCCGTCTTAAATGTTACCTCTTCAACAGCGTTAGTCACATTTAAATCTCCATTTTCTGTAACTACAGCGTTTACACCTATTTGAGTAGGTGCCGTTTGTACATCTGAAACTATTTGTTGTTTACACGACACAATCGCTAGAGCTGCTATTACTAATAAAGTGTTTTTCATCTTATAACATGTTAGGCTACAAAAATACACATACCCTATTTATCAACCTTACGGTAATAAAAAAAAGCAGGTAATAAGAGAAAAATTAACAATGGCTGTATTAAGAATCTACGCACATAAAAAAGAGGCAGGTATTCTGAAGGGTTATGATGATGTAGTAGGTAGTAAAATGGCAGTAATAATATCACCAAAACTATCAAGTAAAATATACTCGTGAATTTTAAAATACTCCTATCTGTAAAAACTGCCCATAAAATTCCGAGTGAGAGTGCCATGTTTATAAAGTATCTTAAAAGTACATTTAAAAAGAACTTCCCTTCAATTAATTGTGGTATTGCTGTATTCTGATAATCACCATGGAAGTAATCAATAAGCGGATCGTAAAATAGTTCGCTTTCGCGAAAGCGTACATACAACAACCCCAACAAAAACAATCCACCTATCAGGACGCGGATTAACTTATTCATCCTTCACCGGTTTTTTATAAGAGTTGATCCAACCTATCCATAACAAGAACACGGTACCATAAATTACCGCCGGAAAGATGGTTCCATGAAGTACATCTGCATATTGTGGATATTCATAAATCCCTATGGTAAGTAATGCAATGCGCAAAACATTCATCCCGTAAATGAGCGCTACTCCTCCGAAAATAAATAATAGCGTGCGCTTCACATCTCCAAAAAATGCTAACATAAAGGAAATAAATAATAGCATTACACTTACAGCGTTACAACCTTCTACAACGCGAGCAAGCGTTTTTCCATTCATTGTGAGATTCATAGCAGGTTCCCACTTACTTGGCACCACTTGCATGTCATAACCTAATGATGTGATGACAGATTGACTTTGCCCGGCAACCGTATGTGTAATAATGTCGGGAAAATAGCGACTACTGCCTCCGTAGGTTAAAAATAGTTGGTAAAGCATCACAAAAACCAAATAACTTCCTATGAAGATAATGAGAAATCGAAGTACGGACTTATATTTGCGTAGTAGTTTAAGCAAGGGGCGTGTTTTGACGTCTAAAATACAAGAAAAATGGCTTTTGAAGATTTAAAAATAGAAGTAAGCCGCATCGCGGATAAAAAAGAAGATAGCGCTACAAGCAAAATGACTGCAATATGCGAGTTATTGCGCGAGCGCATAGAATATTATGACTGGGTAGGCTTTTACATGGCAAACCATGAAAAGCGCACATTACACCTAGAAGCATTTGCTGGAGAACCTACAGATCACACGGTAATTCCTTTTGGAAAAGGAATATGCGGTCAGGTAGCAGAATCTAATGCAAACTTTGTAGTGCCAGACGTAAAAGCACAAGACAATTATATTGCTTGCTCTATCACTGTAAAAAGTGAGATTGTTATTCCATTATTTAAAGATGGTAAAAACATAGGGCAGATAGATATAGACTCAAGTCACGTAGATCCTTTTACAAAGGATGATGAAGATTTCCTTGAGTTTGTAAATGTGCAAGTTGCAGCACTGCTGTAAGGAGTACCTCCCACTAATTAAAAAGCCTCAATTCTAAATTTAGAATTGAGGCTTTTTTTTATAATATGTGAAGCTATTACATCCCTGTTCTTATTGCTTCTACAGGATCTAATCGAGAAGCACCTATTGCTGGGATAATCCCTGCGATTATGCCTATGATAAATGTTGTGAAGAGTCCTAAGAAAATATTATCAAAAGATAATACGAACTCAAAGTCTCCCGCAATCTTAGAGACATCTAGCAGCCAGACGATGAGCTGGACCATGACAAGCCCGATAAATCCACCAAAAATAGATAACAATACAGATTCAAATAAAAACTGAAATAAGATGAAACGGCGCTTTGCTCCTAGCGCCTTCTGTATACCTATGAGGTTTGTGCGCTCTTTGACACTCACAAACATAATATTTGCAATCCCGAAACCACCTACTAGTAGTGCAAAGCCACCTATTAACCAGCCCACTGTAGTAAGCACTCCTATAATCCCATCAATAGCATCTGTAAAACCACTCAGTCTATTGATGAAGAAATCACTAGTTTCTCCAGCTTTTATAGACCTACCCGCTCTCATTTTCTGTTCGGCAATAGCGTAGAATTCGTCTGCGTCTTCACCTTCTGCAGGTACGATTGTCATAGTAGGAAATGTAGATCTATTATTATCCCCATAAATACGTCTTATAATATTTACGGGAATTACTATTTTCTCATCCTTAGAGTCTCCAAAGGCGTTGATACCTTGCTTCTTAAGAACTCCAATGATGGTAAATTTTCTACTTAAGGTTTTTATTTGTTTTCCTATTGGGTCTACACCTTCCCCAAAGAAGTTATCACGCAAAACAGATCCTATGATTGCAACGGGAACACCGTTTGTAGATTCCTGTTCATTAAAAAAACGTCCATCTTCAAATTCTAGTTTTTCTATCTCAAAGAGTCCCTCCGTTGCATTATCTACTTGAACACTCTCTACTACTTTACCTTCATAACTTATCTTTTGTGAAGGTATAGACATCGTGTAGTTTATAGCACCTAAGCCAGGCAAATTACGCTGTAAGTTCTGGTAATCCTCGTATGTAACAAGCGGGAAACGCTCTCGCTTCCAGCGTGGAATCTCTGTGGGTCCAAAGGAGATATGACAGATAATCATACTCTCTTGATCAAGGGATGAAAGACTTCCCTTAATGTCTTTTTCAAGTGAATCTACCGCTGCTAGCACCCCGATAATTGAGAAAATCCCAACCGTTACTCCCATCAATGAAAGAAACGTACGAAGCTTGTTATTGCGCAATGCATTTACAGCAAATCTAAAACTCTCCCCTAAGGCTCTTAAATATATTAGCATTGATTGATTTTATCTAAAGATACGAGTAAGACGCCACACACTAAAAATTGTTACAAAGTCATATCAATTTGTTAATAGAAACCCGAAACAAAAAGGCTTGAAATACCTATTTTTGAAGCTTTTAAAACCCACCTTAACGGGATCAACCAAAATCTATTAATTTTCTCACAATGAGCACAACAAAAAAAATAGGCGCAGCACTAATTTCAGTATTTCATAAAGACGGCTTAGCCCCTATCGTTCAAAAGCTTCACGAACAAGGAGTAACCCTCTATTCTACTGGTGGAACAGAGAAGTTTATTAAAGATTTAGGAATCCCAGTTGTGCCTGTTGAGGATGTGACTTCGTACCCTTCTATCTTAGGTGGCCGTGTAAAAACATTACACCCAAAAGTTTTTGGAGGTATTCTTAATCGTCAGGATCACGAAGGTGATGTAAAAGAAATGGAAGAATTTGAAATTCCGCAACTTGATCTTGTAATTGTAGATTTATACCCTTTTGAAAAAACTGTTGCTTCTGGCGCGCCAGAACAAGATATTATAGAAAAAATAGACATCGGTGGTATTTCACTTATACGTGCCGCAGCCAAGAATTTTAAAGACACACTATGTGTATCTTCTATGGAAGATTATGCAGAGGTTCTTGACATTATTACTGCAGGAAACGGAAGTACTACAATAGAAGAGAGAAAACGTTTTGCCGCAAAGAGTTTTGCAGTTTCTTCTCATTATGATACTGCGATCTTTAATTACTTCAATACAGACCAAGAAATCCCGGTACTTAGACATAGTAGTAATGACGGGAAAGCACTTAGATATGGAGAAAACCCGCATCAAAAAGGGTTTTTCTTTGGAGATTTTGATGAAGTTTTTGAGAAGCTTCACGGTAAAGAATTATCATACAACAACCTGCTTGATGTAGATGCTGCCGTAAACTTGATTTCAGAATTTCAAGGAGAAGCACCTACGTTTGCTATTCTTAAACATAACAACGCTTGTGGTTTTGCACAGCGTGAGACTATGCATCAAGCATATGTAGATGCACTAGCTGGAGATCCTACTTCTGCCTTTGGAGGAGTGTTAATCGCAAACGGAAACATAGATATTTCGACTGCAAATGAAATTCATAAATTGTTCTGTGAGGTAGTGATAGCGCCGTCTTACGACGCAGATGCACTAGAAATTTTAAAAGGAAAGAAAAACAGGATAGTCCTTACGCTCAAAAATATCGTATTACCTGAGACAACCGTGCGCACTTGCCTTAACGGAACACTCGTTCAAGGTCGCGATAACAAGACAGATGTGAAGGAAAATTTAACAAACGCAACAACCACTGCTCCTACAGATAAGGAGATAGAAGATTTACTGTTTGCTTCAAAAATATGTAAGCACACAAAATCTAATACCATTGTACTTGCAAAGAACAAACAACTTTGTGCAAGTGGTACAGGTCAAACTTCTAGAGTTGATGCCTTAAGACAAGCTATAGAGAAGGCAACCTCTTTTGGTTTTGATCTTAAAGGATCTGTGATGGCTAGTGATGCATTTTTCCCTTTCCCAGACTGTGTTGAGATTGCAGATAATGCAGGTATCACATCGGTAATTCAACCTGGTGGATCTATAAAAGATCAACTTACCATCGATTACTGTAATGAGAACAATATCTCAATGGTAATGACGGGAACAAGACATTTTAAACATTAATATAAGTTTAAGGGAGTACGCTTTCGCGAAAGCGTAATTTTACCCTTTAATATTTGTACATTTATACAAACGCGTAACTGCTAACATTTAATACCTCCACAATAACCCTATGGGATTTTTTGATTTTTTAACCGAAGATATAGCAATTGACCTCGGTACCGCAAACACACTGATTATTCACAACGACAAGGTAGTGGTAGATAGCCCCTCCATAGTTGCTAGGGATAGGACGACCAAAAAAATCATTGCTGTAGGTAAGGAGGCTGCTCAAATGCAGGGAAAAACGCATGAGAATATCAAAACAATTAGACCTCTTAAGGATGGTGTAATTGCAGATTTTGACGCGAGTGAACAAATGATTGCGATGTTCATTAAAGAAATCCCTGCGCTTAAAAAGAAATTCTTTCCACCAGCATTGCGCATGGTGATTTGTATTCCTTCTGGAATTACAGAAGTAGAGATGCGAGCAGTAAAAGAAAGTGCAGAGCGTGTAAATGGAAAAGAAGTTTACTTAATACACGAGCCTATGGCTGCGGCCATAGGTATAGGTGTAGACATCATGCAACCTAAGGGTAACATGATTGTAGATATAGGTGGTGGTACTACAGAAATTGCGGTGATTGCTCTAGGAGGAATTGTTTGTGATAAGTCTGTAAAAATAGCCGGTGATGTATTTACAAATGATATCATCTATTATATGCGCACCCAGCACAACCTCTACGTAGGTGAGCGCAGTGCCGAAAAAATTAAAATACAAATAGGTGCCGCTACAGAGGATCTTGAAGTTCCGCCAGAGGAAATGAGCGTTCAAGGACGTGATCTTCTTACAGGTAAACCTAAACAAGTGCAAATAAGCTATCGCGAGATTGCAAAGGCACTTGATAAATCTATACTTCGTATAGAGGATGCAGTAATGGAAACATTATCTCAAACTCCTCCAGAACTCGCTGCCGATATTTACAACACAGGAATCTACCTTGCTGGTGGAGGATCTATGTTACGAGGTCTTGACAAGCGTCTTTCTCAAAAAACAGATCTACCTGTTTATATTGCCGAAGATCCGCTTAGGGCTGTAGTAAGAGGTACTGGAATTTGCCTTAAAAATATTGCTAAGTATAAGAGCGTTCTCATTAAATAGAAAACTCTTAAGTTATGCATCAGATTATCAATTTCTTGATCAGGAACAAGCACTTCCTGCTGTTTGCATTTTTACTAATGCTGTCGCTTGTTTTTACGATACAATCGCATTCTTATCACCGTAGTAAATTTGTAAACTCTGCAAACTGGTTTACGGGTGGCATTTATGGATCTGTAACTAGTGTTCAAGATTATTTTAAACTCAAAACATACAACAAACAGCTTCTAGAAGAGAATGCCCGCTTACGCGAAATGTTGAAATCACCTAACGAGGATAATCTAGATCTTGAAGTTCTTACAGATGCAACATCCCCTATCCCGTCAGATAGTTTGCGAAAATTCTCATACATTCCTGCAAAGGTTCTCAATAACAACTACGCAAAGACAGATAATTTCATTACTCTTCTAGGTGGATCAAAAGATAGTATTCACAAAGACCAAGGAGTGATTACTAGCAAAGGAATCGTAGGCATCATTGACAAAACATCTGCTGGCTACAGCACCGTACTATCCATTCTCAACTCTAACTTTACAACAAGTGCAAAGCTAAGAGCGTCAGAACATTTTGGAACAATGCAATGGGACGGAAAAAATCCAAATATCGTTCAGGTTATTGACATGCAACAACAAGCACCTGTAAAACTAGGTGATACCATAGAAACCAGTGGAAAATCGGCAATTTTCCCGAAAGGGATTCCTATAGGTACAGTTGATGAGTTTGAATTAGATCCAAGTAAAAACTTCTATACTCTTTCTATAAAGCTTATAAATGACATGACTAATCTAGGCCATGTATACGTGGTAGAAAACAGTTATAAGAAGGAAATTATAGCACTAGAAACACAGCAGGATGAAGAATAGTGTCTCTGTAAATATTGCTAGGTTTATAGCACTCATGATTGTGCAGATTTACATTTTTAATAATGTAAATCTCTTTGGGTACATCAACCCTTATCCTTACATTTTGTTTCTTTTAGTCTTTCCATTTACAGCCAATAGAGCTTTATATATTTTTATCGCTTTCTTAACGGGGCTTACAATGGACATGTTTGGCAATAGTGGTGGTGTGCATGCGGCAGCCTGCCTCTTCCTTGCATATCTCAGGCCGGTTGCATTGCGCTTCTCTTTTGGAGTAAGCTACGAATACAATGCCATAAAATTATCTAAGGTGAGCTTTTACGAGCGATTCATCTTTATTTCTATAATGGTACTCATTCACCATTTGGTATTGTTTTTACTTGAGGTTTTTAACATAAGTAACATACTCTACACCTTAAACAAGACGTTAATCACTAGTATCTTTACCATTATACTTTGTGTGACTATTAATATCCTTTTTAGCAGCCGTAACGAATGAGAAAATTACTACTACTCTTTATTGTTCTTACTACAGGTGTACTCTTTATTGCTAGACTGTTTTACCTGCAGGTGTATGACACCTCTGCGGCAGTTCTCTCTGAGAGTAACGCTATAAAGCAGCAGTATGAAATACCACAACGTGGCCGTATTTATGATCGCTATGGTAAACTTCTAGTATCTAACCAACCGTCATATGATTTGATGGCGATACCTCGAGAAATCAAACCTTTTGATACACTCAAGCTATGCTCATTATTAAACATTGATAAGGAGAGACTTGTAAAGCAACTTAACAAAGCAATACATTATTCTCCTAGACACCCTTCTGTTATCGTACCTACTATGTCACAAGAAGAGTTTGCATACTTGGGTGAGCAAATGCGCAAGTTTGAGGGTTTCTTTATCCAGAAACGATCGTTACGTGACTATCAGATAGATTTTGGTGCAAACTTCCTAGGCTATATACAAGAAGTACATCAAGGAATCATTAAAGAAAAACCATACTACATAAGCGGTGATCTTATAGGAAGGCAAGGTGTTGAAGAGAAGTACGAAGAAATCTTACGTGGAAAAAAAGGGATTAAGTATCTTCAAAAAGATCGATTTAATCGAGTAATAGGTCCTTACAAAGAAGGTACACTTGACCAAGAACCTGAAGAAGGAAAAAACATACATCTTACTATAGATTCCGAACTTCAAAAGTACGGTCAAGAATTAATGCAAGGTAAGCGTGGCGGTATTGTAGCTATCGAGCCATCTACTGGAGAAATACTAGCATTAGTAACTGCTCCTAATTATGACCCTGCATTAATGGTAGGTCGCGAGCGTTCTAAAAACTACTCAAAACTTGATAATGATTCCATTGCAAAACCTATGTATGACAGGGCGCTACTAGGAGAATATGCACCAGGATCGCCTTTTAAAGCACTCACAGGTCTTATTGCGCTTCAAGAAGGAGCCATTACTCTCAATGACCGAGTATATTGCAATGGAGGAATGCGATATGGTAGAAATAGAAACTTTGGCTGTCACCATCACAAAAGCCCAGTACAAATGATAGATGGTATTGCATATTCTTGTAATGCTTACTTTGGGACCGCTTATTTAAACACTCTTAATAAATATAATACTCCACAAGAAGGGATTACTGCATGGCAAAGCCATCTTAAAAGTTTTGGACTAGGAGATTTTATGGGATATGACTTACCTATAGGAAGACCAGGTTTTATTCCTGGTGAATCATACTATAACAAAACCCATGATTACCCTAATAGAAGATGGGGAAGCGCTGCTACACTATCTAACTCTATTGGTCAAGGAGAGGTAGCCCTCACTCCTATGCAAATGGCACACTTTACGGCAACTATTGCAAATAGAGGTTGGTTTTACAGACCACATATCATAAAAAAAATAGAAGGGCAAGACTCAATCCCTTCACTCTATGAGCAAAAAAATTATACTACTATAGATGCCAAACATTTTGAACCTATTATCCAAGGGCTCAATGATGTTTACAATTATGGAACTGCAGCAAATCTAAAAGTTCCAGGCATAGACATCTCTGGTAAAACAGGGACAGCAGAAAATTATACAAAAATAGATGGGGTAACTACGCAACTTACAGACCACTCAACCTTTGTAGCTTTTGCTCCTAAAGATAATCCTAAGATTGCCATAGCAATCTTTGTAGAAAATGGATATTGGGGATCTCGTTATGGAGGACGTATTGCATCACTTATGATTGAAAAATACATCAATAGAGAAGTGACTCGTAAAGACTTAGAAAACTGGATACTCACCCACTCTCTAGAAGAAGAATATGCAAAACCACTAAGTGGTAAACCTTTTAAAATAAATTACTAATGAGCCGATTTTCACGGAATGTTGGTAGTTTTGATTGGCTACTTATTCTATTATACTTAGCCCTTGTAGCTATAGGTTGGGTTAACATCTACTCTGCTGCCTTTGATCCAGACACAGAAGCCTTTGTAAGTATGAATAACTTGTACTTCAAGCAACTTGTATGGATATTCTTAGGCTTTCTAATTATTACATTTATTCTATTTTTAGATTCAAAATTCTTTGAGCGATTCTCTAGTGTTATTTACATAGGCTCGTTGCTCTCATTAATATTATTATTCGTTTTTGGTAAGACCATATCTGGAGCCACAAGTTGGTACAACCTTGGATTTATGAGTTTGCAGCCTAGTGAATTTGCCAAAGCCGCTACCGCACTAGCGCTTGCCAAATACTTGAGCGATATACAAACCAATATAAAAACTATAAAAGACCAAGTACGGGCGCTTGCTATTATCGCAATACCAGCACTTATCATTGTGCCGCAGCCAGACCCTGGAAGTGCACTAGTTTATGCTGCATTTTTCTTTCCATTATATCGAGAGGGACTTGCCGCTAGTTATTTAATTCTAGGAGCATCTACGATTACTTTATTTGTGCTTACACTAGTTTTAGGACCTATATATGTGTCAGTGATTGTAATTGCGATTGCCTTGATACTGTTTGCTAGAAATAGAAAAAAACGACCTTCCAAACGTCTTTACATAGGTCTCGTAGCAGCTGCATGTCTTTTTGCATTTTCTGTAAACTACATTTTTGAAAATATCTTCGAACAACGACACCGCGACCGTTTTAATATTGTTTTAGGTAAAGAAGTAGATGCAAAAAGTATAGGCTACAACACTCAACAAAGTGAGATTGCCATAGGTAATGGTGGCTGGTTTGGAAGAGGATTTCTAGAAGGAACACAAACTAAAGGTAAGTTTGTTCCTGAACAACATACAGATTATATATTTTCAACGGTAGGTGAAGAGTGGGGATTCTTTGGGAGTACACTTGTCATTATTTTATTTATAGCACTTATTTTAAGAGTCATCCAACTATCAGAAAAACAGAAAAACGACTTCTCTCGGATTTACGGTTACAGCCTGGCAGGAATTTTATTCATTCACTTTGTAGTAAACATAGGGATGGTAATCGGCCTCTTGCCTACGGTAGGAATACCGCTACCATTTTTCAGTTACGGAGGCTCAGGGTTATGGGGCTTCACTATATTACTATTTATCTTTGTAAAACTAGATGGTAATAGAGTAAACGAGTGGTAATCTAAGTACGCTTTCGCGAAAGCGTAAAAATCTAAAGCACAAAAAAAGCGAGCATCACTGCTCGCTTTTTTTACACTAATAACGACTTCTTAATTGTTATCGTCATCACCATTATAATCGTCTGTTCCTTCGATTTCCTCTTCTATTTCTTGACCAGCTTTGTTAGCTCCATTTTCAATAGCATCACCAGTTTTCTCGGCTGCATTTTCAATGGCATCTCCAGCTTCTTCAAGTCCGTTTTCTATATCTTGTCCTGCTGCTTCTGCAGAGTTTTCAATTTTATCTTGAGTTGTTTCTCTACAAGAGATTGTTGAAAATGTAAATCCTACAAGTGCTAGTACTACAAATACTTTTTTCATAATAATGATTGTTTATTGGTTAGAATGTAAAAGTACTGCTACAGTTCATGGAGTACTGTTAATGAGTAGTTACAATTAACTTATATTATTCATAATTTTAAAATTAATATCAGATACCTTTGCGGCAAAATTCTTCCAGTGATAAAAGGAGTAGTTTACATGCTTATTGCCGCATTTGCGTTTACGTGGATGAACTTACTGGCAAAATACCTAGAAGATTTTCACCCGCTACAAGTTGTATTCTTTAGATGTGTGGGTACCTTTATTTTCATTTTTCCTTATATGCTAATCAAGAAGGTTCCCGTTATAGGAAATAATTTTTCTTGGCTCATAACTAGAGGGATATTGAGTTTTGTTTCTCTCGCTCTTTATTTTGTGGTCATACAGCGCATCCCATTAGGATCTGCAGTTGCTTTACGATATACAGCTCCTTTATTTAGTGCCATTTTTGCGTTGTGGTTTTTAAAGGAAAAGGTAAAACCATGGCAATGGGTTGCATTAATAATTTCAGTCATAGGAGCACTGGTTTTAAAAGGAGTGGATTTTAGAATAGATACCATAAGTTTTATACTCATCATTCTGTCCTCTGTACTCGTAGGTGGTGTGTTTACCATCGTACGTTACTTAGGGTCACGTGAGCACTTTTTAACCATAATCAACTACTTTATGGTAATCTCCATCATAGGAAGCCTTTTCTTCATACAACACTGGCGTATGCCTGTGGGTGTTGAGTGGTGGTATGTGAGTGGCATTGGAGTGTTCGGGCTTTTTGGACAAGTTTTCTTAACGCGTTCTTTTCAGCTTGCAGACACAGCTACCGTAGCTCCTATTAAATACATGGAACTCGTATATGCGTTAATATTAGGTTATTTCCTTTTTAATGAACGCTACGATACTGCTCCTCTAGTAGGGATGGGAATTCTGGTTATAGGGATGCTCCTTAACGTTTGGGTAAAGAGAAGAGCTTAGCGTAGCTGTAGTATAGGTTTTATATAGAATTACGCTTTCGCGAAAGCATAAAAAAAGCGAACTCCATCAAGAGTTCGCTTTTTATAATTAAGAGATTTAAATTTCTAGTTCTTCACTGGCTCTTTACTCTCATTCAAAAGTACCGGAGTACCATAACCTAGCTGCTCTAGTTTATCCATCTGTGTTTTCTTATCACCTACTATCAAGTATATCATTTTATCTGGATTAAGATATTTATCTGATAGCTTCTTAATTTCTTCTACTGTCATGTTTTCTACAATAGTCTGGCGATCCTTGATATAATCTGGAGATATACCCAAGTTTGCAATATCATCTAGCATATTGAGCTTTGCTCCCATAGTTTCAAAAGCACGTGCTTGACTTTTTAATAGAAAACTTTTTGAGACGTCAAGATCTTGTTGGGTAAAGTTTTTCCCATAGTTCTTAAGAATATCTTTTACTAGCGCCGAAGATTCATAGGTAACGTTTGACCTTACACCACTTGCGATAGCAAACGCTCCAGGTAGTGTGGATCCAGAAAAACCTGAACGTATCCCATAAGTGTATCCTTTTCCTTCTCTAAGCTCCTGTGTAAGTTGTGAGGCAAAACCACCACCACCTAAACGGTAATTCATCATTTGTGCTGGGTAAAAATCTTTATCGGTTTCTGCCATTGCTGGGTATCCAAAACGAAGTACAGACTGCTTTGCATCTGGCACATCATAAAAATACACGTTAGATTGCTCTGGAGCCTTAGGAACGGCTACTACGGGTATTGTAAATTCTCTAGCCTTCCAGCTGTCATTAAGATCTGCAAGAACTGCTGTTGCTTGTTCTTTACCTACGGCACCTACTACTTGCATCTTAGCAACATTAGGAACTACATAATCTGTATAATAACTCTTTAAATCTTCGATTGTGATTGCTTTTACAGAGGCTGGAGTTCCTAATGTATTTTGAGCTAGTAAGCTACGCTCTCCATATATTAATTTATCAAATTTTATGGCCGCAATACTATTAGGATTTGCCTGCTGCTGCTCCAGACGACTTAAGGTACTCTGCTTTAATAAGTCAAACTCTGTCTTATCCCAACGTGGTTGTAAGAGGATTTCTTGAACCAACGCAATGGTTTTATCATAGTTTTTAGCCAGTGTATTACCACCTATGTATATATTCTCTTTGTCTGAGTACGTGTAAATATTTGCTCCTAGGCTTTCTATCTCATTTTCAAGAGCAGCGGTGGTTTTTGTCGCAGTTCCTTTCATAAGTAAATCTGCGAGTAAGCTAGAAACGCCTACTTTATTAATATCCTCTAGAAGTAATCCTCCACGTATATTCATTTGGAATTGTACGAGTGGTACTTCGTCATTTTCGATGCCATATACTTCAAGTCCAGAAGAGAGTTTACCTTCCCAAACATTAGGAACAGTAACTTGAGCAGTAGTGCCATATGCTGGCTCTTTACTACGATCAAATGATGAAGGAGTACGCTCATAATCTGCTGCGATACTCGCATCAAATGTCTCCTCTGCTCCTTCTACTATTTTTTCTTCTACTACTTGTGCTAGTTCAGAATCTTCAAGTGCAAGTGCTGTTTGACCTATAGGCACAAAACTAGTAGCGATATAGTTTTTACCTTTTATGTATTGTTCGTAAACGCGTTGTACATCTTCCTTAGTCACTGCAAGAATACGATCTACATCTTCTGTGATGTATGCAGGATCACCAGCAAAAATCTCATACTGCGCTAGCTGAAATCCTTTTCCTAATACACTTGATAAGCCGTTATAAAACTGTGTTTCTTGCCCTGCTTTAATTCTGTCTAAATCTTTTTGTGAGATTCCCTCTAATTCAAATTTTGTAAAAGCCTCATTAACTCCTACAAGTACCTCGTCAAGATCTTTTCCAGGATATGCATTTACACTTAGACCAAATTCTCCAGCAAGTTCAGAACCAAAATTGAACATTCTCACACCAGCCGTAAGCTGCTTCTCATCAATTAAAATCTTATTAAACGGAGCATTCTTTCCTTTAGAGAGGTAACTAGCTAGAACTTCAAGTGCATAAGAGTCCTTATCATAATTAGGCACCGTAGGCCATGTCATTGATAATTGTGGTAATCTAGCAAAGTTATCTTCATAATAAAGTCGCTTTGTATTTGCTACTGTTACTGGTTGCTTTTCCATTGCTGGAACTTCCTCTCCTCTAGGAATTTCGCCAAAATATTTTTCTACCCACTCCTTAGTTTGCGCGATATCAAAATCTCCAGCGATGGTAAGCGTTGTATTATTAGGCGTGTACCATCGATTATAAAAATCCTTTACATCTTGTAATGTTGCGTTTTGTAAATCTTCTAGCGAGCCTATTACCTGCCAGTTATAAGGGTGATTTTCTGGGTAAAGATTCTTCCCTACCACATAACGTGCGTGACCATAAGGACGGTTATCTACAGACTGTCTTTTTTCATTCTTTACCACTTGCTTTTCTTTGGCAAGCACTGGATCTGTTACCGTATTTATGAAGTATCCAAGCTTATCTGCTTCTGCCCAAATCATTTTTTCAAGAGCATCTTTTGGTACTGTTTGAAAATAGTTTGTGCGATCACGACTTGTAGATCCGTTTGCTCCAGAACCACCTATACGCGCACTCATTGCATCTAGCCCACCTTTTCCTAAGTTTTCAGATTCTAAAAATAATAAGTGCTCAAATAAGTGTGCAAAACCTGTACGTCCTTCTATCTCTCTTGCAGATCCTACGTGTGCAGTAAGTGCTACTGCAACTACTGGATCTGAGTCGTCTTGATGTAAGATTACGGTAAGCCCATTATCTAGCGTAAACTTTTCAAATGGAACGTTGAATTGTGGGGTTTCCGCTTTCGCGAAAGCGGTATTATCTCCACCTTCTTGCTTACACGAGAATGTGATAGTTACCAGCGCAATAAGGGCTATAAGACGTGTGATTTTCATCGAAAATATATTAAAATTAAAGAGGATCAAGATAACCAAAACAGAAACCGAAAAGTTGTTAAATAGTGTTAACGCGATTAATCACAAATAACCAATGTTAATAACTAAAATGAGTTTACCTACGACTTAAATAGGAATATTTCCATAATTTTGGATTAATTCTATATTATGCAGCGTACAATTATTCATTTTGATCTTGATACTTTCTTCGTTTCTTGTGAGCGTAGGTTAGATAGTCGCCTTATGGGCAAACCCGTTATTGTAGGTGGTACTGGTGATCGCGGCGTGGTAAGTGCTGCAAGTTATGAAGCTCGTACCTATGGTGTACATAGCGCTATGCCTATTAAAGTAGCTAGACAGCTATGCCCTAATGGGATTTACATACGAGGAAATGGTGGTACGTATTCAAAAATGTCTAAAGAGGTAACGCAAATTCTACAAGAAGAACTCCCTGTTCTTGAAAAAGCAAGTGTAGATGAGTTTTATGGTGATCTCACTGGGATGGATAAGTTTTTTGGAGCCTATAAATATTCAAAAGAGCTTCGCCAGCGTATTATGCGAGAAACAGGTTTACCTATTTCCTTCGGGATGTCTCCTAATAAAACGGTATCAAAAGTAGCTACTGGAGAAGCAAAACCTAATAATGAGATTAAAATTGACCCTGGTTATGAGAAAGTATTTCTTGCACCATTATCTATCAAAAAAATTCCTTCGGTAGGACAGAAGACTTTTACTCAGTTTTGTAATCTCGGTGTGCGCACGGTAGATCTTGTTCAACAAATGCCTGTAGAAATGATGACTTCTGTTTTTGGAAAAAATGGACGCATTATCTGGGAGCGTTGTAATGGTATTGATGACAGCCCTATTGTGGAGTATCACGAACGTAAATCTATCTCTAGTGAACGCACTTATGGTCAAGATACTATTGACATGGTTAAGTTACATACTACTATAACTGCCATGGCAGAAAATCTAGCTTTCCAACTTAGACGAGGCAACAAACTCACTTCTGTCGTAACAGTAAAAATCAGATATTCAGATTTTCAAACATACTCAAAACAGCTACGTGTTCCCTACACTGCTGCAGATCATGTTCTCATCCCCACCGTAACAAAACTTTTTAATAAACTCAATAATCGTAGGATGCTTATTAGGTTAGTAGGCGTACGCTTTGGTGGTCTTACAGAAGGGCACTATCAAATAGATCTTTTTGAGAATACTAATAAGACCGTAAATCTGTATAAAGCCATGGATGAATTAAGAAATAAATATGGTGATCATAGCGTGCGACGAGCAAATACTATAGGTGAAGGATCTAGAACCATAGGTAATCAAGGTAATCCTTTTAATGGAGAGCCTCCTATACTGTTAGCTCATAGACATCAGTAATAAGTGACTCTTTATTTTATCAAAACCCCAAGTCTAAGACAATGTATCTCAATAATCACTCTTATTATAGTTTACGGTATGGAACAATTTCTGAAGAGGAATTACTAGACCTAGCGATACATGAAGGATGTACTCATTTTGCACTTACAGATATTAATAATACCTCTGGCTGTTTGAATTTTGTGCGTCGCGCAAAAGAAAAAAATATAAAACCCATCATAGGAGTTGATTTTAGAAACAATACGAAGCAATGCTACGTTGCACTTGCAATGAATAACCAAGGCTTCCTTGAGATAAACAACTACTTATCAAAACACTTACATAACAAAACTGCATTTCCAGATCAAGCTCCGAATTTTGAAAATGTAATTATTGTTTATCCATTTGAAAATGCAATGGAGTTAGATAAAATAACTTTCGCTGATAATGAATACATAGGTGTGCGAGCAAAAGATATTTACAAACTCAAATTTTCTTCTCTTAATTCTTTATCAAAAAAGTTAGTTATTCTTCACACGGTAAGCTTTCGCGATAAGCGAGATTTCAACACGCATCGTTTATTAAGAGCTATAGATACTAATGTGTTACTTAGCACGCTACCATCTACAGATCAAGGAAGTCCTAATGACTTCATGTACTCAAGAAAAGAGATTATTCAGGTTTTTAAAGACTATCCATCACTTATTGATAACACAATTAACCTCTTACAAGAATGTAACATTGATTTCAATTTCAGTAAAAATAAACCCTCACAAAACTTAACTACACTATTAGAAAGTCCCGAAGCAGATTATAAAAAGCTACTCGAGCTTTGTGAAAGGGGATTAAAAGAACGTTATGAAGTTGTAGATGATATCATCAAAAATCGCTTAAAGAAAGAGCTAGATCTTATTAAACATCTTGACTACGTCGCATTCTTTCTTATAAATTGGAAAATTATAGAATATGCTCGTAGTAAAGACTATTACTACGTAGGGAGAGGGAGTGGCGCAAACAGTATTGTGGCATACTTATTACGTATTACAGATGTAGACCCTATAGAACTCGATTTATATTTTGAACGCTTTATGAATCTCTATAGAGCAACACCTCCAGATTTTGACATAGATTTTTCTACCTGGGATCGTGAGGACGTTACAGATTATATTTTTAAAGAGTTCAAAGGAAAAAATCAAGTTGCACTGCTAGGCTCATATGTGACATTTAAACACAGTGGAGCAGTAAGAGAATTAGGTAAAGTATTTGGGTTGCCTAAGTACGAAATTGACAAACTAAGCGATGGTCGCTATGATCCAAATAGTCTAGATGATATAAAAAAACTAGTTTTAAAATATGCGCAGGTATTACATGGCAGACCTAATTATACGAGTATCCATGCTGCTGGCATATTGATATCTAGTAAACCTATTCATTACTTTTCTGCTACAAATCTACCTCCTAAAGGTTTTCCTACGGTACAATTTGACATGCACATAGCAGAAGATGTAGGGCTTTACAAATTTGACATCCTTGGGCAACGTGGTCTCGGAAAAATAAAAGATGCAGTAGCTGTCATAAAAAAGAATCATCCCGGGATTACACTTCCAGATATACATAACGCAAAACAGTTTTTTACAGATGATCGCATAA
>NZ_CP138998.1:545000-547500 GCF_044596715.1 Dokdonia sp. R86516
TCGGAGTCGAACCGATGACCTCCTGCGTGCAAGGCAGGCGCTCTAGCCAGCTGAGCTAATCCCCCATTTTTATGAAATCAAGATGATGACATCAGATTTCGAATGACGAAGTAATGATTCTCAACTTCTAAAATTTCCTTCAAAATGTAATAAAATGAACATCGCGATTTATTAAGCTTTCGCGAAAGCGTAACCAGTAGTCTCAGGCAGACTCGAACTGCCGACCTCTACATTATCAGTGTAGCGCTCTAACCAGCTGAGCTATGAGACTGTAATTAAACAATCTATAGTTGCTAAGTAATAGTCTTAAGTAAAAAACTCAATACTAAAGTCTAACTACTATTTACTTGTTTATTAAAATTAAATCGACAGCTATTGAAAACTAAAACCTATTACTAACCTTTCGGCTGTAAGTCGTTTGCTGTTTGTTAAAGATATTGTTACATATAAATACATAACGCACCATAACAGGGACAAGCTCTAGAAAGGAGGTGTTCCAGCCGCACCTTCCGGTACGGCTACCTTGTTACGACTTAGCCCTAGTTACCAGTTTTACCCTAGGCCGCTCCTTACGGTGACGGACTTCAGGTACCCCCAGCTTCCATGGCTTGACGGGCGGTGTGTACAAGGCCCGGGAACGTATTCACCGGATCATGGCTGATATCCGATTACTAGCGATTCCAGCTTCATGGAGTCGAGTTGCAGACTCCAATCCGAACTGAGATAGGGTTTATAGATTCGCTCCTTATCGCTAAGTGGCTGCTCTCTGTCCCTACCATTGTAGCACGTGTGTGGCCCAGGACGTAAGGGCCGTGATGATTTGACGTCATCCCCACCTTCCTCACGGTTTGCACCGGCAGTCTGGCTAGAGTTCCCGACATTACTCGCTGGCAACTAACCACAGGGGTTGCGCTCGTTATAGGACTTAACCTGACACCTCACGGCACGAGCTGACGACAACCATGCAGCACCTTGTAATCTGTCCGAAGAAAACTCTATCTCTAAAGCTGTCAGACTACATTTAAGCCCTGGTAAGGTTCCTCGCGTATCATCGAATTAAACCACATGCTCCACCGCTTGTGCGGGCCCCCGTCAATTCCTTTGAGTTTCATTCTTGCGAACGTACTCCCCAGGTGGGATACTTATCACTTTCGCTTAGTCACTCAGCCCGAAGGCCAAACAACTAGTATCCATCGTTTACGGCGTAGACTACCAGGGTATCTAATCCTGTTCGCTACCTACGCTTTCGTCCATCAGCGTCAATATATTGTTAGTGATCTGCCTTCGCAATCGGTATTCTATGTAATCTCTAAGCATTTCACCGCTACACTACATATTCTAACCACTTCACAATAATTCAAGACATACAGTATCAATGGCAATTCTATGGTTAAGCCACAGACTTTCACCACTGACTTATATGCCCGCCTACGGACCCTTTAAACCCAATGATTCCGGATAACGCTTGCACCCTCCGTATTACCGCGGCTGCTGGCACGGAGTTAGCCGGTGCTTATTCTTATGGTACCGTCATCAGTCTACACGTAGACCTTATTCTTCCCATATAAAAGTAGTTTACAACCCATAGGGCAGTCTTCCTACACGCGGCATGGCTGGATCAGAGTTGCCTCCATTGTCCAATATTCCTCACTGCTGCCTCCCGTAGGAGTCTGGTCCGTGTCTCAGTACCAGTGTGGGGGATCTCCCTCTCAGGACCCCTATCTATCGCAGTCTTGGTAAGCCGTTACCTTACCAACTAACTAATAGAACGCATAGTCATCTTATACCGCCGAAACTTTAATTATTTAATGATGCCAAAAAATAATACTATGGGGTATTAATCTTCGTTTCCAAAGGCTATCCCCCAGTATAAGGTAGATTCTATACGCGTTACGCACCCGTGCGCCGGTCGTCAGCAAATAGCAAGCTACTCCTGTTACCCCTCGACTTGCATGTGTTAAGCCTGCCGCTAGCGTTCATCCTGAGCCAGGATCAAACTCTTCATCGTGTGTTGTTAATAATTTCAACTCCTCACAACTCGAAATATCCGGTCAATAATAAACTTCTAGTTTTCAAATTCTTTGTAATAATACCCGAAGGTATTAATACGCGCTGTCAATTCAATAAATCAATGAACTTTCTCTACTACTATTAATAGCAGAAAACTCTTGTAAATGCAAAGGAATCGAACCTCAAATTAGACTAACTAATCTTCCAAAACATCTCAATAAAAACTCTTGAACTTCGCTAGATATGTTACTGTTTCTCTAAGCGGGTGCAAATATACAACTGTTTTTTAAACTCACAACTTAATCTTAAAAATAATTGAAATTTAATTTTCAACCTCCAAAACCAAGAAACAATCGCAATGAACATAACTCACAAATAACCTCTATTTGTTAGCGGCTGCAAAACTACAACCTTTTTCCTAATTACAAACTATCTTTTGAAAAATAATTTGAAGAAATAAAAACAAAGAAACTCTTACGTGAAATTTGAT
>NZ_CP138998.1:550000-3370075 GCF_044596715.1 Dokdonia sp. R86516
TAACTAAAACGCCCTATTCAGACTCGCTTTCGCTACGGCTCCGATCCTAAAAATCTTAACCTTGCTAGTTAAAGTAACTCGTAGGCTCATTATGCAAAAGGCACGCCGTCAGTCCGAAGACCTCCGACCGCTTGTAAGCGTATGGTTTCAGGTTCTATTTCACTCCCTTATTCAGGGTTCTTTTCACCTTTCCCTCACGGTACTGGTTCACTATCGGTCTCTCAGGAGTATTTAGCCTTATGGGATGGTCCCCACAGTTTCATACAGGGTTTCACGTGCCCCGCACTACTCAGGATACCACTATCTGTAACTGTCTTTACTTATACCGGGCTATCACCGTCTATGGCTACTCTTTCCAAAGTATTCTAATTCATAAAGCACAAAATATCGTGGTCCTACAACCCCCATTATGCCGTAACATAATAGGTTTGGGCTAATCCGCGTTCGCTCGCCACTACTAGCGGAATCACTATTGTTTTCTTCTCCTCCGGGTACTTAGATGTTTCAGTTCTCCGGGTTTGCCCCATTTCTGGTGATATATCTTCAATATACCGGGTTGCCCCATTCGGATATTTGCGGATCAATTCTTGTGTGCAGATCCCCGCAACTTTTCGCAGCTTATCACGTCCTTCATCGCCTCTGAGAGCCTAGGCATTCCCCATACGCCCTTAATTAGCTTATTGTACTTATTGCTCTTTTAAGGGCTTATGTATAAAATACATAAACCTTTATATTATAATGAGTTAATCATATTATATTCATATTCTTGCGTATATAACCGGCTAGGTTACATACGACTTCTCGTATTCTTTAATTATTTCCCAATATGTCAATGAACGTTTTTCCATTATCAGTACAATATCTATGTAAATAAAAACGTATTGCACTCTCGTGAATCCTGTGTTTTTAAAAACTATATCCTTTATACCTAAGGATGATAACTACTATAAAGTAACTATCTTGGTGGAGAATATCGGAGTCGAACCGATGACCTCCTGCGTGCAAGGCAGGCGCTCTAGCCAGCTGAGCTAATCCCCCATTTTTATGAAATCAAGATGATGACATCAGATTTCGAATGACGAAGTAATGATTCTCAACTTCTAAAATTTCCTTCAAAATGTAATAAAATGAACATCGCGATTTATTAAGCTTTCGCGAAAGCGTAACCAGTAGTCTCAGGCAGACTCGAACTGCCGACCTCTACATTATCAGTGTAGCGCTCTAACCAGCTGAGCTATGAGACTGTAATTAAACAATCTATAGTTGCTAAGTAATAGTCTTAAGTAAAAAACTCAATACTAAAGTCTAACTACTATTTACTTGTTTATTAAAATTAAATCGACAGCTATTGAAAACTAAAACCTATTACTAACCTTTCGGCTGTAAGTCGTTTGCTGTTTGTTAAAGATATTGTTACATATAAATACATAACGCACCATAACAGGGACAAGCTCTAGAAAGGAGGTGTTCCAGCCGCACCTTCCGGTACGGCTACCTTGTTACGACTTAGCCCTAGTTACCAGTTTTACCCTAGGCCGCTCCTTACGGTGACGGACTTCAGGTACCCCCAGCTTCCATGGCTTGACGGGCGGTGTGTACAAGGCCCGGGAACGTATTCACCGGATCATGGCTGATATCCGATTACTAGCGATTCCAGCTTCATGGAGTCGAGTTGCAGACTCCAATCCGAACTGAGATAGGGTTTATAGATTCGCTCCTTATCGCTAAGTGGCTGCTCTCTGTCCCTACCATTGTAGCACGTGTGTGGCCCAGGACGTAAGGGCCGTGATGATTTGACGTCATCCCCACCTTCCTCACGGTTTGCACCGGCAGTCTGGCTAGAGTTCCCGACATTACTCGCTGGCAACTAACCACAGGGGTTGCGCTCGTTATAGGACTTAACCTGACACCTCACGGCACGAGCTGACGACAACCATGCAGCACCTTGTAATCTGTCCGAAGAAAACTCTATCTCTAAAGCTGTCAGACTACATTTAAGCCCTGGTAAGGTTCCTCGCGTATCATCGAATTAAACCACATGCTCCACCGCTTGTGCGGGCCCCCGTCAATTCCTTTGAGTTTCATTCTTGCGAACGTACTCCCCAGGTGGGATACTTATCACTTTCGCTTAGTCACTCAGCCCGAAGGCCAAACAACTAGTATCCATCGTTTACGGCGTAGACTACCAGGGTATCTAATCCTGTTCGCTACCTACGCTTTCGTCCATCAGCGTCAATATATTGTTAGTGATCTGCCTTCGCAATCGGTATTCTATGTAATCTCTAAGCATTTCACCGCTACACTACATATTCTAACCACTTCACAATAATTCAAGACATACAGTATCAATGGCAATTCTATGGTTAAGCCACAGACTTTCACCACTGACTTATATGCCCGCCTACGGACCCTTTAAACCCAATGATTCCGGATAACGCTTGCACCCTCCGTATTACCGCGGCTGCTGGCACGGAGTTAGCCGGTGCTTATTCTTATGGTACCGTCATCAGTCTACACGTAGACCTTATTCTTCCCATATAAAAGTAGTTTACAACCCATAGGGCAGTCTTCCTACACGCGGCATGGCTGGATCAGAGTTGCCTCCATTGTCCAATATTCCTCACTGCTGCCTCCCGTAGGAGTCTGGTCCGTGTCTCAGTACCAGTGTGGGGGATCTCCCTCTCAGGACCCCTATCTATCGCAGTCTTGGTAAGCCGTTACCTTACCAACTAACTAATAGAACGCATAGTCATCTTATACCGCCGAAACTTTAATTATTTAATGATGCCAAAAAATAATACTATGGGGTATTAATCTTCGTTTCCAAAGGCTATCCCCCAGTATAAGGTAGATTCTATACGCGTTACGCACCCGTGCGCCGGTCGTCAGCAAATAGCAAGCTACTCCTGTTACCCCTCGACTTGCATGTGTTAAGCCTGCCGCTAGCGTTCATCCTGAGCCAGGATCAAACTCTTCATCGTGTGTTGTTAATAATTTCAACTCCTCACAACTCGAAATATCCGGTCAATAATAAACTTCTAGTTTTCAAATTCTTTGTAATAATACCCGAAGGTATTAATACGCGCTGTCAATTCAATAAATCAATGAACTTTCTCTACTACTATTAATAGCAGAAAACTCTTGTAAATGCAAAGGAATCGAACCTCAAATTAGACTAACTAATCTTCCAAAACATCTCAATAAAAACTCTTGAACTTCGCTAGATATGTTACTGTTTCTCTAAGCGGGTGCAAATATACAACTGTTTTTTAAACTCACAACTTAATCTTAAAAATAATTGAAATTTAATTTTCAACCTCCAAAACCAAGAAACAATCGCAATGAACATAACTCACAAATAACCTCTATTTGTTAGCGGCTGCAAAACTACAACCTTTTTCCTAATTACAAACTATCTTTTGAGAAATAATTTGAAGAAATAAAAACAAACTTTTTGAAGCCATTTAAAAGAACAAACGCTTACCGTGAAGCGGATGGCAAAGATACACCGAAGTTCTAATCTGACAAGAATATTCTTAAGAAAATTTTAAGGAAATATGCAACTCCCTGTAAACACAAGAACTAGCTTTGAAAATAGTTTGATTGACACCTCAACAACCACAAAAGAACCCTATTTTGCACACTATAAATTCAGAAAAACTAGCACATCTAACCTCAGTAACCATCAAATAGCTGCAAAAACCACCCTAGAAATTTTCGCGAAAGCGTAAACCATCTATAAGAAAAAGTTCCATACGATACCGAAACGTATATTAAAGTCTCTATATGGGTATCCAGGGGCACTGTAAAAGTCGCTTCCTGTAAAACTACTGTTGAAATGCTCCGCTTTTAAAAAGATTCGTGTTTGGCGGACTTTCATATTAATAAAGAAGTCCAACAATGGGAAGTTACCTAGCTCCTCTGTGTTTTGTACATAAAACTCGGCTAAGATAGGATCATAGCCATTGAGGTTATACTTAGTAAAATAGTTTGCTGTGATACCCGTCTGAAGAAGCAATGCTTTCTTAAAGAGACGGTCTGTAAAGTAAAAACTACCTCTACCTACTACATCTGGAACATTGAGCACACCCTCTGCTCCTGTTACATTTTGATAGGTAGCCGTAAGATCAAGGTTAAACTTTCCGAACTTAATATCTCTATTTGCACTAATCTTCAAATGATTTACCGCTTCTCCAGATTGACGGGACTCTACAAGACCGCCTTCCCCAAGTCCAAAATATGCGTAGTCCTTTATAGTAGATGCTGACGCCTCGAGATTTACGAGACTCTTTGCATCTAGTTGCGCTGCTAGCGTGTTTGTTTTTACCGTAGCATAGTTGTCTTGATTAGACCAATTATAGTTTAAGTAATTGCTTTGAAACAGTAGGTGATTAAAACTAGCTTGTCTAGCGTTACTAAGAATACTCACAGAGAATCGCTTGTCATCTGCTATCGAATATCCCGCTTCTCCATATATATTGTAACCATCAAAGTCACCTACCACATTTACCTGCGCCTCTCCTTCTATATCAAATCCTCCAATCCTATTTTTGTAAGCTCCACCTACAGCAATATTTGTTCCCTGTAATCTATTAGGCACACGCTCAGAAACACCATCCCCATCTGCATCTTGAATAAGCACTGCGTTATACCCATAATCATAGTACAAGGCATTTGCTTGAAACTTAAGTTGCCCTAGCTTTTTATCCTCATAAACAGCATTAATCTCATTGTAGGTTTCTTCATGATCTGTTCTATCTGAAAAACTGGTCTGACTAAACGCCTCACCAAAAATTGCATTTGCCGCATCTTGTCTATAAGTATAAAACTTATTCTCACTATTAAAAATATGCCCTACTCTAAGACTATAATCCTTGAGACTATCTTTTTTCTGGACAAGGTTATAATGATGATTCACATATATACGTGTGCCGTCGAGTATATTTTCTGCATCCTCAAAGTTCACAGGTAATCTTGATCTATCACTAAAGTCTTCTTCACCACTATTAAACTGCTCTACACCTTGCTCTGTAAGTCCGCCATTTTCTTGATTTAATAAATCTTGTGCAACCCAGTGCGCTCTTATATGATACCTATCATTTTTAGTACGGTAGCTACCAGCAAATCTAAAGTTACCAGAACTTGTTAAGGCATTTTGATATTTACCTAGGCTACGCACTCCTTTATATGCAATAGACATGTTGAGTCGTGGGTGAATATTTAGGGTAAAAAATGCATCTAATTGCTGCCCTTGCTCAAAGGCGCTTCTGTAAAACAATTCTGTAAGCGGTGTAGGCAGATGATAGTAATTAATATCTTCTACCTCCATATATGCAAAATGTCTAGCCTGCGCTATATATCCTGGTGTAGTACGTCTATTATTAAAGTTATAGATGAGCGTGTTATTAGTTTGCCCTGTGTTTGCAAATGGTAATAAGCCATATCTATCTTTACGCAGGTAATTAAATTTGTAATCCTTCTTTATATTAAGTGTAGTATCTACGTATGTAGTATCTCTAGTTATTGATATGATTTTATAATCCTCAACGGGTGGTCTTTCAAACTTCTTGATGTTAGTAGAAGAAACCTCTCTGGCATTAAGAGGATCATTGTTATCGTCTTGCTGTATAATACCTGTAGATGACCCTCTGGTAGGGATCCGAGAAATTTGAGCAAAAAGCATGGTTTGCAACAAGCAAAATAATAAAATCAAAACTCCTCTCATACAAAAAAATTATAGCGTCAAAATTACATTTTTATCCTCGAACCTCGTATTTTCAGCTCCACAAAGATGCTTAAACTCAAATATCATACTCATCTCATAGAATGTGGCACGGACGAAGCTGGCCGTGGCTGCCTCGCAGGCCCTGTTACTGCTGCTGCCGTAATGCTTCCAGATGACTTCATTAGCGAGATACTTACAGATTCTAAACTTCTCACAGAGAAGAAACGTGAATTACTCAAACCTATTATAGAAGAACAAGCAATTGCTTTCGGATTTGCTCATGTAATGATGAGTGAGATAGACGATATTAATATCCTTAATGCTTCCATCTTAGGAATGCACCGCAGTATTGAAAGTATGATAGGTACGCTTTCGCGAAAGCAAAAAAAACCACAACACATTCTTGTAGACGGCAATCGGTTTAAACCTTTTCCTAAGATTGACCACACCACTGTTATAAAAGGTGACGGAAAATACTTGCCTATTGCTGCTGCGTCTATTATTGCTAAAACTGCTCGTGATGAATATATGAATCTCATACACGAAGAGTTCCCTATGTACAATTGGAAAAAAAACAAGGGTTACCCTACCAAGGAACATCGAGAGGCAATACGTAAATATGGTATTACAAAGTATCATCGCAAGAGCTTTAAATTACTTCCAGAACAATACGAACTCGATTTTACGTTTAAGAATAACAGCTAATTCCTTGTTTAAAAAGTAGTCAATAACAATATGAGGTTCTCTAGAAGTTCTCAAGACTGAGGTTGTATTTTTGAACCCACCTTAAGCGCACATATGAAATCTTTCTTTTACATACTCCTTAGCCTTGTTTTTCTCGCTAGTTGCGATACTACACCAAAGGCATCATCTTCTCTTACTAAATATATACCTCGCAAAGCGGCGGTTATCATAAAGACTAATGACTTTAAGGATCTTAAAAGTGCACTAGTAAATAATGATCTTATACAAGAGCTAGCTCCCACGGCTCTTTATAAAACCCTAGTAAAAGGGCAGACATTGTTTAAAGATATACAACCAGATGGCGAGACCTTATTATGTTATACAAAACTAGGCCGTAATGATTATGACATTAGTATGATTACAAAAGCGCATGCTTCGCTTTTTAAAGGAGACTCATTACTAATGAAAGAAGCAGCACTTAAGGACCCAACTATTAAAACATTAGGCGGAACTGCGCATTATCTTATATATAAGGACGTGCTCATTGCTAGTACATCAAAAATCCTTTTAGAAAATGTATTGAGAGAGGATAACACAGACATCTATGAAGATGAACTTTTTGAAAAAGCATACACCTCATCTAGCAATAGTGCTACGGCTTCTATATTTATAAGAGGATCAGAAGGTGCTAGCTTGTATAAGAGTCTACTTCCTAATGCAACAGCAAATGCGCTTAAAAATTCGTTTTCTTGGACTGCGGCAGATATAGATTTGGATAACAATGACATCAGGCTAAATGGTGTTGCACTGGTACAAGACTCCACATCACAGAGATTAAGCTTACTTAAGAACACACAACCGGTAGTGAATAGAATTGCATCTATCACTCCTACCGCTGCAATTGCTGTAGAGGCTATCACCTATGACGACTGGCAGCAGTTTAAATCTAGTAAAGCAGACTTTTTGAAACTAGATCTCTCGAAATATACGCTTGCACGAGAGGATCTTTTTGCTAGTTTCTCAGAGGTAGGAATGATTCATCTGCCTAAAGGAAAAGTAATAGTAGGAGTTTCTACAAATATTACGGTTACAGATAACGAGCTGGCGAGTGCTTCAGAAAAAGCCGAATTTAGAAAGGTTTCTATCTATAAGATTAATATGGGGTCTGCTTTCGCGAAAGCGTACTCACCGCTACTCAATCTTTCATCTCCTACCTTATACGCATCGATAGATGACTTCTATCTTTTTGCCGAAAATCAAGAAGCGCTAGAAACTGTAATTGCCAACTATCAAAACAAAGCAACCTTATCTAACAGCGCTACCTTCCAGAATACGGAGAGTACTTTAAGTCGCGCCTCTAGTTATTTACACATTTCTGGCCTGAGCAGTAACGCATATAAACAACTAGCATCAAAAGATGGTCAAAAAGTTTTAAAGGATATCACTCTAAATGGCTATGATTATAGCGCGCTACAACTCATACAAGAAAAGGACTATTTGCTACTTAATATGGCGATTCTCAAGAACGACGAGGCTACGACAGATGCAAATATTGCTCAAATTGCCAATGTAAAACTAAGCGCAGACATCATAATGACGCCGCAGCTAGTAACCAATCATCGTACAAATGGGAAGGATGTAGTGGTGCAAGACATAAACAACACCCTATACCTAATAAGTAATGCAGGAAAAGTATTGTGGCAAAAAGATCTAGATGGTCAAATACTAGGTGAGGTGCAGCAGATAGATTTATATCGCAATGGTAGGTTACAGCTTGCTTTTACCACACCATCTTCATTTTATGTGTTGGATCGTAATGGTAAAGAAGTATCTCCTTACCCGCTTTCTTTTAAAGATAACATCACGCAACCGCTTTCTATCTTCGACTACGACAATAATAGTAATTACCGCTTTGTCATTGTTCAAAACGATAAGGTGTTGATGTATGATAAAAAAGCAAAGGCTGTTTCTGGCTTTACCTTTAGAGAAGCAGGAAGTGCAATTTTATATCCTCCAGCACATATGCGCATAGGTAACAAAGATTATATCACGATTGCCGAGAATAGCGGGAAGCTGCACATCTTAAACCGAACAGGAAAAACACGAATTGACGTTAAAGAAAAAATCAACTTTGGTGATACTCCTATTTATAAGTATGGCAACAACTTTGAAACCTTTACAGTTAATGGTGAGAAAGTGAGCATTAATACTTCTGGTAAGCTTACTCAAAGTATTTCAGATTTTCAATCGGATTCAAAAATCGCTATTGAAGACAAACTGAAAGTAGGTTTGAGAGAAAACAAACTTGTGGTAAATGGTAAGAAGAGAGAGATTGCCTTTGGCACCTATACTTCACCTAGCATCTCAAGCACTGGAAAATCACAATACATTGCTATCACCAATACAGAATCTAGCGAAGTCTATATCTATGACAATAAAGGTGTATTACTACCTAACTTCCCTATCTATGGAACTTCTAAGGCCGATGTTGGCTTTTTACAAAGCAACAAGTCTCTAGGTTTTGTAACTCAAGGAAGCAGTAATTCAGTATTGATTTATAAGATTAACTAGCTCGACGTCCTTATATATATTCCGCGCCCGCTTCTGGAGTAATGAAGTTGGCTTCAAAGAGCGCTGTAAAGTGTTTGAGTAATTTCTCTTTTACTTCGGCTTCGTCTACGGTTGCTTTACCTAGCTCTACATTGAGAGATGTCACTGCTTTGTCTTTTATCCCACAAGGAATCATCAGGTCAAAGTAGCCCAAGTCTGCATTTACATTTAATGCAAATCCGTGCATGGTTACCCAGCGGCTAGCGCGTACACCCATAGCACAAATTTTACGTGCAAACGGAGTTCCTACATCAAACCACACACCCGTTTCTCCAGGAGAGCGTTCGGCTTTTAGTCCGTATTCGGCTAGGGTGAGAATTACCATCTCTTCTAGTAGTCTCAGGTATTTGTGAATGTCTCTAAAAAAGCTATCAAGATCAAGAATAGGATACCCTACGATTTGTCCGGGACCGTGATAGGTGATATCTCCACCGCGGTTAATCTTATAAAAACTAGCTTTTTTCTCGGCAAGCTCCTTTTCGCTAACAAGCAAATTAGAAAGATCACCACTCTTCCCTAATGTAAAGACATGAGGGTGCTCTACAAACAAGAAATGGTTAGGAGTTACCAGTCCGGCGTTTTGTCTACGGTTTGCGATTTTCATATCCACCGTTTTCTTAAAAAGCGTCTCTTGATAGTCCCAAGTTTCCTTATAATCTCGATTTCCGAGGTCCTGTAAAATGATATTTTTATTCACGGCGCAAAGGTACGCAGAAACATAAAAAAATATCTCAACTTTTAAAATCCCTTTTTCTTAAGAAGTGAATGCTTTGATTTTTCTTTTCCCCGCCCTGAAGGAAGCTCACACTTCGATTTTTCTTTTCCCCAACCCTGAAGGGTGGAAAAATCTTTGTTTAATAAAATCTGTTTGGAAATATCTACTCTGTTCTTAGTAGGTGTTTGTGATTACTCTTATGCAACATCTCCCCTAGCCCCTCTTCAAAGAGGGGAAAACTCTTGTGAAAAGAGTCACCCTTTAGGTGTGCGGAAAGCTTTTGCAAATCCCTCCTCAAAGACAGCAACACTCAAATGAGAATCGCAACGAAGTTGCAAAAAATGAAAGCCCCTCTTCGAAGAGAGGTTGGGGAGATGTTCGCGAGTTGTGAAAAAGCCACCCTTTAGGGTTGGGGAAAGCTTTTTTAAAGGTGCTTAGATTTTTCTTTTCCCCAACCCTGAAGGGTGGAAAAATCTTTGTTCAATAAAATCTGTTTGGAATCATCTACTCTGTTCTTAATAGGTGTATGTGATTACTCTTATGAAACATCTCCCCTAGCCCCTCTTCAAAGAGGGGAACACTCTTGTGAAAAAAGCCACCCTTTAGGGTTGGGGAAAGCTTTTTGGAAACATCTCCCCACAAACAGAAATACTCACATGAAAATCGCAACGAAGTTGCAAAAAATGAAAGCCCCTCTTCGAAGAGGGGTTGGGGAGATGTTCGCGAGTTGTGAAAAATAAAACAGCCACCCTTTAGGGACGGGGAAAACTTTAAAAATAAACCACCTTTCAGGGCTGGGGAAAGCTTTTAAAACAAAAAAAACCTCCTACCATATAGTAGAAGGTCTTTATAATAATTATCGTGACTTATTTATCCTCAA
Source organism: Dokdonia sp. R86516 (assembly GCF_044596715.1). NCBI lineage: Bacteria > Pseudomonadati > Bacteroidota > Flavobacteriia > Flavobacteriales > Flavobacteriaceae > Dokdonia > Dokdonia sp. R86516. The sequence continues at coordinate 560,615 of NZ_CP138998.1, forward strand.
GAACCACCTCAAAGTTTTCTAAGGTTTTGTCTGTTCCTTCTAGTAGGGTTTTATAGTCTATGGAGAAGGTTACTGTTTTACCATCTTCTGAGATTATTGCGCCTTCTTGAGATACGGAGATTACTTTTCTTGGGAATACGTATTCTAGTTGCATAGTAGATTGATCTAGTACTTCATCCATACCTAGCACCATCTCTTTCATCATATTGTTCTCGGCTTCTCCATTCTCATCTTTAAAGACGGCATCCTCTACGTCTTGCCTTGTCTTTTCAGATAATTCGCTGCTGCCTTCTAGGTGTCTTGATAGCGCTTTAGGATCTGTTCTTCTAAAGGTGTTATCGGTAAAAGTATAGATCACCTTGTTTGTACTCAGCATACTATTTGCTGGGCTACTACTTGCCTTCTCTCCGCCTGGTGTGGTTTTCTTTGCGCTTTCAAACACTTTATCTACATCATATGCGATGCGCTCTATCTCCTTAAACTCTTTGAAGTCTTTTATGACAGTGAGTACCATCACCCCATTCTCCTCGTCTATGTTCATATTCATAGCAAAGTCTTTAAGTGCTTTCACATTCTCTTGCTGTGCAGATGGTAATGTGGCGATGCTATCCTTGTAGATTTCTAGAAAGTCATTAAACACCATCGTGGTATCCATTTTCTCCTTCTTCTTTTCTGGATTACTCGCTCCACTTTGAGCAGCGATTGCCATGATTTGTGATAGGTCAAACTTAGACTCATAACGACCTCCCATGTCTTCATTAAACACAATACGCTCATGCATACTACAACTTACTAGTAACACTAATAGCACTACTAGCAGTCCATAAACCTTTTTACTCATTACTACTTTTTTGGATTATTTAATATTACGAGTGCTGCAATTACGCCAGGCACCCAGCCACAGAGCCAAAGTAAGAAAACTATTAATACAGACCCACATCCTTTGCCTATTACAGCTAGTGGTGGAAAAAAGATGGCAAGTAAGACGCGCCAGATACTCATAAGTGAAGTTTTTTGATCCTATCCATCGGTTGGAAAGGTTGATTGATGTACTTAATAAGACGACATAATTTTCAGATTGTTACAATGTTGATTTCTGAGCGGGCTATCACTATCTTTGCGCCGCTCTACCGCTATTTGTGTGTAGCGCTTATTTGCAAAAAATATAAAAGAATTATTACTGTATGCAACTGTCAGAACAAGAACAAGTACGCCGTCAAAAATTATCCCGCTTGCGCGAAATAGGAATCAATCCTTATCCAGCAGCACAATACCACGTTACTCATAGCTCTAAGAAAGCAATCGCAGACTATAAAGAGGGTGAGAAGGTAGTAATGGCAGGTCGCTTGATGCGAAAGAAGATTCAAGGTTCTGCATCTTTTGGAGAGATTCAAGATGGTGAAGGTCGCATACAATTATACTTTAACCGTGACGAAATTTGCCCAGGAGAAGATAAGTCTCATTATAACGAGGTATTTAAAAAGCTTCTTGACTTAGGTGATTTCATTGGTGTAGAAGGAACGTTATTCACTACACAAGTAGGTGAGATTACGGTATCACTTACTGGCTTTACCCTATTAAGTAAAGCACTTAAACCATTACCATTACCTAAAACAGATGCAGAGGGTAATACCTATGATGAATTTATAGATCCAGAAATGCGTTACCGCCAGCGTTATGCAGATCTTGCTGTAAACCCACACGTAAAAGAAGTATTTGTAAAACGCACCAAGCTTTTTAATGCGATGCGTAACTTCTTTAACGACGCAGGATATTTTGAAGTAGAGACTCCTATCCTACAGCCTATTGCTGGAGGAGCCGCAGCACGACCATTTGTGACGCACCACAACTCACTAGACATGCCATTATATATGCGTATTGCAAATGAGCTGTATTTAAAGCGTCTCATTGTTGGCGGATTTGAAGGTGTGTATGAGTTTTCAAAGAACTTCCGTAATGAAGGGATGGACCGCACGCACAATCCAGAGTTTACCGCAATGGAAATCTATGTAGCTTATAAAGACTACAACTGGATGATGGAGTTTTGTGAGCAGTTACTAGAACACTGCGCGATGGCTGTAAACGGAACTACAAAGGCAACCTTTGGTGAGCACGAAGTAGATTTTAAAGCTCCGTATGCTAGAGTAACCATGGCAGATAGTATCAAGCACTTTACAGGTTTTGATATTCTTGATAAAACAGAAGATGAGATACGCGCTGCTGCACAAGGCATGGGTATCGAGGTAGATGAGACTATGGGTAAAGGAAAACTCATCGATGAGATTTTTGGTGAGAAGTGTGAGGGTAACTACATACAGCCTACCTACATCACAGACTATCCTAAAGAGATGAGCCCGCTATGTAAGGAGCACCGTGATAACCCAGAACTCACAGAACGTTTTGAGTTAATGGTTTGTGGTAAAGAGATTGCAAATGCATACTCAGAGCTTAACGACCCTATCGATCAGCGTGAGCGTTTTGAGGCACAGCTAGAACTTGCAAAGCGTGGTGATGACGAGGCAACAGCTTCTATAGATTATGACTTCTTGCGTTCATTAGAGTACGGGATGCCTCCTACCTCAGGAATGGGAATTGGGATGGACCGTTTGATTATGTTCTTGACTAATAACCAGTCTATACAAGAAGTACTGTTCTTCCCACAGATGAAACCAGAAAAGAAGGCACTTGATCTTAACGAGAACGAAAAAGCAATTTACGACCTCCTTAAAAAGGAAAGCCCACAAGAACTTGGCGCACTTAAAACTGCAGCAGGTTTAAGTAATAAAGGATGGGACAAAGGTCTTAAAGGTCTTACCAAACTAGGCGCTGCCAAAGTTTCTAAAACTGACGATGGTTTGTTTGTAACCATTGCAGACTAACCCTACCGTCTTACTATAAAAGACAACCTAAAAACCGACTATTAAATCCCTGCTTTTTAAGTGGGGATTTTTTTATACGCTTTCGCGAAAATTTGAGTTGGTTACCTCGATGCTGTTAGCCCCCAAACTTATCTTCAAGACTCGAACACCACTTTTGAGTAAGATATTGATAAGAAAATAGCCTAATATTTTTCGTTGAATTTTAAATTATATTTGCCGAAAATCAAATTATGAAAATTACTTGCATTTTATTGTTTGCTATATTTTGCACAAATAATCTCATTGCTCAAGATTGGGAGAGAATTGCAGAAGTTGCTGATGTAAATGGTATGCTATTAAGCAACAATGGTGAAATTCTCTACGAATATAAGGGATCACCTTCACGCTACAATTTTTATAATGTATTAGAAGAAGAAATTTCTTTTGATTATACTGTTGAAGTAGAGCGTCGTGGCCAGTTTTCCCAGAGTACTGATGTATTTGTGACATTAACACAAAATGCAGAAGCAATTAATGTCTACTCTAATGACAATGGAAATCTAAGTCTTTCTCAAGTTATAGACTATGAGTATTCTGGTCAATCTATTTATCATTTTTATCAAATATCTGGTGATGGCTCAAGTATTTTGGTTTTGAGTAATGTAGAATGGATTCAAAATGAATCACTTGAAAATAGAATCACCAAATATAGTCTTATAAATGGCGAATATACTTTTGATGGTACGTTTACATATACAATGGGAGATGTATATAACGCTGGCACTGAATTTTCGGTAAGTCATGATGGCAATCGAGTTTTGATAAGCTCTCCTGGACCAGGTTCCAATAATGGACTAAATGGAGAGACAAGGATTTATGAAAATATCAATGGAGCTTGGAGTCAGGTAGGTAATACGATAACTGCTTATGCTGATGAATCACGAGTAGCACGACAAGATTTAAGTGCTGACGGTAATAGAATTATTATGACATATTTATTCGACGATACTGTAGCAGAGGATGCGGGTGCAGCACGCGTTTTTGAATATGATAATAGTTCCTGGAACGAAATCGGATCATTTTTCGGAGAACAAGCTTTTGATGCCATGGGGCAACGTGTGCAAATCTCTAATGATGGAAAAACGATTGCTGTACAAGCACTTCAAAACAATAATATTGAAGATTCAAGAAGAGCTTACATTGAAGTTCACGAAGAAATTAATGGCACTTGGTCTCAAAAAGGGACTACATTTTATAATCCAGATATAAGTAGATTTTATTTTTACGGCTTTGGCTTTACCCTTTCTGAAGATGGACAACGCTTAGGAATTGACAACTCTTTTGACAATACTGATCCGGATTACGTAGGCACGTACAATGTGTATCAATTTAATGAAAATCTAGGGATTAATAATACGTCTTCACTTAGCCATAGTGTACATCCTAATCCAAGTAGTGGGAATTTTAAAATTGAATTCAAAGAATCTCAAGAGTCAGCAACTTTAAATCTTGTTGATATTTCTGGGCGAATCCTATATACTTTTTCCATTACGCAATCTTCACATTTTACAGTAAACGAAACCCTTCCTGCAGGTATTTATTTTCTTACTATAGAGAGTGGAGGATTATCATCTGTAGAAAAAATTATAATAGAATAAACTAGTTCCTAATTTGGCTCAAGTTAGAATAGCAATTTATCATACCTTCAATTAGAACGCTTACTTTTTTTAAGCTTAAGTATAACCCTGCTTTTTAAGTGGGGATTTTTTTATGCGCTTTCGCGAAAATTTGAGTTGATTAGCTTGATGCTGATAATTATACATATTTATTGAATTAATTAACCCAAAGTAAGGCAAACCGTAAAGGAGGTGTGTTGGGAAGTTGTATTTTAGTGGATTAGTTTTAAGGCTAGATATTTATTATAACTAAAAAAAATGAGATTGATAAGAGTTTTTCTATTCCTGATCATAATTTCTTGTAATCCGATTAATCACGAAGTCAAACTTAGCGATTCTGATTTAGAGATTATCAATAAATTTTACTCTCCAGACAGCTCAAAAATACTTTATGATTATTCTTACTGGAGAGGGAATAATCCAAGTTTTGGAATGTCAATTGTAAAAGCAAAAGATACAAGTGATATTATTAGTAATTATAAACTACCACGATATGGAAAATATTCAACCAACGACTTAAAACCTTTGCAATGGATTAGTAGAGATACATTTTTGATGGAAATGGACCCCACTAATACTAATAGGAACGGTGATCTTTTTAAAGAATTTTATTTCCAAAAAAACGATGTGACTTTCAAAATTATAGAAAAAGACATTGCCGATGGACTTCCTCCAAACATTGAAAGATTTTCCATATCTCCCGATAGAACAAAATTACTAGTAGCCTACAGGTATTCAGGCGCAACACATATAGAAATATCAGTCATAAATTTTGTAGATAATCTTCCCAAATCTGGAAATATTTACACGACTAATAAAAATGAAATATGCCCAATACTTTTTGGAAAATGGACGGATAATTATGAAGTCTTGTTGGAATCTAAGCAACCTTGGCCTGTAAAATTAACCTCAAACAGATTAAAAGTTGATATTAACATTAAAAAAATTGAATATAAACCAAAGTATTCGGGTGTTGGTGGAGGTTGGTATAATAAAGAACTCTTCGACAGACAAGAATCAAATTTCTATTTTAAAAACTCTTCTAAAGAAGCTATCGGATTTATAACTAAAAAATATTCCTGGGGAGATAATTATCATACTAAATTAGATAACTATAATTACGAGTACGAATTAGACGGTAGAAAGTATCAATCATATTTCAGATATAGTCGAAACGACGAACCTTTGAAAATTGGGGATTCAGTTCGAATTTTAGTTAATGAAAAACAACCAATAATTCATAAGCTCCTAGAAGAATACAGCCGCTAATAGCTTTAAAAAAATAAGACTAAGAGCGCCAAAAATATAATCTAAACATATTTTCATAAGTCGCCTAATCTAAACTCAACAAAATGATATTCGAAATTCCATTTAATGAAGAGATTTATAACCAACAAATGCTTCTAAATTTCAACACTGCTTGGAAGAAGAACTTTAATAATAACAGAAAACGTCTGTTCTTAGCAATTCCAATGATCCTAGTTGGTGGATTAATCATATATGGAGAAAACAATACTGGCTTTCTGCTAGTCGCAATTGGAGTTCATTATTTAATTAATTTTTATACCTACTATAAATTTTACCAGAAAAGTAAAAAATCCTATTTAGATTTAATGAATGCGGAAATTCTTAAACAAAAAGGGTCAAATGAAAATCACTTGTGGGAATTTGACGACCTCTTCTTTAGATATAAAGATCATAAATATGAAGCCAAAATAAAATGGGAGGTTTTCAAAAGCCATAGAGTGATTGAGAATAACCTGTTTCTTGATATCGATGTCGGGACTAATTTAGCTTTCATTCTAGGAGAATCGGAAATAGGTACTGACAATTTTAAAAAAGCGACTGAGTTTGTTAAAGGAAAAGTTACTCAAAAACATATGTAGATTAAACAACCTTTATCATTATAGCACTAGCGAGTATCGTTATCAACATACTCTTCAGATAGAAAAATATCACGTACCAATGCGCCCACCTTACTCATACCTCATCATCTTCCTCCTACTACTAAGCACTCACATCACCAGCGCTCAAGAAAAACAAGTAGTTGAGTATTTCAATACGGGTGAGAAAAAAAGTGTCGGGCTTAAAAATGCTGCTGGTCTTCCTACGGGTGAGTGGGCTTATTATAGAAAGGATGGAGCGATAGATACTAAGCTCACTTTTAATGGTTCAGATAATCCAGCAGGCCCTTTTGAAATGTATTACCGCAACGGGCAGTTGCAAACTAAAGGTTCTTATGCGAGTGAAGGTTTTTATAAAATGGATGGGCCTTACGCGGATTATTACAGTAATGGCCAACTAAGATCTAAAGGAGTTTATAAGGAGAATCGAAGTGTTGGCAGTTGGATGGGGTATTGGGAGAATGGCCAACTCAAATCAAAAACTACCTATAGCAGCGAAGGTGTGATTATAAGTAATACAGAATATCACAACAATGGCAACTTGAGACTAGATGCTACCTATACTGATAAAGGCGACTTTACCGGCAACCTCAACATTTATTATCAGGATGGAACGCTATTTACCTCTCAAGAATTTGATGCGCTAGGTAACAAGAAAGGCGTGTACACGTCTTTCTACAAAAACGGCAGTATCAAGGAGCAAGGTGAATATGCAGGCATCGATTACTTTAAGAAAAAAGGCGCCTGGAAATCTTTCTACAAAGATGGTACATTACAAATGATGGTTACCTATGACAATGAAGGAAATCGTCTAGAGATTAAACGCTATGACACCAATGGAGAATTGATTCCTGAGAAGGAATGATATAAGAGCTGTTTTTGCGAAAGCGTTATTAGTAGCTACCTACTAGTTGAACAATAATTAAGAAATGAGTTAGCTAATTATTCTTTATCCTTCTAGTTACTAACTGGGATCTTCTAGAATTAATCTAAAAAGTAAAAAAGCTGAACAATCAGTTGACTGTTCAGCTTTTATTTAAGATAATTTATTTTTGAATAATCTGATTCTATTAGTTAAAACGCAATAAACTTCTAGTTACAATCCAAAGAATATGATGCACTATCATCTTTCTGCCAACCACTTGGAATATTGTCAACATCATCTACCTCTATACACCTTAAATTGGGACTGTCGTTTGCGGCCATTAATCCCAATATCGAATTATTACCATTCCTTAAATCTAATTGGGCGAGTTGAGGATTTCTAAAGGCTACCAATCTTTCCAAGTTGGGCTGATTAGATAAATCTAACTGTTCAATAAATGTATCACCACAACTAACCTCTTCCAAGTTGATATTTTGCTCAAGAAAAAGTGATGTAAGTAAGTTTTCAGAAACATTCAATCTTTCAAGATTTACATTACTACTTACATCAATTAATGTTAAGTTATTAAATGCTAAATTTAATCCTCTTAGTTCTTGGTTTTGAGTAACGTCAACTTGAGAAATAGAATTCCTATCTAAGTTCAATTCCCTCAACAAAGGATTATTAGATAAATCAATGCTAGATAAGTTATTACGACTCAAACGAGCACTTTCTAAGCTTACAAATTGAGATAAATCAATTGAAATCACCTCATTACCCTCAATTCCTAATTCTTTTAAAATAGAATTCCCCTCCATATCAAAACTTTCCAACTGATTGTGATCTAAAAAGATTGTTTCAAAAGAGGAATCTGTTAAAATGGATACGTCTGTGATATTATTACCGATCGCACTTAAGACTCTCGCATTTGTAAAGTAAACTATGTCACTTAGGCTCGATATCTCTTTCTGCGACAACGACAAAGTTTCAGTAAATAAAGAGGCTTCACATTCAGAAATCTCACCATCTAAGTTTATATCAATAGGTTCAGGGTTGTCTAGTAATGCTTGCTTTAAGTTTGCATCTGTAAAATTTATGTTATCACTTACCGGAAATTCTATTTCGAGCGTATTACTCAGCTCTGATTCTGCTTGAAGATTATCTGTTGCCGTAACGTTAATTACAGCTGGATAGTTTGATAAACTAACCTCGAATGTATACATAAGACCTGTTAAATCACTAGCTACAACAACATCATTAATGTAAACCTTGTAAGTAATTGAGTTATTTTCATTTATATCACTTGAGGCAGACCAACTTAGTCCTATCATATTACATTCTTGCTCCTCTAAAGATAAATTAACAGCTGTAGGGGCAATATTCACCTCTGGTGGCGAAACAACTTCTACACTAACACTGTCCTCTTCCGAACTACAGGAAAGAAATGTGGTTACAAGTAAAATAATTGACATTTTGATTAAAGCTTTCATATCTGATTTTAGTTTTTTGATTGGCTGGCAAATTAAGCAATAAAAAAATAAATTGTCAGAATAAACCTACTATTTACAAATACTCTTTTTAAGAGGGAATTAATAGACTATTTGATTACAAGTTTGCGATTCGATCTATTCAGAGTGATTTGTAGATAGCACTAACCAATTCTTATTTTGGTAACAGTAGTGGTGAGATATGCTTTATAGGAAACTATAAAGAGCTTCATCTACGACAATTAAGGAAAGCTCCTTAACTTCAAACGCTATGACACTAATGGTGATTTGATTCCTGAGAAGGAGTGATATAAAAGCTATTTTCGCGAAAGCGTTATTAGTAGCTATCTACTAATTATTGCATTGCGATAAACGGAGTTAAGTTAGTTACTCCTTTGCATCAATTAAATCTGCGAGATAAAGCGCATCCTTAGACACTCCGCCTAATGTTGCAGATCCGCGAGTGTACATCCACGGTAGTCCTAAGAAATACAGACCGTCTATATTGCTTACTCCTCTGCTGTTTTTTGGATAGCTATCTGCATCAAGCTCTAAACCTTCTATCCATTGAAAATTAGGGCGATATCCAGTTGCCCATATGATGTTTTTTATAGTAGCTACTTTCTTGTTTTCGAAGATGATTTCCTCATGCATGGCATCTTTAGTTCTGCCGCATATAATGACGTTGTCTCTAGAAAGAATTTCTTTAACATCTGTGCCTATAACGGGCTGCGTAAACGAGCTTATCCTCTTACCCATCCAGCTATATTTATTAAAACTTAGAAAACCTGTGACAGTAAACCACCACCATAACGACTTCCCTAAAATATGCTGCGGCAAGGATTTTACCGTAGTATCCCCAGAGAAAAAGACCTTCCTGCGGCCATCTTTTGAGAGTTCGTTTAAGATTTGATATCCAGAATCACCTCCACCTACTACGAGTGCATCTCCCTCTTGTAATTGATCGAGTCCTTTATAGTAATTGCTATGCATCTGTGTTATACTGTCTGCAATCTTAGTATTACAAGGCGGCGTGTATGGCGTGTGAAAAGGACCTGTGGCAACCACCACATTTTTTGCTTCAAGATCACCATCCTTATGTGTGAGAGTAAATCCCTTTGATGTCTTACTTATAGAAGTAATTAATGTATTGAGTTTTACAGGGATTTCAAAAGTCGACACATAAGACTTAAAATAATCTGCTACTTCATATTTACTTGGGTAATGACCTTTAGGAGTGTCAAATTTTAAACCTGGCAGATGGTTGTATTCGGTAGGGGTAAATAGTTTTAAGGAATCCCATCTGTTTAACCACGACGCCCCTATTTCTTTATCACCATCTACCACCACGTAGTTCTTCCCCATCTTTTTTAAATGGTACGCCATAGATAATCCGGCTTGTGCTCCTCCTACTACTACATAATCTAACATCTGTTGCCCTTCTAATTTTTTGCAAAAATAGACATTAAGAATAGCTTTCCTCCTTTTTACAGCTTTCAATAAAATCACACACTATAATCAGAATATTTTACTATAAATATTCCGCATCACAATCACTTTTTAGATTATTTTTCATGTACGGAATGTTACAATGTGGGTGGTTACGCTTTCGCGAAAGCGTACTTATCATAAGGCTAGTTCACGTGCAACTCAGGGGACATAAAACCACTTCTTACAAATAACCCTACCTTTGTAGCCACAAAAAAAATAGCTATAATGAATAATACTCCCCTAAGAACCCTTGTACAAGGCATTCCAAAAACAGAACTCCACCTCCATATAGAAGGTAGTTTTGAGCCAGAATTGATGTTTGAGATTGCAAAACGGAATAACATCACCCTTGCTTATGATTCTATTGAGTCATTAAAAAAGGCGTATACGTTTAATAACCTTCAGGAGTTTCTAGACATCTACTATACTGGTGCACAAGTACTCTTACACGAGCAAGATTTTTATGATCTTACGTGGGCATATCTTACTAAGGTGCATAGTGAGAACGTAGTACACGTAGAGGTGTTCTTTGATCCACAAACACACACAGATCGCGGTGTTCCTTTTAAAACAGTAATCACCGGGATTTACAATGCGCTTGAGAAAGCAAAAAGTGAATACGGTATTACCTATAAACTTATCATGTCTTACTTGAGACACCTAAGTGAGGAAGCTGCTTTTAAAACGCTAGAAGAATCACAGCCATATAAAGCGTGGATAGATGGTGTAGGGCTTGACTCTTCTGAGCAAGGAAATCCTCCTAGTAAATTCAAAAACGTATTTGAAGCCTCGGCAAAAGAAGGTTATAAACTAGTTGCACACGCCGGTGAAGAAGGCCCAGCAGATTATATCTGGGAAGCGCTTGACGTACTAAATGTTGTACGTATAGATCACGGTAATCGCTGCTTAAGTAATGATGCACTTGTGGAGCGTCTTGTAAAAGAGCAAATTCCATTAACGCTTTGCCCTACTAGTAACGTAGCACTTAAGGTGATTGACAAGATGGAAGAACACCCAGTAGCGCAGATGCTAGATAAAGGGATTCTTGCGACGATACACTCTGATGATCCAGCTTACTTTGGCGGATACATGAATGAGAATTACTACCAGACAGCAAGTGCCTTAAACTTATCTAAGGAACAGATCATGCAACTTGCCATCAATGGTTTTAAAGCAAGCTGGCTTACCGAAGATGAGAAAGCAGCACACATCACAAAGGTGAAAGCATACTTTGCTTCCATCGATTAAGTATTTTAATAAGGTTGCGCTTTTGCAAGAGCGCACCCTTATTTCTATCGTTCTGTAAGGGACATCTTACCACCAATCAGAAGCACCTAAGCGACTGATAACTCAATCTTTATAGCTATTTTTGAACCAACTTAAATAGGACTACTATGGAGGTAATAAAAATTATATTCTTTGCGCTTGGCACTTTCTTTGGCGTTGACGATAGCACCATCGTCGCAGAAGAAACTGCCGTCCACATTGACATTACAGAGCAAATTATAACGGTAGATCAACAAGATGTTTTTGCGCTAGTGAGCAATGAGAAAGACAGCTTAAAGATTAGAAATACCCTCTACAGAATAGGAAACGCACAAGCACAAGAAAAGCGCCTTACCTTAAAAGAAAAGTTTGATACCTACGCTTGGTCCACTTCTGAAATAGTGAGCCGTAAAGAAGCAAAGCAACTTGACATTAAACTCAAGTTCAAGTATGTTACTAAGGAGCAGCTTAAAGATTTTGGGATAGACTACGTAGAAAAAGATAGCTCCTATGCTATGATTAATATCCCAGCGTGGAATATTAAAACCACTACTGGAGCACTGCGAGATAATTACTGGTACTTTAAGGATAGTATTTCCTTTACCCTTTCGCCCGCTAAGGATATGCCTAAAAAATACCTGCCTCTTAAGAAAGGCTTGTATAATTACTGGGAGCAGGTAAAACCATAAGATAGACTATAAGAATTGTTGTTACGCTTTCGCGAAAGCGTAATTACCCACCATCACTACCTATCACCTACAATCCTCATCATTTATATGATGGGGATTTCTTGTCTTTAAGTAATGCATAACACAAATTATTGTTAAAGGCTTTTTAATTACTAAACGGTTGGTTAGTTTTGTGCAGTAATAAGAAACAAGTGGCTAGAAAAAAGAATTATGATGAGCGTGAAGTAGTCGAAAAGGCTATGAATCTGTTCTGGAAAAATACCTACGAGTCTACCTCTATGCAAATGCTAGAGAAGGAAATGGGTATTAATAAATTCTCAATCTATGCGAGCTTTGGAAATAAGCATGGTCTGTTTTTGGCAAGCTTAGCTTATTACAAAGAAAAAGTAGGCGCTATTATTAAGAAGTTTGCTAGCGGTACAAACGGTGTTCAAGATATCAAACAGTTTTTTATAGACTCTGTAACTATCGTTGATCAAGATGGTTCTCGCAACGGATGCCTAATTACAAATACCTACAACGAGTTTGCAGCTAGTGAAGACGCTGTGATTCAAGAAGAGATGAATTCCTTTATGACTACTATAAAGGAGCTTTTTATTGAAAAATTAAGAATGGACGGTAGTAAAGATGAGGAAACCATTATGCGAGAAGCAAATTTTCTTTTATTAGCCAAACATGGCCTAGCAGCTGCGTCAAGAGTAAACACAACACAAGAGATTGAAGATTACATAGAGATGACGTTTAAAAACATCTAACTATTTTTTTACCCTAAAACTAAACGAACGTTTAGATATAATTAACATAAATTAAAAATTGCTATTATGACAACATTAAAAGTTCACAACATCGAGAGTGCTCCACAAGAGAGTAAACCATTATTAGAAGGTTCTGTAAAGTCTTTCGGGATGCTTCCAGGATTACATGGAGTACTTGCAGAGTCTCCACAAATCTTAAAAGCATACCAAGAATTACATGAACTGTTTATGAACTCTTCATTTAACGCAGATGAGTTAACGGTAGTATGGCAAACAATTAACGTAGAGCATGCATGTCACTACTGCGTACCAGCACACACAGGTATCGCAAAAATGATGAAAGTAGATGACGCAATCATCGAGGCTTTACGTAACGAGACTCCATTAGAAGATCCAAAACTAGAAGCACTACGTACATTCACTTTATCGCTTACACGTAACCGTGGTAACGTTTCTCAAGAAGATCTTACTGCATTTTATGCAGCTGGATATGGAGAAAGACAAGTACTAGATATCATCTTAGGATTATCTCAAAAAGTAATAAGTAACTATACAAATCACATCGCAAACACACCTGTAGATGCTGCATTTGAGAAGTTTGCTTGGGAGAAAAAATAAGTAACTCCCCTAACTTAATTAATAATAAGCCTTCCTCAATATTGTAGGAAGGCTTCTTTAAAAGGTCATATGAGTATTGCAATAGAAAATAATGTAGCATTAGTCACTGGCGCAAATAGAGGTATTGGTAAAGCGATTGTGGAATCATTTTTAGACCACGGAGCAAAGAAAGTATATCTAGCGGTGCGTGATACAAACTCTACAAAAGAACTAGAAGAAAAGTATGGTGATAAAGTAGTCACTTTACAAGCAGATGTGTCAAACACAGCCTCAATAAAAACACTAGCAGAACACGCTACAGATGTAGATGTAGTAGTAAACAATGCAGGTATAGGTACACCACAGTCTATCATAAGTGATGATGTAGAAGAAGATTTTCTTAATCAGCTACAGGTAAATGCTTTTGGATTAGTGCGTGTTGCAAACGCTTTCGCGAAAACGTTAGAAAGCAACAAAGGAGCGCTTGTACAATTAAACTCTATCGCTTCTATCAAGAACTTCTCTCAACTCTCTACATACTCTGCATCAAAAGCAGCATCGTATTCTTTAACACAAGGAATTCGCACAGAGTTAAGTCCGCGAAGAATTAATGTACTAAGTGTACACCCAGGACCAGTAGATACGGATATGGCTGCAAAGGCAGGCTTTGAAAATGCAGCAGCTACTTCTGAGATTTCTGAAGGAATTGTAAGCGCACTAAAAGCTGGAGACTTCCACCTATTTCCAGATGACATGGCAAAGCAGTTTGAGAAAGAATACGAGAACTTCTCTAACAACATCGTAACTTCAGATTTTTCGGAGTAATTTCACATTAAAACATTTATTATGATAAAAGTATCTGTAATGTACCCTAATAGTGAGGATGTCAAATTTGACACCGACTATTATAAAAATAGTCACTTACCTATGATTCAAGAATCACTAGGTGACGCATTAAAGGGATTAGAACTAGAAGTAGGAATCGCTGGAAGAGCTCCTGGAGAGCTTGCTCCTTATGTAGCGATTGCTCATTTAAAATTTGATAGTATTGCTTCTTTCCAAGAGAGCTTTGCACCACACGGAGAAAAATTTGCAGCAGACGTTGAGAACTACAGCAACGTTCAAGGAGAATTACAGATAAGTGAAATCATAGATTTGTAAAATGAAGAAAGAAAAATTAAAAATAGATATTGTCTCAGATGTAGTTTGCCCATGGTGTACCGTAGGTTACAAACGACTTGAAAAAGCAGTATCAGAACTTGGTATCAAAGACCAAATAGAGATTGAGTGGCAACCCTTTGAATTAAACCCTCAAATGCCTGCCGAAGGTCAAAATGTAGATGAGCATATTACAGAAAAATATGGCTCAACTGCAGCGCAACAAAAAGAGTCTAAGCAACGACTAGTAGATGCTGGAAATGAGCTTGGTTTTACGTTTGACTATTTTGACGATATGAGAATTGTAAACACTTTTGATGCGCACGTACTATTAGAGTATGCAAAGAAATTTGACAAGCAAACGGAATTAAAAATGCGACTTACTACTGCTTATTTTAGTGAGCGTAAGGATGTATCACAAAGAGAGGTCTTAAAACAAGCACTTCTCGACGTTGGCTTAAATGCAGAAGAAGGCATGGCCTTACTTGATAATGAAGAAGCTCGTTATGAAGTAAGAACTCAGCAAGGTTACTGGAAGAATTTAGGTGTAAACTCAGTTCCTACCATTGTTTTTAATAGAAAGAGTGCAGTTACTGGAGCACAACCTGTAGATTTATTTAAGAAAGTACTCTCAGAACTTATTACTGAATAATAGATATATTACTCTTTAAAATAGGCTTTCCCTAAAAGCATTTTTAAAGATTAGAGAACCCGTACATAATGTTCAAAAGGCATGGTGTGCGGGTTTTTACTTTTGGTGCTGCGAGGATATATTTAGATAATTACGCTTTCGCGAAAGCGTAACAACACCGCTACCCTAGTACTTCCACTCAATTTTTAAAAATATTTGGCTCACCTATGAAAAGAAACCACCTCAACTCCGACCTATAAGTGAAGAACTTAATATCATCGCTATGAAACCTTTACAAGAAAAAAGCATAATTATATTTGATGGAGCTTGTAATCTCTGTAATGGTGTTGTGGGCTGGCTTATTAAATTTGCACCAAGCGGATTGTTTGAATGTATCGCCTTTCAATCTCCAAAAGGACAGCGTATTTTAAAAGAATACGGCAAGCCTACGGATCGATTGGACACAGTAATGCTCATTGATAATCAAGAGTTACACACGCACTCTGATGGATTTTTAAAGATTGTTTCAAAAATCCCAAAATGGAAAGCAGTAGCAACATTGCTCGCATTTATCCCAAGGATCATACGTGATTATATTTACAATACCGCTTCTCGCAATAGACTTAAATGGTTTGGTGCTTCTTCATCTTGTACCATCAATATTTAATATAGAAACCCAACACTCCCTAAGAAGCATTGGGTCTCATCAAACAACAAAAAGCGACACCCGTGGGTGTCGCTTTTTGCTAGTTGTCATTAATACTATCTATAAATTTTACATCTCTTGTGTTTTTCTGCACCGCTATGGCCGAAAACAGACTTAACGTAAAAGACATTCCATAAAATCCTTTCTCACTTAAATCTAGATCTGCATTCCATAAACCTACAACGAGTAGTAAGATAGAGACGATGGTCACAAACCAACTTATACCATAATAAATATCTGTCACTGGGACTCCTTCTAGTCTATCTCTCACGCTTTTTTGTACAGATACTACAGCAAATAGTCCAAATAGCAATACGGTAAAGTAATATCCCTTTTCATTAAGGTACATATCTGCATTCCATAGTCCTACACAAAAGGATATCATCCCTACAAATAATGCACTCCAAGATGCGCTTATAAAAGCTCCCGTAGGCTTGTTTGAAAATGGTTCTTTCTTTTTACTCTTCTTTTCTGTTACGGGTGTTTCAAATTGATTTTCCATAATTATTGTTGTTTGATTATGGAACAAAGATGCAGTGATGTAGCAGCTATTAAAATCAAATATTTTAATAATACCTATGACCTAATTAGGATAAAATATTCCTTAAACCCTATATTACCTATCTTTATAACAAATAATCCTTACGATTTAAAATGGATATCACGGCTATCATACAATCTTTCTCTACAGAAGACAGTAAGTTATTTAAGACCTATTTACGTTCAAAAAATCGGAGGACAGACACCAAGAATCTCACGTTATATCATCTCATCAGAAAGGGAACTCCTCTTAAGGACATAGATGTTTTACTTTATGGAAGCGCAAATCGTAATGCTTACCACGCACTTTCAAAAAGACTGCAAGACAGTCTCATTGACTTTATAGCCACTCAAAACTTTGAAAATGAAACCTCAGATGATATGCAGGTTTTTAAATGGATACTCGCAGCGCGTATTCTCTATGAGCAAGACCTCCATAAACCTGCGCAAAAACTCTTAAAAAAAGCGACTCAAAAAGCAAAAGACCTTGACTTGCACACGGCACTTATTGAAAGCTACCACACCCAGTTCCAGTACAGCCATCTTCATCCAGAGGTAGATTTACAAGAGCTCACGCAAGCCGCACAACAAAACCAGCAACGATTTATACAGCAAGAGCAACTCAACATGGCATATGCATATATCAAGCGCGTTCTCATATTTGACGAGCATTTATTAAAAAAAGGAATCCAGAAAACGGTAGAAGAGATACTCGCTGCTTTTCATATTGAAATCAACGAGACGTTCACCTTTAAATCCTTGTTCCAGCTACTTGAAATCATAAACACGGCAGCGCACTTAGATCACAATTTTGGCGAGGCACTGCCTTTTATCACGCACACCTACAATCTCATAAAGAAAAAAGACATCGTTCAAGAAAAGCAGCGCTTTTACCACATCCAGGTGCTCTACTTTATGGCAAATGCTCATTTTAGAGTGCGCGACTTTGAGCAGGCAACACATTACCTCTCGCTTATGAACACCGAAATGAATGCCGAAAATAGAAAGTGGGAATCCCGCTTTCGCGAAAATTTGCTTCTCATAAACTCCTTCGTTTTAAATTACAGTGGTAATTCCTCTCTTGCTATTGCTGCCATTGACAACCACATCTCAACATCAACAAAGAAAGTTGATCCAGATGTATTGCTGGCACAAGTGGTCTTTCTCACACAGCAAGGCGAGCACAAAGCTGCTTTAAGTACGCTTAATAAATTTAAACATACCGATAGTTGGTATGAGGAACGACTAGGCATAGACTGGATGATTAAAAGAGATTTATTGTCGTTAATCATTTATTATGAGCTAGAATATATTGACCTCGTGCACTCACAGCTACGTAGTTTCAAAAGAAAGTATGAAAAGATCATCCTTTCCGAAGTGAGATTGGAACGCTTTATAAAAGTTTTTAACCAGATTTTTAATGACCCGACTATTGTGAAGAAGTCAAATTTTCGCGAAAGCGTAATGAATCAATTTACCGTAGCGTCCTTAAAAGATGAAGACATTTTTATGGTGAGCTTCTTTGCGTGGATAAAAGCTAAACTGGACGGCACAAAACTTTATGAGACCACACTCGCCATGTTGTGATTTTCTTAACAAAATAGGGAGGCGCTGGTCTGTACCTTTTACCCACCAAAAAAGGTCAACCGAATGAATAAAAAATTATCCTATGTGGTGGCAACCCTATTTGCCATTACTATCGCAAGTTGTAGCACGTCACAATCTAAAGTTGCCAGCAAGGCAAGTGCTTCAAAATCCAAAACAAAAGACAGTAAAAATGCCATTAAACCTTATGGCAAAGTAATTACTAAAGATGCAAAGACTGATGAAGGTCTTTTTACCGTACACAAACTAGACGACAAGTATTTTTATGAGATTCCAGACTCCCTGATGGGTCGCGAGATGCTCATGGTAACGCGTATTGCAAAAACTGCTGGAGGCTTAGGCTTTGGTGGTGGAAAGCAAAACACCTCTGTATTACGCTGGGAAGTAAAAGACAAGAAAGTATTACTACGTGTGGTGTCACACGAAGTATATGCTGCAGACTCACTTCCTATCTCTGAGGCTGTAAAGAACAGTAACTTTGAGCCAGTTTTATATGCTTTTGATGTAAAGGCTTATAAGAAGGACTCTGTTTCTGGAAATAAAAATATTGTTATCGATGCTAGTCCGTTATTTGAGACAGATGTCAAGCCTTTAGGTTTGCCACAAGGACGCCGTAAAGGGCTTAAAGTGACAAAGCTTGATGGAAAGCGATCTTACATAGACACGATAAGAAGCTACCCGCAAAACATTGAGGTGCGTAGTGTAAAAACATATAGTGGTAGCGCTTTACCGTCTAATAATGCTACGGGTACACTCTCATTAATGATGAGTAACTCCATGATCTTATTGCCAAAAGAACCTATGCAACGCCGTATGTTTGACGAGCGCGTAGGATGGTTTGGACGTGGTCAAACAGATTACGGTCTTGACTTACAAAAGAGCAAAACTATACGCTACCTAGACAGATGGAGACTTGAGGTAAAAGATGAAGATCTTGCTGCCTTTAATCGTGGTGAGCTTGTAGAGCCTAAAAAACAAATCGTTTATTATATAGATCGTGCTACTCCAAAGAAATGGGTACCATATATCAAACAAGGTATAGAAGACTGGCAAGTAGCTTTTGAAGCTGCAGGTTTTAAAAACGCTATCATCGCTGCCGATCCTCCATCTGTAGAGGAAGATCCAGACTGGAGTCCAGAAGATGTACGTTATAGTGTGGTGCGCTACCTAGCTTCTCCTATTCCTAATGCAAATGGACCTCACGTAAGTGACCCACGCTCTGGAGAGATTTTAGAAAGTGACATTAACTGGTACCACAACGTAATGACATTATTACACAACTGGTATTTTGTACAGACTGCAGCTATCAACCCAGAAGCTCGTAGCAACGAGTTTAAAGATGAAATCATGGGACGACTAATTCGTTTTGTGAGTTCGCACGAAGTTGGTCACACACTTGGACTTCCACACAACATGGGAAGTAGTGTTGCTTATGCAGTAGATGATTTACGTGATCCTGAGTTTACTAAAAAATATGGAACTGCACCATCAATCATGGATTATGCACGTTTTAACTACGTAGCACAACCAGGAGATGGTGATGTAGCTTTAATGCCTAACATAGGTATTTATGACAAGTATGCTATTAAGTGGGGTTACCGCCCTATCCCGTCTGCAAACAGCGCTGAAGAAGAGAAGAAAACACTAGACAGCTGGATTCTTGAGCATGCTGGAGATCCTATGTACCGTTTTGGGAGACAGCAAAGAGGTGTGATTGATCCTAGCTCGCAAACAGAAGATCTAGGTGATGATGCTATGAAAGCAAGTGCTTATGGTATTGCAAACCTTAAACGCATCGTTCCTAACCTAATCGAGTGGACCGCCGAAGAAGGTCAAAACTATGATGAGCTAGATAAAATGTATGGTCAAGTATTATCACAGTACAACCGTTATATGGGCCATGTTGCAGCTAACGTAGGTGGTGTATATGAAATGTACAAAACCTATGATCAAGAAGGAGCCGTGTACACACACGTTCCTAAAGCAAAACAGAAAGAAGCATTAAACTTCATCCAGGCACAACTCTTTAAAACTCCAGAGTGGTTACTAGACAACAACATTTTTGACAAAATTGAAAATGCTGGAAGTGTAGAGCGCGTGAGAGGTTTCCAGACTAGAACACTTAACAACCTTCTAGACTTTGGACGTATGGCTCGTATGCTTGAAAATGAAGCATTAAACGATGCAGATGCATACTCACTAGTTACTATGATGTCTGACCTAAGAGCTGGTTTATTCTCAGAGTTGAGAAGCCGCCAGGCGATAGATATTTACCGTCGTAACTTACAGCGTGCATATGTAGAACGTCTTGAGTTTATCATGACAGAAGATCAAAGTGGTGGTCGCTTCTTTAGCGGGACTAGAGTAAATGTAGGTCAGAGTGATATACGTGCCGTAGTACGTGCAGAACTTAAAGATCTTAAACGTGATTTACAAAACAACCGACTTAGAGACCGTATGAGCCGCATACACTCAGAAGATCTTGTAGAGCGTATCAACATGATACTTGATCCTAAGTAATACTTACAATAGTTTACTTTTTAAAACAGCCAGCAATCGTAAGATTGCTGGCTGTTTTTTTTGGTTCATTTTTAGGATGTCAATTTCTTATTTAAACAGATGATTATTGGGTTTACGCTTTCGCGAAAGCGTGCTTTGATAAAATCATAATAAAGTCACAAAAAAGTATAATAATTAAACCTTCCTCTTTTTTTAAGGTCATATAAGTGTTCAACAATTAAAAAATAAAAAAGATGAAAAAGTTAATGATGATGTTTCTAGTACTTGCGACCATATCAATGTCTGCACAAAGAGGTCCAAGATCTGGAGAAGAAAGAAGAGGTAATGACATGACTGCAGAACAAGTTGCTACACTAAGCACAAAGAAGATGACACTTGCACTTGCACTAGACGATAACCAGTCTAAAAAAGTGTATAAAGTACTTCTTGATCAAGCAGAAGATCGCAAAGCGATGCAAGCAAAGCGCAAGGCAAATAAAGAAAAGCCAGCGCTTACAAAAAAGCAACGCTACGCAATGCAGAATGAGCGTCTAGATAAGCAGATTGCTATGCAAGAAAAAATGCAAAGCATCTTAACAGAAGACCAGTTCAAGCAGTTTAAGAGAATGAATGCTAAGAGAAAAGGAAAGCGTGGTGACAAAGGAAAAAGAGGTCACAAAGAATCACGCAGAGGAAATAAATAATTTTGATTGATTGGTTTATTTTTAGATTGAAAACGGCATCCGTGATTGGGATGCCGTTTTTTTTGTTATAGTAATTTTGATAAATAATTAAGGTTGTTCTCCTTCCAGAATTCTTAAGAAGTCAGATATATCTGCTTCTAGATATTCTCCAACTCGCAACATAAACGAACCCTTTTCATTAATCATCATAAGAGCATAGCAATGTGTCCCGCTTTTTAAATTGAAGGTTTTAGTAAAAAAATCATCTTTATCCTCATAGAAATCGTTTCTTGACATTATGAGTTTCTTAGCTGATTTCTCTTGGAGTGGGATGTAAATATTAGTAACATTTTCTAAGCTTAATTTCCTGTAAAACTCATCAAGCCAATCGTTATTCTTTACACGATATTGATTGTAATGACAAGTGCTTTTAAATGTTTTGAAATTGACAATAAGTTGTGTTCCTTCTTTCCATTTATAGTTTTGCTTCAGAAACTTCAATTTATGTTCAGGTATGGAACCTTGAAAGACAAATTCACTTCTTCTATCCACTTGTGCATGACCTTCTATTGAGAAAGAAAACAATACAAGAAATATTACTATAATATTTTTCATGACTATAAAATGCTTATTTAAGATAGAGAGCTACAATTTTAATGATTGCATCTTACAACGTCTTCCCCACCTTTGCTACCGCAGCAATGGTCTCATCAAGATCTTCATAAGAAAGAGCGTCATTTAAGAACCAGCTTTCATAGGCACTTGGTGCAATGTAAATACCCTCTTCAAGTAATCCATGGAAGAATTTCTTGAACCTATCATTATCCCCCACCGCAGCCGATTTGAAATCTGTCACTGCACCTTCGGCAAAGTGTACAGAAATCATCGAGCCAATTCGGTTTATAGTAAAGGTCACTCCACTATCAGTTAAGGCCTTATCTATTCCCTTATGTAGGTACTCGGTTTTCTTTGCTAGGCTTTCAAAAACATCGCTATTATTTAACTCTGTAAGCATGGCTAGTCCTGCAGCCATCGCTAGCGGATTACCACTTAAGGTTCCCGCTTGATATACTGGACCTTCTGGAGCAAGATGACTCATGATTTCTGTACGAGCTGCAAAAGCTCCTACAGGTAATCCTCCACCTATTACTTTTCCGAAAGTCACAATATCTGCACGAACATCCATAAGTTCTTGCACACCACCTTTTGCTAGTCTAAAGCCTGTCATCACCTCATCAAATATGAGTAGTGCTCCATGCTCATCACATAGCTCACGCAAGCCTTGCAAGAATCCTTCAGCAGGGAGAATACAACCCATGTTACCTGCAACAGGTTCTATAATAATTGCAGCAATCTCACCTGGATTTGCTTCAAAAAGTTCTTTTACCTTATCTAGATTATTATAATCTGCAAGTAAAGTATCTTTTGCTGTACCAGCAGTTACCCCTGGACTATTAGGAGAACCAAAAGTTACTGCGCCACTTCCCGCTTGTATAAGGAACGAGTCAGAGTGACCGTGGTAACAACCTGCAAATTTGATAATCTTCTCTCTTCCTGAGAATCCGCGAGCAAGACGCACTGCACTCATGCAGGCTTCTGTACCACTATTTACAAAGCGTATTTTATCAATACCTGGTACCATCGAGATGGCAAGCTCGGCAATTTTTGTTTCTATCTCTGTAGGCATTCCAAAGGAAGTACCTTTTTGTGCTTTTTCAACAACAGCATCTACCACAGGTTTATGTGCATGACCTAAAATCATAGGCCCCCATGAAGCGATGTAATCGATAAGCCTGCGTCCATCTTCATCATATAAATAAGCTCCCTTTGCTTCTTTTACAAATACAGGATCTCCTCCTACAGATTTAAAAGCTCTTACGGGACTATTTACGCCTCCTGGTATTACTTTTTGAGCTGCCACAAAGAGCTCACTACTCCTTTTATAAATCATCTAAATTTGCTATTTGTTGTCCGTACATTGTACGATCTTGTACTCTATTTTATTCAAGAATCTAATCTCTTAATACCCTCTATCAAATGGTTTGATAAAAAGCACTTGACCTTCAAAAATTTGATTACCATCAATACCATTCCACTTTTTAAGTTCTGGCACCGTTACATCATACTTACGTGATATACGGTAAAGCGTTTCACCCTTTTGTACAGTATGTTGGTTATTATTGTCTGTCACTTTCTTATAATCCTCCACATCTTTTCCTAGAACTTCTCCATCATAACGATACAACTCATAGCGTTCTACTAGGCTAATTAACTTTTGAGGATATTTTTTATCTGTTGCATAACCCGCAGCACGAAGTCCTTCTGCCCACCCTTTGTAATCATCCTTAGGAAGTTTAAAAAGATCTGTATAGCGTTTTCTGCCTGTCAAGAATAAGGAGTGATCTCTGTATGAAAATTTAGGCAAGCTATACTTTCTAAAGCATTCTCCTTTAGTGTCATCATCATGATAAACGGTCTGACCTTTCCAGTCGTGACATTTAATACCAAAGTGATTATTTGCTTTTAGAACTAGCTCTCCTTTTCCTGCTCCAGACTCTAGAATACCTTGAGCAAGTGTAATACTAGCTGGAATTCCGTATAATTCCATTTCTTCTTTTGCGATATCGGCAAAGGTATCTATATAGCCGTTCACACCACCTTTGGGAACTGGATTTACACCATTATCAAGATTCTCATCTGGTGTTTTTGCTTCCGTCACTTTTGGAGATGGCTGTCTTCTCTCTATAGTTCGTGTAGTCTTCGTTCTTTTTTTAGAACGCGTAGCTTTTTTAGAACCGCCACAACTTACAGAGAGTATTCCTATAATCAAGAGTATGGTAAAACGTTTCAACATATAATTAGTCTATGAGTGGAAGCCCTTTTTTGGCAAGCTGGATGTTCATTCCTGCAATACCTTGTAAACCTCCCGTATGAACGGCTAAAATACGAGAATTCTTGCGGAAATACCCACCTTTCATAAGCTCTGAAATGCCATAAAGCATCTTACCCGTATAAATAGGATCTAGTAAAACCTGATGCTTTGAATGAAATTCATTTATAAAGTTAATGAGATCACCATTCACCTTTGCATATCCACCAAAATGATAGTTGGCAATAACCTCCCACTGCTCATTATTTGCATATTTTCTCACCTCATCTGCCACCCAATTTCCCTTTAATGCAGGAAAACCTATTGCTGTTTGATGTGGCTTGAGACTATTAATAATACCAGAAATTGTTCCCGCAGTTCCTATGGGACAACATATGTAGTCAAAGTCTGTATCATCTTCAGTTAAGATCTCTTCACAACCTTTGATAGCAAGCTCGTTAGTTCCGCCTTCGGGAATTATAAACGGATTATTAAAGGTTGTTGTTATGCTTTCGCGAAAGCGTAACTCATCTTTCTCACGATATTCTTGCCTTGATATAAAGTGAAATTTCATCCCACACTCATGTGCAAATGCCAGTGTAGGATTACTTTCAAGCGTCTTAGCAAGATTAACACCTAGCTCTTCTCCACGTATAACACCTATAGTTTTAAAACCCTCTAATTGCCCAGCCGCAGCTGTAGCAGCAATATGGTTTGAGTAAGCTCCTCCAAAAGTGAGTAAGGTTTCAAAACCCTCTTCTCGGGCCTGAATAAGGTTATATTTAAGTTTTCTAAACTTGTTTCCAGAAACTGTAGGATGCAGTAAGTCCTCCCTTTTAATAGAAAGGGAATAGCCATTAGTTTCTGAAATAAATTGATTTTCTGAAGTAAGATTCACGGGTTAAAGATACGCTAGAAAACTCCAAAAAGGACGCTTTTCTAGATAGCTAAGCTCGCACTCACGAGCATAAGCCTCTCTTTCAAAACTTATATTAAGGTAAGCCACATAATTATCCCTGTACTGTATAAGTCTTATAAAATACTCTATTACATACCATATAAAGAATGGAAGCACAAGCATTTCTGCTTGCTGTCTAATGTGGATTTTCTCGTGATTAATAAATACAATATCCTCCTTGAGATCTGGAGTACGCATTACTATAAATGGCCAGAGGGTCACTCCCACAAAGCGTTTGCGCAATAAATATTTATTTACAATTAGAAACATAGGTCAAAAATAAATCAATTATAACATCCAGTATCTTAAGATCTCCTTAATACTTGTACGTTACTACTTATATTATAGACGTTATTCAAAGTCTGTGCCGTATCCTTATCTTTGTAATATGTCCTACTTAAAAAAACATATTCCGATAGAAGATGGCGATTACTACCTAACGCCAGAGGGCTACAAATGTTTTACAGAACAATATCATCTTAAACGTGGTTATTGCTGTGAGAGCGGTTGCCGTCATTGTCCGTATGGGTATAGCAAGAAAACCAACAGCCAGAACTAAGTTCTTTTTGAAGTAAACAAAGGCATTATATACAGTGCGCTTTCGCGAAAAATTCTACACACCAATTACTACATTTTAGTTACATATATTCCATCACCTTGTTGATGAGATATATGTGCTTCTCTTAAACAGCCATTTTGGTACGGTAATTGATAATTTTAATAATCTGAAAGATGCTTAAAATCAATCATTTTACACTAGACAAATAAAAGAAGTGTTTGATAAAACAGGATAAGTGACCAAAGGATTGTTACCTTATAGAACAATCACCTTATGATTACGACCCTAATCTTGCAGTTAGTATTATCATTTTTTTGCAGAACCACTTATAAATAATCTTTAAAAACAAACTACTATGAAAGCACTTAGACTTTTACCATTACTGGGAGCCGTACTCTTACTGGCTTCATGTAGCACTGTGCGCGTAGCTTCTGACTACGACAAGGAAACAAACTTTAACGAGTACAAAACCTTTGCTTTTTACAAACCAGGAATAGACAAAGCAGAGATTTCTGACTTAGATAAAAAACGTGTACTCCGCGCTATTGAATCTGAGATGACGGCAAAAGGTTTTACAAAATCTGAAAATCCTACGGTACTCGTAAGCATATTTACAAAAGCTAAAGAACGTATCGATGTGTACCAAAACAACTTTGGCTTCCGTGGTGGCTGGGGAGGTTTCTGGGGGCCATGGGGAGGCCCTTGGGGCTGGAACGGTGGTTTTAATAATAACACCGTTGCAAGATCTACTCAAGGCACTTTATACATTGACTTAATTGACGCAAATAAAAATCAGCTTATCTGGCAAGGTCAAGGTACAGCACCACTAGTTACTGGCGACGTAGATAAGCGTGAAGAACGCATTAACCTAATCGTTAAAGAAATTTTAGGTGTATATCCTCCACAAGTAGCAGGAAATTAAAATATTGTTTGAATTAGCCCTTGAACTTAAAAAGCACCCCAAGGGGTGCTTTTTTAATATATAAAGTTTCTGACTGGTATTATCATCTCAGTTACAACGCTCCCAGTGTATCTTTTGTAAACTTACTTAACACTAAAGTACCACTCATCTCAGCACGTTCTTCTAGAAGTGATGGCCAGTGGTCTGTTCCTTCCCATAATGCTTTTTTCATAGCGGTAACCGCTTCTGGGTTGTATGAAGCAAGTTTTACAGCTAGTGCTTGTACCGCTTCATCCATTAAAATAGAAGTTTCAAAAAGGGCTGCATACAGTCCTTTTTCTTTAGCCCATTCTGGGCTATAAAACTCTGTTGCATTCAGTGTCAAGTCGCTTAGTCCATTCAACCCTATCTTGCGTTCAACAGCGGGAGCAATTACAAAAGGCCCTATACCTATGGTGAGTTCGCTTAGTTTTATACTCGCATACTTAGTCGCATAGCAATAATCTGTTGCAGCTGCAAGACCTACGCCACCTCCTACTGCTTTACCTTGAATACGACCTATGATAATCTTAGAACAAGAACGCATGGCAAGAATAACCCGTGCAAAACCCATAAAGAATTCTTTCCCTTCTACATTATCTTCTATGCTTTTAAGCTCATCAAAACTGGCGCCAGCACAAAAGGTGCGTTCTCCTCCACTTTGCAGTATGATTACTTTTACATCTTCATCTTCTCCACTATTTTGTATTGCACTCTCGAGGTCTGCAAGTACAGTACTAGGCATGCTATTATGCGCTGGATGAAAAAAAGAAATCGTAGCGATTCCATTTGCTTTTAATGTCTTTACGTAAGGTTGTGTCATTGTATATAGCTGAAGTTAATGTTAGGTAAAAATAGGTAAATAGGGAGTAATGCGTGTTTTGCCAACTCACATTTTCGCGAAAGCGGATACCCAAAAATAATTTAACGCAAACGATTTAGGAAAGCATTTTAATCACGACCAATTCTTTGTAAATTTACTCTATGGAAATACCAGTTACATCAAACCCGTTATTAGATCGTCTGCCTAAGCACTTAGGTCAATATATCAAGGCGCAAGATTATGATCAATACACTCCTATTAATCAAGCGGTGTGGAGATATGTGATGCGTAAAAATGTAGCTCATTTAAGTCAGGTGGCTCATGAGAGCTATATGTCTGGTCTTAAAAAAACAGGGATTTCTATAGATAACATCCCTTCTATGTACGGGATGAATCGCATTCTTAAAGAAATAGGTTGGGCTGCTGTTGCGGTAGATGGTTTTATACCTCCTAATGCTTTTATGGAATTTCAAGCATACAAGGTGCTTGTGATTGCTAGTGACATACGCCAACTAGAAAATATAGAATACACACCTGCACCAGATATTATTCATGAAGGTGCTGGTCATGCTCCTATTATTGCAAGTCCAGATTATGCAGAGTACCTGCGCAGATTTGGAGAAATAGGTGCTCGTGCCATATCAAATGCTCATGATATGGATATGTATGAAGCAGTACGCAAGCTATCTATTTTAAAAGAAGCAGAGGGTATTGCTCAAGAAGATATAGACGCTGCCGAAGATGAAGTAAACCGCCTGCAGCAAATGACGGTAGAACCATCTGAAATTGCATTAATAAGAAACCTTCACTGGTGGACCGTAGAGTATGGACTTGTAGGAACGCTGGAAGATCCTAAATTATATGGCGCTGGATTATTATCATCACTAGGTGAGAGTAAACATTGCCTTACTGATGCTGTAAAAAAACTACCTTATAGCATAGATGCTGCTTATCAAGAATTTGATATCACACAAATGCAACCTCAGCTATTTGTTACACCAGATTTTGGGTACTTAATGGAAGTACTAGAAGAATTTGCAGAGACTATGGCACTTAGACGTGGTGGATGGCGAGGTGTTCAAAAACTTATAGATTGCAAGCAACTAGGCTCTATCGAGCTTAACACTGGACTGCAAGTAAGTGGGAATTTTAGTAACATGATTCAAGATGAAGACAACCGCGTTGTTTATTTTGAAACTCATGGCCCTAGTGCACTCTCTTACAGAGGTAAGGAGCTTATAGGACTAGGAACAGATCATTTTAGAAAAGGATTTTCTTCTCCCTTAGGGAAGCTCAAGCGTAGCTCTATGGCTATCGAAAATATGAGTCCAAGAGATCTTAAAGCTTTTGAAATTTACGAAGGCGGCATAAACTCCTTTGAGTTTGAAAGTGGCATTACCGTGACAGGAATGATTACCACTGGTACTCGTAGTGTAGATGGCACCTTGCTCGTAGTTCATTTTGATGGCTGCGAAGTTTCATACAAAGGTGACAAACTTATCTCACGTAAGAATGGGCCTTTTGATATGGCCATAGGAACCTCTGTAGTTTCTGCTTTTGCAGGAGCAGCAGATCATGATTCGTTTGAGATAAAAAGTCAGGTGAGTACCACCACCACCATACAACATGAACTATCTGAAGAAGACAAGAAACTCAACGAATTCTACAAAGAAGTAAGAACTCAACGAGAAAGTGGAGTCCCACAAGAAACAACTCTCTTAACGATATTTCAAACAGTACAGAAACAGTATCCTTCTGACTGGCTTTTATCGCTTGAAATATTTGAGCTTACGCGAAACAAGGAAGTGCTAGCACACTTAGAATCTCTCATGATTTCTAGAGCAAATATTGCGCACCTCATAAAAGACGGACTAAGCTTAGTAATGGAAGATAATGGGGTTATTCAGTAGTTTTTTTGGTAAGAAACAGCGGAAACTTGATGACTTCTTTAGTAGAGATGCTGTTATCATAGACGTGCGATCAAAAGCCGAATATGATAGCGGCGCCATCCCTGGCTCTAAACACATACCTGTGCAAAACATAGCCGCCCAAGCCACAACGATTAAAAAATGGAACAAACCTGTAATATGCGTTTGTGCCAGCGGTGGCCGGAGTGCTACAGCCGCAGCCGTCCTTAGGTCAAAAGGTATTGAAGCTATTAATGGTGGCGGATGGCTTTCTCTTTATAAGAAAATGAACACCTAAGGTTTCATTAAAACCTCATCCACGGAAATTCTTGAACTAGCTTTTCTTTTTGCCCCTCTAATTTTACCAAGAATTTTTGGTGCGCAGCGCTGTCTTCATTAAAAGGTTTGTGAGCTAACCCCTGTTGGATTTGAGCTACTTTTTTCATTGTTTGTTGCGCTTTCGCGAAAGCGTACACTTCTACAAAATGCTCCCATACATAGGTAACTGCCTGCTCAGATGGGTGAACCATATCACTTGCATAAAAGCGATAGTCACGCAACTCATCCATCACAATCTCATAAGCCGGAAAATAACTCGCCTCACGACTATCTACAAGTTGATGAACTGCTGTAAGTAAATGTGACTTGCTACGGGTATTTTCTACTATACCATCTTTAATATGACGCACTGGCGACACTGTAAAAGCAATCTTAATTTGTGGGTTAAGTGTTTTTACCAGCTCACATATACGAGACAGACTCTCTTGAATTTCGGTGACAGATAGTATTTTTTTTGCAAAAGCTTGTTGAGGAACCTTGTGACAGTTGGCCACCACCTCATCACGTTCAAGATGTTTATAAACCCAAGCAGTACCTAGTGTGACAAATAGATGAGAAGCCTCTATGAGCTGCTGCCTGAGCAATTGCTGCGCCTCTTGTAGGTGTATCACAGCTCCTAGTCTCGTAAGGGCGTTTTTGTCACTGTGTGCATAAAAAGATTTCCAGACGCCGTCTAGTTCAAAGACATCTGCTTCTGTATAGGTTTTATTTGCAACAGCATCTGCTACTAACCGTTCTAGTGCGACGGGATTAAAAATAATTCCAAACGGATTTGTAACCGCTTGGAATTTATAATATGCTAGCTTGTCACCTATGTTCTGCGCAAAGCAAGAACCTAACAACAATAATTTATGATCATACCCAAATTGACGAGCAGCAGGCTCTAGCGGTATTTGGGTCTGTAGTTTCATTATACAAGATAGTTCTTAACCTCTGCAATGGCTGCGTCTATACCTGCTGGATTTTTACCTCCTGCAGTTGCAAAGAAAGGTTGTCCTCCACCTCCACCTTGGATGTGCTTTCCTAACTCACGCACGACAGTACCTGCGTTCAGATTTTTTGAAGCGACAAGCTCTTTTGAAATGTAGCAACTTAGTAATGCTTTACCGTTTTGCTCTGTTCCAAATAGCAAGAATACGTTGTCTTTATTCTCTCCTAATTTAAAAGCAAGATCTTTAATAGCTCCCGCATCTAGATCTACCTTTTTTGCTAAGAAATCTACACCATCTATGTCTACAAATTCTTTTGCAAGATCACCACTTAGGTTTTGAGCCTTCTCTTTTATAAGTGCTTCTACTTGCTTTTTTAAAGTAGCATTCTCATCCAGTAGGCTAGTAATCGCTTTTACTGGATCTTGATTCCCTTTAAGGGTTGCTTTTACTTGATTATAGGCTTCGGTTTCTGATGTAAAGTAATCTTTGGCAGCATCGCTAGTAATTGCTTCTATGCGGCGTATACCAGATGCCACTGCCCCTTCTGAAGTGATTTTAAAATGCCAGATGTCTCCTGTGTTTTTTACGTGTGTACCACCACAAAGCTCCATAGACTTCCCAAAGCGTATTGTCCTTACAGCATCACCATACTTTTCTCCAAATAATGCTATCGCTCCTTCTTGTATAGCTTGATCATAAGGAATACCACGTTGCTCTTCTAGAGATAGATTTTCGCGTATGCGTGCATTTACAAAATCTTCTACCTCTTTTAACTCCTCGCTTGTCACTTTAGAAAAGTGAGAGAAGTCAAAACGTAGGTTTCTGCTATGTACCATACTTCCCTTTTGCTCCACGTGTGTTCCTAGTATCTTACGAAGCCCTTGGTGCAATAAGTGTGTTGCAGTATGGTTTGCAGCTGTACGGCTACGTTGCTTCACATCTACCACTGCCTTAAACGTTCCCTCGGTAGATCTTGGGAGGTTTTTGGCAAGGTGTATAATAAGGTTGTTTTCTTTCTTTGTATCTATGATGTAAACCACCTCTCCGCTTGGAGTTTCTAGATATCCTTTATCACCTACTTGCCCTCCTCCTTCTGGATAGAATGGCGTAAGATTAAATACTAGTTGATATAACTCCCCGTCTTTTTTACTCTCTGTCTTACGGTAGCGAGTGATTTTTACAGATGCTTCTAGAGTATCGTAGCCTATGAATTCCTCTTCAGCATCTTCCTGTAAGATATTCCAGTCGTCTGTCTCCACCTTGGTTGCTGCACGAGAGCGATCCTTTTGCTCTTTAAGAGCAGCCTCAAAGCCTTTCTCATCAAGCTTTAAGTTTTTCTCACTAAGTATAAGTGCTGTAAGATCTATTGGGAATCCGTAGGTATCATAAAGTTCAAAAGCTTTATCTCCAGAAACGGTATCACCCTTTGTAGCTGCAATCACATTGTCAAGCAGCAGTAATCCTTTATCTAGCGTACGTAAAAAGGAAGCTTCCTCTTCACGTATCACATTTGTAATTAAATTTTTCTGTGATTTAAGTTCTGGAAATGCATCACCCATTTGTTTTACAAGTGTTGCTACAAGCTTGTAAATAAATGGTTCCTTAGTGTCAAGAAACGTAAACCCGTAACGAATGGCACGTCGTAAGATTCTACGGATTACATAGCCAGCCCCAGTATTAGAAGGCAACTGCCCATCTGCAATTGAGAATGACACAGCTCTTACATGATCTGCGATTACTCGTACTGCAATATCTATTTCTTCATCATTACCACACTTTGAGTTTGTGATGGTTTCAATCTCGCTCATTAGTGGAGTAAAAACGTCTGTATCATAATTAGACTGCACTCCTTGAAGTACCATACATAAACGCTCAAATCCCATTCCAGTATCTACATGCTGATTAGGAAGCTTTACAAGCGATCCATCTGCAAGACGATTGTACTGCATGAATACCAAGTTCCAGATTTCCACTACATGTGGATGATCCATATTGATGAGGGTCTTCCCGTCTACTTTTGCTTTTTCTTCGGCAGATCTTATGTCTACGTGTATTTCTGAACATGGCCCGCAAGGTCCTTGCGCTCCCATCTCCCAGAAGTTATCCTTTTTATTTCCATCGATGATTCTATCCTCATCAATGCGCTGCTTCCAGATATCAAAAGCTTCTTGATCTCTATCTAACCCATCCTCTTTATCTCCTTCAAAAACGCTCACATATAGACTGTCTTTATCAATCTTAACTACTTCCGTTAAGAATTCCCAAGCCCAAGCAATCGCCTCTTCTTTAAAGTAATCTCCAAAAGACCAGTTACCCAGCATCTCAAACATCGTGTGATGATAGGTGTCTTTACCTACTTCCTCGAGGTCATTATGTTTACCAGAAACACGCAAACATTTTTGAGTATCTGAGAGTCTTGTATTCTTTGGCGTGGCATTACCTAAAAAATATTCTTTAAAGGGCACCATTCCCGCGTTTGTAAACATTAACGTGGGGTCATCCTTTAAAACCATTGGTGCAGAGGGCACTATGGTATGTTTTTTGGATTCAAAAAAGTCTAGAAACTGTTTACGTACCTCTTGAGATTTCATACGATGGATGGTGTGGATAATTTATTTTATATTTGAACGTTGTTGAGGTTTTAGATTACGCTTTCGCGAAAGCGTATTTAACCCCTTAAACAAACCCCAAAAATAAGCATTTTAACTTATGTCTAAGGTAAAATATTACTATGATAGTGAGACCCTATCCTACCGAAAAGTAGAGCGTAAAAAGGGACGCACTTTTGGCGCAGCATTGATTTTCATTGCAGCAGCAGCTCTTATGGGGCTACTTATTACTATTGCTGTATTTAACTCTGGTGTGGACACTCCTAAGGAAAGAAAACTAGAACGCGAGCTAGCAAATATGTCTTTGCAGTTTGAGCTCCAAGAAAAGAAACTAGACCAGATAGAGCGCGTACTTGCAAATGTAGAGGAGCGAGATAACAATGTATACCGTGTATTATTTGAAGCTAGCCCTATTCCTGATGAGGTAAGACAGGCAGGTTTTGGAGGGGTAAATCGCTATAAAGATTTAGAAGGCTTTGATAACTCTTCTATGATTATGGGAAGTGCAAAACGTATTGATCAGATCACAAAACGACTTGTTATACAATCTAAGTCACTAGACGAAATTGCAAAACTAGCCGAAGAAAAAGAAGCCTTACTTAAAACAATACCAGCCATACAACCAGTACAAAATAAGGACCTCTCTAGAGTAGCTTCTGGATACGGAATGAGAGTACACCCTATATTAAAGTATAGAAAAATGCACAATGGGATGGACTTTACAGCTCCTCCTGGCACACCTATTTATGCAACTGGTGACGGTAAAGTGACTAAAGTAGGTCTAGGAAGCGGTTATGGTAAAATGGTTATCATCGAGCACGGCTTTGGTTATAAAACATATTATGCTCACATGAGTAAATACAAGGCTAAGGTAGGTCAAAACGTAAAACGTGGAGAGATAATAGGATATGTAGGTAACACTGGTCTGTCATCTGGTCCACACCTACATTACGAAGTGTGGAAAAATGGCACTGTAGTTAACCCTGTTAACTTCTATCATAATGACCTTACTCCAGAAGAGTATGATCTTATGCTCACTGCATCCTCTATAGAAAATCAATCCCTCGATTAATGCATATAGATCTTCCAGAAAAACTATACTATACGATAGGTGAAGTCTCAAAGGCATTTGATGTAAATGCATCTTTGATACGTTTCTGGGAGAAGGAGTTTGATGTTATTGCTCCTAAAAAAAATGCTAAGGGCACAAGGAGGTTTACCCCAGAAGATATTAAAAATCTAGAGCTTATTTATCATCTGGTTAAAGAGCGCGGTTTTACACTTGAAGGTGCAAAAACACACCTCAAAGAAGGTAAAAAAGAAATTTTATCAAATTTTGATATTATAAGAAAGCTAGAAGCTGTAAAAGCACAACTACTAGAGATTAAGTCTAATCTCTAAAAACGCTTTCCTTTATAATAATCGCGATAAGCTAGGCCTATAAAAAATAAACTAGTGGTTATTGACAAGAGGCTCATTACAAGATACTGCCCAGACACGAGGTGATATACACCTGCAATAACACCTATAACTCCCATAGCTGCAAGTACATACAAAAATTTTAAATCCATAACAATAATACACTACAAATGAGTGTTGCTTTTTTATTTGCAAAAATCAAGCTTATACAACTCTTAGACGGCGAGTTTAACAAAACCTTATTGTCTTCTTATAGTAATTCTTTTTCTTAACTTGCTACTATTGCACGTTACTTGTAACAAATCACAACAAACAACAACTAACTATCAAACCTAATTATATTATGAAAAAAGGACTTATCGCTCTTATTGCCATCGTTGCTGTACTAGTTATAGGAGGCTTATGGCTCGCTCGCACAAATAACAATCTCGTTCCTCTAGATGAAGAGGTAAATGCACAATGGGGTAACGTAGAAAGCTCTTACCAACGTCGTGCAGACTTAATCCCAAATATTGTAAATACAGCCAAAGGCTATGCAGAGTTTGAGCAATCTACACTTATTGGAGTTATAGAAGCTCGTAGCAAAGCAACATCAATAAACATTGACCCTTCAAACATCACACCAGCACAGCTTAGACAGTTTCAAGAAGCGCAGTCAGGTCTTACCTCTGCGCTATCTCGTTTACTAGCAGTTTTTGAGCGCTATCCAGATCTTAAAGCAAATGAAAATTTTAAAGAGTTAATAAATGAGCTGGAACGTACTGAAAACCGAATTAACGTAGAGCGCAATCGCTTTAATGAAAAGGCAAAAATCTTAAACTCTGAGATACGTATGTTTCCTACTAGTCTTGCAGCAGGATTTCTAGGTTTTGAAAATCGCGCTTATTTTGAGGCAGATGCAGGATCAGAAAATGCTCCAGAAGTAGAATTTGATTTTGGCACAAAATAAATGGCATCTACGGTAGAAGACTTTTTAAGTAAGAGTGATGAGCAGGCCATAGTTGCGGCTATAAGACGGGCAGAAACGCTTACCTCAGGAGAAATCCGTGTGCACCTAGAGCATCACTCTAACACAGAGGATGCGCTTATACGTGCTCAAGAATTATTTCACTTACTTAAAATGGATAACACCAAGGAAGAAAATGGAGTCCTTATTTATGTAGCTGTAGATGATCATAAGCTCGCGATTTGCGGTGATGCTGGCATCAACAAAGTAGTCCCTCCAGATTTCTGGGAGTCTACTAAGGATGCTATGATCGCTCAGTTTACAAAAGGCAACTTCCGCGATGGTCTCATCCAGGGAGTACAATCTGCTGGAGAGAAACTAGCTACATTTTTCCCATGGAAGCATGGTGATAACAATGAACTCTCTGACGAAATAAGCACCTCTTGATGCAAGAAAAAAAGATTTTTTTAGATTCACGCTTTCGCGAAAGCGTACTCTTCTCTCTACTTTTATTAGTACTGAGTTTTCCTGCATTTGGTCAATTTAATATTCCTGAAAAACCTACAAAAGCAAATCCTGATGCTGTTTATGACTACATAGGCTTACTATCTGCAGCGCAAAAAAATGCTTTAGAAAACAAGCTTATTAAATACAGTGACAGTACCTCAACACAAATTGTGATTGCTATTATCTCTACTTCCAATGGAGAAGGACTTGATATGGTGGGCGCAAAGTGGGGACAGCAATGGGGAATAGGCCAGGCAGATCAAGATAACGGAATCTTGATTATTCTTGCAAAAGATGATCGTAAAGTAGATATCAATACGGGTTATGGGATAGAAAGCATCATTTCTGATCGTGATGCAGAGCAAATCATAAATAGAATAATGATCCCTCAGTTTAAACAAGGAAATTTCTATGCTGGTCTTGATCAAAGCGCAGATGCCATCTTTGATGGATTACAAGGAAACTTCAAAGGAACAAGACAAGGTAATGATGGATTTCCAATAGAGGGAATTCTCATGCTTGTCTTTTTTATTGTCATCCTCATTATCATAAGTCGTAATAACCATCGCGGTGGTGGCCGCAATGGCGGTAAGCGCAGTGTGGGTGGCTCACTACTGGATGTTATCATCCTCAGCAACATGGGACGTGGTGGCTTTGGTGGTGGTGGATCTTTTGGCGGAGGTGGAAGCTTCGGTGGAGGCGGTGGCTTTGGAGGAGGTTTCGGTGGCGGTGGCTTTGGAGGCGGCGGTGCTTCTGGAGGATGGTAATGGCACAAAGCTCTTCAAAATAAAATCTCTAATAATGCCTTTGCATTTACGCCCATCTACACATAACTACCGTTATTATTCCCATAAATAGTAAGATTAAGTTTTATAAAAACTTTTACATTCATATCTCATGAAATCCGTAACTTTCAAGAAACAACTAATTATTAACACATTAAATTGAAAATTATGGCAGTATTAAAAGTTATAGAAGTATTAGCAAGTTCTGAGAAAAGTTGGGAAAATGCAGCAGAAAATGCACTTAAACACGCTAGTAAATCTTTAAAAAACATCAAATCACTTTACGTAAATGAACAAAACTGCGTAGTAGGTGACGATGGAAAAATAAAAGAATACCGCATGAACTGTAAGATTACTTTTGAAGTAAAGTAAATCTCTTTTTAAAATATTGATAAAAGTCCCATCTCTAGATGGGACTTTTTTTGTTTGTATTTTTACAAGACTACCTATTTTACCAGTACGTCTAGAATATTACTCCTTTATCAAACGGCAAGCACTAAATAATCCCACTATGGAACATCCTTATACTAATGATCTTATACAGGAGACTAGTCCTTATCTCTTACAACACGCCCATAATCCTGTAGACTGGAAACCATGGAATGAGCAAACGCTCGCTCAGGCTAAAAAGGAAAACAAACTCT
This sequence comes from Dokdonia sp. R86516, assembly GCF_044596715.1. Taxonomy (NCBI): domain Bacteria; kingdom Pseudomonadati; phylum Bacteroidota; class Flavobacteriia; order Flavobacteriales; family Flavobacteriaceae; genus Dokdonia; species Dokdonia sp. R86516. The sequence continues at coordinate 598,262 of NZ_CP138998.1, forward strand.
TATTGATAAGCATAGGTTACTCTTCATGCCACTGGTGTCATGTCATGGAGCACGAGAGCTTTGAAAATACAGAGGTCGCACAACTTATGAACGCGCATTTTATAAATATAAAAGTAGATCGTGAGGAGCGTCCAGATGTGGATAATGTATACATGAATGCTGTGCAACTTATGACAGGCAGAGGTGGCTGGCCTCTTAATGCCATTGCATTACCAGATGGAAGACCCGTATGGGGAGGCACCTATTTCCCTAAGGAGGAATGGACAAGCGCACTTGAGCAAATTGCCAAACTCTATCAAACAGCACCAGAAAAACTAATTGAATATGCAGAAAAGCTTGATCAAGGCATGCAAGAAATGGATGCAATTATCCCGAATAATAGTACTCCAGATTTCAAGCTAGAAACCTTGCAAAATGCGATAAGCCAGTGGTCAAGACAGTGGGATACTAGACAAGGAGGCCTCAATCGTGCGCCCAAGTTTATGATGCCTAATAACTATCAGTTTTTACTTAGGTATGCACATCAAAATAATGATGAAGAAATTTTAGAATATGTAAATACCACCTTAGAACAAATTGCCTTTGGTGGAGTTAATGATCACGTAGGTGGTGGCTTTGCGCGTTATAGTGTAGATACAAAGTGGCATGTGCCACACTTTGAAAAAATGCTTTATGACAATGCACAATTAGTAAGCTTATACGCACTAGCATACACTAAAACTAAAAACCCTTTATACAAGCAAACCGTCTATCAAACTTTAGCATTTATAGCCCGTGAGATGACCACACATGATGGAGCCTTTTATAGTGCTATAGATGCAGATAGCTTAACTGCAGATGGAATTCTAGAAGAAGGAGCTTATTATGTGTGGACCAAAAATGAGCTGCAAACTTTGATAGGTGATGATTTTGATCTTTTTAAGGAATACTACAACATCAACTCTTATGGAAAATGGGAGAAAGACAACTATGTTCTGATTAGACAAGATACAGACCAAGACTTCTCAAGGGAATTTGGTATTTCAGTACAAGAAATCATTTCCAAAAAAACTAAATGGCATGAGGACTTATTACGCTTTCGCGAAAGCAATAAAGAAAAACCTCGCCTAGATGACAAAATTCTAACCTCTTGGAATGGGTTAATGATTAAAGGATATGTAGACGCTTACCGCGCTTTTAACGATGAGGTATTTCTTACTGCTGCTTTAAAAAATGCAACTTTCATAAGTAGTCATCTTATAAGAGAAGATGGCGGTCTCAATCGTACCTTTAAAAATGGAAAGAGCACTATAAATGGATATCTAGAAGATTATGCAGCCATAGTAGATGCCTTTATAGCACTCTATGAAATTACAGCAGATAGTAAATGGCTTCATAAAGCTAAACAGCTTACAGATTACACCTTTGAACATTTTCAAAATCCGGAAAATGATTTGTTTTTCTATACATCAAACCAAGATCCTAGTTTAGCAAGTCGAAACACAGAGTTTTATGATAATGTGATTCCTTCCTCAAACTCCATAATGGCCAAAAATATCTTTATGCTATCTCATTACTATAGCGATAATACATATGGAGATACGACCAAAGCAATGCTACATAACATTCAGCCATCTATTGATCAGAGTCCTACTAGTTTTTCAAACTGGATGGATGGTATGCTTAACTATACTATGCCTTTTTATGAGCTTGTCATCGTGGGAAAAGATGCCGAAGTCTTAAGAGAAGAGTTTGATAGTTATTACATTCCTAATAAATTAATTGCAACGAGCACGAGTGACAGTGATCAAGATATTTTTAAAGGACGTTACCATGATGACAAAACGTTTATATATGTATGTGTGAATAATACTTGCCAACTGCCCGTAGAGACTGTGAAAGCCGCGTTAAAACTCATGGAAGTTTAACAGAAGTTTATCCTAGAAGATTATGTAACACGCTTCCTTATATTCAATTTTGTAAAAAAATTAAATATGAGCAACCCTCTAGACCAAGTAAGCGAATACCAAGAACATATAGATCAAGCCATAAAGTGGGTTTGGGATTTTCTTCCAGGCTTCCTAAGTGCTATAGTTTTACTATTCATTGGTCTATGGGTCATCCGAATAATAAAGAAACTAGTAGCTAAATTTTTCAAAAGAAAAGACTACGATCCTACTCTTGAAAAGTTTATTGCCGACCTTATTAACTGGACACTTAAGATTGTTTTATTTGTCTTAGTGATAACACAAGTAGGGGTAAAAACAACCTCGCTCGTTGCAATTATTGGGGCTGCAGGTCTTGCAATAGGACTAGCATTACAGGGATCTCTCGCAAACTTTGCAGGAGGAGTTCTTATCTTATTACTAAGACCTTTTAAAGTAGGTGATTTTATAAAAGCACAAGGACAAGAAGGAACTGTAAAAGAGATTTCAATATTCCAGACCAAGCTTAACACCTTTGGAAATCAACTAGCTATTATCCCAAATGGAAAGTTGTCTAATGAGACCATTGTAAACTTTACAGAAGAAGGAATACGCAAAGAAGCCATCACCTTTGGAATTGACTATGGTGATGATGTAAAACTGGCCAAAAACATTTTACTCACACTAGTCAATGAACAAGAGCAAGTAATCCAAGAAGAAGGTAAAGCACCTATGATAGTGCTTGCAGAACTAGGAGATAGTAGTGTAAACTTATCGCTTAGATATTGGGCAAAAAATGAAGACTTCTGGAATTTACGCTGGTTAGTTCTTGAAGAAGGTAAGGAACGTCTAGAAGCTGCTGGGATTACCATACCTTTCCCGCAACGTGACGTACACATTCACAAAAATGAATCATAAAAGCTAGATAAGATTCCCATTTGTATCGATTAACGATAACATAGAAATGATAATCATTTCATAAAAACTCGCATATAACCATATATGCGAGTTTTTATATTTTTAGGCTACAAACATTAACAACCTAATAAATAAAACCAATGGAAGATTATCAAAAATGGATTGACCTCGCTATCGAAAAAGGATCAGAATATGGACTTAAGATCCTTATGGCATTAGTCATATGGATAGTAGGTAAATGGGTTATTGGAAAACTAATGAAGGTTTTCAAGAAAATGCTCGAGAAAAATAAGAATATGGATAAAACACTTGAAAAGTTTTTATCTAATCTCGTGAGAACCGTTTTATTAGTTCTACTTATAATAGCAATTTTAGGACAATTAGGTATAGATACAGCATCTTTTGCCGCTATCCTTGCCGCTGCTGGTCTTGCTGTTGGTCTTGCTCTTCAAGGCTCTTTATCTAATTTTGCAGGAGGTGTACTACTTATACTTTTCAAACCATTTAAAGTAGGAGATCTCATAGAAGCTCAAGGTGAAGTGGGAGTTGTATCAGAAATTCAAATATTTACTACTAAAATAGCTACACCAGGAAACAAGCTAGTTATTATACCAAATGGTGTTTTATCTAATGGTAATATTAAAAACTACACAGAACTAGGAGAACTGCGTGTAGATCTTACAATAGGTGTGTCTTACGATGCAGATATTAAAGCGACTAAAGACGCTCTTATGCGTGCTATGCATTCTCAACAAAACGTACTACAAGTACCTGCTCCATCTGTAAATATGGGTGAGCTAGCAGATAGCTCTGTAAACTACGAAGTACGTCCTTGGGCTACACCAGAAAATTACTGGGATGTATACTTCCAAACCATCGAAAATTGTAAAATTGAACTTGACAAAGCTGGGATTGAAATTCCTTATCCACATGCTGTCGAAATACACAAAGAAGCTTAAGAAGCTCTTTCTTAAAAGTAAAAATCCCGTGATACAGTATTGTATCACGGGATTTTTTTTGCTTTGATAATAATATTACTTTGCCTTGGGCTTCCCTGCTATAAAATCTTTAAGATAGTAAGGTTCAAAATAAGCAACGTCTTCAAGATCGCTGGCTTCAAATTTTGACTGTGCTATGGCTGCCATTTGAGTTGATGAGGGTAACTCTCCTATTACAAACCTAGCATTAGGGTGCTCACAGATTTCTTGAAATTTTTCTACACCATTACCCACAAAGTGAACGATTCCTTTATCTAGATATTCTACAAAAGAGGTTTCATCTAGTATTTGCGCTTGGGTTTCTCTGTGACGGTTTCCATTATTATCAAAAACGGCACTGTATACTTCCATACGACGTGCATCAAGCATTGGTATGATGAGCTCGCCATCTGTTACAGATAGCTTCCGCGAAAGCGCACCTAAAGTATCTATAGATATAAGCGGCACATCAAGTGCAGCACAAAGTCCCTTTGCTGCCGAAACTCCTATACGAAGCCCTGTATAACTCCCTGGTCCTTTACTTACAGCAATAGCATTGAGCTTATCCTTAGTAACCCCTGCCGTATCAAGCACCTCTTTAATAAATACATGTAATCGTTCTGCATGAGAATACTTCTGAGCATTATCCTCCTGCATGGCTACCACGTTTCCATTAATAGACAAAGCCACCGAACAATTTGTGGTGGCTGTCTCTAGACATAAAATATGTGTCATTTTTTATTCTTCAGATTCGTTTTTTTCTCCTTTCACCTCAACTTTATCACCAGTTTTAAGTGTTTTTGTTACTAGACTATAAGGGCCTGTAATAATCTCATCACCTTCTTCAAGACCTGTTAAGATTTCGATTTTAGAGTCATCCTGTATTCCTGTAGTTACCACCTTCAATTTTGCCTCACCACCATTCTTGACGAATACACATTCAAATTTTTCCTCTGCTCCTGCTACACTTGTTGTAGACTTAGGCGTAGTGCTTCTTGTGGCACTCGTATCTGTTTTAACAACAATAGCACTTATTGGAGCTGCAAGAATATCATTACGCTTCTTTGTGATAATATCTACAGTAGCCGTCATACCTGGTCTAAATGGCGAGTACGTGTCCTTTTTTCCTTCTAACAAGTGCTTATAAGAATCCTCTAGAATACGCACCTTTACTTTAAAATTTGTAACCTGATCTGCAGTGAGCGTTGCTTGAGCAGAGTTTGCAATTTCTGTCACTACACCAGCAAATTTTGTTTTCAAATATGCGTCTACCTCTACTATGGTAGAATCTCCTATTGCGATTTTTACAATATCATTTTCATTTACATCTACCTCAACCTCCATGTTATTGAGGTTTGCTACACGTACGATTTCTGTTCCTGCCATTTGCGCAGTACCTACTACACGTTCTCCTAGCTCTACATTAAGCATAGAGATCGTACCATCACGTGGTGCAAAAATAGAAGTTCGCCCTAGGTTATCTGTAGCTTGCTTTACTTGAGCAGCTACGCTTTGTACGTTATAAAAAGCACTCTGACGATTTGCCTGTGCAATTTCTAGATCAGACTGTGCTCTCTCAAAATCTGCTTTTGAAATCACCCCTTTATCAAAAAGAGGCTTATTACGATCAAACGTAAGTTTTGCTTGGTTAAGACTAGCTTCTGCTTGTGATAATCCTGCACGGCTATTTTGTAGCGCTGCTCGGCTCTGGCTTACTGCTGCCTGTACCAAGTCTGGATTAATCTTTACAAGTAAATCTCCTTTTTTTACATCTTGACCTTCTTTAATAGGAAGGTCTATAATTTCTCCAGAAACTTCTGATGATAGCTTTACCTCTATCTCTGGCTGTATTTTACCTGTAGCTGCAACCGTCTCAATGATTGTTGCTCTCTCAAGCTTCTGCACCTCTACAGTCTTGAAGTTACCAGACTTACCGAAAGCTCCAGATTTTTTACCTGCAATAAGTGCTATTACTACAACAGCAACAACGCCTAGTACAATGAAAAGTGTTTTTTTACTCATGTTGGTTAGAATTTTAGTTCGGTAGCAGGAACTCCAAAATAGAGCTCTAACACCTTGATACGGAAAATATAATCATATTTAGCACGCGCAATCTCAATCTGTGCATTATCGTAACGCAATTTACTCTGGCTAAAGTCAAAAGCATTGGTAAGTCCTACATCGTAGCGATCTTTTGCGTATGCATAAGCTAGCTCTTGAGACTCAACAGCTATTTTGGCAGCCTCATAACTTTCTCTTGCAGCTTTTGCATCTGTGTATGCTTGATATACGGCAGTTCTAAGGTTTTGCTCTGCTAGTTCTTTTTGAAACTCAGATCGCATCACATTTACTTCGCTACGTTTTACTTGATTCTTTACACTAAACCCATTAAAAACCGGAACTCGCAAAGATAGCCCATAAGAGATACCATCATTGAGGTATAGTTGCTCTACAAATGGCAATGGCCCTATCTCGTCAACTCCAGTAATATTAGGAGACAAACTAGTTACAATATCACCAGTGTTACCCACAACTCCAATAGGATTTCCAGAATCAATAAAAGGATTGTCAGGATCTATAGAAGTATTAAAACCACTTGATCTATTAGACTCTCTCGTGTTATAATTAAAAAATGCATCTAGTGTAGGGTAAAATCCTGTCTTGCTTATTTCTAAATCTTTTTTGGCTATGGCTTCATTTTGAGCGGCAATCTTTAGATCATAACGTGTTTCTTTTGCAGTCTCTATGAGCACCTCTGCTTGTGTATCTAAGATTCCTTCTCCTTGCACTTCATATTCCCCTTCGGCGATATCAAAGTTTGCAAAATCTTTAATATTTAAAAGCTGAGCAAGATTTACAAGTCCAATAGAAACCGCATTCTCTGCAGCGACTATTCGTTGTCTTTCGCTAGCGTCTGTTGCTCTTATTTCTAATAGATCTCCTCGAGGCAACACACCTCCATCTACAAGTTCTTGTGTGCGTTCTATTTGTTCCTTAGTCACTGCGTTTTGAGCTACAATCACTTTTGTACTTTCCTTTGCGAGTAAAACTTGTAAGTAAGAAACCGCCACATTAAGCGCTACATCATCTTTAAGTTTAGCAATGTTATAATCTGCAGCTATTTTAGAGAGTTCTGCTCTATCAAGTACTTTATGATTTCTAAAACCATTGATTAATCGCACTCCAGAACTTACTCCAAAAGATGAGTTACGTGTTTGTTGCGTTTCTAAAACTCCAGTTAGCACGTTTTGCGTGAGACCCGTTTGCCAAGAGTTTGATGCCGTACCATTTAAAGTAGGCAAAAATGATCCTATTGCATCAGAGCGGTCTATTGCTGCAGTCTCTAGGTCTAACTCCGTTTGCTGGATGTTAATGTTATTATCTATCGCATATTGCACGCATTCTTGCAGGGTCCACTTCTTCTCTTGACTGTAAGTCGTAAGAGCGAGTAACGCTGTCATACAAAATAAGATGGCTTTTTTCATAATCTTGATTGATGTCCAATATGACTATTGAAACGGTTATATGTTACAAAAACTGTTAATTATTTTTTTTGAGTAGCTGTTACGCTTTCACGAAAGCGCATTTAAAAACACCTCTATACTCCTATAAACAAAGGATTACCTACCCTCTACCTCCTCCAAATCCAGTAGGAATTTTAAGTTGGTTCCACACCTTAATATTATCTTCTGCGGTGATACCGCTCTTTACTTCTACAAAAATACCATCGCTCACGCCTACCTCAATATCACGACGTTCAAATTCTTGATCACCCGTAGCGACCTCAACAAATGGCTTTTTAGTCTTAGGATCATATTGTACAAGTGCCTCTTTTATGGAAAGAACATCTGTTGCTTTCTCGAGGATAATACTTGCATTTGCACTCAGCCCTGCTCTAATAAAAGTATCTGAGTTTGTACGATCTAGTGTTCCTTTTATTTCAAACTGGATAGCTCCATTTTCGGCTACGCCCTTAGGTGCTATATAATCAAGAGTTGCGTTAAAAGTCATATTTTCTATCGCCCCTACGGTAATTTCTAATGGTAAATCTTCTTTTATTTTGCCTACTTCACTCTCGTCTACCTTTCCTTCAAAAATCATTTTATCTACATCTGCAAGCGTTGCAACCGTGGTTCCATCATTAAAATTATTGGCTTCAATCACTTGGTTTCCTGTTTTTACAGGCACATCTAGAATCATCCCAGTAATGGTGGATCTTATTTGAGTAGTGGCAGCATTACCAAGACCACTAGTAGTTCCCGTTTTAATAATATCGTAATTTTGAGAAGCACTCGTAAGATTTACTTGCTCCTGCTTTACACGCTGTTGCGCCTGGTTATATGCATTTTGAATCCCATCAAAATCATTTGCAGAAATCACTCCTTTATCAAAGAGCGCCTTCTGACGGTCGTAAATACTCTTTTGGTTTGCCAGAGCAAGCTTTGCTGTTTCAACTCCCGTGCGTGCTCCTGCAATATTATTCTTTGCATTAGTAAGTGATGACGCATTAGGCACCACCTCAATTTGAGCAATAAGATCTCCAGCTTTGATATTATCTCCAGCCTCTACATAAATCTCTTTAATGATTCCAGACACGTTAGGCTTGATAAGTACTTCTTCCTTAGGAACAATGCTTCCAGTTGCAACCGTTTTCTTAACAATGGTACGACTAGTGGCTTGTTCTGTAGTATAAACAATAGGGTCTTGCTTATCTTTTGTGTAGATATACCAAATGCCTGCTGCAAATAATATGACGATTACAATAAGTGTAATAATGGTTCCTGTGCGTTTCATGGTATGAATGGTTGATTGTGTTTTATTCTATTCTTAATGCGTCTATAGGCTTCATTTGTATTGCCCTTGATGCCGGAATAAATCCAGCTAGTAATCCTGAAACTATCAGGATAGCAAGTGCAACAAAAATGACATTTATATTTACCGATGGGTTTGCAAAATTATCTACTTTTCCCACTTGGTCTAAGATGGTATTCATCACCCAAATAAATCCAGCGGCAACTGCTATGCCTGCCATTCCAGAGATGATAGTAAGCACTAAAGATTCTTGCAAAATCTGAGATTTAATCTCCCATGGAGTCGCTCCTAACGCTCTGCGCACACCTATTTCCTTAGTACGTTCTTTTACTACAATAAGCATAATATTACTTATTCCTATAACTCCAGACAGCAATACAAGCGACCCCACAAAATAGCCTACAAAGGTGAGGATAGAGAATAGCCCCATCACACGACCATACGCTTCAGATAGATCAAAATGACCTATCGCTCGTTTATCATCAGGGTGTATAGAGCGCTGCTCTCTCATGGTTGCAAATACTTGCTCCTTAATGTCTGTAATGTTGACGTCTTCACTAGCAGTTATTGCCATCCATCCTACGTTATCACCTCTATTAAAAGCTTGTGAAAATGTGGTAAAAGGAACGAAAATAGTATTTGCATCTTCCTCTGCGTCTCCGCTACTTTTTGGGTTTTTAAAAGTGCCCACCACTAAAAAATTGACACCATTTATTTTAATGTAGGTATTGAGAACATCTTCTCCATTATCATACAAACCCTTCACTACGTCTTCTCCTATGACACAAATTTTACGTTTTTCATTAATATCAGAATATGATATGTAACGCCCAGAAGTAATGTCTTGAGGCTGTTGTTTTATAAATTCTGGATAATCTCCATAGATACTAAAAGCTCCAGTTTTTTCATTGCGAGTCACATTATTTGCCCCATTAAAACCTCCCAGCTGATTGCGTGGTGAGATATATTTAAGCTCTGGATACTTCTCTCTAAGGACCTCTACATCTTCAAGTTTAAAACTAAATCTCCTTCCCTTAGGTAATCCCTTGTACGATATGGACGTTCCTTGCGACCACATAAACATAGAGTTTGTAGCAAAGTCACCAAAATCTGCCGAGACACCATTCTTAAGTCCGTTGGTTAATGCTAGTAGCAACACCAATATTAAGATTCCCCAGAATACACCAAATGCTGTAAGTAACGTACGAAACTTATTTGCATTGAGGGCTTCTAATATTTCATTCCAGCGGTCTTTGCTAAACATCTTGTTATACCTTGTAAAGGTGTTTTTAATTAAACGTTAGTTCCTCCTTTTATAGTGGGAGTATTTTATGTGTACGCTTTCGCGAAAGCGTAATAGTTAATTTTATTCGTCTCTTAATGCTTCTATAGGTCTAATATTTGCCGCTCTTCTCGCAGGAATGTATCCCGCTAATGCTCCTGCAACAATTAATATTATCACTGTCGAAATTGCTGTTGTAAAATCTACTTGAGGAAACTTAATAAAGTCACTATCTATTTGTGGCCCTATGAGTTCTAATAAACCTACACCTAGAAACAAACCTAAAAATCCTGCAATTGCCGTAATAAATATAGACTCCTGTAGTATCATCCCTATAATAGAATTAGGTAAGGCACCCAGCGCCTTTCTCACTCCTATTTCTTTAGTTCGCTCTTTAACAATGATGAGCATGATGTTACTCACTCCTACTACACCAGCGATAATAGTTCCTATACCTACAAACCAAAAGACCATACGTATGGTGTCAATAAGGCTATATATTTTTTGTGCTTCTTCTAGATTATAACGCACGCGTACCGCGCTTCTATCATCTGGTGATATCTGATAGCGTGACTTAATCTCATCTTCAATACCCTGACTCACTGCTGCAGATAGTGCTACGGCCTCGTCAAAATTGTCGGACATTTTAACGGTAAATGCCATGGAACGCAATTTGTCTCCAGCATTAAATACTCTTTGCGCTGTACTAAGCGGAATGAAAATGCGAGATTCCTCGCGTTCACCACCGGGATCTGTAAAGACTCCTGCAACAAGAAAATTAATACCACTTATCTTAATGGTTTTACCGATAGCATCTTCTGCTTTAAAAAGATCATTTTTTACTTTTTGACCTATAATAGCCACTTTGACACCTTCGTCTTGATCTTTTTGAGTGAGAAATCTACCTGCAGATAGTGTTGCATTTTCTATAAACTGCTGCCCATAATTTGCTCCTTCTATACGATAATTACCAGACTCGTTGCCATAGTTCACTTGGCCTCCCCAGATATTATATAATCCAGTTTTATGCTCTAAAGCCTCACCAAATTTTGTGTTGACATTTTCATAATCACTATTATGCATCTGGATACGCCTACCAGGATTAAGACCTGCATATTCCTTTGTAGTGACGCCCGTCCACACATTTACACGACTTTCGGCATCTTGAGCAAATTGAGTTTTAACACCTTTTTGAATTCCTGTACTAAAACCAAGTAAGATTACTAGGATAAAAATCCCTGAAGCCACAGATAGACCTGTAAGAAATGTACGAAGTTTGTTTTTTCCTATGGTCTCAAAAATTTCTTGCCAGCGTTCTACATCAAACATGATTGATTGCCTTTACTTGATTTACGAGTGTGTCATCTATAATACGACCATCTTTTAAGTTTACGATGCGTTTAGTCATCTCTGCAATATCTGGCTCGTGGGTAACAATTAAGATTGTTTTACCTTCATCATTGATACCCTGTATAAGATCCATCACCTCATAAGATGTCTTTGTATCCAGTGCTCCCGTAGGCTCATCTGCTAGTAATACTTTTGGGTCACTCGCTAGTGCTCGCGCTATCGCTACGCGCTGCTTCTGCCCTCCAGACATTTCGCTAGGTAAGTGTGTTGCCCATTGTGCAAGACCTACTTTTTCTAGATAATGCATGGCTCTATCTGTGCGCTCTGCGCGCTTCATGCCTTGATAGTATAACGGCATAGAGACGTTATCTAAAGCATTCTTATAATTGATAAGATTAAAAGACTGGAAGATAAATCCTAAGAATTTATTGCGGTATTGGGCTGCTATTTTTTCATTGAGGTTTTTGATAGGGACATTATCTAGCGTATAATTACCCTCATCTGCCTCATCCAGCATTCCTAGTATATTTAAAAGCGTCGATTTTCCAGACCCAGAAGATCCCATGATTGAAACTAACTCTCCCTCTTTTACAGAAAAGTCTATACCCTTAAGAACGTGAAGCGAGTTGCTCCCCATCTGATACGATTTGTGAAGGCCATTTATTTCAATCATAGTCAATGGTTTATAACAATATTAACGTTTACCAACTTAAATACTGTGAATTTCTTGTTAAGACTATCTGCGATACAAGCAAGTCTTTACGCTGTAAAATGTATTGAATAGACTGTTTTTGAGAATTTCTGTTACACAAACATATGTTAGTGTTTTGTTAAAGATAATTTTATGCTTTCGCGAAAGCGTAACCCTTATTTTCTTAAACTATTCTTAAAACGAAACCCTCGAGGTCATATTACCGTAAGTTCTATAGTAGATTCACACATACAAACTGAAAACTAACCATTACATATCATCCATTACCAAAACTATCGCCTTTTGCATGGCGGTCTTTTGCTTGCTATCTCCTGTACAAAAGGTGGTTTTCCAGCTTGCACACAATATTGAACATGCCATCGCGCAGGACAATCATGACAACCCACCACATCACCACGAGACTCCAGCTAGCAATCACCATGGGAATGATGTTGCTACACACCACAGTCACCGTGCTCTTACTTTTCTTAAATTGGTTTTTAACGATAATGACCAACAGCCTGAGCATTTTAAAAGCGACGAAAAATATAATACAGACAAACAATTGTCACAAACCTATTACCCTACTCTAGCAAGTACTACTCCTATTGAGATAGTACATAACTGGTGGTATCTAGAGAAAAAGTACACTTCACAAAGAGATTTGGTTATACAGCCTCCACGGCTGTAGTATTCTCACTATGGAATACTGTTTTTATACTCGTCTATCGCTAGGCTAGTCATATAAACACGCACAAATACATTCAAATCTCAAATAAAATTATATGAAATTCTTTCTTGGAGCTATCACGATGCTCCTTATTATCCCATTGTACGGCCAGTCAATTAAAGGTGTGGTACTAGATGAAAATGCTAGCCCAATAGAAAATGCAAATATCTTTAATAAAGAATCGGGACAGCACGCACATACGAATGCGACAGGCTTCTTTAGTATCCCTAAAACAAAAGTAGGCGACTCTCTATATTTTTCTAGCCTAGGCTATGAAACCCTTCTTTATTTATTATCAGAAGGTGAAAAACAGTTACAAATTAAGCTTGAGCCTAAGTCATTATCACTTGATCAAGTTCTCATCGTATCTGAAGTAAACCAACTAAGTAAAATTGTAGATATAGACGTTCAAAACAATCCTGTAAAATCATCACAAGAAATATTACGCAAGGTACCTGGACTAATTATAGGCCAGCATGCAGGGGGAGGAAAAGCAGAGCAAATTTTCTTACGTGGTTTTGATATTGATCATGGTACAGACCTCGCGCTTAGTGTAGACGGACTACCTGTTAATATGGTCTCTCACGCCCATGGACAAGGATACTCAGACTTGCACTTTGTAATACCAGAAACTATACAGAATATAGAATTTGGCAAAGGTCCTTTTAATGCTCAGCAAGGTAACTTTGCAACAGCGGGATATATTGACCTTAAACTTAAAGATGTTGTAGAAGACAATTTAATTACTCTTGAAGTTGGCCAATTTAACACTCAGCGCCTTTCGGGTTTATTCCCCGTGCTTAATAAAGAGTATAGCTCGTTATACTTAGCATCAGAGATATACCTTACTGATGGGCCTGTAGACTCACCACAGAACTTTAATCGTCTTAACTTGATGAGTAAATATATTTATGCCAAACCAGGAGAGGAAGAGCTAGACATTACATTATCACACTTTCAAAGTAAATGGGATGCCTCTGGCCAGATACCACAAAGAGCTGTAGATGCTGGATTAATAGGCCGTTTTGGAGCAATAGATGATACCGAAGGTGGTACTACGAGTAGAAGTAATATCTCTCTTAACTACACAAAAAACTTAAATGATAGTGACTCTTTTAAGACCAATGCCTTTTTATCAAAATATGATTTTGAGTTGTATTCAAACTTCACCTTCTTTCTAGAGGACCCCGTAAATGGTGACCAGATAAGACAGCACGAAGACCGCGTATTAATGGGTGTTCAAAGTTCTTTTGAACGTAAGGATACAGAGGTTGCTGGTTTTAATCTAGATTATCAAACGGGTGTAGGTTTTAGATATGATGATGTGAATGATGTAGAATTGTCACGCACAAGGAATCGTCGTGAGACACTAGAAAATCTATCCTTAGGTGATGTGGATGAACTCAACGCATTTGGTTACTTTAATGCCGAATTTAAAAAAGGAGATTGGAACATTAATCCGTCTGTACGCTTAGACTATTTTAAGTTTGACTATGTGAATGAGCTAAGTCCTGTTTATGATAATCGCAGCGAAAACAAGGTAGCCTTTAGCCCTAAGCTTAATGTGATTTACACACCGTCTACTACATTTCAATATTTCCTTAAAACTGGTATAGGCTTTCACTCTAATGACACACGCGTAGTTGTAGCAAATGAAGGTGAAGATATTTTACCAGCGGCTTATGGTGTTGACATAGGTACTATTATTAATCCGGCAGACCGTCTTGTGGTCAATGCTGCATTATGGAGCTTATTTCTAGACCAAGAGTTTGTATATGTAGGTGATGCAGGAATTGTAGAACCTAGTGGACGCTCTCGCAGAGTGGGTATTGAGCTAGGTGCTAGATACCAGTTTAATGATTGGTTATACGCATACTCAGATGTAAACTACACGTATGCTAGGAGCACAGACGAACCTAATGGAGCAGATTTAATACCACTCGCACCAGACTTTACGGCAGTAGGAGGAATTAATGTAGATAACTTAGGTGCATTTTCTGGATCGCTTTCTTACCGCTATATCGACGATAGAGCAGCAAATGAAGACAACTCCATCGTAGCAGACGGTTATTTTGTTACAGATATGAATCTCAACTATAAAGTAAAAAACTGGACGTACGGAATTGTGATCGAAAATTTATTTGACACTGAATGGAATGAAACTCAATTTGCCACAGAAAGTAGATTGTTTAATGAAACACAGTCTGTAGAGGAGATTCACTTTACACCTGGTGTTCCTTTCTTTTTAAGAGGAAAAATCTCGGTTTCTTTCTAGACAAATGATTTGTTTTATGACATAAAAAAGTAAAGGTGGACGGTTATACCGTCCACCTTTTTTTATTGGGAAAATTACGCTTTCGCGAAAGCTAAAAAAGTCTACCCTTCAAAATCATCTTCTCCTTCACCACCACCTCGGCTACCACGCTCACGTTTCTTCTTTTGATTAAATCTATAAGTAAAAGCTAGATTAACAGAGCGGACTCTAAATTGGAACTCACTATCACTTGTAAAAGAATCTGTGGTAGTAAGTGATTGTCTCTTACTTGAATTAAATACGTCGCTCACGTTTAAAGCAAGTGTCGCGTTATCATTAAGTATGTCTTTACTAAATGCTAGGTTTGTAAATAAGAAACCTTCTGTATCTGTCTGTGCATTGTTGCTAGGACCTCTGTAGAAGATATTAGTTTGCCAGTCAATTTTATATGGTAAGGTTACTTTTGCACTTCCTCTTGTAAAGAAGCTAAAGTTACTAGCCCCATAATCTACACCATTAAAAGAACCGTTTGTTTCAAATAAGAATGCATTTGCACTCAAGTTTAATCGCAACCACTTATTAGGATTGTACAGAACACCTAGTTCTGCTCCATAACGCTCGTTTGTACTTAGGTTAATAGGAAGTGTTCTAATGATAGGCACTCCATTTGCAGTTACTAGTCCTGTATCTTCTTGGATACGCTCAAAAGAATCTGTCTCATACTGGTAGTATACAGATGAGGTAAGTGTCAATTTATCCCATCTTTTTAAGTATCCTAGATCATATGCACTTGCAAATGATGGAACAAGATCCGGGTTTCCTTGGAAGATGTTTGCTTCACTTGAACGCGATGGGAAAGGATTAATAAAACGACCTCTTGGTCTGTTAATACGTCTGTTATAGCCTAAGGTGATATTCTCACGCTCATTAAACTCATAAGTAAGATTTAATGTAGGAAATAAACCATCTGTTTGGTTGTCAAAATCAAGATTAGTCCCTAGTGGATTATCATCAGAAATTACTGCATCTACAGTACCTTGCTGTCTTGTGTTTTCATAACGAAGTCCCGCTAAGAAAGAAAAATCACCAAACTTATCTCCATACTGTGTATAGATTGCGTGTACATCTTCTTTGTAAGTAAAAATGTTAGACAAGCCGTCATCTCTTATAAATGTACCACCTGCAACATCTTCTTCTAGAAGTGTGTAATCTGTTTCTGTTTCTTCAAAGTTTCCTCTATATCCTATCTCAAACTGAGCAGTCTCACCTATAGGTCGCACATAATCTATTTGCGCTAGGTATTCAGTTTGATCTTCAATCTGAGTTATGTCTTCTGTAGGCAGGTTTTCTAAAGTTGGGAAAGAGTTGAACTCTGTAATAACAGAAGTTTCTGTTTCCTCATCTCTCGCATATTGTAAAGCTGCGGTGAGCTCATGTCCAGACTCATCAAACTTTGTAATCGAATTAAGAGAGAATTGATAGGTCATGTCCTCTTCATTCTCGCGCTCAAGTCTCGTTCTAGAGACTGTCAATTCATTATCTGGTGTAAACTCATTTGTAAAGTTATCTGTACCAGAATCGTTATCTCCTAATCTTAAGAAACCACTTGCAGTTACAGATGTTTTTTCCGTTAGAAAATACTCAATACCTAAGTTAGTATTAAACCCTCCACGATTTCTATCAAAATCTCGATCCTCTCTAAGAATACGATCTATCTCGCTTGTAAAAGTCTGCTCACCATCTGCTCCTATTTCTGATGCAAAATATTGATTTTCGGCAGAAGCGTTTCCTGGAGAAGTACGTTTACTATACCCTGTTGTATTAAAAATATTAAACTTATCTGTTCTTAGGTTTATATTTCCTGTGATTCCGTAACGTTCTGGGTAGCCTACATTAGTCTGTATAGAACCATTAAGACCTAATGTTTTCTCTTTCTTAAGTATAATGTTAAGTATACCAGCCGTTCCTTCTGCATCATAACGAGCAGATGGAGATGTAATCACTTCTACACGTTCAATGGCATCTGCTGGTAATTGGCTCAACGCATCTACAGATCCAAAGCCTGCAATTGCAGATGGCCTACCATTAATTAAAATACGCACGTTTCCATTACCTCTTAAGGCAATAGCTCCATCTACATCTACCGTAACAGATGGCACATTACTAAGTGCATCACTTACCGTCGCACCACTAGTGGTAAGATCCTTTCCTATGTTATAAATCTTTTTATCCAGTCGCACTTGAACTTCTGTAGTTTCTGCACGCACAATCACTTCATCTAGAGATTGAGAATCTATGGCTAGTGTCTGTGTAGGTAAGGTAGTGTCCTTAATAAGACGTTGAGCAGAAAGCACTTTTGTTTCAAACGAGATAAACTCAAACTTCACATCATATACGCCTGCTGGTAATTCTATACTGTATTTTCCAGAAGGGTCTGTGATTCCTCCTGTTACTACTTTACCATCTGCAGTAGCAAATGATACTGTTGCATACTCTAGAGGTATGTTTGTCTCTGCCTCCATTACTGTACCAGTAATAATAACATCTGGCCGATTTCCTGCAGGTCGCTGTGCTACGGCGACTAAAGAAAATGATAGCAATAAAAGGGTAATAATATTTTTCATCCGTTTGATAGTTTGGTTCTAAAATTAGACACGCAAATTACGGATGGGTTTAGTCGGGTAGTCCTAAGGTTTTGTTAAAGAATAACAAGTATTAAACCTTGGAGTAACTAGAGGAAAAATCAACTGAGAGCAAGTGAGGTGAAAACAGCAACTTTTATGACTCAATATGCTCTTCTTGTGACTCACTAGAAGCGTTTTTTCTAGATTTATAAACGAAATAGAAAACACCACCCACAAGGATATATGGAATTACCATAAGGTATTTTATTCCATTGTTTATTCCTTTGGCAGTACTATTATCTTCCTCAGATTCTAGGACTGCACGACACATGGCACACTGAGTAGTAGATGCTGCCACTGTTGCATTTAAGTCCGCTTTCGCGAAAGCGCAACAGAAAAACAGAACAACTAGTACTTGTTTAAGATTTTTCATCTAGTGAACGTAATAAGGAGAAATCATTAAATACACAATAACACCAGTAATTGCAACGTACAACCATATAGGAAAAGTGATGCGTGCTAGCTTTCTGTGTTTATCAAAACGCTCTGCAAGTGCTCTTACATATGTAAACAATACCAATGGTATGATAATTATAGATAGTGCAATGTGCGTTATCAAAATAAAGAAATACACATAACGTATGATACCCTTACCGCCAAAACTTGTAGAGTCTGATGTCATGTGATAAGCAACGTACATCAATAAAAACAAGACAGATAACCCAATGGCAGTCTTCATCAAACGCTCATGAAGTGTGCGATTTCCATTTTTGATGGCGCGCACCGCTAGTATCAAGACAATAGCTGTAAGTCCGTTTATAGTGGCATATACAGGAGGTAAAAACGTAAGGGGTTCTACATCTATACCGTAATCCTTAAGCTTAATCCCAAATAATATTGCAACGGCTATAGGAATCACTATGGATAAAATAATAATCCAAACTCTGTATTTCTTTTCTGTAGGGTTAAGTGTACTCATAATCTATTTAAGTAATTTCTGTATGTCTTCAATAAGTATATCTATCTCTGGTGTTTCTCCTCCTTCTGGCACGTTCTCATTCATAGGGACAAAACCTCTGTAATAAGGTTTAGCATTACCATATGGGTCTAATCTAGAACGTATGAAGCCATTTTGATCAATGAGTGCAAAAAGTCCTGAGTGGTATAAGTCACTCTCATCTCCTTCTTCATTTGTCGCAAGATAGAAACCTTCATTAGAAAGCTTTCTAATAACAGAGCGATCACCCGTCATGAAGTTCCAATTAGGGTTAGTTACTCCATATTCCTCCTGATACTTCTTAAGTACTGCTGGCTGGTCATGTTCTGGATCTATAGAGAAAGAGGCAATCCCAAAATCATCGCGTCCTTCAAATCTCTTTGATATTTCAATCAAATTATGACTCATAGGGATACAAATATCTGTACATCTCGTAAAGAAAAACTCTACTAGGTATACTTTGCCTTTGTAATCTGCATTTGTAATGGTATCGTTATCTTGATTTACAAATGAAAACGGTGGGACTTTTCTATCTACTCCACCTTGATTAATATAGATTAAACCGTCTGGTGCATCATTAATCTTCTCACCACCTTCTTGATGCATTCTACCACCGCGAGAGACATCGTCATTTGCTATGCGCTTGTAAATCTTTGGAATTACAATGATCCCAAAAATGAGCACGATGGTAGCTATTCCTATATATGTATTTTTTCTCATGCTTTAATAGCTGTTACTTGTTTTCTCTGCGTTGCTCAATCTTAGGACTGGCATTATTATTCTTTTTAAGCGCAAGTCTGTATTCGGCTAGTAGTATTTTTACGTCATCCTTAAGGTAACCCATTTCTACGGCTTGTGTAAAATCATAACCATACACATTTGCTTTCTTTTCCTCGTGACCAGAACGTAAAGCTCTTGCCTTATCTATTACAAAAACATTAGGATGCCCACCATCATTCATCATAGATAGTGAAGTACCTAGGCTATTAAAATGTTCTTGAGTTTGTTGCTTTGATGCCACGATGAAGCGCATTTTTGACGTGTCAAAAATACGTGATAATTCTGCTCTTAAATTATCTATCACTTCTTCACTTCCTTGGTTTACAAATAAAACCAATTGAAAATCTCTATAACGCTCAAAGTATTTGAATATCATTAAATTCAAATTTGCCGTATACCCTTCATTGCTTTTAAGCCCATCACCTAGATAACCAACTAAAGTTATATGATCATCAAATGTAAGCGGAGCTTCAGGTGTTGCTTCTGTTCTAATTTCTTGGTCTGCATACATACTTATATCTGCTACCTCTGGGGTAAGTAAGGGTAAGTTTGCAAAGTTGTAAACTCCGGACGCAAAGAAGAGATAGATAAGCACTGGTAGTACAAAAAGCGATATGAGAACGATTTTCTTTTTCATGTTTACAAAGATAATTCTCAAGAAGTAATCGAGCTTATAATTGGTTTCAATTTTTATGAAATAACGCTTTCGCGAAAGCGTAACTACAAGACATAAAAAAAGCGACTCGAAAGTCGCTTTTAATTATTTATTAGAAATTCCAGCTCTGGAATCCTGTGTTGTAAACTTCAAAGATATAATCACCTTCTGTAAGTAATATGAATACTAAGTA
The DNA here is from genome assembly GCF_044596715.1 of Dokdonia sp. R86516. Lineage (NCBI taxonomy): Bacteria > Pseudomonadati > Bacteroidota > Flavobacteriia > Flavobacteriales > Flavobacteriaceae > Dokdonia > Dokdonia sp. R86516. The sequence continues at coordinate 618,429 of NZ_CP138998.1, forward strand.
GCAAATAAGAAAGATACCTGTCCAAACTACTGCTCTACGTAATCCTTTTACTTCGTCACGCATGTGCATGAAATCCCAAGTAATATAATACGCCTTTACAATAGTAAGAATTATAAAGATCCAGTTAAGGAGTTTCATTCTTATAAATGTAGTTTCAAGTAAAAACTCAGGCTTTATAATACCTAGAACAACTTCTACAGCTGTGATAATAGAGAGAAATATTAATACTCCCCAAATCTTCTGAATGTTATTCTTGAACTTTAATGTTCCTCTAAATATTGCAAGTTTATGTTCGTGTGCCATAATATATAATAGTCTGAAAGGTAAATTAAACTAGGTAGAAGAATGTAAATACAAATACCCATACAAGGTCTACAAAGTGCCAGTATAAACCAACCTTTTCAACCATCTCGTAGTGTCCTCTTCGCTCGTATGTTCCAAGAACTACGTTAAAGAAAATAATGATATTAATCATTACACCAGAAAATACGTGAAAACCGTGAAACCCTGTAATAAAGAAAAAGAAGTCTGCAAAGAGTGGTGCTCCATATTCATTGTGAATAAGGTTTGCTCCTTCTACTACAAGTTTTCCATCCTTAGCTAGTTTGGCAAGAGACTCTTCTCTTGACAATACGGTCTTTTCACCGTTTTCTGTAAGTGTCTGTATACGTATCAATGCATTAGGCGTAGCTTCAAAACCAGCTTTTACCTCTTCAATTGAGTATGTAGTAGGTGCTGGCTCATCTGAAAACCAAACTCCATTTTTATTAAGGTGTTGCTCACGTTCTCCTACTTCCGTAATTGCAAAGTCACGAAGCGCCATACGGTTACCGTCTGTATCAACAAACTGAAGTATCTTACCTCCTTTTGTTTCTACTGCTCCAAAGTCACCTTTAATAAAAGTAGCCCATTCCCATCCTTGTGATCCCACGAAGATGATACCACCTATGATGGTAAGGAACATGTAAAATGCTACGCTTTTATGCTTTAAGTGATGTCCAGCATCTACAGCAAGTACCATAGTTACAGAAGACATAATCAACACAAACGTCATAAACGCTACGTATATCATAGGGAAATTCCCGTGTATGAAAGGTACGTGTGTGAATACCTCGTCGGCTATTGGCCAAGCATCAATAAATTTAAATCTTGAAAAACCATATGCGGCTAGAAAGCCAGAAAAGGTTAATGCATCTGATAAGATGAAAAACCACATCATTAGTTTTCCGTAGCTCGCTCTTAGTGGTTGATTACCACCACCCCAAGTTGTTCCCTCGGCGTCGTTGTTTGTCACTGTCGTGTCCATTCGTAAGAATTGGTTAATTTAATGGTTGCAAAAATAAGTATTTTATGTTCAGATATCAACACTGAACCATCGATTTATAATCGTTTTAGATACGTTACGATATAACAATATACCGCTAGTCTACTTTGTAACAAATAAAAGCACAAATAAAAACACCCAAAGAATATCTAAAAAGTGCCAAAACGTGACCCCTAGTGACAATCCCAAATGTTCAGTCGCTGAGTATTTACCTCTTAAATGGTTGATAATTACCGTAATTAAAGATATAAAACCAGCGATTAAGTGTGCAATATGAACCGCAATTATAAGAAAGAAAAAGGTAGTTGTAATATTACTAGATGCGCCTGTAAAGTAATAACCTTGCTCTTGAAAAGCACTAAAGCCAGCAAACTGAGAAACCACAAATCCTATTCCTAGCGCTAGCGTTAGCATTAAAAATAAGGTTCCCATTGATTTTTTACCGCTTATAATAGCATTTTTGGCAAGATGTATCGTGATACTACTTATTATGATTAACACAGTAGAAACTATAAGCGCCTGAGGAAAGTCATAGTTTTCTAACCAATCACGGCGCTCCATACTTACGATATATGCACTCGTAAGCCCTGCAAAGGTCATACATAAACTTATAATCCCAAACCACAACATCTGCTTTTTTGCGCGATCCTGCTTTAACTTTTCACCTCCTTGAGTATAATCCATCTATCTTAAAAATTTATCTATTACAAAAACAATTTGAAGTAGTGTGATGTAAGTCACACTTGAAAGCATTAGTCGTTTGGCTGTTTTTGCATCTCTGTTTTGGTACAATTTTATTGCCCAATACAGCATAAATAATCCTAGTGCCCCAACTATAATAGCAGACACAGGCGTTAAAAATAAATCTCCAGTCACCCCAAATGCAGGTATTATTGAGATAAGTACTGTCCATACCGTGTATAAAACGATTTGAACTGCAGTCCCTTTATCACGTTCTCCTGTAGGTAACATAGCAAAGCCTCCTTTTTTATAGTCATCAAAAAGAAACCATCCTATTGCCCAAAAGTGAGGGAACTGCCAGAAAAATTGTATCATAAATAACGTCCCAGGCTCTATCCCAAAATCGTTAGTAGCAGCAACCCAACCTAACATGTAAGGTATCGCTCCTGGAAATGCGCCTACAAAAACAGATAAAGGTGTCTTCGTTTTTAAGGGAGTATATAACAGTACATACATAAATATAGAAATCCCTCCAAACATAGCTGTCTGAGGATTTATGTAATACAAAGTACCTAAACCTAGAATCGTAAATGTAATTGCTATTAGGAGTGCCTTTTGTTTAGACATCCTTCCTGAAGCTACAGGCCTATTTTTTGTGCGATCCATCAAGGCGTCTAGATCTTTCTCTAGCACCTGATTATACGCATTTGACGCGCCTACCATAAAGTAACCTCCTACAGCTAGCAGCAATACAATAAACCAGTCTATCTCTGTGGCTCCAAGAAAATATCCTGCAACACTAGAAAACACTACGCTTATAGATAAACGCATCTTTGTGATTTCTTTAAAATCGTACCAGGCAGAGTAGGTATTCGTATGTATGGCGACGTCGCTCAAAGACAGTAGGTTTAGCAATTTTTTAAGTGGTGCAAAGATACTGCCCAAAAGGAATCTGTACAACAAAACGACAACCATAATAGGTTGTTAAAATTACGCTTTCGCGAAAGCGCAACTACATCAATACGACTACCTTTATAAAAAAACTCAAAAATGAAACACTTTACACTCATTATCATCGCACTAATAACTGCTGCAGCTACTGCACAAGGACGTTTTGACGATGTACAAATTACTGTTGAAAAAGTTACAGATCACATCTATATGCTTCAAGGAGCTGGCGGAAACATAGGGATTTCTACTGGAAAAGATGGCGTTTTTATGATAGATGATCAGTTTGCACCTCTGAGCGAGAAAATAACTGCTGCTATTAAAACTATATCTGACCAGCCAGTGAGTTTCTTGGTAAACACTCACTTTCATGGTGACCACACTGGAGGAAATGCAAATTTTGAGGCCGCTGGAGCAATGATTGTAGCTCACGATAATGTACGCAAGAGATTAGCAGCCGACGAGAAAACAGCTAGCGCGGGACTCCCAGTAATCACTTTTAGTGAAGATGCTACTTTCTATCAAAATGACGATGATGTATTTTTAACCCACGTACACAATGCCCACACAGACGGAGATGCGCTTGTTTATTTTGCTCAGAGCAATGTGCTACATACTGGAGACACCTTTTTTAACGGTAACTTCCCTTTTATTGATACAAATCGCGGCGGGAGTATTCAAGGAGATATTGATGCAGCAAAGAAAGGACTTATGCTTATCAATGAGGATACTAAAATAATTCCTGGTCACGGTAAGCTAGCAACCAAAGCAGATTATCAAAAATATCACGATATGCTAGTAGACGTTTACACTTCAGTTCTCAAAGCTATGGAAAGCAATAAAACCCTTGAAGAAGTAACCGCAATGGAGTCAATCACATCTGAATATCTTACAGACGAAGCGTCTGCAAAGAGCTTTATTACTGGCCCAAAATTCAGAAGCACTGTTTATAAAAGTATCTTAGAGAATATTGAGATTAAGAAATAATATACCTTATGAACCCTATTGCTAAATCCATTAGACCTTTTATAGGTGCTGCAGACTTTGATTCCTCAAGAAGGTTTTACACTTCCATTGGTTTTAAGGAAACAGTAATCTCCCATAATATGTCACTATTCACAATGGATGACTTTGGGTTTTACTTGCAAGATGCTTATGTAAAAGACTGGATAGACAACACGATGGTATTTCTAGAAGTACAACATCTAGATGAATATCTCACACACCTCGAGTCGCTTGATTTGGCTACATTATTTAAAGGCGTTAAGATTTCAAAAATTGTTGAGAATGACTGGGGAAGAGAGTTTTTCTTACACGATCCATCAGGAGTCTTGTGGCACATTGGGTCGTTTACAAATGACCCGTCTTAATCTACAATATACTCTACAGAATCATACACCAAAGCCGACCAACCATAGTCGGCTTTTTGTTTGTTGAACTTTAGGCCTATTAACTGCGCACCTTGATATCCTTTAGTTTTATCTATTTCAATATGATTTGCATCTTCCTCTGAAATTATTAAGCATAACTTCCCGCAGAATGCACTACCATAAGCAGTAACTACAAGATAATGTTGCCCAAAGATTTCCTCGCGCGTTTCATAATAATAATCAACTTCTGGGCTTTCCTTTATCAAGCGATAGAGCTCTGCTTGATATTCATTACTATTATATGAGTTTGCAGCAAGTATGTGATTCCGTTGCGTGCTTTGACAGTTCTCTTCTTGACAAGAACATAAGAAACACAGCACTATCATCCCCAAAATGGTGATTCTAGATAACATATCGTTTAAGTGATTGATGAAGTAGTTTCTTATCTAGAGTTATAACGACTTCATAACCGCAAATATTACACAATCACTTAACAACGCTAGCTAGATTTTAATAATCATAATACCAATTAAACAAATCTGTTCTAAAACCTATGTTTAGCCATAGCGTGCTAGTATCAAATGTATTTGGCGCATCTTGAATATCTGCGGTTACATTACGATAGATAGGGTTTGCATACACTTTTAAGTTGGTTGCAGGGTTTATCAAATATCCTAACTCAAGATCTGCATACAGGCTATTAACCTTATTTCCTTGAAAAAATGCAATCCCATCATCTGATGGTCTATTCTCATCATTGCCATAAATACTTCCCCCGTAATATACTTCATTGATATCTCCTATCTCAACACCTCGAGCTCCCACAATAAGTTTTGCTGTCCCATACCATCGTTCTCTTTCATAACGAGCAATCCCAATAAGCTCTTTAAAATTTGCTCCCCATTGATGTGCTAGCGACTGGTTTGCATGCCCATAGTTAAGTTGGATCTCATTATTAGAATACACATAAGGACGCACTTGATTATACTCCCCTTGCAATGTCAAATTCTTAACCCCAAAAGCATCATAATACTTTGCACCTATCTGGAAGCCTTGTTTGTTTTTATAGCTTTGATTTCCGCCTATCACATCACTAGCCGAAAACTCATCTATCACAACTTGACCATATACATTTACACGGTCATTTACTTTGTACTTACCCGTAAGACCTATAAGTGCATTACCACCGCGTGAACCTGTAGAAAACTCTATTGCTCGGTAAAAAATCACTGGATTTAAGAAATTAAAATCAAAGCCTCTTCCATTTTCATCTTCCCATATTACAGATTCAAAAAGTCCCACATTAAGTTTCTTACTTAAGTTCCAACTTAGATAATGGTTACTCATAAACTTGGTCCTAAAGGCACCGTCTGCTGTGGTTTCTGGACGCACATCACGCAGTGATGTCCACGTATTTGTGTACTTAAATTTCCAAAAGGTCGTATTGAGTTTTAAATATGGGAAATAACTCGCATTATCACTAAGCAATAGCGATCTGTAACCATCTCCTATAAACTGCTTTCCATGACCTAGCTGAATATTAAAATACTTGCTAGGTGTGTATGAAATATAACCTTCGGCTACTGGGTAGTCTAAGTCTCCATTTGTGCCTTCCTTTGCAATACCACGACCGGGCACCACCGCAGGATTACCACCATCTGGTCTTAGTGACCTAGCAAAGGCATCAAAGTATCGAGGAAAACGACCCTGACTCTCATATACAGCAGCAAAAAAATTAAGCTTCTTCCCTAAGCCACCTTGAATATAAACTGCACGAGTGTTGTTATAGGTGAAACTATCAGACTTTAACTTGTCGGTTTCATATCCCAATTGCAAATCGGCTGCGGGGTCTAGGGTAATCCAGTAATCCTCTCCCTGTATTTGCACCATATGCTCGTTAGACCATTTTCTCCCAAACCATGTTTTCTTTTCTTTCTTGAGCGCATCTGTCTTCTCCTGAAAATTATAATATGGATTTACAGTTTGATACAGATAAGGTTTACTTGCCGTATGCGCATTAGTCCCTACAAGATTCAACTCTTGATCAAACCTACTATAAACCTGATGCGAGAAAGGAATATTCAGCTGACTCGTATACTCGTTTGCTGGATTGAATTTTTGATTTTGAATACGATCATATTCATCCTGCATTGGATTTTTAAGCGGTGTTTCTTTTTTTGCTTTCGCGAAAGCGTCACCCTCAATATCACCACTATTCATCTCACCTATTTTATTACGTGACAGTGGCAACAGCACAGGCATTGTAAATTGCATATAGGTAGGCTCGCCGTTATAAGTTGCAGGCTCAACTGCAGGTAGTTTACTAAAAACCTCTTGCGCCGAAGTCTTAAGCGACGCAAAGACCGCATCTGTATACAGCAGCTTAAAAGCACCCTCCCGAGTAACTTCAAACAAAATCACCATCTTACCCTCATAATTCTCCTCCTTAACCTCTGCCGGGACTTCAAGATTATCTATTATAAAGGAAATAAAAGTTTCATTAAAACAAGCCGCAACTTCGCTCACTGGCAAGTCGGCACATTCTGGAAAAACTGGGTATTTTTCATAATCACTAGTGGTTACCTGAGCGGTAAGACTACAAGTAGCGAAAACGAACAAAAGAAACACATATTTATGCATGGATGTAGGCGTAATAATTGCGCACGAAAGATAGGGTTTTATACACAAAAAATCCCGTTACGAGAGGTAACGGGATTATAGTAGAAATGTTCTTATAATTTAATCTTCTATTTGAAATGAGATGGGTAATGAAAAAAGGACCGTTACATTCTTACCAGCTTGTTTTCCAGCAGTCATATCTGGCAATAACTTTGTAACTCGCAACGCTTCTTCTTCAAGTTTTACATGCGGAGCCTTGGCTTTTACATCTACTACTTTTCCAGTCGCATCGATTTTAAATGTCACAAAGATTCTATTTACTCCAGAAAGTCCTAGACCTTCTCCTCTTTCTGCTCTAAATTTTTTAGACACAAATTTGGAAATCTTTGTACTCATACAGTCTCGGCGCTCGTCATTTGAGCTTAAACCTTCACAACCTGGAAAAAGCGGAACGGTCTCAATAGCAATAAAAGGAACCGTCTCCGGCACTATAGGCTCCTCTACTTCTGTGACACTATTAGGGTCTACCATTTTAGTATCATCAAGCTCAGAATCTGATGTAAGATCTTCTAATAAATCTTTTACATCTTCTTCTTGCTTCACAATATTGTCAAGCACTTTAGGTTCTTGCTGCTTTTTAGGCTGCACCTTTTTCTTGACTTTCACCTCCTTCTTCTCTACCCGGACTTCACCCATCGTATAGACTTCGTCATAACTTTCGGTGGGCTCAACTACTGCAAAATCCTTTTCTAAAGTGCGCATTTCGATAAAAAAGATGGACGCTAGAAGTGCTAAGATTAACCCAATTTGAAAATGAAGCGTGGGATTTCTTCGTAAATTTGCCTCATGCTTGCGGCTTGATTTGTACACGCTGTTTTGGCGAACAGCAGTACCTTCTTTGGAATTTTCCATAAGATATAGTTTTAAAAATGTTGAACAATTCTTAAAACGAATCAATAAGCAAGCCAAAATTGAGGTCACCTTCTGGAGGCCTCTTTTTTTATAGTATAAAACATAAAAAAAACCATCTCATTAATGAGATGGTTTTTTTTATTTAAAAGTCTTTATGACTTAGTCTTCTACTTTAAATGTAATAGGTAATGAGTATAATACTCCTACTGGCTTACCACGTTGCTTACCTGGTGTCATTTTAGGTAATAACTTAATTACACGCTCTGCTTCTGATGCAAGACGTGGGTGTGGTGCACGAGATCTGATGTTTACGATTCTTCCAGTTTTATCAATTTTAAAACTAACAAAGATTCTGTTTATACCAGATAGACCTAAATCTGAACCTAACTCAGTGTTGAACTTCTTGTTTACAAGCTTGCTCACCTTTTCAGACATACAGTTCTTACGATCGTTGTTGTTAGTCATAGACTCACAACCTGGAAAAATAGGCACATTTTCAATAACTGCAAATGGTACATCTGCAATCTCCTCTTCCTCTTCTACAATCTCTACATCCTCTACTTCAACGATTTCCTCTTCGGCATCTGTTTCTGTAGACTCTATAACTGTCTCTTCTATTTCTTCTTCATCCTCTACTACCTCAATAACTTCCGGCGCTGGTGGCGGCGGTGGTGGTGGCGGTGGCGGTGGTGTATTCAATTCCGTGATGGGAATTTCTTCGTCGTCTAGATCATCTAGATCGAGCTGACCAATATCAATAGCCACATCATCATAAGTCTTCCACTCAATGGTGATGTACGTTAGTGCGAGCACTGCAATGAGTCCTAGCTGAAAAAACAGCATGCTTCTCTTGCGAAGGTCTGCTTTGGGATTTTTCTTGGGTTCCATAATTAAAGTATTAGTAGAGAGCTAAAATAGCAAAATAAATCTCAGTTGTGAAACTAAAATTACGATTTTAACCCTTTAAATTTCTTAAAAAATAGTAGAAATGTCAAACTTCCGAGCATTACACCTATACTATTTGCAAGTACATCCCACACATCAGGCGTTCTGTATGTAGTTGCACCACCTTGTAATAACTCAATCATTATGCCATATACCACTAATGCTAAAGCAATTGCTATATAAAACATGGGCTTTGCCCATTTCTGCGTTGAAGAGGTTTTTACGATATGAAAATAACTCAACCACAATATAGCTAAACCAAAATAAGCTCCTAAATGCAGGAGCTTATCTATGTTAGATATATTAGTATCTAGTTCTACAGGCTTAACAAGCGATCCTATGCTTAATGCACAAGTATATGCTATCGCCGCAAAACCAATGAGTTTATCCACCTATAAGTTCTTTATAAGCATCTGCGCTTAAAAGCTCATCTACTTGTGAAGCATCAGAGAATTTGATTTTAATCATCCATCCTGCTCCGTAAGCATCGCTATTTACAGTTTCTGGCTCATCTTCTAGACCTTCGTTAAAAGCTACAATCTCACCAGAAAGTGGTAAGAAAAGATCAGAAACAGTCTTTACAGCCTCCACAGTTCCAAAAACCTCATCTCTATCAAGTGTTTCATCAAGAGTCTCTACTTCTACGTAAACGATATCTCCTAGTTCTCCTTGTGCAAAATCTGTAATTCCCACTACGGCTACATCACCTTCTATGCGCACCCACTCGTGATCTTTTGTGTATTTTAACTCTGCTGGTATATTCATCTTAGTCTGTATTAGTTTGATTTAATTCCGCTTTCGCGAAAATATCCTTTTTAATAGATTAATACTTATTATTTTCAAATTTTCGCGAAAGCGAACTCATATTATTAATTTCCAAAATTATACCTCAAAGTAAATCCAGACCTTATAGTCGTTTGTGGAAATGCCGTTGATATTGCAAATGTCGAAAAAGTATGGTCATAAAAGAAGAGTGCAGTAAGATTTTTACTCAACGCATAATCTGTGGTAAACCTAAGGCCGTAAATATCTTGTCCTGCCGTGGTCTGGCTATTGTCTATATCTAGATACCTAATGATAGTTTCGTTTTGTCTAAGGGAGAAATCTGCTTTAAAGTTGAGATCACTCTTAAGAACCCTACGAGAACCTCCAAAGTTTGTAACAAACCTTAGGTCCTTAATACGGTATCCTAATCCTAAGATATACTCATTACCCTTAATCTCGGTAAGGAGGTTGTTATCAAAACTTAACCCTAGCGCTCTATCCCTTTTTATTTCGGCAAGGATTTTTACAGAATTCTTCATCTCAAAATCAAGACGTACCAATGGTGTAAACTGCTCTGTAAGCGTGACATTACTAAGTAAAGTTTCATTTAAGAAGTTACCGGCTTGATCACGCTGTGCGGTAAGAGGATCTCTATCTGTATTTCTATTATAAGCGAGGTTTGTTAAATAGTTATTTACAGAGTATCCAGCAGTGTAACCATGTTGCACAGAAAATCTCTTAAACTTATCTCTAAACCACTTAAGATTCATTAATCCTGTGTACTTAATATTCCAGTTAGGTAACGGAATGCTTCTAAGGAAACCAGTATCTGTTTTATTTACGTCTTTACCGGTATACGCTGAGAGGAAAGCTGGTAATAACACCTTTTGATTAGTACGACCAAAACCTTCTGGAAATCCATCTGCATCTACCTCAAATGTGTTTGTACCATAAAACTCTGTAGCCAGTCTATTTGCAACGGCTAGCCTGTTTTCTCTAAACGTATTAAACGTACTTGAAAACTCTGATGTGCTCTCTGCAAAGGCAGTCCCTAGTAGTACTGTCGAAATATTGAAGCGACCAAAACTATTACCTGTTAACGATTGATAAGCTAAACTCTGCTCGTTTACTCGGTAATTTTCTTGATAGTTTTCTTGAAAAACTCTATTAAAATTAAGGTCAATATCTAGGTCTTTTAATAATCCTATTTGAGCTTGAATCGCAAGGTTCCTACTTTCTATCTCACGATATTGCTGGTTAAAATCTTGAAAAAGTGTTAACCACCCATTACTTGCCGCAAGTTCTCTCACCTCTGCCTGGCTACCAAAAATAAATCCTGGTGTAGGTCGTAAACTACCAGCAAATCCAACAGATGGCAAATAACCTGGCAAGTAAATACCGTTATCCTCCTCATAAGTAAATTGAACACGTTTAACCGCTGTAAGTAATCCTACTCCTGTATTAAGCGCCTTATCTGACGTACTTAGCCCACTCGTAGTTCCTTCACTAGAAGCCTCTTGTTTTAATTGATTTATTTTACTGTTACGATCATCTTCTGGTGATGGTAAGCCTCTAGGCCTCGTGCTAGTAGCACGTTGCTTTTTCTTCTTGGTTAAGCCTGCATATTTGTAGAGCTTCTCCATATCTAAGGTACCATTAATAGCGTGTGTATTTGTATTCTCAACGCTATTTCCTAATTCTGGAATATTATCTAATACTTGAAACTGTTGAGAACCTCTCTGCCATCTGTAATTTGCAGTGTACGCATAGGTAGCCGTAATCCACTCTGTAAATGGAATTTTATCAAATGGCAAATCATAATTAAGTTGTAATACTCCATAATGCGTATCTGGCGTCCCTACATCAAAAAACCCATTGTAAATACCATAACCATTAATCTCTTGCCCTGCAGCATCAAGAAAAGCAGGCGCACCATCATTATCAAGATAGTTCCTTACGATACGATTATGGTTTACATTATAATTAAAACGAAGACTCTTAGTAATAGGATAATCAATAGAATATCCCCAGTCAAACAAGTAGTTACGTTGAAATAAACGTGGTACCGCAATATCACCTTCGTTTGCAAATACATCTCTAAACTTCTGCTGGTTATACTGGCGTACAATATTAGACTGTACAGCAATATTAGACGGTAAATAATTGAAATTTAAATCCTTTAAAAACTTATAATACTTACCCGTAAATAAAGAGTCATTCTTAGCAAATGGTTCTACAGGCTTAGCATTAAAACTATAATTATAAGTACCTCCTAATCTCACGTTTTGATCACGAGATTCTTCTATCTCAAAATCCTTGTGATCTGTCTGACTATAAGAATATGAAAATGTAAGATTTTCAATATCGTAAGGCATAGGTTTACGCTCGGTATTCGTGCGTTCTTTTCTTACACCTATAGCATTAAAGCTCTGACGCTTTGTATAATCTACAGAATAATCTTCTATATTATCTTTCTCTTCTTGACTAGCCGCATTATCTAGTGAAGTATCTAACTCCACATCCTCATAAAGCGGATTGAACTTAGGAGTTATACTTTGCTCACCTATTGCATAGTTAAGCGGCAATTGTAATCCCCATTTTTTAGGAAGCAATTGCCCCGCATTAAGATTTGTAACAATATCATATTGAGTTACATCTTCTAGGCTACGCTCACCTGCGTTTTGCTCTATACTTCCAAAACCTACAGTACTTAATCGTCCTGTAGCAGATACATTTGCAAAATCGGCAATATTTCCATCTACGCTTAATACTCCTGCATATCCACCATCATTAGTAAGATCTGACAAGCGCAGCTCGTTAAACCATACCTCTGCTCCTATTTCTCCTGGAGAGCAACCCATGGCTTGGTTACTCATTGGGTTACCATTTTTTACACCAAGCATTAATGTTCTTACATCACCAAAACTAGGAAGACCTTGTATACCAATACGCAACTGTCCCTCCTCATAACACATAGACTCTGGATTGAGAATACGGTCACCGTTTTGATCAAAGTACGTAATATCATCTGGGTCTGGTTCCACATCTCCTGCGATTACTTTTGATTTGATTATTTGAAGTAATTCTAATGGAAGATCTAGCTCATTTGCTGCTGGCCAGATAGCATCTCTATCTTGATTAGACACATTAAATGCAGTAGGCTGCAGTGGTAATTCTATCTGATAAAAATTTGAATTAAGATCGGTACCCATTCTTATGAAACCTACTAGATTCTGATTATCGAGACCATTTTCAATAATAGGCTCTGCGTGCATAAACATCTTAAGATTTTTATACTGTCGCATGTCGAGATTATAATATTTATAAACTCCCCTTGCGTCTTGCTCTTCAAGATTTTGAACTCTCAAAGAAAGAGACTGCTCGTTTTGCCTAATATTGTTATTGTTATTATTGAGCCTCTCACGCTCTACCCCTGGAGGTAATGCATAAGGAACTGGCTGTCTTGTTTCATTTGCCTCTATATTTACGGCAGCTACCTCAAACTGTGTATTATCTGCATCATTGATTTGCGTGTTCTCATTAGGATCTAACGTTAGTAAGTATCTTCTAAAATCTCCACGCACTAAATCCAATGTCCCAAAACGCAGTACAACATCCTCTTGCCACCCACTCATGTACATACGCATAAAACGTATAGACCTAAAATCATTAATCCCTCCTACTACATTAGTCGCCTGGTTGATTGGCACTCTAAATTGCACCCATCTTGTAGGTAGCTGATTTCCATTTTGAGTAGTAACAGTGAGCTCTCTTACATCTGTCACAAATGGATTATTTTCTATACTTAAAGATGTTGGATTAATAGGCAACTCATATTCAAAATATGCATCTACCGTGTTCATTGTGTTATCACGGTTTACATCTTCTACATCTGGAAAAGTAGTTGAGCCACGATTAGTTTGTGTAACCTCTACGGGAGAGTTTCCTTGATTATTGTTGTAATCTTTATAGCGCTCTACCACACCACCCTCTGTATTCAAGAAGTAATTATAGTTATCTCCTGCAGGATCTGGGAGTCCAGCAAAATTTGGAAATTCCACTGCCTCCTCTACATCGCTCAGTCCATCATAACCTATATCTTGATTAGTACGTTGCTGCCCTTCTGTATCAAAAGCATATACTAGGGATTGATTAGTAGGCACCTTTCCCCATACGGTTTCTGATGTCGCCTCATTTCCTCCTTCATTAGGAAGCCCATTTTCATATTGTTTTCTACCATCCTTGAGGATATCCTCAGATATACTACCCAAGTTAATCGTTAGGTTTCCTCCAGCATTTGTAGTGTCACCATCCCCAAAGAATGGATCTAGCAACCAGAATTCAACAAACTCCACGTTTGCTTGTTCAAAATCTGTAGAAGTTAACTGCCTTGTAATTCCTCCAAAATTCTCTTGAGGATTAGAAAGCATTCCATCTGCGGCATCCGGACTAAAGTTATAAGGTCCACGCTCTCCTGGAAAATAAGCTAAATCTAGCGTAAAAAGTGCCTGTGTTTGACCTGCAATAATATCTTGTTGAGGAAATATCTCATCCCTAAAAACACGTCTCGTTTCTGCCAGAGACAAATCGTCGTCTGAGATACCACCAGGACGTTGGTTATTGTAAAAAATAGGATCTATAGAATACCAAGCAAATTTTGCTCTTCTATATCCCGAAGCGAGATCACCGTTTGCAAGCTCTCCACCAAATCCAACTGGCGCAGATGACAAACTCCACTGTAAAGCACCTCCAATATCTATTGAGGTTTGTGAACCTTCAAAATCATCTACATATGAAGTTGCCTCACCATTAAAGTCTGTTCCTTTAGGTTGTCCTGGGAGTAGATAGGCTACTTCACCTCTTACAGAGAGGTTAGAGGCTACATCAGTATCGATATTAGGAAGTTTATTAACCCATCTCGTCAAAAACGGAAGCTCTGTAGAGTAGCTCGCATTTAATCCTACTATAGTATTGTTTATAGGCTCAAAGCTATAGGTAGCTTTTTGAGTAAGTGGTCGCTCATTGAGATTTAAAAAAGTACCACCTACTATAAAATTCTCACTAAACTGATGTTCTACATTAATACCTGTAAAACGTTTATTCTGCTGTCCAAAAATGGCATTATTCTCTACAGAAGCAGAGATAGGGATACCAGAAGCTTCTAAGGATTTATCTAAAATAATAACACGCCCTAACTGGTAGTTAACTGTATAATCAAGCCCTTCTACAAGTCTTCTTCCTCCTGCAGTAACTGTCACAGAACCTTGTGGTACATTAAATGCTCCTAATGGAATACCCTGCTCTTGTGCAGATTTATAACGTCCTTTTAATAAGAATTTATTCTTCTCAGCATTATCTCGCGCAATAGTCTTTGTAGATTGATATAAAGACGAATAGACATACTTGTCTTGATGTTCGTTATAAGTCTCTGTATTCTCGTAAGTTTCTGCACCATCGTTCACACTTAACAAATCAAATAATGTCTCTCCAAATGGTTCTACCGTAGTAAATACGATACTACCGTTTTGGACATGTACCGTTGTCCCAGGCACAAAATCAAAGAAACCATCTCCTCCTACTTGGGGATCTCCAAAGGTGGTTAATCGGTCAAGATTAAATAATCGTAACAAGGTATTACTCTCAAGATCTCCACGATCTTGACCTTCATCCATGGTGTTGTCATTATTAGTCCCATCAAACAAAGTAGGTAAAGGAGCTCCACCTACAGGAGTTATGAAATTAATAGGAGAAGGATCTGAATATACAATGTTCAATCTAAATCCTTCTTGCTCTAATTGAAAAGCACCTAGTGGGTAGATGTTTTTCATCATTAAATCCCATATAGGCTCCTGCACATTTGTAAGGTTACTTTTAAGCATCTTAACCACAAGATTCACCGGGCTTCCGGCTTGTCCAGCAGGAATTACAGTATCTAAAATGCCGTCACCATTTACATCTTGTCCGTTTAAAATTCCATCACCATTCACATCGGCATCTGCACTATCTGCGATGTTATCGCCATCTTGATCTGGACGACCTTGTCCAAAATCTGCATCTATAATATCTGGTCTCCCATCACCATCTGCATCTGGACGGCTACCCTCTGTAGCATTAATACCATCATTTGCAAATTCACCAACTTGGTACACTTGACCTCCCACTGTATATTGAAAGGCTACCCCGAGTACTTCATCATTATTTAAACGCTGGCTAAGAGATATATAACCTAGTGATGGATATAGTGTAAACTGAGAACTCTGTAGTTGTCTCGCATTTTCGAGTAACACATAATCAGTTCCATCTTGCACCGTAACGTTACCAAAACCTTGACTTGCCGTCGCTACATCTCTTATAGCAGGGGTAAGAACAGACTGTACAGACTGATCGTTTATACCACGTGGGTTAAAGTCGTTATTGCGGTTATCTGGAAATGCATTTGCAGCGTTATTTATAAAACCTGGATTTGCACCTACATCAATCCCTACGTTACTAGGGTCAGACTCTCCTATATCTTGTATTGCAATTATATTACGCGCATTTGTGGTTTGGTTCTGCCTGTTTGTAATCCAAACTTCGACTCTAGTTATTTGAACCCCTCTGTTATCTATAAACGGGTAGTTTTTAAGAGCATCGTTATAAGTATCCCTAAAGTAATGCGCTAAGAAGAAGTGACGATTTTCATCATAATCTAGCGCTGGCACCTCAAACTCTTGTACAGTCGCACCACCTTCTGCAGTTACTGTTCTAGGCTGAGACTGATTCTCAGAAAACACAGCCGTTACACGAGTCTTTCCAAACTGTAACTCGGTTTTTACACCAAACAAGCTCTGAGAGCCTTGAATAAGTGCACTGTTGAGTGGCATTGAGATGTTACCTACTTCAATTTTTTGGATAATATCATCTTCTGTAGGAGTGTATTCTAGTTTAATTTGATTTTGAAAATTAAAAGTAGACTCCGTGTCATAATTTGCAGTTATCTGTAAACGTTCCCCCACTTGACCTAGCAAACTTAAACTAATACGCTGGTCAAAATCAAAGGTAAAATTACTACGGTTACGTGGTGAAAATGCTGGATTATCTTGCTTTGTAAATAAGAGACCAAGGTCCATCTCTACAGACCCTTGTGGTGTAAATTCTATTTTATCTCCACCAAAAATACTTTTAAACAAATCATTCTCAACATAAAGTGATTTTACTAAGCTATTGCGTGTATCATCCTCGTCAGACCTGCCATCTACTGCATTTACCTTTTCTCTAAAATACTGACGCATTTGCTCGTCACGCACTCTTTTTTGATATTCGGCTGGTGTTAAAATGAGGGGATATGTGATATTAAAACTCCCTAATTCCTCAGTAAAAATATATCTATCAAGCACAGCATCATATGTATACTTTGACACTATACTATTAGGATTAGGCAACAGAAGACTACCTAATGAAAAGGTAGTAGCCGTCGAATCCTGAGCTACTGTATTTCCTTCTTCCTGCGCCATTGCTGCCGAATTTCCTAAAAAGAAAAACCCAACTACAAACAATATCGCTATACGTACATTTAAATAATAGTCTTGCTTCAAAATATGCCTACAGTTTTTTTAATGCTTCTTTGATAATCGTTTCCACGCTAGCGTCTGGCGTTACTTTTACAATTGCCGTACAGACTTTTTCTGCTTGCTTACGCGCAAAACCTAATGTCTCTAAAGCAGATAACGCCTCTTCTTTGCTTGTATTGCTTTGCACCGCACTTTCACTACTCAAATCGTACACTTTCAATATCTTATCCTTGAGGTCAAGTATTACTCGCTGGGCTGTTTTTGCACCTATCCCTTTAATGCTTTGTATGGTTGCCACATCATTAGAAGCAATTGCTTGTTTGATCT
Source organism: Dokdonia sp. R86516 (assembly GCF_044596715.1). Lineage (NCBI taxonomy): Bacteria > Pseudomonadati > Bacteroidota > Flavobacteriia > Flavobacteriales > Flavobacteriaceae > Dokdonia > Dokdonia sp. R86516. Next base: position 635,870 of record NZ_CP138998.1, read on the forward strand.
GATTAGGATCTAGAGACGACAGCATAGTCCTTGCCGTACTTGCTCCTATACCAGAAACAGACAGCAACAATCTAAAAATCTCTCGTTCCAGCACTTCCATAAACCCAAATAGCGTATGACTATCTTCTTTAACCTGAAGATGGGTATGTAGCTTCAAAGCCTCGCTATCTCCTAGCTGCCCAAAAGTGTGCAATGAGATATTAATAAAATATCCTACTCCGTTGCAGTCTAGCACTACATGGGTGGGATTTTTTTCTATCAGTCTTCCGCTTAAGTGAGTGATCATTTAACATATAATTAAGGAGCGTAAATGTAAGAAATTTATGTCTAGGAGATTGCCAATTTTAATGGTTACGCTTTCGCGAAAACAAAACCTCTTAAAACCATGTCTTTTCGACAAAAGCTTAATATATAATTCGTCAAATTCCACCAATAAAATATCCATAAAAAAAAGAGGTGTACATATTAAATATGACACCTCTTTTTATCAAATTTTCGCGAAAGCGAAATCTATATATTACCCTTTATCTTGCGCTCGACGTACTTCTTGTTTTTGCTTTTTCTGAGCATCAATAACAGTAATAGCTGCCATGCTTACCATTTCATCCACACTCGCTCCGAGCTGAAGAACGTGTACAGGCTTACGCATTCCTAATAAAATAGGACCAATGTTATCTGCTTTTTCAAGCTCCTTAATCACTTTATAGGAAATATTTGCACTATCTATATTTGAAAATACCAGTGTATTTACTTTTCTTCCTGCTAGTTTTGAGAATGGAAATTTTGCCTGTAACATTTCTCTGTTAAGAGCAAAATCTGCCTGCACCTCGCCATCTACCACAAGATCTGGATAGTTACGATGTAAGTAAGAAACTGCCTTACTCACCTCTGTAGCCTTCTCATGCCCAGAAGATCCAAAGTTTGAATAACTCACCATCGCTACAACAGGCTCAAGTCCAAACATTTTTACCGTGGCAGAAGTCATTTGAGCAATTTTGGCAAGCTCTTTTGCATTTGGATTAATATTTATCGAAGTATCTGCAAGAAACAACGGCCCTCTTGAAGTCACCATCAAGTTACAAGCTGCAACTTTTTGCACTCCTGGAGCAGTACCTATTACCTCAAGCACAGGCTTTATAACAGTGGGATAACTACGGCTATAACCAGAAAGCATCCCATCTGCATCGCCTTCATTTACCATCATTGAGGCAAAATAATCGCGACGCTTTACTTGACGTCTTGCATCAAGATACGTGATACCTTTACGCTTACGTGTGTTCCAGTATATATTTGCATAGCGATCTACTTGATCTTTTTCCTCCTCAGATAATGGATCAATAATCTCTACATCTGCCTCAAAACCTATTTCTTCCTTAAGCTCAAGTATCACCTCTCTGTTACCTAATAAAACAGGAATCGCAATCCCTTCCTCATGAACAATCTGAGCAGCCTTTAACACATCCAGCTGGTCTGACTCTGCAAAGATGATGCGCTTAGGGTCAAGCCTAGCCCTATCTAGCAGTAATCTTACAATTTTATTATCTTCTCCTAGGCGTTCTAATAACTCATCATTATAAGACTCCCAATCTGTTATGGGCTCAAGTGCAACACCACTATCCATAGCCGCCTTTGCAACTGCTGGAGGAATTGTGGTTATCAATCTCGGGTCAAAAGGCTTTGGGATGATATAATCTCGTCCAAAGGTAAATCGTGTTGCTCCGTATGCAATGTTCACCTGTTCTGGGACTGGCTCTTTTGCTAGTTGGGCAAGTGCTTTTACAGCCGCCATTTTCATTTCTTCATTTATTGCCGTTGCTCTTACATCAAGCGCTCCACGGAAAATAAACGGAAAACCAAGCACATTATTAACTTGGTTAGGATGGTCTGAGCGTCCCGTAGCCATAATAAGATCTGGTCGAGAAGTAATCGCTACATTGTAGTCAATCTCTGGCGTTGGGTTTGCCATTGCAAAAACAATAGGATCATTTGCCATAGATCTAATCATATCTGGTGATACAATGTTACCTACTGATAGCCCCAAAAATACATCTGCATCTACCATAGCATCTGCAAGGCTATTATAATCCTTATTACTTTTAAACTTTACCTGCTCTGGAGAAAGGTCTGTACGATCTGCTCGTAGCAAACCGTTTATATCAAACATGGATATATTTTCTAGCTTAGCACCTAGCAAGTGATATAAGTTCATGCAAGAGATAGCAGCGCTTCCCGCACCACTTACTACAATCTTTACATCTTCTATTTGTTTATCTGCAATTTCCAATGCATTAAGCATTGCCGCAGCAGAGATAATCGCTGTACCATGCTGATCATCATGCATTACTGGGATATCCAACTCTGCCTTAAGTCTGCGTTCTATTTCAAAAGCTTCTGGAGCTTTAATATCTTCTAAGTTAATACCTCCAAAGGTAGGTGCGATATTTTTTACAGTCTCGACAAAAGCATCAACATCCTTACTATCTACCTCTATGTCAAACACATCAATACCTGCAAAGATTTTAAATAAAAGCCCTTTCCCTTCCATGACAGGTTTTGATGCTTCTGGACCTATATCTCCCAGTCCTAAAACTGCGGTACCATTTGTGATAACGGCAACTAGGTTACCCTTTGCAGTATATTTATAAACGTTATTTACGTCTTTTGCAATCTCTAGACAAGGCTCTGCTACACCAGGAGAATATGCTAACGCGAGATCACGCTGGCTAGAATACTTCTTTGTAGGAACTACCGCAATTTTACCTGGTTTAGGCTTTGCGTGATACACGAGAGCTTCTCTACGCTTGTTGCTGTTTTGACTCATAAAGTTGATTTGTATTTGACTTACAAAAATACAGATTTCCTAATACGCCACATAAGCTATAACACATTATAGTTATGAGGTAGGGTTCTATTTAAAATCTAATAATTGCGTTAAGATATCTACATTTTGAGGAAGTCTCCCTACGTGCTGTAGTTTTATTGCAGCTAGTGATAGTGCGATTTTGAGACATCGCTTGACTTCATACTCCTTGATGTATGCAAATAAAAAGCCACTCCAGAAGGCATCTCCTGCACCTGTAGCGTCAAGAATATTTTCTACTCTTGCTGCCGGTAGTTCTATTACTTTTTGAGATTTGTTTTTACGCTTTCGCGAAAGCTTAACACCATCAGAACCCAACGTGAGACAAACCAGCTCCACGCCGAAATCATTATGAAAGAAATCAAAAATCTCATCATGAGACTTACGCTCATCAAACAAGCGCTCCATATCGTCTTCACTAATCTTCACTAGCGGATTATATGAACAGTATTGTCTAAAAGTCTCCATCGCCTTTTCTCTCTTAGGAAAAATACGCGGTGAGTAATTAAGGTCTATACTCAAAGTACAGCCAGCCTCAAAGGCCTTCTTAGCTTTGCCTAAAATAGTCTTTCGAGCAGGGTTTTTGCTTAATGCAAACGCTGTGGTATGAAAGATAGAGGTCTTTTCAATAAGCTCATCTGGAATTTGATCTTCGGTGATTTTTGTGTCTGCATAACGGTATGGAATAAAGTCTGGCGTTCCCGTCGTTTTCGATACAAATATTACGCTTGTAGGGTTTTGTGCATCTGTTCTTACAAGATCCGTTTGCACTCCATTTTCAGCTAGTTTTTCTTCAATGTATAGACCTAAACCATCATCTCCTCTAGTCGCAGCAAGCTTCACATTCATCCCTAGACGTGCTAAGTTCATTGCCACATTTGTAGGGCTACCGCCTAAATATCTGTGATAATCCCTAGTTTGATCTATTCTCACTTCCTTTTGGTGCCCTATAAAGTCTATTAAAACTTCACCTACACATATTATGTCGATATCTCTACTCACGCCTTTTTAGAATTTTGATACTTATAAATGATGTAAACTACTAACTACTCTGCTTGATTATAAACCTCTTGGGCTTGCTTGGGTGTTAACCTAAGTGCTAGAATAGCCGATATTAAGAAAAACACTCCTGCAAATAATATTGCATTTGTAGCATTACCATCAAGTAAATATTTATAGATAGGACCAAAAGTAACGGTCTCGATTGCCATAGGTATGACAATCATCATATTCAATATACCCATATAAATACCACGTTTAGTTTGTGGTACAATCTTGGAAACCATTGTGTATGGAATTCCCATCATTGCAGCCCAGCCTATTCCGAACAGAATCATAGGCGCCAATACTAAATTTGCATCGTTTATATATGGAATCAAAAACATAGCAAGAGCTGTACCTAACAAACTTGCTGCATAAATTTTCTTACCACCAAACTTTAACGTGAGCGGGACGAGCACAAGCGCAACAACCATGGTCACAGAATTATAAGTCAAACTCATTTTTGCAGATTGCGATGCCGCTTCCCCAATAGTGAAATTTAGGGTATCCCTAAACATAGGAACATTAAACTGCCAGTATACAAATAATGCATACCACTGAAAAAGGTACACCCCTGCAACCTTCCACATAAATGCAGGCATCGTCTTTACAGTTTGAGCAATCTCAACAAAGGGATGTATAAATTTCTGTACAAAGGATAATTTTCTAAATCCTTCTATTTCTACCATTTCATTATCTGAGGGTGGTATTTCTTTGGTCTTGCTTACAGACCATAATATGGTGGTAATAGATAATATGGCACCTATAAAAAATGAGTAGTATAACCACTGGGGTATGCTCCCTACGATTTCTTCGGCAACACCAAAAATTTCCTGAAAGTATATAATAGAGAGCATGGCAATCACTGTTCCTGCACCTACAAAAAGGCTTTGCATTTGATAACCAAGGCTCAGCTGTTTTTGTGGTAACTTATCCCCTACTAACGCTCTATAAGGCTCCATGGCCATGTTGTTCCCTATATCAAGTATCCACAGCAATGCAACTGCTACCCATAACACCGGACTAAATGGAAATGCAAATAAACAGATACTACCTATGAGGGCACCTATGAGAAAAAATGGCTTCCTTCTTCCAAACTTAGGCGACCAGGTTTTATCACTTATCGCGCCTATAATAGGCTGCACTATCAATCCTGTAATAGGACCAGCAATATTAAGAATAGGCAACAAATCTTCGGCAGCTCCCAGGTATAAGAATATTGGATTTATGGCAGTTTGTTGAAGTCCAAATGAAAATTGAATTCCAAGAAAACCAACGTTCATATTGAATATTTGCCAGAAGGATAGGTTAGGCTTTTTGATACTACTGAGTACTTTATTCATAAATATGCAGGGTTTTTATTATGATTCAAGTCAGTAATATCAGCAAAAATATTAAGATAACATTAAGCGACTTCATTTTTAGGAATTTCGCAATAACAACACGCTCTTTAGTTATTTTTTTAACGCATCAATATTTCGCTGTAAACCCGAATACTTGGTGCGCTTTACTGCAGATTTTCTAAAGATTTCTGAAAACACTTCTTGGGTAATTTCTTCCCAGTCTTTTTTTGAATTAGCTAGTAATGCAGGATGAGGATCAAATAGAGGTTCACTATGAGCCTTTGAAAAACGATTCCAAGGGCATACGTCTTGACATACATCACAACCAAACATCCAATCGTCTAAGTGTGGCTTTGCATAATCAGGTATTTGATTCTTTAACTCTATCGTAAAGTAACTTATGCACTTACTACCATCTACCTTATAAGGATCAACAATAGCATCTGTGGGACATGCATCTATACAAGCAGTACAACTCCCACAGTGATCTGTAACAGGTGTGTCGTATTCTAGATCTAGATCAATCACCAGCTCTGCAATAAAGTAAAAAGACCCTGTCTTTTTTGAGAGTAGATTACTGTGCTTTCCTATCCAGCCTAATCCGCTTTTTTTTGCCCATGCCTTATCAAGGACTGGAGCGCTGTCTACAAAAGCTCGACCGTGCACATCTCCTATGTTCTCTTGAATGTTATGTAAAAATTCTTTAAGCTTATCCTTTATCACAAAATGATAATCGCGGCCATAAGCATACTTAGATATCTTGTACGAATCTTCATTTTGAATTTCGTGAGGAAAATAATTAAGTAAAAGAGAAATAACACTTTTTGAGCCCTCCACGAGCTTCGTAGGATCAAGACGCATATCGAAGTAGTTCTCCATATACTGCATCTCACCATTCATATTTTGCTTTAGCCATGACTCAAGTCGCGGTGCTTCTTCCTCTAGAAAACCAGCTTTACTTATACCACAAGACATAAAACCTAAGCGAGTAGCTTCGGCTTTAATGAATGCAGTATGTTTCGCTCGATTTTCAATCATTACTACCTTGGTATAAACTCCAGCAATGCATTTTTAGGCTTTAAGGTGATCAGTGGTAATATTTCAATAGGCGTGCTTTTTGGAGTAATTTTGAACGTAGCCACTAGCTCAGTAACGGCTAGTATCATCTCATACATAGCAAAATTATTACCTATACACATTCTAGGACCCGCCCCAAAAGGAAAATATGCCGCATGCTTCATCCCTGCATTCTCATCAAATCTAGTAGGATCAAATTGATCTGCTCGATCCCAGAAGTCCTTATGTTTATGAATTTCTACCACAGAAAATAGCAAATTAGAACCCGCAGGTATCTTCATGCCATTATGCTCGTCATCTTCAATATTCACACGATCTATAAAATATGCCGGTGGATACAAGCGCATTGATTCCTCAAGTACTTGTTTAGTAAGATTACAATTTCTTAAAAACTCATTGAGATTGGTAGAGTTCGCTTTCGCGAAAGCGTATTCTTCATAAATCTTATCTTGCCAGATAGGATTTCTAGCAAGTAACTCGGCTGTAAATGTAAGTGCGTTTGAAGTAGTCTCGTGACCCGCCGAAAACAAAATGAGAATTTCATCTATAAGCTGTTCTTCCTCCATAAATCCGCCATCCTCGTATTGAGAATCCAGAAGCATATCAAGTAAATCACCAGGCTTGTCACCGCCATCCTTGCGCTCTTGTACAAGTTCCTTTAGAATCACCCTCGCCTCTTTTGTAAGAGCGAGATGCTTATCTATAGGTCCACCATACTTAAAATACCATGCTTTAAATGGCTGGCGAAGTTCTTTTACAAGCATCTTTTGAGCTTGCTCTGTGATGTATTGTAATCTATTTATTTTGTCTCGATCTACATCAGTTTTAAACAATGCCTTAACGACAGTCATAAATGCAAGATCATTAAAAACTTCAAACACGTCAAAAGCCTTATGTGTTTCAATACGCAAAAGCTCTTCTTTAATTACCTTATGCATTGCATCAAGTAATTGTGCTAACTGCTTTTTATGAAATGCTGGCTGTATTAGCTTTCGCTGCTTCTTCCAGTGATCACCTTCTGCAGTAAGAAGACCTTTTCCAACGTATTTTGCTAAGTCCTTAGTTTGGATAGGAGACTTACCATAGTTGCGCTGATTTTTCTGAAGTGCATATTTGGCAAATTCTGGATCTCTTGAAAAGACAACATCATTGCCAAAACCAAGTTTTAATTTAAAAGTATCACCTTTTGACTCAAAGTTTTCTTTATGAAAAGGTAGAGGATTCTTAAGGATACTTCCTGCATTTGCAAGAAATTTAAACACGGATACTGCTGGGATTTGATCTGCCATATACTATTTTCAAGGGTCAATTATAAAGATACGGCATGAATGAAACTAACATAATCTAGGCTTTCAAAAAATATGAATCCTTCCCAAATTAAACATACATGCTCTATCGCACTAATTAAAAAAGCCCGCCCTGCACAGGTCCTTTTACTCTACCTAGATGCCTATAAGCTTCTTCTGTAACTTCTCTTCCTCGAGGTGTACGCATGATAAAACCTTGTTGTATCAAGAATGGCTCGTATACTTCCTCAATAGTTTCTGCACTTTCAGAAACGGCAGTAGCAAGTGTTGTGATCCCTACTGGACCACCTTTGAACTTATCTATTATAGTCGCAAGTATTTTATTATCCATCTCATCTAGTCCATGAGCGTCCACATTAAGTGCCTCTAGACTATATTTTGCGATAGCAATGTCTATACTACCATTGCCTTTAATCTGTGCAAAGTCACGCACACGTCTAAGCAATGAATTTGCAATACGAGGAGTTCCTCTACTTCTACCAGCTATCTCAATGGCTGCTTCCATAGAAATCGGAACTCCTAATATGTTAGAGCTTCGTTCTACAATAGTGGTAAGCAATTCTGTGGTGTAATATTGTAATCTACTTGAAATACCAAAACGTGCACGCATAGGTGCTGTGAGCAATCCAGAGCGTGTTGTGGCACCTACTAGTGTAAATGGTGCGAGATCAATCTGTACACTTCGAGCATTAGGCCCGGTTTCAATCATGATGTCTATACGGTAATCCTCCATTGCTGAGTACAAATATTCTTCTACTATGGGACTCAATCTATGTATCTCATCAATAAAAAGTACATCTCTCTCATCAAGATTAGTAAGTAATCCAGCTAGATCACCTGGTTTATCAAGTACTGGACCTGATGTTATCTTAATATTTACATCAAGCTCGTTTGCAAGAATGTTTGCGAGAGTTGTTTTTCCCAGACCCGGAGGCCCATGAAATAAAGTGTGATCCAGCGCCTCTCCTCTAAGATTTGCTGCTTGAACAAAAATCTTCAAGTTTTCAAGCACCTGATCTTGACCCGCAAAATCATCAAAGGATAGCGGTCTTAACGCCTTTTCGACATCTACATCTTCTCTAGAAAAACCTTCGTTTGTGGGGTCTAAATGCTCATTCATAAATAGCTGTGCTTTCAATCAAAGATAAGGAATAGTGTTGGCTCATAGATAAAGTAAACTTATGAGCACTCATAAAATTTTATCATAATTAGTACGCTTTCGCGAAAGCATAAAAAGAAAAAACCCACTCAATAGAGTGGGTTTATAAATCTAAATAATAAATATCTAGTGATTCATTTCTTCTTCATTAGGTTGAAGAGCTACCGTCTGTGGAATAAAATCCTGACCAGGAATAACGTAGTCTGAACCATCCTTATTCAGTTTAGAATAATCATATGGCCAACGTTGTACCTCTGGTATAGGACCTGCCCAGTTACCGTGAATATGCTTGTGGCCCGTTGTCCATTCTAATGTGTTAGACTTCCAAGGATTTTGCTCTCCTACTTTTCCATAGAACATTGAGTGGATAAAGTTATATAAGAAGACTAATTGTGCTCCTGCAGTTATGAATGCAAAGATACTTATCGCCTTGTTAACGTCTAATAAATCATCAAAGTATGGGAAAGCCGAGTTTGTGTAATAACGTCTAGGTAATCCAGCCATACCAATAAAGTGCATAGGGAAGAAAATACCGTATGCTCCAATTACTGTGATCCAGAAGTGAACGTAACCTAAGTTCTTGTTCATCATCTTACCTTCAAACATCTTAGGGAACCAGTGATACACTCCTGCAAATAATCCATAAAGAGCAGATATACCCATTACTAAGTGGAAGTGAGCAACTACGAAATACGTATCGTGTACGTTAATATCGAGTGTAGAATCTCCTAGGATAATTCCTGTAAGACCACCTGATATAAATGTAGATACTAATCCTATAGAGAATAACATTCCAGGGTTGAACTGGAGGTTACCTTTCCACAAGGTTGTAATATAGTTAAAAGCCTTTACTGCAGATGGTATCGCAATAAGCAGAGTTGTAAATGTAAATACAGATCCTAAGAAAGGATTCATCCCTGAAATAAACATGTGGTGACCCCATACTATGGTTGATAAAAATGCAATCGCAAGAATGGAAGCAATCATCGCACGGTAACCAAAAATAGGCTTACGTGAATTAGTTGAAATAATTTCTGATGATATCCCTAATGCAGGTAATAATACAATATAAACCTCTGGGTGACCTAAGAACCAGAAAAGGTGCTCAAATAATACAGGTGATCCACCAGAGTTATGTAATACTTCACCTCCAATATAAATATCAGATAAGAAGAATGACGTACCAAAACTTCTATCCATGATAAGCATTAATGCCGCAGAAAGTAATACTGGGAATGAAACAACACCAATAATTGCTGTTACAAAGAATGCCCAGATTGTAAGAGGAAGTCTTGTCATAGACATACCCTTAGTACGTAAATTAATAACCGTTACAACATAGTTCAAAGATCCTAATAAAGAGGAAGCAATGAAGATAGCCATAGAAACTAACCATAATGTCATTCCCATACCAGAAGCCGGAATGCTGTTAGGTAATGCTGATAATGGTGGGTAAATTGTCCATCCTGCAGCAGCTGGACCAGACTCTACAAAAAGAGAAAGAACCATGATTACTGACGAAAGGAAAAATAACCAGTAGGATACCATGTTCAAGAATCCAGAAGCCATATCTCGAGCTCCAATTTGAAGTGGAATCAATAAGTTACTAAATGTACCACTCAAACCAGCGGTAAGTACAAAGAACACCATGATGGTTCCGTGTATAGTAATAAGTGCTAAATAAATATTTGGATCCATTACACCATCTTTACCCCAGTCTCCTAAGAGTACTTCGTAGATAGTGAATTGGTGATCTGGCCAAGCAAGTTGAAGACGGAATATCAATGACATTCCGATACCTATAATACCCATTATCAAACCAGTGATTAAGTACTGCTTTGAGATCATCTTATGATCTGTACTAAAGATATATTTTGTTACAAAAGTTTGCTCGTGGTGGTGCTCGTGATCGTCATGACCATGATCTGCTGTTGGTGCGTGTGCTGCCATACCTTGATTCTTTAGTTAATTTTTCTTTTTCTTTTTTTTACTCTTGAGCCGCTGCAATAGAACTACCAAATGTTTTTTGTTCTGCAATCCAAGCATCATACTCTTCTTGGGTCTCAACAACAATCTTCATTTGCATGTTATAGTGTGAAGCTCCACAAATCTTATTACATAGCAAGTAATAGTCAAATTCGTCATATGAATCTATTGGGCCGTCTCCAGCAGCAATAGAAACCTTATTCTTTTCTTTTCTAATTTCCTTGATAGTAGCCATTTTATCTTTCATGTAATCCGTATCACGGATTTCGGCTGTAGTTTTTGAAGGCGTAAATGAAAACTGAGTAATCATTCCAGGCACGACATTCATTTGTGCTCTAAAGTGTGGCATATATGCCGAGTGAAGAACATCTTGTGAACGCAGTTTAAAGATTACTTGACGCCCCACAGGAAGGTGTAGTTCTGTAGTGATCTTATCATCCATTGCATCTGCATCACTTTCATCAACTCCAACAGTGTTTGCTCCCTCTATAAACCTTACGTTAGCATTACCTAAAATATTGTCTTCTCCAGCATACCTAGCTTGCCATCCAAAACGTTTAGCATAAAGCTCTACTACAATGGCGTCTTCGTCCTCTTCAAAGTTCATTATATCAGACCATGTAAAAAGACCATAGATAATAAGACCAGCAAGAACGATAACCGGAATAATAGTCCAGATAAATTCTAATTTGTCGTTGTCTGCATAGAAAAGTGCCTTCTGCCCTTTCTTTCCACTATACTTATAAGCAAAGTAATGCAGTAATGCTTGTGTTATAACTTGCACAAACATAATAAGTGCTAATGAGATAAATAACAAATTGTCATAATCCGCTCCATGCTCTGAAGAGGCCTCTGGCAGGTAAAATTTACTGTAATTAATAAAACAGTATGCCATTATAAAATAAAATACTATGGCAAACCATAACATCAATTTACCATTGATGCGGTTGTCTTTGTCGTCAGCTACTTGAGCCGTCTCGCTATTAGTCTTATTATTAAACTGTGATAGTTTAAAGATCTTTGACATCTGCCAAAGCGTGACTACAAATAGAATTACTACGATGAGTGCTAATAAACCTGTCATTGCTTTCTAACTTCTTTATATCTATATTCTAATAATGAAAGTGCTTACTTTCTTCAATAAGCGGATTGCGCTTAGCTTCTAATGGACGTTTTGTAAGAGACGTAAATACGATAAGTACAAATAATCCAAAGAAGAACATAAGAGATCCTATCTCTACAAATCCAAACGACCAAGCCTGTCCAACTGTACCAGGCATAACCATATTGAATATATCAACATAATGACCTAACAGTATAACGATACCAGCCATAACTACAAACCAGTTCACACGTTTAAAATCACTATTCATAAGTATTAATAATGGGAATAGGAAGTTCATTACAAGCATTCCAAAGAATGGTAGGTTATAATCTTCTATACGCTGTATGTAATACGTTACTTCTTCTGGAATGTTTGAATACCAAATAAGCATAAACTGAGAGAACCATAAGTATGTCCAGAAAATACTAAATCCAAACATAAATTTAGCAAGATCATGTATGTGACTATCGTTTACACTTTGTAAATAACCTGCACCTTTAAGTATCATAGTTATTAAAGCGATTGTTGTGATACCACAAACCATCATTCCTGCAAGTACATACCATCCAAATAGCGTACTAAACCAGTGTGGATCAATAGACATAATCCAATCCCATGACATCATTGACTCAGTGTATAAAAAGAATACTAAGAATAAAGCAGCAAGTTTAAATGACTTCTTGTGTGATCTGTTATCCGTTGCTTCATCTTGCTCTTTAGAAAACTTCACAGCAAAGAATCTATAAGCATTCCAACCACCAATGAAGATAACCGCTCTAAATAAGAGTCCTGGTACATTTAACCAACCAGACTTTCCAGCAATTAACTTATCATAGTTTTCACTAGCTGGGTCTGTAATACCGTCTGCCATCCAGTGGAAGATATGGTTAAAATGGAATCCAGAAAGCGCTAATAATACTAGCATAATAATACTACCTGGCAATAAATAGCCAGTAATACCTTCCATTACTCTAAGCAATAAAGGAGACCATCCAGCCTGCGCTGCGTATTGAACAGCGTAAAACGCTAAACATCCTAATGAAATCATGAAGAAAAAGAATGCCGCTACGTATACAGCAGACCATGGCTTATTCTTATATCCATCTAGAAGGTGTTGATTGTGTTCTGCTTCGCTCATTGCATGACCTTCTTCAGCTTGATGACTAGCAACTGCATGATCATCTCCGTGATCTTTTGCTGATGCAACGGCCTCGTGTGTATCATGATCTCTACCAGATGTAGCTGCATCATGACTTGTTCCGTGATCATCACCAGCATGCATAGCTTCGATATCTGCTATTGTGGATGGCATGAGTACCGCATCAACTGCGAATAACAACGCCCCTACTACCATAAATATGATAGCTGATAATTTTAAGTTCTTAGATAATGTGTACATATCTTAAATATCGGTTGTTCCGTTAATTAGTTTTATTCGTGACCTTGAGCATTCATTGGCTCCGATTCTGGACCAGGGATAGCGTCTACTGCACCCTCGTTTAAATCAGTATCGATTTTACCCTCAGTCATCTCAGAGATGATTTCAGAAGCTGTAAATTCCTTCTGTGGCTTCCCATCTAATGCATCCTTAAGACCCATTACATAATGATCAACCATCCAAAGTTCATCTTCTGTCATTTGTGATGCATAAGATCCCATAGAGTTTATACCATAGTACATTACGTGGTATACACTCCCTTCTGTGATAGCTCTACCAGCATCGTTGTATGCAGGTACACCAAGAATCTTTTCGCGTTTTGCTAGATTACCTTTCCCGTCCCCTTTAACGCCATGACAGATAGAACAATAAATATTATAAAGTTCGTTACCCTTAACATAGTTATCCTCAGTAAGAGGAAGTGGATTTTTTAAGTTCGCTTTCGCGGAAGCTTTACCTTCTGGAGTGTTTTCAAAATCATAAGGCATCCAACCTCTCATAACAGAACCTTCTGCTGGTTCAAGTCGCTCATAACCGTCAGGAAAAACCTCGTATTTACCGTATGTTTCATAACCTACAGATTCATACATGTTAGGCATATACTGATAGTTAGGCTTACTATCGTCTTGACAAGAGATTACACTTGCAAAGGCAATTAATAAAACAGCTATTTTAAATATATTCTTCATTGCGTTGGCTTATGCTTCGTTTGCAATTAAATTAATCTCTACCGCTCCTGTTGTAACTAGAAAGTTTGCGAGCTCTTCTCCATCTTTACCAGTTGCATCAATTTCCATAAGAAAGTGATCATCTGTTGTACGTACATCTGGGTTCTCTGCCTTTTTAAATGGCCACAATCTACTTCTTAAATAGAAAGTAATTACCATTAAGTGCGCAGCAAAAAACACTGTAAGTTCAAACATAATAGGCACAAAAGCCGGCATGTTCTCAATGTAACTAAAAGAAGGCTTACCACCAATGTTCTGTGGCCAATCTTCGATCATTATAAAGTTCATCATTAACGTAGCTACTGTAATTCCAACACACCCATAAAGGAATGCTGTTATAGCCAAGCGAGTAGGCGCAAGCCCCATAGCCTTATCAAGTCCATGTACAGGAAATGGAGTAAAGATATCATTGATATGAAGATGCTTCTTCTTTACCTCTTTGACAGCGTTCATGAGAACATCGTCATCCGTATATATTGCGTGTATAACTGTAGATGCCATACTTAATTATTTAAGATTGTTAGCTTGACCAGCCCAGTCATCGCGCTCTGCACGACCAGGAAATGATCCAGTTAGATTATCAAGTAAAGTATATTCCTTAGAAGTCATTCTACTCACCTGCTCGTATGTATAAATACCAAGAACGTTAAGTTTTTCCTCCATTTTTGGTCCAATACCATTGATCACTTTGAGATCATCTGCCTTCTGCGTAGCAGCATCAAATGAACCTAGACGATCAGTTAATGATTCTGCACCATGATTATCTTCAGCGATAACAGTTTCACCTTTAGACACCTCTTGCGGCTTTGCAATGTAAGCCCCGTCAAGATTTATTTTAACCGGTCCACCAGAAGTACGAGGATCTGCCCCTGTACCTACTAATGATTGTCCAGACTCACGCAACTTCTTGTAACGCTCACCAGAAGACTTCATTATTGTCTTTACTTCAGCCTGTGCAATCACTGGGAAAGTACGAGCGTATAATAAGAATAACACAAAGAAGAAACCGATAGTACCAATAAAGATACCTATATCAACAAATGTAGGCGAGAACATTGTCCATGATGATGGTAAGTAATCACGGTGAAGTGAAGTTACAATAATCACAAAACGCTCAAACCACATTCCTATGTTTACAACAATTGATATGATAAAAGAGAACATTATAGATCTTCTTAGCTTCGGGAACCACATAAACTGTGGAGAGAACACATTACAAGTCATCATTGCCCAATACGACCATGCATAAGGTCCGGTTGCTCTGTTTAAGAATGCGTACTGCTCATACTCTACACCAGAATACCACGCCATAAATAACTCTGTAATGTAAGCAACACCCACTATAGAACCCGTAATCATAATTACTATGTTCATAAGCTCAATATGCTGCACGGTGATGTAAGCTTCAAGACTCACAACTTTACGCATTATAATAAGAAGTGTATTTACCATCGCAAACCCTGAGAATACCGCTCCTGCAACAAAGTAAGGAGGGAATATCGTGGTGTGCCATCCAGGTATTACCGATGTCGCAAAGTCAAAGGATACAATCGTGTGTACAGAAAGTACTAATGGTGTTGCAAGACCTGCAAGTACCAAAGATACTTCTTCAAAACGCTGCCAGTCTTTTGCTCTACCCGACCAACCAAAGGCAAGTAAACTATAAATCTTCTTTTGGAAAGGCTTTACAGCTCTATCACGTATCATAGCAAAATCAGGTAGCAATCCTGTCCACCAGAATACTAGTGATACCGAAAGGTATGTAGAAATTGCAAATACATCCCAAAGTAGTGGTGAGTTAAAGTTTACCCATAGAGAACCAAACTGGTTAGGTATAGGTAGTACCCAATACGCTAGCCATGGACGTCCCATGTGAATAATAGGAAACAAACCAGCTTGAACTACAGAGAAGATAGTCATCGCCTCTGCCGAGCGGTTAATTGCCATACGCCACTTCTGACGGAATAATAATAGTACCGCAGATATCAATGTTCCTGCGTGCCCGATTCCTACCCACCATACAAAGTTAGTAATGTCCCAAGCCCATCCTACAGTTTTGTTTAGACCCCAACTACCGATACCGTTTGTTACAGTATAGATAATACAGCCTATTCCCCATAAGAAAGCAACAAGTGCGATAGAGAATACGATCCACCATGATTTGTTAGCTCGCCCTTCAACAGGAGCGACTATATCTAAAGTTACATCGTGATAAGTTTTATCTCCGGTAACTAGTGGTCTTCGTATAGGTGCTTCGTAATGCGCCATAATCCTATATAATTAGTCTTTAGATTAGTTGTTATTATGCTTCTTCTGTATTACGTACCATTGTCTGGTAGAATACATTAGGTTTTGTCCCTACATGCTCAAGCAAGTGATACATACGATCATCTTTTCTAAGCGTTTCAATTTCACTCTCCTTATCGTTTATATCTCCAAAGGCTAGAGCTCCACTAGTACAAGCGTTAGAGCAGGCCGTAGCAAACTCTCCGTCTTTCACTTTACGCCCCTCACGCTTAGCATCAAGAATAGTCTTCTGTGTCATTTGAATACACATAGAACACTTCTCCATAACTCCTCGTGAACGTACAGTTACATCTGGGTTAATTACCATACGACCAAGGTCGTTATTCATGTGGTAATCAAACTCATCATTTCCATTATACAAGAACCAGTTGAAACGACGTACCTTATATGGACAGTTATTTGCACAATATCTTGTACCTACACAACGGTTGTACGTCATGTGGTTTTGACCTTGCTTACCGTGTGCAGATGCTGCAACCGGACAAACTGTTTCACATGGTGCATGATTACAGTGCTGACACATGATAGGCTGGAAAGCAACCTGCGGGTTTGCCGCTGGATCTTCTAGCTCACCAAATCCTCCAAGAGAACCTTGATCACCACCTAACCCACTGAAGTCATTTTTCTTAGTATCATCAAGCTCAAAAGTCTCCTCAGAAGAGTAGTATCTATCAATACGCAACCAGTGCATATCACGACTACGACGTATTTCTGACTTACCTACTACAGGAACATTGTTCTCAGCGTGACAAGCAATCACACAGGCACCACAACCGGTACATGCATTTAAGTCTATAGCAAGGTTAAAGTGATGTCCAACAGAACGATCAAATTCATCCCAAAGATCAACTTCTGGTGAAGTTACTTCATATTCTATATGACCTTTACTTACCTCCGGAACAGCGTTCCAAGAGTGCTTATCTTTTGTGTTAAAAATCTCAAGCGTAGTTTCCTTTACGATATCTCCACGACCCATCAACGTATTATGAAGTTGCACAGATGCAAATTCATGTACACCACCTACCTTTTCAATAGATACTTTTTGAGTTGTCTGGAAGTTCTGCATTAACGGGAATGCGTTTACACCCGTTTGCATCTCCTCTTGAATTCCGTTTTTACGACCATACCCAACCGCAAGACCAACAGATCCTTTAGCTTGACCTGGCTGTATCATTACAGGAACATTCTCTAAGGTAACACCGTTTACAGTAACATTTGCATAGTGACCATTAAGACCACCATTTGCATTGTGACGTGCTTCTGTAAAGAATGTACTTCTATCAAACCACAATCCTTTCTCTTTGGCATCAGCCTCAGACATTGTCAAGTAGTTATCCCAAGTACAACGTGTTAACGGATCTGGCATCTCTTGCAACCAAGGATTGTTTGCCTGCGTACCGTCACCCATTGATGTCATAGTGTACAACGTCAATTCAAAATCACCAGTTCCTTCTTGTAATGTGCTCGATAATCCAGCATCTGAAGTAATTGATGTATTTGAAGGTGTAACCGCTTTCGCGAAAGCGTTAGTTTCAACAACACCAGCTTGAACAGACTTATTGAAAGGAAGTCCAGCCGCAGTCATTGTCTCCTTAAGATACTCGTAATATGTTTTATCCTCACCCATCCAAGTCAACAAACTCTGCTGAAATTGACGCGTGTTAAAAATTTCTTTTATCGTAGGCTGCTGAAGGCTTACCTCTCCCATTTTGATTTGCACATCCCCCCAAGATTCTAGGTAATGTGGCACAGGAGCTATATGCGTAGCTAATGCAGCTGTTTCGTCTGCTCTTATAGAACAAGCAACTGAAACCTCTACCTTCTTAAGACCTTCAACAAATTCTGTAGCATTAGGCAAACTATAAGCTGGGTTTACACCCGCCATAATAAGAGTTCCTACTTGCCCAGCATTCATATCTTTTACAAGCTGCATGATCTTACGTGCATCTCCAGAGCGAGTCATCTTAGGCTTAGCAGTGTCCATTACAGACTTACCAGCGTTAAAATCAAGCGCTATTTTCTGAGTTGCTACATCTTGTACTCCCGTTATAAGAAGTCCGTTATCTCCAGCCGCAAGTAAAGCCTTACGAGCTTGAGCAACTTTTGCCTTTATTCCCTCTGGCAAACCAGATACAGAACCTCCAGCAAGAGCTTGTACTATTAATTTTTGTTGCGACGGTGTAGATGGCACACGAACATCTGCATTTGCACCAGAAAGAGACATGTTTGCCTCAAACTGGAAATGCTTAGACATCTTTCCATTTTTAGGAACACGCTTCTTACCGTACGCAGAATCATATCCACCACCATTCCAATCTCCTACAAAATCTGCACCTACAGCAACTATAACATCTGCTTTCGCAAAGTCATAATCAGGCAATGCACGGAAACCGTATTTCATTTCAAAAGCATCCAAAGCAAATTGCTCTCCAGCAGCATCGTACGCTACGTGCGATACATTTGGAAATTTAGCTTTAAACTCTTCTATAAGCTTATCTGTAGAAGGACTAGCAAATGTTTGCGTAAGCAAAACCGCCTTTTTACCTCCTTCAAGAGCACCTACAACACCCTTATCTATATCTGACCAAGAAACTTCTTCACCAGCTGCAGTAGGGAATTGCGCACGATTAGTATCATACATTCCTAAAACAGAAGCATGAACACGAGCATTTGCTCCGAAACCACCTTTAGCAAGATCGTTATTTTCAATCTTGATAGGGCGACCTTCGCGTGTCTTTACAAGAACACTTGCAAAGTCAAAACCATCTGCAATTGTCGTTGCATAATAGTCCGCTACACCAGGAACAATTTGCTCTGGCTGCACCACGTAAGGAACAGATTTAATAACAGGACCTTCACAAGCTGCGAGGGAAGCTGCGGCAGTAGAGAAACCTACATACTTCAAGAAATCACGACGTGTTGTTTCTGAAGACTCAAGCGTTTCCTTATCACCTAAAAATTCATCTGTCGGAATTTCTTGTACAAACTCATTCTGTCTTAGCGCCTCGATAGACGAGTCTCCTTGGAGCTCATCGACACTTTTCCAGTATTTCTTGTTTGATGACATATACTTAATTTATTAATTGTGATCCTCTTTAGATCGATAATTCGTTTTGATTAACACACACCCTTAAGGATATGATCCACACTTCTTAGTAGTGACACTTACCACATTCCAGACCACCCATTTGAGCAGCTGTTACCTTCTCAACACCGTACTTCTTAGCAAGTTGCTCATGAATCTCCGTGTAATACTCATTACCCTCGATTTTCACGTTAGTCTCACGGTGACAGTTAATACACCATCCCATTGTAAGAGGAGCATGTTGATACATAACCTCCATCTCCTCTACAGGACCGTGACATTTTTGACACTCGATACCTGCAACACTCACGTGCTGAGAGTGGTTAAAATAAGCAAAATCAGGAAGGTTATGAATGCGCACCCACTCTACCGCCTGAGTTTCCCCAGTATACGATTGTGTTGCTTCATCCCAACCTACAGCTTTATAAAGCTTCTGAATTTCTTTATCATAAAATTCTTTTGAGTAATCCTCAGTAACAGATGTAAACTCAGACTCTGGACCCGCAACTTCTGCGATAGACTTGTGACAGTTCATACACACATTAAGAGAAGGAATACCAGAATGCTTAGACACTCTAGCAGACGAGTGACAATACTTACACTCAATAGCATTTTCACCAGCGTGAATTCTGTGTGAATAATGTATTGGCTGCACAGGCATATAACCCTGATCAACTCCTACTTGTGACATCCACCCGTAAGCGAAGTAAGCACTACCCAACAACAAGAAGATTACTGACACTAAAACCAAAAATTGATTTTCAACAAATGCTTTCCATATAGGTTTACGCTTCTCCTCTACCTGCATTTCAATCCCTTGAGCAGATGCAAACTTATTTAGCGTGTTATTTACCAGAAACAACACAGCCACAAGAAGCAACAACACAAACCCAAGAATTGCAAGGATAAGATTATTTGAAACCCCACCACCTTGATTACCGTCTGCGCCACCAACAGCCGTAGTAGGAGCCGGAGCTTCTGGCTTTGGAGTATCAGTATAAGCAAGGATATTATCTATATCTGCATTTGATAACGCAGGAAAAGAGTTCATCACCTTATTACCATTCTCCTCATATACTTTTACAGCAAGAGGGTCTCCAGACTTAATAAGCCCTTGGCTATTTTTAATCCACTTATAAAGCCACTCACGGTCATACTTCTCAGAAACCTGATGAAGTAACGGCCCCGTCATAGGCTTATACAGTTTATGACAAGCAGCACAATTTGCCTTAAATAAAGCTTCACCAGCCTTAGCATCAGCAACAGGCGCGTCTTGCGCAAAAAGAGAACTTGAAAGTGTAAGAATCACCACCACGGCTAGGGCAAGGACTCTTGAGAATGAATTTTGGCGTTTAACCTGTATCATATTAATATTGAATTAGCTTCAAAAAGATGGCACGATTTTAGACAAATAGCATTGTTAATAGCTTGTTAATCTCGCACGCAAAATGGTTAGCAAAAATACTACACAAACTGCATTTTCAAAGACACCTTGAGAGGGTTCTTATTAATTTATAACAGTTCTAAATAATAATTTTAATTTGTTTAAGTTTTAATCTTTTACCTTTACAAAAAATAAAACAACTATGAACGGCATTACGTTTAAAAACATACAATTAGCACTAGCCGCCACTGTGTTTTCCTTCGCTTTCGCGAAAGCACAAACCGCCCAATCCACTATAAATCAAGATGAAAGAATCACTGAGCTTCTTGATTTGAAAAGTAACCTTGAAAGAGAAGGGAAGTTAACAGATAGATACAAAATACAAATCTATTCTGGAAGCTTAAATACCGCAAGCTCAACATTAAAAAAATACAGAAATCGTGTAGGCACATGGTCTTCGTCTATAAAACACGAAACACCTAATTATAAAGTATGGATAGGCAGTTTCAAAAACAGACGCGAGACAGACAGAGCTCTTATGGAAATCAAGAAAGACTTTCCAAACGCTTTCCCCGTCAAACCAGGTAGCCGCGACTAAAGAATCACCACACCAATCACACCCCTTATCAACTTAACTGTTTTTAAGGGTTTTTTTATGCTTAATTCAGAAAACTACTTCTTTTCAATAAAGCACATTAAAAGACACCCATAAAGCCAAAAGAACATCCACCACCACATCACTAACAATACATCCTAAAGCATATTAGAACCCACTACTGTAATCAAACAACCACACTCAATTGAGATAACTAGGATAAAATAAGCGACATTCTAATTAGTATGCCACATTCTCGCGAAAGCGCATAAAAAAATCGCTTAAGATTACTCCTAAGCGATTTATATAACTCAATATGTTGTTCTACTATTTAAGCTTCTTCTTAACAGCTACTTCTTGGAATGCCTCGATTACATCACCAATTTTGATGTCATTGTAATTCTTGATTTGCATACCACAGTCATAACCCTTTGCAACTTCTTTAACATCATCCTTAAAGCGTTTTAAGGCCGCAAGAGTACCAGTATAAACCACTACACTATCACGAATAAGACGTATGTTAGAATTTCTAAAGATCTTACCGCTCATCACCATACAACCTGCGATTGTACCGACTTTAGATATCTTGAATGTCTCACGTATTTCTGCAGTACCAGATATCTCTTCTCTCATCTCTGGAGAAAGCATACCTTCCATTGCATCTTTAAGATCATTTATCGCATCATAGATAATTGAGTAGGTACGGATATCGATTTCTTCTTTATCTGCTACTTGTCTCGCATTACCAGCTGGTCGAACATTAAACCCAATAATTATCGCGTCTGATGCAGAAGCTAGGAGCACATCACTCTCTGTAATCGCACCAACACCTTTGTGTATAATGTTTACTGCGATTTCTTCTGTAGACAACTTCTGGAAACTATCTGTAAGCGCTTCCACAGAACCATCAACATCACCTTTAAGGATAATATTAAGCTCTTTAAAGTCTCCTAATGCAATACGACGTCCTATTTCATCCAGTGTAATATGACGCTGTGTACGCACACTCTGCTCACGTTGTAATTGAGTACGCTTAGTAGCAATATCTTTTGCTTCACGCTCATCTGACATTACAACAAACTTATCACCTGCTTGTGGTGCTCCATCAAGTCCTAGCACAGATACTGGTGTTGAAGGACCTGCCTTTTTAACCTTTTTACCGCGCTCATCATGCATTGCTTTTACTTTACCTGAAGTAGTACCAGCTAAAACATAATCACCCACTTTAAGTGTTCCTGATTGCACTAGGATAGTAGATACATATCCACGCCCTTTATCTAAGAATGCCTCAACGACAGTTCCATTTGCATTTCTGTTAGGGTTTGCTTTCAGCTCTAGAAGCTCGGCTTCAAGTAATACTTTTTCAAGCAGTTCCTTTACACCCGTTCCCTTCTTAGCAGAAATTTCTTGTGATTGAATTTTTCCACCCCAATCTTCTACTAGAAGATTCATTTGAGCAAGTCCCTCTTTAATCTTCTCAGGATTTGCAGCTGGAAGATCAATTTTATTTATTGCAAAAACAATAGGCACTCCAGCAGCTTGTGCGTGAGAGATAGCCTCTTTAGTTTGCGGCATTATACTATCATCTGCAGCCACTACAATAACAGCAATATCTGTTACCTGGGCTCCACGTGCACGCATGGCTGTAAAAGCTTCGTGACCTGGAGTATCCAAGAAAGCAACTTTCTTACCATTAGAAAGCTCAACACCATATGCACCAATGTGCTGTGTGATTCCACCACTCTCTCCTGCGATTACATTTTCCTCACGGATATAATCCAGTAAAGATGTCTTACCGTGATCTACGTGACCCATTACGGTTACAATAGGAGCTCTTTCTTTTAGATCTTCTGGTAAATCCACAACATCCTCAATAGCGTCTTCAAGATCTGCAGTAACAAACTCAACTGTATAGCCAAATTCATCTGCAACAATAGTAAGCGTCTCAGCATCTAAACGCTGATTCATTGTTACCATCATTCCTAGTGACATACATGCCGATATAATTTGCGTTACACCCACATCCATCATAGTAGCAACCTCACTTACAGTAACAAACTCTGTTACTTTAAGGATTTTACTTTCTATATCTTGCTGTGCTTGATCATCCTCTGTCTTCTGACGGTGTTGATCACGCTTATCACGACGATATTTTGCTCCTTTACCTTTGCTCGACTTTCCTTGAAGTTTCTCAAGAGTCTCACGTATTTGCTTTTGTACTTCTTCTTCAGTAGGCTCAGCCTTAACAACACGTCCTCTACCTTTTCCAGAGTTATTACCTCCTCGTGAATTATTACCACCACGAGAATTGTTTCCTCCTGGCTTTGAACCACCAGTACTTCCTGGTTTTGTTATACGACGACGACGTTTCTTCTTATCATCTGAAGAAGATGATTTTTTCTCAGGTTTTTTAAACTTAGAAAGATCAATCTTTTGCCCTGTAAAGTTAGGACCGTTAAGCTTTTTGTAATCCGTCTTAAGAACTTCATCTCCTAGACGCACTTCCTTTTCTTCTTTCTTAGCTTTAGAATCTGCAGCTTTTGCATCTTCTTTTTTAACCGCAGGATTTTCCTTTTTCTCAGGAGCTTTAGCTTTGACTTCAGGTTTACCACCCTCTTTCTTAGCTTCACTTGCTGGACTAGGAGCTTCCTTTTTCTTAGGAGTTGCCGCTTCTTTAGCCTTCACCTCTTCTACAGGTTTAACTTCTTCTGCTGGCTTCACCTCTTTCTTAGCTTCTTTTTTAGCCTCCTTACGATCTGCTAAATTTCCTGCTGG
The DNA here is from genome assembly GCF_044596715.1 of Dokdonia sp. R86516. Lineage (NCBI taxonomy): Bacteria > Pseudomonadati > Bacteroidota > Flavobacteriia > Flavobacteriales > Flavobacteriaceae > Dokdonia > Dokdonia sp. R86516. The sequence continues at coordinate 660,060 of NZ_CP138998.1, forward strand.
TTTACTAAGATCAATTTTACCTACTTGCTTAGGTCCGTTAAGCTGTGCTTTAGCTTTAACTACCTCTTGTTTTTTAGGCGCTTCGGCTTTTGCCTCAGCTTTTGCTTCGATCTCAACTTCTCGAGCGGCGCGCAGTGCCTCCTTCTCTTTCTCTTTTGCTTCGGCAACTTCCTTAGAAGCTACTTTCTTATTGGCATCCGTTTGAAATTCCCCCGAAAGCACCTCGTAAACCTCCGTAGTGATTTTCGTAGTCGGACGCGCCTCTATCTCGATACCTTTAGTTCCTAAGAACTCAACGGCACGATCTAGAGAAATGTTCATTTCTCGTAATACCTTGTTTAATCGCATTGTTGCTGCTGCCATAAACTGCTCTAAATTTTATTCTTAACCTACTTACTTCCGTATGCAGGGTACTCTATTCTTCAAATTCTGCCTTGAGGATTCTCATCACATCAAGAACTGTTTCTTCTTCTAAATCTGTACGACGTACAAGATCTTCTGCATCTTGCTCTAATACGCTTCTTGCTGTATCAAGACCAATTTTCGCGAAAGCTTCAATAACCCACGCTTCTATCTCATCTGAAAATTCTGTAAGCTCAACGTCTTCTTCAACTCCCTCTCTGTAAACGTCAATCTCATATCCAGTAAGCTGTCCAGCCAAACGAATGTTATGACCACCGCGACCTATAGCTTTACTCACCTCTTCAGGCTTAAGCACTGCTTGTGCGGTTTTATTTTCCTCATTAATCTTAATACTTGTAATACGGGCAGGGCTCAAAGCTCTAGTTATGTACAAGTTAAGGTTTGTTGTGTAATTTATCACATCAATATTCTCATTTCCTAACTCACGCACAATACCGTGAATACGAGAACCTTTCATACCTACACAAGCTCCTACTGGATCGATACGATCATCATAAGAATCTACCGCTACCTTAGCTTTTTCACCTGGGATACGCACAACCTTTTTCACCGTGATCAAACCGTCAAAAACCTCAGGTATCTCCGACTCGAACAATTTCTCCAAAAACAATGGAGATGTACGAGACATTACAATAGAAGGCTTGTTACCTTTTAACTCAACGCTTTCAATTACTCCACGAACATTTTCTCCTTTGCGGAAAAAATCTGAAGGAATCTGACGATCTTTTGGTAAGATAATTTCATTACCGTCATCATCAAGTAAAATTATTGCTCTGTGTCTAATGTGATGCACTTCTGCAGTATACAAATCACCTTCAAGCTCTTTAAACTGCTTGTATATGTTAGTATTATCATGCTCATGAATCTTACTAATTAAATTTTGACGTAATGCCAAGATAGAACGTCTACCCAAGTCAAAAAGCTTTACCTCTTCAGACACATCCTCTCCTACTTCAAAATCCTCCTCAATCTTACGAGCATCAGTTAATGAAATCTCTTCATTATCATCTTCTACCTCACCATCTGCAACAACCACACGGTTACGCCAGATTTCAAGATCTCCTTTATCAGGGTTTATAATAATATCAAAGTTATCATCACTTCCAAAACGTCGCTTTAACGTACTTCTGAACACCTCTTCTAAGATGGCCATTAAGGTTACACGATCTATTAATTTATCGTCCTTAAATTCTGAAAAAGAATCGATTAACGCTAAATTCTCCATATCAACATTTGTTAAAATTTAATCATCACTTTTGCTTGAACTATCTCACTGTAAGGTATTGTCTCTATCTTTTCGACAGTTACTTTTCCTTTACCTACAGGCTTAGGCTCTCTTGTTTTCCAAGTAAGGGTAACACCTTCATCTGTCGCCTCGGTCATCAATCCTTCAATTTTCAAACCTTCCTGCGTCTTCATTTCTAGGTGTCTTCCTACATTCTTTTTGTACTGTCTTGGTATTTCCAATGGGCTCGTAGCTCCAGCAGACATCACTTCTAGCGAGAAATCTTCTTCCTCACGATCTAAGTTATGCTCCACCTTACGACTCACCGCCATGCAATCCTCAACTGTCACACCGCTATCACCGTCTATAATAATTTTAACCTCGTTATTCCCTTGAATATCAAGACTAATCAAAAATAAACTTGGATTTTCATCCAGCGCTTCCTGTAGTAAATTGGTTACTTTTTCCTTCAACATATAAGCCTATAAAAAGAGGGGACCGCTGTCCCCTCTGTATTCACTTCGTCTTTCAACGGTGCAAATATACTACAAATTATCCGTTTTTAAAAGCCTAAAACCCTGCGTATTATTTTGTAAATTTAAGATGCCTTTCTTAATGAGTATTTACATCTGCCCTACAAGACGACAAAGCGTCTATCTTGAAAGCCAGATTCACTAAATAATTATTAGCATGATAAAAAAGATACTTGTACCTACCGATTTTTCTGAACAGGCTGAAAACGCATTAAGAGTTGCCGCAGACCTTGCTAAAAAACACAATGCATCTATTAATTTACTTCACATGGTAGATCTACCCATGACATTAGTAGACGCCGTCACAGGAAACCAAAGCGAACTTCCAGAAGCCATTTTTTTCATGAAACTAGCCCATCAAAGATTTGAATCTATGATGAGCGCCCCTTTTCTAGATGGAGTAGTTGTTGAAGAAAGCGCAGAGTTTGATGGTGCGTTTGAAGGAATCATGGATTATGTAAACAAATACAACTCAGATCTCATTGTCATGGGCTCCCACGGAGATAGCGGTTTGCACGAGTTTTTCGTTGGTTCAAATGCAGAAAAAGTAGTGCGTAATTCTAAAATCCCAGTACTCATTATTAAAAATAGACATGAGCAGTTTGAAATTAAAAATTTTATTTATGCACTTGATTTTCAAGCAGATAGCCACAATGCCTTTAAACAAGCTATAGCATTTGCCAAAGCCAACAATGCACAACTACACTCCCTTTATGTTAACACACCTGGAGATTTTAGATCAACCCACGAGGTGGAAGAACAAATGAAAAAATTCATGGATATAGAAGGACATGTAGAAAACTGCACCTTAAACATCTATAATGACAATACCATAGAAAGTGGGATTCTCCATTTTGCAGAGATGATTGACTCTGGTCTTGTAGGTATCGCCACCCACGGGCGCAAAGGGCTCGCCCACTTCTTAAACGGCTCATTAAGTGAAGGACTCGTAAATCACGCAAAACGACCCGTAATTACTTTCAGAATTTAAAATATAGTTTAGAGCACAATTCATTACTGACTATTTGAGGGAATATTCACGCTTGATGTGCTCTAGATTTTTTACGCTTTCGCGAAAGCCTAGAATAAATTAACGATCCTCTCTCAAAGCTTTTATCAACTCTTCCTTATCCATTGTGCTACGACCATCTATCTCCAAATCCTTAGCTTGATCGTATAACTCCTCCTTAGAGCGCTCTTCATAAGGCTTTGAGGCACCTCCTTTTTTACTAGCATCTGGTGTATTTGCAATACGCGCAGCCTTCTCTTTACTCATACCCTCACCCCTTAATGCCTCGTATTGCTCCTCATTCATAATCGATGACCTACTATCTTTATCCATAATTATTTCTTTTTACACTTAAAACTACTCTTTTGGTTCACTAGAACAATTGGTTTTTAGAATAGTATAACTTTTTTAAGAGACTTTATGAGTCAAAAGATGAAATAGATTAATTAGGACACGCAATAGCGTAAAATAGTAATACGCAGATAGCATTGAGCCCGTATAATTAGATGGAAGAATATTATCAAAACTTGAGCGCATAAAAAAACCCGACCTAATAAAAGGTCGGGTTTCTTGTTGGCCCACTAGGTTTCGAACCTAGACTCTTCTGCACCAAAAACAGACGTGTTGCCAGTTACACCATAGGCCACTATTTTGTGATAGCGAGTGCAAATTTAAACCAAAGTTTTAATAATCCAAACATTATTTTAAAAAAATCTCATTTTTTTAAAATAAAAATTACCCCAAAATCACATGAGCACACACAAGCATTTGAATTTGAATTAAATATGGCATTCTAGGTTAAAAAAACTTTTTTCAAACTCAATAATTAATGATTCTATGACGTTACCACAAATCACACGTATTGCTTAACTTCGTCCTTTTACAAAACATACAATATGACCGACTTCAATTTTGCGAAGTATAATAAGATATTAGGCTGGACAGTATTTGCCATTGCCCTTATTGTTTACTCTCTTACCGTAGAGCCCACAGCGAGTTTCTGGGATGCCGGAGAGTACATCTCTACCTCCTCAAAACTTGAAATAGGCCACCCACCTGGAGCACCACTTTACCAAATACTAGGAGCCTTTGTTTCTATTTTTGCACCAGATGCTACCTACATAGCACTTGCAGTAAATTATCTATCGTGTCTTACAAGTGCATTTACTATACTTTTTATGTTTTGGTCGCTCACCTTATTAATTACGAGAGCGCTTACCATCAATAAGGAACTCATTACAAAAACAAAGCAACAGGCAATACTTGCTAGTGCTGCTATAGGTGCGCTTGCATTTGCGTTTACAGATAGTTTTTGGTTTAACGCCGTAGAGGCAGAGGTATATGCTCCAGCAGCTGTGGTACTCTCTCTTTTATTTTACTTAGGGTTGTTGTGGGAGCGTGATATGCACGAACCTAGAGGTAATCGCTGGCTTATATTGATATCCTTTATTGTAGGACTTTCATTTGGTATTCACTTCATGGGACTACTTACCATCCCAGCAATTGGCTTACTCTATTTCTTCAAGAATACAGAAAAAGTAACTCCTAAAAATCTTATCATAGCACTGGTTATTGTGGTTGCCATCTTGATGTTCATTTTCAAATTACTATTACCATATACGTTATCATTGTTTGGTTACCTAGAAGTTTTTTTTGTAAACTCTATGGGACTACCTTTTAACAGCGGTACCATTATAGCAGGTTTACTTCTTGTAGGGTTATTTGTGTATGGGTTTAAGCTTTCGCGAAAACTTAACAAACCACTCCTTAACACCATGCTACTTTGCATGCTTTACATCTTTATAGGGTTTTCTAGTTGGATGATGCTTCCTATACGTGCAAATGCAGGTACTACCATTAATGAGAACAACCCGTCAAATGCTCGATCATTACTTGCATATTATAACCGTGAGCAATATGCCGAAACAAAACTCTTTTATGGACCACAATTTACCTCAGATTATTCTGGGCTAGATCCAGACACGCCATACCTTGACAAACCAAAGTTGTACGAGAAAGACGAAGCTCTTGGAAAATATGTAGTGGTAAATGAATGGCGTAATGCAAAGCAAAATCTTGATGATGCCCATAATGCCATCTTACCAAGAATGTGGAGTCCGGAAAACAATGCAAATTACATGCAGTATACGGGTCCTTTAAAGTTTAGTATCAAGTATGATCCTGAGATGCCAGAGGAAGACCGCCAGTATCTTCAAGATGTTGTAACGCAATTTAAGATAGACTATAGAGAAGGAAAAGTAAATTATGAAGGTTATGATGCCTTTTTAAAAAGCCAGATAGGTCAATATCTCGATGTTGAAAAACCATCTTTTGCAGCAAACATGAATTATATGTTTAGTTTCCAGTTTGGGTATATGTACTGGCGATACTTCATGTGGAACTTTGTAGGAAGACAGAATGATATACAAGGTAAGGGCGATGACTTCAACGGAAACTGGATTTCTGGAATAGACTTTATAGACAGTATGTTCCTAGGGCCACAAGACAACCTACCGTCTGACGTTGCCGATAATAAAGCCCGTAACACCTATTACTTCCTACCATTATTACTTGGATTATTAGGCCTACTCTTTCACGCAAGTAAAGACTGGAAACGCTTTGCAGTATTACTAGTCTTCTTCTTATTCACAGGTCTTGCATTAAAAGTGTACTTAAATGAACGTGCCTTTGAACCCCGTGAGCGTGATTATGCTCTAGTGGGATCCTTTTACGTCTTTGCGATGTGGATAGGCTTTGGGGTGTATGCGCTATTTGACATTGTAAAAGATTTTATAAAACCTAAAATAGCAATGCCTATCGTGGCTACCATATGTTTGCTTGCTGCTCCTGTATTGCTAGCCTCTCAAAACTGGGACGACCATGATCGCTCAGGAAGGAAAACGGCACTAGCCATGGCAAAGAAATATCTAGATTCTGTAGATGAGAATGCCATAATATTTACGATAGGTGATAATGATACATTTGCACTCTGGTATGCTCAAGAAATTGAAGGATATCGTACCGACGTACGTATTGTGAATACAAGTTTGATTAATACAGACTGGTACTACGACCAGATGAAGAGAGCGGCATATAAAAGTCCGCCGGTGCCTAGTTCGCTTACACATGACAAGTATGCGGCAGACAATAGAGAAGCCCTGTTTTATCAAGAAACCAAGGACTCTATTATTCCTATCTCGCAATGGATGGGTTTTGTTGCTAGTGATGATCCTAGAACAAAGGTAGAGTACGCAAAAGGCCAGTTTTTTAACACCTTCCCTAGTAAAAAGATACGTATTCCTGTAAATAAAGAAACTGTACTCAAGAACAAGATTGTACCTATGGATGATGCAGATCAAATTGTACCATACATAGACATTGAACTTAAAGGAAATGTTCTTTACAAGAATAGACTACTTATGCTAGACATCATTGCTAGCAACAACTGGGAGCGACCTATTTATTTTACTGGAGGAAGCTTTGGTGATGATGACTACTTATGGATGAAGGACTATCTACAATTGGATGGTGTAGCTTATAAACTCATTCCTATAAGGACTCCTATCGATCCTCGTAATCCTTATGATATGGGACGCGTAGATGCAGATAAGATGTATGACATTGTAAAGAAATGGTACTGGGGTAACAGCGGAAGCCCAGACATCTATCACGATCGTGAGACGCGCACTAATGCTATAACCTATAGAGGGAACATGGCACGTCTAGTAGAGCAACTTCTCGCAGAAAACAAGCCAGAAAAAGCAAAGGAAATCATGGACCTCGCGATGGAAAAAATGCCGGTGGATATCTTTGAGTTTTACACCCTTGTAGAACCATATATCACTGGATATTATGAAATAGGAGAAACACAACGCGCTAGAGACATATGGAAAGAAGTTGCTGCTAAGTATCAAGAGCAACTCACCTACTTTAGCAATGTAGATGAAGAGCTTCAATACAAATATTATGAAGAGATCTTGACTAATATTGAAAAGTACAGAAGTCTTGTAGACCTTCTTATTATAAATGATGATAGAGAACTGTTTGAAAAAGAAGCAAAAGTCTTTGATAACTACATGCGCACGTTCCCATATTTAATGGGCGATGATGATGAAGGAGAAGAAGTTCCTCAAGAATTACTTGAAACACTACCTGAACCGTCCATTGAGATCCCAGCGCAAGACAGTGTAAAAGATGAAGTACTAACAGACTTAAACTAACCTCAACGATGCAGGAGCGTATTTTACCATGGGCTTTATTAATAGGCTATATAATTATCCTACTGCTTATAGACTTTTTTGTACTTCATAAAAAAGGGACAACCATAAGCGTTAAAAAAGCATCGTACGAGACTATCTTTTTTATCACCAATGCCCTTCTCTTTGGAGGGCTTATTTATTGGTTTTATAGCTCAGGACTAGTAGCAAATCCTTATGATTATTCTGGCACAAAAGCAGTAGTCACCTACTTAACAGGCTATCTTGTTGAGCTATCGCTTAGCGTAGATAATCTATTTGTGATTGCAGTAATCTTCACCTCTTTTAAGATTCCAAGCCAGTTCCAACATAGGCTATTGTTTTTAGGGATTTTAGGTGCCATCATATTTAGAGCACTACTTATAGGGGTAGGCATTACGCTTATTAATAAAATACCTGGAATGCACTTCATTTTTGGAGGCATCCTACTCTTTACAGCGTTTAAGATGCTCAAAGATGACCAAGAGCCTGTAGAGAATGAGGAGCCAAAAGGGCTTGCAAAATGGTTTAAATTTTCAAAAATAATAGACGGAGATAATTGGGTCACTACAGTAGATGGAAAGCGCGTTTTTACAGCCTTATTTGGCGCACTGGTTACTATAGAACTCACAGACTTATTATTTGCCTTAGACAGCATACCAGCGATACTAGCTATCACAAAAGACCCATTTATAGTATACAGTTCAAATATATTTGCCATTATGGGCTTAAGATCACTCTATTTCTTCCTAGCTAATATGCTAGAGCGATTTAAGTATCTTAAGTATAGTGTTTTTGTAATACTGCTATTTGTCGCTGCAAAACTTATTGTAGGTCATTACTATCCCTTCCCAGAATGGTTATCACTCGTTGTCATTTTTGTATGTCTAGGTGCAGGAGTTATGTACTCTCTTAGCAAAGATCAGACACGACTATAGATGAGCTTTTTAAAACCTTCGCGAGTACCTTCCATATTTACCTGGTTGTATCCAAGTTGGTATTTATGGAGCAGACCAAAAGGCAAGAAAACCATCTACCTCACCTTTGATGACGGACCTATTCCTGAGGTAACCGATTTTGTTTTAGATACGCTTTCGCGAAAGCGTGACAACCCCATTCCTGCTACTTTTTTTTGCATAGGTGATAATGTGCGCAAGCATCCAGAGGTGTTTAAAAGAATCCTTGCTGAAGGTCACGCCATAGGAAATCACACCTACAATCACTTACAGGGATGGAAAACGGATAACGATACGTATTTAAAAAACACACATCTCGCCGAACTTGAGATGAGTAAGCATATAGAACGTAATCCTGATACATTATCAAGTACGCTATTTAGACCACCATATGGAAAAATAAAGCGCACTCAAGCATCTGCATTGCGCAAGATGGGATATAAAATCGTAATGTATCGCGTAGTTGCTTATGACTGGGAATCAAGCCTTACTCCAGAAGCATGTTTACATAATGTAATTGATACTGCAAAGGATGGAGATATTATCGTTTTTCACGACAGTGTAAAAGCATATAAGAACTTGCAGTATGCACTTCCTAAGGCTATTGAGTATTTTGAAAATGCTGGTTTTGGCTTTGGAAAATTATGATGATGTTAGTAAGAATACTCTTCCATAATACCAATAATGGTATTTGCATCTAGCTCCCCGCTTTGACGCCATATCATCTCCCCGTTTTTATAAATAATAAGTGTAGGTAAAGCTTTAATGCGCAGTGCCTCTGCTAGCTTGTTATTTTTATCTACATCTATCTTAATTACCTTACCCTTATCTCCTATAGCAGCTGCTACTTCTCTAAGTACTGGGTGCATTGCCATTGAGTTTTCGTTCCAGTCTGTATAAAAGTCTAGCAGTACCGGAATATTTAAGTCTATAAGTTCTCCAAATTTTGACATACCTATGGATTTTATTAATCAATTAGGGATTGCGTGCTTAGTAAAGATAGCACTTTCTTGGTATTATGCGTTTGCACTCCCTTTTTTCAGCTCTATAACAGTTATCTCAGGCCATATTCCTACCCTTCCTGGAAAAGCAAGATACCCAAAACCGCGGTTTACATTTATATACTGCTTTGCATCTTCATAGATACCTGCCCAGTATTTATAACGCCACTTTACAGGGCTCCATTTAAACCAACCTGGTATCTCAATACCAAATTGCATGCCATGGGTGTGACCACTAAGCGTTAAGTGAAAATGGTCTGGATGATCTTTTACCTCAAACTCCCAGTGTGAGGGGTCATGACTCATTAATATCTTGAAGTCTTTTTTATCTAACCCGCTTATTGCTTTATTGAGATCTCCTGCTTTTTTGAATCCGCCTTCACCCCAGTTTTCTACCCCTACAATTGCAAGGCGCTCTCCATCTCTTTTAATAAAGTGATGTTCATTAAGTAATAGCTTAAAATCCATTTCTTTTTGGATCTCCTTGAGTCTATTGAGGTTATCGATCTTTGCTTGAGGCGTAGGCCACTGCACATAATCACCATAATCATGATTACCTAATACAGAGAATTTACCATCCTTTGCTTGTAAACGTGCAAAAGAGTCTTGCCATTGATCCATTTCACTTGCCTCATTATTCACCATATCACCAGTAAATAAGATAGCATCACTAGCCTGCTCATTGATAAGATCTATAGCATAATTCACCTTCTCCTTGTTATCAAAGCTGCCGCTATGTATGTCACTTATCTGAGTAATCTTATACCCATCAAAAGCAGCTGGAAGATCATCAAAGGTGAGCGTATACTTGAGGACTTTAAAATTATAACGCCCTTTTATAACGCCGTATAAAATAGAAGCAAATGGTATTGCTGCTAGTCCTAGTGCAATCTGGCTTACAAATTTACGGCGTGAAGGTATTGCTTTACCTTCTGAGCTTGAGGAGATTTTATGTACTCCCCCTCTTATAAGTCTAAAGATATCTTCACCAAACATGGTTGCAATAATTACTAACTTACAAACCATTAAAATGATAAATGAAACCACAAAGAATTGTGTTAACATACTCATATTACGGCGCCCTCCAGTAGAGAATTGATAAATCATCCCTCCTATTACAAAAACGGTAATCAAGAAATATAAAATGGTTCCCCAGCGGCCTTTTACGAGAAATCTAAATGCTTGATAAGCATATATATCTAAGGCAATCACAAAAAGGATAATAAAAATAAATCTGAGCACAGTATAATGAATTTAAACAAAAATAGAGGGTGTACTATAAGTTGCGTTCCGTTTCACGTTTCTTTAACTATATAGACACTATTTACCTACGCTTTCGCGAAAGCGAACTTATTAAACAGTAACTTCTAGAATTTTTGCATGACTACTAGTAAATGAAAGTTTATTTACTACCGCAGGTAATACAACAGTCTGCCCCTTTTGTAAAGCATACTCCTTATCATCACATGAGAATGTTGTGTTACCATCTACACAAATAAGAATTGTAAAAGAATCTTTGTCACTATAATCCCTGTCTGTTTCACCTTCTACCGCTAATAATGTTGTTTGAAAATACGGTGTATCCATAATAGGCACCGCATTGTTAATTTGGGTTTTGTAAGGAGTATTATAAGTGTCATATCCCTTTAAATCTACCACATCTATAGCCTCTTCACTATGCAAATCTCGTAAAGCACCGGTTTTTGCATCTATTCTATTATAATCATAAATGCGATAAGTAACATCTGAGGTTTGCTGTATCTCAGCCAGTAAAACTCCTGCACCTATAGCATGTACTCTACCTGTGGGTATGTGGAAGATATCACCCTCTTTTATATATTCTGTATGCAATAGGTTGACTATATCTCCGCTTTTTACAGCCTCTTCATATTGTTCTTTTGAGGTGTCCTCTTCAAAACCAACAATAATACTAGCATCATGATCTGCTTGCATGATGTACCACATCTCGTTTTTACCTAATGAATTATGGCGCTCCTTTGCTACTTTATCATCAGGGTAAACTTGTACAGAAAGCGGGGTTTTTGCATCTAGAAACTTAATAAGCAAAGGAAAATTTGTACCAAATCTCTCAAGTACCGATGCTCCTAAAAATTGCTCTCCAAAGCTGGTAATAAGCTCATGCAAGGTACTACCTGCAAGAGGTCCATTAAAAACTTGGGTCTCGCTTCCTTCTACATCAGAAACCTCCCAAGATTCACCTATCTGATCCCCATCAAATTCTTTATTGAGCTCTGTGCGCAATTTATCACCACCCCAAAGGCGGTATTTAAAGTGTGGAGTAAAAAAAAGGGGATATAATTTCATAGTCTAAGTAGGTCGCAAATATACAGCTTACCTTAATTTTTTCTATCACTTCTATTTCTTGATTCGCTATCTGTATTTTTGTAATTGCTATGCTTAAATTAACAGATGTACTATTTCATATTTCTAACCGCTTTACAATAGGGGCTATCAACCTGTCTATCAATCAGGGTGAGCATATCGCACTCATAGGAGAAAGTGGTTGTGGCAAGACCACTTTACTCAAAATGGTTTACGGGCTTTATGACCTAGATGAAGGGTCTATCACATGGAATGAAGAAAAAATCACCGGTCCAGAAGATCATCTGATACCAGGAATGCCCTTTATAAAATATCTTTCTCAAGATTTTGACCTCATGCCGTTCACCTCGGTAGCAGAAAATATTAATAAATATTTAAGCCGACTAGAGCCAGAAGCGAGTAAAGCACGCACAGATGAGCTCATGGAAGTGGTAGAAATGACGGCGTATGCAAATGCACACGTAAAAACACTCTCTGGCGGACAAAAGCAACGAGTTGCACTTGCACAAACCCTAGCAAAGGAACCAGAATTACTCCTCCTAGACGAGCCATTCTCACATATAGACAACTTTAGAAAAAATAAATTACGCCGTAGGTTATTTAGCTACCTAAAAAAACAACAAATCACCTGCCTTGTTGCCACTCATGATAGTACAGATGTGCTAGCATTTATGGATAAAACGGTAGTGATGAAAGGTGGCAAAGTAATCGCCCATGAGGAAACATTAAAACTATATAAAAACCCGCCCAACTATTATGTGGGTTCGCTTTTCGGAGATATTAATGAACTGCCTAAAACTTGGTTTTTTAAAAATTACAAAGGTGATAACACTTTATTATTACATCCTCATGAGATTACTACAGTACCAGATGGAAAAATAGCAATCGTTACAGATTGCTATTTCATGGGTTCGGACTATTTGGTAACCGCTCTAGTAGGAGACACAACAGTTCTTTTTAACGCATCAGACCCGTATGCTAAGTATACTAATGTCGCACTAGGCTTGAAAATTAGTACACCGAAGTAATGGTAATATCGCTTTCGCGAAAGCGTACTACATCACCTTTTTTCTTACTTAATAATAACTGGCCCATAGGTGACGCTAGGGCTATCGCATAATAAGGCCTTCCTTCTATCTTAATTTCTCCTGCAGAAACAGAGATAAAGAAACGATTTGTAGAGGTATGCACTACACTACCTAAACGCACGTATTGACTCTTTATCTTTAAATCAATTTTAGATAAGGCATCTTCTATCTTTCCTATTTCTTTCAATTGCTCACCAGCTTGCTCACGATCTATCTGCAGCATTGCTCTCCCAGTCTCATGCTTATCTCCCGCCGAGCTCTTAGTCTCGTCTTCTAGAGATTCCATAATATCTGCAATCACAGTTTCTACCTTATTGCGACGGTTTGCAATCCACTGCTTGCAGTTTGTAAAGAGTTCTAATTTTATTTCTTGATGATTCATAAATTACTTCCCAATGATAATGTGACAATAAACATATTATACGTGTAAACACATAAAAGGTTACAATTGCTAGCTATAAAATTCTAAATTAAATCTGCGAGATTCTTACCTATAGTACTTCCTATGGCAACTCCCATTCCTCCTAGTCGTACTCCGCAATAAGTATGCTTAGATATTTTCTTAACAATGGGCTTTTTTTGAATACCCACACCCATGATACCACTCCATCTATGATCAATAGTATAAGGCGTATGAGGTAGAATCACCTCAGCAAGCAGTCGTTCTAACTCATTTTGAATAAGTGCTGTTTGAGACATCACCATCGTTTCCTCTCCTTGTATATCCAGATTTCTCCCTCCACCTAGAAGAATTCTGTTATTTATATTTCTAAAATAATAGTACCCTTTATCGAGATGAAAAGTGCCTTTCACTTTGAGTTCTGGAATAGGATGTGTGATTAACACCTGTGCTCTCGCTGGTTTCACTTCGCTAAGGCCTAGCGTGCTTGCAAAACCATTTGTAGCAATGAAAAGCTTTTTTGTAAAGAATGTATTCTGCGCTGTTACAACTGCGACACCTTCGGCTCCTTCTTTATAAGAGTTTACGGTCATACCATTTAGTATGAATATTCCTTTAGACTGTGCAAGTTTGAGAAGTGCACTCATCATCCTTCCAGTATCAATCTGACCTTCTCCATTATTGAAAATCACCTTTTCTTCTACACCATGAAAACCAAATGCATTATCCTCGAGCGTGTACAAATCCTTATTAAAGATGGAAAATAGCAACTTGTTTATACGAGTTAGATTATTCACACATTCCTCATACAGCACGTTATCATTTGAGGTAAATAGCTCATAGCCTCCATGTTCTTGGTAGTCTATTTTCTCATCTCCCAACATACTTCTCAAAAGCTGTAAACCTTCCACACGTTGCTTTACTAGCGACACGACCTCTTCTTCTGTGTGTGTTTTGAGATCTTCTAATAATTCTGAAATACTCCCAAAGCATCCAAAACCAGCATTTTTTGTACTTGCCCCATTAGGAAGTAATCCTTTTTCTAAGACCACTATTTTTGAGTTGGCATCTTTTTCGCGCAAGCGTATTGCACACATTAAACCCACAATACCGCTGCCTACAATGGTGTAATCAACATTATTAAACCACGATTCTCGCTCCCAGAAACTTAAATTCATTAGATATTTTTTATTAAAAATACGTGTTCTGTGTTAGTGCCTCAAATTTCTCTCGTCTAACACTCGTATGACAGCGCAGGCAATTACTACGATCTTACTAGCTTTTATAGCATTTTCACTCCCAGAGCCGAGAATGTATAGCAAGCAATATCATGATGATGGCACCATTAAAGCAGAAGGATGGATAATGGGAAAGCAAAAGGTAGAATACTGGAAATTTTATCACGAGAATGGCACCATTGCCGCCGAGGGACATTATCAAACTAATAAGAAATCAAAATACTGGCATTATTATAATAATCAAGGAAAACTAACCAAAGAAGGGCATTATGAAGACGGAATTGCCCAAAATTGGTGGATTTTTTACGACCTTGCGCGCCAAGAAACAAGAAAAAGCCAGTACGTTGACAATCATTTACATGGTTTCTGTCTCGTATATAAAAACAAAAAACTTTTTAAGGTAGAAAAATACGAGAAGAATCAATTAAAAGGCGCGTGGACAAGCATACGTGATTTCCGCCGCGATAATCCTGATGTATCACTCTACTAGCGTTATGACTCCCCTTATTAAAGTAATAATACCAGCTTACAACGAGCAAGACTCCATTGGTCATGTGCTACGCGACATTCCTACTACTGTGAGTGAAGTTATTGTAGTGAGTAATGCCTCTACAGATAATACAGAACAAGTCGCTAGAGAAAATGGCGCTACTGTATTAAGAGAAGAACGCAAAGGTTACGGATATGCCTGCCTCAAGGGTATGGAATATATTGCAACCTTAAGTATAGATGATGTTGCACAACGCCCAGATATCGTTGTCTTTCTGGATGGTGATTATAGTGATTATCCAGAAGAGCTTACTAAGATAGTTGCCCCTATTATCAATGGAGATTACGACATGGTTATAGGTGCTAGAGACAAACGCTTTCGCGAAAGCGGATCAATGACCACTCCTCAAATTTTTGGAAACTGGCTTGCTACTACCTTAATGACGCTATTCTTTGGGGCAAATTTTACAGATCTGGGCCCTTTTAGGGCTATGAAATACGATAGCTTACTAGCTTTACAGATGGAAGACAAAACCTATGGGTGGACGGTAGAAATGCAACTCAAGGTTTTAAAGAAAAAGATGAATTATATAGAAGTCCCGGTAACTTATCGCAATCGCATAGGTGTTTCTAAAGTCTCTGGCACCGTAAAAGGTGCGGTAATGGCAGGAATTAAAATACTAGGATGGATTTTTAAATACAGTTTTAAGAAATGATATTAGAAACCGTAATTATTGTTATTTACACGATTTCGCTTATTATCATATTTGCGTATAGCTTATCCCAGCTCAACTTACTTTTTAATTACTTGCGAGCACAACGCAAGAAAGACGACGCTGTCTTATTTAATTTTAAAGATCCTGCACAGATTCCGTTTGTAACGATACAGCTTCCAGTATATAATGAACTGTATGTAATGGAGCGTTTACTAGATAATATTGCCCTCTTAGACTACCCTGCAGATAAGCTAGAAATCCAAGTGCTAGATGATAGTACAGATGAGTCTTTTGAAACCACAAGAAATCACATAAAACGCCTTAGCGATAAAGGGCTAGACATAAAACACGTTACTCGTACAGACCGTTCGGGATTTAAAGCAGGAGCTTTAAAAGAAGGGCTTAAGGTTGCAAAGGGCGAATTTATCGCCATCTTTGATGCAGATTTTCTTCCAGAACCTAACTGGTTACAACGCACTGTCCCTTACTTTAAGGATCGCAATATAGGCGTCGTACAAACACGCTGGGGACACATAAACAGAGATTATTCTTTACTCACAAAAGTGCAGGCTTTTGCTCTTGACGCACATTTTACACTAGAACAAGTAGGCAGAAATAGTAAAGGACATTTTATAAACTTTAACGGAACTGCTGGATTGTGGCGCAAGCAGTGCATAGAAGATGCCGGAAACTGGGAAGGTGATACCCTTACAGAAGATCTTGACCTAAGCTACCGTGCCCAACTCAAAAACTGGAAATTCAAATACCTAGAGGATGTAGAAACTCCTGCAGAGCTGCCAGTAGTAATAAGTGCTGCACGCTCTCAACAATTTAGATGGAATAAGGGTGGAGCAGAGAATTTCCAGAAAATGTCTAGAAAGGTTTTGACGAGCAAAACCATTTCTCCAAAAACAAAAATGCATGGCTTACTACACCTTTTAAATAGTACCATGTTTTTAAATGTTCTTATTGTAGCAATATTGAGCATACCTATGTTACACATCAAGAACGAATACGCACATTTAAAGCCATACTTTTATGTGATGTCCTTCTTTGTGATAAGCAGTGTAATTTTCTTTATTTGCTATTGGTTTATGTTTAAAAGCATTTATGGCGGAGGTTTCAAGCAGTTCTTTAAATACACAGGGATGTTCTTTGTATTCTTTAGTATTGCTATGGGATTCTCACTTCACAACTCTATTGCAGTAATAGAAGGCCACCTAGGTAAACGAAGTGATTTTATACGCACACCTAAGTTTAACATAAGCGAACTCAAAGACTCTTGGAAAGGCAATAAATACCTCAAAAAGAACATATCAATCAATGTAATTTTTGAAGGCCTTTTGATGTTATACTTTGGTTTTGGGATGTACTACGCCTCGGTTGTAGGAGATCAAGGTGGTGACTTTGGGCTATTCCCTTTTCACCTAATGTTGTTCATGGGATTTGGATTTGTATTTTTTAAATCTCTTACGAGTAAAGCGTGATAGAACGTCTTTGGAAATATCAAAAAACTCCTATTGCACTAGCGATTGTTTCCTTAGTAACCTACTATCTCTTTGCTTTTCAACTAGAAAGAGCTAACACCGCACTCCTACTAAGTCTGTACAGCATACTTTTTGCTTGCTTTTACTTCATAGTAAGCAAAGGCAAAAATGACTTCTCTTTGCTACTCGTTTTTGCCGTAGCATTAAGACTCATATTTATACCAGTAATCCCAAATCTCTCTCAAGATTTTTATCGCTTTATTTGGGACGGACGGATGCTTACACAGGGTCTTAACCCGTACTTAACCACTCCTCAAAGCTATATAGAATCAGGTAACATTGAGATTGTAGCTCAAGCAAGACAGCTCTATGAGGGGATGGGAGCACTTAATGGAAGCCACTTTACAAATTACCCACCCGTAAACCAACTTATATTTGCCATCGCAGGATTATTCTCTGGCAATAGCATCATTGGTGCGGCTATCGTGTTTAGAATAACTATTATTCTGGCAGATATTGGGATTATTATTTACGGTAAGAAATTATTACAAAAATTAGGCTTACCCATTCATAATATCTTCTGGTACGGACTTAATCCGTTTATCATCATTGAGATGACAGGCAATCTGCACTTTGAGTCTGTCATGTTGTTTTTTGTAGTCTTATCATTGTATTTACTGGCTCAAGGCAAGTGGATATTAAGCGCTGTGATGATAGCATTATCTATATCTACTAAGTTATTACCGCTACTCTTTCTGCCTCTTTTCATGCAATACTTCTTAACTCGTGGTGATAGAAAAACAACACATTTTAGAAGCTCATATCCTTGGAAAGTCCGCTTTCGCGAAATAACAAAAAACCTACCTCGTCTCATTTATTTCTATTTAATTGTGATTGGAGTGGTTATAGTTACCTTCTTACCGTTCCTAACAAATGAGTTTGCCGAAAACTTTGGAGCATCTATTGCGCTATGGTTTAAGAAATTTGAGTTCAATGCTAGTGTCTACTATATTATTAGATACATAGGCTATCAAACCATTGGCTGGAACATCATAGGTGACGTTGGTCCTTTACTTCCTAAGATTGTGTTAGTCTTCTTGATAGTTATAGCATTCCTTAGAAATAACAGATCGATGCAAGCAACTATTACCGCAATACTCATTAGTATCTCCTTTTACTTTTTGATGTCTACCACAGTCCATCCGTGGTATGTTGCCACACCCTTACTTTTATGTGTGTTTACGCGCTATCGCTTTCCGCTTGTATGGAGTGCAACTGTGATGTTAAGTTATAGCGCCTATGGCGCAGACAGTTTCAAGGAAAACTTATGGCTAGTGGCTGTTGAGTACGTTATTGTAATCCTGTTTTTTATCTGGGAAGTTTATAACCCTACTAAGACTACTGTAAAAGCAACGACTGCCGTTTAGAGCTAGATTACTTTTTGGTGAGTATCATTTCATATACTTTTCCAGACTTCCTACCTTTATAAGCTCTACTGCCTCTTGCGTTATAATTAAAATCAAAGTCTTGAACATACGTTGCTTGATATTCATTAAACTTTTCTGCAAGAATAGTTTCACAATCTGAACACAATAACAAGTAGAAGCTCTCGTCCTCCATTACGGGTTCTAAAGAGTCAATCATAATGATTTTCTTCCCAGCTTCCCAGAACACCTCAGGAGCGCCCATTTCAAAACTGTACAGTGATGTGCTACTTTCTAGCACCTCATCATTAAAAGGACTATAATCATCATTAAAGACGTTATTTTTTAGAACATCTAGACTTCCTATCGCCGTGCAAATAACAGCAAGTACAATAAGCAGAAAAACGTGGTATATATCTTTACGCAGCAAAGCACGCATAATATAAATTGCAATTATAAAAACTAACAAGAAAGCGACTACAGCAATAACATCTACTGCTATTGTGTTCATTACTGCTAGATATATTAATACTAGAGGTGCAGCTATAAATATTAAAAACAATAAGCCCAAATTGAAATACACGGGGATAATCTCTTTTCTATCTTTTATCTTACTAAATCTGTTCACGAGATAAGTCACATAAAACCCAACATTCATGGCTAGTGGTATAAGCACAGGCATGAGGTATCGAGACTTTTTCTCAGGAATAATTGATAGTAAAATGACAGCAATCACAGTCCACAAAAATGTAAAACGATATGCTTTTCTATTAGCAACCCTAGTCTTCAGATAAGGATATAATAGACTTATGAAGGCTGGAATTGTCCATAATCCGCTTTGTACAAAGAAGCTCCAGTAGTAATAAAAAGGCCTCACATTATAACTCGTCCAGTTTCCAGTTTCTTTCGATGCTATCGCTGCAAAGGTTTCTGGATCTACAGCACGTACATAGCCGTACCAACTAAACCCTAAGAGTAATCCTCCTAGCAAAACGAGCACTACTGGCAACCACTTTCTTCGTTCTGTTTCGCTTCTATACACTACGAGATAAGCAATCAGAAATGGCAAGAACAATACGTATAAAGAAACGGGGCCTTTGCTCAACACAGAAGCTCCTATACATATAGCAGCGATAAGCCAAGTTATTATATTTCCTTGTAATGCATCTTGACTCAATCCTTTGAAAATACAGTAGATTGCCGTGAGCATAAATGCATGTGCATATATATCCCATGGCGCTTCAAATACTATAAGAATAACATATAATGAAGTTATACTTACGAGTGCGTTAATAAGACTATTGCGTTTAGTAAGAGTTAGCTTTCGCGAAAGCGTATATATCATACTCCCCAACAACATCACCATTAATACTGCAGGAAAACGCATTCCCCACAAACTATTCATACCAAAAACCCCAGCCGAAATTGCCGATAGCCATGTAGGCAAAGGAGGTTTTTCATAACGTGGCTCACCATTCATGGTGGTGAGTATCCAGTTACCATCTACAAGCATTTCTCTAGCTGTAACAAAGTTGCGAGCTTCCATAATGGTCACTTCTAGCACATAAAGAAAAGGCAATAATAAAACCCCAACCACGATAATGATTGTGAGAATGGGCCGCTTTTCTATGAGTGTGATCAAGCCTTTTGAGATTTATAATAAAGATAAATATTGCGTGCGTAGATAAAGGTTCCTAGCCCATAAGAGAGCACCATTACATAATCTACACGGTATAAGAAATACAGCAACGAGAGAAGTCCTCCCGTAAATGAAAACAACCAGAACCCCAGAGGTAGTGTTGCTTCTTTATTCTTTTCTGCGTGAAACCACTGGTACACAAAACGAAGTGTAAATAATACTTGCGCTACAATTCCAAGGGTAAGTAGCCAGGTACTCATTTCCTCTTTTGAGAACAATGCTGCGAGGTCAAATTTTCCATTATTCCACCCGTATGCAATAATCCCAACAGGAATGGCAATGATTAAAAACTGAGACCATCTAGGCAACAATTTCCACTGCTTTTGGATTTGTAAATTTCTTATGTAAATGATATATCCCAGCACCTGCCCCAGCATAAGTGGGAAGTCCGTACGGAAATAACCATAAATAAAAAGCACGAAGGACCCAGAAAGACTAAGCCACCAGAAAGTGAGTGGCGTAACTACTTTTTTTCTCTTTTCAGATAACAACCACTGCGATAACATACGCCCTCCAAAGAGAAGCTGCGCAAGTACGGCAAGTAGCGACAGACTATCCACGGCTTGTACTACCTACTTTATAATTGATGTACTTCTTCTTCATCCAGAGGTAAGCAAAGCAATCCATAAGTGGACCTAATAATCTGTTCCAAACACCAAATTTTGCCTCCCCAGCAATACGCGGGAAGTGTCGCACAGGAACTTGTTTTACTTTACCATGTTGCAATAAAATCATTGCTGGTAAAAAGCGGTGCAATCCTTTAAACATAGGTATGCGCTGTGCATACTCAGTTTTTATAATTTTAAGCGGACAACCAGTGTCATCCATCCCATCATTTGTAAAGGAACGGCGTATTCCATTTGCAATCTTAGAAGACATGTTTTTCACAAACTTATCCTTACGATCTGCACGTACGCCAGTCACAAGATCATAAGGTCCTATTTCTTTAATAAGTACATTAAAATCTTCTGGAGAAGTCTGTAAGTCACTATCTATATAACCTACAAGTTCTGTATCTGCGTGATCAAATCCTGCTTTAATTGCGGCACTTAGTCCGCAATTTTCTGTAAATGCGATATACTCAAAGTCAGTATTTCTAGCGCAAATCTCCTTGATGATATCAAGACTGGTATCCTTAGAACCATCGTTTACAAAGAGCACCTTACTCTTTGCTGTAGCAGTTTGAAAATAAGCTACAAATTCAGACTCTACCCTTGCGAGGTTATCTTCTTCATTATAAACTGGGACTACGATGGTAAGACGATACTCCATAAAAACTTATCCGTTTTTAAGATTTACAACCTCTTGTTTAGTTAAATGTCTCCAGTGACCTCTAGGTAAATCTTTCTTTGTGAGTCCAGCGATAGTAACACAATCTACACGTACCACCTCGTAGTTAAGGTGTTCAAAAATAGTACGTATTACACTGTTACCCGTATTTCTAATACGAAGACCTACTTCCTTTTTTGGCGCTCCATCTACATAGCTTATCTCATCTACAGTTATGGTTTTACCATCAATTTTAAGACCTTCATTGATACGCTCAATATCGGCTCCTTTCAAGTTGTTAGAAAGCTCTACGTGGTATAACTTATCTACTCCTTTTTTAGAATTTGTAAATTTCTGTACAAGCTCATCATCATTAGTAAAAAGTAATAATCCCATCGCATTACGTCCTAATCTACCTATAGGTTGTATACGAGATTTAGTAGAACCAGCTACGAGATCCATTACAGTATTTCCTTTATCATTACTCGTAGTAGTTGCAAAGCCTTTAGGCTTATTAAGCAACACATAAGCTTTTGCTTCAGGGTTGATACGACGTCCATCAAAACGAACATCATCCTCTAGTCTTACTTGGTACCCCATCTCATTAATCACCTTACCATTTACGGTAACCTGACCTATAGAAATGTACATATCTGCCTCACGACGAGAACAAACACCTGAGTTTGCTATATACTTATTAAGGCGCATCGTTCCATCATCTTTCTTTCTAGGCGCTTGTCTTTTTGGTGCATCAAAGGCTTTATCCTTAGGTTTTCCTCCTGGTCTAGATGCTTGTTTACGCACGGGTTGTGTCCCTCTCGAACCACTCTTTTGCTTTCCGCCAGCGCCACTACGCCCAGATGGTTTTCCTTTTCCTCTATTATCTGCTCCTCTGCTCATTACATTATTGTTTAAGCTGCAAAGGTAAGATTTACTCCGTACTCTTTTACTACCTAGTGAGCATAATAATAAGTTGCTCGCTTTCGAGAAAATTTGACCTCATTACAAAGAAGCTTTTATCAACCTAAACAAGCCGAACCCACCTCCCTCATTGACCCGAAAACCATTCTATTACCGACTTAAGTATTGCTCTATTAAAATCAAAAGTTCCCTCCTAACCTATTCTCACTGTGACTCTAAATAAGATCTCATTTTAAAAAAACAGCCCACTGGCATAGAACTTGATTCTCACAACCTGTTCAACATTTTAAAACTTTATACATTATGAGAAGACGCACTACTCCCGAAGTAAATGCAGGATCTATGGCAGACATTGCCTTCCTCTTGCTTATTTTTTTCTTGGTTACGACAACTATAGAAAAAGACAAAGGCATCGCACGGCAACTCCCGCCAGCGATTAAAGACAACACCGAAGTTCTTATCAAAAACAAGAACCTCTTTGAAATTATTGTGAACGCAGATAATATGCTGCTGGTAGAAAATGAACGTGTACCGCTTGAAGATTTGAGGCAATTAACCATTGACTTTCTTGATAACGGAGGCATTCCATCAAGTCAAGATGGATATTGTGATTACTGCAAAGGCAGTAGAGATCTACTCTCTTCAGATAATCCTCAGAAAGCTGTAATCTCTATTTCGCCAGATAGACTTACAAACTACGATACATATATCTCGGTACAGAATGAAATATCAAGTGCTTATGAGTTTTTAAGAAATAGAGAAGCACAACGATTGTTTGGCATTGAGTTTACTGCCACTGATAAGTCTATAAAGAATGGAACTTACAAAGGAGATGTAACAAAAAGTAAAGCTCAAATAAAACAAGTTCGAACCATGTTCCCTATGCTTATCTCAGAAGCAGAGACTTCAAAAGAGTTAAGGATTTAAAATACCTATTCAAACAATAAAAAAGCGGCAGAAATCTTCAAGTGATTTCTGCCGTTTTCAATTAATCATTAAAGGTTACCGTGCTTTGACGTTCTCTGTTAACTGTGAGCTTTGTTACGTCTGGACGAGAATAATGCCCAGAAGGATCAAAATTTTGACGTTCCTCATACACCTTATTAAAATCTAAGGTGTGATATATATTACCTTCTGTTTCGATGTCTGGAGGTAAGATGAATTCGCCATCTGGTCCTGCAATGCAAGAACCACCGTTTGAAGAGCGCTCTGGAGCCCGTTTTAAAATTTCATTGAGGTGAGGCGTATCTTCCGGAAAGTCTGTAGCGATTGCCATTCTACTAGACACAGAGATTACATAACTACGAGATTCCCTGGCAATAAATCGTGTGATATCTTTCGTATTGTAATCACTTCCTGGCCATACGGCTATATGTAAATTTTCGCCTTGTGCATACATAACCGCACGTGGCAATGGCATCCAGTTCTCCCAGCAATTGAGACCACCTACTGTAAACTGTTTAAGAGGGTGGACTTTTAGACCGTGACCATCTCCTGGCGCCCAAGTTAATCGCTCGTCATAGGTAGGCTGCAATTTGCGATGTACAGACTGTATTTCTCCATTTTGATTGATATACACTAAGGAACAATATAAACTTGCCCCTCCTCTATCCATTGGTTTTTCAATAATTCCAAGATATATTGCAATATTGGAATGTTTCGATAATGCACATATTTCATCTAGATCGCCTCGTTCTATATCAACTGCGTTTCTTGCGTAATGCGCATGTAATTCCTTCACCACTTTTGTATCCCATGCCGCACCATCTGTGAGTGATAACCAATATGGATATCCAGGCAACAAGCCCTCTCCAAAAACAATGAGTTCTGCCTCATTTTCCGCAGCTTCTTGAATGGCAATTTTTATTTTTTTAATCGTCTCTTCCCTATTCCCCCAGACTGGAGCAATTTGGGCTAGAGCAACTTTTAAATGATTAGGCTGTGACATATGTATAGTTTAAAAAAGTGATGATGTTAAAAGTACTAAATAGTAGTCGGCTTCATGAGGTTACGCTTTCGCGAAAGCGTACTTATTTCTTTCAATACCATTCACAAAATTTGAGATACAATCCATATATTAGGAATTATTCCATAATTTTGTTTTAAATCCTATTGCTATGAATTTTGAACGTATTAAAGAAAAGCTCAACATCCTCGCAGATGCTGCAAAATATGATGTGTCTTGCTCTTCTAGCGGCAGTAAGCGTACAAATAAAAATAAAGGCCTAGGAGATTCTAGTGGGATGGGAATTTGCCATACCTATACAGAAGATGGACGATGTGTATCGTTATTGAAAATCTTACTTACTAATCATTGTATTTTTGACTGTGCATATTGCGTCACTCGTAAAAGTAATGATGTAAAACGTGCCGCTTTCAAAGTGCAAGAGGTAGTGGATCTCACCATCAACTTTTACCGTAGAAATTATATTGAAGGCCTATTTTTAAGTAGTGGTATTTTTAAAAATGCCGACTATACGATGGAGCGTCTCGTTCTTGTTGCTAAGAAACTACGTCTTGAGGAAAATTTTAATGGTTACATCCATCTCAAATCTATACCTGGAGCAAGCGACGAGTTAATGAGAGAAGCAGGACTTTATGCCGATAGACTTTCTGTGAATATTGAAATTCCCACCGAGCAAGGTCTCAAATTACTTGCTCCAGATAAAAAGAGCGAAGACTTTATCAAGCCTATGCGTAAAGTGAAAAATGAGATCATTCAATACAAAAGCGAGAAGAAGCTTATAAAAAGCACTCCTATATATGCGCCCGCTGGACAAAGCACCCAAATGATTATAGGTGCTACGGGCGAATCAGATGCACAGATCATGTACACAAGCGCATACTTTTATAAAGAATTCCAGATGAAAAGGGTGTACTACTCTGGATACATCCCTATAAGTCATGACGAGCGATTACCTTCTATAGGTACAGATGTGCCTATGTTACGAGAAAATAGATTGTATCAAACTGACTGGCTATTGCGTTTTTATGGATTTAGCATACAAGAATTACTTAACAAAGAACACCCTAATCTTGAAACAGATATCGACCCAAAATTAAGTTGGGCACTACGTAACTTACAGCACTTCCCTGTAGATGTAAATCATGCAGACCGCAGATTGCTCGCTCGCATTCCTGGTGTAGGAATGCGCTCTGTAGATAAGATTATCAACGCTCGTAGATATAGAAAACTAGGTTGGGAACATCTCAAAGCCATAGGTATCTCTATGAATCGCGCTCAGTATTTTCTCGTTTGCGCTTCTTCACAATTTGAAACAAAAGACCGTACCGCTGCACAACTCAAAAGTTTAATCATGGGGAACTCTGCTAGTAAATGGAGAGGTGCCTACAGTAGCCAGCTTAACCTTTTTGAACCTAATGCAAATGTAACTGTGTCGTAAGATGGGAATGATAGATCAATACATCTATGATGGAACTTTCGAAGGTTTTCTCACTGCAGTATTTGAAGTTTATGACCGCAAACCTATACGAGTGAAAATTGTAAGCGAGCGACTAGTCACCGTAAATTTCTTTGATGAAGAGCACACTATTTACACAGATCAAATAAAATCTGATCGCGTGTGGAAAGGCATTGAAGATAAAATAGGAAAGAAAGCTGGGAATCTCATTTACAAAGCATTTTTAAGCGAGCAATCAGATAGAGAGCAGGTACTTTTACGTATCATTAAAAAGGGATTTAAAGGCGAAAATGTAACAGATAACTTTGCCGATATCGATGTGTTAAGACTCACCAACTTGGTTAAAATTGTAGGACGCGAGAAACATAGAATGGACGCCTTTATAAGGTTTAGACTCACTAAAGACAACGTTTATTTTGCAGAGGTAGAACCAGATTTTGATACATTACCACTCAATGCAATCCACTTTAAAAATAGATATGCAGATCAAAAATGGCTCATCTATGATCGCTGCAGAAATTATGGTGTTTTCTATGATTTAAAGACCGTCAACTATGTACAACTTGAAATTTCAAATGATATTAATAGCAGTCTTGCTGCGCCATTTTACTTCACCCATGATGAAATGCATTATCAAGACTTATGGAAAAACTATTTTAAAAGCACCAATATTCCGTCTCGTAAAAACATGAGATTGCACTTACAACATGTACCTAAAAGATACTGGAAATATTTAAGTGAGAAGCAGCCTTAAAAGTGGAAGATTCCGCTTTCGCGAAAGCGTAACTATAACAAGTAAATAATAAACTAGCTCGTTAGTTAAGGTTGCGCTTATCTACAAAAAAGCGCTTCATAATACTTTCACACTCTTGTGCGAGCACTCCACTTTCTACCTTTGTCTTAGGATGCAAGGTGGTACCCATCACATCATAACCACGCCTCAAATCTTTTGCACCATAAACAATTCTACCTATCTGACTCCAGTAGAGAGCACCAGCACACATCTGGCAAGGCTCTAATGTAACATACAATGTACATTGCTGAAGGTATTTACCACCTATAAAACTAGAGGCACTCGTGATTGCTTGCATCTCTGCATGCGCGGTAACATCTGTTAAGCGCTCTGTGAGGTTATGTGCTCTAGCAATAATCATGTTATCAATTACTACTACGGCACCTACAGGGATTTCACCTTGATCAAAAGCAGTTTGCGCTTCTTGCAAAGCCTTCTTCATAAAGTAAGCATCATCATAAGGTTCTAGCATGTATCCTATTTTTAATGATATAAAAATACATATTCAAGATGTACCTTTGTAATATGCCAGAGCGTATTCTTGATACTATAAAAACACCAAGCGATTTGCGCCTATTGACGCAAGAGCAACTACCCCAACTTGCCAAAGAGCTTCGTCGTTTTATTATTGATATAATCGCGACTAAGGAAGGACATCTAGGCGCTAGTCTAGGAGTTGTAGAAATTACAATTGCCCTACACTATATATTCAATACCCCAGAAGACAATCTTATCTGGGATGTGGGTCACCAAGCATATGGTCATAAAATACTAACGGGAAGAAAAGATATTTTCCATACTAACAGGCAAAAGGGTGGCATAAGTGGTTTTCCTAATCGTATGGAGAGTGTGTATGACACCTTTGGTACAGGTCACAGTAGCACTTCTATCTCTGCAGCGTTAGGCATGGCGATGGCTGCCACATTAAAAGGCCAAAAAGATAGACATCATATCGCCGTAATAGGAGATGCCTCTATAGCCAGCGGAATGGCTTTTGAAGGATTAAATCATGCCGGAGTTACTAATGCTAATTTGCTCGTGATTCTTAACGACAATGCTATAGGTATTGACCCAAGTGTGGGAGCTCTTAAAAAGTATCTAACTAACGTAAAGAAAGGCACTGCTAGAGAAGACAATATTTTTGAAGCGCTTAATTTTAAATATTTTGGCCCAGTAGACGGTCATGATTTACCTAAACTACTAGAAACCTTAGAAACCCTCAAAAAGGTAGAAGGTCCAAAATTCTTACACGTAATAACTACAAAAGGAAAGGGACTAGCCCTCGCCGAAAAGGAACAGATTACCTATCACGCACCTGGTAAATTTGATGCAATCACAGGAATTAGAGCCCATAAAAGCAATAATCCAGAACCTCCTAAGTACCAAGATGTTTTTGGTCACACCATTGTAGAGCTCGCAACACTTAATAAAAAAATTATAGGTATTACACCTGCCATGCCTACAGGGAGCTCTCTCAAATATATGATTGCCGCCTTTCCAGATAGAGCGTTTGACGTAGGTATCGCAGAGCAACATGCCGTAACGCTTTCGGCAGGAATGGCTACTGAGGGAATGGTTGTGTATTGCAACATCTACTCTACCTTTTTACAGAGGGCATACGATCAAATAATTCACGATGTAGCGCTGCAAAATCTACCTGTGATTTTTTGTTTAGATCGCGCTGGCCTCGTGGGGCAAGACGGCGGAACTCATCAAGGCGTCTTTGATCTAGCATATCTCAATTGTATTCCTAATCTCATTATATATGCTCCAAGTGATGAGATCGCGCTTCGCAATATTTTATATACGGCACAACTTGGATTAGAACATCCTATTGCCATACGATATCCACGTGGTCGCGGTTTTCATATAGACTGGCAGCTACCTTTTAAAAAGATAGAAATAGGTAAAGGTCACTGTGTTCAAAAAGGTAAAAAAGTTGCTATTATAAGCATAGGAAACATTTTAAAGAATGTTTTAACAGCGGTAGAACAATCTAAAAATGAATGCGGTGTGTATGATATTGGCTTTTTAAAACCAATTGACACCGACTTATTAGACGAGGTTTTTAAAACCTACAAGCATATCATTACTATTGAAGATGGTTCAAAAATAGGCGGACTGGGGAGTGTTGTGGGTGATTACGCTTTCGCGAAAGCGTACAAAGGCAAACTCACCGTACTAGGAGTACCAGACGCATTTATAGAGCATGCAACCGTTGAAGAGCAGTATGAAGAGGCAGGAATATCTGTAGAAGCAATTACTAGCCTTCTTAAAAATCTTGCATAAAAAAATCGGCAGACGTAAGTGTCTGCCGATTTGGTGTTTAATAGAATTTAGAATATTATTCAATAATAATCTTAACAGTTTCAGTAGCACTATCACTCTGTACTTGTAATAAATATATACCAGATGCTAGATTATCTAACTGTAACTTCACCGTACCTTCAAGCACAGTTTTTTTAGTATAGACTACACGTCCATTTATGTCAACAACCTTAACTGTTCCTGCACCTTGAGGTTTATTTATTGCAATATTGATATCACCATTACTTGGATTAGGGAACACACTGAAAGCTCCAGCCTCTGCTACTCTATCAACAGAAAGTGGCCCTAAGCAAGGATTAAGATTATCTGGCGGTAAATCTGTAGCAGAAGTTCCATCCTCTCTTTCTCTCCAATCACCTTGATCTGCTGAAAAACCTAATCCTCTTTTTGCAAAAGCTGTCCAGATAATACATCCTGCCGTTGCCTTTGTATCCTCATCAGTAAAGTACGGACTCATCTCTACAGCCGCTAGTATAGCATCTCTACCGTCTACAAAACCTGGATTACACGGTTGTAATTTAAGACCATCCATTACTAATTGAAGTGCTATATTATTACCTCCTGTTCCATTATATACATCTGCATCAAAACCAAATTCCTCGATAAATCCCCATGTCATATCCCAAATCATTGTTGCCCAAACATACCCTACTGGATGTGGTGCCGTCGTGCTTTCAAATTCTGCAACAGAATCGTATGAAGAATTGTTTATTGCAAAATCCGTACTATACGCTGTTGGGCGTATACCAACACCATCTGTAGGCTGTCCTATGGCATAAGTTCCAATACCCCTTACATCTTCTCCCGTATCACCTTCCCTCATTGTAAGCATAAGTCCAAAATAATCTGACCATCCTTCACTCATTACTTCTGTAGCCCTACCTGGAACACAACCATCTGCATTAAATTGTACGCAAGTCCTCATACAATTAGAATTATTTGCTCCTCCAGTTAGTCTATTTGATACACCGTGCCCGTACTCGTGAGCTACTATACCATTATCTAAATTACCGTCTATCTGGAATGGACCGTCGTTAAGAAGAGATCCATTTATCACTTCTCCATTCTGCAATGCGGCAATTAAGGCTTCTCCATTTTCTTGAGAGACCATTACACTAGGTATCGTAACTTGATCACCAACCGCCCCTGGAGCCATTCCAATTGGTGCATCAGGAACATTATTTACTACAATTACTGCAATTGCCCCAGCTTGTTCTGCTGATAATACTTTAGCTCCAAACTCACATGCACCTCTTCTTAATAATGCAATCTTCCCAGTTACATCAGCAGCATTTGTCACATTATCACAACCATCAAGCTCGTCTGTTGACTCTCCTGCATTATCATCTAACAATATAACAAGTTCTCCTTGTAATGCTGTTTCTTCTGGAAGAGGAGCTCCAAATCCCGCAGGAATTCCGATATATGAACCTGCTAAAGCCCCATCAAGAATCGTAACAGCTTCTCCTGGAGGTCCACTTGCAGTCCAAAGAAACATTTGCATTCTAGGATTAGTACCGTCTGGAGGTGTTGCAAAATTTGCGTTATTAAGCCCTGATCCGTCTTGAGAATCTGCAATTACAAAATCATTTCCTACTCCTAAATTAGAATAGTTAGTCTCTTGAAAATTTCCACTTTCTTCATCAAACCCGTAGAGAAAAAGAACATCATGCATGATATTGTTCCAATAAAATAAATTTGTAGTAGACGCTTCTAACATATTCACTGGATTTGTATCAAATGCATATGGAAAATTGAAATTTAAATCATCACCACCGTCCGGCGAAGCCCCTCCTGTATCTTCATTATCTCCTAATATGTCATCCCAAGCAAGCACATTATTACCACGTGTTATGGTAAACTCTGCTCCTGCGACACCATCTGTATCATGCCAGCCAAATGGAGAAGCCTCAAGATTCTGAGGATCAACCACTAACGAAACATCACCATGATTAGGACTCTCTAGAGGAAGGGCGTATACATTATACTGCTCCCCCGCAAATGCTGCGGTAGCTTCTTCAGTTTTAAATAAAGTAAAGTCACTTTTAGATAGCTTTTTGTTACCGTTTACAGATTGATGATTATGTGTACTAAATGCACAAGAAACTACCCAATCATTTTGATTAATAATTTTTCCAGTTTGAGAATCTACACGCACACTCCACCAATGTTTACCATCAAGAGTATGAATATTAAGATCCCAAGCTAGTAATAAGTCTTCACCTACGGGAACATAAACTAACTCTACTGGCACGTCTTCTAATGAAACCCCACCACTTGTGAGCAAAAACTCTTTAGAAGTCACGGTTTCTATTAATGAAAAGTTGCTAGTACCTAAGCCTAATTCTGATGCTGCGGCATTAGCTGCTTGCAAGGGATTAAGTTGTGGAGTTGTTGCATTTATACGAGTAGCTACATTTGTCTCAAGCTTATTTGAAAGGTAAATTATATTTTGACCCTTAAAAGCTCCATTTATCGTAGCATTGAATATGGAAATATCATTATACTTCTGTCCTGCATACACATGCATTACATCCGTCTTTTGGGTTTTGCTCTTACTATATATGTATAGTTCCTCAATATCTCGAGCAGCGATACCAGATTGGCTTCGCTCATTGCTGATTTTCTTCTTGAGTAAGGATAAATAATCTTGCGCCTGCACACCAAAAGATGAAGTCAAAAGCAAAATAATAAAAATCTTAGTGTAATTTTTTTTCATATATAAATAGGATTTAATTAAAAAAGTGTAAATAAAATTAAATGAAACAAAGGAACTGCACAATGAATGTGCGTTCATTAACACAATTGTTTACCCATTTATATTCATCCCCTGCAATTGTTGAAATATCTTAACAGACTTACTATCTGTCATCACAGACACTTGATTACAAATTTCAAGTAGTTCTTGATATAATGTATAGTCGCTATCTGACCTTGTATTAAATAATTTTAAAACCAACTTATCGTAATGCGTGGGTGTATTAGTTATAGCACTACAACGCGCAGAAAGTAAGGCATTAAGAATCTCGTAACCCGCAATTTCTTTGGATATAACCTCGTCGCTCTCATAAATATTTGAAATACTAATTTTAAGCACATCATTGATTTGTGCTTCGTATTTTGACTTATCTAGTAAAGCCTTATCAAATACCCCCTTAAGTATAGCTTCTTCATTTTTCATAAAGATAGAAACTGCCTCGTCTATAAGGGTCCCTATAGCAAGAGCTCTAAGGTAACCTACCCTCGCAGCCTTGTCTGTAAGTGTAGCATATTTAGATCGATTTATATGTGGAACTAATTTTATGAGGTATTCTAAAGCATATTCTTCAGGAATGAGGCCTAAATTAATGCCGTCTTCAAAGTCTATGATAGTATAGCAAATATCATCTGCTGCCTCTACTAAGAATGTAAGCGGGTGTCTGGCATAGCTCACATCCTTTCCTGATCTAGTCTGAATGAGACCTAGTTCTTCGGCTACATCTTGAAAAGATGCTTTATCATCTTGAAAGAAACCATATTTCTTATCTGCGATATGCTTTGTAGGCTTGTGTGGAAGCGATTCTTTTGGGTACTTCATAAATGTACCTAAGGTTGCATATGAAAGTCTTAAACCTCCATCTGCACCTGGGCGAGACTCGGTCAATATTTTAAACCCGTTTGCATTTCCTTCAAAAGTGCATAAATCTTGGTACTCCTTATCTGTAAGCTCTGCCTTAAATCGTTTACCTCCACCATTTTTAAAATAATCACCTATAGATTTTTCACCAGAGTGTCCAAAAGGTGGGTTGCCGATATCATGCGCTAGCGAAGCTGCAGCTACAATAGCTCCAAAATCATTCATCTTATAACCGTGTACTTCAGAAAGATGAGGGTATTTTTCTAGAATACGCTTTCCTACTTGCCTACCTAATGACCTTCCCACAACAGCAACTTCTAGACTATGCGTGAGCCGTGTATGAACAAAATCTGTTTTAGACAAAGGGATTACTTGTGTCTTGTCTTGTAGACTTCTAAAAGCCGAAGAGAAAATAATACGATCATAATCTACTTCAAAGCCTAAACGGGTTTCATCTTGTTCTGCCCGTAATCTCTTATTTGTATCTCCCTGCCTCTTAAGTGAAAGCAGTCGTTCCCATTGCATCATTTTTTCAATCCTTTGTTAGCAAGCGGAAAGATAGTCTTTTTCTACTTTTTTTTGATTGGTTTACGCTTTCGCGAAAGTGCAAAAAACATAACACCTAAAGAATTGCTCAACAGTCTTAACGTTAAGATAACGCTAAAATTACAAGAAGCTAATGCAACTATAACAATGAGGTAACTTTAAACGTAAATTCTGTGAACATCTTTGCGCATCGATAATTCACACATAAAATGAAACACCTTTTTACAGTATTATTTTTACTTATTAGTACATTAACTTTTTCTCAGACAGGGACAATTTCTGGTATTCTTACCGATAAAGAGACTGGTGGTGACCCTCTTCCTTTTGCAAACGTCATCTTAAAAGGAACCCAAAAGGGTGCTCAAACAGATTTTGATGGAAATTATACAATCACCAATATTGAACCGGGTACTTACATTGTAGAATTTAGCTTTGTAGGTTACCAAACAATTGAAAAACCGAATATTATAGTCTCTGCCGATGCAGTTGTTACAGTAAATGCAGAGTTAGCCGCAGGTGCTTTGTTAGATGAAGTTTTAATTCAAACAACGGTAAGAAAGGAGACTGAAACAGCACTGCTACTTGATCAAAAGAAAGCAACCACCATCAAACAAAGTATTGGAGCACAAGAACTTGCAAGAAAAGGGGTAAGTGATGCTGCTGGTGCAGTGAGTAAGATTTCTGGTATATCAAAACAAGAAGGAGGGGGTAATGTTTATGTACGTGGTTTAGGAGATAGATACCTGAACACTACATATAATGGATTAACACTGCCCGCAAACAATATTGAAAAGAAAAACATGGACCTTGGTCTCTTTTCTTCAGATGTTATTCAGAACGTGGGTGTGAGCAAAACATATGCAGCAAATTTTTATGGAGATTTTGCAGCTGGAAATGTAGACATTGTATCCAAAGAATATACAGGAGATTTCTTTTTAGACATAGATCTTGGAACTACAATTAACTCCAATGCTATAGGCAAGAATTTTGTGAAGAGTGAAGGGACGGGATATTTTGGTTTTTATAATAGATATGAAAACAATCCTTTTGCCGTAATACTATCACACGGTGTTGACCCTGTAAGCTCTGATGGAACTGCAGGCATTAATGGAAGTATTGCTGGTGGAAAATCTTGGAATATTGGTGAAGAATCTCGACTAAGCGTATTTGCTACAGCATCTTTTGGAAGTAATTTTGAATATAGAAGAGGACAATCTGCAAACGTAACTGGTGCTGCAAATACAATTTTCCAAGACACAGAAGAATACGAATTTAGCCGCACAACGACAGCCATGGCAAATATTGTTTATCGTATCAATGGAGATCATAAAATAAAATTTAATTCTCTATTTATAAATGACGCAACAGATGAAGTAGGTCGTTTTGGTATAGATGGTAACGGCTATAACAGAGCTACCGTAGCAGACTCAGACGACTTTGGGTTCTTTACTCAAAATGTGCAGTTTGAACAGGATATGATTTATGTAAATCAACTTACAGGAACCAGTCGAATCAATGATAAAATAAAAATAGATTATGGTGTGGGATACAATAATGTATTAGCTAGACAGCCAGACAGAAAACGTATTGCTCTAGAAAACTATGACCTTGCACTAGACAATGATCCAAATACAAATGCTATTTTCTTTAGTAACGTAGTCTTTGACAACCAACGATATTTTCAGAACATTGAGGATAATGAGATAAATGGTCGTGTAAATGTATCTTATGAATCATCTGAAGATCTTACTTTTAATTTTGGATATAATGGACGTTCTAAAGAACGTACGTTTGACAACCAGCGTTATGGTTATGATATAATAAACGCTAAGACAGAGGTTTTAGATCCAAGTAACTTTGACGCCATTTTTACACCAGACAATCTTGGCGTAGTATACAACACAGCTGTTTTTAACTCACTTGACGGTTTTGACGACACAAATCTTCCTGGTCTATTAGAAAACACCTACAAGGGTAATCTCAATGTGCATGCAGTTTATGGAGAAGCAATCTATAAAATGGGAGAAAACTGGAGCTTTGTTCCAGGATTGAGAGTTGAAAATTTCAATCAAAAAATTCAATATAATGTAATTAATCTTGTAGCAAATAACCCTGGAGGTAATGAGGCCGAAGAAACATTTTTCCTGCCAAGTTTAAATATAAAATATGCACTCACAGAAGATCAAGCATTACGTTTTTCTGCAAGTCGCACGGTTTCAAATCCAGAATTTAAAGAGGTCGCTCCATTTGTTTATGAAAATGTAACGGATCGCGTAGGGGGTAATCCAGATCTCTTAAATGACCCTGCATTCTCAACAGTTCTAAACTTGGATGCTAAATACGAGTGGTTTATGAAGAGAGGAGAAATCTTTTCAGTAGGAGCTTTTGCAAAAATAATTAATGACCCAGTAAACTTAGTATCTGCAAATGATGCTACAGGAACTCAACGTTTTTTTAGAACTGGAGATAAGGCAGAAGTTTATGGAGTAGAACTAGAAGCAAGAAAAGGACTTATTGTGGACTCAGAAGATGAGCCACTGCTAAGCGCTGGACTAAACATAACTTATACTTACACAACGCAAGATCTCAAATCTGTAACAGGAACTTTTAGTACAAATTTCAATAAAGATTCTGACCAACTACAAGGCGCATCTCCCTTTTTAATAAATGCTGATTTAAGTTATAGCCCTTCCTTTGGAAACTATAAACCTATTGGAAATTTAGTTTTCTCATATTTCTCAGATCGTATTGATGCACTAGGTTCTGGACAGCTAGGTAATATTGTAGAAAAAGGTGTTCCTACTCTTGATTTTATATGGAAAAATAAAATTACTGACAAGTTCGAAATCAATGCAAGTTTTAAAAACTTACTCAACCCAACTATCGAGCGTGTGAGAGAGAATGCAGTAATTGGACAATCACTCGCTTCAGAACTTAATATACCAGTTACAGAAAGAATGAATGCAAACGGAACCTCAGATTTTATATCTAAAGAATTTGCACTTTCTAAATACACTAGAGGTATCAATATAGGATTACAATTCAAGTATACATTTTAAATCAATCATAAATTAAACTTTAAAACTATCACAATGAAAACGAACAAACTAATCTTAAGCCTTTTTGCTGCGACTACACTACTGGTTGGCTGCTCAACAGATGACACGGCAGATGTAAATATTACAACTGGTGGTGAGGTTACAGAACCTACACCTACAGATTCTAATGTAATTGGAGGAACACTTACTGAAGATCTAGAACTTGCTGCAAACACAGAATACTCATTAGAATCTGCCCTAATTGTACCTGACGGTTTAACACTAACTATAAATGCAGGTGCTGTAATAAAGGCAACAACTGGATCTGATGTTTATGTTGCTGTACTACAAGGCGGTGTTATTAATGCTGAAGGAACTTCATCAAACCCAATAATTTTTACTTCTGCTACAGCAACACCAGGACCTGGTGATTGGGGAGGTGTAATTCTATTAGGTAAAGCTCCTATAAACTCTGTAGTAGGTGGAGATGACACTTCAACATCAGAAATAGGTGGTCTTCCTTACGGAGGATCTATTACTGACGATAACTCAGGTGTTCTTAAATATGTGCGTGTTGAATATTCTGGAGGAGCAGCAGATGCCTCTTCTGAAAATAATGGATTTTCATTTTACGGTGTAGGATCAGGAACTACTATAGAATATATCCAAGCATTTGAAGGTGCAGATGATGGTGTAGAATTTTTTGGAGGTACAGTAAATGCATCTTTTGTTTCTGTAATAGGAGCCCAAGATGACTCTGTAGATTGGACTGAAGGATTTACTGGAACACTTACAAACGTATATGTCCAACATGGTGTT
The DNA here is from genome assembly GCF_044596715.1 of Dokdonia sp. R86516. Taxonomy (NCBI): domain Bacteria; kingdom Pseudomonadati; phylum Bacteroidota; class Flavobacteriia; order Flavobacteriales; family Flavobacteriaceae; genus Dokdonia; species Dokdonia sp. R86516. The sequence continues at coordinate 697,078 of NZ_CP138998.1, forward strand.
GCACATGACAAAGGTATTGAAGGAGACGGCTTTAACACTGACATAGGAAACAACTCTAACCCAGTATTTTGGTCTGCTCCTAGCATCAATAACCTAACTATAGTAGGTAGAGGGTCTTCTAACGGTAACGAGGCAATACGTCTACGTGCTGGCACTAGAGCAATTTTTAACAATGTACTTCTTCAAGGGTTTGAAGAAGGATATGATCTTGATGACACAGAAACTGGAGTTGGTTTTACAGCTGGAAATACAAGCGTAACAAACATCACTTTTGAAGACGTAATACTTAATCTTAAAAATGATACTGATGCAACTATTTCTGAAGATGCATTCTTTACAGGAATAGGAAATGGTACTGGTACTGATTACGATACTTGGAGCGCAGGATGGACTCGCAACTAATATTTACAATTAAATTAGCCACAAAAAAAGGTCTCCATGATGGAGACCTTTTTTTATTTAAAACTTTTACGCTTTCGCGAAAGCGCTACTATCTATTACTCGCTACATTGGAATCTTGATTTTTCCAAGTATTAACAGAAGCTACTCGTGAATCTTGGTAATCTACCTCTGTAAGTTTATCATTAGACCAAAAGAACCAAGTACCTACTTTAGTCCCATTGTCATATTGGGCCTTAGCAGTTTTTTCTCCATTGCGATTGTAACTAATCCATTGTCCAGTAACCTGACCATCTTTAGTGTAAAAGCCCGTCTGACTAACTTCTCCATTATCAAAATACAAAGTCGCCTTCACTAAGTCTCCTACTTCTACATATGTAGGTTTGTTATTTACTTCTTGAGCTTGCATTGAAACAACCATTAAAAATGCAACTGCCATCATCATTATCTTTCTCATAATTTGGGATTTTAATTTTTCTATGACATAAATGTAACACAAAATTTACATAAAACAAACTTTTACATAACATTTTGTTTACATTAAATTTACATTGAGGTGTTAATCTGCTGGTTTCTACGTCTTTAATCGAACATTGGAGGTTGATTTAATTTAAACCTCTTTATATCACATAAGCGGCTAGTGTACTATTAATACTATAAATTTGCATTATAGTTCAACGTAAAAAGTTCTTATCTTTCGCTCGATATAACCTTTACATAACGCTTAAATCTTTTTAAATTGAGATTTTTGCCACCTTGGCTTTTTCAGCTTATATTTTATGGAAAATATTTACATTTTTATGATTGCCGCATTAGCAATACTTGCAATTGCAGATTTGGTAGTCGGAGTGAGTAATGACGCAGTAAACTTTCTCAATTCTGCAATAGGATCTAAGGCAGTTACTTTTAGAACAGTGATGATTGTTGCTAGTGTAGGTATTGCCTTTGGGGCTTTATCATCAAGTGGTATGATGGAGGTTGCTCGTAAGGGTATTTTTGACCCTAGTCAGTTTTATTTCAATGAAATAATGATCATATTTATGGCAGTAATGATTACAGATATCATACTGCTAGATATTTTTAATAGTCTAGGTATGCCTACCTCTACTACCGTATCTATTGTATTTGAGCTTTTAGGCGCGGCCGTGGTGATGTCTATTATAAAGATTTCTAACAATAGTGACTCACTCTTACAACTGGGCGAGTATATTAATACCGATAAGGCTACAGAGATTATTTTAGGTATTTTACTCTCCGTCTTTATTGCATTTTCTGTAGGAGCTATTATACAGCTCATTACTAGAGTACTCCTTACTTTTGATTTTCAGAAAAAGGCATCTTGGGTTGCAGCCGTTTTTGGTGGTATTGCCGTGTCTGCAATTTCTTATTTTATCATCATAAAAGGGCTTAAAGGTGCAGATATACTTCCTCCTGCTTTTAGTAACTGGGCAAATGAAAATCTTTTACAGTTTTTAGGAGCTAACTTTATTGTGTGGACCATACTATCTTGGGTATCGCACGCAGTCTTAAAACAAAATATCTATAAACTTGTTATCATACTAGGAACCTTTGCACTTGCCATGGCATTTGCTGGTAATGACCTAGTAAACTTCATAGGTGTACCTATGGCAGCATATAACTCTTTTGGAGCGTGGTCTGGCTCGGGTATTTTACCAGAGGCGTTTAGTATGGAGCAACTGGCCGAAAAAGTGCCTACACAACCTATACTCCTTCTCGTTGCAGGACTTATAATGGTGTTAACACTCTGGTTTAGTAAAAAGGCTAGACGCGTAGTAAAGACTTCTGTAGATTTATCACGCCAAGACGAGGTAAAGGAACGTTTTAAACCTAACTGGGTTTCTCAAAATCTAGTACGCCTAGTTATCATAGCAAATACTGGGGTTAATAAAATATTACCTGCTCCAATTAGAAATAGAATAAACAAAAGCTTTACCCCTGTCTTAATGACAAGCACAAAAGCAATAGACGCTCCAGCTTTTGATATGGTGCGTGCTGCAGTAAACCTAGTTGTTGCGAGTGTACTTATCTCAATAGCTACGGGTCTTAAATTACCATTATCTACTACCTACGTTACGTTTATGGTTGCTATGGGAACATCTCTTGCAGATCGTGCGTGGGGAGCAGAGAGCGCTGTATATCGTGTTGCGGGAGTACTTAATGTAATAGGAGGATGGTTCTTAACAGCATTTAGCGCCTTTACAGCTGCAGGTATCTTTGCATACCTAATGTACCTAGGCGGCAACCTAGCAGTAATAGGTCTTTTTATACTCGCCATAGCTATGCTAGTGCGCAACTATATAGCTACAAAAAAGAGCAATAAAAAAGCACAAATAGAAGAAGACTTACGTAAGGCAGAAAGCCAGACAATCTCTGGAATTATAGAAGAAAGTGCGGACAATATTGCAATAACTATCTTACGTACCAATAAGATCTACACAGGTACTCTTAAAGGTCTTGCAAAAAATAAAGTGGGCAGCCTTAAGAAAAGTAGAGGTACCGTAGAGAAGCTCAATGATGAGATAGATGAACTACGTAACAACATTTTTTACTTTATAAAGAATCTTGAAGAAACCTCTGTACGTGGCTCTAATTTCTACATTGAGATACTAGGATACCTAGAAGACATTACACAATCGTTAGAGTACATTGCAAAAGCTAGTTATAAGCACGTAAACAACAATCACAAGCCACTACGTTTTACTCAAATTAAAGACCTACAAGAGATAGACAACAAGCTAAGTGAGTTCTTACAAGAAACAGCCACTGCATTTAATGATCGAAACTATATGCGCATCGAGGCGCTTCTAGGTAAGAAGGATGAGCTTTATGGTCAGGTTACAGACAAGATCCAAAAACAAGTAGAACGAACCCGTTCTGAGGAGTCTTCTCCTAAGAATACTACGCTATACTTTGGCCTCCTTTTAGAGACTAAAGATCTTATAGAAGAGATTATGAACTTACTTGAACTCTATAATACCGAGCACAAAAGATCAAAGTAAAGAGTATCAATTATACTTACTAAAATGCCAGAAACATTATTTGCTTCTGGCATTTTTATTTCTGATTTAAATACGCTTTCGCGAAAGCGTAATCATATCCCACAAAAAGCGTATTGTTTGATATAAAGCTCGGTTAGTATCAAAGCAAGGTAAAGTAATCAAACAACCACGTAGAACGCCCTAAAGCGTTAAAGCTTACTAAAAACGTCTGTTAATCTTACTTAAGACAAAATGAAATAGCCACAGCAATTCTTAATATTATATTCTAACCAAAAATTAATATTATGGCAGATATAGTAAAAGACGAAAAAGATCCAACTGAGGAGTATTTACTTCAAGATAACAAGAAGACGCGTTTTGGCGCAACCTTTATAATTATAACATTAGTTATTTTAATAGTCGCAGTAGTAGCTACCTACTTTGCATTAGGCTTATAATCTATCCTTGAATAGATATTAGGGTATAAATGCGATTGCAATAAGGATACACACGATAATAATGATTGTAATTTTCATAATTATGATTTTGAGGATTTACACGTAGCAAATATGCACTTCATTTAGTTAAATACCGTAGGGTATTTACCCCTAATCGCATAACAATCAATCTTTTTACCAAAATTCAAAAACATAAAAAGCCCGAATTCCATGTGGAATTCGGGCTTTTTAATGTCTATAACTTTTTCGCGAAAGCGAATATAAATTATCCTTTTAGTGAAGCAGAAAGGTACTCACGGTTCATACGTGCTATGTTTTCTAGAGATATCCCTTTAGGACACTCAACCTCACAAGCACCAGTGTTTGTACAGTTACCAAAACCTTCTTCGTCCATTTGCTTTACCATGTTAAGAACACGAGTAGTTGCCTCTACTTCACCTTGTGGAAGTAATGCAAACTGACTCACCTTTGCTCCTACAAATAGCATTGCACTAGAGTTCTTACAACTTGCAACACATGCTCCACAACCGATACATGTAGCCGCCGCAAACGCGTCGTCTGCATTTTCCTTTTCGATAGGAATCGAGTTTGCATCTTGTGTGTTACCAGACGTATTTACAGATATAAATCCTCCTGCGTGCTGTATACGGTCAAAAGAAGAACGATCTACCATAAGATCTTTTATTACAGGGAATCCCGCTGCTCTAAAAGGCTCTATAGTAATAGTATCTCCGTCTTTAAATTTACGCATGTGTAACTGGCAAGTAGTAACAAGTCTATCTGGACCGTGCGCCTCACCATTAATAAACATAGAACATGAACCACAAATTCCCTCACGACAATCGTGATCAAATGTTACAGGCTCCTCTCCTTCGTTAATGAGCTTATTGTTAAGCACATCCATCATTTCTAAGAAAGACATATCACCGTCGATACCATCGATTGGGTACGTTACTATGCTTCCTTTAGCTGTGGCGTTTTTCTGGCGCCATACCTTTAGCGTTAGTTTCATTGTCTTCTTATTTATAGCTTCTTTGTTTTAACTCAATATTCTCAAACTTCAATTCTTCTTTATGAAGAACAGCATCCTTAGGTGCTCCTTTATATTCCCAAGCAGATACAAATGTGAAATTTTCATCATCACGTAATGCTTCTCCTTTTTGCGGACCATCAAGCTCCACAGACTCTTCTCTAAAGTGCCCACCAGCAGACTCGTTACGCGTTAATGCATCTTTTGCAAATAACTCACCTAGCTCTAAGAAATCTGCTACACGGAGTGCTTTTGCAAGTTCTTCATTAAACTCATTCTGCCCTCCTGGTACGCGTACTTCTTTATAAAAGTCATCACGTAGTGATGCGATTTCGTCAATAGCACTTTGTAGATCTGTCGCGTTACGTGACATACCACATTTGTTCCACATAATCTTACCTAACTTCTTGTGGAAGTAGTCTACAGATTTTGTTCCATTGTTATTTACTAAAGCATCTACTTGCTTACGCACGTTTTGCTCTGCCTCTTCAAACTCAGGAGAGTCTGTAGAGATAGGACCCGTACGGATATCGTTAGACAGGTAGTCACCTATAGTATATGGTAATACAAAGTATCCATCTGCAAGACCTTGCATAAGCGCCGAAGCTCCTAAACGGTTTGCACCGTGATCTGAGAAGTTTGCTTCTCCTATCGCATATAGACCTTCTACAGAAGTCTGTAAGTTATAATCAACCCATAATCCTCCCATTGTATAATGTACCGCTGGGTAAATCATCATAGGTGTTTTGTATGGATTTTGATCTACAATCTTCTCATACATCTGGAATAAGTTTCCGTATTTGTTACGTACTACTTCTGTTCCTAATGCTGTTACGACAGCTTTGTCATTTGCATCTTTATGCTGTACATATGCTTGTTCTTTACCGTAACGCTCGATTGCGCTTGCAAAGTCTAAGTATACTGCTTCTCCAGTTTTATTTACTCCAAAACCTGCATCACAACGTTCTTTTGCAGCTCTAGATGCTACATCACGTGGTACTAGGTTACCAAAGGCTGGGTAGCGACGCTCTAGATAATAATCTCTCTCGTCCTCAGCAAGCTCAGTAGGCTTCTTCTTCCCTTCGCGTATTGCGATGGCATCTTCTTTTTTCTTAGGCACCCATATACGACCGTCATTACGTAGTGACTCAGACATAAGCGTTAACTTAGACTGGTGATCACCAGAAACTGGTATACATGTAGGGTGTATTTGAGTATAACAAGGGTTTGCAAAGTAAGCGCCACGTTTGTGCGCTTTCCATGCTGCCGTTACATTAGAACCCATTGCATTTGTTGAAAGATAAAATACGTTACCGTAACCACCTGTTCCTAATACAACCGCGTGTGCAGAGTGACGCTCTATTTCTCCAGTAACAAGGTTACGAGTGATAATACCACGAGCTTTACCGTCTACCTTTACGACGTCTAGCATCTCGTGACGGTTATACATTTTTATCTTACCACGACCTATCTGACGGTTCATTGCAGAATATGCTCCTAGTAGTAATTGTTGTCCTGTTTGTCCTTTTGCATAAAAAGTACGACTTACAAGTACACCACCAAAAGAACGGTTATCTAACAATCCACCATAATCACGTGCAAAAGGAACTCCTTGAGCTACACACTGATCAATAATGTTTGTAGAAACCTCAGCAAGACGATAAACGTTTGCCTCACGTGAGCGGTAATCACCACCTTTTACCGTATCATAAAATAAACGGTAGGTAGAGTCACCATCTCCTTGATAGTTCTTTGCTGCGTTAATACCTCCTTGTGCTGCAATAGAGTGCGCACGTCGTGGAGAATCTTGAAAGCAAAAAGCCTTTACGTTATAGCCTAGTTCTGCAAGCGTTGCTGCTGCAGATCCTCCGGCAAGACCTGTACCTACAACAATCACATCAATAAGACGTTTGTTTGCAGGGTTTACAAGGTTAATTTCATTTTTATAGTTAGTCCACTTATCAGCTAGTGGTCCTTGGGGTATTTTAGAATCTAATGCCATAGCTTTATTTTTTAGTGAGGAATTTGATTAAAGTGCAGGTATACTGCAATAATTATAAATCCTACAGGTATTGTAATTGCCCAAACTTTAGCAAACTTTGAAAGTCCAGCAGAATACTTATTATTAAATCCTACAGACTGGAATGTCGATGCAAATCCGTGCCATAAGTGAAGTGCTAGTAACACAAAAGAAATCACGTATAGTACTACACGTACAGGGCTTTCAAATTTGTGAACAGTCTCTGCATAATATCTTGTAGGATCTTCTGGATGCGTTTCTACATATTTATGTACCATTTCTGGAATCCAGAAATCATAAAAGTGAAGTCCTAAGAACGCAAGTACCACAAGTCCAGAAATGATCATGTTACGAGATGTCCAAGGTGCGTTTGCACTTCCTTTGTACTGTGCATATCCTACAGGACGTGCTTTTCGGTTTTGTAATTCTAACACAAAACCCATCACGAAGTGAAAAACCACTCCGAAAATAAGTACAGGCTGCAATCCATATTGTACTAATGGGTTTGTACCCATAAAATGCGACCACGCATTAAATGTATCTGGCGCAATAACCGCTGTACTGTTAATTACAAAGTGCTGTGTTAAAAAGACAACTAGAAAAAGACCTGATAGCGCCATGGCTACCTTTCGGCCAATCGAAGATTTTAATAATCCGCTCATTTAATTTTTGGTTTGGAATAATCTATACAAAAATACGGCGCAAACGTTGTTTTGGCAACTATACGAGGAAAGCATTGTTATTATTTAGAATGATTATAAGAAAAAAACACAACTATGTTCAACACTAAAAGGTAGACATTGCAAAAACGGCATTTTACGTTCAACATTTTCAATATTATTGAAAACTTTTAAGATAGATTTATAAGTTATCACGCTTTCGCGAAAGCGTGATTTCATCCATAAGAACTTAGTGCTCTAACATTTACTATGACATTTTAAACTTATGAATAGGCCTCACGTTAGTAAGAATCCCATCATCTCTTCGATAATCAGTGTCTTTTTAAAACGAAAAACCCCATACACTAGGTACAGGGTTTTAAAAAATCTTATTTTTTTCTTTATTTAATCTCTAAGGTAGTTTGTGCTGCATTACTATTACCTCCTCCACCATCAAGAGAAACTGTATACACTCCTTTTGGGAGGTAATACTTACCACTTTTGGCTTTCTGAATATCTAATGAAGAGTTTGCTTTTTCAAGTAACTTCTTCCCTTTTTCTGTTATTGAAAGATCGTAATTAAACACATTAAGTCCCGCCGAAGGTAGTAATGCCACTCGCTGCACTTCTTTACCTTCTGCGTTCTTTACCACCATAGCAAATTTACTTGCATTGCTTGTGTAGTAATTGATAGCTACGCTTGGCTCATATGGTTCAGACCAGCTGCTCCAACTATTGCCCCATCTCCCGCTTGATCTTACACTAGCAATGTCAAATATTTGAGTATTTGCCCCTGTATTTACCTGCTGTATAGGTGTTAGATCTGCTCTGTAGATGCTTCGGCCGTGCGTTCCTAGTAATAGGTGATTTGCTTTTTTCTGGATTTTCATATCGTGAACTGCTACTGCTGGTAGTGGCGCAGTGGTTTTATCTGATACCGCTTTCGCGAAAGCGTTATAACTCTCACCACCATTTATGCTCACATAAGCACCATTATCTGTACCTACGTAAATGATATTTTCTTTTACAGGATCTTCGATAATCACATTAACAGGAGACATAGGAATCCCTGCCGAAATATTCTTCCATGTCTGTCCATAATTATCAGAAACATAGATATATGTTGCAAAATCATCCCAGCGATATCCATTTAAGGTAGCATATACTCGCTCCTTCTTATGCTCTGAAGCCACGACACGTGATACCCACAAATCATTAGGCAATGTGTTACTAATCACTTGCCAATCGCTACCACCATTTTTTGTAACAGCAATCTTACCGTCATCACTTCCTGTGTATATCAACCCAAATTGAAAAGGAGACTCTGAAACTGAAGTAAGAGTTCCATAAGCCACATTACCAGGCTTACCGCCATGTGTAAGGTCTGGGCTTATTGCAGTCCAGCTATCACCTTGATCCATAGATCTCATGAGTTTATTACCTCCTAGATATAAAATATCTTGGTTATGAGAACTTAGTAAAATAGGCGTTTGCCAATTAAAACGATATGGCTTCTCTCCTAAGGTGTGCTTTATATCAAATCGCTTGTTTTCTCCCGTCTCACGATTAATCCTAAAGTAGTTACCAAACTGAAATCCTGTGTACACAATGTTTGCATCACGATTATCTACTTGCACTTGCATACCGTCACCACCCATGATACTTTCCCAAGGATACTGCCCGCTTTGCAACCAGCCTCTACTTTCTTGTGCAGTACTCGGAGCTACCCACACACCATTATCTTGTAATCCTCCATATATATTATAAGGCTCCTCATTATCTACTTGAATAAAGTAAAACTGACCAACAGATGGATCATTTGCTTTTATCCAGCTAGCACCATCATCGTATGATATATTAATACCTCCATCATTACCATTTATAAGGTGCTTTTCATTCTTAGGATTAATCCACAGCGCGTGGTGATCTGCGTGCACGTTAGGAGCATTAATACTCGTGAAGGTCTTTCCTCCATCTTTAGACTTTACAATAGGCACACCGTAAATGTAAATATCTTGAGCATCTGATGGGTTTACGTTAATCTCTCCAAAATAATACCCGTAGCTATAGTATAAATCATCTATATAGCCCTTGTGAGTTTTCTTCCATGTAGCTCCACCATCATTAGATCTATACACCTCTGCTCCTACTACAGGTGTATCAAACATTTGTGTATTTGCCGTTTCTAAGTACGTGGCAAGATCTACTGGTTGTACATCTCCTTGACGCACCATAGATTTCACATTTGCAGCACGGTATTTTTCTTGAAAACCATTGCGCTTTAGGTAACCATCCAGCTTCTTATCATCTAGCGCTAATAATGCTTCCTTAGACATCGTCTTAAAATCATCTTTTTCTAATTTACTTGATGACGATTTTTTCACCTCACCCTCACGACGGAACTGACTATCATGTACTGCATACACCGTATTCTCGTCATAGACCGCAATCCCTATTCTACCAACACCATCACCAGATGGAAAATTAGTAAGCTGTTGCCACGTATCTCCACCATCTGTACTCTTATAAATTCCAGATCCAGCACCCGCTCCTTCGAAGTTCCATGCTTTGCGATCCTTTTGCCATGCCGAAGCATACATCAAATTAAAATTAGCTGGATCATTATCTATATCTATAATTCCCGTTTTATTATCAATAAATAAGGTTTTTTTCCAGGTCTTACCACCATCCTTTGTTTTATAAATTCCTCGCTCTTCGTTATCTGAATATAGATGACCTAGTGCTCCTACAACCACCTCATCTGGATTAGACGGGTTTATTAAAATACGCCCTATGTGGTGACTATCTATAAGTCCCATATTTTGCCACGTTGCACCTTTATCTGTAGATTTTAATAATCCTATCCCGGCATAACTAGATCTAGACGCGTTATTCTCTCCAGTACCTACCCATATAGTTCCGCTTTTCCAGTCTACAGTAACTTCTCCTACATTTTGCGTAGGAGCATTATCCATTACCGGTGTAAAAGTGGTTCCGTTATTATTGGTATACCATAATCCACCACTAGCATAGCCTGCATAAAACTCAGACGGCATGTCTGGGTTTACTGCAATATCTACAATACGACCACTCATTACCGAAGGCCCTATATTTTCAAAAGGGATATTTTTTACAATACTGTTACTAAGCGACTGCTTTTTTTGAAGCACTGCCTGTTCTTGTAATTGTATCGAGGTCGCTGGTTGTTGTGACTGCCCTTTAGTAAGTGCAAAAAGAACCGCACTTGAGGCAAGGAAATAACGTAATTTCATTTGGTTTGGATTTTATAAGGCAATGAAAATACGGAAAGGACTTATTTTAAGAAAATTTTTGGTTTTTGTTTAACACGTCATCATACACAAGAGGTTGGAAACCTCAATACAAAAAAAAGAAAAGCTCTCCGAAACTTAGTAAAGTTAGGAGAGCTATAAAATCAATTACAACATCAATTGTGAGACTACATTATTTAATCAATAAAATTTACTTTACCAGTTTCCATGTCATAAACAGCCGAAACAATTTTAATCTTACCATCACTTTCCATTTCTGCCATTTTAGGCGATTGCTCTCGGATGTCTTGAACCGTTTTAATAGCATTTTTGTGAATTACATTATTAGTAAAGACAACATTCTTAGAAGATAGCTCGCCATCTTTCTCGGTTGCAAGTACAGATGGTTTAATCTCATCAAGTAAATTTGAAAGAGAATTCATACCCATAGACGCAGCGTCCGTATTATCTATAGCGTGTTTTACAGCGCCACATTCAGTATGACCCATTACAATTACTACTTTTGATCCCGCAACAGCCGTAGCAAATTCCATAGAACCTACGATGTCTCTATTTTCAATATTACCAGCAACTCTTGCAACAAAAATATCACCTATACCTAAGTCAAATACATCTTCTACAGGCACTCTACTATCAACACAAGAAAGCACAATGGCTTTAGGATATTGACCTATCGTGGCTTTTCTCCTTTGCGCCGAGTGGTCACGTTGTGTTAAATTATTATCTACAAAGTTCTGATTTCCTTTTTTTAGTCGACTTATAATTTCGTCAGGAGTCATTCCAGCTTGTTCTTCGGCAGTCATAATACTTTCTACGACTTTGTTTTCTATAACCTCAGATGTTCGTTGTTCGTCTTGTACAATCTCATGGGAGCTCTCTTTGCAAGAGTTCAAAAAAATCATACACATTACACTTAGCGATACTTTAAATAGCTTTCTCATTTTTCTAATTTTTATTTAGTTATTCATAATGACATAACTAGTTTCAAATTTAATAGTATTACTTTCATTTTTAAAACTTAAGCTATTATTTTAACCAATAATTAACTCATATGCTCTTCTACAGTGCTATTGACAGTCAATTATTGTTATGCTATTGCCATTAAAAAGCATGTTCTAATTTGTACTTTTACAATAGTAGATTAATGAATAATAGATATACCCGTATAAAAGGTCACAATTATGAAATACGACTTAATAGACAACACCCTTTTTATAAAAAACCGCAAGAACTTTATGACTCAAATGAAGCCTAAAAGTCTAGCTGTTTTTAATAGTAATGACACTTACCCAGTAAGCGCAGACTCAACGCTTCCTTTTGAGCAGCACCGTGATATTTTTTATTTAAGCGGCGTTGATCAAGAAGAGTCTATTCTTGTTTTATTTCCAGACTGTCCTAAAGAGCAATATCGCGAGATTCTTTTCTTAACAGAGACCAATGATCACATCGCAGTTTGGGAAGGAGAAAAACTTACAAAGGAAAAAGCACTAGCAACTTCTGGAGTTAAGACAGTTTTCTGGCTTCAAGACTTAGAAAAAGTTTTTGCAGAGCTTATGACGTATGCAGATACTGTATATGTAAACACTAATGAACACTATCGCCAGTCTGTAGCACTTGAGACAAGAGAAGATCGTTTTACAAAATGGTGGAAAGCAAAATATCCAGCACATAGTGTTGCAAAAAGTAACCCGATCCTACAGCGTTTACGTTCTGTAAAAGATCCTATCGAGTTAGATCTAATGCAGAAGGCTTGTGATATTACTAACAAAGGTTTCCGTCGCGTGCTTGGGTTTGTAAAACCTGGAGTTTGGGAGTATGAGATTGAGGCAGAGTACATGCATGAATTCTTACGCAATCGTTCTAAGAAGTTTGCGTACACACCAATCATAGCTTCTGGTAATAATGCAAACGTGCTTCATTACATTGAAAATAACAATCAATGTAAAGATGGAGAACTTATATTAATGGATGTAGGAGCAGAGTATGCAAATTACTCGAGTGACATGACAAGGACAATCCCTGTAAACGGAAGATTTACAGACCGACAAAAAGATGTTTACAATGCAGTGCTACGCGTAAAAGATGAGGCTACAAAAATGCTAGTACCTGGTACTATGTGGGAGCAATATCACGTAGAGGTCGGCAAACTAATGACTTCTGAGTTATTGGGTCTAGGCTTACTAGACAAAGCAGATGTGCAGAGTGAGAATCCAGACTGGCCTGCTTATAAGAAGTATTTCATGCACGGTACTTCTCACCACATTGGTCTTGACACTCATGATTACGGATTGCTACACGAACCTATGCAAGCAAACAATGTGTTTACTGTAGAGCCTGGAATATACATTCCTAAAGAAGGTTTTGGAATACGTCTAGAGGATGATCTAGTCATCCAAGAAAATGGAGCTCCCGTAAATCTTATGGGTGACATTCCTATCACAGTTGAGGAGATTGAAGATCTTATGAATAAGTAAAATAAGTACACTTTCGCGAAAGCTACCAAATAACAAAAGCCCGTTTTCAATATGAAAAACGGGCTTTTACAATCAAAGGAACTTCTTAGTTTGCTAGGCTACGGGAAGAGAAAACACATAACGCTGTAAAAGCTCTAGGGCGCTACGCTTATCTTCTGTTGCAACTAGCAATGATATATTATGATCACTTCCTCCGTAAGAAATCATGCGCACCTGCACATCTTGGAGTACTTGAAATAACTTATGTGTATCTGCATGACGGTTTACCTCATTACCTACGAGACAGATAATAGTCTGATTTTTATCTACAACAACTTGTGCAAATTGTAACAGCTCTGCTTGTATCGCATCAAGATGCGTAGTATCATCAATCGTGAGTGACACCGCAATTTCTGAAGTGGTAATCATATCTATAGATGTCTCATAGCGCTGGAAGATTGCAAACACTTTACTTAAAAATCCGTGCGCAAGTAACATCTTGCTTGATTTTATTTTGAGTGCTGTAATTCCATCTTTGGCAGCGATTGCTTTTATTCCCTCACCTTCAGATTTATGGGTTATTACTGTACCTGGGGCATCTGGCTCCATCGTGTTTTTAAGTCTCAATGGTATACGATCTTCTCGTAATGGCTGCACTGTCTGCGGGTGCAAGATTTTGGCTCCAAAATAGGCCAACTCTGCCGCCTCATCATAGCAGAGTGCACTAATCGCCTTAGTTTTTTCAACTTCTCGAGGATCATTATTGTGAAATCCATCTATATCTGTCCAGATTTGAACCTCACTTGCCTGTATTGCAGCTCCTATAATAGTTGCTGTATAATCACTTCCTCCACGTTGCAAGTTTGAAATCTGACCGTAATAATTGCGACATATAAAACCTTGAGTAATATATACAACGCTATCATCAACTTGATCAATCACTCGGCGTAAATTCTGTGCGATATAAAATTGATCTGGCTCATGCTCTTTATCAATTCGCATGAATTCTAACGCTGGCAACAAGACAGCTTTAAGTCCTTCTTGCTCTAGAAAATGACAAAAAATAAAAGTAGAAAGTAATTCTCCTTGCGCTACAATTGCCTCAGCTTTTTGATCACTAAAGTCTTCTGATGAAAGTCGCTCTATCTCTGCAAATATTTCGTCTACATATCCTATTACAAGAGGCTTTAGCCTTTTATCTGTAATTAACTGCTCCACTACATCGTCATACCTTGATTGCAGGCTGCTGCGTAGCTCACTTGCCTCCATAATATTTGATGCTCTTGCGGCATTTGCGATTTGGACTAAAGCATTTGTAGTACCAGACATTGCAGAAAGCACTACTATTTTAGGAGTTGGCGTATCAATAATATGTCTTACAGCGATCATATTTTCAATAGAACCAACGGAGGTACCCCCAAATTTTAAAACTTGCATACGTGATATTTTTAGGTAAATGTATTTCAGAGTTAGATTACCACCATAAAAATGAAGAAAATAGACTAATTTTGAACAAAATGTTAACTATATAACGATTTGAACACTATATCAGACTGCGTATCAGAAATTATCGCACAGCAACCTTACTTAGAAGAGGCATTATCACAGAAGATTATTAACTATGCCGCTCTCGCTGAGAATCTTAATCCTCAGGTCTCACAATTACTTAAGAAGCCTGTAAAAGATGGAGCTATCTTAATGGCGCTACGTCGTTATGCATCACCTACAGACACACAAAAATCGCTACGCTTAAAGGAAGTACTAAGTACGCTAGGTGATATTACTGTACGCTCTAAGCTTATTGTGTTTACATTTCAAAATTCTGGAACACTTATCCAGAATCACGCTCAAATATTGAGCACTATTGCCACAAATACACAGGTGTTTTATACGTTTACGCGTGGTATCCATGAAAGCACACTCATAAGCTCATCCAGTGAAGAGGCAAATATTAGAAATCATTTCAAGACAGAAAACATTCTTGGGTTTCAGGGTAACTTATCTGCTATAAGCATACGACTTCCGCAAGGGAACACTGCGGTTGCAGGTTTGTACTACCAGATATTTAAACGTTTGGCGTGGGAAGGTATTTCATTACAAGAAGTTATTTCAACCACAAACGAATTTATTATTCTTGTAGAAGACCATCTTGTTGACCGTGCATTTTCTACTATTAAAAAGTTACAATCTTAGGTGGTACGCTTTCGCGAAAGCGTAATAGCACTCACCACTACATACGTCACAATAGCAGGTAATAACCAGCCCAAACTTACAGTACCTAGCGGAATCATTTCTTGCACCACTTTCATCTGATCACCAAAGCCCACAGAGGCCCAAAAGTCTGGTGCGCTAAATAGTATGGTAGCAATCACTACTGCTTTGAACACTACTGGAGATGTCCACCTTCTAGGCATTGCGTTAAGTAATATTAACACGATGGTGATTGGGTAGATAAACATGAGTGCTGGTACGGCCACTATAATGATAGAATTTACATCTAGTTGTCCCATCACCACCCCAAGTATAGCTCCTAGAATTGCTGTGATAGTATAAGCTACTTGTGAATCACCTAGAATGCCTTTAACAAAATCTGCGGTCCCTGTTACAATTCCCACGGCTGTAGTAAAACAAGCCAAACCAACCAATACAGCCAGTACCTTAGTACCTATAACACCTAATGTATCTGTACTCAAAAGTGTGAGAAGTGCCGTGCGATCTGTCATCTCTATACCTCCACTTCTCAATGCTCCCAGATAGATAAGTCCTCCATAAATTAGTAACAATCCTATACCTGCGATGATTCCCGCTCTAGTTAATAAACGTTGCTTTGCACCACTGGAGCCCTTTTTAAAACCAAGAGATATTACAATAACACCGCCTACCACGACTCCTCCAATGGCATCAAAGGTTTGATAACCCTCTAAGATTCCGCTAGTGAGTGTACTATCGAAAATGGATGCACGCATAGGCTCATACTCTCCGAATATGCCAATACCAATCACCAATGCCAAAATAATGAGAATCGCAGGAGTGAGATACTTACCCACAAGGTCCATCATTTTAGACCTGTTGAGTACAAATATCAAGACTAGCCCAAAGTATATCGTACTCCACAGCCAACTAGAAATATCAAAATATGGAGCTATTGCCATTTCATAAGTAACAGAAGCTGTTCGTGGGCCAGGTAATGCTATAGAAATAGCATAAACAACAATTGTATATAGAAGTGCGAAAAGTGGTGAAACTTTTTTTGCAAAATCAATCAAAGTCCCTTGCAATCTCGCATGACCATAAATCGCGAGAATAGGTATAACCACGGCAGAAATAAGAAACCCTGCTAATACAAATAACCAAGAGCTACCCGCATTAAAACCTAAAAAAGATGGCAGGATTAAATTACCCGCGCCAAAAAAAAGGGAGAATAAAGCAAAAGCTGTGATAAATGTTTGTTTGGTCATTCTCATAGGTTGCGTGATATTTGCCCACCAATATAGAACTAATGACTATTAACCACAAAGGTGCTTCCATATTTTATACAGATCAAGGAACAGGAACACCTGTAATTTTACTTCACGGATTCTTAGAAAACCACCAGATGTGGGACCAATTCCTTAGCGTTTTGTGCAATCAATACCGCGTTATATGCATAGATTTATTAGGTCACGGATTTTCGGAGTCTGTGGGTTATGTGCATAGCATGGAGGAAATGGCTGGTGCAGTTGCAGCAGTAACAAATCAGTTAGGGCTTAAGGATATTGCATTAATAGGGCACTCTATGGGAGGTTATGTAGGTCTCGCTTTCGCGAAAGCGTATCCAGAATTTGTATCAAAATTATGCCTTCTTAACTCCACTCCAGAGGCAGACGACGATACTCGCAAAAAATTGAGATCACGTGCAAATGTGATGGCAAAAAAACAATATGAGCAACTTGTAAGAATGTCCTTTATAAATCTCTTTGACAAAAAAGCAACTTCAGCCAATAAGGTCGAAATAAACGACGCACTTGAACAAGCACTCAACACACCTGTACAAGGGTATATTGCCGCAAATTCTGGAATGAAAGATAGACAAGACAGTTCTGAGTTTTGGAAAACAACCTCTATAACAACTGGAATGATTTTAGGAAAGTCGGATATGCTCATAGATGCTCATTTACAAGAGCAGCGTTACAAAAGGTCTACAAACTTCTTCAGTATCATAGAAAGTGGCCACATGTCACACATTACAAATACTACAGCAACTCTAGATACCATGCTTCATTTTCTATCCTCATAATCAGTCAACTAATAATTATAAACAATAGAAATCTCTTACTAAAATATACATAGGTTTATAGCGGAGATTGAGGTTGATTATTAAAATTAAAAGTATTTCATCGGTAAATTTGTGTATTTCACAGATGATTCCTTTATTTGTGTATCCCAAATCACCCCTAAAATGAAATCATTTAACCTAAAGACAGAAAACCAAAGTACCAACCCACTTACTATTGTAGGCTGCAAATTATTTGGACATAAATATAGAATCATAAAACGTTATGAATCTAATCTAAAAGAATTTGAATGCTCACAGTGTAAAAAACAATACACGCTTGATGGTTATGGCCATTACACACCGTTAACACCTCAGTTACGTCGTATTAACGAGGTTTACGAAGAGTTTTACATGCGTAAACTCGCTCGCACCTCTTAGTCTTCTTTTTGAAGTGCATTCCATCCACGGGCAACTAATGGTATTTTAGTATTTGCTCGTGTGATGAGGTGTACGCCTTCTTTTTCTTCTGTCATGTGACCTATTATAGAAAAATTAGGATTTCCTTTTATTTTTGGAAAATCCTCTTGACTAATTGTAAATAAGAGTTCATAATCTTCTCCACCGCTTAGCGCGATAGTAGTACTATCTAGTTCAAACTCCTCACAACTACTTATAACTTGTGGATCAAGCGGTATCTTATCTTCATATATATTACACCCTACACCAGAGTTTTTACATATATGCAGTACCTCAGAAGATAACCCATCGCTTACATCAATCATAGATGTAGGCTTCACTTCTAAAGATTCTAAAATTCCTTTTACATCTTTACGCGCTTCAGGTTTAAGTTGGCGCTCAATCAAGTAACTATATTGCTCAAGATCTGGCTGGCTATTAGGATTTACTTTAAAGACGGCCTTCTCCCTTTCTAGTATCTGTAATCCCATATAAGCTGCACCTATATCTCCAGTTACTACTAGTAAATCTCCTGCGTTTGCAGTAGATCTTTTTGCTATGTTCTTAGGAGTTGCGTGACCTATTGCGGTAACACTTATTACTAAACCTACATTAGAAGAGGTAGTATCTCCACCTACTAGGTCTACTTTATAATTAACACAAGCAGCTTGAATACCGGCATATAATTCTTCTAGCGCCTCTAGTGGGAAACGATTAGACACTGCGATTGATACGGTAATCTGAGTAGCTTCTGCATTCATAGCATAAACATCAGAGAGGTTTACCATCACAGCCTTGTAACCTAAATGCTTTAAAGGCACGTAGGTCAAATCAAAATGTACTCCCTCTACAAGAAGGTCTGTAGTAACAATAACCTGACTCTTAGGGAATTTTAAAACTGCAGTATCGTCACCTACTCCAACAACGGTACTTTTATGATGAATTTTAAAATGCTTTGTTAAGTGATCAATTAGACCAAATTCTCCTAATTCTGATAGCGAAGTGCGCTCTTGATTTTTATCTTCTAACATAGCTGCAAAGATACTTAAACATCTTCTTTTATTACTTTCAAAATTGTCTAGCACAAACTACAGGTAGCATAATACTAATACCCTTATTCAATCCTACGTTCACATGGCACAACTTAGTAATTATCTAATTATAAGGGAGAAAAGAGCCGAAAAATTAGAACATTATCGATAAAACGGCCATATTTTCATAAAGTATTCTTAAAAGCTCTCTATTGCCTAGGCTAATTATATTTGTTTAAGTAATTTAACCTAAAATTAAACAATTTACTATGGACCTCTTACAACAAGCAGAAGTATATGAAAATAGAACAATGAGTCATATGTCTACTAGTGATCGAGTAGCAGCATCACGAGAAGGTAAAAGATTGATTCTTGCTATTAACGAAGTATACAAGAAAACAAAAGACAGTAAACTTATGGACGTCATGAAACGCCTTACTGTAAAAAAGAAAAAAATTGAAAAACGTATTAAGGGCAGATTAGCTGCATAATATGTAATATATACAACTATTTCCAAGAGCGCTTTACGGCGCTCTTTTTTGTTGGAAAATCACCTGGCACTTCTTGTGTTACTCTCCCGGTGGCTGCCCACTCTGCTCCTCGCTGCAAGGTCGTTATAAAGCCGACACTCTCCATAGAAATATCCATATGTCCTAAGGCAGTATGGAATACACGTCCACTTTCATAATTTACAGTCATAATAAGAGGCTCACCCCTGCCGGATCCTTTATTTTCTGGAGCCCACGGTTGTGCATTTCCCTCTACATCAGAATAGGCGTAGTATAATACATTTACATTCTTAGCAGGGCCGCGTAAACGGTCATAGAGTTCGTCTTTAGTATGCATCCATTGCTTAGGTAATCCACGCATGATAGGGTGTAACGTATCCCAGGCTGTTAGTACAAATTCGGTTTCTGGACCGTGTGAAGATTCCTCACCATTACTTGGTTCAATCTTAAGCTGTTCTTCTTTGTTAATGTAAATCTGATTAAGTCCATCGTGTGGGCGGTTTCCCCAGCCACCTACGCCTATCATGTTGTTGAATGCTGGCCAGTCTCCCCAAGAATTATTTGCTCCATGAACAACCACAAGACCGCCACCATTCTTCATATAAGATTCAAAATCTTCTTTTGTATCCTCAGGCCAATTTGCAGTTTTGTCACCAAAGTTTGATAAGATCACATCATATGTATCAAATTCGGGCTTAAAAGAAGCATCTGCAATGATGCTGTCTTTTACTTCATGTATTCGTGCATCATCTACTCTATACTTTTCAACTAGTTGTGTGATACTGTCGTGATTGAGTCCGTCTACAATACCGTGATGTGGACCTTGATATGTATAAGCGGTTCTATAAATATCAACCTGAAAAAGACCTGTTTCTTCTAAATATGATTTCATCATCATTGTTGTTTTGGGCCATACTCCATGATTGTTTTGACCGTCTACAATGAGTGCTCTAAGTTGCTTAACTGGTTCATCTATGACCTGCTTCTTATCTTCAGCCTGATTGCAACTAGTAATAAATAGTATACAGAAACTTATTTTGAGTAACATTTTGATGTGCATAAAATCTTATTTAGATTCCTAAAAATACTTACAAAATAATTAAGTGGATAAGCACGCTTTCGCGAAAGCGGACTTTTAAAACAAAAACATCTTTGCAATAGCACCTATGAGCACAATAATAAGAACGTAGTATGCCACTTGATCTGCCCATTTATTCTTGCTAGCGAAACGAGCAGTAAGAAATCCTCCTGTAGTTTGCCCTATTGCCATAATGCCTCCCAGTTTCCAATCAATGAGCCCTTGGTAGTGGAAAATTGCAATTACAAAAAGTGTATAAAGACCTATTACGAAACTTTTGAGCGCATTGCTTTCTATGATATTAAAGCGCATCCCTAACACCATGATGATAAGGAAAAACACGCCCATACCCATCTGGATAAACCCTCCATAAAACCCTAGTGCAAAAAGCAACGGAATATATACATACCATTTAGGTTTAAACGTAAGATCTGTTTCTCTTAGCCAGCGCTTAGGCTTCACTAATACGGCTAGCAGCATGAACACTATCATAAACTTGAATACTGCTCTAAACTGCTCATTACTTACATTTATGGCAAGAATAGCACCTGCAATAGCACCTATAAAAATAGGAATGATATATTTTTTGTTCTTTGCAATATCAAGCCTTCCATTCTTATAAAAAACCCACGAAGTAGCCGAACATTGTGTAAAAATCCCAATTCGGTTAGTTCCATTTGCAATGTTACCAGGTAGACCCAGCACCTCCGTAAGAATCGTTAAGGTAATGGCGCTTCCATTTCCCGCAAGGGTATTGATCCCTCCAGCAATAAGGCCTCCTATTATAGCTATAATATATGTTTGTACTTCTGTCACAATATTAAAATTCGAGTGTGATTCCTCCAAAAATAGTGAGTCCCGGCGCAGGTTCATAAAACCTTCCTCCAAAGGCATTAATGCGCACGTTATCTGTATATTTTTGATCTAACACGTTGTTGATCCCAATGTAAGGCTTTAAACTCACCTCTCTAAATAATGACTCGTAGCTCGCTCTCACATTAACGAGCTCATATCCATCTATAGTAGTCTCGTTACTATCTTGAGCAAACTGCTCTCCTATAAAATTTGTATTTATGCTAGCACTAATACCACTGTGACCTGCATATTGTAATCCTACACTAGACATGTGTCTTGCTATCCCTGGCAAGTAGTTACCGTCAAAATCTCCGTTTGGAGTTTCAAAATCATCATACGTAAAGTTTGAGTAGGAGTAAGAGCCCGTAGCGTTTAACCAACCACTCCCTAAGGGTAATGCTCTATATGAAGCCTCAACCTCAACACCATGACGCTCGGTTTTTCCTGCATTTCTAAAAAACTCACGATCTGGAAATTGAGCCAGCTCAAAAGGCACTAAATCATCTTTTGTGTTTATCAAAAACGCAGCGAGTTGATATTGCAACTTGCTTGCAATAGTCCCTTTTAAACCCACCTCAAAGCTAGTTGCTTTTTGCGCTTTTAGATTTTCATTAAATCCAATAGACCCATCAGGATTTGACGATAATTCTGATAATGACGGTGTCTCAAAACTTGTTGCGACATTGATGTATGGAGATAACGCTTTCGCGAAAGCGTAACTAACACCAACACTAGGATTAAAAGAATTTAATGTAAGACTTCCAGAATCATCCCCGTTATCCAGAAAATCATCATCTGCCGAAAGTTTGTTGTAATCAAACCTCGCTCCGGCTGTAATCAATAATTTACCTAGCGAAAGGTGGTCTGTAACATAAATACCTAGGTTAGTAAATTTCTCGCGCTGTCCTAGCGTTTGACCTCCCTCTTCTCCATCAAGGTTTCTAAATCTGTTCCTGCGATCATTCTGATAAGCAAAGTCGTATCCTGCGCGTATGGTATTCTTATTTTTCTTATAAGTAATACTCGTTCCTTGCCCTAAGTAATTGCGTGATAAATCAACAATACCACCAAACTCAAATGGCAACAATCCATTAAACTGTCGGTTGCTATAAAAAGCATATGCATTTACAGTAGTATGCTCACTCTTATTCCACGCTAGGCTCGCTCCTACTTTAAACTGCTCTACAGCCTCACCTGTTTTAAACTGCGCATTTCTATCTCTTGCCTGTCTTCTATTAGTATTAACTTCCTCTAGCGTTAATCCACCAGGATCATCTGCCTGTGGTGAATCTGCATAATTAAGAATAGCCGTTAGAAAAGTATTCTCCCCTAGTTTAAATTGCCCTTTAAAATTGGTGTTTATTTGCTCAAAACCACTTTGATCTCTATAACCACTGCTAGTCGCATAAATACCGTGGAAGGTATAGTTTGCATTTGCATCTCCTATGGTGGCCGTTGCTTGATAATTTTGAAATCCAAAAGCACCTATTCCAGCTTTTACTGAGGTGCTATTTCCCACCAGTGTGTCAAAAGATTTTGTGGTTATATCAACCACACCACCAGAGGCATTACCGTAAAGGCTAGCACTTGCTCCTTTTGTAATCTCAATACGGTCTATGATACCTAGATTAAGATTATCAAGTTGCCCTTGTCCATCTGGAGTAGTCTCAGGAATCCCATCTACAATAAGTTTTACACCTCGTATCCCAAAACTAGACCGTGCTCCAAAACCACGAATGGATATTCGTAAATCCTGAGCAAAGTTGTTTGCATTTTGAGTAAACACACCTGGCACTTGCTGCACATACTCTTGTAAGGACAGTTGCTGTCTAGTTGCATCTTCTTTGCTCGCATTAATAACAGAAACGGCTGCAGGTATTTGCTGTGCTGTACTCTCAATTCTCGATGAAGAAATTACAATAGTATCAATAGTCTGATTAGGTATAGATCCCGTCTGACTAAAGGCACCATAAAAGAATGCAATCGAACAGATAAAAGAGGTGATAATATTTTTCAAGGGTAGCAATTTTTGGCGAAAAGTACTGCCTATAAGAAGAAACTCAAAATAAAGCTACATTTACTTATGTAAACATGTTCATGATATGAAACGATTATTACAACTTAAAAAGTGGATTTATAAGCAATTAAAGACAATCACTCCTGGTGCTATTGCCACTAAAGGTGCCGCAAGAGGACTTTTTATAGGGACCTCCATTATCTTTTTGATTTTTGCGATACACGCTATACAAACGATGGGTGACAGTACACTCATATTGTTACAGCTCGCTATTCTTATAGGGATTGTACTATCTGTATACTTAGGATTATGGGTACTCAAAAAGCTTGCTCGCATTCCTAAAATTCTTCAGCTAGCACTACTGATCACTACACCACTCCTTCTGCTATCATTATCAGAAGAACTCGTTTATTGGTTGTGGGCTGTGGTTACACTTGCATTTGGAGGAGCTACTATTGCAGTTCTTACTAGCAAAGGATTTAGACAGAAGACTATTATAAAAAAAATAATAACATTTCTGGGAGGAGTAGTTGCTATTACTGGATGCACACTTGCGATTTTGGGACTCGCGCCTGACGGATTTGACATGAAACCAATAGCAAATGCGGCTGCTCTAAGTTCAGATAATATTGCACCAATTGAAGCTCCTTCTCCATCCCTAAATGGCAATTACAAAGTACAGACATTAACGTACGGTAGCGGTACTGACAAACACAGACCTGAATATGGAGAAGAAGCCACTATGATCACAAATACTATAAACGGAATACCGTTTTTAGATAATTGGGAAGGAATGAGTGGATGGTATAGAGAACGCTTTTGGGGATTTGACGCTAGAGAACTCCCTCTTAATGGTAGAGTCTGGTATCCAGAGGGAGAAGGCCCGTTCCCCCTTGCATTAATTGTACACGGTAATCACTCCATGCACGACTTCTCAGACCAAGGTTATGCGTATCTAGGAGAATTAATGGCATCAAGAGGATTCATTTTTGTATCTGTAGATCAAAATTTCATCAATAGCAGTTGGTCAGATATTCCTGAAGGTCTTGATGAAGAAAATGATGCTCGTGGCTGGATACTTCTAGAACATCTAAAAGCATGGCATGAGTGGAATGAAGATTCAGAAAATAGTTTTTATAAAAAAGTCGACACCACCCAGATAGCATTACTAGGTCACTCTAGAGGTGGCGAAGCCGTGGCACATGCCGCCTTACTAAACAAGCTTACTCATTACCCTGATGATGCAACCATCACCATGGATTATAACTACAATATCAACACTATCATTGCGATTGCTCCTGTAGACGGACAGTACGAGCCTGGAAATACGCGCACTTCACTTAAAGACATCAACTACTTTGTGATGCATGGATCTCAGGATGGTGATGTAAGTTCTTTTGCAGGATCTAAGCAATATGAACGCATCACATTTTCTGATAGTACAGATTACATAAAAAGCGGACTTTATATACAAGGAGCAAATCACGGACAGTTTAATACTAGCTGGGGAGCTAATGATGTGGGGCTTGCTGTGACGCAGTTTTTAAATAACAAGCAATTACTTCCCAAAAAAGATCAAGAAGAAATCGCCAAAGTTTATATAAGTGCCTTTCTTGAGACAACACTCAAAAATCGTAAGGAATACCTCTCATTATTTATAGATGCTCGTAAAGGGAAAGAATGGCTCCCAGAAACCATCTACCTCAACCAATACGAGGATAGCTCTTTGGATGCCATTGCTACTTTTGATGAAGATTTTGATGTTGTGACTACTACAGACACGTTCACAACTATAGCAACGCAACATCTAAGCGTGTGGAGAGAACAAGAAATAGCACTAAAATGGGGAGAGAAAGGCAGTCGGGCGGCATATGTGGGTTGGCACTACGATGATATTGAAGAAGGGACTGACCTTCCAGACAGTATTGTTGCTAGTTATTCATTTGTTTTTAAAAAGCCGCTCAGCACTGTAGACAGCAACAAAGTATTTACATTTTCACTAGCAGAATCCAACGAAAACACTAATCCAAAATCTGGTGGAAAATGGATAAACAATGAAGACAACACTATAAACAAGGAACCAGTACCGACTAACAACATCGCTAACAGCAGTGAGGAAACTAACGAAGATAGTATAGATTATGGTGAAGACACAGAGCTCCCAGAAGAACCTATTGACTTTACAATTAGTATTGAGGACGCTACTGGAAACACAGCTTCTCTATGTTTAAGTGACTTCTCTGCATTGCAAAATGAGATAGGTGTAAGAGTGTGGAAATCTCAATTTATAGGAGAGGAAACACTCTCAGAAAATGTATTTCAGACTTATTATTTTCCATTAGCCGACTTCCAAGATCGCAACAAGGCTCTTGATTTAAAGGAAATTATGAGTATCACATTCGTTTTTGATAATACGAAAGAAGGTGTGATCATTATAGACAATGTAGGTTTTATGAACAGGTTGTGATATAAACTACGCTTTCGCGAAAGCGTATTAAAAACAGTATAAACACAAAAAAAGAAAGACCCGCTATCACAGCAGGTCTTTCTTATTATATGGTTTGCTCAACATACATTAAGCAATATTCTTAATCTTTTACAGATTATGCTTCACAACTTGCGCAGTCTTTCTTCTGCTTGAATTTTTGAGCTGCATTCATACTGTGCTGGTAGTATAAAGATTTTAATCCTAGCTTCCATGCAGTTACGTGGATTTTGTTAATCTCTTTTACTGGCATTTCTGGGTGCACAATAATATTTACAGACTGTCCTTGATCAATGTGATTTTGACGGTTTGCTGCTTGATAGATAATATCCATTTGATCAATTTCTGAATATGTTTTGAAAGTATCCTTCTCATTTTCATTCAAAAATTCTAAGTGCTGTACAGATCCATCCATATCACGGATACTTCTCCACACCTCTGTAGTATTCATTCCTTTTTCTTCAAGAAGTTCTTCTAAGAATGGATTCTTAATCGTAGTCTTAATCTTTGCTATATCTTTTACATAGATATTAGACCAGATAGGCTCAATACCTTGAGATACTTGACCTAGTATAAAAGCAGATGATGTTGTAGGTGCAACTGCGTTAAGTGTAGCATTACGTCTACCATATCCTTTAAGTACTTCTGGCTCTCCAAATGTCTTTGCAAGCTCTTCTGATGCTTTATAAGACTTATCTTTAATTGCCTTAAAGATTTCGCTGTTTAAGTTATATGCTTCTTGACTATTAAAAGGCAACATTCTAGACTGCAGTAATGAGTGCCATCCTAATACTCCTAACCCTAATGAACGGTTAGACTTTGCAAAGTTATAAGCACGTTCCATAAATAAGAATGTCTGGCGATCTTCTCTAGAGTCTGAATCTCTATAAGTTTCTAATTTCTCAAGGAACTCAGTAATTACAGCATCTAAGAAGTATACCATTGTCTCAACAGCATCTGTATCCTTCCACTTATCATAGTGAAGTACGTTTACAGATGAAAGTACACATACAAATGACCAGTCATCATTAGAAGGTAACATAATCTCTGTACAAAGGTTACTTGCATAGATTTTGTGATTGTTATCCTTATATACATCTGCAGCACCATTATTTGCGTTGTCTGTAAAGAATATATACGGGTATCCCATTTCTCCTCTAGACTGCAATACTTTTGCCCATAATGAGCGTTTTGCACTGTCACCCTCGATCATTTCTTCCATCCACTTACTTGTCACAGTAACACCGTGTGTAAGCTCTTGGATGCTATTACCTTCTGTTCCTATTTTTAAGAACTCTTCAATATCCGCATGCTCAATAGGCAAGTAAGGAGAAAAACGACCACGTCTTACAGACCCTTGACTTACTACGTCCACCATTGATTCAAAAAGTTGCATGATGTGTACAGAACCAGACGCTTGCCCATTGTTCTTCACCTCTGCACCTCTTGGTCTTATTTTTCCAAAATAACCAGAAGTTCCTCCTCCTAGTTTTGACATCATTCCTACCTCAGATTGAGTATATAGAATGTTACCCATATCATCAGAGATATGTGAACCAAAACAGCTTATAGGAAGTCCTCTTTCTTTTCCAAAGTTTGACCATACTGGAGAAGCAAGTGAGTAAAACCCTTCAGACATATACCCATAGAATTTATCACTAAACCCAGGCATTCCTAGAATTTGTTCGGCTCTATCTGCAACTTCTCTTATTCTTTGCTCTGGAGATACTCCAGGGCTTAGATATCCTGCACCTAAAAACTTACGACTATTTTCTGTAAGCCACTTGAATCCGGCTCCTTCACTTTCTGTTTTATTAGACAACGCTTCTTTACGAGCAGTTAACAGTTCATTTTCTTTTCCTGCTGTTGATGCAGAAACTTGGTCTTTCATTAGTTCTTGATCGTTCATTTAAAATAGGTCGTCTTCGGTTATACTTTGTGCTCTTTTTGTGTAGTTAACAGATCTCTTTACAAAGAAGTCGCCATGTTTGGTCCCTATGATTTCATCATCAAACCACTCTGCGTCTTTTAATAAATTCTCGTCAACTTCAAATACAGGGTCAATACCAATACTCGTAAGAGATTTATTGAATCTGTCTTTTATGAATTCGTTTACAAGCGCTTTAGGTAAGAAGTCTAATTCTCCAGCTTCAAAAATCCAGTCTACAATATTGCTTTCTGCTTTGAATGCTTCCTTACACATTTCTTGTACGGTTGCGCTATGCTCTGCATCAAACCACTCTGGGTTTTCTGCTTTAATAATTTTTATAATATCAATACCAAAATCTCCGTGTATTTGCTCCTCCTTAGAAGTTGCCTCTACTACGTTTGAGATTCCTTTAAGCATATTTTTATGCTTATTAAAAGCCATGATAATTAAGAACTGAGAAAACAGTGATACGTGCTCAATAAATAGAGAAAATAGTAATATAGACTCTGAGTACTCTTTATTGTCTTCACTCTTTGCATTCTTGAGCGCAGTCTCTAGGTACTGCACACGCTTCATCATTACAGGCTTTTTCTTAAGTAACTTAAACTCTTTATTAAGACCTAATATTTCAAGAAGGTGCGAGTATGCGTCTGCATGTCTCACCTCACTCTCTGCAAACGTCGCTCCCACTGCTCCTACTTCTGGTTTAGGCATTTTGTGGTAGATATCTCCCCAAAAACCTTTTACCGCAACTTCTATTTGAGAGATTGCTAGCATTGTATTTTTAATCGCGCTACGCTCCACATCTGTAATACGCGTTTTAAAATCTTGTATATCACTCGTAAAGTTATACTCTGTATGTATCCAGTAAGAGTGTCTTATCGCTGGCACATAATCGTATAATTGTGGATACTCGTACGGCTTAAGATTAATTCTCTTTTCAAAGATGTTTGTTTTACGCTTTTGAGCTTGCTCGTCACGGTACAATATGTATGTTTTTGCAACATCTACAAACTCCTCACTTAACATTAACTTGCGCTCTACGAGATCTTGTATTTGCTCAATAGTAGGAATGTACGTTGCATCAAGCTCCTTTCTCTTCTTAAGGTCGCTATAAACCATATCAGAAATACGTTGTGCATCTTCAGGACCTCCATGCTCAATGGCAGTCATTGCTTTAAGAATAGCACTTGTAATCTTCTCTTGGTGAAAAGGTTTCGTTTGAAAATCGCGCTTGACGATGTGAGTAATTTCCATAGCTAAATTGAGTATTATGATTAGAATTATGCGGATAATAAAGGTCTACTTTTTATGGGCTCAAACAACCGTTTATCTTTCAACGTTTTCAACAGGATATTCACAATTGCCATTTTACTAGCCTTCGCAAAGGTTTCATTTTCACGCATATCTCTGTCATCAAGTCTATTTCCATATGGTAACACGATTTACACAAATCTATCAACATTGCGGTGTGGAAAACTTACTCAAAAAACTTCGGGATTAAATTAGGTTTCAAGAGTCATTTCAAGTAAAAATGACATCTCATTTTAGAGAAGACCGCACACACAAAGCTTTAGCAAAAGGACTATAGAATTTCTAGTTATTTTACATCTCATATCCTTAAAAACAACTTTAAAACACTTTTAAATAACCTATAAGAAAACCCTATCGCACTATGCATTAGTTATATGTTAGGATTTGTGTAAAAACGAGACCTAAGCCTTATATTTGCAAACTATTTATAACGATATGATTAAAGTAGATTCACAAGCAAAAACTAAAATCGCAAGCCTCATGCAGGAAGACGGTTTTGATGTAACTACAGACTATGTGCGTGTAGGCGTAAAGAGTGGTGGTTGTAGTGGTTTATCATACGACCTTCATTTTGACAAAACACATCACGAAGATGACAAAGTTTTTGAAGACAATGACGTAAAGCTCATCGTAGACAAGAAGAGCTTCCTTTACTTAATAGGTACTACACTAGAATATAGTGGCGGACTTAATGGAAAAGGATTTGTTTTTAATAATCCAAATGCACAGCGCACCTGTGGATGCGGAGAAAGCTTTTCTCTATAATAACTTTGTTGGTTACGCTTTCGCGAAAGCGCAACCACTTAAAACTCATTATAGTTTTCTTGACAACACCCTAAAACAAGAAAGCGAGCATACTTTGAAAAGGCACCCTTAGGGCAGGAATACTTTTCTATCACACATTGAAATAAGAAACATGGCATATACTGAAGATGATTTAAGGGAAGAACTAAAAACCAAAGAATACGAATATGGTTTTTTTACAGATATTGAGTCTGAAACGTTTCCAGTAGGATTAAATGAGGACATCATACGAGCGATTTCTAAGAAAAAGGAAGAGCCAGAGTGGATGACTGAGTGGAGACTTGATGCATACAAGGTTTGGTTATCTATGGAAGAACCAGACTGGGCAAACGTAAATTACGAAAAGCCAGATTTTCAATCAATAGCTTACTACTCTGCTCCCGTAGCTGTAGACCCTAACAAAACACTAGACGATGTAGATCCAGATCTACTCGCTATGTATAAAAAATTAGGAATCTCTGTAGATGAGCAAAAGAAAATGAACAATATCGCGATGGATATCGTGGTAGACTCTGTCTCTGTAGCCACTACATTTAAAGAGACACTTGCAGAGAAAGGAATCATTTTCATGAGTATCTCTGAGGCCATAAAAGAACACCCAGAACTAGTACGTAAGCACTTAGGAACAATAGTTCCAGTAAAAGACAATTACTACGCAGCATTAAACAGTGCTGTATTTTCTGATGGTTCTTTCTGTTATATTCCTAAAGGTGTAAAATGCCCTATGGAACTTTCTACCTATTTCCGAATTAATCAAGGAGGAACTGGACAGTTTGAAAGAACACTACTTGTCGCAGATGAAGGCAGCTATGTAAGTTACCTTGAAGGCTGTACCGCTCCTAGTCGTGATGAGAATCAACTGCACGCTGCCGTTGTAGAACTTATCGCAATGGACGATGCAGAGATTAAATATAGTACCGTTCAAAACTGGTACCCTGGTAATGAAGAAGGAAAAGGTGGAGTTTATAACTTTGTAACAAAGCGTGGTCTTTGTGAGAAGAATGCAAAAATCTCATGGACACAAGTAGAAACAGGATCTGCAGTTACATGGAAATATCCTTCTTGTATTCTTAAAGGAGACAGTTCTATAGGTGAGTTTTACTCTATCGCAGTGACAAACAATCACCAGCAGGCAGACACAGGGACTAAGATGATACACCTTGGAAAAAACACCAAGAGTACAATCATATCAAAAGGTATCTCTGCAGGAAAATCTCAAAACTCATATAGAGGTCTAGTAAAGATTAACTCAGGAGCGACAAATGCACGTAACTTCTCGCAGTGTGATTCTTTATTAATGGGTAACGAGTGTGGAGCACACACCTTCCCATATATTGAGACTAAAAACAAAACTGCTCAAGTAGAGCATGAAGCAACCACTAGTAAGATAGGTGAAGACCAGATTTTTTACTGTAACCAGCGTGGTATTGATACAGAAAAGGCAATTGCTTTAATTGTAAACGGATTTTCAAAAGAAGTACTTAATAAACTCCCTATGGAGTTTGCTGTAGAAGCCCAAAAATTACTTGAGATTAGTCTTGAGGGGTCTGTAGGATAGTATCCACTATTACAATTGAGTTCTAAACCAAGATTATCAAAACAATGAAAAATATATTATTAATTGCTGCCCTTGCCATAACTACTGTTTCTTGCGAAGAATTCAAGAAAGGGTATGAAGATGGAAAGCAAAAAGCAGAAGACCAAAAAGAGGCAGCAGCTGCAGCAGTCTCACCTGAGGTTACATTATACAAACTAGATGGTGGTACCGTAATGGCAAATAACTTAAACCTATTTGCTCAGGGCGACACCTACAAAGGAGAATCTAAGAAGCTTGCAGATGCATTTTTTGTAATCAAGCATCCTAAAGGAACTCTTTTATGGGACACAGGCTTACCAGAAATGCTGGTAGGACAAGAACCATATACTCCAGAAGGAGGGGCTTTTACAATCACGCGTAAGGACTCTATCAAAAATCAACTTAAAAGTATCGATATGACTACTGAGGATATCGATATGATTGCGTTTTCTCATATACATTTTGATCACACAGGAGCGGCAAATCATTTTGCAAACGCAACATGGTTGGTTCAAGAATCAGAATATGATTTTGCAAAAGGAGAAGACATCAAAGGAAATTCATTTTATGCGCCAGATAGCTTTAACAAGCTTACAAACGTAGAGAAACTGAATGGAGATAGAGACGTTTTTGGAGACGGTACTGTAGTCATCAAATCTATGCCAGGGCACACACCGGGTCACCAAGTGTTATTTTTACGTTTAAAAGATAACGGACCAACCTTGTTGTCTGGAGATATTTATCATTTTGAGCAAAACCGCAAAGATGCGATTGTACCTCAGTTTAATTATGATATTCCAGCAACAGATAAAAGTATAAAGGATTTTGAAGCTTTCGCGAAAGCGGAAAATGCCAAGGTAATTATCCAGCATGATGCAGGAAACTTTGCACAAACACCTGCAATACTTAATTAAAATATGAAGAAGATTATCTTTTTATTGATAACAAGTCTTGCACTTGTATCCTGTAATCAGAAATCTAGCCAGGACTCGTCTTCTTCCTCATATGAAACTATCGAAGGTGAGTTTATATATCTAGAAGATGCCGCTATTATTAAGGGAGATTCCTTTATACACGGCGTAGTTATAGATGAAAAAATGCAAGAACTAGCAACTATTGTAAAACCATTACAACGTGATGAATATGACATGGTGCCAGTTGTTATAAAAGGAATCATTAATCCTAAGCCTACTAGTGAGGAAGGTTGGGATTATATAGTGACCATAAAAGAAATAGTAGAAGTCAAAGCACCAACTGCTGACACTTCGATTAAATTAGAAGCAGGAGACAAACTCAAGACAGAGGGCGCTTCCATTAAAGTAGAAAGCGGTAAATAATCGCACAATAAGAACGTAGAATTATGTTATCAGTTAAAGATTTACACGCACGAATTGAAGAGAAGGATATCCTTAAAGGTATTAATCTTGAGATAAAAGCTGGCGAAGTGCACGCTATCATGGGACCTAACGGTTCTGGAAAAAGTACACTCGCTTCTGTTATTGCAGGAAAAGAAGAGTATGAAGTAAGCGATGGAGACATCGAACTTGAAGGAGAATCTATACTAGAAATGGATCCAGAAGAGAGAGCACACGAAGGTGTTTTCTTATCTTTTCAATATCCTGTAGAGATCCCTGGAGTTTCTGTGACTAACTTTATCAAGACTGCCATAAATGAAACTCGCAAAGCTAAAGGCTTAGAAAATATGCCAGCTAGCGATATGCTTAAAAAGATAAAAGAGAAGGCAGAACTTCTTGAGATGGATCGTAAGTTTCTTTCTAGATCATTAAACGTAGGGTTTTCTGGAGGAGAGAAGAAGCGTAATGAGATTTTCCAAATGGCAATGCTAGAGCCTAAACTCGCTATTCTAGACGAAACGGATTCTGGTCTTGACATAGATGCACTACGTATTGTTGCAAATGGCGTAAATAAATTAAAGAGCAAAGACAACGCAGTACTAGTGATCACTCACTACCAGCGTCTTCTAGACTATATCGTTCCAGATTTTGTACACGTTCTTATGAATGGTAAAATTGTACGTTCTGGAGGAAAAGAGCTTGCTCTTGAACTTGAAGAAAAAGGATACGACTGGTTAAAAGAAGAAGTGGGAGCGTAATACGTTTAGACAACTCATAAGAGATATGCCCAATAAAAATATCCCTTATACTTAACTGTCTAGATTCATAACTTAGAAAAGATGAGTTTAAAAGATAAATTAGTAAGTAACCATATCGTACTTCAAGAAAGTATTGATGCAGATTCTCCTATGTACGACATTCGTAACGAGGCCATCAAGACTTTTGAAGCAGAAGGGTTTCCTACAAAGAAATTAGAAAACTGGAAATACACATCTCTTAACAGCATTCTTAAGGAAGATTACAACATCTTCCCTAGTAAGGAAGCTGCACTAGACTTTAAAGATGTAAAACAGTATTTTCTTAATGATGTAGACACTTATAAAATCGTTTTTGTAGATGGAGTATATAGCTCATTTCTTTCAGAAACTACGCATGATGGCATTGATGTATGCACCATGGGTGCTGCACTATCAAAGCCAAAGTACAAACAAGTTATAGACGTTTACTTTAATAAGATTGTAAAGGGTGAATCTATGGATTCTCTTAACACTGCATTTGCAAAAGATGGTGCTTACATTTACATCCCAAAAGGAAAAGTAGCACAAAAGCCTATCCAGATTGTACACTTTGCTACAGGAGCAAATGATGCGATGATGCTACAACCACGTAACCTGATTGTTGCCGAAGAAAATTCTGAAGTACAAATTATAGAGCGCCACCAGAGTCTTACAGACAAGAAAGTGCTTACTAATGTTGTAACAGAAATCTTTGCAGACAAAAGAGCGCTTGTAGATTACTATAAGATTCAGAACGATAACCTAAGTGCTTCCCTTGTAGATACTACAGAGATAGAGCAGCACAAAGAAAGTATTGTTTCTGTACATACTTTTTCTCTAGGTGGAAACATCACTCGTAACAACCTTAACTTTTATCAAAAAGGAGAGTACATGGACTCTATCCTTAAAGGTATTACGATTATAGAAGGAAAACAGCACGTAGACCACAACACACTAGTACACCACATTACCCCTAACTGCGAGAGCCACCAAGATTACAAAGGTATTTTTGCAGATAAATCTGTAGGTGTATTTAATGGGAAAGTAGTTGTTGAGAAAGAAGCTCAAAAAACAAATGCTTACCAATCTAATAACAACATTTTATTAGATGACACTGCAACTATCAACTCAAAACCTCAATTAGAGATTTTTGCAGATGATGTACGTTGTTCTCACGGATGTACTATAGGACAACTAGACGAGAGTGCTCTGTTCTATTTACAATCACGTGGTATAGCAGAGAAAGAAGGGCGTGCTTTATTGATGTATGCTTTTGCAAACACAGTGCTGTCAAGTGTAAAAATCCCTCAGTTAAAGGATAGAATCACAAAACTTATTGCTAAGAAAATCGGTGTAAACATCGGCTTCGAGCAATAGGGAATTATAACTATATATGTAAAGCCGTTACTCTCCAGTAACGGCTTTTTCAATTTAAACTCAACACATACTGGAGTAGCCTAAAAGTAGTCCAGTTTGTATCTTTGTAACAAAGAAAAATGCTATGCTAGACGTTAAGAAAATACGCAATGACTTCCCTATTCTCAAAAGAGAAGTAAATGGAAATCCGCTTATTTATTTTGATAATGCCGCCACTTCACAAACACCACAATTGGTAATAGATGCTATTGTAGACTACTACTCAAACTATAATGCAAATATCCATCGCGGCGTACACTCACTTTCTCAAGAAGCAACAGATGCCTATGAGGAGGCGCGTATTAAAATTCAAAAGCATTTTAACGCAGCAAAGCCTTACGAGATCATTCTCACTGCAGGAACTACACATGCTATTAATCTTGTAGCACATGGTTTTGCCTCAATACTAAAAGAAGGTGAAGAGGTTTTAGTTTCGGCACTCGAGCATCACAGTAATATTGTACCGTGGCAAATGCTTTGTGAGAAAACTGGAGCCATCCTTAAAGTGATACCTCAGACAGAAAGTGGTGAACTGGATATGGACGCTTTCGCGAAAGCGTTATCTCCTAACTTAAAACTAGTCTTTGTAAACCACGTATCTAACGCATTAGGAACTATAAACCCTATAGAGCACATCATTGAGGAAGCTCATAAAGTAGGTGCTGCAGTTCTTATAGATGGCGCACAAGCTACTCCTCACATCAAACCAGATGTACAAGCACTAGACGCCGACTTCTACGTATGTTCTGCACATAAAATTTGCGGCCCTACTGGAGTGGGAATTCTATACGGAAAAGAAGAATGGCTTACTAAACTACCTCCTTATCAAGGTGGTGGCGAGATGATAGATCAGGTAAGTTTTGAAAAAACCACCTATGCTGGTTTACCTCACAAATTTGAAGCCGGAACGCCTAACATTTGTGGAGGGATTGCCACAGCCGCAGGACTCGATTACATGAACACTATAGGCTTTGATAACATAGCGAGCTATGAAGATGAGCTTTTACATTATGGAACGGAGAAATTACTAGAAATAGAAGGTCTAAAGATTTATGGTACTTCTGCACACAAAACTGCCGTTATTTCTTTTAATGTAGGAAATATACACCCTTATGATATAGGGACGATACTTGACAAACTAGGCATTGCAGTACGTACTGGTCATCACTGTGCACAGCCTATTATGGAATATTATAAAATACCAGGAACAGTACGCGCTTCTTTTTCTTTTTATAATACCAAGGAAGAAATAGACACCTTTGTAACTGGATTAAAACGAGCAGTTACCATGCTCTCATAATATCTTATAGTACATCATTTTTAGACATTGCCATATTGATACAGGTAAATTCACATATTACACTAACGTCTATTGAGCTTGTAGATCAAGAACGATTATATAATTTGATGAAGAGGGTGTATCCATCTGCATATGCGCATTTTTGGAAAGACGAAGGCTTATGGTATCTCGATCAGATTTATGGCAAAAAAAACTTAGCTCAAGAGCTTAGTGATGATAATAGCCTGTACTACTTTGTGCACTATAACGATAAGATAGTAGGTATATTAAAGCTCATTAATGACTGCGAGTATGCACCGCTAGCATCTCACAAAGCTTTTAAAGTACATCGTATATACCTAGACGCATCTGTTCAAGGTAAAGGTGTTGGCTATGCTCTGATGGGTTATGCAGAACAAATTGCAATAGCACAAAAACACACCCTGATCTGGCTAGACGCTATGGATAAACATACGCAAGCACAGCAATTTTATAAGAAATTAGGATTTCAAAAAACAGAACAGCAAAAACTAGACTTTACATTATTACATGATGAATACCGCCCTATGTGGTATATGCATAAAATGCTAGACTCGACAGAATGACAGTTAATCTTCTGGGCACTATCTTTGCAAATACTATTTTACTATGAAACACACATATTACATCATCGCTTTAATGCTAAGCCTCTTTTTAAGCAGCTGCGCGACTGAAAAAAAGGAAAGCGAACCGGACGTAAAAGCACCTAGATTTTCTGGATACTACACACTTACGAGTGTAGCAGAAAATCCAATCACAAAACAAGGAATCACCTTTAACATAGAAAATCAAAAACGCAGAATAACTGGTTTTTCTGGATGTAATTCTTATAATGCAGCGTTTACACTCACAAAGGATAAATTAGATATTACAGATCCGTTATCTACTAAAAAAGCATGTCCTGCGGAGGCTATGGACTTAGAGAAAAAAATATTCCAAAATCTCCTAAAGGTAAATAGATACACTCTCAAAAACGGAACACTTACTTTATATAACAAAGACCAAGTACTTTTTAAAGCAACATCAACAGCAATATAATTATGGCAAGTATACAAGAAATACAAGACGAAATCGTTGATGAGTTCAGCATGTTTGAAGACTGGATGCAACGTTATGAGTATATGATAGACCTAGGAAAATCACTTCCTATGATTGATGAGCAGTTTAAAACTGATGATTACATCATAAAAGGCTGCCAGAGCAAAGTATGGGTACACGCAGATATGAAAGACGGTGAGATTGCCTTTACTGCAGATAGTGATGCGATTATCACAAAAGGAATCATAGCGATACTTATACGTGCTTTTTCTGGGCAACCACCACAAGCAATTATAGATGCAGATACTTCGTTTATAGACGAGATAGGACTTAAAGACCACCTCTCTCCTACCCGTGCAAACGGGCTTGTGAGCATGATCAAGCAGATAAAGCTATATGCTGTAGCTTATCAAACACAACTGAATTAAATTACAAATTACGCTTGCGCGAAAATGTGATGTAATTCACCATTATTAACTAAATAAAAGAGACTGCATTGCAGTACCACAATACATATGGAAGTAAACACAGAAGAGTTAGGAGATAAGATTGTACGAGTACTAAAGACCATTTACGATCCAGAAATTCCAGTAGATATTTATGAGCTAGGATTGATTTACGATGTTTTTGTAAACGAAGACATGGATACCAAAATCCTTATGACACTTACTACACCTAACTGCCCAGTAGCCGAAACATTACCACTTGAGGTAGAAGAGAAAGTAAAATCTCTCAAAGAAGTAAAAGATTGTGAAGTGGAAATCACTTTTGACCCACCATGGACACAAGACCTCATGAGTGAAGAAGCAAAACTAGAATTAGGAATGTTATAAAAGTATTATGATGCGTTTTAAGCTTATGGATTAAAACGCATCATCACTTTTTAATTACATGATTATGGCAGAAGAAATCATAAATAGAGTCGCCGGGAGTAAACTCATCACTTTTGATTTGGAAGATTTATATCCCAAAGGAAAGAGAGAAACACTAGACATTTCTGAATGGCTAGACCAAGGTTTTATTTTACGTGAAACTCAGTTTCGCGAAAGCATAAAAAACCACGACTGGCAGCAATATAAAGGCTCGTTTGTAGCGTTACATTGCAGTACAGACGCTATTGTTCCAGCATGGGCGTATATGCTTGTTTCTACTCAGCTACAAGATATTGCACAAAAGACCATCGTGGGCTCTTTAGAGCTTCTAGAAACTGTTCTTTACACAACGGCTATTGCAAATCTTGACACAACACCTTATCAAGGCGTACCTTTAATCGTAAAAGGATGCTCAAATAAACCAGTACCTCCTAACGCATATTTACTGCTTATAGAAAAACTTCAACCTGTGGTACGTAGCCTCATGTTTGGAGAAGCATGCTCTACCGTTCCTCTATTTAAGAAGCGCGCTTAAAAATTGTCTTGACATCCACAGACTCCCTGTGTATATTTACTTTCTTAATTTTTAAGCAAGTCCCTATGAGAACATATCTTTTTATAATACTACTAGCTACAAGTAGTATTCTAGTCGCCCAAACGAAGACTAAGAAAAAAGATTCTCTTCCTGATGGATGGAAAAGTAAAGGACTTGCCGAATTACTTTTTAGCCAAAGCGCCTTTAATAAAGAATGGCAAGGTGGAGGTACCTCTAACATCGCAGGTAACTTTAATATAAGCTGGGATCTCAATTATAAACGCAATAAACTTGCATGGGACACCAGACTTACCTCTATACTTGGTCTTGCTGCTACAAAAGATCAAAAATTTGTACGTAAAACAACAGACAGACTCGAGTTAAACAGCCTTGTGGGTAGTAGAATCAATAAATCAAACTGGTACTATTCTGGCGTGTTTAACTTTAGAACACAAATGGCACCTGGTTATGAATTTTTTGACCGCAATGTGCTTGATGAAGAGGGAGAAATTATCAACACCGTACAAGACAGAAGAGAGATAACAGATGCCTTTTCTCCAGCCTACATTCAAGCAGGGCCTGGTATTCTTTGGAAAAAAAGCAATGACTTTACAGTAAACCTAGCACCCGCTACGTCTAGACTTATTTTTGTGCATTCTAAGTTTACGAGAGTTGATGAGAGCGACCCTGAAGCCGTAGCAGCTTACGAACCATTTTTTGGTGTTGAAGCAAATGAAAATACTCGTTTTGAATTAGGTTCATCACTAAGCGTCTATTATAAAGAAGAGCTGTTTGAAAATGTCGTATTTGAAAACACCCTCAACCTTTATGCAGATTACCTGGAAAAAGTAAAGAATGTCGATTTAGATTACACACTCAATGTTGCCATGCAAGTAAATAAATATGTTACTACAAATCTTGCATTACAACTCATTTATGATGAAAATGCAGTAAGCGGTTTACAGGTACGAGAGGTACTTGGAGTAGGTCTTAAATACGCTTTTCTCGAGTGGAAATCTTAGATAGCAAGCTACTTTCACAAACTATACTTACAAGCTAACGTTTAATGTCACATTTAATCGATAAAGAGGCAATACCATTAAATTAGCGAGATTACACGTAGCAGTTTTTATTTAATTATATCTTTGCGCTACAAATCTTAACTAATTATTATTATGAAAAGACTTATTGTTTTAGGAGCAGCTATACTCCTCACAATCAGCGCGCAAGCACAAACAGAAGAAGAATTAAAAGCGCAACAAGCTCCTAAGAAAGCAGAAATTGCAAAGCTTCAAGGAGAAGTAAATAGTTTACAAGCACAAATCGATGCTCTTCCAGGATGGAAATACGGAGCATTTGGAACAATAGGAGGAAATTTCTCTAAATTTAGCGATTGGTATTCTCAAGGTACACCTAACGTATCTTCAGGTAACATAGGTATTACTGGTAACGTATTTGCAAATAAACTAGAAGAAAAATACTTCTGGAGAAACAGCCTAAACGTAAACTTAGGATGGGTAAAATTTGACAATGAAGATGACGCTACAGATGACGATAGCTTTAGAGAAGCTACAGATGTTTTTAATGTTTCATCTTTATACGGTTACAAGTTAACTGACAAGATTGCCGTATCTGCATTAGGTGAATACAGAACTACGATATTAAATAATTTTAACGATCCAGGATACTTAGATTTAGGTGTTGGTGCTACATGGACTCCTATCACAAATCTTGTAGTTGTAGTACACCCACTTAACTACAACTTTGTATTCTCTGATAACGACGCAGTATTTGAATCTTCTTTAGGAGCAAAAATCGTTGCAGATTATACACGTCAGATTGGTAAAATTGCATTTAAATCTAACTTATCTGCATTTGCAAGCTACAAGAGCAGTGACTTATCAAACTTCACATGGATTAACTCTTTCAGCTACAAATTGTTTAATCAAATCGGTGTTGGTTTTGAGTTTGGTTTAAGAGGAAACAGACAAGAGGCAGTAAACTTTGCTAATAACAATTTACTTGCTGAAGATCCAACGGCTATTCCTTTTGAAGTAGGTGATAGCGCTGTAGATAACAAAATACAATCATACTACCTATTAGGACTTACGTATGCATTCTAAGTAATTGCAATACTACTAGCTTTAAGGCTAGTAATACATAATAAAAATGCGAGCCCTCACAGGCTCGCATTTTTGCTTTAAACAATTTCATAATATAAAACATTATGAATATCCAAACCCTTTTAAAATGAAAAAACCAGCCTAAAAAGGCTGGTTTTTGTCGGGGTAGCAAGATTCGAACTTGCGACCTCCTCGTCCCAAACGAGGCGCGATAACCGGGCTACGCTATACCCCGAGTATTTAACGGGGTGCAAATATAATAAAATCTATTATATAATTACAAGCTTTATTGATCAATAATTATAAATCTTACTCTATTCTTATATAACTCTCGCCTTCTGCTCTATTTCCCTCTTCATCTAGCTGTATTTGCTGGTAACTGTTTGCTCCCATTACTAATTCAAATCTGAAAATTTGAGTCGTGTCTACAATATTCATCATAGGGCCTGAGGCATACTCCAACCGTTCTTCTAGAAAACCATCTGCTACGGTATATGTACCATAGCCAAACCACTCATTACTATCTGATGGATCATTACGTGTCCACATCACCTTCCCTTTAGTATACATCTTCACCTGCCTATACCCATTCTCATTGGGAAGCATTTCTGAGAGCATCCCATTTTCATACATCTGCTGGTTTTCTAATTCCCATACCCCTTCAAGGCTCATTGTAGGTTCATCCGTATTCCATCCATCACTCGTAATAAGTGTAGCACCCATCACATAAAAGCAAATCATCATTAGTATTTTCATAATATTTGGGTTTAGTTAATAATATATTTTCCAATACTTTAAGTTACAAAAAAATTAATAAGCCATGTGTTGAGGGTTTTTTCAACCACGCTATTTTCTTAATGATTAAGCTTTATTATATTTATGCGCATAAAAACGGGTAGTAGCTTAGTCCGGTTAAAGTGCTGGTCTGGGGGACCAGAGATCGGAGGTTCGAATCCTCTCTACCCGACATAAAATAGAGAGGATGTATTTATTTTACGCTTTCGCGAAAGCGTACTCCTCTCAACCCTATTAATCTCAGTCTTTTTTAAGATATTTAACCTGTGAATACAAGACAGCGTTTAGACAGAGCTTATAAAGCAGCAAAGGAAATACCATTTTCTGATGCCGATAAACTAGTTTTCTTTTCCGACTGTCATCGAGGCGATAAAAGCTTTGCCGATGATTTTGCGAGAAATGAAAATATCTATTACCACGCTCTAAAACATTATTACAAGGAAGGGTTCACCTACTGCGAGCTAGGGGATGGTGATGAATTATGGGAAAATAGCACCTTTGAAAGCATCTTACGCGCTCATAAAAATGTGTATACATTACTGCAGAAGTTTCACTTTGAAAAACGACTTCACCTCATCTGGGGAAATCATGATATGGTATATCGCGATAAGAACTACGTTCAAAAGCATTTGAGCACCTATTTTGACCCAAAGGATGGCAGAGAAGAGGTTTTATTTAAAGATCTAGAGTATCATGAGGCATTGATACTAAAACATCAAGAAAGCGCTCAAGAACTCTTTTTGTGCCATGGTCATCAAGCCGACTGGCTCAATTATCACGGCTGGCGGTTTAATAGATTTCTCGTTAGAGTTTTATGGAAACCTCTTCAAATATTTGGTATTTCTGACCCTACAAGTCCTGCAAAAAATTACAAAGAGCTCATAAAAGTAGAGCGCCGTATTAAAAAGTGGATTACAGAAAATAACAATCTACTTACCATTACGGGTCACACACATAGACCTCGATTTCCAGAACCCGGGGATATTGCTTTTTTTAATGATGGTAGTTGTGTTCACCCACGTAGTATTACAGGTTTAGAAATAGAGAAAGGGGCTATCTCCCTTATAAAATGGCATATTACCACTACAGAAGAAGGTCACCTGCATGTAAACCGTGTATTACTAGAAGGCCCTCAAAAAATTAGGGATTATAAAACTAGCTAGCCTTATAATCCCTTGATATAATTTTTAATAATATACTTTACTCCTTCTATTCTTCTGGAGCTAAGGTTACTCTTAATCCATCCATATCTTGATGTATATGTAGCTGGCAGCCCAAACGGCTATTATCTTCTACATGAAAGGCCTCGGCAAGCATCGCCTCCTCATCATCACCCATTTCAGGTAAGTCATGATCACTCTCTACATAACATTGACATGATGCACACATCGCCATACCACCACAAATACCTATGGTACCTTCTGGAGCGAGCTCATAAGAGCGCACAAGCTCCATTAAGTTCATATTCATATCTGTAGGAGCATCAATCTCGTGAGCAACGCCATCACGATCTGTAATTGTAATTTTAATATCTGTCATGGATAGCGATTTATAGGTTAATCCTCTATAATAACTTTACGATTAACCTATTACTAGTCTATTGCTTTTACTACAGCCTTAGGGGCTTCTTTCTTTGTTCCGTCAAACCCAGTGACTCCACCTACGGTCGTATATTTCATCACATAGCGTTTATCTGGAAAGATACGCTGGTAAGCACTCTGGCACATTAACGTCGCTTCGTGAAAACCACAAAGGATTAACTTCAATTTACCCGGATAAGTATTTACGTCTCCTATTGCATATATACCAGGGATATTTGTTTGGTAGTCCAAACTATTATCCACTTTAATAGCATTTTTCTCAATCTCAAGCCCCCAGTCTCCTATAGGACCTAATTTAGGAGCTAATCCAAAGAGCGGTATAAAGTGATCACAAGCCTCATTAAATGTTTCCTCACCTTGTTTTATGGTTACCCCACTTACATGTGTATCTCCTAGTACATCAACCACCTCTGCTGGGGTGATTAACTTAATGCGTCCTTGATTTTTTAGCTCTTGAACTTTCTCTACACTATCAAGAGCTCCACGGAATTCATTACGACGGTGTACTAGCGTCACTTCACTAGCAACATCTGCTAGAAAAATACTCCAGTCTAAAGCACTATCTCCACCACCAGCAATAATTACCTTCTTGTCACGGTACAACTCAGGATCTCTTATGATATATTCTACCCCAATATCTTCATAGTTGGCAATATTAGGAATAGGCGGCTTGCGAGGCTCAAAACTCCCTAAACCTCCCGCAATTGCAACAACTGGCGCGTGGTGTTTTGTTCCTTTATTTGTGGTTACTATAAAGCTACCGTCCTCTTGTTTATCTATAGTTTGAGCACGCTCACCTAGTGTAAATCCTGGCTGGAAAGGCTCAATTTGTTTCATTAAATTATCTACAAGATCTCCCGCAAGAACTTCTGGAAATGCAGGGATATCATAGATAGGTTTCTTAGGATAAATCTCAGAACACTGCCCTCCTGGTTGCGGTAGTGCGTCAATAAGATGACATTTCAACTTTAATAATCCTGCTTCAAATACGGCAAAAAGTCCTGTTGGACCAGCACCTATAATGAGTATATCTGTTTTAATCATTGATTCTTATTAATACGCTTTCGCGAAAGCAAAAATAAATACATC
The DNA here is from genome assembly GCF_044596715.1 of Dokdonia sp. R86516. Classification (NCBI taxonomy): domain Bacteria; kingdom Pseudomonadati; phylum Bacteroidota; class Flavobacteriia; order Flavobacteriales; family Flavobacteriaceae; genus Dokdonia; species Dokdonia sp. R86516. The sequence goes on from NZ_CP138998.1 coordinate 741,614, forward strand.
CTCTATCTAAAAAGATGACTATTATCAGTCTTAAGCCTTAACATTAATGACTTCTTCTATCTGCGGAGCATGCTTTTTTATAGTCATCTCCACGCCACTTTTAAGTGTCATTTGATTTACAGAGCATCCTACACAAGCCCCTTGCAATTGGACACGTACAACGGTATCGTTATCTATGCCCAAAAGGGTAATATCTCCACCGTCACTCTGTAAAAACGGACGAATTTCTTGAAGTGCCTCTTCTACTTTTTGGGTTAACTCTGCTCCGGTCATAATTAATTCTTTACAGCAGAACAACCTGCCATGGTAGTAATCTTTATAGCCTCTGTTGCTGGTAGGCTTTTGTTGCGTCGTACAGTTTCTTCAACAACATTTTTAGTAAGCTCATCAAAGGCTAGCATTGTAGGCGTGTTTGCTTGTAATGCAGCTGGACGACCTACATCTCCTGCTTCACGTATACTCTGTACTAATGGTATTTCTCCCAGTAAACGTACACCTAAATCATCGGCAAGATTCTTTGCTCCTTCCTTTCCGAAGATGTAATATTTATTATCTGGTAACTCATCTGGCGTAAAGTAAGCCATGTTCTCAACGATACCAAGTACTGGGACATTGATACTTTCTTGCTGGAACATCGCTACACCTTTCTTTGCATCTGCAAGTGCCACATTTTGAGGTGTACTCACAACAACCGCTCCTGTAATAGGTAGTGATTGCATAATGCTCAAGTGTATATCTCCAGTTCCCGGAGGAAGGTCTAACAGTAAGAAATCTAGTTTACCCCAAGCAGCATCAAAAATCATTTGATTAAGAGCTTTTGCCGCCATAGGCCCTCTCCATATAACCGCTTGATCTGGCTTAGTAAAAAATCCGATAGACAGTACTTTTACTCCGTAACTCTCTACAGGCTTCATTTTTGACTTACCATCTACGGTAACAGAAAGTGGTCTCTCATTTGCTACATCAAACATAATAGGTACAGAAGGACCATAGATATCTGCATCTAGAATACCTACTTTGAATCCCATTTTTGCAAGTGTTACCGCGATATTTGAAGTTACTGTAGATTTACCTACTCCTCCTTTTCCAGAAGCAATAGCTACAATATTTTTAATACCTGGAATTTCCTTTCCTTTTATCTCGTTGCTTTCATCTTTGGCTGGTGCATTGACTTTTACATTAACCTTCACTTGTGCTTTTGCAAACACTTTATCGTGTATGGTTTTCATAATACCAACCTCTGCCTTTTTACGTGCTTGTAACGTTGGGTTATTAATAGTAATATCTACTATCACCTCATCACCAAACGTGAGTACGTTTGTAACAGCACCACTATCTACCATGTTTTCTCCAGCACCTGGAGCTGTTATGGTTTTCAAAGCCTCAAGAATATCGTTTTTTTGTAGTTTCATTGTTGTGTTTAAGCAATTCTGAATAATCTCTAATTAGACTGATTCTAAATGCAAAGATACAACCGCGAGCATGTATATTCCAACCTTTGAAATTTCAAATTATTTGACATTTCAAGTTTGTTTAATCACAAAATATTTTATTGATTTTTAGGGGCTCTCTGCCTCGCGCTAGAAGTCTTGTGACAACTCCACACTAGGGTCCCAGAAGTGCTTTTTAAATGCCACAATTTTATCATCTACCACCTCTATACCCTCGTTTTCTAGTAGCTGTTGCATAAGATTAGTTTGTGCAAAATGATGCTTACCCGTAAGTATACCCACCCGATTTACAACTCTGTGAGCAGGGACTTCACTATGTGTGTGTGCACCATTCATTGCCCACCCCACCATACGGCTACTTCTCGCAGCTCCTAGGTACTTTGCAATAGCCCCATAACTTGTTACACGACCATAAGGTATCTGGGCTGCGACCGCATAGACCTTTGTAAAGAAATTTTCGGTTTTTGGTGTATAATTCATTCGAAGTAGATAGTTCTTACTAGTGTAATAATCATTAGTATCACCATAAGACCAGCCATAAAGTAATTAGAATACTTTGTAAAAGTGGTTGCTCTGCTCTGAATTCTTGCAAAAAATATCACATAAAAATAGAGTGCTGTAAAGGTTCCTAATGCTGCCGCTAGCACAAAAAACGTAATAGCTACAATATCGTACTCTACTTTACCACTCACATTTAAGGCAGCGCCTAGGGCACAAAAATATGGTATGGGCAGGATATTAAGGACAGAAATCATCATCCCTTTACCTAGACTCTTGAGTCCTCTATTTTTAGATAGCTTTACCTTAGGAACCTTCCCACGCTTTGCCTTCATAAAGAAGAACACCGCCATTATTAAGAAAATTACAAGCCCTGTTCTCAATAACATATTTTGAACAAATGGATTGCCAAAAATATATTTAGCCAGCAATACAGCAATAAGTGCTTGTATAATAACAATAAATGATGCCCCTATAGCAACTAGCAATCCATTATTGCGACCACGTTCTACACAGGTTTTTGCAACCGACATATTTATTAGACCAGGAGGGATAACTCCTGCTAAAGCAGCAAAAAATGTAATTAAGAAGAGTTTTGTTATCTCCAAGGCTAGCGGTTACTTAACTCTAAATTTAATATAAGTAATTGGTTTTCCTTGTTCTAGATATTGTTTTTCATAAAAAGTTTGAATACCTACCACTTCCTTAGGAGAGTATTCATTCTTATACACATTATGATTTGCCTCTAAAATCTCGTGACCTTCGCCGTGAAGTAACCCTAAGGTGTAACCATGCATAAACTCAGAGTCAGTTTTTAAGTTTACACAACCGCCTGGTTTAAGCACACGCTTATACTTTTGGAGAAACTCCGTATTAGTCATTCTGTGTTTTGTACGCTTGTACTTAATTTGAGGATCTGGAAAAGTAATCCATATTTCATCTATTTCCGCTTTCGCGAAAGCGTGCTCAATCAACTCAATTTGCGTACGCATAAAACCTACGTTAGTCAAATTATCTTCGATAGCGGTTTTTGCTCCTCTCCAAAAACGGGCACCTTTTATATCAATACCCACAAAGTTTTTATCTGGATAAGATTGCGCGAGCCCCACAGAATATTCTCCTTTACCACAACCTAGCTCGACTACGATAGGGTTCTCATTTTTAAAAAAGTCTTTATTCCATTTACCCTTTAATGGGAATGTACCATCTACGAGTTCTTCCCTTGTAGGTTGTACTACATTTGAAAAAGTCTCATTTTCTCTAAAACGCTTAAGCTTATTTTTACTTCCCACAGGTATATTTAATGTTTTGGTAAAATTAAGGAAACTTTTAGTAGTTAGAAGTGTTAGATATTTGCATTGTGAATTATAAAAAACACATACTAGTTGCACCCCTCAACTGGGGACTGGGTCACGCTACGCGATGCATCCCTATAATTCGCACTTTATTATCTCAAGAGTATAAGGTAACCATCGCTAGTGATGGCCAAGCCTTAAAACTCCTTATAAAGGAATTTCCAGACCTTGCTACAGTTACTTTACCTTCGTATAATATTGAGTATTCTGAGAAAGGATCGCATTTTAAAAGAAAACTAATTGCAGATTTACCTTCCATACGAAGAACGATAAAGGAGGAGCACAGAGATCTTGAAGAACTCATCTATAAATTAAATATAGATGGTGTAATATCTGACAACAGACTTGGGCTATACACTAAAAAAGTTCCGTGTGTTATAATAAGTCACCAGCTGCAAGTCTTGAGTGGTAAAACCACATGGTTCTCATCTGCCGCTCATAGAATGTATCTTCAGCGATTTAATGAATGTTGGGTTCCTGATGTAGCTGACGATATAAATTTAAGTGGAATTTTAGGGCATCCACAAAAAAAACTCTCTATACCTACCAAGTACATAGGACCTTTGAGCAGGATGCAATCTCGCAAGGAAGAGATTATCTATGACTATATCGCTGTATTATCTGGACCAGAGCCACAGCGCAGCATGCTAGAAGAAATTATTATTACATTATTTAAAAAATCTAGTTCAAAGCTCCTTATTGTACAAGGAAAAGTATCCTCAGAGCAGGAATTTAAGAGCGTAGGCCATCACATAAAGGTTGTAAATTATCTAACATCTATTGCTTTAGAAAAAGCGATTAACCAGAGTAGCTATGTAATTGCACGATCTGGTTACACTACAATTATGGATCTAGCCGTAATGAGAAAAAAGGTGTTCTTTATACCTACACCTGGACAAACCGAGCAAGAATACCTTGCAGAGGTATTGAAAACAAAAAAGATTGCGCCTTACTGCACACAAGACAGTTTTAAAAGCAAAGAGCTACCTAGGCTTAAAGTATATCCTGGCTTTGAGCAAGGACTACCTGCTTATGATTTAACTCAATTCTTCGGCCTTTTCAATGGTAAAAGAGAACTCAGAGCCCACCCCAAATTCACTTTCAACATACACTCTTTCTTCATGCGCTTCAATGATGTGCTTGACAATAGACAGGCCTAGACCCGAACCTCCTACTTTACGATTACCAGATTTATCTACACGATAAAAACGCTCAAAAAGTCTAGGGATATGTACACTCTCTACTCCCTCACCATTATCTGTAATGCGCACCAGGACTTTATTCTGAATTAGATCTTGCACGCTTACTTCTGTCGTTCCGTTTTCTTTACCATACTTTATAGAGTTTTCTATAAGGTTAGTAAGTAGTTGTTGCATACGTTCTTTATCTGCATTGACCATCACGCCATCATCGTAAGGCGCATCAAAAGCAAGTGTGATATTCCTCCTTGCAGCTTTCATTTCTAACATTTCAAAGGTATTTTCCACCAGCTCTATAATGTCAAAATACTCATAGTTTATATTGAGGTCGCCCACTTCCAGCTTTGTAATCATGTCCAAATCATTTACTAGGTAAATGAGACGCTCCACACCTTTTTCGGCACGTTGTAGATATTTTTTACGTACTGCTTTATCATTTATTGCTCCATCCAGAAGCGTGAGAATATATCCTTGTACAGTAAAAAGAGGTGTTTTTAATTCATGTGCTACGTTTCCAAGGAAGTCACGTCTATATTCATCTTGAATACGTAAAGATGATATTTCTATTTTCTTACGTTTTGCATAACGCTCTACTTCCTCAGATAAGGAAGCCATATCTGTGGTAATATTATCTGGCACAAAACTCACATCCTCAAGCAGTTTTATGTTATCATAAATCTCTTTAACTCCCTTTATAATAAAAAACTGAGTTCTATAATGGATAATTAAAAAAGAAATAACAAAGCATAGTCCCACACCTATCGCTGGCGCCTGCCAGGATGGTTCGCCCTCACGCACCAACTCAAGTGTAACAATAAGTATCGCAAATACTATTGATATATAACTTGCCGTAATAAGAGAGAATGAGTACGACTGCTTATCTCCTGCGGCCATTAAATCACGAATTTATAGCCTACACCTTTTACAGTTTTAAAAGACGCATCTCCTATTTTTTCTCTTAGCTTACGTATGTGTACGTCTATAGTTCTCCCGCCTACTACAACTTCCAGACCCCAGACTTTATCAAGTATATCTTCTCGAGTAAACACTTTACCTGGCTTTGATGTTAATAGTGACAATAATTCAAACTCTTTACGCGGCAAAGACAATTCTTCTTTACCCTTATACACCTTATATTCCTCTCTATTGATTACGAGATTACCAACTTTTGTAACTTGAGAAGCTACTTCTTCTTCCTTAAATCTTCTTAGCAATGCTTTTACCTTACTTATTAAGACCTTAGGTTTAATAGGCTTTGTAATATAATCGTCTGCGCCAGCATCAAATCCTGCTACTTGTGAGTAATCTTCTCCTCTGGCTGTAAAGAATGTAATTATAGTTTGATCTAGATCGCTATTTGCTCTTATCACTTCACAAGCTTCTATACCGTCCATCTCTGGCATCATCACATCAAGAATGATTAAATGAGGTGAATGTTTTTTTGCAAGTTTTACAGCCTCTACACCATTTGACCCAGTTATAACTTGGTAACCTTCATTAGATAAATTATAACCTACAATTTCAAGAATATCCGGTTCATCATCTACAAGAAGTATTTTTAGGTCCTTTTTTTTCATGCTTTAAATATTATACGCCTACTGTAAATATACGTTGTTTTAATCTTTTGATTTACCCTGCAATGTATTAGCAATATTATCCTTTCTCATGTTAAGAGCATTAAGAATTCGTTAAGTTTTTCTACAACGACAACAATTGGCAAGGTAAAATTAAAGCATTTAACTGCATGATAAACAACACATCAATGACATAAGAACATTTTTTATCTAGCCATATTTATGCTAAAAACTACTCACCTGCCATTAATTTATACTTAAAACTCACATAAATATGGGTAGATATGTTTTATATCTTTGCACAAACACTACTCTCAATGCCTCAACGGTCTATTTTCGATATCACTACAGATGCACAATTTGAAGAAGCTGCACTAGAATCATTCCGCTTTCAATTTGAGAATAATAGCACTTATAGATCTTTCTGTGATTTACTTTATAAACACCCCAGTGAGATCACAAAAAGTAAAGACATCCCTTTTTTACCTATTCAGTTTTTTAAATCACACACAATTCTCACGTCTGGATCAGAGCCTTCAGTTGTTTTTAGTAGTAGTGGGACTACGGGGAGCATTACGAGCAAGCACCATGTTGCAGACTTGAGTTTATATGAGGATAGTTTTAGGCACGCTTTCGCGAAAGCGTACGGCAACCCAAAAGATTATGTAATCCTAGCCTTACTACCCTCCTACCTAGAAAGAACTGGTTCTTCACTTATTTACATGGTAGATGATTTAATAAAGACCAGTAATCACCCTGACAGTGGGTTTTATTTAAATAACCTCGACGAACTAGCAAAAAAGCTAAACTCATTAGACAAGTCTGGACAAAAAGTATTACTCATAGGAGTATCATTTGCGCTTTTAGACCTAGTAGAATCCCATCGCTTTAATCTTAAGAACACCATCATAATGGAAACTGGAGGGATGAAAGGGCGTCGCAAAGAACTAGTGCGCGAAGAGCTGCATAAAATACTTTGTAATGGTTTTGGCGTGTCTTCAATACATAGCGAGTATGGAATGACCGAGTTGTTAAGTCAAGGGTATTCTAATGGCAACGGGATATTTACCACACCTCCATGGATGAAAATATACACTCGAGATACAGAAGATGCTCTAAGCCTACTAGAAGGAACGAAAACCGGAGGTCTCAATGTGATTGACTTGGCTAATAGATTTTCTTGCCCCTTTATAGCCACTCAAGATCTTGGGCGAGTATACAAAGATGGCAGCTTTACCGTAATAGGTCGTTTTGACAACTCAGATATACGGGGCTGCAACCTCATGTCCCTATAAAATGTAATCCTGCTAAAACTAATACGACTTACCTTACGTACGTATTACTAAAATAGCAAGTTTATGAAATCACTATCATTTATTCTCGTAGCATTGTTTACAATTGCCGCTACTGCCCAAAAAACGGATTACAACCTCAAAAAAGGATATGTAGCCGAAGGATATGACGTGACAGAGTATTTTAATAATAAGGCAATAAAAGGAAATAAAGAGTTTACCACAACCTATGATGGTGCAAAATTCAAATTTGCCAGCCATGAAAACTTAGAGGCTTTCTTGCTGACTCCAGAAAAATTCATCCCTCAATACGGAGGCTATTGTGCTTACGCCATTGCAGATAAAGGAAAAAAAGTGTCTATAGATCCAGAAACTTTTGAAATAAGAGATGGCAAATTATATCTCTTTTATAATTCATGGGGAGTAAACACCTTAGAAAAATGGAATGAAGAGGGCGCAGCCGCTTTAAAGAAAAAAGCAGATATTGAGTGGAAGAGTGTAAGGACTAAACATTAATAACGACTTCATAATAGATTGGTTAGTTAGTTAGAAAGCCCCAGATGTTCACTTGAACACTGGGGCTTTCATATATCTATTAGTAAAGTTTTTACTTAACTAGACTGCTCTAATTACAAAATAGTTTTTCTTACCTCTTTGAAGCAGTACAAAGGTTCCATTTATTAAATCTGTAGTCTGGATGGTATAATCCTCTCCTACTTTTTCCTTATTAATTGAAATGGAATTTTCTTTAAGCGCACGTCTTGCTTCTCCATTAGACTTCAAAAAGCCAGTCTTCTCCGCTAGTGCTGCAATGATATCTAAGCCACCTTCTATGTCTGCTTTGTCGATCTCTGCTTGTGGCACACCTTCAAAAACATCTAGAAAGGTTGCTTCGTCAAGAGATTTCAAGTCATCACTCGTACTCTTACCAAATAATATATTTGAAGCTGCAATTGCTTTTTCTAGCGCCTCTGCATCATGTACCGTAGTAGTTACCTCTTCTGCCAGTCTCTTTTGTAAAGCCCTCTGGTGTGGAGCCTCTTTATGAGCTGCAACAAGCGCCTCAATCTCTTCTCTATCTAAAAATGTAAAGATCTTAATGTACTTCTCTGCATCCTCATCTGTTGTATTTAACCAGTACTGGTAAAATTTATATGGTGATGTTCTTTTTGCATCTAGCCATACATTTCCTCCTTCACTTTTACCAAATTTACTTCCATCAGACTTGGTAATGAGCGGGCATGTAAGTGCATATCCTTTTCCGCCTCCTATGCGACGAACTAATTCTGTACCTGTAGTAATATTACCCCACTGGTCACTTCCTCCCATTTGGAGTGTGATTCCTTCGTTTTTATACAAGTGCAAGAAGTCATATCCTTGAACCATCTGGTAGGTAAACTCTGTAAATGACATACCATCTGCATCTTCACCGGTAAGTCGGTTTTTTACAGAATCTTTTGCCATCATATAATTAACCGTAATATGCTTACCTATATCACGAATGAAGTCTAGAAAAGAAAACTCCTTCATCCAGTCATAGTTATTCACTAAAAGTGCCTGATTTTCTGCACCCGAAGTAAAGTCAAGAAATTGCGACAATTGGTTTTTCACACACTCTTGATTATGACGCAATGTTTTTTCGTCAAGAAGATTACGCTCAGAAGATTTTCCAGATGGATCCCCTATCATACCAGTAGCTCCTCCCACCAGTGCGACAGGTCTATGACCAGATCTTTGATAATGTGCCAGCAACATAATAGGAACTAAATTTCCAATGTGTAATGAGTCTGCTGTAGGGTCAAAACCTACATATGCAGAGCGCATCGCTTCCATTAAATGCTCTTCGGTTTGTGGCATCACATCGTGTATCATCCCACGCCACTTTAATTCTTCTACAAAATTCTTAATCATTGCTATTGTATTTAGGCAATAGCAAATATAAAAAGAAGCGTGTGACCACGGCTATTGTTTCTATTAAAAAGACAAATCATGTAGATACTTCATATAATTAAGAATTAATCCCTGAGATGTATCTTTACCATATGATTTTAGTTACGGGGAGTACTGGACTTGTAGGCACGCATTTACTGTTAAGCCTCACACAAAAAGGTGATAGCGTTAGAGCATTATACAGAAGTGAATCTAAGAAGGAAGAGGTTGTTTCTTTTTTTGCTTTCGCGAAAGCGGAATCTCAATTACAACGTATAGATTGGGTTCAAGGGGATATTACAGAAATACCCAGCCTCACCGCAGCCTTTGAGGATATAACCCATGTGTATCATTGTGCGGCACTTATTTCATTTGACCCCTACCAATTTAAAAAGCTTACTAAAATAAATATTGAAGGAACGGCAAATATTGTAAACCTATGCCTAGCAAATAATATAAAAAAGCTAGTCCATATAAGCTCTATTGCTACGCTGGCAAACACACCAAATAATCCAATTACAGAAGAAAATTTCTGGGATCCCGACGCCAAAAATTCGGTATATGCGCTCACAAAAAATGGCGCAGAGATGGAAGTATGGAGAGGAACACAAGAAGGCTTAAACGCAATTATTTTAAATCCCGGAATTATAATAGGTGAAGGAAACTACCAAGCTGGCAGCGGAAAATTCTTTAATCATATTCTTGAAAGAAAAAATTTATACCCTACTGGAAGTAGCGCTGTGATAGATGTAAAGGACCTAGTAGCATTAATGGAGAAAGCTATGATCACTCCTCTAGCACAAGAAAGATACATCGCGACTGCTTACAATATCACTTATCGTGAGCTACTAAAAGAAATAGCACAGACTTTAGGCAAGAAAGCACCTACTAGTCCTCTAAGCAGTAGCTTACTACAGTTTTTAAACTTCTTAGACTTTATAAGAGGCATATTTACTCGCAAAAGACAAATAACTAAAATAGGGTACAAGTCATTGCAAACACAGACGCTGTACAATAATAACAAAATAGTAGAGGCATTTAATTATGTTCCCACGCCACTGGATGATACATTATCACGTATAGCAGTGCATATTAATCAGACTCGCTAAAATCTTCTTTTACCTGTATCTTTTTTCTACTAAAAGTATCTGTAATTAACCGCCTTGGAATTTCTTTAAACTTAGTAGAGTCACTTTGTTTAAATTTTGCTTGTACTTCTCTTGCTTTTAATGTTCGCAAAGAATCTTGCTCTTTTTTCTGCACTCTTTCTATCGAGTCATTCACTTTCAATTCTGCTTTGACTCTCTCTAGCACTTTAGCATTTAAAGATTTGTAAGCATCTACATCTGCTGTGTAATAAGCTAGATTCTTTGCATACGTAAGGCTGTCAATATCAAATTTATCATAAATATAAGTTTCTGGCTGGATCCCCAAGAGTTTAAGCTGTGCAATATTATAACCTCTAGCACTAGAAATAAGTACAGATTCATATAATATATTCTCCATGGTTTTCTGATTAATGAAATTATCTGGCTTTTCTACAAGCGGGATGTCTTGACAACTTATCAAGCACATAAAACCTAGAAATAAAGCATATAATCCTCTCATTATCTATCAAACGTAAGACGTTCACCAAAAAGTTCATCGTACACCTTAAAGTTTTTATGAGCAAGGCGCCCATTTACAAAAGTGTGTGTTATTCTAGACTTGAATGTAGTTCCTTCAAAAGGAGACCAACCGCACTTATAAAGAATATTGTCTTTTTGTACAGTCCACGGTGCATTAAGATCTACAAGCACAAGATCTGCCTTATAACCCTTACGTATATACCCTCTCTTTTCTACTTGAAAAAGTATTGCTGGATTATGACACATCTTTTCTACAATCTTCTCTAAAGAGATTTTTCCCTGATGATAAAACTCTAACATTGCCGGTAAAGCATGTTGTACTAATGGGCCGCCACTAGGAGCTTTTGTATAAACGTTATTTTTTTCTTCTAGAGTATGTGGAGCGTGATCTGTTGCTATAACATCAATCTTATCATCTAGCAATGCTTGAAAGAGCATATCACGATCTTGAGCGGTTTTTACAGCTGGATTCCATTTTATCCTAGATCCTTTCTCATCATAATCCGCATCAGAAAACCATAGGTGATGTATGCAAACCTCTGCTGTAATTTTCTTTTCGGCTAGTGGAATGCTGTTGTCAAACAATTCTGTTTCCTTACCTGTAGACAAGTGAAAAACGTGAAGTCTAGCTCCAGTTTTCTTTGCAAGCGCTATTGCTCTAGATGAAGATATATAACATGCCTCCTCACTTCTTATGATAGGGTGGAGATTCATAGGTATATCATCACCATAGCGCTCTATATAAATTGCCAGGTTTTTTCTAATGGTCTCCTCGTCTTCACAGTGGGTTGAAATAACCATATCTGTAGACTTAAATATTTTTTCAAGCACTGCCTCATTATCTACCAGCATATTACCAGTAGAGCTCCCTAAAAACAACTTAAGTCCGGCAACACTTTTCTTATCTACTTTTAAGATCTCATCAAGGTTGTCATTAGTCCCTCCAAACATAAAAGAATAGTTTGCTGCAGATGAGTTTGCTGCAATTTCAAACTTTTCTTCCAACTTCTCAACAGTAGTAGTTTGTGGGTTTGTGTTAGGCATTTCGATAAAAGATGTAATACCTCCAGCAACAGCCGCTTTAGATTCTGTCGCAATATTTGCTTTATGAGTAAGTCCAGGCTCTCTAAAATGCACTTGGTCATCTATAATTCCAGGTATAAGGTAAGTACCCTCTGCATCAAAGATGTGTACATCACCAGATTTTGCACTTATACTTTCTGCAATTTCCTCTATAATACCATCATGTATTAATACGTCCCCTCTAAAAATGGTTCCTTCGTTAACAATATGAGCATCTTTTATTAAAATCTTTTCCATAATTACTTTTTAAAAAGGTGTTGTAATCGCATTTTAACAACACCAAAAATAGCCTCAGAGATAATACCTGAGCTCATTTTACTTTCACCTTTAGTTCTATCTGTAAAGACTACAGGAACTTCAACTATTTTAAACTTTTTGAGATATGCTTTATACTTCATCTCTATTTGAAACGCATATCCTACAAATTTAATATTTTCAAGATTTATTGCTTTTAACACCTTACGATGATAGCAAATAAATCCAGCTGTAGTATCATATATGTTCATCCTTGTTATAAACCTAACATATCTGGAGGCTCCCCAAGAAAGCAATACCCTCCCCATGGGCCAGTTTACAACATTAACTCCCGTTACGTATCTGGATCCTATAGCAAGATCTGCACCATCTTTAACACATGCATTATAAAGCCTAATCAAATCATTAGGGTTATGTGAAAAATCTGCATCCATCTCAAAAACATATTCATATTCTTGATCAAGAGCCCATTTGAAGCCCGCTATATATGCAGTACCAAGCCCATTTTTCTTAGGCCTATTTAAAAGAAATAGTTTCCCTTTATAAGATTCTTGAAGTTCTTTTACAGTAGCAGCTGTTCCATCTGGAGAATTATCATCAACAACTAAAATATGGAAAGCTCGTTGTAGCGCAAATATATTGCGCAATAGTCTCTCAATATTCTCAATCTCGTTGTAGGTGGGTATGATAACTACAGCGTTTGCCATGCAATCTTGTTTGAGGCAAATGTACTTATTTTAATAAGGTCATTACACCTCGAGAGCACCTTTTGGTAGAATTTGTAGTATTTTTAACGCTCTAAAAAAACTCCTCGATTTGGAAAGCAGCCTACGTCTTATTACATATCAAAACTGGATAACAATAACCATAGTTAGCTGCTTGATATTACTAGCTACAATTAAGTTTTTTTATCAGGCTAGATTCACAGATTTTATAAAAGTGATAGGTGCAGATCGATTTTTCAGCACAAGATCGAAAGGAGTTTTTATACTACATCCATTACAGCTTGCACTACTGATAATACAATTTACAGGCATCTCGCTTCTCTTCTACTTAACATACTGCACCTTTCAAGGCCTAACTTTTTCAGATAACTTTGATATTTTCAAGTATATTTTAATAGGTTATGCCGCCTTTGAGATTATAAAATTCTTGTTAGAACGATTTATAGGATACGTTTTAAATTTTGACAAAAAGATGCAGTCCTTTTTTTACAAACGACTTAATGTTAAACACCTCTTAGGACTCTTTGCGCTTTTAGGAAGTGCCTTTGTCGTATACCAGCTGCAAATTCCTTTGTATTTCATTTACAGCATCCTAGGTATAATCATAACTATTTACACTATTTCACAATTTTGGCTCATTCGTAAATACAAGAGTGACTTTTTTAGGTTTCCTTTTTATTTTATTTTGTATTTTTGCACTCTCGAAATTGGGCCCTACTTTATTTTGTACTCATTCATCGCAAAACAGTAGCCCAATTAAAAAAATGAGTGTTTATGAAAGTGAAAACTATCCTCGTTTCGCAACCAAAGCCTAAGGTTGAAAACTTACCTTATTTTGAGCTAGAACAAAGACAACGCGTTAAAATAGACTTCATCCCTTTCATCCATGTAGAGGGTGTCTCAGGAAAAGAAGTTAGATTGCAAAAAGTAGATCTTAAAGACTACACAGCAATCATACTCACAAGTCGCAATGCCGTTGATCACTTCTTTAGGATTGCAGAGGAAATGCGTTTTAAAGTTCCAGATACCTTAAAATATTTTTGTCAGAGTGAAGCTGTTGCTTACTACCTTCAGAAATACGTGGTATACCGTAAGCGTAAAATATATGTAGGTAAACGCACATTTCCAGAGCTTATCCCATTAATCAAAAAGCATAAGAATGAGACATTCTTATTGCCATCATCAGATAAGTTCAAGCCTAATGTGCCAGAACTTCTCGATGCTTTAGGTGTAAAATGGATGCAATCTACTTTTTATAAAACCGTAGTAAGTGATCTTTCTGAATATGAAAATGTATTTTACGACATATTAGTATTTTTTAGTCCAAGTGGTATTCAATCATTATTTGAAAACTTCCCTAACTTTAAACAGAACGACACACGTATTGCCGCTTTTGGTAACACCACGGTAAAAGCTGCCGAAGAAGCAGGGCTTAAAGTAAATATCCAAGCACCTACACCAGAAACTCCTTCTATGACTATGGCATTAGAGAAGTACATTAAAGATGTAAACAAGAAGTAATATCTTCCATCACATATATAAAAAAACCTGCTCAGTGAGCAGGTTTTTTTATGGACGTTAGTAAAGTATACTACCCCATTTATCTAAACAAAAATCTCTTCACGCTTAATCTCACTTAATATACCATCCCAAAGATTTAATCTTACTTTTAAAGCCTCCTTAGAGACTGTAATCACTTCATTCCATTTATTATTATCCTCTCCACATAAATGTTCAATCATCTGCAAAGCCATAGGCCCATGCTCATCTTCATCCAGCTCAATATGACGATCAAAATAATACTTAAAATCAGATAAGTCTTTAGCTGGAAAATTATCTTCTATTTCCCCAATAATTGCACTAAACATTGCTGGAATTAAATTTTCACGGCCAAAGGTGAATGCCGCTGCTATCTCATGCAAATTACCCCTATCTATAATATCAAATGTAAATTTTAAAAACTGACTTACCCCAGCTGGCAGATTTTCGATAGCCTTATGTATTGTCATTACATCAAAATCTGTAGCAACTAGACGATCTATTGCAACCGTACTCGCACCAGCTTTTTGCATAGCATCAATGTACATCTCATAATGACTCTGTCGCTCCCCTTTTGCATTAATATCCGTCTCCTCAGCAAGAACGATTTCATTGATTAAATATCTAGTTTCGGCATTTCCCGCTGGTTTCCATGGAGTTTTTGTACATGTTAATCCATTTTGCAATGCCTTCAACAAAGACATAAAATCCCAAACGGCAAATACGTGATGCTCCATAAAGACCAAAAGATCATCAGGCGTTTTTATCTCTTTATATAAAGAATGACTAAGCAACTGTTCTTGAAGCGGTTGTATTTCTCTTGTAACTTGTGCAATCATTTTCAATCTATTTTATCATATATAATACGCATATAAGCGCGTTTCGGTTCTCATAAGCAGCTTACAAATTTACGTTTTTAAGAAGGTAAATTGAATTTTTACGCTTTCGCGAAAGCGTAATTAAACCATACTAAAACACTTCCTTAACATTTATAGACAGTTACTGTTTAAATCCCCTTTGATATATTTATTTTTGCACATCTCAAACCGAGCAAAAATGTACAGAACGCACAATAACGGAAGCCTAAGAGCTACCGATGTAAATAAGGAAGTTACCCTCGCAGGATGGGTTCAAAAATCTAGAGATAAAGGATTTATTATTTGGGTAGATCTACGTGATCGCTACGGAATGACGCAGCTTGTTTTTGACGAGGAGCGCACCGATGCATCTATCATGGAGCAAGCACGCAAACTAGGACGCGAGTTTGTAATTCAAGTTACGGGAACCGTTATAGAACGTAATTCTAAAAATCCAAATATTCCTACAGGGGATATCGAGATTTTAGTATCAAAACTAGAAGTCCTGAACGCATCACTCACTCCTCCTTTTACTATAGAAGATGAAACTGATGGTGGTGAGGATTTACGCATGAAATATCGCTACTTAGATATACGCCGTAAACCAGTGCGCGATAGCTTGATCTTTAGACATAAAGTAGCACTAGAAGTACGTAAATATCTTTCTGATCAAGATTTTATCGAGGTAGAAACCCCATATTTAATCAAATCTACACCTGAGGGAGCGCGTGATTTTGTAGTGCCTTCTCGTATGAATGAAGGGCAATTTTATGCACTACCACAATCACCACAAACCTTCAAGCAATTGCTTATGGTGGGTGGTATGGATAAATACTTCCAGATTGTAAAGTGTTTCCGTGATGAAGATTTACGTGCAGACAGGCAGCCAGAGTTTACACAAATAGACTGTGAGATGGCTTTTGTAGAGCAAGAAGATATCTTAAACATCTTTGAAGGGCTTACTCGTCACTTACTTAAGGAAGTAAACGGAGTAGAGATTGAAAAGTTCCCACGTATGCTATATGATGATGCAATGCGTCTGTATGGTAACGATAAGCCAGACATTCGTTTTGGGATGAAATTTGGTGAGCTTAATGAGGTGGCACAGCATAAAGACTTTGGCGTTTTTAACAACGCAGAGCTTGTAGTGGGTATAGCTGTACCAGGAGGAAACAGCTATACTCGTAAAGAGATAGATAAACTTATAGACTGGGTAAAACGTCCACAAGTAGGCGCACTAGGAATGGTATACTCACGTTGTAATGATGATGGGTCATTCAAGTCTTCTGTAGATAAATTTTATGATCAAGAAGATCTTGCAAAATGGGCAGAGGTAACAGGTGCTCAAAAAGGAGACCTTATCTGTATCCTTTCTGGCGAGACTTCAAAAGTTCGCGCTCAAATGAGCGCATTACGTATGGAACTTGCAGAACGCCTAGGATTAAGAGACCCTAAGGTATTTGCTCCATTATGGGTCATAGACTTCCCGCTACTTGAGCTAGATGAAGAGACAGGACATTACCACGCAATGCACCACCCATTTACATCTCCAAAACCTGGTCAAATAGAATTACTAGACACAAAACCTGGTGAAGTAAAAGCAAACGCTTACGACCTTGTACTCAACGGAAACGAGATAGGTGGAGGTTCAATACGTATACACGATAAGGAAACACAAGCTATCATGCTACGTCACCTAGGCTTCTCTGAAGAGGAAGCTAAGGCGCAGTTTGGCTTCCTTATGGACGCCTTTGAGTATGGAGCACCTCCACACGGTGGTCTTGCTTTTGGACTAGACAGACTTGTCGCTATACTAGGTGGTCAAGAGACCATACGTGACTTTATTGCTTTTCCAAAAAATAATAGCGGTCGTGATGTAATGATAGATGCTCCTGCTTTTCTTGATGAAGAGCAAATGAAGGAATTGAATTTGAAGCTACGC
Source organism: Dokdonia sp. R86516 (assembly GCF_044596715.1). Lineage (NCBI taxonomy): Bacteria > Pseudomonadati > Bacteroidota > Flavobacteriia > Flavobacteriales > Flavobacteriaceae > Dokdonia > Dokdonia sp. R86516. The sequence goes on from NZ_CP138998.1 coordinate 758,941, forward strand.
GATCAAAAATCATAATACTTGTAAACTTCTACCTAACAAAGCAACGTCTTGGAAACCGAAGAAAATCAAAGCAACGCAAAAGTTTTTAAAACTGTATTAAAAACTATAGCAATCACGATGGTGAGCATCTTGATACTTGCTATCATAGCTTTTTTTATAACTATAACATTCTTTGACTAGATGGATAATGTGAGGCGTATTTTTATAATTGTTTTATTTCTCGTTCTAGCGGGGATGCTCGCATACGGTTTTTACTGCAAAGAGAATATAGATGTCGCGCTAGGTCATAAATTCATTGGCCTTTCTATTGCTGGCGGTTTCTTTATATTAATGCCCACTTTTATCTATCATCGCTGGAAAGATCGTAAAGTTGCAGACTATATGCTCACCGATGATGCTTTTAAAAGAATGAAGGAATTTAACAACTCTAAAGATAAAAAGCGCTGAATTTAAAGAGTTTACATTAATATAATATTGGCATAAGTTTTGGTTAGCAAATAAAAGTGTAAGTTTGCACTTTAATAATACATATTTTATAATGGAAGGAACAGTAAAATTTTTCAATGAGTCAAAAGGTTATGGTTTTATAACTAATGACGACACCGGTAAAGACATTTTTGTACACGTTACAGGTCTTAACGGGGAAACTATCAACGAAGGAGACAAAGTTGAGTACGTAGAAGAAGAAGGAAGAAAAGGATTGACTGCTGCACAAGTACGTGTATTGTAGTAATCAAGATAGATAGATACTTTTTTACGATTACAAAAGCTCGCCTATGGCGGGCTTTTTTCGTTTAGATCAAATCCTTTAAACCCTTAACTTAAAATATTCTATTAAGCACCACACTCGCGTCCAGAAGCACTATACAGAACACCCCAGCTACGATAATAAACTTCAAAATATTATGTAGTAACACATAGTGAGGTCTCGCTACAGATCTCCATAAAACAGCTAGAAACAATAATAACAGAGCAACACTTCCATAAAAGTAGTAACTCATATCTCCTAACTTAAAACGATTAATTAGAAAAAAGATAGGGATTATGGTTAAGCCTGCCAATATAGTAAGTAACCACTTCGAAGTAGTTGTACCATAAATCACGGGAATTGTTCTATAATTCTGCACGAGATCGCCTTTCAAATTTTCCAGATCTTTTACCATCTCTCGCATGGCTATTACTAGAAATAAAAATGAACCGTGTACAAAAATTACAGGCGCTAGGTTCCCATAATAGATAAATACAGCAAAGAATGGAGTAATAGCGAGTGTTGCCGCTACTAGATTACCTACAAAAGGATATTTTTTGAGTTTATGTGAGTAAATCCATATTCCAAAAATATAAAGGGCATAAAATATTACCGCTCTAAAAGACACATAGCTAGCTGCGATTACGGCTAGAAAATTGAGTACAAAATATATAGACAGCTTTGTGTTTTGACTCACGAGCCTGTCTAACATGGTCTTTTTAGGCCTATTAATCAGATCTTTTTCAGAATCGTAAAAGCTATTGATAATATAACCCGCTGCGATGGTAAAAACTCCAGCGAGCACTAGAAATAAGAGATTGAGATCAAATATAATTTCGCGTAAGCGTAAATCTGGAGCTAGTATAAATATAGAAGTAAGATACTGTGCAATGACAATTACAAGAATATTATAACCACGCACCACAGAAAAGAGACTGATTAACTTAAGGATAAAACGTTTGTTTTTTCTCGAAAGCATCAGTTACCTTTTATGTAAGTAGTAAGAATTACTAGAAAGTGTAAACCACTTCTAACTTGTGTCCCTTAAGGGCTTGCTGCGCTCTTTCTAAGTCCTCTGTAAACCCGAGCATATAACCACCACCGCCAGAGCCACAAAGCTTGAGATAATAGTCGTTACTCTCTATTCCTTGCTTCCATAGGTCATGAAATTTTGCAGGGATCATAGGTTTAAAGTTGCTAAGCACCACTTTAGATAATTGCTTCACATTACCAAAAAGTGATTTTACGTCTCCCTTTAAAAAATCATCTACACAGGCATCTGTATGTTTTACAAACTGATCTTTAAGCATTGCTCTAAAGCCATCTTGCTTCATACTTTCCATAAAGATATTTACCATAGGAGCAGTCTCACCTACGATACCACTATCTAATAAGAATACAGCACCTGTACCCGTTTGCGCTTGAGAGGGAATTCCTGCAGCTTCAATGTGATCTTTACTATTGATGAGAATAGGTAAACTTAAATAGCTATTAAGAGGGTCTAATCCAGAAGAATTGCCATGAAAGAAAGATTCCATTCCACCAAAGATTTGCTTTAAGTTAAGCAACTTCTCTCGCGTAAGATTTTCTAACACTGTGATTTTATCTACCGCATATTTATCATAAATAGCCGCAACTAGTGCACCACTACTTCCCACTCCGTAACCTTGAGGTATACTAGAATCAAAGTACATACCTGCAGCTACATCTGCTTGCATTTGATCAATATCAAATGAAACAAGCTCTGGCTGCTCCGCCTCTAAGTCTTTCAGATAGGTGACAAAACGTGCAAGATGCCCGTTTGATGCAATTGCTTCTTCAGACGGATTCTCCTCTATCTTAAGAGCTCCATTATAGAAGTTATATGGTATAGCAAGTCCTTTGGAATCTTTTATGATTCCATACTCGCCAAAAAGTAAGATTTTAGAATAAAAAAGTGGACCTTTCATAATGGGGTTCTCCTAATGAGTTACACAAATTTACAGTTTTTTTGCTCCATTACCCACACAATCATCAATATAGTGGCTGTTTTGGCAAAATTTTGAAAGTTTGCTAGCTATAAATTTCTGAACAGATTCCTTTTCATTTTCTGGATACAACACATGAACATTTGCTCCAGCGTCAAGTGTAAAACAAATTTTTGAGTCTGTTTCATTGCGGTAAGCCCAGATTTCATTTATTATCTCGAGTGTTTTAGGCTTCATCAAGATAAAGTAAGGATGACTCGTCATCATCATAGCATGCAGTGTGAGCGCCTCACTTTCCACAATTTTAATGAACTGATCAACATCACCTTCCTTAAAAACTTTCATCAAGCTTGATAAGTTTTCATGAGCTTGGGTAAATCTCGCTTTCGCGAAAGCGTGACCATGCATTAAATCATGCCCTACAGTACTACTTACTTGCTTCTCACCTTTATCTACAAGTAATATGGTATCTTGATAATTGTTGAATTTCTCATGAATTTCTCCTTCGTAAGATGTTCCATAAAAATTTGTGCTCCCTTTTATTTCTGCGTGCTTACCCCAAACCACAAGAGGACCTTCTATACTTCTACACGCACTTCCAGAACCTAATCTTGCAAGAAAACTTGCTTTCTCATTAAAGAAATCATCTGTCATTGCTCCCTCCATACCTCGCTCCATTTCCATAAGACAGAGCGCAAGAGCACTCATACCAGATGCAGAACTCGCAATTCCAGAACTATGAGGAAAAGAGTTAGACGTCTCGATTTTATACTCATACTCCTTTACAAAAGGCATATAAATAGCTATACGCTCAAAAAATTTGGCAATTTTTGGCTTGAAATCTGGCGCTGCTTCTCCATCTAAAAAGATTTCAAAAGGAATCTCGCCAGAAGTATTGCTATTCTTTTTATAGGATAGCGTTGTGGTTGTATGGCAGTTAGATAAGGTGAAACTTATGCTTGGATTTTGAGGTAACTGCTCGCCATATTTACCCCAATATTTAACAAGGGCTATATTACTAGGAGATTGATAACTTACAGATCCTGCAGGTAAAACCTGATAATCACCAGAGGGTATAAAATCGCTTTCGGTCATTGAGTTTAAGTAGAAATTTATACAAAGATAGCAATATCAACCTTTAGAGACGTCTAAGATTATTTACTACCTTTAAGTCTTAACCAATTTATTTTATGGACAAAGATTTATTGATTCGCATTGTTCTGAGCATAATCATTTGCCTTCTCATAGGAACAATAGGTGCACTAGCAACACAAACCAGCATAGATACATGGTATGTAGGTCTTATGAAACCTAGCTGGAGTCCGCCTAACTGGATATTTGCACCCGTATGGATTGTACTTTATATCATGATGGGTATAGCCGCAGGTATTGTGTGGAATAGAGGTTTTTATCACAAGTGGGTAAAAGTAGCTTTATACCATTTTGGTTTTCAGCTTATACTTAATGGATTGTGGAGCATCATTTTCTTCGGGCTAGAACAGCCATTCTTTGCCTTACTCACCATTTGCAGCCTTTTTATCTTAGTCATACTAACCATAAAATGGTTCAAAGTTGTAGACAGATGGAGCGCAGCATTACTTATTCCTTATTTATTATGGCTTGCATTTGCGACGGCTCTTAATTTTGAAATCTGGCGTCTTAACTAGAAAGTTCTAACAATTTTACGATGGTTTTATAATTGCGGGTTGTAGCGACCACGCTTAATTTTTTTTCAAAAAAAGTATTTGTCGCCTTTGCTTTCCCGTACCCTTTCTCCGGATAAAGGTAAACACAGTTTTGAGTAGCTACAAAATGTTCGTTAGGTAGCTCTAAATTATTTACAAGCGCTTTATGTTCTGTGCTAGGTATGGTATGCAACAATGTAAAATAACTTGACTCTATATATTCTGGTGAGAGCGCATAGTTCTCATAAACCTGAGTGAGCATTTTACGAGTTAAAACAAACACTGGCAACTCAAAACCGTATGTATCCACAATAGTTTTCTTTAAAACAGTTGTTATCTCGTCTATATCTTTCTCGTGAGATTTAAATATAATATTCCCACTTTGTATATAGGTCACTACCTCTGTATATCCTAGCGAAGTAAAAAGAGTTTTGAGGTCTGCCATTTTGATTTTTCTATGACCTCCTACATTAATTCCGCGCAGTAAACATATATACGTATTCATACATCTTCTATTAAGAATCTATAGCCTGAGCAGCAAGATAGCCTCCCGTCCATGCATTTTGAAAATTAAAACCACCCGTAATTGCATCTATATTGAGCACCTCACCTGCTAGATAAAGATTTGGTACTTTTTTGCTTTCAAAGGTTTTAAAATTGACCTCCTTTAGGTTAACACCTCCCGCAGTTACAAACTCTTCTTTAAAAGTACTTTTCCCGCTTACGCGAAAACGGGATTGCGTGAGCTCTCGGCTTAATGACTGTAATTGAGCCTTCGTGAGTTCTGCCCACTTAGTAGCCTGCTGAATCCCTGAGGCCGTTAATAAATTATGCCATAAACGCTTAGGCAACTCAAGTTGTGCATAGGTAAACGGAGACTGTTTTGCGTGTTGCAGCTTGAGCTCTAAAAGCTCATCCAAAGCATCTTCTTGTGTAAGAAACTGCAGCCAGTTTACTTGAATCTCAAATTGATATTTCAGGTCGGCAAGTTCTCTTGCTCCCCATGCAGAGAGTTTTAAAATAGCTGGACCGCTCATTCCCCAGTGAGTTATAAGCAAAGGACCTTCAGATTTCTGTTTGGTTCCTAGCACCTTTACTGTGACATTAGTTGCCAGCCCCATTAGACCCTCTATCTTTTTATCCTTAATATTAAAAGTGAAAAGTGATGGCACTGCATCCGTGATAGAGTGACCTAATTTTTGCAATAATGACCACATTTTAGGATTGCTTCCAGTAGTCATTACAAGGTGTTCACATGTAAAATCACCTTTACTCGTCTTTACATAAAAGGGATCTTTATTTGAAATTCTCAATTTCGCGAAAGCGGAATCAAAACCAACATCTTGCACAGAATGATTAGTAAGTACTTCAATATTGTGCTTACGAGCCTCCCTTAAAAAACAATCTACAATGGTAGATGAAGAGTCTGTAATGGGGAACACCCTCCCATCTTCCTCAATTTTCAGTTCGACACCGCGCTCTTCAAACCAAGCAATAGTATCACCAGTCATAAACGTATGAAATGGCCCTAGCAACTCTTTTTGACCACGAGGATATTTTTTTGAAAGTTCTTTAGGTATAAACTCGGCGTGAGTCACATTACAACGCCCACCTCCAGAGATTTTCACCTTGGTAAGCACATCCTTGCCTCGTTCTAAAATGGCAATTTTAAGCGATGGTCTCTTCTCGGCTATATTAATAGCTGTAAAAAAACCGGCTGCTCCTCCACCTACTATAAGTATATCAAATTTATTCATGTGCGACATCTGGTACAATACGAGTGTCAAAGATAAGTGTATTCACAGGCTCTAAGATATAAAACTCCCAAGGCTCTAGTACAAATCCATCATTTGAGCTTATGAGCACCTCCTTATCGTTTACCATATCTGTAAACGTACCGCTATATGGGTAGGTAGTTTTTACAGTCTTGCTTGAGAAATTACCAATGAATACTAATTGCTCTGCTTCCTTTTCTCTTCCAAAACTCATTACAGCTGGGTGACTTAGATCTATCTTTATAAGTGAAGCCTTTTCTTTACCACCATGCAGTGCCGTATTATTATTTTTAAGAGCCCCGAGGGTTGCTAATAATTCAAAGTAATCTCCTCGTTCCTTAGGTATACTATCTTTTTCAAAAAAGGCTAATCGTTTATCCAGATCATATTCCTGCCCACTATAAACAAGAGGCATGCCTGGCAACATATAGGTAAGTGTGGTAAAGATCTCTTTATTGTCTGGCATGCGCTCACCTAGCGTTCCTGCCCAGCTATTTTCGTCATGATTTGTAACAAAGTACATATTCATATCATCTTGAGCTAGTGTTTGGTCATACTGTGCGAGTAGTGTCCAGAAGTCCTCTACACTTTTTTCTTCTTTGGCTATTTCATTAAGTAAATGATGCATCTGCCAGGCGTAGTGCATATCAAAACCATTTGCCATAAGATCCTCTTGCTCTGCTTCTGCAAGCATAAATAGCGGTGACTTTATTTGCTCAAGAGAATCTATTGCTTTCTTGAAAAATGGTACTGGCACTTTATGAGCAACATCCATTCTAAAACCATCAATATCATGTTCTTGTACCCAATACAACAAATCTGCAATCATCTCATCGCGCATGGCTTGATTATCGTAATTAAGATCTGCGACATCAGTCCATCCCCACGATTTACCGGTTGCTGGATCTATAGGATCAACAATCTCTCCTTTATCATTTTGAGTATACCATTCTGGGTACTTTGTAATCCACGTGTGATCCCATCCTGTATGATTGGGCACCCAGTCCAGCACAACAGCTATTCCATGCTCATGAGCAACCTTAATCATATCATCCACATCTTGCAAAGTCCCAAACTCAGGGTTTACCTCTCTAAAATCTGACACTGCATAATAGCTCCCCAACTCCCCCTTTCTATTAGTTTCGGAAATAGAAAAAATAGGCATCACCCAGAGTATCTTAACCCCTAGCTCTTTTATTACAGGTATATCTTTTGTAAAAGATGCAAAGGTTCCATCGGCGGAGTACTGCCTTATATTCACTTCATAAATAACCCCAGACTCTTCCATGGCTTCTTCAAACTGGAAAGAGGTGTTTGATAACGCTTTCGCGAAAGCGGGAGATTCGTTTGAAGTATTGAAATCACAAGAACATAGTGTTGTAACGAGTACAGCTAAGCTTAAAAAATACTTTTTCATAAGATTCCTTTTTGTGTGAAATTAGACTAATAATACAATCTGATCAAAGTTAGCCAAATGCGACACCGATGTCGGTGATATATGACTTAAAAACAATTTTGAGTAATTATATAAAAAAACTTGAGCTATTTAAATCATAATATGACAATCAAAGCAATCAAATATTATGGTATTCTTACAAATCTTCCCTTGTTCACACGAAATCGTTTTCGTAACTTTATGGGGGTAGTCACACTATCTTAACATAAAATTTGCATATTTTTAACCCTTATAAAGTGTACAAACACTCAAATAAACTAAGCAAACTAATTTTAAACAAGATTCTTATGAAGAAAGTAATACTTAAAAGTATGCTCTTGTTTGTTGCAATCCTCTTTGTAGGAATTGCCCAAGCCCAGACGGTGACTGGAACAGTTACTGAGGAAAACGGCCCATTACCGGGAGCAAATGTTATTGTAAAGGGTACTTCAAACGGTGCAACTACCGATTTTGATGGAAACTACAGTCTTAACAACGTACCAAACGATGCAACACTCGTTTTTAGTTACGTAGGTTATGCCGCTCAAGAAGTAGCTGTAGGTGGAAGAAGCACGATTAATATTGCTCTTGCTCCAGACAATGCACTTGATGAAGTGGTACTTATCGGTTACGGATCTACAACGATAAAGGATGCCACGGGATCTGTTGATAACGTTGGTTCAGAAGACTTCAACCAAGGTGTTATCCAATCACCAGAGCAACTTATACAAGGTAAAACAGCCGGTGTTACAATATCAGAATCTTCTGGAGAGCCTGGAGCAGGTATTGCAGTAAACATACGTGGTAGTAATTCTGTAAGAGCTAACAACAATCCATTATTTGTAGTGGACGGAATACCTTTAGCTGGTGGAGGAGCACCTGCTAATGGTGTAGGTGGTGTAGGAGCTACAAGTGGAGGTAATCCTTTAAGTTTCTTAAATCCTAATGACATTGAAAGTATTTCGATACTTAAAGACGCCTCAGCTACTGCAATCTACGGATCTCGTGGAGCAAACGGTGTTGTTATTGTACAAACAAAACAAGGAAGAGGAGCTTCTAAGGGTGTTTGGGAATTAGGATCTACGGTGAGTTCATCTGCAGCAGCAGATAGATATGACTTATTAAATGCACAAGAATTTAACGACGCCTTAGATAACATAGATGTTACAGCATTACCTGGAAATGCTAATACAGATTGGCAGGACTTTTACACTCGTGAGGCTTTTTCAAGACAAACTAATTTAAGCTATTCTAAGAGCTACAATAGTGGTAATGTAAGATTATCAGGGTCATATAGCAACACTAATGGAATTATAGAGGATTCCAACTTAGAGCGATACTCAGGACGTGTAAACTTTTCTCAACGTTTTTTTGAAGACAAATTAACACTTACGGGAACTGGGGCTATTTCTCAAGTAGACAGAGGATCTCCTCCTTTGGATGGAACTGTTGGATCAACAGGCGACTTAATAGGTGCTTCTTTAAGTGCTAGCCCATTATTTCCTTTAGAAGAAAATTTAACATTTGGACAAAACACACTAAACCCGGTTAGTTTACTGAATAACTATCTTGCCGAGTCTAAAAGTACTCGTGTTCTCGCAAACATTTCAGCGAAATATGATTTTACAGATGATTTTAGCGCCAAGGTAACTGTAGGTTATGATAACACCGATGCACAGACAATTACAGCCTTCAATAGAACTGTACAGGGTCTAAACGGAGTGTCAGGTATTGGTCGTGGAAGTCTGAATACTATAGACCAAACTAATACACTTTTAGAAGCGACTTTAAATTACAAGAAAGAATTTGGTAATATTAAAGTCGATGTTTTAGGTGGTTTCTCTTATCAAAAATTTGACAGAAGTGGAGTTTTCGCTCAAGGAGCTGGTTTTGGAGGAGATGACCTTGATGTTATCCACTCTCAACTTTTAAATCAATACGACTTAGCACGAAATTCGATAGATGGAAGATTTCAAGTATTCGGTTATGGAACTGATGGTAGCTACGTAAGTAGATTATTTCCAGAAATCGACTTAACAGGGGAACTTGGAGAGTTTGAAAGATTAATACCTGCTTACACGGCTGGAATATTTGACAATTTTGATGAATTACAGTCTTATTTTGTTAGAGCTAATGTATCATTTAATGATAAGTTTTTATTTACTGGTACAATGAGAGCAGATGGCTCAACACTATTTGGTAATAATAAAAGATATGGCTATTTCCCTTCAGGAGCTTTTGCATGGCAAGTACACGAAGAAGATTTCATAGGAGATACTTTCTCTACATTAAAGCTTAGAGTAGGTGCTGGTAGCGTAGGAAATCAAGAAGGCTTAGGGTTTGGTGGTTTCTTATTTAGAACTGTTGCTCAAGGTGGTGGAATTTCAAATAATCTAGAGGTACTACCTAGACCGGGAACTGAAACAGTAGGTAATTTCCCTAATCCTGATCTTAAATGGGAAAATACTATAGATCTAAACTTAGGTGTTGATTTTGGGTTTGACAATGATCGCCTTAATGGATCTGTAAACTTATACAGAAAAGAAACAAACGACTTACTGATTCCTGTAGAAACGGCAGCGCCTGGTGCAGGCGGCACTTTTATTCGTAATCTTGACGACACTACCATCGTAAATCAAGGTGTTGAATTTAGTTTAAATTATGATTTCATCAATACTGAGGATTGGGGATTTGATGTAGGTTTTAATGTTGCCTACAATGACAACATGGTTGAAGGCTTAAGAGTTCCTGTAAGGGCTGGAGCGCTGAGAGGTGCAGGTTTAACCGGTTCTGCTGTACAGCGTTTAGAAGCCGGTCAACCAATTTTCTCATTCTTTCTACCTGTATTTGAAGGATTTGATACCGATGGCCAGCCTATTTATGAAGATGTAAATGGGGATGGTGTAGGAGACGCTTTTACTGATCAAAAATTCGTAGGAGAAAATGCGTTACCAGATGTAACAGCTGGCTTAAACCTTACAGCACGTTATAAGAATTTTGATATATCAACGTATTTCAATGGTCAATTTGGATTCTCTGTATACAACCTTACAGCAAATGCTCTATTCAATCAAGGACAGTTAAGTAATAATAAAAACGTTACGCAAGCAGTAATCCAAAGTGACGAAGCTGCATCTGCAACGGCAGATCCTTCAACTCGTTTTCTGGAAAAAGGTGATTTTGTGAGATTAACTTCTGCATCAATAGGGTATAATTTTCCATTGAGTGGAGAAGGATTCTTTGATTCTCTTAGATTTAATCTTACCGGACAAAACTTATTCCTTATTTCTGGATATAGTGGTCTAGACCCAGAGGTTTCTACTAATACTGGTGATCTTGATCAGAACGTAAACATACCTTCAAGAGGTATTGATTACTTACAATTTCCAAGAGCAAGGACATTCACACTAGGTGTGAATGCAAGATTTTAATAAAAAAAAAGGAAAATTATGAAACAAAAAATGACAGTAAATAATTTTAAAAGACTCCTAGCACTAGGGGTGCTCTCAGGAGTCCTTTTAACTTCTTGTACAGACTTAGAGATTGAAGCAACAGACTCAATTTTTCTAGATGCAAATGATTCAACATTCCAAGGAATTCAAGATCCTTCTTCCTTTTTAGATGGAGTTTATAACAGTATAAATGGATTTATAGGTGATCAAACTAATTTATTTGCATTAAGTGAGGTGACTACAGATGCCGCACTTATTCCTACAAGAGGAGCAGATTGGGGAGATAATGGTCAATGGAGACAACTACATGAACAGACTTGGCCTACAGATCATAACTTTATTTTAGGCACTTGGAACCAGTGGAATGGTTTACAATTTCAAGCTTCACAAGTGTTATCTGACCTCACAGAAGCGTCACCTGAGTTGAAGGCGAATGCTTCATTTTTGAGAGCGTTAGGTACTTGGGTTATTTTAGACAACTATGGTCAAGTTCCAATACGCGACGTTACAGGATCACCAATAGATGATCCAATTGTATTAAGAGGCGCTGAGGCAGTAGATTTAATCGTAGCCGACTTAACTAATGCGATAAATGGATTACCATTAGCAGGACCAGGATCGGGAAATACAAGACCAGAAAAAGCTGGGGCGAGATATCTTCTAGCTAAAGTCCTTCTTAACAAACATGTTTATTTAGGAACTCAACCTGATCCAGCTGATATGGCTCAAGTAGTAACACTAGTCGACGCAATAAATGCCGAGGGTTATGACTTAGTTGGAGGCTATTTCGATATTTTCAGACCTGAACTTGACAATGAAACTATTTGGTTCTTACAAACTGGAGTTGGAAATAGAATATATAATGGTCTTCATTACAACAGTACAATTACTTCTGGGGGAGGATGGAATGGATTCTCCACACTAGCCGAGTACTACGATCTTTTTGAAGGAGATCCAAACATCAATATTGCTGGAAGTGGCCAAGAAGAGCGTAGAGGTATGGTTCCATTACAAGGTCTACCAGTAGGTTCTGTAGCTGGAGCCAATGGCGACGATAACGGCGACGGTTTTATCGATGGATCGTCAGTAGGAAGAGGATTTTTAATTGGACAACAATATGCAGATGATGGCACCGCTCTTAGTGATAGAGTAGGTAACCCACTGACTTTTAAAAGGGAATTTCAAGACGCTCAAGGAAACACAAGCCTTATCGGGAATGATGAAACTACTGGAATTAGAGTTACTAAATATAGTCCAATGTTTGACGGAGGCTTTACAAATCACGAAATTTACTTCAGATATTCTGATGCTCACTTGATGAAAGCAGAAGCCCTTTTTAGAGCTGGTGATACTGGATCTGCAACAGCACTTGTAAATGAATTAAGAGTATTACGTGAAGCTACTCCAATTGGATCGGTAACAGCACAAGATATAATTGATGAAAGAGGACGCGAGTTATATGCTGAACTCTGGAGAAGGAATGATTTGATTAGATTTGGACAATACACAAATGATTGGACATTAAAAAGCCCTTCTGCTGTAGGAGATACTAGTCGTAATTTATTTCCAATACCTGCATCACAATTACTACTAAACCCTAATCTTACTCAAAACCCAGGCTACTAAACTTGGTAATTTAATTAGCTTAAAAGAGGGTTAGATGTTATCTAGCCCTCTTTTTATATATACAACTTACAAGCAAACTACGTTGAAACAGATTTTTACATTTATCGCTTTTATGTCCTTTATAATTTCATGTAAGGACCAGAAAACAGATGTAAGATTTAAACTTAAAACAAATTCAGGTATAACATTCAAAAATGAATTGTCTCCTGACTCAGATTTGAATATTTTAAACTATCTGTACTATAATAATGGCGCAGGAGTAGCAACTGGAGATTTTGATAATGATGGATTAATAGACATTTATTTTACTTCAAATCAAGGACCAGATAGGTTCTACCGCAATCAAGCTAATCTTACTTTTAAAGATATTACAACACAAGCAGGTATCTCTAATGATACTGGGTGGACTACAGGTGTAACTACTGTAGACATTAATAATGACGGACTACTAGATATCTATATATCTAAAGTAGCTGGGCATTTAAAACTTAAAGGGCATAATCTTCTCTACGTAAATCAAGGTCTCAACAATGGCCAAATGGCCTTTAAAGAAGAATCAAAAAAATACCAATTAAATCTATCTGGATTGTTTACTCAATCTGCCTTTTTTGATTATGATAATGATGGCGATCTTGATGCCTATATCATGGGGCATTCGTTATATCCTAATGCATATTTTGGTCGAGGAAGTCAGCGCACAAAGGTGGATAGCATCAGTGGAGACAAACTATTAGAAAATCGAGATGGTATTTTTATAGACGTTTCCGCGAAAGCGAATATATTTTCATCTAGAATAGGTTACGGACTAGGGCTTGCCATAAGTGACATAAACAACGATGGTTATCCTGACATTTATATAGGTAATGATTTCTTTGAGGATGACTATCTATATATAAATCAAACTGATGGAACCTTTAAAGAAGTCAATACTACAGAAGGAAACTTAGGTCACACTAGCCATTTTTCTATGGGTAATGATATTGCAGACATCAATAATGATGGGTTTACCGATATCCTATCTGTAGACATGCTACCAGAGAATTTAGAAACCTTAAAATCATCTGGAACGGAATTTAATTTCCCTATTTTCCAAAATCAGTTACGTCAAGGATATCAACCTCAATTCATGCAAAACACCTTACATATTAATCAAGGGAAAGAGCAATTTACTGAGACGGCTTTTCTAAGCGGCATTTCAAGTACGGAATGGAGCTGGTCTCCCCTACTTGCCGATTTTGACAATGATGGTGATAAAGACATATACATCACAAACGGCATCGTAGGAGCTACAAATGATATGGATTTTATAAATTTTATATCCAATGATAATATTCAAAAGAGGATAGGCAGTCGCATGACTGACAAGGAACTTCCGCTATTAGACGAAATACCACAGAAGAAAACAGAAAACTATTTCTTCTCAAATAATGGTAATGGAACTTTTGAGAACACCTCAAAATCGTGGATAGAGAGTAGTACCTCCTTTAGTAACGGAAGTAGTTATGCAGATTTAGATAACGATGGTGATCTAGACATCATAGTAAATAATGTAAATGAACAGGCTTATTTACTAGAAAACAAAACCCAACAATTAAAGGATAGTATGCATTATCTGAAGGTTCGTTTTAAAGGATCTCCTCAAAACACCTTCGGTATTGGAGCACAAGTTCATGTATACACGGCAACAAACTATCAATATTTTGAAAACTACACTACTAGGGGATACTTGTCTTCTATAGCACCTGAATTATCAATTGGTTTAGGCAAACAGAAGAGTATTGATTCTCTCAGTATTATGTGGGCAGACGGCAAGAAGCAAACCTTGAAAAACATAAAAGCAGATCAAATTATTACTCTAGCATATGATACATCTTCTGCGGCTTCTTCTAGCCAAAAAGAAACATTAAAAGCACAAATAACTGACAGCATTATACCTTTCAAACATATAGATAACGCCACGCTAGAATTCAGCCGGAATCCCCTTGTACCTTATGCATATACTAACCTTAGTAAAGCAATTGTTGCTGGAGATTTAAATAATGATGGACTTGATGACATGGTTGCTCTTGGTTCTAAAATAGAAGAATCTACAACTTACATACAGACATCCTCAGGTACATTTAACGAAGTACATCTCCCGGAAAATGATAAACATCAAATACATGAGGACATTGATGGTGTCATTGCAGATGTAAATGGCGATTCCTTAAACGACTTAATTATAGTAAGCGGTGGGAATGAAATAAAATCTGGCAAGCCTCTCCAACCAAGATTATATATTAATAATGGAACATCATTATCCTACGACGAGACTGCATTCTCAGATATAGCAGTAAACGCATCCACCGTAAAAGCCATTGATATCGATAACGATGGGGATCTCGATATTTCTATAACTAGTGACGTGATTCCTCAACAATTTGGCACTACTCCACTGCAATATATTCTTGAGAACAATGGGAAAGGTGTTTTTAAGGATGTCACAACTCAGTACAGCACATTGTTTCAACGTATAGGAAACGTCCGAGATATTCAATGGATAGATATAGATAACAACGGCTATAAGGATGCTGTAGTTATAGGGCACTGGATGCCTCCTGCAGTTTTTCTTAATGACGGAACCAAGCTTTCAAAGCAGGATAATGACGGATTAGCAGCATTTAAAGGGTGGTTCAATTCATTAAGAGTAGCAGACTTTGACAATGATGGGGATTTAGATATCATTACTGGAAATTGGGGACTTAATTCAAGACTTACTGCTTCTGCAGACCAACCGTTACAGCTATATATTCAAGATTTTGACAGCAATGGAACTCACGACCCTATTGTAACGTATTATTATCAAGGAGAAGAAACTACCATTGCAACAAAAGATGAACTCGTAAAACAGCTACCTCAACTCAATAAGAAATACTTGTCTTATAACGCTTTCGCGAAAGCGAAATTTAAAGAAATACTACCTCAAGATAAACTAAGAGAAGCTCAAGTAAAGTCTGTCACACAACTTGCTTCCATGTATTTTGAAAACGACGGAGATAATACATTTACAGCACATGAGCTACCACTACTTTCTCAAATCTCATCTGTTCATGACATTCTAGTAGATGATATAAATGACGATGGTTATAAAGATGTATTGTTAGTAGGCAATGATTATGAAATAAGCACTCAACTAGGAAGACTAGATGGATCACAAGGCGTTCTCCTTATCAACGATAAAAAGGGCTTCTTCCGCATAGAAAAACAAGCAAAATTTAATATTTTAGGAGCTTCCAGAAGCATACAAACAATTACAATTTCTGGAACAACCTATTACCTTATAGGAAGGAATAATGACACCCCATTATTCATAAGAAAAGACGACTAAACTTTATGGAAACACTACAAAAATATGGGCTTTTATTAATAGTCCTTCCCCTATTATTACTTTCTTGTAATAAGCAGTCTAGCACAACCCAAAAGTCAGAGAGCGATACATTATTTACGGAGATGCACTCAGACAGCACGGGAATCAATTTTATAAATAGCATTAAAAATGAAACCGATTTCAACATTTTTAAATACCGAAACTTCTATAATGGCGGTGGTGTTGCTATAGGTGACATTAATAATGATGGTCTAGCAGATATTTACCTAACGGCAAATATGGGTAAGAATAAGCTTTTCTTAAATAAAGGAGATTTTAAATTTGAAGATATATCAGCATCTGCAGGGATTGAAGGGAACAAGCCGTGGTCTACTGGAGTAACAATGGCAGATGTAAATGCAGATGGACTTCTTGATATTTATGTAAGTAACGCAGGAAACCTCGAAGAAGACAGTCATGATAATGATTTATACATAAACAATGGTGATCTCACCTTTACTGAAAAAGCAAAAGAATACAACCTAGCGACTTCAGGATTTTCAACCCAAGCTTCCTTTTTTGATTATGATAAAGATGGTGATCTTGATGTCTATATTCTTAACAATAGTAACGTTCCCGTAAGTAGCTTAGGAAATAAGGGACAACGTGACAAACGTGCCCAAAACTGGGAAAGTGTAGGCAGCCAGTTTAGAGGCGTAGGAGACTTGCTAATGCGCAACGACGGCGGAATATTTACAGACGTAAGTGAAGAGGCAGGCATTTATGGTTCCTTAATAGGTTTTGGGCTGGGTGTCGTAGTTACTGATATTAACCAAGATTTATGGCCAGACATTTATATCTCAAATGATTTCTTTGAGCGTGACTATTTATACATCAACAATCAAGATGGAACATTTACAGAAGAAATAAAACAATGGACCTCTCACTTATCCCTATCTGCGATGGGAATTGATATTTCTGATATAAATAACGATGGTTTACAAGATATTTTTATCACAGATATGTTGCCTGAAAATGAGCAACGCGTTAAGTCTGTTATGGAGTTTGATGGATATAACGTTTATAAACGAAAGCAACGTAACGATTTCTACCAACAATTTATACAGAACACATTACAGATAAATAATGGTAATGGTTCGTTTTCTGAAACCGCATATCATAGCGGGGTGAACGCTACAGACTGGAGCTGGTCTGGACTTGTATTTGACATGGATAATGATGGATTCAGAGATATTTATGTTACTAATGGAATAAATCATGACCTCACAGATCTTGACTTTGTAGACTTCTTTGCAGATAAACTTATGCGTAGTCAAGCTACCGGAAAAACACATCCTGTAGATTCTATAATCAATAAAATGCCCGTTAAGCCACTAGCTAATTATGCGTATCACAATCAAAAAGATATCACGTTTAAAAATAAATCTAAAGACTGGGGACTTGCTACACCCAGCATGAGTAATGGTGCAGCTCACGCAGATCTTGATAATGATGGTGATCTCGATATCGTGGTTAACAATGTAAATATGCCTTCTTTTATTTACCGCAACAACACGCAGGTCGATAAAGATCATAACTATATTAAACTTACATTTAAAGGAGGTGACAAAAACAAGTTTGCAGTAGGCACCACAGTAAGACTCTACCACAATAATCTTTCAGTATTACAAGAACTTATACCTTCTCGCGGATTCCAGTCATCTATGGATCATGATATGACTATCGGACTAGGAAGCTCTACAACTCTAGACTCACTTCGCGTTATATGGCCTGATGATAAAACA
Source organism: Dokdonia sp. R86516 (assembly GCF_044596715.1). NCBI lineage: Bacteria > Pseudomonadati > Bacteroidota > Flavobacteriia > Flavobacteriales > Flavobacteriaceae > Dokdonia > Dokdonia sp. R86516. The sequence goes on from NZ_CP138998.1 coordinate 776,780, forward strand.
CAGCTTTTCACAAAAGTAAAAGCAAACCAAACGCTCAATTTATCAATCACAGACGCATCTGAAACCTATGTTCCTGTAAAAAAGAATAAGCCTACATTACTAAAAGAAATTACAAACCCTACGCTTATTGCTCACAAAGAGAATAATTATAGTGACTTTGATTTTGAGGGACTCATTGCCAAGAAACTTTCTCAAGAAGGACCTGCAATTGCAATAGGAGATATAGACAATGATGGTAATGACGATATCTTCATAGGTGGAGCAAAAGGGCAAACTAGCATGCTCTATATTCATAAAGGAAAAGGTAATCTTATTCCATCTAGTAAAATTACTTTTGAAAAGGCTGCATTATTTGAAGACACAGCAGCCACTTTTGTAGATGTAAATAATGACGGCTTTTTAGATCTTATTGTATCCACTGGAGGTGGTCAAGTAGATGCGGAGGCTTACTACATTTCTAGACTTTACATAAATAACGGCAATGGAACTTTTAAAGATGCACGTAGTTTACCATCTGCACATCAAAGTGCATCTGTAATTGCACCTAACGACATTGATGGCGATGGAGATATAGATTTATTCATTGGTAGTAGAAGCGTTGCTGGTGTTTACGGTATTAACCCGCCGCACGCAATCTTAATTAATGACGGAAAAGGAAATTTCACTAAAGACAATCTACTCTCTAAGCAGCTTAATCCTGCTGGAATGGTAACAGACGCGCTATGGATAGATCTTGATGCTGACAACAATAAAGAATTAATAACGGTTTCAGACTGGGGGACTCCTACTGCATTTAACATCACAAGCGAGTCCATTAAAGTTATAGATACTGGACTATCATCTTATGCAGGATGGTGGAATGCTATACAAAGCGCAGATCTTGACAATGATGGCGACTTAGACCTAATACTTGGTAATGATGGAACAAATGTGCATTACAAACCAGGAAATGACGGCCCGCTTAAAATGTTTATCACAGACTTTGATGGAAACGGTACTATAGAACAAATCACAACGTACTCAGAGGGTGGCAAAGACTTCCCAATACATCAAAAGAGCGAAATCACATCACAAATAGTTTATCTCAAAAAGAAAAATCTCAAAGCATCAGATTATGCAAAGCGATCCATTGATGAACTTTTTCCTAAGGATATCCTAGCTAACGCTATTGTAAAAGAAGTTAATACTGCCGAAACAATGATTGCAATAAACGAAGGAAATGGCAACTTCACCATCAAAGCATTACCTACCCGAGTACAACTATCTTGTGTTTGTGGTATTACATGTACAGATGTAAATAATGATGGCAATCTTGATATTTTAATGGGAGGTAATAATTTTGAATTCAAACCTCAATACTCCCAACTTGATGCTGGATATGCCCACGTATTACTGGGTGATGGTAAAGCAAATTTTGAATGGCAAGATTATACAGACACTGGTTTCTTTGTGCGCGAAGAAATGAAACATCTAGAATCATTTAAAGATGCTCAAGGTAATGTATTTCTCGTAGCAGCGATTAATGATGGAAAACCTAGAATTTTCACAGCAAATAAATAATTCATGAAGTGGGGAATTCTATTAAGTCTGTGTTATCTGCTCATTGGTTGTACCCATCAACCAGTACAAGAAGCACCTGCGCTATTTTTAAACCCTCAAAGCACGAGTACTGGAATCACTTTTTCAAACAATCTCACAGAGACAGATAGTCTCAACATACTCGACTACTTGTACTTCTACAATGGTGGTGGCACCGCTGTAGGAGATATTAACAATGATGGGTTACCAGATATCTACCTCTCTGGAAATCAAGTGAAAAATAAGCTCTACCTCAATAATGGCGGCCTTACGTTTAAAAATATCTCCGCTAGTGCTGGTGTAGAAGGGAAAAACTCGTGGAGCACTGGAGCGATAATGTTTGACGCAAACTCAGATGGACTGTTAGATATCTATGTGCGTGCCGTAGTAGGCATAAATAATTTCCAGGGACACGACGAGCTTTTTATAAATAATGGTGATGAGACCTTTACAGAGCGCGCTGCAGAGTTTGGTCTTGATTTTCAAAATTATGGTACCACTGCCGCCGTTCTTGATTATGATAAAGATGGTGATCTCGACCTGTATTTACTCAACCATGCTGTACATACAGAATCCTCATTTGGTCATGCAAATTTACGTTTAGAGCGTAACGAATTTACGGGAGACAAACTTCTTAGAAACGATGGAAACATTTTTACAGATGTCAGTGAGGAAATGGGCATTTTTGGTGGTATTAATGGGTATGGCCTTGGTATTTCGATTGCAGATTTTAATCAAGATGGCTACCCAGATATTTATGTAGGTAATGATTTTCATGAGGACGACTATTACTATATTAATGAAGGAGGGTTACGCTTTCGCGAAAGCTTAAAAGAGCAATTCCCACACACATCAAGATTTTCAATGGGTAATGACGTGGCCGACGTTAATCATGATGGTTTCCCAGATCTCATGTCACTCGATATGTTACCTGAAGATGAGAAAGTATTAAAGGCTTCCGAAGGTGATGATAATATCCAAACACAAAAACTGCGTACAGAACGTTTTGGGTATCACTACCAGTTTACCCGCAATATGCTATTTGTAAATCAGCCGGGATATCAATTTCAAGAACGTGCCCTTTCCTCTGGAGTTGGGGTGACAGACTGGAGCTGGAGTGCTCTTTTTGCAGATTTTAATCAAGATGGGAATCAAGACTTGTTTATTTCAAATGGTATCCCAAAACGACCTAATAATCTTGATTTCATTAATTTCATTTCTAGCGGTAAGATTCAAAACAGGCTCAACGAGACAAGGCTTCTAGATAACGAAGCTCTTAATCTTATGCCTGATGGTGCTACACATAATTATGTCTATCAAGGGAATGAAGACCTCGTATTTACAGATCAATCTGGAGTGTGGATTGACAAAAAACCTACGATGTCTGGTGCTTCTGCGCTAGCAGATCTTGATAATGATGGTGATCTTGATGTTGTTGTTAATAACATTAATCAAGAAGCCACTATTTATGTGAACCAAACAGACACTACAGCAACCTTTTTAAAATTAAAGTTTGATTACTCTAAAGCTAATTCGCTCGGTATAGGTACTAAGGTTTTTGCATATCAAAATGGAACGTTACAATACAAGGAATTGTATACTGCCCGAGGATTTCAAGCATCCTCTGAGCCTATCGTTCATTTTGGTTTTAAAAAGAGTACTTCAATAGATTCACTTCGCATTATTTGGCCAGATAACAAGCAGCAATTGTTCTACGATATCTCAACGAACCAAACATTATCCTTATCACCAGATAACACAACCGCTTTTGACTATAGTATACTTCAAATAAAAAGCAAGCCGCTATTTTCTAAAGAACCAAATAATTTAGGTATAGATTATGTACACAAGGAAGATGCGTATATAGATTTCAATAGACAGCAACTAATTCCTTATCAAATATCTGACCGTGGTCCTGCAACAGCAATTGGCGATATAAATGGTGATGGTAATGACGACATCTATTTTGGTAGTTCTAAATTTATACCTTCGGCCATGTACACTGGAGGAAATAACGCTTTCGCGAAAGCGTACTCAGCCCCATTAAAATCGCTTTCAAAAACAGAGGATGTGACAGCTACTATCCTTAACAATGAAATTATTGTAGGTACAGCAGGTGGTGATTTTTCTGAAGTAAACGAGGCTTTAGAAAACTATTATTTAAAAATCACAGACACGCTGACTACCAAAATGTCGGGTCTAAGAGCTAACACCTCTATCATTATAGCAAGTGATTATGATAATGATGGAGACAAGGATCTCTTTGTGGGTAATCACGCCGTAACTGGCGACTTTGGAAAAGTTCCAGCATCATTTCTTTTAAAGAATGACGGAGGTAAGTTTGTAGAAGATCAAGACAACCCTCTAGGCGAGATAGGAATGGTTACAGATGCCGTATGGACAGATTTTAATGCTGATGGCTCCACTGATTTAATTGTCATAGGAGAATGGATGCAGCCGCTTTTTTATAAAAATGAAGATGGTATTCTTAAAAAAGAAGAAGTACTAGACGCTACGCTCAATGGTTTATGGCAAAGCATACAACCGTTTGATATAGATCATGATGGTGATATGGACTACCTACTTGGGAACTGGGGAACAAACAGTAAGTTTACAGCATCTACAGCGTTTCCCATGACAATGCATTACTCAGATTTTGATAATAATGGGCAAACAGAAACCATTGTTACTACGGCAAAAGACGGAGACTACTACCCTATTCAAAATCTTCAAGAGCTAGGAGCTCAACTCGTATTTCTTAAAAAGAAATACGCAAATAATAATGATTTTGCAGGAGACACTGTATTCCAGATTTTTGGAGAAAAAGCACTCCGAGCCGCTCAGCGATTTGAAGTAAACACCTTGTCCTCTGGATATTTAAAAAATGAAAAAGGAATTTTTACTTTTGTACCTTTCACTGGTGCATTGCAAGTAGCGCCTATTATGGATTTCGTGGTTTACGACTTTAATGGCGATGGCAACGAGGAAGCACTAGCTGGAGGAAATTATTTTGGCACAAAACCATATCACAGTAGACTAGATTCGTTTTCTGGGGCACTAATAGCTTCAGAAAATAAAGTAACCTTAGGGTATGAGCTAGGCCTAGATTTTGCACAAAAATCGTTAAGACATTTAGATATTATAACCGTAAACAATATTTCATACTTGCTCGTTACTTTTAATAATGAAGCAGCACAAGTTTATAACATACAAATCCCTGATTAATGAAAACAGCATACCACTTTCTTATAGTAGTCCTTATTACTGCATGCATCACTTCATGCGCTACAAAAGATGAGCCTATTGTTATTACTCCCGAGCATTTTCATAATGCAATAGACAAGGTTACTGAAGTTATTATACACGACATTTTCTCACCGCCTGTTGCGAGTCGTATCTATGCGTATCCTAATATTGCAGCTTATGAAATACTAGCTGTAAATGATACTGAATTTAACTCTCTTGCTGGACAGCTTGCAGGTCTTAAAAGTATTCCAACTCCATCAAAGGACACAACTATAAACTTTGAGCTTGCAGCACTGGTTGCTCACATGGAAATGAGCAAGCGCCTCATATTTTCTGAGCAAGAAATTGAGACATATAGAGATAGCCTTTACATGACATGGAAAGAGCGCAATGAAGATGTTTTTGTACAGTCCAGAGATTATGGGCTAAAGGTTGCAAGCCATATAGCACAATGGATGGATGGAGATAATTATAAACAGACGCGTACAATGCCTAAATTTTCTGTGTATGCAGATGAGCCTTCTCGCTGGCAACCTACGCCTCCAGCATACATGGACGGCATAGAACCACATTGGAATAAAATAAGACCATTTACGCTTACATCTGCAGACCAGTTTAAGCCTGTACCACCTCCTGCATTCTCACTAGAAGAAGATTCAGATTTTTATAAAGAGCTTAAAGAGGTCTATGACATAAGCCAGCAAATCACAAAAGATGGAGACAACTCTGAGGAGATTGCGATTGCTCAGTTTTGGGATTGTAATCCATACGTATCTGTTACTCGCGGTCACTTAATGTTTGCAACCAAAAAGATTACTCCAGGAGGTCACTGGATAGGTATTACAAAAATTGCTTCAAAGAAAGCAGGTTTTGATGTAATGAATACATTACATGCTTATGCAAAAACATCTATCGCCATGAACGATGCGTTTATTTCTTGCTGGGATGAAAAATATCGCTCTAACCTGATACGCCCAGAAACGCTCATCAACAATCATATAGACGACTCGTGGAAACCTATATTACAAACGCCTCCGTTTCCAGAATATGTGAGTGGACACTCTGTAGTATCTGGTGCAGCATCTGAGACATTGACTAGCATTTTTGGCGATGACTTTTCTTTTGATGATGATACAGAAATAGCATACGGACTACCCGTGCGTAGCTTCACATCTTTCAAAGCCGCGGCTGAGGAAGCTGCTGTAAGTCGTATGTATGGAGGAATACACTATCGTGCTGCTGTAGCAGTAGGACTAGAACAAGGTCAAAAACTAGGAAAGTTTGTTGTTTCTACACTAGAAATGAAAAATGAAACAATGGTTGCAACTAACTAAGGTTTGAAAATAATGAAAAAAGTTATAGCGATAGTATTTATTGCCTTGATTGCAGCTGCAGGCTGGTATTTCTTTTTGAAACCTGGAGACTTTACTGCAAAGATTAAAGCCAAAGGAAACCTAGGAACTATCGAGCAGTTTACGAAGAATTGGAATGACAATATTGTAACAACTGCTTCCGTTTTAGAAAAGAATAATCGTACTCAGATTGATCAAAAATATATGATACAAGATTCAGTACACCTTTACAACTGGAATATAAAAAGAATAAATGATACTGTTTCTGAAATAAAAGTACATGTAACAGACAGTGCTTATAGCTTACAGAATAGACTTCAAGGACTATGGCAACAAACTAGCTTTGAAAAAAGCGCTAGACAGACCATCCTAAATTATAACGAAACATTACAACAGCACCTTAAGGACATTACTATTACTATAGATGGTATTACCACATTACCTGCAAAGCACTATGCATATACCCAATATGAGGGACTACAAGCTTACAAAGTGACAGGTATGATGAAAGACATCACCTATCTACAAAACACAATGGCCGTATCAAATACAACATTAGATGGACCTCCATTTGTCAAAATAACCTATTGGAATCGTAAAACCGATAGCATTAAATATCAGTTTGGTTTTCCAATAATACCCACTGACTCACTTCCTCAAGTAGCAGATATACAATATGGAAATACTAAGGATCAAAAGGTTCTTAAAGCTACCTACAATGGAAACTATCTTACATCAGATCGCGCTTGGTACGCCTTACTTAATTACGCAAAAACTAACAATATAAAAATAGATCCTAGGCCCACAGAAGTTTTTTATAATAATCCTAATATGGGTGGAGACGCAAGTAATTGGAAAGCAGAAATCTTCATGCCGATAATAAATTAGTACCAATATGTCTGATTTTTATGATGATGAAGAATTTGTTTCCATAGACTTCACCTTACAATCCTTTAAAAAAGGCGAGTATGATAATTGCACATTTACAGACTGTAATTTTGAAAATCTTCATGTCTCAAATACAAGCTTTCTTGAATGTACATTCATAGATTGCAATCTTACTAATGTAAAATTTGGTGGTGCAACGCTTAACCAAGTCACTTTTGAATCGTGTAAATTACTAGGCGCAGACTTCAGCGTTTGCCAGCCATTTATGTTAGATATACGCTTTCGCGAAAGCATACTACAGCTAGCAAATTTCACTCAATTACCTTTAAAAGGAACATCTTTTAATTCTTGCCAAGTTACAGAGGTAGATTTTACTAGTGCAGATTTATCACAGGCCACATTTACTGGATCAACATTGAGTAAAACCATCTTTGATAATACAAATCTTACTAAGGCAGATTTTATGGGAGCAATCGATTTTACTATTGACACTACGAATAACAATATGAAAGGGGCCATATTTTCTAAAGACCACTTAGAAGGACTCGTAATACACTTACAACTCAATCTTAAGTGAGATTTGTAATACAGAAAATAGGGTAAATGCCCCTACTAAAAAGCTATCCCTCAAACTATATTTACACCAATAATCAATGAGGGATTAAATTGGGGGATTTATAAACTCATTCAGGCCACACGCAAGTGTGGCCTTTTATTTTACGTACTTTAGTCAAAGAAATATCTATTATGCGTAAAATACTTTTTGGGGCAGCTCTTGCACTTGTGATTGTTTTTGGTGTGCGTTATTGTGAACACACAAAAGATGAAAGTGAGCAACTTAGAGCAAACACCGCGCTCATTGAGAAACAAATAAAAAATGTGGGGAAACTCATCGTTACAGAAGGTAACTATGCCCAAGTTTTTACCTATGAAGATTCAAAAAAATTTTATGTAGATGTACTTTCTGCTACAAAAAAGGCCCTAGTAGTCGTAAATGCCGAAGCAACTATCGCTTACGACCTTTCTAAGGTGGCTACAGAAATTGATGAGCTCACAAAGACAGTACGCATTATCTATATCCCAGAACCTGAGTTGAAGATTAATCCTAATATAGAATATTATGATGTGCAACAAGACTACCTCAACCAGTTTAATGCTCGAGATTATAATATCATAAAATCACGCGTGCAAAAAGGGCTTGAAAAGGAAGTTAAAAACTCTACCCTTTACTCAAATGCACAAAACAGACTTATCTCAGAACTTTCTAAAATTTACTTTCTTACTAACTCACTGGGGTGGACACTTGAATATAATGGGAATGCAGTTACAGATAGTACACCTATAAAATTATAGGCTTACCAGCTCTTTAAGCTGGTAATACCTCTCTCTTTTCTCCGTTTACAAGAATACTTAGACCTTCTCCACTCACCAGTGTAAAGTTGGTTGCATTATTAGTCACTTCTACTTTTAAAATCTGGCCTCTAAAGTTTACTTTAAAACTGTAACCCGTCCAGGCATTAGGTATTTTAGTATCAAAAGATAACGTGTCATTCTTTACACGCATCCCTCCAAAGCCTTCTACCACACTCTGCCAGGTACCCGCCATACTTGTGATGTGCAGTCCCTCTTCTACCTCCTTATTATAATCATCAAGATCTAAACGTGATGTGCGTAAGTAAAACTCATATGCTTGATCCATTCTGCCTAATTTTGCAGCTTGTATAGCGTGCACACAAGGGGATAATGAACTCTCGTGTACGGTAAATGGCTCATAAAAATCAAAATGCTTTTCTAATTGCTCCTTAGTAAAGTGATCTTCAAAAAAGTAGAACCCTTGTAACGTATCTGCTTGCTTTATATATGGAGAACGCAGTATGCGGTCCCAAGACCATTTTTGATTAATAGGTCGGTTTGATTTTGGTAAATCTGCTACGGTGATTAATTCCTTATCTAAGAAACCATCTTGTTGTAGGTACACTCCATTTTCTTCTGAGTATGGAAAGTACATCTGCTCTGCAGTAGACCTCCAAGAAAGCATCTCGTCATAAGAGAGATGCGTTTTTCCAGAAATACGTGACCAATCTTCTTTGGCAGTATCTCTTAGCAACTCTGCTTGTTCAAAAGCATACTCGAGACACCACTTTGCGATGTAGTTTGTAAACCAGTTATTATTTACATTATTCTCGTACTCATTAGGACCTGTAACCCCTAGAATCACATAAGCATTCTTAGCCTTAGAAAAAGTCGCCCTCTGTCTCCAGAATCTCGCTACACCTATAATTACCTCAAGCCCCATTTCTGGAATGTAGCTCGTATCTCCTGTATAACGCTCGTAGTTATATATAGCATAAACCATAGAGCCGTTACGGTGTATCTCTTCAAAGGTGATTTCCCACTCATTATGACATTCCTCCCCGTTCATAGTAACCATAGGGTATAGTGCCGCTCCATTTGTAAAACCTAGTTTTTGAGCATTTTCTATAGCCTTATCTAGCTGGTTATACCTATAAGTGAGTAACTGTCGTGCAACACTTTGATCTTTGGTAGCCATATAAAATGGAATACAGTAAGCCTCGGTATCCCAGTAAGTAGATCCTCCGTATTTTTCGCCAGTAAACCCTTTTGGGCCTATATTGAGACGGCTATCTTGCCCCGTGTAGGTTTGATTAAGATGAAAGATATTAAAACGTATACCCTGCTGTGCTTTTGTGTCTCCCTCAATTGTGATGTCAGACATCTCCCAAGTTTTTGCCCAGGCTTCTTTTTGAGAAGCTAGCAAAGCATCATATCCTAAGCCTGTTGCTTTATTTAGTACGTCTGTTGCTACTGCAACCAGACCATCTTTATCGTGATTAAGGCTACTTACATAACCTCCTATTTTTTGTATGGCAAAGGTTTCTCCTTTGGCAACATCTGTCTCATACTCGTGACCTACATAAGTTGCAGTTTTTTGAGAACGCTTTCGCGAAAGCGTAATCTCATCACCATCTATAAAAAGCTTGTTTTGCATCATCGTACATACGTGAAACTCCGTCTTCATTGTATGTGCGGTGATGAAAGCCATATCATCATTTTCTGAAACTTCTAGCGTGTTCCAAAACTTGTCATCCCAGTTTGAATCTTCATTAGTTATACCGCTATCTAAATACGGTTCGTAACTTATTGTTGCGTCTACATTGATAGGTGTGACTTCGTATTTAATGGCACCTACCTCATCCATCTCCATACTTAAAAAACGTGTTGCTTTTACTGCAATCTCAACGTCATTTTGTAGGGTGGCTTTAAAACTTCTGTACAATACACCAGCTTTCATATCAAGCTCACGACGAAAATCTTTTACCTCTTTACAGGTATGTAAATCCAGACTCTCTCCGTTTACTGTGACTTTTATACCTATCCAGCTAGGCGCATTGAGCACTTTTGCAAAATACTCTGGATACCCATTTTTCCACCAGCCTACGCGGGTTTTATCTGGGTAATACACACCTCCTATATAACTTCCTTGAAAGGTTGCGCCACTATAATCTTCTTCAAAATTTGCGCGTTGCCCCATTGCACCATTACCTAGCGCCATAAGACTCTCTGATGATTTTACGTTATTTGGGTTCCATCCATCTTCTATAATGGACCAATCATTTGGAGTGATATAATCTATATGCATATTATGGTAGTCTTACGTATGAGCTTACCTCATACTTGATGATAGTTGTAGTTAGATAAAATTTATGCTTCTATAAGTTCTAGAAGGAAAGCATTACTCATCTCTGTAAAGTCTTTAAAAACATAGTTTGCCTCGTGTAGCACGTCTTGCTCTCCTATACCTATGCTTATCATACCTGCGCTGTTTGCAGCTTGTATACCTGCAATAGAGTCTTCAAAAACGATACAATCTGTACGTTCAATTTTCAAAGCTTCTCCTCCTTTTAAGAATACTTCTGGATCTGGCTTTGCTGCTGTCACATCATTACCATCTACAATCGCCTGAAATTTATCTAATAAATCAAGCTTAGTTAAGATAGGTCGTGCATTTTTACTTGCGCTACCTAGTGCAATACCTTGATTTTTTTCTTCTAGAAAATCAAGTACTCTCACCACGTCTGGTAAAATCTCGCTGTCATCCATCCCTTTGATGTACTTAAGATACTCTTCATTTTTCTGGATGAGCCACCTGTCCTTTTGTTCTTGAGTTGCATCATATGAAGCTAGGTCTAGTAGTATCTCTAGCGATCGCACACGGCTTACCCCTTTAAAAAGTTCGTTTTGCTCTTCTGTGAAGTCAAAATTCATCTCTTTGGCAAGGTTACGCCAGGCGAGATAGTGAAATTTTGCAGTGTCTACTATAACTCCGTCTAGGTCAAAAAGGAATGCTTTCTTTTTCAATTTTAATGTGTTTTCGGTCATCAGAGCTGTTTTGTTTTCACTCGATGTGTTTGTATTCAATTTTCGCGAAAGCGTAATAGCCCTATTTTACTCTCTTTGTGCTCTCACGCTCTATGAGACTTGTATCTATATATGCGGTAGTATATTGCTCTACCTCTTCTTCTGGCCGCTCTAGTTTATTGATAAGTAACTCTGCTGCTTTACGTCCCATCTCTTCTCCGTGCTGGCTTACTGTAGTGAGGCTAGGTACAAAGTGTTGAGATAACTCACCATCTGAGAAGCTCACGATACTCACATCTTCTGGAATACTCTTGTCTGCCTCCATAACATATTTGGCGGCGGTCACAGCAAAAATTTCATTTATCGTAAACACGCCATCTATGTCCTTCCCTTTTAAGAAATGTTTGATACGTGCTTTTGCTTTATCATTGAGCTCATCTATAGCATCTAATTTTAAAATAAGATTTGGATCTATTTTTATACCTGCAGATTCTAATGCCTCTATGTAGCCCTTTGTTCTTAGTTTACCTATGGTGATATAATCTTCGGTAGTGATGATGGCTATCTTTTTACAGCCTGTTTTAATCAAGTGGTTTACGCCTAGCTTTGCCCCCTCGCGGTCATCTATAAGAACTTTATCACAAGGAATCTCATCTACTATACGGTCAAACATTACAACAGGCATCCCTTGATCAATAGCCTCTGTGAGGTGTCTAAAGTCGTCCTTTTGCATTGTTTCTTTTGATAAAGAAAGGATAAATCCATCTGTACTACCATTTGCGAGTAGCTCCATATTAAGGACCTCTTTATCAAAATCATTATTAGAAAGGGTGATAATCACATTATAATTATGCTCTCTCGCCATTTGCTCAACTCCACGTATTACAGTGGTAAAAAAGTGATGCACTATTTGCGGTATAATAATCCCGATGGTGCGCGTCTTCCTGTTTTTAAGACTTAACGCGATATTATTAGGCTTATAATTATACAGCTTTGCAAAGGCTTTAATCTTCTGGCGTGTGTCTTCACTTATCTCTGCACTATCACGCAGTGCTTTTGAGACAGTAGAGATAGAAACATCAAGTTCTTTGGCAATTAATTTTAAGGTGAGTTTTCTTTTCATAATGGTATCGTAAAAATAGGCTTACTAAAAGCTATAGTACAATTTAAACAAATCCTTTTGGGTACGAAAACGATGTATTCTTAATAAGTTATTATATTTATTATCAAAATGTGAATTTTTGCCCTATTTTAGGATGGTTTAAATAGCATTTAGATCATTTTAAATTAATCTACTTGTTCAATTTATGTCTAAAAACTAGTCAAAAAATGAAGCAGCTTCTTATCATTCTTGCACTTTTTACTCTTATAGGTTGTAAAGAAAAAACAACTCCTGTAAATGAAGTGGAAGTGGTAGAAGACCGCTTTCGCGAAAACTATCGCCCTCAATACCACTTCACTCCACCCACAATGTGGATGAATGACCCCAACGGGCTTTTATACCACAACGGCACTTATCACTTATTTTACCAGCATTACCCAGAAGACATTGTCTGGGGACCTATGCACTGGGGTCACGCCACCTCAAAAGATCTCGTTTCTTGGGAGCATAAGCCTATAGCACTATACCCAGACGAGCTAGGTCTTATATTTTCTGGTAGTGCTGTGATGGATACAAATAACACCTCTGGCTTAGGCACAAAAGACAATCCTCCTATGGTTGCCATTTTTACCTACCACCTTATGGAAGGCGAAAAAGCAGGACGTAAAGATTTTCAAACTCAGGGTATTGCTTACAGTCTAGATGAAGGTGAGACCTGGCAAAAGTATATTGGCAATCCCGTTATAGGTAATGAAGGAAACATCAAAGATTTTAGAGATCCTAAAGTATTCTGGGATGACAACACTGAGCAATGGGTGATGACACTTGTCGCTGGCGATCACGCCAAATTTTATAGTAGCACAAATCTTAAAAACTGGACTCTTATGAGTGAGTTTGGAAAAAATATAGGAGCTCACGGCGGCGTCTGGGAGTGTCCAGACTTATTTCCGCTCAAAGTTGAGGGAAGCGATGAGACTAAGTGGGTCTTGATTATAAGTATTAATCCTGGCGCGCCAAATGGTGGATCGGGAACTCAGTATTTTGTAGGTGACTTTGACGGAACCACCTTTACTACAAACCAAAAGGAAATAAAATGGCTAGACTACGGTACAGACAACTATGCCGGCGTTACCTTTAATGGACTTCCAGATACAGATCGTACGTTTATAGGCTGGATGAGCAACTGGAACTATGCCCGTGACACCCCTACAGAAGCGTGGCGCAGTGCTATGACGCTTTCGCGAAAGCTTACTCTTCATAAAAACAAGACAAATGGCTTTTACCTTAAAAACTATCCCGTCAACTCTCTAGATGAATATGCCTATGCAACCGTAGTACACGATACGATGAAGAATGGAATGTCTCTCTCTAGTAAAAATTATAATGAGCAACGCCTAGATTTTAAAATACCCGGTAAACTAGATGACTTTAAACTCAACTTTACAAATGTCAATAAGGAATCAGTAAAATTTGGTTATAACAGCAACACAAAGAGCTACTATCTAGACCGGAGAAAATCTGGCGTTGTAAGCTTTGAACCATCCTTTGGCGATAAAGTTCACACAGCACCAGCCATTATTGACAGCCCTACTGATGTAGCTTATAGTATTGTAATGGATGCATCATCTATTGAGATTTTTATAAACGGCGGGAGCACTGTCTTTACAGATCAAATTTTTCCTACCACACCTTTTACCGCACTCACATTTACAAGTGAGAATGCTACAATCGCAAATTTAAAAGTGAGTAAAATAAAACGAATATGGAAGTAGTGTAGAAGCACGCGACCTCTCATCACCCTAAACAAGGCATATGAAAGAAATTACAAAATGGAGTATTACCGTTGCCCTCGCTGGATTTTTATTTGGTTTTGACACCGTAGTTATAAGTGGTGCAAACTCACCCATAAAGGAGTTATGGAATTTATCGCCTTTTATGCACGGTACTTTTATAATGAGTATGGCATTATGGGGTACGGTGGCTGGATCACTACTTGGTGGTTTTCCTACTAAAAAATTGGGACGTAAAAAGACACTCTTCTGGATAGGAATCCTCTTTTTTGTTTCTGCCATAGGCTGTGCGCTAGCACAAGATCCGTATTCATTTTCTGCCTTTAGATTTATAGGAGGCATTGGTGTGGGAGTCTCATCTGTGGCGGCACCTATTTATATATCTGAGATAAGCTCTGAGTCTAACCGTGGTAAACTGGGAGGTCTCTATCAGTTCTGGCTCGTCTTTGGTATCCTCATTGCATTTGTGTCAAACTGGCTGCTTAAAGGTGTAGATGGCATAAACGACTGGCGGTGGATGCTAGGTGTAGAAGCTATACCTGCACTTATATATACGCTTATGGTGATGAAAGTGCCTAACAGCCCGAGGTGGCTCGTACTACAGAAAAAAGATGATGCAGGCGCAATGCTTGTTTTACAAAAAATATATGAAGGAGCTGGGGCTGCACAGTCGAGACTAGAAGAAATAAAACTAGACTTACAGCAAACTAAAACCTCAGAAAATCTTTTCCAAAAGAAATATTCAAAAGTACTATGGTTAGGCTTCCTTATTGCTTTTTTCAATCAGTTATCTGGTATCAACTTTGTGCTCTATTATGCTCCACAAATATTAGAACAAGCAGGTCTTGGCGGTTCTGAGTCGCTCTTTAACTCTATTGCGATAGGTATTGTAAACATCATCTTTACATTTATAGGCGTGCGATTACTAGACAAGCTAGGAAGAAAACAACTTATAATAATAGGGTCTGTAGGTTATATTGTGAGCCTTATTATGGTAGGTATTTGTTTCCAGATGCAACTAAGTCCAGCCCTCTTACTTACTTTCATATGTACCTTTGTTGCGTCACACGCTATAGGACAAGGTGCTGTTATATGGGTTTTTATCTCAGAAATTTTTCCAAATCGGGTGCGCGCTTATGGGCAATCTTGGGGTACGAGTACACACTGGGTTTTTGCAGCCGTCATAACGCTCGTAACTCCATTTTTTATAGATGATAAAGAAGGCATAATGAGAGACCATCTTTGGAATATTTATTATTTCTTTGCAGGAATGATGGTACTCCAACTATTATGGGCAATTATTGCTATGCCAGAGACCAAAGGACGTACCCTAGAAGAACTAGAAAAAGACCTTGTTACAGATGCCTAATACACCACTTAAAATAGCCAGTTACGGCGAGATATTATGGGATGTTTTCCCAGATGAGAAACGACTAGGCGGCGCGCCACTTAATGTTGCGCTACGTTTACACTCCTTTGGGGTAGATGTATCTATGATCTCATCTTTAGGAAATGACGCTTTAGGTAAAGAGGCACTTGCTAAGATAAAAGAACTAGGATTAGACACTAAATTTATTCAACGCAATGACAAACCCACAGGGCAAGTAAACGTTACACTTGATAAAAAAGGTGTCGCCTCTTATGAAATAGGAGACAATGCTGCTTGGGACAATATTGCATGGACTGAAGCTAATGTCGCAGCTGTGACTGATGCAGACGCTCTGATTATAGGAAGTCTAGTTTTTCGCGAAAGCGTAAATTTTGACGCTATGCAACTGGACTTAGAAGAAGAAATTACGCCTCCAATAAATCTAGAAGCAATAGAAGTACTGATAGAACGATCTAAATTTACGGTTTTTGACTTGAATCTTCGTGCCCCACATTACGACCTTGAAGTGGTAGTAGGACTCATGGAAGCTGCAGATATGATCAAGCTCAACGATGAAGAGCTAGAGCTAGTTGTCCTAGCTATGGGCATAGAGGCAGAGACACTCGAGGATGAACTTAAAATGCTTAGTGCAATGACTGAGACTCCTATCGTTTGTGTCACGCTAGGAGCAGAGGGAGCGATGTTATTACATAAAGGTGGCATACACACTCAAGTAGGTTTCAAAACCAAAGTGGTAGACACCGTAGGTGCTGGAGATAGTTTTCTAGCAACGCTAGTCTTTGGACTACTATCTGGAGAAACGGCAGATGATGCACTTGAAGTGGCTTGCGCTATGGGCAGCTTAGTGGCTGGTAAAGCTGGCGCAAACCCAGTGGTGCATAATAATGAGGTAAATGACTTACTTGATGATATATAGTAATTACGCTTTCGCGAAAATTTGAATTCAACATACTTAGTACGCATACATAACAACAAAGTCAACTTTTTAAGTTGGCTTTGTTGCTTCTACAAGCGAGAGTTTATTGCAAAAGAAAACCTCTCAATTTCTTGAGAGGTTTTTGTACGGGCGAGAAGACTCGAACTTCCACACCGTGAGGCACCAGATCCTAAGTCTGGCGTGTCTACCAATTCCACCACGCCCGCATTTCAATACATCGTCACGTAATAACTTCGTAACGGGGTGCAAATATAATACTTTTTTTCAATCTCAAAATAATATTTTAAAGAAATTAAAAAAAAATTCGCTTTTTATGAAGTAAACTAACAATACATCAAGCTATCTTATTGATTATAACACTAATGAAGCCTTTGCTGAAAAAATTACCTAATAGTCAAATTTTCCGAAAAGACCACAAGTGTATCTGTACCACTTCCCGTTAATCGTTGAGCATAAATTTCTATATAGTCACCACTCTCCATAGTAACAACAGTATTAATAGATACAGATTGTATTTGAGTGTCACTTTCAATGAGAACCAATGCATCTGAATCATCTACTACAGTACCATTTTTTGCAATTATAAAACTATAAAAGTTACTTGCAGCGCCAGAAACGCGAACGGATAATGATGCACTAATTTGAAAGTTTCTAGGTTTCTTACCTTCATATATCAATCTATTATTTGCCGTATTTGATTGAAAGCGAAATAATTCCGTATTATCAAATGCTCCATTTCCTACAATTGGAACCGCTGCAGCGCTTGTTATACTTTGAGTAAAGCCAGTAGTTATTGTCGAGGTACTATAAAAATTGGCTGTAGATTGATCATCAGTTTCTGTTGGAATACCTGAACAGTTAACGTTCCAATCTGTAGTAAAGCTAAAATCTGTATAACTTCCAGTGGTATATCCAGATACTAATGTCCCAGCCCCTACAAAGCTTAGTCCATTTAAACTAGCTTCATTTACAATTATAGGATCTGCACTTACATCTATCCCTACCTCACCAGCATCTGCCTCTATCCTACCACTAGCAATTTGAAAATTATTGAACGTTCCAGAAACTGTTGCAAACGTTCCTGAATTCGAAGTAGTCCAAAAAACATTATTCATAAAAAAGGAGCCAATATCAGAAAACTTAAAACCATCATTCACACTCACGTATTGTGTAATACTGAAAAAAGCCGTTCCTAGAGAATGTAATGTTCCCATAGTACTAGCTCCAGTAAATATAGTACTATTCACAACTAATAAATCTGACCCTGTTCCTGTAATATCAAAAACAGGAGCCGACCCACCGGATATTGTGAGATTCCTCATTCTACCTGGCGACCCTTGAAAGAGCGCTACTCCAGAAGCATTAACTAATATATCTTGAGAAGAATTTACGCCTTCAATATAGGCACCATTCATATTTATAGGAGCATTAAAAACGATAGATCCGTTGATTTCATATAGAAAATTTGAACTCAATAAATAGGTAGATCCACCACCAGCAGCAAGCTCTTCTGCTAGATCAGAAATATCCTTAACTAGTTTATAATTATCTCTAGTATTATTAATACTAACTTCCTCCCATCCTGCTCCATAGTAATAAAAGGCATCTAATGTAGTATCGTAAACTAGTAACCCCTGCGCAGGACTTGAAATGGCTAATCTTTGGGTTGTCGTCATTCTCGGGGTTAACAAACCTCCTACTTCAGATTGTATGTCAAGTACAGATGATGGATCGGGACTAGTGGTATTAATCCCAACTTGCGCTGTCATATTCAATGTTAAAAAACAAGTCACAAAAGACAGAAAAGTAATTATATATCTCATGATAAATTTTTTTTCAAAATTAAAATTTAACAATACAAATACCGTTCAAATTAACTCTTTAATCGATGAAATACATAATATTTTAATATTTAAATTATAAATGCATTTTTTTATTGATTTGTTACTAGTAATATTTTAAACAAAATAGATGATATATCTAAAAATGTTATGATCTAAAATATTCCACGCTATCAAAGAACTACCCTAATTTGTACTTTTGAATAAATTACTATTTGATGAAAAATTCTAAGGAATATATAGCCCAACATAAAGATCGATTCTTAAACGAACTAATTGAATTATTAAAATTACCGAGTGTTAGCGCAGACCCAGCTTATGCAACATCTACTGTAAAAACAGCAGAAACTGTAGCACAAAGTCTGCGAGATGCCGGTTGCGATACGGTAGAAATTTGCGAGACACCAGGCTACCCAATTGTGTATGCAGATAAGATTATAGATAAAAACTTACCTACTGTACTTGTGTACGGTCACTATGACGTACAACCACCAGATCCTATTGATCTATGGGACTCACCACCGTTTGAACCTGTAATAAAAAAAACAGACAAGCATCCAGAGGGTGCCATCTTTGCACGTGGCGCTTGTGACGACAAGGGGCAAATGTATATGCACGTAAAAGCGCTTGAATATATGGTTGCAAATGATAAGCTTCCTTGCAACGTAAAGTTTATGATAGAGGGTGAAGAAGAAGTAGGAAGCGCAAACCTTGCTTGGTATGTAGAGCGTAACCAAGAAAAGTTAGAAAATGACGTCATCCTTATTTCAGACACGGGGATGATTGCAAATGATATTCCTTCTATTACAACAGGCCTACGTGGCTTGAGTTATGTAGAAGTAGAAGTTACAGGACCTAACCGTGACCTTCACTCTGGTCTTTATGGTGGTGCCGTAGCAAACCCTATTAATGTGTTATCAAAAATGATTGCTTCACTACACGATGATAATAATCACATCACTGTAAAAGGCTTTTATGACAAGGTAGAAGAACTCACACAGGCAGAGCGCGATAAAATGGGTGAAGCACCCTTCTCACCAGATGAGTATAAAAAAGCGCTAGATATAGACGCTGTGTATGGAGAAAAAGGTTACACTACAAACGAGCGCAACTCTATACGCCCTACCCTAGACGTAAACGGTATCTGGGGAGGATATACTGGAGAAGGAGCCAAAACAGTGATTGCAAGCAAGGCATATGCAAAAATCTCAATGCGACTAGTTCCACATCAAGAGTGGGAAGAAATCACAGAACTATTTAAAACGCATTTTGAAGGTATTGCTCCAGCAGGCGTAAAAGTTAAGGTAACACCACATCACGGAGGTCAAGGTTATGTTACTCCTATAGATAACGTGGCTTATCAAGCTGCCGAAAAGGCGTATGAGCAAACTTTTGGAAAAACACCTATCCCGCAACGTAGTGGAGGTAGTATTCCTATTGTGGCCCTTTTTGAGAAAGAACTTAAAAGCAAAACAATCCTTATGGGCTTTGGTCTCGACAGTGATGCGATACACTCACCAAACGAGCATTTTGGCGTATGGAATTTCTTAAAAGGAATAGAAACAATTCCTTATTTCTATCAGTATTTTACTGAGATGAGTAAGTAGCAGTAAATCTTAAATAATAAAAAAGCGCTTTGGTAATCTAGTAATTACTAAGGCGTTTTTTTTATTCCAACTCTAGGTACCTAGAGGATTAAATACTCCGTTTTAGTTGGTAAAATGAATTTGCTAGGTCGTCAACTTCATAAGAAATACTTTTGGCATTATTAATTTTTATAAATTCGGTACAAATATTGAGAGCAATTAACTAAACATCAATCATATGAAAATTTTTCTAGTAATTATAACTTTATTGTTATCAGTTTCTCACTCCTTTGGGCAGACCCTATCAGCAACTCAAGATTATAGAAGTAATAAAGATAGAGAGCATGATCTTAGCACGTTTAAGGGTTCTCAATATCTTGAAGATGATTTTCAATTGAGTACAGTTCAGGATAAGCTTACTAATAAAGAGACAAAACTATATCTAAGGTATGATGTGTACAGTGATACTTTTGAGCGTAAAGCAACTCAAACTAGCTCATCACACACTTTTTTAGAGAAAGCTTATGGTGTTGAAGTTTCATATGACAGCCGCTTGTTTATTTACACAAATTTTTTAGATAAAAATAACAACTCGATAATTGGATACTTAGAGTACATCGGGGACTATAATTCAAATTCATATTATATCAAACACGAAAAAACATTAAGGCTTCCTGAAAAGGCACCAAATCCGCAAGTACCAGATAAGGCTGGAAAAATTAGCAATGATTATTATTTTTTAATCAGCACTAATGGTGGCAAAAAACCCCTTGAAGTTACAAAGCGCAACATTTACGGTTTGTTTTCTAATGAAGATAAGGGTGTTATAAAAAAAATCCTCAAAGAAAGTAGACTGAAATTTAAAGATCCATTAGATTTAAAAATTTTCCTTAAAAAAATAAATAATTAAAAATCTAAAATAATTATTATTCTACACTTGTAGAATTAAAATATTATTCTACATTTGTAGAGTACATTCTAACACTGTAGAACATTATGGCACTATCCACTTCTGAAGAACAGCTTATGCAATTGCTCTGGAAACAGGAAAAGGCTTTTATGAAAGATCTCATAGAAGCATATCCAGAACCAAAGCCAGCGACCACGACAATCGCAACGCTACTTAAGCGTATGCAAGACAAGAAGTTTGTAGATTATAAACAGTACGGCCGTTCTAGGGAATACTTCCCTCTTGTAAAGAAGACAGACTACTTCTCAAAACACGTAAATGGGCTGATTAAAAATTTCTTTAATGATAGTGCTGGGCAGTTTGCTTCATTCTTTACCCGTGAGACAGATCTCTCACAGCAAGAACTAGAGGAGTTAAAACAAATCATAGATAACCAACTTAAAGCCAAAAAGAAATGATACTCATCTATCTCTTAAAAAGCGCTTTATGTTTAGGCATCCTATTTGGCTTTTATAAGCTCGCGCTAGAAGGAAAAGCGATGCACCACTTTAAAAGATTTTACCTCCTGGCAAGTCTTGTGTTTTCATTTACCATACCGCTTATCACCTTTACATACCAAGCAGCAGAAGCACCACAGATTACTCCCATATTTCAAGAATATGTAGAAACAGTTTCTGCGCCAAGCCAAGTGCCTCAGGTTACCGAAGTAGATTACACAAACACCGCTATCTGGGGAATATACCTTCTAGGGGTATTCATTTTTGGAACACGTTTTATTGTAAATCTTGTGCGCTTAAAGCGAAAGATACATCAGGCAGAGCTTCACCCATCATCACACTTTACGCTTGCCCTATTAGAGCAAGTGATGGTACCACACTCTTTTCTTAAGTGGATTTTTGTAAACAGACAATCATACACACAACAGGAAATAGCTCCAGAAGTACTTGCTCACGAGGCAACTCACGTACGCCAAAAGCACTCCCTAGATATTATTGCCATAGAGTTTATACAGGTCATTTTCTGGTTCAATCCGCTGGTGTGGTTCTTTAAAAGTTCTATAAAATTAAACCACGAATTTCTAGCAGATCAAGGTGCTATAGCAGATAAAAGTAATATTGCTATATATCAAAACATACTCTTAAGTTATGCAAGCAGTACTCATCACACTGCGCTCGAGAGTCCTTTTAATTATTCATTAACCAAAAAACGAATCGTTATGTTATCACAATCATTTAGTCGTAAAAAAGTAGTGCTGCGCGCATTACTACTCATTCCTATCATAGGTTTGTGTGTTCTCTTTTTTAATCAAGCTATTGTTGCTCAATCGGGACCAAATGCTATATCTGGTATTATGTCATACGAGAATAGTGCAACAAACACTCTAGAGCTAGAACTAGACACCGAAGGTAATTTCTATTACAAACTAAAACCTATCTCTATACAAGGCATTGAGAACCTTATTAAGAAAACGGTTTACGACTACTTATCTATACAAGGTAGACCAGGAGTATCTAGCAAGTTAGGAAGAGAAAAACAATTTCTTGTAGCAGAGTTATGGAATTTTAGTAGAGTTACTTTTTGCACCTCAAATTTAGTTGATGATCAAAATGCAATTTTTGATCCTGAGGCAAATGCACTTGTAAGAGCAAATTTTGTAAAATCAAAAAAACCAGACTATGAAGACCTTGTTAAGTGGCAAAACACATCGTTGTTTGCCATATTTTTAGACAACGAGGAAATTTCAAATAAAACTATTTTAGATTATCATCCAGATGATCTCCCTTACTACGCTATTAGTGATCGCACAAATGGTAGATATAGAGTAGATGTATGGACTAGTCCATACTGGCAAAGTCAAAAACACCTAACTACCAAGGCACCTCAAACCTCAACCTACGCCACACAGTTTATAGAAGGTGCAGCACGTAATGGTAAAAACGCACTAGTTATAGAGGTACGAAATGATAGTATCTATATAAATGGACAATACAGTCCGCTTGACAGCTTTCGCGAAAGCGTAGATAATATCACCGCCCGGTGGACAAAAGAAGAGTTTGCAGAGCCGGTGAGGTCTATGATTTTTAAGGGCAACTCAAAAGAGTTTATAAATAAAGCCGAAACTGTTTTTAGACAAACGCAATTGTATAAGGCAAATAACAGTCTACGCCTTATTCCTCCGCCACCTCCTGCTCCACCGGCACCTAGAGGAGAGCTTCCTCCACCGCCACCGCCGCCATCTCCAGAAGAACATTTACTTAAAATGCACAAACTGGGTAGCCTTTTTATCTATAACGGAAAAGAAGTAACCTATGAAGAAGCTGTACGCCTTGCAAAAGGTGGTGTAACAGAAATTAAAACACCGTATCCTTACAGCAACCCGCCCAAAACTTTTATAGGAAGCAAGGATAATAATATGCCACAAAAACCAGCAATTAAAAAAGGTGATACTCTAACAATCACTGTAACTGAAACTGGTCAAAAGGCACTAGCTGTGATGAATAATAACAAGAATGGAGTTATTATAGATAAGCTTCCTGAAAATGCAGGAGTTGATGGACGCCAATTAGAAATTTACAATCGCCTCACATCAAAATATAAAAACAAAACTGTTAAACAAATTCCTGCTGCTGATTTAAAAACAATTCAAATTATTTATGATGATATGAATGATGAACAGAAGGATAAAAATCAGCCTTATCCAATAAACCAAAAAAGCAAACATTTTGAAGTTAAAGCAAGTTATGATGAAGATGGTTCTTTATCAAAAGACGTTGAACAGCACGCCCTAAATGGCGGTACTTTTGAATTTGAAGGAAAAGAAATCTCAAAAGAAGAAGCGATACTTAAATCTAAAGAACCTAATATTAGCACGCAGACTTCTACCTTACATAATAAAATGATTATTCATAAGGATCTACTTCAACAAAAAGCACTTTATTACTATAATGACAAGTTACTCTCAGACGACGAGATGATTGAATTATTTGAAAACCCTTTGTATACTATGCAGCTCATTTCAAGAGGTTCTGAAAAAGAGAAACCATCTTTCAAATTTGTGAAAATCAAAGAATAATTACAAGCTATACTTCACACAGCTTATTTCTTAAAACAAAGCCAATAGCAAAGCAATTAATACAGATATATGTAGCTTTGCGGCAATGGATTATAAAAAGGAAATAAGCTGTTTTTTCTTTGATCATTTTATTGATTGGGGACTATCAGAAACCTTCTCTAAGTATCTCAATGCCTTTGTACTAGGTATTATTGTGCTAGTAATGGTTTTTCTGGCAGATATGCTCGTGCGTAAAGTACTGCGCAACCTCGCTGCATATATTTCAAAAAGTTCAAAAACAAATTTTGATGATCTCCTCATCAAAAACCGTGTACCTAGAAGACTAGCACACATACTCCCGTTGTACTTACTTATAGGAGCGCTTCCATTTGTACTAGATGATTTCCTTGAAATCGAGCACGTCTTTAGTGTCATACTCAATCTTATAGGAGTCATTCTTGCGCTACGTATTATAAGAGCACTTTTACATACCCTTAGAGATTACTTTAAAACAGTACCAGGTTTACGTGATAAACCTATAGATAGCTACATACAGGTCTTTATGATTTTTGCGTGGGTGTTTACTATATTCTATGCAATAAGTCTTCTCACACCTGTATCACTAGGGCAGGCCTTGGGAACTTTTGGTGCCGCCTCAGCCATTATATTACTCATTTTTAAAGACACTATTCTTGGGTTTGTAGCAAGTATTCAGGTTGCTATTAATGATATGGTGCGCATAGGCGACTGGATCACTTTTGAAAAGTATGGAGCAGATGGTGATGTGGTAGAGATTAACCTCGCAACGGTAAAGGTTCAAAACTTTGATATGACCATCACAACCATACCTACCTACGCGCTTATCTCAGACTCTTTTAAGAACTGGCGTGGTATGACAGACAGTCCTGGTCGTCGCATAAAACGTTCTTTATATATAAAACAAGACAGCATAAAATTTCTTACAGACGAGGATATACAGCGCTTTAAGAGAATAGGACTCATCACAGATTACCTCACAAATATGGAGGAAAAACTGGCTCGCATTAACGAGCGAGATGATTCTGATAAGTCTATCCAGATTAATGGTAGCAACCTGACTAACGTAGGTCTTTTTAGAAAATATATGGAGACCTATATTCAAAACCACAGCGCCATACACAAAGAGATGCTTCTTATGTGTCGCCAGCTGGCTCCTACTGCGCAAGGTATCCCTCTAGAGGTATATTGCTTTAGTAAAGACAAAAAATGGGAAAACTACGAGTACATAATGGCAGATCTTTTTGACCATTTTTTGGCCGCCGTACCTTACTTTGATCTTGAGCTCTTTGAGTACCCTAGTAGTCCTAATCGTGATAACTTTATAGACGTTTCTCAATAGGTTTTATACGCTTTCGCGAAAGCGTAACACACACAACTGCAACAATCTCATATTTTATGAGTCTCTTAAAGCAAGAGACTCACCTACGCCTGCACCTTGTTGTGTAATACATACGAAAAAGCAGAAAACCGTCGTTGTAGTACTCCACACCCTCATCAATCAGCCGGTTGCATAACAACCATCCACTCAAAAAAACTAACTAAACGAACCGTATTATGATTCAATCCTTTTTTATTCTCTGCTCTGGTGCAGATCGTGACGTTTTAGACACCTGCTCTCGCGGAGAGAAGAATAAATATGCTGGCATAGGTGCTACCGTATTTTTTACAGCCGTATTAGCCACCATCGCAGCAACCTATGCGCTTTTTACCGTTTTTGATAATGTGTATAGAGCCATACTTTTTGGTTTATTATGGGGACTGGTAATTTTTAATCTAGACCGTTTTATTGTTTCTACACTTAAAAAGCGAAACAACTGGTGGAAAGAATTTGGAATGGCAATTCCCCGCCTTATTCTTGCGGTAATTATTGCTGTGGTGATTTCAAAACCCTTAGAGCTTAAAATATTTGAGAAAGAGATAGACCGCGTGATGCTCAGTCAAAAAAATGAGTTTACCGTGCAAAATCAAGGCGAGATACTCGCGCAGTACACCCCAGAAATCAATAAACTAGATGCCCAAATAGCTGCCGCAAAACAAGAAATCGCTACCAAAGAGACAGAAGTAAATAACCTGTATGAAATCTACATAGACGAGGCAGAAGGTACTGCTGGCACTGAGCTACTAGGCAAAGGCCCAGTCTATCAAGAAAAGCGAGATAAACACGATGCCGCTCTTGCAGAACTCACTACTCTCAAAGCCACAAATGCCGAAAAAATAGCACAAGCCGAAGCGCAAAAAATACAACTGCGCGACGAGTTCAATACTGCTGTAAGTACGAGTCAACCTATTATAAATAATTTTGACGGATTAATGGCGCGCATAGATGCGATGAAAGAACTCCCGTGGTTACCCTCGCTGTTTATTTTCTTACTCTTTCTTGCCATAGAGACGGCACCTATATTTTCTAAGCTCATCTCGCCTATGGGTGAGTATGATATAAAACTTGCAGACCACGAGCTCACCATTAAAGAATGGAGTGCACAAAAAGCCTTACAACGCAAGATCCTTACCGAAACAGATCACATTGTAAATGATCGCGTGTATACAGACATCGCTCAAGATGAAGAGCTATACAACTACAAGAAAAAGATGGCAAAAGAGATTTTAAAACGACAGCAAGATGCCTTTTACAGGCGGCAGACTAAAATTTTAGGATAGTCACATTTTGTCCTATGTGCTATAATGTATCTTTATAGGAAATAGGCTTATTATGAAAATCGTTATCACGCTCTTGCTTGCTAGTTTCTTATTAATAAACTGCCAGCAACAACATACAGTTGCTCAAGATAAGGCAGCCATTACCGCTGTCTTAAAAGCACAACAAGAAGCCTGGTCACAGGGAGATCTAGAAGCTTTTATGCAAAGTTACTGGAAGAGTGATTCCTTAAAGTTTTATGGAAGTAAAGGCCTTACCTATGGATGGGAAAACACACTAGCAAATTATAAAAAAGGATACCCCACGCTAGATCACACAGGTGAGTTGCAATTTGTGATTAATGATATGACACTCATAGAAGAAAACGCTTATTACGTGATGGGAGAATATCATCTCAAACGTAGAGTAGGAAATGCAGACGGTGTTTTTATCATCATCTTTAAGCGTATAAACGGCGCCTGGAAAATCGTAGCAGATATGTCTTGCTAGAAGGTAAAGCGCATCTGTACATCGATCTCTTCTTCTTTTACAGCTTTTGCTGCGTCCTTCTTTTTACGGTCTTCGGTATTGAGGTTAGATAGTGAGATGCCTAAGAGCCGTACGCTATTTTTCATTTTTTCTTGATACAGTAAGTCCTTTGCGGTTTCTAGTATGATGTCTTTAGACCTCACGTATAAGTCCAGCGTTTTTGAGCGGGTCTGGAGTGTAAAGTCTGAGTATTTTATTTTGAGAGTAATGGTCTTACCTGCTACTTTGCTTTTTTCTAATCTTCTCTCCACTTCTTCGGCTATATGTTCTAGCTTTTCAAGCATAAAAATCTCCGAAGTGATGTTTTCTCTAAAGGTACGCTCAGCCGCAAGTGACTTGCGTATGCGGTTAGGCTTTACTTCGTTATGTTGTATACCTCTCACAATATCATAGTAGTAAGCTCCACTCTTTCCAAAGTTGTCACTCAGATATTCTTTTGATTTTAATTTGAGATCCATCCCTGTAAAAATGCCGTGTAGATACATTTTTTCGGCAGTCTTTTTTCCTATGCCATAAAACTTTCTGATGTCTAGTTCCTCAAGAAAGGTGATTACCTCCTCTGGCGGTATGGTTTTCTGACCATTGGGTTTATTAATGTCACTGGCAACTTTTGCAATAAACTTATTGATGCTTATTCCTGCGCTGGCATTTAGTCCTGTCTTTTCCTTTATGCGTTGTCGTATCCACGAGGCAATAACGGTTGCGCTAGGCATTCCTACTTTGTTTTCGGTGACATCTAGGTAGGCTTCATCTAGTGATAAGGGCTCTACAAGATCTGTAAACTCGTGAAAAACGGAGCGTATCTGAGCAGAGACCTCTCGGTATCGTTCAAAGTTAGTCTTTACAAATATGAGGTCGGGACACAGTTTTCGCGCAAGCGCACCCGCCATAGCAGACCGCACGCCATATTTACGAGCCTCATAACTCGCTGCACTTACCACACCACGCTCACCACCGCCACCTACAGCAATAGCTTTACCTCGTAAATCTGGGTTATCCAGCTGCTCTACAGATGCATAAAATGCATCCATATCTACGTGAATTATCTTTTTTATAGGCAGCTCAGACATTGTATGCAAGTTACAAAGTACTCAGAAGGTTTTGTACTATAAATCGTAACTTTGAGTATGTCTAAAACAGCAATCATACTCGGCGCCACAGGTCTTACTGGCGGACTTTTAACAGAGTTACTCATAAAAGACCCAGCATTTTCTAAAGTGAAAATCTTTACAAGGCGGCCTACCTCTTTTACACACGAGAAAGTAGAAGAGATTATTTGTGATTTACTAGACACGAGTACCTTCAAGGAGCAATTTACAGGTGATGTTATTTTTTGCTGCATAGGCACAACGAAAGCCCAAACGCCAGATAGGGAGAAATATAAAGCTATAGACTACGGCATCCCGATTGAAACGGCACAACTAGCAAAACAACACGGTATAGCAAGTTATATGGTCATTTCTTCGGCGGGAACTTCGGCTAAGAGTCCGTTTTTCTATGTGCGTACAAAAGGTGAGATGGAGGGCGACTTGAGTAAGGTAGGCATTGAGAACACGCACATTCTTAAACCTGCTTTTATAAATGGCCGCCCAGATGACGCTCGCAAAGGCGAGAAAGCTCTTAAAATGATGATGGCCGTTATGGACTTTTTTATGGTGGGACCGCTCAAAAAGTGGAAGTCTACACAAGCAAAAGATATTGCTAGAGCAATGGCACAACTTGCAAAACAAACAGTAACCCACACAGACATCACAAATATTGAGATTAAAGAACTAAGCAGTGCCTACCACGTTTAACCACATCACCGTTCCCTCTCGAGACCTTAAAGCGGCGATTGCCTTTTATACAGGCATTGGTATGGAACTTATTGAGCACGAGCCTCAGCATCACGCACATTTTGAAAATAAGGAGCACGAAGTCATTTTTACAGCTTATTATAATCTCAAACTTCCAGAACAACCCGTAACCGTTTACTTTGAAACAGACGGTATTGAGGTGTTTGAATTACGCTTTCGCGAAAGCGTATTCATCCCCACCATATACAGAGACTGGGGTGGAAAGGACTTAACACTACAAGATCCCGATGGGAATAATGTGGTGCTTTACCAAAAGGACACTCCTACGACCGTAACTCCCTGGCAAAAATAAACGCTATGAACCTCAACCAAATCACCGTACCGTCACTAGATCTTGTAACTTCCATTGCTTTTTATGAGCAACTAGGATTGCGTCTCATTGTAAAAGCCTTGCCACATTATGCACGCTTTGAGTGCCCAGAGGGAGATGCTACGTTTTCTATACATCTTGTAGATGAGCTACCTGCAGGTGCTGGAGTAACGGTATATTTTGAAACAGAGCGTTTAGACCAAGAAGTGGCACGATTACAAGATGAGAATGTTACTTTCGACCTATTGCCCACAGACCAGTCGTGGTTGTGGCGAGAGGCAAGACTTAAGGATCCAGATGGGAATCAAATTATTCTTTACTACGCTGGTGATAATCGCAAAAACCCGCCGTGGCGCATTAACTAAAGGCTAGATATAACAGCAACATTATGTTAGAAATAGAACGAAAATTCCTAGTAACCTCAGCGGCTTTTAAAGAAGTTGCTCAAAAGGCAACTCGTATTACTCAAGGCTATCTAAGTACAGATCCTGAGCGTACTGTAAGAGTGCGAATTAAAGGCGAGAAAGGCTTTCTTACCATTAAAGGAAAATCAAACGACAGCGGTACTACGCGTGTAGAAGTAGAAGAAGAAATCGCAGTAGATAAGGCGCAAACGCTTCTATCACTATGCCTTCCCGGAGTTATAGATAAAACGCGTTACGAGTATACCGCAGGTAATCACACTTGGGAAATAGACGAATTTTATGGAGATAACGAAGGACTAACCATCGCCGAAATAGAACTAAACGCTGAAGAGGAAGATTTTACAACACCAGAATGGGTAGGCAGCGAAGTGACTGGAGATAACAAGTATTACAACTCGCAGCTATCTGAGAATCCTTTTAAAAATTGGTAAAAGTTGTTTTTCTTAACCCCTAGAAACCTCAATTTGTTTCTTGATTTCATTACCCGCTGCATCTACTACAGTGAGTGTATAATTTCCCACCCCTGGCGTAACAGCTAGCTCGTGAAAATCTTCTGTAGCTCCTATAAACTCATTATCTAGATACCAGAAAATCTTAGTCTCAGGGTTACGGTGAGAGACTTTAAACACAACATCGTTTACTGCTGCATCAAAATCCTTGGGAAGAATAACACCTTCATTATTTTTAGGATACATAAATGCCATAGGCATTTCTCCAGAAAAGCTACAATCTGGATGGTATGGTGGCAATTCTTTATAATCTGGATGCTTGCTTGCATAGTAATACTCCATTGTAGCAGGTAGCGTAAAATAGGTGACAGCCGTCATCTCATCAAGCTCATAACAATCTGAGTTTACTAGATATTCCTTATTTGCAGAGAGGTACATTTGCTTGTGATATGAGCAAGAAGCTGTATGCTCCCCAGCGTGAGGTATTTGCTCTTTACGTGTTTCTACACAATATGGACTCGCTTTCATCCCGCTTTTTATGCAAACCGTGGTCTCCACGAGTGCATCGTATGGTGTGTCAAACCAAGAGCCATTTACTGGCAAGCTACGCAACACATCAAAAAACAGTGGCGCTGCTGCTTGTATTCCTGTAATCCCTGGTCTTCCTTCTCCATCTGCATTACCTACCCACACTCCTATTGCATATTGAGGCGTAACCCCTACTGCCCACGCATCTTTAAAACCAAAACTCGTCCCTGTTTTCCAAGCCACAGGTTGGGCATCTTCATAAAACTGCCAGTTTTCTTCGCCGCTTGGTCTATTTACAGTTTGCAATGTCTCAAGCGTTTTATAAATAGCTCCCGCCGAAAATACCTCGGGCTCACTTTGCAAGGGGACACTCTTTTTTACAGAAGCCAGATTATCTCTTTTGACATAACGATAATCGCTAAAAGACTCCAAAGTATACTCACTACTAGACCTATTAAATGTGTTAAGGGTGTTTGCTATCCCTGCATAGGTTTTTGTCAATTCAAAAAGGCTGCTCTCTGCACCTCCTAATATCATTGCAAGTCCATAGTGAGAGGCGGGTTTATTTATACCTCCCATATGCATCTCTTGTACATTTTTATAAAACTTGTCAAGCCCGTATTCACGTAGTAATCGCACTGCAGGTACATTAAGCGATTTTGCAAGAGCCACATCTGCAGCTACTACGCCTTGATACTCGTTGTCAAAATTTTGTGGTCTATACGTATTGATACTTGTAGGTATATCTGGGACTAATGTTTGTGGCAATATGAGTCCCTCATCTACCATCCCCGCATAAAGCAATGGCTTTAACGTGCTTCCTGTGCTGCGGTATTTGGTGATGATATCTACATCTTTTTGGTGTGCTGCATCTGTTGGTGCGTTTCCTACATAGCCTACAACCTCTTTTGTATTTACATCTATAACCACGATCGCTAGGTTGTAAATTTCATTTTGCTTTAACAGGCCATAATGCTCTTCGGCAAGTCTATTGAGGTCTCGCTGTATAGGAAGTTGTACCGTGGTTTGAACTCTTTTTCCACGAGATTCTTTAGTAATTCTATCAACTAGATGAGGCGCAATTTGTGGTAATGGGTAGGGTTTTCCGGGTAGTTTTTCTAGCAGCGATAGTTCGTAGGTGGTTTTGTCTATCTCTCCTGTTTCCCAAAGTTTTTTAAGGAGGTTATTACGCTTTCGCGAAAGCGTAATCTCATTTTTACCCGGTCGCACCATACTAGGATTGTTAGGTAATACTGCCAGTGCCGCCATTTGCCCCCAACTTAACTGTGACGCCGGGAGTCCAAAATATCTCCAAGCGGCAGTTTCTAACCCTACTACGTTACCGCCAAAGGGCGCATAGGTAGCATACATACCAAGAATTTCATCTTTTGAATAGCCTGCCTCGAGACGTGTAGCTTTTATAAGTTCGACTACTTTTTCTGTATAGGAGCGTTGTTTTCCTTTTCTAGAAAGTCTAATTACTTGTTGTGTAATGGTGCTCCCACCACGACGCTTATCTGTAGTGATATTACCCCATATTGCCTTCCCCATCGCCACGGGATTAAATCCTGGGTGGGTATAAAAATACTCATCTTCAAATAACAGAATACACTTTTCAAACTTATGAGGAACACTATCTAGTACCGGAAAACGCCATTGCCCGTCACTAGCAATGCGGGCGCCCAGCAACTCACCACTCGCACTCTCAACCACGGTAGCGTGAGGATCTTTAAAAACCTGCTGCGGTATAGAAAAAGCCCAGTACAACATAAATAACACCACAAGTATAAACTTGAATTTATGGCGCTTTATGATATGTAGGAGGCGGCTGTACATCGCTGTTAGTTCTTAACTTTTATCCAAGCTCCTTTTGACCTGGCATAATAAGTCGCATCATACATAGCCTCTACCTGAGTACCTGGCAAATAGTAATCACCTAAGTAACTTGCATTAAGACGAACCGTAAATGTTCTTGTACTGGTCTTACTCATATCAAAATAAAACTGCACACGATCGTCTCTTATATCTGTATATCGGGCGCTTCCTGCTGTACCTCCCTGAGCATCTGTAAAACGTGTATTCACAATCTCCCAACCGCTTGGGAAGATTTGTGTAAGCGCGACATTATCTACATAATCTCTGCTCGTATTACTCACCGTAATTTTTGCGGTAAACTCTTCTCCCTGCTGGAGATTATTGATAGACATCACTTCACCAGCGAGGTTATAAAAGGTTGTTTTAACCTGTAGGTTTTTTTGATCTACAAGCTCTTTGCCTAATGGTAACTTACCACTTTGCACAAGACGTATGAACACGGTACTATTTTTAGCATTTTTTATAATAATCTCATTTGCTCCGTCTTGCGTTTTTATGTCACGTAGAGCGATAGCTTGTTGTGTATCTACACTGTACTCTTTTCCATCTTTTGTATAAGAGAACTGCATTGCTTTACCTCCGTTCTTTACAACCATTTTTGCCATAGCCAGCAGTGCATAACTGGTTTCTTGAGTACTTAACCACCTGTCTGAAGCTAGCGTTTTGGCTATACTTACAGCAAGTTCTTTTTGCTTGCTATCATTAAGAAGCACCATCGTTTCTAGCGCCATTGCCCTGTTGCGATATACCGAGCCATAGGTATGGTAGTCATACTTTTTAGGAGTAAAATCAATATTTGCCGTAGCGGTAAGTTGGCCAGCTACTTTGTCTTGACCTGCTAGTGCATAAGCTCCCGCAAGCCTCCAGGTTGCTTCATTACTTAAATTTGTATTCTCACGAAGACGGTTCATCGCTGCAAGGTCGGGTTGTCCCGCAAGTGCGAGCGTGTATAAGCGATATGCTTGTACTAGCGTTGCATTATAACTTTGTTGTCCAGATCTCCACTCACGAGCCTCCTTTTTCTGAAAACGTAACCAGTTATTCATAAAAGTGAGCGGTAATGCATATCCCTTTTTCTGGGCTTCTATCATAAAGTGTCCAGCATAGGTGGTACCCCATAGGTCTGCTTCTATCTCTCCCTGCCAGTAACCTAGACCTCCGTCTGTGTTTTGGAAACGGCCTAGCCTCGCAATACCGTCTTTAATATACTGTTGTGCATCCCGTTTTTGCTCATAGGTAAGATCAAAAACATCATCTAAAAACAGTTGCGGAAAAACTCCAGAGGTAGTTTGCTCTACACAACCGTGTGGGTAACGTATTAAATACTGCATACGCTTAGTAAAATCCATAGGTGGCAGTGTCGAAAACTCCAAAGCGCTTTCATTAGTCCCTGCCACACCAAACGTCTCATAATCAATAGTAAGGTTACTGCTAGGGTCTAGTTCGTAATCGGTTACTTTTTGAGTAATAGGATTTGGGTTTTCTACGTCTATCTCAACATCATAGGTTGCACGCTCCCCGTGACCTTCTACAATAATTTGTACGGTTTGCACTCCTGTAGCAGCTTGCACATCAAACTCAAAAGGAACTATTTTTTCTCCCACTTGCGTGAAATTTACCGTTTTTACATTCCCTTCAGATGCTTTAAAAGCTTCAGATGTTTTGACGGTAATCTTAGCCTGCTTGATGTTCTTTTCCATTGCAAACACTGTTACTGGTAAAGTCACGTGTTCTCCCGGAGATAATTTTCGCGGAAGCGAACCTAAAACCATAAGCGGTTTACGCACAGGTACTGTCTTTTCTACAGATCCATAGGCGCTTTTTGTGGCATCTCCGGCAATTACCATTGCTCTCACAGAGCCTACGTAGTTAGGCATTGTTACCGTGTGTGACTTTGTTTCGTTTTCGCTTAAAGCGAAAGGACCCAAATAAGTAACTACAGGTTTAAAGCGTTCTGCCTTTCTATTTTTGGCAGCGCTCGCAGCATCACCACCTCCTATTGCATAAATGTTATCTACACTGCCAGAATATGCACCTATCACATAATCATACATATCAAAAGACTTCACACCTAGTGCTTCTCTGCTATAAAAATGCTTATGGATTTTTGGTGTTTGAAATCTTGTAAGATCCAGCAAACCATCATCTACCACAGCGATAGTATAGGTCATCTGTTTATTATTTTTTTCTGTGATTTTGATAGTATATGGCTCTTCTGGCTTTAATACATCTGGCATAGTGATTACCGGCTCTAACACTGTTTGCCTATCTTTTACCATCAAAGGAATTACACCATAAAGCCTAATAGGAAGGTCGTTTACAGATTGTTTATGAGGCTGTAATAGCGAAATATTCACATACACATTAGGCGCCATTGCGGAGGTAACAGGTAAAGAAAAATTGGTTTTACCTTGCTGGGTCTCCACCCAATAACTCTCGAGTACTTTTGTGCCATTTTCAATACTCACAAGCGCTCTACCTCCCGCCGAAGATGGGAATGTAACGGTGGCATTATCTCCCACACTATACTCATCTTTATCTGCCGAAAACACGAGCATCTTTGCACTTTCTGAGTCTCTTTGAAAACCACCCCAGTTTCTATAAAAATATGCGATACGGCCTGTAGCGTGACCGCTTTCTGGGTCTATAACACGTATAAGATAACGCCCACTTTCCTTCTCCGGAATATTGATATTAAAACTTGTTTTTCCGTTAGAACCAGAAGTGACGGTAAAGTCTTGTACAGGTGTATGTACAGTGCTTGTTTCATAACTAGAGTAATTATCTCGACTCCTGTTCCACCACCAGCGCCAAGACATTTTAAATACTTTTACTTGAAGCTTACGACCCGCAGCTGGTGCGCCTTGAGCATTTGTAGTAGCTAGGTCAAACTCTATATTTTGATCTGTGTAATAACTCCCGTAGGCACGACTTTTTGGAGCTCGCAGACCTACAAAGTGATCAAACGGTGCGACATCCTTACTTACCACATCCAGAGAGAAGTCACCTCCTCCCTCATAGGCTTTTGTAACAAACGTTGCCTTGAGCATACCCGGTGCTCGCTTACTCAAATCTATTTTTTTATTAATCTTTATGTTGCCTTCATTATCCAGAGTGCCATCTAGCACATCTATACTAACCTCATCAAACTCCCTAATTGGGTCATAAAAATTATATCCAGGAAACTGGCTAAACCCGCTACTTGACTTGCGTATAGTTACGTCTGTTTTAATTTTCAAATTTCTGGCAGGCGCTCCGTGTAACCATTTTACAGTAGCAGCTCCCATAAGATTTCCGCTTGCTTGTAGTATCTCATCTTTAAAAGTAAGATCTACTTTGAGGCGATTAGGTTTTATGGTTTCTACTTTGAGCGTTTTGTTAAATGTGGCACCTCCCACAGAGATCGTAGCATTATAGTTACCCGTAGGAGCGTCCTGCTCTGTAGGAACCGGGAAATAATAAAAGTTATTAAGTGCTTGGCTCCCATTTTGAGATCCTCTTTTTGATCCAGACGCTACCTTTCTATACATAAGTTTACCTCGTGCATCTGTCACTTCCAGCTTTACCGGGTGATCTTTTGGCAGTGGGTTCGCCTTATCATTAAGTGTAAAAGTAAGATGGATGGTATCACCAGGGCGGTGCACACCTCTGTCTAAGTAGGTAAAACCTTTAAGCCCTTTCTCAAGTTGATTACCCGCAATATCAAACTTACTCATAGAGAGACTATGCCCATCTTGCAGTTTTAAGTAAGCATAGTTTCCATCTTTTACTGCAACAGCATATACTGGGTAACCATCTGGTGTTACTTGAGCTATTCCAGTCGCATCTGTAGTGACTCTTGCAATAGGTTGCTTTTGGTAATTATATAATGTGATTTTTGTGTTTGCCTCTGGCGTAGTAGTCACAATATCTGATGTTGCAAACAAGTAGGAATTGTCTTTTCCTTTTTTTACAATCACCCCTAGATTACTCCCTAGTAAATTACTATTTACAAATTTTGACTCTTGATAATATGCAGGGTGGCAAGGGTTATCTTCTTGTCTCCAGTCGTACACTTGCTTACGCCATCTATAAATACGGTTATCCCAGTACTGCTCCTCTCTAGCATCTTCATCTGGACTTTCTACCTCGGTATATGCATCTTCATAATAGTCCTCATAACTATCTTCTTCTATACTACCAGCAACAGCATCATCACACTCATAAATAGCATAAGAAGGTTTATAGCTTATCTCTACTCTATACAATGCACCAGGATCTGCCTTAAAAATAGCTGAGAGATCTACCCCGTGAGCTTGCCACTGGCCGGTGTTAAGATCACCTTTTTGTGCAATCTCAATCGTCTTTTTTGCTATGCGCCTACCTACTTTTTTAAGGTTATAACTACTCGTATTATTGAGCGATCCCTCTTGTAAAAACTCGAGTACATTATCTTCATAAATCTTAATGACTCTCACGTCTACGTGTGTAAGATTTACTGCCTCAAAATAGTAAGGAGTACTCGTAGATTTTGGAAGAATAACTCCATTTGTGATAGCCCGTATGGCAGGTTTTATTTGCTCAAAACTTACGGTCTCTTTAAAGGGTTGTTTCAACTTATAGTCATCAGTACTTTTTATTCCTTGAAAAACCTCAACTAGTGCATTACCTACTATCTTATTTTCTGGATATACCTGTAGCACATTTCCATTTACTTCAAAGCGAAGGTTTCCTGCACGCGCGATTGTCACGAGTCCAGCAAAGTTTTGGTTATCCTTTAATGGGTCAGAAAAATTTATAATCACAGAGGCGTTTGCGCCGCGCTCTTGATGTATGCCTACGATTTTAAAATTATCTTTTCCAGGTATTTGTATGGTATTCTTACCATTTGTGTCTCTGGCTCCTATAGCTTTACCATCCCAGACAACCATAATTTGTGAATCTGCCTTAGTGCGGGAGATGCTATCTATTCTAAATGAATGAAATCTAGACACCCCATCTTTATCAAACCATTTTACAGCTAGTGCATTACCATTTTGAGAGGCGTTTATGAGTTGTTGCGCTTTCGCGAAAGCGATATCATCACTCGCCTCTATTTGTCCTTCTAGATAATTATAATCCTTACTATATGATTGTAAGGCGCCCATCGCTACTTTAAAATCTGGAGTAATGGTCTTGAAGCCAAAAGTAAATTGCTCCTTCCCTGTGTCAAGATCATCATAAAGTTTATCGAGCATAAGAGTTACCTCATATGCCGTGTCTGGTTTGAGAGGCTCTTCTGGTATAAACTCTAGTAGTCTACTGTTATGAAGACTAAGCACTCCAGAAACTTTAGGACGCACTTTGATAATGTCACTAGGTAGCACCTGGTCTACCTCAAACTGCGTGAGTGGCTGTGCAAGCTCCACACGTATAGGGCTCATAACAGACTGTCGCCCCTCTGTGGTATACGAAATGTAATCCTTAAACTTAAAGAGATTGTCTGTAGGTGTGCTCTTCTCTTTACAAGAAATAGTTATGGTAAGCAAAGCCAGCAGGACGTATGCATACTTAGTTATAATCGTTTTTTTAAGATAGGAGGATGAGAGATGATAGTTAGGCATTTTGAGTGATGGTGTTAGGTGTTTACTTTAGACCAATGTGCGTATGACATAAAAAATAAATCTAAAATAAGGGTGTTCTCAGACAAGCTAAAAATAGCTGATTTTAAACACATTGATGATTTATAAACGTGAAATATTACCTTGGGAGGTGTGGTTATAATTGCAACGCAAATGTTAAAAAACATCGTATGTTTCTATTTAACATTTGGCAGATATTTAACTTTTATCAAAGCTATATTCTC
Source organism: Dokdonia sp. R86516 (assembly GCF_044596715.1). Lineage (NCBI taxonomy): Bacteria > Pseudomonadati > Bacteroidota > Flavobacteriia > Flavobacteriales > Flavobacteriaceae > Dokdonia > Dokdonia sp. R86516. The sequence continues at coordinate 815,322 of NZ_CP138998.1, forward strand.
TTTCCACCTTGCATATTCTCACCGTATAGTTATCGTACCAGTCTGACTTTCCCATACGTTGCGCGCCTTGATGCTCTGCTTGGGCTTTCCATCTTGCAATGTCTTCTAGCGAGCGCCAGTATGATACAGTAATGCCTAGGTGGTCACTATCATTTCTAGCTCCCTCTACTCCCAGAAAACCAGGCATTGTTACGGCCAGCTCCTCCATAAGATCTGCTGCTTGTTTATAGCCTCTTGTGCTACTGGTTTGTGTAGACGTAAAGATTACAGCGTAGTAAGGTGGTTGCATTATTCTGTTTCAATTTTATATAAAATGGGTTTACTAGGTGTGGCATCATTTTCAAAAGAGGCAATCTGGAGATTAAGAAGATACGTCCCGTCTGGAACTTTATGCGGCACATAGATCATCTCTGTAATGGTTGCATCTAGTCGTATCTCACCATTTACATCCCAAAACGCGTGATGCCCCTTGAGCTCTCCACCATCCTTCTCTTTATCTACACTAGGTAAATCTATGAGGAGGTGTTTTATACCGCTTTCGCGAAAGCGTACCATCGCCCTCTCATCTACAAATGGCCAGTTTGTGTTAGACCAGTTCATTGTTTTCTTTTCGCGTGCGTTAGGCAATGTGCGTATGACCAAAGCTTCTGGTGATTTATCTTTAAGTAGGTTTTTAAACTGCTTATCACTTAGTATAAAATCATCATCTTCATTAACAAGCGGCTCTGGTATGACTGTCACCAACTCTGCAATAAAGAAAAATGTTTTGAGATTTTTATTAATGCTATGCACCTTTTCTGTGATATGTCCAGCGGTCTCTGTATGCGTGCCGTGAGAATGTGGGTTAAAGGTGATGGTAGTAAAATTTACATCGCCTCCCTTGCGCACACTTCCTACCCACTCGCCATCTGTGACTGTCTCAAACTTAGGCGGGTCAATATACCAAGCCAGCGGATTCTTCTTAGAAGTAAGGGGAATCGAGAGATCAATGGGTTTTGAAAGATTGACCTTAAAAGTTTCTTTATTATGAGTTATAGTTGCAAGCATAGCGTAATTCAAAAGAAAACTAAAGATAAAAATACTCTATTGATTTACCTAGAGTACTTAAACTCATTGCAACGAGTTAGGCTACTTTAAGTTGAGTATAAATAAGTCACTTGCAATACCATCGCTTAAAAACTTTCCTTTTTTACTCACATAAACCCTATCTTCTTCTATAAAAAGCAAATGTTCCTCTATGTGTTTTTGAGCGTATTCTAAAAAGTAGTTATAAAAACGCTCACCATATTGTGCTTTTATCTCAAGTAAAGAAACTCCATACTGTGTGCGCAATCTCGTCATTACATACTCATTGTACTGGTCTGTGAGCGAGAGCTCCTCTACCTCTTGAGGTAGCTCTCCAGCAGCGATTGCCTTTATGTACTTTGGGTTGTTATTTATATTCCAGGCGCGGCGCTTACCGTCATAGCTATGTGCAGAAGGACCTATACCTATGTACTTTTTCCCTTGCCAGTATGCCGTATTATTTCTAGAATGATAACCTGGTTTTGCAAAGTTTGAAAACTCGTAATTCTCATAACCAGCAGCTTCCATCTTACGTATTAATAGCTCGTGATGCTCTTGTGCCACCTCATCTTCTACCGGAGGTACAATTCCTTTTTTAATAAAATTTTCTAGGGCCGTCTTAGGCTCTACCGTAAGCGCGTAGGCAGATATATGAGGGAGGTCTAGCGCTAGCGCTTTATCTATATTCTGCTCCCAGCGCTCATTACTCATCCCAGGGATTCCATAAATAAGATCTAGCGAACTGTTAGGAAAGCTTGCTCTTGTTAATCTCAGGCAATCTATTGCCTCTTGAGCATTATGAGCACGGTTCATTAATTTGAGATCTTCTTCATAAAATGATTGTACGCCTATACTCAATCTATTAATGGGCGATGCTGCGAGCTCTCTTATTTTTTGCTCAGTAAGATCGTCTGGATTTGCTTCTAGGGTAATCTCTGGATCTTCTTGAATCTTGTAATGTGCGTAGCAAGCATCTATAATTTGTTCAATCTCTGCAGTGTTTAAGACAGAAGGTGTCCCACCGCCAAAATAAAGATTAGACACCTCATCATTTTCAAACTCGGCTTTACGTATCTCAAGTTCGCTTATGATAGCCGTTATCATTTCCTCTTTTTTACCCATTGTAGTCGAAAAGTGAAAATCACAATAGTGACACGCCTGCTTGCAAAATGGTATGTGGATGTAGATGGATGCCATAAGATCTAAAGAAATATCACTTCTTAACTCGTTTTTCATTTTGCTTTACAAAGCTCTCCCAGCCCGAGTAACTCTTACCTATTTCTACTTTTCCAGAATTATAAAAGTGACACACTGCTGCGGCAAGACCATCTGTAGAGTCTAAGTTTTTAGGCAAGGTTTTAAGTTTTAGTAAAGACTGTAGCATTCTTGCCACCTGCTCCTTACTTGCATTACCGTTTCCAGTAACTGCCATTTTAATCTTTTTAGGGAGGTACTCTGTGATAGGGATTTCTCGAGATAAACCTGCTGCCATCGCCACTCCTTGTGCTCTACCTAGCTTGAGCATACTTTGTACATTCTTGCCAAAAAACGGTGCCTCTATCGCAATCTCATCTGGGTGATACGTATCTATGAGATGTATGGTGCGCTCAAAAATGAGCTTGAGCTTCACATAAGGATCATTATACTTTTGTAACAATAACTCATTGAGTTGCATAAACTCCATCTTTTTACCCACAACCTTGATAAGTCCAAAACCCATAATTGTGGTTCCAGGATCAATACCTAATATGATTTTTTCGTCTGCCAATGCTTTTATTGTTACTTTGTGCTCATCCTTAACAAAGAAATGAATGCCTAGATTATCTCACAAAGCTACGCAATTACTCTGGGCGACTCTTAAGATTCTCATTGTACTACTGGCTGGCTATTTTATTTATGACAAACTAGATCGCGGTGATTTACGGTCGCTACAATTTCAGCTTTCCGAAATTAGTACATCATCGTTATATTTCTATATTATAATCATACTATTATTTACCGCTACCAACTGGTTTTTTGAAATCAAGAAATGGCAAACTCTAGTGAGTATATATAGATTAGTACGCTTTCGCGAAAGCGCAATACAAATCCTCACCGCTCACCTCGTAGGGTTTGTAACTCCTGCCAAAGCTGGTGACTATGGTGCAAAGGCTCTCTATTACCCAAAAGAGCAACGCAAGCAGATACTCATCTTAAACTTTATAGGCAATATGTATCAGCTGCTGGCAACGCTTATTTTTGGGAGCATTGGCTTAGGAGTTATTGCCTTTTTCACTAGTGGGACAGCGATATTCTTTTGGAGTTTGAGCATATTTATGGCACTCGTGTTGTACCAGATACTTCCTAAAATACTACGAAGTGTACACTGGACACTCAAGGGAAATCCTTGGTATAAAATCAAGAAGTATTGGAAATCTATTGCTGCACCCATCAAAAAGAAAGTGCGCCTGTTTTCCTTTATACGATATATTATTTTTGCACATCAGTTTTACCTCATTCTCTACCTGCTAGGTGCAACCACAAGTTATCCTTTTGTAATGGCGTGTATTTGTGCTACCTACCTTGTGAGCTCGCTCATACCTGTAATGCAGTTACTAGACGTTGTGGTACGCGGTGGTTTGGCTGTTCTCATTTTTGGCTTGTTTAATGTACCCGAAGAGATTGTATTAAGTACTGTACTTTTAATGTGGCTGCTCAATGTAGTAGTACCGCTATTACCTGGTGCCTACTTTTTACTCGTGCAAAAGCAAACAAGCAACATAAAGACAGTATAATGATCTGGATGCTGTTTTTTGTTTTCTTGCTCTATGGAATTATCATCCTCGGGTTTGCGCTTGAGATTAATCGCGCTGGCACGTTCTCACAAACTTGTGACGCTACAACTACCACATTTACCGTTATTGTACCCTTTAGAAATGAAGAAGCGCATCTTACTAACTTGCTGCAATCACTAGCCGAGGTTGACTATCCACAAAACAGCTGGGAAATCATCTTAGTAAATGATGCCTCTACAGACAACTCTCTCGAGGTCATAAATAAGTGTATATCGCGATATGCGCTTACAAACATTGATGTTATAGACAACGTGCGCACCTCTGCATCACCAAAAAAAGATGCACTCCAGACCGCCATCCATACCAGTAAACACCAGTGGATTGTGACCACAGATGCCGACTGTACCGTGCCCGTAAACTGGCTCAACACATTAGACGCTATAATACATAAACAATCACCACTTATGGTTATTATGCCCGTTGCTATTGCGACCACCCCTCAGCCTTCGTTTCTAACTGCCTATGAGCAATTAGACTTTTTAAGTCTTATGGGCGCAACCGCCGGAAGCTTTTATATGGGCTTACCTTTTTTATGTAACGGAGCAAATCTCGCTTATGAAAAAGAAGCCTTTACAGCCGTTCAAGGCTTTGCAAATAATAATCATATCGCTAGTGGAGATGATCATTTTTTACTCGAAAAATTTCAAGAGAAATTTAAAAATAGGATAAGCTATTTACGCTCTCCAGATGCTATTGTAACCACACAGCCTCAAGAGCAGTGGAAAATATTTATAGCACAGCGCACACGCTGGGCTGCAAAGTCTAGTGCTTATACCTTTTGGTTCTCAAAGCTAATGGGGATTCTTGTTTTGGGTGTTAATCTTTTAAGTGTTGTGGGAGTTTTTTATTACGCTTTCGCGAAAGCGGAAACCCAATCCATCATACTAATAGGCTTAGTCATAAAACTAGTGGTTGATGTTATCCTCATTGCCACCGAAGCTTCTTTTTATAACCGAAAAAGTTATTTAAAATGGTATCCAGTTGTGATGATTTGTTACCCGTTTTTAAGTACTTATATAGCCGTAAAATCGCTTACTAGTAGTTACCAATGGAAAGGTCGCAACTACAAGCAATAGTTTGTGGTGCCTTACAATTACTCCACTTTTAAAACTACTGGGATTTTAAATTTTGTCTTTACGGGCACTCCTTGCTTGGTAGCTGCTTTAGCTTGAGGAAGTTGTTTGGCCGCTTCATGAATCCACTGCTCTAGTTTTGGGATTTCTGCGCGTATTTCTGGTGTAATGGCGAGTGTATCAATACAGTATTTACCTTTTTCATTTACCACAAAATTGACTACAAGCGTATCGTTGATCACTCTATTTACAACAATTGTGTGTTTACCAAAGGACTCGTAAAACGTACTCGTTACTGTCTCTTCAAAACACACTCTCAAGGCTTCTCCTTCTGCTTGTGAGCTACATGTATCAAAAGTAGGATAGCCGTCCACTTTATGGAGATCTATGGCCTTCCAACTTTCTGAAAGATACTCCGAAGATGAGATCTTTTTTGTTTCTATACGGTCGCAAGAAGTCATTACAGCTATTGCTGTAATTATTACTAAACCACGATATAATAAGCCTCTCATACGTACTTCGAAAGTACGATTTTTAAATTTCGTTTAAAAGTGCTGTAAATGGGTTAGTCCTGCGCTTTTTTTGCTTCAAAAATTTCTCTTTTGAGTATTATAATTCTCTCTTTAGCTATTCTTATCAAATATGGCTTTGATTTTGATTTTTCAGATTGAGCCACAAACTTCTCATACAATTGGACAACCTCTTCCTTATCTTCATAATAATTATCGGCTGCTACGGCAATCGCATATACGGCATCAAGGTTATCAGGATCTTCTTTAACTGCTAGTTGATAATGCTTCATTGCCTTAGTGAACTCTTTCTTAAACTCGTAAGCTCTACCTAACGTAAAGTACACATCATCAAGCGGCAAATCTTTATACCTAAGCGCTTTGGTCGAATAATCAACGGCCTTATCGTATTCTCTGTTAAAGTTATATAACCTAGCAAGGGTTATAAGTGTACCCCAGTCTTCGTCATCATAAGCGAGTACTTTTTCATAAGCTTCTATAGCCTCTGGATACATTCTTTTCTCGTAGTAGGCACGCCCTAGTTTATTTCTCACAAACGCAGTATCCATGCCTAAATCTAGTAATTTATTAAACCACGCTATGGCCTCAACCCACCATCCTTTTATGTAATAATTTTGAGCTAGAATATTAGTTATCTTAATATTCTCTGGGTAACTCTCAAGTGCTTTCTCAGAAATCTTTTCTACGACATCGTATTCTTTATGACTTAAATGATGTAATGCAAGTTCATACATGGCATTTTGGTGAGTAGAATCTAGCTGCACTGCCTTGGCAAAAGCTTTTTCTGAAGTGTCTATCTTTTCATTATCTACTTTTCTATTTAAAACTAAGGTATCCTTGACCGCAGTCTTTTTAAGCGCTCGCCCCCATTGATAGTAATACTCAGGATTGGTAGGGAATCTCTTTGCTAAATCAGAAAAAATTGAGTCTGCAAGATGATGCTTTGACTTTGACAGTAATAATCTACCGTACTCTGTTTGAGCTATGGGTTGCCTGTCATTAAGCTCTAACGACTTTTTATAATACAAAAGCGCGTCAGTTTTCACTCCTTTACTGTTATAGGCTCTTGCTATTTGCAAATATGTTCTAGCCGAAGGATTTTTTATAGATTCATACTGAGCAATTGCCTGTGTATAATCTCCCACAGCATATAAACTATCTGCAATAGCCAAAGCCGGAGCTTGTGCACCGGCTTTTGAAAATGCTATGATACTTAAAAGTATAATTAGTTTTCTCATAGGTTACTCTGCTATTTTAAACGTAATAGGTAAGCTATAAAGGACTCCTACTTCTTCACCATTGTGTTTACCAGGTTTCATTTTTGGCAACATAGAAATTACACGCTGTGCTTCTGCATCAAGATCTGGGTGTGGTGAGCGAGTTCTTAGATTTGTGACGTATCCATTTTTATCAATTCTAAAACTTGCAAAAATTCTGTTAGTACCCTTGAGATTTAGCTCCTTGCCTAATGCAACATTAAAGTTAGAATTTACCAAGACACCTACTTTCTGAGACATACAATCTCTACGTTGCTCATTTGAAGTGAGTGACTCACATCCAGGAAATACTGGAACTTCATCTATGACTGTAAATGGGATATTTCCGTTCTCATCGACATCATACACAACCTCTTCTTCTACAACCTCTATTAATTCGTCGTCATCTTTACTCATATTAAAAGTATGCACAGATGTTCCTTTTGTTTTTTTGGCTGATGTCATACTTAGATCATTGATCATTTGAGATTCTGTTTTTGAAAGGTTCTCTTTTTGCTCTATTAGCAATTGTAGTTCACTTATTTTTTCCTCTAGTGATTGATTTTCTACCAGCTCATTATCCTCACTACATGAAACATAGACTAACATTCCTAAAACTAATGGAACAATAAAGGCATACTTGATTAACGCACTCTTTTTTGACTTTGATTTTTGTAACATAATAATTCGATTTTTGATTAATGATTGATTGAAAAATGTATTTGTAAAAGAAAGGTTATTAGTGCCAAAGGCAGTATTTAATAACTCTTCGTAGTATACTTTTTTTGATGAGGCTGCTGTTGCTTTTTGATCGGCTAAGTATTCATGTACGGTGCTTATCAGTTTTTGATTGAAATATATCAATGGGTTGAACCAAAAGATGATTTTCATAATCTCAAAAAAGATAAGATCCCAAGTATGCCCCTGTTTTGCGTGTATCTGTTCGTGGGTAAGGATTTGCTTTCGCGAAAGCGTATCTATATCCTCTCCAATAAATATGTACTTAAAAAACGTAAAAGCTTCTGTACTGTTAGGGACATTTATGATGTGCTCCCCACGTCGTTTAAAAGATAGATAGCTAATAAAACTTTTGACCTTTATCACAAGTAGTAATACACTTACTGCCACACCTACGAAGTAAATACTCAACCACGGAATGACAAAGGAGCTTGTTTGTTCTGTTTGGCTCGTAGTTGCTTCAGCTATTACTACTTCTGGTAACATGACAGACATCACCTCTACGGGAACTACGGTTTGTAAACTTGCAATTTTTACAAATGGCAATAAGAGTGCTATGACAGGTGTCAATAGAAGGTAAATTCTATTATATACAAAGAAGGTTTCCTTTCTTAATAGGAGATAATACACTGTTAAGAAAATTGCTTGAAAACAGATGACTTGTATAATGTACGCTATCATATCGCATATTTTAATATGGTTATTCTATTTAATTACTCTGCTATTTGAAATGTAATAGGTAAGCTATACAGAACTCCTACTTCTTCTCCTGCCTGACTTCCGGGTTTCATTTGAGGTAGGTTGTAGATAACTCTTCTAGCCTCTTCTGCAATATCTGGATGCGATGCTCGTGCCTCAACATTATCTACCTGTCCCCTTTTATTAATTCTAAATGAAACAAACACTCTATTAACTCCTGTAAGACCTAGTGGCTTTGCAATACTTGTATTAAAATTAGCACTTACATATTTTGAGACTTTATCTGACATACATGTTTTCTTATCTTCATTTCCTTCTAATTCATTACAACCAGGGTAGGTAGGAACATTATCTATAACTGCAAATGGTATTTCGAGTTCGTCTTGAGTTTCGACAACTTCTACTTCTTCTTTATATATAGCCTGAGAAGTATAAGTATTTGTTAACTTATACTTTTTACGTAGCTCCTCAACTGTGTAAGATTTTATATCAAATTTTTCTTTGAGCTCCACAATGTCATCCTTACTTGAAAACATAAGAAATTTGTTTATGTTTTTGAATACTGCCTCATTCCCTTTTGCTGGATCAAAACCTGTTACATCTAAAGATTTATCGTTTTGTACAGCTTTTATAAACGCTTTCTCATTACTTGCTAATTTTAAGGTATCTATAATTATAATAGAGTAATTAACTTTCTCGTTATTAAAATCACTTTCCATCAATGTAAAATTCTCTCTCTCCACCTCTCCTGATTTACTTGAATTTTGTGCCCAAGACACTTGCACGAGCATTGCTAGTATAAGAGGTGCTATAAGAAAGTACTTGATGAGAGCACTCTTTTTTGATTTTGATTTTTGTAACATAACAATTCGATTTTTGATTAATGATTGATTGAAAAATGTATTTGTAAAAGAAAGGTTATTAGTGCCAAAGGCAGTATTTAATAACTCTTCGTAGTATGCTTTTTTTGATGAGGCTGCTGTTGCTTTTTGATCGGCTAAGTATTCATGAACTGTACTTATCAGTTTTTGATTGAAATATATCAATGGGTTGAACCAAAAGATGATTTTCATAATCTCAAAAAAGATAAGATCCCAAGTATGCCCCTGTTTTGCGTGTATCTGTTCGTGGGTAAGGATTTGCTTTCGCGAAAGCGTATCTATATCCTCTCCAATAAATATGTACTTAAAAAACGTAAAAGCTTCTGTACTGTTAGGGACGTTAATGATGTGCTCCCCACGTCGTTTAAAAGATAGATAGCTAATAAAACTTTTGACCTTTATCACAAGAAGTAATGCACTTACTGCAACACCTGCGAAGTAAATACTCAACCACGGAATGACAAAGGAGCTTGTTTGTTCTGATTGGCTCGTAGTTGCTTCACCTATTACTACTTCTGGTAACATGACAGACATCACCTCTACGGGAACTACGGTTTGTAAACTTGCAATTTTTACAAATGGCAATAAGAGTGCTATTACAGGTGTCAATAGAAGGTAAATTCTATTATATACAAAGAAGGTTTCCTTTCTTAATAGGAGATAATACACTGCTAAGAATATTGCTTGAAAACAGATGACTTGAATTACATATGCTATCATGACTAGTCGTTTTTATTAATTTCCTTAAGTATGGCTTCTAGGTCTTGCACACCTACGTCATTCTTTTTCACAAAGAAGCTTACCATGCTTTTAAAACTTCCATTAAAATAGCTATCCATCATTTTGTGCATAGAATCATTACTATACACCTCTTTTGTAACTAAGGGATAGTATAGGTATCCTCTTCCTTCCTTCTCATGGCCTACAAAGCCCTTATTTTCTAATATTCTTATGATTGTTGAGATGGTGTTGTATGCTGGCTTAGGCTCAGGCATTTGCTCAATGAGTGTTGCTACATTTGCTTTTTTGGCTACCCATAATAGCTGCATCACCTCTTCTTCTGCCTTTGTAAGTTGTTTCATAGTCGAGCTTTATATTCCTCTGAATTACAAAAAATTATAATCCTTATTCGTATTAATTACTCAAATATAACTAAAACATTAGTTTAAACTAATGTTTTAGTTTGAATATTTTAAAGAGACTTTTACATCAACTCGGAGTAAATTAGATATGAAAGCGCAATTATGGCCGTGGTCTAAGTACTTCTTTCTCTATGACAATCTAGATGGTTTTTAAGGACTTGCCAACGGTATTTGCTCAATATATAGAGAGTTGTCACAAAACACCCTTAAATGGCTTTACATTTAATTTCGGCGTATTAATACCAACGCTCTTGCATTGAGTAAAACAATCTGACAGGTAGTAGAAAAATTAAAATAACGCTTTCGCGAAAGCGCACAAATAAAAAAGCCTCCTCTTCAATAGAAAAGGAGGCTTCATATTTTATAAAGACGGTAAGTGCTAGTTACTTATTACTATAAACTCCGAACGTCTGTTAAGTTGATGTTCTTCTTCTGAACATTGAACTCCATTAGAACAAGAATTTACAGGCTGCTTTTCACCGTAACCTTGTCCAGTAATTCTAGATGAGCTTATACCTTGATTAATTATATATGCAACAGTAGACTTTGCTCTTTTATCTGAAAGACTGAGGTTATAAGAATCCTTACCCCTGCTGTCCGTATGAGATCGTGCATCTAATACCATATTAGGATACTCGCGCATCACTGCGATTACTTTTTCTAATTCAAGTGCTGCATCTGGACGAATATTGAATCGATCGAAATCAAAGTAAATAGGATTAAGTTCTAAAACCTTTGCGAGATCATCACCTACATTGATTGGTTTTTTGAGAAGGCTTAACTCCAAATCATTGGTTAGTGTGCCTGTTACATCTGGTGTTGTAGTGATAGCCTCTGCTGTGCTATATTCTTCTTTTGAAGCTCGTATAACGTATTGCTTTACACATGATGCCTCGAATGCATAAGCACCAGCTGCTGTCGCTTGAACCGCTTCTAAAACCGTCCCTTCACTATCTATAAGCTGCACTGTTGCTTCTGGAATAGGATTACCGCTATCTTTATCTGTTACTACACCTACAAGTTTGATATCACATGGTATTTCTTCCTTTAAAAACTTATAAATATCATCACTTCCTTGACCACGTTTACGATTTGAAGCAAAGTAACCTACTTGCGTATCTTCATTTAATATAAATGTAAAGTCATCAAAAGAACTATTAATAGGCTCACCTATATTGCTAATAACTTCTTTTTCATTACTATTTGTTCTCGGCGTTGTTGCAAAGACATCCAGACCTCCAAAACCAGGATGGCCATCAGATCCAAAGTACAACACTCCTTTCGAACTCATAAAAGGAAAAGTCTCTCTTCCTTCTGTGTTTATTGGTCGTCCTAGATTCACAGGGGTTCCTACTGAATCTGTTTCATCTATAGTGGCAACCCATATATCTGAAAGTCCTACCGTCCCAGGCATGTCTGAGGCAAAATATAATTTACTGTCATCTGCATTAAGCGTAGGATGCGCTGTAGAGTACTCATCGCTGTTAAATGGCATTTCTACGGGAGTAGACCACTTTCCATTTACTTTTTTAGACTTATAGATTTTAAGCTTATTAGTTCCATTTTTTGACTTACGGTAATTTCCTTTGTTGAAATTATTTCTAGTGAAGTACACTGTGTTACCATCTTTTGTAAATGCAGTAGTACTCTCGTGAAATTTAGAATTCAGTTCTCTACTAAAAGATTTTGGCTTAGTATAAGACCCTGAGTTTTCACCTACCTTTGATTCATATAAATCTAAGAAAGGCTCATTATTCCATTTGTGAATTTTCTTTGTTGCTCCACCAGTATCACGTGAGGATGCAAAAATTAATTTACCTTCATATTCTGTAGGGGCAAAATCTGAATATCTTGAGTTCATACTACGTATATCTTCTATAGTATACTTACTCTTTTTGTAGTCAATTTTGCTTAGGTAATTTGGCTCTTCTGTAAAAAGTTCAGCTCTTAAGTCATCGCTATTAACATCGTTGAACTTAGCCATCATTTCATCTGCACGATCATAGCTTTTTAAGGCACGTAGTGTTTGAGCGAAACGAAAATAGTATTCTGGCTTTATCTCCTCTGCATAGTTCGTTACAAGTTTATTATACCAAACTTCTGCCTCCACATATTTTGCATTGAAATAGTAACTATCTGCTATTTTTTGAAAAAGATCTGCAGACTTATATCCTTTATCCGCAACTTCCAGATAAATCTTTCTAGCGTCTACAAAGGCATACTGGTCAAACTTTTTATCTGCTTTATCAATTTTTCCTTCTTGAGCATTTAGGGTAAGAACTCCCAAGAATAGGATGCTCAGGCAAAAACAAATTATATTTTTCATCATGTAATCAAATTAGATATACTGCTAAAGTATACGTATTAAAAGAATCTAGGGGTAAGCATTCTATCATACTCATTGAAGAGTTCAAAACGAAGAAACACTTCGAAACTCCCATCATTATAAACAGTTTCTCCAAGATCTGTACTCTCACGATCATAAGCAAGGCCTATAAGCATACTATCTGACACTTGAAAACCTACTAAACCACTTAAGGCTGCGCTCCATCTATAAGCTGCCCCTAGGTGTAATTTTTCCATTACCAAAAAGTTTGCTGTTAGATCTACTTGAAGTGGTGCACCTCCAACTAATTTGACAAGCGTACTAGGCTTAAATTTAAGTTGGTCACTTATATCAAAAGTATATCCCATTATTCCATAATAGTGGATACGCTCCTCTGCAATAAAGCTAGCTGAGTTACTGTTATTACTTTCATCAAAATGCTCTGTTTGAATTAAATTTGGAGCACTCAGACCAGCATAGAATCTGTCAGTATGATAATATAATCCAGCACCAATTACTGGAGAAATTTTATTATCTATATTTTGTGAAAATCTAGGATCAGAAACATCAAACAATGTCAACTTAGAAAAGTCTACATCTAAAACATGACCTCCCGCCTTCAATCCAAAACTTAATCTCCCACTATTAGAAGTATTTATAGTATAGCTAAAGTCTGCACCAATATATGTTTCTTGAGCTGGACCTAGGGCATCATTTACGATAGATAACCCCAATCCTACTTTACCTTCTCCTATGGGTGAGTGGATACTTAAACTCTGTGTTCTAGGTGCACCTTCTAGGCCTACCCACTGACTTCTATGAAGCCCCACAATACTCGTCACACCTCTATTTCCGGCATATGCTGGATTAATAGCTACTGTATTATACATATACTGAGTATACTGCGGATCTTGCTGGGCAGTTATCGTAAATGTATTTAGTACTAGTACTCCAAAAAAAGTAACTGTTAATATTATATTTTTCATATGTAGGTCAAATAAAATCGTTGAGTGCTTAATGCACTCAACGATTTAAAATTATTTATCGGGTAAGGTATAAATATCCAGAGTTATTGATAGTCTCCCCAACTGAATTCACGTATTCTAATATCCAGTAATACGTTCCTACAGGTAAGAATTTATCTTGAGATATAGTGGTTCTACCTTCTGATAATCCTATGAAAGTTTTACCATCAGATCCATATCCTTCTGCATTATATACTTCTACACCCCATCTATTAAATATTCTCAGTTTATTTTCTGGGAAATTCTCTATTCCTTGTATTCTAAATGAATCATTACGACCATCTCCATTCATAGAGATACCATTATTAAAGATAAGTCCTGAACTTTGACTTAATACAGTAACCGTAGGATCATCATCACTAGTAGTGTCTGTTACGTCATCAGAAATATCTGTGATTTCTAGACCATCATTAGTTAATCCGATTGCTAAGGCAGTATTTACAACTTCACCATTATCAACATCCTGCTGAGTTATGATATACACTGCTGTAAATGTAACTGATTCACCAGGTAGTAAACTAACTGCATCACCAATCACTTCTACCATCTCGTCTGTTACTATAACGTCATTTAAAATTACGTTACCCGTATTAACAACATCAAATGTGTAAAGAATCTGGTCACCTGCGTTTGCAAATCCATCTTGATTAAAATCTTGGAATACTCCATCCTTAGTAATCATGATATTTGGAGACTGATCTAATATAGTCACCGTAGGATCTTCAAAATCTCCATCACCATCAATGTCTACATTTGTTGTATCAGTTGGATCATCAGATTGATCTGTAATTGTATTACCTACCTGATCAGTTCCTTCTGCAGTTGCAACGTTTACAACTCCTCCAGCTTCAATATCATCTTGAGTGATTGTATATGTTCCAGTAAAAGTAGCACTTTCACTTATTGCTAATACCGCGACTGGACCTTCATTGATAACGATTAATGGATCTACTACGATTACATTAGTAAGCTCCTCGTTTCCATTATTTACAACTGTTAAAGTGTAAGTGATAGTATCACCAGCATCAACTACGTTATTACCATTTGAGTCATTTAAAACGCCCACTTTAACAAGATCTAAATTAGGTGTTGTAACCGGAGCATCATCGTTATCAATAATCGTTACATCTCCGCTTGGATCTGTGTTATCAGTGTTACCACTTGTTACTGTTCCGTCTACTGTGAAGATCTCATCTTCTTCATCAAGCATATCATCCGTAATTGGAATCACAACTTCACCAGTAGTCTCTCCAGCAGGAATTGTTACCGTTACTATAGTCTCTGTGTAATCATCCTCACCAGCTGTACCAGTTGTTGTTACAATCTCAATAACTGTATCCTCATCACTTGGGTTACTTAAGGTTACAGGAACTGTTACTTCTCCAGCATCTTCATCTACAACTACATCTTCGATTGTCACTGTTGGTGCACCATCGTTATCTGTAACTGTTACTGTTCCGCTTGGATCTGTATTATCAGTGTTACCACTTGTTACTGTTCCGTCTACTGTGAAGATCTCATCTTCTTCATCAAGCATATCATCCGTAATTGGAATCACAACTTCACCAGTAGTCTCTCCAGCAGGAATTGTTACCGTTACAATAGTCTCTGTGTAATCATCCTCACCAGCAGTACCAGTCGTAGTTACAATCTCGATAACTGTATCCTCATCACTTGGGTTACTTAAAGTAACAGGAACTGTTACTTCTCCAGCATCTTCATCTACAACTACATCTTCGATTGTCACTGTTGGTGCACCATCGTTATCTGTAACTGTTACTGTTCCGCTTGGATCTGTATTATCAGTGTTACCACTTGTTACTGTTCCGTCTACTGTGAAGATCTCATCTTCTTCATCAAGCATATCATCCGTAATTGGAATCACAACTTCACCAGTAGTCTCTCCAGCAGGAATTGTTACCGTTACAATAGTCTCTGTGTAATCATCCTCACCAGCAGTACCAGTCATAGTTACAATCTCGATAACTGTATCCTCATCACTTGGGTTACTTAAAGTAACAGGAACTGTTACTTCTCCAGCATCTTCATCTACAACTACATCTTCGATTGTCACTGTTGGTGCACCATCGTTATCTGTAACTGTTACTGTTCCACTTGGATCTGTATTGGCAGTGTTACCACTTGTTACTGTTCCATCTACTGTGAAGATCTCATCTTCTTCATCAAGCATATCATCCGTAATTGGAATCACAACTTCACCAGTAGTCTCTCCAGCAGGAATTGTTACTGTTACTATAGTCTCTGTGTAATCATCCTCACCAGCTGTACCAGTTGTTGTTACAATCTCAATAACTGTATCCTCATCACTTGGATTACTTAAAGTAACAGGAACTGTTACTTCTCCAGCATCTTCATCTACAACTACATCTTCGATTGTCACTGTTGGTGCACCATCGTTATCTGTAACTGTTACTGTTCCGCTTGGATCTGTATTATCAGTGTTACCACTTGTTACTGTTCCGTCTACTGTGAAGATCTCATCGTCCTCATCAAGCATATCATCCGTAATTGGAATCACAACTTCACCAGTAGTCTCTCCAGCAGGAATTGTTACCGTTACAATAGTCTCTGTGTAATCATCCTCACCAGCTGTACCAGTCGTAGTTACAATCTCGATAACTGTATCCTCATCACTTGGGTTACTTAAAGTAACAGGAACTGTTACTTCTCCAGCATCTTCATCTACAACTACATCTTCGATTGTCACTGTTGGTGCACCATCGTTATCTGTAACTGTTACTGTTCCGCTTGGATCTGTATTATCAGTGTTACCACTTGTTACTGTTCCGTCTACTGTGAAGATCTCATCGTCCTCATCAAGCATATCATCCGTAATTGGAATCACAACTTCACCTTCAGTCTCTCCTGCAGGAATCGTTACCGTTACAATAGTCTCTTCAAAATCATCCGCACCAGCTGTACCCGTTGTAGTTACAATCTCGATAACTGTATCCTCATCACTTGGATTACTTAAGGTTACAGGAACTGTTACTTCTCCAGCATCTTCATCTACAACTACATCTTCAATAGTTACTGTTGGAGCATCGTCGTTATCAGTAATCGTTACATCTCCACTTGGATCTGTATTATCAGTGTTACCACTTGTTACTGTTCCGTCTACTGTGAAGATCTCATCTTCCTCATCAAGCATATCATCCGTAATTGGAATCACAACTTCACCAGTAGTCTCTCCAGCAGGAATTGTTACTGTTACTATAGTCTCTGTGTAATCATCCTCACCAGCTGTACCCGTTGTAGTTACAATGTCAATCACTGTATCCTCATCACTTGGATTACTTAAGGTTACAGGAACTGTTACTTCTCCAGCATCTTCATTTACTACTACATCTTCGATAGTTACTGTTGGAGCATCGTCGTTATCAGTAATCGTTACATCTCCACTTGGATCTGTATTGGCAGTGTTACCACTTGTTACTGTTCCGTCTACTGTGAAGATCTCATCTTCTTCATCTGTAGTATCTTCTGTAATTGGTACAATTACTTCTCCTTCAGTCTCTCCTGCAGGAATTGTTACCGTTACAATAGTCTCTTCAAAATCATCCGCACCAGCTGTACCCGTTGTAGTTACAATGTCAATCACTGTATCCTCATCACTTGGGTTACTTAAAGTCACAGGAACTGTTGCTGTTCCAGCATCTTCATTTACTACTACATCTTCGATAGTTACTGTTGGAGCATCGTCGTTATCAGTAATCGTTACATCTCCACTTGGATCTGTATTGGCAGTGTTACCACTTGTTACCGTTCCATCTACTGTGAAAATCTCATCTTCTTCATCTGTAGTATCTTCTGTAATTGGTACAATTACTTCTCCTTCAGTCTCTCCTGCAGGAATTGTTACCGTTACAATAGTCTCTTCAAAATCATCCGCACCAGCAGTACCCGTTGTAGTTACAATCTCGATAACTGTATCCTCATCACTTGGGTTACTTAAGGTTACAGGAACTGTTACTTCTCCAGCATCTTCATCTACAACTACATCTTCGATTGTCACTGTTGGTGCACCATCGTTATCTGTAACTGTTACTGTTCCGCTTGGATCTGTATTATCAGTGTTACCACTTGTTACTGTTCCGTCTACTGTGAAGATCTCATCTTCTTCATCAAGCATATCATCCGTAATTGGAATCACAACTTCACCAGTAGTCTCTCCAGCAGGAATTGTTACCGTTACAATAGTCTCTGTGTAATCATCCTCACCAGCAGTACCAGTCGTAGTTACAATCTCGATAACTGTATCCTCATCACTTGGGTTACTTAAAGTAACAGGAACTGTTACTTCTCCAGCATCTTCATCTACAACTACATCTTCGATTGTCACTGTTGGTGCACCATCGTTATCTGTAACTGTTACTGTTCCGCTTGGATCTGTATTATCAGTGTTACCACTTGTTACTGTTCCGTCTACTGTGAAGATCTCATCTTCTTCATCAAGCATATCATCCGTAATTGGAATCACAACTTCACCAGTAGTCTCTCCAGCAGGAATTGTTACCGTTACAATAGTCTCTGTGTAATCATCCTCACCAGCAGTACCAGTCGTAGTTACAATCTCGATAACTGTATCCTCATCACTTGGGTTACTTAAAGTAACAGGAACTGTTACTTCTCCAGCATCTTCATCTACAACTACATCTTCGATTGTCACTGTTGGTGCACCATCGTTATCTGTAACTGTTACTGTTCCACTTGGATCTGTATTGGCAGTGTTACCACTTGTTACTGTTCCATCTACTGTGAAGATCTCATCTTCTTCATCTGTAGTATCTTCTGTAATTGGTACAATTACTTCTCCTTCAGTCTCTCCTGCAGGAATTGTTACCGTTACAATAGTCTCTTCAAAATCATCCGCACCAGCAGTACCCGTTGTAGTTACAATCTCGATAACTGTATCCTCATCACTTGGGTTAGTTAATGTTACAGGAACTGTTGCTGTTCCAGCATCTTCATTTACTACTACATCTTCGATAGTTACTGTTGGAGCATCATCGTTATCTATAATAGTTACATCTCCGCTTGGATCTGTATTGGCAGTGTTACCACTTGTTACTGTTCCATCTACTGTGAAAATCTCATCTTCTTCATCTGTAGTATCTTCTGTAATTGGTACAACTACTTCTCCTTCAGTCTCTCCAGCAGGAATTGTTACCGTTACAATAGTCTCTTCAAAATCATCCTCACCAGCAGTACCAGTCGTAGTTACAATGTCAATCACTGTATCCTCATCACTTGGGTTAGTTAATGTTACAGGAACTGTTGCTGTTCCAGCATCTTCATTTACTACTACATTTTCAATAGTTACTGTTGGAGCATCGTCGTTATCTATAATAGTTACATCTCCGCTTGGATCTGTATTGGCAGTGTTACCACTTGTTACTGTTCCATCTACTGTGAAAATCTCATCTTCTTCATCTGTAGTATCTTCTGTAATTGGTACAATTACTTCTCCTTCAGTCTCTCCTGCAGGAATTGTTACCGTTACAATAGTCTCTTCAAAATCATCCGCACCAGCTGTACCCGTTGTAGTTACAATGTCAATCACTGTATCCTCATCACTTGGGTTAGTTAAAGTCACAGGAACTGTTACTGTTCCAGCATCTTCATTTACTACTACATCTTCAATAGTTACTGTTGGAGCATCGTCGTTATCAGTAATCGTTACATCTCCACTTGGATCTGTATTGGCAGTGTTACCACTTGTTACTGTTCCATCTACTGTGAAAATCTCATCTTCTTCATCTGTAGTATCTTCTGTAATTGGTACAATTACTTCTCCTTCAGTTTCTCCTGCAGGAATTGTTAACGTTACAATAGTCTCTTCAAAATCATCCGCACCAGCTGTACCCGTTGTAGTTACAATCTCGATAACTGTATCCTCATCACTTGGGTTAGTTAAAGTCACAGGAACTGTTGCTGTTCCAGCATCTTCATTTACTACTACATCTTCGATAGTTACTGTTGGAGCATCGTCGTTATCAGTAATCGTTACATCTCCACTTGGATCTGTATTGGCAGTGTTACCACTTGTTACTGTTCCGTCTACTGTGAAGATCTCATCTTCCTCATCTGTAGTATCTTCTGTAATTGGTACAATTACTTCTCCTTCAGTTTCTCCTGCAGGAATTGTTACCGTTACAATAGTCTCTTCAAAATCATCCGCACCAGCTGTACCCGTTGTAGTTACAATGTCAATCACTGTATCCTCATCACTTGGGTTACTTAAAGTCACAGGAACTGTTGCTGTTCCAGCATCTTCATTTACTACTACATCTTCGATAGTTACTGTTGGAGCATCGTCGTTATCAGTAATCGTTACATCTCCACTTGGATCTGTATTGGCAGTGTTACCACTTGTTACCGTTCCATCTACTGTGAAAATCTCATCTTCTTCATCTGTAGTATCTTCTGTAATTGGTACAATTACTTCTCCTTCAGTCTCTCCTGCAGGAATTGTTACCGTTACAATAGTCTCTTCAAAATCATCCGCACCAGCAGTACCCGTTGTAGTTACAATCTCGATAACTGTATCCTCATCACTTGGGTTAGTTAATGTTACAGGAACTGTTGCTGTTCCAGCATCTTCATTTACTACTACATCTTCGATAGTTACTGTTGGAGCATCATCGTTATCTATAATAGTTACATCTCCGCTTGGATCTGTATTGGCAGTGTTACCACTTGTTACTGTTCCATCTACTGTGAAAATCTCATCTTCTTCATCTGTAGTATCTTCTGTAATTGGTACAATTACTTCTCCTTCAGTCTCTCCTGCAGGAATTGTTACCGTTACAATAGTCTCTTCAAAATCATCCGCACCAGCTGTACCCGTTGTAGTTACAATCTCGACAACTGTATCCTCATCACTTGGGTTAGTTAATGTTACAGGAACTGTTGCTGTTCCAGCATCTTCATTTACTACTACATCTTCGATAGTTACTGTTGGAGCATCGTCGTTATCAGTAATCGTTACATCTCCACTTGGATCTGTATTGGCAGTGTTACCACTTGTTACTGTTCCATCTACTGTGAAAATCTCATCTTCTTCATCTGTAGTATCCTCTGTAATTGGTACAATTACTTCTCCTTCAGTCTCTCCTGCAGGAATTGTTACCGTTACAATAGTCTCTTCAAAATCATCCGCACCAGCTGTACCCGTTGTAGTTACAATCTCGATAACTGTATCCTCATCACTTGGGTTAGTTAATGTTACAGGAACTGTTGCTGTTCCAGCATCTTCATTTACTACTACATTTTCAATAGTTACTGTTGGAGCATCGTCGTTATCAGTAATCGTTACATCTCCACTTGGATCTGTATTGGCAGTGTTACCACTTGTTACTGTTCCGTCTACTGTGAAAATCTCATCTTCTTCATCTGTAGTATCTTCTGTAATTGGTACAATTACTTCTCCTTCAGTCTCTCCTGCAGGAATTGTTACCGTTACAATAGTCTCTTCAAAATCATCCGCACCAGCTGTACCCGTTGTAGTTACAATGTCAATCACTGTATCCTCATCACTTGGGTTACTTAAAGTCACAGGAACTGTTGCTGTTCCAGCATCTTCATTTACTACTACATCTTCGATAGTTACTGTTGGAGCATCGTCGTTATCAGTAATCGTTACATCTCCACTTGGATCTGTATTGGCAGTGTTACCACTTGTTACCGTTCCATCTACTGTGAAAATCTCATCTTCTTCATCTGTAGTATCTTCTGTAATTGGTACAATTACTTCTCCTTCAGTCTCTCCTGCAGGAATTGTTACCGTTACAATAGTCTCTTCAAAATCATCCGCACCAGCAGTACCCGTTGTAGTTACAATCTCGATAACTGTATCCTCATCACTTGGGTTAGTTAATGTTACAGGAACTGTTGCTGTTCCAGCATCTTCATTTACTACTACATCTTCGATAGTTACTGTTGGAGCATCATCGTTATCTATAATAGTTACATCTCCGCTTGGATCTGTATTGGCAGTGTTACCACTTGTTACTGTTCCATCTACTGTGAAGATCTCATCTTCCTCATCTGTAGTATCTTCTGTAATTGGTACAATTACTTCTCCTTCAGTTTCTCCTGCAGGAATTGTTACCGTTACAATAGTCTCTTCAAAATCATCCGCGCCAGCTGTACCCGTTGTAGTTACAATCTCGATAACTGTATCCTCATCACTTGGGTTACTTAAAGTCACAGGAACTGTTGCTGTTCCAGCATCTTCATTTACTACTACATCTTCAATAGTTACTGTTGGAGCATCGTCGTTATCAGTAATCGTTACATCTCCACTTGGATCTGTATTGGCAGTGTTACCACTTGTTACTGTTCCATCTACTGTGAAGATCTCATCTTCTTCATCTGTAGTATCTTCTGTAATTGGTACAATTACTTCTCCTTCAGTCTCTCCTGCAGGAATCGTTACCGTTACAATAGTCTCTTCAAAATCATCCGCACCAGCTGTACCCGTTGTAGTTACAATCTCGATAACTGTATCCTCATCACTTGGGTTAGTTAAAGTCACAGGAACTGTTACTGTTCCAGCATCTTCATTTACTACTACATCTTCAATAGTTACTGTTGGAGCATCGTCGTTATCAGTAATCGTTACATCTCCACTTGGATCTGTATTGGCAGTGTTACCACTTGTTACCGTTCCATCTACTGTGAAAATCTCATCTTCTTCATCTGTCGTATCTTCTGTAATTGGTACAATTACTTCTCCTTCAGTTTCTCCTGCAGGAATTGTTAACGTTACAATAGTCTCTTCAAAATCATCCGCACCAGCTGTACCCGTTGTAGTTACAATCTCGATAACTGTATCCTCATCACTTGGGTTAGTTAAAGTCACAGGAACTGTTGCTGTTCCAGCATCTTCATTTACTACTACATCTTCGATAGTTACTGTTGGAGCATCGTCGTTATCAGTAATCGTTACATCTCCACTTGGATCTGTATTGGCAGTGTTACCACTTGTTACTGTTCCGTCTACTGTGAAGATCTCATCTTCCTCATCTGTAGTATCTTCTGTAATTGGTACAATTACTTCTCCTTCAGTTTCTCCTGCAGGAATTGTTACCGTTACAATAGTCTCTTCAAAATCATCCGCACCAGCTGTACCCGTTGTAGTTACAATGTCAATCACTGTATCCTCATCACTTGGGTTACTTAAAGTCACAGGAACTGTTGCTGTTCCAGCATCTTCATTTACTACTACATCTTCAATAGTTACTGTTGGAGCATCGTCGTTATCAGTAATCGTTACATCTCCACTTGGATCTGTATTGGCAGTGTTACCACTTGTTACTGTTCCGTCTACTGTGAAAATCTCATCTTCTTCATCTGTAGTATCTTCTGTAATTGGTACAATTACTTCTCCTTCAGTCTCTCCTGCAGGAATCGTTACCGTTACAATAGTCTCTTCAAAATCATCCGCACCAGCTGTACCCGTTGTAGTTACAATGTCAATCACTGTATCCTCATCACTTGGGTTAGTTAAAGTCACAGGAACTGTTGCTGTTCCAGCATCTTCATTTACTACTACATCTTCAATAGTTACTGTTGGAGCATCGTCGTTATCAGTAATCGTTACATCTCCACTTGGATCTGTATTGGCAGTGTTACCACTTGTTACCGTTCCATCTACTGTGAAAATCTCATCTTCTTCATCTGTAGTATCCTCTGTAATTGGTACAATTACTTCTCCTTCAGTCTCTCCTGCAGGAATTGTTACCGTTACAATAGTCTCTTCAAAATCATCCGCACCAGCTGTACCCGTTGTAGTTACAATCTCGATAACTGTATCCTCATCACTTGGGTTACTTAAAGTCACAGGAACTGTTACTGTTCCAGCATCTTCATTTACTACTACATCTTCAATAGTTACTGTTGGAGCATCATCGTTATCAGTAATCGTTACATCTCCACTTGGATCTGTATTGGCAGTGTTACCACTTGTTACTGTTCCATCTACTGTGAAAATCTCATCTTCTTCATCTGTCGTATCTTCTGTAATTGGTACAATTACTTCTCCTTCAGTTTCTCCTGCAGGAATTGTTACCGTTACAATAGTCTCTTCAAAATCATCCGCACCAGCTGTTCCCGTTGTAGTTACAATGTCAATCACTGTATCCTCATCACTTGGGTTAGTTAAAGTCACAGGAACTGTTGCTGTTCCAGCATCTTCATTTACTACTACATCTTCAATAGTTACTGTTGGAGCATCGTCGTTATCAGTAATCGTTACATCTCCACTTGGATCTGTATTGGCAGTGTTACCACTTGTTACCGTTCCATCTACTGTGAAAATCTCATCTTCTTCATCTGTCGTATCTTCTGTAATTGGTACAATTACTTCTCCTTCAGTTTCTCCTGCAGGAATTGTTACCGTTACAATAGTCTCTTCAAAATCATCCGCACCAGCTGTACCCGTTGTAGTTACAATCTCGATAACTGTATCCTCATCACTTGGGTTACTTAAAGTCACAGGAACTGTTGCTGTTCCAGCATCTTCATTTACTACTACATCTTCAATAGTTACTGTTGGAGCATCGTCGTTATCAGTAATCGTTACATCTCCACTTGGATCTGTATTGGCAGTGTTACCACTTGTTACTGTTCCGTCTACTGTGAAGATCTCATCTTCCTCATCTGTAGTATCTTCTGTAATTGGTACAATTACTTCTCCTTCAGTTTCTCCTGCAGGAATTGTTACCGTTACAATAGTCTCTTCAAAATCATCCGCGCCAGCTGTACCCGTTGTAGTTACAATCTCGATAACTGTATCCTCATCACTTGGGTTACTTAAAGTCACAGGAACTGTTGCTGTTCCAGCATCTTCATTTACTACTACATCTTCAATAGTTACTGTTGGAGCATCGTCGTTATCAGTAATCGTTACATCTCCACTTGGATCTGTATTGGCAGTGTTACCACTTGTTACTGTTCCATCTACTGTGAAGATCTCATCTTCTTCATCTGTAGTATCTTCTGTAATTGGTACAATTACTTCTCCTTCAGTCTCTCCTGCAGGAATCGTTACCGTTACAATAGTCTCTTCAAAATCATCCGCACCAGCTGTACCCGTTGTAGTTACAATCTCGATAACTGTATCCTCATCACTTGGGTTAGTTAAAGTCACAGGAACTGTTACTGTTCCAGCATCTTCATTTACTACTACATCTTCAATAGTTACTGTTGGAGCATCGTCGTTATCAGTAATCGTTACATCTCCACTTGGATCTGTATTGGCAGTGTTACCACTTGTTACCGTTCCATCTACTGTGAAAATCTCATCTTCTTCATCTGTCGTATCTTCTGTAATTGGTACAATTACTTCTCCTTCAGTTTCTCCTGCAGGAATTGTTAACGTTACAATAGTCTCTTCAAAATCATCCGCACCAGCTGTACCCGTTGTAGTTACAATCTCGATAACTGTATCCTCATCACTTGGGTTAGTTAAAGTCACAGGAACTGTTGCTGTTCCAGCATCTTCATTTACTACTACATCTTCGATAGTTACTGTTGGAGCATCGTCGTTATCAGTAATCGTTACATCTCCACTTGGATCTGTATTGGCAGTGTTACCACTTGTTACTGTTCCGTCTACTGTGAAGATCTCATCTTCCTCATCTGTAGTATCTTCTGTAATTGGTACAATTACTTCTCCTTCAGTTTCTCCTGCAGGAATTGTTACCGTTACAATAGTCTCTTCAAAATCATCCGCACCAGCTGTACCCGTTGTAGTTACAATGTCAATCACTGTATCCTCATCACTTGGGTTACTTAAAGTCACAGGAACTGTTGCTGTTCCAGCATCTTCATTTACTACTACATCTTCAATAGTTACTGTTGGAGCATCGTCGTTATCAGTAATCGTTACATCTCCACTTGGATCTGTATTGGCAGTGTTACCACTTGTTACTGTTCCGTCTACTGTGAAAATCTCATCTTCTTCATCTGTAGTATCTTCTGTAATTGGTACAATTACTTCTCCTTCAGTCTCTCCTGCAGGAATCGTTACCGTTACAATAGTCTCTTCAAAATCATCCGCACCAGCTGTACCCGTTGTAGTTACAATGTCAATCACTGTATCCTCATCACTTGGGTTAGTTAAAGTCACAGGAACTGTTGCTGTTCCAGCATCTTCATTTACTACTACATCTTCAATAGTTACTGTTGGAGCATCGTCGTTATCAGTAATCGTTACATCTCCACTTGGATCTGTATTGGCAGTGTTACCACTTGTTACCGTTCCATCTACTGTGAAAATCTCATCTTCTTCATCTGTAGTATCCTCTGTAATTGGTACAATTACTTCTCCTTCAGTCTCTCCTGCAGGAATTGTTACCGTTACAATAGTCTCTTCAAAATCATCCGCACCAGCTGTACCCGTTGTAGTTACAATCTCGATAACTGTATCCTCATCACTTGGGTTACTTAAAGTCACAGGAACTGTTACTGTTCCAGCATCTTCATTTACTACTACATCTTCAATAGTTACTGTTGGAGCATCATCGTTATCAGTAATCGTTACATCTCCACTTGGATCTGTATTGGCAGTGTTACCACTTGTTACTGTTCCATCTACTGTGAAAATCTCATCTTCTTCATCTGTCGTATCTTCTGTAATTGGTACAATTACTTCTCCTTCAGTTTCTCCTGCAGGAATTGTTACCGTTACAATAGTCTCTTCAAAATCATCCGCACCAGCTGTTCCCGTTGTAGTTACAATGTCAATCACTGTATCCTCATCACTTGGGTTAGTTAAAGTCACAGGAACTGTTGCTGTTCCAGCATCTTCATTTACTACTACATCTTCAATAGTTACTGTTGGAGCATCGTCGTTATCAGTAATCGTTACATCTCCACTTGGATCTGTATTGGCAGTGTTACCACTTGTTACCGTTCCATCTACTGTGAAAATCTCATCTTCTTCATCTGTCGTATCTTCTGTAATTGGTACAATTACTTCTCCTTCAGTTTCTCCTGCAGGAATTGTTACCGTTACAATAGTCTCTTCAAAATCATCCGCACCAGCTGTACCCGTTGTAGTTACAATCTCGATAACTGTATCCTCATCACTTGGGTTACTTAAAGTCACAGGAACTGTTGCTGTTCCAGCATCTTCATTTACTACTACATCTTCGATAGTTACTGTTGGAGCATCGTCGTTATCAGTAATCGTTACATCTCCACTTGGATCTGTATTGGCAGTGTTACCACTTGTTACTGTTCCGTCTACTGTGAAGATCTCATCTTCCTCATCTGTAGTATCTTCTGTAATTGGTACAATTACTTCTCCTTCAG
The DNA here is from genome assembly GCF_044596715.1 of Dokdonia sp. R86516. Classification (NCBI taxonomy): domain Bacteria; kingdom Pseudomonadati; phylum Bacteroidota; class Flavobacteriia; order Flavobacteriales; family Flavobacteriaceae; genus Dokdonia; species Dokdonia sp. R86516. The sequence goes on from NZ_CP138998.1 coordinate 842,235, forward strand.
TTTCTCCTGCAGGAATTGTTACCGTTACAATAGTCTCTTCAAAATCATCCGCACCAGCTGTTCCCGTTGTAGTTACAATGTCAATCACTGTATCCTCATCACTTGGGTTAGTTAAAGTCACAGGAACTGTTGCTGTTCCAGCATCTTCATTTACTACTACATCTTCAATAGTTACTGTTGGAGCATCGTCGTTATCAGTAATCGTTACATCTCCACTTGGATCTGTATTGGCAGTGTTACCACTTGTTACCGTTCCATCTACTGTGAAAATCTCATCTTCTTCATCTGTCGTATCTTCTGTAATTGGTACAATTACTTCTCCTTCAGTTTCTCCTGCAGGAATTGTTACCGTTACAATAGTCTCTTCAAAATCATCCGCACCAGCTGTACCCGTTGTAGTTACAATCTCGATAACTGTATCCTCATCACTTGGGTTACTTAAAGTCACAGGAACTGTTGCTGTTCCAGCATCTTCATTTACTACTACATCTTCAATAGTTACTGTTGGAGCATCGTCGTTATCAGTAATCGTTACATCTCCACTTGGATCTGTATTGGCAGTGTTACCACTTGTTACTGTTCCGTCTACTGTGAAGATCTCATCTTCCTCATCTGTAGTATCTTCTGTAATTGGTACAATTACTTCTCCTTCAGTTTCTCCTGCAGGAATTGTTACCGTTACAATAGTCTCTTCAAAATCATCCGCGCCAGCTGTACCCGTTGTAGTTACAATCTCGATAACTGTATCCTCATCACTTGGGTTACTTAAAGTCACAGGAACTGTTGCTGTTCCAGCATCTTCATTTACTACTACATCTTCAATAGTTACTGTTGGAGCATCGTCGTTATCAGTAATCGTTACATCTCCACTTGGATCTGTATTGGCAGTGTTACCACTTGTTACTGTTCCATCTACTGTGAAGATCTCATCTTCTTCATCTGTAGTATCTTCTGTAATTGGTACAATTACTTCTCCTTCAGTCTCTCCTGCAGGAATCGTTACCGTTACAATAGTCTCTTCAAAATCATCCGCACCAGCTGTACCCGTTGTAGTTACAATCTCGATAACTGTATCCTCATCACTTGGGTTAGTTAAAGTCACAGGAACTGTTACTGTTCCAGCATCTTCATTTACTACTACATCTTCAATAGTTACTGTTGGAGCATCATCGTTATCTGTAATCGTTCCTGTAGCAGCTACTCCACCAACAGTAAGATCATAAACTTCAGCTTCTTCATCAATAGCATCGTCAGTTGTTGGCACTGTTACTGTAAAATCAGTAACTCCAGCAGGAACTGTAATTGTACCATCATTATTTAACACAACACCGTTAGTGAATTCTGCATCCGTTGGTAGCGTGTAATCCTCATCCTCAGTACTGTCATTTGAAATAACAAATGGATATACTTCAGCATCTGCACTCTCTGTAACTACTACATCGTGTACTAATGAAGCACCTTCTAATTCTTCTTCCGTTGATACCGATACTACACCAGCATCATCGTTATCTGTAATCGTTCCTGTAGCAGCTACTCCACCAACAGTAAGATCATAAACTTCAGCTTCTTCATCAATAGCATCGTCAGTTGTTGGTACTGTTACTGTAAAATCAGTAACTCCAGCAGGAACTGTAATCGTACCATCATTATTTAATACAACACCGTTAGTGAATTCTGCATCCGTTGGTAGCGTGTAATCCTCATCCTCAGTACTGTCATTTGAAATAACAAATGGATATACTTCAGCATCTGCGCTCTCTACAACTACTACATCGTGTACTAATGAAGTACCTTCTAATTCTTCTTCCGTTGATACCGATACTACACCAGCATCATCGTTATCTGTAATCGTTCCTGTAGCAGCTACTCCACCAACAGTAAGATCATAAACTTCAGCTTCTTCATCAATAGCATCGTCAGTTGTTGGCACTGTTACTGTAAAATCAGTAACTCCAGCAGGAACTGTAATTGTACCATCATTATTTAACACAACACCGTTAGTGAATTCTGCATCCGTTGGTAGCGTGTAATCCTCATCCTCAGTACTGTCATTTGAAATAACAAATGGATATACTTCAGCAACAATACTCTCAGTAACAACAACATCATGCACTAATGCAGTACCTTCCAGTTCTTCTTCTGTTGACACTGATACAACTCCAGGAGTATCATCATTAGTAATAGTCCCCACTCCAGTATTTGCTGCTGGATTGATTGTTCCGCTAGATACACTAGCTATACTAACCGAAAATTGCTCATTATTTTCAATCTTATCATCTCCATTTATAGTAACAGGAAATACTCCACTTGTCTGTCCGGCTGGTATAACCACTGTTAAGACTGTAGGAGCCACATAATCTGCATCACCGAGTGTACCTGTACCATTAGAAACCGTAAAAGTCACTGTTGTATTTACATCTGCTGGCGCACCTAAAGTCACAGGGAAATTTGCAACAACCGTCGAACCATCATCACCTTCAACTACCGTTACATCACCAACACTTACCAATATAGAATCAAAGAAATCATTTTCTTGAGAAGATTCGAAGTTAGTAATCGCAACATTGATGATATTATCATTACCCGCATCCACATCACTTAGTGACACAGTACCAGACAAATCTGTCTCTGTTATGGTAAAATTACCATTACCAGAAACTGTAAAACTATACTGACCATTTGCATCTGTCGTAGTCGTCTGAGTTGAATCACCCGTAAGATTAACAGCAACACCTGCTCTTGGAGCACCGTCTACAAAAACTTGACCACAAATAATAGGATTAGTAAGGAGTACAGACTCTTCAGGACTGTATTCCACATCTTCAAATAATAAAGAAAACTGTCTGTCTTCAAAACCTAAACCTCCATTATAACCATCCTTACTTATTGTATATTCAATAGAAGAAAACGAGTTATAATATCCTGTAAATGAATAAGAATCATCTACATTAATACCATTCACAATTCCAGACCCATTAGACTCACCTATAATTTGCGTAGGTGTCTGCGTGATGTTTATTTGAGAATTAGCTCCATTTGTATAGTAGGCATCAGGAATTTCCAACTTAACTCTCTCAACATCCCCAGCAATATTACTATCTAGGTCCAATGCCGTAAGATATACCGATACTGCCTGGCTAATATTAGTATTTGCTACTACAAAATTGAATGTAAAGACAACCTCTTGACCATTAACTCCAGGATCTCCCTCAATTACCGGCTGAAAGGCTCTATCAAAACCACCTACAGCTCCAGTTGTAGCATCAAGGTTATCTATACTACTAATAGAAGCTCCATTAATAAATGCATCTACAGAGACCAAACAGTCTATACCTGCTGATACATCATTAAATCTAAAGATATCCCCTACCTCAATAACAGCAGGTAAACCAGCCTCAGATTCTACTGTAGCGTTTGCTCCAATGAAATCTGCAGATGTTAACACAATAGGATCATCATCACACGATCTTGGAACAGATTGAGCGTGAATGTTTCCACTAAGAAATAATCCTCCGAAGGTTATCAGAAGGATAACAATTACATTATTAAAATGTTTAAGAGTAAATTTTATCATATACTATAAATAGCTGAAAGCCTAAGCTTTCTGTTTTAGTTGCAATTAATGGGGTGTAACTATAAAAACCAATACAAAAATACAATGGACTTAAAAAACGAATTTCAGAACCACGCATCTTCACCGAAAATTCGACTAAAGAGACAAATAATTCGATGTTATACACAGCTTATAAACAATTAAAAACTCAAACAACACATTTCCTCCTATGTACGCAATAGATAGCGCTTAGGTTTTGGAAAAATTGAATAATTCAATTTTTATAAATCTCTGAACACCAGTGTAGATAAGGGATAATCGGCATTTGGCCGAAAAAATCTATCACTAAACAGGATCCAAAAAGTTTGTTAAAATATGTTAATATTCTAGCAATCAGTGAAGTAAGTGTGGTAAATTTTGACTATACTCAACAGTTTTTCGTGCAATACTAAGCATATAATTGTGCTCAACAGAAAATGAGTTGCTATCGTATTTCAGCAAAAAGAGCGTAAAGTTTAAAATCGTGAAATTTTAAAGAAAAAAGAAGAATAACGAATTTAAGAGCTTTTCCAATCAGATAATTCAACAGAGGGCTTGGTGGTCATTAATTTTATAATCAGCCATAAAACAAGCTCTAAAAAAAGCAAGAATTAGAAGGGTATAATTTATTGCTATACATAAACGACCAGCAATAGAATAAGGTTATAGATCCTATTTTCGCGAAAGCGAGATAAAATTATCCTTTAATCAAGTTCCAAATGTCATTTCCAAAAATCACAACCATTAATCCCATCACAATGACAAAACCAATAATCTGACCTCTTTCTAATGTTTTTTCTGAAGGAGCTTTTCCAGAAATCATCTCATATAATAAAAACATCACATGTCCTCCATCAAGTGCTGGAATAGGAAGAATGTTTACAAAGCCAAGCCAAACAGAAAACATGGCAGTGAATCCCCAGAATTTATACCAATCCCATTGTGGTGCCATCATCTCTACAATACCTATAGGACCCTTTACTTTTTTATAACCCTGTACTTTTCTATTAAAGATTAATTTAAACTGCCGCACTTGTTTTGTGAGTACATCCCAAGTTTTTGTAAGACCAGCAGGAATTGCCGCACCTATACTATACTCATCTTTTACTAACAACTCCTCAACATTTGCACCTACCCCAAAGGAACGACCTTGATCTACAGGAAATGTTTTCTCTATACGTTGTCCGTCTCTATCGAGCGTCATAACAACATCACCTCCTTTTGCTTGATCAAAAAGAGATTGGAATTCTGTCCATTCATTAACAGGACTTCCATTAATAGCAACAATTTTATCTCCTACAAGAACGTCATTATTGTAAGCTATTGAGTCTTTGGCTACAAGACCTATTGTATTACTAAAACGCGGTCTTATGAAACGCTCCTCAGCATCAAGTACAGATTTTTTTGCTTCGTCTGGGATAGCAAATGTAAGTTCATTACCGCCACGAAGTACTGTTACATTATCTCCTAATAATATATCAATCTGAACATCGTCAAAACGAGTTACCGTTTTATCATCTATTTTTATTACTTGGTCACCATTACGCAATCCTATCTCTTCTCCTACTTCTCCTACGGCAATACCATACTTAAGACGGTCTGCAGGCACATACTCGTCTCCATAATAAACAAGCATTGCACTATAAATAAACCATGCAAGAAGCACATTTACCGTCACACCTCCTATCATCACAATAAGACGTTGCCATGCCGGTTTTGATCTAAACTCCCAAGGTTCTGGATCTTTTGCCATTTGCTCCTTGTCCATACTCTCATCAATCATCCCGGCAATCTTCACATAACCTCCAAGTGGAAGCCATCCTATTCCATAAACGGTGTCACCTATCTTTTTCTTGAACAACGCAAACTTCACATCAAAGAAAAGAAAGAATTTTTCTACTTTAATTCCAAAGTAACGAGCTGGTGCAAAGTGACCAAATTCATGTAAAATTACAAGGATAGAAATAGCAAGTGTAAACTGGGCAATCTGTATAAAAGTCTCCATAGAAGGATATAAGTCAAATTTTAAACGCACAAAAATAGGCTTTTAGATGCGCATACTAAAGTTATATGAGCGTAGGATAGCATTTTTCAAGCCATACTTTATATAACTGCCACTTGGATTGTAACTTTGTAAAAAAATGCACTATGGCACATCATCTATCTCGCTATAAAACACTGTTTATTACCCTTGGTATTCTTTCTGTCATTATTATGACCTTAATATATAGCCAACTCAAAGTAACTCCTACTTTACCGGTCTACCAACCAGATATGGTAGATAAAGAACTTGTAGACAGCACCATGCAGTATGTTAAGAAGTATCATACCATTGCAGATTTTTCACTCACTAATCAGAATGGAAAGACCATCACCCAGAAGGATTATGAAAACCATATCTACGTAGCAGATTTTTTCTTTACCACCTGCCAGACTATTTGCCCTATTATGACAGAGCACATGGTTCAAATACAAAAGAAGTTAGAAGGCGACACACTTGTAAAACTACTTTCTCACTCAGTAATCCCTACTTATGATACACCAGATGTTCTGAAGGCGTATGCCCTAAAAAAAGGAGTAGATGACTCACGATGGAACCTAGTAACTGGTTCTCAAGAAGAAATTTTCACGCTTGCGCGAAAAAGTTATTTGGCAGTAAATGATATCCCAGGAACAGAAGATGACCTTGACATGGTTCACACTGAGAACTTTATGTTAATAGATAAAAAACGTCAAATACGTGGATATTATGACGGTACTGATCCAGAAGCAATAGACCAATTACTTGAAGATATAGAAATTTTAAAAGCATCATATGGACCAAGGAAAGCTTGGTACCAAAAGATTTTTTAGAATGAATTGTGTACGCTTTCGCGAAAGCGTAAAATGCATTACTTTTGTTATCTAAATTCAATCTAAATAAACATTGAAGAAAACAGTCGCACATTTACTTAAAGGAGAACGAGCTATTATCACAGACGTGATGACAGACGAGGTGCCTCTTAAATTACTTGAGATGGGCTGCCTTCCAGGTAACGAAGTGCGATTGATACAACTCGCACCATTTTCTGACCCACTATACATAGACGTAAATGGAAGTCACCTAGCGATACGCCGAGAAACGGCACTTCATATAATCATAGAAACGCCATCCTAAATTATGGCCAAACAGATTAACGTTGCCCTCATAGGAAACCCAAACACGGGAAAGACTTCTGTCTTTAACCACCTCACTGGTCTTAACCAACAAGTAGGGAATTACCCTGGGATTACTGTAGAAAAAAAAGAAGGCATCTGTAAACTAGATCGTGGTGTAAAAGCACACATATTAGATCTTCCGGGTACGTATAGCCTTAACGCTTCATCTCTTGATGAAAATGTGGTGATAGAGTTACTTCTTAATAAGAATGACAAAGACTACCCAGATGTCGCGGTAGTAATATCTGATGTAGAAAATCTTAAACGCAACCTACTACTCTTTACACAAATTAAAGATCTTGGCATCCCTACTATTCTTGCCATTAACATGGCAGACCGTATGGAGCGCAAGGCAATCTCTCTTGACATTCCCAAGATGGAAGACCGCCTTAAAACGAGAATTGCACTTATAAGCAGCCGTAAAAACACGGGAATAGACAAACTTAAGGAGCTCATTACAGAATATAGATCCATAAATACAGAACCTTGTATTAATGCTTCTATAATTGCTCCAGAATATTTTGACAGATTACGTAAAGCATTCCCAAAGCAAGATTTATACAAATTATGGCTTGTAATCACCCAAGACGTAAACTTTGGAAAACTGGAGCGCAACGAGATGAAAACCATCTCCTCTTTCAAAACTGAGTCAGAGAGTAATCTTAAAAGACTACAGCAAAAAGAAACCATTGTTCGCTACAAATACATCAATGAAGTTTTGAGAGAAACTCAAACAATAGATGTGGCAAATGCAAAAGATTTAAGAGCTCGCTTAGATCGCTTACTTACGCATAAGGTATGGGGCTATGTGATTTTCTTTGCGATATTACTACTCATTTTTCAAGTAATTTATGACTGGTCACAGTATCCTATGGATGCTATAGACACCGCATTTGCTAGTATGAGTGAGTGGGTACAAACCACCCTTCCAGAAGGTAAACTTACAGACCTTCTAGCAGAAGGTATTATTGCTGGACTAGGAGGTATTGTTATATTCATACCTCAGATTGCCTTTTTATTCCTCTTTATCTCTGTACTAGAAGAGAGTGGTTATATGAGTCGCGTGGTTTTCTTAATGGATAGAGTGATGCGCCGTTTTGGACTGAGTGGTAAATCTGTAGTTCCTCTTATTTCTGGAACTGCATGTGCCATCCCTGCGGTTATGGCAACACGTAACATTGAGAGCTGGAAAGAACGATTAATTACCATATTAGTCACTCCATTTACTACCTGTTCGGCGAGATTGCCTGTGTATTTGATCATTATTTCGCTAGTGATTCCTGATGAGAAGTTTCTGTTTTTTAATCTACAGGCGCTTACCTTGATGCTCATGTATCTGATAGGCTTCGGAGCTGCGATAGGTTCTGCATGGATTCTCAATAAAATTCTTAAGATAAAAAGCAAGTCTTTCTTTGTAGTAGAAATGCCTAACTATAAAATGCCGCTGCTTAAAAACGTAGGAATCAATGTACTTGAAAAAACAAAATCCTTTGTAGTAGACGCTGGTAAGATTATCCTTGCTATTAGCATTGTATTATGGGTACTAGCTTCCTTTGGGCCTAATGAAAAGTTTAATCAGGCAGACGATATTGTGACCACACAACTAGAAGCAGATGGAGGCATAAACGCATTTCCAGATGCTGAGGCTTATCAAGCAGAAATAAACAAGCTAGTTGCGAGCCAGAAACTGGAACATAGTTATATAGGGTATATGGGTAAAGCGATAGAACCTATTGTTGAGCCTCTTGGTTATGATTGGAAAATAGGGATTGCTCTTATTACTTCCTTTGCTGCAAGAGAGGTTTTTGTGGGGACACTAGCAACCATCTATAGCGTAGGTGATGCCGAGGAGGAAACCATTAGAAACCGCATGGCTGGAGAGATAAACCCAGTGCTAGGTACACCAAGATTTAATTTTGCAAGCGGAATATCATTGTTGTTATTTTATGCTTTTGCTATGCAGTGTATGAGTACCCTTGCCATTGTAAAAAGAGAAACAAACAGCTGGAAGTGGCCTGCTATACAACTCGTAGCAATGACCGCTATTGCATATATAGCTGCGCTAACAGCATTCCAGATTTTAAAATAATTTGTAAGCTAGACACTTATTTAACTACTAATAACGCATGGAGCTAATACAAAATGCTATCGTCATTCTTATTTTTCTACTAGCACTAGGCTATCTCATTACAAAATTTGTGTGGACACCAGCTTTCTTAAAGAAGAAAAATGATAGCGGCTGTGGTACTGGTAGCTGTGGGTGTTAATTGCTAACTTCTACTTGCAAGTAATAATCACTTGCTTTAATTTTTGATAGTGAGGATGGATAAGGGGCTAATCCTTTAATTAATACTTTTAGGTCATCTTGTAAATAAATAGGCGCTACTGGCCCACCACCTAAGGTAATTTCTTTAGTTATTTTTTTACCGCTTTCACTTATTATTTCCACAGCAACCTTGGCATTTCCTGCCCAAATACAATCTACTCCTTTTGGACACCTACTATCTTCTAACACCTTTACTAGCCTTACAGTAGCTCCCTCAATGTATGTAGATTCTCCTTGAAAAGCTTTTGCATAGATCCTAGGAACTTCTACGGTTGTGGAGTCTTGCGCTTTCGCGAAAGCGGAAAAAAGAAATAGAATCGCAACGAGGTAATAGGTTTTCATAATGTTAGGTTTTATACAAGTCGAGCTAGATAGATAGTTATACACACTCACTATTTACATCTAAATACTCCAAAAGCAATGCCATGTTGCAAATTACCCTCTAAATAAGAAAAAATCATCCTTCATATGCTCGATATGCTCATCCTTATTTGTGATGATATATTCTAGCGCAAGATCTGTAAACTCTTTACCCTTTGGTGTGAGGGCAACAATCTCCTTATTAATTTTGATAAGATTATTTTTTTCAGCGAGTTCAAGTACCGTTTCAGATCTCACTTTTTGCCAATTTATATGCTCATTGAGATGCTTTACGTGTCTCTCACTTTCTTCCTCATGATTATTAAGATGTAGTAAAAACGTAAGTAACGACACTTCTGTGCGCTGCTGTCGCTGTCTATACATCACTGCAATAAGCCCTTTACTAGGTGCAAAAAGATAAACGGTAAGGAATACGAGACCAAGGACGGTAGTCATAGACCCGGCGATAGATGCATCTAGAACATGAGCCACCCAATATCCACCAATTGCCGAAAACACTCCAAATATCACCGAAAGCACTAACATCTTTTTTAAGTCTGATGTAAGTAAATAAGCCGTTGCTGCGGGCGCAATCATAAGCGCAACAACAAGTACTGCTCCTACCGCTTCAAAAGCACCAACAACCGTTACTGATGAAATAGTCATTAATCCATAATGTAAAACCACTGGCGAAAAACCAAGCGCTGCAGACAGCCCAGCATCAAAGGTACTCACCTTAAGTTCTTTAAAAAACGCAAAGAGCATACCTACAGTGATACTTAAAATTGCTCCCATCACCCACAGTGATTTAGGCCCTACATCTGTTCCTCCTATAATAAGCCTATCAAAAGGCGCAAATGCTAGTTCGCCTAGCAATACCGCATCCACATCAAGGTGTACATCGTTTGCATTTTTAGCAATAAGAATAACGCCTATACTAAAGAGCGCTGGAAAAACGAGTCCTATTGCAGTGTCTTCTTTTACCAATCCAGTTTTCTGGATAGACTCTACCATAACAACAGTAATAACACCAGTCACAGCTGCTAGTAATATTAATAGTGGCGAGTTGAGATCTTCAGTAATAAAAAAGCCAATTACAATACCTGGTAATATAGAGTGACTAATGGCGTCACTTATAAGCGCCATTTTACGTAGTACTAAAAAGACTCCTGGGATGGCACAAGCAATGGCTACTACTGCGGCAATCAATTGTATTTCTATTTGTGCATCCATTAGTTATTGCTATATAAGTTTGCGGCTGCATCGTATCCCTTTTCAGTAAGTGACCAGTTTTGCCCTTTAACTTTTACCCATTCCTTTTCTTCTAGCTCCTTCAATGTAGATTTTGCATATCCTTGAAAATTGTTTAGGATTAATATTGCGTGAGGGTGGGAGATGTCTTCATGTGTTTTTGCAATATCAAACATAAACTGCAATGTCTTTTGTAATTCCAAATCTCTTCTGTTTTGATATTTACGTAGTTGTTTAAAAAGAATACCACGTCCAGGAGAAAAGATGAATGAAAAAAGCACAAATACACTAGCTACAAGCACAATCACTGGTCCTGTAGACAAGTTGTTTTGGCTAGCACTAATTGCCGTTCCAAAGACTCCTGAGAACGCACCAAATATAGCCGCGAGTACAATCATCACACTCAGCTTATTTGTCCACTGCCTTGCCGCTGCTGCAGGTGCGAGTAGCATCGCACTCATTAATACAACTCCTACTGTTTGTAGTCCTAGCACAATGGCAAGCACGATAAAAAAGGTAATGAGTATATCAATAAAACGAGTGTTAAACCCTAAAGTTTTGGTGTAGTCTGCATCAAAAAGTAAGATTTTAAACTCCTTCCAGAATAGTAACATTATAAATAAACAGATTCCTGTAACTACTGCCATCAATGTTACATCCTTCTCGACTAGCGTTGCGGCTTGACCAAAAAGATATTTATCAAGCCCCGCTTGATTTGCATTTGGTTGTTTCTGTATAAACGTAAGCAATAACATTCCAAAACCAAAAAATAACGATAATATAAGCCCTAGTGCTGTATCACTTTTAAGATGAGTTTTGGTAACCATCCCACGTATCCAGAAAGTTCCTATAAGTCCGCTTACTAAAGCTCCTAGCAGCAATACATTTGTATCCTTTGTACCTGTGATTAAAAAAGCAATAGCAATACCAGGCAGCGCAGCATGAGAAATCGCGTCACCAAGCAAACTTTGCTTTCTAAGCACTGCAAAGCTACCAAGCATACCACAAATAGCACCAAGTATAGCAGTACCCAGCGTGATGGTCCTGAGGGTATAGTCAGAGAAGAGTTGAGAGAAATATTCTGAGAGTTCCATGGGTTATTAGTTTGTAGGACTTAGGATGCACCGCTGGTGCTTGTAGGACGCTTCGCTTGTAGTGAAAAAAATCTAATCTAATTTTAAACTTTTCTTTAAGCCCATTATCATTTTTGCAATTTCTTGTAATTGTTTTCTAGTATTATCATTCTGTTCTTGAGAAATATACTTTTTTCTAGTTGCAACGGTAGAGCACGTAACACATTCCTTAAGAGAATCCCAGGCCATATTTAAATATCTATTGAATTGTTTATTTGTATCACCGTGACCCTCACTAATATTTAATGCTATAGAAAGAGCCGCCCTACCATATTGACTCGATAGTCGATATCTCTCTTTTTGTGGAAATGTATCAATCAATGCATCAGCTGCATCAATAAAGTCTAGTGCTTTCTGATAAACAGTTAACTTTTCAAAATTGAATACTACTTTTTCCATCTTAGTAATTTTTATATTTAAATCAATTCCATGTCCCAACATTAATTATTTTGCAAAAGCAACGCAAACAACTCATACTACAAGCATCGCGTCCTAACAGTTCCGCAGGAACGTCCTACCGTCTACAAGCTATTGATTTACCGCCACCTTGTAATTAATACCATAAGTCTTGGTAAGATTGCCATCATTAAAGATGTCTTTTACGGGTCCTGTTGCGATTTTCTTTACATTTAAAAAAGTCACCCAGTCAAAATATTCTGGTACCGTTTGTAAATCGTGATGCACTACCACTACCGTTTTTCCTGCTTTACGTAATTCTTTAAGAATATTAATAATAGCAATCTCCGTGGTTGCATCTACTCCTTGAAAAGGCTCATCCATAAAATAGATGGCTGCATCTTGCACTAGTGCTCTCGCAAGGAAAACACGCTGCTGTTGCCCTCCTGATAGTTGGCTTATTTGTCTACCTTTAAAAGGAAGCATCCCAACTTTCTCTAGTGCCTCTAGTGCTGCTCTTTTTTCCTTACTTCCAGGACGTTTTATCCAGCCTAACTTTCCGTAGGTTCCCATAGTTACCACGTCAAGTGCCGTGGTGGGAAAATCCCAATCTACACTTCCCTTTTGAGGAACATATGCTACGAGTTTTCGCTGCTTATCATAGGGTTTTCCATAGATAGAAACGCTCCCAGCAATAGGATCTATAATACCGAGTATAGATTTTATAAGCGTAGACTTACCTGCACCATTAGGCCCCACAATAGCCATGAGCACTCCTTCTGGCACTTCCAGATCTATATCCCAAAGTACCGGCTTGTAGTTATATGCAACCGTAAGATCATCAACACGAATGGCTATTTTTGAATGTGACATATTGTTATTTTAAAGCTTCTACAATAGTAGTCACGTTATATTTGAACATGCCTATGTATGTTCCCTCTACGCTTCCCGCATTACCTAACGCATCACTATATAATGAACCGCCTATCACTACTTCTTGTCCTCTAGACTGTACCGCTGCTTGCAATGCCTCTATCGTTCTTCTAGGTACGGAGCTCTCTACAAAAATGGCTTTTACTTTATTGTCAATTATAAATTGAGAAAGACGCTGTACATCCTTAACTCCTGCTTCGGTAGCGGTAGATAGTCCTTGCAATCCTACTACTTCAAAACCATAACTCTTCCCAAAATAGTTAAAGGCATCGTGAGCCGTAACAAGAATCCTTTTTTCAGCTGGGAGTGTAGCTATTGTAGCTTTGATTTCAGCTTCGAGCTCATCTAATTGTGCAAGATAATTTTGGGCATTTGCTTCGTAGCTTTTTGCATTCTGAGGATCTTTTCGCGAAAGCGTACTTACCACCTCTGTTGCAAATTGCTTAAAATACTGAATATTAAACCACACATGCGGATCATAGTTAGATGCAAAATAATCTGAACCTATGAGGGTATTTTTATCCAGCGACTCTCCTAAAGGAATTTGCGTCACTTGAGTGGCATTCATCTTTTCAAAGACTTCTACCAGCTTACCCTCTAGATGTAGTCCATTATAGAAAATCACATCTGCTCCAGCGAGTTTTGTAACGTCACCAGCACTTGCTTTATACAAGTGAGGGTCTACACCGGCGCCCATCAACCCTTCAAGGTTAATGAGATCACCTCCTATATTTTTTACAAGATCTGTAATCATTGAGGTGGTAGCAACTACATTTAATTTGCCATTACTTTCGTTCTCCCCCTTGCAACTTATAACGCTTAAAGCGAAAATGATAATTACTATATATAGACTCTGTTTCATTATTTCTTATTTTTTATCTATTCTAAAACTAACTCCCGCACTGATCAATAAATCTTGTCCATCTGTAATACTCTGACCGATTGTTGCATCGAGTTGCACTAATGGAGCAATAGCATATGTAAGACCAGCATCCCAAAAATGGTTTGCGCTATTATCTTCTGGAAAATCCCCATAGACTTCAGCATAAGCGCCTAACTTATCTGTTATCGCATAGCCATATGCAAACGTATAAATGTATGCTAGCTCTGGAGAGTCACCTCCATACTGCCCCCCTAAATTGTAGGCAATACCTGATCGTTCACCAAGTGTATGATTAAACGCAAAGCGAAAATCTGCACTAGTAAATTCTGGCTTAAAGTCTGTACTTGCGGTAAATGGAAGAAATAAATGACCTATTAAACCTATTTCTGGTTTCCATCCATCTTCTTTTGCAATCGCCACTTTTGCACCAAAAAGTAACGGAGACATCCCGTTAAGGCTACTTACTTCTTGATCATTAATTATTGTCTCCACCTCTTGATATGCCCATCCCACTCTAAGCTCGAGATTATCTAGTATCCCATAACGCAGCAGCGTAGTATTGTAACCCCATACGCGTTCTTCTACATTGTTCTGCTCATACGTGGTTGTGTAAGCTCCCGTCTCTACCTGCAGGCTTCCTTTATAAACGACCGTAGGAGCCTCTGTTGCGTCGGGGCGATCGGTCACAAGACCTACTTGAGCTTCAGTTTCTTGTGCAACTAGTTGATTGCCTAGCGAAAAAAGTAATACTGTTGTAAGCGTAAAAATTTGTTTCAAGGTTATTGATTTTGGTAATTATTAAATCTGGATATATAGGTTATCTGCTATCTTTTTAGAGATAAAAAACTGTTCTTTTTTTACCTGTATCACCATCGAGCCGTCAAAAAACTCTCGCCCTAATACTTTTATGGTTGCCCCTATTGCAATGTTCCTTTTATCTAAAAATTGAAGAAACTCTGCCGATGTTTCTCGTACTCCCACGAGCTGCCCAGTGTTACCCTTATTTAATTCTGACAGCAACTTTTTTATAGCACTCTTTATATTTCCGTTTTTATCTGGAATAGGATCTCCATGCGGATCGTAGTCTGGATAGTCAAGAAATTTGTCTAAGCGATTAATAAGCTCCGTAGAGTTTACATGTTCTAATTGCTCTGCAATATGGTGTACCTCGTCCCACTGGAAATTGAGTTTTTCCACCAGAAAAACTTCCCAAAGCCTGTGTTTACGCACAATATAAATCGCTGCTTTTTCACCCTCTTTTGATAAGCGGGCACCTCTATATTTTCGGTAAGAAACCAAGCCTTTGTCTGCGAGTTTTTGCACCATATCTGTTGCACTAGACGCCTTAGTTTGCATCGTTTCTGCAAGTGCGTTTGTGCTTACCTCCTTGTTGAATTCTTGTTCAAGGTGGAAGATTGTTTTAAGATAATTTTCTTCTGCGAGTGTGTACATATATTAATCAAAGGTAATAAACAGAAGTAGAGTAGTAAAAAAATATATTTAGTCTCATCTAAAATTAAACACTAAATTAATGTCCCTTAAACGTTTGTGTTAATTAATATATTAAATAATTGTACTGAACATCACTTTCCTATATTTATCAAAATTTTATAAGATGCAAAGAGTAAAAGTCACCGCTCCCCTACAATCTTGGGATATTTTTTCAGAATACTTAGTCGCCAGGGCTACTAAAGCTGCAAGAGAACTTGATTATTCTAAGGTGGCAGATTTCATCTCAAAGTACAATTGGGATTTTGACACTTCACTACTAGCAACAGAAGATTTTACCACGATTGTAGTAACAGATCGTGACCAAGTTATCCAATGGGTAAATGGTGGTTTTACGGAAATGACTGGCTACCCAAGAAATCATGCTGTAGGTAAACACCCTCGTTTTTTACAAGGCCCAGAAACCTCAAAAGAAACCAAGAAAGTTATAAGTAACACACTACGTCTTGAAAAACCTGTAGTCAAGCAACTACTTAATTATAAAAAAGATGGCACGCCATATCTCTGTGATATAAAAATCATACCTCTTTTTAATAAGGATCGAGAACTCACACACTTTATGGCTCTTGAAAAGAAAGCACGTGTAGCTTAACATTTACTTATCTCCCTCTTTGCACTAGTAGATAATAAGAGGATATCTAAGACATTTATTTAAACTTGACCCACATGTTTTACATGTGGGGTTTTTTTTACGCTTTCGCGAAAGCAAATAAATCTATAAATCATAATACCTCTCTAGACTTCCATATGGAGGACTCAAATTCTATATTGTCTCTTTTTTAAAATTTATAAGCGTTTAAAATGATGTAAAAACAAACTCATTTATAAATTACTCATAAACAAAACACTAAGCGGGTTAAAAAAAGAGCATTTGATTTTCCTACAAAAAGCCAAAATAAAGGAAATCCGTAAAATGCATCTGTGAGAATTTACTACATTGCAACTGACTAATCACATAGTATATTAGAAGTTAGACGAGAGAGCATTCTTGTGTACTAGTGTACTATTTAGATTATTCTAGTAATTCTTGCAAAAAGATTATGGACAGTATATTCACCCGCTTAAAATTAAACTTATGAAGACAACTTGTTTCTTTTTCATACTCCTACTATCGCTACCACTATGGGTTTTCTCACAGCAAAAAGCAAATAATTTATCAATATCTGGGAGTGTGGAGTACATCTACAAAATACCCGCAGAAAAAAAAATCTATAAAACTGCATTTCTTAGCTTTAATGATAGTGTTTCTAAATTCGTACATAATAGAGTAGATGAAGAGTCCACAATAAAGAATAATGTAAATTCTAATGGCGGCAATATAAACGTCAATTTCAACGTATCAGACACAAAAGGATCTATTGTTTATAGAAATTTTAATAACAAGGAGATAAGAATTAGAACCGCGGAAACAAGAAAACTTTTTCCATCTTTTTTTTACGATGATATTTGGAAAGAAATTACATGGGAAATTAAAGGAAAGACTAAAAAAATTGCCAGCTTTACCGCCCAAAAAGCCATTGGCACATTCCGTGGGAGAACATATACAGCATGGTTTACTGAGGAAATTTCGCTACCATATGGCCCATGGAAACTTTATGGGTTACCTGGGCTTATTTTGGAAGCCGAGGATAGTGAGAAAATGTTTGGGATTAAATTTGTGAGTATTAAGTATCCTTGTGAAGATTGTGAAGTAGATTTTGAAAAACCAACGGCAAGCGAAGAAAAAACTCTAAAGGAATATGTAGAGTTTAGGGATAATTATAATGACCACGTATTTAGAAAAATGAAGTCTAGGTTACCTAGAGAAATAGCACGTAATTTTAGAAAAGGTCCACAAAAAGCTAATGGTCGAAAATACCGTGATGAAAAAGTATTTGAATGGGAAACAGAATCTGTAAATGATAAAAAAGATTAGGTATTATATTCTTTTAACAGTATTAATTTCCTCCCTCACGTGTTACTCACAGATACAAGGAACCATCATAGATGCAGGAGGTAAACCCATTCAGTCTGCCACAGTAATTTTAAAAAAAACTATTGACAGTTCTTTTGTGTCATATACCAGATCAGACGCTGAAGGTTTTTATTCTTTAAAACCAAAAAAAACAGGAAACTTTCTTCTGAGTTTCTCATCATTAGGACATGCAAAAAAGACATATCCCATAGTATTATCAGAAGTAAAAGAAGACATTAAACTTGATATAGTTTTAAAGGATGAAATAGTTTCTCTAGACGAGGTTGTGGTAAGCGCCGAATTAGATATCACACAAAAAAAAGATACTATAAGCTTTAATGCTAAGGCCTTTGCTCAAGGTAATGAAGAAGTTGTAGAAGACTTACTCAAAAAAATCCCCGGACTCAACATTGATACAGACGGCACCATAAAAATAGGTGACAGAGAAGTCGAAAAAGTAATGGTGGATGGCGATGATTTTTTTGAACGCGGCTACAAACTACTTACCAAAAATATGCCCGCTCAACCTATTGATAAAATTGAGCTATTACAAAATTACTCAAATAATCATTTATTGAAAGACGTAGAAGAAAGTGAACGTGTTGCTCTCAATTTAAAATTAAACGATGATGCAAAACGTATCTGGTTTGGCAATGTCACATTAGGCTATGATCCTTCTGCTAGCAAAGATCGTTATGATGTAAAAGGCAACTTGATGAATTTTGGCAAAAAAAATAAATACTATTTTTTAACTATCCTCAACAATATTGGTTTTGATGCCACAGGAGACATAAATCACTTGATACGCCCATTACGTTTTGATCAACCTGCTAGTTTAGGTGACGACCAATCTCTAAATTCATTAATAAACCTGTCTGCAAGACCAAAAAACTTTAATAAAAACCGAACTACATTCAACAATGCAGAAATGGCCTCTCTAAATGCCATTTTTAATCCTACAGAAAAATTAAAAATTAAAGCGCTTGGATTTTTTAATTGGGACGAATTAGATTTCTTTCGAAATAAAATCGAAAAAATAAATGTTGCAAATGAAAACTTTACAAATACTGAAGACTACACTCTTAAAGACAGTCAGAGGATAGGGTTTGTTAAGGGAGAAATCACCTATAACTTGTCTAAAAACCAACAACTCGAGAGTATTGTAAAATATGAAAACGCAAATTTCAATACTAGATCAGACTTAATTTTTAATAATAGTACTAGCTCAGAGCAACTTGAAAAACCTCTAGAGCTTATAGATCAAAAAACAACCTACACTAATAGATTTAAAAACAACAAAGCATTATTGATAACAGGAAGGTTTATCAAAGAAAAAACACCGCAAACTTATCAAGTAAATCAATTTTTATTTGAGGAGCTATTCCCTAACACTACTGCAAATAATGTAGAGCAAACTTTAGACCAAGAAATGATGTTTTTAGGCATAGAAGCACATATACTTGATAGAAAAAAAAGTAAAAATCTTTTTGAATTTAAAGCTGGAAATACTTTTAGAAAGGACAAATTAAATAGCAACTTTTCTCTTTTAGAAGATAGGACGAGCTTAAACCGTCCCGAAGGCTATCAAAACAACTCAAGTTACTCTGTAAATGACTTATATGTAAAAGGAAAGTATCACTACAAGCTTAACAACATAACATTCATAGGTAATTTAGGCTTACATCAATTATTTAATCGCCAAGTTGAGTATGACCAAATAGAAACACAACAGCAATTATTTATAAATCCAAGCGCAGGTATAGACTATAAAATAGATAAAAACAACCGCGTTAAAATATCTTATGCTCAAAACAGAACAAATGCAACAGTCTTAGATATTTATAGCAATTTTGTTTTAACTGGTTTTAGAAATTTTAATCGTGGCACAGGTGAATTTAACCAATTAGATGCTTCGGCTTTTTTGTTAGATTATAGACTAGGTAATTGGAGTGATCGCTTTTTTGCAACCACTTCATTTACATACACTAAAAATCATGATTTCTTTTCTACAAATACGTTACTAACTCAAAACTTCTCACAAACAAACAAGATTGTAATTAAAGACAGAGAAGCTCTCAATGCAAACGCTTCTTTAGACTTTTTTATAAAAAAATTATCCAGTAACATTAAGGTAAATCTTGGTTACTCCAAGTCAGAATTTACAAACTTTGTAAATAACTCACAGTTAAGACAGGTACTCTCTGCAAACTACCAGTATGGCTTCGAATTAAGAAGTGCCTTCGATAGTTTTTTTGACTTCAACATTGGAGGTAAATGGCTAGTAAACAATATAGAAACGGTTGTAAAAAATGAGTTTACGGATAATGTAAGCTTCATAGACCTAAACTTCTATTTAAGCAAAGAACTAGATATGGATTTACAAGGTGAACGCTATCATTTTGGAAATTTACAAACAGATAACACTTATTATTTCCTTGATCTAAATGCTCGCTATACAATCAAGAAAAATAAAATTGTATTAATGTTATCTGGAAAAAACTTATTAAACACTAAGACGTTCAGAAACACCTCCATAAGTGACATAGGCTCTTCCACCACAGAGTATCGTATTTTACCTAGATATGCATTATTAAAACTTAGCTATCGTTTCTAAGGCACCAGCTCCTTTACCTTTTCATACACAAGATCACCTTCCCAACCTCTGTAGGTGAGATAGTCTGCTAGTTTTTTACGCTTGCGATATTTATCGGTTTCTGAGGAGAGTTGTTCATAACGCTTTCGCGAAAGCGTATTAAAAACTGTATCGTATTCCTCGTCTTCTATCTCAAGTAGGGCTGTTTTGAGATTATAAGCCCCTATGCCGCGTTGTTTGAGTTCGCGGGTGATTCTTGTCCTTCCCCAGCTTTTATGACGAAATTTACCCCTCGCAAAGGCTTTTGCAAAACGTTCTTCGTTTAAAAAGTTGTGCTCTAGCAAATGACCTATCACCACATCGATTGCATCTGGTATCATACGCATGTCTCGTAACTTTTGAGCGACTTCTTTATGGCAACGATCTTGGTAAGCGCAGTAGGCTTCTAGCTTACGTTTTGCTTCTTCTACAGTATATGTTTTTACGGGTTGTTGCACTAAGCAAAAGTACTTGTTTACAAGGGTACCATTTTTACAATTGGGCATAAAAAAACCCCATTCTCAAAAGAGAATGGGGTTTTTACTAATTTTCAATCTTAATATCCTTACCAGAAGCATCTGTAAAGTTATACTCAAGATACGTATATGCATCTCGTGGCATTACTTTTACCCACTTCTTGTGATCTAAAAACCATTTAGATCGTATGGACGGGAAGCCTTTTGTTAAGTAGGCTGCTACAAATGGGTGTGCATGTAGCGTCACCTTCTTTGTTCCAGATTTTAATATGCGGTTGAGCTGTCCTTGAAGTTTCTCTACAATTACAATAGGAGCTTCTATCTCATTAGTACCACCGTTAGGATTTTCTTCACGGGTCTTAATGTTCATTTCTGGACGTACTCGCTGCCTAGTGATCTGGATAAGTCCAAATTTACTAGGAGGTAAGATTTTGTGTTTTGCGCGGTCATCTTTCATCTCATCTTTGAGGTGATTAAATAACTGACGGCGGTGTTCAGCTTTACCCATGTCGATAAAATCGACTACGATAATTCCTCCCATATCACGGAGGCTGAGCTGACGTGCAATTTCTGAAGCGGCGATCATGTTTACCTCAAGTGCTGTGTCTTCTTGACTTTTGGCTTTATTTGATCTATTACCACTGTTTACGTCTACAACGTGCAAGGCTTCTGTATGCTCAATTACAAGATAAGCACCACGGCTCATTGATACTGTCTGACCAAAAGACGTTTTAATCTGTCTCTCGATACCAAATTTCTCAAAAATAGGCACTTGGCTATTATATAATTTTACAATATTCTCCTTGTGTGGAGCAATCTCGCTTAGGTAATCTTTAATTTGATAATACAACGTCTCATCATCTACAGTGATGCTCGTAAAGCTATCGTTAAAAATATCCCGCAGGATAGACGATGCACGATTCATCTCTCCTAGAACTTTGCTAGGATGGTGAGCGCTTGGAATTTTTTTGCTCATAGTGGTCCATTTGTCCACTAGATTTTGCAGGTCTTTGTCTAGTTCTGCAACTTTTACGCCTTGAGCTACTGTACGTACGATAACGCCAAACCCTTTAGGCCTGATACTTGTAACAAGTCTTTTAAGACGTGCTTTTTCTTCTTTGCTCTCAATCTTTTGTGAGATAGAGATACGGTCAGAAAAAGGAACGAGAACAATATAACGACCAGCTATAGACAGCTCGCTACTTATGCGAGGTCCTTTGGTCGAGATAGGCTCTTTTGCAATCTGTACAAGTACACTTTGTTTAGACTTAAGAACTTCGGCAATCTTGCCGTTTTTGTCTATGTCTTTCTCAAAGGTGAAATTTTGTAAGGAATAGTCTTTTAATTTACCTGTAGTTACACTTTTTATGTATTTCTGAAGCGTAGGAAGTTTAGGACCAAGGTCGTGGTAATGCAAAAATGCATCTTTCTCATAGCCTACATTTACAAATGCGGCGTTGAGACCAGAAACGGTCTTTCTTACGTTTGCGATATAAATATCACCTACGTTAAACTTATTTTTATCTTCTTCTTTGTGAAGCTCAATAAGTTTTCCATCTTTTAATAAGGCAAAATCAACTACGGCGGAACTAGATCTTATGATCAATTCTTTATTCACTGTGTAGTAATTTTATCCCAATAACTATCGGGATGGTTGATAATTCTAATTCATTACAGATTAATGTGTATGCCATACGCATACGTTGTGTAATAAATGCCGGTGCAATAATGACGTACCTAAGGTGTAGGTAGTGCTGTTATTGCCATGTCAATGAACGCAGTATTTCACCCGATGGGTGTAATAAAAGAAAAAGTAGTCTTAAGACTACTTTTTCTTCTTGTGGCGATTTGCTCTACGTCTTTTCTTACGTTTGTGAGTCGCTACCTTGTGTCTTTTTCTTTTTTTACCGCTTGGCATAAAAATGATAGTTTTTAATTACTTATTAGTCTACACTAACGTTCGTTTTTACACCTTCTACAAAAACTTTAGCAGGCTTGAACGCTGGAATATTATGTGCTGGTATTTTGATAGTCGTATTCTTTGAAATATTTCTACCTGTTTTTTCCGCTCTGGTTTTGATAATAAAGCTACCGAATCCTCTTAAGTACACGTTATCTCCACCTTCTAAAGAAGTTTTTACTTCTTCCATGAAAGATTCGATAGTTGCTTGCACGTCATTTTTTTCGATACCTAGTTTCTCAGAAACTTTAGCTACGATATCAGCTTTAGTCATAATGTCAAATATTTAGGGGTTAAAAATTCAAGACTGCAAATATAGGGATTAAAATAACAAAGAATCAAACATAATCTTTTAAAAAATAGATACATAACATCTAGCTTTGTGTAAAACCCTATTTTAAATTGTCATTTTCTAACAAACTCATTGCTTGGTACTTAGAACACAAACGTGATATGCCATGGCGCAACACTAAGGATCCTTATAAGATTTGGCTCTCAGAAATTATCCTTCAACAGACGCGAGTAGCGCAAGGATTGCCCTATTATTTGGCTTTTACAAAGTCATTTCCTACAGTACAAGATCTTGCAAATGCGACAGAAGAGGAAGTACTTAAACTTTGGCAAGGATTAGGCTATTATTCCCGCGGCAGAAACCTTCACGCATCTGCCCAAATTATTGTAAATGAGTACGGCGGAGTCTTTCCAGACACCTATGAAGAAATTAAAAAATTAAAAGGAGTAGGTGATTATACCGCTAGTGCCATCGCAAGCATAAGTTTTAATGAGCCTACAGCCGTAGTAGATGGTAATGTATATAGAGTACTATCTAGAGTATACGGCATAGACACTCCTATAAATAGCACTCCTGGCATTAAAGAGTTTAAAGCACTTGCTCAAGAGCTCATAGATGTAAAACGCCCAGCAGATTTTAACCAAGCTATTATGGAGTTTGGCGCTATACAATGCAAACCTCAAAATCCATACTGCCTGCATTGTATATATAATGACAAGTGCGTAGCATTACAAAAGAACAAAGTTTCTGAACTCCCTGTAAAGCTCAAAAAGACTAAGGTGCGTAATCGCTACCTCAACTATCTTGTCTTTAGAGATAAGGATGAGAAAACCGTATTACAACAACGCACTGGTAAAGGAATCTGGCAAGGACTCTATGAATTTCCAGTAATTGAACTTGATGCTGCGCTTACTGATGGCGAAGAATCCCGCTTTCGCGAAAGCGTTACAACCTCAAAGCAAGCTAATGATATGGACATTGCAGCAATTACAAGGTTTAATGAGAAACCGATTATCCATAAATTATCTCACCAGCACCTACACACAACCTTCTGGGTAGTTGATGTAGCAACCACTGGAAGAAAAGGGATTCCTATCTCAACTATAAAAGATTATCCTGTACCCATATTAATAGGTAGATTCTTAGAAGAGTTTCTATCTAAGTAGCACACTACTCCAAGACCGTCCTGAGTTCTTTTCTATAATCTGAAGGGTTTTGACCCGTAAAGGCTTTAAATTTTTTATTAAAATGAGAAAAGTTATTGAAGCCACTCTCAAAGCATACCTGAGTAATGCTCATGGGTTGCTCAGCAAGTAGTCTAGAGGCATGCACAAGTCGATACTCATTTACAAACTGCGTAAATGTTTTATGAGTGATTTTTTTAAAATAGCGACAAAACGATGGAATGGTCAAGTTTGTTATATCAGCCATTTTCTCCAAAGGTATCTCTTCTTTAAAATGTGTTTTTACATAATTAAAAACCTCATTGATACGGTTATTATCTTTCACATCAGAAAGAAGTGAGAATCCGTCTGCATTAAGTATTCTAAACTCTTTTGTAGTTGCCAGCTCATTTAAAACAGTTATTTGAGTCATGAGACGATTAAAATCTGACTGATGCTCCATAGATTCCATCATTGCTCCTACTCTACTTTTGGTCTCACCTGAAAATACAATCCCACGTTGCGCTACCTGCAATAATCTTTTAATTGCCGCCATTTCTGGAAGATTAAAAAAAGTATCTCCTAGAAAATCTTTCTTCATGTGTATTACAGTCTCACTTTTATTTCCAGTAAGTTCATCTGTAAAACCGCAATGAGGTAAATTACTACCTACGAGGATAAGAGTACCCCATGTATAATAAGACAAGTTACTTCCCACTTGTCTTCTTCCCGTACCTCCATTTACATAAACCAGCTCAATCTCTGGATGATAATGCCACAAGCTGTTATCATTAATATGATGCTCATCAAATCTTTGATACGTAAATGAATTTCCAAAATCTGGAGTAATAGATTCAAAAGTGGGTTTATGCAGAAGCATGGCCTTATTTTTTTGCAAATTTATAAATGACTGTAAAGTGAAATCTACATTAATTTACCTTAAACATGTTCTAAATTAACACAAACAACATTAAAGAACAATGCATAGGTTAAAAATGAACACATTGCTGCACAATTACTAGTGGTGATCGCCTATATACCACCGTATGTTTGTATCAAAATAAATAATCAATTACTTAAATCAACAGTTATGAAACAGACACTAAAATTTTCAGCAATTGCATTTTTATTATTTACTGCTATTACAACATTTGCAGCTACTAGTGAGATGACACATTATGAAGGACAACCAGAGCTTTTAATAAGGGCTTCAAATCCAGGAGATAAAATCAAAAAAACGTCTAAAGCAATAGACAAAGATGTATTTACAGAAGGAACAGACATCGTATATGTAAGTTTTTCTAATCCAGAATTACAAACTATCAAGCTCGAAGTGAGAGATGGTCTTAATCGTATCGTTTATTCAAATGAGATTGACGGAGAAGCTTCTTTAAACAAGACCTTTAACTTCAAAGGTGCTTATAAAGGATACTACACCATCCATGTTGAGAATGAAAAAGAGAGCTATAGTAAAGAATTTGAAATACTATAATATCTGTTTGCTTGTAGTAAACAATTAGTATGCTTAGTTATCCCTAGATGGTAGTTCGTCTAGGGATTTTTTGTGTTTATTAAGTTCCTGTCACACTTCTTATTTATTAAAAATAGAAGCTCTCTAATAAAGGATATAATAGTAAGGGAGAGCATATTTTCGCGAAAGCATAACACACTTGCATTGCAATATTTACTACATTTGAAATTATGGCAGGAACAATCAATAAAGTGATCTTAATAGGTCACACGGGAGATGATGTAAAGATGAACTACTTTGAAGGTGGGAATTGTATAGGACGTTTTCCGCTAGCGACTAATGAAGAATACGTAAATCGTACCACAGGCGAGCGAGTAAGTAATACAGAGTGGCACAACATTGTAGTGCGCAACAAGGCTGCCGAAATTTGTGAGAAGTACCTCAAAAAAGGTGACAAAGTATATGTAGAAGGACGTCTTAAAACACGCAAGTGGACAGATGATAAAGGAATGGATAGATACTCTACAGAAATCCAGTGCCAAGAATTTACCTTCCTTACACCTAAAGGCGAAAGCCAAGGGCAATCACCAGGAGGCGTGCAACAGGCGCAGCGACCAGTACAAGCAGCTCGTCCTCAAGCACAACCTTACAACCCTAACCAGCCAGCACAACCAGCACAACCCTCTACAGACACTAGCGATGTAGATGATTTGCCATTTTAATTTTAACTAAACGATAAAACTTTTGGACCCCGATCCCGAACCCTTATTGATATTATTAATTAGTGTAGACCCTACTACTATAGTAAGCATCGTAGTGCTTTTAGTACTACTCATGTGCTCTGCACTTATAAGTGGTGCCGAGGTTGCTTTTTTCTCACTATCACCTAGTGATCTTCTAGAAACAGAAGAGCAAGTTGCAGATAGAAAGATGCTCATTGTAAAAAAGCTTCTCACAAAACCTAAAAAGCTTCTAGCAACAATTCTTGTTGCAAATAATGCCATAAATATTGCAATTGTACTGCTCTTTGCAAGTCTAGGCGAAGTGATTTTTTCTAATATCACAGCAGAGATCCTAGGCATTCCTTGGCGTTTTTTACTGGAAGTAGTGCTTATTACGTTCTTAATCTTACTCTTTGGCGAGATTCTACCTAAAATTTATGCAAACCGTAATAACAAAAAATTTGCAGCACTGGTAGCCTATCCATTACGCGTACTTGATGTAGTTTTTACACCACTTAGTAGCCCTATGCGCGCTGCAACGCTATGGATACAAAGAAAACTAGGAGAACAAAAAACTAGCTTTAATATAGACCAGCTATCGCAAGCCCTAGAACTTACAAGTGAAGAAGATACCACAAAAGAGGAACAGAAGATTTTAAAGGGTATTGTCTCCTTTGGAAACACAGATACCAAGCAAGTGATGCGTCCTCGCATGGATGTATTTGCTCTCAATAAAGAGGATGATTATACATCTATTCTAAAACAAATTACAGAAAACGGTTTCTCGCGCATTCCTGTCTTTTCTGAAAGTATAGATACCATAGAAGGGATTTTATATGTAAAAGACCTGCTTCCTCATCTTAACGAGAAAGAATTTGACTGGGCAAAGCTGATACGCGAACCGTATTTTGTCCCAGAAAACAAAAAGTTAGATGACCTTCTTGCAGAGTTTAAAGAAAAGAAAAACCACCTCGCCATCGTAGTAGATGAGTATGGCGGTACGAGTGGTCTGATTTCTCTAGAAGATATTATTGAGGAAATTGTAGGAGACATCGCAGATGAGTTTGATGACGAAAATATCATCTATTCCAAACTCGATGAGCACAATTGGGTTTTTGACGGGAAAACATCCCTAAAGGATTTTTATCGTATTATAAAGCTAGAAGAAACTGCAATCTTTGAAAACAAAAAAGGAGAGGCAGAAACTATTGCTGGTTTTGTACTCGAAGTCTCTGGTAGTTTCCCACGTAAGAATGAGGTAATAAACTATCAAAACTACACGTTCACCATAGAAGCTCTTGATAAAAAACGAATCAAACAGATTAAATTCACCATAAAGTCTTGAAATTTACAGCATTCATAATAGCAACATTTGCCGCACTATTACTAGCGTCTTGTGGTGGTGACACACTACCTAAACCTAAAGGGCAGCTCAGTTTATCATACCCTAAACCCTCATATTCATTTACCGCATCAGATTGTGATTACAACTTTGACCTCAACTCACTAGGCAAGGTGCGCTACAAAGATAATTGCTCTGCAGTTATTGATTATCCATCGCTCAACGGCAGTGTATTTTTAACCTATAGAGCGGTAAATAATAATATCAATGCCTTACTCAATGACGCACAAAAACTCACTTATGAGCATGTGCGCAAAGCAGATGATATTATTGAAGAGAAGTATGTAAACCAAGAGCAAGGCGCATACGGGATGTTTTATGACATTAAGGGAGATGCTGCTTCCCAGTCCCAATTTTATATCACAGACAGCACAACGCACTTTCTAACCGGATCTATTTACTTTAACACAAAACCTAATTACGATAGTATTTATCCCGCAGCTATGTATCTCAAAAACGATATTAGGCATTTGATGGAAAGTATCAAATGGAAAGAATAGTCGCACTCTTCTTTAGAGTTCGCTTTCGCGAAAAAGTTCTCCTATTCCTAGTAACTTATTACCGAACTTTGCATTTCTAAAATCAAGTAATGCCAAATAAATCGCTTAAGTGGATATACCTCGTGGCACTATCCATTATTTGGGGAAGTTCATTTATCCTTATTAAAAAAGGGCTAGTAGGTCTAGAACCACTACAATTAGGAGCTTTGCGCATCTTATTCTCCGCATTTGTTTTATTATTATTTGGCTGGAAAAGCTTAAAAACTATAAACAAACTAGAATGGAAATGGATAGGAGTCTCTGCCTTGCTAGGAACTGGCATACCTGTATTTCTATTTGCCTTTGCCGAAACTGAGATTGATAGTGCTGTAGTAGGAATTTTAAATTCTAGCGTTCCGCTACTTGCTTTTATTTTTGGAATACTAATATTTGGTGCTAAATTCATAAAGCAGCAGTTTATAGGTGTTCTTTTAGGACTTATAGGCGCTGGGGCACTCATTTATATAGGCGCGCAGATAAATGAAGAGCAGAACTATTGGTACGCATCGCTAGTGATTATTGCAGCATCGCTATATGCACTCAATGTGAATATCATAAAACGCCATCTTCAAGAAGTGAGCGCCATAGCGATTGCCGCAGGAAATTTTGTTTTCTTAATTATCCCCGCCCTTATCATACTTTTTTACTCAGATTTCTTTGAGCTTCCATTAAGTACAGATACTACCTTACAGCAATCTATGGGATACATTGTCGTTCTTTCCATTTTTGGTACAGCTATCGCAAAGGTGATGTTTAATAAGCTAGTACAAATAAGTAACCCAGTGTTTGCCTCCTCTGTAACCTACTTAATGCCTATTATTTCTGTCACTTGGGGATTACTAGACGGAGAAGCGTTTACAAGTCTTCAAGTTATTGCTACGCTTATTATTCTTACTGGTGTTTATATTGGGAATACTGGAAAAAGAAGAAAGGTCTAATTAAATCTGATTAAATTGAAATAAAGGCCTCTAGATTTAAGGAGCTCGTCAAGTTCACATGCTAACTTTCGCGAAAGCGCACAAAAAAAGCGACTTACATTACTGCAAATCGCTTTTATCAACTAAACTATCTTTTCAACTACCCTAGTGGTGGTTGTCCATTCATTATTTCTTCACTAGCATACTCTTCAAACTTCTTGAAGTTATCTTTAAAAGATCTCGCAAGCTTATTTGCTGTTGCATAGTATCCTTCATCGTTATTCCAAGTTGCTCTAGGAGATAACACCTCTGTAGGTACTCCTGGACATGTACGTGGCTGTGCTAGTCCAAAAACAGAGTGTATGTGATAGTTATCGTGAGTTGTCTCTTGTGGTAACTCTCCATTCATCGCTGCCTTAATCATAGCACGCGTATACTTAAGTTTCATACGTGATCCTACTCCGTATGGTCCACCAGTCCACCCAGTGTTGATAAGCCATACATTTACACCTGCATCCTTCATTTTTGCACTAAGCATCTCTGCATATTTAGTAGGATGTAATGGCATAAAAGGCGCTCCAAAACAAGCCGAAAATGACGGTTGTGGCTCTGTAACTCCAGCCTCAGTACCAGCAACCTTTGCTGTGTAACCACTTATAAAGTGATATGCAGCTTGACCTGGGGTTAATTTTGAGATAGGAGGCAGTACTCCAAAAGCATCTGCTGTTAAGAAGAAGATGTTTTTGGGATTCTTTCCTACAGAAGGCTCTTGTATATTATCAATGTGGTGAATAGGGTAACTCACACGCGTATTCTGTGTAATAGAAGTATCTTCAAAAGCTACATTACCATTGTCATCTAGAATTACATTCTCTAGTATTGCTCCTGGCTTGATTGCATTAAAGATATCTGGCTCATTTTCCTTAGATAGGTTAATCACCTTTGCATAGCAACCTCCTTCAAAGTTGAAGATGGTATTTTCCTTAGTCCATCCATGCTCATCATCTCCTATAAGCTTACGCTCAGGATCTGCCGAAAGTGTTGTTTTTCCAGTACCAGAAAGTCCAAAGAAAATTGCAGTTTCTCCATTATCACCTACGTTTGCACTACAGTGCATAGGCAATGTTTCCTTTTCTACAGGAAGGATAAAGTTTAATGCAGAGAAGATTCCCTTCTTGATCTCACCTGTATAACCAGTTCCACCTATAATGATTGTTTTTTCTGTAAATGAAAGAATTGCAAAGTTGCTCTGGCGAGTACCATCTACTTCTGGATCTGCAAGAAATCCTGGAGCATTAAGAATGGTCCACTCTGGATCAAATGTTTTAAGTTCTTCAACCGTAGGACGAAGAAACATGTTATAAGCAAACATGTTAGACCAAGGATACTCGTTTATCACTCGTATATTTAGTCTGTAATTGTCATCTGCACAAGCATAACTGTCTCGTACATAAATTTCTTTCTCAGAAAGATAGTTGGCTACTTTAGCTTTTAATTTTGTAAAAGCTTCTTCGCCAAATGGTAGGTTAATGTCGCCCCACCAGACTTTATCTTCTGTTTTGGCATCCTTTACAATAAAGCGATCTAAAGGTGATCTTCCTGTAAATTTACCTGTGTTTACTGCTAGTGCGCCAGAAGACGCAGTAGTTCCCATGTCGTTTTCTACGCTTATTTCGTGTAGTTTCTCAGGGGAGAGTTGGTAGTTGATTTTGGCATTTTTGATGCCTAATTTTTCTAATGAAAGTGTCTTCGAAGCTAAGCTATCTGCGACCATAACAATGAGTTTTGTGTTGTTTTAGATCACAAAAGTAGTAAGACTTTGCTCAGCACTATAACGTTTTCGCTGTTTTATTTGGATTTTATGAAATGTATAACTATCAAAAGCCAACTAACAATGAGCAAAGTACCACCTATAGGGGTGATGAGAGCGATTTTAGTAAAATCAAAAGATGTTAATTCATTGGTTGCCAGCCCGTATATAGAACCCGAAAAGAACAAAACACCTAGCAATAGCAGCACCCATACTGTTTTTTTCGTTTTTTCGCTTAAAGCGAAAACTGGAATAAGCAACAGCAATAAGGCATGGTACATTTGATACTTTACACCCGTCTCAAAAGTCGCAATCGCTGATGCATCAAGTACTTTCTCAAGACCATGAGCACCAAATGCTCCTATAATAACTGCTGTCAGTCCAAAAATCCCACCTGTGAGTCTTAATTTTTTATCCATGCTATTTGTTTAAGATGTGGTCCAAAACCGTACTTTAGACCAGCAGAATTCAATTTGAACTCTCATACAAAATTACAAAACAAACTACCCATGCGAAAGATTCTCGTTATAGGCGCTGGAAAATCCACGAGCCAACTCGTAAACTACCTACTTTCTAAATCTGACACAGAAGATTTACAGATTACCGTGGGCGACATCTCTATAGAGAATGCTCAAAAACTCATCAATAATCACAAAAATGCTACTGCAATACGCCTTGATGTATTTAACAAGGAAGAACGTGAGCAGGCTATCAAAGCGGCAACTATAGTAATCTCTATGCTTCCTGCGCGTTTCCATATTGAGGTTGCTAGAGACTGCGTCACTTTTGAAAAGTCTATGGTAACTGCATCTTATATTTCTGACGAGATGCAAGCTCTTGATGCCTCTGTAAAAGAGAAAGGGCTTGTATTTATGAATGAAATAGGTCTAGACCCAGGCATTGATCATATGAGTGCGATGCAGGTTATAGATCGCATACGCGATAAGGGAGGAAAGATGATTCTTTTTGAGTCTTTTACAGGTGGTCTTGTGGCTCCAGAAAGCGACACTAATCTATGGAACTATAAATTTACTTGGAACCCTCGTAATGTAGTTCTCGCAGGGCAAGGTGGCGCTGCCGAATTTATACAGGAAGGCACTTATAAGTATATCCCATATCAACGTCTTTTTAGGCGCACTGAGTTTTTACAGATAGAAGGTCACGGTCGTTTTGAAGGATATGCAAATCGTAATTCTCTTAAGTATCGCTCTGTATATGGTCTCGATGACATCCCTACACTGTATCGTGGCACCATACGTAGAGTTGGCTTTTCTAGAGCTTGGCAAATGTTTGTACTCCTAGGTATGACAGATGATAGTTATCAACTAGAAAACACAGAGCAAATGAGTTACCGTGATTATGTAAATTTATTTTTACCCTACTCCCCTACAGATTCGGTAGAGCTTAAACTGCGCCACTACCTCAAAATTGATCAAGATGACTTACTCTGGGACAAACTATTAGAGCTTGATCTTTTTAATGCCAATAAAAAAATAGGGCTTACAAACGCAACTCCTGCTCAAGCATTACAACGCATCTTAGAGGACAAGTGGACACTGGCTCCAGAAGATAAGGACATGATTGTGATGTATCATAAATTTGGCTATGAGCTTGACGGTAAGCGCAAGCAGATTGATGCCACGATGGTAAACATAGGAGAAGATCAAGTAGAAACCGCAATGGCAAGAACAGTAGGCTTGCCAGTAGCAATGGCCACCTTACGCATTCTTAACGGTGAGATCACTACACCTGGAGTGCAACTACCTATTAAAAAGGAAGTCTATGAACCTATTTTAAAAGAACTGGAAGACTACGGCATTACTTTTAAGGAGTACGAGGTTGACTATCTAGGTTATAATCCAGATATCGTAGGCGGATAAACTTTTTAAAAATTGAATTACAGTTTATAACTATTTACATATCTTGTAGTTTCAATATAGAACCTTCTAGAGATGAAAATTGTAAAAAACGAACTTATAATAGATGGTATAGACAAGATAATCTTGCGCCAACTTATGGAAGATGCCCGTAAGCCTATTCTTGAGATTGCTCGTAAAGTAGGAATTTCTGGAGCTGCCATACACCAGCGTTTACGCAAGCTTGAGAAGTCTGGACTTATAGCTGGCTCTAAGTTCATTATAGACCCAAAAGTGCTAGGCTATCGCACGCAAGCTTTTATAGGTGTATACCTTGATAGAGCTGCAAATAATGCAAGAGCAGTACGACAACTCAAAGATATTCCTGAGGTAATAGAGTGTCATTACACTACTGGAAACTGGTCTGTACTTATCAAAATTCTCTGCAAGAATAACGAGGACTTGATGAATTTACTCAATAAAAAGATTCAAGCGATAGACGGTGTATCACGTACTGAAACATTTATCTCGCTTGATCAACAAATAGACAGACAGATTAAAATCTAATTTTTTACGCTTTCGCGAAAGCGTACCACCACCATTAAAACCCATTATTTACGCATAAAAAAACCTCTCACTTGGAGAGGTTTTTCTATATACTAAGCTTTTGTTACAGCCCAGGATAGCTACCCGTAAGGATCTCAATACCATCAATTATCCAACCTACAACAAAGAAACCTGCTGTAAGAATAAATAAGATATTCCAGCCTATTGGGCTTCCTAAGTACCATCTGTGTGCTGCAAAACCTCCTAAGAATAACCATAATAAAATAGCTACTAGCTGGCGGTCTGCCTCTACTGCTGCAGGAGAAGTAAGCACCTCTGCTTGATCATCCTCAGTAAGTGTTACTCCGTTTACGGCAGCAACTGCTGTTCTCTGTACTGGAAATCCAGCATAGGTATTTGTAACGGCAAGCATTACAAACGCAAATAATAGTGTAATTTTGAGTCTCATAGTTTGGTTTTGTTTTTATTAGACCTAACTAAATTACCTAAAAAACAGCTATGTACTTACGAAGAATTCTCTTTTTTACATATTTACTACTCGGAGCAACTGCTTACGGCCAACTTACTGCTTATGAGTATATGGGCGTAATAAAACTTAATGACACAGCCTTTATATCTTACAAACTTGCTTTTGAAGAAATAGATGGTAGGGTGCAAGGGTACTCTATGTCTGATCTAGGTGGTAAGCATGAGACAAAGTCTAACATTAAAGGAATTTATGATAGTGAAAACAAACTATTCTCCTTTGCCGAATATGATATTGTGTACACAAAATCTCCACTAGGTGAAGTAGACATGTGTCTCATAAACTTTGAAGGTAAAATGAGAAAACTTGAAAATAACAAAGCTTTTAGCGGTGATTTTAAAGGACTATATCCAGACAAAAGCTCTTGCCTAGACGGGATGCTTATCATGTCTGCTACAGAAGAAGCACAAGCTAGAATTGCCAAGCTAGACAGAAAGATTCAAAAATCTAAAAAGGTAAGTCAAGAATTAAAAGATCGAATTTCGGCAAAACGTTCCGTAGACACGCTTACCATGAGTATCGTGAGAAAGAATGAAAACCTCAACGTTTTTGCTAAAACTAAGAATGTTGTGATTTCTATTTAT
This sequence comes from Dokdonia sp. R86516, assembly GCF_044596715.1. NCBI lineage: Bacteria > Pseudomonadati > Bacteroidota > Flavobacteriia > Flavobacteriales > Flavobacteriaceae > Dokdonia > Dokdonia sp. R86516. Next base: position 876,687 of record NZ_CP138998.1, read on the forward strand.
GACTCCGGTAAAGTAGATGATGATCGCATAAACCTTTATGTAGATGATGTACTTGTACTAGAAGATTACTCAATTGAAAGAGCTAAAAAGCAAATACCAATCACCATTACAAAAGAAACAACCGTCGTGCGCGTGGAAGCTCTTACAGAAGGGACCTCTGCCCCTAATACGGTTAAGGTAGAAATACAAGACGGCATGAGTTTAATCACTACAAGAACTAGTCTTAAAACAGGCGAAAAGGCAGAGCTTACATTAGTAAAGCAGTAAAAGAAACTAGATTTCTTCAGAATTAACTACAAAAAAAACCCACGCTATAGGCGTGGGTTTTTATATTTAACATTTTCGCGAAAGCGAAAAAATTGTTCTGTCTATGCGACTCTCTCTTAGTATCTGTAGTATTCAGGCTTAAATGGTCCTTCTACTGTCACACCGATGTAATCTGCTTGATCTTTAGAAAGTGTTTCTAGCTCTGCTCCTAGTCTTGATAAGTGCAATGCTGCTACTTTTTCATCTAGGTGCTTAGGAAGCATATAAACTTCGTTATTGTACTTCTCGCTATTGTTCCAAAGCTCGATTTGCGCTAGTGTCTGGTTTGTAAATGAGTTACTCATTACAAAACTAGGGTGACCAGTTGCACAACCTAAGTTTACAAGACGACCTTCTGCAAGAACGATAATATCTTTACCATCTATAGTATACTTATCTACTTGAGGTTTGATCTCATCTTTTGTAGCGCCGTGGTTACCGTTTAACCAAGCCATATCGATCTCATTATCAAAGTGGCCTATGTTACAAACAATTACTTTATCGCGCATTGCCTCAAAGTGCTCACCACGTATGATATCTTTGTTTCCTGTAGTTGTGATAACGATATCTGCATTACCTACTACGTTTTCTAGTTTCTTAACTTCAAAACCGTCCATTGCAGCTTGAAGCGCACAGATAGGGTCGATTTCTGTTACTGTAACGATAGATCCAGCTCCTTTAAAAGAAGCTGCAGTTCCTTTACCTACGTTACCGTATCCACATACTACTACACGCTTTCCAGCAAGCATAGTATCTGTAGCACGACGTATAGCATCTACCGCACTCTCACGACATCCGTATTTGTTATCAAACTTAGACTTAGTTACAGAATCGTTTACGTTTATAGCTGGCATAGGTAACGTTCCATTCTTTACACGCTCGTAAAGACGGTGTACACCCGTTGTAGTTTCTTCAGAAAGTCCTTTGATATCCTTTGCAAGTTCTGGGTAACGATCTAATACCATATTGGTAAGATCTCCTCCATCATCAAGAATCATATTTAATGGCTTACGATCTTCTCCAAAGAAAAGTGTTTGCTCGATACACCAGTCAAATTCTTCTTCATTCATTCCTTTCCAAGCATATACTGGGATACCAGCATCTGCAATTGCTGCAGCAGCCTGATCCTGCGTAGAAAATATATTACAAGAAGACCAAGTCACCTCTGCTCCTAGTGCTTTTAATGTTTCAATCAATACAGCTGTTTGTATTGTCATATGCAGACATCCTGCGATACGAGCACCTTTAAGCGGCTGCTCATCTCCATACTCCTCACGTAGAGACATAAGCCCAGGCATCTCTGCCTCTGCAAGTTCGATCTCTTTGCGTCCCCAACCCGCTAGGGAAATATCTTTTACTTTGTACGGTACGTACGGTACTGTCTTTGTGCTCATAATTTGTATATTTAGCTTATTTCTTAGCAGTGGCAAATTTACGCAATACCTTACAGAAAACCTTTTAATCGATGCCTCTTTACAAAACGATAACAGTTAGCTCGAGTACAACAGTCTATATTTGGAAGATTGAGGAAGATATTACTACGCTTTCGCGAAATATAAAACTTACAGATCATTGCCAGAATAGACTACAAGGAATGAAGTCTGAGCTTCACCAAAGGGGCTTCATGAGTATACGCCACCTCCTAGCCGAAGCTGGATACACAGACTTTGATTTATATTACGATAAGAATGGAAAACCACATCTACACGATGGAAAGCATATTTCTATAACACACAGCTACACCTTTACTGCCATTATTGTGAGTGATCAACCTGTGGGTATTGATATAGAAAAACAACGCGACAAAATCTTGCGCATTGCTCATAAATTTACACCTATAGAAGAATACTACACACTTACTAATGCAGATGCTCGCATGCGTAAACTCACTATTGTATGGGGAGCAAAGGAATCACTTTATAAACTCTATGCTCAAGAAGGACTGAGCTTTTTAAAGCATATAGATGTAGCAGATTTTAATTTTGATGATGCCAAGACTACAGCCACGGTAAATTATGAAGGCGCCGTATCTACTTATGATCTTACATTTATGGAGTTCGAGGGATTTACCTGCGTCTACGGTTATTAAAAATGAATAGCTTTCTTTGTACTTCAATTCCTACCTTCGTGTGGTGACTATATACTCTCAGATAATACACAACAGAGACAAAGGCGTTAAGCTACTCGCAATTCTCATAGATCCAGATAAGTTTGAACTGGATCCCGCTTTCGCGAAAGCGTACTTAAAAAAAATACCCACCACTACAACTCACATTTTTATAGGCGGAAGTACAGATCCAGCACTTAAAACAGCAACTGTGGCACAACTTCTAAAAGCCGAAACAGGATTACCAATTATACTATTTCCTGGAAATTACAATCAGGTTACTCCAGATGCAGACGCAATATTATTCTTATCACTACTTTCTGGTGATAATCCCGAATTTTTAATAGGCCAGCAAACCAAAGCTGCAAGAGCAGTACAACAAAGCAAGCTTGAGGTGATCCCTACTGGATATTTACTCATAGACGGCGGCTCTGTAACTGCCGTCCAACGAGTGAGCAAGACCAGCCCAATGTCACAAGATGATAAAGAGCGCATAGTAGACACGGCACTTGCAGGACAATATTTAGGCAAAAAATGTATCTATCTAGAAGCAGGAAGTGGTGCAAAAATCGCAGTACAACCTTCAATAATCAAAGCCGTATGCGATACACTCAACATTCCAGTAATCGTGGGCGGTGGCATTAGAAATTCTACGCAAATGGAGCTGGCATATGAGGCTGGTGCAACAATGGTCGTTATAGGCACAGCTTTTGAAGAGAACTCATGGAATGACTGCTAATTTAATATTAAATCATCCTTATGAAACATATCATTTATCTAATAACGATTCTCATCACAACACAACTACTAGGTCAAACGACCTATGTAATAGATGCTGTATCAAAAACACCCGTATCCTTTGCTACTATTTCCTTTGGTGATGGAAGAGGAACATTTGCAGGCGATGTTGGTGAGTTTACTTTTATAAGTTCAAAATATAAGGACATTGACAGTTTATACATCTCGGCCATAGGTTTTAAGGAACAAGCTTTTGCTGCCGCCAGTTTACCAAACAAAATATATCTAGCCCCAGAGGCTAGCTTACTTTCTGAAGTTATCGTTACTGCAGAGAAGAAAGGTAAATACAAGAAGAAAAAATACAAGGAGACTACACACACTAATTATTACAACTGCTGGCTTCCTACTGTAGAAAGTGAGGTTGCTGTATTTTTTGAACGTGAAAATGGTAAATTGTCAAAAATTGCACAACTCTGGATTCCTATTAACTCAGAAAAGGAATTTCGCAAGAAGGGCAATATGAAATTCTCTACCTTGTTTCGCATTCAGTTTTATAAAAACGAAAATGGACTGCCTGGAACACCTGTAATCCATAGGGATATTGTTTTTCGCGTAAGCGAGCAAGATGATGAGATGTACGAACTCGATATAGATAAATATCAAATCTTTATTCCTAAAGACGGGATTTTTGCCTCCTTACAAGTGCTGGGATATGCAGATAAACAAGGAAAGCTCATACAGACTAAAAAATATAATGAAATTGAAACTCCTAGAGGAATTCAAAAAGTATCTGTTACTTTTAGACCTTTATTACCGTTTACAAATGAATTGCCATCACAAAAAACATATGTAAGAAGGGTATTCTTTAATGATAAAAAATGGCAAGTATTTGACCGTACGTACAATGAGCATTCGGCGCTAGTAAAAACTGGAAATGTAAATTATGGAATGGGTGCATTACTGCACGTTTATCAAGAATAATAACTATGCAAATCTCTGTAGATCTTACTTTTAGTCCGCTACAAAATGATTATGAAATGTATATCATTGCATTTATAAAGCGACTACGCGACTCTGGCCTTACCATTATAGAAAATCCTCTTGCCACTCAAGTATATGGGGACTATGACAAGGTGATGACTACACTTACTAAAGAAATGAAGCGTAGCTTTGAGGAAATAGGCATCGGTCTATTTTATATTAAAATTGTAAAAACAGATCGCTCTGATTATGTCGCAGATTTTTGATTTCCTTTTTGGCCAGTACGCCACATACGACACCTTAGATATTGTCTTAGAACTTATAGCTGCCGTATTTACAATCGCATCTGTAGTCTATTCAAAACGAAATAACGTTCTCGTTTTTCCTACAGGAATGATTTGTACAGCAATCTTTGTGTATCTACTTCTCAAATGGGGACTACTGGGAGACATGATGATTAATGGATACTACTTCATTATGAGTGTTTATGGATGGTACATCTGGACACAAAAAGTAGACGGTGTCGCGGTTACTCCCATTACGAGTGCTACTAGAAAGGAACACCTCCTCTCTGTAGTGATTTTTATTACATCTGCGATTTTTGTGTATGTCGTATATATCATTTTTGATAAAATTGAACATTGGACATCTTACGTAGATATGATAACTACAGGAATCTTTTTTGTAGGCATGTGGCTTATGGCTAGACGGAAGATTGAAAACTGGATATACTGGATCATAGGTGACATTATAACCGTACCCCTTTATTTTTATAAGGGACTCACTTTCAGCAGTATTTTATATTTTGCACTCACTATTATTGCCATTTTTGGATATTTAGCATGGAAGAAGAACTTAGACAAGTCAGCAGTAATTGCATAAGAGTTTGCCTTATTGGACCAGAAAGTAGTGGTAAAAGTACGCTTTCGCGAAAGCTAGCTCAGCATTACAGCGCACCCCTAGTTCCCGAATATGCAAGACAATATCTTCAAGATTTATGGGACACAGAGCAAAAGATATGTAGACCAATGGATTTGTTACCGATAGCCAAAGGCCAAATAAAACTAGAGAATACTGCTGTAAAAAATGCCACAAATCTTGTTATTTGCGATACTGATTTACTCACCACAAAAACATATAGCGAGGCTTATTATGATGGCTGGTGTCCAGAATTATTAGAGAAAATGGCATTGGAAAACACATATGATTTGTATCTTTTAACGTACATAGATACTCCTTGGGAGCAAGATGACTTAAGAGATCGCCCAGAAAGAAGAGAGGAAATGTTTAATTATTTTAAACATAACTTAGAGAAATATAAAAAACCATTTATTCTTGTAAAAGGGACCGTTCCAGAAAGAATGGTAACTGCTACCGAATCTATAAATACACTTTTAGTTTGAAAATCACAGAACAAGACATAGAGCACATCACAAACTTAGGTGTAACCAGAGATCAAGTAGAGCAACAGTTCCAGATTCTTAAGCAAGGCATTCCTTTTACAAAATTACGCAGTGCGGCTACAAAAGGAAATGGACTCATAGTACTTAAGCCCGAAGAACAAGAACAACTTGTACAACATTATGAGGATCGAAAAGATGGTATAAATCCATTAAAATTTACCCCAGCCTCTGGTGCTGCTACTAGAATGTTCAAATTTCTATTTGAATTTGTAGAAGATTATAACCCTAATGATGGAAGCATTAATGCGTATATTAATAAAAAAGGAGTTCCAGAGTTAAGATTATTCTTTGTTGGCTTAGAGAGCTTCCCTTTCTACAAGAAAATAAGAGCACGCATTAAAGAAAAGTATGGCAAAGATGGTGCAGACATCAATGAAAACAGATTGCGATTTGTAAAAATAATGCTTGAGGAGAAAGAACTTAATTTTGGAAAAAAACCCAAAGGTCTATTTCCTTTTCATAGTTATAAAAAATATGTAGCAGCAGCTTTTGAAGAGCACCTTTTTGAAGGCGCGTTGTATGCTACCAAAGGAACTGTCGCTCGTCTTCACTTTACGGTTTCAAAAGAACATCAGAAGAGATTTGTAAAACGTTTTCATAAACGTAAAGATTATATTGAACGTAAGACCGGTGTGAACTTTGACATATCTTATTCTTACCAAGATTCGGCTACAGATACGGTTGCCATTACAGAGTCAAATACTCTTTTAAGAGATGAGAATGGAAAACTCGTATTTAGACCAGGAGGGCATGGAGCTTTAATTAAAAATTTAAATGAGCAAGATGCAGATATCATATTCATTAAGAATATTGATAATGTAGTTGTAAATAAGTACAAGACTCAAGTTGCTCATTATAAAAAAATGCTTGCTGGAAAGTTGCTTTCACTTCAAGCAACATCTTTTGAATATCTAAAGAAAATCGACAAACAAAGAGACCTTTTGGACAACGAGCATCGAGAGATTGCTGCCTTCTTAAAAAATGACCTATGCTTGAGACTTCCTGCAAATCATGAAAGTCTTGACCAGAGTACACAAATTGCTCATTACAGAAATCTATTAGACCGCCCCATACGTGTCTGTGGTATGGTAAAAAATGAAGGCGAACCAGGAGGTGGACCTTTCTGGGTGCTTGATGAAGATGGTACTGAGAGCTTACAAATTATAGAAAGTGTACAAATCAACCCTGATGACAAGGAGCAGCAAGAAATTCTTAAAAACGCCACTCATTTTAATCCAGTTGACATTATTTGTGGTGTAAAAAATTACAAAGGAGAGAAATACAATCTTCTCAATTATGTGGATTACAAAGCAGGATTTATCGCTTCAAAAAGCTACCAAGGAAAGAAAATAAAAGCACTTGAACATCCCGGACTTTGGAATGGTGCAATGGCACACTGGAACACCATATTTATAGAAGTTCCACTACTTACTTTTAATCCAGTAAAAACAGTAAACGACCTTCTCAAACCAGCTCACCAAGTTAAATAATACAATCATAGGTTAAATTTTGTTTAATCTTATTTATTAAAAGATAAACAATAAGTATCTTTATTTCAAAATAGAAATATGGATACCGCACTGGTATGGTTTAGAAATAATCTACGAACACAAGATAATACCTCCCTGACTCATGCAATTTCCTCAGGTAAGCAAGTTATTGGATTATACTGTTTTGATCCTAGACAATTTCAATTAGGTGATTTTGGGTTTAAAAAGACGGAGAAATATCGCGCTCAATTCTTAATTGAGACTGTCCAGAATCTTAAAAGGAATCTCAACAATCTTAACATCACTTTGATTGTAACTCACGAGCATCCAGAAAAGACTATTCCAGCACTCATAGACCAACATAACATCTCAGAAATTTACTCTCAAAAAGAGTGGACGCGTGAAGAAAATGAAGTTACCCTTGCTGTTGAAAAAAAGTTAAGTAACGTAAAGCATCACACCTATTATGATCAGTTTCTCTTTCATCCCGAAGATATTCCTTTCGATACTTTCGGAGACATTCCTCAAGTATTCACTCAATTCCGTAAAAAGTGCGAGAAAGAAAGCAATGTCCAGCCTTTACAAGAAAAAATCGAAGCGCTTCCTTCAAAAAATCTACTCAATGAAGAAAGCAGCATACCTGACTTGCAAGAGCTAGGCTTAGACACTTTCACTAAAGACCATCGCTCTGCATTCCCTTGGAACGGCGGAGAAGATGAAGCTTGGAGCCGACTCAATAATTACTTCTGGAATACAAAAAAACTCCAGTACTATAAGAAAACACGCAACGGACTCGTAGGCGAAGATTACAGTTCAAAGTTATCTGCATGGCTGGCAAATGGATCTATATCTGCACGCCAAATTTATTGGGAGGTAAAAAAGTTTGAAAAGGAAATTATTTCAAATCAAGATACCTATTGGCTCATTTTTGAATTGATATGGAGAGATTATTTTAAATACGTCTCTCTTAAACATGGCAACGACCTGTTTAAAATAGGCGGCATTCTACATAAAGAATACGACTGGAAACGTAATGACAAAGCTCAGCGCGAGTGGATTCATGGCAATACAAGATACAACTTTGTAAACGCCAATATGATAGAGCTCAAAGAAACAGGCTGGATGTCTAACCGCGGTCGTCAGAATGTTGCGAGCTTCTGGGCAAAAGAGCAACAACAAGACTGGCGCGTAGGCGCTGCTTACTTTGAAAGTATCCTCATAGATTATGACGTGCATAGCAACTGGGCAAACTGGATGTACAACGCAGGAGTAGGAAATGATCCTAGAGATAGAAAATTCAACATTAAAAGGCAGCAGGAAATGTATGATGGCAATGGCAAGTTTGTAAGGCTATGGACGCAAAATGAATTATTCTAAATGAGCACTTTACGACTTATTCTGGGCGATCAGCTCAACCACAAGCACTCTTGGTATCAAGAGCAATCTGACGATGTCATTTATTTCATGGCAGAAATGCGCCAAGAAACAAATTATGCAACCCATCATATTCAAAAAGTTGTCGCCTTTTTTAAAGCAATGCGCGAGTTTTCTGATTGGCTTACATCTCAAGGGCACAAAGTGATTTATTACAGCTTAGATGCGCCTGAAAATACCCAAAGTCTCATTGACAACCTTGAGCAACTTATCAAGGAAAAAAATATATCACTATTTGAATATCAACTTCCAGATGAATACCGCCTGGACGAAATGTTATCACGCTTTCGCGAAAGCGTAACCATCGAAGTAAAGTCATACGATACAGAGCATTTTATGACTTCTCGTACCGATCTTAGTTCGTTTTTTGAAGGTAAAAAGCTCTTTACGATGGAATATTTTTACCGCATGATGCGCAAGAAATATGACGTCATGATGATAAACGATAAAGACCCAGAGGGTGGTAAATGGAACTTTGACCACAGTAACCGCAACAAGTGGAAAGGAGACACTTTAATCCCGATTGAAAAGACATTTGACACCAACGTCTCGTCTCTTGTAAAGCTCATTGAAAGTGCTGGAGTTAAAACAATAGGACGCATAGATGAAAAGAATTTTGCTTGGCCTACTACACGCACTGAATCACTTGAAGTGCTTGACTATTTCTGTGAACACTTGTTAGTTCATTTTGGCGATTATCAAGATGCCATGGATCCAGATCAAGCCTACTTATATCATAGCAGATTAAGCTTTGCTATGAATAGTAAGATTCTAGATCCTCAAGAAGTAATTGAAACGGTTATTAACTTCTGGAGAGCGCATCAAGAAGAAATAAATATTAGTCAGGTAGAAGGTTTTGTAAGGCAAATTTTGGGATGGAGAGAGTACATGCGAGGCATGTATTGGAAAGAGATGCCAGCATTTGCATCGACTAACCATCTTGAAAATCATAATGCGCTGCCAGATTTTTACTGGACTGGAAAGACTAAGATGAACTGCCTTAAGTGCAGTATCAACAATAGTCTAGATAACGCTTATGCACACCACATACAGCGATTAATGATTACTGGCAACTACGCGCTTCTTACTATGTGTGATCCAGCACAAGTAGATGAATGGTATCTCGGGATTTATATAGATGCTATAGAATGGGTTGAAATCACAAACACTCGCGGAATGTCTCAATGGGCAGATGGTGGTAAAATTGCGACAAAACCCTATGTTTCAAGCGGAAGTTACATCAACAAGATGTCTAATTACTGTAAAGGATGTCATTATAAAGTGAGTAAAAAAACAGGCGAAGATGCATGTCCTTTTAACTCCTTGTATTGGAATTTCTTGAATGAAAAACAAGAATATTTTAAAGGAAACAATCGCATGAGTATGATGCTAAGCCTTTTGAATAAAATGGACAAGAAAACATTACAGGCGCATCAAGAGCGCGCAGAAGACATCATTAAAAATCCAGCAAATTATTAAGAAAGAGGTAAACATAGTATGGTTTAAAAGGGACTTGCGTTTGCATGACCACCTACCCTTGTACAATGCTTTGCAAGAGGGTAAGCCGCTGCTTTTACTTTACATTTTAGAACCTTCATTAGAAGCAGATCCTCATTATAGTGACCGTCACTTTAACTTTATCAAAGAATCATTACTTGATCTTCAGAAAGAATTAAAACCATTTAATTCTAAGATTTTGATTGTCCATGATGAAGTGGTCTCTGCTTTTAAAGAGCTTATAAAACATTATAAAATTCACACCGTTTTCTCACATCAAGAAACTGGACTGCGTGTTACCTATGATAGAGATCTTGCACTAGAGGCATATGCAAATAATCTAAAAATAGCCTCACCAGAAAATAAATTTGGCTGGGTAGAATTTGCAAATAACGGAGTACAACGCAAACTTAAAAATCGTGTAGGATGGAGCGAAGACTGGGAGTGGTTTATGAAACAACCGCAGATTCCTTTTCAGCCCAAAAAAAATCAATTACTATCAATACAATATATTAATGCTCTAGAAGATAATTTTAAAAAAGTCTCTTTACAAACACCTGCATCTAGCGCTTTTCAAAAGGGAGGGACGACGATGGCGATGCGCTACTTGGCGTCATTTTTGCATGATAATCGATACCTCAATTATGCAAAACATATTTCAAAACCTAGCCTAGCTAGAAAGAGCTGTTCTAGATTGTCACCATACATCGCTTGGGGAAATGTGAGTATACGCCAAGTGTATCAAGAAGCAAAACATTTTCGCGAAAGCTCTAAAAATAAACGCGCCATCGATGGGTTTACTTCACGATTGCGATGGCAAGCACATTTCATTCAGAAGTTTGAAATGGAGGATTCAATGGAATTTGTGAGTGTAAATAAAGGATATCACAAGCTTTCCAAAAGAGTAAATCTCACCTATCAAAAGGCTTGGAAAGAAGGAAAAACAGGTTATCCACTTGTTGATGCTTGTATGCGATGTCTGTGTGAGACTGGCTACCTCAATTTTAGGATGCGTGCTATGACGCTATCTTTTTTTACACATAACTTATGGCAACCTTGGCAAGATGCCACGTATCACCTAGCCCAGCAGTTTCTAGATTTTGAACCAGGTATTCACTACCCTCAAATACAAATGCAAGCGGGTAAGACAGGGATAAATATGCTACGCATATACAATCCAGTTAAAAATAGTTACGAGCATGATGAAGATGGTGAGTTTATAAAGAAATGGATTCCAGAATTGGCAAGTGTGCCTATCGCATACATCCATGAACCGTGGACGATGAGTGTTCTTGAACAACAATTTTGCAATACAGTGATAGGTGAAGATTATCCTGCGCCTATAATTGACATTAAGAAAACGGCAAAATATGCAGGAGACGTGTTGTGGAAGCTTAAGGATGATAATATGGTAAAGCGAGATGCGTATCGTATCTTAAGACGACACACGCTCGCAAACAGAAATAATTTTGATTAAAAGACTATGAAAAAGCAAGAAATACCAGAATTTACAGAACGCGAACTAGACCGTATTATAGAAATGGCTTGGGAGGATAGAACTACCTTTGACGCTATAGAAATGCAGTTCGGAATCAAGGAGCAACTTGTTATTGAATTAATGCGTCGTGAGATGAAAGAAAGTAGTTTCCGTATGTGGCGTAAGCGAGTGCAAGGACGTAAGACTAAGCATGCAGCAAAACGTGCTTATGGCATGGATGATGCACGCTTTAAATGCAGTCGTCAAAAACAGATTACACATAACAAAATTTCAAAAAGAAGGTAATACTATTGTATTTACTTTGAAGTAAGAGATCACCACTATGACAAAGAAAAAACCAGACCAGGTTGTTTATAATGAAGAGAAGGGTAAGTATGACGCTTCACTTACGCCCTATGCTACAAACTTAGGAGCACCAGCTATTGTGACTGATGATGTAACTACATGGAAAAACTCAAATATCAGTAAGGTTAACCACCAATTTAAGACTGAATATGAGGAGTTAAAGGCGCAGTATGAGGTGATGATGAAAAAGTTTGAATATAACAATCTCATCTATGCTGCAAAGTTCTCTTTTGAACCCATCGTAGGTGCAGTTTATCACCTATATCGTTATAAAAATGGAGAGCCTTTTTTGTCTTTAATCTCTCCAGAAGAATGTAATTGGGATTTTGCAGGCACCTTTGAACTAAAGGCCGATAAAATCTGGAACCGACTAGATACACCTAAAGAAGAAGAAAATGAAGAATAATTTACAACAAGCAACCATAGGTGGAGGATGTTTCTGGTGTGTAGAAGCTGTTATACAACGCTTAAAAGGTGTTTCTAATGTGGTTTCTGGATATGCAGGAGGGCAAGTCCCTGGACACCCTACCTATAGGGAGATTTGCTCTGGACTTACAGGGCATGCAGAGGTAATACAATTTGATTTTGACCCTGAAGTAATCACGTATACAGAGATACTCACCGTATTTCTTACTACACACGACCCTACAACCCTAAATAGACAGGGAGCAGATCGTGGGACACAATATAGATCTGTAATTTTTTATCACAATGATGAGCAAAAAGCACAAGCAGAACAAGTGATTAAGGTGGTACAAGAGTATTATGAGGATCCTATAGTTACTGAGGTTTCAGAATTACCTCTATTTTATGAGGCTACACAAGAACACCAAGATTACTATAATGAAAATAGACAGCAAGGATATTGTCGCGTAGTCATAGATCCTAAGGTAGCCAAGCTCAAAAAATTTTATGAGCATTTGCTCGCTTCTTAATACTGGAATAACAAATCGTAAGAAAGCCACATTACTCATAAACATAGAGCAATGTGGCTTTTTAAGTTGTGGTGGGATTAGTGCGCTTTCGCGAAAGCGTACCTCATTATCTTTCCATATTAATCAATCTGTAAATAAGAATTGCCGTACGCTTTGTGAGCATTTCTATAGTTTTAATATTTACAGTCTCACTAGGAGTATGCGCTCCCGTTCCCATGGTTCCCAGACCATCTAGGCAAGCCACATAAGCTGACACAAACGAAGTATCTGCTGCACCGCGCTTTCCAGGATCATAGGCCGCAACAGCAGGACCTCCCATATCTTGACTCACTTGGCTCAAAATTTCAAGCACTTCATAATTTTGAGGAGTAGGTTGCATTGCTGGATAACTATCTTCAAACTCGACAACGGCACTTGTATGCGGTAAATTATTTGCTACAATCTCACGCATTTTTGCACGTGCTTCTTCCTTCTGCTCTTCAGAGATAAAGCGAAGACCTCCTTGAACATATGCTGTTTGTGCAACTACATTTCCTTTTCCAAAAATACTTCCTTTGCTTTCTTCTGGGTTGAGCTCCATTGTGGTACCTCCCAGCATCATGCCTGGATTAAAAGACAGTAATTCTGGGCCTCTTACTTCATTATAGAAACCGTTGAGAATACGTGCAAGTTCAAAATTTGCTCCTGCTCCTACGCTTTCGCGAAAAATTCCGCTTGAGTGTGCTCTCTTTCCAGTAACTGTAACTTTCCAGTTAGAAGATCCTCGCCTTGCCACCGTAGCATTATCAAAACCTGTGGACGTTTCAAAACCTAAAGCGATATCTGAATTCTTTGCAGCATCTATCAAATCTTTCCTGCTTATTGTGAGTGGTTTTCCGGTACTTTCTTCATCACCTGTGAAGGCTACGGTGATTTGTGCATCGTCAAGTAATCCTGCTTCTCTAAGTGCCTTAAGTGCATATAACACAACAACATTACCACCTTTCATATCATTTGCGCCAGGACCTTTTGCAATAGAATCATTGACCATTTCAAATTGCTGAAACTCGCTATCGTTCTCAAAAACGGTATCTAGATGTCCTATAAGCAGCAATCGCTTGCCTCTTGTTCCTTCTGTCGTAGCAAATAGATGCCCTGCTCTATTCATCTCGGCAGGCATATCAATCCAATTTGTAGTAAAACCTATCTCTTTAAAAGAAGTAGAGAATACATCGCCCACTTCTTTCACCCCTTTTGTGTTGAGTGTTCCACTATTAATATTTACCACGTTTTTAAGAAACTCAATACTTTCCTCTGTGTGTTTTTCTACGAGGTTTACAATTTGTAGCTCTTCTTTTGATAATTGTTGTGTAGAAGATTGCGCATGGAGTGCTCCTGTTTTCGCGCAAGCAATCATTAAACTAATTACAATTAGAAATAATATCTGATGGTTCTTCATAGGTTTTAAGTTTAAGAGGCGATTATCTCAAAGATAATCAATGCTCAATGATTGAATTCTTGAGTTATTTTTCTTTTTTTTTCAAATGGAGGGTAGGAGTTTTTATAATTGGGTGGTTATATAACAAAGAATTAATCCTACTAAAAACAATGTTCCCCCGCTTTTTTGGATTAGTGAAAACTACTTTTGAGTACAATTTCAAAAAAAAGCTGAAAAAACCCTAAGAAATATTTTTCTTGGGGTTTTCTCTTTTTAATTACTCTTCTTTTTGAAAATACCTGATTCTGAACACATAAGAATCACGATGATTATTTAAGCTCAAGAAACGCATTACTTACAGGTAGGCATGATGAAAAAAAAGTCAAAAAAAAGTCAAAAAAATGCTTGATTTTTTTGGACGAGTGTAAAAAAGTTTTATATTTGCATCCGCTTACAAAAAGTAACACTCCTCAATAGCTCAGTTGGTTAGAGCATCTGACTGTTAATCAGAGGGTCCTAAGTTCGAGTCTTAGTTGAGGAGCTAGTAAGTAAAAGCCATACAGTCCGTATGGCTTTTTTTTGTGCCTTATTTTAAATGTGCTAAGTGACAAGTGTTAATAAATGCTCACTATATAAATTCTTACATAACCACCACCATAAGACCTAACGCTTGCAACCTCTTGAGCCAATTAAAGCGTTTTACGGCATCATCAGCCCTGCCGAAAGCATCATTACTAGAAATATTAAAAAAGATGATCAAGAGCTCTTGTATTTGCTAGCACAATGACTATACAAAGATTTAAAGATTATATCAAGAGTTGTCGTGAAAATCGGGAAACTATAAAGGAAGTTTTGTTGCTATTCCAAGCATCTAAGATTGCTCTGAAACAAAAAAAGCCTTTCCTACAGGAAAAGCTCTTCATCGGATTCAACTACAAATCCTACCACATGTGATGTGGCCAACACAACATCGTTAAAAGTAATCAATTACTTCTATAAACCAAAAAAAGCCCACGGACTGTGAGCTTTTTGTTGCGGTCTGGACGGGACTCGAACCCGCGACCCCCTGCGTGACAGGCAGATATTCTAACCAGCTGAACTACCAGACCGTTACTCCACTTTTTGAGACTTTGAGTATGTCTTAAATTTTTCAGTTTTTCAATCTCTAACTTTTTAATTAGAGAAGCAACATTGCTTTTGCTTCGTTGCGGGTGCAAATATACACTCGTTTTTTGATTACACAAACAAAAAATTAAAATTTTTAAATAAATTTTTGACGCTCCACTAAAAAGGTGGTGAGTATAGGTGCAAAACCTTTCTCAATCACCGCTGGAATATACTTGATACGATACTGAGCACAACGTAGTTGCAAGTTTTTAAAGTACGTCTCTACCGCGCTGGTGTAAATATCTCTGATATTATCTGCATATAAATTAATTGATGATCCACTCTCTACATCTACAAATTTACGCGGGCTATTATCAAATTTAAAGTCATATTCCTTCTCTTGACTATACGTATGAAAAAGAATCACCTCGTGTTTATTGTATTTAAGATGTTGCAACGCTTCAAATAATTGTTCTTGCTCTACATCATCTTGTAACATGTCTGAAAATAAAAATACCAAGGATCTACGTTTTAGCTTTTCGGCAATAAGATGGAGGTGCTTATAGGTCGCTGTTTTCTTTTCTGCTTTTGCAATAGCAGGATCTAGCACACCATTTAATTGATCTAATAACATATGGTGATGTCTATCACTTCCCTTCTCTCCCGTGTAAAATTCATAATCGTCACTATAAATACTCATTCCCACAGCATCACGCTGCTTTTTCATGAGATTCATAATAGCGGCACTTGCAAGTGCAGAGAAGCTTATCTTATTAAGATCTGTCACGCTGTGCTCCTTTACAGCGGGATAATGCATAGAACTACTATTATCTAATATAAGGTGGCAGCGTAGATTAGTTTCTTCCTCATAGCGCTTTGTATACAGTCTATCTGTTTTTGCATAGAGTTTCCAGTCTATATGCTTTGTACTCTCTCCAGGGTTATAGATTTTATGCTCTGCAAACTCTGCCGAAAATCCATGAAACGGACTTTTATGCATCCCAGAAATAAAACCTTCCACTACCTGACGCGCCAGCAACTCTAAGTTACCGAAGCCCGAAGTTTTGTTAAGTTCTGATTTGATATCCATTATGGGTACAATTTAAGTAGGTAAGATATATGTTTTGATACATTAAACACAAAGTGCGGAATAAATTCCGCACTTTGTGTTACTCATAAAATTATAAAGGAGACTATCCTTCATAAACCCCATCTGCAATCCCGTAGGCTACAGACTCCTCTGCACCCATCCAGTGATCACGCTGGAAATCTTTCATTATTTTTTCAAAAGTTTGACCACAGTTATCAGCAAGGATTTGTGCGCTCAATTCTTTTGTTTTTACAATTTCTTGTGCTGTAATCTCAATATCAGAAGCTTGACCACGTGCTCCACCAGATGGCTGGTGTATCATTACACGTGCATGTGGCTGTATAAAACGACGCCCTTTCTCTCCTACAGATAAAAGCAGTGAACCCATACTTGCCGCTAGACCTGTACAGATAGTAGAAACTGGACTTTTAATCATTTTAATAGTGTCATACATTGCAAAACCAGATGTTACATAACCACCAGGGCTATTAATGAACAATTGGATCTCACCATGACCTTGTGCATCTAGGTATAAAAGACGATCTATCACGTGCTTTGCACTTTTGTCATCTACCATTCCCCAGAGGAATATCTTTCTATCATCAAGCAACTGACTGTCAATTGCGTCTTGTACTTTCATTTTCTTTTCCATAAACATATGCCGCGATTACGGCTATTTATCGTTCCTGCCTAGACAGAAACCTCATCATTATTTTCTTTTAGTAATCAAAACTGCTAAGTGTTGTATTGTTTTGCTTTCGCGAAAGCGTACTCGTATAACAGCGCACTAAAAATACAAAAAGGCTTGGCACAGTGCCAAACCTTTCTGATAATCTTATAAAAAGCTTGGGCTTATAAAAGTCCGTCGATAGCTTCTGTGTAAGTTGCCTTAGGAGCAACGCCTACTTGACGTCCTACTACCTCACCGTTCTTAAACATAAGAACTGTAGGAATGTTACGCACTCCGTATTTTGCTGCAAATTCTTGGTTTGCATCTACGTCTACTTTACCTACTATGGCTTTACCTTCGTATTCTCCTGCGATCTCCTCGATAACTGGTCCTACCATACGGCAAGGTCCACACCAAGCAGCCCAAAAGTCTACTAATACAGGCTTATCGCTGTTTAATACTTGCTCTTCAAATGTCGCATCTGTGATTTCTAATGCCATAACTATATGTGTTTAATGTATTCTTATTAATTTCTGTTATGCAAACTTAGTCAATAATTAATCCAAACCTTACAACGCTTATATCAGCTTTGATTATAGCGTCATTGTGACAGTTTATCATACGTTCATTGACAGGATAACACTTATTATCGTCTATTACCAAAAACTTGTAACGCAAAGTATGCTAATGTAGCTAGCGAACCTATTGCAGCAACAAGGTACGTTCTTGCAGCCCACTTCAAAGCATCCTCTGCTCCATCATACTCTTGTGGTGTTACCATGTTTTCTGCTTTGAGCCAAGCTAATGCTCGGTTACTTGCATCATACTCTACTGGCAGCGTGATAAGACTAAATATAGTCCCCATAGCATATAGTGCAAGACCAATAATAGCCACAGTACCTCCTATTGAAGTAGACGCCATGAGCGCGACACCACCCATAATAACCCACATACTCATTTTTGAAGCAATGTTTACCACGGGTACAAGCTTGGATCGCATTTGCAACCAACTGTAAGCTGTAGCGTGCTGTATAGCATGACCTACCTCATGCGCAGCAACCGCTGCTGCCGAAGCATTGCGTTGCCCGTAAACCACATCACTAAGATTTACCGTCTTATCTCTAGGGTTATAATGATCTGTAAGCTGTCCAGCTACAGAAATTACTTTTACATCTGTAATTCCATTATCGGCTAGCATTTTTTCGGCAATCTCTGCTCCAGACATCCCGTTGCGCAGCTGCACTTCTGAATAAAATTTAAATTTACTTTTGAGCTTGTTGCTTACTAGCATACTCACAAGCCCGATAGCTCCTACAATAATATAGTAGCCCATATATCCTCCTAACATAGTCGTTTATTTTAAAGTTGTTTTTAGGTTTCTAAAGTTACAAAAGTATTATGCACAAATTAAGCCAAGATTACAATTCATCTTTTTATCATCAAGAGCCTCAAATACTCGGTGTAATAACAACTACATAAGATTATGGAATACATATGTTGTTTTTTAAAAGTACGCTTTCGCGAAAGCGTAACCCACAACCTATATTGCTAGCGGAACATATGGCACATCAAAAACCTCCGAAATCTCTTGATACACAACATCACCTCCTACGATATTGACTCCTTTTTTAAGAGTAGCATCTTTAAGGCACGCAGATTTCCAACCTTGGTCTGCAATTTTCAATACATAAGGCAAGGTCACATTAGTAAGCGCTACGGTGGAAGTATAAGGCACTGCACCAGGCATATTTGCCACGCAATAATGCACCACATCGTCTATAATAAAGACTGGACCTTCGTGCGTAGTAGGTTTTGAGGTTTCTACACAGCCACCTTGATCTACAGCAACATCTACAATTACGGTACCTGGACGCATCTCCTTGAGCATGTCTCGAGTAATAAGTTTTGGCGCTTTTGCCCCAGGAATAAGAACACCACCTATAATAAGGTCGTGCGTTTTTATATGCTTACGAATATTAAATTCATTTGAAAATTCTGTCACCACGTGTGGCGGCATGATGTCATTTACATGACGTAGTCGCTTCATGCTAATATCTAGGATGGTTACATGGGCACCTAATCCCGCAGCCATTTTTGCCGCTTGAATTCCTACTACTCCTGCTCCTAAGACTAACACCTTACCAGGACTCACTCCAGGAACTCCACCTAGAAGTACGCCTCGCCCTTTTACGGGCTTCTCTAGATATCGTGCTCCTTGCTGTATAGACATACGACCTGCCACTTCGCTCATAGGCGTAAGTAACGGGAGCGAACGGTCTTCCTCTTCAACCGTTTCATAGGCTATACATATAGACTCGCTGGCAATCATCGCTCTGGTGAGCGGCTCACTAGAGGCAAAGTGAAAATAGGTAAATACAATTTGATCTTTCTTAATGAGCTTGTATTCTGGCTCTATGGGTTCTTTTACTTTCACAATCATCTCTGCGCTGGCGTAGACCTCCTCAATCGTATCAAGGATTGTTGCACCCGCATCTATATAATGTTGATCTGTAAAACCACTATTAAAGCCTGCTGCTTTTTGAATATGTACACTATGACCTCTCTTTACGAGTTCATAGACTCCGCCGGTGGTGATACCCACCCTGTTTTCATTGTTTTTAATCTCTGTAGGAACACCTATTACCATTGCTTGAATTTTGGCGTCAAGGTAACAGCAACACGAAAAAATGCAGATTATAAAATCCTAAAAATCAAGGGCTATCACAATGATATTATTAAAAATACCTATGGATTTCTAGCAATCTGGAAATGTTATTTTTTACCGTATTTTATTTTAAAATAGAGTAATAAGAAAGAAGAGACTACAGTAATTGCATTTGCTAATATAATGGCGAGACTTTCTTTAAGAACTCCATAAACGAGCCAGAATACAATCCCTACAAAAAACATAGTAAACATAGGAAGACTCAGGCCTGAGACATCCTTAGTTTTCCAAGTTTGATACACCTGAGGCAAGAAAGCCGCCGTAGTTAGTGTAGCTGCAACCAGACCTATAATTTCTATGTTATCAATTCCTGCCATAGCAACAACGTATTATTAATGTAATTACAAAACAAAAGCCTGCTCGTGAGCTATTAGAACACAAGCAAGCTTTATATTACAGCTAGGTGTTACCCTACTATATTTACAATCTTACCAGGCACGATAATTACCTTTTTAGGCGTACGACCATCTAGATACATTTGTGTTTTCTCATTTGCCATGACTACTTTTTCTATCTCATCTTTAGATAGATCTAGTGGTAATTCTAGCGTAAACTTCATCTTCCCATTAAAAGAGATAGGATAGTTCTTTGCACTTTCTACAAGATGACTTGCATCAAATATTGGGAAAGCAGCCTCAGAGATACTTTCTGAGTGTCCAAGCTTGCTCCAAAGCTCCTCTGCGATATGCGGAGCATAAGGAGCGATGAGTATTACAAGAGACTCCAGCACTTCACGAGAAGTACACTTTTGTGCTCCTAACTCATTTACAGCAATCATAAATGTAGATACTGAAGTATTAAAACTAAAGTTCTCAATATCCTCTTCTACCTTTTTTATTGTTTTATGTAGAGTTTTGAGGCTGTCTTTACTTGGCGCCTCATCTGTTACATTAAAAGCTTCGTCTGCTCCATTGTGGTAAAGCTTCCAGAATTTCTTTAAGAAGTTATGTACTCCTGTAATTCCTGCCGTGTTCCAAGGTTTTGCTTGCTCCAGTGGCCCTAAGAACATCTCATACATACGAAGCGTATCTGCTCCGTATTGCTCACAGATTTGATCTGGATTTACGACGTTATACTTAGACTTAGACATTTTTTCAACCTCGCGGCCTACTTTATAAACACCATCTTCTAAGATAAACTCAGCATTTTTAAATTCTTCACGCCAGTTCTTGAAAGCTTCTACATCTAGTTCATCAGATGCGTTGACTAAGGAAACGTCTACGTGGATTGCTTGATAAGATTTTCCTTCTAACAACCCAGCAGAAAGAAATTTACTCGTTCCTTCCTCTCTATACACAAAAGCACTCGTCCCCAAAATCATCCCTTGGTTAATCATCTTTTGGAAAGGTTCATCTACACCTACGTGCCCTCTATCTTTTAAGAATTTCACCCAGAAACGTGAGTACAACAAGTGCCCCGTTCCGTGCTCAGATCCTCCTATGTATAAATCTACATTACCCCAGTAATCCATTGCTTCCTTTGAAGCAAAGACTTCATCGCGCTGTGCTTTCTCCATATATCTAAAGAAATACCAACTACTTCCTGCCCAGCCTGGCATGGTATTGAGTTCTAGCGGGTAAATCCCATTATCCTCGGAGTTCTCGACTGCGCTCGAACGGACATGGTCGTTTGAAACAACTTTATTATTCTTAGTATCCCATGCCCATACATCTGCACGGCCTAGTGGTGGCTCGCCTTCTTCTGTAGGCAGGTATTTCTCTACTTCGGGAAGTTTAATAGGTAAATGAGCAACGTCAATCATCTTTGGGATTCCGTTCTCATAATACACTGGAAATGGCTCTCCCCAGTATCGCTGGCGGCTAAAGACCGCATCACGCAATCTATAGTTTGTTTTACCTGCTCCTGCGCCTATTTTTTCTAACTCATAAATCGCAAGTTTTACGGCTTTCTTATATTTTAATCCGTTTAAGAAATCTGAGTTTGTGATAACCGTAGTTGCCTTATCTGAAAAAGCTTCTTCTGAGATATCTACACCTTCAAAAACATTAGGAATTGCAATATCAAATTTCTTTGCAAAGTCATAATCACGTTGATCACCACAAGGAACTGCCATCACGGCTCCTGTACCATAACCAGCAAGTACATAATCACCTATCCATACTGGAATAGGCTCCTTTGTAAAAGGATGCTCTGCATAAGCTCCAGTAAATACACCAGAGATGGTTTTTACATCTGCCATACGCTCACGCTCAGAACGCTTTGCAGTTTTTTCAATGTATGCTTCTACAGCTTCTTTTTGCTCTGGAGTAGTGATTTGAGCTACTAACTCATGTTCTGGCGCTAGTGTCATGAATGACACTCCAAAAATAGTATCAGGGCGAGTTGTAAATACTTCTACACTTTCGGCATGATCTTTAAGAGGGAATGTAACCATCGCTCCTACAGATTTTCCTATCCAGTTGCGCTGTGTTTCTTTTATTGATTCGCTCCAGTCTATTCCTTCAAGTCCTTGGATTAAACGCTCTGCATAAGCAGAAATACGCATAGACCATTGTGTCATTTTCTTGCGTATTACTGTGTGACCACCACGCTCAGAAACCCCGTTTACGATCTCATCATTTGCAAGTACGGTTCCAAGTGCTGGACACCAGTTTACTTCCGTTTCGGCGAGATAGGTAAGGCGATATTGTAAAAATATATCTTGTTGTTCTTTTTCTGTAAATGCATTCCACTGCTCTGCAGTGAATGGTGTGATATTATCATCACAAACAGCGTTTACCTCTGCATTTCCAGTTTTCGCGAAAGCGGAAACCAACGTTTCTATCGCTTCTGCTTTATCTGTATCCTTATTATACCAAGAGTTAAAAAGCTCTGTAAAAATCCACTGCGTCCATTTGTAGTACTCTGGATTTGAGGTACGCACCTCACGACTCCAATCAAAAGAAAAGCCAATTTTATCCAGCTGTTTTCTATACCCAGCAATCACATTTCCTTGATTATCTACACCGCCCTCAATATTCACCTTTGTAGTCACTGCAGGATGCTGCCCGGTCTGGATTGCATACTGCTCTGCAGGTAATCCAAAAGAATCGTATCCCTGTGGATGCAATACATTAAACCCCTTTAAACGCTTGTAACGCGAGTACACATCACTTGCAATATACCCAAGCGGATGACCCACGTGAAGCCCTGCCCCAGAAGGATAAGGAAACATATCAAGCACATAATATTTAGGTTTATCACTGTTATTTGACGCGTGAAAAGTGCCTTTATCTGCCCAGTATTGTTGCCATCTGGCTTCTATCTCGTTAAAGTGGTATTTCATTGTATATGTATTATTTATACGCTTTCGCGAAAGCGTGCTCTTCCTCATTTAAGGGGGCAAATTTACAATTAATTATGGGGAATTATAAAGTAGCTAACAACATGCTTTGGTTATCATTATAATACTCACTTTTGTATACTAACTGTAATGGGATTTCTTGTCGCTGCGCGCTGTCGAAATGACTATTTTCTTGCCTGTTGTTCTTGAGGTAATAGTAGTTCATAAATCATCTCGTTTACTGGTGTAGGCACACCAAGTCGTTTACCTTCCCTCATGATATAACCATTAAAGTTTTCTAGTTCGCTAGGTTTTCCAGCCATGATATCGCGTTGTGTTGAAGCTGTGGTCTCATGCGCTTGCTTGCTAATGGCTTCAAACATATTTTCAATGGTTTTCTCTGGAAGTACAATTCCTTTTGCTTTTGCCACGTCAAATACTTCTTGCGCGGTCTTGCGCATCAGTTCTTTTATATACGGTTGCTCTCTCATCACGCCTATAGGCACTCTTGTTAGTCCGCCTATGGCGCTTATGGTTGTTATAAAAAGAAACTTTTGCCAGATGGCTACTTGAATATTATCTGGCACAGCAGCATTAATTCCTGCATCTGTAAATACAGACACTATTTTTTCTAGGCGCTCTGTCTTACTATTATCCTGCTCTCCAAAGAGTATTGCAGGCGCTATATCTGGATTAGAAATCACTCCTGGCGCTTCAATAAAACTAATCATACGGCAAAGTCCTGCCAGCACCTGTGACTTAGGCACCACCATATTGAGAACCTCTACGTTACTTGCTCCATTTTGTAAAGGCAAATACAATGTATTTTCATCACAATATTGCAATATATCTTTTACAGCACCTTCTATCTGATACGACTTCACTCCAAAGATGACTAAATTTGGTGTTTCAATCTTACTAAGATCATCTGTTGCTAGATACGGAGTCGCTTTAAAATCTCCTGTTATGCTGTTTACCTCAATACCGTTTTCTTGTATGGCCTTAAGGTGTTCTCCTCTAGCAATCATGGTTACTTTATTTCCAGCAAGCGCGAGTTTCCCTCCAAAGAATCCTCCCACGCCACCGGATCCGTAAATTAAAATATGCATTGTTTTATAATTTTATAAGAACTAGAGAATGCTAGTCAGTTTAAAAGTACAGTAAGCGGATTTATTTTTTCTTTATAATATCTTAATTAAAAACTCTAGTATATCTTTGCAAAATCTCAAAGGGGTGCTTTTATACGAAGCTGAGATTATACCCATTGAACCTAGAACAGGTAATGCTGTTTAGGAATGAGGAACTTGTTTTTCCAGATAACGCTATACAAATTAGCTTTTCTAGTGTTACCATATTTCTCTTGAGAAGCACTACGGTGCACCCTCTTCAATATGTGCTCACGGCACAGGTATATAAATGCTAACTTATTAGAATATTTGCCCTTTGTATTCGTAACTAAACCATATACGGATGAAAAAGATCCTATTGAGTATGATTGCGCTTGCAGGAATTACAGCTAGTGCACAAGAGAAAACAGTGGTAGACACTACAAAAGTAGAGTCACTTGATGAAGTTTTAGTACGTTCTGTACGAGTAAAAGCCGACTCACCTATTACGCATTCCAACCTTACAAAAAAACAAATTGCAGAGCGCAACTTAGGACAAGACATTGCTACGCAGCTTAACTTTTTACCAGGCGTAGTGACTACCTCAGACGCTGGTGCTGGCATAGGTTACACTGGTTTCCGAGTACGTGGTACAGGTAACCAAGGGATTAACGTTACTATAAATGGAATTCCCTATAATGACTCAGAAAGTCTTACTACCTTTTTTGTAAATCTTCAAGATTTTACATCATCCGTAGAAAGTTTACAACTACAGCGTGGAGTAGGTTCTTCTACGAATGGACCTGGAGCTTTTGGAGCAAGTCTTAATATTCTTACAGATGCAATTTCTAATGAGGCATATGGTGAGATTTCTAACTCTTTCGGATCTTTTGGGACGCGACGTCATAATGTGAAATTTAGTACTGGATTACTCAATGACCATATTGAGATATCTGGTCGTTTATCACAAATTAAATCTGACGGTTATATCGACCGTGCATCGTCTGATCTTAAATCTTACTTTTTGCAAGCAGCCTATAAGGATGATAATACGCTTATCAAGCTTATCAACTTTGCAGGATCTGAGGTCACATACCAATCTTGGTTTGGGATAGATGCAGAGACGCTAGCCGAGGATAGAACCTTTAACCCAGCAGGACAGTTTACAGATGAGAATGGTGAGACACGCTTTCACGAGAATCAAGTAGATGATTACAAGCAAGATCATTACCAATTGCACTGGAACCAGCGTTATGACAATAACTGGAGCACACAGCTCAGTTTAAACTACACCTATGGTAGAGGCTTTTTTGAAGAATATAAAGAGGATGAAGATCTTGCTTTTTACAGTATTTCCCCTGTAGTTATAGGTAGTGAAACCATAGAAACATCAGATATTATAAGACGTCGCTGGCTAGATAACGACTTCTATGTGGCAAGTGCAACGGCAAATTACAAGGACAACATGGTTGACTTTGTAGGTGGTGCTTTGGGTAGCATTTATAGAGGAGACCATTTTGGCGAAGTGATATGGGCACGATTTGCTGGTGATTCTGAGCTAGGAGATAATTACTATTTTGGAACGGGAAGTAAGAATGAGTTTTCTGCTTTCGCGAAAGCGAACTTTAAATTAAATGATCAATGGCAATTTTATGCAGACATTCAAGGTCGATTTATCACTTATAAAACTGACGGAATCAATTCTGACCTTGATGAATTTTTGGTAGATGAAAACTATGAGTTCTTTAATCCAAAATTAGGTTTGAGCTATAAGATTAATGCAGAAAATCAGTTATATGCCTCTTATGCCCGTGCAAACCGTGAGCCCAACCGTGGAGATTTTGAAGACGGCAATCCACGCGCAGAAAAACTAGACGACTTTGAGCTAGGATGGAGATTAAATACAGAGACCGTCACCTTAAATGTGAATGGTTATTTTATGGATTATGACGGGCAGTTAGTCCCTACTGGTGAACTTGATAATGTAGGAGCGCCTATCCGAATTAATAGTAATAGCTATAGAGCAGGTATAGAAATAGATGCTGCTATAAAGCTAAGTTCTAAGTTTACTTTACAACCTAATATTGCATTAAGCACAAATAAGAATAGAGATTTTCTTTTTAATCTAGATGGTGCGATTACAAACCTAGGTAATACAAATATTTCATACTCGCCTAATCTCGTAGCTAGTAATATGCTTACCTATAAGCCTAATGCAGATTTTAGCATAGGTTTCTTATCGAAATTTGTAGGAGAGCAATATATGGGTAATATAGATAGCGAACTTTCTAAACTTGATTCTTATTTCTTAAATGATTTGAGTATTCAATACGAGATTAAGGAGGTTCCGGTATTTAAGTCTATTCTCCTCAATGGACTTGTGAATAATATCTTTAATAAGAAATATATCTCAAATGGATACTTCTTCACCTATAATGATGATTTCTCAGTGCCTAATGAGATTACTACCATTGAAGGAGCGGGCTATTATCCGCAGGCGGGAATTAACTTCTTAGTAGGAGCTACTCTTAAATTTTAAGGGATAAAAGGTCTTATTATTTAATTTTCGCTATATTTAAGTCGCTAAAAATAAACAATATGTAATCAGTTGGGGGACTGAACTACAAATTGTAAGTGAGAAGCCGCCTCTTTTGAGTCGGCTTCTTTTTTTACTTTTAGTTAAATACGGTGATGCTATTACCAGAAGAATTTACTCGGTAATTAAGCATTGTATATTCTAGCACTTCATTATTAGACTGCCCAGTAAAGAGATTGTAACTATTATCATCATCACACTGGCATTTTACATTGATACCATCTATAACCATAAGTGAGCAATCGTTAGGTGCATGGTTAGGATCTGATGCTTCCCATGCAACAATACTGCTACCTGTATTAATAACAAAAAGACCACGTATACCTCCGTTTTGAACATAGATAGGATTACTTGGAATTTCTAAATCTAGTACCTGTATAGCACTCAATTGTGTAGAAAAGCTCACATCTAGTAAGAAAGGATTACGCTGGTTTCCATCATCACTATTTGTACATGAAAGACAAATAGTAGTAAGAATAACAAAGGTCAATATCTGACGCATAGAAGGATTTTTTTTACGCTTTCGCGAAAGCGTGATTTCAACAATTTAGGCTCGCAAGGTACCATAAAACGGTAAAGGATTTAAAATATTTTGTATATTCGTGAGACACGTCCCGAAGAGGGACTTTTTTTATGTGTATGCATAAAATGACAACATTTTTAAACTAATTATACTTAAACCGGATCTATTATGAGTAAGGTAAATTATTATACAGCAGAGGGCTTAAAGAAGCTCAAGGACGAACTCAATCACCTACGTGATGTGGAGCGCCCTAAGGCGTCACAAGATATTGCAGATGCTCGTGACAAAGGAGATTTAAGTGAGAACGCCGAATATGATGCTGCAAAGGAAGCACAAGGTATGCTTGAAATGCGTATTGCAAAACTAGAAAACCTAGCCTCAAATGCACGTATCATTGACGAGTCACAACTAGATACATCTAAAGTACTTGTGCACTCTACGGTAAAAATTAAAAATCAAATTAATGGTGCAACCATGACCTACAAACTTGTAGCTCAAAATGAAGCCGATATTAAAAAGGGACTGATCTCTGTAGACTTACCTATAGGTAAAGGACTCCTAGGCAAGGAAGTAGGCGAAGTAGCTGAGATTCAAGTGCCAAGTGGCGTGATGAAATTTGACGTTGTTTCTATCTCAAGGGACTAAGTAGAACTCGAAATTGAAGTTGAAATTGAACTAGAATTTGAAAAATGAAGTTGGCTAAATAATTATAATATGAACGACAAACGTTTCGATTTGAGTGAGCGACTGGAAGATTTTGCTGCTGCGGTTATTATACTTTACAGTAAAAAACCATCTTCATTTGCTGCAGAATATCTCGCAAAACAATTGATAAGATCATCTTGCTCATCTGCTTTAAACTATGGAGAAGCCTTAGGGGCGGGAACTACTAACGATAAAGTTCATAAACTCAGAATTTGTTTAAAAGAACTAAGAGAAAGCATCCGCAATCTCAACATTCAAGTTAAAGCAAATATATTATCAGAAAACAATCTCGCATCGCTCAGGAATGAAAACGATCAACTCATAAGAATAATCGTCACCAGAATTAAAAATAGTAAATAAGGAGCTTGTTCGAGTTCAGTTTCAGTTTCAATTTCAATTTCAATTTCAATTTCAATTTCAAATTATGCCAAGCATTTTCACAAAGATTATAAATAGAGAAATCCCAGGACACATCGTTGCCGAAGATGATAAACACATCGCCATTCTAGATGTAAATCCTAATGCAAAAGGACATACGCTTTGTATCCCAAAAAAAGAGGTAAATAAAGTATTTGATCTTGAAGAACAAGAATATCTTGACCTCATGCTATTCTCTCGCAAGGTTGCAATTGCTCTAGAAAAAGCAGTGCCTTGTAAACGCGTAGGCGTTTCTGTAATAGGTCTTGAAGTTCCTCACGTGCATGTACACCTTGTACCGCTACAAACTATGGAAGATATCCAGTTTAAGAAAAAAGTGACGCTTAGCGATGGGGAGTTTAAAGAGCTTGTAGAGGCTATAAAAGAGGAGTTTTAGAAACATAAACACCTGCTATTCAATTAATAATATTTCTAACTTTCTAAACTATTTGTAAGATTTTTCTTTGTTGGTTCGTTTTTTTTTTAGGTTTGAAACTCATTAATCTAAAAACCGATATATTATGAAGAAAATTATCAGCTCATAATTTGTTGCACTACTTATAGTAGCTTCTACTAATCTAAACGCTAATATTGTTAGTGAGGAGTTTTTTGATGCAGATTGTTTTACTGTTGCATCTCAAACAGAACAAGATTTCCTTGATAATATGGCAAATCAACATGCAATACCCTCTGCTGAAATTTCTTTTCGTGTTTTCGCAGCTGCATTTGACGCCTGTTATGAAACTCAAAACTAATACTTGAGTCTTTACATTTTTCAAAACCAGATACTAACATTACTATTAATTCTGACAGTATCTGGTTTATTAAACATTGACAACTATGAAATCAAAGTGCCTTATAGGACTTCTATTCTTTTGTGTAACATACTTAACTGCCCAATCTGGCAAAGCTATCTATAGTAAAGAATTAACATCGCTCAACAACGATATATCAAATCTTAGCCTTAAACAAAAATCATATAGAAAACAGATTTTGAAGAATCTTCAAAATTGGAATTATCAATTAGATTTTAATAATAAAAAAGCTAGCTACGCAAAACAAGAATCCCTCCATATAAAAACTAATCCGGTAATAAATTCTATGACCTTGGGTTTTGCTAATTTTTCAGGTAGTATTTATTTCGACACCGCACAAGATATTGTATTAAACATTAAAGAATTTGATGGAGAAAAATATATTATAAAAAAAAATAAAATCAATTGGACACTGTCAAAAGATACTCTTCAAATTGACAATTACCTTTGTTATAAGGCCACAACTATTGAAAACATATCTTATTCAGGAAAGGAGCAACAAATAAAGATTATTGCATGGTATTCTCCTGAAATATCATTGTCATTTGGACCCGACGGTTATGGAGGATTGCCTGGAATCATTATGAAATTAGAAAAAAATGGCACTACAACCACACTAAAAGAAATCCTGTTTTCTAAAAAAAATACCGAAGCAATAATTAAACCATCTAATGGAAAAGTGGTTACTGAGGATGAATTTAACAAAATAACTTCTTTAGCTTATAATAACATAAAAAACAAGTAACACTTGACAAATAAAACACGTACACACCTGTACTTCAATCAATAATATTTCTAACTTCGTAAACCATTTGTAAGATTTTTCTTTGTTGGTTTGTTTTTTTTTTAGGTTTGAACTTATTGATCTAAAAACCAATATATAAAGTATTATTTGCCTTAACAATTTGTCTAGCACTAAGTAGTTTCACAACAACGAATCTGAATGAGAGTGTATCAAATGAACAGTTCCCAATAGAAGATCTAAGCTGCTTTGAAGGAGCTCATAGTCTTTTCACATATTATTATGGAGGTGTTAACATAAGTAATGTAGGTGCTTTTAATCGCTTAGTTGCCTACTGCGAAGCTCAACAACAGTAACCAACATCAGATATGAAAAAAAATGTAATATTTTTTATCTTAGTTATGTTTACAATGCCCATCTTTTCTCAAGATGGGTATAATGTTTCTTACTTTATCTCTAAGACGACACCTCATGGCTCTATTGACAACTTAAGCACGCAAGCAAAACAAATGTCACAAAAACTTTTAGATGCTGCAAAAAGCGTACGTTATACACTTACAATAAATGAGAAAAGCTCCTATTTTAGCGCAGATGATTTCTTTAGCATAGGAGAGAGTACAAGTCTTGACCAAATCTATTTTGATTTAGCTAAAAAAACTACCTCATTTAACAAGGAGATCTATAGTAACTATTCAAATAAGAAAATGACTTTTGTTAAAGACTTGGTTGATAAAGACTTTATTGTCAAAACAGATCTTATTGATTTTAAATGGAAATTAATTAATGAAGAGAAAACTATAGCAAACCTTAATGCCTATAAAGCAGTTGGAACCTATTTTGATCCAATTAAAAACAGGGAAGCCACAGTAATAGCATGGTATGTACCTTCAATTCCAATTGCTGGAGGGCCAGACATATTTATGGGTTTACCTGGTCTCATTGCCGAGGTTGAATTAAAAGGAGCTATAGTAACTGTTGAAAAATTAGAAGATATAAAAAACCTTGAGATAAATAAGATAGATGATTCTAAGGCTATGACGTCAAATGAGTATCACAATTTAATCAAGGATTTAACTGGTAAGTTTATAGACGGTAATTAAGATTTTACTTTGCTGCTTCTCATCTTATAGTACTATAAGCAAAATCTTCCTTTCTATATTTAGAAGGAAGATCTAATAAGTCATAGGTCAAAAGATAATAAGCAGCATATTTCTCAATAAGAGAAGGACTTCACAAGTACAAAAATGTGTAAGTAGCTGTACTTCAATCAATAAAATTTCTAACTTCGTAAACTATTTGTAAGATTTTTCCTTGTTGGTTTGTTTTTTTTTTAGGTTTGAAACTCATTAATCTAAAAACCAATATATTATGAAAAAATTGATTTTACCATTAGCTGTAATTTTTATTACTATGAGTTCATTTACTGCTGCAGATAACGGAGACTGTGACGGTCTTGCTGAATGGTCGTACTACTCAGCGCTATATTGGGGGTTCAGCGAAGAATTCGCTACAAATGCGTATGCTGATACTTTTGAAACATGCACCTATGAAAATGGAGGAACTAGTGCTTTTACTGCAAATGTTGAATAAATGAAATACAGACGTATATTAAATCTAATTTGCATAGGCTTCAACTTAGTTTGGAGCCTTAATCTTTCAAGTCAGCATACCATTATTAATTATAGAGGAACTGCAATATTTAAATCAGCTACTGATTCGGAGTATAGTAATAATATGACTTTACTTACCAAACGTATAAACAACAGCTTAAAAAACATTGATATTCAAGTAAAAACAAATGGTGTTTTAAATATCGTTTCTTATGTAGAAAAATTGGAAAATGATTTTAATGGAGGCACTCTAAAAAATCTAACGCTATCGATGGCTTTAAATGGAAAACAAATCTTCACAGATTATAGCCGGCAAACATCCTATTATGAGTCATTAAGTTATAATATGTTGAGAAGTGTTTCAACAAGTAATATAGAATGGGAGATTCTTGATGACGTTAAAAATATCCTTGGATATAAATGCTATAAAGCACTAGGTAATATAGTGTCTCTAGATGAAGAATATAGACTCGCAGTACCCACAATTGCCTGGTTCTGTCCCGAATTATCCTTGAAAGGTGGTCCAACCGCATATGCTACTTTGCCTGGACTTATATTAGAGCTAGAAAATAAGAAAATGAAATTCACCGCGATTAGTATAGAAGAAAATAAAAACACACTAAGAGAGGTAAACCTAAAAAATAAAAAAATAAAATCACACAAAGAATTTGTCGCCTATTTTAGTGCTAATAATCCTTTATCTCGCTTGAATAATAAAAAATAGTTTATCAGCATATTGCTCAATAAGAGAGAAGCTTTCAATGAATCAGCTAATTAGGATATATTAACAATCAATAAAATTAAAATCTAATTTGCTCAATCAAGTTTTAAAAAACTCCTCAGTTACGGTCCTACTTTTACTAGTGGGACTTTCTTCATTTGCTCAAACAGTTGTATTGAATGGTAAAACACTAGACACCTTGCAAAGTCCTTTACCTAATACAAACATCCTCTTCTTCCCTACTATTCAAAACGAAGATAAAGTACGTTTCTCCATTACAGATCAAGAGGGTTTTTATCAAGTTACTCTTAAGGAGAACATATCGTATATAATGGAGATAAGCTATCTGGGATTTAATACTTATAAAGACACTATAAAGCTATCACAAGATACCACGAGAAACATCACCCTTGAATCCTCTACCCAAAGCCTTGAAGAAATCATTCTCACAGAGCGCACACCCATTAAAATACGGGAAGACACCATCACGTACCGCCCAGAAAAATTCTTAACGGGTGAAGAACGTAAACTACGTGACGTGCTTAAAAAATTACCAGGGCTAGATGTAGACCGCGCGGGAAATGTTACTGTAAATGGGAAAGAAGTAACTAAACTTCTTGTAGACGGCAAAGAATTCTTTACGGGTGATGAAAAACTTGGTGTTAATAATATCCCGGCAGACGTAATAGATGAGATAGAAGCACTAGATAATTATAACGAAGTTTCCTTCTTAAAGGGGCTAAGTGATAGCGAGCAACTGGCTCTTAACATTAAACTCAAAGAAGGTAAGAAGAAATTTGCCTTTGGAGAACTAGAAGCGGGTGGAGGTATAGAAGACCGCTATCTCTTACACCCTACCTTATTTTATTATAGTCCAAAAACGAGTGTGAACGTCATAGGTGACATTAATAATATAGGTAAGAAGTCATTTACCACTCAAGATTATATAGATTTTGAGGGAGGCTTTTCTCGCCTAGCAGAAGATCCTAGTGCCTATTTTAAATTATATAATGATGAGTTTGCAAGATTCTTATCACAACGTGATTTTACATTTAATAGAAATAACTTTGGCGCGTTATCTATAAACCAGACCTTAACTCCTCAACTTGACCTTAGCGGTTACACCATCCTTTCTGGTGGTGACTTACAAACGCGTCAAGAAAATAGCATCACCTATCTGTCTGGACAAACCGTAGATGAACAGCGCACGACAACTCAAGAAAACAGCTTGTTTTTTAGTCTTACTAAAGCTTCTTTACGCTACATGGGAGAAGAAAACCTTGATATGAACTATGAAGTATTCTTAAAAACTAATAGTGGTGAGGGAAACTCTTCTTTGGA
Organism: Dokdonia sp. R86516; assembly: GCF_044596715.1. Classification (NCBI taxonomy): domain Bacteria; kingdom Pseudomonadati; phylum Bacteroidota; class Flavobacteriia; order Flavobacteriales; family Flavobacteriaceae; genus Dokdonia; species Dokdonia sp. R86516. The sequence goes on from NZ_CP138998.1 coordinate 910,349, forward strand.
TTCATTTACAGCTACAGAGAGCACCTTTTTAAATCAAAAAAACATTCCAAGCTCTTCAGATATTACGCAAAAATTAAGTGTCAATAAACAATTTACTCCCAAGCATACTACATCTATAAATCTAAGTCATAAATATGTAGATACTGATACTCGAGGAGATTGGAATTTTAATAGACCTATTTTTACAGGTATCATTCCTATAGAAAACACTGGTGATGCTATCCTGCTTGACCAAGTGCGCAAAAACAAGGGGCATGACCTCAACTTTAATGTAAAGCACTACTGGGTGTTACACCGTTTTCACCACATCTACCCAGAAGCTGGCATACGCTACATTGATCAGCAATATGATACTAGCGACTCTCAAGAGCTAGAAAATAATACTAATAACTTTACCGCTGCTGGATTTAATAATGACCTAGACTATCGCCTTTCTGACACCTATGCAGGGATGCAATACAAAGCAAAAGCAGGTAAATTTATATTTAAACCTGGTATCTTCTATCACTATTATGATTGGAAAATAAAGCAGCTAGACACCGAGCTTCGTCAAACTGGAAAAACTGTAGTACTTCCAGAGCTCAGCGTAGACTGGGAACTTAATAGCTCTCATAAAGTGAAGCTGCGCTACAATCTCAACTCACGTTTTGGAGAAGCAAGCCAGTTTGCAAATAGATTGAGGCTTAGCTCCTTTAATCAAGTATTTACAGGTAATGAGCGGCTAGAAAATGAGTTATATCATAGTGCCAGGATTACCTATAGTAAATTTAGTCTATTTAAGGGAACCTTCTTAAATGCTGGTTTTAATTATACAAACAGGCTACAATCCATTAGAAACAATACTGTGATAGAAGGTATAGATCAAATCAATACACTTGTCTATACTTCACTACCAGAAAATAGCTATCGCGGTAATTTTCAATACACAAAATTATTAGGAGATTATAAACTAAAAGTAGGAAGCACCGCATCCTTATCAGATTATTCGCGTGTGATAAACACGGTACTTCAAGATTTTGAATCGCAAAGCTATTCGTATTCTTTAGGTTTAGAAACCCGCTTTAAAAATGCACCAAACGTTGAATTCAATTGGAACCAGCGTTTTAATATATTTGAGTCTGCAACTACGAGCACAAACTTTACTCAGATCAATCCATCTGTACATCTAGAGTATCGATTTTTTAAGGACTTTGTGATTGATGCAGATTATAACTTTACATACTACGAAAATAAATCACTTAGTCAGATTAATAGGTTCTCATTAGGGAATACCTCTCTGCTATATGCTCAAGAAGACAGCCCCTGGACGTTTACTATCGATGTAGATAATATATTTGATACTCGTTTTAAAAACGAAAATAGCTTTAATCAATTTCTCATAAGTGACACTCGTACATTTATACAAGAACGTACGGTACTGTTTAAAATAGCTTATGGATTTTAAATTTACAAACTACTAACCAACTCAAAAACCACAATAGCGATAACTGCTACAGCTATTGCCCCTATCACATAGGTTTGTGACTTTACTTTAAAGAAGATTTCCTTTTCGGCGCGTTTTAGGTTGTACTCATAGAGACGCTCAATATCTTCGGTCCATTTTACGGGATAAATAGGGAACTCACAGTGCTTGCAGTATATCTCTTCACGTACAACATCTGTCGCTTTTTTTACCCAGAAAGTGTCTTTCCACTCTTGTTTGAAACTTAATTCAAGTCCACTATTACTGTAGCATTCTGGGCAGTTACATTGTAAAATAGTCGTTTGTATAGTCTTTAATTCGGTTGTCATAAAAGAAGTACGATGTATTTGGCTAGTTAGATCTTTCCATGATTCCAGAAAGCGCCAAATTTTGCAGCAAGATTACGGTTTTTGCATCTCTTATCTCTCCATTTTTTAATGCTTTTAACGCTTTCGCGAAAGCGTACTCAACCACAGTGATATCTTCATGTTCTGTTGCCAAACCACCACCATTACTTACTTTTTGTTGCTCCTCGTATGATGCAAGAAACATATGAATGCGCTCTGTGCTTGCGCCAGGAGTCATAAAAAAGTCACCCACCTTAGTAAGGCTATCAATACAATATCCCATCTCTTCTTCTATCTCCCTAATGATCGTTTGCTCTGGAGTCTCATCTTCTATCATGCCTGCGCATACTTCAGTGAGAAAACCATCGTGTTTATTAAGATATGCTGGCAGTCTAAATTGTTTTATGAGCAATACCGTTTGCCTTTCCACATTATAAAGCAGCGCACAAGCCCCATCACCACGATCATAAACTTCGCGGCGCACCTGATCCCAGGAGCCATCTTCATTCTGATAATCAAAATGGACTTTTTTAAGCGTTGCCCACTGGTCACTTATGACCTCTTCCTTTATATTTTTTATACGTGTATTCATTCGGCTAGTCGTAGGGAGATTTGCATAGTGGTTCCTTTATTTACTTCAGATTCTAATACTTTAATGCGTCCGTCATGATACTCCTCAACAATACGCCTCGCGAGGGAAAGACCAAGACCCCAACCACGCTTTTTTGTAGTAAAGCCTGGTTCAAAGACACTATTAAACTTAGATTTTGGGATTCCTTTACCTGTGTCTGTAATTAGTATTTTGGCAAATCTCGTGTCACGTGATATAGCAATGGTCAATGCTCCCTTACCTTTCATGGCATCAATCGCATTTTTAATGAGGTTCTCAAAAGTCCATCCATAAAGCTCTTTATTGAGCATTACAGGCAACTCCCCTTGAGGAACGTCTAAAGTAAAGTTTATGAGTTTTGAACTTCTCTTACTTAGATAATCATAAGCCTCTTGTGTCTCTGCTATAATATCTACTTCTTCTAGATCTGGGACAGAGCCTATCTTACTAAAACGATTTGTAATCGTCTCTAGCCTATTGATATCCTTTGTCATCTCTGCAATATAATCCGGATCTACATTTTCTGTTTTGAGAATTTCTGTCCAGCCTACAAGGGATGAAAGTGGTGTACCTATCTGGTGCGCAGTTTCCTTTGCCATACCTGCCCAAAGCAGATTTTGAGCTCCTGCTTTTGAGGTTAAATAATAGAAGTAAATCAATGCCACAAAGAGAATGACAATCACAATAAGCGCAATAGGAAAATACTTAAGCTGATTAATAACAGATGAGTTCCCGTAGTACAAAATCTGGCTATCTACTCCGTCATAACCTATCACAATAGGCTCGTTTATGAGTGCATACTCCTCTGCAAGTCGCTTAAAGTCTTCTTGAGTGAGCTTATCTTCTCTCTTAATATTTCTGGGTGTATAGTGATTTTCTTCTATGCTGTATAAAAGTATAGGGATCGTTCTATTATCTCCTATTATAAATTGCTGTAAGGATATAAGCTCGTCAGAAAGAATGCGGGTGTCCCTATTTCTAGTTTCTAGGTTTACATCACTCGTATTTGCAAATGCCCTATAGGCAGCGGCATAGATCTCTACCTTAGAACGCTCTGCATCCTTGAGCTGATCAAAAAACAGCGACACATTCCACAAGATGAGTGTGGTAATGATAAGCGAAGCGATGATAATAAACCATCTCGCAATGTGCGGCTGGGCGCTAAAGTTCATAAAGTATTCTTTGTGTTAAAGATACGGGAGAAATTAAAAACGCCGGACCTCCTTATTAATTGCTTCTTGCAATAACAACTCTTAATTTCGACCTGTTTCATCTGGATATAATGATGGAAGTGCATCACTTTGCCAAAACTCCTTCGTGTCCACATCCATTACTGTAAGTGACCCTTTAAAAGCTGCTCCAGTGTCAAGATTCCAGATGTTTGCTTTATTTACAGGAACCAAGGAATTAATACGCGTAGTGGGTGTGTGACCTATATAAATCTCTTCAAATAATTGTAACCGTTTAGGATATAATGGGTCTTCCTTTTTGAGATCCTCTCTCATGGCACAAGCCATCTCCCAGAGTGTACGATCCCAATAAAATGCGGTACTATGCCACTCGTACTCTGGACCGTTTAAATTTTGAAAACCCGCATGACAGAAAAAGCGATTTTTATCATCTAAATAGTAATCCTCAAAAGTCTTATAAAATTTTATATGCTCTTTAATTTCTTGAGCAGATCTCTTCTCATAGCAATCTATTGTACTTTGCCCGCCATGCTGTAACCACTTAGGAGACATCGTTTTTCCTTCTAGCCATTGCTGTACAAGGTCGTCATGGTTGCCACGTATCAAAGTGACTTTTTTGTGTTCTTTTTTAAGGCGCATTAACTCATCTATCACTGCATCACTCTCACTCCAGCCGTCTACATAATCTCCTAAAAAAATGAGATGGTCATCTTGTGTGACATTTGCTCTCTCCAAAACCTGCACTAATGCTCTGTAACCTCCATGTATATCTCCGAAAACTAATGTTCTCATACTTCTTTTCTTTCTTTTTTTATTCATAACGTACTTTTCTTAAAATACGCATTGCCTCCTTATATCTGCCGTAGACAGCGCCGTCTAACGCTTTCAAATAAGGTTTTAAATCTACCAACTTCTGTATGGCGGTTTCAAAACCATTTAAATAACAAATTAAATAGGTATTAGCTAGATTATATAAATCATTCCACTCCTCTTGATTAAGGTGTATTCCCCTTTTCAGCTTATAAAAAATAACATTGTTGTTATTAAAAATATGATACAACGTCTTTTTATCAAATACTGGTGGTTCAAAAACTAGCTTAGTGTCAATGGTATAAGTACCGCTTTCGCGAAAGCGTATCACCACCTCCTCAAGTGGGTAATATTTAAACTGTTCTTGTACTCCCAAGTGTACAAACTCTTGAATTTTGAAGAAATCCTCATCATAAGTAATCGTTACCTCATCTAGTGCAGAGTAAAATAGCTTTACCTGCTCGTTAATGAGTTCTATATCCACCCGCGAGTAATATGCCTGACCTTTAACCACTTTTTTATTTCCAGCCCAGCACAACACAAACTGCTCTTTAAACACTTTATAAGTGCTCTCCATGTCTTTGTGACGGTGGTTTACAAAATCCATTACACCATCTAGCGTAAGACCTATGCTATTTTTTGCGTGATTTTCTATTGCTGCAACAATCTCACTATTTACATCTACAATATCCGACTTAAACGTTTTAGGCATAGACATACTCCCATCTCTAAAAAAGACCGTGCCGCCCCAGTATTTCCATATATTACGCCGTAATGCGGTAAGCTTATCTTGTGCTCGTATGGTAACAAGTCCCACTACTTTATCCTGCGGCAACGTAGGAAAAGGTATATTCTCATAAGATATTATAGGAGGATTATCTAGGTATGCATTTATGAGATTCTGCAATTTGCTGTCATCAAAAAATGGCACACCTATAATGGCATTTTCGCCGTCATCTACTCCTATTACTATGAAAGAATTGTTCTTTGGGTTACTGTTGGAAAGCGCACAAATGTGCTTTAAAAATTTTGCTTTCCCTTCTTTGTTACTGATGTCAATCTTACGCTTTTTGTCATAAAAACTGTTCTCGTCATGATGAGCGAGTAAGTTCTTTACGAGAAGGCGTTTATTGATCATCGCTTTAGTTAATTAACCGCTTTGCCGTTAGCTTTTATTTACAATTGTACTAGATGCTTGTGCTGTACTAAGCACCACGAGATCGGCAATATTTACATAATAAGGTCTTGATACTACAAAGTGAATAATATCTGCAATATCTTCTGGCTGTAGGCAATCAAAACCTTGATACACCTTATCTGCTCGCTCGTTATCATTTTTAAAGCGAACTTTACTAAAGTCAGTTTCTACCATTCCAGGATGTACTGCTCCTACTCTAATGTTATGTTTGTTTAAATCAATGCGCATCCCTTGGTTAATTGCATCTACGGCATGCTTACTTGCACAGTATACATTTCCGTTAGGATACACTTCTTTGGCAGCGGTAGATCCTATGTTGATTATATGTCCGCTTTTACGTTCGGTCATTTGTGGGATGACAGCTTTACTCACATAAAGCAATCCTTTTACGTTAATGTCAAGCATGGCGTCCCAATCCTCTACAGAACCTGTTTGAATAGGATCGAGTCCGTGAGCATTACCTGCATTATTAATTAGTATGTCTATTTGCTTAAAATTTTCAGGCAGGTTTAAAATTGCTTTTTGTACGTCCTCATTATTTCTCACATCAAAATTGAGTGTCTGTACTTGAACAAGTTTACCTAGTTCATTTTTGAGCGTATCTAGTTCTTCTTGACGTCGCCCACATAGAATAAGATTTATAGATTCATTTGCAAAGCGTATTGCTGTGGCTCTACCTATCCCGCTGGTTGCGCCTGTTATAAGTGCTGTTTTCATTTCTTTTGAGAATTTTTTTATTTATAATCTACGCCACCTCTTCTCCTGTGCTGGCCTCCAGTAGCTCAAACCAATCTTTTCTTTCAAGATTAATCGCTACTGCTTCGACAGCATTTGTGATACGATCTTTACTTGTAGTTCCTATAACTGGATGAATATTTGCTGGATGTTTAAGTAACCACGCTAGTAGTAGTTGGTCTTCGGTTGCGTTATACTTATCACCCAGTTCTTTCAATTTATTCTTGATACGTACATTTTGGGGTGTGTCTTCTCTGAAAACAGACCCCAGCGGACTCCAACTCATAGGAGTTATATTGTGAGTCATCATATAATCTAGCGTTCCATCTGTAAGTGAAGAACGCTCGGTAATAGAAATCTCAACTTGATTTGCGGTTACCTCACATTTTGTAGCCAATAAATCAATAGTACGCGGTGTAAAATTAGATACCCCAAAATCTCTAATCTTCCCTTGCTGCTGCAATAGGCTCACGGCCTCTTGCACTTCGTCTGGATCTAGAAGTGGGCTTGGCCTGTGCAATAAGAATAAATCTAGATATTCAGTACGCAGCTCTTTCAGTGACCTTTCGGCACTTGAGATAATGTATTCTTTGTCATATTGATAATGTTTGATGGTATTTTCTGCTCGTGCATCGCCTTTCATCTGGATACCGCATTTGCTTATGATTTGTATGGTGTCTCTGGAGATATTCGCTTTCGCGAAAGCGTTACCCCATTCTCCCTCTGTCGTGTAATCACCATAGATATCTGCGTGATCAAAAGTGGTAATGCCTTTCTCTAAACAATGGTTCATAGTCTCAATCATTTGCTGCTGATTGAATTGCTTACCCCACACGCCCCACGTCATGCAACCTTGAATAATTCTTGAAAATTTCATTATCGTTTTTTAATTTGCGTTCAGAATAAAATTACTGCTTCTAAAACTAGCTAAATGTGTGCGAAGCCCTTTATTTTCCTTTATTTTTAACCAAATGTTAACAAGCTTTATTGGAATAAAATGTGATTTTGCGACGTTAGAAGTATCTGCTTAATAGAATTTGAAATTATGGAAGAAAATACTACTGCTATTGATATACAGGCTATCAATGAGAAGATAGAAAGAGAGAGTGCCTTTGTAGACATTCTCGCAATGGAAATGAACAAGGTAATCGTAGGTCAAAAACACATGATCGAGCGTTTACTTATAGGTCTTTTAGGTCGTGGTCATATTCTCTTAGAAGGAGTTCCAGGACTTGCAAAAACGCTAGCGATTAATACGCTTGCACAAGCCGTAGACGGGTCTTTCTCTCGCATACAGTTTACTCCAGATTTACTTCCAGCAGATGTAGTGGGAACACTTATCTATAATATGAAGCTTGCAGATTTTAGCATCAAGAAAGGTCCTATTTTTGCAAACTTTGTGCTTGCAGATGAGATTAACCGTGCCCCTGCCAAAGTGCAATCTGCTCTCCTAGAGGCGATGCAAGAAAAGCAAGTAACCATAGGTGATGAAACCTTTGTTCTTGACAAGCCATTTTTAGTAATGGCAACTCAAAACCCTGTAGAGCAAGAAGGTACATACCCACTTCCAGAAGCACAAATAGACCGTTTTATGCTTAAAACGGTAATTGATTATCCTACAATAGCAGACGAGCAACTTATAGTGCGTCAAAACTTAAAAGGGTCTTACGAGAAAGTAAAACCTGTAGTTACAGTAGCACAAATTTTACGTGCACAAGAAGCTGTAAAAGAAGTATACATGGATGAAAAAATTGAGAAGTACATTCTTGATATCATCTTTGCAACTCGCTACCCAGAAAATTACGGACTAGCAGATCTTAAACCTCTTATTAATTTTGGAGCATCTCCTCGTGGTAGTATTAACCTTGCCACTGCTGCAAAGTGTTATGCTTTCATTAAGCGTAGAGGATATGTAATTCCAGAAGATGTAAGAGCCGTAGTACATGATATCTTACGCCACCGTATAGGAATCACCTACGAGGCAGAAGCAGAAAACATCACCTCTGTAGATATTATCAACAAGATTGTAAATCAGATTGAAGTACCATAGTCTTTAGATTAAAAGACCATTTGTAACCCTCATATTATTACATAAAAGGCAATAAGAACCATTGGATACTAAGGAACTCTTAAAGAAAGTACGCAAGATTGAGATAAAGACACGTAGACTGTCTGATCATATCTTTGGTGGTGAGTACCACTCTACGTTTAAAGGACGTGGCATGACTTTTTCTGAGGTGCGCCAGTATCAATTTGGCGATGATGTGCGTAACATCGATTGGAACGTAACTGCTCGCTATAGCGAACCATACATTAAAGTATTTGAAGAGGAGCGCGAGCTCACCATGATGCTAGTGGCAGATGTGTCTGGATCAGAGTTTTTTGGTACAGATAAGCAATTTAAAAGCGAGATTGTGACAGAAATTGCTGCGACGCTAGCCTTTAGCGCCATGCAGAATAACGATAAAATAGGTCTCATCCTTTTTACAGATGAGATAGAATTATTTATACCTCCTAAAAAAGGAAAGTCCCACGTACTCCGCATCATACGAGAACTACTAGAGTTTAAGCCAAAATCTAAGAAAACAGACCTTTCTCAAGCTATTAAGTACTTGAGTAATGTAATGAAGAAGAAAGCAATTGTTTTTGTGCTTTCAGACTTTATTACAGATGGTTACGAGCAAACGATGAAAATCGCTGCAAATAAACATGATATCACAGGTATACGCATTTACGATCAGCGTGAAGAAAGCATACCGAGTTTAGGTATTGTACAGATTGAAGATGAGGAAACTGGTGAACTCATGCTTGTAAATACAAGTTCAAAAAAAGTACGCAATGATTACACTACTTATTACCGTGAGCGTGTAGATTATTTTAAAGAAACCTTTAAACGTAGTGGTGCAGGAGTGATAGACGTAAGGACAGATGAGAGCTATGTAAAGAAGTTACTAGGCTATTTCAAGAGAAGAGGATAAGGTTAAAAAAAGCAAGATTAAAAATGATCTCGCATTAGATGACAACAATTAATGAATAACAACATAACATACATAACAACTCCTAAGAATGCGATTCTTCGTGCGTTATCGTTATTCTTATTGCTATTTATTCTTTCACTTCAGGTTCGAGCGCAAGATGATGTACGTGCAAAAATAGATTCTACAAATATTCTTATAGGCCAGCAAATCAATTACACCATTGAGGCGCTTGCAAATGATGGTGAAGCTGTTATTTTTCCAGAAGGGCAGACTTTTAGTCCGCTGGAGGTTATTGAGAGTTACGCAATTGATACAGCAAGTTCTACCTCTGCTAGGATGAAGCTTATAAAGAAATATGGCCTGACACAGTTTGACAGTGGTCGCTATGTAATCCCTAAACAAAAAGTAATTATAGGCACAAGAACGGTTGAGACAGACACCTTTCTTGTTGAAGTAAACAATGTGATTCTTGATACCGTAAATCAAGGATTATATGACATTAAACCTATCATAGAACTACCAAGAGACTACAGCAACTGGTGGAAATATCTGTTATGGATTATACCAGTAGTGGTAGCGATTTCATTATTCTTATGGTGGTTATTACGTCGTAACAAGAAACAAAAAGAAGCAGAGCAATACATTCCTCCTTTTGAGCAGGCGATGGCTACGCTTACAGAGCTAGATAGTAAAAACCTTATTGCCGAAGCTAAATACAAAGAATACTACTCTGTACTCACAGACGCTATACGCCGCTATTATGAAGAAAAGGTGTATGACCGCTCTATGGAAAGCACCACAGACGAGCTTATTGCCCGTCTTGAGATGGAACGTGCTAGTGGTCACATAGATTTCAGCAAGCATACTATCGCTAGTATAAAAGATATTTTTAAACGTGCAGACCTTGTAAAATTTGCGCGTGTGAATCCGCCAGAAGGAAAGGCACAAGCAGATAGACTTGCTGTAGAAGATATTGTAAAACAAACCAGAGAAGCATTACCACCTCCTACTGTTGAGGAATTAATGATGCAGGAGGATTATAGAGAGGCGCTTTCGCGAAAGCGTAAAAGGAAACTTTGGCTTTCTGGAATAGGCGGTATCCTCGCAATTTTACTACTAGCTACAGGAATAGGTATCGCTGTTAAAGGATATAGTGAAGTGAAGGATTTTGTTTTTGGAAACATGACAAGAGAGCTTGCCGAAGGTAACTGGATCACGAGTGAATATGGTATCCCTTCTATGGTAGTAAGTACGCCAAAAGTTCTTACACGTCAAGAAGTTCCATTACCACCAGAGGCTCAAGGAAAGATTGAAGCAACGGCATTTGGATGGCAAACGTTTCCTGCAAATGTGACAATTGGTGTGTACCAATTTAAGTTCCCAAAAGGAGCCGACGTAAAAGTGGAACAACTAATATCTAGCCAGCTTGCTATGTTTGAAGCAAATGGATTCTCTGCAGATATTCTTAAGAGTGAGAAGTTTGCAACACCGAATGGTGCAGAAGGTATCAAAACTTTTGGTAGTGGATCTCAAGTAATTGATCAAGAAAAAGGAACTGTAGATGCTGGAGAGTATGCGTTCATAACATTTCAAGCAGAAAATGTGATTCAGCAACTATTTATTAGTTGGCACGATGAAGATCCCTACGGAAAAGAAATCGCAGAGCGCGTGATGCAAAGTATCGAACTCCAGGCTAAAGAAAAAGAAGAGAACTAATGCTAAGCAATTTTGAATTTACTAATCCTGAGTTTTTCTGGCTGTTTCTAGCACTGCCAGTTGCCATTGCTTGGTACATATGGAAACGCAAGAAGCAAACCCCAGCGGTAAAGCTTTCAAGCATCAAAGGTTTTAAAACTGGAAGCAGCTTACTACCTAAGCTTAGACCGTTATTATTCATATTACGCCTTGCTGCATTAAGCTTAATAATCATCGCACTAGCAAGGCCTCGTAATGTAGAGGTATCTACTAAGACAAAGACTACAAAGGGTATTGATATTGTAATCGCAATAGACGTATCTGCCAGTATGCTTGCAAAAGATTTGCGCCCTAATAGACTAGAAGCTCTTAAAAAAGTAGCGGCCAGCTTTATAAATGGACGCCCTAATGATCGTATAGGTCTTATAGAGTATGCAGGGGAGAGTTTTACAAAAACTCCTATTACCAGTGATAAAAGCATTGTACTTAGCGCCCTTAAAAGCATTGAATACAATAACATTATAGAAGGAGGAACTGCTATAGGTATGGGTCTTGCTACGGGTGTAAACCGCCTTAAAGACAGTAAGGCACTGAGTAAGGTTATTATTTTAATGACAGACGGTGAGAATAATGCAGGGCAAATAGACCCTCGTATTGCTGCAGAACTTGCTCAAGAGTTTGGAATTAAAGTTTATACCATCGGGATGGGAACAAACGGGATGGCATTATCACCGTACGCTCGTAATGCCAATGGAACATTTGTGTATGAGAATATCCAAGTAACTATTGATGAGGAGCTACTAGAAGAAATTGCAGCTACTACAGGTGGGCAATATTTTAGAGCAACTAATAATGAGAAGCTACAAGAAATCTATAATGAGATAGATAAGCTTGAACGTACAGATGTAGAGGAGTTCAAATACACGAACTACGAAGAAAAATATCGCCCGCTGGTTTTACTTGCTGGGTTACTACTACTCATAGAATTACTGTTGAAATATACAGTCTTCAAGAGTTTTGTTTAAATATAAATAGCGCTTCAAGAAAGCAACTATGTATCTATTAGAAGAAAAAATATGGTTTTGGTTACTGCTCGCTATTCCGGCGGTGATACTCTTGTATCTGGGTGTAATTATTTGGCAACGCAGTGCACAGAAGAAATTTGCCAATGCTAAGTTACTTAAGAAACTAAGTCCAAACAGGTCTTACTTTAAGACTGGTCTTAAAGTCTTGGTAGTATGTTTTGCCATATTATTTCTAGTCGTAGGGCTTGTAAATCCTAAAATAGGAACTAAACTAGAAACGGTAAAAAGAGAAGGTGTAGATGTTGTGTTTGCCATAGATGTATCAAAATCTATGCTTGCAGAGGATATCGCTCCTAATCGAATAGAAAAATCAAAACAACTCGTTACTCAGATTATTAATAATCTAGGCAGTGATCGTATAGGTATCATCGCATATGCTGGCAGTGCTTACCCACAGCTACCTATCACGACAGATTATAGCAGTGCAAAACTCTTCTTAAGCCAGATGAACACAGATATGCTATCTAGTCAAGGAACAGCTATAGGTGAAGCCATAGAACTTGCCAAAACCTACTATAACGACGAAGAACAAACCAATAGAGTATTATTTATCATTTCTGACGGTGAAGATCACGTAGGTGAATCTTCTAATATAGCAGAGCAAGCAAACTATGAAGGTATCCGCATATTTACAATAGGTGTGGGTAAACAAGAAGGTGGCCCTATTCCATTAAAACGAAATGGTATCGTACAGTCTTATAAAAAAGATCAAAATGGCGAGACTGTAATTACTCGTCTAGATGACACCACATTAAAAGAGATTGCCTCGGGAGCAAATGGGGAATATATTGATGGGAGCAATACTGCCACGGTAGTAGAAACGGTACAGAATTTGCTCAACGGAATGGATAAGAAAGAGTTTGAGGCAAAGCAATTTGCAGACTTTGAAGATCAGTTTCAATGGTTTTTAGGAGCTGGATTATTACTATTGTTTTTAGACATCTTTTTACTAGACCGTAAGACTAGTTGGCTTAAAAAACTAAACCTATTCAACGATAATTAAACATCCTCACCAATCCACTCCATAACAAGAGTGAAGTAATAGTGAAATGTACAATGAAACAGTTTATAACTAACATATCACACATAACGATGGCTCCTTTACAAGGTGCTAAGGACATACTTTTTATAGTTGCCTTGCTCCTTTCGTTTACCACAACAGCCCAAGACAAGAAAGCTGTAGCCATAAAAAATCCTTACGCAGATCAAGCTCGAGAGCTCATTGTAGAAGGAACAGAAGCTATGGTTAATCAAGAAGGTGGCGTGGTTGATTTTAACGCTTTCGCGAAAGCGGAATCAAATTTAAGAGCAGCAATTTCATTGACACCAGAGAGTGTTCCAGCAAAGTATAATGCGGGTAACAATTACTACAAGAACAAAAGATGGGAAGAAAGCACAGATGCGCTGGTTAAAGCCACTGCAGTTGCTCAAACTAAGAAAGAGAAACATAAAGCGTTTCACAATCTTGGGAATGCTTTATTCCAACAAAAGCAATGGGATGGCGCAGTAGAGGCTTATAAAAATGCGTTGCGTGCAGACCCTACAGATGAAGAAACTCGTTACAATCTCCAACTAGCCAAAAAAGAAAAGGAAAACGACGGTGGCGGCGGTAGTGATAACGACGACAAGGAAGATCAAGACGAGGACAAAAAAGAAGACGAGAAGAAGGAAAACGAAGAAGGCGACGGAGATAAGAAAGAAGGAGAAGATGGTGACAAAGATGAAACCGATGATAAAGGAGAGGAAAAAGAGGATGATGGAGAAAAGAAGGAAGATGACAATGGAAAGCCTGAAGACAAGGATAAAAAGCAAGATGGTGGCGAGGGTGAAGAAGATAAAAAACAACCTCCACCACAGCCTAAACAAGGACAGTTATCACCTCAACAAGTGCAAAGCTTACTAAAAGCTATGCAGGATCAAGAGAAGAAAACCCAAGAAAAGATGAACGCACAGAAGGTAAAAGGTGCTAAAGTCAAAACAGAGAAAGACTGGTAATGAAGATGAAATTAAACATACTAATTCTATTCTTACTCGCAACAATAACAACCGTTGCACAAGATGTACAGTTTAACGCAAAACTGAGTAAAAACAGACTAGGCGTAAACGAACGTTTACGTGTAGATTTTACCATGAATCAAGATGGCGACAACTTTAAGTCACCAGATTTTGATGGTTTTACTGTGGTGGGTGGTCCTAGCCAGACTACAAGCAGGCAGTATATTAATGGGAAAGGTAGTTTTTCAAAAACATTTTCTTATTTCTTAACCCCTACAAGGCAGGGGAATTTAGAAATAGGCCAAGCAGAAATAACTGTAGATGGCCAGGTTTATAAGTCACCTGCAGTACCTGTAGTAGTCACTGCCGCTGTAGAAATACCTAAAGACCCAAATGACCCTACCTACCTAGCCAAAGAAAATGTACATCTGGTAGCCGAAGTTTCAAAAACAAGCCCTTACCTCAATGAAGCCTTTACGGTAGTATATAAACTTTACGTCTCTGAAACTACATCTGTAAACAATTGGCGCGAAATTGAATCACCAAAATTTGCCGATTTCTGGAATCAAAGTGCAGATGAGAAACAGTTTAAAATATACGATGGCACCTACCAAGGGAAACCATATAGATATGTTATCTTAAGACGTACTGTGCTCTACCCTCAAAAAACAGGAAAGCTAGAGATAGAACCCCTTAGCCTCAGCGTGGCCGTGAGTGTGCCTACTAATCGAAGAGATATCTTTGGGAGACCACTCAGTAAAAGTGCAAATATTACAGTAAGTGCTGCAAAGAGAACTGTAAATGTAAAACCACTGCCAGAAGCGGGGAAACCCGAGTATTTTGGTGGAGCCGTAGGAGAATTTGAATTTGCCGTTACTACAGATAAAGACTCACTTGATGCTGGCGAAGCATTACAGATGAGTGTTGAAGTAAAAGGAAAAGGAAACTTAAAACTTTTTGAGCTCCCAGAACCTAAATTACCAAGCTCCCTAGAAGTATACGAACCAGAAAATGGCGACCGAATACGCACTAATCTGGCAGGGATGAGTGGTATGAAAAAAAATACGTACACGGTAGTTCCTCAATTTAAGGGTACCTATCCAATACCACCACTCTCTTTTTCTTATTTTAACCCTAAGACTAAAACATACGAGCGTCTCACATCTGATGATATCGTTGTTACTGTAAGTAATGGACCTTTAGAAAATTCGGCAGCCACAGATAGCAATGCTCCAAGTGGTGAAGAAGCAGTTGCTGCTCAAAATCAGTTTCAATATATTAAGACAAAAGCCAACTTAACTCCTGTTTTAAAGGAACAGTTTTTTAAAAGTAATACGTTCTGGACATTAGTAATTGTTCCTTTTCTTTTGATTCCGCTTGCGATGATTGTTCGTAAAAAGCGAGATGCTTATGCCAGTGATGTCACAGGAAATAGAATTAGAAAAGCAGACAAGCTAGCTCGCAAATTTTTAAGTACAGCAAAGAAAAATCTAGGTAACCAGAAAGAGTTTTATATCGCAATGGAACGGGCACTGCATAACTATCTCAAAGCAAAGCTAAACATTACTACTAGTGAGATGTCTAAAGACCGCATCACAAGACTCCTAGAGGAGAGAAATGTAGAAAAAGCTACTACTATAGAGTTCATAAGCTTATTAGAAAGCTGTGAGTTTGCAAGATACACTCCTACTGGTGATGTAGCCATGCAGCAAGATTATGATAAAGCTGTACGAGTAATAAGCACTTTAGATAAACAACTGTAACATGAGAAACTTAAATAATTATCTCGTAGTGACCGTTTTTATGCTAACGGCCATTTTTACCACTGCACAAACACCAGAACAACTTTTTGAGCAAGGCAATAGTCATTATGCAAATGGGCAGTTTCAAGAAGCGATAGATGCTTACGGAAAGGTACTAGACGCAAATCAAGAAAGCGCTGCTATTTATTATAATCTAGCAAACGCACATTTTAAACTCAACAATGTTGCTCCAAGCATCTATTATTATGAGAAAGCAAAGCAACTAGCTCCTGCAGATCAAGAGATAAAAAATAACGCATCTTTTGCAGAGAAGATGACCATAGACGCTATCACCCCGCTACCAGAAAACACCTTTAAAACCTGGTACAATAGCGTCCTTACACTACTCACAACAGACGGGTGGGCATACACCACGGTGATTTTTGTTATACTCTGTACATTACTATTTTTAGGATACTACTTTACCGCTAGTTCCACTAAGAAGCGCGCATTATTTGTGTCGTCATTAGTTAGTCTCGTGCTTGCTATATGTTCTTTGCTGTTTGCTTATTCCGCTTTCGCGAAAATATCCAAGGATAACCCAGCCATCGTTTTTGCCAAAGAATCCCAAGTAAAAGGAGAGCCTACTTTATCAAGTCAAGAAGCATTTTTATTGCATGAAGGCACTAAAGTAATGGTACTTGAAACTGTAGACAATTGGAGAAAAATACTTCTCGCAGACGGAAGAACTGGTTGGATTCCCACTACAGACATTAGGGAATTGTAAAACAACACCTACTTCTACATCTATTTGCAAAACCCTTCTCAGCAGAGATAGGTTGTATGAAACATGCATAGTAAATTTTACCTAGAGATATAATAGCTGTCTTTTGTCGTTACTTATCTAAAGTAAAAATTCGTTTATCAGAATTTTCCATAGAAACACGCATGTGATTTATAAAAACTATATCTATCTTTTAAGAGGTATTAAATTTATTTATCTTTATCATTAATTAAATTAAACAATGCTTAAGGCTTTTACTCTGTATTCACTAGCGCTCACGCTGTCCTTCTCAATTTTGGGACCAGCATTTCTTGCGCTACTTGATAATGAAGCAGATATTGAAGTCGTACAAGACATTGAAGAAGAGAAAAGCGAGACCAAGAAAGAGCTTGAAGAGTATGAAAAATTCTTAAGCGACCTTGTTTTATACTCGATTGAAGTGGATGAAACTGCAGATCTGTGTAGCTATTCCTACTTCATGAGCACTTATGATCATACCCAAGATATTAATATTCCACCGCCGGACTATAGTTTACTTTAATCCTGGCTCTTTATCAGGTACTTGTAGAGGCGTAATCTTACGTTTCATTTTCGCGTAAGCAAACCCAAATTTTTATTTTAAAACTGCACCTCTACCTTAATAGAAGTGTTCAAATTATTAATTATGTTCAAATATTTAAAAAACGACTTACCCGCTAGTGTCGTTGTATTTTTTGTTGCTTTACCATTATGTCTTGGTATTGCACTTGCCAGTGGCGCTCCACTATTTTCTGGTCTTATCGCCGGTATTATAGGAGGTATTGTAGTAGGAGCCTTGAGTGGCTCTCAAATAGGTGTAAGTGGTCCTGCAGCAGGACTGGCTGCCATTGTACTTACTGCTATTGGCGCTCTAGGAGGTTATGAAAACTTCTTGGTAGCCGTAGTATTAGGAGGTGTGATACAGCTTGTTTTTGGATTCTTAAAAGCAGGAATTATTGGCTATTACTTTCCGTCTTCTGTAATTAAGGGAATGCTTACGGGTATAGGTATTATTATTATTTTCAAGCAAATTCCTCACTTTTTTGGGTATGATGCAGATCCTGAGGGAGACTTTGCTTTCTCGCAAATGGATGGAGAAAACACCTTATCTGAACTAGGAAACATCGCAGGCTCTATAAGTATAGGAGCTACACTTATAGGAGTTATTGCACTCGCTATTCTTATTTTATGGAGCAACGTGCTTTCTAAAAAAGGAAAGTTTTTCCAGCTAGTACAAGGACCTCTTGTTGCCGTAGCCGTTGGGATCATCTATTATGTAAGCACAATGGGAACAGATTATGCTATTAGTGCAGAGCACTTAGTGAGTGTACCTGTACCAGATAGTGTAGACAGCTTTATAGGGCAATTTGCTTTTCCAAACTTTGGCGCAATTACAAACCCAGCTATATGGGTAACAGCATTTACTATAGCACTTGTTGCGAGTCTTGAGACACTTCTATGTGTAGAAGCAACAGATAAACTAGATCCAGAAAAAAGAGTAACACCTACTAACAGAGAGCTTCTTGCTCAAGGTACAGGTAACATTTTATCTGGTATGATAGGAGGACTACCAGTAACACAAGTAATCGTAAGATCATCTGCAAACATACAGTCTGGTGGTAAGACAAAGATGGCAGCTATTATACACGGTTTTTTATTATTAATCTCTGTGATTCTAATCCCTACCTTACTTAACAAAATACCTCTTTCTGTACTTGCGGCTATATTACTTATTGTAGGGTATAAACTTGCAAAACCAGCTACTTTTAAAGCAATGTGGAAAGCAGGATGGAAACAATTTGTGCCATTTATTGTAACCGTAGTAGGTATCTTCTTTATCGATCTATTATGGGGTATAGGACTTGGTCTTGCCGTAGGTATCGTAGTGGTACTTTACAAGAGTTACAAGAACTCGCACTTCTTAAACAAAGAAGATATAAGTAACGGTTCTCAAAAAATGAAAATGACCCTTGCCGAGGAGGTTACTTTCTTTAACAAAGGAGCTATATTAAAGGAACTTGACAACCTTCCACAAAACTCTTACCTTGAACTAGATGTACGTAAAACGAGATTCTTAGATAACGATATTATAGAGATACTAGAAGATTTTGCTCTTAAAGCAAAGAGCCGAAACATCAACATCAAGCTTATCTCAGAACGTGGTATTGTAGAGAACCCACCTAGTTATATTGAATTCTTTAAACTAAGACCTAAAACAGCATAAATTATGAAAGCACACACAAAAATTACACAGGCAAAAATGACGCCTGATACCGCATTAGAATTTTTACAAGAAGGAAATGAACGTTTTTTAAAAAATTTAAAAGCAAATCGTAATTTACTAGAGCAAGTAAATGACACTTCTGACGGACAGTATCCGTTTGCAACTATCTTAAGTTGTATAGATTCTAGAGTATCTGCAGAGTTAGTTTTTGATCAAGGTCTCGGAGATATCTTTAGTATTCGAATTGCAGGAAATTTTATAAACGAAGATATACTAGGGAGTATGGAGTTTGCTTGTAAAGTAGCAGGCACAAAACTTCTCGTCGTTTTAGGACACACAAGTTGTGGTGCTGTAAAAGGTGCTTGTGACCACGTAAGATTAGGAAACCTTACGGCTCTTATTAATAAAATTGAGCCTGCCGTAGCAGCTGTAAAAGAACCTAAAGAGGAAAGTATGAGAACCTCTGCAAACTTAGACTTTGTAGACACAGTTTCTCGTGAAAATGTAAAAATTGCTATTGATAACATCCGATCTAGAAGTGTTGTTTTAAATGAGATGGAAAAAGATGGCGAAATCAAGATTGTAGGCGCTATGTATGATATAACTGACGGTAGAGTTACATTTATGTAGTAAAACCGCTTTCGCGAAAGCGTAACTAATAACAGTATACGCTTCATACAAACTAAAATGTTAAATTAGTAGGGTGGTTCCGTTAAGAAGCCACCCTATTTTTATGCAAAGAATTAACTTTCTATTTTGACACCAACCTAACCATTATGAAAAACTTCTTTAAACACCTTAAAGGCGATGCCTTTGGAGGAATTACAGCAGGTATTGTAGCCTTACCACTAGCACTCGCCTTTGGTGTGTCTTCTGGACTTGGGCCAAGTGCCGGATTATATGGTGCTATTTTTATAGCATTTTTTGCTGCACTTTTTGGAGGAACTCCTACTCAAATCTCTGGACCTACTGCCCCTATGACCGCAGTGAGTATGGTGGTTATCGCGGGTATTATTGCAACTTTTGATGGCGATGTAGATAAGGCACTACCGGCTATACTCACCGTATTTTTACTTGCAGGTCTCTTCCAGATTGTACTGGGAGTAATGGGCATAGGTAAATACATAAAATACATCCCCTACCCTGTTGTATCTGGATTTATGACCGCTATAGGTGTGATGATTCTTATCACGCAACTTTTACCAGCTGTGGGGTATTATCCTAATCAAGATGAAAGTTATGTAGATAGTTTTAAACCACAGGCGCAAGAAATTGTGCTCGATAAGATTTTACAAGACGAAGCAGGTGAAGGTCTTCTGGTTTTAGAAAACTTTGAAGAAACCATACGCAGAGCAAAACTTACAGACGATACCGACATTTACAAGGAGGCCGTAACTCTTGCAAAAGCATCTTCTTCTGGGGTGGTAGGTACTTTTAAAGTAATGGGACGCGCCTTGCAAAACATAAACTGGATAGAGCTTGCGCTAGCGCTTGCCACGATTTTTATTATTTACGGTTTTAAACGCATAACAACCGTTGTACCTAGTACGCTTGTCGCTCTGCTCGTAGTGTCTGGAGTAGCATATGTTGCACCTTTTGAATACCGAGCAATTCAAGAAATCCCAAGTGGGTTTCCCGTACCTAAGCTTTCTATTATAACAGATTTTAAGTTTAGCATCATATCCCCATATATACTCACGGCACTGTCGCTTTCGTTTCTTGGAGCAATAGATTCGCTGCTTACCTCTGTTGTAGCCGATAATATGACGAAGACTAGACATAAGCCTAACAAAGAACTTATAGGCCAAGGTATAGGTAACACTATTGCTTCGTTCTTTGGCGGGATTCCTGGAGCAGGAGCAACCATAAGGACGGTAGTAAATATTAACTCTGGTGGTAAAACCAAGTTATCAGGAATGATTGCTGGTGTATTACTCCTTTTTATACTCCTAGCCCTAGGCCCTATCGCTTCACAAATACCAGCAGCAGTACTTGCAGGTATACTCATTACCGTAGGTATAGGAGTGATGGATTACAAAGGTCTTAAAGCCATCCCTAACCTTCCTAAGGATTTAAAGATGGGTCCTATTAAACTAAGTTCTGAGGTAATTATAATGCTTGTGGTGCTTGTGCTATCTGTAGTGTGGGACCTAGTGGCTGCAGTAGGAATTGGTCTTGTGTTATCGTGTCTTATGTTTATGAAGAAGATGGGTAACTTCACCGCTAGACAGTCTAAAGTTTTTGACCTACGCGCCGCCGAAAAGAATAAAGTATTATGGAGTGATGAACTTATTTTTCCAGATCATCTCAAGGAGGAGGTATTTATAAAGCACCTTCGTGGGCCGTTATTCTTTGGGTATACGAGTGACTTTTCTGCACTTACTAAGCAAATTCCTGCAACAGCATCAGATGTTATCTTGCGTATGGGGCGTGTACCTTATGTAGATCAGTCTGGTGTATATGCGATAGAAGACACGATTCTCCAACTTAACCAAGGCGGAATTAATGTGCATATTGTAGGCCTTAGAAAACAGCCTAAGTATATGCTAGAACGTATTAAAATCATCCCTGAGTTAATACCAGAAACAGAGGTTTATGACACTTTTGAAGAGTGCATCAATTCTCTTAACACGCAGGTAAAAGACAGATATTAAATAGATGATGTGGGGAGTAATTACGCTTTCGCGAAAGCGTAACTATCAATATTGCTAAATACTAGAAGAGTCGTCTGTTTCAGTCGGCTCTTTTTCTTTATCTGGGTTATAGATATCCTCGTCTTTGGCAGTTTTTATAATTGCCGGAAGTAATGCAGGAGCAAGTGGCTGTACGATAGGATATAAAATAGACTCTTCTTTATTATCATCACCTATGAGACTTATCTGGCGGTCTGCTGCATCTATAAACATAAGAACCACACTTAGTAAAAAGGCAAATTTTATAACCGCAAATGCAGCGCCTAGTAGCTTATTTACAATACCTAGCATTGCAAAATTTGCAACTTTAGTAAGCAGTTTTCCTGCGAGCGAGACAACCAAAATAATAATTACAAATGTTATTGCAAATGAGGTAAGCTTTATAATTTGCTCTCCCCACGCCGTTTTCTCAACAAGCCAGTCTGCCACATAATATGAGAAATGTATGGCTCCATAAATACCTGCAATAAGACCTACCAGTGAGGCAAGTTCTACAAAAAAGCCTTTACGTATCCCTTGTACTAAACCTAGAATCAAAATGATCCCAAAAACGATGTCTATTGTGTTCATATGGCTAAGATAAGTTTTTTACAGATTAATGAATTTTGATATTGTGCAAGTAGCTCACCTACGCATTGTATCTTTGTTATCTTACACTTGATGGATATCTTAACTTGTAAGACCCATCATTATTTTCTTAATAAAATAGGATCACAACTGCGGGACTAAACTCCCGATGATGCACATTTATGGCAAGAGACGAGCAACTTAAAGAGAGATATGAAGCGGTAGTACAAAAACTAGCCGACCGCTTTGCAGAGGGAGATACGGGAGCGATGGATCTAGACAGCATTATATACCTCATAGGTATACAAGAGCTAGGGCAACTAGATAAAACCTTTAAGAAGGATGAAAAGATGAACTTGATGCATATAGCCATATGCCGTTTACTAGAACCTTTTGGGTACTACCAGTACGATTATGATGATCCAGATGGATGGCCACATTACAAAGTACTAGAAGCCTTACCACCACTTAAAGCTGGTGAGCAACAAATACTTATGAAGGATGCCATCGTGCAGTACTTTTTAGAAAAAGGACTTATTTCTTAAATCTTACTAATAGCAAACTCAGATTTTGTGGGTGTTTATTTTCGCACGCTCTTTTTAAGGCTACACCCCAATTTTATTCTTAAATTTGCGCTTTCCTTTTAGAGGGTAAAATCATCCATTATGTTAGATAAAATCAAAGAACACATTGAAAAAGTAAAGGCCTTTAATGCCCAAACTTTAGAAGAGGTAGAGGCGTTCAGAATTAAGTATTCTGGGAGAAATGGGCTTGTGAATGATTTTATGGCAGATTTTCGCAATGTGCCTAATGAGATGAAGCGCGAGTATGGACAGGTAATTAACACCCTTAAAGCAAGTGCTCTTGAAAAAGTAAACGAGCTTAAAGAAAAGCTAGAAGGCGCCGAAGAAGAAACAGCTACCGGAGATTTATCACGTCCAGGTGAACCTATTGAAATAGGAGCACGCCACCCTATCTCTATTGTAAAAAATCAAATTATTGATATTTTTTCTCGCATAGGATTCAACGTTTCTGAAGGTCCAGAAATAGAAGATGACTGGCATAACTTTACTGCCTTAAATCTTCCTGAGTATCACCCAGCACGTGATATGCAGGATACCTTCTTTATACAAACAGATCCAGACGTATTATTACGCACGCATACCTCATCTGTACAGGTGAGATATATGGAAAATAACAAACCACCTATACGTACAATCTCTCCAGGTCGTGTATATCGTAACGAGGCTATAAGTGGTCGTTCACACTGTTTCTTTCACCAGGTAGAAGGATTATACATAGATAAAGACGTATCATTTGCAGATCTTAAACAAACACTGCAGTACTTCACTACAGAGATGTTTGGGAAAAGTAAAATACGTTTACGTCCATCATACTTCCCATTTACAGAGCCTAGTGCAGAGGTAGACGTATACTGGGGTCTTGAGACAGAGACAGATTACAAAATGACAAAAGGAACCGGATGGCTTGAGATTATGGGCTGTGGTATGGTAGATCCTAATGTACTTGAAAACTGTGGTATTGACTCAAAAGAGTACAGTGGCTTCGCATTTGGTATGGGTATAGATCGTATTGCACTATTACTACACCAGATCTCAGACATTAGAATGCTTAGTGAGAACGATGCTCGTTTCTTAGAGCAGTTTAAATCTGCTTTTTAAAGTCATACTATCCCCTCGAGCGCAGTCGTGGGAAACATCATTTCTTTATTAAATAGGTCTTTACTGCGCTTGACCAGATTAGAGCTATGCGCAAAGACATTATCATACCAGAAGTAAAAGACGTTTATATCGCTGCTGTGCAAGAAATGCACGAGGAGTTTAAAACACTAGACTGGAATGCATATATCATAAACGATGGCCTAGCACCACTCGAGATGGTACTTCTTACCGTACAAGGCTATAATGATAAGCAAATGACCACGCACACGCGTCACACCATAAAAGTGCTACCAGCAAAGGGGTTTGCAAAGATTGAGTTTATGCAAGAAGACATCTTTAAGCTAGATAACTTCTACTCGGTTACATATTTTCTAGATAACAAGATGTATGAGAAGCGTTTTGAGTTTCCTGCACATACCATAAAAGGAGAAAGCGCCGTAGCGCTTCCTGTAATGGATAAAGATGGTGTACTAGCAGTGTAGCTTATTATTACGCTTTCGCGAAAGCGTACTTAAGAGAAAAATACCTTATTTACTTAAAATAGTAGACTGTTATTACGATAATTCCTGAACCCATTATCAAAATAAACAAGATATAGTAGAGCATATAACTTAATACTAATCGCAAAATGGTTGTTATTGTTTTACTCTCATTAAAAAATTGCACAAATGTCCATCCTGCAAATATTAATGGCATAATGATCAAGGCCCCTTCTAAAGCAAACGCTATATACTCGTTGCTATCAAGAAGAAGAAAGGGTGCACATATAAGGTAAATAATCAACTTTTGCCCCTCTACAAAAAGATTAATAATTAAGTGCTCAAAGTAATTATATCCTTTTCCTAAAAAGGATATATAAGTAGTTAATGCAGTAAATGGTAAAAGTATTATAGTTGCATAGGCATAGTTGTCTTTTACAATTTCTAGAAAAGAAATAATAGCTGGCGCAACATTTTTTTCAACATATAAAGCGTTTTCATTCTTTGAAGCATCTCTCATGGCTTGACTAAATACTGAAATGGCTTGTCCCATCACTGTAGTTTTATCCAGTAACAGAGATGAAAACACGTATATAGTTGCCAGTAACAGTACAAAGGAAATCGGCTTAAAATGGTTTACACGCTTTCCTTCTATATATTCTCTAATGGTATGACCTGGCCGAGTAAAAAGTTGCTTTATGGTATAAAGAAAACCTCTGTCAACTTGGAATAAACTATTAGGTATCTCTTGCAGAACATATGTGCCGTTTATTCTATCAGTACGGGATTTTTGCCCACAATTACTGCAAAAATCTCCTTCTAATATTGTGCCACAGTTCTTACAATTCATACCTTAATTAAGCTTCTCTGTAAGCTTTTTAAATACCTTCTTAGGATCTTTTCCTTTATAGAGAATACAATGCACGGCCTCGATAATTGGGATTTTGGCTTGTTTTTCGCGAGACTCATTAAGTTCTAAAGCACTTTTTGCTGCATAATAGCCTTCGGCTATCATAGACATTTCCATCTGTGCGCTTTTTACCGTGTAGCCCTTCCCTATCATATTACCGAACATTCTGTTACGGCTAAAGACAGAATAACCCGTCACCAATAAATCTCCTAAATAAGCAGAGCCATTAATGTCACGCTTCATCTTATGAGCACGTTTTACGTAACGTTTAATCTCACGTATAGCATTACTCATTAACAACGCTTGAAAGTTATCTCCGTAGCCTAAACCGTGTGCAATACCAGCCGCGATGGCATAAATATTTTTGAGCGTAGCAGCATACTCAATCCCAATAATGTCATCACTAGTGGTACATTTTATATAATCACTAGATAAGTTTTTTGCCACCAGCTTTGCATTTTCTTTATCTGCGCAAGCTATTGTAAGATATGACAAGCGCTCAAGGGCCACCTCCTCTGCGTGACAAGGGCCAGCAATAACGCCTATATTTTCAAAAGGTATATTATATACATTGTGAAAGTGATCACCCACCAGCTTACCACTCTCTGGCATTATACCTTTTATAGCAGAAATAATGAGTTTATTTTCTAAAGAAGCCGTGAGCTTTGCTAGCTCACCGCCTATAAAAGCAGATGGCACTGCAAAGATGACTACATCTGCATAAGCAACAATCTCGTTTATATCATTACTTAACTTAAGCTGTTCTGGCTTAAACTCTACAGAGCTTAGGTAACTTGGGTTATGCTCTTCGCGTTTGATGTGCTCAAGTGCATAGTTACTGCGCATATACCAACCTACAGTTTCTAGGTTTTCACATAGCATTTTTACAATAGCGGTTGCCCAGCTTCCTCCTCCTATAACTCCAAATGTGGGTTTACTCATCATCTGTATTTTATGTCTTAATTATGCTAGTTACTTTTTCATCACGTTGCCTACCTTTTCTGGTAGTACCTCGTAGCCCATATTGTATAATGTGAAGCCAAAGATATCTGCATACTGCTCTATGGTTTTTGCTACTGGCGTACCAGCACCGTGACCAGCGTCTGTCTCAATACGTATAAGCACTGGGGCATCTCCTGCTTGCTTTTCTTGAAGCTCTGCCGCAAATTTAAAAGAGTGAGCAGGTACTACACGATCATCGTGATCTCCCGTAGTAACCATTGTTGCTGGATATGACGTTCCCGCTTTTACATTGTGTACTGGAGAATACCCTTTGAGATATTCAAACATTTCTTTACTATCCTCTGCTGTACCATAATCATATGCCCATCCTGCACCTGCTGTAAAGGTGTGGTAACGTAACATATCCATTACACCTACTGCTGGTAATGCTACTTGCATAAGATCTGGACGTTGTGTCATTGTTGCTCCTACAAGCAAACCTCCGTTAGAACCACCGCGTATTGCTAAGTACTTTTTTGAGGTGTATTTGTTATCAATAAGATACTCTGCAGCTGCAATAAAATCATCAAAGACATTTTGCTTTTGCATCTTAGTTCCTGCATCGTGCCATTTTTTACCATATTCACCACCACCTCTTAAGTTAGGCACTGCATACACTCCACCTTGCTCCATCCACACAGCATTTGCAATGCTAAAGCTAGGAGTAAGACTTACATTAAAACCTCCGTAAGCATATAAAATAGTAGGGTTCTTACCATTGAGCTCAGTTCCCTTTTTATATGTGATAATCATAGGCACCTTCGTACCATCTTTTGAGTTATAAAACACCTGCTTGCTCTCGTAAGCTTCTGGGTCAAAATCTATATCTGGCTTGATAAATAATTCTGAGGTACCAGATGCGATGTCGTATTTATAAATGCTCCCTGGCGTTTTATAGTTTGAAAAACTATAGTACAGTTCTTTTTCATCTTTTTCTGCGCCAAAACCTCCTACGCTTCCTACTCCTGGTAATTCTACATCGCGCACTAGCTTACCGCTATAGTCATACTGTTTTACCTTTGAAACTGCATCTACCATATAACGTGCAAAAAATGATCCTCCGCCAGTACTTGGGCTCAATACATTTTCTGTTTCTGGTATAAAATCTACCCAGTTTTCTGGTGTAGGGTTAGATGCTTCTACCGTTACAACACGCATATTAGGCGCATCAAGATTAGTTGCTATAAAAAGCTTGCTTCCTACGTTTTCCATCACGTAGCTATCAGAATCTTCGTGACCAAGTATGGTTACAAAGTCACTACCTGGTTTAGTAAGATCTTTCATAAATAACTTTCCTCCAGAGGTAGAGCTACGAGCGCTCACAAGCAGATAGCGGTTATCTTTTGTAACACTACCACCTACATATCTATGTTTCTCTGCAGCTGTGCCGCCAAAGATGAGCTTATCTGTAGATTGTGCTGTACCTAATTTATGATAGTATAATTTATGCTGATCTGTTTTTGCCGATAGTTCGCTGCCCTTAGGCTTATCATAACTAGAGTAATAAAAACCTTCATTTTTGTACCAAGACATTCCTGAGAATTTTACATCTACTAGGGTATCTTCTACAATTTCTTTTTTCTCTGTATCCATTACCAGAATCTTGCGCCAGTCACTTCCTCCCTCAGAAATGGCATAAGCAAGAATAGATCCATCCTCAGAGAAGCTAGCTCCTCCTAAGGAAATAGTACCATCTTCTGCAAAGGTGTTTGGATCTAGAAATACCGTAGCTGTACTAGGATCTTCACCTGTTTTGTAGCGATAAATTACATATTGATTTTGGAGTCCGTCGTTTTTATAGAAGTATGTATAATCACCTTCTTTAAAAGGGGAACCTACTTTCTCATAGTTCCATAAAGTAGCGAGTCTATCTTTAAGCTCTGCTCTAAAAGGAATATTCTTGAGGTAGTCTTGCGTAGTGTTGTTTTCACGCTTTACCCAGTCCATTGTTTCCTCACTGCGATCGTCTTCTAGCCAGCGATAAGGGTCTTGCACTTCTGTGCCAAAATAGGTGTCTACCGTATCTACTTTTTTTGTTTCAGTATAAGTTACAGCCATCGATGTTGATTGTTTTTCGGCGTCTTGATTACAGCTTATTATTGCGGTTGTAGCCAGTGCAAATAGAACTAGTTTTTTCATAACGTGTGGGTGTTTGAATGGAGATTCAAGATACGAGTTATTACGCTTTCGCGAAAGCATAAAAAAACCCACTCAAATAAGTGGGTATAAATATGTTATGGTGCGCACGACCTACACTAAATCTTTGTAATAAGACCAGTTGCGATAAATGAAGTAACCATTGAGGATAGCAACTAGTAAAGCTGGCGCAATATTAGGCGGATCAAGCACTGCGTGAAAGAGCACAATATTTACCGAAATAGGTATGAGCGCTAGTAATGCAGCAGGAAATGCTTTTTTAGTAATAAATAGTACTCCAATAATCGCTTCAAGCCCTCCCACAAGTGGCCACATATAACGACTATCTGTAAATGCCTGAAAAAGATTTGCTGCGCCTACGTTATCACCAAATTCAAAATCTGGCATAAACCAGAAAAATTTGTTCAGACCAAAGACAAATAACATAAGTCCTAGGCCTATTCTTATAATTGTGTGTGCTAATTTCATTATGGTTGGTTTTATTGTTCCTAACCTTAGACGAAGTGAGCAGCACTTAATTACAAGACCTACTCTTTACCGTCTAGCAGCTCTTGAAATTTGATCTTATACCTAGAGAGATGCAAACCATCTATAAGACCGTGGTGTACATATAAGGCAACAGGCATTGTGTAAACTCCTGGCTCTTTTTGAGTAATCTGGCCGTAAGAAATTTTTGGAACACTGTCTTTTGCTTTAAAGAGTCTTGAATGTGTGATTGCTGTAAAATCCATCCAAGATATGGCAGAGCAATGCATCACATCATCTGTATTAATAGGCGGAAAAAGCTCATCTGATTCCTTTACACGCTCCACCTCACGCTCTACAGATTTTGTAAAAACCGTCATATCTGCATCGTAAGGAATGTAACTAAATCCAAACGTCTCATTGTCTCTCATAAGCGTAGCGCTAGCGCTTATAGTATCTAGCAACACCACCTCTCCATTAGGCCTAATGCGGTATCTAAAGTTTTCTATAGCCATAGCCGCCTCAAGAGATTTATGCAGGTAGTACACAAAAAGTGAGATACCCTGCTCTTTTGCTCGCTGCTTTGCAAGTGTCATATCTACTTGCCAGGTGATCCCAAAGTAAGGCTCTTCAAATTGTAAGAAAAACTCAAAATGCTTCTTACGTTTCCAGGTGGTGATGTCTATTTTTTTCAATGCTTGAGGTATTTATCACAAATATAAAAAGTCCCTCGCGATGAGGGACTTTTTATACACTAAGATATGTTAAAGCTGGATTTACACCAGTCCGTTTGCTACGAGGTACTCACCTATTTGTACCGCATTTGTTGCTGCTCCCTTACGAAGGTTATCAGACACAATCCACATATTAACCGTATTCTCTTGTGAGTAATCACGACGTATACGACCTACAAAAACATCATTTTTACCCTCTGCATAAATAGGCATAGGGTACGTATTTGTATCTGGGTTGTCTTGTACAGTTACTCCAGAAGTTTCATTAAGAACCTTACGAATGTCCTTCTCTTCAAAAGGCGCACGCAGCTCTACATTTACAGATTCACTATGTCCTCCTACTACTGGAATACGTACTGCCGTAGCTGTAACAGCTATAGAGCGATCATCTAGTATTTTTTGGGTTTCGTTTACCAGTTTAAGTTCTTCCTTTGTGTATCCATTTTCTTCAAAAACATCACACGCTGGTATGGCGTTGCGGTGAATAGGGTATGGGTATGCCATCTCACCTTTTTCACCCGCATATTCATTTTCTAGTTGCTCTACTGCTTTTACTCCTGTACCAGTAATAGATTGATAAGTAGATATGACTAATCTCTTAATACCGTATTCTCTATGTAAAGGAGACATTGCTAGCACCATCTGTATAGTAGAGCAATTGGGGTTTGCAATAATTTTATCTTCCTTAGTTAGTGAGGTAGCGTTTATTTCTGGTACTACAAGCTTCTTTGTAGGGTCCATTCTCCAGGCAGAGCTATTATCTATTACTGTTGTACCTACCTCTGCAAACTGAGGTGCAAACTCCTTTGAGGTGTTTCCTCCAGCAGAGAAGATTGCTATTTGCGGCTTTGCTGCAATGGCATCTTCCATAGAGTGAATTGTGTACTCCTTGTCTTTATAAGTAACCTTTTTACCTACAGAGCGCTCTGAGGCTACAGGTATTAACTCTGTAATTGGGAAATCACGTTCTGCAAGAACTTTTAACATCACTTGGCCTACCATCCCGGTGGCTCCTACTACCGCTACTTTCATAGTATCGTTTTAAAGAGGTTGTTTTAAAAATGAGCTTCGCTTTCGCGAAAACTTTATAGAACGTCAAAGTTAGCACGCATTAACGATTTATAAGCCGTTGAAACCTTAAAAGTTAGTTAGATATATAACAATACATCAAACTTTGTTTTAATTGTATAAAAAAACCACCTTGTTAGATAAACAAGGTGGTTTAAGTTAGAATATAATAGTGTAGCGGTTGCTACTAGTAATTACTTCTTAAGAGAATCTCTGATCTCTTTTAATAAATCAATCTCAGATGGTCCTGGATCTGCTGCTACTTCTTCTACAACTGGCTTCTTAGTTTTGTTATAAGCTTTAACCATCATAAATAATACAAATCCTACGATTACTAAGTTTATGATTGCATTGATCCACTTACCATACATAATTGCATTTTCGGCAGTAGTAACTGTACCATCTGCTGCTACAACAGCCTCATCAAGTACTACTTTAAGATCTGCAAAGTCTACTCCTCCTGCAAAGTGACCTACGATAGGCATCATAATATCTCCTACAAAACCGTTGATTACTAATCCAATTGCACCAGCAAGGATAACAGCGACAGCAAGATCTATGACGTTACCCGTCATAATAAACTCTTTAAATTCTTTTAACATTTTAATGTATTTTAAGGTTAATTTTTAAGCAAGGTAATAAAAAAAAACAAAGCCTAAAGAAACGTTAATTTTTTTTAATGTTAAAAACACTAGTCTCGGAGAACGACACGTTTTACACGCTGACCAACCATTGTAAGTAATTCGTAAGAGATAGACTGCACTTCTTGAGCTAAAGCATCTGCACCAGTTTGTGTTCCAAAAATCTCTACATCATCTCCCTCCTCACAGGCAATGTTTGTAACGTTTACCATAATCATATCCATACAGACGTTTCCAACAAAAGGAGCTTTTTCTCCCGCAATCGTTACGTAACCTACGCCATTGCCGTAAGCTCTAGAAATACCATCTGCGTGACCTATAGGTATTGTAGCGGTAATTATATTTTCGGTGGCTTTGTAAGCACGATTATATCCTACACTTTGCCCAGCTTTAATATGATGTATCTGTGAGATTACAGATTTTAATCTAGCTACAGGCTTTAAATTTTCTGTCTCCTCTTTATTATTACCGTATCCGTATAAACCTATACCTATACGTACACAATCAAAATGAGCTCTGTGATAATTAATAACCCCAGAAGTGTTAGTCATATGCATAAATGGCACATAATCTAGCCCTTGCAAGAGTTCTTTTGAGATGTTTGTAAATTGAAGGATTTGATTTAAGGTAAATTCTTCTTCGGTGGGATCTTCGCTTGCTACTAGATGTGAGAAGAGCGATGCTACTTTTAGGCTCATATTTTCGCTTAAGCGGTCAAGAATCCATGGCACATCTGTATTTAAAAAACCTAGTCTATTAAGTCCTGTATTAAACTTAAGATGAATGGGATATGCTGTTTGCTTTTTTGCTTTCGCGAAAGCGGAAAACATTTCTAGCATTCTCCTGCTATAAATATTAGGCTCCAAACAGCGCTCTAGCAGCGTTTCAAAATTATCTGGTTGTGGGTGCAGTACTAAAATAGGAGTTGTAATACCTGCATCTCTCAAGGCGACGCCTTCTGAAACGTATGCCACAGCAAAATAATTTACCCCTTGAATTTCTAATTCTTGAGCCACAGCTCCGGCATCACTCCCGTACCCAAATGCCTTTACTACTGCCATCACTTTAACAGAAGGGGCTACCTTTTTTCTTAAATAAGAATAGTTATGGCGTAAAGCAGCTAGATCTATTTCTAAGCGTGTAATTGCCATTAGTTAGGGTCTTGAGGGGTTTGCCTCGAGTTATTTACTGTGATTTCCTCAGGAGTTTCAACATCCATTTTACGTAATCTATCTCTCAGCATAGCTTTATAATATGCTGCACGTGATAAGGGCTCATACTCCTCGGTCTCTCCTAGCATAACGATATCTTCACTCTGTGCTTTTCTATAGCTATATTGAGCTAGGTTACCTGTGCGAGTACATACTGCGTGTACCTTAGTCACATACTCTGCTGTTGCCATAAGGTTAGGCATAGGCCCAAAGGGGTTTCCTTTAAAATCCATATCAAGTCCAGCTACGATTACTCGTATACCGCGGTTTGCAAGATCATTACAAACCTTTACGATCTCATCGTCAAAAAACTGTGCTTCGTCTATGCCTACAACGTCGCAATTATCTGCAAGCATCGGGATGTTTGCAGCCGCTGGAACTGGAGTAGATCGTATCTCATTTGAGTCGTGAGAGACCACCATTTCCTCATCATAACGGGTGTCTACCGCAGGTTTAAAGATTTCAACTTTTTGTTTTGCAAACTGTGCGCGTTTGAGCCTACGGATGAGTTCTTCTGTTTTACCAGAGAACATAGATCCGCAAATGACTTCAATCCAGCCAAATTGCTCTTTATGATTTACTGTATTTTCGAGAAACATTTTGTACTTTTCTAGACCAAAACGGTAATAATTCCGTTTTATTAATCCCAATGATTAAGGCAGAGGTAAATGTATCAAAATTACGTTGAAACCGCTCCACATATCTCAAAGTTATGAAGAAAACTATCAAGGCAGAACTCGTAAGCATAGCTCATAAAATTCTACAACTACGCGACAATGCAGATTATAAACAACTGGCAGATACAACTAGAAAACTGCACGAAAAGCTCACTGTTCTAGCTTATGCAGAACAACTTGAAAATGCAGGAAAACCTACCTTGGGACTAAGAGAACTAGAGGAAGTAATGGTAAATGAGGAACTTGCGCCAGCAAGCGAAGCGTCACTAACTAATCTAGAAACTCAAACCACGACGACTCCATCACCTACAAGAACGCCTGCCGAGATACTAGCAGATAACCAAGCTAGATATGCCGAAGCAAAAGGAACAGACGATCATCACAGACCAGATGGCACTCAATACAATGATGATGATGAGCCTGTACATGAGCCTGTGATTGAAAAAATAAAAGATATGTGGCCAGAAATGACTCCTGAAGCTGCAGATATTGATAAAGTAATAGATGCAATCATACCACCTCAACCTGAAGTAGGAAAGGCCGATAGTTTTGAAATTGGGAATGAATATGGCCAAATGCCCATTTTTGAACCTAAGGAAACTTCTAACAAAGAAAGTGCAAATGATAAGCCTAAGAATCTTAATGACCGTTTAAAAACCGGTTTAAAAATTGGACTTAACGACAAGCTCTCCTTCATAAAACATCTATTCGCTGGAAGCACCTCTGACTATAATAGAGTTTTAAGCCAACTAGAAACTTTTGGCTCTGCAGCAGAAGCTAACACTTTTATATCTCAAATGGTAAAACCTGATTATAATAACTGGGAAGGTAAAGAAGCTCAAGAAACTCGCTTTCTTGAAATTGTGGAAGGAAGGTATTCTTAAAAACTTCACACTGCTCGTAAATAAAGCAGTTAACGACAGATTACAGTAAAACATATTAAGTTTTGATTAAGGATTGCGACAAATGCGCAAAAGTTCATCGTTCAACGCTTCCTTTTCAATTCTAAAATCAAAACTAGCTTACCATGAAAGTACAACGTATTATTTATTGGATCACCACAATAGGCATTTGTGCTATCATGCTCTACTCTGCTCAAATGTATTTTAGAAATACAGAGATGGTTGAAGGTTTTTTTAAGGCTCTTAATTATCCTACGTACGTTGTAATACCGCTAGCGGTATTGAAAATATGTGCAATCCTCATGTTATTGTGGCGAGGTATACCCTGGCTTACGGAGTGGGCTTATGCTGGAATATTTTTTGACGTAGTTCTCGCAGCTGCCGCCCACTACAAGGCAGATCATGATATTACTTTGACGCTCGTTGCATTAGTATTACTTCTTGCTTCTTACTTTTTTGGGAAAGAAGTGAGACCCATGTATCGCTAGTTTTACAACTACAAACTATCATTAATCACTAACTTTGCGGCATGTCAAAACTCTACTTAGTTCCTACGCCTATTGGTAATCTTGAAGATATGACCTTCCGTGCTATTCGCATACTTAAGGAAGCAGATCTTATTCTTGCAGAAGATACACGCACCAGCGGCAAACTACTTAAGTATTACGAAATAGGCACGCAGATGATGAGTCACCATATGCACAATGAGCATAAAACTGTAGATGCTATCGTACAACGCATTGCAGCTGGTGAGACCATAGCTTGTATAAGTGACGCAGGTACACCTGCCATTTCTGACCCTGGTTTTTTACTTACTAGAGCTTGTGTAGAGGCAGGTATAGAGGTAGACTGTTTACCAGGTGCAACAGCATTTGTACCTGCACTTGTAAATAGCGGCTTCCCTAATGATAAGTTTGTTTTTGAAGGTTTTCTTCCTGTAAAGAAAGGGCGCCAAACTCGCTTTCTAGCTCTTCAAAAAGAGACACGCACGATGATTATTTATGAGTCTCCTCACAAGCTAGTAAAGACCTTAGGCCATTTTATAGAATATTTTGGAGAGGATCGCCCGGTTTCTGTCTCTCGAGAGATTACAAAATTACATGAGGAAACCGTGCGCGGGACTGCTACAGAAGTACTTGCCCATTACACAAATAAACCTCCTAAGGGTGAGATTGTCATCATAGTAGGTGGTAAAAGCAAGTAGTTAAATGGTTTTTTACGCTTTCGCGAAAGCGTAACATTAAAAATTATAAGTCGCCGCCAGTATTAGATTTCTTCCCGCAGCAGCTATTCCAGATGAATATGTACGGTAACGCTGGTCTGTAATATTATCAAGATTTGCCGTAAAAGACCAACTATCTGAAAGCACATAACGGCTCCCTAAACTAAGTTCATACCAGCTAGGCGAGTAAGGATTACCATCACCGTCTAGTGCATAAAGGTGTGAGTTACTTTGCTGGCTAGGAGCGAGCTCATCAAAATCAAATGAACCACTATATGCCACCGAAGCATCTAGCGTCCATTTATTACTAGTCCATATTAAATGGTTATTACCAAAAAGCGGTGCCACGTGCCTAAAAGGTATGTAACTACCATCTTCGTCTTTTTCTACACCACTCGTATAATTAAACTGCCCTGTAAGCTTTAGAGATTTAGAAAGCTTTGCATCTGCACCTATTTCTATACCATAAACCTCAGCTTTTGAGGCATTCTGTATCGCTTGTACATTGCTTAATTCTCCTTGATATGCTATCTCTGTCACGCCATCAAGATCAAAATCACGACGTACTAATGCATTCTCTAGCAATGTATAATAACCGTTTACATCCAACCTTAGTGCGTTAGAAAAATTGAAATTAAATCCTAGCTCGCCATTGTATGCATACTCAGATTTAAGATTAGGATTAGGCACGACTACAGATCCTGGCTCGCTATCAAATATTTTACCTACATCATCAATGTTAGGTGCTCTAAACGCTGTTCCTAGATTTGCTTTGAGGCTTACTGCCTTAGAAATTTCATGAGTGACACCTATGCTTCCTGTAAGATTTCCAGTACTTAAATCTGCTTTGTCAAAAGGCAGTGCAAAAAACTCATTATTATCAGAAAAGTCTGCTGCAAGAAATATGTGGTTATAACGCAATCCAGATTGCAGGCGTGTCTTCTCTGTAAGTTCTAATTGTATAGTACCGTAAGCAGCAAGAGACTGCCATGTAGATCCGTCTGGATAACGAGAAGCCTGATTGCTTATAGTTCCTGTAGTGATATCTGTTACTTGACCATTAGATCCTACTTTATTGTGTACATACTCTAGTCCATAAAAGACTTTATTGCGCTTTGACTTCAGGTTTTTTGTAAAATCTAAGCCTACAGAAAAAGCATCTACATTCTCATCTGTTTCAAAAAAATCTGTTCCGCCAAAATCGCGATCATTTCTACTTTCCTTAGAGTTTTGGTACGTTATGGTTGCTCTTGCACGATTATAAAAACTCCCATAACCCTCTTTATCAATCTGCAGGTTAGTCATAAACCATTGTTGCGGACCATAAAACCACTCTGCTGCTCTAAACTCTCCATCTCTTTTTCTCGTTAATCTATCATAACGATCATAATCTGATGTAGTGGCATAAATAAGACCTAGGTTAAAATCCCAAGTATCGTTAGGCCTAAAACGCACTTTTTGCATCAAGTTTAATGAGTTAAAAGCTGAGCCTTCTTGTATTAAAGGATTATCATTAACCACGGCGGTATCTACACCATCTATAATTTTTACAAAATCAGTGCGTAAATAATCATCTGGGCCATGCTTCCCTTGACGCTGGTCATCATAATCTGAGTAGCTTGCACTAGTAAGAAAAGACCAGTTGCGCTTCCCTATATTGATATCAAAATGCCCTGTCCTTTCATTATTTGCAGTGTTTACACGTGCGACAGCAGTACCAGTAACTAGGTGATCTTCTGTAAATGAAAGCTTGGGTTGCTTTGTATAAAAGTTCATTACTCCTCCCACGGCATCACTACCGTAAATTACGGACCCTGGACCTAGTAGCACCTCTGTGCGATCTATAGTAAATGGATCTATTGAGATTACATTCTGTACGTTTCCACCTCTAAAGATTGCGGTATTAAAACGAACGCCATCTAACGTGATGAGTAACCTATTTGTAGAGAATCCTCTTATCAAAGGACTACCTCCACCTTGCTGACTTTTTTGAACAAATACAGAGCCACTTGCCTGTAGTAAATCTGCTGCTGTTTGTGGGTTTGCGCGCTGTATATCTTCAGATGAGATCCCTACTATTTTTTGCGGTACATTTTTTCGGCTTTGTGCAAATTTGCTTGCAGAGAGCACAATTTCTGTAAGCTGATTATCCTTCTGCTTCAAGAAGATTCTATTAGAAAGCGCTATTATCTGAGCTTTGCTGTATTGCGCATCTTTATGTGCGACTTCTTGAAAATAAAGGATTTCCGCTTTCGCGAAAGCGGTCACATCTGCTCTCCCGTCAAAATCTGTGAGGGCACTCTTACTCTTATCTTTATTAAAAATAGCAACTCCTATTATAGGTTCGCGCGTGTCTACATCAAGCACCGTGATTTTCTGGGCTTGTACAGAGACAGCTACTAATAAGAGTAGGGTAAAAAGTATGCGCATTTAGCTGAAAATTGAGTTGAGCACCGCTAGTGATCTAGGTTTTTTAAAACCGTGTAAATGTAACTCATAATACTGTAATAGCATGTTGAGAAAAGAGGTGCGCTGTTTTTGGTTTAGTTTGATAGAAACTAATGCATCAAAATTTGTGCCCAAGAATAACTTTAACAACTCGATATCCTGCCCAGAACGGCAGTAAATACTTGTCTCAGCATTTTCAAACATTCCGTCTATCAAGTTAAAGTACTCATGCTGAACCTCTGAGTCATCTGGATAAAAACCTAAGTAGCCACTTAGCTTCAAAAGAAATAGTAAATGAAAATTTGCAATCGTATTATTTAAATCTAGCCATAAGCTAGCGTTCACTATAAAATCAAAGAGAGGAACGTTTTCTTCTTCCTCTTGCACAGAAGATCTAAGTACATCTGCAATAAAAAAAACAATGGCACTTTTTGCCACTTCCGTATGTAAACTCGTGTAATGAGTGACCACTTTTGCCTCACGTATACTTTCTAGAGTGCCTTTATCCTTATGATTTGCTTCAATCTCTAAATGTGTGAGCGGCTGAAACATGGCAACTCGAAGCTTACCTTTCTTTGATTTTAAAACTCCTCTAATGAGATAAGATTTGAGTCCGCTACTTTGTGTAAATGCTTTCACAATGAGATCTGCCTCTCCATATTTAAGAGCAGAAAATACAATGGCTTCTGTTTTTACTAGCATTATCTAATGATCATGACTTTCTTAATGGTAGTTTCTTGCAGCTCTTCTGGTGGTCCCGTTATTATAATGAGGTATACTCCAGATGCAACCTTATGTCGCCCAAAAGCAGTTGTATCCCACTCAATGCTTCCCCCCGTGGTGTTTTCTTCATAGACAAGATTGCCCACTAGATCTGTAATCTTCACATTAGTATTTGCAGTAAGCCCTTCTATACGCACATTACCGTTAAACCCAGGCCTTACCGGGTTTGGGTACACGAGCACTTCTTCAAGATCTTCGGCTGGTGCAGTAGAGGAGCCATCAAAAGCTACCATTCCTCTTATCGTACCAAAGTACACACTACCCGTTTCTGGATCAATTGCTACAGATTGCACCGTATTTGAAGGAAGCGGCGAATTATCTGTAGTAAAATGAAAAATTGTTTCTTGCCCATTCGGACTCACATAAAACACTCCTGAATCTGCAGTAGCAAGCCACTTATTATTTGCGCCATCTACAATAATATCTGTTACCACCTGGTCATTAAGCAATTCTTGAGCAATACCATCTTGTAATATTATAATAGCATTTGCACTTACCTGAGGATCTTCAAAGAGTTGTGAAGGACCAAATAGCACTCGCAAACCTAATCTTGTGCCTATCCACAGTGCTCCGTTTCTATCTACCGCTAGTGATCGTATATCATCTATAGGTAAGTTTCCAGCACCATCTTCGCCTGCTAGACGAGCAAATGTATTTGTACTTGGATTAAAACCAATAACACCTCTTCTATCTGTTCCCACAAAAATATTACCATCTGGGGTAATAGCAATAGCATCCAAGTTTGCATCTTCACCAGCAAGAATCTCTTCTGTATTAAATGGAGTAAACTGTCCGCTAGGAGAAACTCGTTGTAAACCTAGTACAGAACGCGCATTAGTCACCCAGAAATTACCATCATTATCAAATGCTCCTCCGTTTACTCTCACATCATTTGTCGTGGTAGCCACTGGTAAAAGCGGACTATTATTTTCATCATAGAGAATACTTGGAGTTTCATCTATGATTTCCACAAGTCCTCCATTAAAAGAGCTAGCATATAATCGAGACGGATCTTGATCATTAATAGCAATATGTACAAAATTACTAGCTCCAAAGAAATCTTCCTGCGGAATAGAACTCCATCCCTCTGCCTCACTATAACGACTTATCCCCTGCCTTTTAAGTGGGAATGGATTGTATGAAACAGTATAATCACCAAAAACAGACCACACAGAACCTGTACTTGCTGCTACGTCAAAATGTGCATTTTCTAACGGTCCATTAGGTAATAAACGAGTTATGTCTCCCGGAGTTGCGATATCAAAGAGAGCCACACCAGACCCTAATGTACCTATATACACAGCGCTATCTTCTACAAGTGCAGTGGCATATTTGGGATTGAAATCTGCTATAGCCCCATAATTTTGAACTTGGGTGCCATTTACATCATACAAAAACACACTAGCGTTGAGTGTGACTATAATATTCTCAGCGCTAGATCGCACATCTATAATGGAAGTGGGAAAGTTTTTAAAAACAGAAAAATCTAACCCGTTAGATGAGATTAGAAGACCATTATCCTCCTGTAAGTAAATGTTATTGTCAAATTCTATAACCTTCTCAAAAGCGCCATTTCGAGTTGTCTCCCAGTTGTTAAAGTCTATAAGGTTATCGTTTGCAACGAGTGCCCTACGTAATCCACCATCTAGGGTTGCGGCATAAATATATGGTTCTTGAACAGCAGTACTACCTATATCTAAAAGCCCTCCATTATTGCCTATAAAATAGGAGTCATCAAACTCAAGCCTACCTACATCATAAAGTGACACACCAAAGCCTGTAGCTATATAGACAAACCCATTATATTCTTCAAAGTGGTTGATACGCTTGCGATCTGGCGGAATGGCTGGTTTATTAAAAATATCTACAACCGTAAGTACGCCAGAAGTGTTACCTACAATAACATCTATCACTCCATTTTCATAACCCACGAAAAGGGTGTCAAAACTCTCACTATAATATATAGAAGAGATTAAATTACCAGAAAGACCATTTACCGTAGTCCTGTTTGTGGTAGTGCCGTCTAGTGTATTATAGATAAAAACCGCATTCTCAGATGCTACATACACCTTATCATTACCAGAGGTGATACCTACGGTTTGATTATAAGAAAAATGAGCTGTCCAATCTTCAGAAAAATCTTGTGCCACCGCAATAGATGAAACCAAGAATACAATAAGAAGAAGACGTATGTTCACAGCAAGAAAATCTTATTTATTTAAAACGATCAAATGTACAATTATTGCACTATGAATCGAAATGAGGCGCTCACATATGCTAGTACGACATTATCTAGAAGTACGCTTTCGCGAAAGCGTAACAAAAAAGGGCAGCCTAAGCTACCCTTTTAAAAAATATATGAAACAGTAATTAAACCACTCCTTGTGCTAGCATTGCATCTGCTACTTTTACGAATCCGGCAACGTTTGCTCCTTTTACGTAATCTACGTAACCATCTTCATCTTTACCGTACTCAACACATGCTTCGTGTATATCAAGCATAATGTTGTGTAGCTTCTCGTCTACCTCTTCTGCCGTCCAGTTGTAACGTAAACTGTTTTGTGACATTTCAAGTCCAGAAGTAGCAACTCCTCCTGCGTTTGAAGCTTTTCCAGGTGAAAACAAGATTTTTGCTTTGTGGAATACTTCAATTGCTTCTGGTGTACAAGGCATGTTTGCTCCTTCAGCAACACAGATACATCCGTTATCTACTAAAGTTTTTGCTTCATCACCGTCAAGCTCATTCTGAGTTGCACAAGGTAAAGCTACATCTACTTTTGTTCCCCAAGGTCTCTTACCTTCATGGTACTCTGCAGAAGTATACTTTTCTGTGTACTCGCTTATGCGGCCACGTTTTACATTCTTAAGTTCCATTATAAATGCAAGCTTCTCTGCATCAATACCATCGTTATCTACGATATATCCTCCAGAGTCTGACATAGTGATTACTTTACCACCCAATTGAGTTACTTTTTCTGTAGCGTATTGAGCAACATTTCCTGATCCAGAAACTGCTACTTTTTTACCTTCAAAAGTTTCTCCTTTAGTTTTAAGCATACTCTGTGCAAAGTAAACGTCTCCGTAACCTGTTGCCTCTGGTCTTATTAATGAGCCACCGTATGATAATCCTTTTCCAGTAAGAACTCCAGTAAACTCATTACGAAGTCTCTTGTACTGTCCAAACATATATCCTATCTCACGACCACCTACACCAATGTCTCCCGCAGGCACATCTGTATTAGGACCTATATGACGAGCAAGCTCGCTCATAAAGCTTTGGCAAAAACGCATTACCTCTGAATCAGATTTTCCCTTTGGGTTAAAATCAGATCCACCTTTACCACCACCCATAGGTAATGTTGTAAGGCTGTTTTTGAAAACTTGCTCAAAACCTAAAAACTTAAGAATACTAAGATTTACAGATGGGTGGAAACGAAGCCCTCCTTTATAAGGACCAATGGCGCTGTTAAACTCCACACGGTAACCTCTATTAACCTGTATCTCTCCAGCATCATCTGTCCATGGCACACGAAACATAATCGTACGCTCTGGTTCTACCATACGCTCAAGAAGTTTCTTCCCTTGATATTTAGGATTTTCTTCTATGAAAGGTATTACAGTTTCTGCTACCTCGTGAACGGCCTGCATGAATTCTGGCTCGTTCGGGTTGCTCTTAGCAACATAATCGACAAATTTTTTAATGCTGTCTGACATAAGTTTAATCTATTGTGAGAATGTATTTTACAAATCAATTTTTACTGAGTACAAATATACGGTATCCTTGATTTTATGTGCATTTTTTTTAGAATATCACAATGGATAAATTAGTTTGTAAGATTAAACTTACAGAAAATGTAGAATATTCTTAGAAATTTCGATGTTTGACATTATTGTATATATTTGTCACACTCAAACGACCTAACTTATGAAAGCCAAGCACCTACTATTGGCATTGCTATCTTTTATGATGGCGCATCAGAGCTTAAATGCTCAATTTGGATTTTCGCATGAACTTGGTGTTATTACGGGACCAGTTGCATTTCAAGCTGACTATGGTGAGCGTGGAAATCAAGAAACAAACATAGGAAATACAGGATTTGGAGTAGGTATCGTTCACTACCTCAACTTCTCATATCAAGCAGATTGTAACTGTTACTCTCGATACACCTATTTTAATGATCACTTTAAAGTTCGTAATGAAATTGATTATCATTTTACGAATCTCGACAACTTTGGCCCAGAAACAGACGACAACGATTTTGGTGGTTTAAGACTACGTAATCACAAAGGAAAAGCTAGCGTTTTAGAAATAGGCTCTCATCTAGAATATTACCCACTTAGCATAAGAGATTTTGCAGCAGGAGCTTTTAAATTTGCTCCATATGTGAGTCTTGGTGCTCACTTTGTTTCTTATAATCCTAGTGCTACGACTGATTTGAGACCTGATGGAAATATTTTTGGACAAGTACTCAACCCTTACACTCAGGATCCTTTTGACACGGGACCAGCTATAATCGAAGGCTTTAATGTAGGTGATGGCGAGTTTGGTACCGGAGTTGACACACGACCTGGAACAACTTGGGCAATCGCTGGAAGTATAGGAACACGATATAAGCTAAGCGTACTAAGTGATCTTAATTTAGATTTGAGATGGCACTACTACTTTTCTAACTGGGTAGATGGGCTTAACCCTGATCCAAGACCTGACAATAAAGTAAATGACTGGATTTTCTGGATTAATGTAGGATATATCTATTATCTGGATTAATTTATTATAAAGAATAAACAGAAAAGCGACTTTGATAGTATCAAAGTCGCTTTTCTGTTTTACAAGCTTAGTTTTCTAGTGCCTGTTTAAGATCTGCTATGAGATCTTCTTCATCTTCAATACCCACGCTTAGCCTCACTAAGGAATCTTTGATTCCGAGTTTTTCTCGTTCTTCTTTTGGGATAGAGCCATGAGTCATTGATGCTGGATGACCTGCAAGCGACTCGACACCTCCTAGGCTTTCGGCGAGGGTGAAAATTTGTAGCTTCTCTACAAAGCTTACAGCACCCGCTAGCGAACCTTGCTTAGTAGTAAATGAAATCATAGCTCCGTAATCCTTCATCTGTCTTTTGGCAATATGATGATTAGGATGATCTTCAAACCCAGGCCAGTATACCTTATCAACCATAGGATGAGACTTAAGATAGTGAGCAACAGCCTTGCCATTTTCGCAGTGTCGTTGCATACGCACATGCAATGTTTTTATACCACGCAATGCCAAGAAGCTATCTTGAGGTCCACTTATCGCTCCGCTTGCATTTTGTATAAAATATAATCTATCTGCTAGCTCCTTATCTTTTACAATAAGAGCACCCATAACCAGATCACTATGACCTCCTAAATACTTTGTAGCACTATGCATCACAATATCGGCACCTAAGTCTAGTGGTAATTGCAAATAAGGGGTTGCAAAAGTATTATCAACCGCAAACAGAACGTTATGCTTTTTTGAAATTATTGACACTGCCTCAATATCAATAATACTCATCATCGGGTTTGTAGGTGTTTCTACCCAAATGAGCTTTGTTTTTTCATTTATATATGTCTCTATATTCTTTACATCTTGCATTACAACAAAGTGAAACTTTATGCCAAAACCTTCAAATATCTTCGTAAAAAGCCGATACGTACCACCATAAAGGTCACTCGTTGAGACCACCTCATCACCCGGCTTGAGTAACTTCATAATTGCATCTATTGCAGCAAGTCCAGATGCAAAAGCGATTCCGTAGTCTCCATTTTCTATACTCGCAAGCGACTGCTCAAGTGCATGACGCGTTGGGTTTGCAGAGCGACTATATTCATATCCCTTATGACCGCCAGGCGTAGATTGTGCATAAGTAGAAGTTTGGTATATGGGAGGCATCACAGATCCATAAGCCTTATCTGGATGTTGTTTACCATGTATTGTCTTAGTATTAAATTTCATTGTAATGTTTTTTAAGTAAAAAAGCTCTCTCTCCTTACCTGCTAAGAAATATAAAAATACAATAACTGATCACAAGCTATCATGATTATAAGAAGGAGTGGTCTCCTAGTATATGTTGCTTTTATTTTGGGAGCATATCAACTACCTTTATCTTATGAAAAAACTACTTCCTTCCATACTTATAATTATTCTTTTTATAAGCTGCGAAAAGGCGATCACCTATACTTCTAGTACAGATAGTTATTCTACAAAAGATTTTACTATTTGTAATAGCCAGCCCTGTCCGGAGATTATGTTAACTGTTCTGCATATGGAAACACCTGAAGAAGCTGCTATCACTGTTAATAACTGGGTTCAAACTTCTACTATAAATACACTTTATAACGAGACAGAAAGTTTACCTAGCTCAATTAATGACGCCATTGAACTCTATATTAACAACTCACAAATC
The DNA here is from genome assembly GCF_044596715.1 of Dokdonia sp. R86516. Lineage (NCBI taxonomy): Bacteria > Pseudomonadati > Bacteroidota > Flavobacteriia > Flavobacteriales > Flavobacteriaceae > Dokdonia > Dokdonia sp. R86516. Next base: position 955,292 of record NZ_CP138998.1, read on the forward strand.
TCATATCCGGAAACAACAGAACTTTCAGACGCTCATGAAATAACTATAGAATCTGCCATATCATTTGGTTCTAACAACTTACTATCTGTAGTATTCTATTCATATCAATTCATGGGTGGTGCGAGTGGTTTTGACAACGAAATGTATCTCAATATCAATCCACAAACTGGTAAGGAATATAGTGATGACGAGTTGCTGGATGATGATTTTTACGCTTTCGCGAAAGCGCAATTTGAAAAAGAATATCCGCAAGAAACATTTGACCTTACTCCATCAAATCTTCCCGATAGCTACCTAAAAGAAGTAGGATTTACCGAAGAAGGTATTGTTCTTATTTATAATGATATGGGTGTGTCCTCATTTAATATGGAGGATAAACAAATAACCATCCCATGGGAGCTTTCTCAAGATTACCTTACCCTTTAACGAGTTTTGACAGTTGGATAATACAACCTAGGTGTAATCCTTCATGAAAGTTATTAAAATCAAGTCCATGCTCTACTTTTGACAATGTACCTCCCGTGGTAGAGAGCGTGTATTCTTTATAATCCTTAAATATACCTGCTTCATAATCCTTTTGAAGTGTTTTGAGCGTGTCAAAGAGCATCTCATGCATAAGGCTAAGCTCCTCTTGAGTAACATCTCTTTCTGGCTTTGTACCTTTCTTGTAGTTATTAATAAACTCCATAGATACTGGTGGTGTGAGACCAGAAAGTCCGTAGGTAAGAAGTTGTTGTGTTGCGATGCTATGACCTATATTCCAGATAATATTATTATTAAAGCCATCAGGTATTTTATTAAGCTCTTCAAGTGTATGACTCTTAATAAAACGTTCTAGAAGATGACGGTTTTTTAGGCAAATATCAAAGGTGTATTCCATTGGGTTTAATTTTCCCTAAAAATAATTCATTTTGGTAGAGATAGGCGGTATTTTTATACTGTAATTGAAATACACCACTTTATTTTGAAAAAAATCTACCACCTCTCTACCTGTAATACTTGCCAGCGCATCATCTCTGAAATTAACCCAAATGATGATGTCATTATGCAAGACATTAAATATGAGCCTATAACGTTATCTCAAGTAGAAGAGATGAAAGAAATGGAAGGATCTTATGAAGCTCTCTTCAGCAAGCGCGCGCAATTATATCGCAAACGCGGTCTTAATGAACAGACACTATCTGAAGATGACTATAAAAATCTTATTCTAGAGCACTACACTTTCTTAAAACGACCTGTAATGATTGTAGAAGATAAAATCTTTGTGGGCAATAGTAAAAAAGTAGTGGCTGCTGCCGTTGAAGCATTTGCAAAATAAAAATCTATGAGCAAGCGTCACCTCGCCTTTCTTGCAGCCTTTGGCGCTAGTTTTATTTACGGTATTAATCATACGCTAGCAAAGGATTTAATGCCTACCTACATCGAGGCATATGGATTTATTATGCTCAGGGTTTTGGGAGCAGCAGTTCTATTTTGGATTACAAGTTTGTTTTTTCCTTCAGAAAAAATAGAACGTAAAGACTGGTGGCGTATGATTTTTTGCGCGCTATTTGGGATGACCATAAACATGCTCATGTTCTTTAAAGGTTTGGAATTATCTACACCCATAAATAGTAGTGTGGTGATTACTTTATCTCCCGTTATATTGCTTGTGCTTTCTGCTATATTTTTAAAGGAAAAGATCACTTGGCTTAAAGGTTCTGGTATTGCTATAGGTCTAGTGGGCGCACTTGTTTTAATCCTGTTTGGGGCACAAACACAAGATAACGCCCCTAATATTCCATTAGGTAACATGTTATTTATGATTAATGCTACCGCATACTCTGTCTATTTAATTCTTGTAAAACCACTCACTGCAAAGTACTCGTCAATTACCTTAATGAAATGGTTTTTCCTTATTGCGGTATTTACAAACGCACCTATCGGGCTTCCTCAATTTCTTGAGGTACCCTGGAGTACATTACCTCCTAATGTCATAGGAGTCATGGCTTTTGTAGTAGTAGGTACGACCTATCTTACATATCTTTTTAATGTATTTGCTTTAAAGCAGCTTAAACCATCAACTATAGGCGCATTTATATACCTGCAACCTCTTATCGCAACCATTGTAGCGATTATCTTAGGTGCAGATACGCTTACTACTATTAGAATTATTGCTGCTGCACTTATTTTCTTAGGTGTATATTTAAGTACTAAACGAAAAAAAGCAATTGCCTAAAATCACCACTCAAGAGTTTTTTACCATAAACGACATCCCTGAAACCACCTTCAGAGAATTAGGTTGTAATCAAACCTTTTACTTTTCAAAACTATTTCTGGCTTCATTTGAGGAGGCAAATAGCACGATTGAATATCGGTATTTAATTTTCATGAGGAGAGAGCAGCCTGTTGCTATGGCTATTCTTCAACGTGTACGTGTTTCCCTTGAAAGAGCTCCAAGTAACCTTCCCTACTATCAAAAGCTAGCCAAAACACTACAATGCTACCTAAGCAATAAAAAAACGCATATTCTAGTTTGCGGGAATGTATTTTTAAGCGGGGAGTATGGGATATGGGTTAAACAAGGAATAGATAGAAGACGTATTTATGATATGCTTTCGCGAAAGCTTAAAACACTACAAAAAACCACTAAATCAAGCGTTTGCTTTTTGAAAGACTTTAATGCCACACAAGACACCGCTGCAAGTGTAGTAGAAAAACAGCACTTTCAATCATTTGCCGTCGAACCTAATATGCACGTAAATGTTGCTTGGAAAGATTTTGAGGATTACAAAAGCTCTTTAAAATCAAAATACCGTATAAAAGTTAATAAGGGAGACTCGTCCAGTAGTGCTCTTATACAAAATTCACTTACAGCGAACGAAATAAGAACTCATAAAGAAAAACTTAAATCCTTATATCTAGGTGTTGCAGAGAAAGCCTTGTTTAACACCGCTTTTATTGACATTGAAACCTACGCATTACTCAAAGAGCGATTTCCCGAAAATGTAATCATTAGCACCTACAGTAAGAAAGGGGAAATAGTAGGATTCTCAACCGCTTTTTTACATGACGGCCAGCTCAGTGCTCATTATGTTGGGCTTGATTATACTGTAAATAAAACAGATGCCATCTACCCAAGAATGTTAAACGATTATATTCGATTAGGTCTTTTACTAGGGGTGAAAGACATTAACTTAGGCAGAACTGCATCTGAAATTAAAAGTACTCTAGGAGCAACGCCAGAGCACTTAAGATGTTATATAAAACACCAGCGTACTGTAGCAAATTTGTTTTTTAAACCGTTTATACGCCAGATCAAAATGACAGAATACAAACAGCATAATCCATTTAAAAATTAAATTTGAAAGCATGTACTTAGAGTAGACACAATTAAATCTTCATTAAATTATGGTTATCAATCTACACTAATATTGAAAAATAAAAGTAAGCTGCTATTGGTAATACTTATGTTCTAACCTCAGCAATCCCTTTCACATTCATCATTTTGTAAATCAGATATTGCTAAATATAGTAAAAAAGTGTTAAAAATTTTAACACTTTTTTTAACATTTGTATAATTTGATAACATATTTATAAAATAACTTTACTACATTTATTGCTAACAACTTAAAATCAAATACTTATGAAAACTAATGAAATTGCAAATAATTTAGTGAATTGGTGTAATGAGGGTAATTATGAGCGTTGCTATAAAGAACTATATAGTCCTAATATTGTAAGCTTAGAACCATCTTGGGCAGAAAATGCACGTGCAGAAGGAATGCAAGAAGTTGCAAAGAAAGGAGAATGGTGGGAAAATACTTTTGAAGTACACAGCAGTAAAGCCAGCGAACCTACAGTAGCAGATAATTGGTTTTCTGTGCGTTTTGATATGGACACTACACATAAAGCTAGCCAGCAACGTTCACAAACATCTGAGCTTGCCGTTTATCAAGTAAAGGATGGAAAAATTGTTCAAGAGCAGTTTTTCTATGACATGCCTGGACAATAAATCACAAATCCCAAGTTTATAATGTAATCCTACACCATAAACTTGGGATTTAATTTCTATTTTTTTTATTCCTTATCCATAGGCACTTGCCCGTGTGAGCGCATGTCTTCTTTAGTAAGGACTTTAAAGTCTGGTGTTTTTGGTGCCTTTTCAAGCATAGGTGTTAAGGCTTCTGGTAGGCCTATAGTTTTACGCGTAGTAAGATCAATCCACGCTCCCATCATGCTTCCGCGAGCTAGATTTCTTCCTTTATAATCGTAAAAATTATGTACAAACTTAAAGAACATACCATCTTCACTCGCTCCTCCTAGTTCAAAGGTTACAGTAATAGGTTTACCTTGAAAAGCTTCTTTAAAGAAAAACAATTGCTCGTGAAAAATTACTGGACCTATGTTATAAGCAACCATTTCTTTCTGGCTTAACCCGTTCTCAATCATAAAGCCCATACGAGTATGAGACATAAAATTCACATAAGCAGAGTTTGCTAGATGACGATTTGCATCTATATCACTCCATCGTATATCAAATTCTTTTGTGTACATATTATAAGTATTTAGTGCGCTTGTGCGCTATAGTTAGTGATGTTTCATTTGTAAAATTACAATTTCAAAACCTTATATCAACTTAAGAATAGGTTAAGAATCCCTGCGCAACACACTAAGTGCATTGCTTACTATTTGCTGTAAAGTATCGCGATTTCTTAAAAACATTCTCGTAGTGCGCAGTCCTTGAAAAGTGCAGAATAGAAAATAAGCATATTGAGACGCAGACTGCTTTGTATTTATAAGATGTGCATCTTGCCCTTCCTGCACTAAGCCTTTAAAAAACTCTATTCTGTGCTCTTGCATTTTCTCAAGGTAATCTTTTATTGACTCGTCCTCCCTACTAAGCTCCACTTTACAGTTTATACTAAAGCAACCTCTTCCTTGGGTATCTTTTACAATCTCCTCTATAAAATTTTCAAATATAAAACGAATTCCTTCTAACGGATTAGAAGCTCGTACTAAAGCATTTGTATATATCTTCTCATTTTCTTCTTGATACTGTATCAACAAGGTTTTATAAATGGCTTTTTTATTGCCAAAAGAATTATAAATACTAGATCTGTTAAGGCTTGTTGCGTCAACAAGATCGCTCATGGAAGTACCATGATATCCCTTTTGCCAAAACAAATCTCTTGCTAAGGCAAGTACAAGCTCTCTATCAAAATCTTCAGATCTAGGCATTTTTAATGATTAGAATATGCATAAATATAAGTGGAATGAATGTTTCAAAAAAGAAAGTACTTCATAAAACTACTTTTTACAGGTTTGATCATTACGCTTTCGCGAAAGCTTAATTCTGCCTACTTTTATAAACTCATAATCGTTAATTTACTCATAGCACACCACCTTACATAATGCCCATTGTACCATCACGTTTTCGCGCAAGCGGACTTTTTAAAAACCCACATTTTTCGACCATTTATTCTGCTAAAATTAGACGCGTCAAGGGAATCAAACAAACTCGTGAGCGTATGGAACTCCCAGATGGAGATTATGTAGATGTAGACTGGACACTAGCCGCGACGCCACAAGAAGGCAATATTAAAAAGGTTGCCGTTTTACTTCATGGACTTGAGGGAGATGCACAGCGACCTTATATACTAGGTACTGCAAAATTGTTGAGCAGTCATGGTTATGACGTAGCTGCTATTAACTTTAGAGGTTGCAGCGGCAGCCAGAATAGACTGTATAGATCATATCACAGTGGTGATACTGGCGACATTAGATTTGTAATCAACACACTTGTTACTAGAGCTTATAATCATATTAATCTATATGGAGTAAGTCTAGGCGGTAATGCAGCTCTTAAATATCTAGGGGAACAAGATGAGATACCCTCACAAGTTAAGTGTGCAGCTTGTATAGGAGTTCCTGCAGATCTTAAGGCTTCCCTTGAGCAACTTTCTAAAAAAGAAAACATCATATACCGAACCTCATTTTTAGTACACCTAAGAGCTAAGTATCGCAAAAAAATGCAACTATTTCCAGACAAAATGAATAAGGAAGAATACAGAAAAATAAATAGCCTAAAACATTTTGACGATCTGTATACCGCACCCGCACATGGCTTTAAAGATGCTCTTGATTATTATGCTAGAGCAAGTAGCTTTGACTATCTTGATAAGATTACTGTACCTACCCTTATTCTCAATGCAAAGAATGATAGCTTTCTTCATGGTGATTGCTATCCTATTGCACAGGCAAAAAACTCTAATATTATACACTTAGAAATGCCAGACCATGGAGGTCATGTAGGATTCTATATGAAAGGAGAATTTTACTATAATGAACTGCGTACTCTAGAGTTTTTTCAAAAAAATATGGAGTAAAAAGTAAGCGTTAGTTATCTTTATATTAATAAACAAAACTATAAAATATGAGAATTAAAGGATTTCTAGCAGTGATAGCACTTGCTACTATAATGGTAAGTTGTGGTGAAGGAGAAAAAAAAGAAACTAAAGAGACGGTAAAAATAGGATCAAAAAAAGCTGCTAAAAAAGTAGATGAGAACACTGTAAATCTAGCGCTTGCAGGTAATGACCTAATGAAATATGATAAGAGCGAGCTTAAGGCAAAAGCTGGACAAGAAGTAACTCTTACCTTCCGTCATACTGGTAAAATAGGGATTAAGGTTATGGGACATAACTTTGTACTACTTAAGCAAGGTACGTCAATACCAGAATTTTCGGCAGCAGCAGCTACCGCCGGAGAAGCAAAAGACTGGATTGCAAATGAAGACCAGATTATAGCACACACAAAAATGATAGGTGGTGGCCAGACTACCTCTGTAACATTTACTGCTCCAGCAGCTGGAACTTATGACTTTATCTGCAGTTTCCCTGGACACTCTGGATTAATGAAAGGAAAATTTATTGTGGAGTAAATCACACCACAGTTATATTAAAAAAGCCATCGCGAGTTGTAACTCATGATGGCTTTTTTCATTACTCTATATTCTTCTACAGTAAACCGAATGTCAATTAATACGACGGTTTGCGTCTGTTTGCTTTCTTTTCAGATTGTATTTTTTTAGCATTAAGGCGTTTAAGTTTTGCCATCTTAGAAGGGCGTTTCTTAATTCTAATTTTAGGTCTTTGTACAGCTACCTCTAGTAATGCAAACAGTCGTTTTATCACGTCCTCTTTGTTTTTATGCTGGCTACGTGAAGTTTGAGAAGCGAGTAGCAAAACTCCCTCTTTTGTAAGTCTATGACTAAGTTTTTCTTTGAGTAACTCAAGCTCTACCTCTGTTACTGCAGCAGATTCATACATAGCCCAAGATAACTCTACTCTTGAACTTGTTTTATTTGCATGCTGTCCTCCTGGCCCACTACTTCTCGTTGCCTTAAATGTAAGTTCGGTAAGTAGTAACTCCTTATTCATTGATTTTTATTTCTTCTACATCGCTCACTGCAATAAATTACTTCATCCCAGTTTTTCTCCCATTTCTTTCGCCATGCAAAGGGTCTTTCACAAACGGGACATACTTTTGTAGGAAGGTGCTGCTTTTTCAAAATCTAGTCTTAGCTGTATTGTGATTTAAGATTATCAAGCATGATCTTAGTAATGGCATCTAGATCAAATTTATGATCCCATCCCCAGTCTTTACGAGCTTCACTATCATCTATGGAGCCTGGCCAAGAATCTGCTATGGCTTGTCTAAAATCTGGTTCATATTCGATCTCAAACTCGGGAAGTACTTTTTTAATACTTTTAGCTACATCTTCTGGCGCAAAGCTTACTCCTGCAAGGTTATATGAAGAGCGTAATTTTACGTCCTTTTTAGGAGCATCCATAATATTTATAGTTGCTCTAATTGCATCCTCCATATACATCATAGGTAACACTGTTCCCTTCTGTAAGAAACAACGGTAGTTACCATGTTTAAGTGCTCTGTGATATATATCTACTGCATAATCTGTAGTTCCTCCGCCAGGTTCTGTTGTATAACTTATAAGTCCTGGATAGCGTATACTTCTCACATCTACACCATATTTCTTGTGATAATACTCACACCAGCGCTCCCCAGTTTGTTTTGATATTCCATATACGGTTGATGGCTCCATAACCGTAAGTTGGGGAGTATTTTCTGATGGAGTTGTTTCTCCAAAAACAGCAATACTTGATGGCCAAAATACCTTTTTAACCTTTTTGTCTTTTGCTAAGTTTAAAATATGAAACAGCGTGGTCATATTAAGATGCCAAGCTTTTGCCGGAAAACGCTCTGCAATTGCAGATAGCATAGCCGCCATTAAGTACACTGTATCAATTTTATATCTAAAAATTACATCTTCTACCGCAGCAAAGTCTGTTGCATCTAGAAGCTCAAAGTGCCCCTCACTCATAAGCTCTTCGTTTCCTTCACGGATGTCACTGGCTACAACCTTATCTGCACCAAATCTGTTACGTAAAGCTATGGTTAGCTCCGTTCCTATCTGACCGCAAGCTCCTATGATGAGTATTCTAGATTTCATATTGTGTGTTTTTAGTAGTACGCTTTCGCGAAAGCGTATGCAAACTTAATCATAAATATTGCGCGTATATACCCAATTAACCTACTTTTGTTAAGCGCTCAGTATAAGATTTTATGAAACAGTTACTTCCTTTTTTAATTATTCTTTCATTTATTATCACCACTTCTTGCGACCAAAAAGAAGCTTTTCAAAAACCGAAAGAGAATGTAGCCTTGGTGGGTAATGACACCTTACAACTTCCCTCTCCAAAAAATCTAAAAGCGACTATACGCCTTACCACTCAAGCACGAGAAGGAGTGAAAAACTGGTCGTTTTATAATGATCTCTCTGCCGCTATTGATAGTTTATCACCAATGAATACTCTAGGCGAATTACGCCTCAAGTTAATAGATATAGATGCCTTATATATAAACCTGGAACAAGCGGAGGAAGATCTAGCCCCAGTAACACCAGAGGCCGTAAAAACTAAAGCTGTAAATGCGCGCCTAGTTGCTATAGAAACTAAGGCAAAAGTGCTACAAAATAGCGCCCAACTCAACACTCCAGTTGCAGAGGATATTTCTAAAAAAATTGGCGAACTATATAATGCCTACCAAGATCTAAATTTGCAACTCAACGAACTTTTTGATACTAGCTTTAAAGACCTGCTAGAAGAGATAAAAAAAGAAAATGAACAGTCTGCTAGTGAAAGGGCAGACGAGCAAATACCTAATTAAAATGAAAATCTTATTTGTATTCTTTGCGCTTACTATTTGTACCGCATACGGTCAAGACACATCTCTTATAAAAAAGGATATAGAAGTCTCTCTTAATTCTTGGCATAAAGCAGCTGCAGATGCTGATTTTGAAGCCTATTTTGGACTAATGACAAGTGATGCTGTATTCATAGGTACAGACGCAACAGAAAACTGGCAATTAGAAGAATTTAAATCCTTTTCAAAACCTTATTTTGACAAAGGTAAAGCATGGAGCTTTACAGCTATTGAGCGTAATGTATATTTATCTACTAGTGATGATACCATCGCTTGGTTTGATGAACACCTTAGTACGCAAATGGGTGTATGCAGAGGATCTGGAATTATGAAGAAAATGGATAACAAATGGAAAGTACAACACTATGTACTTTCTATCGCTGTTCCTAATGAAAATGTCTCGGCCCTTACAAATCTTAAAAAAGATTGGGATACTAAATATATAGAAAAATCACATAATAAAATGTAAGCGCTACGCCGACTTTTATTGTTAAAATCTCACTCTAATAATATATTTATTAAGTATTTCATAGCTTTTTAAGCATTTTACATCAATATAATTATGCAAAAATAACTACGCGTATTATATTTGAGATTTAATAAAATAAACTATGAAAAAACTACTACTATTTACATTATGTTTGGTCACATTTATGACCAATGCTCAAATAGGATCGACTGCTCCATGGATGGCGCCGTTTAATGATTCTAATAGAAGCATAGAACCTACTTTTCAAGAAATTGTTGACTCCTTTGAGACTTATTGGAATGGCAAAGATGAAACAGTTAAGGGAAGTGGCTACAAACCCTTTAAAAGATGGGAATCTCTGTATGCAAATTACTTAAATGAGGATGGCACTGTCATGTCACAAAAGCAACTTTGGGATGTCTGGCAAGAAATAAATAGTCAATCAAAATCTACACAAGCAGATGATAGTGACTGGAAAAACATAGGCCCACTTACACATACTAACACTGGATCTTGGTCTGCTGGTCAAGGTCGTGTAAATGCATTTGCAGTAGATCCTACAAATCCGAATATACTCTTCGTAGGAACGCCTGCCGGAGGAATTTGGAAATCTACAGATGCTGGAGATTCTTGGACCCCACTTACAGATCAACTCCCTCAAATAGGGGTATCTGGTATTGCTATCGATCCTACCGATACTAATGTCATTTACATTGCTACGGGAGATGATGATGCTGGTGACTCAACAAGTATAGGTGTTATGAAATCTACAGATGGAGGTGTAACATGGAATACTACGGGTCTCAATGAAAGCAATAGCCCTACAAGTATGAATGAAATTTACTTTGATCCAGCAGATAGCAAGACACTATGGGTTGCTACAAGTAATGGTATATTCAAAACAGTAGATAGTGGTGCAAACTGGGATAATGTACTCGGCGGAAATTTTGATGACTTAAAAGTTAAACCAGGTAGCTCAGATGTTTTATATGCAGCAGATGCATCAAGAATATTTAGAACACTAGATGGAGGAGATACTTGGTCAAATATATCTTCTGGATATATTACTGGCGCAGCAAGATTAGTTATGGACGTAACTCCAGCAAATCCTGAAGTCCTATACGTGTTTAGATCAGATAATACTTTTGGAGCTGGAAATATTTACAAATCATCAAACAATGGAGATTCTTTCACTCAAACCTTTGCGGGTGGTGAAGATATATTTGAAAGTACCCAGGCATGGTTTGATTTTGCTTTTGCAGTATCAGATACTGATGAAAATGAGATTTACACAGGCGTACTTAATGTGTGGAAATCAACCAACGGCGGAGTTAGCTTTACAAAATTAAATAACTGGAATGCTCCTGACACACCGTCTTACACTCACGCAGATATTCATAATTTAAGATTTATTAACGGAACTTTATTTTGCGGAAGTGATGGTGGTTTTTATAGCTCTACTGATGGAGGCGTAAACTTTACTAGTCACACAGATGGTCTGGCTATTGGTCAATTTTATAGGATTGATGTAGCACCAGAAGATGCTTCTATTATATCTGGAGGTCTTCAAGACAATGGAGGTTACGCACGCAAAAATGGCATGTGGCAAAACTATTATGGAGCAGACGGTATGGAGAACATTTATGATCCAAACGACCCATCTAAAGTATATGGTTTTATACAATCTGGTGGCGGGCCTTTCTTCTCGAATGATGGAGGAGCATCACTTTCTGGATCTTTTACGTCTCCTGAGGATGGTAATTGGATAACACCGCTTGCTTTTGCTAAAGACAAACGCTTATACGCAGGTTATTCAAGGATTTATGAACTTGACTTCTGCTCTAACTCTTGGATTCAGAGATCATCTTCTTTTGGTTTTCTTATAGACCTCTTAGAAACTGACTCTAACGATGCTTCTATTATGTATGTAGCAGTAAATAGAACTTTATATAGAAGTACAAATAGAGGTGTAGATTTCACGATCTTGAAATCGTTCCAAGAAGATATTTCCTCATTAGAAGTAAAAAATGGTGATAGCAATACACTTTATATTGTTACTGGAGGAACTGCGGGTAAAGTATACGAAGGAACAATAACAGATAATGCAATCACAGTAAATGACATTACTGGTTCTCTACCAGAAGTACCTAAATTAGTTATTAAACATCAAAGTAATCACTCTGAAAATCCATTGTTTTTAGGAACTGCGCTTGGCGTTTGGAAGTATGATGATACTACTACTGGTTGGGTAAGATTTGATAATGGACTGCCAAACACAGCCGTACGTGACTTAGATGTAAACGAATTTAACGGGGTTCTTACAGCAGGAACTTATGGACGTGGTATCTGGCAAACAGATATTGACACACAGCCGCTATCGTCGGACGTTGCAGCGACATCGCTAGCACCTCTAAATAATCAGGTAATATCTTGTGGAGAAAATCCTACTGAAATTACATTTAGAAATAACGGTACTTCTCCTATAACCGAAGCGACTATTAACTACGAGGCTGGAGGCATTCAAAATACAATGCAATGGACAGGAAATCTAGATTCTCAAGAAGAAGTCACCCTAGAGCTTCCTATATTAGGTCTACCTGTTGGGACCTATGAACTTATTGCTCAAATAAGTATTGATGGTGATCAAGTAGATGGTAATAATGAGAAAAGAGCTTCTATAGCAATTAACGAAACAGGGGAAATTGATGTAACAAATGATTTTGAAACATCAGAGAGTGATTTACTTGTTCTTACGGACAATGCAAATGCGTCTTGCGACACTACCGGACAAACATGGCAGAGAGGAATTCCTAGTGGAACTTTATTAAATCAAGCTGCATCTGGTCAGAATGTTTATGCTACAAATCTTAGTGGTGACCATGGCAGTAACATTAAAGAATATCTTACCACTAAATGTTATGACATATCATCCTTAGAAATACCAGAACTATCTTTCAAAATGGCTTTCGAATTAGAATTGGACTGGGATATTATGTATGTAGAATACACTCTAGACGACGGATCTACTTGGAATATTCTAGGTACCGCAAATGATCCTAACTGGTATAATAGTGATACCCTTCCAGATACTAACTGTTTTAATTGCCCTGGAGCACAATGGACTGGAACCAGCGCATCATTTAATGATTATAGCTATGACCTTAGTGCATTTGCATCAGAAACTAGCATGATCTTTCGTTTTGTATTTCATTCTGATCAAAACACCGTGGAAGAAGGCGTTGTAATAGATGACTTACAAATAGGAGCTGAACAGCTTTCTATTGACGATACCGTTCTAGAAGGACTAAGTATCTACCCTAATCCATCAACTTCTATATTTAATATACAGTGGCCTGCACAAGAATCATTATCTATAGAGGTGTTTGATATTTTAGGGAAGTCTGTTGTTAAAAGGTTTAATATGCCTCAAGGATCAAGTAACTACCCACTTGACATGAGCACATTTGCATCAGGTTTATATCTAATTAAACTAAACACTGACAAACAACAAATTACTCAAAAATTAATTTTGAAATAATCAAAAAAGCCCTCTTCACAGAGGGCTTTTTTGATTGCTTATGTAACATTTAAAATTTAATTTCGTCCTATTCAAATAATCTAATAATATTACTCTATGAAACTCTATAAATCGGCTGCAATTGTGACTACTTGTGCTCTTACGCTTGTAAGCTGTAAGACAGAAGAAACTAAAGAGACAGCTCAAGTTAAAAAAATTCCTGGTATCGTACTAGAGAATATGGATACTACGGTTGCTCCTAATCAAGACTTTTACAATTATGTAAATGGATCTTGGATGAAAAACACTGAAATTCCGGATGACCGCACTAGCTGGGGAGGATTTTCTGTACTGCGTAAAGCTACAGATGCAGATGTTTTGGAAATACTTGCAGAAGCTGAAAAAAGCGGAAAATACACTGCCGGAACAGACCAAGCAAAAGCGCTGGCAATTTATAATACTAAGCTAGATACCGTAGCACGTAATAAAGCTGGGCTTACACCACTACAACCTGCACTAGATGCAATTGCCGGTGTAACTAACTTAAATGAATTACAGACAGTACTAGCTACTAACCCTGCTGTATCATCACCATTTTTGAGCATAGGAGCAGGAGCAGATCTTAATGATAGCTCTATGAACACTGTGTACTTAGGTGCAAACGGTCTTGGTTTACCAGATCGTGATTATTACCTATTAGAAGATGGTAAGTCTAAGGAAATTCGTGTAGAGTATGTAAAACATATCTCACGCATGCTTCAAATGCTAGGAGATTCTGAAGCAGATGCGACTGCAGCTGCCGATAAAATCCTTGCAATGGAAACTGCACTAGCTACTCCAAGATTAGATAAAGTAGAGAGCCGTGACGCTCGTAACTTTAACAACCCACGTTCTGTGGCACAAGCCGATGAAATGCTTACATCTATAGATCTTAAAAAGATGATTGCAGATCTTGGTATTAAGAAAGATTTTGACACGCTTCTTGTGACACAGTTAAAGTATACGGAGGCTCTAGATACATTCCTTAAAAAAACTCCTCTTGAAGATATCAAAACGCTCGTTCGTTGGGATACATTTAATAGTGCTGCAGGCAGATTGAGTACAGAAATAGAAACTGCAAATTGGGAGTTTTATAGCAAATACCTAAGCGGTGCAAAAAAACAACGCCCAGCAGATGAGCGCGCACTAGCAACCGTAAATGGTTCTGTAGGGGAAGCGCTAGGACAATTATATGTAGATGCAAAGTTTCCACCAGAAGCAAAGGCAAAAGCAGAAACAATGATTGCAAACGTTATTGATGCTTATAAAGCTCGTATCCAAAAATTAGATTGGATGGGTGAGGAGACTAAAGAAAAGGCTATCGAAAAGCTTGATAAATTTACCGTTAAAATCGCATATCCAGACAAGTGGGAAGATTACTCAACAATGGACGTAGCGGCAGATAAGACGTACTTTGAAAATATGACGGCTGTAGGTAAATGGGGTCAACTTAAAAACTTTGATGAAATAGGTGAGCCTGTAGATAAGTCTAAGTGGGGGATGTCTCCTCAGACTGTTAATGCTTACTTCAATCCACTTAATAATGAGATTGTATTTCCAGCAGCGATACTTCAACCACCATTCTACAACTACACAGCAGATGAGGCTGTAAATTATGGAGGAATTGGAGCTGTAATTGGTCACGAGATCTCTCACGCTTTTGATGATAGCGGATCACGTTTTGACGCAGATGGAAATCTAAAAAACTGGTGGACTGCCGAAGATCTTGAAGCATTTACAACTCGTGGTAATGCACTTGCAGAGCAGTACAGCGCTGTAGAGGTACTTGATAGCGTTTACGTAAATGGAAAATTCACGTTAGGTGAAAACATAGGTGACTTAGGTGGTGTACTTGGTGCATATGATGGATTACAGAAATACTATGCAGAGAATGGACGTCCAGAAAACATTGACGGGTTTACTCCTGAGCAACGTTTCTTTATGTCTTGGGCAACAGTATGGAGAACTAAGAGCCGTGATGAAGCATTAAGAACACAAGTAAAGACAGACCCACACTCTCCAGGAATGGTACGTGCGGTTCAACCTTTATTAAATGTTGATGCTTTTTACGAAGCTTTTGATATTAAGGAAGGAGATGCAAATTATCTAGCTCCTGAGAAGAGAGTTCGCATCTGGTAATAATACGCTCGCTTTCGCGAAAACAAAAACCGCCTCGATTGAGGCGGTTTTTTTATACTAATCATTTACGTCACTAGAGCTGTACCGAAAACTCGTAATTTAAAACACTGTCTACTGTAATGCTATCTACCTGTTTAAAGGTCAATGACTCTTCTTGACTATATTCTGGTGGCTCGAGACCTAATTCAATCGCCTGTTTTGTATAGTATTCTTTTTTTGTAGGATGATTAGGAGACACGGCATTTATAACATGACCAAATGCATCTTGCTTGATAATTGCTATCAAAATACCGATGCAGTCATCACGATGTATCATATTAACTGGAGCATCACCATTAGTGAGACCTTTACGACCCGCTAAAAATTTAACTGGATTTCTACTGCCACCAAACAATCCTCCAAAACGAACGATCGTTGTCTCAAAAGCAGTGGTATTAAAGAATATCTGTTCTACATCATATAACTGCTTAGCCGCATTTGTATCGGGTTGTGGTGCATCTTTCTCTGTCACCTTACCTTGAGAATCATCATAGACCGAGGTACTACTTATTAAAATCACTTTTTTAACCTCAGAGCGCTCAATTGCATGTAAAAAATGTGCCATTTTCAGAGCATAGTTTGCGCCTGTATTCTTTCTCAAGCCTGGCGGTATCATAATAAGTAAGACGTCTGTATCTGCTAGTAAAGTTTCTATTAAACCTGAGACACCACTTTCTGAGATTATTACGGGATATGCAGCGATATTGCTTCTTGTAAGATCTTTTGCCTTCTCTGCATCTGTTACACTTC
Organism: Dokdonia sp. R86516; assembly: GCF_044596715.1. Taxonomy (NCBI): domain Bacteria; kingdom Pseudomonadati; phylum Bacteroidota; class Flavobacteriia; order Flavobacteriales; family Flavobacteriaceae; genus Dokdonia; species Dokdonia sp. R86516. Next base: position 971,509 of record NZ_CP138998.1, read on the forward strand.
CTTTTACCGTGTACCCCATAAGCTGAAGCCTCGTGGCTAGTGCTTTACCAAGCCACCCTAAACCTGCAATTGTAATTTTTTTATTCATCTATTTTCTAGCAATAACTAGGGTTTTTTGTTTAAATCTTCAGCAGCAGCTATAATAATTAGCTACTTCTAAACTCATATCGAGAATTACATTATTCTTCTACACCAGCATTGATGGTATCTTTTTTCGCTTTCGCAAAAGCGTACTCAGCAATATCAATAGTACGCTCGACTATAATAGCATCGTTAGGTACAAATGGTTTAGGCATCGTAGTATTAGGCCTCGCCGAAACTGTAAATTTTGGGTTTTCCAATAAATCGTACGAGAACTCCTTAAGCGTAAATTTAGGATTTACACCTTCTGGAACTGCAAATTTAAACTCCAGTTTGTCATTTTCGCCCCTATAATAACTTAAAATACCTTTACTACCTCTTTTTTTATAAAGCGTCTCAGTGCTATCTGCTTTTACTGCAACGCCGTTCCAAGAGATATGCTGTAAAGGAGTTTCTATAGCTGTGTACATACGCATTTGATGCACGGTGCGATTAGGTTTGACTGTAAGTGTCATGTGCCTTAAACCATCTACTATTGTATCTCTATCTAACTGCACAGTACTTTCTGGCAAATCGATTACCGCTGTTTCCTTAGCATAGGTGTATGGTGTATTGTATTTACTACCTGCAGCATTACCAATGTACATAGCTGCTTGTTCTGGGTTTTCGCCTAGGTATCCTTTGGTCCAGTCATCAAGTGACTTATTATATGTTGCCCAGTAGGCTCGATTTGTATCTTTATTTTGATAATAAATAAGACTGTTAGGTGCTTGTCGTTTTACCGTAGCATCAGATTTCATGTGTGCAACTCCAAAACAAACAAGCGCTCCTAGTAAACTCAAATATGCAATAAACTTCTTGTTTCTATACAAACCAAATACTGGTAGAACCAACCCAAAAAGTAGTATTAAGAAGATAACACTAGCATAGAGCATATCTGGCCCCAAACCTACGGGAAAGAATTGCACTAGTGGAGCCAGTAAAAAAATCGCTGGAGCACACAATAAAACAAGCAACAATACACTAGGCTTACGTTGTGCTATTAGTATATAAAAAGCTATTAACCCAAAGAATACAGGTATGATAAAAAAGGCAGCACCTTTTAAATAAACGGCAACAAGTATATTAATGATGAGCCACATCATGAGTGGAGCTACCATATTACTCGCCGTGTTTTGTGCCACGGTGAGCCTATGATAAATACCCATACATAGACTAAAACCTAATAAGGCAAAGGCAATAATATACCAGTGACCATTATAAATAAAAACAGGCAACATGTCTTCATAGCTAGGATATACATACTTTAATAATTCCCACAATAGATAAAAAAGTCCTCCACCTAAGATTAGTGTAAGGAAAAACGCGCTGAAACCTCTAGAAACATATTTTCTTCTTAGTTTTTCCTTTTTAAATCCATAAACTAGTAAGACCACAAATAGAACAATTGCAATTGCAACCATAGGCCAGATCCAAGAAAATGGATAGGCAATAAAGTTGGCCACAGCAGCATCAAAATACACATAATCTTCATCAGACTTAATATTGGTAAGGTCTGTAGCTGCAAAATGCTTGAGTAAAGGCATTAAATAGGTTCCTTGGTGCTCAAGTGTCTTTCGATCCAAGTTTTCAAAAGTGTCATTTACTGTATGATAATCAAAATGGTCGTCTATAAATGCAAAGAAAAACCCATCGATATCACCATCTTCTCTTAAGACCGTCGAGTCTGTATCATTAGGTAACATTTTGTAAATACTATACATCAATGAAGTTCCTACGGGATACTCCACTCCCGCATCCATAAATCCTTTTATGAGATTTTTATTACCGTGATTAGTTTCTACAATCATATTTGATGGTCCACCACTACCACGAGCTTCAAAGTTGAGGGCAAGTCCCACGTCTTTTGCCCATGGATGCTCATCTACAAAAAGCTGAGCGCCATCTAATCCTATTTCTTCGGCATCTGTGATGCAGATTATAATATCATTTACTGGAGTGACTCCACTAGCAAGGTAAGCTCGTACACTTTCTAGTATAGTTACCACACCAGAACCTGCGTCACTAGCGCCATGAGATGCACTGTGTGGTGCACTATCATAATGTGACATAAGTAATAACGCTTTACCATTACCACTTCCTTTAATACGCGCTAAGATATTTTGAGGCTTTGTAAGATTACTGTATCCATTCCATTCCTCATTTACAAAACCTTCTTGCACTTGCGGCTCGAGACCAAGCTTGCGAAGTTCTTGTACTATATATTGCTGCACTTCTGTATGTGCTGGTGTACCCACAAAATGAGGTTTGGCCGAGATTACTTTTAAATGTGATAATGCTCTTGCCGTAGAAAATTCTGTAAGCGGGGCTTCTTTACCACTTATATTCTTGGGCATAAGGGAGTAAAAGCTCACATACACTAAAAACAACACTAGGAAAAATGAAAAAATATGAGATAAACGTTTCATCAAAAAGGTAATCTTTTGGTTTGGTGCTTGTAAAATACGAATTTATGGGCTTGAGTACGCTTTCGCGAAAGCGTAACCTCAAAGATTAAAATTAAATCACTAACTTTAAGAGAACAAAATCAGCAAGTTATGGCAATTAAAAGTTTTATGGGTAAGCGTGCAAAAGATGTTAAAAGCAACGCTACAGACATTAAAGTAAGTGATTACATGAGCCGAAAGCTCATTACTTTTTCTCCTGACCAGTCGGTGCTTGAAGTGATGAACAACTTAATCAAACATAAGATTTCTGGTGGTCCCGTGGTTAATGAAAATAACGAACTACTGGGTATTATCTCTGAAGGTGATTGTATGAAGCAAATTTCTGAAAGCCGCTATTACAATATGCCTATGGATAATATGAAGGTATCTAATCACATGGTCACAAATGTAGATACGATAGATGGTAATATGAATGTTTTTGATGCAGCAAATAAATTTCTGGAGTCAAAACACAGGCGTTTTCCTATTGTAGAAAACGGCAAGCTTGTAGGCCAAATAAGCCAGAAAGACGTTCTTAAAGCTGCTCTAGCACTCAACGGTCAGACTTGGAAATAAACAATTATAGATCTTTTTCAAACCAAGCGAGTTCTACCTGTTGAGTTTCATATATAAAATTATTCTTGCGCTCGAGGCCTATCTTTTCTAGTACTCTGCAGGATGCTTTATTCCCTAACTCTGCCATGCCGCAGAGTTTTGTATTTGGAAAATGTTCAAAAAAGTAATCTCTTGCCGCAATTGAAGATTCGGTTGCATAGCCTTTACCCCAATACTCAGGCATAAAACGATAGCCAATATCATAAAAATTAGTGTGGCCATTCATTTCCTGTTCAAAGTTATATTTGAGTCCTGTCCACCCTATCCAGTCTCCAGTACTTTTCTCTATCGCTGCCCAGCGACCTATACCGTAGGTTTCATATTGCATACGAATGTAGTCTACATATGTTCGCGCCTTTCCCATACAAGTAATAGGATTTTTACCTAAATATTCATGTACCAACGCATCGCTATCTAATCGATACATGTCTCCTGTATCTTCTATTCGAACCTCGCGTAAGATTAGGTGTTCTGTTTCTATGTGGTAGGTCATAATTAATTTAAAAATTGAGAGTATGCTGTAATGTTATGCGCGCTTCACAAGCGCATAAAAATCACCTTCAAGCGGCAAGTAGCCTTGATCATACACAAAGTAATATACTGTCCCAGCCTTTGTGGTATAAATACTGGTAAATATATTGAAGTTAAATCCAGCTGCGTTGAGCTTGGACTTGGTTGTTCTCGTTTTGTCTTCTGGGTTGAGACGCTCTAAGATGCGATAATTCTTGCGCAACACATTATTAGTATTGCGCATGATATTCTTTGAGTCCTTATTTTGTTTGTTATTATGAGAATTACGACATGAGTCACTACAGAATTTTTTATCTGCGCGACCTATTATTTTATCTCCACACTCAGGACAAGCTCTCTCCATAAAATTGCTGAATACTTAAGCTCAAAGCTCAGTTATTCATATAATGAGGTTAATACTCTTTAATTATTCTTGTAAATTTTGATGTCTAGATCCCCAGTAGCATTCATATGCGCACGATACATTCCAGCAGTATTGAATTCCATAGCTACATTTCCATCCTTATCTATCGCTACAATGCCTCCATCGCCCCCTAAAGCTGGAACTTTTTCTTGGATGACTTCGCTAGCCGCTTCTTGAAGTGTTACTCCTTTATACTCCATCATTGCCGAAATATCATGAGCTACCTGAGCTCTTATAAAAAATTCTCCCCATCCTGTACTACTTACCGCACACGTAGCATTATTTGCGTACGTTCCAGAACCTATAATAGGAGCATCACCTATGCGATTATATCGTTTATTAGTCATTCCTCCTGTAGAAGTTCCTGCAGCAAGGTTGCCATACTTATCTAACGCCGCACAACCTACGGTTCCAAATTTACTGTCCTTTATATAAGGATCCATAAATGCCACCTTCTTATCACCATCGTGGTCGAGTTGTGTTTTTTCTTTATCTATTATTTTCTGTAATGACTGGAAGCGCCTTTCTGTATAGAAATAGGAAGGATCTACAATTTCTAGTCCTTGCTCTTTTGCAAATTGCTCTGCTCCTTTTGCACTTAGCATCACATGCTCAGACTTATCCATAACGGCTACTGCAAGATCAATAGGATTTTTTACTGTTGTTACTCCAGAGATGGCTCCCGCATTAAGCGTCTTACCATCCATCACACTTGCGTCAAGCTCATTTGTACCATCATGTGTAAAAACAGCACCTTTTCCTGCATTAAATAAAGGACTGTCTTCCATAATATTTATAGCTGCTGTTACGGCTTCCATACTAGTTCCACCATCGGCTAGAATTTTATGACCGGCCTTTGTAGCTTCTTCTAGTTTAAGACGATATGCTTTTTCTAGTGAATCTGTCATATTCTTTTTAAGAATAGTACCTGCTCCTCCATGAATAACGAGACCAAATTTTTGATCTGTAGGGACAGTATTCACAACTTCTTTAGATGCTTTTTCTTTAACTGGCATGTCACAAGACATTATTAAAAGACATGAAATAATGCCAAAAACTAATTTTTTCATAGAGATTACGATTTTGTAAGTGTCTAAATATAAGGAGAAAGAATCTTTAAAAAGAATTGGTTTTTTCAAAAACATCGATGAAATACACAGTTATTTCTTTGAAATTTCTTACAAATCAACTTTTTTTGTGTATTTCATCGATTAAATACACAAAATGTACGTTTAAGTGCAAAATAATTATATCTTGCAGTCATAATAAACTCATAACCCCAAATTATGAAATTGATTAGCCAAACTTTATACGCACTAGTTGCGTTGTGCCTCCTAAGCGCGTGCACCAGCGAAGAGTCTTCAGAGATAGAAACTCTTGCAAATTTAGAAACTACTATAGAGGTAGAAAATAACATTGAGCTTGCCGAAGAGGTACTTGATGTACTTAATGACTATAGGGCATCTATAGGTCTTAATGCACTCCAGTGGCATACAGATTCAGAAAATCTTGCCGTAGCTCATTCTAATTACATGGTGATTCAAAATGAAGCAAGTCATGATAATTTTTACGAGCGTGCTGCTATACTACAGGATAAAGGGGCAGACATGGTGAGTGAGAATGTAGCTTATGGGTTTAGAGATGCAGAGTCAGTTCTAGAAGGATGGCTTAACAGTCCTGCGCACAAGCAAGCAATAGAAGGAGATTACACACACACAGGTGTAGGCATCGTCATGACAGAAACAGGAATACCTTACTATACACAATTATTTATTCGATAAAAAAATACCCCCAAATCAATTTTGATTTTCAACCCCGTGTACAATAGTAGGCGGGGTTGTTTTTTTACGCTTTCGCGAAAGCGTACTTCTATAAATTGTATTTTTATACAAAGAATAAGATTATGGCAATTCAACAACCGTTCAATTTAAATAAGTGGATTGAAGAAAACAGAGATCTCCTCAAGCCACCCGTAGGTAATAAGAACTTATACCAAGACGCTGGTGACTATATCGTAATGATTGTAGGTGGCCCAAATGCTCGTAAAGACTACCACTACAATGAGACCGAAGAACTATTTTTTCAAATAGAAGGTACTATTGAAGTACATGTGCAAGATGAGGGAGTAAAACGTACTATGCAACTAGGTCCTGGCGATATGTATTTACATCCCGCTGGTGTACCACACTCTCCAGTAAGACATGAAAATTCTATAGGTTTAGTGATAGAACGAAAGAGAGTAGATCTAGACGGAAAGGATGGTTTACTCTGGTTTTGCGATAACTGTAATCATAAATTATATGAAGTTTTCTTTAAGCTTCATAATATAGAAAAAGACTTTATAGGACACTTTAAAGATTTCTATGGGAGTTTAGAACATAGAACTTGTAATAACTGCGGAACCGTTATGGAAGTAGATGAGCGATTTACTGCAGATTAGTAAAAAAACAGAATAATTTTTAGGGTGTGTTTAATAACACGCCCTTTTTTATGGAAGCCTTTGAATTATTCTTAGATTTGACTCAGAACATTACCTCTATCGTAGCAGGTATGTAATAAAGAAATTATTAACCATTGAGTAAGATCGCTTTGTATGTTTTCTTCACTCAATAATTCAAAAAACTATGAGCACAGTAGCAAAAGATTTTGGAATGGACGAAGCGCTTAAGATACTTGGCCTTTCTGATATAAATGAAGGAACCTCTACAGGTCAAAAAAGTTTTGGTAGTGGAGACATTATTGAATCTTACTCTCCAGTAGATGGACAATTAATAGGTAAAGTAAAAACTACCACAAAAGAAGATTACGAGAAAGTAATGACCTCTGCTACAGCAGCGTTTAAAGACTTTAGAACAATGCCAGCTCCAGCAAGAGGAGAAATGGTACGTCAGTTTGGAAACAAGCTTCGTGAGGTAAAAGAGCCATTAGGTAAACTCGTTTCTTATGAGATGGGTAAATCATATCAAGAAGGACTAGGTGAAGTACAAGAGATGATAGATATCTGCGACTTTGCAGTAGGTCTTTCTCGCCAGTTACACGGTCTTACAATGCACTCGGAGCGTCCTGGACATAGAATGTATGAGCAGTATCACCCACTAGGTGTAGTAGGTATCATCTCTGCCTTTAACTTCCCAGTTGCAGTATGGGCGTGGAACACAGCTCTTGCTTGGGTTTGTGGCGATGTTTGTGTCTGGAAACCATCAGAAAAAACACCGCTTTGTGGTGTTGCTTGTCAAAACATTATTGCCGAAGTTCTTAAGGTTAACGATATGCCAGAAGGTATCTCTTGCCTTATAAATGGAGACTATAAAGTAGGTGAGATGATGACTACAGATAGGCGTCTACCTCTTATCTCTGCTACAGGCTCTACTCGTATGGGTAGAAAAGTATCTGCAACCGTAGGGGAACGTTTAGGTACATCACTTCTGGAACTAGGAGGAAACAATGCTATTATTGTAACTCCTGATGCAGATATTAAAATGACCGTGATAGGTGCTGTTTTTGGTGCTGTAGGAACAGCTGGACAACGCTGTACATCTACTAGACGCCTTATTATACATGAGAGTATGTATGACACGGTAAAGGATGCTATTGTAAAGGCATACGGGCAACTACGCATAGGCAATCCGCTTGATGAAAATAATCACGTAGGACCACTTATAGATAAAGATGCCGTAGCAAATTATAACAAAGCTCTAGAACGCGTAGTAGCAGAAGGAGGAAACATTCTAGTAGAAGGTGGTGTACTGTCTGGTGAAGGTTATGAGAGTGGATGCTACGTAAAACCAGCTATTGCAGAAGCTAGTAATGATTACGAAATTGTTCAACATGAGACTTTTGCTCCCGTATTATATTTATTAAAATACAAAGGTGACGTTACAGATGCCTTAGAGCTTCAAAACGGTGTGGCACAAGGACTTTCGTCTGCTATTATGACTAATAACCTACGCGAGGCTGAGCGTTTCTTAAGCGCTGCAGGATCAGATTGTGGAATTGCAAACGTAAATATAGGTACATCTGGGGCAGAAATAGGTGGAGCCTTTGGTGGTGAGAAAGACACTGGTGGAGGCCGTGAGTCTGGATCTGATGCTTGGAAAGTATATATGAGAAGGCAGACTAACACTATCAATTATACGACAGAGCTGCCACTTGCTCAAGGAATTAAATTTGACTTATAAGAGTCTTTATCTTTTTAAAAAACACTTATACTTTAAACCGCTTCTATTAATAGGAAGCGGTTTTTTTATGCGCTTTCGCGAAAAATTGAATCCATAACAAAAAATCTTCTCACAATAAGCCAAACGTTATAAAACCTACGTTTTACACTGAAATTTGATCATTTTTACTCGATTAATCTCATAAAAATACCGAGCAAATACATAATCTATTGAATATCAACTATAAAAAGTTGTAAGTGTTAATATTTTAACTAACTTTAAGAAACAGTAATCACCTAAAAAACAACCAAATGAGTAAGAAAACGGGATACCTCCTAAGTATGCTGGTTACGATTGTTATTTGTATGATTCTCGCCTGGATTTTTTGTTGTGGCACTACTAGGAATAGTGATTCACAAAATAATCAACGAGAGACCACTATTGACAATACTCCAGCAGTAGCTGCTCCAGAAGCAGCAACCTCAATGGCCTTTAATCTAAAAGGACCTGACGGTAATTTTGCCTTCAACAGCAATGACAATTTTAACTTCAACAATTCATCATTTACCATCCTACCCCCTATTTCTGAAAAAGTTACAGAAGGTGTAGGTGAGCTCAAAACATACCTTGAAACCACTGGTAACGAAGATAAAATGATAGACATTGTAGGATATTATGACAGTGGAGAAAAGAACACCTCAGCATTTGCAAATCTTGGACTTGCAAGATCAAATTCTGTAAAAAACTATTTTGTTAATCAAGGAATTTCTTCAAGTCGTATAAATGCATATGGAGAGCTACGCTCATCATTAGTTCCTGATGGCAACGTGTACAAAGGCCCAATAGAATACAGAATATTTAATCAAGCAAATGAAGACCTTGATGCTACTAACGCAGCACTGCTAGACATAGAAAAGAGTCTTAGAGCAGACCCACTTGTCTTGTACTTCGATTATGGAGAAGCCTCTGTAACTCTAAGCGAAAAACAACGCTTACAAATAGGAGACATAAGCCGCTATCTTGATAAAAAAGAAGGTGCAACCATTACTGTAGAAGGACACACAGACAGTCAAGGTAGCCTCACTACTAACGATAGACTAGGATTAGAAAGAGCAGAATTTGCAAAGGCGTATCTAGTAAACAACGGTATTTCTGGATCAAAAATCAAAACTGTTACAAAGGGAGAGCGCAACCCTATTGAGACAAATGATACCGAGGAAGGACGTAATAAAAATAGACGCGCAGTCATCACACTAAACTAACAGATCAAAAACAAAATAATTATGGATTTTTCAAACATAGCTTGCTGGATATGGCCACTCATCGCCGGTGTTATCTGCGGTATTTTAGGATACTATTTACGCAAATGGACTAGTAAAGAAAATGAACAACAAATTACTGTTGACACTCACGATTATAAAGCAGATCTTGAAGATTGCAAGCGCAAAACAGCATCTCTGCAAGCAGATCTCGATGCATGTACTCGTAAAACTGCATCCTTAGAAGCAGATTTAGCTTCAAGTGAGTCTCAACTTAATCTAGCAAAAAAAGCTCCCTTAGCAGCAACTAGTACCGCGAGTATCGCAAGTTCATTTGCAGCAGGTGCGGCTACTAGTGAAACAGTTATTCAAAATACAAATACAAGTGTACCATCACCATCTATAGGTATTATAGGTGTACCGTTTGATGCTGCAGCGGCAAAAGGCGTGTATGGTAAGAAAAGAATAAAAGAAGATGATCTTACTATTGTAGAAGGAATAGGTCCAAAAATATCTGAGCTCTTCCATAATCACGATATCAAAACGTGGGCAGCACTTGCAAGCACTTCTGTAGAGAAGTGTCAAGAGGTTCTTAACTCTGGTGGTAAACGCTTTGAAATACATCGTCCAGGCACCTGGCCTATGCAAGCCGAAATGGCCGCTCTAGGAAAGTGGGCAGAGCTTAAAAAATGGCAAGACGAGCATGATTACGGTAAAGCGTAAATAGCTCTATATATTCCATATAAAAAAGTCCGCTATGATATGTTTCATAGCGGACTTTAATTTTATAACAGTTCTCTTCTATAATAATGTAGCGTCTAGTGTTATTTCTGCTTTCATAAGCTTAGATAACGGGCACACTTCTTTTGCCTTAGTTGCTATTGTTTCAAATTCTTCGGTTGAAATATTTGGAACCTTACCTTTTGTGGTGAGGTGAATTTTTGTAATCTCCCCATCTTCAAAAGTTACTTCTGCACTTGTATCTAGAGCATCTGCCACGTAGTCTTCTTCATTGAGTAAAAAACTAAGTTGCATTGTATAACATCCAGAATGTGCTGCTCCTATAAGTTCCTCTGGATTTGTACCCACTCCGTCTTCAAATCGAGTCCCAAAGGCATATTGTGCTTTATCTAGTACCGTACTTTCGGTAGAGATTGTTCCTTTTCCTTCTTTTCCGCTTCCTTCCCAGTGTGCGCTTGCGCTTCTTGTAAATTTCATTGTCTTTTTTATTTAAAGATATGAGTATTCCGCTTTCGCGAAAGCGATATTAACACCTTATAACAATGCGTTTAACAAAGGTTTATAATGACCTGAACTATTATTCCTCATTTGTTTTGAAGAAGTTGAAAGTGGCTATCCTATTTGAGTGCCATTTGCTACTTCTCTATCTGGAGCTATTAAAATAACATCCTTATCATTGCCTAAACCACCCAGAACAAGACACTCACTCATCATTGTTGCAATTTGCTTAGGTGGAAAGTTAACAACTGCAATCACTTGCCTTCCTACTAGTTCTTGAGTCGTATATAACTGCGTGATTTGTGCAGATGTTTTCCTTTTACCGTACTCACCAAAGTCCACAACCATTTTATAGGATGGATTTCTAGACTCTGCAAAAACCTCTGCAGATAAAATGGTGCCTACTCGCATTTCTACCTTAGTAAAATCACTCCAGGTCAAATTTTTATGCTCCTTATCTTCCATGATTATTTTTTTAATCAGTAGCAAATTAGTTAATAATCTACACTACTACTGGCCATTATTAGCTAGCATAACAAAAACTCCAATCACAATGAGACCCGCAAGTATGGCAAAAAATATTTTCCAAAAAGAATAGGGTCTTTTACCAGAAAGCGCGCCCGTCTCACCGTTTACAAAGAAGTTATACTCCTTACCATTGTAACGATATGAGCTCACATAAACGGGTAATAAAATATGCTTAAAGGTTTCCTCTGCTAGGTTCATATCTATAGAGGTAACTCGCTGCGTGTCGCCCCCTATATCTCTAGCGGCCCAGCTTGTGGCGATTTGCTTTGCCGTCTCACGTGACTTGGTATGACCATCTTTAAGAGGGATGGTATACTTTTCTGTCACAAAACCAGATAAGAATCCGCTATTGAAGGGTTGTAGCTTTTTAAGATCCCAGCGTGCAATTTTAGAGGGAACTCTACCAGCGCGTTGTTTTGATGCTTTTATGAGCGTGTCATCTACAAATCCAGACACGTGACCAGAGGCGGGATACCATCTTGTTTTACGCACCTGCCTGCTCTTTCTATTACCATCACTATCGCGATAGGTTTGTGTCTCATAATAATACTCACCACGCTGTCCCGTATAGTTTGCAGCAAGCTGTGCATCAAAGGTCCAATAAGGCAAGTACAGCCCCTTTGTAAACTGAGGATCTAGTGAGGCTTTCTTAAGTTTATTAGGCGCCCACCATAGACCGTTTACCCACTTTTTAAAGATTGTAAAAGAGGCACTCTGATCTATCTGAAATGGCAAGACAGCTCCTGGTAAAATCCAGTCTTCCTTGCGGGCATCTTCAAGTATGAGTGGCATACTGCAATACACGCAGTGTAGGGACTTATAGTTTTCTTCTACGTGCTGGTTTGCTCCACAATTTTTGCAATGCAACATAGAGATCTCTTCGCTGTTTTTTTGATCCCCCATACTTTCCAGGTATGGATACAGCTCCAGCTCTTCAAACTTGCTCGTGGCTAGTGATATCTCTTCTTTATGACCGCAATACTCACAAGTGATGGCTGTGGTACCCGGCTTATACTTGAGCTCTGCCCCGCAATTTATGCAGGCCTTTTTAAGTTCGGTTTTATGTATGGGGTTTTCTTCCATATAGGCATAGAGTAATTACGCTTTCGCGAAAGCGCACATAGGCTATTACATTGTAAAATTTTTAAACCGGCAGTGGCGGCGGTGTGTTACCTCCTAAAAAGGACTTAAGCTCCTCTACCTCCTGCAAGGCTGTCCATCCAGCCATACCTTGTTTCCATACAAGGCTCTCTTTATTGATAGTACGGTTTGCAAATAAAGCCTTGAGCTGATCTATACCTACGGGTCCTTGTTGCGCACCGTTTACTGCATAAAAATATTGTACGGCGGCTGGCATAGGTGGCGGCATCATTCCACCTTGATTCATTTGTGGTTGTGCTTGTTGTTGTCCTCCCATTTGTGGAGACATCATTCCTCCCATTTGTTGTGCGAGTACAAAGCCCATTCCCATTCCCATTCCTGCACCTGCTGTACCGCCTTCATTTGCTGCTGCAGCTTCTATAGCTTTGGCAGTTTTGAACTTAGTAAGTTTATCTAGGTCAAGCTTATCGATACGGCTATATTCAAATATTTCTTTCTTGAGGTCTTCTGGCATCGATACATTCTCGATGTAAAATTTCTCAAGAGAAATACCCACAGACAGAAACTCTGGCTTCATCACCTCTTGGCACGTCTCAGAAAGCTCAGTAGTATTTGCCGCATAGAGCTCTATAGGCAGATTTGCTTCTCCTACTGTATCTGTAAACCTAGTTGCAATAAGGCTTTTGAGATGCTCGTTGATTTCAAAATTCGTAAAGTTATTATCTGTCCCTACGATGTCTACAATAAACTTTCCAGCATCGGCAATTTTAAAGGCATAAGTACCAAAAGCGCGAATCTCAACTAGTCCAAAACGGTCATCGCTTAATGTTATGGGGTTTTTAGTTCCCCACTTTTCGTCTGTAAATAAGTGTGTGTTTACAAAATAAACTTCTGCTTTAAATGGAGAGTTGAAGCCATATTTCCACCCTTTAATAGTAGATAATATTGGTAAGTTTTGAGTAGTAAGGTCATATGTACCTGGTGTAAAAACATCTGCAAGTTGGCCTTCGTTTACAAATACTGCTGTCTGTCCTTCACGTACAATGAGCTTTGCACCGTTTTTAATCTCGTTTTGATAACGTTCAAAACGATGTGCAATCGTGTCATCTGTGTAGTCTAGCCACTCTACAATATCGATAAACTCGTTGCTGAGCTTCTCTTTAATCTTGCTAAAAATATCCATAGGTTGTGTTGTTTTAACTATTGGTGGCTTGAAGATACAAAATGTTACAAAAAACCTGCTATTGTTCCCTCAAACAATAGCAGGTCTTAATTGCCTACATAAAGGCAACTCAAAACAATGTATAGTGGCTTATCATCTATCCTTGGTACTCATATGAGCTACCATCTGGAAATTCAATTGAGAAATAAGAAACATCAAATTCCTCATCTTGAAAAATTTCTTCTAGAAGTCCCCACTCTTCCGTATTTGTATTCATGACATATCTTTTTAAGTGATTAATACTTTACAAATATGATCCAGATTTCTAAGTCTATCAGGGATATAATGACGTGAGTATGTAAGGGTCTATACCCCTATATTTCTAAGTCATTCTTAAAAAACCCACACATAAGACTTATTAATAGAGCCGCTAGACAGCTTTTCTTATAATGATGTTGAGGTTGTTGTTAAGCTTTCGCGAAAGCGTTATTAATCCCCTTAAAGAATTCCTATTTTTGATACACTTTTTAAAAAGATATGTATGCTCACGATAGATCCTAAAGAAATACCTGTTCCACAATTATTTGGCCACCTTACAGGCGCCGTGGGACCACGTCCTATTGCATTTGCAAGTACTGTAGATAAGAATGGAAAAGTAAATCTCGCTCCTTTTAGTTTTTTTAATGTCTTTGGGGCAAATCCTCCTATTCTTGTGTATTCTCCTTCTAGAAGTGGTCGTGATAACACCACAAAACACACGCTAGATAACGTACTTGAAGTACCTGAATGTACTGTAAACATTGTAAACTATGCAATGGTACAGCAAATGTCATTGGCAAGTACGGCTTATGCAAAAGGAGTAAATGAGTTTACAAAATCTGGGCTAACAGAAAAGCCATCTGAGATGGTACAACCTCCTTGCGTTGCAGAAGCGCCAGTACAGTTTGAGTGTAAAGTAATTGAAGTAAAGCCACTAGGTGATCAAGGGGGTGCAGGAAACCTTGTGATTTGCGAGATTTTAAAAATGCATATTGATGAGGAGGTACTAGATGCTCATGGTGCAATAGATCCCCTCAAAATAGATCAAGTATCACGTATGGGCGCAAACTGGTATAGCCGTGCAAAAGACGGACTGTTTGAAGTACCTAAACCTGTTTTAAGAACAGGAATAGGCGTAGATATGATTCCTCAAGATATAAGAAATAGTACGATACTCACTGGTAATGATCTAGGTATGCTGGGTAATGTAGAGCAATTGCCTACAGCAGATGAGATTTCTAGTTTTATAGCACAGCATCAGGATTTAAGAACAAATCTCACCACAACAACGCAAGAAACGCTGCACAAAATAGCAAAGGAATATTTAGATAAAAAAAATGTGGATAATGCGTGGAGAGTTCTGCTCGCAAAACGCTAGGATTTTTATAAATTTACACCCTAATAATTGAACGCGATGGAAGTACAAGGTAAAGTAAAAATGATAGGTGAGACTCAAACATTTGGGAGTAACGGCTTTAGAAAAAGAGAACTTGTCGTAACGACAGAAGAGCAATACCCACAGCACATTATGGTGGAGTTTGTACAAGATAAAACTGATCTTTTGAACAACTATGCTGTTGGGCAAAACGTAAAAGTGAGCATTAACTTAAGAGGTCGCGAGTGGGTAAATCCACAAGGTGAAACTAAGTATTTTAACTCTATACAAGGATGGCGCATAGAGAATCTTGCAGCAGCAAATGCTGGTGGAGGACAACCATTACCTCCTATGCCTCCAGCAGATTCATTTGAGCCTGCAACAAACCTTAATAGCGACGATCACGACGATCTACCATTTTAAGACGATAAAGATCAATAAATTGAGATTTGAACCCAAAACAATTAACTTGTTTTGGGTTCTTTATTTTTACACCTTTATCAATCTATGATTGTATACGGAGTTTGTAAAAGTTGTCATAACCACTTGAGCCTAAATGTTCTTGCTGGCACACGTGCGGAACTCTCAAAACAAATAGGTGTAAGCATTTCAAAAAAATGCGACCGCTGTGGTGTTACTACCACCTTTACTATAAACCAGCTCAAAGCAAAACTCTCAAAGCGCATTCGTCATGCGGTTTTAGAGGTTGCAATTGTAGGTGTTGTTGTGCTCTTTTCTAGCTATTACTTTCTCACAGATATTACCTATATGGCCTTAATTATTGCTTTTTATACACCGCTTGCTTTAGGTTATGTGTGGCATACAAGAAGAAATTTTAAGTTAATCGATACTTTTAATAGAAGCAAAGCCTAGTTATCTTTGTGCATAGCTATTAATTATACTTGTGCTTTTACTCCCAGAAGATCAACATTGGAACAATGACCCTTGGTTTCCAGAACACCATCTGGCAGACGAAGAAGGACTACTTATGGTAGGTGGAGATCTTACTACAGACTGGTTATTACTCGCCTACAAATCTGGTATTTTCCCTTGGTATAATGAGGGGCAACCCATCTTGTGGTGGAGTCCAGACCCACGTATGGTCGTAAAACCTAGCGACGTTCATGTGTCTAAATCCATGCGCAAAGTGTTACGTGATAACCACTTTGAAGTCACTTACAATAAAAATTTCTTAGAGGTAATTCTCGCTTGTAAGCGTATTAAACGTAACGGTCAAGACGGTACATGGATTACTAATGATATCATAGACGCATATCTCAGATTACACGAATTAGGTCATGCAATCTCTGTAGAAGTCTGGCATGAAGACAAACTCGTAGGAGGCCTCTATGGTATAGACTTGCAAGATAAAGGTGTTTTTTGTGGCGAGAGTATGTTTGCAACCATGAGTAATGCCAGTAAAGTGGGGTTTATTACGCTTTCGCGAAAGCTTACTAAAAACGGATACAAGCTCATAGACTGCCAGATGTACACAGACCATCTCGCAAGCCTAGGCGCCGATGAAATACCTAGAGAAACCTTTTTAGAATATCTTAAATAGTAGCTTTACTACTCTTGTACCATCTCGTACCTAAAACAGTTTACATCGTGATCATTTACCATCCCTATGGCCTGCATAAATGCATAGATAATGGTACTTCCCACAAACTTGAAGCCTCGCTTTTTTAGATCTTTAGATATTTTATCACTTAGAGGTGTATTTGCTGGGCATTCTTTATAATCATTCCAGTGATTTTTTATGGGTGTATTATCTACATAATCCCATAGGTACTTTGAAAAACTGCCGTATTCCTTTTGTATCTCCATAAACAGCCTTGCATTTGTAACCGTACCACGTACTTTTAGCTTGTTTCTTATAATACCGGCATCTTGCAAGAGTGATTGTATTTTATCTTCCTTATAAGCGGCAATGCGCTTGTAATCAAAATTATCAAAGGCAACTCTAAAGTTTTCTCTCTTTTTTAAAATTGTAATCCAGCTCAATCCCGCTTGAAAAGTCTCAAGAACCAAAAACTCAAAGAGTAAATCTTCATCCCTAAGTGGTGTTCCCCACTCGTTATCGTGATAAGCCTCATATAGGTCATCACCCACACACCAGCCACATCTATGTTTTTCCATACGGTTACAATTTGTTTTTCTAACTCGAAAGATAGTAAGTTTGTAGTAAAGCCTGCGACATAATGGGTATGGAAACTATGCAAAAAACAACAGCACAACTAGTAACAGAAAGTCTCTCTGAGGCAATCTCTTACCAAGATTATAGAGTACTTACAGAAACTCACGCCCTAGAAGGTACAAATACAGGTCCAGAAGTCACAGAGGCATTGCACAACTATACAATGCTCAATCACAAACGTATGAAGCGTCTAGATAAGACTATAAAACTGTCTGAAGAAGCTCAAAACGCAATAAAGCAATATGACAATAAAACCACTTGGCTTGTACTAACAGAAAGCTGGTGTGGTAACGCGGCACAAACAATGCCCGTAATGCAAAAGTTTGCAGACCTCAACCCTAACATTGACTTTAAGGTCATTCTAAGGGATGAAAATCTTGAGCTTATGGATCGCTTTTTATACAATGGGGGTCGTTCTATCCCAAGACTTATTGCCTTTGATAATGAAACACAAGAAGTACTTGGAGATTGGGGACCCCGTCCATCTGAAGCTACAAAAATGGTAAATGATTATAAAGAAGCTCACGGTAAACTCACACCAGAGTTTAAACAAGACTTACAAGTATGGTATAATAAAGACAAAGGTCAGAACACTGTAGAAGATTTACTTCATCTATTAAAATAGATTATAAGCTTATCCTTGAAAATCAAAAGTCACACTGCCCAGCTGTGTGGCTTTTGTTCCTTTATCAAAGTACGCCCGGTTTAAATATTTCATAGCTTGATCTATAAGGCATCCATTTGCACTTGAAGAAGCATTTTTATTAAACGTTTTTTTTACAATAACCCCCTTATCATTTACAGTAATATTTATGACCACCTTGCCAAAAGCGTCACAAGTATACACGGGATTAGGTAAAGCAATAGCTGTACGACCTACTAAGTTATAAGAAACAGTACTCTGTCTGTAAGCGCTCTTTTTCTTAATACCTCTAGCATCCTCCCTTGCCTCTATTGCAGCTTGTACTTCTTTCTTCTTTTCTTCTAGAGCAGCTTCTCTAGCCTCTTGCAGGGCATTGAGTTGATTATTTGTACGCTCATTAAGATTTTCAACACTGCTTTGCTGGCGCTGTGCAATTGCCTTTCTTATCTCGTCCTCTTCTTGTAGCTCTTTAGATAACTTACTTGAGTTGTATACTTGATTAGACAGACGAGTTCTTTGCTGTACAGGTGTTTTGGTTTCTTCCTCCGGTTCTTCTAGATTTTGAGTAATAACCGGTATTTCTATAAACTCCTCTGCTATCTCACCCTGATATGGTTTTACTCCCAAAAAGAAAAATACAAGCACTAAAAAACTCGCTCCAAAAACGGTAATGAGTAGTGCCTTATCTGATGGGGATAATTTCATAGGTATTTAAAAGTTACAAAAAATAAGCCATAAGTTATGGCTCGTAGGTGGCGCCTCTAGATATCGGCAGGATTGCTTTGAGTAATCTCTCTTATAAAGTCATCTAGAAGATGTGCATTATCTACGCTATAGTCGCCTATTTTGGTTCTTCTAAGCGCCGTAAGATGGGCACCACTTTTAAGTCCTTCTCCAAAGTCAAACGCCAGTGATCGTATATAAGTACCTTTACTGCAGCTTACTTTAAAATCTACTTCGGGCATTTCAATACGAGTGATTTCAAAAGATGAGATGTGTATCTCTCGCTTCGGGATTTCTACTTCCTCACCTGCTCTTGCAAACTCATACAAACGTTTTCCTTCTTTCTTCAGTGCAGAAAATACAGGTGGACGTTGCATTATTTTTCCTTGATACGCTTTCGCGAAAGCGTATATATCCTCCTCAGTGATATGCTCGGTAGGATATTCTTTATCTATGGCTGTCTCTAGGTCATAACTAGGCGTGGTGCCACCTAGAGTGATGGTGCCAGTATATTCCTTCTCCTGACCCATAAACTCGTGTAGACGCTTTGTAAACTTACCTGTACAGATAATCATAAGACCAGTAGCTAGCGGGTCTAGTGTGCCTGCGTGCCCTACTTTGATCTTTTTTATGTTTCGGTTCTTACGTATAAGCCAGCGCACTTTGTTTACTAGCTGGAAGGAGGTCCACTCAAGAGGCTTGTCAAAAATAAGCACTTGGCCATCTCTAAAATCTTGATCTGTAAGGCTCGTTATCTTAGACATAGACTTAGTTATAAAGTGAGAAACCTATCGCAATAACTCCTACAATGAGGCAGTATATAGCAAACCAAGAGAGTTTACTTTTCTTCACAAGTTTTATCATCCAGGTGCAAGCTATAAGTCCTGCAACAAAGGCAGATATAAAACCTATCACTAGTACAGAGACATTCCCCGTTTGAGTCGTAATTGCTCCGTCCATAAGGTCCTTTGCAATTTTTCCAAAAATAAGTGGAATCACCATTAAAAATGAAAATCGTGCTGCCTTACTCTTATCATTACCCAGTAATACAGAGGTAGATATAGTCGCTCCACTACGTGAGATACCAGGTATCATAGCGACTGCTTGAGAAACGCCAATTATAAATGCATTAGAAAAAGTTACATTCTTTTGAGTGTCTTTTGCTCTATCTGCAAAGTATAGTAGTACCGCTGTTACAAGTAGCATACAGCCTACAAGCATAATATTTCCTCCAAAAAGTGCTTCTAGTTGCTCCTCAAAAAAGAGTCCTACAATGACAGCAGGTATCATTGACAAAACGATTTTTGCCGAAAATTGTGTTTCTTCATTCCACTTGAATGAAAACAATCCGCTTAAAATTTCTATGATATCTTTTCTAAAGACTACAATGGTAGAAAGTGCTGTTGCAAAATGTACCACTACGGTAAACATAAGGCTCTCTTCTGGTACAGAAGTATCTCCTAGTATAGCTTTACCTAGCTCGAGGTGCCCACTAGATGAAACAGGTAAAAACTCAGTGAGTCCTTGAATGACACCAAGGATAAATGCGTCAAGATTATTCATAGGGCAAAGATAAAACTGTAGTTACAAGCGGCAAGTGTTACTTACCTTTATTAGGATTTAATAAGATGGCATATACTTCTATACCAAAACCTATAAGTATTACTGCTGGGGCAAGACGTATGCGTCTCCAAGAGTAAATCTCTGGGTTAAACACATTAGGGTCATCACTACCTCCTCCAGACATAAGTATAAAACCTAAGGCTATAACTCCAAGGCCTATAAGCATCCACGTAAAATTTTTCTTCCCAAATATAAATTCGGTAGTTTGTTTTGATACTTCTTTACGTTTTTGTTCTCCCATAATACATCTAGTAATTCGGTTAGTAGTATAGCTCGTCTGTGCGCAAATTTAAGAAACGTTGTGTTGCCAGAAAGGTACTAAACCAAGTAATGAGTATTCCCATTAAAAACACACCTCCAAATAATGCTCCTAGTACGAGCGGGTCATCTAGTAATGTGAGTTGCGGAAATGCTTTATTTGCATAATACAGCACTCCTGCCATACCTGCTATAGCGATAAGCGCACCTATAATCCCGAGGCGCACACTCTTCCATACAAAGGGACGCCTTATAAAACGTTTTGTCGCGCCCACCATTTGCATTGTCTTTATTGTAAAACGCTTTGCATACACAGATAGTCGTATAGAGCTATTGATAAGTAGCACAGCGATAAACGTAAATATGCCAGAGATAATAAGTATCCACAGGCTTATTTTTTTGATATTATCGTTAAGCAATGATATGAGAGGTTTATCATAAGTTACTTCTTCTACAAAGTCTTTTGATGCGATCTCGTTTGCTATTTCTTCTACCTTCTCTGCAGATACATAATCTGCATTGAGATATAAGTCTATGCTATTTTGAAGCGGGTTCTCCCCAAGGTAATCTACAAAGTTTTCTCCCAGGGCTTCACTATGAGCTGCCGCAGCCTCTTCCTTTGAAACAAATTTTATAGATTTTGTGTACGCTGCAAGAGAAAGTGTTTTCTCTAGCTGTTTCATCTCCACATCTTTTGCAGTGTCTTTAAAGTAAACACCTACGGCAATAGTCTCCTTAAAATAATCTGCTACCTTCTTGGTATTGAGGACTAGTAACCCCAAAATTCCCAACAGAAAAAGAACCAAAGCAATACTAATCACCACCGAAAAATAGGAGGTAATCAATCGTCTTTTCTGGTATTTTTCAAAAGATGAACTCATTTGCTAGGGTTTTGAGTAAAAGTAGTAAATCCTACACACTCCGTTATCAAACGAAGAGATTCTGATTGTATTATTTTAAAAATCCAGATTTACAGAAAGAGATCACTCTCCATGCGAGAGCTAATTACAAGATATTTATACCACTTAACATAACAAACGACCCGTAATAATTTAAAATTAATAAGCAAAGATTTAAATAATTATACTGCCTAAAGTAACCCTTGATGAATTTTCATTGAGGCTAAAAAACTTTACCTCCGTATTTTCTGTAGGCCTTCCTAAATCTTTAGTAATTGTCATTTTTAAAAATGAGTTTGGACTTCTTTCTTTCTTCTCGTCCATTAGGATATTGAAAAACCACTCTCCTTTCTCTGCATTTATAAGTTGAAATTCTTGAAATCTAGTATCATGTTTTAACTCATTATTCATTTCATTTTGACTCCTGAAACTATCATGCTTCCATTGATGATAATTCTTTGTAGGATTAACAAATTGAAAGGAAAAATCCTCATTAGGCACATTCCACTCTAACGTTACAAGACCATCTAATGCTATTTTGGAAGGTTTAAAAGTAGAGAGGCTCCAAGGCAATACACCGCTCGGATACTTGTTATAAGTCCCTCTAATTTCAGTTGTAATTGCCATTTTAAAATCTTCAGAAAGTGGAAAGGTGGTTAAGATTTCTTCATAAAGTACACCTGCACTTTCAAAATCATTCAAACGTATATAGCTTTTTGCAAGATCACGTTTAAGTTGCAAGGAACTAGGATACTCTTTCGAAAGTTTTGAAATCAGATTATGAGCATCGAGATAATACTTTTCTTTCTCAAATTTATAGGCCAATGCAATCAATGCATCTTTATCAAATTCGTAAACTTCTTTGATATTAGACAATACTCGCTTAGCTATTTCAAGTTGCCCTTTTGCTTTAAATGCATCAAATGCATCAAAATAAAAATCTACATCGCCACCTGCTATCAAACGTTCTTTCAAATAAACAGAGTAAGCCTCCTGAGACGCGATTAACTTAACTCTTATAGCATTGAAATTATCGAGGTCAATAACTTTTAGATCCTCTTTCATTCTTTTAGTGGTTCCTCTACGACCACTTTTCTTTTCTTCCTTATTGATTAAACCACTCTTAGTAGTAATTAATACTACCCCATTTACAGCATTAGGTCCATAAATTGCAGTGGCAGCTAGACCTTTGAGGACCTTAACATCTTTAATAGTTGAAGGGTCGATATATGAATAATCTGTTTTATTACTCACTTGGCTTTGCTCAGTAATTATTCCGTCAATATAAACAACGGGATGATTTGTGTTTATGTATGAGGAAAAGCCTCTTATTATAGCACTTCCTAAATCTTGTTTACCTTGGTATTTTACACCTGGCACTTTACCAGATATAAGTTGGCCTACATCTGTATGTCCCGTCTTATATTGGTCTGATGTTACTCTCACAATAGAATAACCTTTTGAACGATCTTCCTCCCAATATTCATTTTCCGATAATCTTGCTTTTTCTTGTTTATCAGTAATAACAACTTCTTTAAGTTGATTCATTTTATCTCCAAAATCTAGCTGAATTTCCACATCGCCTTTATCTTCTATTTTTATAAGCTGTTCTTTACCTCTTACAGTTTTAACACTTACTATATCCTTAGTGTAACTCTGAAAAGTATACCGGCCATCCTTATTTGACCTTGTACTATTCTGTTGATCATAAATAGAACTTATTTGGGCTCCCTCAATAGCTCCATCCTCGTTAAAAATATAACCGGACACAGTGATTTCTTTTTTTAATGTGGATTCCGTTTGTTGTTTTTTTAAATATTTATCAACTATTTTTTTTGAAAAATCATTTACAACAATTTCGGAAAGGTGTTCTTGATCTATATTATAAAGCGGCAAGTACTTTACTTTGACATCTTCAAGATTATTAGGTGTGCTATTTACAATGATAAGTTTATCCGAAAAGTCACCCATCTTAGGTAATTGATCTGAAAAGTAAAGGATCTTTCTAGATTGTCCTGATCTTAGAAGAATTTCAGGATGTTTAGTTGACCCATCATAGTTAACCATTTTGAGAAAATCTAAAAATTCTCTAGTATTACTATTTACGTCCGAAAATATTTTTTTTTCTAAAACAGTATTAGCAAATACTGTTATTTCAATATCGTCAACTGAATTAATCCGAATATATTCTTCGAGTACATTAATCTCTAGATCAAGGTTTTTTTCAATCATAGAAAATGAAGCATCCCAATAAATAGAAAGTTTATTAGGTGCTTCTTGAGACAAAACCGTTAAAGAGAGTATAAGAAAGAAGCTAAGTAGTATAGATTTTTTAAATATAATTATCATAGTTGCTTATTTATAAAGGTTTGTAAGTTTCCTTATCAGACATCAAAATCTTTAATTTACAAAAATCCATTACTCTCCACATACGCATCTATTACACGCTGCTCGCCCTCTTTTCCTTCTATACTGTTACCGTGTTCCATTCCTAAAACACCTTTGAAACCACGACTGTGTATGTATTTAAATACATTTTTGTAGTTAATCTCACCAGAGGTAGGCTCATTGCGTCCTGGGTTATCTCCTATCTGGAAATAGGCAATCTCGTCCCAGCACTGCTCAATGTTTGGGATTAAGTTTCCTTCTTGAATTTGCTGGTGGTAGATGTCAAAAAGAATCTTGCACGACGGACTATTTACGGCTTTACAGATTTGATATGCTTGTGGCGACTTAGATAAAAAGAGTCCTGGGTGGTTTCTAAAATTGAGTGGCTCCAGCACCATCACAATGCCGTGCGGTTCTAGTAAAGCACTTGCTTGTCTAAGGCTCTCTACTACGTTTGCCGTTTGAAAATCAATATTCTGACGCAAGTCTACGTGACCAGGCACGACGGTCATCCATTTTGCATTTACACGTTTTGCTACCTCAATAGAGCTCTTAATATCTGCCAGAAACTCGTCACGCCATTCTTGTTTTCCGCTGGCTAGGTTTGGCTTTGTCCAATGTATTTTATGAGCCACAAAAACGCCCATAGTAAGACCACGCCTACGCATCACCTCTGCCATTGCTTCTTGTTCGGCAATGGGGCGATTGCGCATCTCATTATCTTCAAATGCGGTAAATCCTTGATCTGCCATAAAGTTGAGCTGATCAATAACATTTTCGCCAGCGAGCTCTTTAAACATCCCTATGTGCGGGGCATAATTGAGATTAAAAGTGTGGGGTTCTTTTTCCGCTTTCGCGAAAGCGGAATCTCTCACAACCGCATCCATAGCGTGTATACCTACGGTCCCTAAACCTAAAAAGGAACCCGTAAGAGCTCCTTTTTGTATAAATTTCCTTCTGTCCATATAATTACAGTGAGTATGCTTTTCCTCCTGTTGCTTCATCTACTGATAAGCAACCTACTTGTTTACCTGGAATAGGTTCATAAGCGAGTACATTTTCTCCTATTTCTTCTGAGGCTTTCCATCCCCATATAGTCATTCCTCTTATATTTCCTAAAAGACTGAATGCTCCAGCATCTGGATCTACCTTAACTGTTTTATCATTTTGATAGGCTTGATAAAACTCACCAAGGCTTTTCTGAAATACAGCTTCTTGTTCTTTTGAAGATGTAAGATACTTTGCTAAAAGTGCATCATAATCCTCTGCTTCGGCATCTTCAAATGTCTTTCCAGAGGCGTCTTGCAATCTATTTGCAAGTGCGTCAAACCCTGCTAGAATTTGCGTTTTGCCTTCAGTATCTACTGCTTGATTCCAGTAAGTATCTATAAACTTGTGTACACCTACATCTACCGCTCCTGGGATCATCTCATCAGAAGGAATAATAAGATCTACCATATGACGCAATGCTTTACCTTGAGACTTGCTTAAAAACACAGGCTCAAAAACAGGTCCATCTGCTTTACAACTTTGTAAAAGGCTTAATACTGTAGGTGTTGCAACAAGAGCTACACCACCTAATCCTAAGTTCTTTATTAATTGTCTTCTTTTCATCTTACGCTTCTTTTTTGATTTGAGCAGCAGCGTGATTTGCAGCACGTGCACTAAAAGCCATATATGTGAGTGATGGGTTTACACAACTTGCAGAGGTCATAAACGCACCATCTGTTACATAAACGTTAGGAACAGCGTGTAACTGGTTATTACCGTTACAAACTGATGTCTTAGGATCGCGACCCATACGAGCCGTACCCATTTCATGTATTCCGTTACCCGGAGCACTAGGATCATCCATAGTCTGGATATCTGTAAATCCAGCATTTTTAAGCATATCTTTTGCACTTGCAATCATATCCTTACGCATCTCCCACTCATTCTCTTTCCACTCTGCGTCAAAGTTTACCTTAGGCTGCCCCCATTTATCTAGATCATTATAATCTAGGGTCATTTTATTTTCGTGGTAAGGAAGACACTCTCCAAAGCCCATAAGACCTATAGTCCAACCTCCTGGTTTTTGAATCTCTTCCTTAAGCTTTGCTCCGTATCCTGCTTCGGCAATTTGTGGTTGGTAATCACCACGACCTGCGCCACCTTGATAACCGTATCCACGCTTAAAGGTTTTTTGGTCTGTTACTCCGCCTATGTTTCTAAAACGTGGAATGTAAATCCCGTTAGGGCGACGTCCTTTATAATATTTATCTAAATCTCCATCCCATTTTGCAGTTGCTCCTGCTTTAAAGTGGTGATCCATTAAATTGTGTCCTAGCTCTCCAGAGTCATTACCCATCCCATTAGGAAAACGCTCACTCTTAGAGTTCATAAGAATACTAGCAGATGCAATGGCAGATGCACAAAGGAAAACGGTCTTTGCTTTAAACTCCATCTTCTCCATAGTCTCTTGGTCGGTAACTTTTACTCCTGTTGCCTTCCCTGTTTTATCATCATACATCACCTCAGTAACAATTGAGTATGGACGTAACGTCATATTTCCTGTACGCTCGGCAGCTGGTAAAGTAGATGAGTTACTTGAGAAGTATCCTCCAAAAGGACAACCTCTCACGCAGCGATTTCTAAACTGGCAAGCAGATCGACCATCATAAGTTTTTGCTCCTGTAATGTGCGCAACACGACCTATAGTGAGCAAACGACCGTCTTTATAATTTTCGGCCATATTTTTCTTAAGTACTTCTTCTACACAGTTAAGTTCCATAGGAGGTGAGAATTTACCATCAGGTAGCACCTCAAGACCTAAACTCTCTCCAGAAACAGAGATATACTCTTCCACCTTATCATACCAAGGAGAAATATCTTTGTAACGCACTGGCCAGTCTACGGCTATGCCTTCTTTTTTATTTGCTTCAAAATCTATATCAGACAGTCTATAACTCTGACGTCCCCACATAATAGAACGACCTCCCACGTGATATCCACGTATCCAGTCAAAACGTTTTGTCTCATTATAAGGATGATCTACATCATCTACAAAAAAGTGACGACTCTCTGCTTTATGAACATAACCCGTACGTGCTTGCTTCTCATAACGAGCCTCTACTTCTACACTATTGTTACCCTTTAACTCAAAGTCCCAAGGGTCTTTATGCATAGTAGGATAATCTTCAATGTGATTAACCATACGACCACGCTCTAAAACAAGCGTTTTCATACCATTCTCACATAACTCTTTTGCTGCCCATCCTCCGGAGATTCCTGAGCCTACGACGATTGCGTCGTACATTTCGTTTTCGTTGGCTGTGTTCACTATATATTGTATTAATGAAAAAAAATTGTGATGTAGTTTACCAAATATATAAATTTTATGTTGTTTTTTGTTAATATGAGAAAAAGGTTACCTTAGTCAAACACTAGATTTAACAGTAATTCACGGGCGAAAACGTTATAGTTCTACCCTCCAATTAAATTATATTATGAAAAAAATTCTTCTAGGAACATTTTTATGCGCTTTTACACTCTTTTCTTGTAAAACAGATCAAAAAAAAGAGGGTGATAACGCTTCCGCGAAAGCAGAAATTGAAAACCAACAAAAAGCTACGCCAACATTTGAACATTCCCTCGCTCAATGGTCTCTTCACAAACCGTTTCAAGACGGTACTATGGACCCGATGCAATTCCCGCAAATTGCCAAAGATCTTGGTTTTACCGGAGTAGAATATGTGACACAATTATATCCATCTGTTGCTGAAGTAGGGACAGATTACAAAGAACGTGTAATGAAACTTGCAAACGACCTTAATGCTAAGGCAACTGCTGCAGGAATGGATAACGTTCTTATTATGGTGGATCACGCTGGTAAACTAGCAGATCCAGATCCTAAAAAACTAGAAGAAGCTATTGCAAATCACAAAATATGGATGGATGCCGCAAAACTTATGGGAGCACACTCGGTAAGGGCAAATCTATTTGGAGAGCTAGATCCTGTAAAATGGCACGCACTATCTGTAGCATCTCTTAAAGAACTAGGAACTTACGGTAAAGAAGTAGGCGTAAACGTAATTATAGAAAACCACGGAGGATGGTCTAGTGATGGAGAAAAGCTTGTTGCTGTGATGAAAGAGGTTAATATGGAAACAGTAGGTGTCTTACCAGATTTTGGAAACTTTTGTGTAAAACGTGAAGGTGGAGAACGCTGGGGCGCGCCTTGTGTTTTAGAATATGATACCTATAAAGGAATAGAAGAAATGATGCCGTATGCAAAAGGAGTGTCTGCAAAGTCATATAACTTTGATGAAAATGGTAATGAGACAAAATTAGACTATCAACGATTAATGCAAATCGTTGCCGATAGCGGTTTTGAAGGATATGTGGGTACAGAATATGAAGGGCCACTAGAAGATCCAAAAGAAGGTATCGCTCTTACTAAAGCACTAGTTCAAAAATCAATAGACAATCTTAAATAAACAATATGAAATCAACGACTAAGTTTCAATTATCCCTAATGATGTTTCTCGAGTTTTTTATCTGGGGAGGCTGGTTTGTAACCTTAGGTTCTTTTATGGGGAATAACCTGAAAGCTGAAGGGGCTGAGATAGCTCAAGCCTTTTCCACACAATCTTGGGGAGCCATTATAGCACCATTTATTATAGGGCTTATTGCAGATCGATTTTTTAATGCAGAGCGCATTCTGGGAGTATTACATATTATAGGTGCCGTACTTATGTATTTGATGTCACAAGCAACAGACTCGGCTGTTTTCTATCCATATGTTTTAGGGTATATGATTGCTTATATGCCTACACTGGCGCTAGTAAACTCGGTTGCATTTAACCAGATGAAAGACCCATCAAAGGACTTTCCATTCATACGTGTATGGGGAACTGTGGGATGGATTCTAGCAACATCGTTAATCAGTTTTGCTTTTTCTTGGGATTCGCCCGTAAATGCTGCAAATGGTATGCTTTCTAACACATTTATTATGACTGCTATTGCTTCTGCAGTACTAGGAGTTTTTAGTTTCACACTTCCTAAAACTCCGCCAAGTAGTAAAGGAGAAAAGGCTTCAATATCTGACATACTAGGCTTACAAGCTATAGGTCTCTTGAAAGACAGAAATTTTTTAGTCTTCTTTATTTCTTCAGTACTGATCTGTATCCCGCTTGCTTTTTATTATCAAAATTTAAGCCCATTTCTATTAGAATCTGGCGTAGATGATTCGACAGCATTTACCGGCTTAGGTCAAGCATCTGAAATAATATTTATGCTCTTGCTACCATTTTTCTTTAAGAAATTTGGGTTTAAGAAAACCATCCTTGTAGGGATGCTCGCCTGGACATTGCGCTACTTACTGTTCGCTTATGGTAACACTGGAGATTTATTCTTTATGGTTATTACAGGTATTGTTTTACACGGAATTTGTTATGACTTTTTCTTTGTGTCTGGACAAATTTATACAGACAGCAAAGCTGGACCAAAAATTAAAAGTGCCGCTCAAGGACTTATCACACTTGCTACTTACGGTGTAGGGATGTTAATAGGCTTTTACATTGCTGGTCAGATCACAGACGCAAACATTATAGGTGAAGGTCACGACTGGAACTCAGTATGGGTATTCCCAGCGATTTTTGCAGCAGCAGTATTTGTGATTTTTGCACTGTTATTTAAGAGTGAGAAAATTGAATATACGGAGTAGTAGCAAAGTCTTAAAAAGTCTTTCCCCTACCCTAAAGGGCAGACTTTTCTTAGAAAAAGCATATTTACTTGATATAATTAAAAAATAAAAACACAACACAATGAGCAATAAAATAAGATGGGGCGTCTTAGGTGGCGGCGGAGATAGTTTAATAGGTGTGTTACACCGCGTGGCGGCAAGTATGTTTGACGCATACCAGCTAGTAGGTGGTTCTTTTAATCCAGATATTGAAGTAAGCAAAGAATTTGCTGCTCAAATAGGCATCCCGACAGATCGTATTTATAAAGATCTAACGGAGCTTGTAGAAAAGGAAACAGCACTCCCAGCAGACCAGCGTATGCAAGTAGTATCTATACTAACGCCTAACTTCTTACACTTCCCGATGGCAAAGCAGCTTCTAGAAGCTGGCTTTAACGTGATCTGCGAGAAGCCTATGACAATGACGCACGCAGAGGCGCTAGAGCTTGAGGCTATCCAAAAGAAAAATGGTAACGTCTTTGGACTTACACATACCTATACAGGCTACCCTATGGTACGCCAAATGAGGGAAATGATAGCAAATGGAGAACTAGGCGAGATACAAAAAGTAGACGCTCAGTATTATCAAGGCTGGATTAATAACCTCATACACGACAAGGAGCAGCGCAATAGCACCTGGCGTTTAATGCCTGAAAAATCGGGAATTTCTTGCTGTCTTGGTGATATAGGTGTTCACGCTTACCAGATGCTAGAGTTTGTAACTGGCAAAAAAATTAAATCTGTACTTGCAGATCTCAACCATCTGTATGCAGATAATGAGATGGATATAGACGGTACCGTATTATTACGCCTAGATGAATACACAAAAGGTGTATTGCGATCTAGTCAAATAGCAACAGGTGAGGAGAACAACTTTACCGTAGCTGTTTATGGTACAAAAGCAGGTCTCAAGTGGGAGCAAGAAAATCCTAACTATCTCTATTTACTAGAAGATGGACAACCTATGCGCGTGCTTAAACCAGGCCACGCTTATAACAGTGCGCTATCGCTAGACGGCACAAAACTACCTCCAGGACACCCAGAAGGTATTTTTGACGCGATGGGTAATATCTATAAGGGTGTTGCAAAGGCAATACGTGGAGAAGATTACAATTCGGGGGAGTTTCCGGGGATGACAGATGGTGTACGAGGAATGAATTTTATAGAGAAAGCCGTGCAATCTCATCGTGATGGGAATGTGTGGGTAGACCTAGAGTAGTATAAGTACGCTTTCGCGAAAGCGTAAAAAACAACAATTGAAAAGATTCTCGCCTTTGCGAGAATGAAAAAAATATATCCAATGAAAACAATAAAAGGACCCGCAGTATTTCTCGCCCAGTTTATGGATGACAAAGCACCATTTAATTCACTAGACGGATTGTGTAAATGGGCAGCAGACCTTGGGTATAAAGGAATACAAATCCCAACTTGGGAAAACCGATTAATTGATCTCACCACAGCGGGAGAGAGTAAAACCTACTGTGATGAGCTTAAGGGTAAAGTAAATGACTATGGGCTTGAGATAACTGAGCTCTCTACACACCTACAAGGGCAACTGGTTGCAGTACATCCTGCTTATGACTTGATGTTTGATAATTTTGCTCCAGACGATTGTAAAAACAATCCAAAGAAGCGTACTGAGTGGGCTCGCAAGCAAGTAATAAGCGCAGCACACGCAAGTAAACATCTAGGTCTTGATGTGAGTGCGACGTTTAGTGGTTCGCTGCTTTGGCATACAATGCACCCTTGGCCACAACGTCCTGCAGGACTTGTTGAGATGGGGTTTGAAGAACTAGCCAAACGCTGGTTACCTATACTCAACACTTATGATGAGTGTGGTGTAGATGTGGCTTATGAGATCCACCCTGGTGAAGATTTACACGACGGAGTGACTTTTGAGCGTTTTCTAGAAGCTACAGGTAATCACAAGCGTTGTAATATTTTATATGACCCGAGTCACTTTGTATTACAGCAACTCGATTATATCGCATACATAGACCACTATCACGAGTTTATAAAGGCCTTTCACGTAAAAGATTCTGAGTTTAAACCAGATGGGAAGCGTGGTACTTTTGGCGGTTACAGTGACTGGCAAGATCGCGCTGGGCGTTACCGCTCTCCGGGAGATGGACAGATAGACTTTAAAACTATTTTCACAAAACTCACAGAATACGGTTGTGACGTTTGGGCAGTGATGGAATGGGAATGTTGTGTAAAAAGTCCTGAGCAAGGAGCTAAAGAAGGCGCACCATTTATCGCTTCACACATTATTGAGGCTACACAAAAACGCTTTGATGATTTTGCAGGTGAGGATATCGACAAAGAGCAGTTAAAGAAGATACTTGGACTTTAAAACACAATTATGAAAACAACATTCTATATCGCAGCAGTGGCTTTAATGGCACTTGCTTGTAAAAACGAGACTAAAACCACGGTTGTAGATATTAGGAGCGGAGAAGGCAATACCTTCTCTATAGGTGGCAAAAAAATTGCCGATCCTAGTGATAAAGTTGTTCTTTTTGACGGCTCTAACCTCAACGCTTGGAAAGGATATGGTACAGACGGTATGCACGACAATTGGACCATAGAAGATGGAGCAATGGCTTTTGCGCCTGGGGAAGAAGGTGGTAAAAACATCATTACAAAAAACACCTATAAAAACTTTGAACTCAATCTAGAGTGGAAAGTTTCTGAAGGTGGTAACAGTGGCATCTTTTGGGGTGTAGAGGAATCACCAGAGTTTAAAGAAGCTTATGAAACTGGCCCAGAGATACAAGTGCTAGATGACGAGCGTCACCCAGATGCAAAGGTGGCAAATGGGACGCACAAAGCAGGATCTCTTTATGATATGATAAAACCTGCAGATGGGATGATCAATCCCGCTGGTGAGTGGAACAAAGTAACGCTTTCTATCAATCACGATAGTAACCTAGGTAAAGTAAGCCTTAACGGCAAAGAAGCATATACCTTCCCCGTAAATGGCGAAGAGTGGGATGCTATGGTTGCAAAGACTAAGTTTGCAAACTGGAAAGGCTTTGGTAAATATCAAGAAGGTCACATAGGTCTCCAAGATCACGGAGATAAAGTATGGTACCGCAACATTACAATAAAAGAATTATAGATTATGAAATTATACCATTTAGGAATTATCGCAACAGCACTAACCATTACATCGTGTGGCTCAGGAAATGTGGGTGACGAACCTACAAAACCAGAACAAACAGAAGTATGGGGTCCAAAACCTGCAAAGGTTGCCATAAACGGGCAAACCGGTATCCCTAGTGATGCTGTGATATTGTTTGACGGCACAAACCTCAACGCTTGGAAAAGTAAAAATGACGGCGGCGCTCCTAAGTGGACGATTAATCAAGACGGCAGTATGACCGTAAAGGATAAAACGGGAGATATTGTGACCAAAGAAGACTTCGGGAGTGTGCAATTACACCTAGAATGGCGCAGTGACCCAAACAATACTCAGACTAACCAAAACAGAAGTAATAGTGGTGTGTTTTTTCAAGGCTTATACGAAGTACAAATCTTAAACAACAATGATAATGACACCTATGTAAACGGTATGGTAGGCTCTATTTATAAGCAAAAAGCTCCAGACGTTATGGCTGCAAAACCTACTGGAGAGTGGAACAGCTATGATATTGTTTTTCACGCGCCAGCATTTAATGATGCAGGTAAAAAAACAAAAGCTGCTACAATCACCGTATTTTTAAATGGTGTACTCATACAAGATCACTACGAGATTAAAGGAAGTACAGAGTACATAGGTTTCCCAAAAAACAATGCTCACGGTGACGGCCCAATTGTACTGCAAGATCACGGCGATATGAGTGGTGTAGGGTATAGAAATATTTGGTTACGTAAATTAGATTAATGAACTTCCCTGCACTCCTTACAACATTTGCCCCAGCACTCATAAGTCTGGCATTATTTATAAATACACGTTACTTTCCGCCATCGCTGGGTAATCCTTTTTTATCAAAAGCTCCAGAATGGTGGATGAGAGATCAAGCCACTTGGGATAAAGCATACTCCTTTCTTGCTCAAAAGTACGGGATAGGCACCATTGCACTTTTTGCTATATGTAGCTGTCTCCTCTTTTTAGAAAGCCCTTATGCCGCATACGGCGGTTATATAGCATTAGTAGCATATGTTGTGCTAGCTAACTACCAGGTGCGCTCTTATATGCAAGAAAAAGTAAAATAGGGTGTGATTACGCTTTCGCGAAAGCGTAAAAAACCACAGTCATTCTTAATTTTTCATTACTTACTGAACCATTATCTTTGCGCTATGATAAAATCAATGACTGGTTTTGGGAAGAGTGTCGTACAACTTCCCGGAAAAAAGATTACTATCGAGATCAAATCGCTTAACAGCAAAAACCTTGATCTCAATGCACGTATCCCATCTACATATCGTGAGAAGGAACTCGCACTACGCAATATGGTGGCAAAAGCTCTAGAACGTGGTAAGATAGATGTAGGTCTCTACATAGAAAGCACTGGCGAAAACACTAATACAGCGATTAATGAATCTGTTGTAAACACGTATATGAAACAGCTGTCAAACGCTGTTGCTGGTGAGCCTAGCGAGATAGAGCTACTTAAAATGGCTGTGAGACTTCCAGATGCTCTCAAAACTGAGCGTGAAGAACTGGATGAAAATGAGTACAAAGCCATTGTAACTAATCTAGAAGGTGCGCTTAAGGAAATAAACGCTTACAGACTAGATGAGGGTAACTCTCTCAAGACTGAGTTTGAACTGCGCATTAAAAATCTACAGCGTTTACTAGATGAAGTTATCACTCTTGATAAAGATCGTCTTGCAGATGTAAAAGTACGTCTAGAAAAGACCGTTGCAGATCTCAAGGTTAATCTTGACGAAAATAGGTTTGAGCAAGAGCTTATCTATTACCTAGAGAAATACGACATCACAGAAGAAAAGGTACGTCTTAAAAATCACTTAGATTACTTTACAGAAGCACTAGATTCTGATAATTCTAACGGTAAAAAACTGGGCTTTATAGGTCAAGAAATAGGTCGTGAAATTAATACCATAGGCTCAAAATCTAATTATGCACCTATGCAACAGCTAGTGGTGCAAATGAAGGATGAGCTAGAAAAAATAAAAGAGCAAGTATTAAACGTACTCTAATGGGAAAACAACCTGACGCACAAGAACTAAATCACACGGGGAAACTCATTGTTTTTTCGGCGCCTTCTGGTAGTGGTAAAACAACAATTGTAAGACATCTCTTGGGTCAACCAGAGCTCAATCTAGAGTTTAGTATCTCTGCAACTAGTAGAGAACCTCGTGGCACAGAAGTACACGGCACAGATTATTACTTTATCTCTCTTAAGGAGTTTAAAAATCATATCAAAGCAGACGACTTTCTAGAATGGGAAGAGGTCTATCGTGACAACTTTTACGGTACACTTTGGAAAGAAGTACAACGTATCTGGGCGATGGGTAAGCACGTTATATTTGATATAGACGTAGTAGGCGGTTTACGCATAAAGAAAAAGTTTCCAGATAAGACACTTGCCGTTTTTGTAAAACCACCTAGTGTAGATGAGCTCAAAATACGTCTTAAAAAACGTAGTACAGAAAGTGAGGATAAAATCAATATGCGTGTTGCAAAAGCCTCTGTAGAGCTTGCCACAGCACCACAATTTGATCATATTATCCTTAATGATAATCTAGAAAAAGCTCTTAAAGAAGCGGTCACACTTGTTACCGATTTTGTAGAATAATAGCGCAATGACATTACAAGATTTTAAAACTAAACTTACCAGCGCACCCACCGAAATTGAGTTTACAGATACAATAGCTGTTATAGAAGCTCTATATACTTTTACGCCTAGCTCTTTTAAGAATGGTGATATTCATAATGACACAGGTGAGAACAATGGCTCTTGTAAGCTGTTTGCATTTGCACAAGAACAAGGACTAAGTAAAAGTGACACGCTACAGTGTTTTGGCGCATATTACAGAGAAGATGTACTACAAAACCCAGAGGGTATAGATCACCAAAATATTAGAAATTTTATCAAATACGGTTGGGACGGAATTGCCTTTGACACAAAACCGCTCCAAAAGAAATAACTCAAAACTTACTATCCCTTGAAAATAGGTCTATACTTTGGAACTTTTAACCCTATTCACATAGGGCATCTTGCTATTGCAAATCATATGGCAGAGTATAGTGATCTAGATAAAATCTGGATGGTTATCACGCCTCACAACCCTTTTAAGAAGAAGAGTAGTCTTCTTAACAATCACCACCGCTACCAGATGGTTATGGAGGCTGTAGAGCATTATGATAAAATCGAGCCAAGTAATATTGAGTTTGACCTACCACAACCTAACTATACGGTATACACGCTAGCTCATCTAGAAGAAAAGTATCCTCAGCACGAGTTTTGTTTAATAATGGGTGAGGACAACCTTAAAAGCCTTCATAAGTGGAAAAATTATGAAGTTATTCTTGAGCGTCACGACATCTATGTATACCCTAGAATCTCTGAAGGTACGGTTGAAACACAGTTTGATAATCATCCAAAGATTCACAAAGTAGACGCTCCTATTATGGAGATTTCATCTACAATGATACGTAAGGCGATTAAGCAGGATAAAAACATACGACCATTACTTCCTCCAGAAGTTTACACCTTTATAGACGAGATGAGTTTTTATAGATAATCCTGATGCCTAAAAGAGATCTCACTGACCAAAATGCAAAAGAAGCCACTTACTACGGGCTTATGATGGTTGTGTCTTTTCTAGTATATTTTGTGTTAAACAGAGTCATTGAGTCGAGTAATGTTATACCTGATTTTTTAACAGGTTTTGCCACGGCAATATTTATTGTTTCCAGTGTCTTTACAATTATAAAGTACGTCAAGGCTCGAAAAGAACCTCATAATGCCCACCTGGGTAAAGCAAAATTCTTTGCAGGGCTCGCTGTAGTATTCTGGATATTAGTCTTAATAAATATGAGCAAAGAGGTTCTGCACATTTTTGGTTCATTAAACTAGATGAATTTATTACATAAAAAAAAGAACAAACATTCCAGACTATCGCCCTTCATATTTGTTCTTTTAATTAGTCTATAATCGCGCTTGAGCGCTTTCTTTTATTTCTCTAAGTGAGGAATACGTAATACTTGACCTGGATAAATTAAATCTACGTCTTTAAGCATAGGCTTATTTGCTTCAAAAATTTGTGGGTACTTCATTGGGTCTCCGTACATCGCTTTTGAGATCTTGCTTAAAGAATCTCCTTTTTCTACTGTATAAAAACGAGCTTCTGGCTCTGGGTTCTCAACAGTAAGTCTATCGTCTACCGTTGCAATACCTGTAGAGTTTCCTACTACAAGGATTACCTTTTCTTTAGTTGCTTGATCGTTTGCACTTCCAGTAACTACAGCAACATCTCCATCTATTGAGATATCAAGGTTATCAACATCAAGACCAAGGTCATTAATAGTTTCTGCCATGTTACTTGCTGCTTTTGCATTTTCCATTGCAATCTTTTCTTCAGCTACCGCTGCTGCTTCTGCTGCTTCTTCTGCATCTGTTTTTCCTATTCCAAAAACTTTTGCTCCTGCATTTTTAATGAATGAAAATAATCCCATAATTATAATATTTAGTTAGTGTTTTATTGTGTAGTCAATTTACAAAAAACCTAGAGTTATCAATACATTGTTATGATGACTTTAGTAAATCTGAAAATATATTAACCCTTACCTAACATTTGAGTAGATTATCTATGTTTCTGTAAAATCTTGCTTACATGAGTCACTTCATAAAAAAGAGAATCCCCACACTAAGTAACACTTAGGTGAGGATTCTCCAACTAAATAACCAACCAAAAAATCTTAAATCACACTGCTATGATTAGTGCAGTGATTGTTACTTTTTAAGCGCTGCTGCTTTCTTTTCGGTAAGCGCTTTTATTTCTGCTTTAATGTCTGCCGTTTTCTTACGAAGTTTCGGAGCATTTTTACTCTTTCCATCTGTTGCTGTTCTAAACTGGATATAACCTCTACCTCTAAACTGGTAAGTAGTTCCTGTATTTACTTGAAACAGCTCTATCGTTTCATCATCAATAACGGTAAGGTCAAAGAACTCATTGTCTGGAAAATTATAATCTAATGTTAAAGTCTTTAAGTAGAAATCTCCAGGTACATCATTTACATCATAGATTCCATCATAGTCCCAAAAGATATTATTTGTAGATGTACCACTACCATCTTCAGAGCTTCTAAAATTTCCAGACTGTCCCGCAGGTAAAAACTGTAAGAAATTCTCATTATCAAAAGGATTTATTTCTCCTTCTTCACTGGTGTATATTTTCTCCCAAGCTTCAAATTCCTGTAAGAAGTAATGGATGTTGTTATAAAAAACCAAGTCATAATCAAAAGTGCTTCTCTGGTATCCTACTAGAATATAAACTGCTCCAGTTGATGGGTGAAATAACTCTATCTCATTGCTAGATAATACACGAACATCAAAGGAATAATCTCCATCTAGATCATGGTATGCATCTAGCTCATAGTCAAAGGTGTCATATGCTCCTACATCAATACCAAATCCTCCACCGTTCTGACCTAGACCAGATAAGTTATTGTTTGCAAAGATGGTTCCATTTCTAAAGGATACTGTAAATGCCTTTTGTAAAAACGGCACGGTAAGGTTACCGGAAGAGGCATCAATATCTACATAAAATATTTCATACTGACTTAACACTTGGTTAAGTGAAGGTCCATTATTTACTTCAACATAAGGATCTACTACTACGATCTCTTCTGTATAACAAGAAGTAAACAACACGGCGACGAGCGCTACTGCAAAAAAATGTTTGATCGTTTTCATACTGTTTGTTTTTTTGATTCCCTTAACAGTATTCAAACGGCGTGCCAAAAATACAAACAACTAACTATTAGATGATTGTGTTTTAATTTCGCTTTCGCGAAAATGTTCTCAACCTCTTATAAGTGCATTATAAATAAAGTAGTCACTTACGATGAGAGTAACTAACTCATAACCAAACCTCTTAAAATATTTCAAAGATTACGTCAACTCAAACAACTTCCCTGGCAATGGTCTTACCACTCCTTTAAGTTCCATTTGCAATAATATACTCGCGATTTTAAAAGTGGGTAGCTTGCAGTTGAGAGCAATAATATCCATAAGCTCTTTTCCATTCTCGTTAAGGAATCGCCACACGATCTTTTCTTCTTCTGTGAGTTCTACAAAAAGTTGTTTTTGAACGGCTGGCTGCTGCTTTTCTTCTAGTTTCCAGTTAAGAATATATACAAGGTCGGCTGCACTTGTCATGAGATTTGCTCGTTGTTGT
Organism: Dokdonia sp. R86516; assembly: GCF_044596715.1. Classification (NCBI taxonomy): domain Bacteria; kingdom Pseudomonadati; phylum Bacteroidota; class Flavobacteriia; order Flavobacteriales; family Flavobacteriaceae; genus Dokdonia; species Dokdonia sp. R86516. The sequence continues at coordinate 1,010,310 of NZ_CP138998.1, forward strand.
TTGATGAGGTTATTACACCCTAAACTTTGCTTATCGTCTGCTCGACCTGGTACCGCAAATACATCGCGATTGTAGCCATTTGCAAAATCTGCAGTTACGAGTGATCCTCCTTTCTCGGCAGATTCAATCACAATAGTCGCTTCAGAAAGGCCTGCTATAATCCGGTTGCGCTGCAAGAAGTTAGTATGCACAAAACTACTACGACTCCAGAAATCTGTAACAAAACCTCCGTTTGCCTCTACTCCGCTCATATACTTGCTGTGTACTTTAGGATACACTTGATTAAGGCCGTGAGCAAGTACGCCTATGTTTTGTAAACCGTGGTCAATACACGCTTTATGAGCTGTAATATCTACTCCATAAGCAAATCCCGAAATAATAAGCGGATTGAGCGGAGCTATCTCTTTTATGAACTTTTTTAAGAAATGCTCACCATAAGTAGTGATCTTACGAGTTCCCACAATACTTATGATCCGCGGATTATTCCAGTTAATATTCCCTCGAGAAAAGAGAACAACTGGTCCGTCTATACAATATTTCAACCGCTGCGGATAGTCTGGGTCTGTGTAGGTAGTTGCCTTAATATCATTAGACTGTATGAAAGAAAGTTCTTCTTTCGCGAAAGCGTAATACTTCTCCTCACCGAAGGCACTAAGTTTATGATTTCCTATCCCATCTATTTTGAGAAGCGTGGTTTTGGACTGTTTTAGTACCTCCTCTGCACTCCCAAATTGTTGTATTAATTTCTTGATGGTACCATCACCTAGATTAGGAGTATGTTGTAATGTAAGCAAGGAAAGTAATTCTTTTTCGGACATTAACTGTTGATTTTAAGACATCTAAGTAACAACTATTATATCTGTTAATAAAATAAATCACTAAATCTTGGAGGGTTATGCATTTTGATTAATTTTGAATTATGCAGTTAGATCAGTACATAAGCGATTTATTATATAGATATGAATGTGTGATATTACCTGGTTTTGGGGCTTTTTTGACTCAAATCCAGAGTGCACAGATTCACTCAACAACCCATGCCTTCTACCCGCCTAAGAAGAAACTTTCTTTTAACGCGCAACTTACAGATAGCGATGGATTGCTAGCAAATTATATTTCTAAAACTGAGATGATCCCTCATGAGGAAGCGAGTACTCGTATTAAAACATACGTTCGTTTTCTATTTGACAGTCTTCATAAGGGAGAAGCACAAACACTATCAAACATAGGTACTCTTTCTCTAGACACAGAAAGCAGGTTACAATTTGAGCCATCATACCACCTTAATTATCTTACAGATTCTTTTGGTCTTTCTTCATTTACCTCTCCAGAGATTTTAAGAGAAGTATACAAAGAAGAAGTTACTGCTCTAGAAAGCACAACTCCTATAGCTTTTACTCCAGAACGCAAGGCAACGAGCTCGTGGATGAAGTATGCAGCTGCGGCTGTAATCGCTTTTGGACTTATAGGCGCTGTAGGATTTAACTATGTAAAAGATGTAGAGCAGCATAACTATGTGTCTCATCAAGAGGCAAAAGAGCAACTTGAAGATAAAATTCAAGAAGCTACTTTTGAGATACCTAATCCGCTACCAGCGATTAAGCTATCACTTACAAAGCCTGTAGGGAGCTATCACATTGTTGCAGGAGCTTTCCGTATGGAAGAAAATGCACAAACACGTGTGGACCAACTTACAGAACAAGGTTTTAAGGCTCGCAAGATAGGAACTAATAAATATGGCCTTCATCAAGTAGTGTATGGAAGCTATACAGACTCACAAGAAGCACTAGCTGCATTAAAATCAATACGCAGTACAGATAACAAAGAAGCATGGCTTCTTGTACAAGAAATGAATTAATCCTTTTCACATTTTCATTTTTAACCTTTCGAGTTTGACGTACCTTTGCGCCAAAATTGAAATGTAATGGAAGCACGTACGCCTACTGATTCAAAAACTATACTAACAGACTTAGTACTACCTAGTGAGACTAACCCTTTGGGTAATCTCTTTGGAGGTGAGTTACTCGCTCGTATGGATAGAGCTGCAAGTATTGCTGCAAGACGACACTCTCGTCGTATTGTAGTAACTGCATCTGTAAACCACGTAGCCTTTAATCGCATGGTTCCATTAGGAAGTGTAGTAACTGTAGAAGCAAAGATTTCTCGCGCTTTTAGAACCTCTATGGAGATAGTGATTGATGTGTGGATAGAAGACCGTGAAAGCGGCTTAAAATCGCAGGCTAATGAAGCAATTTATACCTTTGTTGCCGTAGATGAGCAAGGAATCCCAGTTCTAGTACCACAAGTAACTCCAGAGTCTGATCTTGAGAAGAAACGATATGACGCCGCACTGCGACGTAAGCAACTATCTCTTGTGCTCGCAGGTAAGATGAAACCAGAAGACGCAACAGAGCTTAAAGCTTTATTTATATAACAAAAAAAAAGCCTCCAATTGGAGGCTTTTTTTTATGCTTGTGGTGTTTACCACTTCTCTACTTCTTCTTTAATAGCTTCTTTGGTTTTTCCAGTTTTTTCTTGGATACGACCTACAACTTCATCAAATTTTCCATCTGCAAATGTCTCGTCGTCGTCAAAATGCTTTCCGTATTTCTGTTTAAAATCTCCTTTTACTTGATTCCACTTTCCTTCTAGTTCTGTACTGTTCATAATCTTCTCTTTTTAAATTCACCACTAAATTACTTTTAATGAGCGCTTTATTGTAATAAGAGAGTATTAAAAAGTGTTATGGTTGTGCTAAAGTTTGCAAGCCTAGTAAATACTAAAATTTAACCCCCGTTCTTAACCTTATAGGGTGTGATAGCTCGTAGCTTACTGCAGGCGCAGCACTATTTTGATATACGGGTGCCACAAACTGAATACCTGCATCCCACTCTGGTGTAAATTGCACATCAACTCCCATGGTAGGAGAAAGTTCTGTAAACAACGCCCCATTAGTATTAAGTCCTCTCACCACTTGTCCTTGTACGCCCAGGTATGCACTTATACCTTTTGTGGCTTGATATTTAAAAATAAGAGGAAACTCAAGCACCTCGTCATTACCTACACGTGACCTAGATATCCCACCTTGCAAGCTAGACTTATAACCTAAAGATGTACCCACAAGTAGCGTGCGTGTTTGATCATAAAATTCTTTATTGGGTTCTCCTACATTACTAGGTAGCGCACCTATCGAGTTTAGAGAAAAACGAGGTTCTGCCGTGGTTGTAGTGTTTTGAGCACTAATAATTGAAGCGAATAAAATTAAGAGCAAGAGGCTAAGATGTTTCATACCCCTAAATTTAAAACTTATGCAACACGCTTATGTTAAGCTTATTACAAAAGATATAAATGAAGTGCCAAATGATATTAGAAGTACGCTTTCGCGAAAGCGTAAAAAATAACATTACATATTAAGTACCCAGTCTGCTGGATTAAGTTTTGAAGTGTTTTTACGTACCGAAAATTTAAGAATACTCTTACCGCTAAAGGCATTGCGCGTTACTTGTCCTATCTCTTGCTTAAAGGAAACTTGGTCGCCCTGCTTCACCTTGATACTCTTAAGGTTTGTATAGACAGTAAGATAATCTCCATGACGTATAAAAACTGTAATGGTACCTCCTTGCATATCTTGTATTTGAGTAACCTCCCCCGCAAACACGGCTCTCACTGCTGCGTCTGGTGCTGTCTCAATATCTACACCGCTATTAGTAAGTGTGATTCCAGGTAGCGTAGGGTGTGCAGATTTACCAAAGCGACGAGTGACTCTACCTCTCACTACTGGCCATATTAATCTTCCTTTGTTTCCAGAAAACTCTTTAGCTAGTGCAACTTCTGCAGGAGTCATAGCAAATGTCTTACTGCTAGCCGACTTTCCAGCTTTTTTATTACTCGCTGCAATAGCATCTGCAATGAGTTTATCTATTTGTCTATCTATGCGATCTGCCTCTCGTTGTTTAGTTTTAATCTGGGCAATGTAACTACTTGATTTTTTTCTAATCTCTTTTACAAGCTCATCTTGACGTTCTTTCTCTTTATCAAGCTCTCGTCTAGCTATACGATTCTCTGCAATAAGGGCTTCCTTATCACCTTTTTGTTTTACTAGCTTCTTATTTGTTTCTTGAATAAGTGTGGTGCGCTCCTTAATTTGCAAGCCTTGCTTCTTGCGGTAATTTGCATACTGCTTCATGTATTGCGTACGCTTATATGCTTGTTTGAAGCTCTCACTAGATAAGAGAAACATAATCTTACTCTGACCACTCTTGCTTTTATAAGACTTACGTATCATATCACTATAGTCTTCTTTGAGAATAGCAAGCTCCTTGCGTAGGTTTTCCATTTTCTCGAGATTCTCATTAATCTCACGAGTGAGCAAGTTGGCCTGACTGTTAGTGATTTTAATAAGGTCTGATCGCAGTCTAATTTTTGTATCTAGATCTTCTACTTGTGTAAGGATAGATATTTCTTTCTTTTTATTTGTTTCGCGCAAGCGTTGTAACTGCTGCATTTCCTTTTTAAGAGCCTCTCTGCGTTGTTCTAGCTGTCTTTGCTTTGCACTCTGCCCAAAGACTGCTTGAGACATAAACAACGTCAAGAAACAGCTTACAATAAAGGTGTATGCTAACTTACTTTTTTGCATTGAGCTTGATTTCTTGGTAACCAGAAGGAATAGAGAATGGCATGCGTACTTCTCCGTTTAAATCAATATCGCGATACTCAATTTGAACCTGTGATTGATTCTTACCATCATCTGCGAGGATATCTAGCAAGAAAGGAAAGATTTTATTTCCTACTTCTTTATAATCACCATATGCAATATCAAGTGATCCTCCATTATCCTTTTGCTCTATGCGTTGTTCTTGAGTAACAAAGTTTTGAGTATTAATCCCAAAAAATAAATTAACTTCATCAAGTTGCTTTCTTGGAGTAACCTCGTAGCCATTTTGAGTTTCTTTAAACGTATACTTCCCTTCTCTCAAGTCATACACAGTTTGCCCAGTAAGTAAACGCTGCAATTGGAAAAAGTCTATTTCTACACCGAGATACTGACTTAAAAATGCAAAGTCACCATCAAAGTATTGATTGTTGAGCTTATCATAAAACTGCACTTTTTGTGGAGTTATTAAAGCACGAGCACCAGAAAAGCCTATCAAGGATGCATTCATCCAGATTTGTTTATCCTTTTCAATACGGATAGTAAGAGTAACTGTAGGTTTAGTTCCTTTTTTATCCCTATACTTAATTTTTGTACGAGCGTCAAAAGTTGTAAAATCTATCGCATTATTATAATATTCCTTTACAAGACGCTTAGATGAAACATCTTCTACTGTCTCTGTAGTAGTAACTTTCTTTGCACCACCGCAACTTGCGAGCACTATTACTAATAATATGTAGCCTAGCTTCCTCATTAATTTCCTTGTGCTTTAAGTTCTTTTACCTTACTGTAATAACGAGCTGCCTTTACAGCATCACCATCACCAGTATGTGCATCACCTAGTTGCTTGTAAAAGTCCATCTCCATCATCAAATCTTCAATAATATAATCCACACCAAGCTCCAGCTGATCAATAGCAGCTTTGAACTTACCCTGTTTATTTAATGCTACGCCATAAGTAAGATACAATAACGGCTGCGATGGATATAAATCAAGACCGTCTGCCACTACATCTTCTACTTTTTCAAAATCACCTGCATCTAGCAATAATAAACTTGTATTTTTTATAAGCTCGAGATTTTCTGGCTCACTATCTAACGCTTTAGTAAGGTATGGTAAAGCCTTCGCTTTATTTCCTTTTTGGATATAATATGTAGCTAGTTCTTGATAAATATTTGCATCTGCTACTTGGGTGTCAAAAATTGCAATAGCTCGCTCAAGCGCTGGCTCGTACTTGGGATTTCTATTTACAAAGAGTACAAAATCATTAAGCACGCGATGCTTTGCTGGCGGACTCATTCGAGTGCTCTCAAGTACCTTTTGCATAGAGCTAATTGCGTCATCAATCTTCCCATCATTAAGGTTAAACTTGTATAAAGCTAGGTGGACCTCGTCTGCATATGGGTTTACCTTTTGCAGCTCAAGTGCTGTTTCGTATGCCTTTTGCGTGTCGCCTTGCTCACTATACAGTAATATAAGTTTGAGATACTCTGCCTCACTCTTTGGATTTGATGCAATGTTTTTTTCTATCTCCTTTACCTGTCTATTCGTATTACCAGAAAGTCTGTATAATTTACTTTTCAAGCGATCTCGATATATATCACTACCTATCTCATTATCGAGCTCTTCTATGAGGTCAAGTGCTTCTTCGTATCGCTTTGTGCTAGTATAAATACGCGCAAGATCTTCCTTATACTGCACATCAAAACCTATAAGTTTTTTTACTGTGGAGGCAGCAGACTCATAGTCCTGCTGCTGAAAGTAGACCTCATATAGCGCCTCTAAAACATCTACATCATTAGGTTTAATATCTAAGTACGTATTAAAATCTGAAGCAGCCTCATCATAGTTTTTGAGAAAGACTTGGTTTTTACCTCTTTCAAAAAACAATATGGCAAGTTCAGGTTCTAGAGCGATACACTTATTTAGTGAAGTAATGGCGCGTTCATAATTTTCAATCCCCTTTTGCTTAAGAGCTTCAAAAAAAGCGGTTTGAAAAGCATCTGACACATCACCTAAGTCATCTACATTCTCATCTGCAAAAGGTGTTATCTCTTGCGGTTGCTGTGCGTTCATACGCTTTCGCGAAAGCGTAAAAAACACCGTTAATATGAGTATGTAAATTCCTTTATTCATCACTTTAGATTATTTCATCACTGTGTAGTCTCCAAGACTTACACGTGTGTGCTCCCCGTTATACTGCACTTTATTACCTATCATGGCTTCTGTCCACTGTGCGTTTTTAATAACACTATCCTTTTGGATTAAGCTATGGCTTATGGTACTATCTTCAATAGTTGTGCCAGCTCCAATCGCAACACCTGGACCTATGCTACAATTTTTAAGAACTACGTTTTCACCTATAAAACAAGGCTCAATAATCGTTGAATTCTCATTTACCACAGAATCTGCAATTAGTTGCTCTTCCTTCTCATCGTGTAAGAACTGTAACATCTTAGAATTAGTATCTATGGCAACCTCTTTATTACCACAATCCATCCACTCATCTACGGTTCCAGTTTTGAAAATACGACCTTCGGCCATCATTTTCTTGATACCATCGTTAATCTGGTACTCACCTCCATTCATTAGATTTTCGTCTAGCACTTCTTGAAGCTTCTCTTTAAGAACGGCTACATCCTTAAAATAATATATTCCTATTACAGCTTGGTCAGATACAAACGTTTCTGGCTTCTCTACAAGCTCTACAATCTCATCCTTTTCATTAAGTTTTACAACTCCGTAGGCTTCTGGATTAGGTACTTTCTTAGTCCAGATTACACTATCTGCCTCTGCATCTAGCTCCAGATCTGCACGTATTAGTGCATCTGCATATGCGATTACTGCTGGACCACTTAAAGAAGGCTCTGCACTCATAATAGCGTGACCAGTTCCTAATGGCGCTCCCTGACGATAAATAGAGGCTTTTGCTCCAAGACTCTCTGCAAGCTCTTCGAGTTGTGTAATTACGGTATCACCAAAAAATGTAGGATCACCAAGTATAAAAGCAATCTCGTCTACTGGCTGCTTTAAAATTTTTGCAATATCACGCACTAAACGATGCACGATAGGTGCTCCTGCAACAGGAATAAGTGGTTTAGGGATTGTTAAACTATGTGGTCTTAATCTCGAGCCGAGTCCGGCCATTGGTACTATTATCTTCATCTTTTATAAATCTTTATTTATTCCATTTATATGGATTACTTAGTTTTTATTCTCTAAGTCTAAATTGTACAATCTGGTTAGTTCTTCAAGTTCTGACTCAAATTCATCCCCATTATATTTAAATGAATGTATACGCCATTCATTCTTAGGCTTGTAAAACTCAAAGGTGAATCTTACAGGTTGCCTATCATATCTTACTAAATATGTATAAATCACATATTTATCCGAAAATTCTTTCTTAGTTATTAAATCTCGACCGTGCAGTTTACCAATGTATTCCTCGGTGAGGTCACTCATTTTATTCTTTAAGTTAATTATTGCGTCAGTTTGAGTATTTATCCAAGGATTACTTGCATAAATATTGTCAATGGCTTGAACCACACCTTTGGACTGATAGTCACTAAAAAAATCCTCAATAATTTGCTCAGGATTAGACTGTGCATTAAGGCTAAATGATATTAATATTATAAATAAAGTTATAAATTTCTTCATAGATATCTATTTTAACCCTGTACTCCCAAAACCGCCTTCACCACGATCTGTGGTTGAAAGTTCTGTCACTTCTTCCCATTGTCCTTGCTCATGTTTTGCAATTACCATCTGTGCTATGCGTTCACCATTTTCAATAGTAAACGGTTCATTAGATAGATTCACAAGAATTACTCCTACTTCTCCTCTATAATCTGCATCTATGGTTCCTGGAGCGTTGAGTACGGTGATCCCTTTTTTGGCAGCTAGTCCGCTACGTGGTCTTACTTGCGCCTCAACACCTATAGGAAGTTCCATAAATATCCCGGTAGGAACGATGGCTCTTTCTAATGATCCTATCGTGATTGACTCTGTGATATTTGCACGTAAATCCATTCCTGCACTAGCAATGGTTTCATAGTGAGGAAGTGCGTGTGCACTTTTATTAATGACTTTAATCTTCATTATAATCTATTTCAATTCCGCAGCTGCGGTGTTTTTATTAAACTAAGAGTTGACTTTATTTTCTTTTTAACAATCTTAATAAAAGCTCTTTTTCGCGAAAGCTAATAAAGCCTATTAAAACTACAATCATACCGACTCCTACAAGATACAATGGTAAGCTCCCAACACCAAAATAATCTCTAAAACCATAGAAGAAAAGGCAAGAAAATGCAATACTCATGACTAGATACAAAAGTATATTTTTTACATCATAAGGAACTGCCAAATGTTTACGTCCCATGAGATAAGATACGACCATCATTAATCCATAAGCACTACAGGTAGCAATGGCACTGGCGAGATATCCTATTTTTGGGATGAGTAAGACATTTATCACTATGGTAAGTAATGCCCCTGCAACTGAAATATAAGCGCCATATCTAGTTTTATCTGTCACTTTATACCAAACGGACAGCGTTTGATAAATTCCAAAAAACAGGTATGCTACGAGAATAAGTGGCACGATGTACATGCCTTCCCAGTACTCTTCTCCATCGAGCAACATCACTTTTACAACGTCTACGAGGACCACATAAGCAAATAATGCAATAGAGCCTAAGACTACAAATGCCTTTGTAATCTGAGCATACATGACTTGTGCATTTTCATTTTTTGCTTCGCTAAAAAAGAAAGGTTCAATCCCTATTCGAAATGCAGTAGCAAACAGTGTCATACCAATAGATAATTTATAGCAGGCGCCATAAATAGCCACTTCCCCTTTGGCGATGTCTTCTGGTAGTAACTTTTCTAATAGAATCTTGTCAAAAGATTCATTAATGGTAAAAGCTAAACCTGCCAGTAATACAGGCGCTCCATAGGTAAGCATCTTTTTCCACAAGTCTGCATCAAAAGACCACTTTACAAAATATGGCTTGATTACGATTAAAAAAGTGAGCACACTTGGTAAGAAAAGCGCAATAAAAAGGAGTTCTATCTTGTCTGAGGGTAACCAACTAGCAACACCATCTAAACCAGGCAGCCATACTAAAAGAATTACAGAGAGTCCTGTTGAGATAACAACATTGAGCAATTTTATAAATGCATATGTTCCAGACTTCTTTTGCGCTCTCATGTATGCAAAAGGGATCACGGTGAGTGTATCAAATGCAATAATGAGGATGACCCATCGCCAGTATACAGCGGGAACATTTGAGATTTGAGATAGCGTATCAATACCCAAAAATGCAATAACTGTAAATACAACGGTAGAAACTAGTAATGCTATAAGCGATGTAGATAGTGTCTTAGCACTATACTTATCATCATTAAAAAATCTAAAAAAAGCGGTTTCCATACCATACGTAAGAAGCACGTTGAGTATCATCACATAAGAAAATACAATAGTCACTTCTGCAAAAGCCTCCTTATCTGGTAAATATCCAGTATAGAGACGTGTGAGTAAAGCCGTAAGCACGCGCGGTAATACCGTCGCTAGACCATACACAAAGGTGTGTTTGAAAAGGCTTTTAAGAGAACTCAAATAATTTTGTATTTAAGTAGCCAAAAGTACAGAAATTATACTAGCAACTAGTTACGACCACCACGTGGTTTCTGACTAGGGTAGGCTTTAGTATCTTTCTTTATAACGTTTGTGATTTTAGCGTATTTAAGTACGCCATTATCACGATACGTTATACCAGCTTCGGAAGGCAACAAGGCAAAAGGAAATGCTTCCTTTTGAACAGGAGGAGTATTTACCGCCTCATCTTCTACATTATCAGACATCACTAGATCTTGATTGCGAGCTTGGTCCGTTCTAAAACGAGCAACATAATTATCACTACCACGCATAAATTTTCCTACGCTTTCGCGATAATATACGTTTTCTAACACCACATCTGCTTCTAATGCTTCTATATCTAAATAAAACTCTACTCCCGAGCCTGCTTGAGCCATACCGGCCACATACGTATTATAATATGCTGGACTTGATGCAAAGGATGGTTGAGATAGTACCATAGTTTCTTGAGCTTCTGACACAGCGCTAGACTTACATTGGGTTAATAATAAAGAGGAAAAACCTATACTTAAAAGCGCTAGTAGTTTGTACATTTTCATAATTGGTTGTTTTGGGTTAATATTCAAAACCCTTGCCATAAAGATAGTAAAGATTATTATTAAGAAAATCAAATAAATCCTTAAGCATAACTATTCACTACTATCTGTATTCTCTCAGTAAATATGCAATAAAAAAACCCAACCGTTTCCGATTGGGGTTTACTCTATGAGTTATAATAGTGATATTTTAAATCAATACTAGTTATTCAAAGCTTCTGCTCCACCTACAATCTCGAGTATCTCGTTTGTAATAGCCGCCTGACGTGCTTTGTTATATTGCAATTTAAGCGCATCTCTAAGCTCTGTTGCGTTATCTGTTGCTTTGTGCATCGCAGTCATACGTGCACCGTGTTCTGATGCTACAGAGTCTCTTATACCTTTAAAAAGCTGTGTCTTTAATGCTTTAGGAATTAATCCTTCTACAATCTCTTCTTTAGACGGCTCAAAGATATAATCTGCAGTGGCAGTTGTTTCTTCTTGTACGGTTGCTACGATAGGTAGAAACTGCTCAGGAGTAACAATTTGCGTTGCTGCATTTTTAAACTTGTTGTAAATGATGTCTATACGATCATACTCACCAGCTTCAAAACGAGCCATTAAATCTTCTGCAATAGCTGATACGTTATCAAAAGTAAGATCATCGTAAATATCATTGTTATTTTCGATTACCTTAAAAGTCTTACCAAGTATAGCATCTGCTTTTTTACCTAAGGTTACTAGGTGCACTTCTTTGCCAGCATACTTTGCAGCAACACGTGCATTTACACCTTTAATAATGTTTGTATTAAAAGCTCCTGCAAGACCTCTGTTTGATGAAATAGCTACAATAAGTACCTTATTAATCTCACGATTTTCTGCGAGTTTGCTTCCAGAATCTCCTTCTAGCGTTGCACTTAAGTTCTGTAAAAGCTCAGTAAGCTTATCAGAATATGGGCGCATTGCTGTAATTGCATCTTGTGCTTTCTTCAACTTTGCAGCAGATACCATTTTCATAGCACTGGTAATCTGCATCGTAGAAGATACTGATGAAATTCTGTTTCTTATTTCCTTTAAGTTTGCCATCTTGTATAAATTCCCGTGTTTACAAGTAAGACTTGCTAGGCACGATTTGTCTTTAATTTTGACAAGTCTCCCGCTTGCGCGGGAGTTGTTGAATTATATTTTTCGCGAAAGCGAAATTCTACTAGTTATAGTTAGCAGATAGGTCTTTTGCTACTGCTACAAGTGTATCTGTAACTTCATCTGTAAGCTTTCCAGACTTAAGTGTATCAAGGATACCTCTGTGCTTTGCGTTTAAAAACTCGATATATTCTGCTTCAAATTCTTTAACTCTGTTTACAGGCACGTCACGTAATAAGTTTTTAGATCCTGCATAAATAATTGCAATTTGATCTTCTACTGTAAATGGCGTGTTTTCTGCTTGCTTAAGTATCTCTACGTTACGCTTTCCTTTTTCGATTACGTTAAGGGTAGCAGCATCTAGATCTGATCCAAACTTTGCAAACGCTTCTAGTTCACGGAAAGCTGCTTGATCAAGCTTAAGTGTACCAGATACTTTCTTCATTGACTTAATCTGTGCATTACCTCCTACACGTGATACCGAGATACCTACGTTAATAGCCGGACGTACACCAGAGTTAAATAAATCTCCATCTAAGAAGATCTGCCCGTCTGTAATAGAAATTACGTTTGTAGGGATATAAGCAGATACGTCACCCGCTTGTGTCTCAATGATAGGAAGTGCAGTAAGTGACCCTCCTCCTTTTACGATAGGTTTAAGACTATCTGGAAGGTCATTCATTGTTTTTGCAATAGCATCATCATTAATCACCTTTGCAGCACGCTCAAGTAATCTAGAGTGTAAGAAGAATACATCTCCAGGGTATGCCTCACGTCCCGGTGGACGACGAAGAAGAAGTGATACCTCACGGTATGCAACTGCTTGCTTAGATAAATCATCATAAATGATTAATGCAGGACGACCTGTATCTCTAAAGTACTCTCCAATTGCAGCTCCTGCAAATGGTGCATATACTTGCATTGCTGCAGGATCTGATGCATTTGCCGCTACGATAGTTGTGTATGCCATTGCTCCAGCATCTTCTAGTACCTGTGCAATAAGTGCAACAGTAGAAGCTTTCTGTCCAATAGCTACATATATACAGTGTACTGGCTCACCAGCATCGTAAAATTCTTTTTGGTTAAGGATAGTGTCAATACAAACAGTAGACTTACCTGTCTGACGGTCACCAATTACAAGCTCACGCTGCCCTCTACCTACTGGTATCATAGCATCAATTGCCTTAATACCTGTTTGTAATGGCTCTGTTACTGGCTCACGAAAAACAACACCAGGCGCTTTACGCTCAAGTGGCATCTCATAAGTTTCTCCAGCGATAGGTCCCTTTCCATCAATAGGAAGACCTAACGTGTTTACCACACGTCCAGTAATACCTTCACCTACCTGGATAGATGCGATACGTTGTGTACGTTTTACGGTATCACCTTCTTTAATAGATGAAGAAGTACCTAAGAGTACAACCCCTACGTTATCTTCTTCAAGGTTAAGAACAATTGCCTCAAGACCGCTTTCAAACTCTACAAGCTCACCATATTGTGCGTTTGCAAGTCCGTAAATACGAGCGATACCATCACCCACAGTTAGTACTGTTCCTACTTCGTCAAGGGAAGCTGTTGCTTCAAAACCTGAAAGTTGTTTCTTTAAAATTGCCGAAACTTCTGCTGGTTTAACTTCTGCCATTTGATCTAAATTTATAAGTTCGCTTTCGCGAAATTTTTCTCACCTCACGATGAGCCGTTTATTTATAAACTGTTACTAAATTCTCTTTTTAATTTACTTAACTGGCTAGCGATACTAGCATTGTACTGCGTATCACCTACACGTAGCACAAAACCACCTATAATGCTCTCATCAATCACATTAGTTAAAGTAACGTTCGTACTTCCAGTAAGCTCAGTCACTTTTGCTAGCACCTTAGTCTCTAGCTCTGGTGTTAACGCTACTGCTGTTGTTACCGTTGCAGCCTCTATCTTATTAGCTTTATTATATTCTGTAATAAAACTTTGTGCTACGCCTCCTAACAAGTCAGCTCTTTTATTATCAACAAGAACATCTATAAGACCAAGAGTCTCCTTTGTTCCATCTGTAAATACTTGTCTTAATACGGCACGCTTATCATCTGCCTTGATAATTGGGCTGCTAAGAGCATTGCGAAGACCTTTACTTTCCTCTAGCGTTGCTGTAACAGATTTCATATCATTTAAAACTGCCTCAATAGTACCATTATCTTTTGACAGATCTAGTACTGCTTTTGCATATCTTATTGCTGCTCTACTCATAGTGATGGCGGCTTAAATTCTATTAGTTTAAAGTTGCATTACCTAGCATCTCATCTACGAGTTCTAGTTGCTTTCCTTTATTTGTAAGTTCACTCTTAACAACCTTCTCTGCAATTTCTACAGAAAGTGCTGCCACTTGACCTTTAAGATCTGCGATAGCACTTTTGCGCTCTGCCTCAATTGCTGCTTGTGCTTGTGACACCATTTTATCTGCTTCCACCTTAGCCTCCGCCTTGGCATCATCAATCATTTTTGTCTTCATTTCACGAGCTTCTTTAAGCATAGACTCACGCTCAGCACGTGCTTCTTTTAAAAGCTTCTCGTTATCAGCTTGAAGGTTTTGCATATCTAGCTTTGCTTTTTCAGCAGCATCTAGAGCTCCTTGAATACCTTCTTCACGCTCGTTAAGAGCATTCATAATAGGCTTCCAAGCAAATTTTACCATCAAAAATATGATCAATAAAAAAAGGATTGTTTGTTTTACAAACAGGTCAAGTGAAAAATTCTCTAATAATTGTTCCATCTCAAAAGTTATTCTTTGTTCTTTTAATCTTTGTTTAATTAAATTCAACTCCTGCAACCAACCGTTACAGGGAGTTGAATTTTAAGGTTGACTTGGATTACGATCCTAAGATAAGTGCTCCAAATGCAAGTCCTTCTAAAAGTGCAGCAACGATAATCATCGCAGTCTGGATCTTACCAGCAGCCTCAGGCTGACGAGCAATTCCTTCCATTGCAGCTCCACCAATCTTACCAAGACCGATACCACCTCCAATTACTACTAAACCAGCTCCCACTAAATTTGGGATCATTGGTGCTACTTCTTGTACTAATGCTAAAGACATAATAGTGTATATAAAAAATTAAACAAATAAAAATTCTTAATTAAGTGAAGTTCTTTCTAATAACTTCTGTATCCTCTATCGTTTCACCATGCTCATCATGCAACTCCTCGTCATGATGATCATCTGCTACAGCCATACCAATAAATAATGCTGATAGCGTAGTAAATATATAAGCCTGTAGAAATGCTACTAGCAATTCGATAAGCATAATAAATGCAGATAAGAATAATGATACTATTGTAGATCCCGCAACGCTAAGTGAATCTTGCAATAAGATTCCCACAGCAACAAGACTCATAACAACAGTATGCCCTGCCGTAATGTTTGCAAATAAACGAACTAACAGTGAGAATGGCTTAATAACCAATGTACCTGCAAGCTCGATAACACCTAATAATGGTCTGAACACGTAAGGTATACCTGGCATCCATAACATGTGACCCCAGAAATGCTTATTACCGCTAAATACATAAATCACTAATGTAATAACAGCAAGTGCTGCAGTTACCGCAATCTGACCTGTAACGTTAAAACCAAATGGCATTAATCCTACTAAGTTAAGTATCCAGATAAAAAAGAATACTGTAAGAAGGTATCCTGTAAATTTTCTGTAGCTCTCCCCAATGTTCGGTTTTGCTATTTCGTCTCTCACATAAATTACTAGAGGCTCAAGTACTCGTGCAAATCCAGTTGGAATATTTTTTTTCTTGTATTGTCTTGCTAATCCTGAGAACCAGATTAACATTAAAAGCCCTATTAGTATAATACCAAAAACGCTTTTTGTGATTGAAAGATCAAAAGGTTTTGAAGCATTTGTTGCGTGGTGATCTTCATCATAAGTAAGACTTGTTGCTCCTGGCTCAAGCTCGTAGATGCGACCGTGATTTTTCACAAAGCGGCTTTCACCTTTAGTTACGATTACCTGACCTTCATCATCATGATGAAACTCTGAAGACATAAAAGCAGTAAATCCGTTTTCTCCCCATAACATAACAGGTAGCGGGAAACCCCAGTGGTGCTCTACCCCATTATCATCAAAAGTTGAGAATAAATGGAAGTCGTGAGAATCCTTTAAGTGATGCTGTATGTAAGCCTTTACCTCCTCTTTAGTATTAACCGGATTTCCTTTTTCTCCAGTCTTTCCAGTATCCGCTTTCGCGAAAGCGTAAAAGGGAATACTAAGAACAAAAACTAATACTAAAAGTGTGATTGATTTTGATGCTACCTTCATTCTTAAATTTTCAATAAATAACGTAACCTTAAATTTTGTGCAAAAATACTCATTTTCTTGAAAATAAAATGCATTTCTTAATTATTTCAAAATTAATCCGCTCTGTTTAGCATTTTAACAACTATCATCACCTCATAAATTATGAAAATAGCAATAGGAATGAGTAATGATAATTTATCTGTTTTTGACAATTGTAAGCTTGTTGACAGTAATTCTCTAAAAATAACAAAGAAGAGCATCATTTTTAAGACAATAGACCCTAAGTATAAAAATCCTATTTGATCTTTAAATTCCTTTAAAAAATAAATGATCAACTCAAATAACAAAACGATAAAAAGTGATAATGATAGATGAAAGATATATACATCTCTCAAATTATAAGGAGGGGTATTGTCTATAGAGATCAATATATAATTATGTAAGCTGTAACTGATAAAAAAAGTAGCCACAGCGACAGCAACATAGAGGAGTATTTTTTTTATCACGACTACTTGTTAAGTTGTATAACCCCTTTGATTACAATATAAATAGAAAGAAAAACTGCAATTAATGTGATTGTTGTTTCCACCCACTCTGTTTCATATCTCACATCGAGCCATGTTCCTAGTAAATTACCTAAGTAGATGGTTGCTCCCATCTGAAAAGGTATGGTAGAAAATTTAACCCACCTATTAAGCTGAGCGCCCTTCTTTTCCTTTGCCATTAGACAGTGTTTTTACGCTTCCCTTCATAACGCATGATGCATTAAAGGTCGCCCCTGGCTCTACAGCTAGCTTGCCTGTAATTACTTCGCCCTCAATATGAGCAGCTGTTTTTATAGAAAGAAGGTTCTTAATTTCTAGTTTACCCTCTATTTTTCCTTCTACATCTGCATCATTACAAATAAGGGTTCCTAGTACCACACCTGTTTTACCTATTACAATTTTATTAGGTGAGGTAATATTACCATGTATAACGCCATCAATACGAAAACCACCTTCTGAGGTGACATCACCTTTAAGCGTTGTACCCTGGCTTATGCGGTTCTGCTGGTTAGATAGATCAGGTCCTTTTCCTTTCTTATTGTCTGAAAACATGAGTAAAAATTAATCAGTTAATTTGAATCTTGTGCTTTGTATGCATCAAGATTTTTATGCATTTGAATTATTTTATAATTCTCTGATGCGATTACCATACTAGGTAACGTTATCAAAATATCTTTATTAGTACTAAGCAACTCCACTAGGCCTTCTGCCTGGCTGCGGCTACTTAAATAATGAATTACAACAAATGATTGTTGTGCATCATAAACATCTATAGAGGTTGAAAACTCCGTATAGCCCACCTCCTCAAAACTTTCTAAAAGTTTTTGCTGTAAATCTCTTGCTCCTTGAATATTACTATTTTTAAATGGATAGATTATTTTATAGTTAATTGCAATAGACTCGTCATCAAATTGATCAAACTTCATGGTAGGGAGTGCATTTTGCAGTAGGCTTTGTGCTTTCTTTCCTTCTTCTGTGCGAGGATATGTAAGTGCTACATAGCTCAACCCTTTCTTATAAGCCTCATACCCTTCATATCTTCCAGCGACTGTTGCTTTAAGTAATTCGAACTTTGGTAAATAAGGGTCACCATAAAACTGATCGATTCTTTTATTTAAATCGCTCTCGAGATTTACAAAGTTTTGATTTTGGAATCTCTTATATAATCCTTTGTACACCTCTTCTGGCGACTCTGCATCGGCTGCTAATGCTTTGTTTGGATTATTGATGCGAGTTGCGTAACGAGAATCTGGATATTCCGTTGTAATTTTATTTTTGTAGGTATTCGCTTTCGCGGAAGCGTCCATAGTCCCATACACTTGGTAGAGATTGTATAATGCAGGAAGCACCAACTTTTCATCTGGATTAAAAGTTAGTAATTTTTCTAATCGCTGGGCTGCCAGAGGATATTCTTTAAATTTCTCTTTATAAATAAGACCTAGCTGGAAGTAAGCAAAGTCGCGTTCTTTTAACAGACTATCTATTTGAGCCTTCTCCCTTGGTAAGCTTGCAATATAATCTGCCGTAGTCATGTCTTTTTCTCCGTCAAGATCTGGATTATCTAAGGCAACTGGCAAGTTACTCGAATTAAGAGGTACAGATTGTACAGAAGATAATCTCCATCCATCCACGAGACGGCGTTTCCCCCATCTTCTTTCAAAAGACTGTTTTCCGTATGCAACTGCTACATCATTATAGAAATAAAACTCTCCTGGCTCTCCACCGGATTCTCTAGCTCCACTACCTGAAGCATTAAAAAATTCATTGTTACGTATTTTATCAACACGTGCAATAGAATCTGCTTCCTTTTTTGCTTTAATTTGAGCAATGTAGTTATCAAAATAAGCCGTAAGTGAGTCTTCTGAAAGTGTCACTAAAGCAATGATGCTATCATTGCGCTGTGTGAGGTTTTCATAATCTATAACGTCAGTTAGATTCTCTCGCTTTTTCTTGATAGTACGATACTCACGGCTACGATCATTAATTTTTCCTATAACACTATCATAATATGCTCCCGCAATTTTATACGAGGCCTGCTCAAAATTGTAATCTGCGAGTGCTAGGTAATCTCTAGAAAGCAAGTAATCATCTGTACTACTTTGCCTTAAAGACTTATTATAATTAACAATTGCAGAGTCTTCTCTTCCTGTTCTCATAAAGAAGTCTGCTTTTGCGTAATAGATTTTATCTAAAAATGGTCTATTCTCACGGTTACGAACCATTTTATCTAAGCGCTCTCTTACTACTAGCGTATCTACCACTTTATAATCGTAGTTACGCATTTGCTCCAAGCGTGCGTTAATATGGTATTTACGTGGTATTTTACGGTTGAGATCAATAACATCTTGAAACGCTTCATTTGCGAGTGAATACTCGCCTGCTCTATTGTATAATTGGCCTAAAATATAGTTGTAGCGACCGCGCTCTTCAGATTTTCTTGTAAGCTTTGCCGCACTTTGTATATATTGAAATGCGCTATCTTGAATACCAAGGTTGAGATATGCTTGCGTGAGCATTGCATGGGCATCTGCAATGTCTTGATCTTTGAGGTCTTTTTCTACCTCAAAAATTTGTTTAAGATTTTTAATCGCTACCTCATTATTCTCAAGCCTAATATTTGTTTTTGCCTTCCAGACCTTGGCTTGTGCTATGTTATTACTCTTGGGATAATATGCGAGTACATAATTAAAAGCCTCTAAAGCAGGTACAAACTGCTGATCGTAGTAACGTGCTTTACCCAATAGAAGAAAAGCTTCATCCATTTGTGGGTTGCGTTCCTCACCATCTATTTTCATAGCATGGTTTTGTATTGCCTTTATGGCTTTTTCTTCTGCTCGTAAGAAGTTAGGGTCTCTATTCTCTTCTCCTAGAGCTGTATTTTCTTCAAAAGCGATGCGCTCAATAGGTAAAACATCCCAATAATTATCATTAAAGGTTTGCACGAGGGAGTTCTTACCTTCTTCTAGCGCAACGTTTCCATTATACAATGTATTGAACTCTGTAGTAACAGCATGGAAGTTACGGCTCAAAAAAGAATCGTTCTTACGAGAGCAACTCGATAGAGATAGTGTAATAACACCAGTAAAGAATAAACGTCTTAAGAGTAATTTCAAACCTTATTTGTTTTTACTAAAGGGAACTGTAATTTACCGTAATTAGTATGGAGGCTCGTAAAAATACGCTTCTTTTTGAAAAAACGAAGATTTCTATCCGTAATTAAATAGTATTCACTTATTAAGAAGTATCCTATTTCCAGTAAAAAAGTATCAAAAAGCGTATTTACGCAATCGTTTGAAATTTTTTCATAAAAATTACCCCATGTTCATCGTTGATTGCAAGCACTTTAGTATTTTTACTGTTCAGACCTTTATAAGGTTTGAACAATTAAGTTGGGGAACTTAGGAAATGGTTACTTTATTGTGACCATTTTTTTTACCCAAAATTTACACCCCTGTGATTACCTCATTGCCAGCAAAATAACCTTCTAGCTCTTTAAGAGTAGCCGGTGAGGTAATAATGTCCTTTACAAGTTCTCCTTTCTCAAGCACTACAATACGCTCACAAACTTCTGTTACGTGCTGTAAATCATGACTTGAAACTAGTACTGTAACCTCCTTATCGATTGCCATTTGCTTGATGATTCCCTTAAGCCTTATTTGCGTAGTTGGATCTAGATTTGCAAAAGGTTCATCTAAAATAATAACATCAGGCTTTCCTATAAGTGTAGCTACAATACCCACTTTTTTCTGATTTCCCTTAGAGAGATCACGCAAATACTTGCGCTTTCCTATAATCTCATCATTAAAGAAATCTTCAAAAGTTGCAAGTAACGCATCTACATCTGCCTTATTCTCACCTCTCAAGTCTCCTATGAAGTAAAAGTATTCCTCTGGTGTTAAGTAACCTATGAGAAAAGTCTCGTCTATAAAAGATGCGGTGTGTGTTTTCCAGTCTTCACTTTCATTCACTTTTACTCCTCCATTTTCTATATAACCAGAAGTAGGCTGGATAAGATCTAGCAAACAGCTAAAAAGTGTTGTTTTTCCCGCGCCGTTATTACCTACGAGTCCAAAAGATTGTCCCTTAGGAATCTCAAAACCTTCAAGATTAAGAACTGTTACTCCACTATATGATTTTGATAAATTGTTTATAGTAATCATAGTCTCTGTTATTTAGTTTGTTTGTAAGCATCAAGCGTTTTATACTTCTCGCTCTTATATATTTTAATAATCTGGTTAAACACTTTATCTCTAAAGGCAAAACCTATCAATCCTACTATAGCAACAAGTGCATACCCTAGCATAGGCCCTACTGTAAAGTGGCCTATAGCATATAAAGCCATAGGTCCAAGCATTTTTGGCAAGCTCACGAGTAATGTTTTAAGGTTAAAAGAGCTCTTATCTCCAAAGGCTTTTTTACCACTCTGCAAGTCTATAGGTGTTTTTATAAACGCACCGCCTAGTAATACTAAGTGAGCGTTAATTCCCATATTAAAAATGGCGCCTACAATGATGGCGAGTAGTACATCTACTCCAAAATAAACATAAGGAATACAAAGTACCGCAGAGATAAGGGTCGCAATTACCACTAGTAACCACTTTGATTTTAAATACTCTTTATAAGCAATATTTTGTGTCATCATGAGAGGATAGTAAGCACTATCCCATGATGGAACAAACTGACCAAAACTGAATAAAAACCCTCCCGACACAAACACTGCCGCAAACATCATCCAGAACGGACCACTATAAACCTCTATAGCATCTCCAAAAAACAACAATCCATAAAACAAAAACATCATACTCATAAAGACCGTAGTCTTAGAGCGTTTATTTCTCATTATAAGTCTAATGTCATTTTTGAGAAATGTAGATTGTTTCCCAAAACGGTCTAACCATCCTAAATCTCCACCGCTTGCTTCACTCACCTTTTTTGCCAGCCCTGCATCAAGGTATAATCGTGCTAAGAAATATTTAAATGCGATGGTTGCCACCACAACAAGTAGTGCTATAGGGAAAATAACCGTCCACTTAATTTCATACAACCCTTGAAAGAACGGCTGAGTGAAAGCAGTAATATCAAAATATTCATAATACTGAGCAGCGCCTAGAAGTGCAAAAAGCACTCCCATACCTATTACTAACCACAACTTATCATTCAAAAAGACATTGATAAAGTTATTTGCATATATAAAACAGAACATTGCAATATGCCACACCAATACTCCCAGCGGATTAAAGCCTTGTGTGATTAATACAATAGAAAATGGAATAAAGAAAAATGCATGCATCCAGTTCCAGAAAGAAAGCACCGTCTTCCCTAGTGCAAATTTTACAATTTTGGTTTTCTTAAAAGGCAGTAGTAATAGTGGTTTGATGTTTACTACTGGCATTTTCTGACCCATATATCTTATAATGAGATCACCCACTACATAATAAATCATAAACATATTTACCGTAGTAAATGGTTCGAGATCCATTTTCTCAAGAAGGAAATAGAGTCCTACACCTGCACCTCCTAAGTACAATATCATCATCAACACCCCAAAAATCATCAAGATCTTGAGAGCGAGGTTGGTTTGAAAAGAAGCACTTCTAAAAAAAGCCTTCCACTCTAGACTTATAAATTGTTTTACCATAATTACAGGTTATTTAGCGAGGTATAGGTATTTAAACTCTCGATAATGTTACATACAAAACGCAATCGTTTGTATTTTTACAAAAAAAACATAATGTCACAATTCCATACACTTCATATACAAAGCATTACGCGCGTTACAGAAAAATCTGTGGCAGTAACTTTTGCTGTTCCAGATTCACTTAAAGAAGATTTCAACTTCTCTGCAGGACAATATATAACTTTAAAAACTCAAATTAATGGCGAGGAAGTTCGTCGCGCATATTCTCTTTGCAGCACTCCTCAAGAAGGACTTACTGTTGCGATAAAAGAAGTTGAGAATGGTACCTTTTCCACCTATGCAAACCGTGAGTTAAAAGAGGGTGATACCATGGACGTTCATACACCAGAAGGACGATTTAAAATTGAAAATTCCGCTTTCGCGAAAGCGCAAACCTACGCAGCCTTTGCCGCAGGATCAGGAATCACGCCTATCTTATCAATGATTAAGACTACATTATCACAGTCTGCAGATAGTAAATTTGTTCTAGTGTACGGAAACCGCACCGAAAAAGAAGCCATGTTCCGCGATGAGTTAATAGCCTTACGTGACCAGTATAAAGATCGTTTCTCTATAGAGTTTATTTACTCTCAAACACGAGTAGATGGAGCACATTTTGGACGTATTATGAAGGCTACAGTTAATTTTGTAGTGAAAAACAAATATGCGGCAAATGACTTTAACGAGTACTTCTTATGTGGTCCAGAAGCCATGATCAAAGAAGTTTCTAAAGTGCTTAAGGAAAACGACACCAAAGAAGAAAACATACACTTCGAACTTTTTACAGCAAGTACAGAAGAGGTGACTATTGACGCCAACCTAGATGGTAAAACTGCTATCAAAGTGGTTTGTGATGATGAGGAGTTTGAATTTACTATGGAGAAGGATGCCGTTATTCTTGATGCAGCTTTAGATCAAGACATAGATGCTCCACATTCTTGTCAAGGCGGCATATGCAGCAGCTGTATTGCTCGTGTAACAGAAGGAACAGCAGTTATGTCACAAAACCAAATCTTAACAGACTCAGAAGTAGCCGAAGGATTAATACTTACCTGCCAGGCGCACCCTACCTCAGCTTCGATTGTGGTAGACTATGATGATGTGTAGTCTTTTACGATAACATATTTTTAAAACTCATTAGGTATAGCTACTTAATGAGTTTTTTCTTTTTAAACACTTGCATGTACTTATCATTTGTAGATATATTGCAGGCTTCTTTTACTAGAATGAAAATTTTCACAAAAGGAATCACTAAACTTATTGAACAATACAATGAATGTAAACCAACAGGAATTTCCAATACTAACAACACTACCGCCTCAAACACTTCAAGCCCAAGTTGATAGCTATATATTGTTTATGAAAACCACCTATAATGTAAGATATGTGGGTTTTGCAGTAGCTGGACTATTTGGTATTTACAGCATTTTTATTTCTGGAAAACGTGTTACTTATTCAGAGAAGAATATTATAGAAATGACAATGCTCGCACTAGGAGTCTTAATAATAGCCATACTTATTTGGTTTTTAGTTTCCATTCTTAAGAAAAATGCTACGCTCAAAAAAGGACTTAGAGCTACTGCAGAAAAGTATGCCTTAGATAAAAAATCATTTTTAAAGGAATTTAATAGCCTTGTCATCGCTCAGCATGGTGGTAAGGGAGTCTATAAAATATAGCGTACTTAAAAAACATGCAGCTCTAGCTATACTCAACTTAGGGTGTTGATGTTATACTAAAGTTTAACAGTCTTGGTTTATATAGATATATCTTGTCTGAATATATGATTAGACTTGAAAGCATACTTTTAATCCATGTGGACCTATTACCGTGATGTAACTTTATACGCCGCAGGCATTTGCTTAGTGTTTGGGCTTGTTCACGTTCCCGCTAGTGAACGCGTTTCTGTAGGGATAATTACCACCATCATTATTTTTGGAGTTTTTGGCACTGGTTTAGGCGTTTTGGCATTTGCGTATTTTCAGAAGCAGCAATATTATATGTATTATAATCTCGGATTTACAAAGCGCTATCTGATACTACGTATATGGGCGATAAATTTTGTTCTTGCCTGTATACTCACTGTTTTTGTACTCCCGTTTATATGAAAAATGAACTCAATGTACACGATCTCTACAAAAACTTTGGAAGGAAAAACATACTCACAGATGTATCTTTTAATCTTAGTACAGGAGATGTCTTAGGACTTTTTGGAAAAAATGGATGTGGAAAATCTACCCTTCTCAAAATTCTTTTTGGAACACTTAAACCTACGCGCTTAGAGCTTAGCATAAATGGTACATCCATAGCACCTAAAAACATCATACCTGAGCAACTTATCGGTTACTTACCGCAAGAAAGTTTCTTGCCTAAGCATTTAAAAGTGAGAGATATTATTCCCCTATTTCATGAAAGTGGTGATGCTCAAGACACCATCTTTAGAGCTCCATTTATTGAAAAAATTGCTTCGAGAAAGGCAGGCCTACTCTCCATGGGAGAAATACGCTATCTAGAATTACTACTTGTCGCAAACCTCAACCATTCTTTCTTAATGCTTGATGAACCTTTCTCTATGATAGAACCGCTTTACAAGGAAAAAATAAAAGAGTTTTTAATTTCGTTTAAAGCGAAAAAAGGAATCATACTCACAGATCACTATTATACAGATGTATTTGATGTTTCTACTAAGAACTTGGTATTAAAAGATGGTGTTGCTCATGAAGTTCATACCTCAAAAGATCTGAAAAATTTTGGTTATTTGAGGTAAGCAAACTTTCTGAAAATTTCCGCCTTGAGCTACTTGTGTGATCTCTCCTAGCGTCGAGATGACATCTCAAATTTTCGCGAAAGCGTACTTCTATATAAATTTTTTAATAATAGCAGCTACAGGCTCTATAGCAGTCGTTTCTTCTATGGATGGCCCTGCTACCCAAACTGTTTTATATGTAGCACTCTGCGCTGCTTTTGTGGTGTCACGCATCCCTTTTGCAAAACGAATCGCTTTTACCCACTTCTTAAGCTTCTTATTCTTGTTGAGTAAGCCTTCTAACCACGTTTGCTTAGTCCCTATCTTTTGAACGTAAGGCGTGTTTATGACAGTACAAGGTGTACCAGAAATCTTTTGAGTCATCACGATATCCTTAGCACCAAAGTCCACACAAGCTTGCTTGTATTCTTGAGATACTGGAGCCTCTTCTGATGCTATAAAAGGGCTTCCTATACTTGCTCCTATGGCGCCGTAAGACATGGCGCGCTCTAGATCTGCTTTATTTGCAACGCCTCCAGCAGTGATTACTGGAATTGTACAGTTTTCATTAAGTTCTTTTATTAATGCTTCGGGAGCGATGTTACCTCTGTGTCCTCCTGCTTGATTATTTACAGCCACAAGAGCATCACAGCCCATAGCCTCCACCTTTTTTGAGTAACCAAGATCTGTTACGTCACAAAATACTTTGATTCCCTTAGGTTTTGCCTGCTCAATCACCATCTGTGGTGATCCTAAGGATGTAATTATAAAGTCTACCCCTAGCTCACAAGCCGCTTCCAGCTGTGCAGGGTATTTCATGTTTGACTTATTTACAATGAGGTTAATACCAAAAGCTCCTCCAGGAACCTTGGCAGCCTTAAGCTCAGTAATTGCAGCCTTAAGCTCATCTATCGTTCTATAATTGAGTGCTGGCACACAAGCAGCAATTCCGTTTTCCATTCCGGCTTTGAGCATCGCTACATTAGATACCAAAAACATAGGTGCCATAATGATAGGATGTGTAATTCCAAGTAAATCTTTTAGGGTAGGTTTTGTTGTGCTCATAACATTCAATTTAAACAAATATAATCAATCTTATTATGCGTGCATAATACTTTTATATTAGATCGTATCCGTGATTTTGTCAACAATATTAACAGGTAAGACAGTCGTCATCACATCCTCATACCCTTCTGGCACTACGTTTCCATAAATAGAAGTCGGTATTTCTGGATACTTTTTTCTATCTGAAAGTAGGCAGTTTGCTTCTTGATTAAATGGTGCAAATCCTGCATGTGGGTGCGTTACTCCCCACAACGTTATGGTAGGAATCCCATACATTGCTGCTAGGTGTGCATTACCGCTATCCATAGCGAGCATACCATCCAGCTGACTGATAAGATTAATTTCTTCTTTGAATTTGAGTTTTCCGGCAACCACCTTTGTCATCATGCAACCTTGAGAAAGATCTTTTAGTATCTCCTCCTCATCTGGTGCTCCAAAAAGGAATAAATTGTATTCTTTTTTACCATCTAGCTGTCTAATAACCTGTTCCATCAAGTCTAGTGGATATTGCTTCCCTTGATGTGCTGCAAATGGCGCAATGCCAATCCACTTTTTATGACAACCAGCAGTAAACTCTACAACCTCCTCTTGTTTGTTAGGTTTAGGGAGTGATTCTGGTATAAAATGACGTCCATCTAACCCTTCAATAACATCTTGATATCTAGCTATTGTGGTCTTAAGGGCTTTAAAAACTTTATCTGTACTTCTAGTAAGTGCTTTTTTATCTGGTCTACCTTTATCTAGGCAAACGCTGGGAAGATTAAGAAACTTACGCAGCATTTTTGACCGAATTACATTGTGCATATCTGCTACATGGGTAATTCCTAACTTTTTAAGTTGGCGCGATAATTTCCACATACCGCTTACGCCTTTGTGTATGGTATTAACTTCGGCAGCGATAAAGGTTACATTAGGTATTGCCTCAACAATAGGCCTAAAAAAAGGTTTTGAAAGGAAGGATATTTTTATTTCTGGGTTCGCTTTCGCGAAAGCGTACACCACAGGCACTGTCATCGCAACGTCTCCCATTGCAGAGAGACGAATGATGAGCATGTGTTTTTGTTGAGCCATTATCTCGCTAGACTTGTGAAGGGTTTATCAATTTTAAATTAAATCCTTCAACAGATAATTATTTTTTGATATTGCGCAGTACTGGGTTGAGCTCATCGTCATTATACATTTTCATCTGCTTATAGACTTTCATGTACTTATCTCCCTTTGAGATATCCTCAAGCAAAGTATCTATCGCTGTCGAAAGGTCTACGCGTTGTTCTAGTAATATATCAAGTTTAGTTTTACAAGCTGCTCGGTGTGCATCACTAGCATCTGTGCGAGTTGCTTCCTCGTCCATGTGGTACACTTTGAGCGCTAGAATAGATAAGCGATCTACTCCCCAAGCCGGACTTTCTGTATTAATGGTAGCGCCTTCTTTAACCTCAACGTTGTTATATTTCTCAAGAAAATAGCTGTCAATATATTCAACCATATCTGTACGATCTTGGTTAGACGCATCAATCTTACGTTTTAGAGTCAAGGCTGCTACTGGATCAATCTGCGGATCACGAATGATGTCTTCATAGTGCCACTGTACCGTATCTATCCAGCATTTTCTGTACAACAAATGACCCAATAAATCTTCATTTTTATCATACTTATTAGTAAAAGGTTGGTCTACCGTATTTACTAAATGATAGGTATCGATTGCTTCTTTAAAAATGGCGTTTGCCTTTTCTGTAAACATATAATTGTTTTCTATAATGTAATTGTTCTATAATGCCTAGTGCGTCGGATAACGGTTAAAATCCCTAAGGATTACGGGCAACATGCATTGTCTACAAAGATATTATTTTTTGATTTGGAATAGCCCACTGCCTTTACTTGTTAACAGTACCCTTGAATTTAGAAACAAGAGCTATAAAATTAAGGTAGTAGATGAATAAGAATAGGTAATAATATGATAAACCATAGTAAGCTTTCCTTAAAGAGCAGGCTCTCTGTGTTTTCTAGATAATTGCTTACAATAATGGTCATTACAGGAATAATAAAATACCACTCTGCTCCAGTTTTTGTAGTGGTAAACAAGATTACTAATAACCCTACAGCTAGTATTCCTAAAATAACGGAGTATCTACTTTTTGATCCAGTAGAGGCTCTTCGTTGTTTACCTAGATACTTCCAGAAGGTCCACAATAATGTCCCAATGAAGAAAGCGATTGCACCGAGCACTTGTAGATTATTATAAGCTGTAAAATCTAGTGATATGGGTTGAAATGATAACGAAACCTCAGACGGGTCTCCTACTTGGAATAATAAAATGGAATAATAAATCACACCAAAACTTAGTAGTGCTAATAGTGGTATAAAGAGATATCTTACTACCGTAATTCTATAAAAAAGTAACGCTAGATAAATCGCTATAACGTACAACCAGCTAAAATAAAAGGCAAGTGACGCTAATAGTATCCATAATGCCGCGTCAAAAATCTTGCGCTCCATGTGTAATTCTGACTTGAAACTAATGATTCTACGCAGCGCGATTAAGATAAAAAAACCTGCTATTAATATGGCGTGATCCTTTAGGGCTACTGGTAATGCTAGACTAAATGCTGCAAACAACAGTACTCCATATGAAGATCGCTTGGTAAGGTCATTTTTTTGAGAAACGAAGCTCAATATAAACATAGTGAGTACATAAAGTAACCACATACCTAACGTTACAGATATGCCTAGCCATGTAAATGGCTCTGTAAATATATCCCTATGGCTATAGAAAAACCCCAAGGTCATATATATCAAAACAAGCGCAATGGCGAGTGGTTTTGAAGTCCCAAAAAATCTTGTGAGCATAGCTAGTTTTTTTCCTATTTTTGCAATAACATCTTTATGTGATGTGTAATTAAGATTTCAATATTGTAAACATACAACATTATGAGTTTGACAGGATTTTTCGAAGGCATTGAAGAATTTGCAGAAGCAACTTTATTTGCACCTTTTAACGCCCTTGCCGAATTAGAATTGAGCAACTGGTTGCTTGCTAACGGAGTAAACTGGTTATTTATGCTCATTTGTGCAGCTGCAATCGTATACTGGATTATGGAAATCAAAAAGTATGACGATAACGATACAGAATACCGCGAGGCAAAAGCTCACGGTTTCTTAGGTAAAAACAGCGAGCTAGAAAGCAACCTTTAATTTACTATAGGTCAAAACCTATATCTGTACGATAATTTATCCTATCAAAATGTAGTTTTTCTATATTCTGGTAGGATTTTTTTATGGCCTCTCTGTAATCTTTATCAAAGGATGTGATTGCAATCACCCTACCTCCATTAGTAACTACTGCGCCATCTTTTTCTGTTGTTCCTGCATGAAAAGCAATAGAACCTTCAATATTTTCAAGTCCTGTGATTACTTTTCCTTTATCATAAGCTTCTGGATATCCTCCAGAAACAAGCATTACTGTAGCCGCACTTCTAGCATCTAGCTTAAACTCTTGCTGGTCTAATGTTTGATTATCAACCGCTTTAAAAAGTGATACAAGATCAGACTGAATACGTGGTAATACTACCTCGGTCTCAGGATCACCCATGCGTACATTGTACTCAATTACCTTAGGGTCATCTCCTACTTTGATAAGACCAATAAATATGAATCCCTTGTAATCTATATTTTCTTTAGTAAGACCATTAACCGTAGGCTTTACAATGCGGTCTTCTATTTTTTTCATAAAAGCATCATCTGCAAATGGAACTGGGCTTATTGCACCCATTCCTCCGGTGTTAAGTCCTTTATCACCTTCACCTATACGTTTGTAATCTTTGGCAGTAGGAAGCACTTTATAGTTTTTACCATCTGTAAGTACAAAAACACTAAGCTCGATTCCGTCTAGAAACTCTTCTATGACTACGGTTGTACTTGCATCGCCAAATTTACCGCCAAGCATACTCGCTAGTTCCTTCTTTGCCTCATTAAGATCTTCTATGATTAAAACTCCTTTACCCGCCGCAAGACCATCTGCTTTTAAAACATATGGAGGGTTTAAAGTTTCTAAAAACGCTTGTCCTTTCTCTAGTGTTTCTACTGTAAAGGCTTCGTAGGCAGCCGTAGGAATATCATGAGCAATCATAAATTCCTTTGCGCGCTCCTTGCTCCCTTCAAGTTCTGCTCCTTCCTTACTTGGCCCAATGACAGCAACGTTTTTGAGAGCTTCATCTGCTTTAAAGAAGTCATATACTCCTTGCACAAGCGGATCCTCAGGTCCTACAACAACCATTGTTATTTGTTCCTTAATCACTAAGGCTTTGATGGCTTCAAAATCGGTTACGCCTATGGCAACATTCGTTGCAATTTGAGCAGTACCTGCATTACCTGGTGCAACAAAAAGTGAATCACATTGCTCGCTCTGTGCTAGTTTATAAGCAAATGTATGCTCGCGTCCTCCAGAACCTAAGATTAAGATATTCATTATGGTATATTTTGCGTTTAGACAAAAATAAATGTTTGTATTTTGGCTCCCTAATTAAGACGATGTGAATTTATTCAACTGGGCTTTAAAAATGAAGGGATTTGATACCGCTTTCGCGAAAGCGGAATTACAACGTATCATAGATATCCCAGAAAGTGAATATGCAGCATATATATCTGAGCAGAAAAAAAAGATAGTTACCCATCACGAGATTTATAATTCCTTTTATAAAAGTCTCCTTACCGAAAGAGGTGAAAAAGACTGGGAAACACTGCCAGTGCTAACAAAATCAGATTTACAACAGCCTCTTGAAAACAGGCTTTCTCAAAACTACGACCGCAAGACGGTATATGTAGGTAAGACCTCTGGATCTTCTGGACATCCTTTTGTTTTTGCAAAAGATAAAGACGCTCATGCATTGAGCTGGGTGAGTTTCCAAAGGAGGTACAACTGGTATCATCTTGACCTGGACACCTCAAAACAGGCTCGTTTTTATGGGATTCCGCTTACAACGATTGCCTATCAAAAGGAAAGACTCAAGGATAAACTAGGTAACAGATATCGTTTTCCCATTTTTGATCTTTGTGAGCACAAGCTTGCAGATATGGTTAAAAAATTTAGCAAGACACCTTTTGACTATATAAATGGCTACACAAGTAGCATTGTATTACTTGCTAAGCATTTGAAAAAGCACCAAATTATACTCACTGATATCTGTCCTACTCTTAAAGCATGTATTGTCACTAGTGAAATGCTATTTCCCGATGATTTACAATTAATGCAGGAGCAATTTAATGTCCCAATCATTAATGAATATGGAGCCTCAGAAGTAGGACTTATAGCCTTTCAAAATAAGGAGAATCAGTTAGAGGTAGATAGTGAGTTGTTATTTGTCGAAATTCTTGATGATAACGATAAGCCTGTACCTCACGGTGTGGTAGGGCGTATTGTAATCACATCTTTTTATAATAAAGCACATCCTTTTATACGTTATGATATAGGTGATATGGGATCGTTATCACCACTAAGCACACTTAAAAAACCTATTTTAGAAAATCTTCAAGGAAGAACAAGTGATATTGCACGGCTACCTAGCGGCAAAGTAGTTCCTGGCCTAACATTTTATTATGTGACCAAGAGTATTATAGAGGAAGATGGCAATGTAAGTGAGTTCATTATTGAGCAAACTGCTCAAGATTCATTTAAATTTATTTATACCTCTGAGAGACCACTTAATGCTCAAGAAAAAAGAAATATTGAAAAAGCTACCGCTACTTATCTTGAAGATGGACTAAAGCTAACTTTTGAAAAAGTAGCCGCACTGGACCGTAGTGATAGAGGTAAACTCAAACAGTTTACTTCTCTCGTTTCTTAGACATCATATCGCTGTATCCATTCAGGTCTTACTACGAAGTACTCCCAGAAAAAGCGGAGTAAACATAATGCAGCTACTATGTGAGAATATCCTAAGCAAGTTTTGTAAAACTGATAGTTGTACTTAACGAGATTTAATTTATTTGAGCTCATCGAGCCTTCACGCACTCTATAAAAAGCCAGATCTTCTTGCAAACCTAAGGCGGGTTTTCCGCTCTTCTTTATCGCGTCTAACCACAGCGCCCAGTCTTGTCTTTTTCTAACGTCTGGAGCGCTTATTTTACCTATTGAGGTTGCATTGTAAATACCAGTGAGATTTCCCACATAGTTATTGCTGTGTTGCTTTTTGTAATGGAGCTCTGGTAATGCCACGATGCGTTTACCAAGTGGTTTTCCATGTTCATCTATATGTACATAGCTGGTATAAGAAACGTCACAAGCTGTTTTTTGCATGAAGGCAATTTGCTTCTGGAGTTTTTCTGCATTCCATAAGTCGTCAGAATCTAAGAATGCAATGTATTTTCCTTGGGCAGCTTCTGTTGCAATGTTGCGGGTGTGTGCGGCACCACTATTTCGCGAAAGCGTAATAAGTTTAATTCTATCATCAAGAGCTGCTAGGGCTCTTACAATATCAACAGAATTATCTGTCGAGCAATCATCTACGATAATTTGCTCCCAGTTTTGATACGTTTGTGCTTGAATACTCGCGATAGTTTGAGCAATAAATGGTGCTGCATTATACAGCGGAGTGATAATGGAGACTAGTGGCTGTATGTCATTTTTAGTAAGCTTTGTCATCTCCTACAATAGCTTTATAAATAGTATTAAAAACAATTTTAATATCTAAGAAGAGTGACCAATTTTCTACGTAGAATATGTCAAATTTTACGCGGTTTACTATATCCTCTTCAGTCTCTATTTCTCCTCTGTAACCACTCACTTGGGCAAGACCAGTGATTCCAGGTTTTATAAAGTGACGCACCATAAATTTATCTATACGCTCTGCATACATATGAGTATGTCTCACCATATGAGGTCTAGGCCCCACGACAGACATGTCTCCCTTAAGGACATTAATGAATTGCGGTAATTCATCCATACTGGTTTTACGTAGGAAGCGACCTACTCTAGTAATACGACTATCATTTTTACTCACTTGCTCAATATCTGCCTTCTCATTATCTCTCATAGAGCGAAATTTATAGCAGTAAAACTCGTGATAATCTAATCCGTTACGTTTCTGTTTGAAAAACACAGTCCCTTTAGAGTCGAGCTTTATTAAAATTGCAAGCAAAGGGGTAAGCCATGATAATACGCCTACAAGTACCGCAATAGAAAGAACGATGTCAAACGCACGCTTAATAAACTGATTTAATGGTTTATCTATAGGGATGGTACGCAATGATAGAATGGGAGTAATCCCTAGGTATTGATATTCTAGTTTCTTTGTGAAAATCTCGCGGCTGTCTGGAATAAATTTTAATATCTTAAGATTGTTATCTGTAAATTCAGATATCTCTCTCAACTCTTCATTAGTAAACTGCTCTACTGAGCAGTAAACCTCATCTACACTATTCTCTAATATGTAATTAAATATACTGTCAAGAGATACACTTGGGTCTTTTATATCAAAGGTGCTACTCACTACATAACCATACCTTTTGTTTTCATCAAAAAACTTTTTAAGCTCCTTAACTTGCACATTCCAGCCTAAAATAACAACACGACGATGGTTACCTCCTAAAACTGCTCTATACGTTTTTAACAAATAGAATACTCCAAATTTATTGATCCCTACACCTATAAAAACATATAAAACATATAGAAACACAGCTATTGGAGAGGCGTCTACTGTTTGAAATAGACCGAAGAATGCAAAAACAAGTAATGCAAAAATGAATAACTGTAATAGTAAAAGGGATACTATACGTGTAGGCTTAGTATACCTATAAACTTCATAAAAATCTGACTTGATGGTTGATAAAATCCAAGTTGTCGTGATATACAATGAGAACACCACAAAATCCTCATTCATAATGAGGCATACCCTAGCTAGTAATAAAATAATTACTAGGTCTATAACATAAATTATGGGTCTTATGTAAAAGGAATACCTACCTACGCGTTGCGCCATACTTATTTACGTATGTGTTTTGAAAAGTCTTTATGTTCGCTTTTATATAATTGCTCTTGAGATAAACTTTCAAAATACTCAAACGTCTTTTTCATACCCTCTGCGCGACCTACCTTGGCCTCCCAATCTAATATTTCCATTGCTTTAGAAATATCAGGTTTACGTTGCATCGGGTCATCTACCGGTAAGTCTTGGTAAATTACTTTTTGATCAGTCCCTGTGAGTTTTATAATCTCTTCTGCAAAATCTTTTATTGTAATTTCATCTGGGTTTCCAATGTTTACGGGAAATGCATAATCACTCATTAATAGGCGGTAAATACCCTCTACCTGGTCATCCACATAACAAAAGGAACGAGTTTGTAAACCGTCACCAAATATCGTTAGATCTTCTCCCCTGAGCGCTTGTCCCATAAATGCAGGTATTACTCTACCATCATTAAGTCTCATACGAGGTCCATAGGTGTTAAAAATTCTCACTATGCGAGTTTCTAAGCCATGAAAACGATGATAAGCCATTGTGATAGATTCTTGAAAGCGTTTTGCCTCGTCATATACTCCTCTTGGCCCTATAGTGTTTACATTACCATAATAATTTTCATCCTGAGGATGCACGAGTGGATCACCATAAACTTCTGATGTTGATGCAATCAGAATACGGGCATTTTTAACCTTGGCCAATCCTAATAGGTTGTGTGTTCCTAACGAACCTACTTTAAGTGTCTGTATGGGTATTTTAAGATAGTCAATAGGACTCGCTGGTGACGCAAAATGTAGAATATAATCTAAGTCACCTGGCACATGCACAAAAGTAGTAACGTCGTGATGATGGAACTCAAATTGCTCTAACTTAAAAAGGTGCTCAATATTAGACAGGCTACCAGTGATAAGGTTATCCATACCAATTACATGAAAACCTTCTTTAATAAATCTATCACATAAATGAGACCCCAAAAATCCTGCAGCACCCGTAATTAAAACTCTCTTCATAATTGGTTGATTAATCTATACAGACTTAACAATCTGTGTTCGTAAAAATAAGGAAGTATTACCTGCTTGTAAAGCCTAAGCCCTACAACCTACTCAGCGTTTGAGAAAATTTATCTAAAATAGGTTTCCTTGCAAATTTTTCAAGTACATAGTTTCTTGCAGCTGTACCCATAGTTAAAGCAGTTTCTGGAGCCGAATGGAGAGTCTGTAGCTGGCTCAATATTATATCAACATTAATAACGGAGTTGTAATATCCACCTTTCGAATCATTTATAATCTTAGCTGGCTCTGCATCTGGGTGACCGGTAATGATAGATGGACTAGCGCTCGCCATCATACCTAGTATTTTAGAAGGCATAACCGTATCTACAACTTCGCTCTTTTGAAATAAAATATGCACATCTGCACTAGCTAGCAAACTTGATAACGCGGCAAATGGTACCGGAGGATAAAAATTTACTTCTGTATGTTTTAAATTCTCCTTTAGAGCATTCATTTTTGCCCCTGCTCCTACTACAATTACTTCAAACGTATTAAAGTCTAATGCTTTGATAAGGTCTGTAAATAACTGCCAGTCTTGCTTGTCTCCCACATTACCAGAATATAAAATACTACACTTATCTTTAGAAAAATAAGGATGTGCTTGTGACTTAGATGGATCACTCTCGTTTGCATCTATCCAGTTAGGTAAATAGTAGGATTCGGTGGTGGTTTTCTCTTTTAGTTTGGCAAGCATCGCATGGCTTATCGTACTCACATAATCTGCTTTATTGAGAATACTGCGCTCTAATTTCATCAACCCTTTATACGCCATACTTTTACTTTCACCTCCAGCGGCAAGACCCGACTGAAAAGCCGCGTCAAATTCAAAATCTTGAATGTGAATCCAGTGTTTTGCGTTACGCTTTCGCGAAAGCGTATTTCCTAACCATGCACTACTCGTAAAAGGAATTACAGAGATTACAATATCACACGCTGCAATCTGCTTGAAATTAAAGCGTGAACCTATGGTAAAATCGGCTATATGTATAACCCGTTTTAAGAATGTAGGCTCCTTGGGAGTAAACTGCTTATATCTATATATATCAATGGTTCCCTTCTTCTCATGTAGATAAGCTCCTTGGTTTTGATATGCTTCTGCTATCTCCCATTTTGGATAATAAGGAAACGCAGTAATCACCGAAATATGTGCTCCTTGCTGCTCTAGATATTCTGCTAGTTGCGTGCTGTAAAGTCCTATTGCAGTGTCTTCTGGGTAGAAGTTTAAGGAAATAAGTGTGATGTGTTTGCCTTGGAGATTATTCATAGGGCTTGTAAAAATAGTTTAATAGAATTTCCTAATCACAAAACGGATTTATACGCATCTAGCAATTTTAATACGTTCTGTTGAGCTGTGTAGTTTTTCAGAAATGTTTCTCGGGCATTATTTCTCATAGTTTCTTGATCTAGGTAATCTGTTTTTTCAATCGCTTCTACAAGATTATCAATATCATCTAACGTGTAATGTAATCCATTGTATTGATCTTTAACTAATTGCCCACCATTCCCAAACGATGGTGCAATAACTGGGGTACCAAAGGAGAATGATTCTATTATAACCAACCCAAAAGTCTCGTACATCTTAGATGCTGTGATTAATGCTTGAGCATTTTTATATAAGCTTGATAACTCTTCTCCATCTTGATTTCCTACAAATTCTATATTATTATGTAGGTGTGAATAATTCTCAACAACTTCATGAAGGGGACCTGTACCTGCAATTTTGAGTCTTTTATTTGCTTTAATACAAGCTTCTATTACGTTTACAATCCCTTTTTCATCTGAGAGACGCCCTACAAATAGCATATAATTCTCTTTATCATAGAGGTAGCCTCTATCTTCTGTAAAATTTGGCTTGACTATAACTTGTTCATCTCTAAAAGTTATATGGGATTTCTTAAAAATCTCATGAGAGAATTCGCTTAGCAATATCACTTTGTCAATATATGATGACCATGTTTCTAAATGTCCATGCAGGGCGTTACTGATTACAGGAAATACTGTCGCGATTTTAGATTCTTGATAACAACCGTTTTTAATAGCGGGAATACCCCATTTACTTTTTATACAGTCTTCGCAAGGTTTCCCATCTCTAAAAAGAAGCCCGTTACTACATAGTATTCTGTAATTATGTAGAGTAACTATTACTGGTATGTGTAGTTCTTTACACGCGTAAAAAATCGACGGAGTAATTACAGGCAAAAAATTATGCACGTGCACAACATCAGGTGAAGAATCTTTTAAAAATGCCTTAATTAATTTCTTTTGAGAAACCGAATATGGTAGCGACAATGCCGTTTTTAGCTTTCGCGAAAGCGTATTAATATCATTGTTATTTACAATATATTGAGAGACTTTATGGCCTGCCGCTTGTAGTATTAATTTTTCTCGACTTACAACGATATCTTCACCGCCTATGTCTTTATATCTATTATGTATTTGAACTATGTGCATTTCTTACTTAGAGATATTAGAAGTGAAAACAATCAAAAATGCAGATAAGTAAATCACTTTTTACAGTTCAAAATGATGCCTACATTAATTTATAAATTTGCGTAGTATAAGGCTTCTTTATATACGTTGCTCATGTTTTGCCTTCCATGATTTCTGGTTTAAAAACATCTGTTCCATTGTATATTGTATAAAGCGTGTAAGTATATAAACTCCGACAAATATGCCAATGTAATAAGAAAAGCCATTTGCAAAATCACCTCTCAATAAGAATAATAAATGTATAGCAAAGTAAAGTGCTAAAATCTTCTTGAGATAGTCGTCGCTTTTAAACCATGAAAGAAGCTTTATACATGTAATTGCGAGAAAAATAGCCATCATAACGACTCCAAAAATCCCAAAATTAATGTAACCCTCAGATACTAGTGGATTAGATAAATTACTATAATGGAACCCATGATATTCAATAAGATGTTCACCAACTAATTTTCCAGTGGTTATGGGTTTTGTCTCCCATAGACTACGAGGAACAAAAAATAATAAACCGCTTAGCAATTGATAACCGTATGAAAAGCCCTCATATTTTACATAATCTAAGGTTGCTGTAATATTTATAAAGGCATCATAATGTAATGTATTAAAAACCTGACCTATACCATAACCTTCAAAACTGTCCAATAACACTCTAGGTCTGTCTAAAATCTCCTCAAACGTGGCTGTCACATGTGTGAGCATGGCAGAGAGTGGGAAAACTATAATCATTGAAAAGAACATAAATAGCGTCATTTTAACATTGCTATTAAGTAATCTAGGTGCCATTAAGAATATAATACAAATATAAATGGGACCTAAAGCGTTGCGCTTTTCTGTCAAGGGGTTTTTAAACCATAATAAAAACGCTCCAAGAATTAAGAAAAGTAAGGCTACAATAATAATGTTTATTGGTAGTTTTTTTCGTTTGTCAAAATATTGAAAGCATAGTACGATTCCTGCAAATGGCATCATAAATAGCACCTTTTTCCATAACAAGAGCATCCCTATTGACGCAGACGAGGGTGTCCCACTATGTCTTCTTATTTCTTCTTGTACAAAACCGAAACTAGCAATAAACACTAGCACTGTAGCGATAGAGATTATACTAATTAGTACTGGCAGGGCTTTATATTTGGTCTGATCATAAACTGGAATAACTCTCAGTTTTCGAAACTTTTTAAAATAAAGATATGCTACAGCAAAGGTCAGGTTGAATATGATTACAAGTACATTTGTGTGTACAATTGCCGCTTGGGAGTATTTTAATTTAGTTATGAAAACTCCATTTGTAAGGTTTAATTCTCCTATTTGGAGAAGCGGAGAAAGTATGAAAAATAGAAAGCTAAAGACAAGAAACACAGAAATGAAAGGAGAAAACTCTTTCTCTTGATACAAATGCCACCAGAACATCCCAAATAATAAGAGATTACTTATAAAGAATGATATCCATACAGAAGTATCTGCACTGAATGTTGCAAATAGAAATATACTTATCAGTAGATAAGATAACATCAATATGAGTTTACCTAGCATACATCTTTAAACTTGAATATTTTCAACTAAACCCATTCTAATTATCTTCTTAAGTCACTGTGATTAGGAATTGCAAATAGTGATTTGGCAGTAAGAAAATTGAAGAATAATGAAAAGTATACAACACCTGCCTCCTTCTCTAAAATATTGTCGGTAAGCATTAAAATACCATAAAAAATGATAAATAGTATTAGTAATTCGTCATTAAACTTTACAGCAAAGATAAAGTTTATTAAAAGCGTACATATAAAAGCTAGAAGCGCTACAATACCGCCAATAATCAAAAAACTTAGAAACTGATTATGTGCATTATATCTTCCTTCTTGTAACACTGGAATTTCTAATTCGTGATACTTATCAGTTAAAACTGATCTAAAATCACCTACTCCATAACCTAAAATAGGGCTATCTAGTATTACATCTTTAGCAACATTATAGATAGTGTATCTAATATTTGTGGAGGTAGGGGCTCCTTCACCTACTGCCTCAATTTTCTTAAATTCTAAAAATTTATTTCGAGTGCGCGGAATTGCGACTATGAGTACCATTAGTCCTATTAAAGCAAAAAGATAAGGTCTTATAGTTATCTTTTTTCGTCGAAAGAGTATAAAGAGAAAAGCAACTATAGTTAAACCAATCATTGATCCTTTCTTTGCGTAAATTAATAAGAAACAAACTAATATTAGATCTAAGACAATTAAACATATTACTTTCCATTTTGTTGTTAAGGACTGTAATACATACACTGAAAAGATAAGGGCAACACTACAATGCATGGATAGATATATAGCATGCATTCCATATTTTCCTACATTTAATTTCATTGTCATAGGAAAGTGTTCTAACATTTCTATAAAACTGTAATGAGTGATATAAAACCACAAAAAAGGTATTACATTAAATAGAACCACTGTAATTATATATGCAAACAAGTACCTATACTTATTTCTATATAAGAAGTTAATATCTTTTTGGGAGTACATAGAAAAGCAAAGTGGGAAAACTACAAGAGATAAAAACATGATAAGTCTCTGTACTCCATACTCAAGATTATCACTATATAGTAACGTAAAGACCATTACTATAAAAACGGCACTATTTAAA
Organism: Dokdonia sp. R86516; assembly: GCF_044596715.1. Taxonomy (NCBI): domain Bacteria; kingdom Pseudomonadati; phylum Bacteroidota; class Flavobacteriia; order Flavobacteriales; family Flavobacteriaceae; genus Dokdonia; species Dokdonia sp. R86516. The sequence continues at coordinate 1,050,721 of NZ_CP138998.1, forward strand.
AAGAAAAACCTAGTATTAAAGGTGTTTCCACTTTTAAAAAAATGTAAACAACTCACAACGGCAAAGAAGCCGATTGCAATCGATTTTATATTAGAGGGTAATAAAATAGAGGCAAATAATAACAAGAGAGCACCCTCTACTAACTTGATACTATTTTGGCTCCTTATTATATCCATTTAATTGAGAATTATTAGAAATTATCACTTTCTTTATTGAGTACAAGTAAAAAAGCTTCGCTTGACGGGCTAGTGGTTACAGGGGCTCATTACCTCTTAGTATTTAACAATTTACAAAATACTTGAGCCATTGCCTCTACAGAATAATTTTTGGCGCAAAATGCGGCAATTTCATTTCTTCTTGATGTCCATAAATCAATATTGCTGTACACATTTATTAAGCTTTCGCGAAAGCTTAATTCGCTATTAGTATCAAAAAAAAGAGCATTTACACCATCTAAAACTGCTTCAATTTCTGGGGAATGGTTTTCATCTCTTGAAACGATCATAGGTACACCAAAACCAAAACTTTGAGTTACAGACAACCCAACGTAACCAGGAGAAACACTAAAATAACTGTTGCTATATAATTCTCTCAATCGAGCTATATCATTAATATGGCCCAGCAAATGTATTCTGTGAGACAAGTTGTTTTCTATTATAAATGATTCTAGAACTTTCTTTTTTTCTCCATCTCCTACAATAAAAAGCTGTACATCGTTTGGAATATCATTAAGTGCTTTGCTAAATGCCTTTGCAAGAAAAAGTGTTTTTTTACTTTCTGTTAAACGCCCCACATAAATAAGGTGTTTAGGGTTTCCAGCAATTGCACCCATTTGAGATGTATTGAGAAGTGCATTAGGTGCTGCGAGAATGATTTTACGGGGCATTTTCTCTTGAAGTTCTAATTGCTGTTTATTAGTATATACAACAATAGCCCTTGCTAGTTTACGCATGAGATGTCTTAAACTATCAGTACTAGAATCTTTACCTTGTCGTGGCCATGCGTGACCCCACAGTATCGTTTGTTTACCTAAAATTTTTCTACCTATCAATAATATCCAATTCGAAATTATTCTAGGGTTGAGTTCAAGCACTAACAGGTTATCACTCGCTATTAATTTTATGACTTGAAATTGAATTAAAAATCTAGCGTTAAAAAGGTAAGTATTCTTAGTTTTCTTATGAGGGATTGTCGCGTCAGACTGTATAGATTTTTCAAAATAGTGATTACCACTATACAACTCAAAATTATACCCTAGATTATCTCTCAAGGCTTTAAAGAAACCTTTTCTATAATCTGGGACAGCCGTTTGAATAATAATAAACTTTTTATCTTTAGATAGTTCCAACAGGTCTCGTTTTAATAAAGTAATATATTGAGAATATTAATAGAATAGCTTCTATAGAAACCGCCGTGATAACTGCTCCAAGTATCTCAAGCTGACTGATAAAGATTAAGCCTATTATGATCCCGCAAACAGCTGAAAAAGCCAATGTCTTCAATCGAGACATAAAATCACCAACAGCAGGAAAGTAATGGGCAATAAATAGCATAAAATAACTAGTGAAAATGATATTAAGTGCAAGTATGTAGAAAAGGTAACTATTTTCATTTATAGCTATATTATCATACAATATGTTTAACAGCCATCCTCCACAAATTAGGAATGGTAGTGTAACCATAATTGCAAGTAAGCCAACTATAGGTAACATTTTTATTACGTATTCTCTCTGTTTTACACGTGTTTGACTAACTAACCATGGAAATAACGCTTGATATAGAGACACAAAGACCCCTTTTGAAGTTGTGATAAGCTTTTCCATACTTGTGTAAATAGCTACTGTAGACTCATTAACAAAGAAACCTAGCACTAAGATGGGAATAGTGTTAATCAATCTAGCAGCGAGGTTAGACACAAATAAACTAAAGCTTTCCCTTAATAATTTTCTTACTAAGGTTAAACTAGGTTTAACAATGGAAACGTATTTCAAAGCTAAAATAATACTCAGAATTCCTGCTAGAATATATCCTATACCCATAAAGAATGGAACTTGAACATAATCTGACACATCACGTATAAACACAAATATAAGAAGTGTAAAAACTCCTTTTGCCAAAAGACTCAAGAGTGCCATCACTTTCATCTTTTCTATTCCTTGAAAAAACCAATCTACAAAGCACGCCTGTCCAAAGACCATAAGGTAGCTTAATAAAAACACTTCTTTTTCAATTTGAAATTTGGGCACAACAAAAACAGTAATAGCGTATAACATAAATACACTTGTAGCGATTACAATTTTTATAAGAAGGACAGTTGAAAAAACAGTTGCCATTTCTTCCTTATCAGATCTCTGTAGCGTTATATGTCTTGTTGCGCTGAGACTAAACCCATAATCAACAAAAATGTAAAGTACAGAACAAATTGCTTGTGCAAACATTATCAATCCAAACTTCTGCAAGCCTAATATTGAGATGAGATAAGGAAAAGTAACTATAGGTAATACTAGGTTTGTAACTTGAATAAGTAAAAGCGAGATATAATTTACAGAAATTCTCTTCCCAAATGAGGAATGAATTAACGCCTTAATTTTATGAAGGTTTTTCAAACTATAATGTGATTGTTACATTTAAAATTCAGTGTTATGAATCTTAAATAATGGAGCCGCTTGAACTCTGTTTAAAATAAAATTATAATCACGTAAATACAAAGTATTATATTGTCCGTACGATGTGCGTAAATTCAGAGTGCGTGTAAAAGGATTATAATCATATGGCTTAAAACCGCTTTCTATGAGCTTATTGTGAATTTTATTATCATCATAACCATATCTTTTAGATAGTCCATTTAACTCAATGATTATAGCTTGCAAGTTGCTATTTGAGATTGATTCCTCCATTCCTTCTAAAACGGCAGATTCAAATCCTTCTGTATCTATCTTAACGAGAGTAGTTTTATTTAATTCAAACAGATTATCAAAAGTGTCTACAAGGACCTCTATAGTATTTTTTTCTCCTTCTATAGCTACATGATTCATTGTGTCTAATCCGGCAGTAAATAAAATCTTCCCTTTAGTACTACTCACACCCATATTAAATGATTGCGTTCTATCTTGACTATTATTTAGTTCAATATTTCTTTGTAAACTTTCGAAAGTTTTAGGAACTGGTTCCACAGCAAACGTGGTAGCACCTATCTCAGAAGAAGCAAGTATACTGTAACTACCTACGTTTGCCCCTATGTCAATAAATTGATCCGTATCTCGCAGAAAATGAAGAAGGAAAGACATATCATTAAATTCCTGAAGGCCACAGTATATATTCTGGGTTGCTCCAGTCATTCCTTTAGAGACTAATAGCTTACTTTTAGTAGCAAAATTGCAAATTATAGGCCTGTTAAGAAGCCTACTTTTTAACTGCCATTTACCAAAACGTACAAGGCCAGCTACAGGATTTTTCTTATTAAGAGGATGTGTAACTATAAATTTAAGTGTATTGTAAAATGACATTTTTATCGGTTCTTAATATCTAAATACCAATTATATAATCTATTAACTCCATCCTCAAGCGCTACCGTATGTTTCCATCCTAAACTATTAAGTTTTGTAACGTCGGTAAGCTTGCGCGGTGTGCCATCTGGTTTTGAGCTATCAAAAATTAGTTTTCCTTTAAAACCTATCGTTTCTTTAATAAGCGTTGCTAGCTCTTTTATAGATATATCCTCTCCTGTGCCTATGTTTATGTGTGTATTTCTTACTTCGGTTGTGCTTCCTCTTACGTCATCAAAACTTGTGTTTTCTAAAATGTGCACACAGGCATCTGCCATATCTTGGCTCCATAAAAACTCTCTTCTAGGCGTTCCTGTTCCCCATATCTCAACGCTTTTGGCTGTTACACCGTACTTTTCTAGTATAGGTTGCGCTTTCGCGAAAGCGGAAACATCTAAGTCTCTACAGACCTCATCATTCTTTCCTTCTGAAAGTAATTTTGCAAGGTGAATCTTTCTTATCAATGCTGGTAAGACATGAGATTTCTCTAAGTCGAAGTTGTCATTAATTCCATAAAGATTAGTAGGCATCACCGAAATGAAATCTGTCCCGTATTGCAAATTATAACTCTCGCAAAGTTTGATGCCGGCTATTTTGGCAATGGCATAGGGCTCATTTGTATATTCTAAAGCTCCTGTAAGCAGAGCGTCTTCTGGCATAGGTTGCGGTGCATTTTTAGGGTAAATACAAGTACTTCCTAAAAACAACAACTTCTTAACTCCGTGTACATAACTCTGATGAATTACATTGTTTTGAATCATGAGATTAACATAAAGAAAATCTGCTCGATACGTATTATTTGCTATAATCCCACCCACTTTTGCAGCTGCGAGAAAAACATATTCTGGCTTTTCTTTCTTAAAAAACTCTTGTGTTGCTACTGTGTTTGTTAAGTCGAGTTCCTTGTGAGTGCGCGTGATTATATCCGTATAGCCTTTTGCTACAAGTGTATTAACAATCGCGCTTCCCACTAAGCCGCGATGTCCAGCAACAAAAATTCTAGCGTTGGTAGGTATGGATGTATTACTCAAAATAATTCATCGTTTTATATCCGCCTTCTTTGAGGTAGCTATCTTTTTTCATTAACCTTAGGTCGCTCTGCATCATATCATCTACAAGACCTTGAAGTTTATATTCGGGCTTCCAGCCCAGCTTTTTGAGGGCTTTTGTAGCATCACCTATTAAAAGCTCTACCTCAGTAGGTCTAAAATATTTTGGGTCTACCTCAACCACTACTTGCCCTATTTTTACAGGATAATCTGCATTTTCTGATGCCGTAACAATTCCTTTTTCATCAATTCCTTCACCTTCAAAAGATAAGGTAACACCTATATGTGTAAAGGCCATTTTTATAAAGTCACGTACTGTTGTAGTCTCTCCCGTGGCGATTACCCAATCTTCTGGCTCTTCTGCTTGCAAGATCATCCACATCATCCTTACGTAGTCCTTAGCATGACCCCAGTCACGCTTTGCATCTAGATTACCTAAATACATTTTATCTTGTAATCCCAAAGCAATTTTTGATGTAGCTCTAGTAATCTTTCTAGTCACAAAAGTTTCTCCTCGTACTGGAGACTCGTGATTAAATAAAATACCGTTACACGCAAACATATCATAAGCTTCACGATGATTTACGGTAGACCAGTATGCATATAGTTTTGCTACTGCATAAGGGCTTCTTGGATAAAAAGGTGTGGTTTCAGATTGCGGTACTTCTTGTACTTTTCCATACAACTCAGATGTACTTGCTTGATAAATGCGCGTCTTTTTTTCAAGTCCTAGAGCTCTCACAGCTTCTAATAATCGTAAGGCACCCAGTCCATCTACATTTGCTGTATACTCTGGCATCTCAAAGGATACCTGTACATGACTCATTGCACCTAGGTTATAAATCTCATCTGGCTGTACTTCTTGAATAATTCTAAACAAGTTTGTACTGTCTGTAAGATCTCCATAGTGCAGAAAAAATCGCTGATTATCTATATGAGGATCTTCATAAAGGTGATCTATCCTATCTGTATTAAATAAAGATGATCTGCGTTTAATACCGTGTACCTCATAGCCCTTTTTAAGTAAAAACTCACTTAAGTACGCTCCGTCTTGACCAGTCACACCGGTAATTAATGCTACTTTATTACTCATAAATAATTATTAATATGTAAGAAAAACTATCTTTTTAATGCAGAAGTTTCACGCTTGTATGATCTATATACACTTACAATACCCGAGAGTATTAAAAATATTATCACAAATACTAATGGGTAGATAACAATTAAGTTATCTGTTATAGATGATTTCTTTGATACTTGAATGTCACTTACGATTACTGCTAGATTACTATAACTTACAAAGTCATTCTTTTCTATTTCTAAATTTCCTACCAGATTTGATTTGGCATGAAATAATGATGCTAAGTTTTCATTTTGATTATTAAAATAGAACCCCTGCTGCCCTTGTTGATCTGATATATTCTTATCCTTACTAATAGAATTGATAAGCTCATTTATCTGAGCAATAGATTGTTCTTGACTTTCAAGGTAAGCTATGTGGTTTTTGAGGCCTTCCTTTTTCAATTCTTTAGCATACGAGTTGTCATTAATAAATGACAAGAAAGTCTCAATATCGTTTAAGTTTTTATCACTATCAAATACAAATTTGAGTTTATGAAATTTAAACTTAGATAAAAACCGATCTGTTGCAAACAACTCACGATCATCTTCAAGCTTAAACTCTCTAGTCATCTCTCCTAGTGCACCGTCATTTTCTCCAATATAATTCACTAAATCTATCACCTCAACTACAGGCTCTACGCTTACTTCTTTAATACTAAAGCTTTCTGGTGATTTACCAAGGGAGGTTATAAAACCTTCATCGTCTTCCTCAAGGTTATTATTAAACTGCTCTATTGCCGTATAAACATACGCCTGACTAGTAAAATTAGTTTTTAATAACAGATTTGCCTCATAAGATGGCTCCTCCTTAAAAACAAACCCTAGAGCTATTCCAGCAACAATGAGTAATAAGAAGGCCCACCACATTTTGATGAAGTAATCAACAACCCTAAAAAATGAATAAACTACATTTTTAAATAGTCTACCTATCAAAGAAAAGATATCTGAGAGGTCCATTTCTTGCTGATTTACAGGCGGATTGTTGTGATCGCTCATGAGCTTACTTAAAATTGAATGTTAGTTGTATTATATCCGTACTACTTATTAGAGGTAAAAAGCTGATGTAGAATCTTTTCTGTAATAAGGTACGTAGGTTTTACTCCTGTAGTTCCTAGTCCGCCAGATGCGAGTGTACTACCCGTTTCTAGTGGGTTATCACTAGCATAATACGCATATCTTACTTTTACATCTTCTTGTATACTCTTACGTAGTTTTGCGGCAGCTTGTATTGCTTTTTGATAGTGCGCTCCTTCCATTTCTAGACCTATCACACTCCACGTACTGTCATGGAAGAATTTAAGGATATCTCTATTTTGCAGTGATGTTCCTAATACAGAAACCATAGCACCTTCAAACACTTCTAATCCATGTCCTTCAAAATCCTCTTTAGTAAGTTCATTCTCAAACGGATAGTTATCTGCCGTACCTTCAAAAAGGTGTGCACTTGGTATCATAAGGTCTCCCTTTCCACCTTCTAGAATACCTGCTTTACCCATAATAGATACAGAATCTACGTCTAAATATGTTTTCTCCTCTCCCTCTTCATACGGTTTGAGAAGCTCTTCCATAGTTTCATAAGCCTGCTCTCCAAAGGCGTAGTCCATCACTATAATGACTGGCTGCTCCTCCTTTTTTAGATCATTACTACAAAAATCATTTTCGGCTACTGGTAGCTTACACATGTCAAAAATTTGCACATTGATATTAGTACCACTATCATCTGGTAGGTATATCATTCCATTTTGTAATGCAGCCCTCTCTACTTTGGCACGTAGAGCACTATTACCGCTATCACTAAGCATCTCATACACCTCTAGTTTAGACTTTTTCTTAAGCTCAGATTTAAGTGCGAGTGGAGCATACAGTGTGTTCATTACAGAGTGCATATTTGCACTTATAATATGTAAAGGCCTACCTAGAAGGTTGTTCTTTTTTAACGTAGCCTTTATATCATTTGCCCAGATCTTACCATGTATGTGGTGACCTAGACGCTCTCTTAGAACAGGACTAAAGGTAACTGTACGCTTTTCCTCTCTAAGTACTTCTGCTATAGCCAGCTTACCTAACCAGTAAATAAGTTCAAAAAAACGTTTATTGTTTGATCTAGTATTAAAGTGCGGTGCAATAGCTCGTACCTCTGCAAAGGTGCGTCCTAAGATGTTTGCAGTATGCGTGGTGGCAATCTCCCAGCTATTTTGATCTAACTCTTCGTTATTTAAAACTGCTTTTTCTAGCTTTTCCCAATCGCGTATTACTGCACCCTCATCATTTATAAGGACACGTTTCATAATCTTGTGAGACTCTATGAATAAGAACGTCACGTGTGTAAGAATATCATAAATTTCAGAACGACCACGAGTAATCTCGATGTTCATTTGTTCTTCATCTATGCGGTAGCAGTTACGACGTCGTTTTGCTGGAATAATAGGTTCAAAGTGGCTGTTTTTATAACCCTCATCACTTGTTAGGTTAATAAACCTGCACTGCTCTATTCCTTCTGGAAGTCTATCAATAACGTAAAGAAGACCATCTAGTTCTACCTTTTCTTCGGCGATGGTACCGTAAATTTCTGGCCTTAGTATAAGAAGTGACTCTCTAAGTGTCTCACCAGAGACTCCCATAGGTTTATAAAATCCTCTATTAAAAAGGTGACGCATAGTAATATACATGCGTTCTATAGCGCTGCTGCTCTCTTGGGCTCTCGTACGGCCTTGTTTTTTTTGTGTGCTCATAATTGGGGATAAAGGTACTTAATTGAACTTGACCGCGGTAATTTCGTGTTCAAGTTCATTATTAACTACTATTTTGATTGCAATAGATCGGCAATCTTTCGATCGTTTGAAAGTCTTGGTATTTTATTTTGTCCTCCCAGCTTTCCTTGAGATTTCATGTAATCATTAAAGCCATCTTTTACCACTTTAGTAATTTTTAACGGCTGCAGTACCTTTCCAGTGATTAAGTCAAGGTAGTATGAGTTTTGAGCTTGTAGTGAGGAGTCTAACGCTTTCGCGAAAGCGTGCAAATCACCACTACCCTCATTTTCAAATTCTATAAACCACTCATGATAAGGTAATCCTTCTTGAGGTGCTACTTGCGGTGCTACGGTAAACTCTGTCACTTTAATGTCTGTTCCTGCAGAGGCTTCAAGCATAGCCTGCTCTACCTCCTTGCCTATCACATGCTCTCCAAAAGCAGATATAAAATGCTTGATTCTCCCAGACACCATGATACGATAGGGTTTAAGGCTGGTAAAAATCACAGTATCACCTATATTATATGCCCACAGTCCTGCTGTGGTAGAGATAATCATTACGTAATTTACATCAAGTTCTACGTCCTTAAGCGTTATTCTCGTTGGGTTTTCATTAAAAAACTCATCTGCTTTTACGAACTCGTAAAAGATACCATTGTCTAGTTGCAACAGCATTCCCTTCTCTGTTTGCGTATCTTGAAATGCAAAAAATCCTTCACTCGCTGGATATAACTCAATGCTGTCTACCCTTCTACCTATAAGGTCTTCTAGCTTGCGACGGTAAGGTTCATAATTTACACCTCCATACACAAACAACTGATAGTTTTTAAAGAGCTCTCCCACCGTTTTACCACTTTTCTGGATAAGACGTTCATAATACATCTGTACCCACGGAGGAATCCCACCTATGAGCGTCATATCTTGATCTATGGTTTCATCTACAATAGCATCTACCTTTTGCTCCCAGTCTTCTATACAATTAGTTTCCAGACTAGGAAGCCTATTCTTCTGTAGATAATTAGGCACATAATGTGCTACGATACCAGAAAGACGGCCTAGTTTGATGCCATTCTTTTCGGTCATCTCTGGGCTTCCTTGTAAAAAAATCATCTTACCATCTACAAAGTCTGTATTTCCTGTCTCTGCGATGTAAGAGAGAATTGCGTTACGTGCACTGTTAGGATGGGTTTTCATGCTATCCTTAGTAAGCGGTATGTACTTTACCCCAGATGTCGTTCCAGAAGTTTTTGCAAAGTAAAGAGGTTTACCTGGCCAGAGTATATCTGGTTCTCCAGCAACCATTTTATCTACATAGTAGCGCAAGTCTTCATAATCTCTAATAGGCACTTGCTTAACAAAATCTGCATGCGATTTTATTGTGTCAAAACGGTGATCATTACCAAAGGTCGTATACTGAGCAGCATCTATAAGACCCTCAAAAACTTTGTGCTGAGTCTCAATAGGGTTATCTGCCCATTTTTTTATACTTCGCTGTATGTACGACGCAAAAATTTTTGCTCCAAAAGACTTTATCGACATTAGTTAAAATCTATAAAATTAGTCGGATTTATAGGGTAACCATTACTCCACAACTCAAAATGTAAGTGTGGTCCAGTACTATACTCACCTGTATTACCCACCGTGGCAATAACTTCACCTGCTTGAACCAAGGCTCCTTGTGACTTATTGAGAGAAGCATTGTGCTTATAAACAGTGATAAGGTTTTTACCATGATTTATAATAAGTACATGACCTGTCTCTGCAGTCCACTCGGCAAAAATTACAGTACCATCTGCTGCCGCTTTTACTGGGGCATCTTTTACCGTTACAATATCTACCGCAAAGTGTTTTTGGCTAGCATTATATGCAGACGATATGGTTCCTTTCACAGGAGGAAATAGTGAGAAATCTGTATCCTCAATAGCTTTATCAAACACATTATACTTGTCTTCCTGCTCTACTGTTTGTCTCAACAGGCTATCTTCCTTACTAGGGAGCACATATATTTCTTCATCATTAAAAACAGCATCGCGTATAGAATCTCTATCAAATTCTAGCTCCTCTACGTCTCCACTTAACACTCTACGTATAGAAGAGTAATATTGCTCATTTACTCTAATTGCATTTTCAAGAGAATCTGTTTTTGCAACGAGTAGCGTCGCATTGCGCTTGAGTTTTGTGCTTGAGTAACCAGGAATATATTCCCTTAATGGTGTAAATGCGATAAGTAATGTAGTAAGTGCAATAAGAATAATAGCAGATATACCTACTAGAATAAACACATTGAGTCGTGTGAGTTTAAAAGAAATACGCTCCTCAAAAGTATCTTCATTGAGAATAACTAAGCGATACTTATGCAGTAGCTTTTTTGCAATCTTTTTTTTCTTCTCTTTTTTTTCTGCCATTTGAGATACAAATATACTTTTTAGATATGAGATAATTGATGTCTTTACGCTTTCGCGAAAATTGGATTGCGATAACCACTCAGCAACAATTAAGTCCTTTTTATCACTTTAACGCTCGTATGTCTGTTTTCTTACTATCTTTGTTTTTCTAAAACAGATGAAGATGAATTTTTTAGCAATATTTTTAGGAATGGTAGGCCCTTGGCAAATAGGACTTATTGTATTAGTTGTTTTATTACTTTTTGGAGGTAAGAAAATCCCTGAAATGATGCGCGGCTTAGGTGGCGGTATCAAAGAATTTAAGAAAGCGTCTAAGGACGAAGAAGACGATATGATAGAAGAGAAGAAGTAATACTCGCTCTTTCTTATATAGAAAAACCGCATAGCTCTTTGAGTTATGCGGTTTTTTTATATTTTCGACCAAAACTTTACAAAATGAAATACGCCTGTTTAATAATAACAATACTTGCATTCTCAATTATCTCTTGTAGTGAAAATGACTCCCAAGTAATTGAAGAGGAAATAATTGAAATAATAGATGATGTAGAAATGGATGATGTAGAAATGGATGACAGTGACAATGAAGAATCCTCTCCAAAGCTTCTCACAAAATTGACTGTCGATAATTATTTCTATTTATTATTTTTTTATAATGATGATTACACTTTAGATAAAATAGAAGGCGTATTTATCAACCAACCGCATGAAAACTTCACAAAACAATTTCATTATCTAGATGGTAATATTGATTACGCGGAATATATAAATCCCGATGGCACCCCAGATGGCAAAGAAGAGTATCTTTATGAAAACAACATAATTTCGGAGCGACGAGACACCTATGTAAATGAAGATACCGGTGAGACAATAGTTAGTGAGCGATTTCTATACACATTTGAAAATGAAAATGTTTCCAAGATCAGTTATATAGGAGCCAATGCCTCTGAAATTTCTAATATAATAGAATTTCAATATGATGAGTCCAATAATGTAAGTACAAGGTCGGTTACTTACCTAAATAATCAAAATGAAAGTTCCACAACAGAATATTTATACGATGACTTCAATAACCCCTTATTAAATGTTGAGCCGAAAATTCTGCATATAGACGATTTTTTCAGCTTTGTCAATAACGTTATTCAAACAACCAATTCATTTACAATAACACATACTTATACTTACGACGATGATGGATTTCCTACTAAACAAGAAGAACAGTCTACAACATATGAGTACGTATATAATCGTTAACAGTATTTATTAATTCATATTCTCTATCACAATTAAGAAGAGCTATCATATTTATGATAGCTCTTCTTAATTTATAAAGTTAATATGCTTCTACCTCAACCTAGCACTTTTCAAGATACTCTCAAGCTCAAACATATTATCACGCTGGTCTTGTGATGGGGAGAAGATGAAACCTTCTAATATCAAGTATCTTCCATTTTTTTCATCTCTTACGGCATAGTTTACAAAAGGTCCAGCCATATAACGACCATCTACTTCCCATGTTCCTTTAGTCTCATAAGCTAGTTTTCCATCTATCTCTGTTTCTTGTAAGTATGGTGAGAAAGCACGTTCTGTAATAAAGCGACCGTCATCTACTGGTATTTTCTTTCCACCTATAGAATCACGCATGCGTATAATGTTCTTGATTGTTAAGGTATCCTTATCAATTGCTTGTAGCGGCACCTCGTACACTGTGATATTCATGTTACCGCTGCGCTTAAGCTCTTTGCGCATCCAGAAGAAATCTGCTTTCTGTTCTGCATATCGATATGCATTTGGAAAGTTAAGTTTTACTCCAAATACCTTTTGTAAAGAATCTGTTTTCTTCAATGCCTTTTTAATTCGACTTTGATTTGCAACAAGCTCTTGTTCTTTAAAAGCAGTTACAATACGTTCCTCATTATCAATAATAAGATTTGCAATTTGTGTGTGGCTACTTCCAGTAACAATTACTCCTGTTTGTGGGCGTGCATACTTATCTTTTACGATAGTTAAAGAAGCACTATCGGCTGGTTTTATTTGCAAATAAATTCTGTTCTTAAGTAAGAAATCACTGAAAGCCTCTGGCGGAATCTGATCTATAGAAAACTTAGGCTCCTCACGTGGTAATCCATACACCGGATCTGCCAGCACATCGCGTAGCGCGTCTCCTATAGCTCCTTGCCATTGTGCTTTAGTCACAATTACCTTAACGTTGTTAATATTACCTACAGACTGGCTTAAAATGCGTTTACCGTCATTATCCCCACAAGAAATAAGTAAGGACGCTGTTACTATACTTAAAAATATTCTTTTTATCATATTGCTATTATTAATGATTAACATCCAGACATCACAAGGACCGTGGTGTAATCTGTATCTCTCTTAATTGTAAAAAAACCGCCTAGTATATTGTCCGTAGGTCTGTATTCTGTAAGGTCAAAGTTCCAATGATTCTGACCATAATCTCCAAAAATCTTATTCACCGCCTCTACCCATAACAGCACAGATTCTCTATTAGGGTTTGCTATGGTGAGCACTTCTCCAGTTGCAAGTGCTGCGTCGCCACAATTGCGTTTTGTGTAAACGATTCCATTTTCAAAAGTTTGTGTAAATCCACAATCTCCGCCACCATTAGGTGGAAGAATTTCCTTTTCTGAAATGGCTTTGTAGTTATCTATCAAGTATGTATAAACTAGATTCTTAACAGTACGATTTTCATTTCCTTCACTATCTATTGCTACATAAGCAGCAGGGTCAAAAGGTTTGAGAGTTACTTCTTGTGCGGCAAGTGCTGCTGTAAAGCATAGGCTTAAGACGAGAAATAACTTTTTCATAATCTAATTATTTAGAAACGCGTAATTTCATTCCTGGTTTGAGTTTAGAACTACTAATATCGTTCCAAACTTTAATATTTTCAATACTTACTCCAGGAAATTTATTTGCAATTTTCCATAGCGAATCACCGTCTTGAACGATATATGTTTTCTTTCCTTTAAATGATACAGTTTTTTTACTGCTATTTGATGAGCTACTGGTAACAGGTTTTCTTGGGTAGATTGTTAATCGCTGTCCTATTTTAAGGGCATTGGATCGGAGGTTATTCCATTTCTTGATTTGGCTTACTCTTACGCCATATTTATTGGCAATTTTACCTAAATAATCCCCACTACGTACTCGATATCTCACCTGCGAACTTGCTGTAAGTACCTCAGGTAATGGTTTTTCACGTTTGTCTAATTCTGCTTTCGCGAAAGCGTAAATAGCCTGTTCATTTTGTACAAATTTACCCACACTCTCGATAGGGAGTCGCACGTAATATTTCTTGTCCTTTACCACCGGAATAATATCTAATTTATACTGAGGATTTAGAAATTGAACAATCTCCAAAGGAATTCCCACGATACTAGAAACCTGATCTAGCGCGATGCTTTGTTTTATGTGAATGGTATCTGTGGCAAAGTAGTTTATAGGTGCTCTTTCTGGTGTGTATCCATGCTCATCTGCATATTCAAAAAGATACATGGTGGCTAGAAACGCAGGTACATAACCAGCGGTTTCTCTAGGTAAATTCTTTCTAATATTCCAGTAATTTGTAGCACCTCCAGAGCGTCTTATTGCTTTAGAAACATTTCCGGGACCAGAGTTATAAGATGCTAGTGCAAGATCCCAGTCTCCATGAATATCATAGAGTTGTGATAAATAAGCACAAGCAGCCTCTGTTGCTGCAATAGGATCCATGCGATCATCTACATAACTGTTTACTTCGAGCTTAAACATTTTACCCGTTGCAAACATAAACTGCCATAAACCTGTTGCTCCTACTCTAGATTTTGCTCTTGGACGCAGTGCACTCTCTACAATGGCGAGATATTTCATCTCTAGAGGGATGTCGTACTTATCGAGACGCTCCTCAAACATAGGGAAGTAAAACTGGCTCACGGCCATAAGCTTCTCCATGGTAGGTTTGTGACGCTTTAAGTAACGATTTATCACGCTTTCTAGCGACGGGTTATACTCCACGTTAAATGGAGTACGCGCATTTATTTCGGCAAGGCGTTTTTTTAGTGTGTCTGTAGGAAGTTCTAAGTTTACTTCTGGACGGTATGTGTGGCTTTCACGTATATTATTTATAGAATCAAATAGATCCATTCTTGCCAGTTCCTTGCGCCAGCGCATATCTATAAGTGCTGCTTGAGGATTATCTGGTAAGTTAAAGGTTATAGAATCTCTCACTTGTGTATCTAGTAATACTTGAGGTAAATCTTGAGAGATTGTATTTGTAATGACAGTATCTACTACTTTGATAGTATCTCTTTGGAGCGTTGGTTTTTTATTTTCTTTTATAACCGGAGCTTTCTGTTTGTAGGCCTCATATGAGAGGGTATCTTGCGCTTTCGCGAAAGCGGAAAACAAGAGTATAGAAGCTACTAGGGATATTTTAAAATTATGTTGCATTAGAGTCATAGTCAAGGAACGAAAGATACGGGAAAATCGTATGGTTTTAAAGATAGGGGATATAACTTCTAGCCAGCACAACTTCTGTTAGGTATATAAAAAATAAGACCACCTCAAGAGGTGGTCTTATCTATTGATGTATTGTTAATTATTCTTGTATAGCAGCTATACCTGGTAGAGTTTTACCTTCCAGCATCTCAAGCATTGCACCGCCTCCAGTAGAGACGTAGCTTACTTTTGTATCAAAACCAAATTGTTTTACAGCAGCAACACTATCTCCACCTCCTACTAGTGAGAACGCTCCATCCTTTGTAGCTGCAGCAATACTATGACCTAGTGCGATAGTTCCTCCGGCAAATGTTTCCATCTCAAAAACTCCTAATGGTCCATTCCATAAGATAGTTTTTGCACGCCTTGCTACTTCGTCAAAGAGTTCGCGAGATTTTGGTCCAGCGTCAAGGCCTTGCCATCCATCTTCGATACTCATGATATCAGACACTTTTGTGTTTGCATCGTTTGAGAAATCATCTGCTGCAATAACATCTACTGGTATGTGAATCTGCACTCCTTTTTCTTTGGCTTGTTTAAGAATATCAAGCGCGAGCTCCATTTTATCATCTTCGCAAATAGAGTTTCCTATGTTACCTCCTTGTGCCTTAATAAAGGTAAAAGCCATACCTCCACCTATAATCATCTCATCTACTTTATCTAGGATATTCTCAATAACCGTAATTTTTGAAGATACCTTAGAACCACCAAGAATAGCTAGTACAGGCTTCTCGCTGTTATTAAGCACGCGATCAAGACTCTCAATTTCTTTAGCTAGTAAATAACCATAACATTTTGCATCTGGAAAAAACTGAGCTATGATCGTAGTAGATGCATGAGCGCGGTGTGCAGTACCGAAGGCATCATTTACATAAATATCTCCTAGCCCACTTAGCTGCTTTGCAAATTCTACATCACCAGCTGTTTCTTCGCTATGGTAACGAAGGTTTTCTAGTAATAATATCTTTCCCATTTCAAGGTTAGATGCTGCCTCTGTAGCTTTTGTACCTACACAATCCTCCACAAAGTTTACTTCTACACCAATGACTTCAGAAACAGTTCTACAAATCTGAGAAAGAGAAAACTCCTCTTCTTTGTTTTTAGGGCGACCTAAATGAGACATAAGGATAGCAGATCCTCCGTCTTCTAATATCTTTAAAATAGTAGGTTTTGCGGCCTCAATTCTTGTAGTATCAGTAACATTACCATCTTCATCAAGGGGAACATTAAAATCTACGCGGATTAAAGCTTTCTTATTCTCAAAATTAAAGTCGTCTACTGTAATCATTTTCATTGGTTTTGCTAACAAATATAATAGATACAGAGGATAAAAAATGCAGTGATTCCTTTATATTTGGAGCTATGCTGTTCTCAAACGTTATCGGGCAAGATTTTATTAAAAATCATCTCACAACAAGTGTTGATGCAGGGCGTATTGCTCATGCTCAACTTTTTATAGGTTTATCTGGTACAGGGGTTTTACCCATGGCGATTGCTTATGCACAATATATTTTATGTAATAACGCTCAAGGCGAAAATGAGGGAGGATCTCAAGCTTGTAATTTAAAGTTTGAACACTTATCACATCCAGATTTGCACTTTGCTTTTCCCGTAGCTACTACTCCTGAAGTAAAAAGCCATCCTGTCTCTAATAATTTTATGAAAGAGTGGCGATCATTTATTACAGAAAATCCATATGGAGATCTTTTTGAATGGCACCAGCATCTAGGTATTGAAAAGAAGCAAGGGCAAATAGGAGTAGATGAAGCTGCCGAAATCAATAAAGCACTCGCCCTAAAATCTTATGAAGGAGGTTATAAAGTAATGATTATATGGGCAGTCGATAAAATGAATACTGCTGGATCAAATAAACTTCTCAAACTACTAGAGGAGCCACCAGCAAAAACTTTATTTATTCTCATATCTGAAAATGAGGATAGCATTATAGACACGATAAAGTCAAGATGCCAAGTATTACATTTCCCAAGATTAAGCGAACCACAAATTGCCGATGCTTTAATTAATCATCATAATACTCCAGATGCCGAAGCTCATAAAATTGCTCATCAAGCACAAGGAGATTACCAGCAAGCCATGCATTTATTGCATCATGATGGAGACGATATTCAGTTTGAAAAATGGTTTGTTACATGGGTACGAACAGCCTTCCAAGCAAAGGGTAAAAAAGAAGCCGTTTTAGGACTCATGGAGTGGAGCGAAATCATAGCAAAATCTGGTCGTGAAACTCAAAAGAATTTCCTGGCTTATTGCGTACAATTTTTCCGTCAAGCTTTGCTTAAAAATTACAAGGCAAATGATCTTGTTTTTATGGAACCAGAGACCGGTTTTGATCTCTCAAAATTTGCTCCATTTGTTCACAATAATAACATATTTCCTATTGTAGAGGCCATACAAGACGCTTCATATCATATAGAACGTAATGGAAATGCAAAAATAATCTTGACAGATCTCTCAATTAAATTAACTCGATTTTTACATCGTAAGAGCTGATCATATCAAATAGTTACATCTATATTTAGCCTCGACTAAATATATTTTTAGATAAATAATCAATAGTATACGCTATCAATATACTAGATGATCTCAGATCTTTTACTAAACGAGAACACTTAAAGGCTCTATAATCTACCGGCACGGTTTCTATCCCTTTAAGCAGTACCATTTGGTTGGTGAAATCTTATTTAAATAAGCTTGATTATCTTGATAAAAAGTACGGAGATTTTACGGCGCTCTCTAGTCATTTCGGGACGAGATAATCCATCAAAATTAGGCATAAAAAAAGCGATGATTTCTCATCGCTTTTTAAGCTATTTTGAAGACTAGAATTTAGTCTTTTTTTGGAGCATATTCTCCATTCATTTCTGTAAGAATTGCTTCTGTAAGATTTAACTCATCTTTACCATAAAGAACACTTCCAGCATCGTTAGATCCATAGATATAAGAGTAACCATTTGTCTTTCCGTAAGCCTTTACCTTATCCTTCACTTTTGTAATAAGTGAGTCTATTACTTTCTGGCTTTCTACTTGTAGTTGACCTATTCTTGCCTGGCGTTCTTGTTGTAATTGTTGTGCCTCTGCTCCAAGTTCATTATAAGTTGCTTCTTGCTTTTTACGAGACATAGATGGCCCGTTTTTTCTAAACAAGTCTTCTTTGATTTGATAAGCTTTGATTTTCACCTCTAGCTCGCCCATGATTTCATCATTTTGCTTTGTAAAGCGATCCTTTGCGCTTTTAAGCTCTGCATATTCTGTAAGTAGCTCTTCAGTATCTACAAAACCTGTTTTTTCTGTTTGACAAGCTACAGCCATCATAGCGGTAACAAGTAGCATTCCTATTTTTTTCATTTTATTGTTTTGATTATTTGATGCGAAAATAGGTAGAATCCATTAAAACTGAATTAAAATTAATTCTATTTCCATTTTGATCCTCAAATAAATGTAAATAGACTTAAAATCACCGATTATTCACTAAAACTTGAATCTTTTGAAACCTACACTTAGAGAATTTATTAAGAAGGCTACAATTTCAAAAAGAGAATTAATTCGTGATTAATCAATACGATATACTGAAAGAATTAACATTGAAAACAGAAATGAAAAAATCTGGAAGATTGATACACATATTACAGGCGATAGTAATTGTGTTATATAAAAATGACATTGTTAATTGAAAATATTCCACGTGGAACATTTCATATCAAATTACATTTTGAACAGAAACATTGAAAACTAAATTGTCAATTCCAGAATAAATAAAAAATGAAAAAATGTCGAAACAAGCCGTCATAAGAAAAATTAATCGTCAAAAAAGGAATTAATAACAAAATCTTATTAAAAACGGGGCGTATAAACACTGTTTTTAAGCGGTTTCAGCATTTAGCTATATACATTTAAGACATGTGCCCTTAAAATCCCTTAAAAGGGCTTATTTTTAATTTAAGCGTGTTTTAGGACATAAATATGAGATGAATAACCTCCAGACTCCTTTGCTTGACGATTTGACTTGAATCCAATGAGAAATGCAGTAAAGAAATTCATTTTACCATTTTTATACTTTTCCGAAAGAAGACTCACATAATAGGAATCAAATTTCATAGGCAGTGTTTTTACTAGTTGTAAATCTTGTTCTGCAAAAAGTCTTTTTATAGAAGTTTCTGAAAAATGGTATAAGTGTCTTGGAACATCAAAAGCTGCCCAATGTGATTTATAATAACTAGCATCAAACGATTCAAAATTAGGAACGGCAATAAATAAAGTTCCATTTTTTGCTAGTTGCTTTTTCAACCATGCTATTTGCTCTTGTAAATCGTAAACATGTTCTAACACATGCCACATCGTTATCACATCGTATAACTCCCCTCCTACTTCATCGATGGTGTTATAAATATCGAGTCCTTTATGTTGAGCAAGCTTTTTAGCTTTATCATTTGGCTCTACTCCTTTTACGTTCCATTTTCTTTTAGATAGAAATTCCAAAAAATCTCCAGTTCCAGCTCCTATGTCTAAAACAGAACCTTGGTCAGGATGAAAACTTTTCAGGAGTTTTTGCTTTCGCGAAAGCGTGATTCCTTTTATAGTTTGATATGCGATTTCAAATAAAGATCGTTTTCCATCTGTGTGAGATATATAATCTTCACTTTCATAATATGAAGGAAGCTTAGAAATATCCGGCTTAGGATTTGTGAAATACATGTGGTACTTCTCATCATACTTTAGTGTAAATTCTTCCCCACTTACCGAATAATCTTTTACTTTAAAATCTTCTTTCATCAATTTTGTTTCACGTGGAACGTATACTACTTAAATAATTATCGTCCCATATAAACTAACATTACACTTATGTCTGAAGGAGAAACTCCGCTCACTCTTGATGCTTGAGAAATTGTAGTTGGCCTAATTTTAGATAATTTTTCCCTAGCCTCAAAAGAGAGCGACTTCAATTTTGTGTAATCGAAACCTTCTGGGATTTTAATATTTTCTAAACGCTGTAGCTTGTCTGCATTTGCTTTTTCCTTTGCAATATAACCAGCATACTTAACTTTAATTTCTGCCTGTTCTAATACATCACGATCAAGATCTTTCTCCTCAATATATGCAGCTACTTTCTCAAAGCCTTTCATATCATCAAGCGTGATTTGAGGTCTAGAAAACACTTTAAACATTTTATCAGATTGTCTCATAGGAGAAGATCCTCTCTCCTCTAGTATATCATTTACTTCCTCAGGGAGAATACTTGTCTCTTCAAAGAACTTTACGAGATCATTAGATTCTCCCTGTTTCTTTTCCATAGTAATGAGACGTTCCTCAGAGGCTAAACCTACAGCATTTGACATAGGCGTGAGACGCTCATCTGCATTATCTTGACGCAACAGTGTTCTATACTCTGCACGAGATGTAAACATCCTGTACGGCTCTTCTGTACCTTTTGTAATTAAATCATCAATAAGAACCCCTATATACGCTTCATCTCTTTTGAGCATGAAAGGATCTTTCTCATGCACTTTAAGGTGTGCATTCATACCTGCCATTAATCCTTGAGAAGCTGCCTCTTCATATCCTGTGGTTCCATTAATTTGTCCCGCAAAATACAGTCCGCTCACAAGCTTAGTTTCTAAAGTATGCTTTAACTGTGTAGGCGGAAAATAATCATATTCGATAGCATATCCTGGACGGAAGAACTTTACATTTTCAAAACCTGCTACAGACTTTAGTGCCTTAAACTGGACATCTTCTGGGAGTGATGTTGAGAATCCATTTACATAGATCTCGCAAGTATTCCAACCCTCTGGCTCAATAAATAATTGATGCCTATCCTTATCTGCAAAGCGGTTAATCTTGTCTTCGATAGATGGACAATATCTTGGCCCAAGAGATTTAATTCGACCATTAAACATAGGCGAGCGATCAAAACCTTCTCTCAAAATATCATGCACTTCTAGCGAAGTATAACTCATATGACAAGGACGCTGATGTGTAAGCGGACTTGTTTCTTTACTATAACTAAACTTCTCTGGAACTTCATCACCTGGTTGAATAATCATCTTAGAGAAATCTAACGATCTACCATCCACTCGTGGAGGTGTTCCTGTTTTCATTCTACCAGATTCAAATCCAAATCCAACTAGCTGTTCTGTAATTCCGGTGGCTGCTCTTTCACCTGCTCTACCTCCACCAAATTGTTTATCTCCTATGTGGATTAATCCATTTAAAAAAGTACCATTAGTTAGCACTACAGATCTTCCTCGCACTTCAATTCCAAGTGAGGTTTTTACACCAACTACTTTATCATTTTCTACAATAAGACCGCTCACCATCTCTTGATAAAAATCAAGATTCTTAGTTTGCTCAAGCTTCATTCTCCACTCCTCTGCAAATCTCATTCTATCAGATTGCACACGTGGAGACCACATGGCAGGACCTTTAGATTTGTTGAGCATCTTGAATTGTATCGCTGTCTTATCAGACACGATACCACTGTATCCTCCTAGCGCGTCAATCTCTCTTACTATTTGCCCTTTTGCAATTCCTCCCATAGCAGGATTACAACTCATTTGGGCAATGGTTTGTAGGTTCATAGTTATAAGAAGTGTAGAACTTCCCATATTTGCAGCGGCAGCGGCAGCTTCACAACCTGCATGGCCCGCACCTACTACTATAACATCGTATGTATCTTGAAATAGACTCATTGTTTCACGTGGAACATTAAAATATTAATATCTCTAAGAGAAGTTACGCTTTCGCGAAAGCATTATATACATTCTTTTAAAGGCGTGCAAAGATACAGCCTTTAGTTCTCTCTAACACAACTTCCCACTGGGACAGATGTTAAACCTTGAACTCGAGAGTTGTAAGAAATTTACTACTTATCTAACTGCTAAATATAAGTTTTCCTTAGCTCTCATCTCCTTAGCCTCATCCTCACTCTTATCTTTATAACCGCAATAGTGCAGTAGTCCGTGAACCATAACACGGCTTAATTCGTCTTTAAATGAAGTTTTAAAATCTGCAGCGTTATCCTCGACACGCTCTACAGAAATATAAACATCTCCACTAATCACATCTCCACTTGTATAATCAAAACTAATTACATCTGTAAGGGTATCATGATTCAAATATTCAACATTGAGTTTATGCAAGTAAGAATCATCACAAAAAATGTAATTGATTTCACCCATTTGTTTTTGCTCGGCTTCTATAACGGACGTTAACCACTGAAGTAACTCTCCAGGATTTGATAATTCAAAATCATTTGTACTATTAAATTCAATCATTGTTTTTCTGGAAGTAATCCTGCACTTTACGCTTGTATTCTTCCTTAAGCGGAAGTGCATTTCTGTTTAATATTTCTGTTGTATTAAAATACTTTTTTGCTTTCTCAAGAGCACTATTTACAGGATTTGAAAACTCCTTTAAGTTGGTATTTGCTTCACGCTTATTCTCCTCTCCTTGTTGTAGCGTTGCTTCTTTAAGTTTAAGTAGTTCGTGCTTAAGGTTAGTCATACGTTGTAAGGTTTCATTATTAAAACCCTTGTCTAATAGTTGCTGCTCGACATCCTTCATATCTTTAACAAGCTTCTCTGCATTGTCCCCAAGACCTTCCCTTTGAATAGCATCTTCTAGTTGTTGTCTTAACTTAGACTGCTCTTTATAAATTTCATAAAGAAGTCCCTGCTCATACTCGTCACTTTGTCCTTCTCCATTTTCTCCATCTCCATTCTCGCCATTTCCATCACCTTTTAAATCACTATTACTCGAGCCTTTTCCTCCACCTTGACCACCTTCACCATCGCCTTCTTTTCCTTCCTCGCCTTCAGACCCAGGTTGATCACCGCCTCCTTTTCCTTCTCCTTCTTTTCCATCAGAACCTTCACCAGATTCTCCTTCCTTGCCTTCACCTTCTTTTCCTTCCCCGGGTTTCTTACCCTCACCCATTTTCTTATTGAGTTCTTCTTGACTCTGTATAATATCGGGGAGTTGTCCTCCGCCACCACTGCCAGAACCCATGCCCATACCTTTTCCTTTACCGGAGCCGCTACCAGACATCATTGCATTTTGCATATTATCTAGTGTCTGACTAAGGAAGTCTGCTAGTTTATTAGTTCCAGTAATTACATATTGTTGGCTACTTACTCCTTGCATGATTTGATTCTGAGCAAGTCTTGATAATGCTTGGTCTATGCTGTAATCAATATCTACTAAAGTTTCATTGATAACTTCATCCAATTTAGGCTGACGCAGTGACAACGCATATAAACTATCATCTATATGTTTGAAATTTTGTTTGAGTACATTTTGCCTTCTTAATTTACGTGCGTAGTTAGGATTCTTCCCATCCATCTTACGAAATTCCATCATTATAGTCTCTTCTTCAAAACTAAAAACAAGAAGATTATCTAGTATCTGGCGTAACATCACTGCATCTTCTTCCAGACTTTCTTCACCACCCATTTGCATTTGAGACTGCATAGACTTACTCATTTGTTTCATCTTTTCTGCAGCCTTTTTCTGCTTTGCCTGAGCACTAGATTTATCCTGAGGTGTTCCGTCTTGTTGTTCTTGATCTGCTTGTTTTTCTAATTCTTCGCTAGCTCCCTCCTGCTCTTCTTTAATTTCTTCTTGTTTCTTTTCGTCACCAGGAAGGTCCATAGGCTTTTTAAGTTCTTGATTTTCTTTCTCAAGATCTTTTAATGCTTCCTCAAGTTTTTTGAACTCTTCATTGAGTTCATCTTGCTTTTCCTTAGTATTTTCTTTGCCTTCCTTCTTACTTAAATCCTCTTGTTTTTTTGCAAGTTCTTCTAAGTCACGAGCAATTTGCTCAGTCTTTTTCTGAACATAATAACGCTTTGTAAGCTCAACCATTTGCTCTAGGTTGCGCTTATTATTTTTATTTTGTTTTTCAAGTTCCTCAAGCTTTTCAGAGAGTTCTTCTTTTGGCATTTTCTCTCGTAGCTCTTGTAATTCTTTTAGAAGCTTTTCATTTTCCTTTGCTTTCTTTTCTTGACGTTCTAGGCGTTCCTTGAGTCTTTCCTTATCCTCATCTGTAAGCTCTTCTTCCTTTTGAAACTCATCAAGATTCTCCTTTAATTGTTTAGAAAAATCTTTCATCATTTCCTCTTGCTGTTTCTGGCGTTTCAGAAAACTATCAAGTTTCTTTTGATCGTTAAAACTCAGTTGCTTTTTCTCTTTCTGAGTGCGTGAGATTTCTTGTAATTCTTTCTCACTATCCTTCATCTTCTGTAAGGACTTGTCAAGATTACCTATAGATTTTTGTTGTTGTTCAAGCTGTTTATTTTTAAGCTCATCATCGGTGAGTTTCACAAAACTATAAATCGTGCTCTTCGTACTCTTGAAGCGATGGATGGCATCGTTATCAAAAACCTCAAAATAATACTCATAATTTACTCCTTCTTGTAAATCAAGATTATTAGGGAATGCATAAATAAACTGATCTACATTACCCTTTGAAATACTGATTTCCTCATACTGTTTATTATCACTCTCTGACGGGTAGTAAACAATTTGTAATTTTTTAAGCCCGTAATCGTCGCTCACTTTTCCGTAGAAATAATTCTGCTGCTCGTTTACAGTATCTTTTTTTGCTTCTAAGGATATTTCAGGATACTGATCTTTTATCACCTGTAAGTTATAAGCCAGATTTTCATAGTTTTTTAGTTGACTATTACTCGTACTTACTTCATAACTCGTGTTATTATAGATACGTTTTACTGCTTTAAAAACTTTTGAGGTTGTCACATTTTCGCTTAAAGCGAAAGGAATAATAGTATCCTTAAGCACAAGATCTACACCTTCCGTCTGCCTCGTACTTATATTCCAAGTAACGGTAGTTCCTTCTGGGATGATTGCATTCCCAGTATTTTTTACAGTCTCTTTTCCTTTGCGAGTATGTGCAGGATAGTTGAGCTCCATATCAAAACCCATAAGAACAGGAACCTTGAGTACCTCAATGGTATAAGGCTGGGATACGACTTTATTACCCTTAAGGTTAAAGGTGATATTTTCTGTAGGCTGTTCAAATATATAGCTATACTCTCCCGGAGCAATTTGCTGTAAAAAATACACCTCATCATTAAATCTCACAGATGCCTCCTCAGGAATTATATCTCCCAGTGTGCGCACGCGCAATTCAAAATCTTTATTTTCTATCGCCTGTAAATTCTCATTGACTACATAAAAACTAAACGGTGCTGGTGGCTCATACGCCTCGTTGTAATTTACAACACGTTCATAGCTTGTTGAGAAAACCTTTTCCTTCCCTGCATAGTTTGCAATGAGAAATATAACTACAGGTATTGCAGCATATTTGAGGTACTTCTTATTTTTTGTAAAATCTATAGCTAGTCTAAAAGGGATAGGCTCAAGCTCTTCAATCTTCTGCTCAATACTTGCGAGCATTAGCTCTGAGTCTGTAACTTCACTATGTAATTGTAAGGTGTTTATAAGCTTGTCGCTTACTTCTGGAAAATAATTTCCTATCAAACTAGCAGCATCCTTATAATTGATACCTTTTGATAATTTAAATAATCTGGCTAGTGGTACTGCTATAAACTTGATGAGTAAAGCAACCTCTACTACTATAAACGCCCAGAAAAGAACCGTTCTTCCCGCTGGACTAAGCCAGAAAAAGTACTCAATGAGCAGTGTGATTAAGAAATAAAATAGGCCTAGTGCAAAAAATAATATCGCACCGCGCAGCAATTCATTAGTGTAATATTTTCTAATAAATCCCTCGAGCTTCCTCTCTATTTTTTCAAATCTATTCGTCATCTATCCTAATTCTCTTTATAGCAACCTCTAAAGTACTATTTTATTATGTTTTAAGAGGATGTCAACATTTACAAAGATATCACTGTGAACTTCATAAAAAACTTTAAACGGTAATCGTTAAGCCTTTTTAAAGGCTTAAAAGTATCTTTGCACAAAATCTAAGACTATGTCTCAAAACGTTCGGGTGCGATTTGCACCTTCACCTACTGGGCCATTGCACATCGGTGGTGTGCGTACGGCGCTTTTTAATTATTTATTTGCCAAAAAACATGGAGGTACTTTTATCCTCCGTATAGAAGATACAGATCAAAATCGCTATGTACCTGGTGCAGAAGATTATATACGTGAAAGTCTAGACTGGTGCGGCATTTCGTATGACGAGGGGCCTACAAAAGATGGTGGTTTTGGACCTTATAGACAAAGTGAACGTAAGGATAAGTATCACGCTTTCGCGAAAGCGTTAGTAGACACCAATAATGCTTACTATGCATTTGATACTGCCGAAAGCCTTGATGCACACAGAAAAGATCACGAGGCAAACGGTAAAACCTTTATCTATAACTGGCACAATCGCCTTAAACTAGATAACTCTCTCGTTCTATCACAAGAAGAAACAGAGAAACGTATTGCTGCTGGTGAAAACTATGTAATCCGTTTTAAGTCTCCACAAGACGAAATGTTGCAACTACGTGATGAAATACGTGGTGCTATGGAGATTGATACTAACATTCTAGATGATAAGGTGTTATTTAAATCTGACGGGATGCCTACCTATCACCTAGCAAACATAGTAGATGACCATTTAATGGAAATTACTCATGTAATACGTGGTGAAGAGTGGTTACCATCTCTAGCGTTACACGTGTTATTGTATAGAGCCTTTGGATGGGATGCACCAGTATTTGCTCACTTACCACTTATTCATAAACCTGTAGGAAAAGGAAAATTAAGTAAGCGTGATGGTGATAAACTAGGATTTCCAGTATTTCCGCTACAATGGGAAGATCCAAAATCAAATGAAATATCATCTGGATATCGAGAAGATGGTTACTTTGCAGAAGCCATGGTAAACATGCTTGCCTTTTTAGGATGGAATCCTGGAACAGAGCAAGAAATTTTTAGTCTAGAAGAGCTTGTAGCAGCTTTTGATTTAAAACGTGTTAATAAAGCTGGAGCAAAATTTGATCCAGAAAAAACTAAGTGGTTCCAGCAGCAGTATATGCAAGAATCTCCTGTAGCACTTATAGCAGATCAATTTATGTCATTCTTAAAGGATAAGAATGTTACCACTACAGAGGAGTATACAACACACGTAGTTGATTTAATTAAAGAACGCGCCATCTTTGTAGAAGATTTATGGACACTAGGAAGTTACTTCTTTACTGCACCAACAGAATTTGATGCCAAAGCTTCTAAAAAAGCTTGGAAAGAAGATACCGCGGCCATCATGGAAGAGGTGAAAATTATATTATCTAGTGTATCAAACTTTACAACAATAGAGGCTCAAACAGCTCTTAAAGAGTGGATTGTAGCAAAGGAATTAGGTTTTGGAAAAGTAATGCAACCTTTTAGATTATCACTTGTGGGCGCTATGCAAGGACCTGATGTTTTTGATATTGCTACCACCATTGGTAAAGAAGAAACATTGCGACGTATAGACTATGCAATTACCACACTAGGGTAATTGATATACATATCATTATTAATTAAGGCTACAAATTGTTGATTTGTAGCCTTAGTTTTTTGCGATAAGATTATAAATAAAAAACAACTCCCGCAGCGATTATAGATGCATTGCCCTTAAAATCTCTCACATTATTATCATTTACAAGGTTTTGATTGTTGAGATTATTGAGGATGTTTGTAAATCCATATTGATATTGTAGACTAAGCCTTACGTGTTCAAAACCTCCTGTGAGTCCTATGACGCCAAAACCATTTACTCGAGATATTTCTTGTATGTCACTTGCAGTAAGAGTAGTATAACCACTTACTATATTTGTGCTTTGACTAGAATTATCTAGCTTCATCTTACTGTTGATAAGTAGTGCAGGTCCAATATCTACTGCTAGATGGTTTGCTATTAAATTATAACTGAGTAATAGATTAAGTTGAGCACCTATAATATTATATTGAGTATCCTCACTAGTTAGTTGATCTAAGGAAGTTGTTTGAACTGTAACCGCAGTGCTTAAAAAATCAATTCCGTAAACCATACCCCAATTATTATACACATTTCCTCTAGTAGTAAAACCTGCTAGGAAACCGGTTTCTCCTTGTACATCAAAATTCTTTGTGTCTAAATCTATCAATGCTACTTTACCTTGAAGTCCTATCCGATTGTAGTTACCACTACCTCTGTAAGATTGAGCATGCATAGCTGTAGATGTAACAATTAGTAAAACGAGAAGTGATAGATATTTCATAGGGGATTATGTAAAGAGGATTATGCTTAATTATTGTTGTAAGGTATAATAACTTTAAGGCAATCAAGAAACTTTTAGTTTATGTGTTACATTTAATCGATTATGGCTACTTATCTTTAAGATTACAATAATCACCATCAATAATTTTTAAAATATCCATTATGGGACAGATTCTTTTACCAGTATTAGTAGTACTAGCCATACTTATTATCCTCTCAGGGATATTTATGGTTAAACAGCAAACCGCTGCCGTTGTGGAGCGTTTTGGAAGATTTATAGGAGTGCGTAACTCAGGACTTCAATTTAAAATCCCTGTTTTTGATAAAATTGCGGGACGTATCAACCTAAAAATTCAACAACTAGATGTTGTAGTAGAAACAAAAACAAAAGATGACGTTTTTGTCAGACTTAAAATCTCTGTACAGTTTCAAGTAGTAAAAGATCAAGTATATGATGCTTTTTACAAACTAGAAAACCCTGGAGATCAAATTACATCATACGTTTTTGACGTAGTACGTGCAGAGGTACCTAAAATGAAACTAGATGATGTTTTTGAGCGTAAGGATGATATTGCCATTGCAGTAAAGCGTGAGCTTAACGAAGCAATGTCTAACTACGGTTTTGACATCATTAAAACACTTGTAACAGACATTGATCCAGATTTACAGGTAAAGGCAGCAATGAACAGAATTAATGCAGCAGAACGCGAGAAAGTGGCTGCAGAGTTTGAAGCAGAAGCAGATCGTATCAAGATAGTAGCAAAAGCTCGTGCAGAGGCAGAATCTAAGCGTTTACAAGGACAAGGTATTGCAGACCAGCGTAGAGAGATTGCTCGTGGTCTTGAAGAGTCTGTAGATGTATTAAATAATGTGGGAATCAATTCTCAAGAAGCATCTGCGCTTATAGTTGTAACACAACATTATGACACTTTACAATCTATGGGTGAACAAACTAATTCTAACTTAATTTTAATGCCTAACTCTCCACAAGCTGGAAGTAATATGCTTAATGATATGATCACCTCCTTTGTAGCTTCTAATCAAATAGGAGAGCAAATGAAAAAGGATAACGAAGCAAAAGGTATCATTAATAAGAAAAATAGAGACGCTCAAGAAGATTAATAATAATCATTGACCTCATAAGAAAACCCCAAGAACAATTTGTTCTTGGGGTTTTTATTTATTTATAAAATAAGTCTTTACACTTTGTAGTCACCTTTCTTATTGACTTCCTTAACACGCTTATAGCCGAAAATTGTACCTAGTAACTTTGTAACTACTGCTTTTTGAATTAAAGATCCTAAGACAGTTCCTAATGAGGATACTGGAGAAAATCCAGAGCTCATACCATTTTTTGCACCGTTTACATTAAGCCTTACTTCTTCCTCGCTTATTTGTCTTTTAAGTTTGAGAATTTTAAGATCGTGCTCTATTTGTTCAAAACTACTATACTCTCTCATCAATGTTTATATTTTTAGAAGCTACAGGAGCAACTGGTGAAACATCTGGAAGTGAATCTTCGCTAAAGGCGAGCTTACTATATTTCTTAAGTAACATAGTTTCTAAAGGCTTTCCAGCAAAAAGAAACACTAGAAAGAATATAACTAAGTAAATTCCTCCTACGATAAAGAATCCTGCACTCAAGCTATCTAGAGACTCCCCTATCACAATTGAAAGGCCTATAGAAAAGAACATCAATGCTATAAGACCAAAAGTGGCTCTTAAAGCTAAGTTTGCACTACTTACTAATCCTCTCATTCCATTTTTGAACAAGCTTAGTTTGTAGTATTCTGCAGTGACTTTGGCATATTCCTGCCCGTTATCTGTGAGTCCTTTTAAGTTATTTGTTAACTTTTCAAAAGCCATATCCGATTGGTTTCTTTTGGCTTATGATAATGCTTTCTCCACTTTGGCTGCATTTTTATCTACCACTGCATCTTTTTGAAGTTTTGCATTTTGTACACGTAACTCAGCTAGTTTTGATTCTAATGTTGAGATTACATCATCTGCTTTATGACTTGCAGTTGAAATACTATCATTTAACTTTTCTTCAAAAGTTAGCTTTGCCTTTTGCGCATTATCTGAAAGTGACTCTCTAGTTTCCTTAAGTTGCTTCACAAGCTTTTCTTGCTCTTTCTTAGCTTTTTTAGAAAGATCCTTTCTTGTTTTAGTTCCTTTATCTGGAGCATATAATATTCCTGCTGCTGCACCTATTGCACCACCTAAAACTAACGCTAACAATGTATTACTTGACTTACTCATATGATTCTATTTTATATTAATAATTGGTTGAGTGTAAAGATATTTTGATATGTTTCTTTACTCCGTTAATAACCGGTTAATATCTCTTTAACCAACTCACAATGTTTGTTAAAACAAGTCTCTTATGACCCTTAAATGAGACGTTTATGCCAATAATTGTTAAAATATAGAACCTAGATATTAAAATTTAGACGCTGCTTCTTTTAATATTTCGTTGCTATCATCTTTTGCCTTTTCAACAAATGCTTCGGCTCCTTCAATGTCTTTAATGTTTTTATTTTGCGCTTTCGCGAAAGCGTACAAACTCTCAATACCCGCAATACGAGTACCCACCTTCTTTGCCGAAGTATTAAAGAATCCTTTTACCTCATCTTCTGTTAAACTCGCTGCTAGCTTCTGTATATCTGTAATAGTTGCAACACGCTTGTCTTCTGGAAGGTTTGCAAGTTTCTTACCTAGTTTGTTAATAGTACTAAGAGCTGAAGCCTTTTGCTGCTGCTGTGGTTTTGATTGACCTTGAGTATTAGCTTGTTTTTGCTTAGGCTTCACTTTTGCCCATGAATCACGTAAACCTACTGTTCTATTAAAAATAAGATGCTCTGCCGTAGATTCCTTATCTACATTAAAATATCCTTTACGCTGGAACTGGAATATATCACCTACCTCAACATCTTTAAGGCTAGGCTCAAGATATCCAGTAATGGTAGTGAGACTGTTAGGATTTATAAACTCCATGAAGTCTTTATCCTCATGACCATCAGGATTTTCATCACTAAATAGTCTATCAAATAAACGTACCTCTGCTTTAATCGCATGAGCAATAGAAACCCAGTGTAGTGTTCCTTTTACATTGCGCTTTGAAGCTTCTGTACCGCTTCCAGATCTACTCTCTGGATCATAGGTACAGTGTATCTCTGTGATAACGCCGTTCTCATCTTTGATAACCTCACCACCTTTAATGATGTATGAGTTCTTTAAACGTACTTCTTTATCTGTAGTAAGGCGGAAATACTTGTTTCCAGCATTTTCTTTAAAATCTTCACGCTCTATATACAACTCTCGGCTAAAAGGGACTTTACGCTCTCCTGCAGCCTCATCCTCTGGATTATTCTCTGCATCTAGCCACTCCTCTTGCCCTTCTGGATAGTTAGTTATTACCAGCTTTACTGGATCTAATACTGCCATTACTCTTGGAGCAATGTTATTTAAATCCTGACGAATATGGAATTCTAATAATGCAACATCAATCACATTCTCACGCTTTGCAACTCCTACTGCATCTATAAAATTACGTATTGCTGCAGCTGTATAACCACGACGTCTCAGTCCAGAAATAGTAGGCATACGTGGGTCATCCCATCCAGATACCACTCCTTCTTCTACCAGTCTGAGTAACTTGCGTTTACTCATAATCGTATAGTTGAGGTTGAGACGTGCAAACTCGCGCTGCTTAGGACGTAAATCCTCACCAGAGTATACTTGGTCTAAAAACCAATCATAAAGTTCTCTGTGAGGCTTAAACTCAAGCGAACATAAACTATGGCTTATTTGCTCTATATAATCACTCTCTCCATGTGTCCAATCATACATAGGGTAGATACACCAGTCACTACCTGTACGGTGGTGATCTTTGTGCAACACACGATAAATAATGGGATCACGCATTAACATGTTTACATGCGCCATATCAATTTTTGCACGTAAAATATGCTCTCCTTCCTTAAACTCACCAGCTTTCATTCTAGCAAAAAGGTCTAAGTTTTCTTCTACCGTACGATCACGATAAGGACCAGGCACACCAGGTTGTGTAGGTGTTCCCTTCTGCTCTGCCATGGCCTCACTAGATTGAGAATCTACATAAGCTTTTCCATCTTTAATAAGCTGGACAGTCCAATCATATAACTGCTGGAAATAATCACTAGAAAAACATTCCTTATCCCATTGATACCCTAACCAAGAAACATCTTCCTTGATAGCATCTACATATTCTTGCTCTTCCTTTGCAGGATTAGTATCGTCAAAACGTAAGTTTACGGGTGCCCCGTACTTCTCCCCTAGCCCAAAGCTTATACAGATTGCCTTACAGTGACCTATGTGTAGATACCCATTAGGTTCTGGTGGAAAGCGAAAACGCAAATCCTCCTTACTATAGCCACCTTTAAGGTCTTCTTCAACGATTTGTTCTAGAAAATTCAATGATTTATTATCCTCTGTCATGATGTATGATTGTAGGGGTAAAATTAATCAATTTGTAGTTGGATTTAATAAGTGTTTTAACTGATGTTTTATTGCTTGCGCGAAAACTTGAAATCATTATACAAAAGCATTCATACAAATCATTGTGCTAGGTAACTCTCTTACCAAGCATAGTATCAAAAGCTGTTGTTTATAACTGACTTATGAGGTTTAAACGGTCATTGTGTAACATTTTAAAAAAATAGACACTCATCTATTACAACAACAATACATTATGAAACCACTTAATTATACTTGCGTAAAATGCCAAAACCATACTTACAAAATAGGTGAAATGCGCGCTACTGGTAGTTTTCTAACAAAATTGCTCAATATGCAAACAGAAAAGTACAGCACAGTCACTTGCCGCAATTGTTCCTACACCGAGTTTTACAAGGCAAAAACTGGAGCACTTAGCAATATTTTTGATTTGTTTGGAGGATAAACCAAAGGTTAAACCTTGGGATTTAAAAATGCAACATCATGTTTTGAGTTGTAACTTTGAACACTTATAAACAATACCATATCATGGGAAAAATAAGAGTAACAAATATACGTGCATACGCCTACCACGGTTGTCTTTCTGAGGAAACTGCCATAGGATCAGACTACAGAGTAGATGTTGAGATTGAAGCAGATTTATCAAAAAGTGCGCAAACAGATAAACTTGCAGACACAGTAGACTACGTATTACTTAATCGTATTGTAAAAGAAGAAATGGCAATTCCATCTGCATTACTAGAAGTAGTATGCGAGCGTATTTTAAGTAGATTTTTAAAGGAAGAGGCTCTTATACAGCTAGCTACAGTTGCAGTATCAAAAATAAATCCTCCTATAGGTGGAGATGTTGAGATGGTTACCGTAGAGCGCACGCGAGTGCGATAAAACCATATTAACCACTTACAATTGTGGGTAAAACAATCACTTAACAAAAAGGATATTTTTAAAATAAAAAAAGAATATCTCATTTCGATATTTGTCGGGACTATTCATATATTTGCACCCACAAACTGGTATCGTGGCCGAGTGGCTAGGCAGTGGTCTGCAACACCATCTACAGCGGTTCGAATCCGCTCGATACCTCAAAAGGAACTTCTCACGGAGTTCCTTTTTTTTTGTCTTAAACCCTAATAAATTAATGTATGGTGTCTGGCTTGATTTCTGGAATCTCTTGAAAACGCTCCATCTCTTGCTGGATATTAAACTCATCTGAAGGAACAAAACCTTTTGTTACTAGTACAAGACCACAAAAGATAAGAATAAGACCTAATGATTTCTTTACTTTAAAAATTCTACGTGGTGTAAGGTAGCGCTTGAGTTGTTTTGCAAGCACTATTTTACCTATGTCTGTAATAAGATAAGCACCTATCATCCCAATAAAGAAACCCAATAGGCGTTCACCATCATTCTCTACCGTAGGACCTACAATTATTAAGATACCTAGCCAGAAAACAAGTACACCTATATTTATAAAATTGAGTAAAAATCCTTTTATAAAAAGCTGTAAGTAACCACCTTTCTTCACTTTTGCCCTATTAGGGTCAAGTGCATCTCTTGTTGGTTTTTTGAGGTAAATAGTAAGTCCGTATACGATTAAAATCGCTCCTCCAAAAACATAAAGACCCGGCTGATTGCTTAAATTTTCTAGTAATTGATAACTACTTAAATACGCAACTACTATAAAAACAATATCTGCAATAATAACACCTATGTCAAAGGTAAGTGCAGCTCTAAAACCTTTGGTAGCTGCCGTTTCTAATAACACAAAAAATACAGGGCCTATCAAGAACGCTAAGAAAAATCCTAGAGGTATAGCCGTGTGTAAATCTTGAAACATATAGAAAGTGCTTTACACAAAGTTAGACAAAAGCATACAGTAAAAAGAAAAGGATGCCTACGTATGTAAACATCCTTTGTATATATCTAATCAATTAAAGATTAAAGTGTATTTCAAATCATTTTGATTGATTGCACTACAGTCTTAAGAACTTACATTATTTTAATACGTCCTCCAAAAGTACGACGACGTTTTACCTCTGCTGGGTTACCATAAATCACAATATCTCCACCTGCTCTTATTGTTAGATCTGCTAGTTTACTAGCATAAGCTTCTACCTCTCCTCCTGCTTGTACAAATATCTCTGCTGTTTCTGTCTCAAGATCTCTACCTTCATAAATGCCTCCTGTGTTTACTTTTACCTTCTGCAGGCTTGCTTGACCGCTTGCTTCTATTACACCACCTGTAACTGCTCTTAAAAGAGCTTCTCGTACTTGTAAACCTACTTTAACGCGAGCTCCTTCTTGCATTTTGATTTCAATTTTGTCTTGCTCTATAAGCTCATTTGAGGTAATAACAGCTCCTTCATTTCCATCTATTACTTGCAGCTTGTTGTAATGCACATGTACAAAAGTTTTGTTTCCGTCAAAAATAAGATCAAGATCCATTTTAATCTTTAACGTTCCGTCTTTGTTTACCACATTGACTTGGCTTACATCTTCTCCCGTAATAATCACTTTATTCTCGGTAGACTTTACAAGATTTACTACAATGCGATCATACACTTTTACTTCTGTAAAATCTCCTACGTCTTTTGTAACTGGATTTTGAGCAAATGCTGTTGCTGTAATTACTAGCGCTACTATGGTATATATAAATTTCATATTCATTGTTTTTGTTTGATATAGAGACCTAGCTATTACTAGATTGTTACAGTTTACATGTTAATGCCTCTTTCCTTTCCATGTTCCACCATAGGTGTAACCTTCTTTATAACGATGTTTATCGCAACATGTTTCACATATAAAAACCCACTTTTTGGCGTGATTTAACCGTGCTCTAAAAGCTACGGTTATTTCCTTCTTGCAAGTATGACAGGTCTTTGTTTTAATATCAAATTCTTTATGTGACAGCTCTTTGTGAGATGTGTTACGCTTTCGCGAAAGCGTATTTAAAAAACTATCTTCTTCTCAATTCAAATAAATCTTTACGACGATCTCTAAGGTTCTTCACTGCTCCAAACTGGTTGAGGTTACGTAGTAAGTCTATATCACAATCTGCAATAAGAATCATCTCTGTGTTAGGTGTAGCCTCTGCCTTAATCC
This sequence comes from Dokdonia sp. R86516, assembly GCF_044596715.1. Classification (NCBI taxonomy): domain Bacteria; kingdom Pseudomonadati; phylum Bacteroidota; class Flavobacteriia; order Flavobacteriales; family Flavobacteriaceae; genus Dokdonia; species Dokdonia sp. R86516. Next base: position 1,086,921 of record NZ_CP138998.1, read on the forward strand.
CGTTTGCTGGAAATGAAAAGTCACAAGGAGTAAATACCATAGACTGTGCATACTGGATATCCATGTTATGCACCTTAGGTAAGTTACCCACACTACCTGCAATGGCAACGTAACATTCATTTTCAATAGCTCTTGCTTGTGCGCAATTACGTACTCGAGAATATCCGTTTTGAGTGTCTGTAAGGAAAGGAACAAAAAGAATATCCATACCATCATCTGCAAGAATCCTGCTTAGTTCTGGAAACTCAGAATCATAACAAATAAGGATTCCTATTTTACCACAGTCTGTATCAAAAGAGTGTAGTTTATTGCCTCCTTGCATTCCCCATACTTTTGCCTCGTCTGGAGTTACATGTAGTTTTTCATAACGCTCTGTACTTCCATCTCTACGACATAAATACCCCACGTTGTATAGTAAATCATCTACCACTTCTGGCATACTACCTGTAATGATATTGATGTTATAAGATATTGCTAACTGTGAAAAACGATTTTTAATCTCCTCTGTATGTTTTGCAAGCTCACGTATAGCTTCTGAAACTGGTAAATGGTTATTTTCTGCCATAAGCGGAGCGTTAAAAAACTCTGGAAAGAGTGCAAAATCTGATCGATAACCAGATACTGCATCTACAAAGTACTCTGCTTGCTGCATGAGCTCTTCAAGATCTTTATACAAACGCATTTGCCACTGTATTAAGCCAAGTCTTACTACCTTCTTTTGTGTAGCTGCAACAACAGATTTTTTCTCATAGTAGATGTTATTCCACTCTAGAAGTACGGCAAACTCACCTGAGTCTTCATCACCAGGTAGATATCCTTTTAAAATCTTAGCAGGGTGAAAATCATTATTGATCTGGAAGTTTAATACCGGATCGTGGATTTCTTTGCGTTTTACCTTCTCAATATATTCCTTAGGAGTTACAGAATCTGCGTGTTTGTGGTAGTTAGGAATACGCCCACCAAAGAGGATTCCTTTTAAATTTTGCTCCTCACAAAGCTCTTTACGGTAATCGTATAATCTTCTTCCTAGACGTAAACCTCTATATTCTGTCTTAATAAACACGTCTATACCGTATAGAATATCTCCATCTGGCTTATGCGTGTTGAACGTATAATTGCCTGTAATTTCTTCGTAGGTATGAACACTGTCAAAAGTAGACTCATTGAGTTTTATAGAGAGCGCACAACCTGCAAGTTTTCCATCAATTTTAATAACAACTTGACCTTCTGGAAACTTATTAATAAGTGCAGTGATTTGCTTCTCATTCCAGTACATGTCTGGCATATTAGAATACGCCTGTATCATTGCACTTTTAAGTTCTTCGTAATCGTTGAGCGTAAGATATTTAAGCTCGATATTTTCTATAGGTGTTGACATGTATCATGGGTAAGAAGAGTGATTTTTAATTCTTCTACAGAATGACAAAATTAGTGCGCTTTTTCTTAATAATTTGCTAAACTTTTAAGAATAATCAATAGCATAAAAAAAACCATCACACTTATGATAGTGTGATGGTTTAAACTTTAATTTAAGTAATAAGTTACCTACTGATGCAACCCTTCCTTTACACCTACAAGTGTAAAATCTAGATGCTTCTTCACTAGATCTGCTTCTTTTACTTTTACAATAACTTCATCTCCTAGGGTAATCTGATTACCAGACTTCTGCCCTATTACAGAGTAGCTATCTTGATCAAATTCATAGTGATCACCTTTAATATCTCTTAAGCGCACCATTCCTTCACACTTGTTTGAGATAATCTCTACATAGATTCCCCATTCTGTAACTCCAGAAATAACACCTACAAACTCTTCATCTTGATGATCTTGCATAAACTTAACTTGCATATACTTTATGCTGTCTCGTTCTGAACTTGTAGCTAGCTGCTCCATTTGTGAAGAGTGCTTACATTTTTGCTCATACTCTTCTTCACTTACTGATTTACCACCATCTAGATAATGTTGTAGTAAACGGTGTACCATTACATCAGGATAGCGACGTATAGGCGAAGTAAAGTGACTATAATAATCAAAAGCAAGACCGTAATGACCTATATTTTCTGTAGAATATACTGCTTTACTCATGGTGCGTATAGCTAGCGTATCTACCATATTTTGCTCTTTCTTCCCTTGTACATCTGTAAGAAGTTGGTTTAAAGAAGAGGTGGTAGTCTTGCGATCTTTTAAGTCTAATTTATAACCAAACTTGCCTATCACTTTTTCAAGAGATGCTAGTTTTTCATCATTAGGCTCATCGTGTATTCTGTATACAAATGTCTTTTTAGGTGTTTGTTTACCAATGAACTCAGACACTTTTCTATTTGCCAGCAACATAAACTCTTCTATGAGTTTATTTGCATCCTTAGAGGTTTTAAAATAAACGCCTTCTGGATTCATCTCATCGTCAAGCTTGAATTTTACTTCTACTTTATCAAAAGAAATAGCTCCATCCTTCATACGCTGGCGACGCATAATCTTAGCAATTCTATCCATTTCTAATGTTGCTTCTACAAGCTCATCAGATACTTTATAAGCTTCTCCAGTAAGAGAAACTTCGGCTGGGATGAGGTTTGATCTGCTTTCTATAATTGCTTGCGCTTCTTCATATGCAAATCGGGCATCACTATAAGTTACAGTACGTCCATACCAAGAATCTACTATTTTTCCAGAGTCTGCTTTCATTTCAAACACTGCAGAGAAGGTATACTTCTCTTCATGAGGTCTTAAGGAACAAGCACCATTACTTAATATTTCTGGTAACATAGGTACTACCCTATCTACTAGATATACAGATGTTGCACGCTCATAAGCTTCATCATCTAGTATCGTTCCTGGTACGAGATAATGACTTACATCTGCAATGTGAATTCCTATTTCATAATTACCATTCTCAAGTTTTTGAAAACTTAATGCATCATCAAAATCTTTTGCATCCTTAGGATCTATGGTATAAGTGAGTACATCACGCATGTCGCGACGTTTTGCAATTTCCTCAGCTTTAATAGAGGTATCTATCTTATTTGCATACTCTTCTACCTCTACTGGAAATTCATATGGAAGACCATATTGAGCAAGGATAGAATGTATCTCTGTGTTATGCTCACCTGGTTTACCTAGTACTTTTGTGATTTTACCATAAGGAGAGTCTGCTTTTTCTGGCCAGTCTTCTATGGTAACTACTACTTTATCACCATCTTCTGCATCACCTATTTTTTTAAGTGGTACAAAGATGTCTGTATACATTTTGTTAGACTCAGAGGTAAGTACAAAGGCAAACTTTTTTTGAAGTTTTACAACACCAACAAATTCTTCTGTCTTGCGCTTTAGGATTTTTGTAATCTCACCTTCGTGCTTCTTGCTGCGTCGCTGGCGATATATGTAAACCTCAACCTCGTCACCATTAAGTGCTTTGTTTAAGTGATGTGGTGGTACATAGATATCTTGTTCTAGATCATCTACCATCACATAACCACCACCTTTACCAGAAACATCGAGTATCCCAGTGTGGTAATTTTTATTTGCTGCAATCTTAAACTGGCCACGTCCCTCTTCTACGATTTGTTCTTTGGCCTTAAGTTGCTGTAAGTTTTTGATAATTTGATTACGGCTCGATGGATCGTCTACATCAAGTTTTGCCGCTATTTGTTTGTAATTGTAGGTCTTTTGGTGATCGTCTTTTAATATTCTTACGATTCTTTCTGAGAGGTTTGATATTTTTCCCGGTCCTCTCCTTCTCTTCTTCTTATTCATCTATTTTATTTCTGTCACAAAATTAGCCTTAAAAAGCTCAACTATAGCTTTTATGTTAAAAATTTAAGGTTTAGTAACGTTTTGTATACTTTAAATTGGTTTTTTACGCTTTCGCGAAAGCGTACTTTAAAGATATAATATGTAAAGCAACTCTTATACCGTTTTTAGATAGTCTTACCATCTTAACGCAATCAGTTCTAAAGTTTAACACTCTAATTTTAACAAAAAATTAGGATTATCTTAATTAAATCTTAATTTTGCTGTAACGTTTTAAATTTTATTGCGTCTTTAAGTAGATGACATCTATGAACTCTTCTAAATTAATACATAAAAACACGATTTTACTACTCGCTATTTTCTTGATAGGGATTGTAGTCGCTGTGATATATATTAATGCAACTTTTGAAGAGGAATCAAATGGTCGTCAGACAGCAACACCTTCTACATCCAAAGTTGTTTCTTACAACTCGTAGTTTTCTATTAAAACTTTTCTTTTTTTGAGTGACCCTTCCTTTTTTATAAGAAATTGAAGCATATACTCTTTCCTTCATCTTCCTAGCATTTTCCTTTTTAAGTATACCGAAAGTCAGGTAATCGATTTAAAAAACAAATCACTTCAGAATAATATAAAGTAGTCAATCTCTTTTTTCATTCAATTGACTAAAGAAAGGTTTCATTTTACAGAATTCAATTTTTTAAATTTTTGATGTTATTCACATATATATATATATCATTTGTTTTCTTTTAAAATTTTAAAAAATAATGATGCTTATTATATACTGTGAATAGCGGTATAACTTTTAAGAGAGAATATTGTAAATATCACTTTTTGATACTTGTTCACAGCTTATCATGCACTTATTAGATTCTTTTTCCGCTGAAAACATGAGATTTATGAAGCGCTGTTAACAAATGTTGATAACCATGGATTATTACAAATTGCTCATAAGTCGAGTTATTAACTTATTAAAAATCGACTCTTTTTATGCTCATAAAATTGATCACTATTAAGCAAAGAAAAATTTGGTTCGTGTACCTTAAGTCTAGTATTGTTTTTTTAATCTTAATCTGCAAGTAGACTTATCATTTACCGTCAAAAGTTATTGACAAACGCTATTAACAGCTATTCAAGGGTTATTAACAATGGACTAGAATTGGAACATTTTATAGCTAATTAGGATAATAAACACAATTAATATTAAGTTAAGTGTCATTATTTCAATCACTTAACGTTATTAACAATTGTCGTGCTTTATACCATAATGTAGTTAAGAGCTATCATTTACCTTATTGTTCATATAAGAAGGATATCACGTTACCACTTATTTATAAAACGAGAATGCTATTCCTTAACTTTGATGTGTAAAACAAACGTACTATGAAAATCTCTATAGGTAACGATCACGCAGGAACCAGTTATAAGAATCTTATTGTAAAATTTTTAAAAGAAGCTGGACATACCGTTAATAACTACGGTACAAACGATGATGGAAGTGTAGACTATCCAGACTTTGGACACCCAGTCGCTAGCGATGTAGAGAAGGGTGAGGCAGATTTTGGGATTGTAATTTGTGGAAGTGGTAACGGTATTGCCATGACTGTTAATAAACATCAAGGTGTAAGAGCAGCACTCTGCTGGATTAAAGAAATTGCTGTGCTTGCACGCGAGCATAACAATGCAAATGTAATAGCGATTCCTGCTAGATACACCTCAGAAAATCAAGCACTAGACATGGTTAAAGCGTTTCTCGCAACAGATTTTGAAGGCGGACGCCACCAAAGACGCGTAGATAAGATTGCTTGTAAATAACTCAAAAAAAAATTCGCTGCGCGATATAGATATGGAAGAAGCTGGCATTAGTTTTATTATAAAGAAGTACGAGTTTATAAGTAGAGACGAGCTATACGCAATATTACAGCTCAGATCTGAGGTTTTTGTAGTTGAGCAAGACTGTGTTTACCAAGATATAGATGGTAAGGATGACAAGGCAGTACACGTTCTGGGTTATAAAGGTGATGAACTCATTGCTTACACGCGTATTTTCAAACCAGGTGCATATTTTGATGAGGCAAGTATAGGTCGCGTACTTGTAAAAGAAAACCAGCGAAACTTCAAGTACGGTTATGATCTTATGAACGCATCTATAGAAGCCGTACAGAAATACTATGATGAGCGCATTATAAAAATATCTGCGCAGAAGTATTTAAAAAGCTTTTACAACAACCTAGGTTTTAAAGAACAAGGAGCAGAATATCTAGAAGATGGGATTCCTCACATTGTGATGATCAGAACATAAAAACAACATATACTTATTGAGATAATTATATGGTTGAGTTACGCTTTCGCGAAAGCGTATTTATACTAGTTTGACTGACAATATGATTTTTGGGCAGTGATGTAAACATTACTATTAAAAAATGATGTCAATTTATTTTTTTCTTTAGCACTCATCAAATTCCACTGATTTATTGCTTTTCTTGACTTTCTTTTTCCTTTGCCAATTTTTAAGAACAAATAAGAATCATATGTAGATATACGACGAGTAATTTGATCAAAGCAAAATGGTAAAGAAATAAAAACGTCAAAATTAGTAGGTATGGTAAGGCAAAATTTTCCTTCAAGATCTGTTTGAGTTCCTATGGTCGTACCTAATATAATTACGTTTTGTCCAGGAAATGGTCTTTTATTTTCATCAACGAGTACCCCAGTTATTTGCCGAAAAGAAGAATTTTCACTTTGTGCTATTACAAGTGTAAAGTTCCAGAGTAGTAATAAAAGCAGTAGTATTCTCACGTCAATTTTATTATTTCTTAGCCTTCACCTTCTTGATATAAGTCACATAAATTTCCACGCGCTTATCCTCAGAGGGATCACCACCTAGTGGAAATCTGCTTCCAAAACCTTGATAACGCATGCGTTTTTTTGCAACTCCTTGATCTGCTAGATAATCATAAATGAACTTTGCTCTTGCTTCAGAGAGATTGCGCTTGCCTGTTTTAAGATTGATACCATCGCGACCATGATCTACACAACACACATGACCTTGAATCTTAAATATGATTTCTGGATGTCCTTTTAAGTATTTGGCTAGTTTTTTTAAATCATTGTATGACTTCCCGTGTATGTAGCTATAGTTGGTTTTAAACAGGATGTTTTTAAGCAAAATACGATCTCCTTTGGCTATCGTGTCTTCCTCGTAGTTTTTATAGCGATCTACTTTGGTCGTGACTTCTTCAGCCACTTCTACTTCTTCTGGAGTAGTCTTGCGGGCTTGTTTTAGAGAAACAATAATCTCTACTTTACGATTAAGTTTACGTTGTATCTCGCTCCCCGCATCATCTAACCTGGTGAGTAAAAGCTCTCCCTTTCCATCAGAATTTTTGATAATCGTGTCTGCAATACCTTGCAACATAAAAATGTCCTTAATGGTATTTGCGCGATCTTGCGAGAGACGTTTGTTATAGGCATCTGTGCCACGATCATCACAATAACCGTAGATTGATATATCTTCTATTTTATCCTTAGGCAGCGATACGATAAAGCGATTTAAAGACGCTAACTCCGTTTTAATAAGCGCCGATTTATCGGTGTCAAAAAAGGTTTCATGAGTGCGATCTACTTGCGCACTTGCAGAAAGTACACAGAGGTAACATACAATATGTAACGCAAGGAACTTAATAATTTAAAATCTTACTATAGCGTTTACTATCATTGAGCACAGTAATCGCTTCTTTAATTTCTGTATTGTTAATAAGCTGGTATTCATACAGACCATCACGATAGAAGTATCGTTTTACAATCTCATCAATCAGTAAATTTTGAATCTCCTCTTGACGTTCATCTATCGCTTTCTCCTTAGCTTGTGCAATAGCATTGTCTAGTTGTGAGTATGCAGTCTGTACTTCTTTTTTAAGATCATCCTTTTCTGCTTGAAGAAGCGCTTTTGCAAATGCTTTTTCAGTCTCAGTCTCATAGTTGAAACCTGTACGTGTCAAGAAGTTTTTAAAGTCATTAAAATCTGCTTGAGACCATGAGAATTCGCTCATATCGCTGTACTGATGCTTATAATAATAATCTGTAGCGTATTCAAAAATAGCATTATCCTTAAGTAGCGCAGTAGTCACGGGACTCAGCTTTGCAGATGATACTTGAATGTCTGGTAGTACACCACCACCATCAAAAACCTTACGGCCGTTCTTAGTTTTAAACTCGTTATAATCTTCAGAATTCGTACGCACGGCATTACCATCATTATCACGATTCCAGTAATCTAACGCTTGGATACAACGTCCAGAAGGCGTGTAATATCGCGATATCGTAATCTTTACAGAAGTCCCATAAGTAAGAGGCTTAGGACGCTGTACAAGACCTTTCCCAAAGGTTCTTGCTCCCACTACCACTGCCCTATCATAATCTTGTAAACCACCAGATACAATCTCAGATGCAGATGCAGATCTACCGTTTACGAGCACTACGAGTGGTATTTCAATATCCACCGGTTCTTGCTGGGTTACATAGGTTTTATTATACTTTTTTACAACAGACTTTGTCGTAGTAATAAGAGATCCTTTAGGTAAAAATAGATTGCAGATATTGATAGCTTCACTTAGTAATCCACCACCATTACCACGTAAATCTAGAATGATTTTTTTTGCCCCATCCGTCTTTAAACTTACGAGTGCATCCTTCACTTGGCTTGATGCTTTTTTACTAAAAGTAGTAAGTACGATGTACCCAGTATCTCCATCAATTAATTTTGAAAACGGAACCGCATCAATCTCAACAGAAGAGCGTTTTATCGTAGTGGTATTCGTTTTTCCTTGACGTTCATAAGTGATAACGACCTCACTGTTAGGCGCTCCTTTTAATAAATCTCCTGCATCTCCGTCCATATCTGCAACGGTGATATCTCCTATTTTAAGGATATTGTCACCCGCTTTTAATCCTGCTTTATCTGCTGGATATCCTTTACGAGGTTCAATTATGGTCATTTTATTAGCTACGTTTCTTACCGTTGCTCCTATACCAGAGTAATCTCCAGAGCGATTAATTTTTGCGTCCTCAACCTCTTGCTCAGTCCAGTATTTAGTATAAGGATCAAGATCTGCAAGCATCCCTTCTATTGCGCTATCCATCAATTCTGCAGGGTTAGTCTCATCTACATAATTCATGTTAAGCTCCTTAAAAAGCTCTGTAAAAATTTCGATTTGCTTTGCAATTTCAAAAAAGTCACTTTTAAAACTTACCGTTCCTATACCAATCGCAACCGCAATGATGGGGATGAATATTTTCTTTTTCATAATCTTTTATATCTGTAGTAGACCGTAGTTGTGAGTATAACGCTTTCGCGAAAGCGTACGTATATTATTTATCTTTCTTTTTTATCCAGCGACGCACAAAAAACGTGCTTACACTTAACAAGATAAGAAATGGCCAAAGATGCAACAAACCTAAAAAGAATACCGAAACACCGTTCCAGCCACTTTTAAGGGCATTAATCATTTTTGAGCCATAGGAGTTTGTGACCTTAGTTGCCACCTCGTTCTTATAAAAATGTATATGTAGAGTGCTTAGTGAGACCTGGCTTTGTAGATATTTAAGTCTTCCCTGCTTTGCTTCTATTTCTTCTCGTATCTCTGCGAGTTCGCGTTCTATCTCTAGCATTTCTTTGACATTTTTTGCCTTAGAAAGTAAGTTGATGTAACGATCTTCTAGCGCTCGCTTTGCTTTTAGGCGGGCGTTGAGGTCTACAAATTCTTCTGTAACGTCTTTTTGAGAGATGGTTTTCTCATCAAAATATGCTACACCTTTTGAAATCTCATCAAGTGCTATCTGGAAATTACGAGTAGGAACGCGTACAGTAAGATTTTGAAAAACGCCACCATAGCTTTCTTTACCAGAATTATCATTCTGTATATATCCTTCAGTCTTTTTTATAACTGTAAGAATATGTGCGTGCGTTGCCGCCATATCTTGAGTTTCAAAACGTAGATTTCCTGTTTTGATAATTTTTTGTGCAGTGGCTTGAGTATCTGGAGCAGTTTCTTCAAGTACTATTTCATCAATCTCCATATCGTCAAAAGACTCGTATGCTAGTCCTGGTTCGCTAGTGCTAGAAGTACCGTTATTAGCATTCTCACATGAAAGAATGAGTAAAAAACTAAGAAGTAGTAGGAGCTGTCGCATCATTAAAACGTTTTATAAGTTTGACCATTGCTTTATGAAGAACTGCTTGCGGGACTTCCTCTTGGCCTGTATATAAAATAAGCATCGCAAATGTCGTGCCTTTTGTATCTATTAGGTCTTTATGTAAACGATATGATTCTCGCATTAAACGTTTTATGCGATTGCGAGAAACGGCCAGCTTAAAATTACGCTTGGATACAGAGACTCCAGCTTGTACTATATAAGCATCAGTTGATAGTGGGGTCTCTATATAAACCATCCTAAGCGGAAAAGACTTTACAGACTTTCCCTCAATAAAAAGGGTGTCTATCAGTTTTTTAGACTTTAATTTTTCGGCTTTTGGGTATGTGTGTGGCATTGCGAGCAAAGATAGTAGAATTGAAATAGGTTGTGTGGTAGTATTACGCTTTCGCGAAAGCAAAAAAGCACATAAAATTATGGATAAAATACGTTTAATAGGAATATATCCATAAATTTGTAGTGTGAACGAACTACAACCTCATAAAGTAAAAAGAGCCAAAGAAGATTATGCAGGTAATCGGTCTGTGCAAACGGGTTTTCCTAGTCCTGCAACGCACTATCGCGAGCCTATGATTGACCTCAATAAAGAGCTCAGTTCTTCTCGAGATGCAACTTTCTTTGTACGCGTAAAAGGGGATACATGGAAGGAGTACAATATTCTAGATCAAGATGTTCTAATTATAGACAGAGCTTTGCATCCTAGTCAGGGCAAACTTGCATTAGTAGTGACCTCAGATGGTTTTGATGTACAGAGGATAGACACCAATAAAACGGTGGAACTCTGGGGAATGATAAGCTACATAATTCACAAAGCGGTATGATTGCAATGGTAGATTGTAATAGCTTCTACGCCTCGTGCGAGCAAGTATTTCGTCCAGATTTGCGAGGAAGACCAGTGGCGGTACTCAGCAATAATGATGGTTGTATTATCGCCAAAAATAAAGAAGCAAAAGCGCTCACGCATATTCCTTATCGCGATCCGCTATTTAAGATAAAAGGGTTGCTGGCTCAAAATGATGTAACTCTATTTTCATCTAATTATACGCTGTATGGCGATATGTCTGATCGTGTGATGAACGTCCTCAGAGACTTCTCACCAGCCGTTGAGGTTTATAGTATAGACGAGTCATTTGTAGACCTATCTGGTATTACCCACGTAAACCTCGAAACATATGGACATAAAATAAAAGATACCGTTGTGCGACGCACAGGAGTTCCTGTAGGCGTAGGAATTGCACCCACTAAAGTCCTTGCAAAACTTGCCAATAGAATCTCAAAGAAGATAGCACGCTTTAATTATGTCTTTGTCATGGACACCGAAGAACGCCGTATAGAATGTCTCAAATGGGCCGAAACAAAAGATGTCTGGGGACTTGGTAAAAAGCATGTAGAACGCCTGGCAAATGTGGGTGTTTTCACAGCTTATGATTTTACACAATTGCCGCTAGCGTGGGTACGCAAGGAGATGACGGTAATAGGGGAGCGGCTCTGGCGCGAACTCAATGGAGAATCATGTATTCCTTTTGATACGCTTCCGCGAAAGAAGAAAGCAATAGGTACCGCAAAGTCCTTTGGCAAAAAACTGGATAATCTGCCTCAAATTGAGGAGGCTTGTGCCTACTATATAAGCGAAGTAAGTGAGGTGCTACGGTTCCAGAAATGTTGTTGTACACAGCTGCGCATATATCTTACTACAAACTACCACAGCACAAATGACGTGCAACATGCAGATAAGACCATTGTCACTTTATCTGTACCCACAAATGATACATTCATACTCATAGTAGAAGCAAAAAAGGCATTGAAGCGAATCTATAAGCCAGGTTTTAAGTATAAAAAAGTAGGAGTAGACCTCCTAGGTCTCATCCCAGAGGAGCAAGTACAAGGTAATCTATTTACGCCCGAAGCAACAGGAGATAAACGGCTCATAAAAGCCTTTGATGCGATTAATAACCGTTATGGGAAGTCTACAGTGTCCGCAGGATTATCTGGAACCACAAAAAGTAACAAGGAATGGGAACTCATAAAAGAAGAGCGTAGCCCTAGATATACCACGCAGTGGGATAGTTTACTGGAGATTGGAGGAATAAAAAACCCAGCTCGCAGAGCTGGGTTTAAAAAAGTATAGTATAAAGATATTATTGTCTTTCTAAGCGAATGTTAAAATTAGAAGTAAAGCTGAAGTTGCCTTCAGTTCCACTTTCGGTAAATCCAAATTCTAAATTATTTTCTGTAAAAGAGATAATATCAAATGAAGCAGGTTCTTCCTCGCTTATTATAATAAGCTCGTCATTTGCTAGATCTAAAACATAGTTACCGGTTTGATTAACACTTTCTACATCGACATCTGTTTCAGTTACTCCATTTTCTGTTTCTGTATATGTAGAAGTGTATGATCCAATAATGCTATATGTATTATTTGCAGTAAAAGTCCATACTAGATCAAAGTCGCTTCCTACCTCACTAAATGAAGCTGTCATTGGCTCTCCATTTGAGGTGAAGGAATCTTCTCCTTCACTAGTTAAAGAGGTTGTGTTATAAACACCTACAAAACTTTCGGCAGATGCTGTAAAGTTAGTGTTGTCATCATCACTATCACAACTCATAAAAATGGTTGTAACAAATAAGAGTGCCAAAAAATTTAATTTCATAAATAAAAATTTTTAAATCAGCTTTGTTGCTAATTTTTGTTTCCAGTAAACTTAGATATTTTTTGTGAAATGCTGTGCGTCAATATTTTATTTTTTATTCTAGTTAGTTCTTCAGATAATATCTTCTATAATCACTGCCTTCTTGGTGTTAATCGGACTTGTGATTATTACTTTGATATTAACGCGATAAAGTCATTCGTTACATAATATTGATTTTCTTAAGAAGACCGCAGCCCGGGACATACAAAGCAATAGGATAATTTACTGGTGATAGGGGAATAAAAAAACCAACCCGTAATGGGTTGGTTTATAGTATTATATATTTAAAAGAGATTCCTTACTCTTTCTCCCAAAGGTTATCTGTTTGATCAATATCTGCCATCATTGATGTAGGATCAATTTTCATCATTTTTACCTCACTTAGTGGTGCATCAATGGTGAATGTATAGGTAGGGTTTGTCCAAGGCCAGTCTGCTAGTTGCTCACGGGCAATGTTCGGTGTTGGGTTTGGCTTTTCGGCACGCATCATACGTAAAGGCATGTAGTATGATTTTTGAGAACCATCTGCCATATCAACATAAAGGTCTATAGGCATAGGCATAAGTCCTTTTCGCGTAAGCGTAACCTTTGTTTTATTACCATCTGCTTCTACACTTGTGATACCATAATCAATAGTGTTTGTAGTCTGTGCCCAGTCCATTAAGTACCAGTCTAGTTCCATTCCAGAAACTTTTTCTGCAGTACGTTTAATGTCGTTAGGTGTAGGGTGCTTGAAAGCAAAATCATCAAAATACTTTTTAAGCGTTTTCTTAAGATTGTCTTCACCAATAACGTATCCTAACTGTGCAAGAAATACTGCTCCTTTGCTATATGCAGCGATGCTGTATGGCATATTCTCGTTATAACGATCTGCGTGCGTTGTTTGTGGTTGCTCTTTACCGCTTTTAACAAGGTAATAGTAGCCTCTGTACGACCCAGAAAGCGGATTAGGATTATCACCTCCTGTAAGTTCATTTTCGGCAAGAGAAGAGATATATGACGTAAATCCTTCATCCATCCACTCGTGCTTTGCTTCGTTACTTGCTAGTAAGAACTGGAACCAAGTGTGTGCCATCTCGTGTGCAGTCACACCAAAAAGGCTTCCAAACTTGCGCTCACCAGTAATAAGTGTGCTCATCGCATACTCCATACCACCATCACCACCTTGTATCACAGAGTACTGCTTGTATGGATATGTACCTACGTGCTTGTTGTAAAAGGCAAGTAAGTCGGCCGTCATAGGCTGTAGTTTCTTCCAGTTTGCTTTGATAGACTCTTTGTTTTTATAGAAAAAGTGAAGCTCTGTATCATTTTCTCCCATGATCATGTCGTGCACATAATCAGGATCTGCAGCCCATGTAAAGTCATGTACGTTAGGTGCTTTAAAGTGCCATTGTAATTTACCACGCTTTGCATTTTTACCTGGCTTCATAGAAGTTCCTGCATACCCATGACCCATATCTTCTGGATCTTGTAAATATCCTGTACCACCTACTGTGTAGTTTTCATCAATATTGATTTTTACATCAAAATCTCCCCAAACTCCATGAAACTCACGGGCGATATAAGGATCTGCGTGCCATCCTTCAAAATCATATTCGGCCATTTTTGGGTACCACTGTGTCATAGATAGTGCAACACCTTCCTTGTTGTTACGACCACTACGGCGTATCTGTACAGGTACTTGACCTTTGAAATCCATTTCAAAAGTAGTCTTTGCTCCGGGTGCAATAGGAGTTGCAAGTTGTACTTCAAGTACCGTTCCTGCTACTTCGTAAGTTAATTTCTTACCATCTTGAGTAAGGCTATTTACTTTAATAAACCCAATCTCATCTGGAGCTAGCTTACTGATACGGTCTTTGACACGACCATCTGGATCTGCAATGTTGCGTGAGCGCACATCCATCTCACTTCCAGGTTGGAATGCGTTAAAGTATAGGTGATAAAATACACGGTCTAGCGTCTCTGGAGAGTTGTTTGTATACTCAAGCTTTTGTGTACCGTCATATTGATAGTTTTTTACATTCATGTCGATTTCCATTTCGTAATCGACGTGCTGTTGCCAGTAAGAGGTGTTGTTTTGTGCATACGCTTTCGCGAAAGCGAACAACGATACCATCACCAGTAATTTGTAAGCGTTTTTCATTATAGATTGATTTAAAGTTAAAATCCCAAACTCCGTTATTGAGGAATTTGGGATTTTGAGAAATTACTAAAATTATTTTTGTAGTTCTGCTAGTTTAAAAGCGTTGTACATATTTACCATTTCGCCAGATTTTGATACTTCATTGAAGCGTGCTTGCTTCTCTGTATCTCCACCTAGAATTACCGAAGTATTAGTAGTAAGACCACTCTTCATGATAATATTTTTAACCTCGTTTGCAGAAAGTTTAGGGTAGTAGCTACGTAACATTGCAGCAACCCCAGCTGTGTTAGGCGCAGCCATAGACGTACCGCCCAGATACTCATACGTATCTTCTGGTGTAGTAGAGTAAATATCTACTCCAGGAGCAAATATATCTACATTAGATTTCCCATAGTTTGAGAAGTTTGCAAGCAACTGGCTTCCATATTTAGGTGCTAGTGCGCCTATCGTTAAGAAAGTATCTGCCATTTCTGTTACGTTATCTAACTGATCATTAGGATACACGCGGTTTGCTGGGTCATCAAGAGAAAGCCCTTCATTACCTGCAGCATTTACGATAAGCACATCATTTTTGGCAGCATACTTTATTGCATCATAAACCCACTCCGGGTTTTGTGCATAATACTTTCCAAAAGAGGTATTAATCACCTTTGCACCATTATCTACTGCGTAGCGTATAGCAAGTGCGATATCTTTATCATACTCATCTCCGTCTGGCACTGCGCGTACTGCCATGATCTTAATGTTGCTATTTGCAACACCATTCATTCCTTTACCGTTGTTACGTGTTGCAGCAATGATTCCTGCTACGTGCGTACCGTGCTTTGCACGGTCTGGCTCAGGTCCATACACGTTGTTATTACCGTATTTTGTGTCTGTAATGTCGTAAGGATCATCACCTAGCACTTTTCTAAAATCGGCTGTTTTATTATAGTTTGCTTCTAGCTGTCCTGTAAAGTACTCAACACCTTCATCTATGTTTTTCATAAAGTCAGGAATGTTATCTGTGTACTGAAACATTTGAGTAATAAACCCAAGGTGGTTCTGCATCTCGGCAGAAGGGTTTTTAATACTTGCAAGATCTGCTTGCGTGTAATCTTCTTTTCCTAATGCTTTTACTATCGCAGGATGAGAAGATTTAAGCTGGCTAGCGATTTGCTCGTATTGTGTTTTTTGGCGCTGTGCACCTGCAACTTTCTCGTCATACTCAGCTTTTGCTTTTTGATATTGTAAGAAGATATCTTTTTGAGAAGCAGGAATAGTTGCTAGTGTTTTACCAGCAAATTCACTTTCAAAACGTTTGATGATACGTACAAATTCAAGTTGCTCTGCACCTACATCGCCTAGAAAATTCCAGCCATGTATGTCATCTATATATCCATTGTTATCGTCATCCTTACCGTTACCAGCAATCTCTTTAGGGTTCGTCCAGATACGACCTTTAAGATCTTCATGGTTAATATCAATACCAGAATCTATTACAGCAACAATTACTTGCTGTCCAGACTTACCAGGAAGAATTTCTGCATACGTACGATCTACGCTCATGCCTGGGATGGTATCAGTTCTAAGATCTCTTGAGCTCCATGCTTGTTTCTCACTTTCTGTAAGCGCAGAAACTTTGAGAGGATTGCTATCTACATTTTCTACGGGTACAGTTACCAGTGCAGATGGAGTCTCACAAGAGGCTAAAAAAGTGGCAGCCATTGCTGCAATCACAAGAGATTTTGTGTGTTGTAAATTCATCATATTAGTTAAATAAGTCTTTAAAGGTATAAATTTCATTTGCACGCACGCCTTTCTCGGTATGCTGTACGGTAATAATTTCATTGTGAGCATCGTGCTCTAGCCAGAGATAGTAATTATTATCTGCAGCGATATTTAAGAATTGTTCTTTCTCTGTAATAGAAAGAAGCGGTCTTGTATCATAACCTGTCACATAAGGAATAGGTAAATGCCCTAGCGTAGGAAGTAGGTCTGCCATAAAAACAATGGTCTTACCTTGATACTCAATATGTGGAAGCATTTGTTTTTCTGTATGACCATCTGCAAAGAGAATACCAAAGTTGAGCTCGCTGTTTTTTTGAAAAGATTGTTCTCCTCGTTCTATAAAGTGAAGCTGGCCACTTTCTTGCATAGGGATGAGGTTTTCCTTTAAAAAACTAGCTTTCTCTCTATTGTTAGGCTCCACAGCCCATTGCCAGTGATTTTCATTGGTCCAGAATTTTGCATTTTTAAATGCAGGTTCATAACCTGTGTGGTCTTTATTCCACTGGATGGCTCCACCTACGTGATCAAAATGTAGGTGCGTCATAAATACATCTGTAATGTCATCACGGTGAAAACCATATTGAGCAAGTGATGCATCTATAGAGTGGTCTCCCCACTGGTGATAATAGCCAAAAAACTTTTCTGACTGCTTATCTCCCATCCCGTTATCAATGAGGATAAGTCTTTTGCCATCCTCTATAAGCATACATCTTGCGGCGATATCTATAAGATTATTAGCATCTGCAGGGTTTGTTCGGCTCCAGATAGACTTAGGTACCACGCCAAACATGGCACCACCATCCAGTTTAAAATTTCCTGCCTCAATAGGGTATATTTTCATAAAAACGTGTCAATAAGAATGATAATGGTTTTTTTACGCTTTCGCGAAAGCGTAATACACCTCAAAAAAAGCGTGTTAACCACCGCATAAATCTCTGCAAAATACCAAAAAGAGAGTTTTTAAACCCTTATACACACTAGTTTTTAACAAAGAATTGTAACTTCACAACGAGAGCCAAAAGCTTTAAAACATTAATATCGCATCAAAACTGAATTCATATGTTAGAACTAGCCGGAATCATAATTTTAGGGATCATTGCACAATGGGCTGCTTGGCGTTTAAAATTACCTGCCATTTTACCACTACTACTCATAGGGCTTTTTGTGGGACCTGTATCTACACTCATATCTGAAGATGGTACAAAGTGGATAGAACCTATCTGGAATGGAGAAGAAGGATTATTTCCGGGAGAGAGTCTATACTACTTTGTCTCGCTAGCGATATCTATTATACTCTTTGAGGGCGGACTTACACTTAAACGTGATGAAATTAAGAATGTAGGTCCAGTAATTACAAAGCTTATCTCTTTAGGCAGCCTTGTAACATTTTTAGGAGCAGGATTTGCCGCCTACTGGATATTTGGACTCAGCCTTCAGATCTCTTTATTATTCTCAGGACTTATCATTGTAACAGGACCTACCGTGATATCGCCTATTTTAAGAAACGTGCCCGTAAAGCGAGATATCTCTACAGTACTTAAATGGGAAGGGATTCTTATAGACCCTATAGGAGCACTTGTGGCAGTATTAATGTATGAATTTATCTCTGTAGGAGAAGGGGCAGCTTTTACTAAGACGGCCTTAGTGGAGTTTGGAAAGATTGTACTTTTTGGAAGTACGTTTGGGTTTACGTTTGCTCATGCGCTGGCTTTTATTATCAAAAAGAAGCTTGTACCACATTACTTAATGAATGTATTTACACTAGCCGCAGTACTTGGTGTGTTTGTAATGTCAGACCAGTTTGCTCACGAGTCTGGACTACTTGCAGTGGTAGTGATGGGAATGGTACTAGGAAATATAAATCTTCCTAACATTAAGGAACTACTATACTTTAAAGAATCATTAAGTGTATTACTTATCTCTGTGCTATTCATCTTGCTTTCGGCAAATATGAATCTTGTGGACCTTGAGTTATTATATCGCTGGGAGACACTAGCACTTTTTCTAGTAGTAGTATTTGTAGTACGACCTATAGGTGTATTCTTAAGCACTTGGGGATCAGATTTACAGACCAATGCCAAGCTGTTTATTTCTTGGGTAGGACCACGAGGAATTGTAGCAGCAGGTATTGCTTCACTTTTTGGCTCTAAGTTATTAATTAAAGGAGAGCCAGGAGCAGAGTACATAACCCCACTGGTATTTATGATTGTACTAGGTACGGTATTACTTAATGCGACCACTGCGCGACTATTTGCAAAGATGGTGGGTGTGTTTCTTACTAAATCTGAAGGGATATTAATTGTAGGAGCATCAGAAATGCCACGATTGATAGCCAAATATCTCCAAAAAAATGGTCGCCACGTAGTACTTCTTGATAGTAATACAAATCACATACGCACAGCAAAAGAAGCTGGGCTCATGGCGCTAGAAGCAAATGTCTATGCAGATGATCTTACAGCTGATGTTGAGCTTAGTGATATAGGTTATCTAATGTCTTTAACAGGAAATAGCGATATAAATAAGTATGCGATTAATCGTTTTAGAAAGCAGTTTGGAGAAAATGGAGCTTACCGCCTTATCTCCAAGAGAGAGATGGACAACATAGCACAACTACCTAAGGAAGGATTATTTTCAGCAACAGATGACTTTTTTAATATGACAGATGTTACGAGACAGTATCCTACAATCAATGAGGTCGCTGTATCTTCAAAAGAGGAGTACATGGCTATAGGAAAACTTGTAGCAGATGATAAAAATATGATTCCGCTGTTTGTTAAGAAGAAGGATAATACTCTAGAAATCATAAGTTCATTTATGCAAGATGTAGATGTAAAATCTTTTCAGGGAAGCCACTTAATCTACTTAGGTAAACCTATTACTGATGAAGATCTAGCCAAAGTAACCGAAGCTAGCGAGACACCATCTAATAATGATGAGGATATTGTTGTCCCAATAGGTGATTAGAAATTACCTTAAGATAGTCTGTTATAATACTTTTTCTTGTAAAAGATGATAAGCATGCCTGCTCTAAAAAGCATCCATACTATAAAGGCAAGCCAGATGCCTATCACGCCCCATCCTAAATACTTGCTTAAATATAGAACAGGTACAAAACCTACAAAAGTAGCTAGTAGTAGGGTGTTGCGTAGCCACGCCATCTCACCAAGCCCTTTGAAAATGGCGTCTAGTGTAAATGCCACAGCATTGATGGGCTGCATGATAATTACCATAAAAAACACTCCGTAAAAGACAGAGAGTACCGTTTCTTCATTACTAAAAAGAAGACCTAGAGGTTTGTATAAAAAGGTACAAACAATAATTAATACAGCCGAAACAACAAGATTGTAACGAACAACCTTCTTGGTTAATTCCCATAGATTAGGATAGTCTTTTGCTCCAAGTAGACGACCACTTAGCAGGTTTCCTGCAGCACCATAACCATCAATAAAAAAGGCTGTAAATAGCCAGATATTTGCAGCAATAGTATGTGCCGCTACAGTTTCATCACTTATTGCAGTTGCTTCTCTCACAGCCAGCACAAGTGCTACGTTAAGAGAAAATGAGCGCACAAATAAGTTAAGACTCATGGAGATAAGCCTTTTTATTTCTGGATGTAAGGGCAATGTAAGTTTAAGAGAAACCTCTGTTTTTACTAGTAAAAGTATGAGAGCCATAACAGCCATAAAAGCCTGAGCAATTAAACTAGCCCACGCAGCCCCTTTTACACCAAGCGGTTCAATAATTCCCTCTACACCGTACACTAATGCAATGTCTAAACCTATGTTTAAAGAAGCACCAATGATGGCAACAATCATAGGCCAAAAAGTGTTTTGTAATCCTCTGAAAATTCCAAAAACAGCAAACGTAAATAAGGTGAGCGGAAAGCCCCATACTCTAATATTATAATAATCTATACTTAAAGAGAGCACTAAGCCTTTTGCATTGAGTAGCGTAAAAATTTCGGCAACAAAGAAATAGGTACTGGCAAGTGCCACAATACTTAAGATGATATTGAAGTAAATTGCTTGGGCAGGGAGAACCTTAATATCGTCTAGTTTTCCTGCACCTAGGTTTTGAGATATAATGGTAGATATCGCACTACGTGTTTGACCTAAAATCCATATAAGCATAGATAAAAATGAACCCACAATACCTACCGCAGCAAGTGACTCAACGCTATTTTCTGCCATATTTCCCACTACCGCAGCATCTGTACTAGAGAGTATAGGCTCTGCAATACCAGCAATAAGTGCTGGAATGGCAAGCTGTTGTATGCGCTTGAATGAAATATCTATATTACTTGTAGAGGTACTGATTAGGATAGTTTTTAAATAGAAAGATCAATAAAGTGTAAAACTACAGACTAAAAAAATGATAACCCACCTCTACAGAACTCTTTCGTAGCAATAAAATGGGTGCTCACTTTGTTTTGGAAAATAGATGCTCCCTAGTTTCTTATAACCTCGAGCCTCATAGAACTTTTGATTGCGTTTATTTTGAGAAAAAGTATCGAGACGTATTGAGGGTGCCGAGTGCGCTTTCGCGAAAGCGTATGCATAATCCATTAGTTTGCGAGCGTTCCCTTGACCTTGATGGTCTGGATGTACTGCGAGTCTATGGATGTACAAATTGTTTTTAGATGGTGTGAGCCAGTCAATGTCTAGATACTCATCATCCATTAATGTGGACAATACAATGGTACCTATAATGCTATCATTCTCTTTGAGAAGAAAGAGCTCATCACGAGCAATATCTTGCTCAAAAGCAGTGGCAGTAGGGTAGTGCTCATTCCATTGAAAGATATTTCTTGAGATCATTTCTTGTACACAGGCACGAGTAAGTGAAAGGATTTCAGGGATTTCTGAATTTTTTGCAGGTACAATCACAGATTAAAAAGTATTTTTGTGTTAATAGGTAAAAATACAAGTTACAGTATGAAAAATATTCTCGTTCCAATAGGTTCTTCAGATAGCGCTTTTAATACGCTTCAATATGCAATAGATCTTGCACAAGAGATTGATGCAAATGTGTATGCGATATCAGTCTTTCAAGAGTTTTCTAAAGCAGGTAGTGCTTCAAAGCTAAATACTGTTATTAAAGAAGAGTCAGAAAGCAGGCTCGAGAAGGTTGTAAATGGAGTAGACCATAAAGGAGTATCTGTAGTTGCTCATCCTATTAAGGGAGGTGTGATAGAGGGTGTAGAGCGCTTTAATAAACACGTACCGGTAGATCTTATGGTGTTATCGCCACGCAGTAACTCTGTGCGTGATGAGGTCTATCTAGGTAACATGACAGGGAAGCTTGTAAAAGGAACTGATATTGCGGTACTGGTAGTACCAGAAAATGAAAAATTTAAGGAGCCTTCTAATATTTTAATGGCTTTTAAAAATGGAAAGTTTGATAAAAAACGTCATTTAGAACCATTGAGAAAGCTTCAAAAGCATTTTGGGACAGAGCTTCACTTGTTGCACGTAGAAACTCCAGAATCTGACGAAGCTATGAAAGAAGTATCTGATGATCTTAAAAAAATGAGTGCGTCTTATAAAAACACAACAAATGCAACTACTTATCAAGGAGTGCTAGAGCACTTCCAGTCTGTAGAGCCAGATATGTTATGTGTTGTGCGTAGAAAACGTGGTTTCTTTAAAAAACTTTGGGAGAAAAATGTGGTCTTAAAAAAGGAGTTTTTTACAACAAAACCACTTCTTATTTTAAGAGTACAATAATATAGATGAGGATGGGGGATTAGCTCATTTGGCTAGAGCGCTTGCCTGGCAGGCAAGAGGCGACCAGTTCGAATCTGGTATTCTCCACCAAGGTATAAAGGCATTTACAGGATTTCTGTAAATGCCTTTTTTATTTGCGATATTGTTGATTTTTATGCTTTCGCGAAAGCATAACACCCCTTATACCTCCCGTTGTGTAAACGGAATTTCTGGATTAAGTATCTCTGCTATGAGTGATTTTAAAACTCCTTCAAACTCCAGAAGTGTATCTTCTGTGACCTGCTCATTTTTATTATACCTAAATGGAAGATATCCCGACTGTAAATTTTTGAAAGATATGATACCAACGCTTACTGGAAAATCAAGCGGTTTTTTCTTGTTAAGCATATAGGCATACATCAAGACCTGAAAGGCTTTTTCAAACTTACCTTCTGGCAATAGTAAATCGTCAAAGGTAGACAGGTTTAAATCCTTCTGTACTACTTTTCCGGTTTTATAATCTACGATGTTGAGATTGTTATTGCGTTGTTCTACTAAGTCTACTTTTCCTCTCAAAAATATATCTTCTGCAAGCTGTATGTTTCTTAAATCATCTTCTACAGATTTAATAATCACCGTATCGCCGTTTTTGAGGAGTCCTTTTTCTCTTTTGAGGTAATTCTCTACATAGCGGGTAACTATCGCGTAGACAATCTTATTTTTACCCTCAGTGATATGATTAAGTCCATATACCAATTTAAATTGATTGCGAACTTCTCCCTCTATCATTGTAAGTAATTCTTCAATGATGGTAACAGTTAATTGTTGCCCTACGTGTGGTTTGTATAATTCTTCAAGTGTATTATGAACGATGGTACCCATAGTATTTGCCGCCACAGTTTCTTCAACTTCATTACTTGAATTGATACCAAGAACATATCGTTCATAAAACACGATAGGATCTCTCAAGTAGGTCGTGAGAGCAGAGGGTGAAATACCTTTTTTAAATAAGTTCTTGAGCGAATCAATAATTGCTGTGTCCTTAGGAATATGAGGCAATCGTTCTTCAATCTTAACGGTAGTTGGAGTAACGACGTGTTTTTTTATACTGTGTATACCTTCCTCTTCTATTTGTCTAATAAATCTACTTTTCTCACTGCTTCCTAGCCCAGTACTATGTGTGGTATATAATAAATCTACAGCGCTAGCCCTGTGTAATAAATGATAGAAGTGATACGCATAAACCGCATCCTTCTCTGAGTAGGTAGGTAAATTATAGAGTTTTTTTAAGTCATACGGGATATATGAATTTTGACTTTTTCCAGAAGGTAATATCCCCTCATTAACAGAGGTTATAATTACATGCTTATAATCTAATACTCTTGACTCTAATACACCCATAATCTGAAGACCTTGCTCAGGATCACCACGCAAGTCTATGGTTTCTGAAGATAATATTTCTCTGTAGAAGTGTATAAACGTTGGTATATCTTTAATGTGGTCTTGTGTATCCATGAGCTGCTTGAGCTTATTAAATGCCACGTAAAAACCATAAATGTATTCTAGTTGTAAAGAGTTGTTGCCAGTATCAAATAATGCCCTCAGTGCTTCTATGATACGTATGCAGTTTGTTACTGCATCTTTAGGATTTTCACTCCAAGTTTTAAATAGCAAATTAAAAACAGGATCTGCGCTATCACTGCTAAGCTGAGCAAGTTGTGCAACACTAATAAATATAAGATTATTTGTAATAATCTCTTGTTCTAAATGCTCTGTTTGCGACCCTAGTAATGCAGCAGATAATGGATTGCGAAGAATATTTAAAACATCCTTAAAATAATAACCATTTATATGAGGATTCTTTTTTAAGGTAATAAGCTGGTCAAAAAAGGAAGCTGTAGGTGTTTTACTCAAAGGTAACCCCATAGTAATATTCACCTTTTGTACAGTACGCGGCAAGGCATTGAGTATTGGTAATAGAAGAGATTCTTCGCCCAGTACAATGGCCGTGTTAGATAGTTCTTGATCTGATATTTTTGCAAGAATTGTTCCTAATGTTTTGGCTTGTAAAATATCTTGTGAGCATGCGTATGTAGTAATATTTTTTTGAGCACTATAATTATCAAAGGTCCAGTTAAAAGGATTTGAGCTATAGTAAGTCCACTTAGATTTATAGTTTTTTACAAACGAGTTAGTCTCATGAAAAGGATTGTTTAAAAAAGTTTTTTCAGTATCCCAATAAATTTCTGCGTTGCCTTCTGAAAGCAAAGCTTGAATAAGTTGTTGTTCAGCAGTATTTAAAGCGTTGAATCCTATAAACACATGTCTAACATTGGTTGATGAATGAATATAGTGCTCTATAGTCTCTACCGCTTGTCTATAAACATAACCTTGATGTACGGAGCCTTTATCTAATGATTTTGAACAAAAGACCGTATAGATATCAAATAAGCTATTCCAAAAATCAATATAGTTGAGTACTAATTCATTTTTTGAGGAAGACCAGTGATCAGATAGTTCTTTAATATCTTTAAGATGATTAAATACTTCTGACTGATTTAAGAGAAATCTGTCTATCTCGTTGAAGTCACTTAAAATGGACTGAGCCCATCCACAGAACGTCTGGAAATCGGCAAGCTTTTCCTTAGCCACAACTTCTTTATAACTTTCAAAGAGGATGAAAATTAAGTCAATATTACTAGCAGATTTTAAACCAGTAACATGACCAATAAATTCCTCTATTGAAAAAACTTTAGGAGCAAACGAAGTGGTAATCGCTCGAGAAGCTATTTTTTTAGTTAGGGTGTTCCCTGCACGCCGGCTAGGAAGAATATAAATGATATTCTCGTTTTTAGAACCTTGTTCTTTATCAAGTACTACGTCAATAAAAGTTTGCATAGTCTAAAATAAAAAATGCCTCGCAATTGCGAGGCATTTTTAAGATTATAAAAATCTTATTTTCTATTGCTCAAGAATAGAAAGCTCAACACGTCTGTTTTCTTGACGTCCTGCAGCAGTTTTATTTGAAGCAACTGGTCTAGCTTCACCAAACCCTTTAGACTCTAAACGAGACGCTGGGATTCCTTTTCCTGTTAAGTAGCTTCTTACTGAAGCTGCTCTCTGATCAGAAAGGTTTAAGTTATAAGCATCACGTCCTCTATCATCAGTGTGACCTTCGATAAGGAAACGAGTTGTTGGGTATTCCATCATTACTGATGCTACTTTATCAAGAGTTGCATAAGATTCAGTTCTGATTGATGCTTTGTTGTAATCAAAAAGTACTTTTTTAGTTTCTACGTTTAGCTCGTTAAGAACTTCAACAGATACTTCAGGACATCCATTATTTGCTACAGTTCCTGCAACATCTGGACATTCGTCATCTTTGTCAAGTACACCGTCACCATCTTTATCTTCAAAAGGACATCCGTTGTTTGAACGTGGTCCAGCTTCATTAGGACAAGCATCATCAGCATCTTTGATTCCGTCACCATCAGCATCAGGACAACCACCTAAAGCAGCGATTCCAGCAACAGTAGGACAAGCATCCTTAGGATCAGGGATTCCGTCACCATCAGTATCAGGACAACCGTCAAATTCAGCTAAACCAGCAACAGTAGGACAAGCATCTTTAGAATCTTCGATACCATCACCGTCAGAATCAGGACAACCGTTAAATTCAGGTAAACCTTTTACTTCTGGACAAGCGTCATCTTTGTCATATATACCATCACCATCAGTATCTTTTCCTCCGAAAACAATACCTACAGCAGCAACGTGTTGGAAGTGCTTAATACCGTCATCTTCAAAAGCATGCTTATATTTAGATTGTAATCCAACATTGATGTTTTCTCCTAACCAGATTTTTACACCTGCTGCAGCATTTGCTGTACCGAAACCATCAAGATCGCCATCAAGGGTACTTTCTACCCAAGTATAACCAGCACCAACTGAAATGCTAGGATCAAACCATCCACCTTCACCGTTGATAAGATCTCTTAAACTATAAGAAAAATCTCCATCAGCACCGTAATACTGTAGTTCATTTCTAGGTCTTGCATCACCTAGTTTTTCAATTCTGTTAATAGAACCAGAAACTCCAAATACGAATCCATCTCCTAAGTAACGAGATACATTAATGTAAGAAACAGAAGGGATAATGCTCCAGTGATCTTCTACATTATAAAATTCTTCAAAAAGGTTTCCTCGTAACCCTCCTGGACCTGGCGTGTCTGCGGCATCTCCAACTGGAAATGTGTCAACAGCGTTAACTCCGATAGAGAAAGCCCAAGGGTTGTTTGCGTCTTGTGCATTTACTGATGATCCTATAGCAAGAATCATAAGTGCTGCAACTAAAAATCTGCTAAGATGTTTCATTGTTTAGTCTTAAATTTAAGTGTTAATTATCGTCAAAAGTAAGTTGTTAAAATTAATCAACAAAGGTAAATGTACTAAATTTTTCCTAATAGCCCTTGTTTACAAGGGCTGCGGCCATATTAAACCACTTTTAATGCTTTACCAACCTTAGTAAATGCTTTGATAGCGGTATCTAGATGTTCGATTGTATGTGCAGCACTTAGTTGTACTCTTATTCTAGCTTTTCCCTTAGGCACTACTGGGAAGAAAAACCCTATTACATAAATTCCTTCTTCTAATAATGCATCAGCCATGTTTTGAGATAGCTGGGCATCATAAAGCATAACAGGCACAATAGCCGAATCTCCATCTATAATATCAAAACCAGCATCTTTCATTCCTTTTTTGAAATATGCAGTATTGTGAGCAAGCTTATCTCTGAGCGAGGTGTCTTTTTCTAGCATGTCAAAGACCTTGATAGAAGCACCTACAATTGCCGGGGCAAGGGAGTTTGAAAATAAATAAGGACGACTACGCTGGCGCAGTATCTCTATAACTTCTTTCTTTGCTGTAGTATATCCACCCATAGCACCTCCTAGTGCTTTTCCTAATGTTCCAGTGATAATATCTACTCTCCCTAACACACCTTTTTCTTCAAGAGTACCTATACCACGATCACCTATAAATCCAGTGGCGTGACATTCATCTATCATTACTAGTGCATCATACTTATCAGCTAGATCACAAATCTGGTCTAATGGTGCAACAAGTCCGTCCATGGAGAACACACCATCTGTTACAATGATTTTATGACGAGCGCCATTATCATTTGCTTTTTTAAGCTGCTCTTCAAGATCTGCCATGTCATTATTTGCATAACGATATCTTGCAGCTTTACAAAGTCTAACACCGTCTATAATAGAAGCGTGGTTAAGTGAGTCAGAGATTATAGCATCTTCTGCACCTAGTAGTGGTTCAAAAACTCCACCATTTGCGTCAAAGGCCGCTGCATACAGAATTGTATCCTCTGTCCCGTAAAATTTAGCAATGCGTTGTTCTAGTTCTTTGTGAATATCTTGAGTACCACATATAAATCGCACAGAGCTCATACCAAAGCCATGTGTATCCATAGTATCTTTGGCAGCTTGTATTACCTCTGGATGTGAAGAAAGGCCTAAGTAATTATTTGCACAAAAGTTAATTACCTTTTCTCCTGTAGAAATAGTGATCACCGCATCCTGTGCAGATGTGATGATACGTTCTTTTTTATATAGTCCTGCCTCTTTAATTTCAGCAAGTTCTTTCTGTAAATATTGTTGAATATTACCGTACATGTGTTTGATTTTTTACAAAGGTATTAAACAGATATTACATCTACAGTGGCGTCTATATATACTAGAAACTTATTAGCCACTTTAAAACCCATTTCTTCATATAGTGCTCCATACATAGCGATTTGTTTACTGTGTGATGGATTGTGCATTCCTGTTTTGTAATCTATAATGGTGGTATCACCATTAGGCAATACAACAACTCTATCTGGTATGTAAAATGCACCATCGCTAGATAAAATCATACGCTCGTTATAAACTGTATTTTGATCTTGATAATAATCTATTAGTTGGGAGTGAGTGGTTATATTCTGGATGACATTACTTATAGTTTCATAACCTTCCTCAGGAACAACACCTTGCTTTACCGCATCTTCTAGTACATGCTGGATATCTGTATAACTATTAATCTGAGCCATTAGCTCATGGATGAGGTTACCATATGTAATGGCATTTTGTTTTTGCTCATCCCATAAAAAAGTGGCCTGAGTGATTATTTGGATACCTAGCTCTTCTTTTGAGGTAGAGATAATTGAAGGGACAAATGATGTGTAATCCGTCTTTTTTTTTCTTTCTTTGCAGGTGTAATCTGCCCAAAAGTGTAGGCCCGTTGATCTTCATTCCATAAGTTATTCTGTTTGAGATAATCTATAAACAAGTCACTGTAGTTATTTATTTTTTCTTTGCTTTCGCGAAAGCGTGATAACACATACAATCGTTCTGCGGCTCTTGTGAGTGCAACGTATAAGACATTAATAGTGTCAAATTGCTGTTCATTATTTCTCGTTTCATATAGCGTTTCACCAGCTTCGCCAAAATCTTTAAGAGCACTATTATGTGGAATCATCAACGTTTTAAAACCTTCAAATGCTGGATCATCAATAGGGTACCATTGATGTTCTCCTCGTACTCTATATAAATCTGAACTTGCATAAGGGTAGATAACAATAGGAAACTCTAATCCTTTAGATTTATGAATGGTCATGGTCTGTACAGCGCTATCCTGCTCTGGAGCAACAATACTCGACTTCTCTTTCTTTTCCTCCCAAAATTCTAAAAATCCAAGTATCCCGCCAGTTTTACTTTGTGAATAACTATAAGCTAGATCTAGGTAAGCAACCACATATGCATCAGAGATTGCTGTGAGATTAAAGGATCTAATTATTGACTCTAGATATTCATAAAGTGGTAACGTTTGAAGATAGTCAATGTGTACATAGACATCAAATTGTTGCAAATGTTCAATGAACTCTAAAAACGTACAAGAGGTATTGGTACTATAAAATGTGTGTGTGTCTTCTATATTATAATAAGTTGCCAAAAAGTAGAGTACAGGTAGTCTATTTTCTATTTGACTAGGGTAGGAGAGCATTGTTGCAAATGCATGAATAAACTGTACTGTGCTAGAGTTTGAGATAAGCAAGCTCTCAGAAGAAACAACTTCTACATTTGCCTCTTGAAGGGCAGTTGCAATTAATGAGCCATCTATATTATTTCTTGTAAGTATACAGATATCACTATGCAAGTAGCCTTGGCTAGTAGCTTCATTTATTATTTCAATAATGCGGGCAGGATATATTTCATTTGCATCTTCTTTATTATCATACTCTAAAAACTCAAGAGAGACAAAGCCGCCTGTGTTGCTATTAGTTTGTTGTGAGTTGTCTTTATAATAAATTTCGCGATATAACTCGTTGTTAAAATGATTCGAGAGATGTGTAAAAAACTGATTATTAAAGTTTATAATTTCGGCGCTACTTCTATAGTTAGTCTCTAGACGGTCTATGGTTGCTGGGGTTGAAAAGGGGTTTATTTGATTACTCAACGCTATAAATTGCTCTGCTTCTCCTCCTCTCCATCTATAGATCGCTTGTTTAGGGTCTCCTACAAGTAATAGGGAATTTGCAACAGTATCTTCTGCCTCACTACTTATGGTGTTATCTATAAGCGGGATTAAATTGTCCCATTGCATTACCGAAGTATCTTGAAACTCGTCTATAAAGTAGTTTGTATACCGCTCGCCAAGTCTTTCATATAAAAAAGCGGCTGGCTGATCTTTGAGTGACTGAGCAATGAGTGCATTAAAATCTGAGATGAGTAATACATTTTCATCTTCCTTTATAAGTTCCAGCTCTTTCTTTATTAAGTGTAATACAGAGAGTGGAATAATCTTAGATCTAAAAGATTGTAACATACTTTGCTTAGAAGCAAGTTCCTTAAGTTTTAGGAAGGTGGCTATAAAATGATCTCTATGCCCATCAATAGTAGCTTTGATATGGTCTTTTTGAGTCTTTGTGTAAAAGGTGTAAGACGTAATGTTATCTTTATATGCAGATCCTGTATATGAAAGCCCTTGTACACCATTTGCAACTTGGAGCATGAATTTATAAAAATAGCCTCTCGCAAAACTTTTTTGATCTAGCCCGAGTTCATGAATCAATGCTATGAGATCTTCTCCTAGCTGTTTTTGTGCTGATGCAAGTGACTTAATTTGAGTGTGCAAATAGCTGGTTAATGTGTCAAAATCTGCAAGAGACTTATCTTTAATGAGCTCCAGCGCTTTGAGGTCGTTTTCATTATGCAGTAAGTTTGCTATTTCTAGTAAATCTCGAGCAATATCCCAGCTCTTATCATCATCTGCTTTTTCTAAAGCAAAATTTATTAGAACTTTAGTAACCTCATCGTCTATACCCACCTTTGCAATGAGTGCATCTACTGCTTGGGCATTGAGTGTTTTTTGATCTAAAGAGACCTCAAAGCTACCAGAGATATTTAGATCTTTGGCAAAAGTGCGTATGATTCTATGAGTAAGAGTATCTATCGTTACAATATCAAAGGCAGCGTAATTGTGTAGTATGCGATTGAGTATTTCTTTAGACTTTTTTATTACAGCATCCTCAGGCAACCCACTAGATGAAACTAGGTCGTCTAGCATGTCTGGTTTTTTAGTGCCAGGCTCATAATGACCTATATTCTTGAGCGTGTCTAGCACACGATTTTTCATTTCTGCCACTGCCTTATTTGTAAAAGTAATAGCAAGAAGATGTCTAAACTTATTGGCATCATTACTCTTGAGAAGAGTAGTAATATATTGCTTTACTAGACTGTATGTTTTTCCAGATCCCGCAGAAGCATTAAGTACGATAAACGTATTTGTTTCGGTCATAATACTAAGATAGGAAAAGCTACCTCGAATGAGGTAGCTTTAGATATTTTAAGTACTGTTTTTTGTTTTTGTATTAGTTGAGATTAGCAACTAGAATACTATTAGGAGTAGGAGTGGTGGTATCATTATCGTTATCTAAATTATCTCCGTATAAAATATAGATTTTATTGTTGAATACAGTCATTCCATGTATTGTTTCTAAGTCTTCTGGAGTTCCTTGTAGATTGGTTGATATTTCTTCTAGCACACCTGTTTCCGTATCGTAATAGGCTAGAAAGTGATCTCTTCCTGTGATATTTCCAGTATCATCTCTAATATCACTTTTACCTGCGATATATATGAGGTTTTGATATTTACTTACAAAACTATAGTCTATCGATACAGGTAGGTTTGAAGTTTCAATGACACCACTTTCAAGATCGATTGTATATATAGAATTAGTTCCATTGCCATCTGGAAAACTTGTAAGGCCTCCAAATACATAAAGTTTATTATTAACAATAGTCCCACGAGCGCCAAATCGATTTTCTGGTAATGTTGCCACTTCTGTAGTTGTCCCATCTTCTATATCAAATTTGAAAACCTTATCTGCATCTACGGGATTACCATTCTCATCAACATTAAGATCACCGCCTATGAAATAAGCATTATTCTCTTGAACGGCAAGACCAAAACGAGTAAGACGTTTGCCATGGGCAATGGATGTTGGTGTGTCAGATAAATCTAAAGGATAGTAATTTACATATTGCCCACCCATAACAACTAAGGTGTTGTTAATAATGTGCAGTTGTTTTGAAACAAAGTCAGATTGATCAAAAGTAGATTGTGTGCTTAGACCTGTGTCAACATCAAACTTTACAATGCTTTCGGTTGTACCAAAATCTATATTTTCCCTAGTAGCTATAAAAAAACTATTATCGCTATAAGATCCTATCATCCCAGGTGCACAACAAACTACACTATTAGAGTTGTAAGTAAATGCAGGTGTAAATGTTAGGCCATCTGCGGGAGGCGCGATATAATCACTTGATGTTTTAATTTTCAGTATGAATGTCAAGGTTTCCGAAGTGTTTCTCATTCCACTTGAAGAAAGAGTCCCTTTTATAGTGTTTTGATCAACTACCTCAAAAACAAGTTCCCCATCTAATGCCGTAATATTTACACTACTACCTTCATCAAATGTAAACTGGGTATTTACAGGGGCTTTATAAAAGTCTAATAGAGTTTCTTGTGATGTAGTTCCAGTTAGTTCAATAGCATTTCCTTGTCTCCATTCTAAATTTCCATTAGAAGTGTTTCCAGAAAAGATAAATTCATCATCGACAACATTAAAGTTAGATGACACTTCGATTGTTCCAGAGGCATTATCAATCGAAGCCTCTGCAATGCGCCATACTTGCTCAGATCCATTGGTTAATGTAATAATCGTCTCTTCTTGTTCTTCTTGCAATGTCGCTTCACTGTCATCTGTAGGGTCGGCTTGATCTGTGTCATCTGTTAATACAGGTGGTTCCTGCTCATCATTACTACAAGCTATAATAAATGTAAAGCTTAATAAGCATAATAATATATTTGTCCTAAAGTTAAACATAGCAATTTGGTTTTTAGATGGTTATACGTTCGGAAATATAGGAAAATAATTCTGCGTAGGAGTCACACCACTATTATATTTTTTTGCTTTCGCGAAAGCAAAACCTAACTTTTATAAGAAATCTATAACATAAAGAGTAGCATACTTTATGTAACTTTGTTAAAATCTGAAAAGAAGTTTAACCAAAAACGAAAAAGAAATGTCATTTACGTTACCAGAATTACCATATGCTAAGGATGCACTAGAGCCTAATATAGACGCAAAAACAATGGAGATACACCACGGGAAGCATCACGCTGGTTACACTTCAAAGCTTAACGCTGCTATCGAAGGAACTGACCTTAGCGGAAAGACAATAGAAAATATACTTATAAACCTAGATATGTCTAACACTGCTGTGCGTAACAACGGTGGAGGTTTTTACAACCACAGACTTTTTTGGGAAGTAATGTCACCAGACGGTGGAGGAGAACCTACGGGAGAACTTGCTGAGGCAATAAATGCTGCTTACGGAAACTTTGAATCTTTTAAAGATAAATTCTCATCTGCAGCAGGAGGACAGTTTGGTTCAGGATGGGCTTGGCTTTGTGTACACGAAGGCGGAAAAGTTGAAGTATGCTCAACTCCTAATCAAGATAACCCACTAATGCCTAAAGTAGGATGTGGAGGTTTCCCTATCCTAGGACTTGATGTATGGGAGCATGCATATTACTTAAACTATCAAAACAGACGTCCAGATTATGTAAACGCATTTTTTAATGTGATTAACTGGGAAAAAGTGTCTGCACTATATGCTCAGAACAAATAAGAAATAACTCTTGTTTTAATTCTCAAAGCCCACTTTTATAGTGGGCTTTTTTTATGCAAGAAATTGTAAGTAAATTCTCTCTCTAATTTTTGTATCTATTTTTTACACATGTTTTTAATGACATGGAATTATAGTGCTAAAATCAATAATTAACCATTCAATATGATATGAAGTAAAGTGGGTTTTAGTAGAGCTTATTTGATGCTAATAACTCATTAACAATAACATAGAATAAATTGAATTGAATGAGTAATTTTTCAATCAAAACTTAATTACCTTAAAGATTATAATTGAAGCTTAATGGTTAGGTCATAAAACGCTAAAAATCGGGCATAAAAAAAGGTGGAAAGATCCACCTTTTTTTGCCCCAAATCTACCATGAACTTAACCTACTTATGCTATGGCAATGCTAATATAAGAGGGTTTTAGTAACTAGCAGTATGTTTTAGACCAAAGGCGTAAATTTTAGATGAAATACACAATTAATTCGTAAATTGTGATATCATTAAGAAAAAAACCTGTCTTTTAGTAGGCTCTCTCTTTGTTTCCTTCTACGTAATTGATGAATGCTTTGTTTACTACGCGGTTACCTCCAGCTGTAGGATAGTCTCCAGTAAAGTACCAATCTCCAAGATTTTCTGGGCAGGCTTTATGTAAGTTTTCTACAGTTTGATAGATGATATCTACTTCTGTTTGAACTGAGCTATCTGTTAGTAGCTCTGCTATCTTTTTAGAGATTTCCTTCTGTTCAAAAGGAGCATAAATATCTTTAACGTGATTTGTTACATCTTTATCATCTAGATCTACTTGCGCCTTACATTTTTCATAAACCTCTTGTATGACACTCTCGTTATCATTTTCTTTTAGTAATGCTATTGCAGCTCTAAAAGCAATAAAATCTTCAAGGCGAGCCATGTCAATACCGTAGCAATCTGGATATCGTATCTGAGGGGCACTAGATACAACAATAATCTTGGCTGGATTTAAACGTGCCATCATCTTGATGATACTCTTTTTGAGCGTTGTGCCACGCACGATACTATCATCTATAATGACGAGCTTGTCTTCTGGTTTTATAACACCGTAGGTTACATCATAAACGTGTGCTACTAGATCATCACGACTACTATCTTCTGTGATAAATGTACGGAGCTTAGCATCTTTTATGGCAATCTTCTCTGTGCGCAAGCGCTGTGAGAGAATTTCTGTAAGTTCGCTCTCATTGAGATTACCCTTGGCAGCAAGTATCTTTTCTCCTTTTTGCTTATTAAGTTCGTCTTGAGCAGCCTCTACAAGACCGTAAAAAGAAGTCTCAGCCGTATTGGGAATAAATGAGAACACAGAGTTCCTTGTGTCATGATTTATGCTTTCAAGTACTCGAGGCATTAATAAACGCCCAAGCATTTTGCGCTCTTTGTAAATTTCTGCATCAGAACCTCTAGAGAAGTAAATACGTTCAAAGGAACAAGCCTTACGTTCTAATGGTTCTATAATTTGCTGTATAGTCAGTGTGCCATTCTTTTTAATGATTACAGCAGCCCCTGGATCTAATTCCTTTACTTCATCAAAAGGCACATTAAACGCTGTTTGAATCACGGGACGCTCACTAGCAACCACCGCTACTTCGTCGTTTTCAAAATAATATGCAGGTCTTATTCCTGCAGGATCTCTTAAAACAAAAGCATCACCATGACCTAAAAGTCCAGCCATTGCATAACCACCATCCCAATCTTTTGAAGCTCTTCTAAGTATTTTGCCTACTTTAAGTCTTTCTGCTATTTGAGGAGAGGCTTGTTGTTTATTAAATCCTTCCTTTTTTAGTTTCTTGTAAAGTTTTCCAACTTCATCATCCAGAAAATGGCCTATTTTTTCCATCACTGTAATGGTGTCTGCCTGCTCTTTTGGGTGTTGTCCTAAAGAAACTAACTTATCAAAAAGCTGATTTACATTAGTCATATTAAAGTTACCTGCAACGATAAGGTTACGGTGCATCCAGTTATTCTGGCGTAAAAATGGGTGAACGCTCTCAACGCTGTTTTTTCCAAAGGTTCCATAGCGTACGTGACCTAGTAACAACTCTCCTATGTAAGGAACATTACTCTTTTGCCAGGCTACATCATCCTTTTTGTCAGGATTTGCCGTCATAAGCTCGTTTATACGACCATTAATCTCTGCAAAAATATCTTGTATAGGCTGTTGTGCTGTAGATCGCTGTCTAGATATATAGCGTTGCCCTGGAGCGACATCTAGTTTTATACTAGCAAAACCAGCACCATCCTGACCACGATTGTGCTGCTTTTCCATCATTAAGTACATCTTATTTACTCCGTAAAAAGCAGTACCGTATTTCTCTTTGTAAAATTCAAGTGGTTTTTTTAGTCTTATTACTGCAATACCACATTCATGCTTGATAGCGTCACTCATAGTTTGTAAAAACAAAAGCGCTCCAAAAATGGAGCGCAGGAATTAGTTGTTTATGTTTATGTCAAATTGCACAAGGTTTTTAAACTGATGCAGTCTCTCTTTTATTTCTTCTGGCGTCACAGATTGTAAACGCTCTGTTCCAAATTTTTCTACGGTAAAGGAGGCTAGGCATGAGCCATAAATAAGAGCCGTCTTCATAGTTTCAAAAGAAGTGTCTCCTGCTTGAGCTATATAGCCAGCAAATCCTCCAGCAAAGGTGTCTCCAGCTCCCGTAGGGTCAAAAACATCTGCAAGTGGTAATGCAGGGGCAAAAAACATATTGTCTCCTTCAAAAATAAGAGCACCATGTTCTCCTTTCTTTATAACTACATACTTAGGTCCCATCTCGTGGATTTTCTTAGCAGCAGTTACAAGTGAGTACTCTCCACTTAACTGGCGAGCTTCCTCATCATTTATCGTGATAACATCTACTTTTTTGAGCGTAGTTTTAAGCTCATCAAGTGCGATATCCATCCAGAAGTTCATTGTGTCTAGTATGACAAGCTTAGGTTTTACTTCCATTTGCTCGATAACACTAAGCTGTACTTGCGGCTGTAAGTTACCTAGCATTACAATAGGTGCTTCCTTATGTGAAGCAGGAACCTTAGGAGAAAAATCTGCTAGTACATTAAGTTCTGTAGCTAGTGTATCTCTAGAGTTCATATCATTGTGATACTTACCACTCCAGAAAAATGTTTTACCACCTTTTACAACTTCTATTCCGTCTGTGTTAATTCCTCTTTCTGCAAGAAAATCAAGGTATTCTTGAGGGAAGTCGTCACCTACAACGGCAACAATGGCTGGATCAACATTGTCAAACTGTGCCGCAGCCAGTCCTATATAAGGAGAGGCTCCTCCTATAATTTTATCTGTTTTTCCAAAAGGTGTCTCTATTGCATCAAATGCACAAGAACCAACAATAACCAATTTACTCATCTATAATTTTTGTGCAAATATACGGTTTTGAATGTTTGACAACTCAACTTTAAAGAGACCGCTTTCGCGAAAAAATGTAATTTCAACTACGTAAATAAATTAGCAATAAAACTTTTTGTAGCACACCAGTTTTTGATAACTAGCATTGTAAGGATAGCCGAAATTGCTATTGTGTAAATTCTCTTGATTTCGGTTTTCATACTGATACTTATTTCCTCCCAAAATCTGCTGGGATTTCGCCCCAGGCTTTGGTTTCCCACTTCACAATCGTAGTGATGTAGGTGTTTGTTTTAAGCCACTGCTCTGCGCGCGCTATCAGTTCAAATACATCTTTGTTTTTTGGGCTTTGCTTGAGATTGGTCTTGCAATGTTTCTTCTTTACCCAGCCTATTGCTATACGGGAGTCACTATATATAAGACGATCACTACCTATCTTTTTTAAATAAGCTAGACCGTGCACGAGTGCGAGAAACTCTCCTATATTGTTAGTTCCTTGCTTAAAAGGCCCTTGGTGAAAGAGTTGTTTTACCGTTTGAGTATCTACCCCGCGATATTCCATGATACCTGGATTACCAGAACTTGCTGCATCTACAGCAATAGAGTAGAGGTTGGGGAAGCCATATTTGGCTTTTTCTTCGGCGGTGAGTACTTTTTTCTTTTTTGAAGAGCTTTTAAAGTCGTTATAGTCTCCGTTATATGCGTTTTTTGCTTTGGCAAAGGTTTCAAAACTCTTGTATTTTGCGCCGGCATAACCATCTATCATCTTCTTGCATTCCTTCCAAGACTCATAGATTCCAGGTTTTTTACCTTCCCAGACTACATAGAATTTTTTTGTTTTTGCCATCTCTCTAAGATAAGAATTCTGCAATCACCTCTGGAAAATGCGTGTATTCTAGTTGGTGTATTTTTTCGGCAATTCCTTCTGGAGTGTCTTCTTGGCTTACTTCAACTTTGGCTTGAAATAAGAAATCTCCTTTGTCATATTCTGGCGTTACTTTGTGTATGGTAATGCCTGTATATATTTTTTGAGAAGGATTTTTATCGTGTTGCGCTTTCGCGAAAGCGTAAACAGCCTCATGCACATTCATGCCATACATGCCTTTTCCTCCAAAATCTGGGAGCAACGCTGGGTGAATATTTATAACCTTATCTGGAAACGCCGAAATTATTTTTTCTGGAAATAGCCATAAAAAACCTGCCAAAATGATGACATCTGGTTGTGTAGCCTTAAGAAGGTGGAGTATATCATCACCTTTATAGAACGCTTTTCTGTTAAAACTAAACGCAGCAACATCAAGGGCTGAAGCTCTTTGAAGTACTTTGGCACGAGGGTTGTTACTAAGTACTTGCACAACTTGTGCATCCGTACGATCCTGGAAAAACTCTATAATACGCTGGGCATTTGTACCGTTACCCGAGGCAAAAATCACAATTCGTTTCATTTTTCTTGTTGCTGTTGTGGGTGCGAAATAAAGAAATATTAGTAACTATTTGAAGGTTATGGAAAGGAACTTATTTTATATTTCCGTAAATTACCTTCACATTTTTGAGTTGCAAACTTGTTTAACGGTAAAGTTTGTTATTTTTGCGACTTAAATAAAAATTTAAATTAGAAAATTATGTCAGACATTGCATCAAGAGTAAAAGCGATTATCGTAGACAAATTAGGAGTAGACGAAAACGAAGTTGTAACGGAAGCGAGCTTCACAAACGACCTAGGCGCTGATTCACTAGACACAGTGGAACTCATTATGGAGTTTGAAAAAGAATTTGATATCCAGATTCCAGACGATCAAGCAGAAAATATTGCGACAGTAGGTCAAGCAGTATCTTATATAGAAGAGGCAAAATAAGTCTTTATTTATGGAGTTAAAGCGAGTAGTAGTTACCGGACTTGGTGCACTTACCCCGATAGGAAATAATATTCAGGATTACTGGGAAGGACTTTCTACAGGGAAAAGCGGGTGCGCGCCCATCACCTATTTTGATGCAGAAAAGTTTAAAACGAAGTTTGCTTGTGAACTTAAAAACTTTGACGCTCTCGACTTCTTTGATAGGAAAGAAGCTCGAAAGCTCGATAGATTTGCTCAGTATGCACTGGTAGCTTCAGATGAAGCTATCAGTGATGCGGGCATTGAT
Source organism: Dokdonia sp. R86516 (assembly GCF_044596715.1). Taxonomy (NCBI): domain Bacteria; kingdom Pseudomonadati; phylum Bacteroidota; class Flavobacteriia; order Flavobacteriales; family Flavobacteriaceae; genus Dokdonia; species Dokdonia sp. R86516. The sequence goes on from NZ_CP138998.1 coordinate 1,125,977, forward strand.
CTTGACTCTGTTGATAAATTTAGGGTTGGGGTTATATGGGGAGCCGGTATAGGTGGTCTGGAAACATTCCAGAATGAAGTCCTCAACTTTGGTGCTGGAGATGGCACGCCTAGATTTAATCCTTTCTTTATACCTAAGATGATTGCAGATATTGCTCCTGGTAATATCTCTATCAAGCATGGCTTTATGGGACCTAACTATACGACGGTTTCTGCTTGTGCTTCTTCGGCAAATGCGATGATAGATGCTCTAAACTATATACGTTTAGGCCATTGTGATATTATCGTTACTGGTGGAAGTGAAGCTGCGGTAACGCAGGCTGGTATGGGTGGATTTAATGCGATGCACGCATTATCTACTAGAAATGAAGATCTAGAGACTGCTTCAAGACCCTTTGATGCAACCAGAGATGGTTTTGTATTAGGAGAAGGAAGTGGTGCACTTATCTTAGAAGAGTATGAACACGCTAAGGCACGTGGTGCCAAAATTTATGCAGAAGTTCTAGGTGGAGGAATGTCTAGTGATGCTCATCACATGACAGCACCGCACCCAGACGGTATAGGTGTAGAACGTGTAATGCTTAACTGTTTACGTGATGCAGGACTTAATCCAGAAGATGTAGATCACATCAACACGCATGGAACGTCAACTCCTCTAGGAGATGTAGCAGAGCTAAAGGCTATCAAAAAAGTTTTTGGTGAACACGCAAAAGAAATAAATATTAATTCTACTAAGTCTATGACTGGACACCTTCTTGGTGCTGCGGGAGCTGTAGAGTCTATTGCTGCTATCCTTGCGATGCAACATAGCCTTGTCCCTCCTACAATCAATCATACTACAGTAGATGAAAATATAGATCCCTCTTTTAACTTAACGCTTAATAAAGCGCAAAAGAGAGAAGTAAACGTGGCAATGAGTAACACTTTCGGTTTTGGAGGTCACAATGCATGCGTACTATTTAAAAAACTTGACGCTTAAATTAATAGATGAGCGCATTTAAAAAAATATTTAACTCTCGTGCTGAAAAGAACGGGAGTTTTTTTATGCGAATGCATGCCATCATAGGCTTTAAACCTAAGGAGATAAAGTACTATGAGAAAGCATTTACACACCGCTCACTAGGTCTTAAAAAAGCAGATGGTAATCCACTCAATTATGAGCGATTAGAGTTTCTAGGAGACGCAATGCTGGGATCTGTAATAGCAGCGCACCTCTTTGATGCGGTTCAAGGCGGTAATGAAGGATATTTAACAAAGATGAGATCTAAGGTAGTAAGCCGAAAGCATCTTAACGAGTTAGGTAGAGAGCTCAATCTTGTGAGGTATGTGAGAGCAAGTATACCCTTAGATAATTTTGGGGTTAATATTCACGGTAATCTTTTTGAAGCTTTAGTAGGAGCTATATATCTTGATCGGGGTTATAAATATTGCGAGAAGTTTATAGCTAAGCGTGTTATAGAGCCCTATGTAGATATAGAGAAGCTTGAGGGGCGTATTATTAGTTACAAGAGTGTATTGATAGAATGGTGCCAAAAGGAAAAACGCACCTTTAAGTTTGAAACTTTTGAAGATACTGGTCAAGACACTGTAAAGCATTTTGGAGTAAAGCTTTTTATAGATGGTAACGTTGTTGCAAAAGCGCGTGCCACAAGTAAGAAAAAGGCAGAAGAGATAGCTTCAAAACGCACTTTCTATGCTTTTCAACGAGAAATTGAAACTCAATAGCTGAGATTTTTAATTGATTTTACTACATTAGCTTTTTAATCATCTTTTTCCCCTAGAAGATTAAAGATTAGAGTCTTAGGGCTCCACCTTTATGTCAGTCAAATTTCCAAAGAGATACTATCTCGTTTTTACATTTCTCGCACTCATTACGGCCATCGCTGTCTATTGGGGAGCATCTCGCATTATAGAACAAGAGGAAGTTGCACGCACACTTAATCTAGAAAGAGCAAATACAGAAGCAGCAAAGGAATTTAAAGAAGCTCTTAAAAATTATGCAACTCTAATTTCTGGAGTTAAAAGCTATATTGAAATATCTAATGGTAGCTTTACTGAGGATGACATTTCTTCATTTATAGAGCGGCAATTAGGTGGACTTACCATGGAGCGCCCTTTTAGTGTTTCATATATTGATACAAGCCACATATTTATTTTTGATTTTACTATGCAACCAGTGCCTAACGCTCAATTAGTGGGTACTTCTATTGGTAAAATTATTGGAAAAGAAGGAATGTTAAGAATGGATTCTTTAATGCTTAAGACAGATTTTTATGCATCAGATCCTACAAACTTATTAGAAGGTAGGGTAGGACTTCCATTAGGTTTTGGTGTTTTGGACAGCTTTGGGAACTCTATAGGATACATTACGAGTATTGCAGAGTTTGCACCTATATTAGATAAAGCATATGTTCATAGTAACAAAGATGATTTTGTCTTTAAGTTTAAGAGTAGCAACGGCAATTATTTTGATCGTAGTAGAGCCCATAATGGTCAAAAAATATACTCCGTAAATGAGGATCCAGAATATTTCAAGAACTTTGATATAGATGAAAAAGAGTATATCTCCAGTGTTGTGCCTTTTTACAATAAGGAATTTATACTAAGTACTGCTTATAAGAAGCCATCGCAAGGCTTTCTAGCACTCGGAGTTACTTCGTGTTTGTGGTATCTAGCCATCTTAGGATTTATGTTTTTTCTAATAAGCCAGTATTACTTATACGAGCGTAAAAACAAAATTATTGCTTCGCAAAAAGTTCAACTATCAGAATTAGTAGGCACAAAAAATAAGTTTTTTTCAATCATAGCTCACGACCTTCGAGGACCGTTATCTTCTGTTATAAATTTTTTAGACGTTTTAAAAGGTGAACATAAAAACAATAATCAAACCACAGCTATAATAAACTCCCTAGAGGATTCCAGCCGAAATAGCATTACACTACTTGATAACCTTCTGAAATGGTCAAAACTTCAAACAGATCAAGTTGTATTTGTTCCTGTTGCATTAGATATTATGTCTTTAACAAAAGATCAAATTAAAATACAAAAGCATGCTCTTGAAGCAAAAGGTCTTAACATACGTTTAGAATCTAGCTTTAAAGGAGAAGTTGTGGGGGATAAGAATATGGTGGCAACTATTATTAGAAATTTACTCTCTAATGCGATTAAATTTTCTCATGATAACGACATCATAGTCATTGAGCTTACAAGGCTAGAAAATAAATTTGTCTTTAGCATTGAGGATAATGGAATAGGGATTCCAGAATTTGATAAGCAACGTCTCTTTGATATCACTCAAATCATAAGTCGGGTGGGTACTAGAAATGAGAAAGGATCAGGTTTAGGCCTTGTTCTTGCTAGTGAGTATCTCAAGGCTCATAAAGGAGAATTACATGTGGAAAGTGAAGACGGCAAGGGAACACTCGCGACTTTCACATTACCTTTAAAATAAATATTTTACAATTTCTAGCGAAAACGTTTACGTAACTTTAATACCTCTTACGTATTCCTTCGGATGCTTCTTTGTATCTTTCTAACTTGCTTAGACGTTATGGGAATGTATAAAATTCTTTTGGAAGACTCCATTGGTTATGACTTTACGCTCATAGCTATTCACGGTTCATTGGAGCCATATTATTTGGCATATTTACTCAATAAGAATCTTGGGCTAAGACTATTTCGTTCTCGTGAAGATCTAATCATTGGTAATCGAGAAGAAGAGGCAAGCTATCCTTTTTTTGAGTTTAATGACGAACGTCAGTACGTAGATTACTATGTATTATCAAATAAAACAAAGATAGAGGTAGAAGCAAAAGCTGTTGCAGGTCTTTTTGAATCAGAAAAGACACTCAAGACTACCTACTTTATTCCTGAGATGCCTCAAGTAGATTATTTTATAAAAGTTGTTGAGGATGGTAACGCTTTCGCGAAAGCTAAAGCACTTAAAATCCTCAATCAAATATCACATATAGTCACCGCTTATGAAGTAGACGTAAGCTCGTTAAAAAATAAAGAACACTTAATTTTTGAATAATGCAGAAAAGAAAAAAAACCAAGATAGTTGCAACCCTAGGGCCAGCAACTAGTAAGCGACAAGTATTGCTAGACATGATGAATGCAGGAGTAGATGTATTCCGCATTAACTTTTCACATGCAGACTATGAAGATGTTAAGGAGCGTGTAGCCATGATACGTGAATTGAGCGAAGAGACGGGGTACAACACGTCTATACTAGCAGATTTACAGGGCCCAAAGCTTAGAGTAGGTAAAATGAAAGAAGAGGTAATCGTAAATCCTGGAGATATTATAACCTTTTCTACAGAAAGTGAATTTGAAGGAACAAAGGAGCGTGTTTATATGAACTATAAGCAGTTTCCTAAAGATGTTAAGCCTGGTGAGCGCATATTACTTGATGATGGAAAACTTATGTTTGAGGTTCTCAAGACAGATGGTAAAACTGAGGTAGAAGCAAAAGTTATTCAAGGAGGACCATTACGTTCTAAAAAAGGAGTAAACTTACCTAATACAGATATTTCACTACCTGCACTTACTAAAAAAGATGTAAAAGACGCCATTTTTGCACTGGGGCTTAAGGTAGACTGGATGGCACTTTCATTTGTAAGACATGCAGAAGACTTGCAACAATTACAAGAGTTAATTAAAAAGCATTCTGATCATAAAGTACCAATTATTGCAAAAATTGAGAAGCCAGAAGCTGTAGAAAATATAGATAAGATTGTAGCTTATTGTGACGCTTTAATGGTGGCCCGTGGAGATCTAGGTGTAGAAATTCCTGCACATGAGGTGCCACTAGTTCAAAAGCAATTAGTACTACGCGCCAAAAGAGCAAGAATACCAGTAATCATTGCTACACAAATGATGGAGACTATGATATCAAGCCTTACACCTACTCGTGCTGAGGTAAATGATGTCGCAAATTCTGTTATGGATGGAGCAGATGCAGTGATGCTATCTGGAGAAACTTCTGTGGGGCAATACCCAGTGCAGGTGATTGAGAAAATGGCTTCTATATGTCGCAATGTAGAAGACTCAGATCTTATAAAGGTACCGCAAGCTCCACCACATATTAAGACTAAGCGATATATCACTAAAGCGATATGTTATCACGCAGCCCACATGGCAGATGAGATAGATGCAAAAGCAATTACTACTCTAACAAATAGTGGTTATACAGCATTCCAAATCTCTGCCTGGAGACCATCATCCCATATTCTCGTATTTACATCAAACAAGCGTATACTCACACAGCTTAATCTATTGTGGGGTGTAAAAGCATTGTTTTATGACAAATTTGTAAGTACAGATGAGACGGTAGAAGATATAAGACAACTGGCTTTAAATACTGAGCTAGTAGCTAAAGGTGATATGCTTATCAACTTAGTTGCCATGCCACTTCTTGAAAAAGGAATGGTAAATACACTACGTGTCTCTGAGGTATAATTTCTGTACTAAATATTAAAAAAGGGGAGCCATTGGCTCCCCTTTTTTAATATTTAATGAGATTTACGAGGATATTTCCTCTTCTCTAATCAAGTAGGCATTATCAGACTGTTTGATCACGACAGTGCGCTTATAATCTCTTAATGAGTAAGAGTAGGTGATATTTTCTACTTCACCTTTTGGGGTTACCTTAATAGTAAGCTCATCTGTTTGTGTACGAGCTCTTTTATTACCATTTGTGATAGTGATTGTTTCTTTTGTATTTGAAAGGTCAGGATGTAATCCTTTAGGAAGATTAAAAAGACGCTGAGAAATTTGATATGCTTCACTCCAGTTTTTAGCAGGAAGTTCTAGTGTTGTAGTCATTCCATAGTCTTTCCCCTTTTTATTGGCTTTCTTTATTACTTTAATAGGACGTTCTGGAGTGCTTATGCGGTTTATGTATGCTTGTAGGTCTTCATTGGACTGTGGTGGAGCAAGCGATGTTAAATAGCCATTAAAAGCAAAACCTGTTGCACCTTGATAATTGATTTCAACCATCTCACCTGTAATCCCATCTACGGTCATTACTGTGTGTTCTGGCTTACTTACAAGAGTGACTTGTGCACCATATGGAAGCGTGAGAATTTTTTTTGAAGTTAGATTTGTTCCAGATCTTAATGATAAACCAGAAGACGTATTCACATAAAAGTGAGTTGGAGTTGCGAGAACATTTGGAGTTGCAATTGCAAGTGTTTCTTGAGTAGATTGGTCACTTTTATTTTCATTTGAAGTGTCACAGCTCAAAGAGACAGCTACACAAGTTACGGCGAGGATGATGGTGTTGATTTTCATGATGAATGATTTTAGATTAAACATTTATCAGTAGAAACCACGATATGTGCCAAATATTAGAATGAAATAGTTAAAAAAACAATAAAAATGCAACAACGTACACGCTATCCAATTATTGTCTGAGAATAATTTAAAACTCGTAACCAAGACTTATAAACCACTCACTACGTTTAACTTCTGGACTGTAGGTGTATTTAAGTCGTAAAGGGCCAAGCAACGTTTCAGAACCATAACCAAGCGCATAACCAGAAAATGTAGCTGGTGGTAACCAGTTATCTGGATTGTCAAAAATGTCATAGCCTACGTTTGCAAAATTTGCCGAGAGGTTAAGGTGATTTTTTGGAAAAATTTCAAAGTCAATCTCAAAAAGCGCTTTTACATAACCATCTCCAGCTATACTTAAGTAGTCATGCCCTAAGAAAGGAACAAGGTTATTTACCTTTTTTGCACCATAACCTCCTAAGAAAAAGTCGAGAGAATTATTATCTGCCCCACCTACTTTAAACCCACCTGAGGCCTCAACGGTAGCTGTAAATATATTACCTATGCTTCCAGCATACTTTATGCGTGCATTTGCAACCCCAAATTCTGTAAAATCATTATTGTAATCTGATGAGGCTAGAAATAAATCAAAATCTGCGTCAAAAAGAACTCCTGAGTTAGGGAAGTATTTATTATCTAAAGAATCATATTTTAATTGAGAGTACAATCCCCCAAGGTTGCTTCTTTCAAAAATAACCGCTGTTTCTTCCTCATTAGTAGACACGACAGTTTCTGTTTCGATATCTAAAAACTTGTGCTGTATACCTATGTCAAATGTAAATTGCTTTGCTAGTAATGTCTGTATGTAAATTCTATTAGTTAAATCTTGATATTTAAGACTTACTCTATTAATTCCATCAAGAGGTATGTCACGTAAATCTTCAATAAGACGAGCGCTCACACCTTGCTCAAAAGAGGTGTAAGAAGAGTTTACACCTACACTCCAGTAAAAACCTTTGTCTATATAATAATCAAAGTCATATCTTATATTATCTCCTACAATAAAATCTAGAGAGGCAATATCATTTTTAAAAAGCACTCTTTTTTTTGTAAAATTAATAAGAGCTGCCGTACGGAAAAGGTCGTCATAATGCAGGGCAAGGCGTAGTGACTGTGTGCTGCTTGATTCTTTTAGCTCAACGTGAAGTACAAATTCATCATTTACTTTCTGGAGTCTATGCCCTATTCTATTAAAGTTTTCGGTTGCTGTGAGGTTGTTAATACCATTGTAAAAATCTTCATAAGATACTGTAACTGGAGGAGTGAGCTTTAATTTTCCTAGAATGTAAGCTCTAGTATATTGCTCATTACCCGTAATACTCACAGCGGCAATTTGTAATGAATCTTGTGGTGTGGGTTTTATACGCTTTCGCGAAAGCGGTTTTTGCCTCATCGCAACTTTCTTAAGAACATCATACTGTTCCCTTGCTTTGGTATTTCCTGTTCCCATAATGATTTTACCTTCATTAAAAGAAACAACAGAATAGGCATCAATAGAAGGTCTAATGTAAATGTCTGTCTGTTTACGTTTTTCCTCCATCGCTTTGGCAGTGCGATAATTGTTGATCTGCAGTAGTACCTCAGATGCTGTTTTAAGGTTAGATCTACCACGTAGTGTATCTTGTACATCTACACCAATAATGATATCCATCCCTTTTGCGCGTAATTCTTCTACAGGGTAGTTGTTTGTAACGCCTCCGTCTATAAGAAGCTTTCCGTTTATGAGCACGGGACTAAAAAGTGATGGTAGCGCACCACTGGCTCCTAGTGCTTCTGGTAAATATCCTTTGTCTAGAATAACTTGCTCTCCCTTTTCTACGTCTGTTGCAATGCAGAAAAAAGGAATGGGTAGCTTACTAAAATCACTAATATTCGAAATATGATCGAGATTTTTGGCGAGTAGGTTATAGGTGTTTTGCCCTTTACTTAAAGAGCTAGGTAGTGATAATTTAAGGTGGTCAAACGGTAATGAAATCACATAACGCTCTGCGTCTTCACGCTCATAAGAGGTCTTTGCCTTACGAGGTAAATTATCTTGAATAATATTGTCAAAATTTACAGAGGTAAAAATAGAATCAAGCTCTGTTGCGGTGTATCCAGAGGCATATAACCCTCCCACAATGGCTCCCATGCTTGTACCAGCTATATAATCTATGCGTACACCAGCTTCCTCAATAACTTTGAGTGCACCTATGTGTGCAAAACCTTTTGCACCTCCACCACTTAAAACCAGACCTACTTTTATATCCTCCTGTTGTGCTTCTTGCGCAAACACAGAGAGGCTTAACATGAAAGTTGTAATTAGTAGGAGGTATTTCATTCTTTTACGTGGTAATGATTATATATGATAGCTGCTTTTGAGGGTCCTATTATCTCTGTGAGACTTTTTTTACTTGCTACTTTAACTTTTGAGACTGAGCGGTAATGCTTTAATAAATCTACAATTGTTTTTTCACCTATACCACGTATAGCGTCAAGTTCTGTTCCTAGAGCGGCATTACTACGTTGATTACGGTGAAAGGTAATACCAAAGCGGTGCGCCTCGTTACGTAACTGCTGTATGATTTTGAGAGTCTCGCTCTTTTTGTCGAGATATAATGGAATACTATCACCGGGATAAAATAATTCTTCTAGACGTTTTGCAATCCCTATGATTGCTATTTTACCACGTAAGCCTAGATCATCTAGTGCTTTTACACCACTAGATAATTGTCCTTTACCTCCATCTACAATTATAAGTTGTGGCAGTGGCTGGTCTTCGGCTAGGAGTCGCTTATAGCGTCTGTAAACAACCTCTTCCATACTCGCAAAATCATCTGGACCTTCTACTGTCTTGATATTAAATTTACGATAATCACTTTTACTAGCCTTACCATTTTTAAAAACAACACAAGCAGCTACGGGATTTGAGCCTTGAATGTTTGAATTGTCAAAACATTCTATATGTCTAGGCTCCTCACTTAGTCGTAAATCTACCTTCATTTGTGCCATTATACGGTTAGTGTGGCGATCTGGATCTACAATTTTAGTTTGTTTAAAACGCTCCATCCTGTAATACTTAGCATTACGTTCAGAGAGTTCTAGTATGCGCTTTTTGTCACCCAGTTTAGGCACCGTGATTTTATATTGATTACCTAGTTCCACATCAAAGGGAACGTAAATCTCCTTTGAGTTATGGTCAAAACGTTGCTGGATCTCAATTATACCAAGCTCTAGTAATTCTTTATCTGTTTCGTCCAGTTGTTTTTTGAGCTCTAGTGTGTGTGATTTAATAATAGCTCCGTGCGATATCTGTAAGAAGTTTACATATCCATATCCCTCGTCACTTATTATAGAGAACACATCTACATCGCTTATCTTAGGGTTTACTACGGTACTTTTAGATTGATATCCCTCGAGTATGTCAAGTTTTTCTTTAATGAGTTGTGCCTCTTCAAACTCCATGGCAGCGGCATGCTCCTTCATTTTTTCGCGAAAGCGAGCTAGAGAGTCTTTAAAGTCTCCTTTTACAATCTGCCGTATGTGTTCTATGTGCTCGTGGTATTCTTTTTCTGATTGTTTGTCTTCACATGGGCCTTCGCAATTACCTAGATGATATTCAAGGCATACTTTATACTTCCCTGCATCTATTTTATCTTTAGAGAGATCATAATTGCAAGTGCGCAGCTTGTATAAACTTTTGATTAAGTCTAGTAGCGTGCGCACGGTTTTCATACTCGTGTATGGACCGTAGTACTCACTACCATCTTTAATGAGTCTTCGAGTAGGGAAAATCCGAGGGAAGCGTTCATTTTTTATACAAATCCACGGGTAACTTTTATCATCCTTAAGTAGTACGTTATAGCGTGGCTGGTATTCTTTTATAAGGCTATTTTCAAGGAGAAGCGCGTCTGTCTCGGTCTCGACCACGATATGCTTCATCTCGTAAATCTTTTTGACCATCGTCCTTATGCGACCGTTATCTAGCGTTTTATTAAAATAGGAAAGTACTCGTTTTTTTAAGTTCTTTGCCTTTCCTACATAAAGCAACTTTCCGTTTTTATCGTAGTATTGATATATTCCCGGACTTGTAGGAAGTGTTTTGAGTTGAAGTTCTATTGGAGCAGCAGGCATACTCAAAGATAATATATGAGGCCTATTACGCTTTCGCGAAAGCATAAAAAATCGCGTTAAAATCTTAATAATGGAAGTACATATTTTATACCTTGCTATCCTATGCCCAAACGCACTATAGGCCGCACCGACAAAGCAGATTTTCCTGCTTTAGGATTTTATGATATCGACATCAAAATCGATACGGGTGCTTACACCTCTTCAATACATTGTCACAGTATCGTTGAAAAGGACAATATACTAGTCTGCACATTTTTTGATAAACAGCACCCACTCTATAACGGTCAGGAAATGATTTTTGAGGATTATGATATTGCTGTTGTGCGTAGTAGTAATGGAGAAACGCAATACAGATATCAAGTTCAAAGTAGTATTACTATCTTTAATAAAACATATAAGATATCATTAACCCTCTCATCAAGAGAAGACATGAGATTTCCTGTTCTGATAGGAAGGAAGTTTCTAACAAAAAAATTCATCGTGGATACTGAGTTTACAAACGTATCCTACAATCTAAAAAACAATGAATCTAAAGATATTATCTCGTAATCCACAGTTATACAGCACAGCCAGACTTGTAGAAGTAGGTTTAAAGCGAGGGCATAGCGTTGAGGTGATTGATCCTCTTAAATGTGATCTTATCATAGAAAAGAAAAAGCCTACTGTTTTTTATAAAGGCCGTACGCTAGAAACAGCAGATGCGATTATACCGCGTATAGGCGCTTCTATTACTTTTTATGGTACAGCTGTAGTAAGACAGTTTGAGATGATGGATGCTTTTACCACAACTACCTCTCAAGCACTTGTGAGAAGTAGAGATAAACTGCGTAGTCTACAGATTTTATCTAGGTCAAAACTAGGCCTGCCTAAGACTATATTTACAAATTACTCTCGAGATGTGGAGGAGATGATTGCTCATGTGGGTGGCGCGCCACTTATTATAAAACTCCTTGAAGGTACGCAGGGTCTTGGAGTAGTACTAGCCGAAACTAAAAATGCAGCCGAGTCTGTCATCGAGGCTTTTAATGGACTAGAAGCTCGTGTAATTGTACAAGAATATATCAAAGAAGCTAAGGGGGCAGACATTAGAGCCTTTGTAGTAGATGGTCAGATTGTAGGGGCTATGAAGCGTCAAGGTAAAGAAGGAGAGTTCCGTTCTAACTTACATAGAGGCGGTACCGCAGAGATTATAACACTTACAGACGAAGAGGAAAACGCGGCTATAAAAGCGGCAAAAGCCATGGGCCTAGGTGTAGCAGGTGTAGATATGTTACAAAGTGAGCGCGGTCCACTTATACTAGAAGTAAACTCATCACCAGGATTAGAGGGGATCGAAAAGGCTACTGGAAAAGATATTGCCAAAACTATCATTCGCTATATTGAACGTAATATATAAGAAGTTGTGCCAGAAATAGACGAAAACAATATCCTCACATTACTAGGTAAACAAGTATTGCCTGGTGAGAGTACTACCATAAACTTTAATATTGCAAAGCTTTACACGGCAAATTCTGTAGAGGTTCCTATCATCATAGAGCGAGCAAAAAAACCTGGACCAGTAATTTTAATTACTTCGGGAATTCATGGAGATGAAATTAATGGAGTGGAAATTGTACGGCAGCTTATTGCAAGAAAAATAAATAAACCTAAGAAAGGAACCATCATCTGTGTGCCGGTGGTAAATATCTTTGGGTTTTTAGATATGAAACGCACTTTTCCAGATGGAAGAGATCTTAACCGAGTATTTCCAGGAAATCCCAGAGGATCACTAGCGAGCAGATTTGCATATCAGTTTGTAAAAAAGATATTGCCCGTAGCAGACATTTGTTTAGATTTTCACACTGGTGGAGCATCTAGATTTAATGTCGCTCAAGTGCGTATAGAACCCTCAGATGAGTTATCATTAAAGTATGCAGCTATTTTTGATGCACCTTTTACACTTCATTCTAAAATGATACCAAAATCATACAGAGCCACCTGTGCAAGAATGGGAAAACCAGTTATACTTTTTGAAGGCGGGAAGTCTAAAGTAAGCGACAAAGAAATCGCACGATTAGGTGTTTTAGGAACCATGAGAATATTAAAGTACTTAGAAATGCTGGGTGCTAATTTTGAAGTGCCGGAGTCTCCAGAAAAATCTATATCTATAGATACTAGAAAATGGCTTAGAGCGCAATTTTCTGGATTATTACACATTAAGGTGAGTTGTGGTGAGCACGTATCTGTAGGGCAGCATATAGCCACCATCACAGATCCTTACGGTAAGTTTCGTCATGTAGTAAAGGCAAAAAACGATGGCTATGTGATTAATGTAAACGAGGCATCACTAGTCTATCAAGGAGATGCAATTTTTAATATATCTATAGACCGCACGCCTAACGATGACCAAACAGGAGCTTAGAAAAAAATATAAAGACTTAAGAGCGGCGCTCACACAAGATGAGCGCGATGAGAAGAGCTTAGAAATCGCAAATCAAGCGCTCTCTATGGACATCTGGAACCATAATTACTATCATATTTTCCTACCAATAGACCGCTTACGCGAAATAGACACTCAGTACGTACTCTCCATTTTAGGAGGAAAAGACAAGAATATTATAATCTCAAAGTCAAATTTTGAGGAAAATACCTTGTCTCACTATTTGCTCACAGACAGTACTAAAATAGTAGTTAACGAGTATGGAATACCAGAACCCGAAGACGGGATTGAGATACCTGCATCTAAACTTGATGTTGTATTTATCCCACTTCTTGCTTATGATAAGCAGGGCAATCGTATAGGCTATGGTAAGGGTTTTTATGACCGTTTTCTCGCTCAATGCAAACCAGATGTTATAAAAATAGGTCTTAGCTATTTTGAGCCGGAAGAGCACTTAATCGATAAAAACTCACAAGATGTCGGCATAAATCACTGTATTTCACCGAAAAAAATATTTAGTTTTTAAAAAATTATGAATATTATGGTATATTCAACACTATATAACTCATAGTGATGAATTTATCTAGATTATATTTAAAGAAGAAAAGTAACGGTGCCGTAGAAAAAAATGCTACAAGCAGTTATGATTATTTCTCGATGGATAATTTCTACTACAAACAAATCTCCGAGCTTACAGGAGCAGGAGGCTGGAGTGTCGATTTTGAGAATAAAAAGAGCTTCTTTGATGAACAAGCAAGAAAGATACTCAATGTACCTATAGACTTCAAGCCTACGTTAAATACTGGTTTCAATTTTTATGCAGAGGAGCATATGGACAAAGCCACAGCACTCTTTTTTGATTGTGCACAAGGCAAACCTTTTTCTACTCATATAAAGATGAGAACCTATGATGGAGAAATATTTTGGGCAAAAGCGATCGGACGCCCTCTTAGGGATAATGAACGGGAGATTATAGGTATACGAGGAGTTTTTCAAAATATTCATGAGGAGAAGATCCGTGAAGAACAGTTAGAACAGTCTTTTAGATTAATACAAGGTCACAACTCGAGGTTGTACGACTTTGCCCATATTATTTCTCATAATTTAAGGTCTCAAGTTGGAAATTTACAAATGTCTGCAGCGCTATTTGATAGCTCAAATCTAAGTGCAGACCAAAATGAGCTACTTGATAATTTTACTAAAATTGGAAAGAGTTTAGATGTAACCTTAAGACATCTCAATAAGATAGTAAGTGTGCATAATGTTGCAAGTACATCACGAGAGACGGTGGTAATTCAAGATGTTTATAATCGCGTCGTTGCTGGGTTATCGCAAACAATTAGAGAAAACAAGGTTATGATGTACACAGATTTTTCAGAAATAGAGGAAATCTCATACATCGAAGCATATCTAGAAAGTATTTTACAAAATCTAATTACAAACGCAATACGTTATAAGCATCCAGATCGTGATCCAGAAATCTCTTTATATACCTATGAAGAAAAAGGAAAAGTACACCTTATGGTAAAAGATAATGGATTAGGAATAGATTTAAAGAAGCATGGAGAAGAGCTTTTTAAAATCTATAAAACTTTTCACGGTAATGATGATGCCTTAGGTCTAGGCTTGTTTCTGACTCGCAATGAAGTTGAGGCAATGGGTGGAGAAATAAAAGTGGAAAGTAAAGTAGATAAAGGCTCAAAATTTATAGTAACATTAGAATAAACGAGCTCACCTTAGATAATGAATGAATATCCAATAGAAATAGCATGTATAATTGACGATGATGAGATGTACGTAAGTTTAATCACAAAGGTGATAGACATACGTAAGCTTGCCAAAAACCTGATAATTTTTAGAAATGGTGAAGAAGCTCTTGACTACTTTGTCAAAACATTTTTACACAAAAAGGCACAGGCAATCCCGCAAATTATCCTGCTGGATCTCAACATGCCAGTAATGGATGGCTGGAAGTTTCTAGAAGAGCTTAGTAAGTACAATTTTCCAGCACTTAAAAATAGCACGCTATATATTGTAAGCTCCTCTATAAATCCTGTTGATATAAAAAGGTCACAAGAATTTAATCTCGTAAAAGACTTCCTAGTAAAGCCCATTGGTCTGGACGACCTAGCAGCAGTCTTTAAAAAGAAAGTTGCTTAAGCTACAACCTTATCATCTTTCTCGTCCTGAGGAAATACTCTTTTATTAAATACAAGCAGTATTCCTACTCCAGTGCTTATCGCCATATCGGCTATATTAAATATGGCATTAAAAAATGTAAACGTTTTACCTCCTAAAAAAGGAACCCATTCTGGCCACATTGCATCTTGTATAAAAGGGAAGTAGAGCATATCTACCACTTTTCCAAAGAGAGGGTCTGCATACCCACCACCTTCTGGCATAAATGTCGCAATCTGATCAGGATAGCTCGCGCTAAAAATAGATCCGTAAATAAGAGAATCTATAATATTACCTACTGCACCAGCAAAGACTAGTGATAGTGCGATAACCAGCAGTTTTGGCGCATTGTTTTTTACAGACTTATATAAGTAATACCCTATCACTGGGGCTATAATAAGTCTAAAGAGTGAGAGCGTGATTTTACCATATTTACCTGGTAGTTCTACGCCCCAAGCAGCTCCTTGATTTTCTACAAAGAAAATCTGAAACCAGTCTAGACCAAAAACCTGTATACTCTCACGTAGGTAAAAATTAGTTTTAATATATACCTTGAGTACTTGATCTACTAGGAGTATCAAGAACACAATAAGAGCAACTTTTTTTAAAGACATAATATAGTTTTAAAACGTGACAAAAATAGGGTATTCACAACGATTTTACTATCGTGATATCACCATGTATACTTTCTAATGAAAGAGGTGATCCTAGGGTGACTTCTGGCGATATAACGACATTACCGTTGCGGGATTGTGCAGTAACATTTGCTTTATCAATATCTAGATGGATACTTCCAGATATGGTGTTTATTTTTGCGCTTTCGCGAAAGCGGAATTCTTCCCCCTTAAAATGTCCTCGACCTAGATCTATGCGTACTTGGCCAAGCTTACCATAAGTATCTACACTTGCCAAAGTTGAGTAAATAGAAACATCTAACCCTTTTGGAATTATAATCTCAAGCTCAATAGCTAGCACCTTATGGGCAGCGAGCTTATCATTAAAAGGAATGTAATCTGGAGTCTTTCCTGTAGTGATTTTAAGTACGCCATCGTTTATAGTAGTATTAAGTAATGTACTTGCAAAAGTCTCCCCATCTATAATAGTAGCAACAGAGATAGCGCTAGTCTCTGCTGTAGAAATTTTAATCTCAAAAATCTCATTACTGTTTATATATAACTCTTTTACGACCGTTGCATCATAGGTTTGCGTAAGTCGTTTTTGAGCATATAAACTCATCGTGACTAGCATAAACAATATGGATAAACGTAAACTCAAAAAACTAAAGAGGGGTTATAAAAAAAGCGCTCATAAGAACGCTTTTATTTATTTGATATATAACAACGATTATGACTGCATATTCTTAGCCTCAATACTTAATGTCGCGTGTGGTACTAACTTTAAACGTTCTGGATTGATAAGTTTTCCAGTCACACGGCATATACCGTACGTTTTGTTATTAATACGAGTAATCGCATTTTTAAGATCGCGTATAAACTTCTCTTGACGTATGGCAAGCGCACTGTTTGCCTCTTTACTCATCGTGGCGCTACCTTCTTCAAAAGATTTAAATTGTGGAGAGGTGTCATCTGTACCATTATCTCCATCATTGAGATAGGCACTTTTGATAAGCTCGAGATCGTGTTGTGCTTTCTCAATCTTCTTTTCTATTAATTCTCTAAACTCAGCGAGCTGTGCATCGCCAAATCTTTCTTGTGTGTCGTTTGCCATTACTAGTGTTTTGAAATGGTTAAAAATGTTGTTATGTCATCAAAAGCAATCTCTAGCCCTTCACTTAGTGTAGGTACAATTTCTAGAGTATCTGCTAGTGTTTCTGCTTTAATATAGTCTGCATTTGCAGCTACCGTTTGAGCAATTGCCGGCTCATCTTGTAACTGTATGTGTATGCGATCTGTCACTTCAAATCCAGAGTCCTTACGCAGGTTCTGTATACGGTTAACCAATTCTCGTGCCACACCTTCTTTTTTAAGCTCATCACTTATAGTAACGTCTAACGCCACGGTCACTCCAGAATTACTCGCAACTAGCCAGCCTTCAATATCTTGCGATGTTATCTCAACGTCGCCGGCTTGCAAAATAGTATTTTCCCCATTAATTTCAACGGTTAATTCTCCATCTTGCTCAATTTTTGCGATATCCTCAGCTTGTAAAGAATTTATCTTGCTGGCAACCAGCTTCATATCTTTTCCAAAACGAGGTCCTAATACCTTAAAATTAGGCTTGATTTGCTTCACTAAGATCCCAGAATCGTCAGAAATGAGCTCAATCTCCTTGACGTTTACCTCAGATTTAATCAAATCTGCTACGGCTAGGATCTCATTTTTGTCATTTTCATTAAGCACAGGGATCATAATACGCTGTAAAGGTTGGCGTACTTTTATCTTCTCTTTTGCTCTTAATGAGAGTGTTAGTGAACTTACTATCTGTGCCTTTTGCATTTTGTGCTCAAGCGCAGTGTCTATATAAGCGGCATCGCTCACAGGGAATTCTGCGAGGTGTATGCTCTCAAAATCTTCTTTTCCAGTAGCAGCGTTGAGGTCTTTATAGAGTTTTTCCATAAAGAATGGTGCTACGGGAGCACTAAGCTTTGCTACCGTCTCAAGACAAGTGTATAATGTTTGGTATGCAGATATTTTATCGGTAGCATATTCACCTTTCCAGAAACGTCTTCTACTTAATCGTACAAACCAGTTAGACAGGTTTTCTTGTACAAAAGTGTCTATCGCCCTTGTTGCTTTGGTAGGCTCATATTCGGCATAAAACTTATCTACTTCTGCTATAAGACTGTGTAGTTCTGATAGTATCCATCTGTCTATTTCTGGACGTTGAGAAAGCTCTATTTCCGCTTCCGCGAAAGCGAAATTATCAAGATTTGCATACAGCGCAAAGAAGTTATACGTGTTGTAAAGTGTTCCAAAGAACTTACGTTTTACTTCTTCTATTCCTTCCAAATCAAACTTGAGGTTATCCCAAGGGTTTGCGTTAGAAATCATATACCAGCGCGTTGCATCTGGCCCGTATTTTTCTAGGGTCTCAAAAGGATCTGTTGCATTACCAAGACGCTTAGACATCTTCTGCCCATTCTTGTCAAGTACAAGTCCGTTAGAAACTACATTTTTATATGCTACATCGTCAAAGATCATCGTTGCAATCGCGTGTAGTGTGTAAAACCATCCACGAGTTTGGTCTACACCTTCGGCTATAAAATCTGCTTTACGCCAAGTGTCTTCTACGAGTTCTTTATTTTCAAAAGGGTAGTGCCATTGTGCATACGGCATAGATCCAGAGTCAAACCATACATCTATAAGGTCTGCCTCACGTGTCATAGGCTGCCCGCTGTCTGAGACTAGCGTAATTTTATCTACAATGTTTTTATGGAGATCTACAAGCTCGTAATTTTCCTCACTCATATCGCCCACTTTAAATCCTTCAAAAGGATCTGCATCCATCACACCTTTATCAAGTGCTTTTTGGATTTCGGCTTTAAGTTCGGCTATAGATCCTATGAGTATTTCTTCTTTTCCATCTTCGGTACGCCATATAGGAAGCGGTATTCCCCAGAAACGGCTACGTGATAAATTCCAGTCGTTTGCATTTGCAAGCCAGTTTCCAAAACGTCCTTCACCTGTAGACTTAGGTTTCCAGTTTACGCCAAGGTTAAGCTCGTGCATACGATCTTTAAAATCGGTCACTTTTATAAACCAAGAATCGAGCGGGTAGTAAAGTACCGGCTTATCTGTACGCCAGCAATGTGGGTAACTGTGCACGTACTTCTCAACCTTAAAGGCTTTGTTTTCTTCTTTTAAGCGTATCGCAAGTTCCACGTCCATAGAACGTTCTGGAGCCTCACCATCTGCATAATATTCATTCTTGATGTACTTGTTTCCAAACTCTTTGAGCTCAGGGCGAAATTTACCCTGAAGATCCACAAGCGGCACAAGATTACCATCTTCATTTTTAATAAGAAGTGGCGGAATTTCTGGTGAAGCTAGTTTTGCAACCAAAGCATCATCTGCACCAAAAGTAGGTGCTGTGTGTACGATACCTGTTCCATCTTCTGTAGTTACAAAGTCTCCCGCAATTACGCGGAAAGCATCTTGAGGATTATCATTAGGCTGTACAAAGTCAAATAGTTGCTCGTAGCGAAGTTCAAGAAGGTCTGCTCCTTTAAATTCTCTAGCTACGTAGTATGGTATTTTTTTATCTCCAGCATTATATGCGTCCAGTTCTTCTTTCGCGGAAGCGGAAACAAATTTCTTATCAAACTGCTTAGAGATTAAATTCTTAGCAAGGATAACTTTTACTGGCTCAAATGTGTACTGGTTAAATGTCTCAACGAGTACATAATCTATCTTCTTCCCTACGGTAAGTGCCGTGTTTGAAGGTAGTGTCCAAGGAGTCGTCGTCCAGGCGATAAAGTAAGTATTCCCGTCTGCAAGTTCTTTTGCAAGTGGGTTTTCACCTTGATCTGTGATTTTAAATTGTGCAACCACCGTAGTATCTGTGACATCGCGGTAACAGCCAGGCTGGTTAAGTTCGTGAGAGCTTAATCCCGTTCCCGCCTTAGGAGAATACGGCTGGATGGTGTACCCTTTGTACAGTAAATCTTTGTTATAGATTTGCTTAAGTAGCCACCATACGGTTTCCATATACTTAGCCTTGTAGGTGATGTATGGATCTTCCATATCTACCCAGTAGCCCATTTTTTCGGTAAGGTCGTTCCAGATATCTGTGTAGCGCATCACGGCTTTTTTACAAGCTTCGTTATACTCTTCTACAGTGATTTTTGTGCCGATATCTTCTTTGGTAATACCAAGTTCTTTTTCAACACCAAGTTCTACAGGAAGTCCGTGCGTATCCCATCCCGCTTTACGCTTAACTTGAAAGCCTTTCATCGTTTTGTAACGAGGAAAAATATCTTTAATCGCACGTGCTAGTACGTGGTGTACACCCGGTAGTCCATTTGCCGAAGGTGGTCCTTCAAAAAACACATACGGTTTTGCTCCTTCTCGAGAAGTAACCGACTTCTCAAAAACGTCATTTTCTTTCCAGTAGGCAAGTACCTCGCTAGCGATGTTAGGAAGGTCTAATCCTTTATATTCAGTGAACTTAGCGCTCATTTTGTAGTCTTTAAATGTTGTGCGCGAATTTACGAGATTTTTAGGCAATAAAGAAGCGCCTCAAGATGATAACATCTTGAGGCGCTTCTTTGAAATTTATTAATAACTAAAGTTTATAAGCAAGCCCCAGTTGAAACACTGAAGCCTTGATTCCATCTCGATGATTTAAACCAAAGTAATAGCCTCCTTCAATTTCTATTTTGGAAGACAAATCATAACTACTTTGTATTATTAAATCAACGCCAAATGGTTCTTCGTCTATAAAAACTATAGGGCCTTCATTAGTGTCTCCATCATTATCATCTTTTGTAGATAGGAGGTAATTAACCTGAGGTCCAAAACCTAAACTTAGTTTATGCCAGATGTTATACTCTATGAAAAAGGGTATAAGTATACTAGTTTCACCTAAAACAGAACCATTAACATCCTCTCTAAAATTGTTGTCGTTAGAGTCAAAAATATTTTGGTTACTATAATTTATATCCACTTTAGTTCCCCAGAATGATAACAGCAAACCTGAGGAGAGTTCAACCTTATTAGAAAGAGGCACACTAACTCCTCCTCCAAAATAACCTCCAAGTACATAATCAAATACTAAAAAATCACTCTTTACAGATTGGAGTTTACTAGATGAATACTTAGAGTAGTTTGCTCCAGCTTTTAATTTATAGCTAATTATTTTTTGACCGTAGGATAACGCAGTAATAGAGCAACCTATAAAAAACATTACAATATTCTTTGTCATAAATATATTTTTCATTCTTTTAAATATAAACTTACATGTGTTTCCCAACTTCAAAACCGTGCTTTCCGAGGTATTGATTTCCAGAATCTATGGCATCTTCCTCTAGGGTAGTTCCCATCGAGTCGTTCCAGCGGTTGAGGTATCCAAATAGTGAAATCACTCCCAGCATTTCTACAATCTCACCTTCATCCCAGTATTTGTATAATTCTTCCTTGATTTTTGCATCTACGGCATTTGGTACTTGGCTTGCTGCTAGTGAGAAATCAAGCGCAGCACGCTCAGCATCAGAAAAGGCATCGTGTGTGCGATACTCCCAGATGTTATCTAGTTGCTCTTGCTCTGCTCCATAACGCTCTGCTGCACGTATAGCGTGCGCCTGGCAATAACGACATCCAGTAGCATTACTAGATACCCAAGCAATCATACGTTTTAAGGCAGAAGTCACTCGGCCTTGGTTTGCCATCACAGCTTTGTTAAGATTTATAAATGCGCGTGAGATATCAGGACGACGCTGCATTGTAAGTACCGAGTTGGGACAAAAGCCTAGTGTCTCATTAAAAAATAGGGCAAGTTCTTTGGTTGTTTCGTCGTGTTCGGCAGAGAGTGGTGTTACTAATGGCATCGTATATATTTTAAATTAATGTTCTTATTTACGCTTTCGCGAAAGCAATATAGGCATTTTATCTACCAATTTTGTACCTTCATATTTCAAGCAAAACAAACACATAAAATGGCTGGACATACAGTAACTACAATCTATAAACAAGGAATGCAATTTGAGACAGATAGCCCTACGGGTTATAAAGTACTCATAGATACTTCTCCAGAAAATGGAGGTAATAACGACGGGATGGGTCCTAAGGCAATGATGCTTTCTGGTCTTGCGGGATGTACTGGTCTTGATGTGGTATTTGTACTCAACAAGATGAGGGTAGATGTACCTAAATTTAAAATGGTCGTAAAAGGAGAACTCACAGAAGAGCACCCTAAAACATATCACACCGTATGGCTAGATTATCACTTTTATGGTGATGACTTAAATGAAGAAAAAATCCAAAAAGCAGTAACACTCTCTGAAGAGCAATACTGTGGGGTTATGGAAATGTTTAGAAAATTTGCCGATTTGAAAATAGGCGTACACTATCACGCACTTTCTGAATTAAATGAAGGGAGCGAAAACTAGAACAATGAAAAAACTATTGAGTTTCCTTTGTATACTTCCTTTACTAGCAACTGCTCAGGATTCAAAAACTTTTACTAGAGATAAGGAATTTTACATACGCGGCAACACTGCCGTGGTGGGTAATAATATACTTAGCAAAGACTCAGAAAAACCATTTAATGATCTCGAAAAAATAAATGATGAGTTCAAAATGCGCTATGTGGACATTGATAATGATCAAAGCACATGGAGTTCAAGCAGCGCCCACTTATCGTTGAAAGAAGGAGTAAAGGTTGTGTATGCTGGATTGTATTGGTCGGGAACTTATCATGGTGAGCGTAGTGGTAAACGTCTCAAAGATGGCCAGGTTTACCATAAAAAACTAGACGATCGTGCTCACGATATAAGAGCCGTAAAATTAAAATTACCGGGTGGAACGTATGAGAATATCCAAGGCTCACTCATTTATGATGGCGAGGATGCGACACATAATTCTGTAAGCTCTCGAGCGCCTTATGCTTGTATGGCAGACGTTACGTCATTAGTACAAGGTGCTATTAATGGTCAAGTGACTGTAGCAAATGTAAGTGCAACCCAAGGGGAGATAATAGGAGGAAGTTCTGCTGGGTGGTTACTCTATGTCGTTTATGAAGATGAGACAGAACCATTACAATATGTGACTACCTTTCACGGATTTGAATTTGTAAATAAAAAAGCCGTCGAAGTCGACTTTGGTAACTTTCAATCTTCAGAAAAGGGAGAGTTAGCAACAGCGATTACCATAGGCGCTTTAGAAGGTGATGGGACTTTAGGTCGTGATGAGATTGGCATTTTTGACCCTAAGACGAAGGTTTTTGTAACGTTAGACAATAGTGTGAGAGCATCAAGTAATTTCTTTAATAGCACGATAACTATTAATGACAAGAGAGCCACAAATAGAATTCCTAATAGTTTAAACACACTAGGTTTTGACCTTGCGAAAATTAAAATCCCTACAGCTCAGAACACAATTATAGCCAATAGTACAGGGGGAGTAAAAATGAGATTTAAGACAAGATCAGATCGGTTTTTCTTATTCTTTACTGCATTTCAAACAACTATAAGTGAACGTTTTTACAAAGAAAAAAATAACATTGTTGCCAATGTTACTTCTAGTGAGCAATTGGTAACAGCGCAACCACCCAAGAAGGTGATTACAAATCAGCAAGTTGCTATTGCAGCGCCACCAGCTCCAGAGGATCCTAAGCCAATATATGTTGCCCCAGAAGTTGTAAATAAAGAGCTTGCTTCGCTACTGGAAAAGCCATCGCTTAAGGTTGAAAATATTGGAGCGGGATACTATATAGTAACTAACGTATTTTCAAATGCTACAAATGCAGAAAACTGGATGAGTGTTCTTACTGATAAAGGTCTCGAACCTCAAATGTTTTTTCGTCCAGATAACAACTACTTTTATGTGTTTGTAGATGCTGGAATGAATGCTTCTGCTCTTTATGAAAAATTAGAAGAAGTAAGAACAATGCCCGACTTAAAAGAAGCATGGATGCTCAAAATTAACCTTGATTAATGCGCTGGACTTTAAAACCAAAACCAGAAGCACAAAAAGTAGCAAAACTAGCACAAGAGCTGGGAGTAGAAGCTCCTATTGCAACACTCCTTATACAGCGAGATATTGACACGTTTGAGAAAGCAAAAAACTTTTTTAGACCCTCGCTAGATGCTTTGCACGATCCATTCCTGATGAAAGATATGGATAAAGCTGTAGCTCGTATCGAGCAGGCAATAGCTCAAGGCGAAAACATCCTAGTCTTTGGTGATTATGATGTAGATGGTACCACGAGTGTTGCCTTAATGAGTTCTTATCTCGATACCATTCATCCGCAGGTGGCAACCTATATTCCAGATCGCTATGCAGAGGGTTATGGTGTTTCTTATATGGGAATAGACTTTGCTGCAGATAATGATATGACACTCATTATCGCACTAGATTGTGGTGTGAAAGCGATTGAGAAAGTGGCTTATGCAAAAGAAAAAGGAATCGACTTTATTATTTGTGATCACCACAGACCCGGTGATCAGCTGCCAGATGCGGTTGCTATTTTAGACCCAAAAAGAGAAGATTGCTCGTATCCTTATGATGAGTTATGCGGTTGTGGTGTAGGTTTTAAATTAATAAGTGCAATTGCGCTTTCGCGAAAGCAAAACTTTGAAGAGCTTCTTCCTTACCTAGATCTTGTTGCCACCGCAATAGGCGCAGATATTGTACCTATCACAGGAGAAAACAGAATACTTGCCTATCACGGACTTAATGTGATAAACCAAGCACCTCGAGCAGGTTTTGAAGCCATTATAAAGCAAGTCAAAAAGGAAACCCTTACCATCACAGATGTTGTTTTTATCATAGGCCCACGTATAAATGCTGCGGGAAGAATGGTACACGGTAACCACGCGGTGACCTTATTACGAGAGACAGACCTAGAGACAGCAACCAAGTTTGCATCAGAGATAGAGCAATATAACTCCGACCGAAAGGAAGCAGATAAGAGTATTACTCAGCAAGCTCTAGATCAAATTATAGAGAATCAAGAGGAGGGAAATAAAACCACCGTTGTTTTTCAAGAAGACTGGCATAAAGGGGTGATAGGGATTGTGGCTTCTAGACTTATTGAGACATATTACAGACCTACGCTTGTTTTTACAAGAAGTGGTGATAAGTATGCAGCCTCTGCTAGATCTGTAAAAGGTTTTGATGTATATAATGCCCTACACGAGTGTGCGGAGCATATAGAGCAGTTTGGTGGACATAAGTATGCTGCAGGACTTACTTTGTTACCAGAGCAATATGAGGCTTTTAAAGCAAAGTTTGAGGAGGTGGTTGCCGCTAGTTGCGATGAGCGCTTGCTAGTGCCAGAAATTTCTATAGACAGTGAGATAAACCTCGTAGATATTACGCCTAAGTTTCACCGTATTATAAAGCAGTTTGCACCGTTTGGGCCACGTAATATGTCACCTACGTTTATGACTAAAAACTTGACAGATACGGGTTATGGTAAAAAAGTAGGAGCAGATCAAACACATCTTAAAGCGGCTGTTGTTCAAAACAGCAGAGGTTCACAGATAGGGTGTATAGGTTTTAATCTAGGCGATAAGTATGATTTAATTACAAATAAAAAGCCATTTATGGCAGCCTACGCTATAGATGAAAATGAGTGGAATGGTAATGTGAGTTTGCAGTTGCGATTAAAAGATATCAAAGCTTGAGTTCAAGTTTTTCATTTGATAAGGAATAATTAATCTGCGCGCATAATTGTTAAAATAAAAGAGCTTGTCTATGCCTTGTCCAGTTTAGGAGATTTTCTTGCTTCATTTAGACTATTATTCGACAAATATGTTAAAAATTTGTGATATGGATTGTGTTTTCTTAAATTTATGTTAACACTTAACATAAATACACCTCTATGGCAACCACAAAAAAATCAAACAATGAGATATACGAAATCATTGAAGTAGCATTAGTGACCTTTTGTTTGGCCATAGTAATGATTGTATTTTATCAATACAATGATTCAAATGCTATTGAAGATGCTCACTCATCTTTTGCAATTTCTATGGATACTTGGGATAAGCAAATAACGAGTACAATAAATAATTAAAAGGCTCCATATCTTTTAAAAAGTAAAAATCCCTTCAATTGAAGGGATTTTTACTTTTTAAGTTTTATTTCAAAAAATCCAAGATTAACTTGACAACCTCCTCTGGTTTTTCTTCTTGAATAAAGTGCTTGGCTTCTAGTAGGTGTATATTTTCTTCTTTTATATTTAGAGACGATTGTAGTTGATTTTTTTGAGGTTCTATGAGTAAAAAGGTGTCTTCTTTTCCCCAAATCACTGCGGTTGGTATATCAAGACCTTTAGTGAGTGAGGTGTAATCTGGTAAGGTGTTGCAAGTTTGTGTAAAGAAGTAATACATCCCTCTTGTTTTCCCTTCTCGCAATGGGGTTTTATAACCTGATACGTCTATCTCGTTGAGGTTGTTTTGTAACATTCCAGATTTAAATAAATTTTTGAGCATCACATTTGTGGTAATGCCATTACGGTAACCCCACATAGCCGTGCGAGCCATAAACCCTTCCTTAAATCGTACGGGAGGATCAAAACCTTCTTCATAAATAATGGTATTGAGAAGTATGAGGTTATTGATGCGCTGTGGTTGTTTTTTTAGCAACTCCCACGTCCATAGTCCGCCGGCGTCGTGCATCACGTGAGACCAGGTTGTGATATTGAGACTATCTAGCAACTCTAGTAATCGTTGTGCGTGATTTTCTTCAGAATAGATGTCGTAGCCTTTTGGGTTGTCACTGCTTCCGTAACCCAGCATATCTGGAACAATCACTCGGTAGCCGTTATTTACAAGTGGGTCTATCATTTTTCGATAAAGCCAGCCAGATGTAGGTACGCCGTGTAAGAGCACAATCACTTTATCGCTTTTACCCTTGTCTATATAAGCGATAGCGCCATCACTAGTGTTGAAAGTTTTCTGATTTTGGCGAAAGCCATCATACGTTATTTGCCCTTTACGAGCAGTGGTAGATTGGTATGGTTTGCAAGAAAAAAGTGCAATCGCACAGAGAGTAAGAACTAGAAATCGCATCAAAAAGTTTTTCTAAAGATAGCGAAGTCTACTATGAAATCGATTTTGAGGCTTTATTTCTTGAGAAACTCCTCGAGTTTAAAGCCATTCTCATCATACACTCCATAGGTGTAGTGCGCAATCCAGTCACCTATATTGTAATAGGTGCTGTTTTCTCCCACTTGTATGGTCATAGGTAAGTGACGGTGCCCAAAAACAAAATAATCATAGTGAGCAGTCTCAAGTTTGCGCTTTGCATAAGCTGCAAGCCACTCATTTTCTTCTCCAAGAAACACGTGATCATCATCACCAGAGATGAGCTTGTTTTTTACAGACATATACTGAGCAATTTTCATACCAATATCTGGATGTCCCCAGCGAAATAACCACTGAAAAAACTTACCACGGAAGACTTTCTTCATACGCTTATAGCCATTATCTCCAGGACCTAAGCCGTCTCCGTGACCTAAAAAGAACTTCTTATCATCTATAGTAAACACTTTAGGGTCGTGATATACGGGAATGCCCAGCTCTTCTTCAAAATAGCCGTTCATCCATAGGTCGTGATTCCCTACAAAAAAATAAATCTCGATGCCCTCATCACGCATCTCGGCAAGTTTGCCTAGTGTGCGCACAAAACCTTTAGGAACTACAGTTTTATACTCAAACCAAAAGTCAAAAAGATCACCCATTAAGAAAATAGCCTGTGCATCCTTGCGAGCCATCTCTAGCCACTGCAAGAATATGCGCTCTCTCGGTCTACTTTCCTCCATAGTGGGAGCACCCAAGTGGTTATCACTTGAGAAGTATATTTTCTTTCCTTTTGGGAGGTTAATAGTCATCTAGAGTTGATCTGCCGCGTGCCACTCTGCATAGCTTGTTGCTGTTTCAGAAAGGCGTAGTGAGTGTAATTTTATTGTATCTGGTAAAAATGATTGAATTTTTGCAGCAAAGTCTATCACCATCATCTCACTCGTAGGCTGGTAATCTACAAGTAGTACATCGTGACCACGATCAGATAGTTCTTTTGCAAGCTCTACGTGTGGTGTGTTTTTATTAAAAACGGTAGCGTGATCAAAAACGTTTACAATCTCTCTATTTACAATTTTCTTTAAGTCACCAAAGTCGATAACCATTCCCAGCTTTGCGTTGCCCATATCTGTAATAGGTTCTCCTATTACGGTAACGCTAAGTTTGTAACTGTGCCCGTGTACATTCTTGCACTTGCCATCATAGCCATAAAGCGCGTGACCTGTCTCAAAGGTAAACTGTTTTGTAATTCTAATTTTTGACATACTGTATTATTGGTTTTCGCTTTCGCGAAAATTGAAACCTATACGACTTAACGTCTGTTTCTAAATTTGTTGTACAAAACTACGATAATCAATACAAGTCCCAAGATGAGGAACAAACCGTTACCGCTTAAAAAGCTCATAATGTCCATAGTTAGCTGTTTTTGATACTAATTTTAATTTTGATACTTGAATTTTTTGCCTCCATCTTGCACTTCAATTTTGGCAATACTGTCCATTGAAATTTCTCTATTGAGACCTTGAATGAACCTAGAACGCGCACCTTTGAGAATGTTATTTTCAATAATCACAGTGTCAAAGTACATGTGATATTTTTTGCCGTTTACATGAGTTACTCTCATTTCAATAGATGGAGAATTTCTTAAATAAGAAGTGCTACCATTTTTATCTTTAACTATAAGACCTTCTACATTATTTGCAGCATAAGATATTGTTCCTAGTGAAAGAGGATTGTTTACACGAACATCTTTCATAGAAGACGAATTTGATTCCATCAATTGTTCCTTAAAACTATCAATGGGTATTGTATAGGATTTACAGGAAAAAAAAACTATTGTTATAATGAACAGTAGAGTTCGTCTTGTGATTTTTGAAGTTATCATTATTATTTCAATTTAGTATCCCACAACCTTTCTAACTCTTTCTATCACTCCATTTGCGACCTTGGTGGCTTTTTCTGCTCCTACTTTTAATGCAGCATCTATCTCGTTGAGGTTATCCATATAGTACGCATACTTCTCACGTTGCGCAGCATACTTCTCTATGATTACCTCATATACAGCTTGCTTTGCGTGACCGTAGCCAAAATCTGTACGTTTATAATTTTCGCGTAAGCGGTCTACTTGTTCTGGAGTTGCTAGTAATTTATAAAGGTTAAACACATTACAGCCCTCAGTTTCCATAGGTTCCTCCATAGGAGTACTGTCTGTTTTTATCCCCATAATTTGCTTACGTAGCTTCTTGTCTGGTAAAAAGATATTAATAATATTACCTTTAGACTTAGACATCTTTGCGCCGTCTGTACCTGGTATATACATTGTCTCCTCATTGTGACTTGCTTCTGGTAGTACAAAAACTTCTGTTTTTGTAGCTGCGTGGAAACGGCTTGCCACGTCGCGCGTCATCTCAATATGCTGCGCTTGATCTTTACCCACGGGTACAACCTCTGCATCATACAGCAAGATATCTGCCGCCATAAGCATAGGGTAGGTAAATAAACCTGCGTTTACATCTTCTAGACGGTCTGCTTTATCCTTAAAACTGTGAGCAAGTGTAAGTCGCTGGTACGGGAAGAAACAACTCAAATACCAAGTAAGCTCTGCCG
This sequence comes from Dokdonia sp. R86516, assembly GCF_044596715.1. Lineage (NCBI taxonomy): Bacteria > Pseudomonadati > Bacteroidota > Flavobacteriia > Flavobacteriales > Flavobacteriaceae > Dokdonia > Dokdonia sp. R86516. The sequence continues at coordinate 1,155,333 of NZ_CP138998.1, forward strand.
TTTGTGGTACGTCACTCTGTCTGTAAAAAACCGTTTTATTAATGTCAAGACCAAAGGCCAGCCATGTAGCTGCTGTACTGTAGGTGTTGTGACGTAGCTGTGCTCCATCTTTTATTTGCGTGAGCGAGTGCATATCTGCAATAAAGAGAAAAGACTCATTTGCAGGGTTATTTGCCATCTCAATTGCTGGTATAATAGCTCCTAGTAAATTTCCTAAGTGTGGTGTGCCTGTACTTTGCACTCCGGTAAGTATTCTTGACATAAAATTTGAGTAAAAAGCAAAGTTAACTTTTTCTGTTCATTGCATAGGCTGAATTACCTATTTTTGGAAGAATGCACATATTAAGAAAAATAGCGGTCGCACTTTGGAAAGTATGGTTTTACTTTTTAATGCTTGTGGTCATTCTCATATTATCTCCATTACTTATTATAAGTATCCTCAAGGAGACCTGGTATGGTATGTTTTTTAGACTTGCTCAAATATGGGCACGCACAATTATGATGCTTATGGGATTATTTCCAAAAGTGACTCGTGAAGAAAAGTTTGTACGTGGCAAAGGATATATGCTGGTGAGTAACCACACCTCTATGATGGATATCTTGCTTATGTTGCACCTTGCAAAAAGTCCTTTTGTGTTTGTAGGAAAGGCAGAACTTGCAAAGCTCCCGCTTTTTGGGTTTTTCTATAAACGTACGTGTATTCTTGTAGATAGAGGTAACGCGCGTAGCCGCAAGCAGGTTTTTGATCAAGCACAGCGCAGGCTCAGTCAGGGGTTTAGTATCTGTATTTTTCCAGAAGGTGGCGTGCCAGATGATACTTCTATCGTGCTAGACACTTTTAAGGATGGTGCTTTTAGACTTGCTATAGATCATAAGTTGCCTATTGTTCCTATGACGTTTTATGACAATAAGAAGAGATTTCCTTATTCATTCTTTGAAGGTGAGCCAGGTGTGATGCGTGCAAAAGTACATTCATTTATACCTACAGAAGGAATGACTCAAGACGATAAAAAGCCGCTTAGGGAGCAAACAAGAGCTATAATTTTAGAAGAATTGAAAGGGGTTTAAGTACGCTTTCGCGAAAGCGTAATAACCACCATAAAAAATAAAAGGCTCCGTAACCAGCGGAGCCTTTCTTGTTATCATTGCAAGCGCAACGATTACCTAACCAACTAAAAAACTAACCTAATACCAAGTAAACTACACTTGGCATAGCTTCTTTACTAGAACTTATAACTTACACCTGTATACACACCTATGTAATACGGCTGAAAGTCTACCACTGTATTATCAAAACTATTGAGTTGATATTTAAGTGATGGTTCTATATTAAATATGATTTTTTTTGTGAATTTATAATCTAATCCTACACCTAGATTTGTTGTGAAGCTTAGATCATTTACACCATTTGCAGTACCCAAACTTGTGTTGAGTTCTGATGATTTTAAGATAACATTATTGTCATTGAGAAAGAGTGTGCTTACCCCACCTATGAGCGATAGCCCAACGCGTTTATCTGAAATTACATAAATAGCTTCTAGCGGTACTTCTACGTAGCTTAGTTGCTGTTGTAAGGAGCCGTTAGAAGTTGCACCTATTCTTGATATAGCATTATCTGCAGTAAAACTATGTTGAGTAGCCGGATTGTCTAAAATGGCTAGTGCTTTTACATTGTCATTAAATGAAATTCCTCGTACACTGCGTCCTAATCCATTAGTTGAAAATGATACTTCATTAGTATTATAACTTAAGTCCACATTGCTTACTCCAGTACGTATTTTAAATTTTGGACTTATGGCATAGCTTACTTGAACCCCGTAACTTAAATTCACATCACCAGATTTATCATTATCTGCAAACTGTTTGTCTAATCCAGAACCTCCAAAATCGCCGTAATAGACGGGAGCAGCTACGGCACCAATATCCCAGCGCTTCATGGTAGTGTTATCAACTACTTGAGCAAGCTCTTCCTGTTGCAAGGTTTCTATTTTCTGAGCTTCGTTGATGAGGTTTTTGTTGTTATTAGTATTCTCGTCTAGTGTGTTTGTTTGAGCAATCGCATTAGTGCTTTTTTGTATGGATTCATTATTATCAACTTCAGGTTTTTCTATATAAAGCTGGCTATTTGAATTTGCTGTGCTTGGTTGAGGTAAATGTGCTTGATGAGCAATTTCCTCACTATTTGTTTGTTCTTTTGTAACTTTTGATTTGTTTGGACTGCTTTGATGTGCATTTTCAGGTCCATTCTTGTTTCCTCTAGACGCCAGGGAAGTATTTTTTGAATTTCTTGGCCTCGTATTGCTTTTTTTACTCGAAGTAGTCTGAGAGTAGTTAGGAGTCACAAGCTTATTACCTTCTTCATTATTTTTTGTTACTTGAGTAACGCCAGAGCCTGTGGTTTTATCCTCTTGTGAAACGTTGTTTTTATTATCGATGCTTGGTACATCTACAATCTGGATATTATCTTGATTGTCAGTATTAAAAAATAAGCTACCTATACCAAAAAGTAATAGGAATGCCGCAGCAAGACCACCTAACTTCCACCAGAATGGGATTATCTTTTTATCTTCCTTTTCTTCTTGTGCTGCAAGAATATTATTCCACACACGATCACTAGGGTGCGATTCAAAATCTTTGAATTTCTCTTGAAATAATCTATCTATATTCTTCTTCTCCTTCATTATTGTATGTGAGATTTGCTTTTGGGGTTAAACTGGCTCATCTCAATTTTTTCTTTTAATATTCCTCGGGCGCGTGCAAGGTTTGATTTTGAGGTGCCCTGAGAAATTGCAAGCAATGTTGATATTTCTTTGTGTGAGTGCCCATCCATCACATATAGGTTAAAAACCATTCTGTATCTATCTGGGAGCTCTTGTATAATCTTAAGTAAGAAATCAAGAGGAATACTTTCTTCTTCTATCTCAACTTCTACTTCTTTTATGTTCTCTTCGTTAACTAGATTAAAAACACCTGGTTTTCGATAGCGCTGTAAGGCCGTATTTATAGCTATTCTTTTAAGCCATCCCTCAAAAGAACCTTTATTCTTATACTGATTTACTTTGTCAAAGATGGTTATAAAGGCATCTTGCAGAATATCTTCTGCTTCTGCATAATTAGGAGCATACTTTAAGCATACAGAAAACAAAACGCTAGCGTAGCGATTGTATAATTCTGCTTGAGCTTTAGGTAGCTTCTTCTTGCAGTTCTTTATTAGTTGGTCTTGACTCAACCGTTGGTTCGTTTTTAAATTCTTATTCTAAAATAAGAACAGATATCAACTATAAAATTTGCTTATGCAAGCTTTTGATATCTAAGATGGATGTTTACGTATATTATATGCCTTAATTTTTATTTAGTTAACTCTTTACAGATGCTTAAATAATAAAAAGGTTGCGTTTAAAATACAAAAACCTCCGATAAAGGAGGTTTTTATTATCAATATGATATAATTGCTTACTCGTTAGATAACTTGATTGCTTCATGAATTTTCGTTTCTAGCTCGTCCATAAGATCTGGGTTATCTAGTAACAATGCCTTTACAGCATCTCTTCCTTGCCCTAGCTTAGTATCTTGATAGCTAAACCATGATCCAGCTTTCTTTACAATCTCATAGTTGACACCTATATCTATAATCTCTCCTACTTTTGATACTCCTTCACCATACATAATATCAAATTCTGCCATGCGGAACGGTGGTGCAACTTTGTTTTTTACAACTTTAACTCGAGTTTTGTTACCTATCACGTTTGCATTACTATCCTTGATCTGTGTAGAACGACGTATGTCTAAACGTACAGAAGCATAAAACTTAAGAGCATTACCACCTGTTGTAGTCTCTGGGTTTCCAAACATTACTCCAATCTTCTCGCGGAGTTGGTTAATGAAGATCACTGTACAGTTAGTCTTGCTTATAGACCCAGTAAGTTTACGAAGCGCTTGAGACATTAAACGAGCGTGAAGTCCCATTTTTGAGTCTCCCATCTCGCCTTCTATCTCACTTTTAGGAGTAAGTGCTGCAACCGAATCGACTACAACAATATCAATAGCTCCCGAGCGTATAAGATTGTCTGCAATTTCTAGTGCTTGCTCACCGTTATCTGGTTGTGATATGATTAAGTTGTCAATATCTACTCCTAGCTTTTCTGCATAAAAACGGTCAAAAGCGTGCTCTGCGTCAATAAACGCAGCAATACCTCCAGCTTTTTGTGCTTGAGCTATGGCATGTAGCGTTAAGGTTGTTTTACCAGAAGATTCTGGGCCATAAATTTCAATAACACGACCTCTAGGATATCCTCCTACACCTAAAGCAACATCTAGCCCTAGAGAACCTGTTGGTATGGACTCTACATCCACGATAGCTTGATCTCCCATCTTCATCACGGCTCCCTTACCGTAAGTCTTGTCTAGCTTATCTAGGGTGAGTTTAAGGGCTTTTAATTTTGCATCTTTTTCACTACTCATATCTTCAGTTTTGTATTGTAAATTTAATTGTTAAATAATGGGTAAACAAGGTGTGCTTTCGCGAAAGCGTAAAAATTTTAACATAATTCTTATCGATGTAGACGCAACCAATTAATTATTATTGCATCTTAGCAACGAGATTAAGTCTAACGCACACCAAACACATTATTCCCGACGTTTTGTCAAAGATACTAAAATTTGGAATCTTTACTAAAATTAGGAAGGCCACAGCTACAAAGTATTAAAAAAATTACGACGACATTAAATAAAATGTAAACCTGAATTAGCCAAAATTCACAAAAAAATGCCCGCAGGATAGACCTCCGGGCATTTTTTGTGCCCTTAATTCAAAGACTTATATTTGCCGGAAGAAATAATTCTTTTAACTTAAAACGAAAGTATAGCATGCAACTGTACAACAAATTAAGCGCAAAAGAGAGGGCACAACTTATAGAAGAGGCGGGAGAAGAACGTCTTACACTCTCTTTTTACCAGTATCACAAGATTGGAAATCCAGAACTTTTTAGAAACCACCTTTTTGTAGCTTGGGATGAAATGGAAGCCTTGGGTCGTATTTATGTCGCAAATGAAGGTATAAATGCCCAAATGTCTGTTCCAGCCAAGAAATTTACAGCATTTAAGGAATTTCTGGACGGTATAAACTTCCTAGAGAATGTACGCCTCAATATTGCGAGAGAGCAAGACGATAAGTCGTTCTTAAAACTCAAGGTAAAAGTGCGTAAGAAGATTGTGGCAGATGGACTGGTAGATGATACTTTTGATGTAACAAACAAAGGAGTTCACGTAGACGCTTCTACTTTTAATGAACTTATAGAAGACGAGAATACAGTACTTGTTGATATGCGTAATCATTATGAGAGTGAGATAGGGCATTTTAAAAACGCAGTTACTCCAGATGTAGATACCTTTAGAGACAGTCTTGATATTATAGAAGAAGACTTAAAAGATCATAAGGAAGATAAAAAACTTGTGATGTACTGTACAGGTGGAATACGTTGTGAAAAGGCAAGTGCTTATTTTAAACATAAAGGCTTTAAAAATGTTTTCCAGTTAGAGGGAGGAATCATCGAGTACGCCCGTCAGGTGGAGGCAGAAAAGCTTGATAATAAGTTTAAGGGAAAGAATTTTGTTTTTGATCACCGTCGTGGAGAGCGTATCTCAGACGATGTTATCTCAAACTGCCACCAGTGTGGAACTCCTTGTGATGAGCATGTAAACTGTGCAAATGAAGCTTGCCATTTACTCTTTATACAATGTGAGGAATGTGCAAAAGAAAATGAAAACTGCTGCTCTACAGAGTGCGCAGAGATTAATGCACTGCCATACGAAGAGCAAAAGAAATTACGTTCTGGTAAAGGAAATAGTAATAAGATTTTTAAGAAAGGTAGATCAGAAAAACTGGCTTTTAAGAAGTAAACAGCAGAAAAAGAATCTGTTATTTTTGATTTTGGAAAAGGCGCTATAGATTACCTATCTTTATCGATAGTTCATTTTGAACATAAATATAACGCGTACACGCGGCTGTTACTCTCTTAACGATTGATATAGAGCGATGTACATTTAAATATACAAAATATGGCATGTGGCAGTTGTGGCACAGGTGAAGACGGATCTCCTAAAGGTTGTAAGAACAATGGAACCTGCGGAACCGACGGATGTAATAAACTTACAGTATTTGACTGGCTTTCTAATATGTCCCTTCCTGATGGACAAGAAGCTTTTAACTACGTAGAGGTACGTTTTAAAAACGGACGTAAGAACTACTATAAAAACGCAGAAAACGTTACGCTAAGCATAGGTGATATTGTAGCTACTCAAGCAGAGTCTGGTCACGATATCGGGATGGTAACACTCACTGGTGAGCTTGTGCGTGTACAAATGAAACGCAAGAAGGTAAAACCAGACACCCCAGACACGCTCAAAATTTACCGTAAAGCAACACAAAGAGATATTGATATCTGGACCACCGCGCGTGAGAAGGAAGAAAGTATGAAGGTGCGTGCTAGACAGATAGCGATACGTCTAGATCTCCAAATGAAAATCTCAGATATTGAGTTTCAAGGTGACGGTTCTAAAGCGACATTTTATTATACGGCAGAAGATCGAGTAGATTTTCGCCAACTCATAAAAGAATTTGCTCAAGATTTTCGCACTCGTATTGAGATGAGACAGATAGGTCTGCGTCAGGAAGCGGCACGTCTGGGTGGTATAGGTTCTTGTGGTCGCGAACTTTGTTGTTCTACATGGTTAACAGATTTTAGGTCTGTAACTACGAGTGCTGCTAGATACCAGCAATTATCACTTAATCCGCAAAAGCTTGCTGGACAATGTGGGAAATTGAAGTGCTGTCTTAATTATGAGCTAGATGCTTACATGGATGCGCTCAAAAGTTTTCCAAAAAGTGAGACAAAATTATACACTCAAAAAGGAACTGCAGTCTGCCAGAAAATTGACATTTTTCAAGGACATCTATGGTATGCCTACGAGGGAGAATGGATGAACTGGCATAAGCTTACTACAGATCATGCAAACGAGATTATTGCTGCAAATAAAAAGAAAGAACCAGTAGCCAGCCTAGAAGAATTTGCTGCCGAACTCATAGAAGAAACAGTGATAGACTTTGGGAATGTAGTAGGACAGGATAGTCTTACTCGTTTTGATAAGCCTAAAACTACAAACAAGCGTCGCAATAACCGTAAAAGAAAATCTTCTGGCAACGGAAACAAGCCTCAAGGAGATAGACCAAAATCTAAAGGGCGCACACCTAGAAAACCCAATCAAGATGGTGTAAAAGGTCCAAGACCCGTAGCAAAGAAAGGTCAAAAACCACAGGCCAAGGGACCTAGACCAGAAAGTAAAGGGCCAAGACCAGAAGGTAAGGGGCCTAGACCAAAAAAGAGAGGGCCAAGGCCGCAGGGTAAGGGTGATAACACAAAAGGTAGTGCTAGTCAGAAACCAGCTCAAGAAGGTCAAAAAGGTGGGGGATCAAAACCAGCAAATAAAAATAAAAGGCGTCCTCAAAAACCAAAACCTAATGCGTAACGTATTACTAGGTATACTCATTGTAGTATGTATTTCATGTGATTCAAAACAAGTGTATCATTCATATACTTCGTTAGGTAGCTCATGGGATATAAATGAACCTGTGGTTTTAGAGGTTAACGAGCTTGATAGTGTGCCTTTGTATGACGCATTTATCACCGTTCGTAATAATAATCAGTATCCTTACAGTAATCTGTTTTTGATTACAGAGATGCAGTTTCCGCAGGGGCGTACATACACAGATACACTCGAGTACGAAATGGCAAATCCAGACGGAACGTGGATGGGTAATGGTTTTGGAGATATTAAAGAAAGTAAATTGTTGTATAGAGAAGGAGTACGCTTTCGCGAAAGCGGAACCTATACCTTTACTATAAAACATGCAGTTAGAAAAAACGGAAACATAGCTGGAGATGCTTATCTAGAAGGAATTACCGAAGTAGGATTACGTATTGAAAAGCAAGAATAAACACATCATAATGGCAAAACAAACACCTCCAAAAAAAGCTACAAAAAAAAGCGAAGGAGACTACAGTAAATATATTTCTTGGTTTTGGCGACTATTTGCAGGAGGAGTCACACTAGTAGTTCTATTATTCTTACTTGCGAGTTGGAATGTTTTTGGAACACTCCCCACCTTTGAAGAACTTGAAAATCCAGAAAGCAATCTTGCTACAAAAATTATCTCTGTAGATGGAAAGCAGCTGGGTACTTATTACAACGAAAATAGAACACCTATCAAGTATGAGCAACTACCACAAAACCTTGTAGACGCTCTTGTCGCTACAGAAGATGAGCGTTACTATGAGCACTCTGGCATAGACTTTAGAGGGACGGCTAGAGCCATTGCATATTTGGGTAAAAATGGTGGAGCAAGTACGGTAACACAACAACTTTCTAAATTGTTATTTTCAAACCCTCCTAGCTCTACATTTGAGCGTCTTCTTCAAAAGGCAAAAGAGTACGTAATTGCAACAAGGTTAGAGCGCCAGTATACAAAGCAAGAAATCATTGCGATGTATCTCAATAAATTTGACTTTTTATTTAACGCCATTGGTATAAGCTCTGCTGCTCGTATTTACTTTAATAAAGATGTAAAAGATCTTGATTTGCATGAGAGCGCAGTCTTTGTGGCTATGCTTAAGAATCCAAGGCAATATAATCCACATCGTGAGATTTCTAAGGAGAAATCTTTAAGTAGACGCAATCAAGTTTTCAAACAGATGGAAGTAAACGGTATGATTACTACTGCCGAAAAAGATTCCCTCACAGCATTACCTATGGAAGTAAAATTTACTCCAGAAGGGCATGCAGATGGTACGGCAACGTACTTTAGAGAAAACCTCAAGAAATTCATGGCTTCATGGATTAAAGAAAATCCTAAAGGAGAAGATGCAGAGGGTAATATCACGTATTATAATATCTACCGTGATGGTCTTACTATAACGACAACTATAGATTCTCGCATGCAGAAAATGGCAGAAGATGCTGTTGCTGCTCATATGCCAAGGTTGCAAGCTGAGTTTGATAGACAAAATGAGAAAAACAAAACAGCTCCTTTTAGAGATATTGAAGAGGAGGATGTGGAGCGCATTTTTAATAATGCTATAAAAAGCTCATCTCGCTGGCGCAAACTTAAGGCGCAAGGAAAAACAGAAGATGCAATCAGAAAATCATTTGATGTAAAAACAGACATGACTATTTTTACATGGGCTGGAGAGGTAGATACATTAATGACTCCGCGCGATTCTATACGTTACTACAAGAAATTTTTACGTACAGGGATGATGTCTATGGTACCTCAAACTGGGGAAGTGCGCGCATGGGTAGGTGGTATTAATATGAACCACTTTCAATATGACCATGTACAATTAGGGAAACGCCAGGTAGGATCTACCTTCAAACCTTTTTTATATGCAACAGCAGTAGATCAATTACATTTGTCTCCATGTGATACTTTGCCTAATACGCTCTATACAATACCTGCGGGAGCTCACGGTAATACAAAAAACTGGACTCCAGAAAACTCTGGAGGAGAGATGGGGGGTATGTTAACTATGAAGGAAGCACTTGCTCAGTCTGTAAATACAATTTCTGCAAGGCTTATGGATAAGGTAGGACCGCGACCAGTTATTGATCTTGTAAGTAATTTAGGTGTTGATACAAAGGATATTCCAGTAGTACCTTCTATCGCACTTGGAACGGCAGATTTAAGTGTGTACGAGATGGTATCTGCTTACGGAGCTTTTGCAAACCAAGGGGTGTATGTAAAACCACAGATTGTAAGTACCATACAAGATAAAAATGGAACTATTTTATACCAGCATGTTCCAGAAACTAGGGATGTGTTAAGTGCAGAAAGTGCTTATGTGACCTTGCAGTTAATGGAAGGAGTAACGCGCTCAGGTTCTGGGGCAAGATTACGTCACACATGGCGTAAAGATGCAATATATCGCAATGCCGTAACGGGTTATCCATACGGATTTGATAATGCAATAGCTGGTAAAACGGGTACTACACAAAATCAAAGTGATGGATGGTTTATGGGTATTGTACCTAACCTTGTTACTGGAGTTTGGGTAGGAGGAGATGATCGTGCTGTACACTTCCCAGGCATTGGTTATGGTCAGGGAGCAACCATGGCACTTCCTATCTGGGGAATGTATATGAAAGAAGTATATAAAAATGAAGATCTAAAAATCTCAAAAAGTGAATTTTCAAAGCCAAGTAACTTAACGATAACTACTAATTGTGATGATTATAAAAGTTCTGGTGTAAGTGATGAGCTACCAGATGAGTTAGATTTTTAAGAATATTATACATATATAATTAAAAAGAGTGCGAGCAATCGCACTCTTTTTTTTGGAATCATTTTTAGATGTTCAATTACGCTTTCGCGAAAGCGTAATTCAATACAAAATCCGTATTTTTAGTACTTATAAACTAAGAATATGATAACAAAGAAAGTGACTGGAGTAGATGCCGCACTAGAAGGTGTTGAAAGTGGAATGACAATGATGCTTGGAGGTTTTGGTCTCAGTGGTATTCCAGAAAATTCTATAGCTAAACTAGTAGCTCTTAACGTTAATAATCTTACCTGTATTTCTAATAATGCTGGTGTGGATGATTTTGGCCTAGGGCTGTTATTACAGAAAAAGCAAATAAAGAAAATGGTGTCTAGCTATGTGGGTGAAAACGCCGAGTTTGAACGCCAGATGCTTAGTGGTGAGCTTGAAGTAGAGCTTATACCACAAGGAACTCTCGCAGAGCGATGCAGGGCTGCACAAGCAGGATTTCCAGCAATATATACACCAGCAGGATACGGAACAGAAGTAGCCGAAGGAAAAGAAACTAGAGAATTTGACGGGAAAATGTATGTGCTAGAACATGCTTTTAAAGCAGATTTTGCTTTTGTAAAAGCTTGGAAAGGTGACGCTGCTGGTAACTTAATCTTTAAAGGAACTGCAAGAAATTTTAATCCTAACATGTGCGGTGCAGCTACCATTACTGTTGCAGAAGTGGAAGAGCTTGTGCCAGTAGGAACGCTAGATCCTAACCAAATACACATCCCAGGGATTTTTGTACAACGTATCTTTCAAGGAGAAACGTATGAAAAGAGAATAGAACAACGCACCGTTAGAACAAGAGATTAATTATGGCTTTAGATAAGAATCAAATTGCACAACGCATTGCAAGAGAAGTACAAGATGGATATTATGTCAATCTAGGAATAGGTATCCCTACACTTGTTGCAAACTATGTACGAGAAGACATTGACGTAGAATTTCAAAGTGAGAATGGAGTTTTAGGTATGGGACCTTTTCCGTACGATGGAGAAGAAGATGCAGATATTATTAATGCTGGAAAGCAGACCATCACAACGTTACCTGGCGCTAGCTTTTTTGATAGTGCTACTAGCTTTAGTATGATACGTGGTAAACATGTAGATCTTACCATTCTAGGTGCTATGGAAGTTGCAGAAAATGGTGACATCGCAAACTGGAAAATTCCAGGTAAAATGGTTAAAGGTATGGGAGGAGCAATGGATCTCGTGGCTAGTGCTGAGAACATTATTGTAGCCATGATGCATACCAACCGTGCTGGTGCGTCAAAACTTTTAAAAAGATGTAGCTTGCCGCTTACTGGTGTAGGATGCGTAAAAAAAATAGTAAGTAACCTAGCGGTATTAGAAGTCACTAATGATGGCTTTAAACTACTTGAGAGAGCTCCAGGAGTTTCTGTAGAAGAGATCCAAGCAGCCACCGAAGGAACACTAATCGTAGATGGGGATATCCCAGAAATGAAGTTTTAATATACTTTAATCGAGTAAAACATAGTCTCCAACTATCGCACAAGCCATCAACAATGGTTTTTGTGGTAGTTGGAGATTTTTATTTTTAAGATACCATGTGGTGATATTCTCTGGTTAAGATTACACAGGTTTTACGCGTCTTATGCTTCTTACGCTCTTTTTTCGCTTCATATACCATCTTCTGTCTTGTGGTGGACATATAGAGGCTTTAATAATTAATATACTCCTGTAGAACGCTTCTCTCAAAAAGGTTTTAGTGGGCTTTTCTTTTTCTATTTATTAGTTGTCATAAAAAGATGATACTTCTTCTTCGATTTAGTACATATAAAGAAAATTCTTACGTTTTTCACGGTGTTTTATCCACACAAATTAAAAGAGAGGTTTTCTAGCTTAAATTCGAAAACATCAATTAACGACGTTTAAAAACATAATATTTCGATGAAATACACTAAATTTTAACATTTACACAAAATTTGCCAATCAAAATGCTTGCAGATGTATAATTTTATAGTACTTTAGCAGTCCCCCAAATCAAGTAATTGATTTCGATTAAATGCTAAGTAAGTTCGTTAACTAACGTTGTAATTTAGTTTTATAGTATGACTTAAACGTATAGGAGTGTTTTAAGTTATGATTTGTTAGAAATCCGCGGGGGGAGCCCTGCGGATTTTGTTTTAAACCTCATTTGTCTTTCATCCCTACTATGGAAAAAATAACAAACTCCACGAGATCATTTGTCTCTGGTGTAAAACATGCTGCAGATTTTACTACAAACTGTGCTAGACTAGCAAAGAAAGTGTTTCTATTTATGATCTAGCCTTACATTCCTTTTGGAATGGCATGAATAAGCTTTTGAGTATACTCCTTTTCTGGCTGTTCATAAATACGGTCTGCATCACCTATCTCTTCTATTTTCCCTTTATTCATAACCACTAGCTGGTCAGACATGTATTTTACCACCGCAAGATCATGCGAGATGAAAATATAGGTAAAGCCAAAATCTGTTTTAAGTTCATTAAGTAAATTAAGCACCTGTGCTTGTACAGATATATCTAGGGCACTTACAGACTCATCACAAATAATTAATTTTGGATTTACAGCGATAGTACGAGCAATCCCTATGCGTTGTCGCTGCCCTCCAGAGAACTCGTGAGGATAACGATCATAATGCGATGCTTCTAGACCTACGCGTTCTAGCAACTTTAGCACGCGCTGTTTTCTCATAGATTTAGAATCATAAAGTTTATGGACTTCCATGGGCTCGATAATGGCTTGACCTACAGTAAGCCTAGGATTAAGAGAGGCAAAAGGATCTTGAAAAATAATTTGTATTTCCTTTCTTAAACTTCTCAGCGCTGCTCCACGCATCTTATTAATGGCCATTCCTTTATATAAAATGGTTCCTGCAGTCGCTTTATCTAATTGCAAGATGGCGTTTCCCAAGGTAGATTTACCACAACCAGACTCGCCTACTAGCCCAAGAGTTTCTCCCTCATAAATGGAGAATGAAACATCATCTACGGCCTTAAAGGCAATATCTTCGGCGAAGATACCAGCACTAGAAAAGTATGTTTTCTCTACATTAATAACCTCCAGTAAAGGTGGATGAGCATACAGATTTCTTAGATGTTCGGCTCTTTCAGATTTTGTTTCGGCTTTAGAGAGTGGCTTTTTATCTAGGTAATCTTTTATCGTTGGTAACTTTTTAAGGCGTTCATCCAGAGACGGTCTTGCGCTTAACAATGCTTTTGTGTACTCATGTTGTGGGTTTGAAAATAACGCTTTCGCGAAAGCGTACTCAACAATATCTCCTTTGTACATCACAGCAACCCTGTCTGCTATCTCGCTTACCAAAGAAAGGTCATGAGAGATGAAAATAATACTCATCTGATTTTCTAACTGCAATTCCTTAAGTAATAATATAATCTCCTGCTGAACGGTAACATCTAGGGCAGTAGTAGGCTCATCTGCAATAAGAATTTTAGGTTTACAAGCGATAGCCATTGCAATCATTACGCGTTGTTTTTGACCTCCAGAAATCTCATGAGGATAGGAACTAAAAATCTTCTCCACCGTAGGCAGTTTTACCTTTTCAAATAGGCGTAACGTTTCTTCCTTTGCAGATTTTCGGTTGAGCGAAGTATGTTGCAAAAGAATTTCGACTACTTGCTCACCACAGCGCATTGACGGATTGAGACTACTCATAGGTTCTTGAAAAATCATGGAGATTTCATTACCTCGTATTTTCTGAAAATCCTTTTCTCTCGATTCTATTAATGATTGATTTTCAAAAATGATGGAGCCTTTAATGAGCGTATTTTTTTTTGGTAAAAGCCCTAGAATGGCGAGTGATGATACACTTTTCCCAGAGCCTGACTCACCCACAATGGCAAGAATTTCATTTTTATAAAGATCAAATGAAATGTCATGTATAACTTCTTGTACTTCTCCCTGCTGTTTAAAGGATATAGATAGTTGGTTTACAGAAAGGATTTTTTGTGGCTGCATATTTCAAAAATACGATTTCTTACGGTCGGTTTTTACAGGGTGGCATTTCAATTTTTCACGTAAAAAGCGGGCTTGATTGGAGTCTTTTTTTTGCAATGATGCGTGGTCATAATATTTTAAATATCATTAAATGTAATTAGCATTAAAAATAAGTAGTTCTTGTTTAGGGATTTGTCTAGTTCTTCACACAAATTGTACTTCTTAAAAAAATCTTAAAAACTTTTGTGTAGTTCGTCGAATAAATTATGTTTTCTTCAATGAAATGACGTCATTTACTGTGTAAGCATATAATTTTAGCATAATAGATGATAAAAAATATGTTTTATTAATATTTCCCTATAAATAATTTAAAACTACAGTATGAAAAAAATCTACTCCTTTCTCCTAATGACCTTTCTATTAGGAACCACCGTTTATGCACAGACCAGTGTGGACGGAATCGTCCAAAAATATCTAAGTGGCAATGCAGAAGAAGTTGGCTTAAAATCAACAGACGTTGCACAATGGAAGATTACAGATGTCGTACCCTCTTTAAATCCTGAGATACAACATGTTTATGTAAAACAAATGTATCAAGGTATCCCAATTCAAAACGGAACTTATAAACTGACTGTAAAAGATGGTAAAGTAACCTATGAGATAAATCAATTTGCAAAAGACGTTGCTCAGAAAGCTGCCAAAACATCACTATCAGTATCTCCAGAAAACGCAATCCTCAAGGTTGTAAATGCTCATAGTCTTAAGACTCCTAGCAATCTAAGAGCTACAAGATCTGCTGGAAACCTTCTCGAATATGCAAATTCTGGGATAAGCCTTGAGCCTATTAAAGTTGAAAAAACTTTTCTAGCAATAGGTGATAAAATGCATCTCACTTGGAATGTATCTCTTTATCAACTGGATGCACAGCACTGGTGGAATGTAAATGTGGATGCATCTACTGGAGAAATTCTTAAAACCACAGACTGGGTGATTTCTTGCTCTTTTGACGATCCTAATCACACAGAGCATGGTCATGCGGCTACAAATGAACCAGTAGAAGTATTTGGACCGCGTAGCGCTACTGAAGCGAGCTATACAGCAGCTGCAGTAGGAGGTGGTTCTTATAACGTATTTCCTCTAGGAATTGAAAGTCCTAGTCACGGTAGCCGTGTTGTAGTAACAGATCCAGCAAATGCTAATGCTTCTCCTTATGGGTGGCATGACACAAACGGATCTGCTGGTGCAGAGTTTACAACAACGCGTGGTAATAATGTACTCGCGCAAGATGATACTAATGGTAATAATGGATTAGGTACAAGCCCTAATGGTGGGAGCGCTCTTAATTTTGATTTTGGCCTTAATTTAAATAATAGCCCATCTACTTTCTTACCAGCAGCTACTACAAATTTATTTTACTGGAATAATATTATGCATGATGTATGGTACCAGTACGGTTTTACAGAGGCCGCAGGTAATTTTCAAGAAAATAACTATGGTAAAGGCGGAGCAGGTAGTGATTCTGTAAATGCAGATGCACAGGATGGAAGTGGTACAAATAATGCAAACTTTGCAACACCACCAGATGGTCAAAACCCTAGAATGCAAATGTTTTTATTCACAAACCCTACCCGTGATGGTGATTTTGACAACGTAATTATTGCACATGAATATGGTCATGGTATTTCTACACGTCTTGTAGGTGGTCCTAGCACAAACGCATTAGGAGGTTCAGAACAAATGGGTGAAGGATGGTCAGACTGGTTAGGTCTAGTAATGACTATACGCCCAGGAGATACCAGAGATACTGCGAGAGGAGTAGGAACATATGCCATAGGACAGCCTACCACAGGTGCAGGAATACGCCCTACTAGATATGCTACAGACCTTGCGGTAAATGGTACAACATATAGCGACGTTCCAGGTCTAGTAGCACCACACGGAGTGGGATATGGATTTGCTACTATTCTTTGGGATATGACTTGGGATCTTATCGATCAAGAGGGATATGATTCTAACCAATACAGTGGTAATGGTGGTAATAATATCGCAATGTCACTAGTAATAGAAGGACTTAAAAATACTGCAAATAATCCAGGGTACGTTTCTGGTCGTAATGGAATCCTACAAGCAGACCAAGATCTTTATGGAGGGCAGTACAACTGTTTAATTTGGGATGCTTTTGCTAGACGTGGAGTAGGTGTAGATGCAGTAGAAAATAGCAACGGAGGAACAAATACTAACTCAGATCAGGTAGTATCATTTACAAGTGGATGTTCTGGACCACCAGCGCCAGCATCTTGTAACTCTACCGTGAGTTCTTTCCCATATTCTGAAGGTTTTGAAAATACTTTAGGAGCTTGGTCACAAGACACATCAGATAATATTGACTGGACAGTAAACTCGTCTGGTACGCCATCTTCTGGTACAGGACCAGCAGCAGCAAATGAAGGATCATTTTACATCTATGTAGAAGCATCTGGTGACGGTGCAGGATTCCCAACTAAAACTGCAATTTTAAATTCTCCTTGTTTTGATTTAACAGGAGTAAACGCAGCCGAAGTTACATTTAGCTACCAGATGACGGGTAATGCTGTGGGAACGGTACGCCTTGAAGCAAGAGATGATGCAACGCAAACATGGGATGAATTATGGGTACAATCGGGAGATAAAGGAGCGGCGTGGTTAGATGCAACCGTAAGTCTTGCATCTTATGATAGCGCTACACAATTACGTTTCCGTGCTACTACTGGAACTTCTTGGCAGGGGGATATTGCTATTGATGGCTTTGCTATTGATGGTACTGCTCCAGCAGATACACAAGCGCCTACTGCGCCTACTAATCTTGCAGTAACAGATGTTACTACAACATCTGTAGCTTTATCATGGACAGCAGCTACAGATAATGTAGCAGTAACTGCATATGATGTCTTCCAAGGAACTAATAACCTAGGAGAGGTAACAGCTACTTCGGCAAATATTACTGGATTGGTAGAAGGAACTACCTATCAATTTACGGTTCGTGCAAAGGATGAAGCAGGTAATACCTCAGGGAATAGTAATACGGTGAGTGCGACAACTGATGTTACTGCACCTCCTAGTGGCTGTGTGGGCACAGCGAGTGCTCCATACAGTGAGAGTTTTGAATCAGGACTAGGCCAGTGGTCACAAGCTACAGGAGATGATATAAACTGGACACGTGATACATCTGGAACACCATCTAATAATACGGGTCCAAGTTCTGGAGCAGATGGTTCTTTCTATTTATATGTAGAAGCATCAGGTAATGGAACAGGTTTTCCTAACAAAAGGGCGATTATAAACTCTCCTTGTTTTGATTTGACAGGAGAAACAGAGGCAAACTTCACATTTGATTATCATATGTTTGGATCTACAGACGGTGGTCGCATAGATCTTGAAGCAAGTGCAGATGGTGGAACGACATGGACAAGCCTATGGAACCAGACAGGAAACCAAGGCAACCAGTGGAATGCTGTCACAATCAATCTTGATAGTTACACTGGCGGGACAGTGCAATTACGTTTTAACCGTATCACCGGTGGTACATGGCAATCTGACGTTGCTATCGATGATATTACGCTATCTGCCGGAAGTGGTGGAGGTGATACAGGAGCACCATCTGGATACTGTGCATCAAATGGAAATAATACAAATGATGAGTATATACAACGAGTGCAAATAGGAAGCATTAATAATGCAACCGGAGCATCTGCTGGAGGTTATGGTGATTTTACAAACCTTTCTACAACATTAGGAAGTAGTAATACAATCACAATTACTCCAAGATGGACGGGAACTATATACAATGAGGGATACGCAGTATTTGTAGACTGGAACCGTGATGGAGATTTTACAGATGCAGGAGAGACCGTATACTCGAGAGCAGCAACATCTGCTACTCCAATAACAGGAACATTTAGCGTGCCTTCTGGAGCATCTCAAGGAGCAACGAGAATGAGAGTTTCTATGAAGTATAACGGGATCCCCACAGCTTGTGAGAGCTTCCAGTATGGAGAAGTAGAGGATTATATTGTAAATGTGGTGAGTAGTGCTGGATTTGGAGCAAATGATGCTCAGAGCAGCCTTACGGAAGCCACGGGAAGTGGAGAATTCTCAATCTTCCCTAACCCTGTTACTCGTGGGGAATTAAATATAAGCTTACAAGGAGCAGAAGCAACCTCTGTAACTATATTTAACCTTCTAGGTCAAGCGGTTCATAAAGGTAATTTTGAAAACACAATTGATGTGTCGAGACTTGAAGCTGGCGTTTATGTCATTCAAGTAGAGACTGAAGGTTCAAAAATGATTAAACGCTTTATCAAAAAGTAAGTTCAGTCATTTATAAACATAAGAAATCCCGACTTCAGATGAGGTCGGGATTTTTTTGTTGTTATTACGCTTTCGCGAAAGCGTAAATAAAGCAATACTATTTATTTAAGAAGTTCTTAAACTCTTTATTAGTAAAGAGTTTCCAGATGCCCAAAAAGCCAGCGATAACTTGTAAGAAGGTCCCACCGGTTAATAATTCTGGAGCTCCTGGCCAGTGCATAATTTTAAATAATGCACCCAGAACAGTACAGATTAACCCTAAAATAAAAAGAGCGAGTATATGTTTTACTTTCATAACTATGGATTTGTTAAACCGATATTATTTCATCTTCATCAAGCAAGCGCTCGTTGCGTAGCTTGAGTAAAATTTGAGCCACGGCAACGGTGTCTTTCTCACAATATACGACTATGCGATCAATGTCATTTTCTTCATAATATACCTGGCGCACCTGGCTGCCGTCTATATCATCTTTTGGAGAAGGGATTCCCAAAATTTTGGTCATAAGCTTGAGAGATGTGTAGTGCTTGTAGTCTCCAAACTTCCATAAATCTAGGGTGTCTATATGAGGTATCTCCCAAGGTTTTTTGCCAAAAAGATTGAGCTTTTGTGGTAGCGTAACTCCATTTATAATCATACGTCGCGCGATATATGGGAAGTCAAACTCTTTACCATTATGCGCACAGAGTAAGTGCTCACGGCGGTTAAAATGATCTTCAAGTAGATTTTTAAACTCATTAAGTAGCTTGGTCTCATTATCACCAAAAAAGGAGGTGGTTCTAAAGCGTTTACCATCTGTACTGGTATTAAAATAGCCCACCGAGATACACACTATTTTTCCAAATTCTGCCCAAATGCCGGCACGCTCGTAATAGTCTTCTGGTGTATACTCATCTTTGCGCAGGTATCTTGTTTTATCTGCATAAAGTGCCTTTTCTACATCGTCTAGATCAGAAAAATCTGGATGTTGAGGTACCGTCTCAATATCCAAAAAAAGGATATGTTCTAGTTGAAGCCTTTGTATCATTTTTTTACTTTTAAAAGTACACTACCACTCGCATAATTTATAATACGTTGACCACCACCATCAACCTTTAAATTTATGGAGTTGAATATTATTTTTACATCCACAAAATCATTTGTTTTGCGGAGTGTAAGTTTATCTCGGTCGTAAATGGGTTTATTTATATCCTCACCTTCTAGTTGTTTTAAAAATGCCTGTGTGGGTATCGTGAGTGCTGTACTGTCTTGTGTTGTGATAAGAATTTCTTTCCCATTAAGCATCATAGAAAAGCCTTCTTCTATATATTCTGACTGGCCGTTTAGGTTAAAGTGAAAGTCCTGCTTCCAGTCATAACCACGTATATCATATGCTGTACTAGAGGCGTTGTTAAAGTGTATGCGTTTTTTCTCTATATCACTAGCCGTCATTTTATACCCTAAGTCTTTTAAAATATAGTTAGACAACTTCCAGGTGTTTACATCGATATGTTTTTCTACCGGGTTGTAACCTATGATGGGTTTTAGATCTTCTGCGGCATCGTTTACTACGAGGTACCTTGTGATAGATGAAAATCTTCTATTAGATTCGGGGTTAGAGTTTTCTTTATTTTCTGCTTTCGCGAAAGCGGTATACATCTTTTCAAATTCGTCCATCTGGCTGCGCTTACTCACAGAAAAGGCTCCCCAAAACCCAAAAGTGCTCAATAAACCCATAACCGCAAGAGCCATAGGTAAAAACCGAAGCTGCTGCTTGCGACTGAAGAGTAAGTAAAGCGTAGCGCCTGTTATAAAAATTGCAATTACAATAAGAAAATATCGCGGCTCTGTGATGCCATAATCTGATACTCTTTTATAAATCGCAGCATAAAACAAGATGAGCAGTGGAAGTAACAACCAGTATGCTAGCGGCTGAAATTTCTTAAAAACCCTAGAGGTATGAGTTGCTTTTAATGGATGAATAATAAACTGAATGATAAATAGAAGCCCAGCAAGTGCGATAATAAGGTAGCTTACCCAGCCCTTAGGTAATTCCCACTGTATACAGATTTTAAGCGCATAGGCATACAGTATCGTGATATAGAGTGCGGCAAGCGGTATGAGTATAAACTTTACAAAGACTTCAATAGCTTTATGAAAGTGCAGGTGTATGTTATGTTGTATCTCTTTAGGAAAATCTGATAGGTATACCCACGTATTTATAATTCCTAAACACAGGAGGAATAACTGGAAGTAGCGCCTACCATTTATTTTTACATCAAAAAGATACTCTATGGCTAGCAACGCAAGTACAATACCTAGATAAAACACTCCAGAAAACAAGGCACTCCTGGCGATTGCCATAAGCATATCTGCCAGATAATTCCAGTAGGCTTTAGGGTGCCATACAGTAATAAAAGGAGCAAAGAGTAGCGCTAGATGACCTACTATAAGTAGTACAAACCACCTTATATATGGGGTCTCATTATTATTTTGAAAGTCATAGTCAGGTAATGTAAAATAGAATACAACAAGGAGTAATATGATAATAACTTTAATCCACCAGAGTCCTTTTCTTTTAAACTGCTCGATGTAAAACTGAGTCCCTATAAGCCAGCTCACACCTAATATTGCTGTGAGTGAAATGTTGTTATAGGTTTCAAATATGTCGTCTACATCTCTTTCGGCAAGTACTACCAGCAGTAGTGTAAATAATATAACCCAGATGAGTGTAACCGGAAATCTCTTAAAGGCAGCAAGCGCCTTGATGATGAATTCTGAAGGGGAAAATAATCGCATTGATTGATGATTGAATGTATTGAAAAATACAATAAATTAATAGAACTCTATGTTAATCAGTGTTTTGAGTCGTATTTTAAACTCTGTTTATATATAGTTGAAAAACACATTACGGAATGTTATCTGCTCTATTTACTGCATTATATCTAATTTTTATCATCTAAAATAAAGAACCTTGCGTCACTGGACTCTCGTGTTCTAAGAGCCACTTTTTACGATGCAATCCACCAGCGTAACCCGTGAGAGACCCATCACTACCTATCACGCGATGACAAGGGATGATGATAGAAATAGGATTTTTACCATTTGCACTGGCTGCTGCACGTATTACTTTTGGGTCACCCAGTTGTTTCGCCATAGCGAAATAAGAGGTTGTCTTCCCGAAAGGAATCGCCTCTAGTGCTCTCCATACACGACGTTGGAAATCTGTGCCTAACGGATCAAGCTTTAGAGAAAAAGTAGTGCGCTCTCCCGAAAAGTATTCTTGAAGTTGGGTGGCAGCATCCTCCAGTACATCTGGAATTGTAGAAGAAGGCGTTACATCTGTTTCGATAAATAGCACAGAACTCAGACCATCGCTGGTGCCTTCTAGCTGTAATAATCCCATAGGTGTAGCTATAACTGCGTGTTCCATTATCTCAAATATACCATTTAAGAAGTTGTTTATCTTACTACCAATCAGTACTTTTATAGATTATAATATCTACATATGCGGCTCGCGCAACACCTTACTTATCTTATTTTCAGCTTATTTTCTTTCATAATAATGGCGCAAACGCCATCTCAAAACATAGAAAATTATCAAAGCAATACTCTGGATCTTGCTGCTATCCAATTGCAGAATCAAGAATACAAAAGCGCTATTCAAACGCTCGATGAGGTTTTAAAAAGAGCACAAAATCAAAATGATAAAAACAAGCAGTATAGTGGATACTCAATACTAGGTAATGTCTATTTATCATTGCAAGACACTATAAAGTCGCGTGATATTTTTGAAAAAGCACTAGTAATTGCACAAGAGCTTAAAAATGATACACTACTAGCATCTTCTTATAATGATTTAGGAAAGTTATACGCCTTATCAGAAGAATATCAAGAAAAAGCGATAGCATACTTGCAAAGAAACATCGCACTCATAGAAAAGTTAGATGGCTCAGACAAGTCACTTGCAGCTCGCATCAACCTCGCGACACTTTATTTAAAGCAGGAAAATTATGATGAGGCTTATCCAGCATTAATGCAAGCTAAATTTGCAAGTTTAAGAGACTCTTTAGATCGTAAAAGCCGCGCACGAGTGCTTACATTGTTAGGGAGATACTACACTAGTAGTAATCAAGAAACGCTGGCCGAAGATGCTTTTATGGAAGCGATAGACATAAGCTTCTCAGAAGGATTAGTAGCCGAAGAGGAGGAGGCCCAAAAACATCTCGCAAAATACTATGAAAGCAATGAAAATTTTGAGGCTGCATATTATCACTCACAAAGACAATTGCAGCTCGCAAATGAAGTCTTTAAAAATGAAAGCCAGAAAGAACTACAGATAGCGAGTGCTCAGTTTTACTCTCGAGAGAATGAACGAGATCTTGAGATAGCAACAAAGGAAAAGGAACTCTTGGATCAAGTAGCCGAGAGCTCGCTCAAAACTACCACAGCACTCCTTTTTGCTTCATCGATATTACTTGTAGCGCTTTTTATAATTTTTACATTGTATAGAGCTCGTAAGCAAAACCTTTTACGCTTACGCGAAAAAAATAAGCAACTAGAAAAAGCAAAGAATGACGCCGAAGAGCTTTCAAAGCTTAAAACACAATTCTTCTCAACTATAAGCCACGAGCTGCGCACACCACTTTATGGTGTTATAGGAATTGCATCAATTTTACTTGAAGACACAGAAGTAAATAAACATAGACACGATTTGAGATCACTCAAATTCTCTGCCGATTATCTTCTGGCACTCATTAACGATGTGCTTCTTATGAGTAAAATGGAGGCAAAAAACATTAAGCTTGAGCATACTCCTTTTAAACTTAATACACTCTTGCGCAGTATCACGCATTCATTTGAATTTAGTCTAGAGCAAAATAATAATAAATTACACTTAGAGATAGATAAAGACCTTCCTAACCAACTTGTGGGTGACTCCGTGAGGCTTTCACAAATCTTAATGAATCTTATAGGAAACGCTATCAAATTCAATGAAAACGGAAATATATGGGTTCGTATTAAAAAGGAATCTATTACCCCAGATGGACTGTATAGAACAGCCTTTGTTATAGAAGATGACGGAATGGGTATCCCTAAAAACAGCCAGCAAAGTGTATTTGAAGAATTCTCTCAAGTAGAAAATAAAAATTATAATTATCAGGGTACTGGATTAGGATTACCTATCGTAAAAAAACTACTAGCGCTTTATGGAAGTGATATTACACTAGTAAGCGAGGAAGGTAAAGGGGCGACATTTTCATTTGTAATTAACTTAGAGAAAGCTACGGGAATTGCTGCTATAGAGCAACAACAACTAGACGCTATAGAAAGTGTTCATACATTGCAAGGAGCGCATCTTCTAGTAGTAGATGATAACCGCATTAACCAAAAGATCACCCAAAAACTTCTTGAGAACAAAGGATTTACATGTGACCTCGCTAGTGACGGTATAGAAGCAGTAACCATGGCTCAAAAGGAAGCATATGATTTAATCCTTATGGATATTCATATGCCTAAAAAAGACGGTGTCGAAGCAACTAAGGACATTAGAAAGTTTGACACAGACATCCCGATAATAGCACTTACAGCTGTGGAGATTGATGAGATACGTCATAAAATTTATAAAGCAGGCATGGATGATATCCTAGTAAAACCTTATGATGTATCTCAATTTTTAAGTGTGATACTCCGTAATATTAAAAATAAGAAGGCACAAACAGTATTGCCTGAAAGTGAAGAGTTTCTAAATTAATTTAAATATCAGAAGGCTTATTTTCTGAGTCAGAATCATCATAAAGGCCTAATGTTTTTGCACGCTTTTGCCAGTTCTTTCTAGCGAGGGTTTGTAAGTCAGCCACGCTGTCGCTCTCGTCCATAATTTCAAGACCTAATAATGTCTCAATCACGTCTTCCATAGTAACAAGACCACTCATAGTTCCATACTCATCTACCACTAGTGCAACATGATTTTTAGTTGAAACTAGCTGGTCAAAAAGATCTGGAATAGGCAGATTGCGTTTAGTAACAAGAATAGGACGTTCTATCTCCTTCAATGTGGTGGCGTGCTTGTCTAAAGCCATCTCGCGATATACCTCACTTTTTAAAACAATGCCAGTGATATGATCTCTCGTTCCTTCAAAAATAGGAATACGAGAAAAACGTAATGATTGATTTTCGGCAAAGAAATCTGCAACGGTGGTTGATGCATCTGCCATTTTGATCACCGTACGTGGCGTCATAATATCTTTAGTAAGTACCTCTTTAAAAGTGAGAAGGTTGTTAAGAATTTTTGATTCGCTTTCTTCAAAAACACCATCTTCACCCGCCATTTGTGCCATTGCAGTAAAGTCTTCACGGCTCAACACACTCTCGTGATGACCGCCACCACCTACCATGCGCGTAAAAAGCTGTAGTAACCATAAAATACCTGTGTACTTCAAGAGTAAGACCATTATTTTAAGCGTCTTTGCAGAGAAATTTGCAAGAGACTTCCAAAATTTTGCACCTATAGTTTTAGGTATAATCTCACTAGCAATTAAGATAAGTAACGTCATTATAGCAGAGACAAAACCAAGAAAATTAATCTCTGTAAAGCCTAAGTTGATAACAAACTCTGGGTATAAATCTGCAGCTACAGTACCTACCATCATTGCACCTACTGTGTGCGCAAGTGTGTTTAAGGTAAGGATTGCGATAAGCGGTTTATCTACATCTTTTTTAAGTTCTTCAAGAGTTTCGGCATAGGCTTTTCCTTCGTTTTTCTTGATGTTTATAAATGTAGGTGTCACACTTAGAAGAACAGCTTCAAGTATAGAACACAAGAATGAAAAAAAGATTGAGATAGTTGCCCACAACAGTAATTGACCCATAATAATGTAATTGTTTTATGTAAATGTATGGAAAAAGCGACGATACTTTAGTGGTGTGAGACGTACTTTATAGGTAGTTACGCTTTCGCGAAAGCGTAATTAATCATACCAGTCCTAAATCATAACAATAATTTAAGACCAAACCCTTGATTTTTGGGTAGGTTCGCATCTCTTACAATTAGATATGAAAAAGCAAGAATTAAAGGCAGTACTTTTTGATTTTGACGGAACCTTAGTAAACTCAGAGTCGCTTCATTTTGATGCATTTAATGAGCTTCTTGAGCCGTTTAATATCAAATATACTTGGGAAGAATATGCGGCTACTATGGCTGGGAAACCAGCGTATTATGCATTAGAACAAATTATCAAAGAACATAACCTTGATGTTCCCTTTCAAGAAACGCTTAAGAAAAAAGAAGCGTTGTCTTATAAAAATCTTCGTAACTCACCAGTTACATTTATGCCTCATGCAATAGAGACGCTCAATTATTATAAAGACAAAGGGATTACCCTAGCACTTGTCACAGGGAGTGATCGTGAGATGGTAGACATTATTTTTGGTAAGGAAGATCTCGCACACTTTTTTGAGATTACAGTGACTTCCTCAGATGTAAAGGACACAAAACCTAATCCAGAATCTTACCTCAAAGCGCTTAGTGATCTAGGTCTCCAGCCAGAAAATTGTATCGCTATAGAAGACACACACAGCGGTATGACTTCTGCAAAAGATGCAGGATTACAGTGTTTAATAGTGCAACATGACATTACACAACATAAGAGGTTGAAAAGAGCAGATGCACTCTACACAGATTTAAGAGAAGCACGAGCACATATTGAAGCTCGTTTTTCTTTCTAGAAACTCATTTTTTCGCGAAAGTGGAAACTTTACTCAGGCTTTTCAAAAACTTCTTTAAAAGTAAATGCGTGTTCACTAGCGCCATTTTCTTGGAGATAACCGAGTCTTTCAATCGCCTCTTTTTCTGTGGGAGTAGTTCCAGCTTTTATCCACCATAATGCATAATGTGCCTCACCATATTTTTGAAACCATTCCTTCTGGCGTTTCATGATGGCAGTGTGGAACGTCGTATAAGTATACGCTCTAAGCGACTCAACATTTTCCCACACGGAGAAATTTATAAGTACCTGCTCATCTGCTAGCGCATTGGGTTTAGGATCGGCATTCTCATCAAAAACATCCCGCCACACAAAACCTTTAGATTGTTCTGCAAGCGCGTTTACCTCATCTGTATGATCTCTAAAATCCTTCATCTCGGGATCGTTTATAGAGACCCCTTTCATGCGGGCGACGTTTACTTGAGCGAGGTGGTAGTTCATATAATTGCGTCTAGTTGGGTAAATTAACTAATAAGCTTCACAACATCCTTTGCAAAGTAACTCGCCATCATGGTTGCTCCTGCACGTTTAATGGCAATTACTTGCTCCATCATCACGCTATCATGATCTAACCACCCTTTTTCGGCAGCGGCTTTGAGCATTGCATACTCGCCACTCACTTGATATACGGCAATAGGTACATTTACTGCTTCTCGTAGGTCACGCACGATATCTAGGTAGCAAAGGCCTGGTTTTACCATCACTATATCTGCTCCTTCCTCTATATCCATGAGCGTTTCTTTAATCGCCTCATCACGATTTGCGAAATCCATCTGATACGTTTTCTTATCTCTTGGGACGTCTTTTAAATCTACAGGAGCACTGTCTAGCGCATCGCGGAAAGGCCCATAAAAAGAGCTCGCATACTTTGCGCTATAGCTCATAATACCAGTGTTATAAAAACCTTCATCTTCTAGCAATGTGCGCATCTCAAAAATACGACCATCCATCATATCACTTGGCGCAAGAATATCTGCACCTGCACGAGCGTGGCTTAGTCCCATTTCGGCAAGAACAGCGGCGGTATCATCATTTACAATCTCTCCGCTTCCTACAATCCCATCGTGGCCAAAAGAAGAATACGGATCTAATGCCACATCTGTCATCACAACCATTTCTGGACATGCATCCTTAACCGTCTTAATTGCACGCTGCATAAGTCCGTCACTATTAAGAGCCTCTGTTCCAGAGTTGTCTTTAAGGTTATCTGGCACTTTTACAAAAAGCAGTACAGATTTTAATCCCATTGACCACAGCTCTTTTACTTCTTTGGCTATGAGCTCTAAGCTGAATCTATAATATCCAGGCATAGAGTTGATTTCTTCTTTCACACCCTTGCCTTCCACCACAAAGAGTGGAACAATAAAATCATTAGGAGTGATGTATGTCTCACGCACGATAGAACGTATAGCTTCTGAGGTGCGTAGTCTGCGATTTCTGCGTAGCATAAAAAAAGAGGTATATAGATTTATAATCGTCTCGTTAGGTGACCACAACTCTTTTACAAATAGTCGTTCGTACTTCGAATTGTGTGCCTTATATTTAAACAAATTTACCAATTAATTTTCCACTCCCTTTGCTTAAAGAAGCCTTTCATTTTATATACCCGTGGCGCACCTATCAGGAGCGATTTTTAAAGGATTTTAAAAGCCATGCTTCAGATGATCATTTACACGTAGTCGCACCTCCAGGCTCTGGAAAGACGGTGCTTGGCCTTGAGATGATGCGCCGTGTTAACCAGAAGACGCTTGTACTTGCACCTACAATTACAATAAGAAACCAGTGGGAGCAACGTATGTTTGAGTGTTTTGTGAGCGAGGAAGATTGTACTATTCCGCTTTCGCGAAATATAAAAGAGCCTGCACACATCACTTTTGCTACTTACCAATCACTACATGCTTTTTCAAAAAATGAAATGGAGGGCGACATGGATCGGCTGGTAGCTTTTTTCGCGGAAGCGGGCATCAAACAAATTGTATTAGACGAAGCACATCACCTTAAAAATGAGTGGTGGAAACCACTTTTTGCACTCAAAAAACTGGAAGGAACGCTCACCGCATTGACCGCCACACCACCCTATGATAGTGAGCAACGAGAAATAGCCAAATACTTCCAATTATGCGGCCCGATAGATATTGAAATAAGCGTTCCAGAATTAGTAAGAGAGGGAAATCTATGCGCACACCAAGATTACATTTATTTCTCCGAACCAGACGAAGCTCAAATTCAATACATTCTTAAATACCGAGTAAAATCAAAGGGTTTCATTGATTCATTGGTAGAAAATGATAATTTTGGAACGTTCGTTCTAGAACATACTTTGTACACTTTGACAGATGGATTACTAGATCCTATCTATGAGAAACCAGATTTTTACGTTGCCATTCTCGTGTATCTTCAAGCGCGTGGTCATGAGATCCCAAAAGAGAAAATAGAGGTACTGGGAGTAGATACCGAGAAGGCTCAATTGCCACTTTTTAATCAAGAATGGGCAGAGCGATTATTGCAGCCTATACTTGTTACAGACAGAGAGCTTTTTCTAGAAGATGAGGAGATGCTAATGGATGTAGAAAAGCAGCTGCGTAGAGTTGGCGCCTTTGATAATAACCGAGTGAATTTTAAAGGAGAGCGACAGCTCTATAAATCACTTGCGCAAAGTCCAAATAAACTTAAAAGTATTTGCGAGATCATAAATTTTGAATCCCAAGAAATGGGTGAAGATTTACGTGCAGTAATCCTCACGGATTATGTACGTAAAGAATTCTTAGAAAGCGTAAATGAAGACTTAGCAGATGTAAATAAACTTGGTGTAGTTCCTATTTTTCATCACCTACGACAATCGCTTGCACAAGTAGTAGAAAGCTCTAACGGAATAAACAAATTAGATAAACTGGCTGTTCTCACAGGTACACTTGTTATTATACATAAAGGCTTAGAAAGCGAAATCATCAAAGTACTTTCAAATGATGATTATACCATCACGCCTCTTGATGGAACTCAATTTCTTGTTGTAAAAACAAAGGAGCGTGCAAAAAATGTAATTGTGAGTGTGATTACTCAGTTATTTACAGATGGTCACATACAAATTCTAGTAGGTACCGCTGCCCTGCTAGGGGAAGGATGGGATGCTCCTGCTATTAATACTTTAGTACTTGGTTCTTACGTGAGTTCTTTTGTAATGTCTAATCAGATGCGTGGTCGTGCGATACGCGTGCAATCTGACAATCCAGATAAAGTGGCTTCCATCTGGCATCTCGCGTGTATAGATCCTACCATAGATGGCGGTGGTGAAGACGTGGCAAAACTCGTAAAACGTTTTGACGCCTTTTGTGGAGTGTCCCTTGAAAATGATCCTTTTATAGAAAATGGCGCCGACCGATTTGCACTTCCTGCGACCACAATCAACAAGGAGACGATTAATGAAAAAATGCTTCAGCTAGCAGCAAACAGAAGCCATATTAAAGAGCGCTGGAATAAAGCTATAGGGACTGGAAAGTTACTTGTGAGAGAACTAAAGTTTGATTTTAGCCCAATGAGCAAGAAGAAAGAATCCGAAACACAAAAGGTCTATTATAAAGATGCTGTAAAGTATAGTTTCATGCAGCTAGGGGCTGTCATAACTATGACTATCCCAGAGGTGATTATTAATAATGTAGGAAGCTATTTTTCTAAAGGGATGCTGTTTTTTATTTATGCTACTCTTGGCTCTATTGTTCTCGTGTTAGCACCTAAAACGTATAAGGCGATTGTCAAGTATCTTAAATTCGGGCGTATCGATAAGCAAGTGTATAAAATGGGGCAAGTGGTATTAAAGTCATTGAGAGAGCAATTGCTCATTACCACCCAACTACAACAACTGAAGCTTGGCGTAGAGTATTTACCTAACGGGGAGATTGCCTGTTTTCTCACAGGCGCCACGGCAAAGGAGGAAATACTCTTTGTAAACTGCCTGCAAGAACTACTAGAGCCTGTGGATAATGCACGCTATATGATTGAGCAGTCTGGGTGGTTTCAAGAGAAATTTGGACTGGCAAGCTACTACAGCGTACCCTCCATCTTTACAACAAATAAGAAAGATGCCTCTCTATTTTATAAATATTGGAAAATTTTTGTGAGTGATGACGCACGACTTACATTTACAAGAACACGGGATGGAAGGAAGCAATTACTTAAAGCACGTTTTCACTATTTGAATACCGAGAATGGTCTCAAAACCAAGGCGAGTGCTATATGGAGGTAAGAGGTTTTTCGCTTTCGCGAAAATGTGAATGCTTATTGGTCATAACTTACACACGGTAATTTATGACCAATAAGTGATTTTGGTTCTTAAGAAACCCACTCCTTCGGTTGCTGTAGTACTTTTATTAATCGTTCTTCTTCGCTTCCAGGTGCTGGGTGGTGATCATATTTCCACTGTACTACCGGTGGTAGGCTCATTAAAATACTTTCAATGCGGCCATTAGTTTTTAGCCCAAAGAGGGTTCCTTTATCGTGTACAAGATTAAATTCTACGTAACGACCACGGCGTACCTCTTGCCAGTCTTTTTGTTCTTTCGCGAAAGCGGTATCCTTTCTACGCTCAACAATAGGGACGTATGCCTCTAAGAAACTGTCGCCCACAGTGGTCACAAAGTTGTACCAGTCTTGCATAGAGCGCTCTGTGGTGGCTTTGCAATAGTCAAAAAATAAACCTCCTATACCGCGACCTTCGTTGCGGTGTGCGTTGTAAAAATACTCATCACAACGTGCTTTGTATTTTGGGTAAAAGTTGGCATCGTGTGCATCACAAGCGGTTTTACACGTCTGGTGAAAGTGCGTTGCATCTTCATCAAAAAGGTAATAAGGAGTGAGGTCTTGCCCTCCACCAAACCATTGGTCTACTATGTTTCCTTCTTTATCATACATCTCAAAATAACGCCAGTTTGCGTGCACCGTAGGCACCATAGGGCTCTTAGGATGAAGCACTAGAGATAGACCGCAGGCAAAGAAGTTTGCATCTTCTACACCAAAGTATTTTTGCATTGCCTCTGGTAGATCGCCGTGCACTTGTGATGTATTTACACCTCCTTTTTCAAAGATATTTCCGTTTTCAATCACGCGTGTGCGACCACCACCTCCTTCTGGACGTTTCCAGTTATCTTCTTGAAAGCTGGCCTTACCATCTAGTTGCTCTAGTGTGCTAGTAATTTGATCTTGAAGGTTGAGTATGTAGGTTACAAATTGTTCTTTCATTATATATTTTTTAGGTGGTGACCTATGCAGTCAGGCTAGTGTGATGATCCTTGTCAAGCAATTTTATGGTTTGTACCGTTGCTGCAGTTACAGATATGGGTAAAACGAGTATAATTCCCACAAGTGGGATGATAAGAAACAGCATAAATACAATACCGTTACCTATGGCTTGGCCCTTGTTTCTTTTCACAAAATCTACGCTTTCTCTATACTTAAAATGACGTTCCAGTGTGTAATCCATATTACCGAAACCTGCGTAGTATGCTTGTGTAAGAAATAGTAAAATAGTGGCAGCAATACTCCCTATAATTGGGATAAAATTGAGCAGTAAGATAGGTAGTGTGATAAGCAGTTCTAGACCCAAGTTACGCACGTTTATGCGTATGCCTCGTATAAGTTGTTCGGTGTTTGAGGTGTCTCTGTGGGTGTGATTTTCTCCTTTAAGGTGAGCTTCTATTTTTTCTGAAACAGGGCTCATAAATGGCGCGCTCAGTGCCATTATAATGTGTTTATACAAGATAAGGCCTATGGCGATAATGAGTAGTGCGCTTACTATCTCTGCAAATATAAAAAAGGCGTGTCTTCCCGTTTCCCAAGGCCAGATTTGCTCTACCCAGTGACCTATATTATCAGAAAAACCCCAGGCAGATGCTGCAATCATTGAGGCAGTAATAAGACTTATAGCCATTGGGATGGCAAAATACTTCCAAAGCCCCAGCTTTGAGATTAACCCAAATGATGTTCTATACGTTTGTAATCCGTTTAAGATGCCTTTTATCATATTATACTGCTATATCTTCTTTGAGAATTTCTCTGTCTTCGTTTGTAATACTTTTTGACCAAATAGCGAGGCCAAAGGTAAGTACACCTAGTCGACCTATAAACATAAGGATTATGATAATAATCTTACCTATACTGCTTAAATCTCCAGTAATCCCTGTACTCACACCCACAGTACCAAGTGCAGAGGCCACTTCAAATAAAATATTTTCAAAATCAAAATCTTCTGAGAAGGTGAGTACAAACGTTCCTACAAAAATAAGTGTTGTATAAAATATAAAAGATGATGTTGCTACGTATAGTCGCTCATAAGGAATGCGTTTTCCTAAGAAGGTGATGTTTTTAGATCCTTTGAGTCGGCTTTTCATTATGGCAAATACGGCAGTAAGTGTCGTAATTTTCATACCTCCAGCTGTACCAGAAGGAGAGGCGCCTATGTACATCAAAAATATAGTTACGAGCAGCATAGGTAATACAAAAGTACCAAAGTCAATAGTATTAAAACCTACTGTAGTCATCGCGGTCATAGATTGAAAAAATGCAGCACTCACTCGAGCAGACCCACTCAAACTTGAGATGGACGGCTCTAAGAAGTAAAAAAATAAGTATCCAAAAGCGAGAAGTATAAGCGAACCTATTGCGACAATCTTTGTTGTAAAGCTAAGCGAGTGTGTTCTGTTTTTTATCCATAAGCCCACGTCTGTAATCACAATAAAACCTAGGGAACCGCAAATAGCGAGCATTGATATGGTAAAGTTTATGAGTCCGTTGTCCACGTAAGGTGTAAATCCACTATTAAAAAGACTAAAACCAGCGGTACAAAAAGCACTTATACTATGAAAAATAGATGACCAGATAGCCTCTCCCGTTCCCATACCATCTGACTTAAAAGCAATAAAGAATAATATGGCACCTAGAACTTCCATAATTACCGTATACAGTACTACAGATTTTAAAAAGTCTTTGATACGTATAGTAACGGGTAATGTAAACTCTGTATTGAGAATACTTTTATGCCAGGGTGTTATTTTATGGGTAGTAGATAGCAGCATAAATGTAGTAAAGGTCAAGTAACCTATACCTCCCAGCTGGAAAAGTGCCATTATAACAAATTGTCCTCCTATGTTATATGAGTCAAAAATAGACATCGTAACCAGCCCCGTAGTACTCACTGCAGAGGTTGCAATAAATAGATGATCTAGTATGGAGGCACTCGTCTTTTGTAACCAAGGCAAGCTTAGGAGTAAAGTTCCTACTAAAACATACGTTAGAAAACCATAAAATAAATTTTGCTGCGGCGTCCAACTCCTTTTAAGTGCGGTGTATCGTAAACTCAGCTTGTTGTAGAATGTTCTCATAGCTAGAAATTATACTCAAAAGTATTTGTTTTGCCCTCCATAGCCTGTTTACATATGGTTAAATTATCACCCTAAGTGAACTAGTACTGTATCACAACGCTTGATTTCTTTTAGAGTAGTACGCTTTCGCGAAAGCGGGACCATCTCCAGCAATTGTGTCACCAGTTGCTCTTCGTCTTGCCCGCAAAGACTAGTGATGAGGTCGCGCCCCACGCGGTTATTATGCAAGTCCATCGCACGTTCTAAAGGTGCGTTAGGAGAGAAATCTTCGTGCCAGTCTGTAAACCGTTTTGCCCACGCCAGCGAGCGCTGCAGTGGCAAGCCTCGTTGCACACTAAGGTGTACGATAAGCATATTCCACAGGGCGTGTCTAAAAGCATTTTCTGGGCCGTTGAGGTGCTGTTTTTTGCCATAATGTTTATTACATATAGCAACCGTTTTGCGAGTTCCTCTTATAGTAGGAATCACAAATCTAGGGTGGCGTGCACTGAGCCAAAAAAGGCTCCACAGCTGTTTAAAATCCATAGATTTGACAACAGCCCAGACGTTCATTATGCTTTGTACTCTTTTACTGCTTCTATAAATGCACCAGCATTTTCTATAGGAATGTTAGGTAAAATACCGTGACCAAGATTTACAATATACTTGTCTTTGCCAAATTCATTAATCATCTCGTGCACCATTCTCTTGATCTCGCTAGGAGGTGAGAATAATCGAGTAGGGTCAAAGTTACCTTGCAGCGTGATATTACCACCAGTAAGGTAGCGAGCGTTGCGTGCAGAGCACGTCCAGTCTACACCTAGTGCAGATGCTCCAGACTTTGCCATTTTATCAAGTGCAAACCAGCACCCTTTTCCAAAGGCAATTACGGGAGCCTCATCTTTAAGTGCGTCTATAATTTGCTGTATGTATTGCCACGAGAATTCTTGATAATCTACCGGTGAGAGCATCCCTCCCCAGCTATCAAAAACTTGTACTGCATTTACACCAGCCTCTACCTTTTTCTTAAGATAAGCAATGGTAGTATCTGTGATTTTTTGAAGTAAAGCGTGCGCGGCTAGTGGTTGTGTAAAACAAAACTCCTTTGCCTTGTCAAAGTTTTTTGACCCTTGACCTTGTACACAGTAACAAAGTATCGTCCACGGTGATCCTGCAAAACCTATAAGCGGAATCTCGTCATTGAGTTTTTCCTTAGTCATTTTAATGGCATCCATCACATAGCCTAGCGTCTCATCGATATCTGGAACAATCACTTGTTCCACATCTTTTGCAGATCGTATTGGGTTAGGCAACCACGGCCCTACATTAGGCTTCATTTCTACATCAATATTCATTGCCTGTGGGATCACTAAGATGTCAGAAAATAAAATAGCAGCATCCATTCCATAACGACGTATAGGTTGTACGGTAATCTCACTCGCAAGCTCAGGCGTCTGGCAGCGTGTAAAGAAGTCATACTTTGCTTTAATTTCCATAAATTCTGGAAGGTATCTTCCAGCCTGACGCATCATCCATACTGGTGGACGGTCTACAGTTTCTCCTTTAAGTGCTCTTAAAAATAGGTCGTTTTTTATGCTCATATCTCTAGGTCTGTTCGAGCGCAGTCGAGAACTTAATTGTACTCTTATAATGAACCTCTCGACTGCGCTCGAGGGGACAATTTTATGTTTTTCTAGATGCTTATGTTCTAGATTATTCTTTCAATATTTTCACCGCTTTAGCAATGGTGCTTTCTATAGTTGTTGCATTAGACACGATTACTTTTTTAAAGTGTAATCTTGCTGTTGTGGCAGTGGTCTGGCCTATGCAAAACGCTATGCTGTCTATTGCTCGTGTGTTTTTGTTCGCTTTCGCGAAAGCGTTCATACCACTCGGACTAAAAAATAATATACCATCAAATGTACGGTCAAAGGACTGTGTTATTTGATGAGTTTCATAAACCATCACTTCTTCGCACGCTACATTATTTTCTTTGAGTAATGTAGGTAACTCATCTCTACGCTGTCTCCCGCAGAAGTAAGTGAACGATTCGTTTTTATGGTTTTTGGCTATAAAATGAGCCAATTCTTCTCCATTTTGAGCTGTTTTTGTCACTTTTATGCCATTTTCGGCTAGAAGTGCTGTTGTTTTTATGCCAACAGCAAAACAACTTTCTATACTTTCTAATTCTTCATTAGAAAGGTTGTTACATAAAGCACGTACTCCATTTTGAGAGGTGATAATGATATTTTTTAGCTTTCGCGAAAGCGTAAAAGCAACCTCTTGTGTACGTATCGCATCGTATTCCACAAATTGTAAGCCTGCATTGAGAAGTAGCTCTCGCTGGTTAGGCTTTAGTTTTTTTGTGGATAGCACGGTCATTTTTTCAAACTACTCTTGATCTCCTTCATTAATGCTCTACCACCATTATCAAGAACCTCTAGCGCACAGTCTGTACCAAAACCTAGTGCATTTTCTGTTGAGACTACTTGCTCAACTTCAATCTTTGTCGCGCCGTCTAGTGAAAAAAGGACTCCCTTAAAACGTATGGCTCCATCTATTTCTTGTGCTAGTGCACCTATGGGTGCGGTACAACCGCCTTCTAGCGTGCGTAAAAATTCACGTTCTATATGTGTGCACAATGCTGTCGTGCGATCGTTAAGCTTTGCACAAGCTTCTTTAGAAAATGTATCTTCTTCCATCGCTACCACGAGCATAGCTCCTTGTGCCGGCGCAGGAATCATCCAGTCAAGTACTTCATAATTTTCTGGAAGTACATTAATGCGTTTAAGGCCTGCCTTTGCAAAAATGGCGCCCGTCCAGTCACTTTTTTCTAGCTTTTGTAAGCGTGTATTTACATTACCACGTATATCTGTGGTTTTGTGGTTAGGGTAGCGATTGAGCCACTGGGCTTGCCTTCTTAAACTACCTGTCGCGATGGTGCAGGCTTGCTTATAATCTGGCGCGCCGTTGTGTACTAAAATATCTTCGGTTTCTGCTCTAGGTAATACTGCAGCTTGCACAATCCCTATAGGTAATGCCGTAGGGACGTCTTTCATACTATGCACGGCAATATCTACCGTACCATTGAGCATTGCAACATCTAGTGTTTTTGTAAAAATGCCAGTGATACCTAGTTCATATAACGGCTTATCAAGTATGAGGTCTCCTGTAGATTTTACAGGTACGAGCTCTGTGGTATAGCCGTGATCTTCTAGTTGTTTTTGAACTGTTTTTGCCTGCCAGAGAGCGAGCTCACTGTCTCGAGTGCCTATTC
Source organism: Dokdonia sp. R86516 (assembly GCF_044596715.1). Classification (NCBI taxonomy): domain Bacteria; kingdom Pseudomonadati; phylum Bacteroidota; class Flavobacteriia; order Flavobacteriales; family Flavobacteriaceae; genus Dokdonia; species Dokdonia sp. R86516. The sequence continues at coordinate 1,192,372 of NZ_CP138998.1, forward strand.
GTATCGTTTTAGACATTATGTTGATCTAGTTGGAAAATAGTGGAAATTAAGGCAATGCTTTCTTCGGTTTCTCCATTTGCGTGACGTAGGTGATGTGCTACCTGGTTTGTGATTTTCTGAATGATTTTATCACTCATAGCTGTTGCTGTTGCCTCGCTAAAATCTGGAGTTTTCTTGCGTACATTTTCTAGCTCTGCGGCTTGTACTTCTTTAAGTCTTGCCTTGAGAGCCTTTACGGTAGGAGCAAACTTTCTGGTTTGTAACCAAGCGTTAAACTCATCTGTAATTTCCTTTATGATGGCTTCTGCCTGTGGGATATATCCTTGACGACGCTTGAGTGTGGCATCTGTCATTTTTGATAATTGATCTAGATGTATGAGTGTGACATTCTCTAGCTCTTCTACATCATTAGATACGTTTTTAGGTATCGATAAATCTAGTATAAGAAGTGGCTTTTTAGAATGGATAATCTCTTTGCTTACCGTAGGTTTTTGAGCTCCTGTGGCTACAACGAGTACATCTGTTTGTGCAATCTCACTTTCTATCTGGGCATACTCTTTTACTAGTAAGTTAAATTTACCAGCGATTTTATCTGCCTTTTCTTTAGTTCTATTGATGAGTGTGATGTGCTCATTTTTAGTATGCTTTACTAAATTTTCACAAGTGTTGCGACCTATTTTACCAGTACCAAAAAGAAGAATATTCTTTTCTGACATATAAGGCACGCGTGCCATTATATATTGTACCGCTGCAAAACTCACAGAAGTTGCACCACTAGAAATCTCGGTTTCATTTTTAATGCGCTTACTGGCTTGTATAACGGCGTTTACTAATCGCTCCATAAAAGGATTAATAAGTTGCAGTTTTTTAGAACGCTTGAAACCAATCTTAAGCTGACCTATAATTTCAAAATCGCCTAGTATTTGGCTATCAAGACCGGTACCTACTTTAAAGAGGTGGGCAATTGCGTCATCTCCCTTGTGCAAGTATGCTACGTCTAGAAACTCTTCTATAGTTCCGTGCGTATGCTCGCATAAAATTTTAACTAGTGTAATCGCGTCTGGTGCAAAGCCGTATAACTCTGTACGGTTACAAGTAGATATTACGGTAAGAGCCGTAACGCCTTCATCGCGAGCGCCATTAAGTATGGCGGCTTGTGCTGTTTCTGATATTGCAAAATGCCCACGCGTAGTCGCGTCTGCTTTTTTGTAGCTCAGACCTATGGCATAAAACTGTTGCTCTCTATTCAAAAGTATAATTCTATTTGTATCCCAAATATGAGGGAGTGCAAAAATAAAGGTCACTCTCCTTAAAAAATAACGCTAGAAGAATCATTTGTGTCGAGAGCGGTTTATCACGTCTGTAATAAACCGTAAATTTGTGTAAGCTATCGTTATGACTGCTAGTGGCAAAGGAATACGCCCATCTTAATTTAGAGTGATTCTAAATAAAAGAGAGATTAATAAAATGGAATTAAATAAAAAAAGTAACGCTCAAGGTTTGCTTCAAGAGATTAAAATAGAAGACGGTTTTTATGTCTTACGTTTTGATAACAATGATTCTAATGTGAGCCAAGTGGAGCGAGAGGTAGATAGTAGCTTTATACAGTTTCATTTTTGTATCAAAGGCTCTGCGGTGTTTAATTTTAATAATGGAGCCTATCAACTTTCTATTACAGATGAGAATTCGCTGTTACTATATAACCCGCAGCGTGATTTACCTATGAATCTAGAACTCGCACCAGAGACCTGGCTGGTGAGTGTCATTATTTCCATCAAGAAATTTCATAGCTTATTTTCAAGCGAGGCAAATTTTATGCACTTCTTAAGTGATGAAAATAAAGATAGAAAGTACTACAAAGACGGCAGCATCTCACCTAGTATGGCGATTGTACTTAACCAGTTAATGAATTATAGCTTGCATCCTTCCATAATGCAATTATATTTTAAAGGAAAAAGTTATGAGCTATTAAGCCTCTACTTTAATAGACCTGCAGATGTAGATATAGAACAGTGCCCTTTTCTAGTAGATGAGGATAATGTGCAAAAAATAAAGCGTGCTAAGCAAATAATCATTGCAAGAATGGATGCACCACCAACACTAAGCGAATTGTCAGATGAGATAGGTCTCTCACTCAGTAAATTGAAAGAAGGCTTTAAACAGATCTATGGTGACTCTGTGTTTAGTTTCTTATTTGACTATAAAATGGAAGTCGCACGCCAGTTGCTAGAGACCGGATCCCATAATGTAAATGAGGTAGGTCTTAAAGTGGGTTATAGCACGGCGAGTCACTTTATAGCTGCTTTTAAAAAGAAATTTGGTACCACCCCAAAAAAGTATTTAATGAGCTTGGGGTAGGTACGCTTTCGCGAAAGCGTAAAAACTAATACCATTATCACAAAGTCTTATAACAATCATAACATTTAAAAGAAGGTTAAACCTTATTTTTGTTAAAGAAAAATTGCCAACAAATGAACAAAGGAGTTTTAATGGTCAATCTGGGATCACCAGATAGTACAGATCCAAAAGACGTAAAAAAATACCTAGGCGAGTTCTTAATGGACGAGCGCGTAATAGATGTTCCTTATGCAGCAAGAGCATTGCTAGTAAAAGGTATCATCTTAAATACTCGCCCTAAAAAGAGTGCAGAGGCTTATAGTAAGATATGGTGGGATGAAGGATCACCGTTAATTGTTCTTACAGAACGCTTGCAGAAAAAAGTGCAAAGCCACACAAAACTCCCTGTAGAAATCGCAATGCGATATGGTACACCTTCTATAAAAGAAGGACTTCAAAAATTACACGATCAAGGGATTGATGAGGTAATGCTATTACCATTATATCCTCAGTATGCAATGGCAACTACAGAAACCATCTTAGTACTAGCCGAAGAGATACGTGCTGAGTTTTTCCCTAAGATGAAGATTACAGATGTAAAGCCATTTTACAACAAGCCGGAGTACATCAAGGTGCTAGGAGACTCTATTGCAGATAGCCTTAAAGGTGTAGATTATGAACATCTGTTATTTTCTTATCACGGTGTGCCAGAAAGGCACATACGTAAGAGTGATGTGACGAGTATGCATTGTAAAATAGATGGTTCTTGCTGTATGTCACAATCTAAGGCACACGAGTTTTGCTATCGTCACCAGTGTTATGAGACTACAAGGCTAGTAGGCGAATATTTAGGGATGGAGCCACTTACTTATTCTACCTCCTTTCAATCACGTTTAGGTTTTGACCCGTGGTTACAGCCGTATACAGACCGTACAATAGAACGTATGGGTAAAGAAGGATTTAAGAAAATGGCAATTGCAACACCAGCATTTGTATCAGACTGTCTTGAGACGCTAGAAGAAATTGCGATGGAGGGTGAAGAAATCTTTCACGAGGCTGGAGGAAAGGACTTCCATACCATTCCTTGTATCAATGATCGTGATGACTGGGCAGGTGTTGTTGCAGGGTGGATAAATGAATGGGCGCTTGTAGAGGCTGGTAAGGCTATAGCGTAGTTAAGTTGTTTAAGCTTTAGAGCGCAGTTTATTTTGCCTTGGGTTTATAGTCCCTTCTTTTTTAGAGAAGGTTGACTTTTCTCCAAAGGGAACGTCGTTCATAGCGCTTATTGCTTCGTAGATAGTACTGAAAAGCTTAATAGGATATTTTGTAAAATTCTGCTCAAAGTGAATTACTTTCTTCGTAGTAATTTTATCTGCTACAATGTGTAATGCATTTATGTCTGGGTAGTACGGACATTTCATATAGACTATGGGGTCTATTGTAAAGTCTACTGTTCTGTCAAAGATGAAACCGTATTTAAGCCCGTTATAAAATGCGCGAGATTGCTCGTGAAGTTCTATGGTTTTTGAAATATCTAATACGATTCCTTCTTTCATTTTGCATATTATAAAAGTTTTATAAAACTCAATAGTTGCAAAAGGAAGGTTTTTAACTTGAATTAAATTACTCATATCTGAGGATGTTTGGGGAACATTAATTTACTGTTATACAGTATGTTGCACGTGGCAAAAGTAAATAATCTATTACCTAGCTTACGTTAAAACTTTGATAACGTTTCATTATATAATAAACTAGCAAATATCTATTGGCAAATAAAAAATCTACAGCACTAGGCACACAACCCATATCAAAATTGCTCGTACAGCAAGCTGTACCCGCATCTATAGGGATACTCGTGATGTCGCTCAATATGATAGTAGATACCATCTTTGTAGGAAGATGGATAGGTCCTCTTGCCATTAGTGCCATTACAGTAGTTATACCTGTAACCTTTTTTATAGCAGCTATAGGCCTCGCCGTAGGTATAGGTGGTAGTTCTGTACTGTCTAGAGCCTTAGGTTCTGGTGATGATGATAAGGCGCTTCGAGTTTTTGGTAATCAAATAACACTCACATTTTTAGTATCGGGATTACTAGCAATTCTAGGACTCGTTTTTCAAAATACGCTCATAGAGTTTTTTGGAGCAGATGACTCTTTTAAAGATATGGCGCTCACCTATTACCGCATTGTACTTTACGGTATTGTAATGCTTGCAATGTGTATGATGGGTAACAACGTGATACGCGCAGAGGGTAAACCTAAATTTGCGATGTATGCGATGATTCTCCCAGCCATAGGTAATATAGGGATGGATTACCTTCTTATCAATGTGCTAGGCTATGGGATGGAAGGTGCTGCCTGGGCAACGTTTGCAAGTTATGCGGTGTGTTTTGCTTTTATCGTATGGTTTTTCATTTTTAAGAGCGAACTTAGAATTGTACCTAAATGCCTTGTGCTTACAAGAAAAATCGTCTCAGAAATTTCTGGTTTGAGTTCTGTGACACTTGCGCGACAAGGAGTAATTTCTGTGCTTACTATATTACTTAACAATGTACTTATTAATTATGGAGATGCCCTTGACGTCGCTAGTTATGGTATTATAAGCAGGATGTTAATGTTTGCATTGTTTCCTGTGATAGGGGTCACACAAGGATTTATGCCTATCGCGAGTTATAATTATGGAGCAAACCAATATGCGCGCGTGCGAGAAACTATCAAGACGTCCATTCTTTATGCAGGCGGTCTTGCACTAGCTATTTTTATAATCATTATGACGGTGCCAGATTTTTTTGTGTCTTGGTTTATAAGCGATAGTAATGCACAAGCCCAGGCGGTAGCAGATAATAAAGTATTGATGGAACGCACCCCTAATGCACTACGCACTGTTTTTGCTGCAACGCCAGTGATTGTAATACAGTTAATAGGAGCTGTGTATTTTCAAGCCATAGGTAAAGCGATACCAGCTTTACTGCTCAGCCTTACGAAACAAGGCTTTTTCTTAATCCCGCTTATACTCATACTACCTAACTTTTTTGGTGTTTGGGGAGTATGGATTGCATTTCCTATTGCAGATGTATTGTCTACCGTAGTTACGGGTTATTATTTAAGGCGTGATGTAAAAAATAATCTTGTAGTAATAGAAGAGTAGTATTTCTGCGCTTTCGCGAAAAAGTGAAGCACTACAAAACGTATCTCTGTCATTTCAAGCTTGCCGAGAATCCTATCTCCGCGAGCGGTTCCTGTTGAGTATTAATAGATTTTCTTGAGCTTGAAGTGTGATCTCTCCTTTGTTGAGATGACGATTGCTCGTCATTTCGAGCTTGTCGAGAAATCGCATAATTGTGATCGGTTGCTGTTGAATTTTTATAGGTTTTCTTAGCTTGAAGTGTGATCTCTCCTTTCGTCGAGATGACGATTGCTTGTCATTTCGAGCTTATCGAGAAATCACATATCCGTGAGCGGTCGCTGTTGAATGTTTATTGGTTTTCTGAGCTTGATGTATTATCTCTCCTTTGTCTAGATGACGATTGCTTTTCTTTTTCCTCCTTTGTTGAGATGATAATAATGACGTTAATTTTATAGAGATTATAAGGTATACGCTTTCGCGAAAGCGTTAAAAATTCATCCTTGCTTCTTACTTCATAGAGAATTGTGTAATTTTCTTAGCTATAACAAACACAATCCAAATGAAGACAAAATTATGCTACCTATTACTGGCGGTGTGCTCAGTATTATCTTTTGATACGTTTGCACAAACACCAGACCCCTCTACTTACGAAGCTTTAGAATATAGACTCATTGGTCCTTTCCGTGGTGGTCGAAGTGCTGCCGTTACTGGAGTGCCGGGACAACCAGACCTATTTTATATGGGGAGTACAGGTGGTGGCGTGTGGCGCACTACAGATGGTGGTAAAGAATGGGAAAATATCTCAGATGGCTATTTTGGAGGAAGTATAGGAGCCGTTGAGGTTTCAAAAAGCGACCCAAACGTTATCTACGTAGGTGGTGGTGAGAAAACATTAAGAGGTAACGTATCTTCTGGATATGGTATTTGGAAGTCTGAAGATGCAGGGAAAACTTGGATACAGTCGGGTCTTAAAAACAGCCGTCACGTGCCAAGAATACGTGTACATCCTACTAATTCTGATATTGTATATGCAGGGGTTTTAGGTAACATCTATAAACCTACACAAGAGCGTGGCGTTTATAAAAGTACAGACGGTGGTAAGACGTGGAGAAAAACACTCTTTTCTAACGCAGATAGTGGTGTCGTAGACTTAATTATAGATCCAAACAACCCAAGAGTACTGTACGCTACTACGTGGAATGCTCGTAGGACTCCGTACAGTTTAAGTTCTGGGGGAGAAGGATCTGCTGTGTGGAAAAGTACAGACAGTGGTGAGACGTGGAAAGAGATTTCTACAAACGATGGTTTTGCCGAAGGTATACTAGGGATTATGGGAATCACTGTTTCTCCAGCAAACAGTAATCGTCTGTATGCAATGGTAGAAAACCAAGAGCAAGGAGGTTTATATACCTCTACAGACGCAGGCACGACTTGGAAAAAAATCAATGATGAGCGTAAGCTACGCCAGCGTGCTTGGTATTACACACGTCTATATGCAGATACTAAGGATGAGAATACGGTATATGTATTAAACGTGCGTTACCACAAATCTACAGATGGAGGTAAAACCTTCAGTACACATAACGCACCGCACGGAGATCACCACGATTTATGGATAGCTCCAGAAGACCCTAACCGTATGATTATAGGTGATGATGGTGGCGCACAAGTTTCTTATGATGGTGGTCGCTCTTGGAGTACGTATATGAACCAGCCTACGGCTCAGTTTTATCGTGTGACTACAGATAATGCGTTTCCATACAGAATTTATGTAGCACAGCAAGATAATAGCACAATACGCATTCCGCACCGCACAGAAGGTGGTAGCATTACAGAAAATGACTGGGAGAGTACCGCCGGTGGTGAGTCTGCACATATAGCTGTTGATCCAGAAAATAATGAGATTGTCTATGGAGGAAGTTACGACGGATTCTTAACGCGTGTAAATCACGAGAAAAACACGGTACGTAGCGTATCTGTATGGCCAGATAACCCAATGGGTCACGGTGTGGAGGATATGAAATACCGTTTCCAGTGGAATTTTCCTATCATCTTTTCAAAACATAATCCTAACAGATTGTACACATTCTCACAAAGCGTGCACGTGAGTGAAAATGAAGGTCAAAGCTGGGAAGTAATAAGTGGTGATCTTACGACTAACGACCCAGAAAAAATGAAATCTTCTGGAGGACCTATCACACAAGATAATACCTCTGTAGAGTACTACTGTACCATTTTTGCAGCGGCAGAGTCTCCTCTTAAGGAAGGACTTCTCTGGGTAGGTAGTGATGATGGACTTGTACACGTTACTCGTAATGGAGGGCAATCTTGGGAAAACGTAACTCCTAAAGGAATGCCAGAAAATATGATGATAAACAGTGTAGAACCATCTGCTTTTGAAGAAGGAACGGCTTACGTGGCTGGAACACGTTATAAATTAGGTGACTTTGCTCCTTATTTGTACAAAACTACAGACTACGGTAAGTCGTGGAAAAAGATTACAAGTGGTATACCTGCAGAGCATTTTACACGCGTAGTACGTGAGGACCCAAAACAAAAAGGGTTATTATACGCCGGTACAGAGACGGGAATGTACATCAGTTTTGACGATGGTGAAAACTGGAAATCGTTCCAACTCAACTTGCCTATCGTTCCTATTACAGATCTTACGATTAAGGATAACAACCTCATTGTAGCAACACAGGGACGTAGCCTATGGATTATAGATGATCTGGGAATGTTGCATCAGTCCGCTTTCGCGAAAGCGGGAACAAATAAATTGTTTAAACCTAAGAAAACGTACCGAATGGGCGGCCGTGGTGGTAGATCGAGCCTTACAGCTGGAACTAATCATCCAGGTGGTGTGATGACTTATTTTAACCTCAAGGATTTTGATAAGAAAAAGGATACCGTGACCCTTACTTATATGAGTATGGCGGGTGATACCTTACAATCATATAATACAGGTAGTAAAAAGAAAAAGCTGAAAGCCAAAAAAGGCGGAAATATGTTTGCTTGGAATACTAGAATAGACGGCGCAGAGCGTCTAGATGGTATGATATTATGGTGGGCAAGTCTTGACGGACCACAAGCAGTACCTGGTAATTACAAAGTGTCACTTAATGTAAATGGGGATGTGCAAACAGAGACCTTTGAGATTGTTGCAAATCCTAATGCAGAGGCGACAGTGGCAGATATGCAGAAGCAACACGATTTTATTTCTGATGTAAATAAATCTGTAGACAGAGCGCACCAGAGTATCAAAAAGATTAGAAAAATCAATAAGCAACTTAATTCATTTACTGCGCAATATAAAGACGACCCACGTACAGAAGCACTGCGTGAAAAGGCAAAAACAATGCAGGAAGAGTTTGGTAAGATTGAGAAAGAACTCTATCAGACTAAGAACCGTTCTGGTCAAGATCCGCTTAACTTCCCGATTAAGTTGACTAATAAATTAGGGCATTTAAACAGCCTTGTGGGTATGGGAGATTTTGGACCTACAGACCAAGACGTAGCTGTAAAAAATGAACTTACGGCAGCAATCAATACACAACTCAATGCCTTTGACACAATGCTAGATGCAGAGGTGTCAAAATTTAACGAAGAGTTTAATAGCTTGAAGTTAGATTATCTTTTTGTAGAAGATGCAAAGGAGTAAATAAAGTAATATTCCTATTAGAAAGACGCAGAAGAGATTCTGCGCCTTTATGTTTTGTCTTGCTTCGTATCTTTACCATTATGGCAGAATACTACCCTTATTTCAAATCTTTACACATCATTTTTGTGGTCACTTGGTTTGCTGGCTTATTTTATATGCCGCGTCTTTTTGTATATCAAGTTGAAGCTAGTGAAAAACCATCACCAGATAAAGAGATACTTGGTAAGCAACTTGGCTTAATGGCAAACCGCCTATGGAAGATTATTACAGGCCCTTCTATGGTGCTCACGGTGATTTTTGGGAGTCTGATGTTTTATATAAATCCAGGTCTTTTTAGTGCTCCGTGGATGCATATTAAACTTGCTTTTATTGTGTTGTTGTTTTTATATCATTGGAAAACCTGGCGTATACACAAGGCATTTCAAGCAGGTCATTTTAAATACACCTCTAGACAAATGCGTCTTTGGAATGAAGGAGCAACGCTTATACTTTTTGCGGTTGTTTTTCTAGCAGTCACAAAAAGCACAACCAATTGGATTTTTGGAATGTTAGGTCTTGTAGGTCTGGCAGTATTATTGATGCTAGGCATAAAGCTGTATAAGAAAATACAAGATAAAAATCCAGATGCCTAATGCTCACTTTTAATCGTACATCCCTCGGCACAAAAATCTTTACCTCAATGCTTGCATTGGTATTGATTGCCTTCTTGATGATTGCTGCTGTTACTTACTTTCAATACAAAGAGCAAATAAGAGACTATAATGAGGAACGATTAGAACGCAAAGAGTCTTCTATAAAAAAGACGATAGATTTTGTGTTGAATAATACTAGTTATGAACTCAAGACCGAAAAAATCCCATATATCTTTAAGGAGAAAATATATGAAATCGCAAGTATACAGGGTGAGAATCTCACAATGTATGATCTAGATGGGGAGCCTCTTATCTCGTCTACAGATCAATTATTTGATAGTCCCGCGCAAAAGAAATTATGTCTTGAGACCTTAGAAAACTTAGAAAAATCTGAAGAAAAACGTTATGTAAATCAGCTGGATGGTGAGGTGTCTCAACAACTCTCATATAGCTATATAAATGACCCTAAATATAGACCACTCGCCATACTTGAGATACAGTATGAAGATAGTGAGGCTTTTATTAATAAGGAACTCAGGGAGATATTGTGGCGTCTGGTGGTGGTAAATATCCTTATGGTATTAACCGCAATTTTACTCGCTTATTTTCTGGCGAGGTATATTACAAAAACGCTTAAAACGGTAGAGGATAACATAAAAGAAACCCAACTAGACAAACGTAACGAGAAAATTGATACCACAGAGCTTCCATCAGAGCTTACAACCTTAGTAAACGCTTATAATCGTATGATTGATGAGCTAGAAGGTAGTGCGGTGAAGCTTGCGCAAAACGAGCGTGAGGCGGCCTGGAGAGAGATGGCAAAGCAAGTAGCACATGAGATTAAAAACCCGCTTACGCCTATGCGACTCTCTGTACAGAGTTTTGAGCGCCGTTTTGACCCAGAAGATCCAGAGGTTCACGATAAAATAAAGGAGTACAGCAAGACGCTCATACAGCAAATAGATACAATGAGTAGTATTGCGAGTGCATTTTCAAACTTTGCAGACATGCCTGCACAGCAAAGCGAAATACTTAATGTGCCCAATATTGTAAAGCTTTCAGTAGATATATTTAATGAACGTTACATCTACTTTTCTAGTGAAAAGGAAGAGCTCTATGCAAATTTTGACCGCACACAGTTAATTCGCGTAGTTACAAATCTGGTTAAAAATGCAGTGCAAGCAACCAAGACTACAGAGCATCCTAATATTATTGTAGCTGTACAAGAGCTAGAAACGGAGGTTGAGATTACCGTGACAGATAATGGAATAGGGATTTCAGCAGAGAATGAAGTAAAAATATTTGAGCCTAAATTCACAACCAAATCTAGCGGAATGGGCCTAGGACTAGCAATGGTAAAAAATATTATGGAGACCTATAATGGAAGTATTACCTTTACTTCAGAAGAAGGAAAAGGAACTGTATTTAAAGTTGTTTTTCCAAAATAAGAAGTTTTAAATCGTGGCTATTACTGCTATATAAGAACCAATTTTAAAAATCAACATAGTACTATGTACAATAATATTCTTTCAACTACAGAAAACGGTATCACTACTATCACAATCAATCGTCCATCTAAGCTCAATGCTTTGAACAAAGAGACTATTGAGGAACTTCATAACGCTTTCGCGAAAGCGGAAGAAGATGCAACCGTACGCGTTGCAATCATAACCGGTTCTGGTGAAAAAGCTTTTGTAGCAGGAGCAGATATCTCAGAGTTTGCAAATTTCTCAGAATCTGAAGGAGCCGAACTTGCTCGTAAAGGACAAGAAATGCTTTTTGATTATGTAGCAGATATGGGTACACCTGTCATTGCTGCAATTAATGGTTTTGCACTAGGCGGCGGACTAGAACTTGCGATGGCGGCACATTTTAGAATTGCAAGTGATAATGCACGCATGGGGCTTCCAGAGGTGAGCTTAGGAGTGATACCAGGTTATGGTGGTACACAACGCCTACCACAACTAGTAGGTAAAGGACGTGCAATGGAGATGATCATGACTGCAGGAATGATAGATGCAAATACTGCGCTTGATTACGGTCTTATCAATCATATTGTTGCACAAGAAGAATTATTACCACTTGCAGAGAAGCTAGGAGGTAAAATCATGCGTAATTTACCTATGGCAATCGCAGCAGCAATTAACGCCGTAAATGCCGGATTTGAAGACGGTGTAGATGGTTATGACACGGAAATTGAAGAATTTGGAGGTTGCTTTGGAACCGACCAATTCATAGAAGGAACCACAGCATTTCTTGAAAAAAGAAAGGCTGAGTTTTAGATCAGATAAAGTTCTATAAAATAAAAAAGTCTGTAGCTATTAGGTTACAGACTTTTTTGTTTTTTAAATCTCCCATCCCTTGCGATACTCACGTTTTACCCATGCATTTGCTTCCTCATAATTAGTCACTCGCATATTATCACCATCCCACTTAATCGTACGACGACCAGGATAGTTACATGGATCCCAGTCTCCTGATTTTTTACCTTCTTTTAATTCTTTGTATTGGAAGGCTTTAATTGCAAGATTGCCGATAAGTACAGCCTCCGTAAGCGGCCCTCCATAAGAAAATGGGGATGATGTAGTACCACCATTAATACACGCCTCAACCCACTCTCCAGCGTGTCCAGTAGTCACTCTTTTAATTGTTTGCGGAACTGCAGCCATATCTTTCATACGCTCGCTAGGTAGTAGTCGAGGGTTTGCACTATAAGTATCTGTAACCATAATGCCATCACTACCGTAAAAAATGCTACCACCACCGCCATCTCCCGGCTTCTCACCTTCTCCTAGTTCGCTAGGTAAATCCGGCATAATTCCTCCATCATACCAGTTTAATCCCACGTCACCTTGCGTAGGAGAGTTAAACTTTAATCGTACTATAGAACTTGGTGGGCAAGCCTCGCGGTAATCTGCCTCCACAAAATCTCCAGACCAGATGCTCGTGCAACTAGCTTCGGCTTCATAAGGAAAGCCTAGATTTAATGCTTTAAATGGAGTTTCCATAATGTGGCAACCCATATCACCCATTGCTCCTGTACCAAAATCCCAAAAGCCACGCCATTTGAACGGTAGATAATTCTCATTATAAGGTCTGTAACTAGCGGGTCCTAACCATAAATCCCAATCTAGGTTTTCGGGCACTGGATGTCCTTCTGTAATATGTTTAAATCCTTGTGGCCACACGGGGCGATTAGTCCAGCAGTCTACACGGGAGACAGTACCAATTACCCCTGCGTCAATCCACTCCTGCGCTACTCTAATCCCATCACCAGAAGCTCCTTGGTTCCCCATCTGGGTTACAATGCCTTGTTGTTGTGCTACGGTTGCCATTAAGCGAGCTTCATAAATGTTATGCGTAAGAGGCTTCTCTACATAGGCATGTTTATTCTCACGCATAAAAGGTAATGCGATGGTAGCATGTGTGTGATCTGGTGTTCCCACCATTATCGCATCTATTTCTTTAATATGATTGTCATATAACTTTCTAAAGTCTCTGTACGTTTTGGCCTTAGGATGCATGGCATAGCTTGCAGCACCCATCTTATCATCTACGTCGCACATAGCTACAAACTTCACTTTACCATAGTTTGTAAGATCATTCACCACGCCACCTCCGCGACCACCTACACCTATTGCTCCTATATACAAAGTATCAGAAGGAGGTACATGATTTCCGCCTAACACAAAGCTAGGAACGATTGTAAAAGCTGCGCTAGCTGCAGCACTTTTTTGGATAAAGGAACGACGTTTCATAAGGGTTGCTTTTTTGAATCTCTCTTAAAGATATTAAAAATCAATTGGATGTAACCTTTAATTGGGGATGTGGCGCTTTCGCGAAAGCGGAAACTAAAAAGAGATTTTAAGTGGTTGTCAGATCTGCTCTTTAAGGCATGAGGTTTTTGTAGAATAAGCATGCCTTTTTGAAACAGATAAGTGGTAGTTCGGTTTGTGTAAATGGATACCCTAAGCTTTACTTATATTTGAGATGTTGTAACATTGTTAAGCCTTGTTACACTCATACCATATGACTAAGTCTTTGCACCTTCTATTTTCTTTTGTACTTACTCTTAGTGCTTCCGCGTCTATTGCGCAGCAGGACACTCTTGCTACCACTAGTTATGATGAGTTGAGAGAGGTTATACTAACCGAGTTGAAGGATAAAAAGGATACTCTGCGCGCGATAGAGGTTACTAAGTACCATAAAAACCGAGCGATTATAGAAAATAATCAAGAAGAAATTAGTTTTGGGTATGGTCGATATGGTTTTCTCATTGGGATTAAGGGAGAGGTAGAAGAGAGTATTGCAGCATTAGACACAGCCATTACTATTGCAGAGGCTAATGAGCTTAACGAAATTGCACTTAGAGCTCATGTTACTAAAGCGGTTGTTTATGATTCAAACTTTCTAATTACCAAAAGCATAGATTCTTATTACAAAGCATTAGAGCTAGCGTATCAAGAAGAGGATTATGCAACAGCATTTGGTATTACTAATACCCTGGGCTGGATAAAAGGCAACATGGAAGATTATGACGGTGCCATAGAAATATTAAGAAGAGGACTGCGCAGCGTATCTGACGAGAATATTAGAATAGACAAGAAGATTATTACAAGACGCGAACTCAAAATATCTTTTAATCTTAATATTGCCATGGCTCATCGTAATGCGCGTCGCTTAGACTCTACATTGCTATATATAAATCGAGCGGAAGAAATTATTTTTTTACCTGTAGATAGTTGTTACATAAGTACCGCTTTTGAACTTAAAGCAAATACACTAGTAGATAAAAACAATTTTGATGAAGCAAGTATTTATCTCAAGAAATCAACAGAATACTGCCGTCCAAAGTCTGCCTTAGATAGTTTGAGATGGAGTAATACTAAGGGAGCGATATATCTGGGTAATAAAAAATACAAAGAAGCAATTAACGTCTTAAATAAAGGGTTGAAAACCTATAGGGTTACTCCTGCAGAGGAGAAGTTTATGGCAGACTATTATAAAACACTTGCTAAGGCTTATAAAAACGTTGGTATGGTAGATAGCGCAAACTATTTTCTTGAGAAGCACCTCAATACCACTAGCAAATCTAATGACCTGAGAAGCGGACTTTCAAACTCTTTTAGGAAACAGGAAATTAAAGAATTTCAAAAAGAGCTTATTGAACTTTCAAAGCAAAAATCTCAAAAGGAGAACCTACTTCTGTATGGAGGTATAGCTGGAGCACTTATTATTCTCGTACTTGTTTATGGTCTCTTTCGCAGCAATAAAAAGAGAAAAGAAAATGAGGACAAATTCAATATTCTTGAGGCTAAAGTTTCGGCGGCAAAGGAGTCTGAAAATATTATTGACACTAAGGATGAGGTGCTAGAAGAACAAACTACCTCAGATGTAAATCCAGAGACCACACAGCTCATACTAGACGGTCTTAAAAAACTGGAGGAGCAACACTATTTCTTACATCCAGCATGTAGCGCTCCTAATGTGGCAAAGCGTATCAAAACAAATACCACTTATCTTTCTAAGGTGATTAATGCGCATTTTGGTAAAAATTTTAGTACATATATAAATGACTTGCGCATTAATTATGCTATCAAAAGATTGAAGCAAGATTCAAAATTCCGTAATTATACCATTAGTTCGATAGCTACAGAATTGGGTTATAAAAGTGCAGATTCGTTTACAAAGTACTTCAAAAAGGATACAGGACTTCTTCCTTCATTCTACATTAAAAAGCTCAACGAGGCATCTTAAAATTTCACTTTTTGATTATAATCAAACCCTAAATTTATAAAATTGGGGTGAGGTTTTTTTTGCCTTCGCGAAAGCGTATATATATCCATTTTAACTAGTAATAGCAGTACTTTACGGCGATTATAGACTGCCCTAATTTTCCTAAAATCGGGCGGTTACTCTTTTAAATAGGTCAATCTTAACACATCTTTGGTTTTAGAAATCAATCACATATCAATTCTAAAAACCGAAAATTATGACATCATTTAAAAAAGTAATTAAGTATATACTCTTACTAGTTGTTGGATTATTTGCAGGGGTATTTATCGCAGGAGCGATAAGCGGAGTAAAAGATGCTTTAAGTGCAGATAAATCTGACGCAATTCAAGCAGTGCTTCTAGATCACTGCGAGTGCGAGTCTGTAACTTCTTTTATCTATACAAAGGGAATCCACTTTAGCAAAGAAGATGGTGTATCTAAGGAAACAGCCGAATACGAACTCAAAAATTGTACTTACGATAATTTGTATAAGGAAGTAGCGCGTCTCAATCTTGCACTACTAGAAGAAGTAGAAGGTTACGAAGAAGTTGACCTTCTTAAACTAGAATTTGTAGGTGTAGATAAGCACGAAACCATCACTATAAAAAATGGAGTAATACAATAATTAATGTTGGCGATAACACGCTTAAGAGATCATTCAATTAAAGAAAATCAATCATCAAAACAAACAATTATGAAACCAACAATGAATGCAGAGCGGTTTGCACAAATGGGCAAACTCGCTATAGGAGTCCTCACAGGCTTAGCGATACTATTCCTTATTCATATTTCTAATTACTAAAATCAATCATTATGACCTCAATAATAAAGTATATCATCAGTCTCTTAATAGTCATTTGTGCACAGCAAGTAGTTGCACAACAACTCACTGGATCTTATGCAGGGACTATAACTGCTCAAGGAGTTGAAATTGAACTTATTTTTAATTTTCAAACTATAGATGGCAATCTTACGGTTACTATGGATGTACCTATGCAAGGAGCGTCTGGAATAGCTATGGATAGCGCCACACTTGAAGAAAATAAGATTTCTATAACAAGTGCAAAACTAAAAATGAGGTATCTTGGGACTATATCAAATGATAACATCTCAGGAACCTACACTCAGCTAGGTACTGACTATCCATTACAATTAATGAAAACAGAAAAAACACTCCCAGGAAATACATCATTACCATCATCAAGCGCTGCACTTGCAAAACTCATTACACAAGAAGATGGAGATTTTAAATATAAAGTAGAAGATTACTTCCAGACGCCAGAGGCGTATGCTTTTAAACTTTCACCAGATGGAAAGTACTTGTCGTACATGAAGCGTAGAGAAGATGGAAAAAGAGATCTTTTTCTAAAAAATACGACTACTCAAAAAGAAATCAAGCTTGTAGAACAGCAAGAAGATTTAATACGTAGCTACTTCTGGGCGAGCGAAGATCGCATTGTGTACTCACAAGATAAAGGCGGTAATGAAAATTACCATCTCTTTGGAGTAAATCTAGACGGCAGTGGTAATGAAGAGTTAACACCTTTTGATGAGGTGCGCGTAGCTGTACTAGCCGTTCTTAAAGAAGACAAGGATCACGTTATCGTGCAGATGAATAAGGATAACCCTGCACAAGAGGAGCCTTATAAATTAAACATCAACACGGGTGCTATTGAGAAGCTGTACACCGTACATGAGGGAGATGCACCGGTAGCAGGATACGATTTTGACAAGCATGGAAACCTACGTGCAATCTCAAGAATTATCAATGGCGTAGACATGGAGTTGCTTTACAATATTGATGGTGAGTTTGTAAAAATAATGGAAGTCCCTTTTGGAGAAACTTTCGGTATCAGTCGTTTTGATTATGCTTCAGATAATCCAGATGCGGCTTATGTGATTTCTAATCTTGAGACAGATAAAATCGAGATTCAGCGTTATGATTTGCGAGCAAATAAGGTGCTGGCAACCATGTACAAGGATGAGACGTATGACGTGAGCGGAATTACGCTTTCGCGAAAGCGTAACTACGAGATTGATTATTTTTCGCACAATGGTGAGAAAGCGGTTATCGTACCTGTAAGTGATACCTATAAAAAGGTACAAGAGCGTTTGCAGAAAGATTTTGGCGAGAAAGATTTTTATGTAGTAGGACGCACAGATGATGAAAGTAAAATGATGGTTGTGGTAACGAGCGATCGCATTATAGGCGAGTATCACCTCTATGATGTGGAGGAGGATACGGTAACGTTGCTGTATAAAATTCTTCCTCAGCTTGAGGAGCAAGATATGGCTGCAATGACTCCTATCAGTTTTAAGAGTCGTGATGGGATTACTTTACACGGGTATCTTACCATGCCTAATGGGGTAAAAGAAGGTCAAAAAGTACCTATGATTGTAAATCCGCATGGAGGACCGCAAGGGATACGTGATAGCTGGGGTTTTAACCCAGAAGCACAATTATTTGCTAGCCGTGGATATGCTACGCTAGCCGTAAACTTTAGAATTTCTGGTGGATATGGTAAAGAATTTTACACCTCTGGTTTTGGACAAATAGGTCGTAAAGCGATGGATGATGTAGAAGATGGTGTAGATTATGCAATTTCCCTCGGACAGATTGACAAAGATAAAGTTGCCATTTATGGTGCAAGTCACGGTGGATATGCCGTGCTACGCGGAATGACCAAAACACCAGAAAAATATGCTTGTGGTGTAGATTATGTGGGTGTGAGTAACTTACATACCTTTATGGAAACTATCCCGGCGTACTGGGAGAAGTACCGTGATATGTTACATACCATCTGGTACAATCCAAACAAGCCAGAGGAGAAGAAAATCATGGATGAGATTTCTCCAGCTCTTCATGTAGACAAGATTGTAAAGCCACTATTTGTGGTACAAGGAGCAAATGATCCTCGAGTAAATATAGACGAGGCAGACCAAATTGTTGAGCAATTAAGAGCTCGCGGAGTCGAGGTGCCATACATGGTAAAGTATGATGAAGGTCACGGTTTTGGGAAAGAAGAAAACACGTTGGAGTTGTATAAAGCAATGATGGGCTTTTTTGCAGAGCACTTAAAACAAGAAGAAGTTGTTACTCTTAAAAAGTAGATTACAATGTACGCTTTTGCGAAAATTTGAATAAAAAAACCCTGAATGTCATTTGACATTCAGGGTTTTTAATGAGGTATAATTTCCTATTTTAAACCTTCCCACTCGGCATAAAATTGGGCTAGGAAGCCTTCCATATATTGGTGGCGTTTTTCTGCCATCTTCTTACCTGTTTTAGTATTCATTCTATCTTTTAATAACAATAGCTTTTCATAAAAGTGATTGATGGTAGGAGCGGTACTTTTTTTATACTCCTCTACTGTCATAGCTAGCTGAGGTGCTATTGCTGGATCGTAGAGTTTTCTATTTTTAAACCCTCCGTAGTTAAAGGTGCGTGCAATCCCTATGGCTCCTATTGCGTCTAGTCTATCTGCATCTTGTACAACATCTAGCTCTGGCGATGTAAACGCTTGCGCTTTATTTCCGCCTTTAAAGGATATGTTTTTAATGATTTGTACAACATGTTCAATTACGGTACTATCACAGTTTTGGTTTAACAAAAACTCTGTTGCCATTTTAGGAGCAATAGTTTCATCACCATTAAAAAATTTCGAATCTGCAATGTCATGTAATAACGCGCCAAGCGCTACAACGAGAGGATCTACCTTTTCTCCTTGAGCTATCTTTACGGCGCTTTTATACACCCGTTCTATATGAAACCAGTCATGACCACCTTCGGCATTTGCAAGGGTGGTTTTTACAAAGGTGATGGTGTTGTCTATGAGTTCTTGGTGTTCTTGTGTCATCTTCAGAAGAGGTAGAATAGATTATAATCTCAAATGTCGGCAGTTTGTTTCAGACCTACAAGGTTACTTATGGCAAAACCATGTAGTTTGAAATGTTACTTTTTCGCGAAAGCGCACTGAAAACAAAATGCATACGCATAAAAAAACCACCCTAAAAAGAGTGGCTTATTTTTATTGCCGTCTAGCGACTAAAGTTTGCAGATTACTCTACGTGCTCGTTAAAAGCATCCATAAGGTTTTCTGCAATCATTTCTGCAGGTCTTCCCTCAATGTGGTGACGCTCTAACATATGTACTAACTCGCCATCTTTAAAAAGCGCCATAGAAGGGCTTGATGGAGGAAATGGTACCATAAAAGAACGTGCAAGATCTGTTGCCTCGCCGTCTACTCCTGCAAACACAGTAAATAAGTTATCTGGCGTCTTCCCGTTTACTGTAGCATGTACAGCAGCTGGGCGTGCGTTACGAGCAGCACAACCACAAACAGAGTTTACAACCATAAGGGTCGTTCCTTCTTTTTTCATTGCAGCGTGTACGTCGTCTGTTGTATGTAATTCTGTGAAGCCATTTCTGGTAAGGTCTTCACGCATAGGTTTTACTAAATCTGGTGGATACATAATCAATATATTTTGATAACAAAGGTACAAAAAGTGTTCCTCCTTTGTATGACGGAAAATATGTCAGATTCTTACTATAATTTCCTATCGCTTTTATAACAAGCTGTAAGTATGACACAAAAGCGTAACAAAGGATATGAGCCCTCGTCTAATCTTAAGAACTCGTAGATTTGCAGTTCTAAAAGATTGAGAATTACTTATGATTAAATATATAGGAGCCGTAGTAGGTTGGTTTTTGGGACGTGGATTTTTTGGAGCTTTAATAGGCTACATTATCGGCAATGTGATAGACATGATGATGAGTACAAATAAGGGAGCATCTAAGGGTGGGTCTCGTGGCCAACGCTTTAAGGATGTTTTTGAGCAAGCCACACAGCAGAATGTCTCACCTGGTGATTTTGAACTTAACTTGCTTTCACTAGCATCTATTGTGATTAAGGCAGATGGAAAAATAAGCCAGACAGAACTAGACTATGCTAGAGCATACTTTGTAAGAGCGTATGGAAAGGAGCGTGCAAATGCAACCTTTAGAACTTTTAATGATGTAATTAAAAATCGTGAGATTTCGGCATCAAAGATATGTACATACCTTAATGCTAGAACGCGTTATGAGGTTAGATTACAGATTTTGCACTTCTTATTTGGTATCGCAGGAGCAGATGGGCAAATAAGTCAGCCAGAAGTAAATGTACTGGGGACTATTGCAGGATATTTTAGAATCAACCATCAGGATTTTGAGAGTATTAAAAACATGTTTGTTAAGAAAGCAGATAGTGCGTATAAAATACTAGAGATAGATAAGTCTGCCACCAATGATGAGGTGAAGAAAGCCTTTAGAACCATGGCCAAAAAATATCATCCAGATAAACTTATGGACATGGATGAAGCCTACCGAAAAGGTGCCGAGGAGAAGTTTAGAAACGTGCAAGAAGCATACGAGCAGATTCAAAAAGAACGAGGTATTTAACGTCTTTCTTAGTATAACCTTACTATTTCTTTAAGATACATTGTGTATAGCGCTTAGTAACTTTGTAACAAAACAACGTTATGAAGACGCCTTCCGTATTATTTTTTGATGTTAACGAGACTCTTTTAGAGCTTACAGCTTTGAAGAAGAGTGTCACTACTGCTTTAAATGGGAGGGAGGAGCTTGTACCATTATGGTTCAGCACGTTATTACATTACTCACTAGTTGAAAACGTAACAGGAGATTATAAAGATTTTAGCGAGATAGGTGTCGCAGCATTGCAAATGGTAGCCGCAGGTAATGACATAACCATCACAAAAGAGCAAGCCGAAAATGCGGTAATTAAACCCTTCAAAAGTTTGACGCCTTATAAAGAAGTAAAACAAGCACTAGAGGCGCTCAGGGATCAAGGCTTCAAGCTCGTTGCGCTCACAAATTCATCAATTTCTGGACTAGCCGAGAAGTTAACATATGCTGAAATAAAAGATAACTTTGACACCTTGCTAAGTTGCGAGACTGTAGGAGCTTTTAAACCTAGCTTAGAAGTTTATAGTTGGGCACTTTCAAAATTGAATGTAGATGCAAAGGATGCTATGATGATTGCTGCTCACGGTTGGGATATTACTGGTGCAAAAAAGGCAGGAATGCAAACTACGTTTATAAGCAGGCCAGGTAAACAAATGTATCCACTAGCTCAAAAGCCCGATTATATTGTTGATACACTCGATGGTCTGGTAGACATCTTCTCAAATAAATAAGCTACTACTTTTTAAATAACACCTTAAATGCTCCTTTTATAAAAGGAATTTTAGGCGCACTTAAAATAACTTCAAGCTCGTCTTTTAATGAAGATTCTTCATCTAGAAATCTAAAGATGTGTGCGGCTTTTCCTTTTTTAAACATGCGTGTAAAAATCTCTGCACCACGTTCATTGTGCGCAGCAAGCACTTCAAGTAATACGCCATCATAAAAAGTCCAACGGTTTTTAAGGCTATAGTTTTTTAAAGGTTTACCACTTTTTAAAAAGTCAATAAGCGCCGCCGATTTTTTTAAGGTATGCTTAAACGTATATCCTGTACTCGCTTTTGTCCACCCGCCTGCAGTACCTATATGTAGCACATGCTTGCTATTATGTTGAGCAAAGTTATAAGTGGTCATAGGGATACTCCCTAGCTCTCGATCTGTGATTTCATAATCTGTCACTCCAAGATTATTTAAATAATCTTTTATAGCTTTTTCGTATTCTTCCTTTGGGAGTAAATCTTTAGAAAACAGTGTGTACTCTACAAGAGCTTCGTGAGGCGAAGTAGGAAGTACATACATAAATCTGCAATTACCTTTTTGAGCTACGCTAAAATCCATGTACGTTGCTACTTTAGGGTTAAAAACAGCCTTGTCAGTCTTTACAAACCAGCCTACGAAGTGTTGTTGTAATACCACAGCTTCTTGTTGATTTTCTAGCTGCTCTGGCTTGTAAATGCTATTTAAAATTGTGGCAGCATGATATTCGTGATCAATAGTTTTTGCAATTGCTCCGTTTTCTTTTTCGGTGATATGTGTTACTTCACCTTGTATAAACGTGATATTGCTATGTTGCGATAATTCCGCTTTCGCGAAAGCGTACAATTGCTCACTCTCCACCTTTTTGTAGGTATATGGAGATATGTCTATGGTCGTACTTTGTTTATTTCCTTTAATTAATACCGAAGGCCAAGAGTAAGAAACGACGCTTTCAAACAGATCTGGAGTAGTCTCCCAAAAACACCAAGTGCGATCATTTTTTTTATGGAGATCTTGATCGATGATAGCAATAGACGCATTTTTAAAAAAGGGGTCTCTTGACATACGAAGCGCTGTAGTTAGTCCAGAAAGACCAGCACCTAGAATAATATAGTCGTATTGATTTTGCACATGATAAAGATACGCGGAAGTTGTAAAAGAAGTAGTGTCATTTGTAACTTTACCATGTGACTCAAACTACAATTTTTAATAATACATTTTTACTACATCCTACTGGCGCAATGTATTGGCAGGAGCAAGATATATTACTCATCGCCGATGTACATTTTGGGAAAGTAGCTCATTTTAGAAAACATGGTAGTGCCGTTCCTCAAGAGGCGATACAAACTAATTTTGAACAGTTAGATAGAGCAATTGCTTGTTACAACCCTAAGGAGGTTTGCTTTCTAGGAGACTTATTTCATTCTGACCTTAATATAGAGTGGGCTTATTTTGAAAAATGGATAAGCGATCAAACTGTAAGATTCACACTGGTGATTGGAAATCATGATATCATCTCTCCGTTGCGATTTGAAAAACTGGGCATCACCATCTACGAGGAACGACATATCAATCAATTTTTACTCACACACCATCCCGAAGAACGAGATGGACAATATAATTTTTGTGGTCACATTCATCCTGGAGTTCGACTACAAGGTATGGGAAGACAAGCGCTAAAAATGCCCTGCTTTTTCAAGAAAAAAAGTCAGCTCATATTGCCAGCTTTTGGCACTTTTACGGGTAATTATTTATTAGAACCAGAAGAAGGTGATGAGGTATTTGTGCTAACTCCGGAGGAAGTTATCTTAATTGAATTATAGTTTATTAGCTATCTTATAGAAGTACTATTAATTAGGATCTTATTTCTAATTACTATGGCACACATTTTTAATGGTCTGAGCAATAGTCTAACTTTGCAGCCTTAATACAACAGGTGATGGATAGAGATAAATTAGAACTTTCAAAAGAAGAAATGACAGCATACGGATATCGTATAGTAGATGCTGTAGTAGAACATTTTGAAACTCAAAACAGTAAGTTTCCTTTAGCTTCTGGAACACGAGAGGAAATGGATTCCTTGTTTCTAGAAGAAGCACCAGAAAAAGCTTCAGATCCACAAGAAGTGCTGGAGTTTGTGATAGAGAAGGTGATGAAGCAAAGTGCAATCATTACACATCCTAAGTCATTTTCATTTGTTCCCGGACCAAGTAACTACGTGAGTGCAATGTCTGACACACTAGCTACAGGTTTTAATATATTTTCTGGCGGATGGTCACAGTCACCACCAGCAGCAGAGCTTGAGATCGTAACGATAAGTTGGTTGCTTAAAATCTTTGGATTACCAGTAAAAAAAGGAGGAGGTCTCTTTACCAGTGGTGGATCTATGGCAAACCTTACTGCCATTGTTACTGCTCGTCGCGTGATGTGCGGAGAAGACTTTGCAAATGCAGTCATTTATCTTTCAGATCAAGCGCACTCTTCAAATATTAAGGCGCTACGTATCGTAGGTTTTACAAAAGATCAAATACGATTAATACCAACAGATTCAGAATTTAAATTTTCTACTATAAAACTTCGTAGTGCTATTGCTCGTGATAGACTGGAAGGTTACAATCCGTTTTGTGTAATTGCTACTGCAGGAACTACAAATACGGGAACAGTAGATCCTCTTACTGAAATTTCAAAAATCTGTAAAGAAGAGAAACTGTGGTTTCACATAGATGGAGCATACGGAGGAGCAGCAATTCTTGCAAAAAATGGCAAAGAACTTTTAAAAGGAATTTCTAAAGCAGATTCTCTCACTGTAGATCCGCACAAGTGGTTCTTCCAACCTTACGAGATGGGTTGTTTATTAATACGCAATCACAAATACTTGAAAAGTACCTTTCTTGAGAAGCCAGAGTATTTAAGAGATATAGAAGGCAATGAATCTGAGATTAACTTTTATGATCACGGTGTCCAGCTTACAAGACGTTTTAGAGCACTTAAATTCTATATGTCTTTAAAAACATTTGGCCTAGAAGGATTTAGAAACGCTATCACATATAACATCAAAATAGCCGAAAAGACCGAGAAGCTACTTCGTAAAAGTAAAAAATGGGAGATTGTATCACCAGCTACGCTAGCGATTATTAATTTTAGATATAATCCTTTAGGTACTGATTTTTCAGAGAAGAAATTAGATGAACTTAATCAGAAAATTTCTGGGATGGTGACGGCATCTCGAGAGGCTCAACTTGTAACTACAATTCTCAATAAGCAAGTAGTGCTTCGTATGTGTTTGATTAATCCACGTACTACTTTTGACGATGTAAAAGATACTCTAGCACTTTGCGAAAAATTTGCAGATGAGATCTTAGGATAAGGAAAGCTTCGGTTTTGTGAATATTTTAGCAGTAGCTAGGGGTGTTTGAACATAGTAGCCTATGTAACTTTACTAAAAATCAGTGATTATGAAAAAGACCTATGCGATTGTTAATTTTCTTTCTGTGTTATTAGTCCTCGCAGTAAACGGACTTTCACAAGCCCAGCGCTGGAATAATACTACGATAGGTGAAGCTTCAGATAAGTATGAGAACTTATTTACTCCAGCAGGATATGCATTTTCTATCTGGGGGGTGATTTTCTTAATGCTCATAGGATATTCGCTTTTTCAAATACGTCGTGCCTTTTTTAGTAAGAAAGAATCACCGTTTATTATACAGACCGGCTGGTGGTTTGCCATTGCAAATTTTCTTAACGCAGCTTGGGTGGTTGCATTTACGTATGATTATATAGGATTATCTGTACTTATTATGCTAGGAATTTTATCGAGCTTATTACTCGTAATCTGGCGCACTAATATGGAACGTTGGGATGCTCCCATTGAGGTCATTGGACTTGTGTGGTGGCCTATTTGTATTTATTCTGGGTGGATAGCCGTTGCTACTATTGCAAACTTCTCTGCTTTCTTTTCTAGTATAGACCTAAAGGGTACAGAGCTTAACGAGGTTGTGTGGACTATGGTAATGATTACTGTGGCTGTACTTATAAATGTACTTATGGTATGGTTACGTAATATGAGAGAGTTTGCGCTGGTTGCTGTGTGGGCACTTGTAGCGATATTCATAAGACATAAAGATCAATATGAGAGCATCGCTTACTACGCTTTACTAGGAGCAGTAGTATTAGTAATAATTACTATGCTACACGCTTTTAAGAATAAGGAAACCGCTCCTCATTTAAAATTCAAGGAACGGTTTCTTGATAATTAAACCATACTCTGCATATCACTTGCAAATGTAGGATATGCAAAAATCGTCTCTCTAAACTGTGTACAGGTTAACTTTTGCTGTATTGCCATTGCAAATAAGTTGATCATCTCACTCGCCTCTGGCGCTAGAATCTCAGCGCCAAGTATCTCATCATTTTCACCCTTAAGCGTTTTGTAGCAATAGTTCTTTGAGTTTAATCTCTTTACACTAAACCAGTCTGGAACGTGCTCACTTAATACTTTATAAGAAATGCCTTGCTCTTTTGCTTCGTCTTCTGTGAGTCCTACCATTGCTAGCTGTGGTGTTGTATAGACTGCTGTCGGTATTGCTGGAAAATTATATTTGGTATGTGTTCCAGTAGCCAGCTGTACACCTACGTGTCTACCTTCCTTACTAGACAGTGGTGTGAGTGGCAGAGAACCAGAGTCTGCTACATCACCACAGGCATATACATTAGGGTTAGTAGTGCTTTGTAAATACTCATTTACCTTAATACCTCTAGGGGTAGTTGCTACATTTCCTTTGTCAAGCGCAAGCATATCTACAGAGGGTACACGTCCAGAGGTATTAAAAACCATTTCGGCTTTTACGCTCTGCTCTTCGCCATCACGTGTATAAAAAACGCGTGTATTTTTTTGAAGCATTTCGGCGCGGATAACATCTGCATTAAAAATAAAGTTGATTCCTATTTTTTTAGACTCTTCTTCTAAGAGACCCGTGATACTAGCATCAAACATTTTTAAAACACGCTCCCCACGTTCTATAATTGTTACATCTACACCACAGCGTGCCGCGATATGAGCAAACTCCATAGCGATATAACCTCCACCCACAAAGATAATGCTCTCTGGCAGGGCTGGTAATTCAAGAAAATCGTCTGAGGTTTTAAACAACTCAGCACCTTCAAAGTGTAGCGGTCTAGGGATAAGACCAGAGGCAATAACGACCTTATCTACCGTTACTTTTTTACCCTCAACGCTTAGAAGACCTTCCTCTATAAATTGAGGCGACTGGTGGTACATTGTAATCCCTAGTTTATCTAGCGATTCTTCGGTTTTTATGGGCATTGCAGAGACAAACTTTTCTTTAAATTTTTGAAGCGCTTGCCAGTCTATTTTTGGGATTTCGGTCACGCCTACCGCTGCCATATCGCTTGTTCTAGCAATGATTTCACTGGCGTTAAGGAGTACTTTTTTGGGGTCACAACCTCTATTTGCGCAGGTGCCGCCATACTCACGATTATCTGCAATGGCTACTTTCATTCCTTCTTTAGCACAACGTGTTGCCACCTGTCTACCTGCGCTGCCCGATCCTATTACAAAAACGTCATAATGTTCAAATCCCATACCTTCTTTTTTTTATAAAGGTAGTGCGGTAATCTGCCTTTGGGTGTTATGGAAATTGTAAAATCTTAATCACGCTTTCGCGAAAGCGTACTCACAACTCTTATAAAATCTGTAAAAAATGTTATTACTGCTGGTTTGAAAATCCGTCTACTACCGTTTTAGCAGTGCCGTCTATGGCAAACGTATTGTGACGTAAATTTTTAATAAAGATGAAGAAGAAAATCACATAAATCATTTGCGAGCCTACCAGATCCCAGTCTTCCTTAAAAGAAGTTCCCGCCATTAATAATGTGATTAATACAAAACTTAGTGCTGCGGCAATACGTGTTTTAAACCCTATAATTAATAAGATGCCCAGTACAAGCTCCACAATAGGTAGTCCAAAAGCGATAGGCTCCACCAGAGCGGGTGGTAACATTGTTCCCTCAAAACCTTTTGATAGTCCGCTAGCAAAGCCTTCCATTTTAGGAAGTCGCACTACCCCGTGCAATAAGAAGTTGATTCCTATGGTAATACGCGCGATTACAAATGCTAGCTGATGATCTGTCCAATGTTTCATACTTTAAAAGTAGAAAATAGAAGAGAGGTGTAATGTTATGAAAATGGTAAAAAGTAAATAGCGCTTTCGCGAAAGCAAAAAACCCAATACTAGTCAGTATTGGGTTTTAGCATATGTTCAAGTACACTAGCTCGTTTCGTACTTAGACAGATTGGCAAGAATATTTTCACTTTCTTTTAATTTTTCATCTATGTCTTTATAAATGAATTTGCTTCCAAAATAAGCGACAATGAACCAAGTAAGGATTGCAACACTAATCCATATTCCCTTTGCGAGATTAAGGGTGTGATTACCTCCAGAAGTCCACGCATAAAAGCCCACTCCTACGGTAGCCATCCATATACCCACTATTGATAGGTCATAAATAGCGGTCTTTGCAGTGTGAATTCTAAATTTACTTACCTCCTTTTGAAGTGCAATTATACTTAGACTCTCAATATTTAATTTTTTGAGAGGACTGTGTTGTATGTATGAGAAAATCATTGCTGCTGCACCAATGCTTACAATTCCTACATAAAAAGCACTCCCCCATAATTTGTACATAAGAAACAGTGAAGCTATCGCATAAATGAGAGCCATATTTTTTCCTGCGAGCGATATGTTTAAAAACTTATTAAAGCTACTCTGAGATTTGTTAAGTTCAAGTTGTTTGATTTTATTTTCATTGAATTGTACACGAGCCTCCAATTGGTTCATATCCTCTTTCCAAATATTTTTTATATCGTCTATATTCATAATATTAGTTTTTAGCAGATGAAAGCTCCTGCTTCCATCGGTTTTTAATACGACTAATCTTAGTCGCTACATTTGTTTTTGTAATACCTAAAATATCTGCAATGACCTCATAGTCTTTATCCTCCAGATATAAAAACATTAAGGCTTTATCAAATTCATTGAGACCAGCTAGCAATTTTCTTAAACGCTCCTGCTCATAACTCCCTTCACTAGTCTCAGGAGCTGGAGTGAATTCAAGTAAACTTGTATCTAGTCGTACAGTGTTACTTTTTTTCTTGAACGTTTTACGATAATGTGAGATAGCAACATTCATTGAGATTCTATACAACCACGTGGTTATTGCATAGCTATCATTATAAGAGCTTAAAGATTTCCAAATCTGGATGAGAATCTCTTGTTCTAAGTCTTTTTTATCATCATCGTTTGTACAGTACATTGTGATCACTTTATATAAAATGCCTCTGTGCCTTTTGACAATGTCAATAAATGTAATTTGCTTATTCAAGCTGTTTCGTATTTTGGGTATACCTTATTATTCGCAGGAAATTTCAATAAATCACAATTAGAGAAAAATAATTTAATTTATTTTATTTACTCTGTTCAAAACGTTTGTTTAATTTAAGAAACCATTTACTTTTTAAGCTTTCGCGAAAGCGTACTCAAGACTATCTTTGTAAAAAATCTTATTTCTTGAGTAAATCAGAACTCTCACAGCACTTTGCACAGTCTCTGCCACTGCAGAAACTAGGGGAAGCTATTGCCCATTCTCAACGTATACAAGCAAAAGGTCTCACGGGATCGTCATTATCTTTTGCTGTAAGTCAGCTTTTTGAAGGCCAAGAGCGCCCTGTATTGTTAATTCTTAATGATAAGGAAGAAGCGGCTTACTATCTCAATGATCTTGAAGCCTTGCGCAAGGAAGAAAACGTACTCTTTTACCCTGGCAGTTACAGGCGTCCTTACCAGATTGAGGAGACAGATAATGCAAATATCTTGTTGCGTGCGGAGGTGCTTAATCGTGTAAACTCACGTAAAAAGCCAGCTCTCATCGTGACGTATCCAGATGCGTTATTTGAAAAAGTAGTGACACGTAAGGAGCTAGATAGACAAACGCTCAAGGTTACTGTAAATGATAAGTTATCGCTAGATTTTATAAATGAGATGCTCTTTGAGTATCGTTTTAAAAGAGTAGATTTTGTAACAGAGCCGGGTGAGTTTTCGGTGCGTGGAGGTATTGTAGATGTATTTTCATTTTCGCACGACAGGCCGTATCGTATAGAGTTTTTTGGCGATGAGGTAGATAGTATTAGAACCTTTGATGTTGAGAGTCAGCTGTCGTTAGACCAAGTAAAGAAAATATCAATAATGCCTAATGTGGAGAACAAGGCATTAGAAGAAACAAGAGCTAGTTTCTTAAAATACATCTCTGCAAAGACAGTCGTTTTTATTAAAAACAGGTCCTTGCTATACGACCGTACAGATCAAAACTTTTCTAAAGCCGAAGAAGCTTTTGAAAACCTCTCACAAGAGGTAAAACGCAACTCACCAGAAGAGCTTTTTTGTCACGGTAAAAATCTAAAAGAACAACTTGACTCTTTTACCACTATAGATTTAGGCAGTAGTGCAGAGGTAGGTGAGATAGAACATAGCATCACCTTTGATGTGGCGCCACAGCCATCTTTTAATAAGCAGTTTAACCTCCTTATAGAAAACTTAAATGATAACCACGCTCGTGGTTATAAGAATATTATCACCTGTAGTAGTGAGCAGCAAGCAAAGCGTTTTCAAGACATTTTTGATGATGCAGATGCTATTGTATCGTCCTATGAAACCATTGTGCTATCACTTTATCAAGGTTTTGTAGATAATGATACAAAAATGGTGGTGTATACAGATCACCAGATCTTTGAACGCTACCATAAGTTTAATATCAAAAATGGCTATGCAAAAAAGCAAGCCATCACGCTCAAGGAGCTTACTAACCTAAGTGTAGGTGATTATGTCACGCACATAGATCACGGTATAGGAAAATTTGGCGGACTCAAAAAGATAGACGTTGAGGGTAAAATGCAAGAAGCCATCAAGCTTATTTATGGTGAGCGTGACATCTTATACCTGAGTATACACTCACTACATAAAATCACCAAGTACAACGGTAAGGACGGTAAGCCGCCACAAGTATATAAACTAGGAAGCCAAGCCTGGAAAAAGCTTAAAGCCAAAACAAAATCTAAGGTAAAACATATAGCCTTTAACCTTATAAAACTCTATGCAAAACGCCGCCTGCAAAAGGGATATGCCTTTGGGCCAGATACCCATATGCAGCACGAGCTAGAAGCCAGTTTTATATATGAAGACACTCCAGATCAAAGCAGCGTTACAGAAGATGTAAAACGCGATATGGAGAGCGATCGCCCTATGGATAGACTAGTGTGTGGTGATGTAGGTTTCGGTAAAACAGAAGTTGCCATACGTGCCGCGTTTAAGGCGGTAGATAACGGTAAGCAGGTAGCAATACTGGTTCCTACTACAATACTTGCCTATCAACACGCACGTACGTTTAAAGAACGCCTTAAAGGTTTCCCTGTGACGGTAGAGTATCTCAACCGTTTCCGTACAGCCAAAGAAAAAAGAGAAGTGCTCGCCGGCCTCGAGAGTGGTGCGGTAGATATTGTGATAGGTACGCACCAGCTCACTAGTAAAAATGTTATTTTTAAAGACCTAGGTCTCCTAGTAATTGATGAAGAGCAAAAGTTTGGCGTAGCCGTAAAAGATAAACTCAAGACTATCTCTGAGACCGTAGACACGCTTACACTCACAGCAACACCTATACCTCGCACCTTACAATTCTCACTTATGGCGGCTCGTGATCTTAGTACCATCACCACGCCACCACCTAACCGTTACCCTATAGAAAGTAATGTTGTGCGCTTCTCAGAAGAGGTGATACGAGATGCAGTCTCGTATGAGATACAACGTGGTGGGCAGGTATTTTTTATTCATAATCGTATAGAGAATATAAAGGAAGTCGCTGGCCTCATACAGCGTCTTGTGCCAGATGCAAAAGTAGGCGTAGGTCACGGCCAGATGGAAGGTAAAGCCCTAGAGGCAAAAATGCTCTCGTTTATGAATGGGGAGTTTGATGTACTGGTCTCAACCACCATTATAGAGAGTGGTCTTGATGTACCTAATGCAAATACCATTTTTATAAACAATGCAAATAACTTTGGACTCTCAGACCTACACCAGATGCGTGGTCGTGTGGGACGAAGTAATAAAAAGGCCTTCTGTTATTTTATCACACCGCCATACTCTGTAATGACCGAGGATGCTAGAAAACGTATCCAGGCGCTAGAGCAGTTTTCTGTACTAGGAAGCGGTTTTAATATCGCGATGAAAGATCTTGAGATACGTGGTGCAGGAGATTTATTAGGAGGAGAACAGAGCGGCTTTATTAATGAAATAGGTTTTGATACCTATCAAAAAATCCTCAATGAGGCCATAGATGAACTCAAAGAAGATGAGTTTGCAGAGCTGTATAAAGATGATCCCGCTTTCGCGAAAGAAGAAAGAGAATACGTAAAAGACACTGTACTTGATACCGACTTTAGTCTTCTCTTCCCAGATGATTATGTTAATAGCATTACAGAGCGCCTTAGTCTCTACACTGAGCTGAATAATGTAAAAACCGAAGAACAGCTTGATGCCTTTGAGGCAAAACTTGTAGATCGTTTTGGACCCTTACCAGATGAGGCCGAAGACTTGCTGGACTCTGTGCGCATTAAGTGGGTAGCAACTAAGATAGGCCTAGAGAAAGTAGTAATGAAAAATGGCAAACTCACAGGCTTCTTTATAGCAGACCAGCAGAGCTCTTTTTACCAGAGTCCTACCTTTGGTCGTGTGCTTAAGTTTGTACAAGAAAATGCATACCGCGTGAGCATCAAAGAAAAGAAACTGTCGAAAGGACTTAGACTTCTCTTAAAATCTGACGATGCAAAAACTGTAAATGACGTTGTCGCTTTATTAAGACCATTAATGCCAGCGAGTACTCAAAAAGTAACCGAAAAGACCTCAGTAGGTGATGAGTAAATCTTGGAAAACTTTGCTTGCGGTAATCGCTGCAATTATTACCATTATAGGTTTAGTAACTGGGAAGTTTCTGTTCTTTGTGATTTGGTTACCCTTGGGATGGTTATTTAACTCAAAAAAGGAAGATCGTGTGGACTAAGTATTCTTTTTTCTTATTGTGTACCTGTGTCTTGCTACTGACATCAGTGAGTCGTGCGCAAGCACAAGATGCCGTAAAAACCGAAAGAGAATACCGAATTAAACCCGAGCTTGTACCGCAAAAAGCAAAAGACTTTATTACCACCTTTAAGATAAATCGTTCTATAAAATGGTTACAAGAAGTAGGTGATGATGGCGCTAGTATTGAAGCAAAGTTTAAATACAAAGGACAACGTCACAGTGTAGAGTTTACAACAGATGGTGTGCTAGAAGATGTAGAAATTGTCATTGGCTTAGGAGATGTGCCAGAAGACACTAAACAAGAGATAACCAGCTATTTTGCGCAAGAATTTGATTATTTTAAGGTAGAAAAAATACAAGCGCAGTATAATAATACGGTAAAAGAAATAATAAATAGAACTGCAAAAAAGCTCGTAGCCTCATCACTCATTCCGCATTATGAGGTCGTTGTAAAAACACGTAATTCTGGTAAAAAATCAAAGCGTTATGAAGTTCTTTTTAACGAGAAAGGAGCCTTCATAAGTAGGTCTCAAATAAGCATACGACGTGATAATATTCTACGCTTTTGAGTATGTTTAAATTCTCATCATTTATCCTCATATTTTTTACGAGCGCGTTGCTTTACGGGCAATCGCTTTATGAAGTGGGTATACTTCCAGAAGTGAACATTGGCACAAAAATCAATGCGCTGTGGAACATCAATATAGAATTTGCGCCACGTTTTGAAGTAAGTGAAGGCGATTTTAAGGGTGCTAATGATACAGATGTATTTTACTCATTACTAGATGTCACCACGGTTGCCACGCGCACTGTGGGAGTAGATGCAAAAGTGGGGATAGGATATTTAGCTCGTTTTCGTGATAAGGACCTTATACACCGTGCGATACAACAGTACTCATTTACTGTACCTTATTTTGGTTTCCGTTTGGGGCATCGCTTCCGTACAGATCAAACATTTAATGCTAGGCAAAAAGTTGAGTTTAGAGCGCGATACAGATTATCTTCAGATATATCGCTCAATGGTGAGTTTATAGACCCAGGAGAAGTGTATTTAAAACTAGGGAACGAGTATGTATATTCCATTCAAGGAGATGCAACAGATCTGGAAGTCAGGTTTGTGCCTACTTTGGGGTATTATGTAAACGATGCAAATAAACTAGAGGTTGGCGTAGACTACCGTATGGATTCATTTCTTAAAGCTACTGCAAATCATAGATTCTGGATAAATCTGGGGTATTACTTGAGTTTGTAGGGTTGCGCTTTCGCGAAAGCATAAGTAACACATAATATTTACTTTCATTAATAAGATCATAGTCTATTATATCCAGAGGTGTTACCAGGATTTGTAAAGTCAATAGTCATACGGTATATCTCCATGTTAATTGATGAAAAAGATCAACAGAATTACAAGGGAATTACTGGATATTGCGAGAAATGAGCTTAGAACTGTCAAAACCTATAATCAAGACCTAGCATTACATATCTCCCTATAAGTTGGGTTTGAGATGTGAAAGTGGATACTCCGGTTAGTGATGAAATATTAAATGAATCATTATCGAATAGGTTATGAATTCTCCCGTGAGCTCTTAACGTTTTTGGAATGATATCATAATCTGCCTCTATACTACTAAAGTAAAAGTTAGAATCTCTAGGTAGGTTTCCAAAGAAGTACTTTTCATTCTTGAAGTACATGTTAAACTTGTCATTAATATTCAAATCAATGTCTAAAAACATTTTGTTGTTAGTCACGCTATTTTTAAATGTGCCTATGTCAAACGCAGTCTTAATCCATTTTACACCAAGATTGTAATTAAAAATACTATTAAAATCTGACCTTAAAGAGAATCCATAGCCCAACTGATGGGAAATGACATTTCTTTCTTGATTATTGATAATGTCGTTATAATTATTTGTCAAAAACTGCCCGTTAAGCTTGAGGTTAGTTTTCATAAACTTTAAGAAGTAATCAGTGTGAACCTCTGCTTTAAATTGTTCAGATTTCTGTCCAGATACGGCAGTTACGGTATTAAATTGAGGGGAGAGTAAAGCGTCTACCGAGTAGAAGTTTTTAGTACTACTATAATCTGCAATGGCAGATGCAGTAAACCTATCGGTCCAATTCCCGTATGTATATTTCAAACTTGATTGAAAAGTGTTTATAATGTTATTTTTTGCATTTCCTTGAATGAAAGCACGATAATTTCTCAGGACATATCCCGTATATAAATTCCCTAAGCTAGCTGTGTTTTGATTAATTGCGAGTACTGTTTCAAATTTGTGATTTTTGATAGGAGTAAGATCTATTTTCAAAAAGGGATTTACCTGAAAGAAATGCTCACTGTTTGAAGTTACATTGTCATTTTGAGTTGTTTTTTTGAGAGAAGCATCTATAGAAAATTGGATGTCTACCTTATCTAAATCATAGTTGGCTCGTAGTCCGGCATAGGTTTGCAGGTTTTCTAGCGTAAAATTATTATTAAAAATAGCATCTGATGCTTGCTCTTCATCTATAGTATTAACACTATTTATATCACTTGTTAAGTGTTGATTTTGGCTGTCTATTCCTAAGATAAATTCGTAGTTGGACTTCTTAGTATTAGTCACAAAAGCAGCTTGTACTCCAGCAAACTCGGAAACTTCTTTGCTTCTTGCACCAATCCCTAAGACCGTTTCATTATCTGTGACAAAATCTCCATATATATTAGGGCTTATATTATATCCTTGAGGCTTACTGTCTTTTTTATATTCGCTGGTGAGTACAATAGCTTTATTACTATCTATACTTCGGGTGTAATTTCCTTGTAACTGAAACACCGAGGCATTGTTTTTAAGGTGTTCATGTATGTCTATTTCATTTTGAATTAGATTATTATTGATTCGCTGGTCACCTGTATAGTATAGTGCATCAAAATGTATTTCATCATTATTACGCTTAAAGTCTAGCGCTATCTTACCAGCTGCTAGATTGTCTTTTTGTTGGATGTCATAGCTTTCTTCTAGTGTAAATGGGTTTTCCACCAAAAATGTGGTAAACTCTTCTTGATTATAGCGTTTTTTATCATAGGTAAGAACTCCGTTTACGGTAAGTTTAAGGTCTTTTGAAAAGGTGTAAATATCTGCTAGAGATAAAAATTGAGCATTGTTTCTATTTGAAATACGATCGTCAAAGGTGGGTCTTACTCGATCCACATCAATAAAAAATGTAGCATTAGCATTTGTGTCAAAATTATACAGACGGTTGTTGGAAGAAGGCGATAAGATTCCGTCAATATTGTCTGCTATTTCATCTCCTATATTATTAAAATCTTGAAAAAGATAGGCCTTGTTTTTGTTAAGTAATGAGATTGTATTTGACTTGATTTTATAGCGACCATTAAAGGTTGCTCCAGCATCTACGTTACCAAACAAGCTGCTTTTTCTATCGTCTTTAAGTGTGAGGTTAATAGCTACTTCGTCGTTTTTTTGAACCTGTTTCAAAATTTTGCTATCGTTGTAGTTTTGTAGAATTTCTATTTTATCAACTACCTCTGAGTTTAAGTTTTTAGATAAAATTTTATAACCTTGACCAAAGAGGTCATCATTATCAATCTTTATCTTTGATATCGCTTTTCCTTGAAAAGTGATATTACCACTATCTCCTACCTGTATCCCAGGTATATTTTTTAATAAATCTTCAAGAACTATTTGGCTTTTCCTTTTAAAGGCATCTGCTTTGAAAATGAGGGTGTCATTACGTACTTCTATATTTTTTTCTACATTAAGTACAACTTCATCTAGACTTGTAGTTTCTGAAATTAAAGAAATTTCAATAGAAAGTGTCTCTGTAGCGGTGATATTTAACTCTTTTTCATAAGCGCTATAGCCCAAACTAGTTGCTTTTAAAATATACTTGCCAGAGCTAGGGATTTTAAGAGTAAAGTCACCCTTAAGGTCACTACTAGTATAACTAATGATTTTTTCATTTTGAAATAGAAGTAAATTAACCTGACTTATTTCTAGTCCAGATGTGTCAATAACCTTACCTCTCAAAGATGTTTGTCCTCGTAAAGAAGTAATAGATGTACAAAGGATGAATAATAGAAATAATAAAGTGTTTATTCTTCCCATTCATAAGCTATTTCTTTACCACCTCTTTTTCTTGATCTTCTTGAACCAGAGCGTCTGTACTCTCTAGGTAATCGAGACGCAATCACTGGAGAGCCATTTGCTCTCCACTCATCGTCTAGTGAAACAAATTCTTTTAAAGAGATGACCTCATGAGAGGTTATAAATGCATCTTGATCTTGCATAAAGGATTCGAGTTCTGTTACCTTTTTCTTAGTAATAGTAGTTAATTGCCATTTGAGAATTCCATCATCTGCCTCAGCATAAACTACTAGGCCTGGAAGCCCTTGTAATTTCCATGGTCCATAGTTAACAGGTACTGAAAGGTCCACATAAGCTTTGTAATCTCTTCCTCTAAAAGTGGTTGTAAATTCTGTGCAATTTCTATCTGCTATGTTTTTAGAAAGGCCTGTAGGTATCCAATTGTTTGGTTTTATAACTTCTTCAGTTACATACACATCATTGCCTATAGAGTTTACATTAAGAAGTACTTTATCATCTAGATTTGTGATTGTGTTTTCATTAGAGTGACCAAACTTTATATTTATTTCTGGAACTCCATCTGCGGTATCTAGATTAAGTTTTGGTAGGTTTTCTAGAAAGATAGGAGCGCTAGTTTGATAACGTACTTGGTTATTATGTTTAAAAAGATATCCTTTCTTTATTAATGACTTACCTAAGTTATACTGGGCTTCATATTCAAAAATATGTAGTTCGTTTTGGGCTAATAAAGTACTAGAGAAAATAACAGATAATAGAACAATTACTTTTTTTAAAAACATCTGACTTTATTTAGTGGATTATTGAGCTCATCTCTACAAAACATAGCTGTAATAGCGTGATTTTGTATGTTAGTCAGCAAAATAGCACATAAAACAGAAGTAGAAAAAAGGAAATCCACAATCAATAGCGAATTAACATGCTTTTAGTATTGTAAAATATTGTGTTTGAGGTATAAAACAATGTAGAGATTAGGAGAAACCCTAAAGACTAGCCAGCTTTTTTGAACTTTGAGGATTCAGATACCTTTTTAAAACTCCTCCTTTTACGTTATTCACATCAAACTCTACGATAAAAGCATCGGGATCGCAGGAGTCTATGAGCTTGTGTATTTTGCGCAGGTGTATACGGTTTATCACGGTTTGTATCACGCGGCGTTCACTATTTTGACCCGTACTGCCGTAACCTGCTGCCGCTTTGTAGACGGTGATACCAGTGCCTAGTTCTTTAAGAATCTTTTGTTCTATTTCTTCAGATGACGGTGATATGATAGTAATACCTATAAAGTCTTCAAACCCTTCTATAAAAAAATCGATAAACTTTGCGGTCACGATATAGGTAAGTATGGAATACAGAGCAACCTCTACACTAAGTACTAATGCAGTGATAATAAATAGAACAATATTGAATGCTAGGATGGTCTTACCTATGCTTATTCCAAAAAGATCAAAGACATAAATTCCTAGAATTTCAGATCCGTCAAGTACCGCACCGTTGCGTATACTGATGCCAATACCAGCTCCTAAAAACATACCGCCAAAAATCGCAATGAGCAATTTGTCTTCAGTGATAATAGGAAATGACTCAACACCTATAAGGACTGCTAGTATCAAGATGGACACCGTGCTTTTTAAAAGAATATTTCGCGAAAGCTTATAAAAGCCCAACACCAGAAACGGAATACTGACAATAAAGAGCAGTAAGGAGATGTCTAGATCTAACTTTTTACTTAGTAAAATAGCGATACCCGTTGCTCCACCATCCAGAAACCCATTAGGAAGCAAGAAGGCTTTGAGGCCTATACTCGCGAGAGCAATACCTATAGCAATTTGTACATACTCAGAAAGTGATTTTAATATCTTTGCCATACCTTTTGGTTTTATGTTAAGATAGCTATTTCTCTTTCTTTTCTAAGCTCATTACAAAACTTATGAGGTCTGTATCTGCATCTTTACCATAGGCACTCGTAAGGCAACCTTTTATAGAATCATTAGTCTCTATCAAAAATAAAATCGAACTATCCCCTGGGTCATTCATTCCCTCGTGCCTGCAATATTCTATAAGTGTGAGGTCTTCTATTTGATACCAGCGATTATTAGTTCTACACAATAAACGCCCCTCTCTATACATAAAATCTGAGGTAAAACCTGCGACTCTCGCTGCTGCTATATCTTCTGTTAGGGTGTTGCTTTGTGAGAGAATCATAAAGTAAGGTTTTGAGTACGCTTTCGCGAAAGCGTGATTAAAAAATATATTAGCTCCAGTTTATAATGCAGAGGTAAAGCGGCATTCCCAGTGTGATATTAAAGGGAAAGGTAATGGCAAGTGCCATAGGTAAGTATAGGCCTTCGTTTGCTTTAGGCGCAGCGAGTTTCATAGCGGCAGGGACTGCAATATAAGAGGCACTTGCTGCAAGTATGGCAAAGAGCAATCTGTTACCTACAGATTCTGTTACAAAACCACTTAGTAAACTCACGATAATACCATTTACAATAGGAACGGCAATTGCAAATACATAAGGAAAAGCGCCATACTCTTTGAGGCTTCCTATTTTTTTACCACTTGAGATTCCCATATCAAGTAAAAAGACAGCTAGAAAACCTTTAAAAATATCTGTGGTAAAAGGAGCAATGCCTTGTGCTTGTGCATCGCTTGCCATAAAACCTATGACGAGACTTCCTATAATTAATAGTACACTACCATTAGTCACAGAGTGCTTAATAATACTTCCCATAGAGACAGTCTTGTCTCTGTTTGCCGTAAATAGCATCATAAGAAGCACTCCTATTATGATAGACGGTGCTTCCATAATGGCCATAACCGCAACCATATACCCGCTATATGCAATTTGCTCCATATCTAGATAAGCGACTGTGGTAACAAAGGTTACAGCACTTACAGAGCCGTATGCCGCGGCGATAGCCGCGGCATTTTGAACTCCGACGCGCTTTTTGAGCGTAAAAAACGCATACAGGGGAACTGAAAGAGCAAGGACTACTCCAAAAATTAATGACCAGACAATCTCCATATTAAACGCTGAGTGGGCGAGCTCTTGTCCTCCTTTAAACCCTATAGAAAGTAGGAGATAAAGAGAAATAAACTTTGAAGAACTAGGCGGTATGGCTAAGTCACTTTTGAGTTGTACCGCTAGTAATCCTAAAAAGAAAAACAAGAGTGCAGGGTTGGTCAAGTTATCAACCAGTAGATGTAAGTCCATAAAGGAGAGTTAGGTGTCTTAGTGTGGTAATTACTTTTTGATGCGTATCTCTACAGTGCTTTTTATTTCTAGTTTACCTCGATCTGCACGCACGTCACTTAAAAAGCTTTTTAATTTTCCTTTCTCATCTAGTAGCTCTATAATACGTCCACTATCATACTCACAGGCATCATCTATGTTACCTTCGGTGCGGCTTAAGCGTTGTAATTTGTGAAAGTTGATCTTCTTATCAAGCATTGCGTGTAAGATATCTCCAGCTTCGGTTGCTGTAAATACTCCATCTATGAGGTTGATTTTTTGATCTGTCATTGTTGCAGTTTCTGTTTGTAATGTTTTCATAGTAAATGATTTTTTTAAATGAATAAGAGATTAAGATGCTCTACTAGCAATGTTTATAAACACTAGAAGGGTTATTAAAAAACTAGCAGATAGAATTTCTGTAAGAAACAGGTAGTCTGAAAAAATGGAGAGTGTAATGGCTACCATAGGGATAGCAAGTAGCATCAAATTTTTTAAGACAAAAAATAGAGCCGTCCAGTTTATGGTGATACTGGTCTTGATCTCTTGAGGTGTGTACCTGTCATTTCTAAACGAGTCAATTTTTAGTTTTTGTAACATAGGTTCTCATTGTTTTGATGGTGCAAAGATGTGGGCTAGAGTTCATATATTTTTATTTATATTTATAATGAATTACATAAATAATTTTAATGCATTATACATTGCACCAGCTTCAAGTCTTCTTGAAGGTCACAGAATTTAA
This sequence comes from Dokdonia sp. R86516, assembly GCF_044596715.1. NCBI lineage: Bacteria > Pseudomonadati > Bacteroidota > Flavobacteriia > Flavobacteriales > Flavobacteriaceae > Dokdonia > Dokdonia sp. R86516. The sequence goes on from NZ_CP138998.1 coordinate 1,233,349, forward strand.
GAGCATCACAAAAGCTGCAGAGGAGCTACATCTCACGCAGCCTGCGGTCTCGATACAGATTAAAAACTTTCAAAATCAGTTTCCTATTCCGCTTACGGAGGTTGTGGGGAGACAATTATTTGTAACAGATTTTGGTGAGGAAATTGCAGCTGCAGCACGTAAAATAATTGCCGAAGTAGATGCAATTAATTACAAAACGATGGCTTATCAAGGTCAGCTCTCGGGTAAATTAAAGATATCCATCGTCTCTACGGGTAAATATTTGATGCCCTATTACATCACAGATTTTATGAATATGCATCCTGGTGTCGATCTAGAGATGGATGTGACAAACAAGACCAGAGTGGTACGTCATCTTGAAAAAAACGAAACAGATTTTGCACTGGTATCTGTAGTTCCAGATCATATCGCGATAGATAAAGTGAGACTCATCCCTAACAAACTATTTTTAGTAGGAGGTAGGCAGCACACGTACTCAGGTAAAACCATTTCAAAAAAGGATTTTGATAAACTACCTGTGGTGTATAGAGAAAAAGGATCTGCAACACGGGCAGCTATGGAAAATTATATTGCAGACAGACAACTTCCTACTCGTAAAAAGATAGAGCTTACCTCAAACGAGGCGGTAAAGCAAGCAGTGATTTCTGGAATAGGGATTTCTATACTCCCCCTAGTAGGACTTAAAAATGCACTTACGAGCGGTGATGCTCAAATCATCCCGAGCAAAGGATTGCCTATTACCACACACTGGAATCTCATCTGGCAAAAAAGCAAGCAGCTTTCTCCCACCGCACAAGCATTTGTGAGTTACCTCGAGGAGCATAAAACAGCGCTTAATGAGAAGCATTTTGGGTGGTTAGATACGTATTAAAGGGTACGCTTTCGCGAAAGCGTAAAACGTGCAAAACGTTGTATTTGCTGAAGTGACGTGCAAATGTCGGGTTAAATACTGCTCAAAAAATGAAACAAATCATAAATGAGCCATACTATTGCAGTGTAGAACTTCTTGTACATTTGATGCGCATCATTACAAGGCAAAACATTTATGATGAAACAACCAGAATTAGGACAAAAGATTTTAGAACTGCGCCAGCAAAAGGGATTAACGCAGGAAGAACTTGTAGCGCAATGTAATATCTCTGTGCGCACCATACAGCGCATAGAAGCTGGAGAAACAATGCCACGTGTTTATACGATTAAAACCATACTCTCTGCGCTAGATAGAGATCTAGATGACTTGCAAGAAGACACCATTTTTGAGGCCAAAGTAAAAAAGGCAATGCTTTTTGAAATAGATGAAAGTAAGGATGTATCATATCTATTTAAACAACTTCACATAGGCTGGGTTGCTGGTATTTTGAGTATGATTGTGTTTATATTTCAAATTTTTGACACTTATTACTACGAGACTGAAAATGTATATTTTGCTGGAGATATAGGTTTTAGACTGCTAGCTCTTTTTGCAATCGTATTTTTTATATTTCATATGAGGGCTTTCATTTTAATAGGAAACCTCTTTAAGGCGAGTATACTAAAAGCGGCTGCACTAGTTTTTATCACGGTAGAGATTATAACAAACTTAATTACCATTATAGATGTGCACGGCACGTATATCTCAGATATTGCTTTTGGTATTATAACCTCAGTGTTGTACGGTATAGCATTTCTCGTTTTTGGCTATGCGCTTTATAAGCTCAAAGGGTTAGGGGCTTTGTCTCAAGGCACAGGTATCGGGTATATTATATTAGGTGTTTTCTTTTGCACCATAATTCTGGTCATTGTAGCTCTGCCATTAAGTATCGTGGCACAGGTATTTAATATTCTTATTATTTTAAAAGCGATTGATATGATCAAAAAGCAAATAGGTTAATAAGAACTGTCATTTTAAAAAAAGTAAAACGCATCCTCAAAATGCTCAAGGCGTTCTTGCTTTGAGTTTTTGAGTACTGCGATAATGTCAAAACGTACTTCGACATCTAGATCATTTTCTAGTACATACTCATTTGCTACTTTGACAATTGTTTTCTGCTTTCCAGGACTTACAAAACTCTGCGGATCGCCAAAGAAATCTGAGTTACGCGCCTTTACTTCTACCACAACGAGGACGCCTTCCTCCTTCTGGCAGATAATGTCGACTTCATTTTTTCCAAAAAACCAATTACGTTCAAGAATAGTGTAACCCTGCTTTATTAAATGCAGGGTTGCTAGTTCTTCGCCGTATTCGCCTAGTTCTTTTGGGGTCATAATTTAGTTGTGTGATTAGTACCCATAATAAGCTCGTCTTAGCGCATCAACTCGTTTTTTTAACTTCCAAGGAGCAAGACCTACTGCAACACGCCTTTTGTCAACATTTTTAAAATCAAGAATATTGGTGCTATCCACATTGTCATAAATCCCATAATCATAAAAACCACGAGAGCGCTGTCTACTGTCGATCATTTTACCTAATATGTCTGCTGGAGCTTCACCATCCTCAATCATTTTTAGAAGCACTGGTTTAAAGTATATCGTGTCGTCAAAATGAAAAAACAATGTTTTTATATCTACACGCTCACCTTGATTGAAATTATCCTTACCCACAAGTTGAGTTGAAGGATATCCATATTGATTAAAAATCTCTTTGATTCTCTTTTGATGAATGCTATCTACACGCTCCATCTCTGTAAAATCTATAGGAGGCTGTCTTACTTCTTGATCAAGACGGTTCATTGCAATTATTTCTGCTCTTAAATCTTGGTTAATATTTGCGTTAAACTCATCTGCATAAGAAGCAGCGTTACGCGCCAGATAATCCCACTCTTCATATTCCTTGAGGATATTATATATTTCATTGTTTTTAAAAGTATCAAAACTCATTCCTTCCTTAAGCATACGCTCCATATAAGGAAAGGCTTTTTGAGGTTCACCTACTTTGATGGAGAGTTTTGCCATCATTTCAGGCTCTCTAATGAGCGTCTGGTTCAATAGACCACAACGAGTTTCTACCTCTTTAAAAATATCATAGGCTTTCTGATAGTCTTCTTCATAAAATGCCAGCTCTGCTTGATAAACATCTTGATAGTAGGATTCTATAAAATTGCAAGAAGGTTTATCCACACAAGAAAACAAAAACATCATTATAAGTATAGAGAGAATTCTATTCATATTGTATACTTGTTTTAGTTGCTGTTACTTCAAGCGTAATCTCACTCCCCAACTTCAACGCATTATTATTATCTACGTGACCTGCTGGGAAGTCAAACGCTACTGGGAAGTCACATTCCTTTATAGCATCTAGTACAATCTCTTGAGCCGTTTTCCCAAAAGGGATTCTGTTATCGTGCATCTTCGTCATCCCACCTACAACCATACCTGCACAGTGATCTAGCATCCCGTTGCGTTTTAGATTGACTACCATTCTATCTATGTGATAGAGGTACTCATCGAGGTCTTCAATAAATAAGATTTTACCAGCTGTATCTAGATCAGAGCTACTACCACATAGACTGTAAAGTATAGAGAGGTTTCCGCCCACAAGCGTCCCTTTTGCAGTGCCTAGTCTGTTGAGCTTATTTGTGGTGTTGTAACTAAAGTTAGGTTGCTCGCCAAAAAGCGATTGTTTTAATGACGCTTTTGCGAAAGCGGTATTGTCATCAAGAGAAACAGGCATGGTGGCGTGTATCGTTTTGAACCCTATTTTGTGAATGTGAGTATGTAAAACCGTCACATCTGAGTAACCCACTACCCACTTTGGATACTTGACAAACTTGTAAAAATCTAGATCATCTACTATGCGCACGGTTCCGTAGCCGCCACGAGCACACCAGATGGCTTTAATCTCCGTATTATCCATCATTTGCTGAAAGTCTTGTGCTCTCCGAAAATCTGTCCCAGCATACTGATTGTCTTCGAGGCCAATGGTGTTTCCTAACACGGGAACTAAGCCCCAGCTTTTGAGCAAAGCAATGCCGTCTTTGAGTTCTTCTTTAGAAATTTTACGAGCCGTAGCAACGATTGCGACTTTGTCGCCGCTTTTAAGATATGGAGGTGTAACCATTGATTTATTTTTCACACCTCAATATACTAACTTAACGGCAGTTTGGATTTTAAACCAACTGGTAATTTGGTGAAAAATTTAATCTCTTAGTATTTCAAAATAGGTGATTTTTAAAGACGCCTACAGCTCAAAAACGATGCTCTATAGCCCCGATAGCAATGAAAATCCCGCAACCTAGCGATAGCAAGGTGAGGAATTGTAATGAATAGCGGGAAGAGGTAGCTGCTTCCTACAACTACTGGAGCGCTCCTAGCATAACAATACCGAGTTAAAGCTAGAATACTTTATAGATACTCCTTGCTTGTTTTTCTTTATTTTTGTCGCTTCTTAAAGAACACAATATGTCTCAGAATCCACAACGATATACAATTACAGCGGCACTGCCGTATACTAACGGACCTATACACATAGGCCACCTTGCAGGAGTGTATGTTCCGGCAGATATTTATGCGCGTTACCAGCGTATGCAAGGAGCAGATGTTGCTTTTATATGTGGAAGTGATGAGCACGGTGTGCCTATCACAATCAAAGCAAAAAAAGAGGGCGTTACCCCTCAAGATGTGGTAGACAAGTACAATGCGATTATCAAAAAATCTTTTGAAGATTTTGGGATCACTTTTGACAACTACTCACGTACCTCTGCAAAAATTCACCACGATACTGCGTCTGAGTTTTTTAAGAATATGTACGATCAAGGTAAGTTTATAGAAGAGACTAACGAGCAACTGTATGATGCAGAGGCAAACCAGTTTCTTGCAGACCGTTTTGTGACGGGAACTTGCCCTAAGTGTGGTTTTGAAGAAGCCTATGGAGATCAGTGTGAGAGCTGTGGTACGTCGCACAACGCAACAGATCTTATCAACCCAAAGAGTGCCATAACAGGAGCTGTACCTACACTTAAGGAAACAAAACACTGGTTTTTACCACTAGATCAATACAATGACTTCTTTAAGGAGTGGATTATAAAAGGACATAAAAAAGACTGGAAAACTAATGTGTACGGGCAGTGTAAATCTTGGATAGATGATGGACTACGACCTCGCGCCGTAACTCGTGATCTGGACTGGGGAATCCCATTGCCAGTAGAGGGAGCAGAAGGTAAAGTATTGTACGTTTGGTTTGATGCGCCTATAGGTTACATCTCTTCTACAAAGGAGTGGGCAGCACGTGAAGGCAAAGACTGGGAGCCGTACTGGAAAGATGAAAACACAAAACTACTTCACTTTATAGGGAAGGATAATATCGTTTTTCACTGTTTGATTTTTCCTGCGATGCTCAAAGGTCACGGTGAGTATATTTTACCAGATAACGTGCCTGCAAATGAGTTCTTGAATCTTGAAGGACGCAAGCTTTCTACTTCAAAAAACTGGGCAGTATGGTTACACGAGTACCTTGAAGAATTTCCAGATCAGCAGGATGTGTTGCGTTATGTACTTACAGCAAACGCACCAGAATCTAAGGATAACGACTTTACTTGGAAAGATTTCCAAACTAGAAATAATAGCGAACTTGTAGCAATTTTCGGAAACTTTATTAACAGAGTTACCGTACTTACTCACAAATATTATGATGGTGTTGTCCCTACCCCAGGAGTGCTTAATGAGCTTGATAAACAGACTCTTGCAGAGATGGCTGCATATCCAGCAGTGATAGGTAGCAGTATAGAAAAATACCGCTTTCGCGAAAGTCAAACAGAATTTATGAATCTCGCTCGTCTAGGAAACAAATACCTAGCAGACGAAGAGCCGTGGAAGACGATCAAAACAGATGAAGAGCGTACTAAAACTGTAATGTATGTAGCCTTACAAATTGCAGCTGCACTAGCAAGTCTTAGTGAGCCTTTCTTACCTTTTACTAGTTCAAAGCTTAAAGGGATTTTAAATCTTGATCAAGATTTAAACCTTTATAAAAAGTCAGAAGAACCTTTTAACAGCATCGAAGGAGATGAGGTATCTATGAATGTACGTAAAACTACAAGTGAGATGCCTTTATCTGCAGGTCACACCATTAATAAATCTCAATTACTCTTCTCAAAAATAGAAGACAGCCAGATACAAGTACAGCTAGATAAGCTAGAAGCAAGCAAAGCAGCAAACGAAGCAGAAGCCGCTGCAGAAAACGCAGTTGTAGAGCCACAAAAGGACACGATTACCTTTGACGATTTTACAAAACTCGATATGCGAGTAGGTACCATTATCGAAGCAGAAAAGATGAAGAAAACGAAGAAACTCCTCATCTTAAAAGTAGATACAGGTATAGATGTGCGTACCATCGTTTCTGGTATCGCAGAGAGCTTTACTCCAGAAGAAGTAATTGGGAAGCAAGTAACCGTACTTGTAAACCTGGCTCCAAGAGCATTAAGAGGTGTAGAGAGTGAAGGAATGATCTTAATGACAGAGGATGCCTCTGGTAAGTTGGTGTTTGTAAATCCTGCTGCTGAAGGAGTGGTTAATGGGAATATGATAAGTTAAGCGTGTGGAGGTTTTACAATACGTAATCAAAAGCTCAGGCTTATCAGAAAAAGGTGTAAAAAATACACTAGATCTCCTCAACGAAGACTGCACACTCCCATTTATAGCTCGCTACCGTAAGGAAGCGACGGGTGGACTAGACGAGGTAGAGATAGGAAAGATTATCGAGCTTAAAGAGCAGTTTGAGACTTTAGAAAAACGTAAAAAATCAATTCTTAAATCACTAGAAGAGCAAGACGTTCTTACTAGCGAACTCAAAGATAAGATTGAAAAAACGCAAGATCTTACTACGCTAGAAGACTTGTATTTACCATACAAGAAAAAGCGTAAAACGAAAGCCGAGACAGCACGTGTAAATGGACTAGAACCACTTGCCAAAATCATTATGTCTCAAAATGCGCAAGACCCAGAAGGACTAGCGCATCGATATACCAATAGCGAAATACTAGATGCACAAAGTGCGTTAGAAGGAGCACGTCACATCATAGCCGAGTGGATTAATGAGCGTGCAGATATACGTAATAATATACGTGAGCAGTTAAAACGTTTTGCCACCATAGAGACGAAGGTGGTTAAAAAAATGGCAAACGATGAGAAAGCGCAGAAATTCCGTGATTATTTTGACTGGTCTGAGGCATTGAGCCGCTGTCCGTCACACAGACTACTTGCCATTTTAAGAGCTGAAAATGAAGGTTACATTCGTGTCAAAGTTGTCATTGACGATGAGCGCGCGCTAGAGAAAATAGAACGCAAACTCATACGCTCACGTGGCGATAGCGCTACCCAGATAGAACTTGCCATAAAAGACGCCTACAAGCGACTATTATTTCCTGCATTGAGCAATGAGCGTCTCTCAGAAGCAAAGAAAACTGCAGATGAAACCGCCATCCAAGTATTTGCAAAAAATTTAAAACAATTACTCCTTGGTTCGCCGCTAGGTGAGAAGCGTATTCTTGCGCTAGACCCAGGTTTTAGAACAGGTTGTAAGCTTGTGTGCCTCGATGCACAGGGACAGTTGTTACATAATGAAACCATCTATCCACACGCACCAAAAAACGATGACAAAGGCGCTATAAAGAAAATCTCTAGTCTTACAGATGCTTATAAAATTGAAGCAATCGCCATCGGTAATGGTACGGCTTCCCGCGAGACCGAGCGACTTGTAAAACGCATCCACTTTAAGAATGCGATGGAAGTTTTTGTAGTGAGTGAGGCAGGAGCTTCTATTTACAGTGCAAGCAAGATCGCCCGCGATGAGTTTCCTAATTATGATGTGACAGTTCGTGGTGCAGTTTCTATAGGTCGTAGGTTGCAAGACCCGCTGGCAGAGCTGGTGAAGATAGATGCAAAGTCAATTGGCGTAGGGCAATATCAGCACGATGTAGATCAGACCGCACTTCAAAAATCACTAGATCAAACGGTAGAAAACTGTGTAAATGCCGTGGGTGTAAATATAAATACGGCAAGTGCACCGCTATTGAGTTATGTGTCAGGTATTGGACCAAAACTTGCTGAGGGTGTAGTACGCTTTCGCGAAAGCGAAGGACCCTTCAAAACACGTCAAGAGATTAAAAAGGTACCACGTTTGGGAGGAAAAGTATTCGTACAAGCCGCAGGTTTCTTGAGAATCACTGGTGCCGAGAATCCATTAGATAACTCGTCTGTACATCCAGAAAGATATAAATTGGTTGCAAGTATCGCCAAAGATCAAAAAGTGTCTGTCGCCGAAATGATTGGAAACACAAGCCTTCTTAAATCGATAGACCTTCAAAAATATGTAACCGATGAGGTTGGACTTCCTACGCTCACCGATATTGTAAGCGAACTAGAAAAGCCTGGGCTAGACATTAGAGAAAAGGCGAAGGTGTTTACATTTAATCAAAACATACGCACGATAGAAGATGTACAGCCAGGCCAATTGCTACCAGGGATTGTAAATAATGTAACAGCTTTTGGAGCCTTTGTAGACATTGGTATTAAAGAAAGCGGACTCATACATATTTCAAACCTTGCAGATGGTTTTGTGAGCGATGTGAGTGCACACGTAAGTTTACAACAGCAAGTTATTGTAAAAGTACTGGAAGTAGATATCGCAAGAAAGAGGATACAATTGAAGTTGGAGAAGTAAAAGTTTTGTCACCTTGAGCGTGTAGAGAGGTCACACAAGTAGCTTTTTGTGAACTTATTCATATGCGATTTCTCGACAGGCTCGAAATGACGAGTGGTTGTTATCTCCACGTAAGGGGAGATCAAGAAAGTAGCTCAAGAGCACAACTTCCAGAAAACTTGATTGTTTGTGTTGTAGCCGCAGTCACCTCGAGCTTGTCGAGAGGTCGCACGAGTTGCTTTTTATGTGCTCACTCCAATGCGATTTCTCGGCAAGCTCGAAATGACGAGTGATTGTCATCTCGACGATAGGAGAGATCACACGAGTAGCTCAAGAATACAGGCTGCGGAAAACTTGATTATTCGCGACATAGTCCTAGTCACCTCGAGCTTGTCGAGAGGTCACACGAGTAGCTCCTCATTTTTTTATGTGCTCACTCCAATGCGATTTCTCGACAAGCTCGAAATGACGAGTGATTGTATATTTGTATACTCACCATAATATACTTAATGCTCAAAATCGCATTCCACCCCATTTACAAACATCCACTGCCGGAGGGGCATCGCTTCCCTATGGAGAAATATGATTTGCTTCCTAAGCAGTTAGTATATGAAGGTACGTGTGATGCAAATAATTTCTTCGAGCCTGTACAGGTAGCTCACGAGCATATTTTACGATGTCATACTACAGAATATGTAGAGAATCTCAAAGAGCTAGCTATCGATCCTAGAGCACAGCGAAAAACCGGTTTTCCGCTCTCACAAGAACTTGTAGATCGCGAATTAATCATCACTCAAGGCACCATTGATGGGTGTCACTACGCGCTAGAAAATGGTATTGCAATGAATATTGCTGGTGGTACACACCACGCTTATACAGATCACGGAGAGGCATTTTGTCTTCTCAACGACCAAGCGATTGCTGCGCGGTATTTACAAGCAACTAAGCTTGCAAAGAAGATTCTCATTGTAGACCTCGATGTTCATCAAGGTAACGGAACGGCAGAGATTTTTACGGGTGACGATTCGGTGTTTACGTTTTCTATGCACGGTAAGGCAAACTATCCTTTTAGAAAAGAAATCTCAGATCTTGATATTGCATTAGAGACCGATACAGGCGATGCGGAGTATCTCGATATTCTCAAAAAAACATTGCCTAATCTCATTAAAGAACAACAACCAGATTTCATCTTCTATCTGTGCGGAGTCGATATTTTAGCGAGTGACAAATTGGGTAAATTGGGGTGTAGCATAGAAGGTTGTAAAGAACGCGATCGGTTTGTGTTACAAACCTGTCACGATTTAAAAATTCCTGTACAATGTAGTATGGGCGGCGGCTATTCTCCAGATATAAAAGTGATCATTGACGCGCACGCAAATACTTTTAGAACGGCACAAGATATTTACTTCTAGTGCAATCTTTCGTAAGACAATTATTTCTTTTTCTTCATCAACTTTGCGGTCATTTTCTTGATCCTATCGGCTAGTTTTTCGCTGCTCAATTTTTCGCGTAAGCGGTCTGTAATTATTGGAAAAGATAAAGGCGTAGGTTGGTCGCAATCCATCCAGACAATTTCTTGCGTCTCTATGCGCTCAAGCGCTTGCTGCAATCGACCTTCTTCTAGTTGATGCTCAAAAGTCTCTGTAAATGCTTGCTGAAATAATAAATTATCTGCCTCATAATCACGGAACACGTCAAAAAACAGCTGACTACTACTTTGCAGGTGTTTTTGTTTGATTTGCTTGTTTGGGAAGCCAGTAAAAACAAGCCCAGAAATTACCGCAATGTCTCTAAATTTTCGTCTGGCCATTTCCGTAGCATTGAGACTATTCTGCAAGTCGTCGTGCATATATGCCGTCGTAAATAGGTCGTTATCTAGTAGCTGCTGTATGTCTATAGGTTGGTCTGAAAGTAGCTCAAAACCGTAGTCATTAAAGGCGAGGGAGAAGGTGATAGGGTCTAGCAAACTAAGACGATACCCAAGTAAACTTCCCATAGCCTCGTGCACAAAACGACCTTCAAAAGGGTAAAAAACGTGATGGTAGCCATCGCGTGTTTTAAAAGTCTCAATGAGCAGTTGCTCATCACTTGGGATGATACTCTCTACCTTTTGCTGTCTAAAAATGTGCTCTAGCGCATTAATCTCTAAAGACCGCTTTCGCGAAAGCGAATTCCCCGTATACAGTTCCTCTCGTAGCAGCTGCGACATCTGGCTGCTTAAAGTGAGTCTACCGCCCATCCACGAGGGGACTTTATTGGTTTTCTTTGAGCTGTTACGCACGTGTACTTCCATATTTTTAATACGGATAAACTCGAGGTTGCGACCTGCAAAAGTAAACACATCACCACGCGTTAACTTACTAATGAAAAACTCCTCTATGGTACCAATGTAACCACCTTTTTGATATTTGACTACAAGATTTGCATCGCTCACAATCGTCCCTATTTGTAAACGATGACGCATTGCCACCATACGAGAATTCACTTTAAATCTGCCGTCCTCAAGAATCTCCACCTTCTTATACTCATCATAAGCTTGCAGGGATTGTGCACCCATTGTCATAAAATTAAGGCACCATTCCCATTGCTCTTTTGTCATTGCTTGAAAGCAAAACGTAGTCTGTATCTCTGGCCAGATATCTTCGGGTAAAAATCCGTCAGACACGGCTAGCGTCACGAGATATTGAATCAGTACATCAAAACTATTGAGATACGGAATTCTATCTTCTACCGTGTTTTCCTTAACGGCGCGCTGCAAAGCAGAGGCTTCTACTAGCTCTATGGCGTGCGTAGGCAAAAAGTAAATCACACTCTCCTTGCCAGGGCTGTGACCAGATCGCCCAGCACGTTGTAAAAAGCGAGCGACACCCTTTGGGCCGCCTATTTGGATAATGGTTTCAACAGGCGCAAAGTCTACTCCGAGATCAAGGCTAGAAGTACAAACTACCGCCTTGAGAGAGCCATTCCGAATGGCGCCCTCAACCCACGTACGCGTCTCTTTATTAATACTCCCGTGATGCATTGCAATCTCACCAGCATACTCAGGATGTGCCGCAAGAATGCGCTGAAACCAAATCTCACACTGGCTTCGCGTGTTTGTAAATAGTAAGGTCGTTTTGCTGTTGTTGATAATTGGCACTACGTACTCAAGCAAGTGCAATCCCAAATGACCACGCCAAGGAAAGGTTTCCATTTCGTCTGGAATGATAGACTTGACAGTGATTTTTTTGTTGATGTTTGCTTTGATAATTACGCTTTCGCGAAAAGCGTCACTCTCATAACCCAGCAATACTTCTCGAGCTTGCTCTAGATTCCCAATCGTTGCCGAAATCCCCCAGATACGCATATCTGAAGCGACAGTTTTCAATCGGCTCAACGCGAGTTCCATCTGTACACCTCTTTTTGTACCTAGTAATTCGTGCCACTCGTCAATAATTATAGCCGAACAATTTTTAAAAACCTTTTCATATCCTTTGGAAGCAATCAAAAGCATCAAGCTCTCGGGTGTGGTGATGAGCAAGTCTGGCATAGAACGTTTTTGCTTTGCACGTTCAGACTGAGAAGTATCGCCATTGCGTATTCCTACCGTCATCTGTGTGCCGAGATCTTGTGTGATACGAGAAGCCGAAAGCTCAATCTCATTAGAAAGCGAGCGCAGCGGAGTGATCCAAATAGCCTTAAGTCCTTTTTTATGTTTGGTCTTGTAATCTGGATTTTTCTTGATGTAATTAAGAACCACCGGAAACCAAAGCGCATACGTCTTACCACTTCCCGTAGGCGCATTAAGCAATCCATTTTTACCCGCCAGAAACGCCTTCCACGTTTGTTTTTGAAATGGAAAAGGTTTCCAGTCTTGCAACTGGAACCAGTTATTTGCGATATCGAGTAGTTCTTTATTATTCAAATAAATATATTATTTAGGAATCATCCCTTTCAAATCCTCCAGCGTATTTGCATCCTCTATTTTCTTGTCGTGTCGCCAGCGTAGCATTCTTGGAAAACGCGTGGCGACACCACTTTTATGTCTTTTTGATAATGCTATACCTTCAAAGGCAATTTCAAACACGTGATGCGGAGTTACAGATCTCACTGGGCCAAAACGTTCTAATGTGTTTTTTTTAATCCAGTTATCTACTTTTCTAAACTCAGCATCTGTGAGACCTGAATAGGCTTTTGCAAAAGTAACGAGCTCGGTTTTATCTTCATTCCATAAACCAAAGGTGTAATCTGTAAATAAATTACTTCGTCTACCGTGACCACGCATTGCATAAGTGAGCACCGCATCAATGGTGAGCGGATCTACTTTCCATTTCCACCAGTCGCCCTTTTTTCTACCTACGCGATAGGGGCTGTCTTTACGCTTAATCATTAATCCTTCAGAGCGCATCTCTCTACTGCGGTCTCTTTCTTGTGCCATCTCTTCCCAACTATCAAACTCCATAGTTTCAGAAATCCCTATAGGCAGTTCTTTATCTGTGATATTGCGATATAACGATTCGAGAATTGTTCTCCTTTTCGCGAAGGCGGTCTCACGCAAGTCTTTCCCTTTCCATTCTAAAATGTCATAAGCCTTGATAATCACAGGCACTTCTTTGAGCATTTTCTTGCTCACCGTTTTACGTCCTATACGCGTTTGTAAGTCGTTAAAAGTACCAATCTGCCCATCATAAAAAGGCAGTAACTCACCATCTATGACCGTTCCGTCTGGTATGTGTTCTTTAAGAATCTCTAGTTCTGGGTACTTATCTGTCACTAGCTCTTCACCGCGACTCCAGATAAAAATCTCGCCATTACGAAAGATGGTTTGTGAGCGAATACCATCCCACTTATGTTCGGCAAGAAAGTCTGTCACATCACCCAGCGCCGAAGGTTCATCTTCAACTGCATAGGCAAGGTAAAACGGATACGGCCTTGAAAACTCTTGACTTGCATCTTCCTCGATAACCAAGTCGTGAAAGGTGACCGTCTGCGGTTTCCAGTCTCCCATAAGTTTATAAGCTAGTACGTCTTCTTCTATATCTGTAGCTTGTGATAATGCACGTGTCATTAACTTTTGACTCACGCCTATTCTAAAGCCTCCGGTAATAAGCTTTGTAAATACAAAACGTTCATAATAGTTGAGATTTGCCCAGTTATCAAAGAGGTATTCCTTTTTCTCTTCATCCGTTTTTCGCTTAAGCGAAATCATCTCTTCCAGAAACTGAGTAAGCGACTTCTCTGAAGATGCTGTTGCTTCGGGAACAACGAGTGCAATCGTTTCTGCAAGGTCACCCACGATGTGATAGCTTTCTTCAAAAAGCCATAACGGGATGTTTGATAGTTCGCTCGCCCATTCCCTAAGTAAGGTTGTGTTTACAGGTCTTGGAGGACGGCGGTGCGATAAGATGGCAATCGTCCAGACTTTGTCTTTATCTGGCGCTTCTCTGAAGTAATGCGCAAGTGCCTTGACCTTCTCGTTAGTCTTATTTGTGGAATCGAGTGTCTTTATGAGTGCTGCAAATAGTTTCATACGCTAGTTTCCTCCTCCTCTTTTTTTGCATCTCCTTCTGCTAGTTCGCCTTCATATTGCGTTTCTTCTGTACGAGCATCATAACCCAGACCACGTAAATAGCGCGAGAAAATATCTGTATATCCGTGTGTGCAGATAATTTTTTCTGCACCTGTAGCTTCTATACTTTGTAGTAAGCTAGGCCAGTCACAGTGATCACTTAGCACAAAGCCTTTGTCAATAGCTCTGCGTCTTCGTGCTCCTCTAAAAGCCATCCAGCCGCTTGCGCTTGCAGTTACATATGGCACCATTTTGCGTATCCACTTACTGCCGTGAGTGGCTGGTGGTGCTAGAACGATACTTCCTTTAAAATCTTCCTTTTTAGTATCTCTAGTGATTAATTCTGTTGCTGGCATATCGATCATAGGGCGCAGTACTTCGGTCATTTTTTCGATTGCGCCGTGTGTAAGAATCTTTCCAATACTCGGGTCAAGGTGCTTTAATAATCGTTGTGCTTTACCTAAACTGTAAGCAAAAAGCACAGAGCATTTTCCTTCGGCTTTGTTTTGCGCCCACCAAGTATTTATGTCGTGCATTACTTCTGCTTGTGGAGTCCACTTGAAGGCTGGGAGTCCAAAGGTACATTCGGTAATAAAAGTGTCGCATTTTACGGGTTCGTAGGGTTGGGAGATACCATCTACTTCAGTCTTATAATCTCCTGTAAATACCCACACTTCGCCCTTGTGTTCTACACGTATCTGACTAGACCCAGGGATGTGACCAGCTGGGTGAAAGGTGAATTTTACATTGTTGATGTTTACGCTTTCGCGAAAGCGTACCCCAGAAACATTAATATCACCCAGACGATGTGAGATGATAGGCACATTGCTCTCGTGTGTGATGTACTGTTTATGTCCCCATCGACTATGGTCTGCGTGACCGTGCGTGATGAGGGCTTTATCTACAGGTTTCCACGGGTCTAGATAGACCTTTGCGGGCGGGCAATAGATGCCCTTATCTGTAAATTCTAGAAGTGGTTTTTTCAAGCTGTTTTTCTTTTTCATCTTAAAGATACGGGTCGACATACCTTTACATTAGGGTTTTAGGAAAACTTTAGGGCATAAAAAAGCCTCTTTTTGCAAGAGGCTTTTAGGTGTTGTAAGGGCAGTTCTTATTTGATTACTTCTAAATGAAGGATAATTCCATCACTTGAGCTATCTTCAGATTTATCAATGGTTTTATAGTGAACTAAATATTCTAGACCTACATTATCATTCTTTGTAAGTAGCTTACCATTGATACTTGTAGTAGCATCAATTTCTAAAATTTTAGGTTCATTGTCGCCATCTGTAAAGAAGAAATATCCTCCCTCGTAAGCGTCAAATGTAAGATGCTCTGTAAATGCTTCTTTAGAATTCTCTGTTGTCGTAAAAGGGCTCATTCCTAATAAAACAGTGCTGAATAATATAAGTATGGTCTTCATAATATCGATGGTTTAGTTAGCTTCGGTAAGCTAACATAGTTGCTTACTGAGTATAAATATAGCGCTAGTCTTAGCCTATCGGTTTTTAATTAACCATTGTTTGTGAGAGAATGTTAAGGGTTTTAAAAATTGTAATAATCCTCTTGTCAACTAATTATAGGGTATATGTTTAAAGTTCTAAGCTGTAATTTTGAAAAAAGAAAAAGATGAACCTATCCTTAAGTATTCCTGCATTACTGTTTCCGGCAATATCGCTTACGATGTTAGCCTATAATGCCCGTTATCTTGCAATTGCAGGTTTGATACGTAATTTGCATGCTTCTTATCAAGAAACGCATGCCGAAGGAGTAGGACTGCAGGTTAAGAAACTGAGAAAGCGACTCACTATTATTAAAAACATGCAAGCAGTAGCGATTGTAAGTTTTCTACTAGCGGTCATTACGATGTTCTTAATTTATATAGAAGAGGCATTTTATGCAAAAATCGTTTTTGGGGTTAGTCTATTTGCATTAATGCTCTCGCTTGTACTTTCCTTAATAGAAGTACAGCTTTCTACAAAGGCACTTTCTATACAGCTGCGAGATATGGAATAAAAAAAGCCTCAATCGTTACAGATTGAGGCTTTTGTACCTAGGATGGGAATCGAACCCACACTTCAAAGAAACTCGAGTTTGAGTCGAGCGCGTCTACCAATTCCGCCACCTAGGCTTTTTGGAAGTGCAAAATTAAAGAATAATTTAATTTACAGCGTATAAAACATCATTTATTGTACTGCTCTACTCATTTTTAATTCCTATTTTTGCACCTCCTTAGAGGGAAAAGAATTGTAATTAAACCATATAACTGTCACAACAGATGACCGCTACCGTACCGCAACCGAAGATATTTGCTTGTCAAAACAGCAAACCACTGGCCGAAAAAATCGCAAAAGCCTTTGGGCAGCCGCTGGGTAACGTCATAACATCGACATATAGTGATGGAGAATTTCAACCTTCTTTTGAAGAATCTGTACGTGGATCACGTGTATTTATTATAGGAAGCACCATGCCATCATCAGATAATATGATGGAAATGTTATTGATGCTAGATGCTGCAAAGCGTGCTAGTGCAAGACACATAACGGCAGTGATACCTTATTTTGGATGGGCGCGACAAGACCGTAAGGATAAACCTAGAGTGCCTATTGCTGCAAAGCTTATGGCAAGCCTACTAGAAACAGCAGGTGCTACGCGTATTATCACTATGGACTTACACGCAGATCAAATACAAGGATTTTTTGAGAAGCCAGTAGATCATTTATTTGCGTCTACTATATTCTTACCTTATTTAAAGGAACTAGGATTAGAAAATCTTACGATTGCTTCTCCAGATATGGGAGGTAGTAAAAGAGCCTATGCGTATAGTAAGGCGATGGAGAGTGATGTTGTTATATGTTTTAAGCAACGAGCAAAAGCAAATGTAATCTCACACATGGAACTTATAGGTAGTGTTGAAGGACAACACGTAGTACTTGTAGATGATATGGTAGATACTGCAGGAACTTTAACCAAGGCTGCAGATTTGATGATAGAAAAGGGTGCGCTTAGTGTACGAGCGATCTGTACCCACGCAATTTTAAGTGGTAACGCTTACGATAAGATAGAAAACAGTAAACTTTCGGAATTGATTGTAACAGATTCAATTCCTAAAGAACACAAAAGTGATAAAGTAAGGGTATTGACCTGCGCACCACTTTTTGCAGATGTTATGCACCGTGTAAATAGTAACACGAGTATTTCATCGAAGTTTATTATGTAATATTTTTTTAACTATAATTATTTAATATGAAATCAGTTTCGATCCACGGATCTAAAAGAGAAAGCGTAGGCAAGAAAGCTACAAAGGCCTTACGTAATGCTGGACTGGTACCTTGCGTTGTATACGGAGGGGACACGCCATTGCATTTTAGCGCACCAGAACTTGCGTTCAAAGAATTGGTATACACTCCAGACGCGCACACAGTAGAAATCGAATTAGACGGTGTAACCGTAAAGGCGATTCTTCAAGATATCCAGTTCCACCCGGTAACTGATCGTATTTTACACATAGACTTCTACCAGATTTTTGATGGTAAAGAAGTAACAATGAATATCCCAGTACACTTTACAGGTAACTCTCGTGGAGTAATGAATGGTGGTGTTTTACGTAAAACAAACCGTGTATTACGTGTGAAAGCACTTCCTAAAGATCTTCCAGATTACTTAGTTGCAGATATCACAAACCTGAAAATAGGTAACAAGTTATACATAGGAGCTTTACCACAAGAAAACCTAACACTTATGCACCCTGATAACACAGTAGTGTGTCAAGTTAGAACTTCTCGTACAGCTATCCTTGATGACGATGATGATGAAGAAGAAACTGAAGCAGGAGATGTTCCTTCTACACAAACAGATGATGCCGCTGCAGCAGCAGAGTAATCAATCCGTTATATTTAATACAAAAGCATCTCGTTCTTCGAGATGCTTTTTTTATTTTTATACGATAGTAATAAGCGGTGTCTTTAACTTAATTAATGAAGGATGACCATAAATTACATTCTAACAAAATAGCATATGATGCGCTCTTTTTTCGGTAGACTATTTAGAAAAGTAACGACAGAAGAGGAAGTAATAGACCCCATGAAAAAATTTCTCATCGTTGGTTTAGGAAACATAGGTCCTAAGTACACAGAAACTAGGCATAATATAGGATTTAAGGTGGTAGACGCTTTCGCGAAAGCGCAAGAAACCTCTTTTGAAACTGAAAAACTAGGTGACATCGCGCGCACCAAAGTAAAAGGTAAAACCGTAATCTTATTGAAGCCCAATACCTTTATGAATTTAAGCGGTAAGGCCATACGATACTGGATGCAACAAGAGAAGATATTAGTCGAAAATCTTCTGGTTATAACAGATGATTTGAATCTAGATTTTGGAACCATAAGAGTGAAAACAAAAGGTTCTGCTGGAGGGCATAATGGACTAAAAGACACGCAAGCTCAATTGAACACATCTGTATATAATAGATTTCGTTTTGGTATAAGTGATGCTTTTTCTACGGGACGTCAAGTAGATTATGTATTAGGAGAATGGACGCCAGAGGAGCAAGCTAGTCTTCCTGAGCGCTTAGATAAGAGTTGTGAGGTAATCACTTCTTTTGTGAGTGGAGGAATTAATAATACAATGAACGCGTACAACGGCAAATAATCTTGAAAACTCACAATAGCGCACATACATTTAGCTCAGAAAAAGGAACTGTCGTTACGATAGGTACCTTTGACGGAGTACACTTAGGACATCGCCAGATTATTAATAGGCTTAACGAAAGTGCGCGAGCAAATGGCTGGGAGTCATGTGTACTTACCTTTTTTCCGCACCCTAGGATGGTGTTACAGAAGGATACTTCGCTCAAGCTCATAAATACCATAGATGAGCGAGCGCAACTATTGGAAGGTCTAGGTCTAGATCACCTCGTGATTCATCCTTTTACCTTAGATTTTTCAAGGTATCACGCGGAGACATTTGTTGAAGAGATTCTTGTAAATTCTCTTAACGCAAAGAAAGTAATTATAGGTTACGATCACCGTTTTGGACGCAATCGTAATGCTAATATTGAGGACCTCAAGCGTTTTGGAGAGCAACTAGGTTTTGAGGTGGAAGAGATATCAAAGCAAGAACTAGAAGACGTCGCTGTAAGCTCTACAAAAGTGCGTAAATCACTAGAGGCAGGAGATGTGGCGCTAGCAAATAACTATCTAGATCAAGCATTTATGCTTACGGGAACCGTTGTAAAAGGCAGGAGCCTAGGTAGAACCATAGGGTATCCTACCGCAAATCTTGATATAGCTCAAGATTATAAACTAATACCCGCACAAGGCGTTTATGTAGTGCAGTCTCGTATAAACGGAAATGTTGTTTACGGGATGATGAATATAGGCACAAACCCAACAGTAGGAGGAAGTGCGCAAACTGTTGAAACCTATTTCTTTGACTTCAGTAAGGACTTATATGGACAAGAGCTAGAGATACAATTGCTAGACCGTATACGTGATGAGAAAACCTTTGGGAGTGTAGATGAGCTTGTAAAAGCGATGAAAGAGGATGAGAAGTATGCACGGGATTATATAAATAAGCTCTAATCAAATAAGATGTCACTTAATAAGCTCCTCTTTACTAGAATAGATAACAGCACGCTCATTGTGTTTCGTGTTTTTTTTGGTTTTCTTATTACATGTGAGGCTTGGGGAGCGCTTGCTACTGGATGGGTGCGACGTATACTAGTAACACCAGAATTTACCTTTAACTTTATAGGGTTTGACTTTTTACAAACATTTCCAGGACCTGGACCACAAATGTATGCTTGGTTTGGATTGATGGGAGTTTTTGGAGTGATGGTAATGCTTGGTTTTAAATATCGTGTAGCGATAATTGGCTATGCAATTATGTGGAGTACCGTGTATTTCATGCAAAAAACCGCTTATAATAACCACTATTACCTATTAATGCTGCTGTTATGGATTATGGCAATACTCCCTGCAAACGCTGCGTTTTCTCTTGATGCACGCTTTCGCGAAAGCGTAAGAAATATAAGTATGCCACGCTGGGTGACTTTGTTTATCATTCTACAACTGTGGATTGTTTACACCTACGCGTCTATTGCCAAAATATATCCAGACTGGCTAGATGCGACGGTACCAGAAATATTAATGCGTGGTAAGAAAGATTATTGGCTCGTGGGTGGTGTGCTCCAGAAGGACTGGACACACTGGATAATTTCTTACGTAGGAATTCTTTTTGACGGATTAATTATCCCATTATTACTGTGGAAACGAACACGCACGTGGGCATTTTTTATATCTATATTCTTTCATCTTTTTAACTCTTTTGTGTTTCAGATTGGGATTTTTCCATACATGTCACTGGCTTTCACGGTATTCTTTTTTGAGCCGAAAACCATTCATAATTTATTTCTTAAACGCTGGAAACCGTTTTACGAGCGCAGCGAAGTGAATCTTTATAATGAGGAACTTACAACTGATTCATTTAGTGACTCACCTCAAACTTTAATTATTCCTAAATATAAAACAGCAATGCTCGCTGTGTTTGCAGTATATTTTATAGTTCAAATAGGCTTGCCACTGCGACAGCATTTTATACGAGACAATGTGCTGTGGTCTGAGGAAGGGCATCGTTTGAGTTGGCGTATGATGCTCCGCTCTAAAGGTGGAACGGTAACGTTTACGGTAGAAGATAAGGCAACTGGTAAGCGAACTACACTAGACCATAAAGAGTACCTCACAAAAAACCAACAACGCAACATCAGATCAAAACCAGATGTGATATGGCAATTTGCACAATACATAAAACAGCTCAAAAAGACAGAAGGGCAAGACGTAGCGGTCTACGTAAAATGTAGAATTCGCATAAACGGCCGTAAGTCACAAGAGCTTATAGATCCAGGAGTAGATCTCGCAAGTGTAGACTGGAACTGGTTTTCTCATAATCCTTGGGTGCTAGATAGTGATGGTTATCTGGATGATAAGGGGTTGTTTCCTAGTTTTGAGAGTGTTTCTGAAGGTAAAGATTCCAGATAGTTTAAAAAACATAATCTTGACTTAAGTTGATTGTAGAAACAGTGTTTATCAATTAGCAAAACATTCATTTTCTTTAGTACATTTCCTTAAATTTACCTTTTACTTTAAAAACCATTCCACTATGCTAGAAGTAGCACACATTAGAGAAAACAAAGAAGCTTTCGCGAAAGCGTTATCTAAAAGAAATATAGACGCCGCAACCTTACTTGATCAAGTAGTGGCGGCAGATGATCTTCGTCGTAGTTCGCAAGCGCAACTTGATGAAGTACTTGCAGATAGTAATAAGTTTTCCAAGGAAATAGGAATGCTTTTTAAGAGTGGAGAAGCTCAAAAAGCAAATATTCTTAAAGAGAAAACTGCAGGTTTAAAAGAGCAATCTAAAACCCTTCAAGAGCAATTAAACACTGCTTCTGAGGATTTACAAAACTTGCTTTACCAAATCCCAAACATCCCACATGACAGTGTTCCTGAGGGTAACAGTGATGAGGATAATGAAGAAATCTTTCGCAAGGGAGATATTCCTGAGTTGCATGAAGCAGCACAGCCACACTGGGAGCTTGCAAAGAAATACGATATTATTGATTTTGAACTAGGAACTAAGATTGCTGGGGCTGGTTTTCCAGTGTATAAAGGCAAGGGAGCACGTTTACAACGTGCACTTATCGCTTACTTTTTAGACAAAAATACCGAGGCTGGATATACAGAATACCAAGTGCCGCACCTTGTAAATGAGGCGTCAGGTTTTGGTACTGGCCAACTTCCAGATAAGGAAGGGCAAATGTATCATGTGACCGAAGACGATTTATATTTAATCCCTACGGCAGAGGTGCCAGTGACAAATATGTTCCGCGGTGATTTACGTAATCATAATGAGTTGCCTATTACATGTACTGGGTATACGCCATGTTTCCGTCGTGAGGCTGGATCTTATGGGGCACACGTACGCGGGTTAAACCGCTTGCACCAGTTTGATAAAGTTGAGATTGTACGTATAGAACGTCCAGAAGATAGTGCTGCGGCACTAGACGGGATGGTAGATCACGTAAAAACAATACTTGATGAGTTAGAATTACCATACAGAATCTTACGTCTTTGTGGTGGTGACCTTGGATTTACAGCACACCTTACTTATGATTTTGAATTATTTTCTACAGCGCAAGATCGTTGGTTAGAAATTAGTTCTGTGTCTAACTTCTTGACTTTTCAAGCAAATCGTTTAAAGCTTCGTTTTAAGGATGAAGATGGTCAGAACAAGCTTGCACATACACTTAATGGTAGCTCACTAGCGCTGCCACGTGTACTTGCAGGAATTCTTGAAAACTGCCAGACGCCAGAAGGAATCAAAATTCCTAAGGCGTTAATCCCTTATTGCGGGTTTGATATGATTAACTAATAACACATTAACAGTGATAAGAAACGTGTCAGAGCAATCGCTATGGCACGTTTTTCGTTATCTTTAGGATATGAAGAAAAATTGGTTTTTAATACTCATCTGTGTGTTTGGTTTTTTTGCTTTCGCGAAAGCGCAAACAGAACAACTTGCTCGCAACTATGCAGACCAAGGTGAGTTTGAAAAGGCCATCATATCTTATAAAAAGGCACTTCTTAAAAAACAAGGCAATCACGTACTAATTACTGGTCTTGTAAAAAGCTATCAACAGTTAGAAAAATACAAAGAAGCCGAAATTGCGCTTAACGAAAACCTTGCTGCTACTCGCGATAAAGGTTTTTGTTATGTAGAGATAGGATACAACCATCAGCTACAACAACGAGATTCTATCGCTCAGGATTATTATAATCAGGTACTTGCAGGTATAGAGAGCAAGACCATGAATGCATATCGTGCTGCTCGTGCATTTCAAGAGCATAACTTGCTTACAGAAGCTGTTCAGGCCTATGAGATCGCGATGGCTAATAATCCGAGAGCAAATTATAATGTCCAACTAGCCAGACTTTATGGGGAACTAGGAGAGGTGGAGAAAATGTTTAATGCCTACTTAGACCTAATTAATAAGAGTGAAAACTATCTACAAGCCGCTCAACGTAATTTTGCCCTTTATGTGAACGATGATCCGCTTAATGAGGCTAATATTATTTTTAGAAAGACCTTATTAAAGAGATTACAAACAGAACAAAACGTGCTTTATAATGAGTTGCTTAGTTGGCTCTTTATACAGCAAAAGGATTATAGAAAGGCATTTGCACAAGAAAAAGCGATTTATCGTCGTACAGAAGGAAGACATGAAGGAATTGTAAATCTAGCTGAAATTGCAATAGAAGAAAATGCTATTGAAGATGCGACAGAGATACTAGAGTTTTTAAGAGATAACGTAGTTGCAAGTAGTGTTAAACTCTATGCAGAACAACAATTATTACAACTAGCGGTAAAAAAAGCTCAAACTGTAGAAGAGAAAGCACTTGTTAAAACACGCTTTGAAGCCTTGCTAGATCAATATATTAAGAAGGAATATACCGTGCCTTTGCAAATAGACTATGCACATTTTCTTGCATTTAACATGGAGCAGCCAGATGAGGCTATTGCTTATCTTAAAAAGGGGATAAAAATCCCTCGTGATAGATTTGACCACGCTCGGCTTAAGATGGAGCTAGCAGATATTTTGGTGCGTACAGAAAAGTTTAATCAGGCGCTCATTTACTATTCTCAAATTCAGAACGAGATCCAGAATAATGTAATCTCCCAGGAAGCTAGATTTAAGGTGGCAAAGACCAGTTATTATAAAGCAGATTTTGACTGGGCAGAGTCGCAGCTCAATGTCTTGAAGGCTGGTGCAACACAACTTATTGCAAATGATGCACTAGAGCTATTACTTGTTATTAGAGATAACTCAATGGATGATAGCTTACAGACGGCACTTAAAAAATATGCTACGGCAGATTTGCTAGCCTTTCAAAATAAGTCTGAAGAGGCTATCGCATTATACGATGATATTTTGGAGAAGCACAAGGGAGAAAAGATAGAGGACGAGGCATTGCTTTCTCAAGCTAAATTGTATGAAAATAAAGAAGCTTTCGCGAAAGCAGAAAAAAACTACCTCACAATCATTGAGTATTACAGCGATGGCGTACTAGCAGATGATGCATATTATCGCCTAGCAAGATTATACGAAGGACCGCTCAATCAGCCAGAAAAGGCAAAAAATAATTACGAGCGCATCATTTTTGACCTTGCAGACAGTATCTATTATGTAGAGGCACAGAAGCGATTTAGGAATTTGAGAGGAGATGCAATAAATTGACATGGCAAAGAAGAAAAAAATAGACTGGCTCAACCATTTTTTGGAATTTATTGTGGTTGTCATTGGTATTTTGCTTGCTTTTCAGCTCAATACGTGTTCTCAAGCAAAGAAAGAGGGGGAGCTTGTTGATAGACACATTGAGAGTATAATTGATGAAACTGTTTACAATCAGAATAACGTAAAGAGGAGTTTAAAGTCTTCTAATGCTATGCTAGCGCTAGTAGATACTCTAGCTGTAGTTGTAAATGATAAACAACGCCTTAAAGGTGAGTACTGGCTAAGTTTTAAGTTACTTGCGGCAGATTATCTTTATATTAAAAAGAATGCTTACAATACACTTATGGCTACTGGCGACGTTAGATTTATAGAAAATCCAGTACTTCAAAATGATATTGTAGGTATTTATGAATATTATGGCTGGGCAGAGGGAGTAGATGAACAGAGCCGGAGTACAATGACAGAGTATTATTATCCTTATCTGATAGATTATTCAAATATGACTTCGGATACACTGGAAAATCCAGCTCCCTATGAGACTCAGAAATTTAAGAATATTCTAGCTTCATATGGATACGCTTTAAGAGAACGAATTAAAAAACAAGAGGATCTTGATAATGTAATTCAAGAATTTTTAGAAAAATATAAAAAGAACTAATGCTTATATATAACGTTACCATAAACATAGAAGAATCTGTAGAAAAAGAATGGCTTACCTGGATGCAAGAAGTACACATACCAGAAGTGATTGCTACGGGTAAATTTGTAAAAGCACTTATGACTAGAGTGCGTACAGAAGAAGAAATGGGCGGAGTCACATACTCTGTACAATATGGGTGCCCGAGCCAGCAGCACCTTGATGCCTACTACGAGCAAGACGCAGATAGATTAAGGCTCGCGAGTAATAAATTTGCGGGTAAATTTGTCGCTTTTAGAACAGAGCTCGAGGTAATCTCGCAGCACTAGTTTTCAGGCAAGGAAATACAAGTAACACTTACTCACTAGCCCCACTACGATGTCAAAACAACAAAAGAAGAGAAAATTTGAAAAGCCGCACGCAAACCGGGGTCATCGCGATCAAGGGGTGAAGGCAAAAAAGCACTTGGGGCAACACTTCTTAGGTGATGAGTCTGTGGCAAGAGATATTGGGGACACGCTCACATTAGAAGGGTATAATCACATCTTAGAGATAGGGCCTGGTACTGGAGTACTTACTAAGTATATTCTAGCAAAACCAGCGCAACTCACGGTGATGGATCTAGATACCGAGTCTATTGAGTATTTAAGAAGTTCGTTTACGCTAGAGCATAAGCTCAATGATGAGAAGTTTACCGTACTAGAAGCCGATTTTTTAAAGTACGATCTAGACACTATTTACCCTGGAGAGCCACTAGCAATTACGGGAAACTTTCCATATAATATTAGTACCCAAATAGTTTTTAAAACTATTGAGCATAAAGAGCGCATCCCAGAGTTTACGGGAATGTTTCAAAAAGAAGTTGCCGCTCGTATTTGTGCAGATCACGGGAGCAAGACCTACGGTATTTTATCTGTACTGGCACAAGCATTTTATGATGCAGAATACTTATTTACGGTGCCTCCCACTGTTTTTATTCCGCCACCTAAAGTAGATAGTGGAGTTTTACGCTTAAAGCGAAAAGAAAACTTTAAAGACATAGGTTGCACAGAAGAGATGTTATTTAAGGTCGTGAAAATGGCATTTCAGCAGCGCCGAAAGACGTTGAGAAACAGTCTTAAGGGTATGGGGTTAAGTGACCGCTTTCGCGAAAGCGAAATTCTCAATAAACGCCCAGAGCAAATCTCTGTACAAGGCTTTATAGAACTTACAGCAGCAATCACAAAAGATATACAAGAGCAGTAAAATCTCTAGGCATTGTAATTACTCTGCGCAAGGGGTTTTCCTATATTTGTACTACTAGTAAAAACAAACCTATGCAATTTCAACTCACAAGCAATCTCATAGACCAGATACAAGCACACGTAGCTGTTCAAGATGAGGTAGCCCTCAAAGAATTGCTTACAGATCTTCACCACGCAGATATTGCAGAGATCCTTGATGAGGTAGATGCAGATGAGGCTGCCTACCTAGTACTTCTCTTAGATAGTGAGCAAACTTCTGAGGCTCTTATGGAGCTAGATGAAGATGTGCGAGAAAAACTTCTAGAAAACCTAACTCCTGCCGAAATTGCAGATGAGGTAGAAGAAATGGATACCGATGATGCGGTAGATATGATAGGTGAGCTAGATGATGATATACAGCTAGCAGTTATAAACCAGATAGAAGACGAAGAGCATAAGGCAGACATACGTGAGATGCTGCAATATGACGAGAATAGTGCTGGTGGTCTTATGGCAAAAGAGCTTATTAAGGTAAAAGAAACCTGGACAGTGGCAGGGTGTGTGCGTGAGATGCGTCGCCAGGCAGAAGAGGTGACTCGAGTGCACTCTATCTACGTGGTTACAAAAGAGAATGAACTCATAGGGAGACTATCGCTCAAAGACCTTCTTACCTCAGATACGAGAACAAAAATATCTGAAATCTATATACCTAAAGTAGACTCTGTAAATGTAAATGACCCAGCAGAAGATGTTGCAAAGGTGATGCAAAAGTATGACTTAGAGGCTATACCCGTTGTAGATGATAAGCGTGTGCTGCAAGGACGCATTACAATAGATGATATTGTAGATTTTATAAAAGAAGAGGCCGAAAAAGATTACCAGATGGCAGCGGGTATCTCTCAAGATGTAGAGGCAGATGATAGCATACTACAGCTTACTCGTGCGAGATTACCTTGGCTATTTTTAGGATTACTAGGTGGTGTAGGAGCTGCGGCTATTATGGGCGGTTTTGAAGAGGTGTTAAATGATCACGTTATTCTTTTACTATTTACACCGCTTATTGCTGCAATGGCTGGAAATGTAGGGGTACAATCTAGTGCGATTATTGTACAAGGTCTTGCAAATGATGATGTAAAAGGAAGCATAGGTAACAGATTAATTAAGGAAATGCTGCTCGCAATGCTTAACGGTGCTGCGCTGGCCATTGTATTGTTCTTTTACGTATGGATATCAGAAAGTGCGGTAGACTATGCGACGTCTATATCAATTTCGCTATTTGTTGTAATCATTGTTGCCGGGATTATAGGTACGTTTATTCCGTTGTTTTTACATAAAAGAGGCATTGATCCTGCGATTGCAACTGGGCCGTTTATTACTACAAGTAATGATATATTTGGGATACTTATTTACCTCTATATCGCAAAAATTATACTAGGTATTTGAGCCAGAAAAGCTATGAATATCACCTCACCGTACCAGCATCTGCTATAGATGTGCTCAATCACGTAAACAATGTCGTGTACTTAGACTGGGTGCAAATTGCTGCATCAAAACATTGGAACCACGTAACGAGAGACTATTTTAAAGACGAAGACCCAGCCGAAGAGCGACTAGGCATCAATAAAATGGCGTGGGTGGTGATGGATCACCATATAAAGTATCACGGCCAGGCATTTAAAGATGATGAGATTGTCGTAACAACTACGGTGGTTCAAATCTCTGGTGCAACCTCGCAGAGAAACACCACCATAAAACGCAAGGGAGAAGAAAAAGTACTGGTGAGTGCAGTTACAAACTGGTGCTTGCTCAAAATGCCCCAAGGACGACCTATGCGAGTACCGGTGGAGGTATCCCAATTATTTGCGTAGTATAAAGAGGTCCTTATGTGTATCTTTATATCATAAGAAACGCATATGAAACCCATTAATATTCACGAGAAATTAGGCAAATTTGATAAGCAATGGCATCCACACCAGATTGCTACGGTAGATGATATGCAAGTACTTCTAGCAAAGGTTTCGGGTGAGTTTGTATGGCACAGTCATAAGGATGAAGACGAGTTGTTTTTTGTGCAAAAAGGGGTGTTAGAAATGCGCTTTCGCGAAAGCGGAAACCCAGAAAAAGAGTGGTCTGAAACGGTACATCAAGGTGAAATCATAGTTGTACCTAAAGGCGTAGAACATTGCCCAACTACCAAAGATGGAGAAGAGGTACACCTACTGCTTTTTGAAAAATTAAGTACGGCTCACACGGGAGAAGTAACAGACGCCAAAACTCAAACAGATTATCCTAAAATTTAAAAGAGAAATATGAATAAGAACAAGATAGCAGGAATTATTGTTATGGCCATCGCGGGGATATTATTATACGCATTTGATGACACATCTGGAGGCATAGGCTTTGTAACTGGTGCAATGATGGCAATAGGATTAGGTCTCTTTTTAGGTGTGATTCCCGTGAGAAAAAATAAAACTAAGTAATGAAAATACTCCACCTAGATAATAACCACCCGCTACTGGTAAAGCAACTTGAAGAAACAGGACATACTAATGTTGAAAATGTTACTATCTCAAAAGAAGGGACAGAGGCGATTATCGCAGATTATGAGGGTATTGTAATACGCAGTCGTTTTAAAATAGATAAGCAGTTTATAGATGCTGCTCCTCACCTTAAGTTTATTGCTCGCGTAGGCGCAGGCCTAGAGAGTATAGATATCCCTTATGCTGAGAGTAAGGGCATTTATCTTATCAGTGCGCCAGAGGGTAACCGCAATGCCGTAGGGGAGCAATCACTAGGGATGCTGCTCAGTCTTTTTAATAATTTAAATAGAGCAGATGCCCAGGTAAAAGCCGGTCACTGGAACCGTGAGCCTAATCGGGGTGTTGAGCTAGAAGGAAAAACCGTGGGGATCATAGGCTATGGTAATATGGGGAAAGCCTTTGCTAGAAAATTACAGGGTTTTGACTGTAAAGTGCTTTGTTATGATATAAAAAATGAGGTAGGTGATAGCTATGCTACGCAGGTGTCATTAAGCCAATTTCAAGAAGAGGTAGATGTTGTGAGTTTACACACGCCTTGGACTCCACAAACAGATAAAATGGTAGATGCTGCTTTTATAAATGCTTTTACAAAACCATTTTATCTCATAAATACCGCAAGAGGGAAGTCTGTTGTGACAAAGGATCTTGTAGCAGCTATGAAAGCAAAAAAAGTACTAGGAGCTGGACTAGATGTACTTGAGTATGAAAAATTATCTTTTGAGAATTTATTTACCACAGACGGAAATTCAAACCTGCCAGAACCCTTACAATATCTTATTGAGCAAGATAATGTACTCCTCACGCCACACATTGCAGGGTGGACGGTTGAGAGTAAAATAAAGCTAGCGCAAACCATAGTAGATAAGATACTGCAGCGTTTTTCTTAAATTGATGTTTTAAAAGATAAGTATATGAGTTTAGTGATAAAGAAATTTGGTGCGATTGCATTTTTTTTAGGTCTCCTAGGATTTACGCTCGCACTGTATTTAGGTAAGAGCTTAGATTACGGTACGCAAGAACTCGTAGGTTGGGGAGTTATGGGTATGACGGCAGCGATGGTGTACTTTGGAGTGGCTTACCAGCGTGACACGGTTAATGCGGGTAAAATCTCTTTTGGTAGCGCTTTAAAAACGGGAATTATTATTGCTGCTTTAGGCGGTCTTGGTATTGCGCTTGCAGATATAGTGTATACCTTATTTGTAAATCCATCTTTTTTTCTTGAATACAATGATTATGCAATGGAGCTTGCCGTGGAGTCCAAAAACCCGGTAGCTATCTCTCAGCTTGAGGCTCAAAGAGAGATGTATAGTCAATATAGCGGCACAGAGATGTCGTTTATTGCTGGACTTATGATGTTTGTAATGACGTTTATACTTGGTTTTGTCGTTAGTCTTATCGCAGCATTTATTCTCAAGAAAGAGTAAGTCACTTAAATATATAGCGTTATGAAAAGAGTTACTGGAATAGGAGGAATGTTCTTTAAAAGTGAAGATCCAGATGCACAAAAGGAGTGGTATAAAAACCACTTAGGGATTCCCACAGATCAATATGGCTGGACATTTTGGTGGCGAGATGAGAACGGAAAGAAGTGCTCTACTCAATGGAGCCCTATGAATGCGGATACAGAATACTTTTCTCCCAGCAAGAAACAGTTTATGTTTAATTTTAGGGTAGATAATCTCGTAGCGTTGCTTAAAGTACTTAAGGAAGAAGGTGTCACTATAGTAGGAGAAGTAGAGGAATATAGCTATGGTAAATTTGGCTGGATACTAGATCCCGAAGGAAATAAAATAGAATTATGGGAACCTATTGATAGCGAGTTTTTAAAGGAGGAATAGCGTAGTGGTGTTTCATTCTTTTTTGTAGTTTTAGAACTAATTAACCAACAACCAACCAGATGAGTTTAGAAGACGAAAAGATCCCAGGTGATAAACCAGGTAATGATGCAAAAAACATGGCAGACGACGCAAAGAAAGCTGCAAGTGATTTTGCAAACGACGCAAAAGATGCTGCCAATGAATTTGGCAATAGTGCAAAAGAAGAATGGAATAAAGTGACTAACGGTACTGATAACAAAAAAATGCTCGCTGGGCTTCTAGGCATCTTTCTTGGAGCATTTGGAGTACATAAATTTATCTTAGGATACCAGAAAGAGGGTATCATAATGCTTGTGCTAAGTGTTGTGGGGATAGTACTTTCTTGTGTTGGCATAGGTGTTCTTTTATTCTGGGCTGTAGGTCTAGTAGGACTTATAGAGGGGATTATTTACCTTACAAAATCTGACGAAGAATTTTATAATACATACCAAGTAGGAAGAAAACCTTGGTTCTAGAATATTAAAAGCCCGGTTAGTCTGGGCTTTTTTGTTAAATATTGTATCGTAATATAGCGATATTACATTTTATATATATCTTTAAGGTATAAATAACGCAATATTATGGGAGTTACAAAAAGGCATATACATTCTATGAGGGCAAATCAGATTGCAGATCTGGCAAAGATTCTCTCTAACCCAGCACGTGTGGCTATCATTGAATATATAGGTGATTGTGATGGCTGCCTGTGTCAAGATATTTCTGAAAAAATAAGGCTATCGCAACCCACTACTTCACAACACCTACAAGTAATTAAAAGGGCAGGAGTTTTAAAAAGTCAGTTTAAAGGTAAAGCTCAGTACTACAGCATAGATGCCCGTAAATGGGAGCAATTGCAAGGATTGTTTTACGATTTCTTTGAGCATACCAAATCAAAAATGTCTGAGAAGTAATGAGTACATCCCTATTAAAAAAAGCCTACGATAGTTCACTCTTTAAAAAAGAAGGAACAGATCTAGTTAATCAGATATCTCAATATCTGTCTGACACTACCTCTGGAAAGTCTGAGAAAGTCATCACATGGACAACGCCAGAAGATGAGTATCATTTTTGGAAAGAGTACATTTCAGATACTCATACAACCTCAGATTTTTTTAAAACAGTTATCGCAAGATCGATACACACGCATCATCCTAAATATATAGGTCACCAAGTGGCACCCACGGTGCCTGTATCTGCGCTAGCCACACTACTAAGCGCACAGCTTAATAATGGGATGGCGGTATATGAGATGGGCGCAGCATCTACGGCACTGGAGCGATTAATAATCGAGCAGTTTGCAAAAGTAATTGGCTTTGAAAATGGCGACGGATTTCTAACTTCTGGGGGAACGCTTGCAAACCTTACGGCATTACTCGCTGCTCGTAGAGTGATGGCTGAAGGTGATGTTTGGAATGAAGGACACAGCAGTAAATTAGCTATTATGGTATCTGAGGAGGCGCATTATTGCGTAGATCGAGCCGCTAGAATTATGGGTCTTGGGAGTGACGGTATTATTAAGGTACCTGTAGATGATACTTACAAAATGCGCACAGAGCTGCTAGATTCGTATTATGATTCGGTTGTGGAAAAGGGTTATGAAGTGATTGCTATTGTGGGTAGCGCACCTAGTACAAGTACTGGGGTGTATGATAATCTTGAAGAGATTTACGCTTTCGCGAAAGCAAGAAAAATATGGTTTCACATAGACGCAGCGCATGGTGGAGCAGCTATTTTTTCTCCCAAGTATAAGCATCTCTTAAATGGAGCAGAAAAAGCTGATTCTATAATTATAGACGGTCACAAAATGATGGGTACAAGTGCGCTGGCAACTGCGGTCGTATTTAAGGAAAGTACGGCGAGCTATGCTACGTTTGAGCAAAAAGCACAATATCTCTGGGAAAAGAACGAAGATGCAGACTGGTTTAACCTAGCCAAAAGGACTTTTGAGTGCACGAAAAGTATGATGAGCTTGCGCTTTTATGCTATTATAAATGCATATGGAGTTCAGTTTTTTGATGATTTTGTTACCACGCTTTATGATGCGGGAAAGGAGTTTGGTGACTTAGTGAAGCAGCAAGAAGATTTTGAAGTAGCCCTAGATCCTGTCTCAAATATTGTGTGTTTTAGATATAAAGCGAGCACTGGTGATATTAATCTTGTCAACCAGAGTATACGTAAAGCACTACTAGAAGATGGAGAGTTTTATATTGTGGGAACCTCTTTGCGTGGAGAATTCTATTTAAGAACCACATTTATGAATCCGTTTACTACTACGAAAAATACAGAACGATTATTTGCCGTTATAAGAGAAATTGCACATAGTATTGCTTAAATTATTATTGTATCATTTTGATTCCAATTTGTTTAGAGGTTTATAGTCATATTTATTTCTATGTAATCTTATAAAACAGTTAAGGTT
Organism: Dokdonia sp. R86516; assembly: GCF_044596715.1. NCBI lineage: Bacteria > Pseudomonadati > Bacteroidota > Flavobacteriia > Flavobacteriales > Flavobacteriaceae > Dokdonia > Dokdonia sp. R86516. The sequence goes on from NZ_CP138998.1 coordinate 1,266,477, forward strand.
TGCTTTTAAATCGATGATTTAAAATAAAATTACCTACTTTAGTTGACTAACGCCTATAAAATACAATTGTAAATCAGGGCGTTATGACAATTTTTTGAATGAAAATCTCTAGCTCCCCTACTTCATTACTTTCATCATTTGATGAGAGTCCGTCATTATTATTACAAGAGGCTGCATCTATTGGTATGTGGGAATATAACGTATGCGAGAGTAAGTTATACTGGAGCGTAGGAACTAAAAACATACACGGGGTACCCTTAGAATATGAGCCTACCGTGGCAGAAGGTGTTTGCTTTTACAAAGAGGGAAATCATCGAGAAAAATTACAACGGGACTTTAATAATGCAATTATTCATGGAAAAAAATTTGATGGGCATTATATAATTATTACCGCATCTAGTGAAGAAAAGTGGGTTAGGTCTGTAGGGGTTCCTGTTTTTGAAAAAGGAAAGTGTATTAAGTTATATGGTGTTTTCCAGGATATTGATTTCCAAAAAAAAGCACAGTTAGCGCTCAAGCAAAAAGAACAAAAGTTTAGAAAAACTTTTATTAATGCTCCTAACGGTGTTGCCTTAATTTCTATGGAGGGAGAGTGGATCCAGATTAACCCACAGATTTCTAAAATATTTGGATACACAGTAGATGAAATTAATAGATTAAGGATCAGTGAATTAAATTACCCTGGAGATATCGATATTAATGTTATTCTCAAAGAGAAATTACTGTCGGGAGATATAGAAAACTATCAAGCAGAGAGACGTTTTGTACACAAAACAGGTAAAACTGTATGGACAGTACTATCAGTGTCATTAGTAAAACCTGAGATGTCAGAGCCAGGTTATTACATATGCCAGGTTACAGATATAACATCTCTCAAAGATGCAAACCACCGTATAGAAAATCTGTTAAGTAAGACAGAAGGACAAAATGAGAAATTATTAAATTTTAAACACATTGTCTCACATAATTTGAGGTCACATACCAGTAACTTGGATATGTTATTGACATTTTTAAAGCAGGATATTCCGAGAGTAGAAGAATCCTCTGTGTTTCAAATGTTAATGAGCGCATTTGGAAATTTAGAAGAAACTATTAAGAATTTGAGCGAAGTGTCTTCTTTTGATAATGTAACTGCAGAAGATTTTGTTGAGATTAATGTAATCGAAATTATAGATAAAACACTTACAAGTCTTAATACATTATTTCACAAGGTGGGTGGCACCGTGACAGTAGATATATCTGCAGAGCTCAACGTTATGGCTATACCGGAATATTTGAGAAGTATTTTCTTAAATATTTTATCAAATACTATTACATATAGACGAGAGAATGAGTCTTTAAAGGTTACTATAAGTAGTACACAAGATGATGATTATACAATCATTCATTTTACAGATAATGGTCTTGGAATAGACTTGGATTTGCATGGTAATAAAATCTTTGGTCTTTATAAAACATTTCATAGAAATGAAAGCTCTAGAGGCTTAGGCTTATATATTGTAAAGAATCAGATTGAAGCGTTAGGAGGCTGTGTAAAAGTAGTGAGTACAGTAGGTGAAGGATCTACTTTTAAAATTTATTTAAAACGATGAAACAAATAGATATAGCATGTATTATAGATGATGATCCAATTTTTGTTTTTGGAGCGCAACGATTGATGAATATGAGTAACTTTTGTAAAGGATTTCTCATTTTTCATGACGGGCAGCAAGCGCTTAATCATTTAGGGCCAGTATTAAGAGGAACAGTAGAGTCTGCTATCCCAGATGTTATTCTATTAGACATTAATATGCCTATACTTGATGGATGGCAATTTCTTGATGCCATTATAAGTATTAACGTGATTAAGAAAATCACAATCTTTGTTGTTACTAGTTCCATTGATCCCCGAGATAAGGAAAAGGCTGCCTCATACAAGAATGTCAAGAACTTTGTAGTAAAACCTATTACTCAAGATAAACTTGACGATTTAAAAAAGCAGATGGAACTGTAGTTTTACGCTTTCGCGAAAGCGTTATATCTTCATAAAATACCGATTAGGTATTGGGCTTGAGTGTAATTTATATATTAAGATGTAAGTTTTTAATTATTTAAACGTCAGACTTATAATATGAAAGAAAAACCTGATTTCTCAAACCTAAAAGCGCTGTATATAAATTGCACGCTCAAAAAAACACCCCACATGAGCCATACTAAGGCTCTCATGGATGTCTCTATAGACATTATGAGGTCAGAGGGTGTTACTGTAGAATATTTAAGATTTGTAAATCATGACGTAGCTTATGGCGTATATCATGACATGACAGAACACGGAGAAGAAACAGATGAGTGGCCAGCAATCTTTAAAAAGATAGAAGAGGCAGACATTCTTGTTATAGGAACCCCTATCTGGCTTGGTGAGAAGTCTTCTGTTGCGACAAAGCTTATAGAACGCTTGTACGGAGAAAGTGGTAACCGTAATGAAAAAGGGCAATACTATTTTTATGGAAAAGCAGGTGGTTGCATCATCACTGGTAATGAGGACGGTATCAAGCATGTAGCCATGAGTACACTGTATTCATTACAACATATAGGCTATAGTATCCCGCCACAAGCAGATTGTGGATGGATAGGGGAGGCTGGTCCTGGTGCTAGTTATAATGATGAGGAGAGTGGAGCAAAAAACAACGACTTTACAAATCGTAATACCACCTTTATGACATACAACTTATTGCATCTTGCAAGTATGCTTAAAGCACAGGGAGGATATCCAGCTTATGGAAACTCACGTGGGGACTGGGATGATGGTACTCGCTGGAACTTTGAAAATCCAGAATACAGATAGTATAAGATTTATAAAGAAAGAGGAGTAAATGTTTTTTACTCCTCTTCTGTATTACGCTGATTATACTTTTTTTCGAGCTCTGCTTGAAACTCTTCCATCACAGGTTTTACGGTGCTCTCTGGTAGATCTGCAATGCGGATATACATAAGGCCATCAATGGCATTATTAAATAAAGGGTCTACATTAAAAGCAATAACTTTTGCATTTTGCTTAATGTACTTTTTTATGAGAACAGGAAGACGTAGTGATCCTGGTTCTATTTCTTCAATGAGCTTGTCAAACTTATTTAGATCGGCTTTACTTTCATCAAAAACAAACTCCTTATCGGCATCTTTGAGCTTTACTTTCCATTCCTTTTTAGGACGTATGTATTGTGCAATATAAGGGTCGTAGTAATGAGATTTCATAAATTCAATCATCATCGACTTTGAGAAGTTTGAAAATTGATTTGAAATACTCACTCCACCTATAAGGTATTTATGCTCTGGAAAACGCAATGTGGTATGGACGATACCTTTCCATAAAAGAAAAAGTGGCATAGGTTTTTGTTGATACTCCTTTATGATAAATGCGCGCCCCATTTCAATGCTTTCACTCATCATCTTGTGTAACTCTGGTTCAAAACGAAAAAGATCTTGAAGATAAAACCCATCTATACCATGTTCTTCATAAATCTTTGACCCCAGTCCCATTCTGTAAGCTCCAGCAAGTGCATTTGCTTCATTATCCCATAAAAACATATGGTAATAATATCTGTCAAATTTATCTAGATCTATAGCTTCATTTGTTCCCTCTCCTATGGCTCTAAAGGTGATTTCTCTAAGTCTTCCTATTTCTCTTAAAATGCTAGGCATCTCTTGAGCAGGAGCTAGATATACTTCATAGTTTTTACTAGTGAGCAGGCGACGGTCATTTTTGCGCAAGCGTAAAATTTCATCTTCTATAAGATCGCTACTCATTTCTGTAACAATCTTTTTAGGCTCTTTTGGTGTTTTTAGTTTTTGAGGGATATCTTTTAAAATATTCTTTTTCTCAAAAGAATTTGCCAGCATATAGGTTTTCTTGCGTAAAAACTCTGTAAAGTCTGCAAGGGATTCGTGTTCTTTTTGTGCTGTGACTTTTATAGGATTTCCTATACGCACCTTTATCACCCTATTTTTTTGTGTGAGTAGTTCGCTAGGGAGCTTAGCCGTTCTAAGTGTATCACTTAGCTTTGATAATTGATAAAAGAGTCTACTGTTTTTTGCGTGAAAATAAATAGGTACAACAGGCACTTCTGCCTTTTTAACCAGTTTCATAGCTGCTTCCTCCCACGGTTTGTCTATAATGAGTTTATCGTCCTTGTATGTAGAGACTTCTCCAGCAGGAAAAATTCCGAGTGGGTGGCCCTCTCTAAGGTGTGATATTGCACTTTTAAAGCCAGCAATACTTGACTTTACATCTTTCTTATTTTCAAAAGGATTTACTGGCATTACATAGGGCTTGAGTGGCTCTATGCGGTGTAGTAAAAAGTTTGCTATAATTTTAAAATCTGGACGTTGCTCAAGCATTAATTTGAGCAATAATATTCCATCTATACCTCCTAGTGGGTGATTTGATATCGTTACATAAGCACCATCTTTAGGTAGTCTTTTTAGATCTTCTTCTGGTATTTCAAACTTGATATTAAATTCATCAAGCAAGGCATTAAGAAATTCAAGATCTCCTAGGTGTTTATTGCGGTCGTAAATTTTATTGAGAGAAGATATTTTAAGAATCTTCATTAATGACCACCCAGCAAAAGTGCCTATAAAGCCAAATTTATCGACATTTATAGCGCGTGCAACTTCTTTTGCGGTAACTAGACCCATATATTATAGTGGTTATTTAAGTAGGCAAATATAACAAATAGGGTTTGCTATAATTACATTTTGTTAACCTAGAGACCGTATACTTCTAGTTTTGTGTCACAAGTTGCACAGTGTTTTGAGTAACTTGCTTGAGAAGCACTGTTTTATCCTTTTCAAATTTCTTAAGTGTATCTTGTGTGAAGTGTTTTATGGTATATAATGAAACGGCTTTGGTAATGCTTAGTTTAAATTTACCTTTAAGCTGTTTTGTGAGTCCCTCTAGGCCGTTAAATTTGTTATCCACACATACAGAAAAGCTTATTGCAGAGTTTTGTATGAGGTCTACTTTAAGTTTATATGTAGATAATAACTGGAATACCTCCGCAATATTATCTTCTACCATAAATGAGAAGTCGAGAGAAGATAGTGATATAAGTACTTGATTTTTCTTTACAATATAACAGGGCACTTCAGGTACTAGTGCTGTTACTGCGCTTACTTTTGTGCCTGAGTCTTTTGGGTTTAAAAAGGACTTTACATAGAGAGGTATTTCCTTGCGTTGTAGTGGTTGTAAAGTTTTAGGATGAATAACAGAAGCTCCATAAAATGCAAGTTCTATCGCTTCTTCATATGGAATTTCATGAAGTAAGACAGTGTTATTAAAAACTCGAGGATCGCCATTTAAAACCCCAGGTACATCTTTCCAGATAGTTAGATTTTCTGCATTAAGACAGTATGCAAATATGCCACCTGTGTAATCAGATCCTTCTCTGCCTAATGTGGTTGTAAAGTTGTTACTATCTGATGCTATAAAGCCTTGCGTGACAGAGAGGCCCTTTAAATTCACATTGTTCTTTATAGCAACTTGTGTTGCTTTCCAGTCTACACGTCCATCGCGATAGCTACTGTCAGTTTTTATTAGGCGTCGCGCATCCAGCCAGGTGTTTGTGAGTCCTTGTTTGTTAAGGTAAGCACTTATTATAGTTGTAGATATAAGCTCGCCGTAACACACTATTTGATCATAAACAAAATCATATTTTGGCGATTTGTTCCATGCAAGAAAGCCTTTTAGTTCTGAAAAAAGTTCTTTTATTTTCTCAAAGACAACATCACCTTTTTCAAAAAGATTATTTGTAATCTTCATATGATAAGCTACCGTGTGCTCAATATGTTCAGGGAGACTACTTTTGTCCTCAAAGTAAGCGGTAACAATAGCTTCCATTGCGTTAGTCGTTTTACCCATAGCAGAGACTATGATAAGCTTTTCTCCAGCACCCATAGTTTGTAGCACGGTTGCAACATTCTTTACGCCATCTGCATCTTTTACAGATGCTCCTCCAAATTTAAAAACCTGCATATCGGTAATCTTGCTGTTGTAAGTAAGTAGCTCTTTTTAAGAGAAAATTTTAATAAAAATGATAATGTGTTGTTGTGTGGACTTAGTTACGCTTTCGCGAAAGCGTGTACCTCACAACAGTATCAAGAATTATTAAGCATTAATTTTTTTAATATAATCCTGAAGACGTTGTTCGTCCATTTGAACAAGATGCCAATCTTTTAAAAATTTTGCATTACTCTTTTTGTAGAATTCAATGGCGCTAGTGTTCCAGTCTAAAACCACCCACTCTACACGTTTTACACCGCTCTCAGCACCATATATCATTACTTTGTCATAGAGTTTTTGTCCTACTCCTTTGCCGCGTAAAGATTCCTTAACTACTAGATCTTCTAAGTGTAATGATTTTCCATCCCAAGTAGAAAAGCGGAAGTAACATAAGGCCATACCTACGACTTCTGTTTCTGTTTTTGCTACAAAGCAAGTAAAAAGAGGATGCTCACCAAAACCATTTTCCAGAAGTGTTTTTTCTGTGATTTTTACCGCTTCTGGCTCTTTTTCATAAACTGCTAGTTCATTTATGAGGCCTAATACAGCGGGCATATCTTCTGGGGTTGCTTTTTGAATCGAGATGTTCATAAATAGGGTTGTTTTTGTCTAAGCAGCGCTAAGGTAATTAATTACATTAACTATTCTTAAACGAAAACGTTGTAGTAATTTAAGATTAAAAGTTACTTTTGCACAAAATCAAAAAACACGTATTGTGTCAAGAAAAAACCAAACATTAGGAGAGTTTATTATTGAAAATCAAGCTGAGTTCCAGTATTCTTCTGGAGAACTTTCTAGATTGATTAACTCTATTCGCCTTGCGGCCAAAGTTGTAAACCACGAAGTAAACAAGGCAGGCCTTGTAGATATTGTGGGTGCCGCTGGGGAGACAAACATCCAAGGTGAAGACCAGCAAAAGCTGGATGTTATGGCAAATGACACCTTTATACGTACACTCACTAACCGTAATATTCTTTGTGGTATTGCGAGTGAAGAAAATGACGATTTTATTTCAATACATGGTCAAAACGAGGATAATAATAATAAGTACGTGTTGCTTATGGATCCTCTAGATGGCTCTTCTAATATTGATGTGAACGTTTCTGTAGGGACAATTTTTTCAATCTATAGACGTGTGACTCCCGCAGGAACCCCTGTGACTATGGAAGACTTTTTACAAAAAGGTAGAGAGCAGGTAGCAGCAGGATATATTATTTATGGAACTTCTACCATGATAGTTTATACTACGGGTCATGGTGTAAATGGATTTACGCTTAACCCTGCAATTGGAACTTTTTATCTTTCTCACCCTAACATGCAGTTTCCTGAAACAGGAAATATTTACTCTGTAAATGAAGGGAATTATGTTCATTTTCCAGAGGGAGTGAAGAGATATATAAAATACTGTCAAGAAGAGAAAGATGACCGTCCTTATACGTCTAGATACATAGGGTCGTTAGTTTCTGATATTCATAGAAATATGATTAAAGGTGGTATATATATGTACCCTAAAAGCTCAAAAGCTGCCAATGGTAAATTACGCTTGTTATATGAATGCAATCCAATGGCGTTTATAGCAGAGCAAGCAGGTGGTAAGGCCAGTGATGGTTTTACAGCTATATTAGACCTTCAACCTACAGAGCTGCATGAACGCGTTCCTTTCTTTTGTGGAAGCAAATTAATGGTCGAAAAAGCCGAAAGTTTCATGAAGGGGTCTTAATTATTGAGTTATGAAAGATTAAAACTCATAAGGCGGAGGATTTTTTTTATATTTGATTAAACAAAATTAAGGCTTCTCCTAATTATGGCTAAAAAAGACCCTACACAGAACGAACAACTTCCTGATGTTGCAAATTCTAAAATTGAGGCTATTAAGAACCTCATTTTTGGTGAAAATATTCAAGAATATAATCACGAGTTTGAGACCTTAAAGGCTGATATTACGCAAAAGCGTGAAGAGATGCTATCTTATGTAGATGATGCTCGTAAGGAGATCATGATGGCTATAGATAATCTAAGTACAGATGTAAATATTCGTATTTCTGATCTTGAACAAGCGCTTGATGATAAAACTCAAGATCTCGATAATAGAAAGGTAAATCGCGATAGTCTGGGTGATATGATTATACGCTTAGGTGAGAATATAAAGGCTTAGATCAACTCTGAAAATTTTTAATGACAACTGATGAACGTCTTGAAATTTTAAAAGAGCTTTTACTCAGAGATGAGAAAAAGCCTGAGAATGATATATACAGAAAACTTAAGGACCTAGAAGAGAGGCAACAGCATTTGTCAGATAGAGTAGGTCCTATTCTAGATGAACGCTTGTTAAGCTTTGTAAAAGAGATGCCCGAAACTCTAGGGCCCACAATTACCCAAACTTTAAAATCTGAAATCAAAAATTCTCAGGATGCGGTGGTTGAAGCATTGTACCCTATTATGGGTAAAATGATAAAAAGATATGTCCAAGCAGAGATAAAAAAGCTTAACGACTCAATAAGTGAGAAAATAGATAATGCATTTTCTTTTAGAAGTATGTTTAAGTCTAAGGGTAAGGAAAGACCTACTGCTGCGGCGTTGCTTAAAGAAGAATATAAGGCGTATATTGAACAAATACTCGTGGTCGAAAAAGGTTCTGGAATTCTTAAAGCAAGCTTTTCGAAAACCGAAACGATGGACAAGGATATGATGGCAGGTATGCTTACGGCCATAAAAAGCTTTGCAGAGGACGCTTTTGAGAGAGGAGAAATGGAATTAGAGAGGATAGACTATCAACTCTACACAATTCATCTTCAAAATTTCTCAGAATATTATATTGCCGTAATTTTGAGCGGTATTTATGATGATGAATATAAAAATAAACTTGATGATGTGTTACTTGACTTTGCTCAGTTTGTGATTAACAAAGATGATTTAAGTGACAATCAAAAATTTACAAAAAAATTAAAAGAGTATTTTACAGATGAGCGTATCTAAAAAAATAGTATTACTAGGACATTTCGGTGTTGGTAAGTCTTCACTACTTCGCAGGTTTGTTGAGAATAATTTCTCAGATAACTATGTAGTGACTATTGGTGTGCATATAATGAAGAAGGAAGTAACTATCAACTCTGACAAAGTCACATTGATTATATGGGACGTTGAAGGAACAGACGATTTTACAAAATACAGGCCATCATACTTAATGGGAGCTTCAAGCTTTATTTATGTATTTGATGCTTCAAGAGCAGTAACATATGGTGATTTAAAGTATAATTTAAGTCATTTAAAAGAAAAGTACCCCCAAGTGCCTGTGCACATTATCGGAAATAAAGTAGACTTAGTCGATAAGGATGAAATCATCGAGGCTCTAAAGACTCAAGATGTTCAACATAGCTATCTTTCCAGTGCAAAGACCGGAGAAAATGTTGAACAGCTGTTTAGTGATGTAGCAGCACAATTGCTTAAAAATGCTTGATAACCTTAGACAGGATTTTTTTAATAAAACCACACAATTACTTATTGTAAATAGAGCACTGAAGGTAGTAGACTCTGATCAAAACTTGTTTTCTATAAGTAAAAACTCTGATATAACAGAGTTTCATCCATTCTTCTACTCACTCATGACCGTGTTTGAGGATACAAAGAAGGAACATACTTTCTTTTGTGTTCAAGTAGAAGTGCTAGGCAGACTTTATTTTTTAGACATAAAGACAATTTTAAGAGATGATGATACGCTAGTCGTAATTCTAAACGACCTTACAGATCACTATAAAACAGTGCACCAGATTAAACAGGTGCGTAATGAGTCTATTATAGGTTTTAATATCACGCAAGAGCTCAATCAAGAGTTAGAAATACAGCGTAGTTTTAAAAATAAGTTTCTTGCAAACGTAAGTCATGAAATCCGAACTCCTCTCAATAGTATTGTAGGTTTTCTTTCTGTATTAGAAAATACGGATATCACGAGGGAGCAACTTGATATACTCAATATAGTAAAAGATTCATCTAAGAATCTAGTAACTATTTTAGATGACCTGATGGATATATCTAAGATTGAAGCAGGTAAATTAGAAATTAAAAAGAGACGCTTTGATTTTAAGGAATTTATAGAAGTCTTAGGTAAAACGTATCAACTTAGAGCAGATGAGAAGAGACTTTCTTTTGAGTTTGAAATGAGTTCAAAGATTCCGCGTTTTTTAGTGGGAGATCATCTTAGAATCAATCAGATTCTTGTAAACTTATTAGAAAATGCATTAAAATATACGCATCAAGGTAATATAAAATTCTGTGTAAAAACAGATTCTCAAAACGCCAGAAGAATACCCGTTACCTTTGAGGTGACAGACACGGGTATAGGTATACCTAAGGAAAAGATAGATAGTATTTTTGATAGCTTTACTCAGCTTGAAAAAAGAGGGCTCTTTGGAGGTTCTGGATTAGGGCTAAGTATTGTAAAACAACTTACACACTTATTAGATAGTGATCTTGAAGTGAGTAGTGTGGAGGGTGAAGGTTCTACCTTTAGTTTTACGGTTTATATGGGAGTTTCCCATAATCAGAAAAGAGAAAAGAAAGAAAAGGCTAAAAAGGCAAAGAATAAAAAAACTGCCGGTAAAAAGCCCCGCATTTTATTAGGAGAAGATGTAGAGGTAAATCAACTTTTAATGTTACGTCTTTTTGTAGATCATGGTGCTTATAGTATAGATATTGCAAAAGACGGTGAGCGTGTGCTAGAGTTTCTAGATAGACACACCTATGATCTCGTAATACTAGATCTTACTATGCCCGTAATGGATGGTCTTGATACCGCAGTACAAATACGAAGTCATTCTAATAATAAAATAAGTAAACTACCTATTATAGCGCTTACTGCTAGAACGGCTCAAGAAGAGCAAGATGCGGCAAAGGAAGCAGGTATGAATGCTTACTTAACAAAACCCATAGATGCAGAACTTCTTTTTGAAACTATAGAAAGACTCTTAACGCGTTACAAAAGAAAAAGCAAAGAAGTCGTAGTCGCTTCTTCAGAAGAGGAGGAAGAGTAGAATCTTCTCTTCTTAGAGAACAACAAAAAAGGGGAAGATCTTATAAAGATTTTCCCCTTTTTACTTTTATAATAGTGCTGCAATCTAGCGGCTCATATTTTTGATTTCATCTTGAAAAGTGTCAATATCTGCACCTTCTCTTACAAGAGTAAGTGCTTTATGTGCAACATAAGGTGCATTACTTGTAGCAAAACCTAAACCTATAGAAAGTCTAATCAAAAGAGGTTCTTCTTCCTCAAAATCATGATCAATGTGAATCATACGTGTAAGATCGTATAAACGCTCTAACCTTCTGTCATAAGTAGTAGGAGGGTTAATAGGGTGAGACATGTAGTCTCCTAAAATAATTTCATAATCCTCTGCAGATATAGAAAGGTTACGAGCAAGCCTGTCTAAAAAAGCTTTTTCTTTGTCTGAAATTACACCATCGTCCATTGCCACTCTCACAATAGATGCAAAGTGATCTTCGTTTCTCTTGCGGAACCCGCTATCATATAAATCTGAAAAAGACATATTTCTTAATTTAAAGTAAGCATCAAAGATAGCTATTTAATCAAGATTTTTAATTTGTACATTTGATAAAACCCCTAATTTTTTTAGATGGATTCATTCTTATTTTATTTTAAAGAAGGCCTCTTCCACGTACTAGATTGGAACGCCTATGATCACATACTTTTTTTAGTAGTACTCACAGTGCCGTACTTGTTTTCTAACTGGAAAAAACTATTGACATTAGTAACCATTTTCACACTGGGTCATACCTTATCGCTGGCACTATCGGCTTACGGAGTTGTTAGACTTAATTCATCATTAGTAGAGGTTCTTATACCTATAACAATTTTAATTACTGCTCTATATAATATTTTTACAGCTGGTAAAAAGAATCGCAATCAGAAGATAGGTATTCACCTTTTTGCAGCGCTATTTTTCGGATTAATTCACGGGCTAGGGTTTTCTACATATTTTAAAATGATGACAGCAAGCTCAGAAAGTAAGCTGCTACCATTAATAGAATATACTTTAGGTATTGAAGCAGCACAATTAATCATTGTATTTGTAGTGCTTATCATAAGTTTTGTGGGCCAGGCAATTTTTAGATTTTCACTTAGGGATTGGGTAATGGTTATTTCATCCATAGTGATTGGAGTCGCCATACCTGTATTTCAAACAGCACTTTCTAGCATTAATTTTTAATAATTATTTTACATGCTTTTAGAAGTGCGTAAATAAGTTATATATTATAATTTTTTTCACGCTTTCGCGAAAGCGTAAATACATACATCACCTTAATTAATGGCTTCAAAACAACATAAATATGACATCGCATACTTGAGAATGGCTCGAGAGTGGGGCAAGTTGTCATACTGCAACCGCAAGCAGGTGGGAGCAATTATTGTAAAAGACAAGATGATTATATCTGACGGATATAACGGAACACCTACTGGTTTTGAGAATATTTGTGAGGATGACGAAAATAATACGAAATGGTATGTATTGCACGCTGAAGCAAATGCAATTTTAAAGGTTGCAAGTTCAACACAGTCATGCCATGGAGCAACTTTATATATCACATTAAGTCCATGCAAGGATTGTAGTAAATTAGTACACCAAGCAGGTATTAAGCGTGTGGTTTACCATAATGCTTATAAAGATCTAACGGGTGTAAAATTTTTAGAGAAAGCAGGCGTTGAGATAGTACATCTTCAAGATATCGATTCATAAATGAAAATACAGCGCAAATATATTCCCTTACTTTTTGGGTTAGGTATAGCTTTAGGCATATTGCTAGGAAGCCTATTAGATTTTGGGTATAACGATACCGCGTTGTTCACTTCAAATGCAAAAAAGGATAAGCTTAATAAGCTTATAGATTACATAGATTATGAGTATGTAGATGCTATTAATACAGATAGTATAGTAGATGTTACTGTAAATGGTATTTTAGATAATCTAGACCCACATTCTACTTATATTCCACCAGATGAGTATAGCGCTATGGAGGAGAACATGAAAGGTGATTTTGTGGGAATAGGGGTGAGTTTTTACCCTTATAATGACTCTCTTGCGGTAATACAAGCTATAAAAGGAGGGCCTAGTGCTCGCGCAGGAATTAAAGGCGGAGACCGTATTGTTTATGCAGATGGTATCAATTTATCTACCAAGGAAATTACAGATGACTCTCTATCTAGCATCTTAAAAGGAAAGGCGAGCACACCTATTGAGATTAAAGTAAAAAGACCTGGAATTAAAGACCTTATGTCTTTTAATTTTGATCGGGATCATGTGCCTATTTTTAGTGTGGTAGGTAGTTATATGCTTACTAATAACTTGGGGTATATTAAAATTAACCGCTTTGCAGAGTCTACTCATGAAGAATTTAAGAAAGCACTTGTAGATCTTAAAAATCAGGGTGCTACTAAAATTGCACTAGACCTAAGAGATAATCCAGGGGGTTATATCTCAAGCGCAGAGGGCGTGGTAGATGAGTTTTTAAAAGAAGATAAGCTCATACTTTTTACAAAAAATAAAACGGGAAATATATCAAAAAGCTATACAGATGACGGTGGGATTTTTGAAGAAGGAGAAGTGTTTATCCTTATTAATGAAAACTCTGCAAGTGCTAGTGAGATTGTTGCAGGAGCTTTGCAAGACAATGATAAAGGAGTTATAGTAGGTCGTAGGTCTTTTGGTAAAGGACTTGTGCAGAGAGAAATGGATTTAGGTGATGGTAGTGCTGTACGGTTAACAATTGCTCGTTACTATACACCTACTGGACGTTCCATACAGAAGCCTTATGAGCTAGGTGATAAAGATTATTTTGAAGATTATCTCAATAGATATGAAAACGGCGAGCTGCGCAGTGTAGATAGTATCAAGGTTGCAGACTCTCTTAAATTTAGAACCCCTAAAGGTAAAATTGTATACGGCGGTGGAGGGATTATACCAGATATTTTTGTTCCTAAAAACACAGATTATGAGGTTGAGCATCTCAATTATGTATTGCGTTCTGGTTATATGCGCTTATTTATTTTTGAGCAATTAGAAAAGGATAGAACATACTACAATAGCTTGAGTATGGAGCAATTTCAAGAAGAGGTTGTTATTTCAGATCAAGTAGTAGAAGATTTTATATCTTTCGCACAGTTTAGGCAGATCAATTTGAAAGCTAGTAAGTACAAAGATTTGTATAAGAAATATCTTAAAGCCACAATGGCGAGACAACTTTTTGATAACAATGCTTTTGAGATGATGGTTAATAAAGAAGATGCCGTAATTCAAAAAGTAATAGAACTTACCCTTGAAAAAGAATAACCTATGTTAATGGTAGTAGCTATATATGTATATATTATCGCAATCATCTTTAGATTGCTAGATAATAGTGCTGCACTACTTATACGCCATGGCATATCGGTAAGTCCTTTTTATTTGAAGCCACCAATTATTCTAGCTCAAATAGAAAACCTTAAAGATGAGAAACTCATCTGGAAGTTGCGTCGTAATCTATGGTATCAAAAGTTGCATATTGCTTTTACCGTACTAGCAATACTTACATTAATTGTTGGAATTATTTACGAGATCTATAACCCGTACATTATATACTTAATGTAATATATATTATTTGTGTTTCTCTGCAATCTTGCGAGATGTACGTAATATAAGTAACAGCAAAATTGCGCATGAACATGCAATTACTCCTATTAAAGCAATACTGCTTTCACCTTCTAGTAGATTAGAAAAGTCTAGCAATGTTACATTATAAATAAGAAGACCTAGCGCCAGTAAGATTCCAATAGGGATTATAAACTTCATAGTATTACTTAAAGAGTTCTTGAATGTTTGCAGTAAATAGCTTTACAGCTATTGCTAACAAAATTACACCAAAAACTTTATGTATAACAGCAATACCGTTCTTTCCTAAGAAGCGTTCTATATGCTTAGATGTTTTTAAGACTACGTATACTAGTGCTATGTTAAGTATAACAGCTATTATAATGTTGCTTAGATCATATTCTGCACGTAATGCAAGAAGCGAAGTAAGAGTACCTGGTCCTGCTACCAATGGAAAAGCGAGCGGAAACACAGATACGGTCTTTGCACTAATGCCATCATCATCTTTAAAAATACTAACACCTAGAATCATCTCTAAGGCTATAAAGAATAGAATAAAAGAACCTGCTACTGCAAATTCATATACATTAACACCTATGACGCCTAGTATGCTCTCCCCTACAAATACAAATAGAATCATTACAATAAGTGCTACTAAGGCGGCCTTCTCACTCTGTATATGTCCTGCTTTTTTTCGCAGTTTTAATATTATAGGAATACTCCCTATAATATCAATTACAGCAAATAGCACCATCGCGGCAGTAAGTATTTCTTTAAGATCTATATTCATTGCATATTCATTTTAAAATGCGCCCAAAGGTAACTTTATTTAAAAGATACTTAACGCATCATTAAGGAGAATTATAAAAACAATTCTTAACTTAATGCACTCTTAATAAGTTGGTAACATTTTTTTTAAAACGCATTGTAATGTTCGTAATAAAATACCGTCATAGTTTTTGGCTATTAAACTTTAATTTATTCTAATGATAAACTATAGTTAGCTGGAGAGATAATAAATATTTTTACCACATCAACCTTGTAAAACCTATTGGAATGAAAAATACAGAAACATTTGATCTTAACGACGAATCTCAAGCAGCAAAGTGCCCTTTTATGGGAGGAGCACATAAACAAACATCAGGTGGTGGCACAACAAACCGCGATTGGTGGCCTAACGAGCTTCGTCTTAATATACTTAGACAAAATGCTACAAAATCTGATCCATTAGGAGGAGACTTTGATTATGCTGCGGCATTTAACAGTCTTGATTTTAATGCTCTTAAGCAAGACGTACTTGATTTAATGACAGATTCACAAGACTGGTGGCCTGCAGATTATGGTCACTATGGAGGGTTTATGATCCGTCTTGCATGGCACAGTGCGGGAACTTACCGTATAGGTGATGGACGTGGAGGAGCGAGCTCTGGAACACAACGTTTTGCACCACTTAATAGCTGGCCAGATAACGGAAACCTTGATAAGGCTCGTTTATTATTATGGCCTATCAAGAAAAAATATGGAAATAAAATTTCATGGGCAGATTTAATGGTGCTTGCAGGAAACTGTGCACTAGAATCTATGGGATTCCCAACTTTTGGCTTTGCAGGAGGACGTGAAGATGTATGGGAGCCAGAACAAGATATCTACTGGGGAAGCGAGACAGAGTGGGGAGCAAATGATGAGCGTTATGAAGATGGAGAGTTAGAGGCGCCACTAGGAGCAGTAATGATGGGTTGGATATATGTAAATCCCGAAGGACCTAATGGAGTTCCAGACCCTATGGGTTCTGCAGCAAATGTAAGAGAGACTTTTGGACGTATGGCAATGAATGATGAGGAGACGGTAGCGCTAGTTGCTGGAGGTCATACCTTCGGTAAAGCACACGGTGCCGCAGATCCAGACAAGTATGTAGGAGCAGAGCCTCATGGAGCTAATATAGAAGAAATGAGCACTGGGTGGAAAAATAGCTACGGTACAGGCGTGCTAGATGATGCTATTACTTCTGGTATCGAGGGCGCATGGACACCTAACCCAACACAATGGGATGCAGACTATTTTGATGTACTCCTAAATTACGAATGGGAGCTAACAAAGAGCCCAGCTGGTGCACACCAATGGACACCTACAGAAGCATCAAATGCAAAGATGGCACCTACGGCAGGTGATGCGTCAAAAAAGCAGCGTCTTATGATGACCACAGCAGATATTGCTTTAAAAGTAGATCCAGAATACCGTAAGATTTCAGAGAGATTTCATAAAGACCACAAAGCTTTTGAAGATGCTTTTGCACGTGCATGGTATAAGTTAACTCACCGTGACATGGGACCTATAGAAAGATATTTAGGACCAGAAGTACCTAGTGAAGAGTTATTATGGCAAGATCCAGTGCCAAGTAATGATGGGTATACATTAAGTGATGATCAGGTTGCTACTTTAAAGGTGAAAATAGCAGCGTCAGGACTTACGGTGTCAGAAATGGTCTCTACAGCGTGGGCATCTGCTTCTACGTTCAGAAATTCTGATAAGCGTGGTGGGGCAAATGGAGCACGCATTCGCTTGGCACCACAAAATAGATGGGAAGTAAACAACCCTGAGCAATTATATAAGGTTCTTAATGTTTTAGATTCTATACAAAGTGATTTTGACGGTGATGTGTCTATGGCAGACCTTATCGTTCTTGCAGGATCTGTAGGAGTAGAAAAGGCGGCAAAAGATGCTGGACATGATGTCACAGTGCCATTTACGCCTGGACGAACAGATGCAACACAGGAACAAACAGACGTAGATAGCTTTGGTTACCTTGAGCCTAAAGCAGATGGTTTTAGAAACTATGTGAGTCATACTCAAAAAGCAACGGCTGCCGAGGCTATGCTTATAGATCGTGCACAATTACTAGGGCTTTCTATTCCAGAAATGACAGTACTTGTAGGAGGTTTACGTGTATTAGGCACAAACTATAATGGTACTAAAGTAGGAGTTTTTACAGATAGACCAGGACAGTTAACTAATGACTTTTTCACAAACTTATTAGACTTCTCTTACACATGGAAAGAACTTTCATCTGATGAGACATTATTCTCAGGAAGTGATCGTCGTACCGGTGAAATGAAGTTTACAGGATCGCGCGCAGATTTGATTTTTGGTTCAAATACAGAGCTTAGAGCAATTGCTGAGGTTTATGGAGCAAATGATGGCGAGGAGCGCTTTATAGCCGATTTTATCAAGGCGTTTACTAAGGTGATGAACGCAGATCGTTTTGATATTAAGTAAATAAATAACGCTTTCGCGAAAGCGTAAGTACACAATAAAAACGTCCAACTTGTTATAAGTTGGACGTTTTGCTTTTTATGCAATGCTTCTCACCAGTGCGTGTTAGTTCGCTTTCGCGAAAGCGTAACAGCATAAAAATCTCCTTAAAAAGCTGTCTCAAGTAAGGCTAGACATACCTTGATGCCTTGTTTAATATTTCCTATGCGTATATTCTCATTAGGATTATGCTGATTGTTATCCATATTAACCAGCGGAAGTATGACTGTAGGAACATCTAGCGCCTTAATCACAGGGACAATAGGCACGGTACCACCCATCATTCTAATAGTAATTGGGTCTTTGCCAAAAGATTGTGATAGTGCTCCTCTTATTTTTTTGCCAAAAGCATCATCTGGATTTGTTCTAAACGCGTTTACGGAGGTCTTCCCTGTAAAAGTTGCTATTTTAGGGTAGGTAAGCCTTTCCTCATCAGTGGGAGTTCGATTTAATAAATGATAACCTTGTTTTGTGATATGATTTTTAATCTTTGCTAGTTGTGCATCGCCATCTGTCTCTGGAACGAGGCGTATATCTAGATGTGCAATTGCATACTCTGGAACTACGGTTTTTAAACCTTCGCCAGTCCAAGAGGTGCCTATCTGTCTAATGTTAAGAGAAGGAAATTGTAGTGCTTCTTGGTATGAAGTTCCTACTTTTTCGGCGGTGTGAACACCAAGTTTTTTATTAAACTTTGTTTGCTCAAAAGGTACAGAAGAGAGTACTTGAGCCGTTTCTGGAGTGATGGTAATTCCATCATAATAATTTTCTATTAAGACTTTTCCATCTTCGTCTTTCATTGTAGTCAGTAGGTTTGCAAGTCTAAAAACCGGGTTAGGTGCATAGTTGCCATAATGACCGCTATGTTGAGGTAGGCGGGCACCGTAAGTAGTGATTGCTGCAGTAGCAATCCCTCTACATCCAAAGGTGAGCGTAGGTTGATTAGAATCATGAGCAGGACCATCCATTACCACAAAATAATCTGCGGCATATCTACTTTTATATTTGTCTAAGGTAGAAAGCAAAGCTGTCGAGCTGTACTCCTCCTCTGGGTCAAAAATTACCTTGATATTAAAAGCAGGCTCTTTTTGTTGTTCTTGCAAAAGTTGTAGCGCAGTAATAAACATCATAATAGGTGCCTTATCATCTGCAGCGGCACGGCCATAAATGCGCCAGTCATCATCAATTTTACTATCTAGTTGATCCCAAGAAATCGCTTTGTATTCACCAGAGCTACTTTCCTCCTTGAGTACAGGTTTAAAAGGATCTTCTTGATCCCAGGTTGCGGGGTTTACTGCCTGTCCATCTATGTGGACATAGAAGAGCACCGTTTTATAATTGGGGTTATACTCTTTTTCTACAAGAAGAATGGGAAGTGTACTAGTTTCTAGTAAGCTAGTTTCAAAATCTAATCCTTTGTAGCGCTTTTCTACAAAAGCTATATTTTCTAGCATCAAAGCTGGGTTTGAAGGCAAGTTAGGAATGCTCACAAAGGCTTTATGTTCAATAAGAGTTTTCTTGAGATGTTGATCTATGAGCACATCTGTAGGAGTTTGAGCAGTAGCTATAAAAGCAGTAAGTAAAAGACAGAGAGACCAGAGTTTCATAGAAGAAAATTTTAAGAATTATTGCTGTTTAAGTGCAACCGTATGGTAGATAAATATAAGGTTTTCTACTAGGATGCTTCATTTCTATTAACAGAGGTTAATAAAAGGTCGTTATTACGCCCTAGTATGGTTAATAAAAGAAGAAACGGGCTATTAATGTTTAATTTTGGAAAACCTCAATGATTAAATATCGTAATTAATTACAGTTTATGGATTACAAACACCTAGTAGTAAATGTCAAGGAAAATGCGCTACGCTTTGAAAACAAGAATGCGCTCTATGTTAAGAATGAGACACTAAATACTTGGGAAGGCATAAGCTGGAAAAATATGTATCACCGTGTTGAAAATCTTGCCAAAGGTTTACTGCAGTTTGGTGTTGAAACACAGCATAACGTAGCCATCTTTGCCGAAAATATGCCAAACTGGATTATTGCAGATCTTGCGATAATGAGCATAAGAGCAGTAACAGTACCTATCTATGCAACGAGTTCTACTAAGGAAGTAGAGTATGTGATAAATGATGCTGAGGTAAGTTTACTTTTTGTGGGTAATCAGCATGAATACGATCAGGCTTATGGGCTTCTAGAAAGCTCTTCATACTTAAAGCTTATAGTGGCTCTTACAGACACCATCGAACTTAAGTCTTCTGTTTCTTCTATGTATTTAGAAGATTTTGTTGCCGCTAGCCCTACTCAAGAAATTGAGAATATCTATTTAAAAAGACAGCAAGACCTTGATGTAAAAGATCTAGCAAGTATTATCTATACTTCAGGAACAACAGGAGAACCTAAGGGTGTGATGATAGGCCATACTAATATAGGAGCTTCTCTAGCAGCACATAAATATGAACTTGATATATCTGATCAAGATGTGTCGTTAAGTTTTTTACCACTCAGTCATATCTTTGAACGTAGTTGGGTGTTTTTCTGTTTACATATGGGGATTGAAGTGTATTTTAATCAAGACCCAAAGAAAATTGCAGAAGTGCTCAAAGAAGTGCGACCAACGGTAATGTGTACAGTGCCTCGTATTTTTGAAAAAATCTATGCAGCTATACAAGCAAAAACAAAAGAAGCTTCCCCTACAAAGCAGAAACTTGCAAGCTGGGCACTAAGTGTAGGTGATAATTACTATAATCAGCACAAAAGGCTTGAGAAAAAAGTGCCATTATCATTACAACTCAAAAATAAAATTGCAAATAAACTTGTGTTAAGCAAGCTGCGTGCACTCTTTGGAGGGCGTATTAAATTTATGCCCTGTGGTGGAGCGCCTCTTGCCGCAGAAATGGTTGCGTTTTTTCATTCCTTTGGTCTTGACGTAAAATGTGGATACGGACTTACAGAAACAACTGCAACAGTTTCTTTATTTGGATACACAAATTTTGAATTTAACTCTGCTGGAAAAAGCATCGAAGGTACTCAGATTAAGATAGGAGATAATGATGAAATCCTTGTAAAAGGCCCTGGTGTGATGCAAGGATATTATAAAAAGCCAGAAGCTACGGCTCAGGTTTTTAAGGATGGGTGGTTTTGTACAGGAGATGCAGGAAGATTAGATCAAGACGGAAATCTATTTATCACAGATAGAATTAAGGATTTGATGAAAACCTCTGGGGGTAAGTATATTGCACCTCAAAAGTTAGAAACAGCGCTCGTAAGTGATGCTCTCATTGAGCAACTTGCAGTAATAGGAGATCAGCAGAAATATGTGACGGCACTTGCCGTTCCTAATTTTGAGAACTTAAAAAAGTATGCCCTCGAGCACAATATCTCTTTTGATAGTATGGAAGAGCTCATTGAGAATAAGGAGGTTGTAACACTTTTTGAGAAACGTTTTGACGAGCTTCAGCAGGAGTTTTCAGCGTTTGAGAAGATAAAGAAGTTTACACTGCTTCCTCGTGAGTTCAGCATAGAAGCAGGAGAAATAACGCCTACACTAAAAATTAAACGTAAAGTAGTTCAAAAAAAATACAAAGCACTTATTGATAAAATGTATGCAGCGTAGTTAGTTTGAAGTGGTACGCTTTCGCGAAAGCGTAAAAATCATAACCATAAATAATCTCGCTACTCACACATTTTTACTTGATACTTTCCCAGTATCTTTGCGCAACTATGTTCCAACTCAAAAAAACCATCGTTTCTGAAGACATTATCGAAAAAGATTTTGTCTGTAATCTTAATGCTTGTAAAGGGGAGTGCTGCATCGCAGGTGAAGCCGGCGCACCACTTGAAGAAGAAGAGGTTACCATCATGGCAGATATTTATGATAAGGTAAAACCTTTTTTGCGCCCAGAAGGAATTGCTGCAATTGAGGAGCAGGGAACGAGTATCGTGCGTGACGGTGAGCTTGAGACACCACTAGTAAATGGAGCTGAGTGTGCTTACGTTACTTTTAATGATAAAGGATGGGCAAGCTGTGGTATTGAGGATGCTTACAATGCAGGTAAAGTGTCGTGGCGCAAACCTATTTCTTGCCATTTGTATCCTATTCGTGTACAAAAATATAGCTCATTTTCGGCAGTAAATTATCATCGCTGGCCTATCTGTAGCGATGCTTGTTCTCTAGGGAAAGAACTATCTGTGCCTGTTTATAAATTTACTAAGGATGCGTTGATACGTAAGTTTGGTGAAGAGTGGTATACAGAACTAGAGAAGACCGCTCAAGAAATGGGTAAATAATGTAGTACTTTGTATGGACCTAAAAGTCCTATGCAACAAAGTTTGTATGTTATCTTAAGAGATGCCTTATCTTTAATCACAAAGACGATACATGCATTTTCATTCAAAACTTCCTGACGTTAGTACTACCATTTTTACGGTGATGAGTAAGATGGCACATGAACATCAAGCCATTAATCTCGCGCAAGGATTTCCAGGCTTTGATAGTGATCCAAAACTGCAACAGCTTGTTACAGAGGCAATGAGTGATGGGTACAATCAGTACGCTCCTATGCAAGGTATTTACAGCTTGCGAGAAGAAATTACTCAAAAACTCAACACCCTATATGGAAGTGATTATCATCCAGAAACTGAGGTTACGGTAACTGCTGGAGCTACCCAAGCTATCTACACAATTGTATCTGCTTTTATACGTCCAGATGATGAGGTGATTATATTAAAACCTGCTTATGACTGCTATGAGCCTGCGGTGACTGTAAATGGCGGTAAAGTAGTCCCTATTCAACTCAAAGCGCCAGATTATAAAGTGAACTGGAAAGCGGTAGAAGATGCGATAACGTCTAAGACTAAAATGCTATTTATTAATACCCCGCACAATCCTACGGGAACTATTCTTCATAAAGAAGATATGCTGGAGCTAGAGCGTATTCTTGAAGGTACAGATATCATATTACTAAGTGATGAGGTGTATGAGCACATCGTCTTTGATGGCAAGCGTCATGAGAGTGTGGCTCGTTACCCAGCATTAAGAGCACGCAGTTTTATTACGGCATCCTTTGGGAAGACTTTTCATAATACAGGGTGGAAAATGGGATATACAGTTGCTCCAAAAGAGTTGATGGAAGAGTTTCAAAAAGTACATCAATTTAATGTGTTTTCAGTGCATCATCCTTCTCAAAAAGCCTTTGCCCAGTACCTCAAGGACCCTAGTCATTATTTAGAATTGAACGATTTTTATCAGCAGAAAAGAGATTTGTTTCTAAACCTGATTCAAGGCTCACGTTTTACAGCAAAGCCTGCCGCAGGCACCTACTTTCAAATGCTGGATTATTCTGCAATTACTAGTGAGAGTGACACCGCTTTCGCGAAAGCGTTAACCACAACCCATAAACTAGCGTCTATACCAACGTCGGTATTTAATGTGAATCAAGAAGATTATAAAATGCTGAGATTTTGTGTCGCCAAAGATGACGAGACACTCAAAAAAGCTGCCGAAATTTTAACAAGCATCTAGTCGTCTAGTTTACGTGCCACCCAACCTCGTATGAGCTCTGCTGTTACTCCAAAGGCAACATGAGCTAGAAATTCGTTTGCTTGTAATTTTACAGGGATATCTTTAGGCTCATCTTCTAGGCCCATTAATGGAAGCGAGGTTTCATGCGTTGCGAGGTATGCTGTCGTACCAAAGAGCGCTCCCTCTACAAGGTTAGTCTCTGGTCTATCACGTTTTGCATAGCCTAAACTAGCTCCTAATGTTACTCCAATGGGAATATTCACTAATTGCTCTGCGAGATCTCGATTTGATGTGCTCACCGGTTCGCCAGTAAGTTTCTCAGAAATATTATCTACGAGCTTAAGTTGTGCACTGTCGGTGTTTGGCTGTCTTACTGGTAATACGCGTTCTATGGCACTTTTAACAATGGTGCCTGCTAGACCTCCTAATACTCCAGAAATCACTCCTCGTGTAGCGGTAGATGCTAGATTATCTTTTTCAAGCCAGTTAGAAAGCGCAGTATTACTCATAGTTAGTTTATTATTATAACTCTAAAGTACTTTTTAAGACGTACTACAGGTCTTAAGATAATTATAATTAACAATTAATTAAATCACTTTGGCAGGAGTAATTAGCTACTGTAAGAATAGAATCAAGAATTATACTAAGAGACGTTAATTTAAATGGCGTATATCATTTTTGTTTTTATCTTTATGTTTTCGGAGTAATCACAATAAGCAACTCCGTGTAGCACAGAATGTAAGTTATGAATGACAAATTATTTGACGCAATACGCAACGGAGATCTAGAGATGGTGCAAGCAATTATTACTGCTCATCCAGAACTTGTAAATATTAAAGATCAACGTGGTTCTACACCTTTATTACTTGCCACTTATTATGGGAATCAAGATATAAGCGAGGCTATCTTAAAGCATAAGCCAGACCTGAATGCTAAGGATAGCTCTGGAAATACAGCGCTGATGGGGGTGTGTTTTAAAGGGTATCCAGTAATTGCAAAACTACTTATAGAAAGCGGAGCAGATGTAAATGCCGTAAATCTTAATCAGGCAACAGCTCTTATCTATGCTGCCACTTTTGCGCAGTCAGAAATTGCACAAATGCTTATTGAAAATGGTGCCGACTTATCTCATAAAGATGAAAAAGGTAACACTGCTTTTGATCACGCAAAAATGCAAGGAGCTTCTAACTTGATGGAAATCTTAGAAGAGAAATAAACCTGTTGAATGATTTCGCTTTCGCGAAAATGTGACCCATCAAAAATAGGTTGTTGCTTGACCGGCATGTGCCTCTTTTATTTGAGTGAGTTCAAGTCAAAACTTTTATAATCTTCTACCCAATTTTTACAGCCGTTATCGAGCATTGCTTTACGGTTTTTTGTGCCTATGCCTAAGAATGAAATATCGAGCTCTTGAGCCGCTTTTAAATCCCATAGTCCGTCACCTACAGCAATAATATTATCAAAAGATGTTCTATTGTAATATGCTTTAGACTTTTGTATAGCTTCTTTTACAAATCCCACTCGAGAAATGTTATGTAACGAAGTTGCAAGTACCTCTGGAATAAAAGGGACTTGAGAACCCTCCATTTTTATAGCAGTAGCTTTCGGAAAAGCACCTGTTCCATAAGCAAATGGAATCTGCATTTTTTTCAATTTTAATAATAACGAACGCGCACCTGGGATTTCACTCACAGGACTACATTTAGATAATTCTTCACCTAGTAAGTGGTCTAGCTCATATCTTAAGTTGGCTGGAGCTTTCTTATTAAAAGTACGCTCGTAATTATACTCTAGCGCATACAGATCTGTATGGTGTAGATAATTGTCGTAATCGGCATCAATATCTTGAAGTCCTATGTCTGCTAGAACTTTGGTGATAACAGGGAGATAGGTAGGAATACTATCTGTGAGTGTTCCATCTATATCAAAAACGAAAAGTGTGTCTTTTGTAATCATCTAGTTTTTTCTGAATAATTGTTTTACTGTAAGAGTTCCATCGCTGTTTAACCTCTTTACAATTTTTATAAAAGCAATGGCTGTAATAAGCGCATCTCCCGCAGAGGTGTGCCTATCGTGTAGAGGAATTTTGAGCGCTTCGGCAAGTTCATCTAGCGTATATCTTTTTTCTTGTAAAGGTCTGTTTATAGGGTGCACAAGTCTTTTGTACAATGTTTCTGTATCTAGTACTCTATTTTTTAATTTTCCCAGCTGAGCGCGTTTTAGTGCTGCATTAATTACTGCAACGTCAAAACCTATGTGGTGCCCTATAAGAATGCCTGTACCTATAAATTCAAGACATCTTTCTATTGCTTCTTGTTCATTTACTTGCTCATAGCTTCCATTGCGCAAGATGCCGTGTATTTTTGCACTTTCAGGCTTGTATATATCTTGCTTGAGATATAACTCTAGGCTCTGTGCTATAGAAATCTCATTGTTGATAACGGTTACCGCTCCTATAGATAGAATACGATCCTCTTTATAGTGTAAACCCGTTGTTTCGGTGTCAAATACTACAAAACGAGTGGTGTGAAGCTTTTTTCCATCTAGGGTACTACCTAAAAAACCTGCTTTGCTCTTCTCTAGGGCAAAAGCAGCGAGATATTGTGTCCAAAATTTTGGAAAATCTTTTTGAGGTGATGTGGTAAATAATCCCATCTAGCTCAAATTTTGAGTTTGAAAACGTACACGTAGCACTTCTTGTAAATCGCGTAGTGGTTTAAAGCATCGTTTTAGTTTTAGGCGTTCCTCTTTTGATAAATCCGCTAGTTTAATGAAGCGGCCGCTATCATCATTGCGTAGCCCTTGCCTGACTCTAAATTTAAGAAGCGCTTTAAATGCGTAAGCGCAACTCTCAAAGAGTTCTTTGTTCTGAGGTTCGAGTTCTGCAAGTTTTTCAAAACGTTCTGAGGTGTGATTTATGTTACGTAAATTATGGTAAAGTGAAAGCACTCTGGCGCCGCTTATTAAAGGAGCCATAGCACGATTTTTTATGTCAAATTCATCTTTATGCGCACCATCTGACTCCACAAGAAAGTTTCGAAAGAAACTCACCGGCGGCGGATTCTTAAGGGCATCCTTTGCCATAAATCTAAAAAACACAGAAGAGGTTGATAGTTGGTCATAGATAGAAGTAGTGAGTTGCGCTACTAGTTCCTGGGTCCCATATACGAGTCTGTAGTCAAAAAATATACCTGACATCAACATGCTTTCTGGAGACGGATCTTTAATCCACGTAGAAAACTGTACTTTCCACTCAGAAAGTGATAAGCAGTACAGCGGATTACTTCCCATCATATCTGCCGTGCAGTAATCATAACCTATTTTATGTAGGCGTTTGTTCATCCTATTTGCAAGATGCAAAAAGTAATTTTTAGTCGCCTCATTGTTTTCTGGAGACACATCCTCATAAATAAGAGCGTTATCTTGATCTGTATACAGTAATTGCTCCTCTCGTCCTTGACTACCTAATGCAAGCCAGGTAAATGGTACTGGAGGATTATGTGACATCTTGCTTAATGAGAGCTCCATGGTACGTTGCATGAGAGCGTCTTTAAGCTCAGAAAAAATATTAAGTATATGTGATATCGGTAAGTTTTGATCTAGATAGCGCTCAAGAAGAAGGGTTGCTTTTTCCCAAGTAAAACGCAGCATTTTAGTCTTTTTTGCTCTTTTTATTTCTTTAACGAGTTCGGCGGGGCTGTTACCGTAAGCGACCACGATGTCATGCTTGCTTAGCACGCCTACTACCTTTGTGCTAGCTGTACCATCTTCGGTAATTATGAGGTGGCTTATTCCATTCTTAAGCAGGATAAGTTGCGCCTGAGCTACGGTTATTTTTGGAACGGCGCAGACAACCTGAGTAATCATTGCATCACCTACTACGTGATCACTAGAGATGATATTATTTGCAATAGCATTACGCAATTCTCGATTTGTGAGAACACCTACTGGTATTGAATCTGTCGTAATAACTAAACATCCTATGCGATGTTGTTGCATTAATCTTGCTGCTTCTTGTATGGAAGTTTCTGGAGAGCAAGTGATGATGGAGGTGCTATATCGTGCTTGTTCTAGGCCTAATAAATGGGCACTTCGTTCCGGCTCATAGGTATTCAGTAATGAGCCGCTTTGCTGTAAGGTATAAGGATCTTTGATGTTTGATGCAAAACTAGCGATGAGGTAGTTTGAGATTGCTTTGTTCGCTTTCGCGAAAGCGGAAAATTCCTCCATGGGTAACGTATAGAGTATTGTCTCTTCCTTTGCCGTAGCAGTCGTTCTGTAAGAGTCTGTCGAGGTAACTTTGAGGCCAAAAAGATCGCCTTCATCACAAATGTCTACCACCTTAATTACATCCTTGGAGGGTCTTGTAAGCTTTATAGCCCCTTGCTGAACGATATAAAAACGATCACCATAGGCTTGATCACGTTTAAAAATAACCTCCTCCTTATCTATGTAAAGTACAGAAGCCTGGCTGCAAATATCTAGCAAATCACTCTCTGCCATAAATTGAAATGGCGGAAACTGTTTTAAAAAATCATAGATTCTTTGAGCAATTGTGTTTTGCATAGCGGGTACGTATTCATTGTAAAGATAGTACAGATGGAAAGTTCTACCATAAATGTATCTTTATACTATGAAAACAGAAACTTTAAAAGTAAGCCTTATACAAACTTCGCTTTTTTGGGAAGACGCAAATCGCAATAGAGCACATCAAGAAACATGGATAGCAAAAGTTGCCAGAGATAGCGATCTTATCGTACTGCCAGAAATGTTTACCACGGGGTTTTCTATGAGTCCGCAATCTCTAGCGGAAAGCATGGATGGTGAAACTGTGCAGTGGATGAAGCAACAGGCTCTTAAGTCACAAGCAGCCATCTGTGGAAGTTTGATTATAATTGAAGAAGGTCTCTATTACAATCGTTTTTTATTTGTCACTCCAGAAGGAGAAATAACGAGCTATAATAAACGCCATACATTTAATATGGCTGGTGAGGGAGAGCAGTATAAAGCGGGTGATAAACAGGTGCTTATTAACTATAAAGGCTGGAAGATATTTCCGCAGATTTGTTATGACTTGCGTTTTCCAGTGTATGCGCGTAATACATTTGATTATGATCTTATTATCTACGTTGCAAACTGGCCAAAAACTAGAATAGCAGCCTGGGATACACTCCTTAAAGCTAGAGCTATAGAAAACATGTCTTATTGTCTAGGAGTAAATCGCGTGGGAGTAGATGGTAATAATCTTGAATACATAGGGCACTCTGCAGTCTATGATGTGCTAGGAGAAGAGGTGGTCACAGCGCATACTCAAGAAGACGTAGTGACCACTACGTTAACTAAAAGGCATATTAATAACACAAGAAGTAAATTGCCTTTTCTGGAAGATAAAGACAGATTTACTCTTGAATAGTATCCTTAAGCTTTGTTTTTCTAGAGAGTAATTCAAAAGTTTCCTTTGCAAACCAACTTGGTCGCACATCAATCTCTCCGGGGAAGTTGATAATTACTTCTGGTTGTGTTCGTTCTAAATAATTACCTGAGTCAAAAACACGGTTATTATTGGCATCTTCAATAAGGCGTATTTTATAAAGGCCTGGTTTGAGAAGTTTAAAGTTAAAAACAGTTTCTTGAAGGGAGTATTTAGTTTCTACGATCTCGTCACTTTTGTTCATTAACTGTACGATATATGGAAAATTAGCCGCGTTTTTAAGCGTAAGCTCTATATCTCCATAATCTGAAAATTCTTTAGTGTTAGCTTTATAGAAAAGAGTATCATTTTGCTGTCCAAAAAAGTCTGTAATCGCATTAGGTAGCGCCTTAATACTATATCGAGTCTTCTCTTCTTTTTTAAAGTCAATGTCTAATGAGGTTCGGTTATCTTGTAAAGAATAAGTAAAAGGAATCTCTACAGAGTCTTTTAAAACGGTTATCAAAGATTTATTAATCGTGTCTATAGGAATATTGCTGAGTATGCGATATGGCTTATCAAATAGCACAGCGTTACGATATTTTGAAGAAAAGGCTAGAGAATCTAGTTTGGGTTTTCGTATTCTAGCTTGTAAGGTGTCATCATAACCTGGAGCAGTAACATTAAAGACAAGCGAGTCAAGTGCAACTTGTGGTTTGTACCAATAGTTTAATGTGTCTTCTCCTTTCTTTGTTATAATACTTTGGTGATTGTTTCCTACATCAGTCAAGAGGTTTATAGAAATACTATCTATATACCCACTAATGCCAAAGGCAATTTTACCCTGGGCAGTATGCTTAGGGCGGGAGGCTTTATAAGCTGGTGTTTCTGAAAATAATTTTAGTGTATACGACGAGTCAGTTGGGACAGTTATAAAATCTTCTACAAAAGCAACTTTATCCTTTTTAGGTTGAAATGTATAATTTGCATCTTCATCTTTTAAAGCTACGAGTGCATATGTTCCAGGTTTTAGATAGTCTAGCTCAAAGGTGTTAAGACTATCTAAGGTATTTGTAACGTATAAAGGAGGCTTATTATAGATAGTAGAATCCGTATATATACTATCTGCTTCATAAAGCATTACGGTTACAAAATTGTCAGGCTTATCTAAGATTGCATCTACAATTGTTCCTGCCACAGTAAGACTATCTATGTAATCTCCAGTAGACATTACATACTTAAACGAAGGAAAAGGATTTCCTTCATTATTATCTACAATACTAAGCCCAAAGTTGAACACGTAGGTCGTATTGGGAGCAAGTGTATCTTGGATTTTTATTTCTATATATTTTGATGCAGATCCCTGTGGAGAGATTACTCTATTGATAATAGGAGGAGAAATGATAAGCTGTTTTCTAAGATCTTTGAGTTTTATATACTCATCAAAATAAATACGAATTTCATCTCTATCAAAGTTTGTTGTAAAGTTAGGAGGTGTAGACTTCACAAAAACTGGAGGTAGGCTATCCATAGGTCCTCCGGTAGGAGAACCACGTTTTGCACAGTTTACTAGCGTAAGTGCCATACTCACCATAACTATTATAAATATAGCTATGCGTCTTCTATTAAAATGATACCAAGGATTATCTGTCATGCGACTACAAAGAAACAATTATTTTAACCAAAACGAAATACCTATTGTGCTATTGCCATCACAGCAATACTTAATTTGATATTAGGTATTTTAAGAAGTTGTAAGGCGCAAGATTCTAAAGTTGCTCCAGTAGTTAGAATGTCATCACACAACAATATATGCTTGCCTTCAAGATTGCTATTAGTCGCGATAGAAAAAGCATCTAGTACTTCATCACTACGTGTAAACCGACCTTTAAACACTTGAGTTTTTGTGTTTTTTGCTTTGATAAGCACATCATCAACATAATGAGCTTCTAGTGCTATAGCGAGCGATTGTCCAAAGCCTTCCACTTGGTTGTATCCTCTCTTTCTTTTCTTCTTTGGGTGAATGGGCACTGGTACTACTGCGTCTATGCACTTGTATTTGTCAAGAGATTTGAGATCTTCTCCTAGCCATGTTCCTAGAAAGCCGCTTATTTCATGCTGCCCTCTGTATTTGAGGTTGTGCATGAGTTCCTGGACCGGACCTTTTTTTTCAAAGTAAAACAATGCAGTCGCATTTTCTATATTGAGGCGTCCATAAAATACTTTTTTAATTGCAGGGTCGTTGTACCTATGAAAATCTGTAACAGGTAACGTATGCCTACAATGTGTACATACCATATTTTCGGCAGCTATGAGTTCGCTGTCACAAGATTTACAGGTTTCTGGAAAAAATAGAGAACGGAGCGATTGTAGCAATGGCTTATACTTTTTTTTTCTAAATTAACCCCTTTATGTGAATAAAAGAACATCTATGCGTACTAAAAGTACAAATAACACCTTATTATTTCTTGTGATCTTGCTCTGTCTAGTTGTTGCAGGGCTAGGATTTCACACCTACAATTTTCAAAATGAAGTGCAGCAACGTGAGGCACAGTTAGTAAATGACAAAGAAAGAGTCACAGCACAACTTGACGAGGAGTTGTCAAAATACAGTAGTCTTTTAAAAGAGAGGGATGCATTAAAAGGAGCTCTTAAACAAGCTCAGTCACGACTTCTGCAACTTAAAGAAACACTACAAGACGACGACTTAAGTAGGTCAAAAATGCAGCAGTTTCAAATGGAAATACAAAGGTTGCGCAGAGAGCGAGAGTTTTTTATAACTGCAAATGATAGTTTACAATTAGAAACAAAACGTCTCGCGGCATTACAACAAGAGACGCAAAAAGCGCTAGACCTAGCAACAAAATCTCAAGACAGTATACAAAAATCTAATAGAGATCTAGCGGAGAGACTTACACAAGGAGCACGCCTTACAGTAAGTAATCTCGCAGCAAGAGGAGTGATCCAGCGCAATAGTGGCAAGTTTTTTATGACTTCTAGAGCCAGTCGTGTTGAGATGATGCAGGTGTGTTTTACCGTAAATGATAACCAACTTGCAGAGGCAGAAAATAAATCTTTTTACGTGCAAGTGGTCAATAGTCAAGGCCGTATGATTGGTGTAGAACGCAACGAGAAGTTTGAAGACGGCTCTGTCGTGCGATACAATACAAAGACTACGATTGCATTTAATAAAACTGCCTATACCATTTGCGAGCTTGTGTTACCTGTACAACAGATGGAAGGTGGTGATTATACAATAAACGTCTACCACGAAGGCTCCATGCTACTCTCTACCATTCTTTCTTTAAAATAGGGTAATTGCAATTTCCGTTATTTCTAATGGATTGCTATTTTTACAGCTTGTTACAAACGAAAACAAATAATTTTATTTTATTGGTTTGAGAGGTTTTCACGCTTTCGCGAAAGCGTAACTTTATACCTCATCAATTTTAATAAATTGAATAATTAATCTACAACTTATGGCTCAACAAGACGATCATTTTAAAAAAGTAATATCTCACGCAAAGGAATACGGCTACATCTTTGGTAGTAGTGAGATTTATGATGGCCTAAGTGCTGTCTATGACTACGGTCAAAACGGCGTTGAGCTTAAGAAAAATATACGCGACTATTGGTGGAAAAGCATGGTGCAGATGAACCAAAATATTGTAGGTCTAGATGCTGCAATATTTATGCATCCTACTACATGGAAAGCGTCTGGTCACGTGGATGCATTTTCTGATCCGCTTATAGATAATAAAGATTCAAAAAAGCGTTACCGTGCAGATGTACTCGTTGAAGACTATGCAGAAAAGCTCAATCAAAAAGCCGAAAAGGAAATAGCTAAGGCTGCAAAACGTTTTGGAGAAAGCTTTGATAGAGCGCAATATGAAGCGACAAATCCTAGAGTTATGGGATATCGTGAGAAGCAAAAAAGCGCTACCGCAAGACTTGCACAATATCTAACCGAAGAAGATTTGCCAGCAGTAAAAGCACTTATAGAAGAGCTGGGAATAGGATGTCCTGAGTCTGGATCAAAAAACTGGACAGATGTGCGCCAGTTTAACTTGATGTTTGGAACAAAGCTAGGAGCCTCTGCAGAGACGGCAACAGATTTGTACTTACGTCCAGAAACTGCGCAAGGTATTTTTGTAAACTATTTAAACGTCCAGAAAACAGGGCGTATGAAAATTCCTTTTGGAATTGCACAAACAGGTAAAGCATTTAGAAACGAGATTGTTGCACGTCAGTTTATATTTCGTATGCGAGAATTTGAACAAATGGAAATGCAATTTTTTGTGCGTCCAGGAGAAGAAATGAAGTGGTACGAGCACTGGAAAGAAACTCGTTTAAAATGGCATAAATCGTTAGGACTTGGAGAAGAGAATTACCGTTTTCACGACCATGAGAAGCTTGCGCACTATGCAAACGCAGCAACAGATATAGAATTCAACTTTCCATTTGGCTTTAAGGAGCTTGAGGGTATACATTCTAGAACAGACTTCGATCTTAAAGCACATGAAGAGCATTCTGGAAAGAAATTGCAATTTTTTGACCCAGAGCTTAATGAGAGTTATGTGCCTTATGTGGTAGAAACATCAATAGGGCTAGATAGAATGTTTCTAGCAGTATTTTCTGCTTCACTTCAAGATGAAGAATTAGAAAACGGAACTTCAAGAGTAGTATTGAAATTACCAGCAATTTTAGCTCCTGTAAAAGCAGCTATTTTACCACTAGTTAAAAAAGATGGGCTCCCAGAAGTAGCACAAAAGATCATCGATGATTTAAAATACGATTATCGTGTAGCATATGATGAGAAGGATGCAGTAGGTCGTCGTTATAGACGTCAAGATGCGGCTGGAACTCCACTTTGTATCACCGTTGATCATGATACACTAGAAGACAATATGGTTACAGTAAGAGATAGAGATACAATGGAGCAACAACGTGTTTTAATCACAGATTTACCTGATATTCTCAATAAGAAAGTGAATTTTAGACATTGGATAGCTTAAAGCTAATTGTCGATAATTGTTATAAACACCCATTTCATGGGTGTTTTTTTATGCTTTAGGTTGAGATTTTTGTATTTTTAATATCTTTTTAACAAGCAAACCACTAAAAAACTACATTATGAAACAAATCTACTCACTGCTGGTCGCAGCTTTCTTAGCCTTTAGCTTCGGGGTGTCTGCTCAGCAAACTAATAGAGCCAGTAAAAGTGGGCTACTTTCTGCTCCTGTTGTAATACCTAGTATTGCAGATCAAATTAAAGCAGGGACACTTATATATGCAGATGATACACCAAAATTAGGTCGTGCCAAGGGCATAGGATCTCCAAATGTTGTTCCAGGTAAGGGTTCTGTAGGTAATGATCCTCTCGTAAACGCACAACGTAGTCAAGAGGTTAGCATGACACAAACAAGATCACCTCTCACTACATTTGTAGCAGATGTATCTTCTTTTACACCTTCTGACCCTACAGGTGCGGCGGGACCTAACCACTATATAGCTGCATGGAATGTAGGTTTCAAAATATTCAATAAGGACGGAACAGATGCTACTCCAGAAATGGATTTAAGCACTTTGTTTCCTGGAAATTCAACGGGAGATCCAATTGTTTTCTTTGATGCAAACGTAGATAATGGTGCAGGCATACCTAGAGGAAGGTACGTTATTACAGAATTCCGTAATGGAGGAGCGCCTGGAGGTAATGGATTTGATGTAGCAATATCTGCGGGTCCCGATCCTGTGAATGACCCATGGTATATTTATGAAGCACAATTTAATGCAGGAGCTTTCCCTGATTACACAAAATTTTCTGTATTTGGTGAATCTTACGTAGTTACGGCAAATATAAACTCAACTACAGAGCAAGTTTTCCTACTCGAGCGTAATAAAATGTTAAACGATGAAGCGGCTCAGTTTGTAGCTTTTGGACTTCCTGGAATTGAAAGAAATGGTTTTTATAGCCCACAAGGATTTCATACTACGGGAGATGAGAGCGCTCCAGCAGGTACTCCAGTTCCTGTAGTTTATCTTCAAGATGACGCATGGGGAGGAGTCGATGATGACCATCTTAAAGTATGGGAAGCTACTATAGATTGGGCAGATGCTGCAAATGCAAGTATAGAACTGGCTCAAGAAATCACAACAGCAGATTTTGTAAGTGTTTTTGATGGAGGATCATTCTCAAATATTCCACAAGGAGGTGGAGGTCCAGATGTAGATGCATTGCAAGCTACGATGATGAACCAAGTACAATATAGACGTTTTCCTACCTACAATACAGTTGTAATGAATTTTGTAGTTGATGTGTTAGACCCAGGAGAAAAGGCAGGAATAAGATGGTATGAGCTAAGACAAGATGGAGATGGGCAACCATGGTCTATATATCAAGAAGGTACTTATGTCACTCCAGGAAAGCGTAACGCATATCAAGGAAGTATGGCGATGGATTCTCAAGGAAATATTGCTTTAGGCTACATTTCATCATCAGATGAAGATCGTATAGCAATGAATTATACTGGTCGTTTTGATGGGGATCCATTAGGAGTAATGACAGTATATGAACAAGAACTTTTTAGAAGTACAGCAGCGTCTCCTAGTGATAGATTTGCGGATTATGTGCACTTAACTCTTGATCCAGAGAACGAGTCGTTTTGGTTTATTACAGAGCAGTTCGATCCAACGCGTAGAGATGTGGTTGCTAATTTTACACTAGACGCAGCCCAGCCAGATGACCTTAGTGTTTTTAGTATTGTAACTCCTGTAGGAGAAGGAGAATACACAGGTGATGAGGATATTATTGTAACTATAAGAAATTACGGATCAAATGCAATCACAAATCCAACTGTGCAATACACCGTAAATGGTGGAGCAGCAGTAGTAGAAACTTTTACAGGAACTATAGAGCCAGGGCTAAGTGCCGAATTTACGTTTGCTCAAGGTGCAGACCTTTCTGAGCCAGGTAACTATACACTTGATGTATCTACTTTGTTGAGTAATGATAGCAATGTTGATAATGATTCATTGGTGTGTGTAGCAACAAATACTGTGGGACTAGCATGTCAACCCGATGGAGATTGTGAAGGCTTTGGTGACGGAGTGACTACCATTACATTAGCAAATCAAAATGCATTAGTAACAAATTGTACGTCTACAGGATATAGTGATGATTCAGGGATTGAATTTGCATTTGACAGTCCAGAGTCATTATCTGGAATTCTGCAAGTTGGCTTTACGGACTCTGCATTTGCAATTTGGATTGATATAAATGATGATGCAACCTTTAGCGAAGACGAGCTTGTTTCTTCTGGACAAGTTCCAACGGCAGATACTGATTTTGCATTTTCAATTGACGTTACAAGTTTTGATATGGCACAGCTTACTGCAGGGCCATTGACTATGCGTGTGAGAGGAGAAGATGAAAGTGGTGCTGGTGATGTTAATAATCCTTGTGAGGATCTTCAATATGGAAGAACTAATGATTATACGGCAACATTTACCCCAGAAGTACTCGCGGTAGAGAATAACGTGTTTTTAGAAACTTCTTTAAATATAACTAGCACAGATAATAAATACTTTGCTATAAATGTGAATACACCATTTGAGGGAAGAGCTGCCATTTCTGTTTTTAATACTCTTGGACAAAGACTTGCCCACAATAATCTTGATAAAAAAGGTAATGGTTATACATATGATTTAGACATGTCATATGTTGCAGCTGGCGTTTATATCGTTCAGTTTACAGATATAGACGGTGGGTCTAAATTAGTAGAGAAGATAGTCGTTAGATAAATAATCAATACGGCTAAGACATAAGCTGTAAGTATCCATTAAATAAAAAAAGCTCAACAGGGAATTTCTTGTTGAGCTTTCTTTTTGTAGAAAAGGTAAGTACATTCTCAATCTACATGTTCATCTTCATTTCTGTAATCCCTACAGGGCTAGCTTTATCGCATCTACTCATGCGACGTTGTGGAGTGTACTTAAACCAAACAGTGGCGCCATTCTGCATAAAGTCTTTATCGATAGTCATAGGGTCTAGATGACGGCCATCTTCAAGCTTAATTGTCCACTCGCAATCGCCTTCTGCTTTAGACTGTACAATAGTTCCCGAAGTGTATCCTTTAGTGTCAAAATCCATAAGTGCTGTTTTAGTGTCTTCTATAGCAACCGGCTTTTGCCCACAGCAAGAAAAAGCCATGATTCCCACTAGAGACATACCTGTAATGTATAATCTTGTTTTCATATTTAGGTAGTTTTTGTTTCCTTAAAGGTCGTTAAAATTTAGAAGAAAGCCTTAATCTGAATGTTACCTGTATGGATAGTTCGTGTTTCTTCACTTTTACGACCAAAATAAGAGACGTTCAAATCTAAAAATTTAGTTATCCTCTTCTGTGCAATTGCATTCCAAGTAAAGTTTGTTCCTGGTTGTAGCCCTTCTAGAATCTGATATGCAACTGGACTAAATGCGCTTCCGCGAAAATCGTTATTGATATACTTAAACTCCCCAGTTAATGATACTTTTTCTAAATCTGCTAGTGCAAATGAGATACCAAGATTCTGTTGGTCAAGTTGTTCTTGCTCTCCAGTCGTGTTGTTTTTATTTTGATATTCATAAAACAGTGAGACCCTCGATTGTTTGCCAAAGAGATGTGAGAGCTTAGGATTAACACCAAAGTTATCTATACTAAAATTACGAGAGCTAAAATTCTCTGCGCTACTTTCGGTAGAGCCTAGTTCTCCTCTGGCATTAAAGAGCCAGCTCTCTTTTACTTTGTGTAGAAAGTTGAGTTGATGACTTTGTACTACACTTTCCTGTAATCCTGTAGAAAGAAGAATTTTAGATGTATTTGACAGAAATGAATAGGAGGTAGTATAACGCTGCTTTCCTCTATTAAAAAATAATGTATTTCTAAAGTTGACCGTAGCGCCTATTTCATCGTCATCCTCATTAAATGGGTTCAGGCTAAAATTGTTATCAGTGCGCAATACTCTTTTATCTAAGATATAGCTAGACTGATTGTAAAAGTGGGAAAGAAACTTTTTTATTCCCTTGAGTCCTGACCACTGCCCAGGCTGTAGTGTGAGTTGCTGGCTTAATCTGTTTTGGTGAGTTCTTACAAATACTTGGTTTGGGAGAAGTATTCTCACATAATCTGCTTCATCTTGAAACTGAGCTATCTCAAATTCATCTAGCTCTTGTATGCCATCTCCGTTGTAATCATTCCATGTATGGGTTCCTTGACCTTCGTCTACTTGAATAAAAGTAAATTCTTGCTGAGGTTGGGTGCCGCTATTAGTTTCAAAAACAGTATTAAGTCGGATGATATCATTTGCAAATCGCTGATTATAAAGTAGTCTTGAGTTGAGCGAATTTTCATCTTCTTGTTGATCTTCATAGCTAAGATTACGATAATTTAGAAAGAGCGAGATGTTCGTTTTCTCATTCTTTATCAATTGGGATTTTAAGTAATACGTATTGGAAGTATTTACTCGTGCTATACGATTGAGTCGCACACTATCATTTATACGATATTTATATCCAGCTTCTATATAGATGTTTGTGCTGTCTCCCACACCGGCAAAAGCTTTGTAAGAACTAAATCGCTGACTATTTGCCGTTATAGAGTCATTCCTCTTTGTAATTCTAACATTGTCTTCCATATTAAATGAAGCGCCTATCCATGATTTTTTGAAACCATAAATTGCATTTACGTCTGCTCGTGTAAAGTCTGTATTGAGTTGTACATCATCTGTACTAAGCGTACTTGCATTAATCGCAGTTCTTAAATTGCCAAGTTCCCAGTAGGCATTTAAGCTGTGTCTGTAACCATTATAAGCATCTTGAAAATTTAGATGTTGAAATTGATAGGTAATTGCACCCTGTTTTGCATGAGCATAATTGAGTCCTACCGTAGTAAAATGTTGAGTTCCTAATAAGGTTCCTCCAGCTTGTGCTAGTGAGTTCTCTACATTCCAATCTCGGTTAAATTCTATATTGTAAAGCCCTTCAATACTTCTAAAATCTTCTTGTATAAAATCCCAACTTCCAAAAGCACGAAAGCTAGATAAACTATCCTTTTTATAAAGCAGCTGATTTACGTCTACATGTGCAGCATAACCATTATTGTCGTCATCATCTAGCGTAGAGAATGTATTTGTGTCATTATTACTTCCTGCAGCTTCAAAGTTTATTGTAGTTTTTTCTGAAGGTGTGTAGCTTCCATTTACTACGCCTAATTGTAAGACCGTAGGAGCAAAAAGTTGTACTTGAGGAGCAAAAGAACCTTGCGAAATACCGTTTATAGGGGCGACATATTCAAAAGTACGCTGTAAAGTATTTGTTGTGCTTAAAATGTAGTCTCCTTGGTTTTCTCCTACATTTGTAAAACGTACTTGAAATAGTTCTTCTTCAGGATTAGCGCTAAATTCAAAAACCTCGACTCCATTTACAATAATCTGTCTGTAGAGAATCTTATTTTCATCAAAGGTGTCTGTGATTGCGCTAGGGGCAATCATTTCTTGCATATCATCTCCAGCTTCTTGTAAAATAGCAACTTGTTCGGAGGTGAGATTTTGTTGTAGTGGTTGGTTCTTAGCATCACTTTCTGAGTATACGTGAGCAGATATTTTGAGTTTATCGCTTTCGCGAAAGCTTCCTCCTCCATACGCCAGAAAGCGCGTGTAACGGCGCTCAGAAAATTGATAAGCAACATTAATACGCATCTCACTAGTAATGGGGTAAGTCGCATTAAATCGAATCTCCCCAGCATTATAATCGATAATGTAATCTTCATTTTCTCCACGTGTAAGCGGGATGCCATTTACATAAACGGTCTCACTTCCTGAGACTACGAGTACAAATAGCTCACCATTAGGTCCCGTAAGTTTATAAGGGCCTTGATTTCCTTCTTGCCCTATAAATGTACTTTGTGTAAAAACACCTCGCACTAAAGCTCCAGAAGCATGTAAGTCTGTTTGTTTATCATCTGAGTGATTCAAGGTGCCACCTAGGGATAAGCCTTGGATTTTCTTTGTAAATCTGCCGAAGTAGGTGTCCTTGTTTTCTAGATTGATATCACCAGCTCTTATATTCCAATTGTCAGAAAATAGCTCGATAAACACCTGGTCAAACTCATCCAGGTTTTGAGAGTATCCGCCTTGCTGGCTGGGTATATTTGCATCTTGTATAGAAGCGCGTAAGGTAACGCGCTCACTTAGCTTCCCGCTTATTTGTAAGTCTAGCTCTGAGTTTAAAGTGCTGTTCTGGCTATTACCTACAGCGACTCCTCTCAGTATACTTCCGCTCACGTTAAGGCCAGAAAATGGAGTGACAGTATTTGTTCTCCTGTCCTCACCTAGGCTTATTACCTTATTAAGGCTCCCAGTACTCGTCACAATTTGGCTAGAGTCATACTGTGAGTAAGCACGCGTGAGAAAATCTGGATAAACGTTGTAAGTTACAATGAGAGAATCTGGAAGAGCTTCATTTTTCGCGCTAAGCGTAAGGATACTTTTTCCATAATCAACACTATAAGCTGTACTGTCTATTGTTGTGCCTTGTAGCGTGGTAATTTTAAATAAGGATGGATTTATACTTACAGAGTCTAAAAGTACAGAGTCTCTTACTGCAATTCTTTTGGTACGCGTTTGTTGTGCTAGAACAGCACTTGTGCATAATAATAAAAGAACTGTGTAAAATACGCGCATCAATAGTAAAACTCTAGGCTGAGGTAAATATTACAATGACTCAAAGGTAAACTTTATAAGTTTTTTACGAGGAGTGGAAAAACCTAATTTATAACTTAGCAGTCCAATACAGCATACTATGAAAATTATCTCTTATAACGTAAACGGTATCCGTGCAGCTTTGCGCAAAGATTTTGCCACCTGGTTACAACACACAGATCCAGATGTGGTGCTATTGCAAGAGACAAAAGCAACGCCAGACCAAGTAGACACAGCAGTTTTTGAAAGCCTAGGTTATGAGCATTACTGGTTTAGCGCACAAAAAAAAGGATACAGTGGTGTGGCTATTCTCACGAAGAAAACGCCTAAAAATGTAGTTTATGGAACGGGAATCGAATCCATGGATTTTGAAGGTAGAAACATAAGAGTAGACTTTGATGATGTTTCTGTGATGAGCATGTATTTACCTTCAGGTACAAATAGTGCTCGTTTAGAGCATAAACTTGAATACATGTCGTTATTACAAGATTATGTAAACGAGATCAAGCTGGATGTGCCTAATCTTGTGATAGGTGGCGATTATAATATTTGTCATGAAGCTATCGATATTCATGATCCCGTGCGTAATAAAAACGTGAGTGGCTTTTTACCCGTAGAGCGTGAGTGGATAAGTAATTTTATGGACAGTGGTTTTATAGACTCTTTTCGTCATCTTAACAAGGAGCCAGACAATTATACTTGGTGGAGTTATCGAGCAAATGCGCGAGCAAATAACAAAGGATGGCGCATAGATTATAATATGGTAAGCGAGCCTCTAAGAAATAATATTGAACGAGCTGTGATTCTCTCTGATGCTGTGCACAGTGACCACTGCCCTCATATGGTAGAACTAAAATTATCTTAAAATATATGAATACAATGTTTAAAAAATCTCTTCTCATACTGCTTGCAGTAAGTACACTTGCTTCTTGTGTTCCTGCAAAAAAATTTAAAGATCTTGAAGCAAGCTATAGTAGGCTGCGCAAGGATAACCGTAGCCTTGAGGATAATGTAAAGGACTTAAAAGCCGAGCTCAAGAAAAGGAATGAGATTTATGATAAGGTGTCAAAAGATCTAGCCT
This sequence comes from Dokdonia sp. R86516, assembly GCF_044596715.1. Taxonomy (NCBI): domain Bacteria; kingdom Pseudomonadati; phylum Bacteroidota; class Flavobacteriia; order Flavobacteriales; family Flavobacteriaceae; genus Dokdonia; species Dokdonia sp. R86516. The sequence goes on from NZ_CP138998.1 coordinate 1,308,207, forward strand.
CAAGTATGATTAGAGTAGAGGAGTTAGAAGGTGAGTACGCCTCCGCGAAAGCTAATCTAGAACAACTACAAGCAAGTTATAACGCACTAGAATCCAATAGTAGTGCGACTATAGCCGAAAATTCTCAGAAAAACAGACAACTTCTAGCCGAACTAGAGACAAAACAAAACGATCTTGCCGAAAAAACTGCTGCTCTTGAAGCAGAACGTACGCGTCTTGAGAAGTTAGAAAAAGATCTTGCAGATCGATCTGCGAGAGTAGATGAGCTAGAAGGTGTAATTGCAGCAAAAGATGCTACAATGAGAGCGCTTAAAGAATCTATCTCAAAGGCACTTACAGACTTTGAAGGAAAAGGGCTTACCGTAGAGCAGCGTGATGGTAAAGTATATGTATCACTTGAGAATAAACTTTTATTTGATTCTGGTAGCTGGACCGTAGGCGCAAACGGAACAAAGGCTGTAAAGCAACTGGGTAGCGTGCTAGCAGATAATCCAGACATTGCCGTGCTTATCGAGGGACATACAGATAATGTGCCTTACGGAGGTAGCGGAAATCTAGCTGGAAACTGGGACCTCTCTGCAAAAAGAGCAACAGCTATTGTTGAAATTTTACGCACAAACAGAGATATAGACCCCAAGAATCTAACAGCAGCGGGCCGTGGAGAATATGCTCCCGTAGCCGAAAATGACACTGCAGAGAACAAAGCAAAAAATAGGCGTATAGAAGTAATCCTAACGCCTAAACTTGATGAGGTGACTGCTTTACTTAATGATATTGATTAGATAAAACGATAGTTGTATAGTTGTACACGGACGCCATGATTTGCGTCAAATCCAATACTTATGAAATACACAACAATACCAAATACAGATATAAAAGTCTCAAAAATTTGTTTGGGATCAATGACATGGGGGCGCCAGAATACGGAGGCCGAAGGTCATGAGCAAATGGATTATGCACTTACTCAGGGTGTCAACTTTATTGATACTGCAGAGATGTATAGCGTGCCTTTTCAAGAGAAAACGTACGGCGCAACAGAAAAAGTGATAGGAAATTGGCTAGCCAAAAATAAGAATCGAGATCAGATTGTTCTTGCCTCAAAGATTACTGGCCCTAGCCCAACATTTGCTTCTGTAAGAGATAACCTCGGTTTTTCTAAAGAAGCTATAGATGATGCATTGCATAAGAGCTTAAAACGTCTCCAGACGGATTATCTTGATTTATACCAATTACACTGGCCAGAGCGTAACACAAATTTCTTTGGAAAACGAGGGTACACTCACAATCCAGATGAGCAGTGGAATGATAACATTGCAGAGATTCTTGAATCACTAAACACCTATGTCAAGCAAGGAAAAATTAGAAATATAGGACTGTCTAACGAGTCTCCTTTTGGCTTGATGCGTTTTGTAGAGGAAGCTAGAAAAGGCGCTCCAAAGGTTGTCACTGTTCAAAATCCTTATAACCTTCTCAATAGAAAAGATGAGATAGGACTTACAGAAGGATTACATCGCGAGAATGTAGGTTTGCTACCATATTCTCCTCTTGGTTTTGGACAGCTTACAGGAAAATATCTAGACGGATATCCAGAAGATGCGCGTGTGACTTTATTTCCTAATTATAATCGTTACCATAGCGACAATGCATTTGAAGCAACACGTCGTTATAAAAAGATTGCAGATGAGCATGGATTGAGTCTTACACAAATGGCACTTGCGTTTGTGACAGATAGACCTTTTGTGACTGGTAATATTATAGGGGCTACAAGTATGGAGCAACTTAAAGAAAACATCGGTAGTGCAAATATCACACTATCTGAAGAGGTTTTAAAAGCAATAGACGAAGTGCACGCAGCAATACCAAATCCTGCGCCATAATAAAATAGAATTGTAGTATGTAAAAAAGGTGCGCTGTAAAGCGTGCCTTTTTCTTTTCACGCTTTCGCGAAAGCGTAATTATCTACATAAAATCATGTAGATGGAATGGACTTTATAGCCGTTTTATATAGATATCCTTGTAAACTATCATGAGCACGTACATGAAACCAATTGCCTGTTTTTTCTAGCAACAAGACAGTGTCCTTTCTCTTTAATGTGCCAATTTTTTCTGAAGTTGAAGTAGGTGATACGCGCATCGTACCATTGCTCTTAAGAACTCCTAGATTGCTAGATAACGACTCTGTAATAAGAGGTGAATTTGTTTGTTTAATATATGGATATGGGTTTATAGCACCCGTGCGGTTATAAATACCAAAATGTAAATGTGGGGGAGTCGTTCTGGCATTACCAGTATTGCCTACTAAGCCTAAAGTGTCTCCCATTTTCACACGCTGTCCTGTCGTAGCGATAATGCTATCTAGGTGCGCATAATAAAGGGACTGTCCAAAAATACCATCACGTAACCACACCTGCTTACCTCCTAGACCACGATTACCTATGGAGGAGACAATACCATCGGTAATCGCTACGACGGGGGTTCCTCGGGATGCGAAAATATCTACACCCTCATGACTACGCTTGCCACCACTTCTTGAAGCTCCCCAGAAGCTTTGAACGGCCTTGTTGCTTTCTCCACTTACTGGAAAGTTGTATTGTGGTATTGTATATATTTTTAACGCAAAGGATGAGCTTGTGCCTATTTGAGGTTGTACGAGGAGTGTGTATAATCCGGATGCAGTAATTTCGGTAGTGATTTTTCTCTCATTAGGAGCATTGGATAACCTAGGCGTTGAATTCATTATAGAGTCATTCTTCCATGTAAAAAGATCAAGGAATATGGCGGTTGAGTCTACATTGTTTTCAACTTCCGCATGAAAAATCTCACCTGCAGCGAGTGTGAATGTATAGCGGTAAGGAATCAAATTTGTAGAAGAATAAGTGCCTACAGTGGTGTAAGGAAGACCAGAGAGTGCGTTGTGGTCTTTAGGTAGTACTTTTTTTTGATACGCTTTCGCGAAAGCGGAATTCCAAGAGTTGTAAATACTATCATCTTTCTCAAAACCACGAGCGTAAACTTCGCGAGCCGTAGGTTGCGTGATGGCGTCTGTGACTTTTTGAATTTGATTACAACTTACGATGGCAAGAAGTAATAAGGCGTATAGAATCTTTTTAAGCATAGCAGCCAATATGCAGAAAAGGTGCCATGTGCATACAAGAATTAGTCAGATATTGACGCAATTGATGATATGTGAACGTTTTTAAATACTTCTGTAAAATGATGCTCGTTTATCTAGTGGCTTATCCAAAAAGATGTCTCACGACATCATGAACTTTGGCTACTTTAATCACATTGATGTGATAATTAGTATCAGGTATCTTGCAATATTTTGAAATCACAATACTTGTAAAGCCTAGTTTTTCTGCCTCTACAATACGTTGTTCAATACGGTTTACGGGGCGTACTTCTCCTGCGAGACCTATCTCTGCTGCAAAACACATGGACTTATCTACGGGGATATCTACGTTGCTCGATAGCACTGCCGCTACCACTGCCAGATCTATAGCAGGATCATCTACAGTGATTCCTCCAGTCACGTTGAGAAAAACATCTTTTGCGCCTAGTTTGAAACCTGCTCGTTTTTCTAATACAGCGAGAAGCATATTGAGTCGCTTTACATTGTATCCTGTTGAGCTACGTTGTGGTGTTCCATAGACGGCGGTACTCACAAGCGCTTGAATCTCTATCATAAGCGGTCGCATCCCTTCCATTGTGGTTGCGATTGCTGTCCCGCTCAAGTCTTCATCATTCTTTGAAATGAGAATCTCACTTGGATTACTCACTTCTCTCAATCCTGAGCCTTGCATCTCATAGATGCCTAGTTCGCTAGTGCTCCCAAAACGGTTTTTATGAGCTCTTAAAATTCTATAAACGTGGTTGCGATCTCCTTCAAACTGGAGAACGGTATCTACCATGTGTTCAAGAATTTTTGGACCAGCAATATTCCCATCTTTTGTAATATGACCTATAAGGATCACAGGTGTTGCTGTTTCCTTAGCAAATCGTATCAGCTCTGAAGTGGTTTCACGTATTTGTGAGATACTCCCAGCGGTACTTTCTATATGATCAGAATGTAGCGTTTGTATAGAGTCTATAATTACAATATCTGGCTGCATCTCTTCTATGTGCCTAAAGATATTTTGAGTCTTTGTCTCTGTAAGAATATAACACTGGTCGCTTTCTGGATTAATGCGCTCAGCACGCATTTTTATTTGCTGCTGACTTTCCTCTCCAGAGACGTAGAGTGTTTTGTAAGGTAGCGCTAGTGATATCTGTAGTAGTAAAGTACTTTTTCCTATTCCAGGTTCTCCACCTAGAAGAGTAAGAGACCCAGGTACTAGTCCACCACCTAGAACACGGTTAAGTTCGCCATTTTTAGTATTCATTCTAGCCTCAGAAGCTGTAGAAATATCGGCAATCTTAAGTGGTTTGCTTGTGCGAGTAAGTCCAGAAACCTTTGCGGTTTCAGACTTCCAATCCTTTTTGTCTGCTTTTTGTACAACCTCCTCAACAATGGTATTCCATTGTTTACAAGCATTACACTGGCCTTGCCATTTGGCATGCTGTGTGCCACAGTTTTGACAGAAAAAGGTAGTTTTTATTTTGGCCATAAAATGAGTAATGTACTTGCAAAATTAGAGAATCAAACCTCCTTTTAAAATTATTTTGATTTAAATAATGTCTAAACTAAAGTATAAGCAAACGCTATAAAAAAACAAGTGTTGTAGGTGGTTAATAGCCAAAGTCTTGTTTGATTTGGTCTGCTCTTTCTAGCATTAAATCTTTAGTAAGAAATGATACTTCTTCTAGTAAAAAAGCATTTTGATATGCGCGCATTGCCTTCTTAGGTTCTCCAGACTTCTCTAGTGATAGTGCGAGGTAGTAGTTCCCTAGCATAGTTTGTGGGTATTGCTTGCGAGCAAGTTTTCCAAGCTCTTCAAGACCTTCCCAATCTCCTTTTTTCTCCAGCGCTGTAGATGTTGCTATAAAATCATTAATGCGTATAGCATCATCTAAGCCAAAAAGTGTTTTTACCGTTGCATACTTATCTATAAGGTAGTTATAAGGAGACTCGCTAGGTAGTATCTTCTCCTTATACTCCTTTTTGCTAATAGGGCGATATATAGAAAACATGTTTTCTAATGCCTTTGGTATAGCGCGACCCACAAGTGAGTAGTGCGTTGCTCCGTCAAAATTGTCAAAATTATATTGAACATTCTCATTTTGAACCTGTTTCATCTGAGCGTCTAGTTGAATAATGGGATCGCGTAGTACACTTATATCGTCACTTGCTGTTGTGAGGTAATAGAATATTTTTTGCTTTGCTTGTCCTAATCTAGCAACAAGGCGTTCTTCCATTTGTGGTGCGAGATCTGGACTTAAAGAAATGTATCCTTGAAAAAGGGCAGGATCTTTCATTAAATAGTAATTCATAAAATTTGCGGTCATGTCGTGACCTACTGCAATTCTAAAAGTACTAGTCCTGTAATTTTGATCGAGATAAGGCATTACTTCTAAGCCTAAAAATTCAAAGAATGAAGCCCCAGTATCAGATGGGAGGTTGCTTACATCATCATAAAATGTATCATCATCTCTACTGTCTACTTGATTAATACCTACTACAATAACTTGTGGCATTTCTTCCCAATAGCTATAATAATCTACATTACCAGCTACGGGCTCAAATAAGTAGTCGCCATCCATAACTACAATTACAGGATATGATTTTTCTATATTCTCATCATAATTGCGAGGTAACTGTATTTTAAGCTGTCTGGATGTGCCTAGAATTTCTGATTGAATCTCTTTGTAGTCAATTTGAGAAGAAGCTAGTGCACTGTAAACACAGAGTATTAGAGTAAGTAGGTTTATTTTCATGTGGGAATAACTTTTTAGTTATTTGGATAGTCCTAAAATATGAAAAATTACCGTCTTTTAATAAGCAGTAAGATAAGTGCGCAAATGCCGCCTATGATTACATTAAAAATAGTTTGGGTTCCCCAAAGGAGCCAGCCAAAGGTTGCGCCATCTTCGTATCCAAAAAAAGTAAATATTGCAGCCATAGCTATGGGATATAATCCCATTCCTGCATTTGTAGCACTCATTGCAAATGCACCTATTACAAAGGAAGCTAGAATAACCCCTAGTGGAGCCTCTGCAGTGCCAGGTACCGTATATTTCATGATCCAAAACATACCTATATACATACCCCATATAAATAAGGTGTGTAGTATAAATGCAGTGTTATGCTGCATATTTAGAATACTTTTTACCCCATCAAGAAGTCCGAGTCCAAAGTTTCTAATTTTCTGAATAAAAGGATGTGAAGACTTTTTAAGTAATCGCAAACCAAAAACTCCTGCAGTAAGGCCTACAGCAAGGAGTATGATAAAACCAGTGGGATTTGCATTCTCTTGAAAATAAGCTACGAGCGCTGTAGATTGTAATATTACAGCTGTAGTCATGATGAGTAGCAGTACAATGAGATCTGCAATGCGCTCTGCTACAATAGTTCCAAAGGCTTTTTCAAAAGGAATATTATCTGTTTTTGAAAGACTCATTCCTCTTAAAACCTCGCCTGATCTAATAATAAATGTATTTGCAAAATAGCCAATCATAATAGCCATAAAGCTTGTGATGAACTTAGGCTTGTACCCTAAAGGTTCTAGTAAGTATTTCCAGCGGTAAGCTCGAGAAAAATGACTAAATAAACCAAATAGCAGCGAGATAACAATCCATAGAGGATTTACCATTTTTATCGCTTCCCACATATCGCTGCGCTCTACCGCAGTCATTTTACTAAGTTGGTACCAAACCAAAAAAACTCCCACAAGTGGGAGTATAATTTTAAGTGCGAGACTTTTATGTTTGTTATTTATCAACGTTAGTTGAGCAAGTTTGTTTCTTCATTAGGGAAGCATAAAGTAGGCTTAAACTTTTTTGCTTCTTCTACTTCCATAAAAGCATATACAATTAAGATAAGCGTATCTCCTTTTGCAACTTTACGAGCAGCAGCACCGTTTAAGGTAATTTCTCCACTATTTCTTGGTCCAGGGATTGCATACGTCTCAAGACGCTCTCCGTTTGTTACGTTTACAATTTGTACACGTTCTCCTTCAATTATATTTGAAGCGTCCATCAAGTCTTCATCAATGGTAATACTTCCAATATAATGTAACTCGGCACCCGTTACTTTAACGCGGTGTATTTTTGATTTTACAACATTTACTAGCATAGTACAAAGGTAATAATAAGTTTAATTTAGGGCTATATTATCTATGAGTCTAATCTCACCAGCATAAACGGCAAGAAAAGCTCGGTATTGTTCATTTTTACGCTTTCGCGAAAGCGTACTTAAATTTTTAATATTTGCAATCTCAAAGTATTCAAGGTCGAGGCCTTCTTTTTTCTCAAAAGCCGCTGAAACATACTTTCTCAATTGTAGCGCAGAGTGTGTGTCAAAATTATTCTTCACATACTGGAGTACCTCATAAATAAAAGGTGCAATAGCAAGTTGGTTCTCAGTAAGTCGTGCATTACGACTGCTCATGGCAAGGCCGTCTTCTTGTCTGTGAATAGGGCAGCCTATAATTTCTAGAGGTAGTTTTTCTTTTTCTACTAGCTTGCGTACAATAGCAAGTTGTTGATAATCTTTCTCTCCAAAATATGCTTTGTCCGGATTTATTTGTCTAAAAAGCAGATTTAAAACAGTGCCTACACCATCAAAATGTCCTGGCCTGTGCTCTCCCTCCATAACCTTTTCTATGGCTCCAAAATTATAAGGGGTAGAGGAGACTTTATTACCATAAACCTCTGTAGCTGTTGGTGCATAGACCACCACTTTATCTCCATAATGGGCTAGAAAGTCTAGATCTTTATCGAGAGTGCGAGGATACTTGTCTAAATCTGAGGCGTTATTGAATTGTGTAGGATTAACAAAAATGCTTACTACAATTAGGGCACAATCTTTGAGTGCATAATCAATAAGTGATGCATGTCCATGATGTAGGGCGCCCATTGTAGGGACAAAACCTACGGATTTGCCATTGCTTTTTGCTTGATGGACGATCTTAGAAATCTGTTTATGAGCTGTTATTGCTTGCACTTTATTAAAATTTTAACGGGATGCAAACTTACTAATATTAAGACTAAGTGCGTAAAAATTTGTACTTTTGCGTGTTTTTTGAATAGATTAACAACCTAATTTTTACATATATGAAAGATAAGAGGATATTGTACGTGTCATCTGAAGTGATTCCATACCTCCCAGAGACCGAGATTGCCTCTATGTCGTTTGAAGCCCCTCAAATGGTTAATTCCAAGGGTGGGCAAATACGCATTTTTATGCCACGTTATGGTAATATTAATGAGCGTAGACATCAACTACACGAAGTAATTAGATTATCTGGAATGAACTTGGTTATCAATGATTTTGATATGCCTCTTATAATTAAGGTCGCCTCTATACCGAAGGAGCGTATTCAAGTGTACTTTATAGATAACGAAGAGTATTTTAAGCGTAAAGCGACTTTTACAGATGAAGAGGGAAATCTTTTCCCTGATAATGATGAGCGCGCCATTTTCTTTGCAAAAGGAGTTGTGGAGACGGTAAAGAAATTAAACTGGGCTCCAGATATTATACACGTTCAAGGGTGGCTAGCATCTCTATTGCCTCTATACTTAAAGCATTACTATGCGAGTGAGCCTTTATTTGCGCAAAGTAAAATTGTAACTTCTATTTACAACCAAGGTTTTGAAGGGGCTTTAAATGAAGAGCTTCTTAATAAAGTAGCTTTTGATGGTATTGATCCAGAGTCTATACAAGAGTTAGAAAATCCTACTTACGAAAACCTTATGAAAGTTACTATCAAGAATAGTGATGCTGCAATAGTAGGTTCTCAAGAATTAAATGAGGACTTGATGAAAATTCTTAATACGACCAAAATTCCTGTTTTGCCGTATAAGAAGAAAGAGGAATTCCCTCAGGCTTACGAAGATTTTTACACTACTCAAGTTTTAGAAGAATAGACTAATTATGAGATTGAATAAAATGCTTAAGCAAGCAGCCATGGTTATGGGGCTTGCGCTGTTGATTATTTCCTGTGAGGACGATTTTGGTTCTATTGGAACAAGTATTGTAGGAGAGGTTAATTTTGATACAGAGCTTGCTCAAGATTTAAAAATTGCAGCTTACAGTCGTAATTATGCTGATGCTTCAGGTTTTAATGGGGTGCAAACTAGTGGTACATCAGTGGGAGTTATTGGTTTTTATAAAGACCCTACTTATGGATCGACAACGAGTTCATTACTAACACAGGTTTCTCTGTCTAGTAATGATCCAGATTTTGGTGATGATACTGAAATTGATTCTGTTGTTTTTTCACTTCCATATTATTCTACATTAGAAGAAACTGATACAGATGGAAATTCTACGTATTCATTAGACTCTATTTTTGGGAACACTCCAGGTCAAATGAAATTGTCTGTTTACAGATCAAATTTCTTTTTAAATAGTTTAGATCCAGCCGAAGATTTTGAAAGCTCAGCAATTTATTATTCTAATGAGATTTCTGAATTTCAAGGAGTAGAAGGAGATTTGCTATTTGAAGTGCGTGATTCGCTGCCTGATGGAACGCAAGCAGAAGGTTTTGTTCTAGATGATAGCGAAATCGTATTAACTACGCCAAATCTTGACGATGCTGGTGATCCAGATGGAACTAATGAGATTGATAGATTGAGTCCAAGAATTAGACTTTCATACACAAGCGGAAATGCTGACGATGCGGCTGTCTTAGATTATTGGAAACAAGCAATCATAGACCAAGAAGGTCAAGGTACTTTGTTAAATCAAAATACGGTTAACGATTATTTTAGAGGTTTATATTTAAAAGCAGAAGCTATTGATGATAAGGGAAGTGCTATCCTATTTGATGTGGCAAACTTAAATGTAACTATATATTATTCTTTTACTAATGAGGACTCTACTATAGATGATTCTGGAGAAGTAGTATCAACCGGAACGGGAAATATATCCTTAAGATCTTCTGGTGTACGTGCAATCGCATATGAAAATGATTTTAGTCAGAGCCCTATAGGGTCTACGAGTTTTAATGAGTCTCAAAACATTGTTGACGGTGAAGAAAATTTATATGTAAAAGGTGGGGATGGTAGTATTGCCTTAATTGATTTATTTGGTGCAGATGAGGACGATAACGGTGTTGCAGATCAGTTAGAGGCTTTAAGAGCGTGTAATATTATTGTAAATGAAGCCAATTTGCAATTTTACGTTCAGCAAGATGAATTAAATGCTGGGAGTAGTGGTGAGCTAGAGCCTGAGCGATTATTTATTTATGACTATGATAATAATGCTACGTTGCTAGATGCTCTTATAGATAACTCAACAGGAGAGGGTGGGGCTGTAAATACGAGAACAAACCACTTAGGTAGGCTTTCTAGAGAGGTTGATGGTGATCTTTCAAGTAACGGTGTTAGTTATAGAATACGACTTACACAGCACATCAACAATATTATTAAGAATGACTCCACAAATGTAAGATTAGCTTTATCTGTCTCACAAAATGTAACAATTGATAACACTGCGCTTATCGGTGGTACGGGAGGTGTCCAAGATGGACAGCGAGTTCCATTCTCTGGAGTGATTTCACCGGAGGGGACTATATTACATGGAAGTGCAAGTTCTGATGAAGAAAAGAAATTAAAATTGAGATTGTATTACACAATAACAGAAGAAATTGATCCTACTAGCCCTTGTGGTATAGCATTAGGACTTTAAAAAATAAAATCACATATGTGCGGAATTGTAGGTTACATAGGTCATAGAGAAGCTTATCCTGTAGTTGTTCAAGGTTTAGAAAGGCTTGAGTACAGGGGTTATGATAGTGCAGGTATAGCATTATATGACGGAACGGATGTGAAGTTTTCTAAAACAAAAGGGAAAGTCGCAGACTTACGAGCTAAGCTCGAAGCAGATATTACTACAACTGGTGGTATAGGAATAGGTCATACAAGATGGGCCACTCACGGAGTGCCTAACGATGTTAACTCCCACCCTCACTTTTCAAATTCTGGAGATTTAGTAATAATCCATAATGGTATTATTGAAAATTACGACCCACTACGTCAAGAGCTTATTAAGCGTGGCTATACTTTTGAGTCTGATACTGATACAGAAGTTCTTGTTAACTTAATAGAGGATGTCAAGAAAAACGAAGGTGTAAAGCTTGGTAAGGCTGTGCAAATAGCACTTAATCAAACTATAGGTGCCTATGCAATTGCAGTTTTTGATAAGACGAAGCCAGACGAGATTGTTGTGGCAAGATTAGGAAGTCCGCTTGCGATTGGTGTGGGAGAAGATGAGTTTTTTATTGCATCAGATGCGACTCCTTTTATTGAGTATACAAAGAAAACCATCTATCTTAAAGATGGTGAGATGGCGGTAATACGCAATCATAAAAAATTAAAAGTACGTAAGATTAAAGATGACTCTTTAGTTGATCCGTATATAGAGGAGCTTCAGCTTAATCTTGAGCAAATAGAAAAAGGTGGTTATGATCACTTTATGCTTAAGGAAATTTATGAGCAGCCTCAAGCTATTAAAGATACCTTCCGTGGGCGTATGCTTGTAAAAGAAGGTATAATTAAAATGGCAGGTATTGATGATAATATCGAGAAGTTTAAAAACGCTCGTCGTATTATCATTATTGCCTGTGGTACTTCTTGGCACGCAGGTCTTGTGGCGGAGTATATTTTTGAAGAATTTGCTCGCGTTCCTGTAGAGGTTGAGTATGCTTCAGAGTTTAGATATCGTAACCCGGTTGTCTTTAAAGATGATGTGGTAATTGCTATCTCACAAAGTGGTGAAACAGCAGATACAATGGCGGCTATTAAACTTGCCAAAAAACAAGGAGCATTTGTATTTGGAATTTGTAACGTAGTAGGTTCATCTATATCTAGAATTACAGATGCTGGGGCTTATACACACGCAGGTCCAGAAATTGGGGTTGCATCTACAAAGGCATTTACAACACAGATTACCATACTTACGCTTATCGCACTTAGGCTAGCGCAAGCTACAGGTAAGATGGCAGAGTCAGAGTTTAGAAGTTACCTTCAAGAACTAGAGAGAATACCTGGAAAGGTAGAGAAAGCTCTTAAGTGTAATGATCAAGCAGAGCTTGTAGCAGCACAATATAAAGATGCACCTAATGCACTTTACCTAGGTCGTGGATACAACTTCCCAGTAGCGCTAGAAGGAGCATTAAAGCTTAAAGAAATCTCATACATACACGCAGAGGGATACCCAGCAGCAGAGATGAAGCACGGGCCTATCGCTCTTATTGATGAAATGATGCCAGTTTTTGTAATCGCTATGAGAAAAGGCCATTATGAGAAAGTGGTAAGTAATATTGAAGAGATTAAAGCACGTAGTGGTAAAATAATAGGTATTGTTACAGAAGGTGATACAGAGGTAAAACGCCTTGCAGATCACATTATCGAAATACCAGAAACACTTGAGCCACTCACACCTATACTTGCAACCATACCGCTGCAATTACTGTCTTATCACATCGCTTTGATGCTTGATAAAAACGTAGACCAGCCACGTAACCTTGCAAAGTCTGTTACGGTAGAGTAGGTAGTAAACAATTAGAATTTTTTAGAAGGATATTTTAAACTCAAGTTTAAAATATCCTTTTTTTATGCGTTACTTTTTGGCCGGGCTCAAAAGTTTTTGTCATAGAAATTATCACGGGTAATAACCGTAACCCCTAGTTTTTAGTACGCTTTCGCGAAAGCGTAATCATCACTAAAAAAAGCACTTCAAAAACTTACACTTTACACTTTTGCATAAAAAATTAAACAGTATCTTTGCACGACGAAAAACGACAAGTTTTTCGCTATTATTTTGCTAAACATTAATATAGAGACTAATGTCACAAGTTACAGGTAAAGTTGCACAAATTATAGGCCCAGTAGTAGATGTCGCTTTTGAGAGCGGAACTGAGTTACCTAAAATTTACGATTCACTAGAAGTTACAAACTCAAACGGAACAAAATTAGTTCTTGAAGTACAGTCACACATTGGAGAGAATACAGTACGTACAATCTCAATGGACTCTACAGACGGATTAAGCCGTGGGGTGGATGCTGTTGCAACAGGATCTGCTATACAAATGCCTATTGGGGCAGATATTTATGGTCGTCTATTTAATGTAATAGGTGATGCTATTGATGGTATGGATGATCTTCCTAAAACTGGAGATGCAGGTTTACCTATACACCGTAGCGCACCAAAATTTGAAGACCTGTCAACATCTACAGAAGTACTTTTTACAGGTATTAAAGTAATTGACCTTATTGAGCCTTATGCAAAAGGAGGTAAGATTGGATTATTTGGAGGAGCAGGAGTAGGTAAAACAGTACTTATCCAGGAGTTGATTAATAATATTGCAAAAGGTCACGGTGGTCTTTCTGTATTTGCAGGAGTAGGAGAGCGTACACGTGAAGGAAATGACCTTTTAAGAGAGATGCTTGAGTCTGGTATTATCAAATACGGAGATGACTTTATGCACTCTATGGAAGAAGGTGGATGGGATCTTTCTAAAGTAGATAAAACTGCGATGAGAGACTCAAAAGCAACTTTCGTATTCGGACAAATGAATGAACCACCAGGAGCACGTGCACGTGTGGCACTTTCTGGACTTACTATAGCTGAGTATTTCCGTGATGGAGCAGGAGAAGGACAAGGAAAAGATGTACTTTTCTTCGTAGATAACATCTTCCGTTTTACTCAAGCAGGATCAGAAGTATCTGCACTTCTTGGACGTATGCCATCTGCCGTAGGTTACCAGCCTACACTAGCAACAGAGATGGGTGCGATGCAAGAGCGTATTACTTCTACAAAGAGAGGATCTATTACATCTGTACAAGCGGTTTACGTACCTGCAGATGACCTTACCGATCCAGCACCAGCAACAACCTTTGCTCACCTTGATGCAACTACAGTACTTTCACGTAAGATTGCAGAGCTTGGTATTTACCCAGCGGTAGATCCACTAGACTCTACATCACGTATCCTTACTGCAGATATCTTAGGTAATGAGCACTATGAGTGTGCACAAAACGTAAAAGAGCTTTTACAGCGTTATAAAGAACTTCAAGATATTATTGCCATCTTAGGTATGGAAGAATTATCTGAAGAAGATAAAATGGCAGTAGGACGTGCACGTCGTGTACAACGTTTCCTTTCTCAGCCATTCCACGTAGCAGAGCAGTTTACAGGTATCCCAGGAGTACTGGTAGATATTAAAGAAACTATCAAAGGATTTAATATGATTATGGACGGAGAGTTAGATCACCTTCCAGAAGCAGCATTTAACCTTAAAGGAACTATCGAAGAGGCAATCGAAGCAGGAGAAAAAATGCTTCAAGAGGCTTAAGAGATTTTTAATTACGCTTTCGCGAAAGCGTACTATAAATTATAAACTATGCATTTAGAAATTGTAACTCCAGAGGCATCTTTAGTAAGCGGTGAAGTATCATCGGTTACCGTACCAGGTGTTAATGGTGAATACCAAATGTTAGATAATCACGCAGCAACTGTTTCTTTACTAGTAGCAGGTACTGTAAAATTTGAAGGAAATCCTACTATAGCCGATGGTCAAGAAGGTAAATTTACCAAAACACCAGACGGTAAGTGGTCACTTGTAATTGCTAGTGGTACTGTAGAGATGAACAACAATAAAGTGATTGTGCTAGCAGATTAAAGCGCATTAACATACATTATTAAAAGCCCAAATTCTTATGAGAATTTGGGCTTTTTTATTGTTTTGGAAATAGCTATAAGAGCTTTTTATGTAGAATACTCCAGTATATCGCCAGGTTGACAATCTAAGGCCTTACAGATAGCCTCAAGCGTAGAGAAGCGCACTGCCTTTGCCTTACCAGATTTGAGTATAGAAAGGTTTGCTGTGGTGATGCCTATGATTTCTGCGAGTTCTTTGCTCTTCATCTCACGTTCTGCAAGCACCTTGTCTAAGTTTATCGTTATAGGCATAGATTATATGGTTAGGTCGTTTTCTTGTTTCAATAACACACCTTTTTTAGAGATGGCAGCAAGCAACAGTATCATTTTTCCAAAAATGAAGCAAACAATAAGTAGAGGAAGTACATCTGTAATTGAAGATACATTATTGTAAAAAAATACACCAATAATCATAAAGAGGGCAGCATAAGATAAGCCATAGTTTAAAAAACCTTCGCCTATAAGTGTCAATTTTTTAGTGATTTGATCGGTTAATAGTTCTCCATTTTTATATTCCTTTATAAGTTTATAGGATATCAGGAGTAGCTTTAAAAGATATAAATTCAGAATAGTAAATAAAATAATAAAAATTATTGCTGTCCAATTACCTGGATCATTAAAACCTTTTTTAAAGAATTCACTTTTAATCACGTCAGTAAATTTGACGAGTTGGCTTGAAGGAAGCGTCAAGGATATCACTAAAATTGCGACAGTTTTTAGAGTTGTGTAGATCATTGCTATAATAACAATTATAGATAGACTACGGAGATGATATTTCAAAGTTTTTGTCATAAGTATTATTATATGGTTAAATCATTTTCAGATTTGAGTTGGTAGCCCGTTCGAGCCATATCTGCTATGATAAGGACTATGAAGCCAAGTAGTCCTACTAGCAATCCTATTAAAATATTGTTTAGTAGTATTCCTCTTAGGTTACCAGCAAAGAACCGTATGCTGTCAAGAATGGCAGAAATAGTTCCAACAATTAAAAAGATATAACCCGCATATTTCATATGCTTTTTAGAAATAGTTGTAAAAAATCCCTTCTTCAAAATTTCATAAATACACTTAAGGCAAATGATGAGGCCGGCACAAATGGATATAATCAATAACTTATCTATGAAGTAATCAAATTCGCCAAAGATCATTTCACTTTTTCTAGCATCTACTATTAATTGATAACTATCTAATAGAATAATACTCTGTATAATTCCTAAGGTGTAGCCAAAAAGTAGTAGTGCAATTATGCCAAATAATATTTTAAGTTTATTCATCAGATTTATTTAAATAGTTTTCATTTTATTATCGTTTTACAATAACAAATATATAAAAATTATTGAAAAACAATAATTTTGTTTAAAAATCACACATAAAAAATCCCCAGCACTACTTTTAGTGCTAGGGATTTTACATTCAAGGATGGGCCTTTACTTTTCTTGTAGCCAGTGTTTTTTGAGCTTACGAGCTTTTTTACCTGCGTTTTCATCGGTAGCGATGGTGTAGGTAGGATCTGCGCTTACTGTTAGGTTTGTGGTTGCCTCGCTACCAAAACGTTTATAAGTCACTGCAATCGTTTGACCTACAGTGAGCTTTTTAACTAGCGCATTGTAGACATCTACAGTCGTTATCGCTTCTCCATCTACTGCAGTTATAAGATCTCCTTTATTAAGCTTTGCAGCATATGCAGGCGAGCCTTTTGAAGTTGGGCTAGCAATACGTAATCCGCTTTCAGAGGCGTTTACACGTAGTCCTAGATAAGGCTTGTTTTTGTCTTGTGTTATTGTAAGTCCCGCATTTGATAGTAGGTTTTGATAATCTGGCATCTGACTATCATAAATGTATTGAGAGAAGAACGCTTTCGCGAAAGCGTCACCCGCATACCCAGAGAGTACATTTTCAAGATCTTGAATACTGTATGAAACCTCCTTTTTTCCAAACTGATTCCACACCGCTTTAAAATAGTCATCTAGATTAAGCCCTTGCTGGCGGAGTGAGAGGTCAAGCGCTAGACCCAGCACACTTCCATAAGAGTAGTATGAGATAAAGGTGTTGTTTCTATTTACAGGATCTACAGAGGTTGCAGCATCTACAAAAGGTGCCTGGTAGCTCATCTCAATCGGGTTAAAATAATCGCGGGCAGGCGAGTTCCATACATAGTTGAACGTTCGGTTGAGTCCTTTTACATAATCTTCACTGGTGATAACGCCTGCGCGAGCAAGAATTAAATTAGTGTAGTAGCTTGTAAAACCTTCGGCAAACCATAGGGATCCACTCATATTTGCTGCGGTAAAGTCAAAGGGCTCGAGATCTGCTGGGCGTATGCGCTCCACATTCCACGAGTGAAAAAACTCGTGAGAAACCGTTCCTATATTGCCTTCCATACCACCAGCTGCTAGTGATTCTTTATCGGTAAGTATCGTACTGTTGCGGTGTTCCATTCCATCACCAGATACGTGAGGGGCGTAACAGGCAAGAAAGGTGTACTCGCCAAAATCATAGGCAGGCAACTCTCCAAACACTTCTTTTTGTGCAAGAACAATGGCTTTTACCTTTTTCCAATAGGCGTCAAAATCTTCTGCACTGTCATCACTATGCAATGCAAAGCGTATGTTTTTACCATCTACCATAAACTCTCGCAACTGGTAATCACTTACCTCTGTAGGGCTGTCAAAAAAGTATTGTAAATCTGGTGCTGTAAATGTTGTTTGTGAGACTTTTTTGAGTTGGCTAGCAACTTTCCAGTTTAAGTCTCTTCTTACATTAAAGTCTATCTTGATAGGGCGATGCTCTTCTCCCTCCATAAACATAAATGTAGCAGGCATATTGAGGTGTGCGTGTGACTCATCTATTTGTGAGTACGTACCATCTGCCCTATTTGCAAAGAGTGTGTAGGATACGTTTATTTCTCCATCGTGATTTTTAATTTCCCAAGAGTATGGATCTGGTCTGGTAGCCTGTAGTATTTCTCCTTTACTATTTGTTGCTTTAAAGTCAAATACATTTTTTGCAAACTCGTGTATAGCATAACGTCCCGGTGATGATCTACTCATACGTACGGTAACGGTCTTCTGTTTAAGTTCTGGAAAGGTGATAGCAATGCTGGCTTCGTGATGTACAGCATTCTCAAAGGAGATGCTATACTCATTAGTTTGAGCGATACAAAAGGAGCTTAAGAGCAATGCAATAAGAAGTAATCTCATAAAGGAAAGTTTAGATTTTAAAAGTAAGAAACTAACGGCACTTCTATCCCTACAAAATGTCACATTGGTGAAGTATCTTTACCATATGTTACCAAAAAAATTACAGAAAAAACTAGATGCTCGAAAAGCTACGCAAGCACTACGAGTGCTCACGCCTCCAGCAAATCTCGTTGACTTCTCGTCAAACGATTATTTAGGGTTTTCTAGTAATAGTAGCATCGCCCAGAAAATTACAGCACGCACTCAGGCTATATTGCAAGAAGAGCAGCTTAGTGCAAATGGAGCCACAGGGAGCAGATTGCTGTCTGGTAATCACAAGCTATATGCTCGCACGGAGGAGATGCTAGCAGATTTTCACAAAGCTGAGACCGCACTTGTTTTTAATAGTGGGTATGATGCAAACGTGGGCTTCTTTCAGAGTGTGCCACAGCGCGGAGATCTTATACTCTACGATGAGTATATACACGCTAGTATACGAGATGGTATACAGATGAGTCCAGCTAGAGGCTATAAGTTTAAGCATAACGATATCGCCAGTATAAAAAAGCTGGTCTCTAGGTTGCGAGAGATGCATCACCTAGATGATCAAGAAGGTGCCATCGAACTATACCTTGTGACCGAGTCTGTTTTTTCTATGGATGGTGATACGCCAGACCTTCTTGCTATTGCAGAAATCTGTATAAAAAATGGCATACACCTCATTATAGATGAAGCGCACGCAACCGCTGTGCTGGGACCTCAAGGCGCAGGACTCGTACAAGAACTACATCTAGAAGATAGAGTTTTTGCACGCATTGTCACCTTTGGTAAAGGGATGGGCGCACACGGAGCCGCGATTTTAGGTAGTGAGGCTTTGAGGAGCTATCTGGTAAATTTTGCACGCTCTTTTATTTATACCACTGGGCTGCCTCCACATTCACTTGCGATTATATTAAGTGCTTATAACCAATTGTTAGAACCTACAAATGAGGATGCGCGAGAGGTTGTGAACTTGCGCAAACTTATAAATCATTTTAAGGCCGAAGTACAAAGACTAGCTCTAGATAAGCTCTTTATAGAGAGTGAATCTGCCATACATTGTGGTGTGATACGTGGTAATGATGCGGTAAAGACGCTTTCGCGAAAGCTAAAAGAAAACAACTTTAACGTCAAGCCTATTTTATCGCCCACAGTGCCTCAAGGTCAAGAGCGCCTGCGTATTTGTTTGCACGCATATAACAGTAAAGATGAAGTTACTGAACTTCTAGAATTAATAAAAAGCCAATTATAGCACAAAACAAGCTCAGTCATTAAAGAGCTTTGTTGAACTACAAAAGAATATAGGATGAAAGATAAACAAGCTACATATTTCATTACGGGGATTTCTACAGATGTAGGAAAGACAGTTGCTGCAGCCATTGTTACAGAGGCCTTGCAGGCAGATTACTGGAAGCCAGTACAGGCTGGAGATCTTGATAATAGTGATACTCACAAAGTCAAGCGATTAGTTAAAAATGAAATATCGCAATATCACGATAATAGTTTTGCTTTACAGACACCTATGAGTCCACACGCGGCTGCTGCTATAGATAATGTAACCGTTACCGTAGATAAAATTAAAAGACCAGAAACCACAAATTCACTTGTAATTGAGGGTGCAGGCGGCTTACTAGTCCCTATAAATGAAACTGAAACTATTGCAGATGTCATAAGGCCAACGGATAAAGTGATTGTAGTATCACGTCATTACCTAGGAAGTATCAATCACACACTGATGACTATTGAGTTGCTCAAGGCACGTAATCTTGAGATAGGTGGCATTATATTTTCTGGAGATGAGCATCCTACCACAGAGGCTATTATTAAAAAAATGAGTGGCGCAAGCGTAATAGGTCGTATTGATGAAGAGCCTTACTTTGATGAAAATGTTATTGCAGAGTATGCAGAGCGCTTTCGCGAAAGCGTAATAAGTCTCTAGACTATTTTTAAACCCATTCTAACTAAGAAGGCTATTACCTTAACTAACTTTGCACTAAACTTATAATTGTGACTATACTAGAAAAAGACAGCAAGCACCTCTGGCACCCACTCACGCAGCATCAAACGGCGAGAAATCCTATTGTGATTACCCGCGCAAAAGGAGCCGTGATGTATGATGATGCTGGTAATGAGTATATAGATGGTATAGCATCTTGGTATACCGCAATGTATGGTCACGGTAATGAGTACATCACTAGCGCGATGCATAAACAAATGCAGCAGTTGGATTTTGTAATGTTCAGCGGGTTTACGCATCCTCCAGCAGTTACCCTTGCCGAAAAGTTGGTAGAAATTTTACCAGGTAACCAAAAGAAGGTGTTTTTTAATGATAACGGCTCCACAGCAGTAGAGGCGGCTATCAAAATGTCACTACAGTATTATCACAACAAAGGAGATAAGAGAGACACGCTTATCGCTTTTGAAGACGGTTTTCACGGCGATACCTTTGGGGCGATGAGCGCCTCGGGTCTGAGTTCGTATAACGGTCCTTTTGAAGATTTTTTACTTAAAGTAGAACGTATCCCAACCCCACAAGAAGATAATCTGGACGAAGTAATGGCTATGCTAGAGCGGATACTTGCATCAAATAAATGTGCGGCTTTTATTTTTGAGCCCTTAGTGCAAGGTGCTGCTGGGATGAAGTTCCACTCGGTTGCGGGTCTTGATGCGCTTGTAAAAAAATGCCGTGAGGCAAATGTACTCACCATTGCAGATGAGATTATGACCGGTTTTGGAAAAACGGGAACCGTCTTTGCTTGTGACCAGTTAGATAATAAGCCAGATATAATGTGCCTCAGTAAGGCACTTACTGCGGGAATGTTTCCGCTTAGTATCACAAGTTGTACTCAAGAAATCTTTGAAGGCTTTTTAAGTGAGGAAGTACATAAAGGATTTTTTCACGCACATACCTTTAGTGCGCATCCCGTAGGTTGCGCTGCCGCTATTGCAGGAATTGAAGTGCTGCAAACCGAAGAAATCACAAAAAGTAGAGAGCGTATTAACGCTGCACATACGGCATTTGCACAAACGGTAAAAGCACATCATAAAGTGAATAATGTGCGAGTAAAAGGTGTTGTAATCGCCATAGATCTTACTATAGAGATGGCACGCTATGGTAACCTGCGTGACGAGCTCTACCAGTTTTTTATGCAACGAGGCGTAGCACTTAGGCCGCTAGGTAATACCATTTATGTGCTACCACCTTATGTAATTACAGATGAAGAGCTGGCCAAAGTATATAGCGCAATACAAGAAGCGCTAGATCATTTCTAGTTGTCTTCTAGCAGTAGTGGCGCTAGGTCAATCACTTGGTCACTGTCATCTATAGTGACATTATAAACCTCATACACTTTCTCATCATCCTCACCACTAGTGATGATATGTATGACGCCAGTTCCGTTAGGGCCTTTTATGGGAGTTGTCGCATTAGTTCTTTTTTCTCCATTGTTAAAAGAGATATTAAAACTCCCAAAACCGTCACTTTCTATAGGTTCTCCTAGTACAGCAATCACTTCTTGGTTAGATTGTACTTGAGCTAGCGCCTCATCACTTCCAGAAGCTGTTTTGATTTTATTTGCAAAAGCAAATACGCCACCTACTATTAATATGACTCCTATTACGACTATAGAGAGGCATCCTCCTACGGGTACAGCCCATTTCCAGTTGCGTTTCCACCAGCTAGGCTTCTCTATAAGTTCATTTTGATTATCCATTGTGATTGATTTTTAGATAGGTAACAGTTATGAGGTAAAAGTTACACTTCTTTTTAAGAAAACTCAAAAATAGATGGGGTACGCTTTCGCGAAATTGTACTTTTGTAAATCCAATTTTAAACAAACTTATACTTTGAAAACTCCTATAGCTATAACCGGTCTAGGTTCTATCTCTCCATTAGGTTCAAATGCTGAAGAGCAGTGGAACGCATACCAAGAAACAACTACAAAAATTGCTTGGGAAGAAGAGCTAGAAGCATTTACTGCAAGGTTAACACCAGAGGGCCAAAAAGCTATTCAGGCTATACGTCGAGAAGATAAAAACTATTTAAGAATTGATCCATCTGTACTATATGCTCTTTATGCAGGTAGAATAGCTGTTGAGCAAGCAGGATGGAAAGATGGAGATTTTGGTATAAACGTAGGTTCTTCAAGAGGTGCAACACAACTTTTTGAAAAGTTTTTTGAAACTTATAAGGAGCGCAACATCGTTCCTACACAGGCATCACCATCTACTACGCTAGGTAATATTTCATCTTGGCTAG
The DNA here is from genome assembly GCF_044596715.1 of Dokdonia sp. R86516. Lineage (NCBI taxonomy): Bacteria > Pseudomonadati > Bacteroidota > Flavobacteriia > Flavobacteriales > Flavobacteriaceae > Dokdonia > Dokdonia sp. R86516. The sequence continues at coordinate 1,330,504 of NZ_CP138998.1, forward strand.
CAAATGATTTAAAATCTACTGGACCAGACATATCGCACTCTATAACGTGCAGTACTGCTTTGCACGCTTTATTAAATGGCGTGGCTTGGTTACAATCTGGAATGGCAAAAAAATTCTTAGTAGGAGGTTCTGAGGCGGCACTTACACCGTTTACCATTGCACAAATAAGAGCAATGAAACTCACACCTACAGAAGAGGGTACAAGCGCATATCCTAATATGGCACTTAACCTCTTTAAAAAGAAAAACACAATGGTGCTAGGAGAAGCTGCAGCAGTAGCTTGTCTTGAGTTAGGAAAAAAGAAAAATGCACTTGCATATGTAACTGCAGTAGGGTATGCTACAGAGATGCTAGACCACGCAGTGTCTATATCTGACGAGGGTCTTTGCTTCCAGAAATCTATGAAAATGGCACTGGGCAAAACAGACCTTTCTGAGATAGATGCTATTGTTATGCACGCACCAGGTACACTTAAGGGCGATACCTCTGAGATGGGCGCAGTAAAAGCCGTTTTTGGTGAAGAGCTACCTATGCTTACTACAAACAAGTGGAAAATAGGCCACACCTTTGGCGCAAGTGGTTTGTTAAGTTTAGAGCTCGCTATAAATATGTTGCAAGAGCAACGTTTTATAGGTGTTCCATACCTCAAGGATAAAACAAAAGATCAAGCTCTTAACAAGATTCTTGTAAACGCTGTAGGTTTTGGAGGTAATGCCGTGAGTATTATCGTAGAGAAAGCTTAGGGTTGTATTACGCTTTCGCGAAAGCGTACCAAAAGACCTTTTAACACATAAAATTATACCAGTACTGGCTACATTTTTTTAAAAACTTAGTAATAGCCATTTACTTGCTTAAGACTATTTCATATTTTTACGTTATGACAGAAATAAGACACAACTGGACCAAAGAGGAAATACTCGCTATTTATAATAAACCTATGATGACGCTTTTATATGAAGCGGCAACTACCCATCGCGAGCATCACGATCCAAATACGGTACAAGTTTCTACCCTTTTATCTATAAAAACTGGTGGATGTCCAGAAGACTGTGGGTACTGCCCGCAAGCGGCAAGATACCATACAGATATAGAAGGTAATGACCTTATGTCTGTACAACAAGTAAAAGCACAGGCATTACGTGCAAAGGCGTCTGGAAGCTCACGCGTATGTATGGGAGCAGCCTGGCGTAATGTAAAAGACGGACCAGAATTTGATAACGTACTAGAGATGGTACGTACCATAAACAAGCTAGATATGGAAGTGTGCTGTACCTTAGGTATGGTGACAGAAAATCAAGCAGAGCGTCTTGCAGAGGCTGGATTATATGCATACAATCACAACCTTGATACCTCAGAAGATTATTATAAAGATGTCATTTCTACGAGAGCTTTTGAAGATCGTCTAGATACGATTTCTAACGTGCGTAAAACTAATGTGACCGTATGTTCTGGAGGAATCATAGGTATGGGAGAAGCTGTAGAAGATAGAGCAGGAATGCTTGCAGCACTTGCAAAGCTTGACCCACAGCCAGAGTCTACACCTATTAATGCACTAGTAGCAGTGCCAGGTACACCTATGGAAGATATAGATCCTATATCTATCTGGGAGATGATACGTATGGTTGCAACTACAAGAATAGTATTACCACAAACGCAGGTGAGACTATCTGCAGGAAGAACAGAGATGAGTAGAGAAGGACAGGCTATGTGCTTCTTTGCAGGAGCAAACTCCATCTTTGCTGGGGATAAACTACTTACTACACCTAATCCAGATGTAAATGAGGATATGAAAATGTTTGATCTATTAGGTCTTACTCCTCAAAAGCCTTTTGTTAAAAAAGCACAGCCACAATCTGTAGAAGCAGTAGATTCTAAGTTTGAATCACTTGGAGAAAAACCAAAATGGTCACGCCCAGGACACAAAATAGAGCGCAACGAAGAGGCAAAACTTGCCGGAAAAGCGCTTAAGTAGGCAGAACCATATTTGAAGTAATATCGTAGATATACGCGAGAGTATATCACAAAACACTAACTCCCTTCTGGGAGTTAGTGTTTTGTGGTACTATAGCTTTACATAATTTAAGGTCATCTTATATGCAGTTACAAGAAATTACAAGAGTACATACTATAACCAAAAAGGAATTTTTACGTGATTACGTAAAGCCGCAAAAACCCGTGGTTATAGAGCACCTTATAGATGACTGGAAGGCTTATGATAAATGGAACCTCGCCTATATAAAAGATATAGCTGGAGATAAGGAAGTGCCGCTCTATGATGATAGACCCGTAAAACACGACGAGGGTTTTAACCAGGCGCACGCTACAATGAGTATGAGTGCATATGTAGACTTACTCAAAAAGCAGCCTACTAACTATCGCATTTTTCTATATAACTTAATGAAAGAAGTTCCTTCATTAAAAGAAGATTTTAAGTTTCCAAAAATAGGTTTAAGGTTACTCAAGCAAATACCTATGCTGTTTTTTGGAGGAGAGGGGAGCAAAGTCTTTATGCATCACGATATAGACTGGGCAAATATTTTACACTTTCACTTTGAGGGTAAAAAGCAATGTGTGTTATTTCCTCCTAGTGAGACGCCACATCTTTACAAAGTACCTTACTCTCTCATCACCCGCGAGGATATCAACTTTGATGATCCAGATTATGATAAGTTTCCAAATCTCAAAAAAGCAAAAGGTTTTATTTGCCATCTTAATCACGGCGAGACACTGTATATGCCAGAAGGATACTGGCATTATATGAAATATGAAACTCCTGGATTTAGTATGAGTTTACGTGCGCTTCCGCGAAAAATGTCTAACCTCAGGAAAGCATTATACAATGTGTTCTATATGCGTCACTATGATAACTTTATGAGACGCCGAAAAGGACAGGCGTGGATAGATGAAAAAAATGAGCGGGCAATGTTATAATCATTAAAAGCCATGATGGTGTGACAATTATTAACTTTTATTCTTAATTCTCATATGAATAGTCAACAGTGCAGGTTCTTTGTCGTTTAAAATTCATTTTTTATCGAATAAATTAAAATTTTACGATTCAGATTTAAAATAATGCTCAACTTTTTGTTATTTGTGAGCAATTCAAATACCCCCTAGCAATAACATGATGAAAGTCCTCCTTATAGACGACGATAAAGCCGTTAATTTCTTTAATCAGCACGTCGTTATTAAGCATAACTCCTTTGAGCACATCAAAACTGTACAAAGCGGTCAAGAAGGGCTCGCATTTCTATCTAAAGTTAAACTAGGCGAAGCACCTAAGCCAGATCTCATTTTCTTAGACATAAACATGCCGGCAATGAACGGCTGGGAATTCTTAGACGAATACGAGAAGATGTGCTCAGATTTTCGAAAAGATATTAAAGTAATTATTCTCTCCAGTTCCTCAAACCCAGAGCACGTAAATAAAACAATTCAAAATTATAAGGTTATTGATTTTATTAATAAACCATTATCCTTCGACATACTAGATAATGTATTGAAAGTCTATAACAATCTACTATCTAGCTGTGTCCAGAATAATCCACTCATTTGACTTATAAAGCTTTAATAATAGATGACAGCAAACCAATAACCTTCTTCAATAAAATAATTTTAGAGAGGTCTTTACGTTTTTCTGAAATTTTAGTAGCTGTAAATGGTCAAGAGGCAATAGAGATATTAGAAACTGGATTTAATCCCGATATTATTTTTTTAGATCTTAATATGCCTATTATGAATGGTTGGGAATTTTTAGATAAGTACCATCAAGTTAATAACAGAGCTAGTCAAATTATAATGCTTTTAGGAACTACGTTATCACATGAAGATCAGGATAGATTAAGTACTTATGATTGCGTTAAAGGAATAAGAGCAAAGATGCTTTCTAATACTACCCTAGAAGAAATAATAAATAACACATTAGCAGTTGAGCTAAAACCGTAAATTACCCCCAGTTAATGTCTTTCTTATCAAAGATTACCTTGTTTGTTGCGCTTATAATATCATCTTTTTGTGTTGCTCAATCTAGAGCAACTATAGAAGGAGTGGTTACGGATAATTTTGGGGTATTGCCAGGTACAACCATAAGTATAGAGGGTTATAATAAGTCTACACAAACAGATATTAATGGAGCATTCTCATTTCAAGTAGATGAAGGAGAATACGTCTTATCGGCGAGTTTTGTAATGTACAATGTACTTTATAAAACAGTCGTGGTAAAAGCTGGTGAAACACAAAAAGTAAATTTTAAACTTGAAACCGGTTTCTCTGTAGATGAGCCTATATCATTAGGTACAAGATCTGATCCTGTTTCTTCATTTCAGAACACGGCTTCTGTTGATATTATATTACCACAGCAAATTACAAACTCTTCTCAAATAGAGTTAAGTCAAATTTTACACTACTTCTCACCATCATTTTATTCGACTAGACAAACAATTTCAGATGGTACAGACCACATTGATCCAGCTACTTTACGAGGATTAGGTACAGATCAAGTTCTTGTGCTTATCAATGGAAAAAGAAGACACAATAGCTCGTTATTAAATGTAAATGGTACCATAGGTCGAGGTGCCGTAGGTACAGATTTTAATGCTATTCCCATAAGTGCTATAGAACGTATTGAGATACTAAGAGATGGAGCGACTTCTCAATACGGATCTGATGCGATTGCAGGAGTTATTAACATCATCCTTAAAAACCAAACTAATGCTGTCACCTTAAATAATTTATTAAAAATTAATGAGGAGGGTGATGGGCTAACTCAATTTGCAGGTGCAAATTTTGGCATGAAGCTAGGTAAGGAGGGATTTTTAAATATTACGGGCGAATACAGAAAACGAGAAGCTACCAATAGAGCAGGTAATTATACGGGACGTGTATATGTGGATAACGAAGAAGAGGATAATGCACTTATAGCTCAGAATAATTTTTTTGATCAAACAGGCTATTCAGATAGGCAAGTAATGCAGATAGGTAATGCCGAAACTCAGAATCTAGCTATCCATTTTAATGGGGAAATTAAGGTTTCAGATAGTGCTCAGGTGTATCTTCATGGTGGAAGAAATTATCGAGAAGGAAAATCAGCTGGTTTTTATAGATTTCCTAAAGATAAAGACCGCGTAATTACAGATTTATTTCCTAATGGATTTTCTCCAGAGATCTTAACAGATATTCAAGATGACGCAGTCACACTTGGTCTTAAAGGAAGCAAGCATAATTGGGGTATAGATTTTAGCCACACCATCGGGATGAATGCTCTTGATTATACTATTAATAACTCGAATAATGCGTCTTTAGGAATTGCATCACCTACCACTTTTTATGCAGGAGGCTTTTTGTATAGTCAGAATACATCAAATTTAGATCTTTCAAAATCTTTTGATTGGAGGTCAGGTCTTAATTTCTCTTTCGGAGCCGAGTTAAGAGTAGAGAATTATCAGATAGGCGCAGGTGAAGAGGCGTCATACGTTAATGGAGGTAGTGTCTTTACGAGTAGTGATGGGCTTGAGGAACCTAGAATTGCAGGGGCACAAGTGTTTCCTGGAATTCAACCAGAAAATGAGCTCAATAAATTTAGGACTAACAGCTCATTTTACGTAGATATTGAGGCAAACGTTAATGATAAGTGGCTTATACAACTTGCAGCCAGAAATGAGCTCTACAATGATTTTGGGAGTCAAGTGATTTGGAAAGTGGCTTCTCGCTATAAGTTAAATGATAATACAAGTTTGCGAGGTGGTATTGCTACAGGATTTAGAGCCCCATCGTTACATCAAGTGTTTTTTCAAAATATAAGTACGCAGTTTATTGACGGCAACATTTTGCAGGTAGGTACCTTTAATAATGAAAGTGCTCTTACCGCTCAAGCTTTTAATGTAGATAGGCTAAGTCCAGAATTATCAAATCACTACAGCATAGGTTTAAGTAGTAAGATTAGTTCAAATTTTTCGCTTGCGCTGGACTATTATTATATAGCCATTAAGGATAGAATAGTACTCTCAGGACTTATATCTGATGGATATGAAGAAATTCTTGAACCTTTTGGAGTTGGGGCGGCTCAGTTTTTTACAAATGCAATTGATACAGACACTCAAGGTGTAGACGTTGCATTAGTTTATAAGAACAATATAGGCAATGGTAATCTAGAAAGTTCTTTAGGTTTCAATATCAATAGCACGACCGTAGGTAAAGATATAAGAGTACCCATCGCTTTTGAGGGGACGGAAGAAGTCATTTTTAGTAGAGAAGAAATTGGTAGGCTGGAGAAAGGACAGCCTAAGTATAAACTGAGTTGGAGAAGCTTTTATGATATTGAAAAATTTAAAATTCACTTGAATAATACCTTGTTTGGACCTGTAGAATATTTCCATCCAGATGATGGAAATAGCGATAATTGGGTTTTAAATGACTTTACAGGAAATGTAGAGTCTCGAGATCAAAAGTTTTCGGCTAAAGTTCTCACAGATTTCTCACTTCATTATCAGCTTCACTCACGAGTGAGTGCGGCTATTGGGGGGAATAATATTTTTAATGTATATCCAGATAAGCATACACATTCGTCTAATACTAGTAACGGTAATTTTACATATAGTAGACGAGTAGGGCAGTTTGGTGTACAAGGTAGAAACTATTTTGTGAGTTTATCTTTAAGCTTATAATAAGGATATTTTGTTCATGAAAGATTTCAAACTATTAACGGCGCTTAGGATTGTAGTTGCCTTAATAATCTTTGGGTCTTCTATTCAAGTTCAAGCACAAGCCAATGTTGAACAAGTTTCTAGGGTTCAGCGAGCTATCTATGTTTTTAATACTGCCCAACAAGTAAACTGGTCGCCTCAATCTGGAGACACTTTTAAAATAGGAGTTCTGGGTCCTGATAGAACCATTATTGATTTTAAGTCTATAGCTCAAAAAAGACAAATACAATCAAAACGGGTTGAGATTATTAACTTCCTTACAGTAAAAGATATAGCAGATGTAGATATACTATATGTCAATAAAAAGTACAATTTTCAAATATCTTATATCCTGCAGTCTGTCGAGGGAAAGGGCATATTAGTAATATCTGAAGGTTATGCCTTTAATGACTCTATGATAAATATTATTAGAGTTGGAAATACATTTAGGCATCAAATTAATGACGAACTACTGCGCAATAATAGCTTTGTTATAGCTCCTTCCTTAAAATTTTATGCTATTAAAACTTCGCAAAAATGGCAATCACTTTTTATAGAAGCACAAGATTCTCTTGATTTAGTTAAGCAAAATGCAAAGAGAAAAGATTCTTTAATTATAGCCCATCAAAGAGAGATTAATAGTAAAAACGAAATCATAGACACGATTCAAGAAATTGTAAAACTAAAGAATAACTCTATTCAGAGTTTACTTGATGAGGATGAGTTACAAAAGCAAACTATAGAAGAAAAACAAGAAATTGCAAAAGAGCTTGAAGTAGAAAATGAATCTCAACTAGAAGAACTTGAAAGAAGGCAGCGTATTCTAGTAGAAAATGCAAAAGAAATAGAACGTAATCAGGATAGTATTGATCGTCAAAAATTAAGCTTAAGTGCCCAAAAAAAAGTGCTTGATGAGCAATCTGTAGCGTTATCTCTTAGGAAAAACATCAACTGGCTTTTAGGGATAATTGCCTTCTTATTTCTAGTTGCAGGATTTATAATTTATAAGAATTATCAAAGTAAAAGCAAACTAGCAAAACAACTTGCATTGCAAAATGCAAAAATACTAGCTCAAGCAGAAGAACTCAGTCAGAAAAATGAAGACTTAGAGCAATTTGCATATATCGCGAGTCATGATTTGCAAGAACCTCTTAATACCATATCTAGTTTCATTGGGCTTATAAAAAATGATTATAGTGCCCAATTTGATGATTTAGGTAATCAGAGTCTTGAATTTATAGAAGAGGCAAGTGAGAGGATGAATAAGCTTATAAATGTGTTGTTAGAATACTCACGTATAGGCAAGACTAGAAATTTTACACAGGTAGATTGTAATAAAATCGTGCATGACTTAGAGAAGGATATTTATGCTCTTATACATAGAAAAAAAGCATCCATTACATATAAAAATCTCCCTACAGTGATGGGGTCAGAGATTGAGCTACGCTTATTGTTTCAAAATCTAATTACAAACGCTTTAAAGTTTTGTGCAGAAGATATTTCGCCCACTCTAGCTATCGAAGTGAGTGAGACTGTAAGCTCAGAAAATCCTAATGAAAAAATGTGGCAATTTGCCTTTTCAGACAATGGTATAGGTATACAGAAAGATCATCAAGAACGTATTTTCTCTATCTTCCAGCGACTACACACTAAAGATCAATATAAAGGAACGGGAATAGGCCTAGCGCATTGTAAGAAGATCGTCGGGATACACAAAGGTACCATATGGGTGAATTCGAAAATTAACAAAGGAAGTACTTTTTATTTTACAATTCCTATGACTCCAGAGCTTTTGTAATGGATTATTTACGCTTTCGCGAAAGCGTAACAACAAGCAACACAAACTACATTTAAAACTTGCTACCAGTAATTTACTTAAATTGCTATGCACTAGATGTTGTATTCAAACTAAAGCCTAAATGATGGAACTCACGTCAACCTATTGGAATAATCGCTATGCTGAGGGAAGTACAGGTTGGGACTTAAAAGAGGTCTCTCCACCTATCAAAGCCTACCTCGATCAATTAGAAAATAAGGACCTTAAAATTTTAATTCCTGGTGGCGGTTATAGCTATGAGGCTCAGTACTGCTGGGAGCAGGGGTTTAAAAATGTGCATGTAGTAGACTTTTCTCAACTTGCATTAGAAAATTTGAAACAGCGAGTGCCAGATTTTCCTAGTTCGCAACTCATACAAGAAGATTTCTTTACATATGACGGTCAGTTTGATGTAATCCTAGAGCAAACGTTTTTCTGCGCATTGCAGCCAGATTTGAGGCCTGCTTATGTTGCACATATGCATACATTGCTTAAGGCTAAAGGAAAGCTTGTAGGTTTACTTTTTAATTTCCCTCTTACTGAAAAAGGTCCGCCATACGGAGGAAGCACTACAGCATATGAAAGCTTGTTTTCAGAACACTTTGACATTCAAAAAATGGAGACTGCCTATAACTCAGTAGCTGCTCGTGCAGGTAAGGAGTTATTTATCAAAATGGTAAAAAAGTAAACTAGTTAATACCACAACACAATGATTGTACAACTCGCCGAAGGAACTATTAAAACCAAATACGGTACCTATAAAGAGATACTCTTTTATGACGGTATCAAGGAGTCTCACGCGCTAGTGATGGGAGATATTTCGGGAGAAGAAGATGTGCTCTGTAGGGTGCATTCATCGTGTATTTTTGCCCACCATTTTAATAGTATAGAGTGTGATTGCCGTGAGCAAATGGAAATATCACAGCAACTTATAGAACGAGCAGGAAAGGGCATTGTAATCTGGCTAGAGCAAGAAGGAAAAGGAAATGGTCATTATGCACTCCTCAATACCTTACCGCTCAAAAAACAAGGTATGCCGCAGGCAGATGCGTACGAGGCCGTAGGTTTTCATAAAGACAATAGAGACTTTTCGGCAGCAGCGAAGATTTTGAAGCATCTAGAGGTAAATTCCATCACGATGATTACGGATAATGAAAAGAAAACCAAAACACTCACAGACCTCGGCATACGTGTAAGTGGTATTCAACCTACAGAGCTATGATACGAGTACGCTTTCGCGAAAGCGTAACTTTAAAACAATACCGGTATCACATAATACGCCAGTGCAAACAGCAACCCTACAGAGATTAAATTTAAAACCACACCCACACGCGCCATCTGGTCTACGCGTACGTGACCACTTGCAAAAACAATGGCGTTAGGTGGTGTTGCCATAGGTAGCATAAATGCACAACTAGAAGCAAGGGTCACTGGAATTACCATTTGTAAAATGGGCACATCCATCCCTATCGCAATACCTACGACTAGCGGAACTAAAATGGTGACAAGTGCAACATTACTCATCAACTCGGTCATAAAGAGCATTAAGAAAATAAGAACGGCAGTCACCACCCACATACTCCAGTCTTCTTGCTGTGAGATGTAATCTCCTATCATATCTATAAAACCAGATTGCGCTAGTCCAGAAGCGAGTGCAAGACCACCACCAAAGAGAATGAGGATCCCCCAAGGTAATCGCGAAGTATCTTCCCACTTGAGCGGAAAAGAACCTCTCTTGTAATCAATAGGTACTATAAACATAAGTAGTGCGGCAATGACAGAAATGGTTGTGTCTGTAAGGGTAATATCTGGTAGCAGGTTGTTTAAATACGAGCGCAGCATCCACGAGATTGCTGTAATGAGGAATATGGCTAACACTACTTTCTCACCCTTTGAGATAGGACCTAGTTTATCCAGTTCGGTTTGTATAATATTTGCAGACTTCCCTATCGTGCCTAAACCGTTGCGATAAAAGACGCGGGTAATCATAAAGTAGGTGATAGTCATCAATAAGATAGAAAAGGGAACACCCATTTTCATCCATTGAAAAAAGCCTATATCTACATTATAACTTTCATTTAAAAAGGCAAGCATAACAGAGTTAGGTGGTGTTCCTATCAATGTTGCCATCCCACCTATATTTGCTCCAAAGGCGATACCTAGCATAATACTAAGCGCAAAGTTGCGGTCGTTTTTTGTAAATCCATCTTCGTCATCTATGAGAAGTTGAATGACAGATACAGCTATGGGGAGCATTACGACCGTACTTGCTGTGTTTGAAATCCACATACTCATAAGGCCAGTGGCAATCATAAAACCTAAGATGATACCATTTGCCTTAGTGCCTGTAATTTTGAGAATAGATAACGCAATACGCTTGTGCAGTTGTACTTTTTCTAGTGCTAGTGCGATGACAAATCCACCAAAAAATAGATACACAATAGGGTTTGCATAGTTGCTTGCAACATCTTTTATAGTACCTATACCAAGTAGAGGAAATAGTGCTAACGGGATTAACGCCGTCACAGAAATAGAAACAGCTTCTGTAATCCACCAGATAATCATCCATACGGCAATGGCAACCACTCTATCTATCGCTGGGTTGATAATATCAAAAGGTAATACCAGTATGAGAACGCAAAGTAACGGGCCTGTGATAAAACCTATTTTTCGCGAAAGCGTAAATTCTTTCATAGCCCTAAAAATAGGTAAAAAAGAAAACTACCTGCCTTTTAAAAATAGCGCAAGCCTTATTTTCCAGTATGGCATCTCCTCCTTGAAGTATTCATAAAAAGATTTGAGCTTATCTGGATCTGCTACTTTTAAGATAGCGTCGTGTACTTGCTTGACCTCTACGGGCTGTATAAACTGGTAAAAGTCTATCTCCATACCCTCTTCGTGCAGCTTTATGAGGTGATTGTACACAGAGCCTATGGTGAGCTTGCGAGCCTCTGCAATTTCTTCAAGTGAGAGGCCTTGCTGGATGAGGTTTTTAGTCTCAAGATACGTTTTGCTACCGCTTTTAGGTTTTGGTTTTTTGAGGTGCTCTTTGATGAGTTTTAAAAAGTCGGCGCCATATTTTTCCATTTTAGCCTGGCCTACACCTTGTATGTCTAAAAACTGTTTTTGAGTCACAGGCTCCTGGTCTTCCATATCTTTAAGAGACGCATCTGAGAATACAATATAAGCCGCAACATTTGCCTCTCTAGCTAGTTCGGCTCTTAGTTCTCGTAGTTTTTCAAAAAGAGAGCCCTTTGGTTTTTTAGGCTTACGTTCTTTAGTAATCGGTTTGGCTTTTTCCTTACTAGGTTTTGCGAGTTGTATCTTTTTACCGTCGTATAAAACTTCTTTAGAAAGCGGTGTGAGGAGAAGTCTTCCGCTTTCGCGAAAGCGTATTTCTAACAACCCTTGATTAATCATTTGTATCACATACTGCTGAAGATCTCGCCAAGAGACATCTTTTGCAGCGCCGTACGTTTTTATATTCTGATACCCTTTGTCATACACTTGGGCGTTTTGAGAACCTCGTAAAACGTCTATCACGGTACCCATTGCTTCCTTTTGTTGCATACGTGCCACCCCGGAAAGTACTTTTTGAGTAAGTACGGTGCCGTCAAAATATGCGGGTGCATTTTTACAAATGTCACAGTTGCCACAGTCTTGCGATAAAAACTCGCCAAAGTAATTTATAAGAACCTTACGCCTACAGCTTAGTGCCTCTGCATATTGCTGCATACGGTCAAGCTTAGCCATCTGGTAGTCGGCATTTTTTGCTCCATCTATAAACTGGCGTAGCTGCATCGTGTCTGCATAGCTGTAAAAAAGCACGGTATGTGAGGGTAAGCCATCACGGCCTGCTCTACCTATTTCTTGATAATATCCTTCAAGATTTTTAGGCATATTATAGTGTATCACCCAGCGCACGTTACTCTTGTCAATACCCATCCCAAAGGCAATAGTGGCGCAAATTATAGGTGTAGTGTCGTTTATAAAATCTTCTTGCACTTTTGAGCGTTGCTCTGCACTCATACCTGCGTGGTAGGCGGCAGCGTTGTGCCCGTTGCTCTTAAGTTTGGCCGCGAGATTTTCTGTGCTTTTTCTTGATAGACAGTAAATGATACCACTCTCAAAAGGGTGATCTTCTAGAAAGTCAAGAATTTGCTCGTTTCTTTTTTGACCTGGTCGCACGTCCAGATAGAGGTTAGGTCTGTCAAAAGAGGAGATGTATTTTTTTGCTTGTGGGATACTAAGTTGTTGTGCAATGTCATCTTGCGTAGATCTATCTGCAGTTGCCGTGAGTGCTACAAGTGGGGTTTCTGGGTAACGTCTTTTTAAGTAGCCTAGTTGTGTGTAAGCGGGTCTAAAATCGTGTCCCCAAGATGAGATACAGTGCGCCTCATCTATGGCAATGAGTGATATCTTTATTGTAGAAAGTACGGGGTCTAATAGTTGCAAACTTTCTGGAGCCACATAAATAAGATCTAGCGCATTGTGCTGTAGGTCTGATAGTACCTTTTGTGTCTCCTCTGGTGGTTGTGTACTGTTATAATAGGCTGCCTTAATGCCATTTGCTCGCAAAGCATCTACCTGATCTTTCATTAAAGCAATAAGCGGTGAGATCACGAGGGCAACCCCGTCAAGCGCCAGGGCTGGTAGTTGAAAACATATAGACTTACCACCCCCCGTAGGCATTATGACTAGTGCATCTTGCCCATTACAAATGGACTCAATAATCTCTTGCTGGTTAGGTCTAAAGCCATCATAACCAAAGTGAGTTTTTAAAAGGGAGTGTAGTTCTTGTGTCGCAACCATCTTACAAAGTTATTAATACCAATTAAAAGAGGCGCTCTTATGAGCGCCTCTTTATACAGCAATGATGTATTTATTTTTCTTAAAACAAGGAGCTATAAAGGAATATTTCCATGCTTCTTTTTAGGAAGCTCTACCTTCTTGTTTTCTAGCATGCTAAATGCTTTTATGAGCTTACGTCTCGTGTCTTGCGGCATAATCACTTCGTCTATAAAGCCACGTTGTGCCGCGCGATACGGATTTGCAAACTTCTCTGCATATTCACTTTCTTTTTCAAGTAGTTTTTCTTCAGGATTATCTGCTGCGCTTATTTCTTTTCTAAAGATGATCTCGCTGGCTCCTTTTGCTCCCATTACAGCAATCTCAGCACTAGGCCATGCATAGTTGAGATCTGCACCTATGTGCTTAGAGTTCATCACATCATAAGCACCTCCGTATGCTTTTCTTGTAATTACCGTTACTCTTGGTACGGTAGCTTCACTAAGTGCGTATAATAACTTGGCTCCGTTTGTGATAATACCATTCCACTCTTGATCTGTACCTGGAAGGAAACCTGGAACATCTACAAGAACGAGCAAAGGAATATTGAAACAGTCACAGAATCTTGTAAAACGAGCAGCTTTCTTCGAGCTATCTACATCTAGCACTCCGGCAAGGAACATGGGCTGGTTTGCAACGATACCCACACTACGACCTCCTAAACGAGCAAAACCTACGATGATATTCTCAGCATAATCTTTATGGATTTCATAAAAAGAATCCTCATCTATGATACCCGTTATTACCTCGTGCATATCATAAGGCTTGTTTGCACTATCTGGGATAATGGTTGCCAGTTGGTCACGCACTTCATCCTTAAGTGTAAACGGTAAATTCTCAGGTGTTTCCGTATTATTTTGCGGCAAGTAGCTTAATAAAGATTTAAGATCTTCAAGACATTGTGCGTCATTTGAAGAGGTGATATGTGCCACACCAGATTTTGAACTGTGTGTGCTTGCGCCACCTAGTTCTTCTGAGGTTACTTCTTCATTAGTCACTGTTTTTACAACGTTAGGTCCCGTTACAAACATGTAGCTGGTGTTCTCTACCATCATGGTAAAGTCTGTCATTGCTGGAGAGTATACTGCTCCACCGGCACAAGGTCCCATAATAGCCGAGATTTGTGGGATTACACCAGATGCTTGCACATTGCGGTAAAAGATATCTGCATAACCTCCTAGTGAGCGTACACCTTCTTGTATACGTGCCCCACCAGAATCATTAAGCCCTATTAATGGAGCTCCAGTTTTCATAGCGAGATCCATGATTTTACAAATTTTCTCGGCGTGTGTCTCAGAGAGTGCACCTCCAAAAACCGTAAAGTCTTGTGCAAATAAATAAATTAAACGACCGTTTACTGTACCATAACCAGTAACCACACCATCTCCATAATAGATTTCTTTTTCCATACCAAAATCTGTAGTACGGTGTGTAACAAGAATACCTATTTCTTCAAAAGAGCCATCGTCTAGTAAGTAGTGTATGCGTTCTCTAGCAGTAAGTTTCTTTTTTTCATGCTGCTTGTCTATACGTTTCTGACCGCCACCTAGGTGTGCGAGTTCAATTTTTTCGTTGAGCGTTTTTATATTAGCGTCCATAGGTTATACAGTTGGTAGGCGTAAGATATTTTGTTCTTTTATATGTTGTTTGAGCGCAATAAGAGCAGCAATACGTGCTTCTTCTTTAAACCCTTCTTTTAAGGCTTCTGGTGAATAGTATTTTTTTACAAAATGCGTGTCAAAATTCCCAGAACGGAAAGCTTCGTGCTCACAAACAAATTTTCCAAAAGGTAAGGTGGTTTGTGCACCCTCAATTTTATAATCATCTATGGCTTTAGAGAGTAACTCTATAGCCTCCTCACGTGTGGGAGCGTAGACAATAAGCTTAGAAAGCATCGGGTCATAATAGATAGGAATATCCATGCCTTGCTCAAAACCATTATCTACACGTATACCTTCTCCTTCTGGTAGTATGTAAGTAGATAGATTTCCTACACTAGGTAAGAAGTCATTAAGAGGATCCTCTGCATACACACGCAATTCTAGGGCATGTCCTTTTATGCTGAGGTCTTCTTGAGCGATAGATAACTTCTCACCACGAGCAACGCGTATCTGTAATTCTACAAGATCTGTACCTGAGATAAGTTCGGTAACTGGGTGTTCTACTTGTAAACGAGTATTCATTTCTAAGAAATAGAAATTGTGTTGATCGTCTAGCAAGAACTCTACGGTACCTGCGCCGCGATAGTTACATGCTTTTGCCACCTTTATTGCAGCTTGCCCCATTTCTTCTCGTAGTTGCGGAGTAAGGACTACAGATGGAGCTTCCTCTACTACTTTCTGGTGACGACGCTGGATGCTACATTCACGTTCAAACAAGTGAATCACATTACCATGATTATCTGCCATCACTTGTATCTCGATGTGTCTAGGTGATGCAACATATTTTTCTATGAAAACAGATCCATCGCCAAAGGCTGCAGTCGCTTCACTAATAGCCGTACTCATTTGTGATGCTAGTTCGCTGTCTTTTTCTACCACGCGCATCCCTTTTCCGCCACCTCCGGCAGAGGCTTTTATGAGAATAGGGTATCCTATTTCGGCAGCGATTGCTTTTGCTTTCTCTACATCTGTGATAGCTTCATCAATACCTGGTACCATCGGGATATCATATGCTTTTACAGCTTCTTTGGCTGCGAGCTTACTTCCCATGATTTCTATTGCGTGTGCCTCTGGGCCTATGAAGATCATTTGTGCTTCTGTTACCGCTTTCGCGAAAGCGGAATTCTCACTTAAAAATCCGTAGCCAGGGTGGATTGCATCTACGTTAAGTTCTTGAGCAACTTTTATGATTTTATCACCTAGTAAATAGGACTCTGATGAAGGCGCATTACCCACGCAAACGGCTTCGTCTGCATAGCGCACGTGTGGTGCATTACGGTCTACAGTAGAATAAATGGCTACTGTTTTAATACCCATTTTCTTAGCCGTACGAATTACCCTAATGGCTATCTCACCACGGTTTGCAATTAATATTTTCTTTATAGTTTTCATCTATTTTTCTTCTTCAAATTCTACAAGTAATTGCCCTTTATCTACCGCGTCATCTTTTACAACATGCACGGCCTTGATAACTCCGTCTGTATGGGATACAAAGCTGTTTTCCATTTTCATGGCGCTTAGAATCACTAGCGTGTCACCTTCTTTTACTTCTTGACCAGCAGAGACCTGCACATCAATAATAAGACCTGGCATAGGAGAAATGAGATTGTTGAACTGCTTTGAACCTCCTACCGTGAAGCCCATCTCTTTAATAAGAATGTCAATTTCGTCTTTGATAACAACTTCATAATTGTTACTATTTACCTGAATGTTGTATGTCTTTTTGCTGAAATCTGAGGAGACTACAGTTGCTTTAAAAGAAGAATTATTCTCCAGAATATGGTAAGAATTCTGAGAGGTGTGTACCGCATCTAGTTGAGATAGTTGGTCACGAGAAACTTCGAACTCATGCTCCTCGTTTACGGTGGTTTTATAGGTGTTGCTCATCGCTTGTATTTTAAGATATAAATATACGTAATTACGATATTGTTATCCTAGAGCAAATAAAATAAGAAAAGGCGCTCGTGAGAGCGCCTTTATTGTCAAAAATGTAATATTAATTGTTTTTGCTAAGCATCAATAACTCGTTACAAACAATCTCTGTCATATATCTTTTTATGCCATCCTTATCTTCCCAAGAGCGGTTGGTCAATTTTCCTTCTATCGCGATTTCTTGTCCCTTCTGGATGTAGCTTTCTACCACTTTGACAAGACCACCGCGTACTACGATGTTGTGCCAGTATGCACGTTCTACTTTCTGTCCATTCTTATCTTTATAAGAATCATCTGTTGCCATGGAGAATTTGGCAATTTTATTTCCATCTGGAAATGTTGTGATTTCTGGTTCTTGACCTAATCTTCCAATTAACTGTACCTTGTTGCGTAATGCGTTCATAATAATGTGTTTTTCTTGAGTAGGTTAAGCCTACCAAATTGAGTTATATTTCTTTCTCGAGCCGTTCTCGAGAAAATCGTTTGTTCCTAATAAGTGAATTATAATAACCACCTGTAAATAAGAACACTGCAAATATGCGACAGCTCACAATCCGTAGCCGACTTTTAAACGTTTACTTACGTTTATAGTCGTTTCTAAGTATTTGTAAACGTTTAAAAACGTTTTAATTTACTGAATTAGAGTGTGTTGTGGTTTTTAGCGTTTATTGAGTTAGCACTCCTTGTTTTAGAGAATTTTTAGAAGAATAGAGGTTAATTACTTGGTGTGGAGTGAAGAAGAGACTTGGATATCCTTAAAAACTTGAAGATTTTTAGAGTCTTTCAGAGGATTAGATATTAAAAAACACTCTCTTTCTAACAACATTCAGGCTAGAAGAAAATTTAACTGAAAGAGCCATTTTCGCGAAAGCGTAAAGAATAAGATAACCCTCATCACAAATAGGTCAGTTTCGATAAGAAGTAAATAAGAAAGTCAAGTAAAATGTATATGTGACCATTTAGGTCGAGCTATACATTAAAAGCATGTCTAAAAGAATCTCTGTCTTATAGGGTTTGAGTATGCTATTGTTAATGCCGTGTTTTGTTAGTTCTTTATCTCCCTCTTTATAGCTTGTGGCTGTAAGAGCAATGATAGGAGTTATACTGTCAAACTTTCTTATAACAATACTTGCGTCAATACCATTCATAATAGGCATGTTAATATCCATCAATATGAAATCATAGGCATTATTCTTTACTGCGCTCACAGCTTGTTGTCCATTACTGGCACTTTCGTTTTTTATACCGTATTGTTCAAGTACCTTTTTAGTTACTAGTTGGTTAATGCTATTGTCGTCCACAATAAGTACTTTTTTACCTTTGAGTCGTTCATAGCTTGAAATATCTGATTGGACTTCTAGGTAGGAGTCGGATCCAGTTTCTAGATCAATTGTAAATGAAAAAGTAGAACCTTTATTTGGCCTGCTTACTAGAGATAGTTTACTACCAAGAATGTGCAAAATCTTCTTGACAATGGGAAGACCTAAGCCTGTACCTTGATGGTTTGACATAGCTCCTACTTGAGCAAATTCAGTAAAGATTTTTGCTTGTTCTTCTTTGGCAATGCCTTGTCCTGTGTCTGCTATACTAAAGAGTATGGTGTTTACATCTTTATTCTTTTCTTGGAGTGTGGCCTTTATGGTGATTGTGCCATCCTCGGTAAACTTGCTGGCATTGCTCGATAAGTTCATGAGGACTTGAGAGATTTTAGTCTTATCGCCCAGTAAGGTGTCTGGAATATTAGGATCAATAATCACATTTGTTGTGTTATTGTTTTTCTTGTTTATAAACTCAAGAGTTTGTACAATGTGAGGTAGTAATTTATGTAGTCTAAAGTTAGTCTTCTGTATACGCTCGCCTTCTTTTGAGTCAAATTTATTTAAGCTTAATATATCATTTACAAGCGCCAGTAGATAATCTGCAGAGAATTTTAAAGATTTTAAATCTTCCGTATGGTTTTTGAGCGCTGGGTCTTCAAGAAACACAGAAGAAAGCCCTATAATCCCATAAAGCGGTGTTCTTAACTCATGGCTTACTGTAGAAAGAAATTTAGTATTACTCCTAGCTAGCTTTTGAGATTTCTTTTTGGCTTGAAGATATTGTTTGTTCTTTGATTTTAAATTATCAAGGAGTCTTTTTCGTTTTTTTCTACCATGTAATAAAGTCCCGATAAATAAGAGCAGTATGGCGGCTATTGCGAGTGAAGTTTTTAGAAATAATTTGTTCTCACCAGCTTTTTGAAGTGCGAGCTCATTTTCTAATTTTGAGGCTCGTAGTTCTTGTTTGAATTTATTGAGGTTAAAGCGAGAGGTAGCATTTTTTTGCTGTTTTATCTTGTTTGCTTCGTATCTCTTTTCGACAAGTACATCATAGGTTTTACGTATGCTATTTACTTGCTCGTAGTTGCCTAAGCTTTCATAGGCCTTCATTAGGTTTTTATAATTATCTATCTTGTAGTTGTCATCTTGTTCATCACCAGCTACCTCCATAGAGTAATTAATTGCTTCAATCGCCTCTATAGGTCTGTTTTGTAATAGATAGATGGAACTTTGAACGTGATAGACGGTCCCTTCAAAGTTGTTTTTCCTTCCATTAAAATCACCTTTCATTAGTAATTCCTTTGCTTGATCTAGGTAGTATTGCGCTTCATTGGGCTGTTTTTTTATGACATATAACTCAGCTAGGTTGTTATTTGATATAAAGTCAACTAGTATACTATTTTCAATTTCTGGGCTTATAGCAAGTGCCTCTTCAAAATAAGTGATGGCTTTGTCTGGATCTTCTTCAAAAAAAGTATTCCCGAGATTGGTAAGATTTCTAGCAAGATTGAAGGTGTCATTAGCCTTTTTATTTTCCTCTATGGCATTATTAAAAAGATCTTCGGCGCCCTGGATATCATCTACTTGTATAAATGCATTACCTAGAATGCTTCTTAAACGAGATGTAGTAAGAGGAGCTTTGAGTCTCTTAGCGTTATCTAGAAGGTGTGGTACAACCTCAATAACTTTTTCATAACTAGACTCATTAAATAAAGTAAGTATGGCGGGCATCAAAGAGTCTATCTCTGTTACGGTAAATTGCTTTTCTTTAATTAAAAGAATTTCTTCTTGAGAGATTGTCTCTTGACTGTAGGATTTAAAAGAGTATACAGTACTTAAAACAACTAGCAGTAGTATGGTTAGTCTAGTCATAAATATTGATTTGGGAATTAAAATTTAAGCAATTGCCCCTAGAGCAGTTGTTACATCAGAAAATGTATTTAATTAACTAATAATATTCTTTTAATCTAAAAAATACTGCTTTTCATCGATTGTTTGAGATGTTTGATGAGTTTTTTTATTTATTAAGATTGATTTTAAATTTTTTGTAAGCCGCTAATTATCAGTAATGAATAATTTTGATGTTATAAAAAGGTGTTCTGTTGCATATTTGAGCCTTAACTAGTTGAGATTTTGCATTTATGATAATATTAAGGTGGTTTGTCTTTAGTACGCTTTCGCGAAAGCGTTAAATGTTTTCATTATTACCATCATACTCTATATCTTTTATCAATCAAATAGGATACATAATGAGTAATTACCACATAAAAGGTCTACAAGAGTATTTTCAAGTCTACCAAAAGTCTGTAGATAAGCCTGAGCAGTTCTGGGAAGAAATTGCCGAAGAAAACTTTGTCTGGCGTAAGCGCTGGGATACCGTATTAGATTGGGATTTTAAAAAGCCAGAAGTAAAGTGGTTTGACGGAGCCCAATTAAATATTACAGAAAATTGTCTTGATAGACATCTCTACACTCGTGGTGATAAAACCGCATTTCTCTTTGAGCCCAATAATCCTGATGATCCTGCCGAACATATTACTTATAAAGATCTGCATGAACGCGTGTGCAAGTTTGCAAATGTACTTAAGGCTAAAGGTGTGACGCGCGGTGATCGTGTGTGTATTTATGTACCCATGATACCAGAACTTGCGGTATCTATGCTTGCCTGTGCGCGTATAGGAGCAGTACATTCGGTAGTATTTGCTGGCTTTTCTAGTACTGCATTGAGCACGCGTATCAATGATGCAAGCTGTAAGATGGTGATTACAAGTGATGGCTCATATCGTGGTAATAAAACAATTGATCTTAAAGGCATTGTAGATGAAGCGCTAGAAAGCACTCCATCTGTGGAGAGCGTGCTTGTTGTTAAGCGCACTGGTGGTGATGTAGTAATGAAAGAGGGGCGTGATGAGTGGGTAGCACCACTGTTAAAGGAAGCATCAACAGAATGCCCTGCCGAAACCATGGAAGCAGAGGATTCTCTTTTTATATTATACACTTCTGGTTCTACAGGGCAACCTAAGGGAATGTTGCACACTACCGCGGGATATATGGTGTATAGTGCATATACATTTAAAAATGTATTTCAATATAGAGAAGATGATGTGTACTGGTGTAGTGCAGATATAGGATGGATTACTGGGCACAGTTATATTGTCTACGGGCCACTTGCAAATGGTGCCACCTCGGTACTTTATGAGGGAGTGCCAAGTTTTCCAGACTGGGGACGCTTTTGGGAAATAATAGATAAACATCAAGTAAACCAATTTTATACAGCACCCACGGCGATAAGAGCACTTGCAAAGGAGAACTTGAGTTATGTAGAGAAGTATGATTTATCATCTCTCAAGGTTTTAGGAACCGTAGGCGAACCCATAAATGAGGAAGCTTGGCACTGGTATAATGATAATATAGGGAAGAAAAAATGTCCAATTGTTGATAGCTGGTTTCAAACGGAAAACGGTGGGATTATGATTAGTCCTATCCCTTTTGCAACGCCTACAATTCCCACATTTGCGACTTTGCCTTTACCAGGTATACAACCTTGTTTAATGGATGAACAAGGGAAAGAAATAAAAGGAAACCAAGTAGAAGGAAGGTTGTGCATTAAATTTCCATGGCCTAGTATAGCTAGAACGATATGGGGTGATCACAAAAGGTATAAAGACACGTATTTTTCGGCATTTGATAATATGTATTTTACTGGAGATGGCGCTTTAAGAGATGCAACGGGTTATTATAGGATCACGGGACGTGTAGATGATGTCATTATCGTTTCTGGTCACAACCTAGGTACAGCACCTATAGAAGATGCTATTAATGAACATCCAGCTGTTGCCGAAAGTGCGATTGTAGGTTTTCCTCATACTATTAAAGGAAATGCTTTGTATGGTTATGTAACTTTAAAGGAGACTGGAGAAGGACGTGATCATGATAATTTACGCAAAGAAATTAATCAGCTTATCACAGAAAAAATAGGTCCGATAGCAAAGCTGGATAAAATTCAATTTACAAATGGATTACCTAAAACACGATCTGGTAAAATTATGCGACGAATACTGCGTAAGATTGCCTCTGGGGAAGGAGATAATCTAGGCGATATAAGTACACTTCTTAATCCTGAAGTTGTACAGAGTGTAAAGGACAACGCACTATTATAACATAAAAAACCCCGAAGATTATTTCTTCGGGGTTTCTTATATAAGTGAGTGATTAACTCTTTAGATTATCTCGTGGCTGGGTAAACTCTTTTTTATCTTTTACCTGATTATTAATCTCTTTGCCGTGAGTTGCCTCTAGATTAATAGCCTGTTCTTTCTTGCTAGTTTTCTCTGGATTAGGTGTTGTATTACTCATGATTTTAATTTTTAATGTTCACTTAAAGATAATTTGAAACCTCATTTTTTTCAAAGCAATTAATAAACCTTAACCACTCGTTGTTAAAAAATGTGAAGAGAGATGTTTGAGGATGTTTACTGGTTCAAAAATGTGCTAGTTTATATTTTAAGGAACACACATCAAAAACGACTAAGGTTATAAATCTCTTAAAGCCATTAGTGGTACAGAGGTATTTTATTATATTTCAATAAATCTAAAATATACACAACGATGAAATCATCTTTTTTTGATATAATTCAATCTGAAACTCCTGTCTTAGTAGACTTTTATGCAACATGGTGTGGACCTTGTAAAACACTCGGGCCTATTCTAGAACAAGTAAAAGACGAGCTAGGTGACCAAGTAAAAATTGTAAAAATAGACGTAGATAAAAATCAGCCGCTTGCTGCACAGTATAATGTGCGCGGAGTACCTACTATGATCCTTTACAAAGGAGGTAAGCAAGTGTGGAGACAATCTGGAGTGCTAGAGAAAAGTGCGATTGTTGAAGTGGTAAAAACTGCATAGATGATCATATTAATTTCTCCTGAGGAAACCAGTGAAAACGAGATTGCCACGCTGCATCAACTATTTGAAGCTGGGCTATCTCATTTTCATCTTAGAAAACCAAATGCGAGTCTTGATGATCACATAGCATACCTGAAAAAGGTTGGTATTGCATATCATAATCGTATAATGACGCATAACTTTCATAAAGAGTTGTGTAGTCAGTTTAATATTAAGGGCGTGCATCTAGAAGAAGCGATGTGGAGAGCGCAAGGTGATCGTTTAGAAACCTACGTAAATTCATTTACCAGTAAAGATAATATCGTGTCTTCCTCTTATCATGAGCCAGAAGATCTTGCATCGCAAGCAGTACGTTTTGAGTATACGTTATTAAGTCCTGTTTTTTCGGCAATTTCTAAGAGTGATATGCAAGGAAGAGGTTTTGATGTGCGTCACATCAAAAAAGATATTGTAGGTATGGGAGGAATAAATGCAACCACAACTCCAGAAGCACTAAAACTTGGTTTTAAAGGAGTAGGAGCGCTAGGCGGCATATGGAATGCAAATGATCCCGTAGCAGCATTTATTGAGATGAAAAACGCTTTCGCGAAAGCGAATACCTAACCTTTACTATATTTGCACCATGGCAAAGAGAGGAACTCCTAAGAACACGAAAAATAAAGCAAAGCATTCTAAGCTTATGGATCGTAAGAAAAAGAAAGAGCGCGAGAAGAGAGACGCTAGTGAAGCGCGATTACTCGAAGCAAAAGAAAAGATGAAAGCTCTTAAAGAGAAAGAAGAAGAATAACAAAAGCGTCCCGATGGACGCTTTTTTTTGTTTTAGAGCGTAACATGTTGACTATAAAGACGTCATTTTAATAGTTTAGGCAACTATTTTAAATTTTCTAGCGTCTATATAGTAAATAACCATCTTATGACGACACTTATAAAATTCATTCTCACGTTACTTACAATAACCTGCGCTGCTACGGCGGTAGCACAATCTTATAGTGTAACCGTAATTGACGAAAGGACTAAAGAACCCATTCCTTTTGCAACTGTAAAGTTATCTGAAAATACAGGTACAATCACAAATGAAGAAGGCATCTTTACCCTAGGAGAGCATAAGCTATCTGCACTTAGGGACTCTGTGTATATCTCGTCTATGGGATATGAAGAGGTTGCTATTTTTCCTAAGAAAGTGAAGGATACCATTATATCACTGCGTATAAAAACAAACGAATTAGATAATGTATTTCTTACAAATAATCCGCTGGATGCAGAGGAAATCATAGAGCGCGTTAAAGAAAACATAGCTGTTAACTATCCTAATGCGCTTACTGAGAAAAAAATATTCTTCAGACAGTCTGAGTCTGATCGTATTGATAAAATGGATATCGAAGTAGAAAAAACGACTATTCCAGAATTTAACCAGGTCTTTATGGATAGTCTAGTGGGATCTGTAGCAAAGAAGAGTGATTACTACAGTGAGTCTGTCGGGACACTTTCTGGAAATTATGACAATCAAAAGCTCGTTATAGACAAAGCAGCAAAGCTCTATGACAAAACTAAAAAAGATGTAGGGGTGGAGAGTTTTGGAAAAAGGCTTGAAGAAATTATTGAGAAAAACGTAAAAGCAGATTCTTACTTTAAAATAAAATCTGGAATCGTAGGTACCACTATTGAAGTAGATGACTCTACAAAAATGGGCAGCTCAAATGGCGGACTTAAAATAGAGGTAGATACAGAGCAAGAAGAAAATGACAAGGAGAAAGCCATTATAGAAAGTATCAAATCTGACCTTTCTGATCTGTTTGAGGCTATGTTTTATAAAGAGGATACAAAGCTTGACTTCTTAACAAAATCCAATCGTTATCGATTTACTAAGAGAGAATTTACTGCAATAGGTGATGATATAGTTTACGTAATAGACTTTGAGCCTAAAGGAAGAAAAGATTTTAAAGGAACCTTATATATAAATACTGAAGACTTTGCAGTAATGCGACTAGAATATGAAAATGTACGTAAGTTGTCAAGTTTTGGGATGTTTGGTATAAGCTACAAGAAGTACTTGTATAAGGGTAAAAGTATCTATGCAAAAGATGATAATGGTGGCTATTCCTTGCGATTTATGGAGCTAGAAAACGGAGAACGCGTTGGTATAGATAGGCCTTTAAAAATCATTGAGAAAAACAAAAATGTAGGAGGTCGCCGAAAGCAAAATGAAGTAGCGATGGAGATTGAAATAGCAAACACTAGTTATTCAAAAAAGGAGCTCGTTGTTTTTAGCACGACTAGCATTGACCAAAGTACGTATGATGCAGTAGAAGAAATTAAAGAGATGGAGGCAACATACTTATCTGAGTATGATCCTAATTTCTGGAAAGGGTATACTATTATGGAGCCTAATGCGGCTATACAAAGTTTTAAGTCTGAGAGTAAATAATAGACCCGCATATAGATTGTGCGATGAGATTATGATACCCATATCCTATTGTGGTTACGGGCATTTTATATGGTGAAGTCTTTAAGGGCTTTTAGTATCTTTACTTTATGGAATTAGTATTTATAGGGCTCGCCATAGGAGCGATACTCTCTTATTTTATATTTAACTGGATCTCGGGAAAATCTAAGGCGCCAGATGCTCAAGCACAATCTGTGGTGCTTATGGAGCGCATAAGAACAGTGTGTAAATTTATCACCGTAGAGGGCGACTTTGCAGAGATATATCACTACGAAGGCTTAAAAAATAAATGGATGAACCTACTCTTAGGTTCAAAAAAAGCTATTGTACTTATCGATGCAAAAGCGCATATAGGTTTTGATCTTACTAAGATTAAAATGGAGGCAGATGATAAGAATAGAACCATCAAGCTGTTTAATTTTCCAGAACCAGAGCTACTGTCTGTAGAAACAGATTTTAAGTATTATGACAAAAAAGAAGGTTGGGCAAATCCATTTACTAGCACAGATCTTACAGAGATAAACAGAGAGGCAAAGCAGCACATACGCGATAAAATTCCGCAGAGCGGACTTTATGAGGAAGCAAAGTCACAGGCGCTAGAAACCGTACAGTTAATGCAAAAACTTGTAGAAACTATAGGCTGGAAACTAGACTACTCATCACTAGAAATACCTGCGAGTAAGGAGCCTAAGAAAATTGAATCTTAGTGATATATCTCATTACTGGAAATACAGGAGCAGGAAAAACTACATATTCATTAGATCTTAAAAAAAGTGTTAATGGTATCTTATTTTCTATTGATCATTGGAATAAAACATTATTTCTAGATGATAAACAAGATACAGACGGAGTTGACTGGTTTTTAGAACGCATCGCGCGTAGCGACCAGATGATTCAATCACTAGTGTTACAGCTGGAAGAGGCGGATACTCCCGCAATTTTAGATCTAGGATTTGCAAAGCGAGATAGAAGAGAACGTTTTTACGCTTTCGCGAAAGCGCACCAAATACCTTACGAGCTACACTTTCTAGATATTGATAAGGAAGTGAGAAAAGAAAGAGTACAACAGCGCAATAAAGAGCAAGGAGCCACCTACGAATTTGACGTTTCGGAGGAGGATTTTGAATTTATGGAAACATGGTTTGAGCCGCCTGTAGAAGATGAACTCATAGAAGCAACAATAATTACCAAGTGAATATAGAAGCATTTAGAACATATTGCCTTGATAAAAAAGGAGTGACGGAGGAGTTTCCTTTTGATGCAGACACCCTAGTTTTTAAGGTGATGGGTAAAATGTTTGCGCTTTGCTCTTTAAAACGAATTCCACTTTCGGCAAATTTAAAATGTGATCCAGATCGAGCTGTCATTTTGAGAGAAACTCACGATGGAGCTATTATTCCTGGATGGCATATGAGTAAAACTCACTGGAATACCTGTGTTCTGGAAGAGTTGCCACCACAATTACTAGCAGAGCTTATTGACCATTCTTACAATCTGGTCGTATCAAAAATGACAAAAAAACAACAAGCCGAACTTGCGGCTCTATAATTATGACAGAACCAACTGCCTTTTACGAAGGACAAATCAAAACATATCAGAAAGAAGTATCTGAGATTAAAAGGAAACTCAATATCTCAAGTACTATTAGGCTTGTTGTTTTCTTAGCTACAGCAGCGAGTGTGTATTTCACTCTAGGTAATACGCAATTGCTTATGGGGTGTATAATCGCAGGTGTTATTGCTTTTTTATTACTAGTGAGTCGCCACAGCCAGTTGCAGCACAAGCGTGATCTTACTAAGGCACTTCTGGAGCGCAATGAGACAGAATTAAAAGTTCTTAATAGGGATTTTTATGATCTGCCAGATGGGAGTGAATTTCATAATCCGGAGCATGTTTTTAGTCAAGATATAGATCTTTTTGGGCGTGGCTCTTTCTTTCAGTACTTTAATAGAACAGCTCTTGATAGTGGTTCTTTAAAACTAGTTTCCATGCTTCTTTCAAATAATATTGAAGGAATATCACAAAAGCAAGAAGCTGTAAAAGAGTTAGGCGAGCTGCCAGAGTGGAGGCAGTTATTTAGTGCGATTGCATCATTAGTTAGCACAGATTTATCTGCAGATAGTGTACTGCTTTGGTTAAAAGATTACTCCTCATTTGTACCTAAACAAATGAAACTTATCTCACGTATATTTTCTGTAATCTCATTGCTTACGCTTGGATCTTATTTTATAGGTTTCATTGCTGGATGGTGGGTGTTTGTAGTATTTGGGATAGGTTTGTTAATAAGCGGCAGATTCTTTGGGAGAATAAATATGCTCTCTGCACATACGGGGAAAATTCAAACCACATTTACACAATATGCGAGCTTGTTATCTAGAATAGAAGAGCAAGAATTTGCAAGTGATTTGCTAGTAAATAAGCGTAAAATGGTCATTACATCAGAGCAATCAAGTTCGTCCATTTTAAGAGCTTTTTCAAAACATCTAGACGCACTTGATCAGCGTAACAATTTTATAATTGGACTCATATCTAATGGGTTTTTTCTTAGAGATTTAAGTATTGTACACGACATTGAAGGATGGATTGCAACACATCGCGATGCAGTAGAAGATTGGTTTGAAGTAATCGCCTTTTTTGATGCTTATAACAGTTTGGGTAATTATGCTTTTAATCATCAAGCTCATGTATTTCCTAAGATTACAGAAACAGGAACTACGCTAGTTACTACAGGAGCAGCGCATCCTCTTCTTGATCCTACAACTGCTGTGCGCAATGATATCACTATAAAAAACGATGAGTTCTTTATCATCACAGGAGCAAATATGGCTGGTAAAAGTACCTTCTTAAGAACGGTGGCTTTACAGATCGTGATGGGTAACGTAGGCTTACCCATATTTGCAACGAGCGCTTCATATACGCCTATAAAGTTAATTACTAGTATGCGCACCACAGATAGTCTTACAGATGATGAGAGTTACTTCTTTAGTGAACTCAAACGTCTTAAGTTTATAGTAGATCAGATAGAAACAGATCGTTACTTTATCATCCTAGATGAAATTTTAAAAGGAACTAACAGCACGGATAAAGCAGAGGGTTCTCGTAAGTTTATAGATAAGCTTGTAGGTGCAGGAGCGACAGGTATTATAGCTACACACGATTTAAGTTTATGTGAGGCTGCAAATGATCTTAAGGAGGTGAAGAACTATTACTTTGACGCCCAAATAATAAACGATGAGCTCTTTTTTGATTACACTTTTAAAGAAGGTATTTGCCAGAATATGAATGCTAGTTTCTTGTTAAAGAAAATGGGGATTGTATCATAGCATTATTTAATAAAATAGTATGGATAGTTTAACTCAGATAGTTCTTGGCGCCGCAGTAGGCGAGGCAGTACTTGGCAAAAAGATAGGTAATAGAGCAATGCTTTGGGGAGCGGTAGCGGGTACCATACCAGATCTTGATATTGTGTGGAGATATCTCACAGATACTATCACAGCGACCGAGATGCACCGTGGTTTTAGCCACAGTATCGTGTTTTCTATACTCGCAGCTCCATTGCTTGGATGGCTTGTCCATCAGCTTAACAAACGACCAGATGTAGGGTGGCAAGGATGGTCAAAGCTATTTTTCTGGGGTCTTTTTACACATCCATTGCTAGATGCATTTACTACATGGGGAACGCAAATATTTTGGCCATTTAATTGGAGAGTTGCTTTTAATAGCATCTTTGTTATAGATCCATTATACACTGTTCCTTTCTTAATATGTGTCCTTATAGCAGCTACTAAAAAACGTGGTTCGCTTTCGCGAAAGCGTACTAACAACCTTGGCCTTTACATAAGTAGCTCATATTTATTACTCACAGTTGTGATAAAATATGTAGCCCATCAAAAGGTGGTTGAGAATCTTGAGCAGCAGGGCATAACATATACCCAAATCTCAACGCGTCCAGCCCCTATGAATACTGTTTTGTGGAATATAAATGTAGATGCAGGTGAAAATTATCTTATAGGGGATTACTCTCTGTTTGATTCCAAGCCTATTTCTTTCAAGGCATATCCCAAAAAGCGCTCAGAAAGTGAAGCGCTTATCAATACGTCAGAAGTACAACGGCTTATAACCATTTCTGAAGGTTGGTATATTCTTGAGAAAATTCAAGATGAGTGGATTTATAATGATCTCCGCTTTGGACTTATCGCTATTGATCCAGATTACCCTCAGTTTGTTTTTAGATACAAGCTAGAGGAAAATAACGGTACCATCACCGCCACAGAAGATCGCCCTGACCCTTCAAATATGAATGCCGTCTTGGGTAATCTATGGACAAGGATTAAAGGCAATTAATCATCAAAACGTCCTGGAAATTGCTCTTTTAGAATTTTAAAAAGATTTTCTTGAGTAAGCGGTTTGTTATCAAAATGCTGCAATAGGTCATACTTTTCGGCCTTCTTTTTGTCTACAGGAGATGTAGAGGTCGTAAGCATCGCAATCACCACTCCTGCTTTTTGCACATCTTCTAATTCTTCATAATGCTCTAAAAACTCAAATCCATCCATTCCAGGCATGTTGATGTCTAAGAAAATTAGGTCAGGGCGTGGATAATCTTCGTCAATGAGAGTTTTGAGATAGGTAAGCCCTTCCTCGCCAGAATACTTGATGGTTACTTTTGCAGTTACCTGTGCCTTTTTAATCACACGTGAATGTACAAAGTTATCAGACTCAGAATCATCTATAAGTAATATCTCTCTTAGTGGTTGCATGCTCTTATTTTTTTAAAGTAAATGTGAATGTGCTGCCTTCACCTACGGTAGATGCAACACTTATTTTCCCCTTATGTAATTCAACTATTTTTTGACAGAAGGCAAGACCTATACCTGTACCTTCATATTCCTTCGCACTGTGAAGGCGTGTAAACATATTAAAGACTTTGTCTAGGTGTTCTTTTTTAATTCCTAATCCATTATCAGAAACTTTAAACGTGTAGTAAAGTCTCGAGTCGCTTACACTTATATGAATCTTTGGAGCTCGTTCCGGTGGAGTAAACTTGATGGCATTTGTAATTAAGTTTACAAAAAGCTGTCGTAATTCTACTGGATAACCAGATACAGTAGGAAGTGTGTCCTTAGTGATAACTGTTCCGCTCTCTTCTATGCGAGTGCCTAAGTCTACATTTATATCGTTTAAAAGTTTATTGAGATCAATTTTTGAACGCGTTCCAGAGCGGCCCAATCTACTGTAATTGAGTAAGCCGGTAATCAGACTTTTCATACGTGCCGTAGCTCCTTTTATAAAGTCAAAGTAAGTGCCAGCCTCACCGTCTAATTTTTCTCCATAATCTTCTTCAAAGAGTGCAATAAAGTTATCTACCGTGCGCAAAGGTTCTTGCAAATCGTGAGAAGCTATGTAAGCAAACTGGTTAAGCTGTTTGTTCTTATCTTCCATCTGGTGAATGAGATCTTCATTCATTTCCATTTGCGCTTCTTTGAGAGCAATTTCTTGATCTCGAGAGTGTACTAGCTCAATAAGAGCATCATTATTTTCTGCAAGTTTTGTAAAGAGCGGAATAAGTCTTTTTCTAACGGCATACACATTAAAAAGCATCAATAATAAGGCTATTGATAATGCAATAAGACTTAAAACATAAATCGTGTCGTAGGTAGATTTACGTTCTAGTAGTAATGCGTTTTCCTCAATAAGCATGATGTCTCGCATATTATCAATAGCATCTATGAGGCGCAAGGTTTCTACTCTTCCGGTACGTTTTCTATTTTCTTCTGGAGTGCGTAAAACATAGTTCTCCATGTTATTATCCATGCCCTGTATACGCTCATTTACTAGCGCTTCAAACTTTCTTAAGTTTTCTTGTTGTGAGGGGTTATCTTGAGTTTTTGTTTTAAGCTGATCGATCTCACCCCTCAATTTTGCTATTTGGACTTTATAATCAATGCGATATTCAGGGTCTTTACTTATTAAGTAACCCCGTAGCATGCTCTCAGCTTTTAATAGAGTCTCAGATACATTATGAATTTGAGTAGTTGTTTCATTAGTATGAACAATCCACTTTTGAGAGTATTGTGATGCTAAATATAAGAGTGTAACTAAAACTATTACAGTAAGCGTTGAAAAAAAACTTAAGTAAAGTGACCTGACTATATTTTTAGATTCGGTAGTATCCATGGGTTATTTTATGGATAAAAATTTGAGCACTTTGTCCTTAAGAGATTCAATCGCTTCTTTGTGCTCGTAAGCTTCAAAGTCATGATGACGCAAGTAATCTGTAAGCTCTCGCTCTCTAGCATCTTTTTCACGTTGTCTTTCTAAACGTGTGATAAGTTCCTGCTTTTCTGAAATAAATTTTTCAAAAAGAGGTTGTAGTTTTTGTTGTAAATTTTGAAGGTTTTCTTTCAAGAAAAATCCAGAGGCTCCTTGTAAGATAAGCTCTGCTGCTTTCTCTTCATTGTTGAGGTTTCCTGTAATAATAATCACCGGGATCTCACTATTAAATTCCTTGACTTGTTTAATTACGTCAAATCCAGTAAATCCTTCAAGGTTGAAGTCACTGACCACGATATCTGGTAAAAACTGTTTGAGAGCCACAGCAAGTGAAAGCTCTTTGTCTGAAATGCTGATCTCAACATTATTACAAAAACGTTTAATCTGTTTTTGTACGAGAAAAGCATCAGATACTAGGTCTTCTACAATAAGTATGCGTAGTGGAGTATCAATCATTTTGGATAGTCTAGGTTGTTTATGTAAAGATATGAGATATTATATCGTAGCTTTCTTAACATTTTTATAAAAATCTAAGAAAAGAAAAACTTAAATAATTACGTCCTATCCTTGTCTCTAAAGGCGCTTGGAGTGATTTTCATCAATTTCTTAAAGTTTTTATTAAAATGCGATAAAGTCTTATAACCGCAGCGATCTGCAACATCTGCTATAGAAATTTCTTGTTGGGCTTCTAGTAAGGAGCAGGCATGTGCAATGCGAACTTCAGTAAGAAAACTAAAATATGACTTGTTTGTGCGTTGTTTAAAGTATTTGCAAAAGCTATGAGGCGTCATAGATGTGAGTGATGCGAGATCATTTAAATGCACCTCTTGCTTGTAGTTTGCTAGTGTAAAGTCAAAGATTGCACTCATGCGTTTTCCATCTTTTTCAGAAATATGACGTTTATAGATAAACGTCGAGAGCGAGATGCTTTTCTTGATTTTCAAGACAGTAATTAGGTCTATAAAATGCCCTAGTCTATGCATTCCTTGAGCCGTGTTTATATGTTGGAACAAAGAGTCAATTTCAGGAGTTACGGATGTTTTAAATCCCGCTTTCGCGAAAGCGTTAAAATCTGCAATACCTTTCCCTTCTTCTAGTTGTAAAAATATATCGCCAAAAGATGCTGCACTAAAGAACACAGAATACATCAAGCAATCTGCGGTGTCACTATTAAATACATGGGGCTGAAAGCTACCTAAAACAATTACCTCTCCAGCCGAAAATGAATGAACAGTATCTCCTGCCACTAGAGTTCCCGTTCCTTTCTTAATGTAGCTTATTTGGATTTCCTCATGATGATGGAGTGCATTGTATAATACACCTTGATCTACTTGAAATAGAATAGCAGCATTGCTAGGCTTCGGAATTTTAAAAGGAAGTACACGCATACATTAAGGTACTTTTTTGTTTTAAATAAATAGCAACTCACGTTAATTTGGATAATATACTATTAGTTATGGATAAAACAGTATTTAATCTTAAGCTTATGGCGCCATTATCTTTGACCAAAATAACATCATTATGAGCATAGAATGGAAAGGTGTCATGCCTGCGGTAACGACAAAATTCACAAAAAAAGATGAGCTAGATCTTGACATGTTTGCTGTAAACATCAAAGCCCAACTTGACGCGGGAGTTCATGGTATTGTACTAGGTGGAACGCTAGGGGAGGCGAGCACTCTGGAAGATCATGAAAAGCGCACACTTACTACGGAGACGGTGAAGCTAGTTAAAGGTAGTGTGCCCGTCATGATAAATATTGCAGAGCAATCTACTAAAGGAGCCATCGCTGCTGCACACAAAGCTGAGGAAGACGGAGCAAGTGGCCTTATGATGCTTCCTCCTATGCGATATAATGCAGGAGACGCAGAGGTGGTTACTTATTTTCAAGACGTAGCCAGTAGTACTAGCTTACCTATTATGATTTATAATAACCCTATAGATTATAAAATAGAGGTCACGCTCAACATGTTTGAGACCTTGTTAAAACAGGATAATATTGAAGCTGTAAAAGAAAGTACTCGTGACATTTCTAATGTGACACGCATTAAAAATAACTTTGGAGATAGACTTAAAATAATGACTGGTGTTGATACTCTAGCGCTAGAGTCATTGTTGATGGGAGCAGATGGCTGGGTCGCAGGTTTAGTATGTGCTTTTCCAGCAGAGACTGTAGCAATATACGAGCTACAAAAGGCTGGTAGAATTAAAGAAGCAATTGAGATTTATCGCTGGTTCTTACCACTACTAGAATTAGATATAAATCCTAAACTGGTACAAAACATAAAACTTGCAGAAGTACATACTGGTATAGGGACAGAAGATGTGCGTAAACCTAGACTGCCACTTTCTGGAGATGAGAGAGAACAAGTCTTACAAATAATTAAAAGTGGATTGGCTAGCAGACCTAGTTTACCTGCCTATAAAAACTTATAATGTTACAGATAAGACCATCATGTGAACATTGCAATAAGCAATTGCCGTATAATGCTAGTGATGCAATGATATGCACTTTTGAATGTACTTTTTGCAAAGAATGTGTAGATGATATATTATTAAAAGTATGTCCTAACTGCGGAGGTGGTTTTGAGAAGAGACCAATACGACCAGAACATCTATTACAAAAGTATCCGGCATCTACAATTACAGTGCATAAACCAATAAACGTAGCATTGCATCAGCAAAAAATTAAAGCATTATGATTACAGGAAAGAATCAAATAGGTTTTACACAGAGTGCTAAGGGCGCCGTTACCTATAAAACTATAAATCCTCAATTAAATAAGGAAAATCCAACCGCATTTTACGAGGCTACTCAACAAGAAATAGACACAGCTTGCGCGCTCGCTCACAACGCTTTTCATCCCTACAGTCAAATAAAAGGAAGTAAACGCGCAAGCTTTTTAAATACTATTGCAGACGAGATAGAGGCTCTTGGCTCAGATCTTACAGATATGTATACGCAAGAAAGCAGTCTGCCAGAAGGTAGGGCACAAGGAGAGCTAGGCAGAACCTTAGGGCAGCTTAGAATGTTTGCAGAGTTAGTGTCACAAGACAAGTGGCGTAATCCTATAGGAGTTGGTAACACCAGCGGACTTAAAAAAGCATTGATTGCTATAGGGCCTGTAGTTGTTTTTGGGGCAAGTAATTTTCCGCTGGCTTTTTCTACGGCTGGTGGTGATACCGCTAGTGCGCTTGCAGCCGGTTGTCCTGTTATTGTAAAGTCACATCCTATGCATTCAGGTACGGGAGAGATGGTGGCAACAGCAATTATAAAAGCTGCACAAAAAACAGGAATGCCAGAGGGTGTTTTTTCTAATCTTAATAGTGCAGGTATTGATGTAGGAGAGCAACTCGTAAAACACACGGTAATAAAAGCCGTTGGATTTACGGGTAGTCATACTGGTGGTCGTGCACTGTATAATCTCGCTGCACAAAGAGATACTCCCATTCCAGTTTTTGCAGAGATGGGAAGTATAAATCCTGTGATTATAACGCAGGAGGCTTTAATTAATAGAGGCTCTCAAATAGCCGAAACATATGCAGGTTCTATTACGCAAGGTGTAGGCCAGTTTTGTACAAATCCAGGACTTATTATTACAATCGCGAGTGATGAATCTCAGGCTTTTGTAAATGATCTAGCAAATAACCTGAGTAAGGTAGATGAAGGGTGTATGTTACATCCACGTATACAATCTGGATTTACTAGCGGAGAGAAAGAAATGGCAAAAGTACCTGAAGTTACTTTTGTGATGAGTACAGATAGCAGTAAAGAAAACCATGCAGCTCCCACACTAGCAGTTGTAAAAGGTGTAGATTTTATCAATAATTCTCAGTTGCACAAAGAAGTTTTTGGTCCCTTTTCTATGGTTGTGCTTGCAAAAGATGAAGCAGAACAGTTAGCGATTATAAAAAATCTAGAAGGGCAGCTTACGGCAACTCTTATCGCTCAAGATGAAGAGGTTGCCACATTACAAGATATTACACTAGCTTTACAAGACAAGGTAGGTCGCATCATTTATAACGGAGTTCCCACAGGAGTTGCGGTAGAAGATGGTATGACACACGGAGGACCATATCCAGCAAGTACAGATAGTCGCTTTACGGCGGTAGGAAATCATAGTATTTTGCGTTGGGTAAGGCCTTTTAGTTTCCAAGACTTTCCTTCGGCGCTGTTGCCAGATTATCTAAAATAGAACCTTATGAAGCATATAATTATACTGCTCGTTTTCTGTATTTCAATGAATGTTTGCGCTCAGAATTCTTCGGCGCAGCTTGCAAAAATTATAGAAGATAGTCAGGAGTTCAAGTGGCAAGATGATTTGGCAGATGAGCATCCTATGGGTGTGTTTTCAAAAGAACGGTTTGAAAAGGAGTCCGCTTTCGCGAAAGCGCAACTTAAAAAACTACAGGCTATAACACCATCAACGTTGTCTGAAACGGAGCTCATATCTCTAGAGTTACTCATGTTTAAGCATCAAGAAACGGTAGATTATTATGAATACGAACGCTATCTAAATCCGCTGTTGTCAGACTCGGGTTTCCACAGTAGTTGGAATTATATGGTGCGTCCCATAAGTACGTATAAGCAAGCTGTTTCATACCTCAATAAGCTGAAAGCGTTACCAGACGTAGTAGATCAATATTTACCATTATTGAGAGAAGGAGTAAAAAAAGGTGTCTCGCAGCCGCATGTGATTTTTAATGGATATGAGAGTACGTATGATTCACAAATTGTAGGCGATTATAAAGACAGCTTCTATTATGAGCCATTCTTAAACTTACCAAGTTCAATATCGGGAGCGCAAAGAGATTCACTATTGGTAGCTGCTAGAAGCGCAATAGAACAACAGGTTGTTCCGTCTTTTGAGCGTGTAAAAACATTCTTTGAAACAGAATATCTCCCGAAAACTCGCACTACCCTTGGAGTTTCAGAAACACCAAATGGAAAAGCATATTATCAAAACAGAATAAACTATTACACTACCCTAGATATCACCGCAGACGAGGTGCATAATAAAGGACTCGCTGAAGTTGCCCGCATCAAAGCCGAAATGCAGAAAATTATTAAGGAAATAAACTTTGAAGGCTCTTTTGCAGACTTTTTACAATTTTTGCGCACAGATAAACAGTTTTACGCCACTTCTCCAGAGCAATTACTTATGATTGCTCGCGACATGGCAAAAAGAGCAGATGCTCAGTTACCTCGATTTTTTAAGACTTTACCTCGCAAACCATACGGAGTGGCTCCAGTACCAGATGCTATTGCTCCTAAATACACGACAGGGCGATATGTAGGTAGTGCAAAGGGAAGTACAAATCCTGGATACTACTGGGTAAACACCTATGATTTACCTAGTCGTCCGGTGTATGTGCTGCCATCACTTACAGTTCATGAGGCCGTTCCTGGGCATCACTTACAAGGATCGCTTAATCAAGAGTTGGGAGATAGTATTCCAACATTTAGAAAAAATATGTATGTAAATGCATACGGTGAGGGCTGGGGATTATACTGCGAATACCTCGCTGCCGAAATGGGGATGTATACAACACCGTACGAACGTTTTGGACAATTGACCTATGAAATGTGGCGTGCTTGCAGACTTGTAGTAGATACTGGATTACACGCAAAAGGCTGGACAAGGGAGCAAGTGGTAGATTATATGTCTGAAAACACAGCGCTTTCAATACATGAAATTAATACGGAGACCGATAGATATATCTCATGGCCGGGACAAGCGCTTGCTTATAAAATGGGCGAACTCAAAATAAGAGAATTGAGAACGCTAGCAGAAAAAGAGCTAGGTGCTAAGTTTGATATTAGAGAATTCCATGAGATCATCTTAGAGCAAGGAACGGTGACACTCGCTATACTTGATAGACGAGTGAAACACTGGATTGAGAAAAATAGTTAGCACCTGTTTAATATGAAGCACACTTTTACTTGTATAGACGCACACACCTGCGGAAATCCCGTAAGACTCGTCGCTCATGGAGGGCCAGATCTAAAGGGAGCAACTATGAGCGAGAAGCGACAGCATTTTCTTAAAGAGTATGACTGGATACGCAAAGGATTGATGTTTGAACCACGCGGTCATGATATGATGAGCGGGAGCATCTTGTTTCCTCCGCATGATCCTGAAAATGATTTTTCTATTCTTTTTATAGAGACTTCAGGATGTCTGCCTATGTGTGGTCACGGAACTATCGGGACGATAACAATCGCAATAGAAGAAGGAATCATCACACCTAGAGTGCCTGGTATTATTAAAATGGAAGCCCCAGCAGGATTAGTTGAAATTGAATACCAACAAACTGGTGATAAAGTAGATTGGGTACGTCTCACTAATGTAGCCTCTTTTCTAGCTGCCGAAAATCTAACCGTCCATTGCCCAGATCTCGGCGAAATTTCGTTTGACGTTGCTTATGGAGGGAATTACTACGCAATTGTAGATTCACAAAAGAATTTTGCTGGCGTACACGAGTTTACGGCTGGTCAGATTATACAATTGAGTCAAGTAGTGCGTGAGCGTATTAATGAGAAATATCCTAATCAGTTTATCCATCCAGAAAATGATACCATAAGGGATGTAACCCATATGTTATGGACAGGTAATCCTATAGACGCATCATCAGATGGGCGCAATGCTGTTTTTTATGGAGATAAAGCAATTGATCGCAGCCCTTGTGGTACGGGAACTTCGGCTCGGCTTGCACAATTATATGTAAAAGGGAAATTGAAAGTAGGAGAACCTTTTGTACACGAAAGTTTTATAGGTTCAAAATTTATAGGTCGTGTAACAAAAGAAACAATGATAGGTGATCAAAAAGCCATTGTACCTAGCATACAAGGATGGGCAAGAATATATGGACATAATACCATTACCATAGACGAGGAAGATCCCTATGCTTTAGGGTTTTCTGTAATATAGCATTGGATAAAAGAAGTATTTATGGCAAAAAATGTTATCATCATAGGTGGAGGGATTATAGGGTTAAGTTGTGCATACTTTCTACAAAAGTCTGGACATCAAGTCACGGTTATAGATCAATCTAAAATGGATGGCGGCGCGAGTTATGTAAATGCTGGGTATATGTCTCCTAGTCATCTCGTACCACTGGCAGCTCCCGGAGTCATGAGGCAAGGGATAAAGTGGATGTTTAATAAAAAGAGTCCGCTGTATATTAAGCCACGTCTTGAAGCAGATTTCTTAAAATGGTCGCTAGCTTTTAATAAGTCGTGTACTCAGAAACACGTAAATAGAGCTGTTCCCGTAATGAAAGAAATTGCGGTGCTGGGCCGAGATTTATATCATCAGATCAAGCAAGAAGAAGGATTTTCTTTTCACTTAGAAAAAAAGGGTTTGCTTATGCTTTGCCAAACAGAAGAAACACTTCATCACGAGGACGAACTTGTGCAAATTGCAATAAAAGAAGGGCTAAGTGCAAGAGTCATTACTGCGCAAGATGTTAAGAAGATGATGCCAGATGCTACGCTTGATATCGTGGGCGCCTCGTATTTTGAGTGTGATCATCACAGCACTCCTGGCGAATTCATGGCAGAAATGAAAGCGCATCTTTTATCAAAAGGTGTTGTCATTCGACAAGAGGAGAAAGTGATTGATTTAGAGGTTAATAATGGTAAAATCACCAGTGTAAAGACAGATAAAGAAGTTCTTAAAACAGATGAGGTTGTGATGGCAGCTGGAAGTTGGACAAGTACGCTTTCGCGAAAGCTAAACATAAACCTACTCCTTCAGGCTGGAAAAGGATATCGCATCCAGACCACAAAAGAGACAGGAATTACCTACCCATCTATACTTGCAGAAGCAAAAGTGGCGATAACTCCAATGAATGGATTTACACGTTTTGCAGGAACGATGGAAATTGCTGGAATCAATCACACAATTAGTAAGGCTCGAGTAGACGCTATTGCAGATGGTGTCAATAAGTATTTTTCAGAAGTACATATTACAGCAGAAGAAAAAGCTGGTGCTGCCTGTGGCTTGCGACCAGTATCTGCAGATGGGATGCCATATATAGGTAAAAGCTCAAAATGTAAAAACCTCACTATCGCTACGGGTCACGCAATGATGGGGTGGACGTTAGGACCTAGTACAGGTAAACTAGTGCAAGAAATTGTAGATGAGGTAACACCTAGTATGGATATGGCTATGTTTCATCCAGATAGAACTTTCTAAATTCCATTTTTACAACACGGTAAAAATCCCCTATATTTACGCTCATGAACGCACAAGGCTGGATAAACTTACCTATACTTCTTAATTTCCTCATAAAGAGGAACCCAGAATAGATTGCTTTACTTGATTTTGAGTAACTTTAAGACAATCTAAAAACACAACAATGCCTTTTTATCATAAGTTGGGAGATATCCCTCATAAGCGTCACACTCAGTTTCGTAAACCAGATGGTTCCTTATATTCCGAACAATTGTTTGGTACCATAGGTTTTGACGGGATGAGTACAAATAGCTATCACGTACACAGACCTACGCAAGTAAAGGAAATACGCAAGCAATACTCTGTAAAACCAGAAATTGCAAAGGAAAATAACATGCAATCGTATCGTTTTCGTGGTTTTCAAATAAAGCCAGAAAAAGATTATTTAGAAAGTAGGAAAGCTGTACTTACTAACAGTGATTGTACCATCATACTTGCAGCTCCTCAAGAACGCACACAAGATTATTTTTACAAAAACACAGATGCAGATGAACTTATATTTGTTCATAAAGGCACTGGAAAACTTCGTACACACTTAGGAAATCTTGATTTTAAATATGGAGATTACTTACTCATTCCTAGAGGAGTTATCTACAAGATGGATTTTGATACGGATGATAGTAGACTTTTTATAGTCGAGTCGCGCAGACCTATTTATACTCCTAAGCGTTATCGAAATTATTTTGGTCAACTGCTGGAGCACTCTCCATTTTGTGAGCGTGACTTAAGACAGCCGTATGAGCTAGAAACTAACGATGAGAAAGGAGAGTTTCTAATCAAGGTTAAAAAGCAAGACGATATTTTTGAGATGGTATATGCTTCTCATCCTTTTGATGTGGTAGGATATGACGGCTATAACTATCCGTATGCGTTTTCAATTCATGATTTTGAACCTATTACTGGGCGCATCCACCAGCCGCCACCAGTGCACCAAACATTTGAAACAGATGCTTTTGTAATCTGTAGTTTTGTGCCTAGAAAGTATGATTACCACCCACTTAGTATTCCAGCGCCATACAATCATAGTAATATAGATAGTGATGAGGTGTTGTACTATGTAGACGGTGATTTTATGAGCCGTACAGATGTAGAGGCTGGGCATATTTCTTTACACCCAGCAGGTATTCCTCACGGTCCGCACCCAGGAACTGCAGAGAAAAGTATAGGGAAAGAGGGAACAGAAGAGCTTGCAGTGATGGTAGATACTTTTAAACCACTTATGGTTTGTAAAGACGCCATGGCTATTGCAGACGAGAGTTATTATCAAAGCTGGCTAGACCACTAAACATCAATATGCAAAATAAATTACCCGCAGATCCGTCTGCATTAATATTAGGAATCGTTGGCCTCGTGATAGGTGTTGCTGGTTGCTGCTGTTATGGATTTACAGCAATCATTCCACTAGGATTGAGTATCGCAGGACTTGTGATGGCAAATAAGAGCATGAAACTCTATCGCTTAAACCCAGATGAGTTTTCTGAGTCAAGCAGGAGCAACGTTTCCATAGCACGAACTCTTAATATTATTTCCATCATTTTAAATGGATTATTCTTACTTATCGTGATAGGAGCGCTTGCGTTTTTAGGAGTTGCTGGTATGACTGGAGCATTTGATGATCTTACAAATGATGCGTATAGCACAGATAACAACTGGGAGTACGAAGATGATTTTAATGATGATGTTTTTATGGAGGAGGAAGTAGACTCTATAAGTACAGATTCTATTTTCTTAAACGAGGTGTTTCCAGAAAGAGATAGTATTGATTAATTACGCTTTCGCGAAAGCGTAACAAAAACAACATAACAATCTGCGCAGGCAGAAGACTTATAAATTAGTATTAATAGTGAAGTAATAGCTTAAACTAACTTCGCTGAAAAGTAACAACTATGAGCAAGGACTTAAAATCTGTAGACTACGGATTAGAAAAAATATTTGAAGGAGCGCAGGATTTTCTTCCGCTTCTAGGGACAGATTATGTGGAGTTTTATGTGGGTAATGCAAAACAAGCAGCACACTTTTATAAAACTGCTTTTGGTTTTCAATCATATGCTTATAAAGGTCTTGAGACTGGATCTCGAGATGAGGTAAGCT
This sequence comes from Dokdonia sp. R86516, assembly GCF_044596715.1. Classification (NCBI taxonomy): domain Bacteria; kingdom Pseudomonadati; phylum Bacteroidota; class Flavobacteriia; order Flavobacteriales; family Flavobacteriaceae; genus Dokdonia; species Dokdonia sp. R86516. The sequence goes on from NZ_CP138998.1 coordinate 1,372,711, forward strand.
ATGTGCTTAAGCAAGATAAAATACGCATTGTACTTACTACACCGCTTAACAGTAAGTCACCTATAAACGATCACATTGTAAAGCATGGTGATGGTGTAAAGGTGGTTGCATTATGGGTAGAAGATGCAAGAAGTGCTTATGAGGAAACTACAAAACGTGGTGCAAAATCATATTGCGAGCCTTTTGTAGAAACAGATGAGCATGGAGAGACTGTGCGCGCAGGGATTTACACCTATGGAGAGACAGTACACATGTTTGTAGAGCGTAAAAACTATAAAGGAGTGTTCTTGCCAGGTTTTAGAAAATGGGAGTCTGATTATAATCCAGAACCTACAGGTTTAAAATATGTAGATCACATGGTAGGTAATGTGGGCTGGAACCAGATGAATACATGGGTGAAGTTTTATGAAGAGGTAATGGGGTTTGTAAACTTCTTGTCTTTTGATGATAAACAAATTCACACAGAATACTCGGCACTTATGAGTAAGGTGATGAGTAACGGGAACGGTCGCATTAAATTCCCGATAAATGAACCAGCAGAGGCAGCAAAGAAATCTCAAATAGAAGAATATTTAGATTTTTATGAAGGAGCTGGGGTGCAGCACCTCGCCCTTGCAACAGATGATATTATTAAGACGGTAGCACAGCTTAAGGCTCGTGGTATCGAGTTTTTACCACCACCGCCACAAACGTATTATGACGATATCCCACAAAGACTGGGTGAGCACATGAAAGTGATGAAGGAAGACATAGAGCGTTTGCAAGAGCTTTCTATCCTTGTAGATGCAGATGAAGATGGATATTTACTTCAGATATTTACTAAGCCACTAGAAGACAGACCAACCCTATTTTTTGAAATCATACAACGTATGGGGGCAAAAGGATTTGGAGCAGGAAACTTTAAGGCACTTTTTGAGTCTATAGAAAGAGAGCAAGCACAGAGAGGAACTCTATAGGGTTCCAAGTGCGCTTTCGCGAAAGCGTAACTCCGTTATTTGCACAATTACAATTATTTAACTAAAACTTCGTCTTAGAAATAGGACGGAGTTTTTTGTTATTATATTTTTGGAATAACAATTGTATTATATGCTTTATACAACCAAATAACGAGCTAAGATGAAGTCACACAACAAATACATACCTGCCTTATTAATAATGATAGTGCTTCTTGTAAGTACTGCCTTCATGCAGGCGCCCGTAGGTAATGGTGTGATGAAACATAGGGATACTTATCAGGCTGGAGAGTGGCTTAAATTTAGAGTGCATTACGGGCTGCTTACTGGTGGTTATGCTACTATAGATATTAAAGATGCTACTTATAAAGGAAAACCAGTGCATCACATTAAAGGTTTTGGAGAGACTACAGGTATTGTGGGTCTGGCCTTTGGGGTAGAGGATTATTATGAGAGTTGGGTGGATAAAAAGACCGATTTACCTTATAAATTTCTTCGAAAGATAGACGAAGGTGGTCACACTAAAAACAAGGTGATAGAATTTGATCAAGTGTCAAATAAAGCGCATATAAATGATATAAAGCGTAATAAGAAAACCACCATTGATACAGAGCCAGGTATTCAAGACATGGTCTCTGCGATGTATTACTTGCGTAATAATCTTACTACAGACGAGTTAAAGGCTGGAGACGAAATTAAGCTTACCATGTTTTTTGATGGAGAAAACTATCCATTTAAAATGCGTTTTCTGGAAAGAGAAACCATTCGCACTAAGTTTGGAAAGGTAAAGACATTAGTTTTTAGACCACTTGTACAGTCTGGTCGTGTTTTTCAAGAAAAAGAAAGTCTTACCATATGGGTGAGTGACGATGATAATAAAATACCGTTACGTATTAAGGCTGATTTGTCAGTAGGTTCGCTTAAAGCAGATCTAGATGCATATAAAGGACTTAAGCATCCTTTTGAGATCGTGTTTGATTAAGGATTTTGTAAATTGCCACTTAATAAATTAGGCAACACAGCGTTGATGTTTATGAAATACGAAGTGTTTGATAAACGCATTATCGACGGTCCAATAACTACTCATGAAAAAGCCCATTCAACCAGACATAGAAAAAATCATCAATCAGCTTGATGATAAGTATGAGAAGATAGATCAAGATCTTGATGATCATCTTGAAGGATTACTGCAAAGTAAGCCTATTACTTATTGGGACTATATCCATACAGATGCATTATTAAGTTTGCAGTTGCCACGCACGAGCATGCCAGATGAAAATGTGTTTATCATGTATCATCAGGTTAATGAGCTGCTTTTTAAAATGGTATTATGGGAGATTGAGCAAGTAGCACACCACCCTGAGCTTACCGTAGACTTTTTTAGCTCTCGCTTAGGACGTATAAGTCGGTATTTTGATATGCTCACAAGTTCTTTCTCGATTATGCAGGAAGGAATGGATGTTGAGCAGTATATGAAATTTAGAAAAACGCTGACTCCAGCTAGTGGTTTTCAAAGTGCGCAGTACAGAAAAATCGAGTTTGCAAGTACAGATTTAATAAATCTTATAGATAATCGCTTTCGCGCAAGCATAGACCGCAATACTCCGTACGAACATGCGTTAGAACATCTATATTGGCAAGCCGCCGGCAAGGATTATCATACTGGTAAAAAATCTTATTTGCTCTCAGCCTTTGAAGAGAAGTATAAAAACGACTTTGTAGCGTTTACAAAAGAATATAATACTATAAATTTGTACGCCCGCTTTAAAAGTTTACCTCAAGAAGTCCGTGAGAATCAAAAGTTACGTGATGCCATGCGTCACTACGATTACACAGTAAATGTCACTTGGGTTATGTCTCATTATCATGCTGCAAATCACTATTTAAATAATGGTGAGAAAGTAGTTGAGGCAACAGGCGGAAGCGAATGGACAAAATATATGCACCCTAAATACCAGCGACGTATTTTCTTTCCAGATGTCTGGACGGCAGAAGAGCTAGCAAACTGGGGGCATGATGTATAATGAATGACAACTTACTTTTTGTGAAATATAACCACCTATATCTTTTAGTTTTTTTAAGCCTTTTTATTTATGCCTGCGGAAACACCAGCTCAGACGAGACAGATGCCGAAGAAATCTATACTGCGCCACCTGAGGTAGTCAAAGAGTACGGCTACGTGCTTGATGATTATATTGTAGAACGAGATACCGTGCAATCTGGGGATAGCTTTGGAAAGATTCTTTTTGATGCAAATGTAGATTATGCAACGATAGAAGAAATTTCTGATTCTGTAAAATCAGTTTTTGATACGCGCCGTATAAGAAAAGGAAAACCTTATGTCTTACTTAAGTCTAAAGACTCTTTAGAAGCTGCTCAAGTATTTATTTATGAGCAAAACAGAGAAGATTATGTTGTAGTTGATTTTGAAGAAAATGTAAAAGCTGCAGCAAAAAAGCATCCTACAACCACTTATGAACGCGAGATCTCTGGAGTAATAAATAGTAACCTATCCTCTACTTTTGACGACCTTGGAGTGAGTGTAAATGTCGCTTATAAAATGGCAGATATTTACGCATGGACTATTGATTTTTTTAAACTTCAAAAAGGTGATCGCTTCAAGGCAATTTATGAAGAGCGCTTTGTAAATGATACAATCCCTGCTGGTATAGGTAAAATTAAGGCAGTTCTTTTTGAACATGCCGGGCGTGAGATATATGCATTTAGATTTGCAAATGACTCTCTAGCTGGAGGTTTTGATTACTTTGATGAAAATGGAGATAACTTACGTCGTGCTTTTTTAAAAGGACCACTCAAGTTTAATAGAATATCGTCAAGGTATAACCTTAAAAGACGTATAAAGTACTATGGTTACAAGTTGCGTCCACATAAAGGAACTGATTTTGCAGGAGCTATAGGCACACCTATCCTTGCTACGGCAGATGGAGTAGTTACAAAGTCAGAGCGTCGTGGAGGTAACGGTAATTATGTAAAAATACGCCACAATGCTACTTATGATACGCAATACCTACACATGCAAAGACGAGCTGTAAAAGTGGGTCAGTCTGTACGTCAAGGAGATGTAATAGGAACTATAGGTATGACTGGAAATTCTGGTGGACCTCATGTGTGTTATCGTTTTTGGAAAAATGGAAAACAAGTTGACCCTTTTAAAGAGGACCTGCCAGCATCAAAACCATTAGATGAGCGATTAAGACCCATTTATGATAGTATACGCAAACCTCTAAGACTTCAATTAGATAACATTCCGTTTATGTCTGAAGCAGAAATGGAGTTTGCACAACAGCAAGCAGAAGAAAAACAACAACAATCTTAAGAACCTACCTAATGAAAAATATTAACCCAACCACAACGGCCGCTTGGAAAGCATTAGAAACGCATTACAAGGAAACTAAAGATACCTTGCTGGTAGATCTTTTTAAGGATAGCACTCGTGCAAGCGATTTTACAATTATTTGGGATTCATTATATGTAGATTATAGTAAAAATAGAATCACAACCGAAACTCGTGATCTTCTTATACAACTAGCAGAAGAGGTTGGATTAAAGGAGGCAATTGACAGTTATTTTGGTGGGGAAGCAATAAACGCTACGGAAGATAGAGCAGTGATGCATACCGCATTGCGTGACGAAAAGAGTGACGCTTTTGCAAAGGAAGAAGTAGATGATGTAAAAAAGTCAATCGAAATTTTTGCTGAAAAAGTTATTTCTGGTAAGCATAAAGGCGCTACCGGTAAAGAGATTACAGATGTTGTAAATATAGGTATAGGTGGATCAGATCTTGGGCCAGTGATGGTTGTTGAGGCATTACAGTATTACAAAAACCACCTGACTACTCATTTTATATCAAATGTAGATGGTGACCATGTAATGGAGACCATTAAAGATCTTAATCCAGAAACAACGCTTTTTGTAATAGTATCAAAGACATTTACAACTCAAGAGACATTGAGTAACGCCACAACAGTAAGAAAGTGGTTTGTAAATCAACTAGGAGAAGAAGCGGTGGGTAACCATTTTGTTGCAGTTTCTACTAACGAGGAGGCTATAGCTAACTTTGGTATTTCTTCAGATAATGTATTTCCTATGTGGAACTGGGTGGGAGGACGCTTTTCTCTTTGGAGCTCAGTAGGTTTATCTATAGCGCTAGCTGTGGGTTATAAAAACTTTGAGGGCTTACTTCACGGAGCTTTTAAGATGGATGAACATTTTAAAAACACGTCGTTTGATCAAAACATTCCAGTGATTACTGCACTTTTAAGTGTGTGGTATAATAATTTTTATGGAGCAGAGACAGAAGCTGTAATTCCTTATTCTCAATATTTACATAGACTTCCAGCATATTTGCAACAAGCAATTATGGAAAGTAACGGAAAAAGCGTAGATCGTAACGGTGACCGCGTTTCGTATGAAACTGGAAATATTATTTGGGGCGAACCAGGAACCAACTCACAACACGCATTTTTCCAATTGATTCATCAAGGAACAAAATTAATTCCTTCAGATTTTATTGGTTTCAAAAAGTCACTTCACGGTAATCAAGATCACCATGATAAGCTTATGGCAAATTTCTTTGCGCAAACAGAAGCACTCATGAATGGTAAGACTGTATCTCAAGTGGAGCAAGATTTTGAGGGAAGTACGCTTTCGCGAAAGCGTATAGAAGAACTCATACCTTTTAAAGTTTTTGAAGGAAATAAGCCTACTACAACAATTCTAGGTGAAAAACTCACTCCAGAGAGCTTAGGGTCACTGGTGGCAATGTATGAACATAAAATTTTTGTACAAGGAGTGGTATGGAATATATACTCTTATGATCAATGGGGAGTTGAGTTAGGGAAGCAACTTGCAAAAAAAGTGCTTAATGAGTTTAGTTCAGGTACAAGTGAAAATCATGATGGTTCTACTAAAAACTTGATGAACTACTATAAGGAAATATAACAATTAGTTGATTATTAGTATTTTATTAAGAAACCTTTCAGGCTAATGTTTGAAAGGTTTTTTTGTGCGTCCGCTAGTGAATGAACTTGCTTGGATAAGTTAACGTTAAGTTAATATTGGCACTCCACAAATTTAGAGTAATTTTGCAGCGCTAATTATTAACAAATATCATGAAGAAAATTACATTTTTATCATTGATCGCCATGTTTCTAGTGACGGTATCGTCATTAGCACAAGGGGTAACGACAAGTTCTATCTCTGGACGTGTGTTAGACAACACAGAAGGTCCATTGCCTGGAGCAAACATTGTTGCAACACACGTACCTACAGGTTCTGTGTATGGAGCAGTAACAGATTTTGATGGTTTTTACCGTCTAACAAACTTAAGACCAGGTGGACCTTACAATGTTACGATTACTTACGTAGGATTTGAGGATTATGCACTTAATGGTTTTTCTCTTACTCTTGGAGAGACTAAGAGAGTTAGTACAACAATGGCTGAGAACGCAAATGCGCTTGACGAGATTGTAATTACTGCTCAACCTAACAGTGTTTTTGATGCAAACAAAACGGGATCTGAAACGGCTATTAGTCAACGTCAAGTAGAAGCGTTGCCTAATATTTCTAGATCTATTTCAGATTTTGCACGTCTTACTCCTGAAGCACAGGTGAGAGGTGATAATCAATTATCTATTGGTGGTCAAAACAATCGCTATAACGCTCTTTATGTTGATGGAGCTGTAAATAATGATGCTTTTGGTCTTTCTGGATCAGGAACAAATGGAGGTCAGACAGGTGTAAACCCAATCTCTATTGATGCAATTGAATCTTTCCAAGTTAATGTTGCTCCTTATGATGTAACTATTGGAGGTTTTGCTGGTGGTGCGATTAGTGCCGTAACAAAATCTGGAACTAACGAGTTTGAAGGTTCTGCTTATTACCTATTCAGAAACGAGTCGCTAGCAGGAAAAACTCCTGGTGATTTCGAAGATGATAGTGATAGAGAAAAGCTTGCTGATTTCTCTGCAAAGACTTTTGGTGTACGTGTAGGAGGTCCTATTATCAAGGATAAATTATTCTTCTTTGTAAATTATGAAGGTCAAAACGATGAAACTCCTCAGCCATTTGATGGTAACTATGCTGGAGATTCAGGTTTAGACGGTGTGTCTACATTCAGACAGTTCTTGATTGATGAGTATGGTTACAATCCAGGAACTTTTGATAACAATACTAGAACTTTAGAAAGTAATAAAATCCTTTTCAAATTAGATTGGAATATTAACGAGAATCACAAGTTATCTTTCCGTAACAACTTAGTAAAGGCAGATTTCTTTGGAATAGGTCGTTCTAGTTCAAGAACAATTAACTTTACTGGAGGTGCTCAGAACTTTGAGTCTAATACAAACACAGCATCTTTAGAACTTAACTCTACGTTTGGTAATAAGTATGCAAACAGATTTATCCTTGGTTACACAAGAGTACGTGATGATAGAGGTGTTAATGGAGATCCTTTCCCAAGAATTGAAATCAACGATGGGGATGCAAGAATATTTGCTGGTTCAGAGCCTTTCTCAACAGCTAACTTACTTGAACAAGATATCTTCACACTTACAAACAACTTCCAGATTTTCTCTGGACGTCACACAGTTACTTTAGGTACTCACAATGAGTACAGTAAAGTTAAGAACGTATTCTTTGGTCGTAACTTTGGAGAGTATACTTATAATTCTCTAGAAGATTTTTATAATGATGATGCTAACGAATACCGCAGTAGTTACTCACTTCTAGGTGGAGTGGGTGACGATTCTATTGGAGCTGCTGAGTTTGATTTATTCCAATTAGGATTTTATGCTCAAGACGAAGTACAAATGTCTGAGACTTTTAAAATGACTGCTGGTTTAAGAGTAGATTTACCAGTTTGGGATGATGGAAGAGGAAACTCTGATTTCAATACAAGAACTGTTGGTTTATTAGAAGCTGCTGGAAAAGATTTACAAGGTGCACGTGTAGGTCAAGGACCTAAAACTACAGCACATATCTCTCCACGTTTAGGTTTCAACTGGGATGTGAAAGGAGACAAGACTACACAAATACGTGGAGGTTTAGGATTATTTACTTCTAGAATACCTTTAGTTTGGCCAGGTGGGGCGTATAACAATACAGGAACTGTAGTTGCAAATACTAGAATCTTTAGACCTAGAGATGCTGGTGACACTAATTTAGTTCCAGATTTCAACCCTGATGTAAATAGTCAATTCAGACAAGATGGAGAATTCCAGGGAAATATAGATTTACTTGCCGAAGATCTTAAATTACCACAGGTGTTTAAAAAGAGTTTAGCGGTTGATCAGAAATTAGGAAATGGATTTACTGTATCTGCTGAGGTTTCTCACAGTAGTGTAATTACAGGTCTTCAACTTGAAAACTTAAACCTAGAAGGGCCACAGTTTATGACAACAGGCGCTGGAAGTCGTGCTAACTATGGAGGACAAGATGTTGATGGTACTTATGGAGGAATCTTCTTGATATCTAATACTAATGATGGAGAAGCATTTAATACTTCTGCTACGTTATCTAAGAATTTTTATTCTACAATGGTAGACGTAAGAGCTAGTGCAACTTATTCTTATGGTCGTTCTACTACTGTATTTGAAGGTACGTCTTCTCAGAATATATCTAACTGGGCGTTTAATGAAAGTGTAAATGGATCTAACCAACTTGGAACTTCAGTTTCTGACTTTAGCCAAGGACATAGAACGCTTGCAAACGCAGTTGTTGATATTAAATGGTCAGAAAACGTAAAAACATCTATTGGTCTTTTCTATGAAGGAGCAGAAGGAACTCCATATAGCTATGTTGTAGGTGGAGGTAACAGTAACCGCTTAATTAACGATACAGGTGAAGGATTTACTCCATTACCATTTGTACCAGCTAATTTTGCAGATGCAAACTTAATTGATGACATAGATAGAGATACTGGAGAATTAATTTCAACAGCAGAGGAGCAGTGGGTTGCACTTAACGCTTTTATCGAAGGAGATGATTACTTAAGCACACGTAGAGGAGAATTTGCTCAACGTAACAGAAACAGAGCAAGATGGAGTCACGTAGTAGATTTAAAGTTTACTCAAGATTTTGCACTTCAATTCGGTGAGAAGAAACATGCTTTTCAATTATCTGCAGATGTATTTAACTTCACAAACTTAATCAACAAGGATTGGGGAAGAAGATACTTTACAAGTGGATTTGATACTGCTACTCTTGTTAACTTTGAAGGATTTGCTGATGATGGTACTACTCCAGAATTCACATTTAACGATGGTGTAGAAAGAGGTCTTGATCAGATTGATGATGCAGGATTTAACTCTTCAAGATGGCAAATGCAAGTAGGTCTTCGTTATATCTTTAACTAAGAACTATTATCACATAATTGCAATCGCAATAATAAAGCCGCTACTGGAAACAGTAGCGGCTTTTGTTTTTATGGATTATCTTTGAAACTCAAACTTATTAAACCATTTATTTATGTACTCAGTTGTTCAATTTGTCCATTCGTACTGGGCTTACCTTGTAGTTATTGTTCTTGTGGTAGCCACATTTAATGCACTTGTAAAATTCTTTGGAAAAAAAGAATATGGCGGGAAGGATATGAGCTTAGCTTTATTCACCCTTATAACGATGCACATACAACTGCTTATAGGTCTTGTACTGTGGGTTGTATCACCTAATGGTTTGCAAGCTATAAAAGCAAATGGAATGGGAGGACTCTCTAGCCAAGCAAGACAACTTGCGGTAGAGCACCCATTTTTAATGATTATCGCAGTAGTACTTGTAACTATTGGTTATTCTAAACATAAAAAACAACGCCTATCTACGCCTAAATTTAAGAAGATAGCCATCTTTTATACGCTTGCACTTATCGCAGTGCTCGCCATTATACCATGGAATCAATGGTTTTAATATCCATTGATTAAATATTTGTAAAGCTTATTAGTATGCTTTCGCGAAAGCGTACTAGAAAACATAAAGCCCAGAATCAGTTTTGATTTTGGGCTTTTTATTGATTTTGTATTATTAATCTACCTGTTCTTTCTTAATCACATAAATATAAACCGGAAAGTGGTCGCTATAGCCACCTGTATATATACCATTTGCAAAGCTTCTGTAAGGATATCCTTTATAACGACCCTTAGGGTTACTCAAGTAGCTTTTGTTGTAAATACCGGCTTTATAATATCTGAAAGAGGTGTAGTCATTATATAGTAGTGGTGCACTTATAATGATCTGGTCAAAGAGGTTCCATCCATCGCGATATGCTAGCGTGCCTATGCCTTTTTTAAACATAGATTCCATTGGGTTGTAAAGCTCTTTATCTTGTACCTTTTTAATCTTGCGCTGCGTTTGTAATACCTTCCTTACACTCGCATTTGTAGGGTCATCATTGAGGTCTCCCATGATAATAATCTTGGCGTAAGGGTCATTACTTTGTAAGCTGTCTGTAATTTTCTTCGTCAGTGAAGCTGCGTCCATACGCTTTTTTCTGCTCTTTGCTTCTCCTCCAGATCTAGATGGCCAGTGGTTTACAATGATGTGAACCATATCGCCATCGAGTAAGCCAGATACAAGAAGCTGATCTCTTGTAAACTTGCGTTTAGATGGATTGTCAATCTCATAAATGAGCAACTCATGCTTGCTAGTAGATACTGGCTTAAATAACCTCTTTTGATACAACAGCGCTACGTCTATACCTCTCCTGTCTGGAGAATCGTAATGGACAATGCCATAATCATTAGACAATAATAGGGGGTCATTTGCTAGTGCTTCTACAGTTTTTCGGTTTTCGATTTCGGCGAGGCCTACAATTGCTGGGCTGTTTTTTGTGAAGTCCTTTCCTATATCGGCAATTACTCTGGCGATGTTGCTCACCTTGTCTTGATATATCGTCTCGGTCCAATGATCCTTTCCCTCAGGTGTGCGATCATCATCATAAGTGATGGGGTCATTGATGGTGTCAAATAGATTTTCTACGTTATAAAATGCTATAGTGTGAGCTCTATATTTATCGGTTTGTTGCGCTTTCGCGAAAGCGTAAAAAAATAACAATATCGCAAGTATTGTAGATCTCATGGTTTTGTGATTTATAGAATGTATGTGTGTTTTATGTAAGATTTTTCGTAATATGCAAGTCAAATGTAATGAATTTCAGCGCTTTACGATTTTAAAACTTTCGTGTATTAATATTTAAAACTGAGATATCACATGAACTAGGAGCTATGAACAAAAATTTATTACGTTACGCTTTCTTATTATTTGGCGGTGTATTGTGGTCTCAATCGCAACTTAAAGGAACGGTTATAGATGCCGTCACTTCACAGCCGATTCCAGATGTGAGTATTAAAATTCAAGGTGATAATGACACTGTAAAAACAGATGCACTTGGTGTATTTGTGTTGACTAGTATCGAGTCGTATGGAGATCAAATTCTAATTGTAGAAAAAAATGGCTTCATTACCAAGAGGCTGCCTGTCATTATAACAGTCAATGAAATATTAGAACTTCCAATCATAACCATTGACGTTGATATCTCAGAAGAACAACGACAGATGGGGTTAATCTCATTATCAGAAAATGATTTGAATAGCGGCGATACTCAAGAAAGTTTTAATACCTCTGGGTTATTGTCTGCAGGACGAGATGCTTTTTTGAGTGCAGCAGCATTTGATTGGAGCGCTACTTTTTTTAGACCAAGAGGGCTAGATAATGCAAATGGCAAGCTTCTCATCAACGGGATAGAAATGAATAAGCAGTTTAACGGTCGGCCGCAATGGGGAAGTTGGGGAGGTCTTAATGATGCACAGCGCAATCGTGAGTTTACACAAGGATTAAAAGCGAGTGAATATAGCTTTGGAGGACTAGCTGGTGTAACAAATATTGTCATGCGAGCATCCCAGGAGCGAAAAGGCGGTAGGGTTTCATATGCCGCAGCTAGTGCTTCTTACCAAGGTAGAATAATGGGTAGCTATAATTCTGGATTATCTCAGAAAGGGTGGGCTTACAGTGTGTTGTTGTCTCGCCGTTTTGGTAAAGAGGGTTTTCAAGATGGCACCTTATACGATGCTAACTCGATATATCTATCTATAGAAAAGAATATAAATAGTAACAGCAGTCTTAATTTTTCTGCTTTTTATACGCCTAATCGTCGCGGTCGTGCTTCTGCTTTAACTCAAGAACAGGTTGATCTCAAAGGACGTACCTATAATCCATATTGGGGTTTTCAAAACGGAGAACAGCGCAATGCTAGATTACGCGAGATTCAAGAGCCAATATTCATGATAAATCATTATTGGGATATAAGTGATAATACTAGTGTTAATATAAACTTGGGATATCAAATGGGTGCCATAAAAAGTGGTAGAATAGATAACGGTAGCCTTAGGAATCCAGCGCCAAACTATTATCAACTCTTGCCCAGTTTTGCACTTCAAGACCCAAGTCCAACTGCGGGAGATTTTCAAAGAGCTTACCTATTGCAACAAGACTTTATTAATGATGGCCAACTAGATTGGGAGTCTATCTATCAGGCGAATGCAGATGGAGGGAACTCAAAAGTAATTCTTCAAGATGATGTGGTGGCAGATACACAATTAACTGCAAATATTATTTTGAACTCACAGCTTACTGATGCAATTACTATAAATGGAAATTTATCTTACAGAGGTTTGAGAAGTGAAAACTATGCGCAAGTAAGGGATTTGCTAGGAGGAGAGGGATTTCTTGATATAGATAACTTCTCCGTAAGCGAGAGTCAAGATGGTCAAGAAGGCGATCTTGCACAAAGCGATGTGCGTAACCCTAACCGAATTGTTCAAGGAGGAGATCGATATAAGTATAACTATAATATCAATTCAAGTACAATAAGCGGATTTGCTCAAGCACAATTTATTTTTAAGAATTCAGAGTTTTTTATTTCTGGCACGGCAAGTACTACAAGTTATCAGCGTGAGGGATTATTTGAAAACGGAAATTTTGTAGGTGAAAATTCCTTTGGGCTTAGTGAGAAACTTTCATTTACAGATGTAGGTCTAAAAGCGGGCGCGACATATAAATTTACCGGTAGACATATAGTTACAGTAAACGGAGCTTACTATACCAATGCTCCTTCTATTAGAAATAGTTTTAGTAGTGCTCGACAAAATAATGATGTAGTTAATAACTTAACTTCAGAACAAATACAAAGTGTGGATGCTAGCTATATTTATAGATCTCCTATTGTAAAAGGACGTCTCACAGGATTTTATACTGGGTTTCAAAACGGGACTGATTTGGGATTCTTCTTTACTCAAAACTCGATAGCGCAAACAGAGGCATCTTTTGTACAAGAAGTACTTACTAATATTGCGCGACAAAATATAGGCGTAGAAGTAGGAATAGATGCGCAGGTATTACCTACGCTTAAGTTAAAAGCGGCTGCATCTGTAGGTCAATATACGTATGCAAATAATCCAGATATCTACTATACCTCAGATGATTTTGATGGTCCTGAGACTTTTGGAGATGGTAAAGTTGTACTCAATAATTTGCATGTTGCTGGCGGGCCAGAAAGAGCCTATCAACTAGGCCTTGAATATAGAGACCCAGAATTCTGGAATTTTGGAATTACGGTAAATCGCTTTTCTAATGCTTACATAGATATTAGTAACCTAGCGCGTACACCAAATTTCAATCAAGATATAGATGGCCAACCCTTTTACGACTTTGATGTAGATGTAGCTAAGGGTTTACTAAGACAAACACAAATAGATGATTACCATCTCGTAAATATTATAGGGGGAAAGTCATGGAGAATAGGAAGGTACTTTGTGGGCTTTTTTGCAACAGTAAATAATGTACTCAATGAAAATTATATTACAGGAGGCTTTGAGGATTCTCGTAGAGTAAATTATAGATCTAAACTTGAGGAATCTGAGCGTGCGACTCCCATTTTTGGAGATAAGTTATTCTTTGGGAGAGGAACTACATACTACGCAAATGCTTACGTTCGATTTTAAACTTTAATATTAAGATGATGAAATTAATCCAAAAACTATCAATCGCTGCCATGCTTGTATTAGCTATGAGCTGTGTGAATGATGATGAGTTCACAACACCACTGCTTGAAATCACTGAGCCAGCTCTAGACGGAGAAATCATCACCATCGCACAGCTAGCAAACCTCTATGAACAGGCCGTTCTAATCGAGGCAGATAATCTTGGCATCAATGCTACTAGCCAAACAGATGTCACAGCCCTGCGCAGCACATTTAGACTTGATCTTTCTGACACTAATCGTTATGTAGAAGGTTTTGTGATAAGTAGTGATGCCTCTGGAAACTGGTTTGAGGAGATCATCATACAAGATGCAGCAAGTAATCCTACAGCAGGTGTACGTGTACTTATAGATGAAAGTCCGCTGTATACCTATTATGAAGTGGGTCGCAAGGTGTTTGTCAAGTTGGGGAATGCAACACAAGATAATCAAGCTATAGGAGGTTTGTGGATAGGGGATAGCAACGGAGTATTAACGCTAGGCATGACAGAAAATCTAGATAAAATTCCAGCGCCAGCTCAGTTTAGCTTTATGCAGAGGTCATCCATTATTGAAGAAATAGTACCGCTTGAGGTTACAATAGAAGATTTTAGTAATGAGTTAGAAAATATATTCGTCAAGCTCTCGGATGTTCAGTTTATAAAGGAGGATGTCATTGATGGGAGTGTTACCTATGCCGGAGAGCCTCTTGATGAATTTGATGGAGAACGTGAACTAGTACATTGCACCACTGGGCAATCCACCCTTGTAAGTACAAGTACGTTTGCAAATTTTAAATCTATATTGCTGCCAGATGGAGTTGGCAGTATATCGGGAGTGCTCACACGTAATTTTTTTGGAGACACCTATAATCTTGCTATTAATAATCCAGAAGCCGTCATTTTCGAGGAGACAGACCGTTGTGATCCTGTAGAAATAGATTGTGGTCCAGCTACTGTAATGGGAGAAAATATATTATTTGAAGAGTTTTTTGAGACGCAAACCAATAATGATCCTATTGTGGGTAATGGTTGGACTAATTACCAGCAGGAAGGCACCCAAGCTTGGGAAGCATACAGGAGTATAGGTCAGAATGCGTCATTAGGTAGATCTGCGAGAATTGCTTCTGCTTTTTCTGGAGATGCAAGAACGGTATCTTGGTTAATCACTCCTCCCATAGATTTTACATCAAATACGGGAGAAACCTTACGTTTTAGAACCTCAAACAGTTTTGCAGATGGTAGTAGGTTAACCATACTTTTTTCTAACGACTGGGATGGCGATGTCACAACAATTGCTGCTTCTACTTGGGATGTGCTAGCCGCAGCAGATGTTGTTGCAGATAATGACTTCTTTGGAAACTGGATTGACTCTGGTATTGTAGATCTCTCTTGTGTTACAGGTACGGGTTATATAGGTTTTAAATACAATGGCTCTGGAAATTCCAACTTTGACGGGACATATGAGCTCGATGAGATTGAAATCAAAGCAAATTAAAAATCTTTTTATTCAGGTCTTGTAGATAGAATGCTATATACAGGAAAGTGGTCGCTATAGCCACCTAAATATCTTTTTCCTGCATAGGTGCGAAAGGGTGTGCCTTTAAATTTACCATCATACTCAGTGAGGAAAAAGTCATTGTAAATATCTGACTTCTCATAAAGAAGTGTGTTTTCGTGTAGCTGTACAAAATTGTTTGAAAAGATAATCTGGTCAAAAATGAACCACTCAAATCTATAATTTAAGCTTCCTTCATACCTTGTTCCTAAGTAGAGCATTGGGTTGTAAAACTCAGTTTTAACGAGGTTGTTTTTTACGCTTTCACTGTGTGGGCCGTCGTTAAAGTCACCCATGATGATAATCTTCACTTTAGGATCATCATTCGTGAGTTGGTCTATAATCTCCCTGTTGCGACTAGCTGCTGCTATGCGTTTTTGAGAAGTTTCATTCTCACCAGATCTTCGGGAAGGCCAGTGATTCACTAAGATGTGCACTGGATTTCCTAAAAGTTCTCCTTGTACATAAAGAATGTCACGTGTATAGTCTCTTCCACCTTCGTCGGCTTCTAGGTAGAGCGTGATGGGCTTACTTGCAGTAACTTTGAAATCTGCTTTTTTGTATAATAAAGCGACATCAATACCTCGCTCATCTGGAGAGTCATAATGAACAATATCATAACCTTCATTTTTGAGATGGTCTGTGGCAATAAGAGCTTCTAGTACATCTCTATTTTCTACCTCGGCAACACCTAGTAGGGATGGCGAAGTATTTGTGTCATCCTTCCCTATGTTTGATATGACTTTGGATAGTTTGGCTATTTTCTTATTATACTTATAGCTATTCCACTCCTTAAAACCGTTCGGAGTAAAGTCGTCATCTAGCGTTTCTGGGTTGTTTGTCGTGTCAAAAAGATTTTCTAGGTTATAAAAGCCTACTGCACATTGTATTTTTTCTTGTTGCGCTTTCGCGAAAGCGTAATCATCCTCCATATTGAATAGTGTCTATGAGTGTTACAATTTAGTCAAAAAGACTGCAATCCATTTGCTACCTTTGTTAATATGCTCGAAACAGAAAAAATAGATTACGAAAAGTGTGTACTGATTGGGCTAGTTACCCAAAAGCAAACGCACGATAAAATGACAGAGTACCTTGACGAACTTGAGTTTCTTGCTTATACGGCAGGAGGCGAAGTGTTAAAGCGTTTCTCTCAAAAATTAGAACGTCCTAATCCTAAAACTTTTATAGGGACCGGGAAGATGGAAGATGTGGCTGCATATGTAGAGCAGCATGAGGTAGGTACTGTTATCTTTGATGACGAGCTTACTCCTGGACAACAACGTAATATTGAAGCAATCTTAAAATGTAAGATTGTAGATCGCACTTATTTAATCCTCGATATTTTTGCTCAGAGAGCTCAAACGAGTTATGCGCGCACGCAAGTGGAGCTTGCTCAATATGAGTACTTACTACCTAGACTTACAGGTTTATGGACACACCTGGAGCGCCAGCGTGGAGGTATAGGTATGCGCGGTCCTGGTGAGACAGAGATTGAGACAGATAGACGTATTGTGCGTGACCGTATTACCTTGCTTAAGAAAAAGATGCTTAGTATTGATAAGCAAATGGCTACACAGCGTGGCAATCGTGGTGCTCTTGTGAGAGTTGCTCTTGTAGGATATACAAATGTGGGTAAAAGTACGCTCATGAATGTGATAAGTAAGAGTAAAGTTTTTGCCGAAAATAAACTTTTTGCAACCTTAGATACTACGGTACGTAAAGTTGTTATAGGTAACCTTCCTTTTCTACTCTCAGACACAGTAGGGTTTATACGTAAATTGCCTACACAACTTGTAGATTCTTTTAAAAGTACGCTAGATGAAGTTCGCGAGGCAGACTTGTTACTGCATGTAGTAGATATTTCTCATCCACAATTTGAAGATCATATCAATGCTGTAAATAAAATTCTCGATGAGATAAAAAGTATGGATAAGCCTACGCTTATGGTTTTTAATAAGATTGATGCTTATAAAGCCGAAGCTTACGATGATGATGACCTTATGGTGGAGCGTACAGGAGTTCATTATTCTCTAGATGAGTGGAAAGAAACCTGGATGTCACGTACAAATGGTGATGCTATCTTTATATCTGCTCTCAATAAGAATAATTTTGAAGAGTTTAGAAAGAAAGTGTACGAGCGTGTAAGAGAAATTCACGTCACAAGATTTCCTTATAATGCTTTTTTGTACCCAGAATACGAAGGGCAAGTAGGAAATAGCGAAGAAGAATAATCTAATTATCACTGGAATAAGTGATGTAAAATTTAATAGCTTTAATTTATGCTTATTATAGGAATAGGTGGTGGTACTGGAAGTGGTAAGACAACCGTTGTAGATCAGATTGTGTCAGATCTGCCAGAAGGACAAGTAACAGTAATTTCTCAAGATTCATATTATAAAGATCTCTCTGCATTATCGATGGAAGATCGTAAGAAGGTAAACTTTGATCACCCTAATGCAATAGATTTTCCTTTGCTATGCCAGCATCTTGTTGAGCTTAAAGAGGGCAGAAATATTTTGCAACCTATGTACTCATTTGTTGCGCATAACCGTATTGATGAGACTGTGCTTACGAGTCCTACAAATGTGCTTGTGGTAGAGGGAATTCTTATCTTGACAGATCCTAATATTCGCAATCTCTTTGATATTAAAGTATTTGTGCATGCAGATAGTGATGAGCGTTTAATACGTCGTCTCAAGAGAGATATCGCAGAGCGTGGTCGCGATCTAGATGAAGTGTTGAATAGATATCAAACTACATTGAAGCCTATGCACCAGCAGTTTATAGAGCCTACAAAGGAATTTGCAGATATTATTATACCTAATAACAGATACAATACAGTGGCTGTAGATATCGTTCGTAGTATCATAAATGAACGATTACATTAAGGTTTTGCTATATTTACAATGATGAACATCAAGGAACTAAAACAGAAAAAATGGTTTAGAATAATGAGCAATAAATACTTGCTCATTTTTTTCATTTTTCTAGTATGGATGTTGTTTTTTGATGGAAGTTCTTATCTATTACATAGAGAGCTTAATCAGGAATACGATAAGTTGGAAGGTAATAGAGCATACTTTAAAAAAGAAATAGCAAAGGATAATGCACAAATCTTACAACTTAAGGATAGTGCAGGTTTAGAAAGATTTGCTCGTGAAGAATACCTTATGAAAAAGGACAACGAGGAAATTTATATAATTGAATATCAAGATAGTTTACCTACAGAGAATGAAGACTAATTTATTTTCAGAATTTGACGCAGTTTCTGCAAAGGCTTTCAAGCAAAAAATACAGTTTGACCTCAAGGGCGCAGACTACAATGAGACGCTTGTATGGCAAAGTCTAGAAGGAATACATGTAAAGCCTTTTTATCACAGTGATGAAATAAAAGAAACTGTGGCTGTTCAAGCTCCTGAACAGTGGTTCATAGGTGAGAAAATTTTTATTGTAGATGCGGCGCAATCTGCACAAACAGCAAATAAAGCTATAGAAAGCGGTGTAGAAGCTATTTACTTTCAGGCAAACACTTCTTTTGATATAGAGCTGTTATTTCAAGGTTTAAAGAGCAAAGATATTCCTCTTTATTTTGAGCTTAATTTTCTTGATGAAGAATTTTATAAAGGTTTTCACGCTTTCGCGAAAGCGTATCATATCACCACAAAGCTCGATATCATTAATCATCTTGCACTTGATGGTAACTGGTATCACAACCTACAAAAAGATCATAGTATTGTAAGTGGCTTACTGCAAGGAAAGGAGAATAAGCTTACCGTTGATACCACGTTATATCAAAATGCTGGCGCTACTATGGTGCAGCAGTTGGCTTACGGTATCGCTCATTTTACAGAATACTTAAATCATTGCGAGAAAGAAGAGCTTAGCCTTAATCAGGTCACTTTTGAAGTCGCAGTAGGAACAAACTACTTTTTTGAAATAGCAAAGTTAAGAGCCCTTAGAAAGCTTGCGGCTGTAGTGCTCTCTGCATTTGATTTTGAGGAAACAGTCATCAATATAATAGCTCATCCATCACGCAGAAATAAAACTATTTACGATTATAATACAAATATGCTACGTACCACTACGGAGTGTATGAGTGCCGTATTAGGTGGGGCAAACTGGGTGGTAAACATGCCATATGATGCGTTATATCACAAAACCAATAATTTTGGACAGCGTATATCTCGTAACCAGCTTATTGTACTTAAAGAAGAAAGCTATTTTGACGTGGTTCAAAATCCAGCAGATGGTTCTTATTATGTAGAGGAACTTACCTCTCAACTTGCAGAAAAAGCGCTTACACTTTATAAAGATATAGAGGCACAAGGAGGTTTTTTAAAGCAACTTAAAGAAGGCACGATTCAGCGTAAAATAAAAGAAAGCGCTGCAAAGGAGCAAGCCAAATTTGATGAGGGTGAGTTGGTTCTGTTAGGAACAAATAAGCATCCTAACCCGAAAGATTTGATGAAGGGTGAGTTAGAAATTTATCCTTTTGTAAAAATTAATCCACGTAAAACATTACTGGAGCCTATAATATCAAAACGCCTAGCTGAGGCCATAGAACAAGAACGTATCAAAACAGAAAAATAGTCCTATGAAAAAAGTCTATAATTTTATTGTTGCTGTATCTATTGTAATTGGGGTTGTTTCATGTGAAAATGAAGCTTCACTTGAGTTTAAACACGCAGATAAGGAACAAGTAATTAATTGTGTAAATGCAAATAATACATTGCTTAATGAGGCTTTATATCAATTTGAGCAGGATATTACAAATGCATATGATCCAGAATCTCAATTGGTTAATAAGGCATATGCAAATTTTTTATACGTTGGTTTTTCAGGAGAAGCGGAATATGAGCGACTAGCTACACCTCATACTTTAGCAATAAGAAAAGAACTCGTAAAAGCGGGAATTATTAAAGATGGCGGGTTTAAAAGTAATCTAGCATACAGTAATATTTCATGTATTCTCAAAAATATAGAGGATCCGCAGCTTGCTCTTATGATAGAAGCGCTTGTTGATTCAAATACAATGGATCCAAAATTATTTAATTCTCGAATGAGAAATTTTGCATACAAATCTCAATCAGATAGATACACAGCTTTGTATGTCGCTTTAGATACATATTATCAACAGCTTACAATGACTGAGCTTCCTATACAAGAAAGTAATGAGTAGAAGAAATATTCAACATATCACACTTTCCTCTCTAGAAGAAAACACATCGTCAGTGGTAGAAGCTAAGGTGACTACTACTGCAGAAAAGATTGACGTAAAGTCGTATTATACAAAGGATGACCTAGAAGGTCTGGAGCATCTTGATTTTATCGCAGGTATAGCTCCTAACTTACGCGGACCTTACAGTACGATGTACGTAAGAAGGCCTTGGACGATACGCCAGTATGCAGGTTTTTCTACTGCAGAAGATAGTAACGCATTCTATCGTAGAAACCTTGCTGCAGGACAAAAAGGACTCTCGGTAGCTTTTGATCTCGCAACACACCGTGGTTATGATAGTGATCACGAGCGCGTAGTAGGGGATGTAGGTAAGGCAGGTGTGGCGATAGACTCGGTAGAGGATATGAAAATCCTTTTTGACCAGATACCGCTTGATAAGATGTCTGTCTCTATGACTATGAATGGTGCTGTATTGCCTATTATGGCATTTTATATAGTCGCAGCACAAGAGCAAGGAGTAGATACGGCGTTACTTTCGGGTACAATCCAAAATGATATTCTTAAGGAATTTATGGTGCGTAACACGTACATATATCCTCCTGCACCATCTATGAGAATTATCTCAGATATCTTTGAATATACAGCAAAGGAGATGCCTAAATTTAATAGTATCTCAATCTCTGGATATCATATGCAAGAAGCCGGAGCAACTTGTGATATAGAACTCGCATACACCCTAGCAGATGGGTTGGAGTATATAAAAACTGGGCTTGCTGCTGGGATGGATATAGACAGCTTTGCACCAAGGCTTTCGTTTTTCTGGGCAATAGGGATGAATCATTTTATGGAAGTTGCCAAAATGCGTGCGGCACGTATGCTTTGGGCAAAAATTGTAAAACAATTTAACCCTAAAAACCCTAAGTCTCTAGCACTAAGGACGCACTGCCAGACTAGTGGCTGGAGTCTTACAGAGCAAGATCCTTTTAATAACGTTGCACGTACAACTATTGAGGCTGCAGCAGCAGCTTTTGGAGGGACGCAGAGTTTGCACACAAACGCACTAGATGAGGCCATTGCCTTGCCTACAGATTTCTCTGCGCGTATCGCTCGTAACACACAAATTTTCTTACAGCAAGAAACACATATTACAAAGACTGTAGACCCGTGGGCGGGTAGTTATTATGTAGAGTCTCTCACAAATGATATTGCTCATAAAGCCTGGGAGCTCATTCAAGAAGTAGAGGAGCTAGGCGGAATGACTAAAGCTATAGAAGCTGGTATTCCTAAATTGCGTATTGAAGAGGCAGCTGCTAGAAAGCAAGCCCGCATAGATAGTGGTCAAGATATTATAGTAGGAGTTAATAAATACAGACCTACAGAAGATGAGCACCTAGATATACTTGATGTAGATAATACAAAGGTGCGTGATGGCCAGCTTAAGCGTCTGGAGCAAATCAAAAATGACAGAGACTCAGCTAAAGTTTCTCAAGCTTTGGAGGCGCTTACAAACGCAGCTAGAGAGGGTAATGGTAATTTATTATCACTTGCGGTTACAGCAGCTAGAGAAAGAGCAACCCTAGGAGAAATTTCAGATGCACTAGAGGAGGTTTATGGGCGTCACAAAGCGCAGATACAATCCTTTAGTGGTGTATATAGCAAAGAGATGAAAGAAGATTCCGCTTTCGCGAAAGCGCAACAACTCGCAAACCAATTTGCAACGCAAGACGGGCGTCGTCCTAGAATTATGATTGCCAAAATGGGGCAAGACGGTCACGACCGTGGCGCCAAAGTAGTAGCAACTGGCTACGCAGATATAGGTTTTGATGTGGATATAGGGCCGCTATTTCAAACACCTAAAGAGGCAGCAAAACAAGCAGTAGAAAATGATGTGCACATACTAGGAGTCTCATCACTTGCTGCTGGTCACAAAACATTAGTTCCTCAAGTAATTGAAGAACTAAAGTCGTTAGGAAGACCAGATATTATGGTGATTGTAGGAGGAGTGATTCCACAGCAAGATTATGAATTTTTATTTGAGGCTGGAGCCGCAGCAGTTTTTGGGCCTGGAACAAAAATAAGTGAGGCGGCGATAGGTCTTCTAGAGATTATGATGGACTAGATGAAATATTATATCCTTACATATACTTTTATAGAAAATTATTTAGAGAAAAGAACGCCCTATCGCAAAGATCATTTTGAGGTTGCAAAAGCAGCTGTAGCTGCGGGTAGTCTTCTACTAGGTGGTGCTACAGAAGGTCCTGGTGAAACAGGTGTGCTAATCTTTCAAGTAAAAGACAAATCGCAAGTTGAGACATTTGCGGCACAAGACCCTTATGTGAAAAACGGTATTGTTTCTTCTTGGGAAATCAAAGAGTGGAATGTGGTTTTAGGAAGTATGCTGGAGGTGTAATCTTTATTAATCATCACCCCAAGAGCTTCCATTATTGTAGGAGTTGAAAAAGTACTCTGGACGCGTTTTGATAAAATCTTCCTCTTTAAACTCAAATAAGGAAGGGTGTACCTCACCACGTTGGATACTTTTTACTTTGTTTTCTGTGGTGGTTAGTTCATTAAGCACTTGAGTTATCTTGTCTTTCCATCCCTTTTCTGATAGATTAGTTTCGTTTTTTAAGTTGTTATCTCTTGTATTTTTTGAGATTTTAAAAAGTAATGGAAAATGTACATCTTTTGGCATATTTGGAAAGACGAGTGCTATCATTTCTCGCTTTACTTTAATCTCATCCGTGTCAAAATTTTCTTGACGTAAGCTAAGATTGCTATAGAGTTTATAATCGAGTTGGAGAGATTCAATCTCTAGAGAATTTTCTTTTGCCACTATAGCAGTATAATCGTTTAAGAAACTATAAGTGTAATCATACGGCGTTACAATAGATGCGTATGGAAAGGTGTCTTTGGCGAGTGTGTTTTTATACTCTTCTATGGTATATTCTGTCCATTTTGCTCCTCCAGATGTGTTGTATAAGATAACTTGGTCCTTGTCATAGTTTACAATTATACCAGCTTTATCGCCTAGAAGGCCTTCACCTCCTTGATGAGTTTGCTCTCTACGTATACTATTTACATCTATATGAAAAGTAACTTCGGTTTTAGTATTGCCCTCAATATTTTCAAGAACAATTTTTCCCACAAAAGGTTCATTTGTGTCACTCAGTTCTATAATTGGACTTTTTGTTTCTGATGAGAAACCACAAGAATTAAGAGTGCATAATGCTACTAATATAAGTAGATAACGAAGTTTTTGTGTCATTGTAGAGCTTGATGAGATGTCTAGCAAATTTAACAAAACCACTTGTTATAAATGTTTCCTTAAAAATAAACCCTCACAAAAGGTTGCCACGCATCTGCATAAACAGGATCATTGTCGTCAAAGAGTACATTGTAACGTATCCCGATTGCGCCTAGGCTATTTCCTCCTACGTTGAGACGGTATCCCGCGCCCAGAAAGAGTGCAGTATTCCAAGAGTTTGGAATGTCTGGTAGTCCAGAAACCGATTGAAAAACGCGAAGTTGCTCAAACTCTCCAGATAGCTGTAAGAAATCAAGCGGATTTGAAATGACGATAGCACTTGCTCCTACAAGAGTTGTTTTAAAATCTCCAAATTTTTGATAAGTGTAATTAAGCCCTGGGCCAAATGCGACATATTGATTGGGTTGATACAATGCACTTGGTGCAACCGTAATGTTAGTATTGTTTCGGCCAAAATTTAAGCCTAATCCACCACCAAAACGCACCTTGCTCCAAAACTCACTTTTAGGTTTTGTAGCAATCTCTTGCGCTTGAGTTGTTGTTGTCATTGTAAAAAAGAGGCCTGTAAGTAGTATAATCCCTAAAAAATTGCATTTCATAGCTGTAGTGTCTTAATTCTCTGTTATAAATATAGGTATTATATGTCCAAAAATGTTAATTATCGTATTTTTGCTTTTCTAAAGTCGCAAGACGCAGAACTTAAATATCAAATGGATAGATTTTCATTTCTGAATGCCGCACATACCGCTTACTTTGCTGAGCTTTACGATCAATATTTACTTAACCCAGATAGTGTAGAAGCTAGCTGGCGCGCTTTTTTTCAAGGTTTTGACTTTGGACTTGAAAGTGCAGAAGAGGTTACTGGTGATGTAGGGGGAGAGACTGTGGTTATTCCTGAAGGAATTCAAAAAGAATTTCAAATAGTAAAATTAATAGACGGATACCGTAACAGAGGTCACCTCTTTACAAAGACTAACCCTGTACGCGCACGTCGTAAATATGCACCTACACTAGAGATAGAAAACTTTGGGCTCTCTAAGTCTGATCTTAGTACAGAGTTTGAAGCTGGTTCAATTTTAGGTATTGGAAAGAAGACGTTACAAGAGATTGTAAATCACCTTGAGGCCATATATTGTGACCACATAGGTATTGAGTATATGTACATTCGTAATCCAGAAGAGATTGCTTGGATACAGAACTGGCTCAATAAAAATGATAACCATCCTTCTTTTTCAAAAGAGGAAAAAAGGCATATTCTCAAAAAATTAAATCAAACAGCTTCTTTTGAAGGTTTCTTGCACTCTAAGTATGTAGGGCAAAAACGTTTTTCTGTAGAAGGTCTTGACGCTATGATTCCGGGACTTGATACGCTTATCGAGAGAGGGTCTGATAAAGGTGTTGAGCAATTTGTAGTAGGGATGGCACACCGTGGTCGTCTTAATGTACTGGCAAATATCTTCGGAAAATCACCAGAGGCAATTTTTTCTGAGTTTGACGGAAAAGAGTATGATGAGGATGAACTTTTTGATGGAGATGTAAAATACCATATGGGGTGGACTAGCTTTCGCGAAAGCGATAAGGGACACAAAATACGTATGGACCTAGCACCTAACCCATCTCACCTCGAGACTGTAGGAGCAGTGATAGAGGGTATGTCTCGTGCAAAAATAGATAATCAGTTAGGAGGAGATGAGAAGAAAATTCTTCCTATTGCTATACACGGAGATGCTGCCGTAGCTGGTCAAGGTATTGTATATGAAATTGTGCAAATGGCACAGTTAGAAGGATATCGCACGGGTGGTACGATACATATCGTAGCAAATAACCAAGTAGGTTTTACTACAAACTATCTCGACGCGAGATCATCTACTTATAGTACAGATGTGGGTAAGGTTACCTTGTCTCCAGTACTACACGTAAATGCAGATGATGTAGAGTCTGTATGTCACGCATTTGCTTTTGCACTTGATTTTAGAATGCAATTTGGTCGTGATGTATTTATAGACATACTAGGTTATAGAAAGTATGGACATAATGAAGGTGATGAGCCTAGGTTTACACAGCCTTTACTATATAAAGCAATCTCAAAACACGCAAACCCACGTGATATCTATGCAGAAAGACTTCTTAAGGAAGGAATTATAGAAAAGGGATACGTAAAGCAGCTTGAAAAAGAATATAAAGATGATCTTGAAGAAGATCTTGAAGAATCTCGTAAGAGAGATAAAACGGTAATTACCGAGATTCTTGCAGATGACTGGGAAGGGTATGAGATAGGAAGTAGAGAAGATATTCTTACTCCTGTAGATACTACCTATGATATAAGTAAGCTAGATGTTATAGCAGATGGTATTACGAAGTTGCCAGAAGATAAAAAGTTCATACGCAAGATACAGCGTATTGTTGCAGATAGAAATAAGCAGTATACAGAAAAGAATCAATTAGACTGGGGAATGGGTCAGCTTCTTGCTTACGGTTCTCTTATGGAAGAAGGATTTAATGTACGTATATCTGGACAAGATGTAGAGAGAGGAACATTTTCTCACCGTCACGCCATTATCAAAACAGAAGATGATGTAGAAGAGATCAATCTACACAACCGTTTAGACGTAGCTGGTAAGATGGATATCTATAACTCACTACTTTCTGAGTATGGAGTCGTAGGTTTTGACTACGGGTATGCGATGGCTGCTCCTAAGACACTTACTATCTGGGAGGCTCAATTTGGAGATTTTTCAAATGGTGCACAGATAATGTTAGATCAATACATAAGCGCTGCAGAGTCTAAGTGGAAAACACAAAATGGACTCGTAATGTTATTACCTCACGGGTATGAAGGTCAAGGTTCTGAGCACTCTAGTGCACGTATGGAACGTTACCTACAGCTTTGCGCTACAGATAACCTCATAATGGCAGATGTAACAACGCCAGCAAACTTCTTTCACCTACTACGTCGCCAGATGAAGTGGAATTTTAGAAAGCCGCTTGTAGTTTTTACACCTAAATCCTTATTAAGGCACCCTCTTGTAGTGAGTACTAAAGAGGAGCTTACCAGAGGGTCTTTTCAAGAAGTTCTTGATGACACTGAGGTAGATAAGAAGAAAGTTACATCACTTGTATTCTGTACAGGTAAATTTTATTATGACCTCTTAGAGCGTCGTAAGGAAAATGGCCGTGATGATGTAGCCCTTGTACGTATAGAGCAATTATTCCCGCTGCCACAGAAGCAGTTAGAAGATATTATTGCAAGTTATCCTAATGTAACAGATTATGTCTGGGCACAAGAAGAGCCTAGAAATATGGGAGCTTGGGGTTATATGCTTATGAATTTTGATCAAGTAAAACTTAGAGTAGCATCGCGACGTGTGTATGCATCTCCAGCTGCGGGAAGTAGTACAAGATCAAAAGCAAGACACAAAAAAGTAATAGATAGCGTTTTTGAAGCGCCTGTAAAATAGTAACAATTAATAGCCGCCAGCGTCCTTCATCTAAGTAAGTTGAGTAACACTGGCGTAACCAGAAACATTATGGTTTTAGAAATGAAAGTCCCTTCACCGGGAGAATCCATCACAGAAGTTGAAATCGCACAATGGCTCGTTGAAGACGGCGATTATGTAGAAAAAGACCAGGCCATTGCCGAGGTAGATAGTGATAAAGCAACGCTCGAGCTTCCAGCAGAGATGAGTGGAATCATTACACTTAAAGCAGAAGAAGGTGATGCTGTTGAGGTAGGTGCAGTTGTCTGCCTTATTGATACTGCTGCAGAGGCGCCAGCTACAGACACCTATGAAGGTGGAGATGAAGGTGGTGGAGATGGTAAAGTAGAAGAAAACCTTAAAAAAGAGCAGGCAGCGACTCCTAACACGGGAGAAAAAGCTCCTGCCGAAACTGAAAAGACATACGCATCTGGAACTCCAAGCCCAGCAGCAAGAAAAATTCTTGATGAAAAAGGAATGACTGCTAGCCAGGTTACGGGTACAGGTAGAGCTGGTCGTGTGACTAAAGAAGATGCTGTAAAAGCAATACCTTCTATGGGAACTCCAGGACCAGGTTCTAGAGGTGACTCACGTACTAAGTTATCTATGCTACGTCGTAAAGTTGCAGAGCGTCTAGTAGAAGCAAAAAATACAACAGCAATGCTTACTACCTTTAATGAGGTAAATATGCAGCCTATATTTGACTTGCGTAAGCAATACAAAGAGGACTTTAAGGCAAAGCACGGTGTAGGTCTAGGTTTTATGTCTTTCTTTACACTAGCTGTAGTAAGAGCTCTTGAGATGTATCCTGCTGTAAACAGTATGATAGATGGTAAGGAGATGCTTACTTTTGATTATAAAGACATCTCAATTGCTGTATCAGGTCCTAAAGGCCTTATGGTGCCAGTTATTAGAAATGCAGAAAACCTTTCTTTTAGAGGGGTTGAGAGCGAGGTAAAACGCCTGGCAATAAGAGCTAGAGATGGTAAAATTACTGTAGATGAGATGACAGGAGGAACCTTTACAATCTCAAATGGAGGTGTATTTGGATCTATGTTATCTACACCTATCATAAACCCACCTCAATCTGGTATCTTAGGAATGCACAATATCGTAGAGCGCCCTATCGTAAAAGATGGTGAGATTGTAATCGCACCTATAATGTTTGTAGCATTATCTTATGATCACAGAATTATCGATGGTAAAGAGTCAGTAGGATTCTTAGTGGCAGTAAAAGAAGCACTAGAAGATCCTATTAACATTCTTATGGATGGAGATATCAAGAAAGCATTAGAAATGTAATTTGATATTTATCTTAGTTCTCAAAAAAGTCTGCTCTCGAGCAGACTTTTTTGTTTTACAAAAAAAACACCCATCGGTACTTCGATAAGGTGTTTTTAGGTTGGGGGACCGTAGAATATTGATCATGGCATTATTACACTGTGTATAATATGCTATGAAGTTTCTTCAAAAAAATAATTTACAAGAACTTAATAAAGTATTATAAAGATAGGAGTGGATTGAGGTAAAATTTTACGTATTTCCTTTATTTACGTGTTTTTATTTGAAATTTATTTCAAATTAGACGTAAATCAGCTAGTAGTCGTATGAGATGTATGGTCGTTTTTGCGCCAAACTCTGTACGTAATTCGCGCAGTCGCTTCTCAATACTACTTCTACTATAGGGTTTGATATTTTTAGATTTGAAATAGTGCTGTATTTCATCTTGTGTTGCACCATCTGCTAGTAGACTCAATAATTCGATATCGTAGTTGTTAAGTTCTACTAGATTTTTTTGCTTAACATTATCTGCAAGATGTTGAGAGATGTATTTCTCGCCTTTTGCGACTTGTTCTATTGCTTCTTTGAGATTTTCTAGACCTCGTCTATCTTTACATACATAACCATCTAGTAAACCCGATTTCCAGATACTATCAAAGCGTTGAGGATGATCTTCCATGGTGTAAACGATTACTTTAATAGTGGGGTCTACTTCTTTTAATGCTCTAAAAAGATGCTCTCCAGAGGTAAGGCGCTCTTTTCGATATGACTCTTTAAAAGAAAGATCTGTTATTAAAAGATCAAAGGGAGCATTATCTTGAATTGCCATTTTGAACTCTAAAAAAGCCTCATCACAGTATTCGACGTGTACGATTTCTGGTATCTTGAGTTGTTTGAGAATAGAAGAGACTCCTAGTTTAATATTATCTATGTCTTCCGCTGCTAGTATTTTTTTAAACATGTTGCCGTAAATTAAATTGGAATGGATAATTCTGCTCTAAAACCTTCATCTACTGCAGATTCAAATTGTATGTGTCCTCCTAAGCTTTTGATTCGATTTTGTGTATTTAATAAACCGCTGCCGCGATTACCTTTGGATAGTGATACTCCTTTACCGTTATCACTGTAATTTATTTCCAAGAGTTTATCTGCAGTTTTAAAAACAAGTGCAACAAGTGAAGCTTTACTGTGCTTTCTCATATTTGTCATTAACTCTTGTAGTACTCTGTAAATCTCAATTTTTACTTCTGGTTTAACAACGTTCCAGTCTATAGATTCAAGGCCTCTCAATATGAGTTTGCGTTCTGATGAGGTGTATGTTTGTAAATTCATTGCAAGCTCTGTTGGAAAGTTCCCATCTGTTTGTATAGGTTTTGTGTCTCTTGAAAGATCTCTACTTAGTTTGTAAATATCTTCAAGCCTATCTGCTACTGCTGGAGAATAGGCTTCATTTTCAACCTCATTCATAACTAAGTATATTTCGTTTGCTAGCTCATCATGAAGTTTTTTTGCAATGCGCTTTTCTGTTTCATAACGGTCTAGTAGTCGCTGTTTTTTTGATCGCTCACGTTGGTACAATATAAATATGACAGCAATTACTACAAGAGTTCCTATGCCTGCAAGGGCCCAGTTTATCTTTCTGCGTGCTATATCTTCTCGCAGTTGTGAGGCTGTAATTTGTTCTAAGGCTCTACTCTCTCGTTCTTCAGCTTTTTCTACATCGTAACGCAGTTTTGCAAACTCAAACTTAGCATTATTTTGAGCTTTAGTCAGCGAATCAGATAAAGAAGTATATTCTTCAAAAAGTACATTGGATTCTCTAGTTACAGGTATTAAATAGTCCAAGGCCTTTATAACAGCTTCTGTATTTTTAGCTTTAGAAGAAATATTATAAGCTTGCTGGGCGTGATATGCAGTTTTTTTAGTGTTTTCTAATGTCATGTAAGCCTCAGCAAGATGTATGTGGCTTGCATATGCTCCAGGTATGTCATTTATATCACTTCTCAATGATAAAGCTTCTTCTAGTAAAAATATGGCGTCTTTATGCCCAGCCCGAGATTTTGCAAAGCCATAATTATCTTTTAGTCTATATAATGTTTTAAGTGACAGGCTGTCTTTATAAGCAAGACCTACTTCTAGTTGCTGTATAGCGCCATCATTATCACCAGATTTTAGAAGGGTAATGGCATAATTATTAATAAGTGAAGCCTTGCTGCTTGTGTTATTTGCAATTTGTAATGCCTTCCTATGATATCGTATAGCTTCTTGCCACAAGCCACGCTCTCTATATACTCTACCTAAAATGTCATAAAACCAAGAAATTTGAGAAAGATCTTTTAATGCATCACTGTAATCAAGAGCATTTACGATAGTATATTCTGCTCCGTCTATATCCCCCAGACTGGCTTGTATGTAGCTTGCCTTTTTTGAAATACGTATAACCTGTAAGCTATCGTTTATCTCACTATAAGATTCTATTGCCCGTACATAGTTAGAAAAAGCATCGGATGAGTTTTTCTTTTTTTGAAAGAAGTCTCCTGTTTGAAAATAGGCTTTGCCAATAAATCTTTTGTTTTTTAACCGTCTAGCTTCATATAATAGCTTTTTGCTTTGGGTTATAGCTTGGTCGTATTGATCGTCGTAGTAATACAAATCACATCTATAGTCTAGCTGACCAAGATATACAGAGTCTGATACTTGTTTTGCCCAGTAAATGGCTTTTTCATTTGCAATCAGTCTATCGTCGTAAGAATTTTTCTTTTGGCGACTTAACTTTTTGTAGTACAGTAAACTATCCTCAGCTTTATTTTTTTGAGGTGGTAAGGCGCTGTAAACAGTAAAGCTATACAGTAAAAAGAGGGATGACAGAACAAGCTGTTTCATCCCTCTAAGATACGAATAAGGAAAAAATATTAAGATGCAGATAGTCTAATTACTCTCGTCTCCTTCATCTTCTCCTTTTTTTTCTTCCTCATTGTTGTCATCCTCTCCCCAAGTGCTTTCTATGCGATCACTTTCTTCGATAACGGTGTCTGGGGTACAGGCAGTAAATGTAACTCCAATAAATAAAAATGCTAAAATGTAAGTTGTTGCTTTCATAATTTAAATGGTTTAGGGTTGAATTTCATGTAAGAAAAATCATACTCAACAAATAAAAATAGCCCGTTTTACGGATTTCCTTTATGGAGCTAAGTGCTATTTATCGTTCTTTGTGTACTGATTATCTTTTAGATACGTAAATATCTAGCTTATTAAGAGCGCTAGATGGAAAACCGATGGAAAATACTTTCCAGTCCTTAATAGAAAAAATGTAGGAATGATTTAGAAACAAAAACGACCATTATGATGTTTAGAAAAATTGTTTTGTCCGCTTTCGCGAAAGCGCAAACAGAAACCCCCGGAAACACAAAAACACAATGGGCAGATCACCTAGCAAATAGTCTCTGGTGTGAGTTTAATTACCAAATTTCAAGAAGAACACTTCTCAATTACTATAATAATTATATAGAAGATGCAGAAGCTAAAGAATTATCGCCTAATGCGAGGATGATAGAAAAGCTTTGCAAATACCTAGGTTACCCAAATTATGGAGCATTCATTTTGCATCAGGCTAGTATACAGAGTGTAAAAAGTAACGAGCATTCACAAAAATTCACCTACACACTAGAGACAGATAGTTACATGGAAGAAGTAACTATCTTAGTGCGAAGGAAGTTGTTTAATCCTCGTAATGTGGCGTAGCTAGTTTAATTTATAGTGAACACTGTTCTCTTCTAAGGTGTCTAGAAGTTCTTGACAAATTCTTACTTTCATGCGTTTACTAGGCATTTTTACAAAGAGTTTTTCAAGTGGTTCAAATACTTGAAAGTGGAGCTTTGCATCGCCTACATGGATATCAAGAATATTCTTTATTTCTTCTATGCGGGCTTCCGCAACCTCGTTGATGTCAATATTTATGGTGAGTTTCTTTGCGTTTGTTTCCATCACATCCTGCAATTGCTGGATACTATTAAACTGCGTTCTTGGATCACCTTTTCTACCTGTTTCTCTGTTTGTAAACCCATCCTTAATAAACACTTTTGCATGTATAAAGCTATTAGGGATCAAAAAGTGACGCATCTTGAGATACTCCTCTCCAAACATTCTAAACTCAAAGGAATCTGTAAAATCTTCAACAGTAAAAGCTGCCCATCCTTTTCCATTTTTTGATACGCGATGTTGTACGTCAGATATTACGCCACCAAAGGTGAGCTCTCTATTCACGTAGGCCTCCATCTGGTGGAAATTAGATACCGTTGCATTACAAAATGTTTCCATTTCTGTCTTAAAATCATCTAGCGGATGGCCAGAGATATATACTCCCACAACCTCCTTCTCGCGTTTGAGTTTTTCCATAGTTCCCCATTCTTCACATGGTGGAACTTCTGGTTCTGGTATTTGGACTTCGCTAGACTCTCCAAAGAGACTTACCTGTGAGCTGTTTTCATTTTCTTGATAACGAGCACCATATTTTACGGCTTTTTCTAAGAAAGTAATACCATCTCCGTCATGATTAAAAAATTGAGCGCGATGAGTATCACCATCTAGTTCATCAAAACCTCCAGCAAGAGCCAGGCTTTCAAAAGCTTTCTTATTTGCAGCACGTAGGTCTACACGACGAGCAAAGTCAAAAACAGATTTGTATTTTCCCTCTTTTCTATTTTCTACAATAGTGGCAACAGCTCCTGTACCTACGCCTTTTACCGCACCCATACCAAAACGTACAGCGCCATTATCATTTACCGTAAATTTTCTAAAAGATTCATTTACATCTGGCCCTAGTACTTCTAGTCCCATACGTTTTGCCTCTTCCATAAAGAATGTTACTTGCTTTATGTCATTCATGTTGTTAGACAGTACAGCAGCAAGATACTCTGCTGGGTAGTGTGCTTTTAAATATGCTGTTTGGTAAGCAATCCATGCGTAACATGTAGAGTGTGACTTGTTAAATGCATATGCGGCAAATGCTTCCCAGTCTTTCCAGATTTTCTCTAGTTTTTCTGGGTCATGTCCTTTGGCAGAAGCCTGCTCTATAAACTTAGGCTTCATTTTATCAAGAACGGCAATTTGCTTTTTACCCATTGCCTTACGAAGTACATCGGCCTCACCTTTTGTAAAATCTGCAAGCTTTTGAGAAAGAAGCATTACTTGCTCTTGGTAGACAGTAATACCGTACGTTTCCTTAAGGTATTCTTCCATGGCTGGAAGGTCATATTCTATCTCTTCTTCTCCGTGTTTTCTTCTTACGAATGACGGTATGTATTCCATCGGTCCAGGGCGATACAAGGCATTCATTGCAATAAGATCTTCAAACACGGTAGGTTTGAGCGATTGCATGTGCTTTTGCATTCCTGGAGATTCATACTGAAATATCCCTACGGTATCACCGCGCTGGAATAACTCATACGTTTTTTCGTCATCAAGGGGGAAGTTCTCTGGGTCGAGATCTATATCATGACGATACTTAACAAGCTTAACAGTATCTTTTATAAGTGTAAGGGTCTTCAGACCCAAGAAATCCATTTTAAGCAGCCCAGCTTCCTCTACTACAGAGTTATCAAATTGGGTTACGTAAAGATCAGAATCTTTGGCTAGTGCGACAGGTACAAAGTTTGTAATGTCACTAGGTGTGATAATCACACCACAAGCATGTATTCCTGTATTACGTACAGATCCTTCTAACTGTCTTGCTTGACGTAGCATTTGCCCTTCCAGGTTGTCTTGAGTTTCTATATTTATAAGCTCTTGTACCTTAGGCAAATCATCAGATCTAAAAGAACTACGCAACTCTGCATCTGTCTTACCAAAGATCTTGCGCAGCTTACTCATAGTAGGTATGAGCTTTGCAATACGGTCTGCATCTCCTAGTGATAGGTCTAATGCTCTAGAGGTGTCACGTATAGAAGACTTTGCAGCCATTGTACCGTAAGTGATGATTTGTGCTACTTGATTTGCACCATACTTATCAATTACATATTGCATTACACGCCCGCGACCTTCATCATCAAAGTCAATATCAATATCGGGCATACTTACACGATCCGGATTTAAGAAACGCTCAAAAAGCAAATCATACTTCATCGGGTCTATGTTTGTAATCCATAAACAGTATGCTGCAACAGATCCCGCTGCAGATCCACGTCCGGGACCTACCGAAACGTCCATGTTACGAGCTTCTCTTATAAAGTCTTCTACAATCAAGAAGTATCCTGGGTAGCCTGTTTTTTCAATTACATCTAGCTCAAAATCCAAGCGTTCTATAACTTCTTCAGAGAGATCCTGTCCGTATCGTTTTTTTGCTCCTTCGTAAACAAGATGTTTTAAGAAAGCATTTTCACCGCGTTTTCCACCATCTATGGCATCTTCTGGAGATACAAATTCTTGTGGTATGTCAAATGCTGGAAGTAATACATCTCTTGCTAGTTCGTAAGGTTCAATTTTATCAACAACCTCTTGTACATTTAAGATAGCTTCTGGCACATCTGCAAAAAGCGTTTTCATCTCATCTGCACTCTTAAAGTAGTATTCGTCGTTTGGTAAACCAAAACGATATCCTCTACCTCGACCTTTTGGTGTGGCTACTTTCTCACCATCTTTTACACAAAGTAAAACATCATGCGCATCTGCATCAGACTTGTCTATGTAAAATGTGTTATTAGATGCGATAAGTTTTACGTCATGCTTTCGCGAAAGCGTAATTAAAACAGGCATCACGCGATCTTCATCTTCTTGCCCGTGACGCATCAATTCGACATAGAGATCGTCACCAAATTGTTCTTTCCACCAAATAAGAGCTTCCTCGGCTTGTTTTTCTCCTACATTAAGAATCTTACTGGGCACTTCACCATATAAATTTCCCGTTAGTACAATGAGATCTTCTTTGTATTGCTCAATTACTTGTTTGTCTATTCTGGGAACGTAATAAAACCCATCTGTATAGGCTATAGAGGCCATTTTACAAAGATTTTGATATCCGTTTTTGTTTTTGGCCAAAATGACAATTTGATATCCGTTGTCTTTCTGACTTTTGTTTTTGTGGTCAACACACACATTAAATTCACAGCCTATGATGGCTTTAAGCGGCACATGTTCTTCTGCTTCTCCTGCTGCTGTGAGTTTTGCGTTTTCCGCTTTCGCGAAAGCGTTATGACTTTTTACCGCTTTTGTAAAGTGAAAAGCACCCATCATATTTCCCATATCTGTCATAGCAACAGCGGGCATTTTGTGTAGTGTGGCAGCTTTTACAATATCTTGAACGCTTGCGGTAGATTGTAATATGGAGAATTGTGAGTGGTTATGAAGGTGAGCAAACTTTACATCAGAAAGTTGTTCTTTATTTTCTTCTATTTCTGCCTTAGAAATCTCTGGGGTATCATCTTGGGCAGCTAGTGCTTGGGCAATTTTTGCCGAAGCCTTTTTGAGATTTATGTGTTTGAGTCCAATGAACTCAATAGGCTGTGGATTAGATTGAGAGAATCTATCAAAATAATCTGGTGCAACATCAAGTTCTTCTTTTGTGTAAACACGCTGGCGTATAAGTTCTAAAAAGCAACGAGTAGTTGCCTCCACATCTGCCGTGGCATTGTGCGCCTCGCCAAAACCTTCGCCAAAAAGATGATTGTGAAGCTCTGTAAGCGTAGGTAGTTTAAACTTGCCACCACGTCCTCCAGGTAGCTGGCATAGAGTGGCGGTCTTTTCTGTACAGGTATCTAGTACGGGTAGTTCTTGAAGGTTATTACCTACATTGAGTCTGTGGAACTCGGCACCCATAATATTAGTATCAAAGCCCACATTCTGACCTACAACATACTTTGATTTTGAAAGTGCAATATTAAATTTTGAGAGTACTTCAGAGAGTTCAATCCCATCTCTTTCGGCAAGTGCTGTAGAGATACCGTGTATGCGCTCTGCATCATAAGGAATGTCAAATCCATCTGGCTTGATAAGATAATCCTGATGCTCTATGACGTTCCCCATTTCATCATGCAACTGCCAGGCGATCTGTATCGCTCTAGGCCAGTTATCTGAGTCTGTAAGTGGAGCATTCCAGTTTTTAGGAAGTCCGGTGGTTTCGGTATCAAAAATAAGGTACATAGGCGTAGAAAAAGTGGATATGAAAAGTACTACATTTTAGTGCTTTTTACATGAAATTACAGCTATGAGTTATCAACTTTTATGCACAAAAAAAATCCAGCCATTATGGCTGGATTTTTAATTTTATCTGGCGTGCTTAATGTGCTTATGCCCACTCTTCTAAAGTCTTTACTTCATTCAATGCATTCTGGATGCTATTGCGTTGTTTTTCTAATACATTCCTTGTAGAACTTGGAAGTGATGTCTCTGCGAGTACTTCATTATATGCTTCTACTGATGCTTTCTCTCCACGAATAGCTTCTTCTAGTGTTGACTCATCATCATCTGTAGAGAATGCTGTTTTTACGTCCATCCATGCTCTGTGCATATCTGCTTGGAAACTTGTTCCCTTATCTACTTCTTGTCCAAAACTTCTTACCTCTTCTTTAATTTCATGCCCAAAGTTGTATCTGTCTTGTGCACGGTTCTGAAAAAAGTTTTTTAAGCCAGTATTTTTTACATTTTCTGCTGCTTTCTTGTAGCCAGCCTCTGCATCATATGACTTCGTTAATAGGTTGTTTAATTTATCTGCTACTTCTTCTGTATAATTCATAATGTCTGTTTTTGTTGTTAGTATTGGTGTAAAGATATGGGCTTAAAACACTATACATAAAGGGTTTAACTACCTTTAACCCAAAGTGATTATAATTGGCTTCTTTTAACGTAAAAGGATGTTAATTGTCTTAATAGTATGATAAGACGGGAGGCAATGGAAGATAGTACTGGTAAAACAGAGCGGTTAAAAGTCAATAAACAACTTTTCTGGACAGATCAAGTATCTTAACCTAAGACAAGGGTAGTTGCTAGGTAATTGTGAGAACTACCTATTTGAGAATGTCGTTTGCAAATTTTTTAAACGAGAAGTTAAGAGGTCAATGTTGATGCCTATAAACTTAGTGATGCAGTAAATGGGAAGTGTAATGTTAAGTTCACTAGTAATTAATGGTGAACGCACCATCAGTAATTGAAAAACCTTGCGCAGTCATAAAGTTAAATGTACCTACGGCTATGTTATTTTCTTGATCATTAGCAATTATCGTAATCTCACCAGATATGGCATTTGAGATTCCTGAAGGAGTGGTGTAAGCGGCAGAGAAGTCAGGATTTGAACCAATAGTGTATGTTCCAGGTGTGCTGTTTATAGGGAAGCTTATAGCTATATTGGTAGAAGATGTACGGCCTAGAACCGTGATAACATTACCAGAGATAATGTGATTAATGACTATAGAATTAAATACTGTTGTGTTAATGAGGGCTTGGAAATTATCATCTATATCTTCAATTTCTGGCTCAATTACTACCGGAGTCAGGATAGGTACTTTGAAGAAAACACCTTTACTAAATACTACAGTATCTGCAAATGACGGAGTAAAAGCTATAAATTTAAAATCACCAGAAACTGCGTTGTTACCGTTAAACGAAAAGTCTAATAGACCGCTAGCTTGGGATGATGCAGTAGTAAATACCTTTCCATCTTTATTAATATAGGTAGCAACACTAGGGTTGTTCTGACCGCCAAATGTAATTTGAGTTTGTGCTTGGTTTTGTATTTGAAAGCTTATAACTTCTGCACCACGTTCTCCGCGTATCAATAAATCTCCGTCTTCACCAAAAATTGCTCGACTATCTGGAATACGAAGTAATACAGTATCACGAACACCTTGAAATGTAGCTGTATTATCTTCTATAGTACTACAAGAAATAAATGTAACAATAGAGATGAGAGCAAACAGTAAATTACGCATAATAAAAAATCAATAATAGAGGGCAAAAGTACTTTATATTAAAGATATAACGTGATGAGTGCCAGAAAAATTATAGTATATTTGCACACTTATTTAAAAAACGGGGTCGGGTACCCCACAAATTAACTTTTATGTCAGTTAAAATTAGATTACAAAGACACGGTAAGAAAGGTAAACCTTTTTACTGGGTTGTAGCAGCAGATGCTCGCGCAAAGAGAGATGGTAAATACTTAGAAAAAATAGGTACTTACAATCCTAACAGTAACCCAGCAATCATCGACCTTGATGTTGATCTTGCTGTAACATGGTTACAAAACGGAGCGCAGCCTACAGAAACTGCAAAGCGTCTTCTTTCTTATAAAGGAGCAATGCTTAAAAATCACCTAGCTGGTGGTGTGCGTAAAGGTGCACTTACTGAAGAGCAAGCAGAAGAGAAATTTAATGCTTGGGTAGCGGAGAAAGCTAGTAAAGTAGAAGCTAAGAAAGGAAGTCTTTCTCAAGCAGAAGAAAAAGCAAAAGCAGAAGCTCTTGCAGCTGAAAAAGCTGTAAACGAGGCTCGTATCGCAGCAGCTCAACCAGAAGTGGTTGCAGACGCTGAAGATGCACCTGCAGAAGGTGAAGCAGTAGCTTCAGATTCTGAAGAGTAAAAAACTCGTGGAAGCAGTTATGCTTTCGCAACATTTTGAAAATGCCCTGATTTAATTATTGGGGCTTTTTTTATGGCTTAAATTTATTGCTGCTC
This sequence comes from Dokdonia sp. R86516, assembly GCF_044596715.1. Classification (NCBI taxonomy): domain Bacteria; kingdom Pseudomonadati; phylum Bacteroidota; class Flavobacteriia; order Flavobacteriales; family Flavobacteriaceae; genus Dokdonia; species Dokdonia sp. R86516. The sequence continues at coordinate 1,412,111 of NZ_CP138998.1, forward strand.
TATTGAGGTCAAACGCGATGCTTGATATTGCTTATCAATTAACTTTTAAGACTTTTTATAAGATATCCCGTATTTTTACACCCTATGAAAAAAGAAGATTGTTTCTACCTCGGAAAAATAGTTAGAAAGTATAGTTTTAAAGGCGAACTTCTGGCTAAACTTGATACTGACGAACCAGAAATGTATGTAGACATGGACTCCGTGTTTATTGATTTTGGGCCTAGTCTGGTGCCTTATTTTGTAGAGACTTCACAGTTGCATAAATCCAGTTTGCTTCGTGTGAAATTTGAAGATATAGATACGGAAGAAGATGCAGATGATATGATAGGCGCAGGTTTATATTTGCCTCTAGATTTGCTTCCTGAGTTAAAGGGAGATCAATTTTACTTCCACGAGGTAGTAGGCTTTACTGCGGTAGACAAAGCTTTTGGTGAGATAGGTGCCATCACTTATGTAAATGATAGTAACACACAGGCTATTTTTGAGATAGATCGTGATGGCTCTCAAGTACTCATCCCTATGGTAGATGACTTTATCAAAAAGGTAGACCGCGAGAACAAGCAAATGCATTTCGAACTACCTGAAGGCTTGATAGATTTATACATATAATGTCATCAAAACCCTTTAAATTCAAACAGTTTACCATCGCTCAAGATCGCTGTGCGATGAAAATAGGCACAGATGGTGTCTTGCTAGGTGCTTGGACGTCTACAGAGGTTTACCCAGATAGTATACTTGATATAGGGACAGGCACAGGTGTGATTGCACTTATGCTTGCACAACGCTGCGATGCACAAACTATAGATGCCGTAGAGCTAGATGATAATGCCTATGAGCAGGCTACCGAAAATTTTGAAAACAGTGACTGGGGCGATCGTCTGTTTTGTTACCACGCACATTTATATGAGTTTGCGGCAGAGGTAGATGATGAGTATGACCTTATAGTTTGTAACCCGCCATTTTATACAGAAGATCTCACACAAGCCTCACAAGACGCATTAAAAGAAAAGTCGCAAAATGATGGTGCTGCCCAAGATGCAAGAGAGCAAGCAAGGTTTGAGTCTGCGATGCCTTTTGAATTACTTGTGGGAGCGGTGGCAAAGCTGCTTTCGCCAGAAGGTATATTTAATGTGATAATCCCTTATGAGCGTGAAGCGGATTTTATTTTGCTATGTTCTAGAGCACAACTTGTGCCTACAAGAATTACCAGAGTAAAAGGAACCCCAGACGCACCCGTAAAGCGCAGTCTAATGTCTTTCTCATTTGCTGTTCAAGGTGAAGAAGTGGTAGGTGGAGAAGACCGCTTTCGCGAAAGCGTAACCCCGCAAAGTCCCGCAGAGATAACAACGCTTATTATCGAAAAGTCACGTCACGATTATACGGATGCATATGTCTCACTGGTTAAAGACTTCTATATCAAAATGTAAGCTGGGTTTTGGGCATTGAAAACGTTTTCGCTACTTTTACGATGCAAAAAACTAAGCTATGAAACCAGATCTTTTTGAGGCTCCAGATTATTATAATCTAGACGACCTTCTTACCGAAGAACATAAATTAATACGTGATGCTGCCCGTGCTTGGGTAAAGCGTGACGTATCACCTATAATAGAGCAAGCAGCGCAAGACGCAAAGTTTCCAAAATCTATCATTCCAGGCCTAGCAGAAATAGGTGCTTTTGGACCATATATTCCTGAGCAATATGGCGGAGCTGGCTTAGATCAAATTTCTTACGGACTTATAATGCAAGAGATAGAGCGTGGTGACTCTGGCGTGCGATCTACTGCCTCTGTACAATCTTCACTAGTGATGTATCCTATATGGAAATACGGTTCTGAAGAGCAACGTAACAAGTTTTTACCAAAACTAGCCTCTGGTGAGTTTATGGGATCTTTTGGACTTACAGAACCAGATCACGGGTCTAATCCTAGTGGGATGGTCACAAACTTTAAAGATATGGGGGACCATTATCTTTTAAATGGGGCAAAACTTTGGATCTCAAATAGCCCATTTTGTGATGTGGCTGTTGTATGGGCAAAAAATGAAGAGGGACGTATACACGGTCTTATAGTAGAAAGAGGAATGGAAGGATTTTCTACTCCAGAGACTCACAATAAATGGTCACTTAGAGCAAGTGCAACAGGAGAGCTCATCTTTCAAGATGTAAAAGTGCCTAAAGAAAATTTATTGCCAAACAAATCTGGATTAGGAGCACCATTAGGTTGTCTTGATTCGGCACGTTATGGTATTGCTTGGGGAGCGATAGGGGCCGCAATGGACTGTTATGATACTGCATTGCGTTATGCAAAAGAGCGTATCCAGTTTGGGAAGCCTATTGCCGCATTCCAATTGCAGCAAAAGAAGCTGGCAGAAATGATTACAGAGATTACAAAGGCACAATTATTAGCTTTTAGACTAGGACAGCTCAAGAATGAAGATAGAGCTACGTCTGCACAAATATCTATGGCAAAGCGTAATAATGTTGAGATGGCTATAAAAATTGCTCGTGAGGCACGCCAGATGCTAGGTGGTATGGGTATTACAGGAGAGTATAGTATTATGCGCCATATGATGAACCTAGAGAGTGTAATTACTTATGAAGGTACACACGACATACACTTGCTTATAACAGGGCTTGATATTACAGGAGAGAATGCTTTTAAATAGTAAACGTTATTCTAACAGAAAAAGCCTCATTACATTTTTATGTAATGAGGCTTTTTTAATTTTGTGAGATTATAAATCTAGCCGTTAATAGCTTCTACCATATTAATCTTACCTGGTAGCATTTGCTTAAGCATATTTTCTATTCCGTTTTTAAGTGTAAACGTACTAGAAGGACAACCACTACAAGCTCCTTGAAGAATTACAGAAACATTTTGTGTTTTTGGATCATATCCCTTAAACATGATATTTCCACCGTCACTTGCAACTGCTGGTTTTACATACTCTTCAATAATGTTTACTATTTCCTTAGAGATATCATCGAGGCTCTCAAACTTTTCTTCGGCAATCGCTTCTGCTTGCTGTGGCGTTTTAAGTTGAGCCGCTGTTACAATTTCTTTTCCATCTTGAATGTAGTCACGTATAAACTCTCTAGTTTCAGTTACAACTTCATCCCACTCTGCAACATCATACTTTTGAACAGATATGTAGTTTTCATCAAAGAAAACTTCCTTTACATAAGGAAGGTGAAACAAAGCCTTTGCCATAGGAGCATTTGCCGTGTCATCTATACTTTTAAACTCAAAAGCTGTAGTAACCAGCTTTTTATTTGCTACAAACTTAAGTGTTGATGGGTTAGGTGTGGACTCGGCATAAACTGTTACCGGTATTTTCTTTGCGGCAACATCTTCTATGATAACAAGTCCATTATCGTTAAGATAATCTTCTATTTGATTTGCAACTTCTTGTTGAACATCAATCCACTCTACAATGTTGTACTTTTCTATAGCAACAAAGTTCTGAGTAATATATACTGTTTTTACAAATGGAAGATAAAACAACTGTTGAGCAAGCGGCGAATTTGCAGCTTCATCTATATTTTTAAATTCGTAGCTGTTATGATTAACTAGAAATTGATCTGCCTGAAATTTTTTAATAGCAGGGTTAGAAGTTCCTTCTACAGATATACTATATGTTGACATTGATAATTTTTTTACAAAGGTAGGGAAGATAGAGCGTACTTGGTATATAAAGTGCGGGTAATGGGTTTATAGATTTTTATTGTTAATGTACTTCATTATATAGCTAAAACACTAACAAATAATCGTTGCTATTAAAGGAATGTCTATTGTAGTTGGGTAGTTATATGGCGTGATGTATTGTAAAAAGTCCTATATTTGAGAGCTATGGAAGTATTGTCTTTTATAGATCTTACTCAAGTTAAAAGTATACAGTCGTATGGGGCAATAATCCTTCGATTTGTAGCCGTATAGAAAAAGAAAAGTCCATGAGTCTAAAGAAATCCTACTTTCTAATAGCGTTGTTTTTTACGCAGTTTGCCATAGCTCAAGAAGGTATTCCGGTATATCTTGATTATCTACAAGACAATTTGTATTTATTACATCCATCGATGGCAGGTGCTTCACAAACTACTAAATTGAGAGGAACAGCTCGCTCACAATGGGCCGGACTAGAAGATGCGCCAGCATTACAAACTATAAGTATTAATGGTCGCTTAGGAGATAATATAGGAGTAGGAGGGATATTATTTAACGATAGTAATGGTTACTTTTCTCAACAAGGAGCTTATGCAACTTTTGCATATCATTTATTATTAGGTAGAAATTACATAGATTTAAATCAATTGTCCTTTGGTATAAGTGCAGGTATAATTCAAGGAAAACTTGACGAAACTAGCTTTGATCTTACAGATTTTGACCCTATTATAGCTGGCATTGAGCAAAGCGATTCTTATGTAAACATTGACTTCGGAGTGTCTTATAACTTTTTAGACTTCTCTGCTCATTTTGCTGTAAAAAATGCTATTCCAGTAAAGCGAGACATCTTTAGTGAAGATTTTGAGTCTAGCAATCAACGACGCTATTTAATATCTATGGCTTATACAATCTCTCCTAATTTTTCTAATTGGAGTTTTGAGCCATCTGTGTTATTTCAAGCAACTGATACGACAGGCGAGTCTACTTTTGATGTAAACGGTAAGGCATATTACAAAACAGATTGGGGAAGACTATGGGGAGGACTTTCTTACAGGAGAACTTTTGATGGAGCAGAGTTTACCACAAACGGAGAATCTATTGAGTCTCAAAAGCTACAGTATGTAACACCATTTGTAGGTGGTATGTATGATCGTTTTATGATAGGATATACCTATTCATACCAAAGCAATTCAGTGGTGCTAACTAACGGAGGTTTTCATCAGATTACACTTGGTATCAACCTAGGTAAAAATAAAGAACCTTATGACTGTAACTGCCCTGCTATCAACTAGCATTCGGTTAGATACCTAGTTTAAAATATAAAAAATCCCTCGCCAGTGATGGCGAGGGATTTTTAGTTTTATAAATATAAGGGATTATAGCTCTTATTCATTTGATGCCATTAGGGCTAAAAATTTATCAAGATTAGGTAGAATTAAAATTCTAGTTCTTCTATTTCTTGACATATTCTCTTTAGTATCATTTTCTACTAAAGGAACATAACTACTACGTCCAGAGGCAATTAGTTTAGATGGATCTACATTATGTTTATTCTGTAGCTCACGTACGATGGCTGTTGCGCGTTGAACACTTAGATCCCAGTTGTCTTTGAGGTACGAGCCTTTTTTTACAGTACGACTATCTGTATGACCTTCTACCATAACTTCTACAGCGGGTTCAGAATTTACTACGGCAGCAATACGTCTTAAAAGAGCATCTGCTTCCTTACTTACTCTATAGCTTCCAGAGCGAAATAACATCTTGTCTGAAATAGAAATCTGTACTACAGTATCATCTATATCTATATTAATGTCATCTAGTGCATTTGCTCCATAAACATCTTTATCAAGGTTACGTTTAAGTTTATGAGAAACGGCAAGATTCATTGAGTCTTCTAGCGTTTGAGCTTGAGCAAGCTCACTTGGATCTACATTTGCCAGCGCAGCACGTAGCTTTTGCTTTGTGTTTTCTGACATTACCGTACCGTTAGCAGTAATTTCAAATTTAGCGTCATTAGATGCTTGTAAATCAACGTTAGAGTCACGTAAAGAATTGATTTTAGTATTATAATCATCTACACGTTGCTCTATAGCCGCATATTTTGCCTCTATTTCTTCTTTTTCTACTTTAGTTTTAGTCAAAGTAACTTTTGTAGTGTCGTACTCAGACTGAAGCTGAGTGTATTTCTTTTTTGAGACGCAAGAGGTAAGTGCTCCAGCAGTCATCGCAATAAGTAGGGTATTCTTTGTAACTCTTGAAATAATCATAAGTGTTTAGTTTAGTGTTTACTTCTTAGTTATACGGTGGGAGGTTTTTATATAGACGTTAAGATTATCACAAAGTCAAACACCTTGCAGACGATGTGCTGTGCAAGGTGTTTATAATGAGTATTTTGCGGTAATTATTCCCAGCTATAGTTTTTTGCATGACCTTGCTTTTTTATAGCATCTAGTAGTGCATTGCGCAATTCATTGTCTTTAGTATTGGTTTTAGATTCAAGAAATTCTTTACGCTTTATGTTGAGCTTAGCGATTTCCTCTTGTATTCTTGTTCGCTGTATCTTTTTCTCAGAAACATATTTCTTAATCTCTTTTTCGTTTTTTCCTTTGAGTTCTTCAGGTAAGCTAGTTTCCTCAAGTTCTACTATTATTTCTTCATTTTCTTCCATGGCATCTACAAGGTCCCAGCTGGTATTCTTATACAGCCTAGAGCTCTTGCTTACTGCTCTTTTTACAGCATTTGCATTTCCATAAGATTGTGCATTGCTGTCTTGACTATTTTGTAAGGCCATTTTAGAAGAGGCTAGGCTTCCGTAACCTACATAGGTCTTATTAAGCTCTTCATTTTTTTGTAGTATCATCTCATCATAAGGCGATGGGATGTGCACTGTTGCCTTGTCGCTATTTATAGCGATATAATCTCCTTGTGTAAGGGATGCGCCATCCTTCCATTTGGTTTGCATTCCTTCATTGTAATTACCGCAAAAAATTGTGTTTATTGTCACATCTTTTCCACATGCATTGCTGGCTGCATCTTGATAACGTATTGGGCCTTGGTCAAAAGGTTCATTACCAGCTATAAAAATAAGGTTGAGGTCGTTTTTATTTTTACCCCATTCTAATTGATTGAGCGAATTTTGAATCACATTACCGCAATATTCGTTTCCTCCATTTGTTGTGAGAGAAAAGAGATTTTTAGAGATTTCATCAAGATCTGTGCTAAAGGAATTTACCATACGTATGTAGCCTTCTCTTGCGTTCAATCTGTCATTTCCATATTCATAAAGTGCAATTTTGAGATCCGGACGGCTTTCATTTCCGCATTTGGCTTCGGCTAATTCATTTACTAGCTCCCACAATTGTGCTCGTGCTTGATCTATAAGGCCATCCATGCTATTAGAAGTGTCTAAGAGTAATGCGACCTTAATGGTGTTTTGTACGGGATCTTTTTTTAATGATGAGGTGTGATTTTTTTCCGCTTTCGCGAAAGCGTGACCATCCACATTTACATTTGTGGCTAGGAGCCCGCTGTGCAGAGCAAGTGTAATTGCTAGGATAAAAAGAGTTTTCATTTGCTGATTTTTATGATGAATAGAATTCAAAATTACTAGTGTAATAAGCCAAATTTTAGGTAGAATGAGTGAATAGGACAGATGAATGAGTAAACGACCCTGGATGATTAGTGAAAGGAATGTTTTTATGGGTAAAACCATGAAAATAGGCGTGTTTGCATCTTTTATGGTTTTACGATGCTATTTTTTTAGAGTAAGTTTGACTACAATGAAAACAAGAAATCACATATTATTTATACTTCTTCTTTTGCTGGGGTCGTACACAGTCTTTTCTCAAGAAGAACGCGAGGCGGTGAGTAGAAGTACGAATCGAGTTTTTACTTTAAAAGGAAGTATACTTGATACGGAACACATGAAACCTGTTGCTAAGGCAAATGTAGAGGTCACAGGTGGAGCTTATACAACTTCAGGTAGTGATGGAGAGTTTAGAATAGCTGCCAAAGTAGGTGATGAGCTGGTGATACGTAGTGAAGATTTTGAGACTGTTTTTTACACAATAAAAGACCAGCAGCGTATTAAATTAGAAGTGCGACCTATAGAAAAGTTAACTCAATTCGATGAAGTTTCAGATATTGAAGCAGCGCCTATAACGTTTAATTCGTTACTTAATGAGGCAACGCAGGTTTATAAATCAAATGCCGCTGCTGGGGTTGATAAAGTGGCACAAGCCCTTTCTATTCCTGACATTTCGATAACCGAAAGAGCTAAGAGTTTTGAGCTACTAGGAGATATTTATAGCCACTGGAAGCAGTATGATCTTGCGGTAACTAATTATAAATTGAGCATCAAAAATAAACCAAGTGTTCCTGTTGAAATTGCACTTGCTCAGGCATATTATAACAATAAAAATTATCAAGAAAGTATAAGACTATACACCAAGCTTACAGAGATGGAGCTTACTGCAACGCAACAAATAACAGTAAAAGAAGGACTAGGTGATGCTTATGTTGCAACGGGTGATTATGTGACCTCTATCACAAATTATGAAGAGGTGGAGAAAAAAGTTACCCAACTTCAAAAACCATCAGACGCAGCAAGACTAAATACAAAAATCGGTAATGCTTATGATCAACAAGGAGCACCGCAAGCCGCTGCTTTAAATTACTCTAAGGCAGCCGAGTTATCTAATATTGAAAAAACGGAGTCTGCCGTAAGAGCAAAGACTAAAGTTGCAGATTATTATAGTAGAAATAAATCTTATGATGCAGAGATTGAGTTGCGTAAATCTGCAATAGAGGATATAAGCCTAGTTGCACCAGATTCTATAGCTAATGATGATGTGATAACAGTACAAAAACAAAACTATAAGATAGGATTTGCACTGGCCGCACAAAATAAATACGAAGAGTCTATTACTTTTTTAGAGAAGAGTATAGAAGAAGCACGTGATAAGGAAGATCTAATAGTGGAGAAAAATGCAAGGCGCAGACTCTCTGAGGTATATCGCGATAAGGGCGATATAGACAAAGCTAAGGAAGCTTATGAGGCGTATAAAAATATTGTAGATCTTAGTTATAGCCGTAAAGAGCAAGAAATCTCCCAAGCCACCCGCTTTGCAAAGGATATTACCGAAAAGCAGAATAGAATTATTAGTCTTGAAAAAGACAGACAACTGAATGAGAGTCGATATCAGCTTGCTTTTCAAGAACAGGAGCTTGTAGAGGCTAGAGATACTAGGCAAAAAGTAATCATTGGATCTCTAATATTGGTCACGGCATTATTGTTACTTACGGCATTCTCTATGTATAGAAGTAGTAAGAAGCAACAATATGCAAATAACCTCCTTGCTCTTAAAAGTTTGCGATCACAAATGAATCCACATTTTATTTTTAATGCATTGAATTCGGTAAATAGTTTTATAGCCACAAATGATGAACGTACGGCCAATAAATATCTTTCAGATTTTTCTATCCTCATGAGAGCCGTGCTAGAGAATAGTGAGGAAGATTTTATACCACTATCAAGCGAGATAGACCTTATCAAGAGATATACGATGCTAGAGCATTTTAGATTTAAAGATCGTTTTGATTATGAGATTGAGGTAGATGAAGCGCTAGATGTAAGCTCCTTTATGATTCCACCTATGTTATTGCAGCCTTATGTAGAAAACGCTGTGTGGCATGGAATGCGTTATAAAGAAGAGAAAGGTATGCTGCGCATTAGTTTTGATCAAAAGGATGAGGATACGGCAATTATAACGGTCTCAGATGATGGAGTAGGACGTACACGTAGTAAAGCATTGAAGACGGAGAATCAAAAGAAACAAAAATCTAAGGGAATGGGGAATATCAAAAAGCGAATTGCCATTCTCAATGAGATGTACGGTGATCGTATCGCTGTTACCGTCTCTGATGTATTTGATTCAGGAGAAGGGACAAAAGTGACGCTCACTCTTAAAAAAGTATAATTCATGAAGCTCAAAACCATTATAGTAGAAGACGAAGAGACTAGTAGAGAGATCTTGCGCAACTATCTCACTAAGTACTGTCCTAAAGTTGACATCGTAGGTGAGGCAGCAAATGTTGATGAAGCGTTGGTACTCATAAGAAACCATGAGCTTGACTTGGTTTTTCTAGATGTAGAAATGCCTAAGGGCAACGCTTTTGATTTACTAGAGCAAGTAGGCGACCGTAGTTTTGAGACGGTTTTTGTGACAGCATATAATCAGTATGCCATGGATGCGCTCAACACACACGCATCTTACTATCTACTAAAGCCGGTTTCTATAGATGAACTAATTAAAGCGGTAGATTACGTGAGTGAGATCAAGTCAAAAGAGAATGCTTTAGATAATAAAGTTCTCACTGCACATACAATTGACAAGCAAGGTAAAATCACTATTCCAGTACAAGATGGTTTTGAAGTGCTATCTGCACAAGATATCTTGTATTGCAAGGCAGATGATAACTACACAGAGATTTTCCTGAAAAATGACGAGAAGAAACTGGTAAGTAAAACGCTTAAATTTTTTCAAGATGCGCTTACAGATTTTGGATTTGCACGTGTTCACAAATCATATTTAGTCAATGTAAACGAAATCACCGCTTATAAAAAGGGTAAAGGAGGAAGCGTCGTGTTGAGTAGTGGGAAAGAGGTAATGGTTTCTGCTAGTCAAAAAGCAAACTTACTCACCTATTTTCAATAATTAGGTGCGCTAAAAATCAAGTTTCTTAATAGTGATATCAAGTGGAGGGGTTACGCTTTCGCGAAAGCGTACTAATACTTTTTTTAAAATACTGGGATCCCCATTTGTAAATAATTGATGATTTCCAATGGTAGCGGTATTGCAGGCGTTTATTTCAGTAAGAACAGATTTGGTCTGGCGAGCAACGGCTAGTCCAGAATCTATGATAGTTACCTCTTGAGGTAATAACTCAGTTAGAAGTGGGATGAGGTATGGATAGTGACTACATCCTAAAACGAGGTAATCAATCTCTTGGGCAATCATAGGAGCAACATATGACTCAAGGAGTTTTCTTAAAACGGAACTCTCAAGATTCCCCTTTTCTATAAGCGGTACGAGACCTTCTCCTATGACTTCTATAACTTTAGTCCCTTGTGTCCACTTCTCTGAAGTATCTTGAAACAGGGTGCTGTTTAGCGTTCCTTTGGTCGCTAGAATACCAATGGTTTTATTTTTAGAATTGAGTGCCGCAGGCTTGATAGCTGGTTCAATGCCTATAAATGGGATGTCATAATTTTTCCTGAGGTAATCAATCGCATTTGTAGTCGCGGTATTACAAGCAACAACAATAATTTTTGCGCCTAGTTGTATAAGCTTTTCTGTGTTTTTTACTGATAGCGCAATTATTTCCTCTTTTGACTTTGCGCCGTAAGGTGCATGCTTACTATCAGCAAGGTATATGGTGTTTTCATACGGTAGGTGTGTGACTACTTCTTTCCAAATGGAAGTGCCTCCTATACCACTATCAAAAAGCCCAATGTTACCTTTATCTTGCATGTATCTAAAATAAAAAACTGCCCTTTAAAAAGGGCAGTTTTTAATATTTGTTTTCGCTTGAGCGAAAGAATATCTTAAAATTATATTCCTAAAGAAGTTTTCACGTCTTGCATTAAGTCATAACCATCTGCCATGATAACTCCTGCAGCTCCAGTTGTAGAATCAAGTACGTAATCAAATCCTTTTTCTCTTGCTACTTTTTGAATCGTTACTCTTGCTTTTTCGTATACAGGCTTAAGAAGTTCTTGCTCTTTTTTCTGAAGTGTCTGTAATGCAGTTTGTTGGTACTTCGCTATGTTTGATCTTGTTTCTTGAACTTCTTGCATACGTCTTCCATTCTCTTCTTCAGTTTGAGTTTCTGCCTCACGAGTATAACGCTCGTATGTTTTTTGAAGCTCTGTACCCATTGCAGATATTTCTGTATCATAAGATTTCTGTAGCTTTTCTAGCTCAGACATCCCATTCTTATATGCTGGCATAGCTTCTACAAGAGACTGTGAGTTAATGTGTGCAACTTTGCTTTGTGCTTGCATAGCGCTACTCATTCCTACGATAAGTGCAATTGCTGCTAATACTTTTGTAAACTGTTTCATTTTAATCTAATTTGAGTTAAGTGTAATAATTAATAAGGGTTATCTACCGTCTCCGTTATTGCCATTTTGAGCTGGAGGCGTAGTTTTCTTTTTCCTTGCTTCTAAAATTGAATCTCTCCTTGCTTTTCTTACAGCAATAATAGAATCTTTTTTTCTTTTTCTCTCTGCAATGGCAGCTTCTTTAGCGGCTTTTGCATTTGCAGGATCTGTTCCTAATGATGGTGTGCCTCTTCCGCTAGATGTTGTGGTTTTTGCTGCACGTGCGGCTTGTATAGAATCTTTCTTGCGCTGGCGTTCTTCAAGTAATAATCTTCTTCTTTCTTGAAAAGCGGCTTGACGTTCTGCCTTTTGAGTCTCTCTATCTTTATTGCGAGCTTCAAGTGCAGCCTCACGTTCGGCAGTCTTGGCGTCTATTGCTCGTTGTCTTTCTTGACTAGCTTTATCTTGCTCTACCGTCTTTGCCTCATCGATATCAAAATCTCTCTCGTCTTTCTTGCTGTTGATTTGATTACGTTTGGCAGCTCTAGTGATGCTTCTTAATACTTGGTCACTTATATTAAGTCTGTCTGCCGTATAAAGCATCATTAAGTCTGATGATTTATCAAAAACAAGGTCAAACTTCTTTGCTGCAGAAATCTCTTGTACTGCATTGAATACTTGGTCTTGTACTGGCTCAACAAGTTGTCTTCTCTGGATAGCTAAATCTCCACCTGGTCCAAAACGTTTTTGCTGGTATTCTAATATTAAATCTCTTTCAAAAGTGATTTCTTCATCACGTTCTTCTATAAGCTCTTTTGTAAGTAATGCTCTTTCATTATCTAGTTGCTTTTTCATAGCAGCAACTTCTTCCAGTTTTGTTTCAATCTCACCTTTCCATCTACTAACCTTATCATCAAGCTGTGCAGATGCTTCTTGATATTCAGGAACATTTTCAAGTATGTAATCCATATCAATGTATCCTATACGTACACCACTAGCTCTTTGAGCCTCTAGTGAAGAAGTAGATAACAACATTGTTGCGATTAGTAAGAGAAAAACTGGTGTCTTCATAATTTCAGAATTGCATTAGAAATAATCGTGCCAAAAATTAGAACTGCTGACCAATAATGAAGTGTGTTTCCCATCCATTTGCTCCTACAGTACCAGGAATTGGGTCGAATCCATATCCAAAATCCAATCCTAATAAACCAAAGGCTGGCATAAATATACGAATTCCTGCTCCAGCAGATCTACTCAATTGAAACGGGTTATAGTCTCTAAAATTGTCATAAGATGATCCAGCCTCTGCAAAAGTTAATGCATAAATAGTCGCTTGAGGATTAAACGAAATTGGGTAGCGTAGTTCTAAACTGAATTTGTTGTAAATAGTTGCACCATCATTTGCTTGATTTGTGCTAGAAAGCGCTGCTCCTCGATCAATAGGAGTTACGGCTTGGTTAGGATAACCTCTAAGTCGTACAATCTCTCTACCATCTAGTGAGAAACCACCTAGACCATCTCCTCCTAAGAAGAAACGCTCAAATGGAGGTACGCCTCTATCTTGATTATAAGCTCCAAGCCATCCAAATTCAATTCCCGTTTGTAGGACAAATTTGCCAACTATCGGCGTATACCATTTACCATCAAATTTAACCTTGTAGTATTCTAGCCAGTTAAAACGCTCTTGATCAATGCGGCCTATCTCATCACTATCTTGATTCTCTACAGCTATTTCACGATCTGCAGCAAGCTGTTTGTAATCTGTCCCATTCCAAGCAGAGTAAGGAAGTGTAAGTTTAGCCGTTACACTTATGTCTGATCCACCGGTAGGGAATATGAGTCCGCCAAATACTTCTCTTCTACTTAAACCAACAGTATAAGCTAAGTTTTCTGATGATCCATTACCAAAGGTAAATAGACCCGTATTATAGTTTTGTAAGTCAAAGTGCTGGAAACTTAAAGCGTGTGATAGGCTAAAGTTTCCATCAGGCCATGAAAGACGTTTTGATAGTCCAATAGAACCACCTGTAATTAAAAACTTTCTGTCTCTGTCTACACGATCACTAGCATTCCCGCTATTTATACCTGTAAATAGATATTGTATCGTATGTGAAAAAGAAGTTGAAAATTGTACCGGTTGTTTTCCTCCAAACCATGGGTCTGTAAGTGAAGCACTATACGTTTGGAAAAACTGACTAGCTTGCGCTCTTAAGGAGAATTTCTGACCATCTCCCATAGGAAGAGGTTGGTATGCATCCTTATTAAAAATGTTCTGGATAGAGAAGTTATTGAAAGAAAGACCTAGCGTTCCTACAAAACCTCCACCACCAAAGCCTCCTTGAAGCTCTATCTGGCTGGCACCTTGTTCTACAACATTGTATTCTAAGTCTACAGTACCTCCTACAGCATCAAAATTATCAAAGTTAGGCGTAAGTTGCTGTGCATCAAAAAATCCTAATTGACCAAGCTCCCTAATCGTTCTAACCACTGCATCTTTACTGTATCGTTGTCCAGGTTTAGTGCGTAGTTCTCTATAAATAACCTTATCCTTAGTCTTGTCGTTACCCTTTACAGTTACTTTATTAAAATAAGCAAGTTTTCCTTCAGAGATACGTACCTCAAAATCAATAGTGTCGTTTTGAACACTTGTCTCTACGGCATTTATATTTGAGAATAAGTAACCAGTATTTTGGTAAAGGTTTGCAATGTTGTCTGAGTCTGGGTCTGTATCATCTTGAATACGTTTTTTCAGTAAGACACCATTATATACGTCACCTTTAACAAGCCCTAGTTGGCGACTTAACTGCTCATCTGTGTATACAGAGTTTCCTATAAAATCGATATCACCAATATAGTATCTATTTCCCTCTTCTACATTAATCTCTAAAGTAATGCTCTTGTCATTATTTTTAATAATAGTATCAGAGATTACACGTGCATCACGGTATCCTTTTTCTTTGTACTTATCTATAAGTGCAATTTTATCTTCCTCATAGTCTGCTTTAATAAATTTTGATCGCTTCCATACACGCCAGATTTTTTTCTCCTTTGTGTTTTTCATAGAACCTAGAAGGGTAGCTCTTTTAAGTTTTTCACGTCCTGTAAAATTGATGTCGGCAATTTTTACTCGTTCACCTTTATCAATATTTACGGTCATGTTGACCTTGTTTGCACCTATACTATCTGCAGTAGGAACAGTATTAATAAATACCTTAGAGTTAAGAAATCCTTTCTTCTTGTAGGTATTCTCTATGTAATTCTTTGCTGTTGTCTCTAGGTTTTCTGTAACCTTTGCACCTTTGTTAAGACCATTGTCTTTGATAAAGCTGGCTCCTTTTTTCTGTTTGATTCCTTTGAATTTAACTTCATTAAGTTCTGGAACTTCCTTTATGTCAAGTTGTAAGTCAACTTTATTACCGTTTATACCAGTAACATATAGGTTAATGTCTGAGAAAAGCTCGAGTGACCATAACTTTTTAATGACGTCCGTTATTTTCTGTCCAGGTAGAAAAATCTCTTCTCCTACTCGTAGTCCTGTAAATGCAATGACGGTATTCTCATTATAAGTAGAAACTCCACTTACTGTGATATCTGCAATTTCATATTTAACTTCTGGGTCTAGCGGTAATTGTCTTTGCGCTTGAGCAAAAGTGAAGCTCAAAAGGGCTAAAAAAATCATCCATTGGCTTGTCACTTTTGAAAAAGTAGATGCACTATTTAATTTGTTCACTTGTCTTTCCAAATCTTCGTTCTCTTTTCTGATAATTGTAAATAGCGTCATGTAAATGTTCCTTTCTAAAATCTGGCCACAGTATTTCTGTAAAATAAAACTCAGCATAGGCTATCTGCCACAACAAAAAATTACTAATTCGTTGCTCTCCACTTGTGCGTATTAACAAATCTACATCCGGCATGTCATGGGTGTAAAGATGCTCATTTATACAAGATTCATCTATTTCAGCTGGCGAAATTAGGTTATTTTTAACTTTATCGCTTATTTCTTTTACAGTTTTTATTAGTTCTTCTCTACTTCCGTAACTCAATGCAAGAGTGAGTTTAAGCCTTTTGTTGTTCTTTGTTTTTTCTATAACCTCATTGAGTTCTTTTTGTGCTTTTTTGGGCAAAGAGCTCGTATTTCCAATAGTGTTTAAGGAAACATCATTGTCTTGTAAGGTTGAAATTTCTTTTTTTAATGAAGACACAAGGAGGTTCATGAGTGTGTCTACCTCTGCTTTAGGGCGATTCCAATTTTCTGTAGAAAAAGCATATAAGGTTAGATAAGGCACACCAAGTTCGGCAGCGGCTTCCACGGCCTCTCTTACGGCCTTAGATCCCTTTTTGTGACCAACAGCTCTAAGAAGGCCTTGTCTTTTTGCCCATCGTCCATTACCATCCATAATAATGGCGATGTGCTGGGGTAACTTTTCTTTATTAATCTGGGCTAGTACGTCCATTATATTCTTAAAATCCGCAGTAACAAGGTCTGCGGCCAAAGGTAAAACTCACGGTCAATCCCGTAAATACATACCAATCATTATTATTTTTATTTCCTATACTTAAAGCATCTTCTCCTGCAGGATCACTGCCATCTATATTATCTGTAAATGTGTAACGTGCACCACCTTCTAAGGCTATAACCATTGTACTATTTACAGCTACTTTATAGCCAAGTACGATAGGTATTGCTACATCAATCGCATTTCCACTTGCCGTTACTCCGTCTATATTTGATATGTTTTCATGACTAAAAGCCGTGAGACCAGTATATAAATATGGTGCATTGGCATTGCGATCTTTAAACATGTCAAATTCCCAAAACGTATACTCTAGACCCAATGAAATCTCTTGAAGACTATTAGTAAAGGATAATCCTCTGCTTTGTCTTCTTGCCTCATGACTATCTTCGTCATTTCCTTCTAGCTCTGTAAATAGGGCTGTAAATCTAAAGGAATGTCTTGAACTTCTATTCCACTTCAAAATAGCACCAAAAACAGGCTTATTTGGAGAAAAGTAGCTGGTAGAGCCAATATCGCTTACAACATTAGATCCACCAATAAACCCTCCTATTTCATAAGTCTGAGCTTGTGTTTCAATATTCCAAAAAATGGCGATCAATAAAATCGTCAGGTACTTCATATAACGTTAAAAGTTTGCAAATATAACAATTCTGTGTTGGTACTAGCAATTAGGGATTGCTAAGATGCTGTGGGTAAGTTTACGCTTTCGCGAAAGCGTACTGTCATTAATAATAATAACCCTTACAGAAAACACAATAAACGCATAAATATTGTCTAGTTTCTTTTGTCTTCCCCCCAAAGTAACTTTCGACGTAGTGTTTTTAAAAAACTATCGCCCTCTAAACGTATGAGGCTTATTTGAAATGGTGCCTTTTGTAAAGTGATAATGGTCTCATTATCCAGGGTAGCTATGCGGGAATCCAGCGAAATCAAATGTTGCTCTTCTCTTCCTGAAACGCTCAGCTCGATAATGGTCTCATCAGGAATTACTAATGGTCGGGCATTTAAATTATGAGGAGCTATGGGAGTGAGTATTAAACTTGAGGTGTGCGGCGTGATAACTGGGCCTCCACAACTGAGTGAGTATCCAGTAGAGCCGGTGGGAGTAGCTACAATTAAACCATCTGCCCAATAATTTGTTAAGTCTTCACCATCGAGCTTGGTCTTTACAGAAATCATGGAGGTAGTGTTTTTTCTGCTCACAGCGATCTCGTTAAGAGCAAAGTTAAGCTCTCCTATTTCTTCTGAGAGCTTACTAGTTGTAATTTGTAACAAGCTCCTTTTGGAAATACTATATTTTCCAGTTAAGATTTTGTCTATTGACGCTTCAATGTCATTTTTCTTGATGGTAGCAAGAAAACCTAGTCGCCCAGTATTTATACCTACTATGGGTATGTTGAGATCTCTAACGTAGGTAACTGTCTTTAGTATGGTTCCATCACCTCCTATACTTACAAAAAGGTCGTAACTGTTATCTAATTCTTTAAAGGTCGAGAAGTGATTATAGTCCTTTTCAATAGTGTCATTCTCATGTATGAGCTTAAGGAAATTCTTTTCTATAATTACTTCTATCTGTTTTTTGTCAAGAATATCAAGAAGCTGTTGGATGTATTGCCCTGCTTCTTTGTGATAAAACTGACCGTAAATACCAATTTTCATAATTTATTAGATATTAAGGTACTTCTCTAAGTACTGAGAGCGCTCTCTTAAATCTGAAAGAAAGGTGTCTTCGTGATGACTAGATACTACGTTATAGCTATATCTTCTAAAGGCTGCGAGAATGTCATTAAAATTTGATCTACCTATCTTTATTGAGATTTCGGCAACGTCATTTTCTATTCTAGAAATAAATATACCCCAGATTTTACCATCATTTGATTCTACAATCTGACTTACTTCACTAAAGGAGTAATCTTGAATCCCTTTTTCTATAATTACCACACTTCCTGGCTCGCTTATAAAAGGAGTATTATTAAAGAAACTCATTACATCTTCTAGCTCGTAGTATCCTAGATAGGTGTTTTTTTCATCAAGCACAGGCATCATGTTACAGCCGTGTCGTGCAAAAGTCTCGAGTACATCTAGCCAGTTAGTGTCATAACGCACAAAAAATTGCTCATATCCATGACTGTATTCACTTATAGGAGTATCTGCGTCTAGGCAATGAGTATCATTTTCTGGTAAGGAACCTACGTAAACACCGTCTCGTTCTATAGGGACATGGGAATAAGTAGTTTGACTAAAAATAGACTGTACTTCTCCTATGTTCTGCTTTTCAGAAACTGGAGAAATGTCATTTATAATGAAATCTGTTAACGTCATACTGCAAAATAATGAAAAAATAACCGCCTAGCAGTGGTCTCTTCGTATTTTTGTGATATCAAATAATACCATATTGCTATGACAAAATTAAGTGTAAACATAAATAAGGTGGCCACGTTGCGTAATGCAAGAGGAGGTAATGTTCCAGATTTATTAAAAGTTGCGGGCGACCTAGAGAAAATGGGTGCTCAAGGAATAACCATTTACCCCCGTCCAGATGAGCGTCATATAAGGTATCAAGATGCGAGAGATCTTGTAGATGTAGTTACTACAGAGTATAACATAGAAGGAAATCCTATCCAGAAGTTCATAGACTTAGTTCTCGAGACTAAGCCTACCCAAGTTACACTTGTTCCAGATGCTGTAGATGCTATTACAAGTAATGCTGGTTGGGATACTATAAAACACAAAAGTTTCTTGCAAGAAGTAATTCAAGAGTTTAAAAATGCGGGAATACGCACCTCAATTTTTGTAGATCCAGTGCTAGAAATGGTAGAAGGAGCAAAAGAAACTGGCGCAGACCGCATCGAGCTTTATACAGAGTCGTATGCAGATGGTTATGTGCTTAATAAGGAAGAAGCGATAAAACCATTTATAGCCGCTGCTTTTCATGCGAGTGATGTAGGATTAGGAATTAATGCTGGTCATGATTTATCACTAGATAATATTGAATATTTTCATAATAGCATTCCAGATTTGTTAGAGGTATCTATAGGTCATGCGTTAATGTCGGAGTCTTTATATCTAGGTTTTGAAACGGTGGTGGCGTCTTACCTCAAAAAACTGCAGTAATTTATGTTACATTCTAATATCATAGGAGAAGGTGAGCCGCTCATCATATTACACGGTTTTCTAGGAATGGGTGATAATTGGAAAACGCTGGCAAAGCAATTTGCAGGAGACGGTTTTCAAGTGCATCTTATAGATCAGCGTAATCATGGGCGTAGTTTTCATAGTGATGCTTTTAGCTACGAGTTAATGGTAGAAGATCTCAAATTTTACTGTGTAGAAAATAGTCTGGAAAATTTCAACTTACTTGGTCATTCCATGGGGGGTAAGGTCGCTATGCTTTATGCAACTACCTATCCAAATATGATTAGAAAGCTGATCATCGCAGATATAGGTGTAAAAGAGTATCCACAACATCACCAGGTCATTCTTGAAGGTTTAACTGCCTTATCAAACGATACTCAAGCAATGACGAGTCGTTCAGGAGCAGATGATTTTCTTTCCACATACATTACAGATGTAGGAACGAGAATGTTCTTGCTTAAAAATCTTTATTGGAAAGAAAAAGGTGTGTTAGGTTTTAGAATGAATCTCAAAGCACTTATAGAAAACATAGAACAGATAGGGAAGGCACTTCCGGAAGGAGCTAGCTATGGAGGGGATGTACTTTTTTTAAGAGGAGACAGGTCAAATTATATTCTTGATGAGGATGAAAAAGGTCTTTATAACGCTTTCGCGAAAGCAAAATTAAGCACTATTTCAAATGCTGGACATTGGCTTCATGCAGAAAATCCTAAAGATTTTTATAAAGAAGTGATAAATTTTTTATAACATTGTTTCAGCAAATTTACTATGTATGCATAGTAAATTGATAATAAATCTATAAATCCCTTGTAAATACTGTATTTTTGAGGGTAGATTTTTAAGAATAACACATTTCCCTTAACCTAAATTAAATTATGAAAAAAGTATTAAGTGTCGTTGTGCTACTACTCGTTTGTGCTGTTACCTATGCCGGTGGATACCGAGTAAGTTTACAAGGACAACGCGGTCTAGCGATGGGTCACACTGGTGTGGCAATGGTTAATAATGCAGAGATTGCATTTTTTAACCCAGGAGGTCTAGTGCATCTAGAAGGAAAATTAAATATAGCCGTAGGAGGTTTTGGAGTATTCTCTGATGTGAAGTTTCAAAACGCTGAGTTCGGGCAGACTTCACAAACTGATAGTCCTACAGGAACGCCTTTGTATTTATATGCAAGCTATAACGTAAGTGAAAAACTAGCAGTAGGTCTAGCAGTGTACACTCCTTACGGAAGTACTGTAGAGTACCCAACAGATTGGTCTGGATCACATCTTGTTAATAGTATCGATCTGTCGGCTATTTTTGTACAACCTATGGTTTCTGTAAAATTACTTGAAGATTTAAGTATTGGAGGGGGGCCTATCCTAGCTATTGGAGGGGTTAACTTTAATCGTAACCTATCTCGTAACCTTACTGATATTGATGGTAATCGTTCTAATGTAGAGCTTGACTCACAAGGACTAACTGCTTTTGGTTTTTCTGTAGGAGCTATGATTACTCCTAATGATCAGTGGTCTTTTGGAGTTAACTACAGGTCTAAGATTGATATCGATGTAGAGCAAGGAGATGGTGAAGCAGTATTCTCAAATGTGCCTAACTCTCCATTAGCACCTATTGCAAATGGAACTTATGACTTTACAGCAACACTACCATTACCTGCAGAGTGGACGGTAGGAGTTTCTTATAAGCCATCAGATAAGTGGACGCTTAACTTTGACTGGAATTATGCAGAGTGGGATGCTTACGAAGCATTAGACATTATGTTCCTTAATACAGATGGTTCTCTTGCATTAGAGTCTATTAATCCTCGTAACTATAAAAATGCTTCAAGTTACCGTCTAGGTGCTCAGTTTGATGTAAGTTCAAAATTTGTACTACGTGCAGGTGCTTACTTTGATGAGTCTCCAGTACAAGAAGGTTTCTTTGCTCCAGAAACTCCACGTAACGATTCTTACGGATTTACAGGTGGATTTACTTATAACGTAACAGATAAGTTAGCGATTGATGCTTCTTTCCTTTACCTAACATTTAAGGAAATTGATGCTTCTTACGATTCTTATGTAGAAGGTGGAGAGCGCGTTCCTTTTGGAGGAACTTACAAATCAAGTGCATTTGCACCAGGTTTAGGTCTTAGTTATAAATTATAAAAATAGCATTGATGAAAAAATATTTCAATTATATAGCACTTCCGGCACTAGCACTAGGACTAGTTGCTTGTGAACCAGAATTTGATAATGATATCGCAGAGAATGATGATTTTTACACTAGTGGTAGTGCAGATTTCTCAAGCTACGTTTCTGTAGGAAACTCTCTTACTGCAGGTTTTGCAGACGGAGCATTGTATATCACAGGTCAAGAAAACTCATACCCTAACATTATGGCGCAGCAATTTGCGCTTGCAGGAGGAGGTAGTTTTTCTCAACCACTAGTAAGTGATAACCTTGGAGGACTTACTTTAGGAGGTATGCAAATTACAGAAAACCGTTTTGTACTCGCTACAGACGCAGATGGTAACCCAGGACCTGCACGTCTTGCAGGAACTCCTACTACAGAAGTTTCAAATATTGTTGCTGGACCATTTAATAATGTGGGTGTACCAGGGGCAAAAAGTTTTCATCTTGTAGCTCCAGGTTACGGTAACGTTGCTGGTGTAGCTACAAGTCAAGCAAATCCTTATTTTGCTCGTTTTGCTAGTACAGCAAATACGACAGTTATGGCAGAGGCACTTGCGGCAAACCCTACATTCTTTTCATTATGGATAGGTAATAATGATATTTTAGGTTTTGCAACATCTGGAGGTGCTGGAGTTGATCAAACTGGAAACCCAGATGCGACTACTTACGGACCTAATGATATTACAGATCCTACATTATTTGCAGGTGTTTATGCTCAAGAAGTAGCGGCACTTACAAGTACAGGAGCAAAAGGAGCATTAGTAAACATTCCAGATGTAACTTCTATTCCTTTCTTTACAACAGTTCCTTCTCAGGCAATACCACTAGATGAGGAAACAGCAGCAACACTTAATGCAAGTTTTGCAGCTTATAATACACAAGTATTGCCAGGACTTGCCTCTTTTGGAGTGATTACAGCAGAAGAAGCTGCTGCTCGTCAAATTAACTTTAGTGCAGGAGCAAACTTTATCACTATTCAAGACGAAGATTTGACTGATATTTCAGCTATTGTTCAAGGAGCGCCTTTTAACTTAGATCCTATTACAGCTGCTTTGTTATCGCAACTACGTCAAACTACAAATGAAGATTTAATTCCGCTTACAACTGCTGGAGTTTTAGGAACTGTAGATGAGGCTTACGTAGGATTCTTAGTTTCTCAAGGTCTTCCTGTAGAACAAGCTGGATTATTAGCAATAAACGGTGTGTCTAGACCATTACAAGATCAGTTTGTTCTTACTACGCAAGAGCAAGCACTCGTAACGGCAGCACAAACAGAATACAACGCAACAATCCAGGCGCTAGCAGACGCAAATGGACTTGCTTATGTAGATGCTAGAACTGCCCTACAAAATGTAGCAAACGGAGGTGTCGCTTTTAGCGGTGGTATTCTTTCTTCGCAATTTGTGACGGGAGGAGCATTCTCACTAGATGGAGTACATCCATCACCTAGAGGTTATGCTTTTACTGCAAACGCTGTTATTAATGCCATTAATAACACATATGGATCAACGATTCCAGTTGTAGATATAGGAGACTATGCTACGGTAACTATTAGTAATGATGTAAACTAGAATACGTTTACTTGTAATATGTAAAAAGCGCCCTTTTTAAAGGGCGCTTTTTTTATGTGTAAATTTACGCTTTCGCGAAAGCGTAACCCTTAAAATTCAACTTTATGAAATCTATCATCAAAATTTTACTAACAGCTGTTGCGGTAGTAGTGCTTTCAAAGCTCCTTCCAGGCGTGGCCGTAAGCGGTTTTGTGACAGCGATTATTGTCGCTATCATACTCGCGCTACTTAAATTTATCGTGAGACCTGTACTTGTCATACTTACATTGCCAGTAACGATTTTGACCTTTGGTTTATTCCTATTTATCATCAATGCTTTTATAATATTAATAGCAGATTATTTTATAAGTGGCTTTTCGGTGAGCGGTATTTGGATAGCATTACTGTTTAGTATCCTGCTTAGTATTTTTCAAAGTATATTGTTTTCACTTATTAAAGACGACAGCAAGAGCTAGTTAAGCACATCTTAAAAGATTGTTGTACTCGTAAAAATATTGTATTTTTGCGCCCTCAAAATTACATCATAATGAATATTACAAAAGAGCAAATAGACGACCTGAACGCAGTAGTAAAGGTAGAAATCGTTAAAGAAGATTATAACGATAAAGTAGAGTCTATCCTTAAAAACTACCGTAAAACGGCAAATATTCCTGGTTTTAGAAAAGGTCACGTCCCTATGGGAATGATTAAAAAGCAGTATGGAACAGCTGTAAGAGTTGATGAGGTTAATAAATTACTTCAAGAGGCTTTAGGTAAGTTTTTACAAGAAGAAAAGCTAGATGTTTTAGGTAATCCACTACCTAAAAACCAAGAAGGGTTTGATTGGGATACAGATGATTATAATTTTGAATTTGAATTAGGGATGGCTCCTAAGTTTGATGTAAACCTTACACCAAAGAAAGCTATCACAAGTTATAAAATCAAAGTAGATGACAAGATGGTAGATAGCCAGGTCACTACTATAAGAAAGCAATACGGTACACTGGTTTCTCAAACAGAAGTAGCAAAGGATAGTGAAATCACTGGTACTTTTGTAAACGAAGAAGCAGGTATAGACAACCAAGCGACTTTTGAAATAGAGCAAGTAAAAGGAAAGAAAAATGTAGATGCATTAGTAGGTGCAAAGCCTGGTGATGTAATCACATTAAAAACAAAAAGTTTGTTTTCTGAGCCTGGAACATACCAAGCTGCGTTAAAGATCTCTGAAGATCAAGCAAAAGAAATGAACGCAGAACTTACCTTTACACTAACCGAAACAAACAAGCGTGAGCAAGCAGATCTTGACCAAGAGCTATTTGATAAATTATTTGGTAAGGATGTTGTAAAAAGCACAACAGAGCTTAAAGAGAAGATTAAAGAAGATGGAGAGCGCCAGTTTGTACAACAGAGCGATCAACAACTTATGAATGACGTTACTGAGCGTATTATAGATGAAACTAAGTTTGATCTTCCTTCAGACTTTCTTGCTAGATGGATACAATCTAGTGGTGAGAAGCCTATGACAGATGAGGAGGCAAAAGAAGAGTTTACTCGCTCTGAGAAAGGCTTAAGATGGCAGCTTATAGAAGGGAAAGTAGTTACAGATAATAAACTTCAAGTGACTTTTGAAGAATTAAAAGACTACGCAAAAGATATGATCAAGTCGCAGATGATGCAATACGGTCAGATGAACCCAGAAGATAAAGAGCTAGAAGATATCGCAGCACGTATACTTGGTAATCAAGAAGAGGTAAAGCGTTTATCTGAGCAGCTTATGAATGTAAAAATGCTTGCATTCTTTAAAGAAAATGTAAAACTTAAGGAGAAGGAAGTAACCTTTGACGAATTTGTTAAGGAAGTTTACAATTAGAATACTTCCTAGATAATAAGTATCTTTAAAGCGTTTTACTTGTATAGGTAAAACGCTTTTTTTTAAAATATATATTGCTATAAAAATATGGATTACGGAAAAGAATTTAAAGATTTTGCAATCAAAGATCAGGGTGTAAACTCTAATTATTACGATAAAATTATTACGAGCATGTTGCCACAAGGCCTTACTCCTAATATCATTGAAGAGCGCCAGATGAACATAGCTATCTTTGATGTATTCTCTCGTTTAATGATGGATCGCATCATTTTCTTAGGAACAGGGATTAATGACCAAGTTGCAAATATTGTACAAGCACAGCTACTATTTTTAGAAAGTACAGATGCAAATAAGGATATTCAGATCTACATTAACTCTCCTGGAGGAAGTGTATATGCGGGATTAGGTATTTATGATACGATGCAGTTTATCAAGCCAGACGTAGCTACTATCTGTACTGGTATGGCTGCCTCTATGGGAGCAGTATTGCTTTGTGCAGGAGCAAAAGGTAAACGTAGTGGTTTGCCACATAGCCGTGTGATGATTCACCAGCCTATGGGTGGAGCACAAGGTCAAGCATCAGATATCGAGATTACAGCAAAAGAAATCTTGACACTCAAAAAAGAACTTTACGATATTATCGCAAAGCATTCTGGTCAAGACTATGATAAAGTATATAACGATAGTGATCGTGATTACTGGATGAAAGCAGATAAAGCGCTTGAGTACGGTATGATTGACGAAATTTTGAAGAGAGATTAATGAGATATACGCTTTCGCAAAAGCTTATAATATCTCACAACAGTAAATAAAATGGCAAAGGAAGATTTAGAATGTTCATTTTGTGGTAGAAAAAAGCCAGAGACTAGCTTACTAATTGCTGGGCTTGATGCACACATCTGTGATAGATGTATTGAGCAAGCACATGGTATTGTAATAGAAGAGTCTAAGGACGTTGCTACAAATGATCTTGAAGGAGAGCTTAAGTTAAGAAAGCCACAAGAAATTAAAGAGTTTCTTGATGGGTATGTTATAGGTCAAGAGTTTACAAAAAGAGTAATGTCTGTAGCGGTGTATAACCACTACAAACGATTATTGCAGCCTGCTACAGATGACGATATAGAGATCCAGAAGAGTAACATCGTGATGGTGGGACAAACAGGAACTGGTAAAACACTTATCGCAAAGACAATCGCTCGTATGCTTAATGTGCCTCTTGCAATTGTAGATGCTACAGTACTTACAGAAGCAGGTTATGTAGGTGAGGATGTTGAAAGTATTTTGACACGTCTTCTACAAGCAGCCGACTATAATCTTGAAAAAGCACAGAGAGGAATCGTTTTTATAGATGAGATAGATAAGATTGCTCGTAAGAGTGACAATCCATCTATTACGCGTGATGTGAGTGGAGAAGGTGTGCAACAAGCGTTATTAAAGCTATTAGAAGGTACGGTTGTAAATGTGCCGCCTAAGGGAGGACGTAAGCACCCAGATCAAAAGTTTATTGAGGTAAATACAGAGAATATCTTATTTATTGCAGGAGGAGCTTTTGACGGTATAGAACGCCATATTTCTAAGCGTCTTAACATGCAGGCCATGGGATTTGTGGCGAGTAAGAGTGAAGATGTAGTAGAAAAGGATAATATGCTTAAATATATTATTCCTAAAGACCTTAAGGATTTTGGTCTTATTCCAGAAATTATAGGTCGTCTGCCAGTTTTAACGCACATGAATCCGCTAGATGAAGGAACGTTGAGAGCTATCCTTACAGAGCCTAAAAATGCTATTATAAAGCAATATAAGAAGCTTTTTAGTATGGATGATATAGAGCTTACCATTACAGATGAAGCTTTGGATTATATGGTAGGTAAAGCTATCGAGTATAAACTTGGAGCAAGAGGACTGCGTAGTTTATGTGAAGCTATTCTTACGGATGCTATGTTTGATCTTCCTAGTTCTGACGAGAAATCGCTTAATGTAACTAAAACTTATGCAGAGAGTAAATTAAATAAATCTACTCTTAAAAAGCTCAAAGCAGCTTCATAGTAATGAGGTTACATAAATAGATTAATAAGGTACTCTTATGAGTGCCTTTTTTTATGGTTTTGAGTGAGCGTTTTAGGTTTTAAAAGTAGAATGTATTGTGGTGAGTACGCTTTCGCGAAAGCGTAAAAAAACTACTAATTTTGCTTAGCGGTCGTATTTTCCAACATAAAAGCGTACTTAAAAATGCCGATTGCAATGCTATGCAAGCTCAAGCAGTGCTTCTACAAAATCTCTTTTATTTGATAATCTAGGGACTTTGTGCTGGCCGCCAAGTTTATTATTCTCTCTGAGCCAGTCATAAAATAGATTTTCTCTCGCGCTATGTACCGTGGGCGCGTTTAACGTAGTGTTATTGAAACGCTTTGCTTGATAATCACTGTTTACTTCTTGAAGCGCAAGATCCAGTTTGTGATTAAAAAGTGCAATATCCTTAGGTGGGTTTTTAAACTCTATAATCCACTCATGTGCACCTTTTTCTTTTCCTTCCATGAATATAGGCGCGGCGGTATAGTCTTTTATTTCGGAGCCTGTTTCTCTGGTCGCTTTTTTAAGGGCTTCTTCTGCATTCTCAATGATAAGCTCTTCTCCAAAAACGTTGATGTGATGTTTTGTTCTCCCCGTAACTTTAATTCTATACGGGCTGGTGCTTGTAAATCTTACGGTGTCACCTATTTTATATCTCCATAAACCAGCGTTTGTAGTGATAACAATCGCATAATTTACTCCTACTTCTACCTCTGTAAGTGGTATTACGTTTTGCCCAGAAGTTCCATAGGTCGTCATGGGTATAAATTCATAAAAAATACCATAGTCAAGCATGAGCAATAACTCCTTAGAGTCGTTCTGACCTTGTATTGCAAAAAAGCCTTCTGAGGCATTGTAAATCTCGTAGTACTTAAAAGAATTAGACGGGATCAGCTTTTGATATTGCTCCATATAAGGATCAAAACTCACGCCGCCATGGAAGTAAACTTCAAGGTTAGGCCACACCTCAAGTAAATTTGAAGCGCCAGTAGTTTCAAGAACATTATTTAATAAAACAAGCATCCAAGAAGGTACTCCAGAGAGGCTGGTTACATCTTGCTGGATAGTCTCGTCTACAATGGCTTGCATCTTGGTTTCCCAATCACTTAGAAGTGAAACACCATTAGTAGGTGTACTGCTAAGCTCTGCCCAAAAAGGCATATTGTCAATTAATATAGCCGATAGATCACCATAAACGGTTCCATTGTCGTGATACAATTGCTTGCTGCCGCCCAGTCTAAGACCTTTGCCAGAAAAGAGTTGTGACCCCTCATTATTATTAAGGTACATACAGAGTAAATCCTTACTTGCGGCATAGTGGCAGTTTTCCAGTGATTCTGGACTTACTGGGATGTACTTGCTACGAGCATTTGTAGTACCACTACTTTGTGCAAACCATTTTATAGGTGTAGGCCACATAATATTTGACTCTCCTTTACGGCTACGCTCTATGTATTCTTGATTTTCCTCATAAGACGTGACTGGAATGCGATCTGCAAACTCACGATATGACTTGATAGATTTAAAGTCATAAGCTCTACCTATCTCGGTATCTCTTGCTTTGTCTATAAGCTTAATGCGCAATTCTTCTTGAACTTCAGAGGGGTACTTTATAAAAAGTTCCATCTGGTGAATGCGTTTTTTTAAGAACCAAGAAGCAATAGAATGCACTAAAGGGATAGCCATAAAGTTGGTATATTTACACGTATATAACGGAATAGGTTATTGCTTTCGCGAAAGCTAATTTAACCTTATTTCCCCACATTTTGTAATCAAAGTTTTCTTAAATGCAATACCAAGGTGTCCTTAGAAAAATGCAAACGGAGCACACAGATCCTATAAATTACTATTTAGTAATGGATGGTGACTTCATACAGATGAATCAACTCTTAGGAAAAAGGTTGCATCTAGAATTTGTAAGGTACGAATGTCTCGCGTGTGGCGAAAATAAAAAGATTTTCCGTCAAGGATATTGTTATGATGATTTTTACAAAGTACCACAAGCTGCCGATTGGATTATGAAACCTGAGCTTTCTAAAGCGCATCTAGGTGAAGAAGAGAGAGATCTAGAATACGAGAAAAAGGTGCAATTACAACCTCATATTGTATATCTAGCAAACTCAAGTAATGTAAAGGTAGGAGTGACACGTAAGACACAGGTGCCTACAAGGTGGATAGATCAAGGTGCCCATGAAGCAGTAGAGATTGTTGAAGTGCCTAATAGATACCTAGCTGGTATAACAGAACTAGCGCTTAAAGAACATGTTTCAGATAAAACGAACTGGCGCAAGATGCTCAAAAATGACATTGAAGATGTAAACCTCGCGGAATATCGCGATGAACTTAAAAAATATATACCAGAAGAGGCACAGCAGTATTTCATTCCTAGTAATGAGGAGACTCATATTCATTTTCCAGTAGATAAATATCCAGAAAAATTAAAAACGCTTAATCTAGACAAAACTCCGGCTTATGAAGGTGTTTTAAAAGGGATTAAAGGACAGTATCTTCTTTTTGAAGATGATACCGTATTTAACGTGCGTAGCTGGGAAGGGTATGTAGTACGCCTAGAAGTACTTTCTTAAATGAAAGTCAGCTTGATAACTTGCATGCAGGCCAAAATAATAAGTGTTACGCCTATATAGCGATTAATATTACTTTCTGAAGATGATTTCTTTTTTTGAATATGAGAACCAAATCTACTGTAGCCATAGAGTGTTGCAACCTTTCCTATAAAGACACCACTAAGAAATAGTGCCAGCCATAACGTAGAGTCAGATGCGGTACTGGACAACCATTTTCCGAGTAAAGAAAAAACCAAAATCCAATACACAAGTACTGGCGGATTAATAATGCTTAGTGTGAATCCTAAAAGGTATTTAGATGATTTTTGTCTTTTACGTTTCGGGTAATCCTTTTTTTTAAGAATAAAGTAGAGCCCTGCCATAGCGAGAATCGTAGCGACTAAGTATTGTACCCAGAGATTCATTTCAAAAAAATCATGTACAACCATACCAGAAGAAAATGCTATAAATGCAAGTAGTACCTCTCCCAGTCCAGCACCATAACTTATCTTTAAAGATTCGTGTTGTGATTCATTTAGGGAGGTTTTGATTACAGCAAGATTTGATGCTCCCGGAGGAAGTGCCCCGAGAATGGTAGTAATAATGCCTATAAGTAATGCTGTAAAAATCATAATGACTTAGTGGAGTGCTTTTATAAAAGCTTACTAAATCGTTGATAAATTATTCAGCAATTACAAGTTTTATGGCTTGGATTACACCAGCAACTATAAGTACAAAGCCTATAATTTTATTGAGCTTTCCTTTAAATTTTGCAAAGTTTGAAGTCATATACTCGCTAGCTCTTCCATAGAGGTAAAGAAGTCCAAATTTACCTGCAAAAACTCCAATTAAGAAAAATATAATAAGAAGCCACGGAGAGTTCTTGTCTAAAATAACGTACCTAGAACTTATAGAGAATATCGCAGTCCAGTAAATGAACATTGGAATATTAAGTCCTCCTAGTAAGAGGCCATTAATGAAACGCTTAGGTCTGCTTGATGATTCACTATCGTTTTTTTTAGTCTTTTTTGAGAGAAAATAGATCCCTGCAGCTATCATGAGAACAATAAAAGTGATCTGTATCCACTCATGTTTTTCAAATAACCGTTTTGCAAGCACCCCAAAAGCAAGGGCAAGTCCTGCAATAAAGACCTCTCCAAGTGCAGCTCCATAAGCTAGGTGAAGTCCTTTAGTGAGGCCTTTGTCACTAGTGTATTTTACTACAGCAAGATTCGTCGCGCTAGGTGGTAGCGTGGCGATTATGGCTCCTATAAGTCCTATAGAAAGGGTAAGTATATATGCGATAATGATCATAGTAGTTGGTAAAGCTACGTTATAATCATATGGATAGACAAGAGTTTATCATATCCTTAGGATTTACGAAATTTACATCCCAAAATGTTGGTATAAAGAGAACAATCATTTAAATGCATAAGACTGTAGATTAACGCTATCTTTGCACACCTAAAAAATTTACAATGAGTACCATAGTAGCTATCGTAGGACGCCCTAATGTAGGGAAGTCTACCTTTTTTAACCGTCTAGTGCAACGTCGTGAGGCGATTGTAGATGCCGTAAGTGGAGTGACGCGTGATCGTCATTACGGAAAAACAGACTGGAACGGTCGCGAATTTACCGTTATCGACACAGGAGGATATGTAGTAGGAAGTGATGACGTTTTTGAAGCAGAGATAGACAAGCAAGTAGAGCTTGCCATAGATGAGGCAGATGCTATCATCTTTATGGTAGATGTAGAGCACGGTATAACTGGGATGGATGAAGAGGTTGCAACACTACTACGTAGATCAAAAAAACCTATTTTCCTTGCTGTAAATAAAGTAGATAATAATAAACGTGCGGCAGATGCTGTAGAGTTTTATAACCTTGGATTAGGTGATTATTACACTATAGCTGCAACAAATGGAAGCGGAACAGGAGATTTACTTGATGCTGTTGTAGAGGCTCTTCCAGAACAAGTAGAAGAGGAAGATAAAGATGAATTGCCACGCTTTGCTGTGGTAGGTCGTCCTAACGCAGGAAAATCTTCTTTTATAAATGCATTAATAGGTGAGGAACGTTATATCGTAACAGATATCGCAGGGACTACTCGTGATGCGATGGACACAAAGTACAATCGCTTTGGGTTTGAGTTTAACCTTGTAGATACAGCTGGTATACGTCGTAAGGCTAAGGTAAAAGAAGATCTTGAGTTTTACTCGGTTATGAGATCCGTAAGAGCTATCGAGCACGCAGATGTTATTTTGCTCGTAGTTGATGCAACAAGAGGATTTGATGGTCAGGTGCAAAACATATTCTGGCTTGCAGAACGCAACAGAAAAGGAATAGTAATCTTAGTAAACAAGTGGGACCTTGTAGAAAAGAAGACTAATACAATGAAAGAATTTGAAAAGCACATAAGACAGCAAATAGAGCCATTTACAGATGTACCTATTGTATTTATCTCTGTGCTTGAAAAGCAACGTATTTTTAAAGCAATTGAAACTGCTGTAAAAGTATATGAAAGTAAAACGAAGCGTATTAAAACAAGCGAACTTAATGAGTTCTTCTTGCCATTAGTAGAGGCATTTCCACCGCCAGCCATTAAAGGTAAATACGTGAAGATTAAGTACTGTATGCAACTTCCTACACCGCAACCACAATTTGCGTTGTTCTGTAATTTACCACAGTATCTCAAAGAAGGCTACAGGAGATTTTTAGAAAATAAACTTCGTGCAGCTTATGATTTCTCAGGAGTGCCTATTTCTATCTATTTTAGAAAAAAATAATTAGAAGTACACTTTCGTGAAAACGAAACAAACTAAAAAAGCTATCAGACATCTGATAGCTTTTTTAGTTTATTATAATCTGCAAACGGCTATTTGTAGCCATTAAAATGCTTTTTTGAAAATTATCCCAATAACCCTAGAAGCCAAAAAATAATAAAGAAGATAATAATGGTGCTTATGCAGCCACCACCTAGTTTTTTTGCACCATAAGCGGCAATAAGTCCTTTAATGATTTTATTCATGATATTTGGTTTAATGGTTAGTTGTACAAACATACACTTCTCGTATTCTAGTATGAGTTAATAATCTGTTATGAGTTCAGGTTGAGTAGAAAATGACCTGTTAAATATTTATTAAAATTTAACTATCAGTATATCATTTGGAAGGAATCATTGTTTATTTGGTAAACATCAATCAATCAACCGTATATAATGCGAATCAATCAACTAGTACTCCTCGCGACAGGTCTATTCTTCTCTATTGCTCTGCAGGCGCAAAATTTTTCAATTACAGGAACTCTTAAAGACAAGGATTCAAAACAAACGCTGGAAGCAGCTACGGTATTCTTAGAGACCGTAAAAGACAGTACACTCATAACCTATACGATTACAAACCAAGAAGGATTATTTCAACTAGAAGGTCGCGCACAAGAGACAAATGCACGTGTAAATATCTCCTTTCTGGGCTATGAGAACTTCACGAAGAATGTAGATTTAAGTGCTGGAGATATTACGCTTGGTGATATAGAGGTAGCACCTTCAACAAATACTTTGGGCGAAGTCGTTGTAAAAAGTAGAGCTCCAGTAACTGTAAAAAAAGATACGCTAGAATTTAATGTTTCTTCTTTTAAGACTAAGAAAGATGCAAATATAGAAGACTTACTCAAGGAACTTCCAGGTGTTGAGGTAGACGAGAGTGGTAAGATCTTAGTAAATGGTAAAGAAGTAAATAAAATCTTAGTAAATGGTAAGCCATTCTTTGGCGATGACCCAACAATTGCCACGCGCAACCTTACTAAAGAAATAGTAGAAAAAATACAAGTAGTAGATACTAAGACAGATGATGAGGCCTTTGCTGGTGAAGATGGTGATCAAGAAAGTAAGACCATTAATCTTACCATCTCAGAAGAGAAGAATAAGGGAGTCTTCGGGAGAGTTGCTGCTGGTGGTGGGACAGATAATCGTTTTGAATATGCGGGTATTGTAAACGCCTTTGATAATGAGCGACGCATCAGTGTACTTGCAGGAGGAAATAATATTAATTCGGCTGGATTTAGTTTTGGAGAGATAAGAAAAATGTTTGGAGGAGGAAGAAGCGTCTACTTCAACGGCAACGGAAGTTTCGGTATTGACGGCAGAAGCTTTGGTGGCGGACAAGGAATTGTAAATAGCCGTAGTGTGGGAGCAAATTATACAGATGAGTATGCAAAAGGCTTTGATGCAAATATGGATTATTTTTACTCGGCAGCAAACTCTTTTGATGAGACTCGTGTAGAGCGAGAGAATATTCTTCCAGACAGAAGGTTTTTTACAAACAGCGATTCTCGCAATGATTCAAATTCAGATAATCATAGTATTAATACTACTATAAATATAAAGAAGGATTCTATGCTACTCATTAATATCAAGCCCAAATTTTCTTTTGCAAACAGTGAGACAAGCTTCAACCGTACAGAGGAATCACTTAATGAAGAAGGTGAGAGAATTAATGAATCGGCAACTAATAACTTCGTAACAGATCAAGGAAAGAATTTTGAAAACACCTTCAGTGTTACTAAGAAATGGGGTGATAAAGGAGCCTATGTAAGAGCTCGTGTTCAAAACGAAATCAATAGACAAGAGAGCGAAGATTTTATAGTGTCAAACACAGAGATATTTGGCGATAACCCATCAGAAATTAATCGTAATCAGTTTACAGATGGAGAAACTAAACTTGATGGTTACAACCTTAATCTTACGTATAGAGTTCCTCTAGTAGCCAAAAAGTTATTTCTTGATGTAGATTTTGGTCACCGTAGCGATAGTAGAAAACGCAAGAGAAGTACCTTTGACTTTGATGAAGTAACGCAGCAGTATAGTATCCTCAATCAAGAACTAAGTACAGATTTTGAAGGTCGAAATTCACGCACAACGCCTAAACTGGGGCTTAATTTAGATGGAGAGAAACTCAATATTAACGTAAGTGTAGGATACGTATTTCGCACCCTAGAAAATAATGACAACTTGCGCCCAGAATTAGATATCAAGCAAAATTTTGAAGCATTAGAACTTGACACGTATATTAACTATAGGTTTAGCCCAAAAGCGTCTATGTATGCAAGTCTAGGTAAGAGTAACAGACCTCCAGAAGTAACGCAACTTAATCCATTTGTAGATGTTTCAGACCCACTTAATATTGTAGAGGGTAATCCTAACCTAGCACCATCTAATGATTATAACTTTTATGGAGGATTCAATAATTATGACTTTCAAAAAGGAGGTGGATGGTATATTAATGGAAATGGAAGGTTTACAAACGATGCTATTGTACGTAAAACTACCATAGATGACAACCTAGTAAGTCGTACAACCTATGTAAATGTAAATGGCAATTATAGCATAGGAGCAGGAGGAGGTTATAATAAAAAAGTAAAAATAGACTCCTTACATAGTATAAAATATGGCGGAGGCATTTACACAAACTTTGGGCGTAATGTAAACTTTAATAATGAAGTGCAATACGCTAGTAAAACGAGATCTCTAACACCGCGTGTAAATTTTACATACACTTGGAAAAACCTGTTTGAAGTAAGACCTAGTTATAATATCTCTATTTCAAAAACTCAGTTTGGTCTAGATGCTTTTGAAGATCAGGACTTTGTTTCTCATAATATTTCATTGGGAACGGCTTTGTTTGTTCCCAAAAACTGGGAGTGGCGCAACGATATTAATTATAATTACAACCCTAATATTGCATCAGATTTCCAGCGAAGTGCAGTTTTTTGGAACTCGACACTTGCTTATTCATTTGCAAAAGATCGCGCCACAGCAACCTTAAAAGTATATGATGTGCTAGATCAAAACACAAATGCAAGGCGTACGGCAAATGCAAACTTTGTACAAGATGTACAGAGCACAGTTTTAGAGCAATACTTTATGCTTAGCCTTAGTTGGAAGTTCAATACGCTAGGTAAAAAAGGGGAAACAAATGATGGTGGGATGTTTTTCTTTTAACGCTTTCGCGAAAGCGTACCTCAACAAAACCCTCATTTCTTAATTAAAAACCTTATTTTTCTAAGCTCAAAGAGAACCCACAATGCGAGCATTAGTCATTTCAGGAGGAGGAAGTAAAGGCGCTTTTGGCGGCGGTGTTGCTCAGTACCTTATGCAAGAAATGGGAAAGGATTATGATATGCTTGTAGGCACCTCTACAGGAAGTCTATTAGTGCCTCATCTTGCTCTTCAAAATATCGAAAAGATAAAAGAGGTATACACCTCTGTAAATCAAAATGCCATTTTTAATGTTTGTCCTTTTGTAATTAAAAAAGACAAATGGGGTGAGCAAACTATTGCTATTGATCACTGGAGCGTACTGCGCAATTTTTTGAAAGGCTCTAAAACCTTTGGGGAAAGTAAGAAGCTACGCAAGCTTATAGAAAAAACCTTTACGCGTGAAAATTATGAACAGCTACAGGCTAGTGGTAAAGAAGTACTAGTCACAGTTTCTAATCTCTCACTTCATAAAACGGAATATAAATCCAGTAAGGAAGAGACCTACGAAGATTTTTGTGACTGGGTGTGGATGTCGTGTAATTATATCCCTTTTATGAGCCTAGCGTCAAAAAATGGATGCGAGTATGCAGATGGAGGTTTTGGCGCGCTTGTGCCTATTAAAGAAGCTGTAGAACGTGGCGCAACAGAGATAGATGTAATCATATTAGAAACAGAAGTGACTTATTATAACAATCTCCCTTCTACTAATGTGTTCTCCCTGTTGAGCAATCTACACGGATTTATGATGGACCGTATAGAAAAGCAAAATATCACCATAGGTAAATATGCAGCCAATCAAAAAGAGGCGATAATAAACTTCTATTATACGCCTACGGTACTCACTACAAATTCGCTCATTTTCAATAAAGAAAAAATGAAAATCTGGTGGAAGAGTGGTTTTGACTATGCCAAGTATAAAAACGAAGAGCTCAACGAGATTAAGGTAGATGATGAGGGGTAGTATCCCGCTTTCGCGAAAGCGGAATATATATACACCACATCATAACTTGAGTTACTACTTCATTAATTAACCGTATCCTTCACTGTTTCTTTTGTTGTTTTCTTTTTTCCAAAGAGACCACCTAATATTCCCGTGGCAACATCTTTAATGGCGTCTTCGGCTTTTGGGGTTGTGGTGGTGTTTTGAGGAGTCTGTGTGTCAGTAGTTGTGCTATCTGTCGCAGTAGTGTTTGGTGTTGTTTTGTTTCCTCCTAAAAGACCTCCTAATACATCAGTAAGTTTATCTTCTACTTTGTCTTTTGCGCGTTGCTTCTGGATCTCTATAATCTGGTTAGTAAGCGCTGTGGTCGCTGCTTTTAGATTAAGATCTACCTTGGGCGCAGTAAAATTTCCCGAAAGGGAAACAGGAACGTCTATATGGATGTTCTCTTTTTCGGCATCTGTAAGTTTTGAGAGTAAGCCGCTCACGTCACCGCCTAGATATTTTGCAGGGAGATCAAGGTTGAGGGTGTAGTTCATCTCATTTGTAAAGCTATGTCCACCGCTTACCTGTACATTAATTCCTTTTACATTGAAATCAAATGGTTTTACAGCCACCTGACCATCATTAAATGTAAGGCTTGTTTTGAGCTTGTCTAGTTTAAGGTCGTCAAGGTTTATAAAATCAAGTTTTTGCGATAGGAGATTAAGAAGTGGCATTTTATCTGCATCTACATCTGCGGTCAAAATCTCTGCAAAGGCATCTCCAGAAATGGTACTAAGGATAGGGCTGAAGTTGTCATCCAGCTGTCCCTGCAATTGTATTTTGGTATTGAGCGCGCCTTGTAGTGCCTTTGCAATAGGAGCAAGTCCTTGCAGCATCTCTAGCTCCTTAAATGAGCGGTCTATGTCTATACTGCTCAAGTCTACAGTCATATTAAAAGTAGGAGCGCCATCACGTGTGGTGACAGATCCAGAGAGCCCTGCCGCACCGCCAAAGATGCCAGAGTTAAGATTGCTTAATGATGCCTGCTCATTTGCAATGGTCACGCTACCTTTTGTATTACTAAGTTCTAGCCCATCATAAATTACCTTTGCGGCATTAAAGTTTACAGAGGCATCTAGAAAATCTGGAATTTGTACTGCGGTATCACTCTCGCCTGTACTAGCTGGTGAGTTACCAGTTGTAGTAGCAGTGCTGGTTGCAAAATCATCCAGATTAAACACCTTTGAGGTCACATCAAAACGTCCTTTTAAATCTTCCTTAGACATCACAAAAGGGATGAGGTTTTCTATAGATCCCGTTGCATTTATATCTGAAGTTCCACTTGTTGCGGCAAATGAGTTAAGTGCAATATTGCCGGTTTTAAAACTCACATCTGCATTTTGTATAGCAATGGGATTAGGCAATTCTGGAGTGCTATAAGTAAAGTCACTAAGTGTAGCATTTCCAGAGCTTTTTATATTTTGATACTGTTGCTTCTCGACAGCGTTCATATCAAAACTCGTCACCACATCTGCAACCAGTCTACCTTGCAGCGGCTGGTCTAGGTTAAGAGGATACACCTTGTCAATGTTTCCTAAGTCTAGCGCACCATCTAGGTCAAGATTAACAAGCATATTACCCATCAAGTTTTTAAGTGTTCCCTTTGCCGTAAAGGTGTCTTGGTCAATCTTAAAGCGTAAGTCGTTTATCTCGATATAAGTAAGTTCTGTAATGCCAGTATCATTTTTAATCTTTACATCTATATTGATGTTGTTCATCCTTTTAGGGAGATCAGGATACTTAAAAGAAGCATTATTAGACACAATCTCAATATCAAGATTTGGGATGTTAGTCTCCGTTGTTTTCCCTGTTATAATTCCGCTTACGCGAAAATCGCCACTCGTTTCCACCCCATCGAGATTTGCTCTATATTCCTTAGGGATTAGAGCTAGAAAGTTCTTAAAATCTGATGAAGGCGTTTTGAACGATAAGTCCATAAGATTGCCATCTTCTAGAAGCTCTATAAAACCATTAAACTCTAGTGGGAGTTCGTTTATTTTGGCTAGGTTTTCCTTAAAAGTATATTTCTGTTTTTCTAGCTCCATTTGGATTACAGCCTCGAGGTCTAGGTCGTGCCCATCTAAGTAATGCGTACCACCATAATCAAAAGATACTACAGCGTGGGTCTTCGTATCAAGTTCACTCTCAATAGCCGAAAAATCTCCAGAACCCGTATGGTTTACCTCTGTAAGTTCTAAGTGGGTTTGTGTAGAGCGATCGTCATAAATTATTTTTGAGTCTACGAGGCTGTACTCTTGTAAGTTAAAAACAAAAGGTTCTGAGCTCTCCTCAGTAGTAGTCTCTGTAGTCGGTGTCTCTTTTACAATATCATAATTTGCATTGCCTAAGGAGTCTACTTGTACGTGTACGTTTGCTTCTAGAAGTGATAGTGCATCTATAGCAATAGGCTCATCTGCAGTATTCTTAAAGAGTTGGGTAACGCCCATCTCAATGCGTATTTCTTTACCACTCGCAAGTGTGTCACCAGCAAATGGTGCGTTGTTTATTACCGTAAAGTCATTTACTATAACCGTAGCATCAGGAAAGCTCCTAAAGAGGCTTAAATCCAGAGAAGACCATTCTACTTGAGCGTTGAGGTTATTGTTTATGGTTTCCTTGAGGAGGTCTTCTAGTTTTCCTCTAAACAAAAATGGAGAAGCAGCCAGCACGATAACAAGTACAAGAACTACAATGCCTATAATTTTAAATATCTTTTTCATTTGTTGTTTTCTAATGTTGTCTTTTACAATCTGCCTTAGTGTGAATATACTTGTTTATAAAGGGAGCTTAATTTCTTCTCCTTCTTCAAGGTTAAAACGCTTCTTAAATAACCATACACCTAGATAAAGGAACGGTGTGTCGAATGCCGCTACGAGAATTTTAAATAAGAATCCACCTAATAATAGTCCGCCGAATAAATTCCATTCTATTAACCCAAAAGCGCACAAGAGCAAAAGCACACTTGCCGTATCTATAAATTGTGATAAAAAGGTGGAGAAGTTATTTCTGAGCCAGAGGTGTTTGCCCTTGGTTACTCGTTTCCAAAAATGATAAATGTGTATATCTACATATTGCGCAAGTAAGTATGCCATCATACTTGCAAAAACTGCCAGCGCCGTAGCGCCAAATACGGTGGTAAAGAGACTATCACTTACAGGCGACCAGCTAGTAGCAGGAACTACTTTTGCCACATAAACGATGAGTAACGAAAATAGAGAGGCAAAAATGCCAGCAGTGACCATCTGGTTTGCTTTTTTTCTTCCGTAAATCTCGCTTACAATATCTGTAATAAGAAAGGTGATAGGGTAGGGAAGTATCCCTACAGAAATCTCAAAAGTATAAATGCCAAAAAAGTCCCAGCTAAAGAATTTTTGAAATATAAGGTTAGATACCACCAGGGCACATATAAAAAGAGCACCTAGTGTAAAATAGATGCGATAGGCTAGTTGTAAGTCCTTTGAATTTAAGTGACTAGAGATTTGATTCATTTTCTTAATAACTTCAATTTCAAAATTAGGGCATTGTGATTTTGATTTCCTTAATTTGTTGTGAAATCTTAAGCCCAACTTAGAACAGCTATCTCATTGCATACTATATACTTATCATTAGGCAGTAATCAAGGTAATACGTACGAGGCACTCAATAATGCAATTCAATTGCTTTTTGAGCGTGTAGGTCGTGTGCGCAAAATCTCACCAGTGTATCAAAGCCCAGCTTGGGGTTTTGAGGGAGCAGATTTTCATAACTGTGCTGTAAAGATGGAAACATCACTATCTGCAAGTAAGCTCTTAGATGCAACGCAAGCTATAGAAAAGTTACTAGGCAGAGATAAAACAGAGGGAGAAGGATATCAATCACGATATATCGATATAGACATATTACTATATGACGATGTTGTTAAACAAACAGAGCGATTAACCATACCGCACGAGCATATGCTCAAGCGTCGTTTTGTATTGCAGCCGCTCGTAGATATAAGTGCAGAAGATGTAGCTCCTGTTTTTAATAAGTCTTTTGCAGCGTTGCTAGAAGCCTGTGAAGATGATAGCTCATTAACAAAGCAAGCAAAGTGGCTCAAGAAGCCACAAGACAGTATAGATCTAGGTGGTTACAATTATATAGCGATAGAAGGCAATATAGGCGCTGGTAAAACAAGTCTCGCTACAATGATTTCTGAGGAGTTTAATGCAAAACTCATTTTAGAGCGATTCAAAGACAATGCATTCTTACCTAAATTTTACAAAGACCCAGATAGGTTTGCCTTCCCTCTAGAAATGTCTTTTCTGGCAGATCGCTATCAGCAATTGCTTGATGATATTGGCCAGTTTGATTTGTT
Organism: Dokdonia sp. R86516; assembly: GCF_044596715.1. Lineage (NCBI taxonomy): Bacteria > Pseudomonadati > Bacteroidota > Flavobacteriia > Flavobacteriales > Flavobacteriaceae > Dokdonia > Dokdonia sp. R86516. The sequence continues at coordinate 1,453,112 of NZ_CP138998.1, forward strand.
TAAAGACTTTATGTGTGCAGATTATGATCGATATAAATCGCTCATCTTTGCACAAGTTACGTTACAAGAAGAAGAGTATGTGCTGTACAAGCGTCTCCACGAGATGATGTATAAAGATATGCCACAACCAGACTTGTATGTGTATTTATATCAAAACACGGAGCGTTTGCTTAAAAATATAAAGAAGCGTGGCCGTAGTTATGAGAAAAGTATTGCTCCAGAGTATCTAGAAAAAATCAATCAAGGGTATTTAGATTTTATAAAGGGACAGCATAATCTTAATGTAAAGATTATAGACATCTCAGATCTTGATTTTGTAAAAAACCGCGAAGACTTTTTGAAGGTGATTAACTCTTTTACTGCTTAGTTTTACAGTCGCTTGTTATTTTAAATCACTAATGTATTTGTCCAAAAAGGCAAGGCGCTTTTTTGTCCATTCTTGCATATACGTAATACCTTCTTCCTCATAAATGAAAGTGTCCCATACGAGCGCTTCTCTCTCGTAAACCTTCTGTTCTTTTAGTGAGTTATAAGTGTCCATTTGTTTTTTGAGCAACTGCTCTTCGCTTAAAACCCCTTGTCGTAAGGTGAGCCATCGCGCTTGAAAACGTGCAATAAAATCATCTGCATCTGTGGCGATAAGCCTTCTTAATAGTCCGTTGCTTAAAAAGTCGTTTGTGGTATTAATACGCTTTCCGCTGTAGATGGTTCCTAGTGTTCCGTCCAGATCCCAAGGAGCATAAAAGTAGGGCGCTCCGGCATCATAACGTATTAGGTAGAGATTTTTTCCTAGATTATCTGGTGCTCGTAGGGCATTTATATATAAGAAGTAATCTATAGCATTATCAAGTACAAATTGTTTTGAGATCGCTTTCGCGAAAGCGTCATCATCACTATTAACCACAAAGTCTGTAAAAGGATATACATTGTCCCAAGGCGCGTTACTAGGCGATGGGTATTTTATATCATAACCACCCCAGCTGGCTAAAAAATTCTTTGCAGGAGGTATAGAGTCAAAGGAACTGGCACCTAGGTAGCGTGCCCCTTGAAAGATCTCACCACGCACGGTATCGCCTTTGTTTTTCTTTATCTTAACTAACTTGCGATCTACCTGCTCCTGCAGTAAGAAAAGACCTTTGTAGCGACCATTTATAAATACCTCACTATAAGCCGCGGTCGCACCAGCCTTTGCCTTAGGTTCTTCATCTAGATAATGTGGTGTGTAGATATTATTCCAGAGATTAAGTGAGATAAAAGAGCGCATACGTAAGGGCTCGTTATAAAGTCCATCCAGAATCCAGTCATCATCAGAGCGCATTCCAGCCAGCTTGTAGTCTTGGTTTTCAAAACCTAGACTGTCTTTGTAAAAGTTGAGGTCATAGGTTTTCTTCTTAAAAACAAGCGAACTGCTACCTCGTAGCTCAATACCGGCATAACTTGTAAATGTGATTTCCTCATCTGCATACCCAATGCGACTCATACGTTTAGGCTCATTTACAATTTCTTGCGAGGCGTTTATAGTAATAAGCGGTAGGGATGTTATGTAAGCTTTATAGGTGTTGTTATTAAGCTTGAGGGTATGAGTTGTGCTGTAAATAGAGTCTGTGCTATGTAGGGTAAGCGTGTATGAATTATTACCTAGTGAGAAAACCTCTGTTTGTGATAGCTTTCTATTTTCTGGTATTTGTATGACGGCAATCTGTAACGAGTCATCTATAGCAAGTTGCTCACTATGCCAGGTGTTTTGAGCGCAGCTAGAGAGGCTCATCACGGCTAATAAAATAAATAGAAAGTACTTCACGAGTAACATTAATTAGTTCTCGTAAATTTAAGCAAACGGAGTGCCATAATAAACTCTTAGTTAAAAGTTTACGTAGGGACTGCTTGTAAAAGGTGTGTGCTCGCTAGTATGTGCGCTTCATAAGCCCTTGCCCAAAAAGCCTGAGCGTTTCCTTTTTATCTTCTGATATGTCTACATTATCAAGTGCGGTAAACGCCTTTTGAGTATACTTAGCTATTTCTTCTTCGGTTGCTTTTGCGGCTCCTGAGTCTAGAAATTGTTGCTTTACCGTCTCTATTTTATCTGTAGGATCTGCCGGTGAGATAGAGAAAAAGTGCTCTAGTTGTTGTGCATCATCCTTGTTTGAATTTGCTAGGGCAGTGAGATATAAAAATGTTTTTTTGTTTTCTATAATATCGCCACCTACTTGCTTTCCAAAACTCTCTGGATCGCCAAAGGCGTCTAAATAATCATCTTGTAGTTGAAAAGCCAGTCCAAGATCACGGCCGTAGTTATAAATACCTTCTTGACAACTCTTTGATGCGCCAGCTACAATAGCACCCATTTTAAGTGCAGCACCTACGAGAACAGCGGTTTTATACTCAATCATCTTCATATATTCTGGGATGGTTACATCGTCACGCGTCTCAAAATCTACATCATACTGTTGTCCCTCACAAACCTCTATTGCTGTTTTTGAAAACAGTTTTGCCAGCTCCTTAAAGGTGGCTCCCTCATAATTTTCAAAAAGCTGGTAGGCACGTATAAGCATTGCATCACCAGAAAGAATACCCGTATTAATATCCCACTTCTCGTGCACCGTTTCTTCCCCGCGTCTCAAAGGTGCATCATCCATAATATCATCGTGCACTAGAGAGAAGTTATGAAAAATCTCTACTGCCAGCGCTGCATCTAGTGCATCTTTATAGTCTTTTTCAAAAAGCTCACACGCCATAAGTGTAAGTACTGGACGCAATCTTTTACCACCTAGTTGTAAGATGTAATTAATAGGCTCATAAAGATTTTTAGGTTCCTTCTCTAGCGCGTGCTTGTTGAGATATTCTAAAAATATAGATGTGTATTCTGGTATGCTGTGCATAAATGGCAATTTTTTGTAAAAATAAGTGATAAAAGGAGATTATGCCCTATTACGCTTTCGCGAAAGCGCACAGTAAAAACTTACAGTTGTTAAATTTTAACTAAAGTTAACGGAAACTTTAAAAACTTAAAAAGTTTCCTGCGTATCTTCGCGCCTTGACTATGAAAGAACAATTATTAAAAACCGCCACCGAACTGTTTTTAAATCAAGGATTTAAGAGCATTACTATGGATGATATTGCCCGTGAGATGGGAATGTCTAAAAAGACGGTGTACAGTTATTATGCTAATAAGGAGGCTATTGTCTCTGCCTGCGCACTTGATATGTTTAATTCTGTCTGTGGAGGTATAGATGGGATACTTGATCAAGAATTAAATCCTATTGAAGAGTTATACGACATAAAGAAATATGTACTTGAGCATATAAACGGAGAGCGTACTTCTTCTATGTATCAACTTCAAAAATATTACCCTAAGATACACCAGACCCTTAGAAAGAGTCAGTACGACTATATGCAGAGCTGTGTGACTAGAAATGTACTTAGAGGTATAGAGCAAGGACTTTTTATTAGTGAAATAAGTGTGCCGTTTGTGGTAAACATTTACTTCACCGGTATGACAGGTATTAAAGATGAGACAATTTTCCCTAGATCTGCTTTTCCTGTAGGAGACTTACACGATATGTATCTAGAGTATCACATACGCGGTATTGTAACCCCTAAGGGTAGAAAAATTTTAAATAAACTTATTAAATCTAACCATAACTAATGATACAGAGATTATATATAGCTGTAATGCTTCTTGCTAGTGTAGGTGTGACCGCACAGACTAGAAGCTTTACTGTAGAAGAGGCTGTGACTTTTGCTCTAGATAGCAACTACACAGCAATAAATAGCCGTCGTGATATCGCAAAGGCAATAAAGCAAAAGTGGGAGACCACAGCGAGTGGGTTGCCACAAGTAAGTGCTAGTCTAGATTATAATTATCAAATCAAGCAGCCTACACAGCTTATACCAGCCGAGTTTACTGGAGGAGAGCCTGGTACTTTTATACCTGTAGTTTTTGGAACACAGCAAAATGCTACTGCCACCGCTACATTGAGTCAGCTCATTTTTGATGGTTCATACCTTGTAGGTCTACAAGCTGCAAAGACGTTTCTAGACTATTCTAAAAATGCAAATGAAAAAACACAACTCGAAGTGCGCAAAGGAGTCATAAACGCATATGGCGGTGTGCTACTTGCACAAGAAAGTGTAGCAATTTTAGATAGAAACATTGCAAACCTTGAAGATAACCTTAAGGAAACAAAACTCATTTTTGAAAATGGTTTTGCAGAAGAGGAAGATGTAGAGCAGTTACAAATCACTTATTTGTCGCTTCAAAATCAGCGTGCAAATGCAAAGCGTATGGTGGTGATTGCAAAGCAAATGTTTAACCTCGCAATAGGTGTAGGGGTAGATGAGGAGACGATTCTTAAAGATAGCCTAGAGTCACTTGCTGTGCCAGCACTAGGATTACTTAATGATACGGTAAACATTGAGCAAAATGTAGACTATAAGATTGTAAATAATCTTAATGAGCAAAGAGCACTAGAGCTTAAGCTAGAAAAGAGCAAGGCCTTACCTACACTAGGAGCATTTATAAACGTAGGAACCTTTGCAGGGCGTAACGAGTTTAACTTTTTTGATAGTGATGAGAAGTGGTTTGCACAGTCTATTACTGGGTTCCAGCTTAACATCCCTATTTTTAGTTCTGGTATGCGTAATGCAAGAACAGCGCAGGCAGAGATTGCGCTAGATCAAGCAGCAACACAAAGAGAGGAGACAGAGCAACAGATAAAACTTGCTTATGCATCTGCAAAAAGTGATCACGAGCTTGCGATAGATAACTACAACACTGCGCTGAAGAATATCAAACTTGCAGAGCGCATTGAAAATAAAAACCAAGTAAAGTTTAGAGAAGGGCTTAGTACGAGTTTTGATTTAAGACAAGCACAAACACAGCTTTACCAAGTGCAGCAGGAATTAATACAGGCAATGCTACAAATTGTAACCACAAAAGCAGAGCTTGAGACTATTCTTAATGTGCCTAACTATACAAACAACTAGTTTTTAAAAAGAGAATCCAAATAGTACCAATCAGTAATATTACAATGATGAAAAAATATATCACACTTGCCATCTTAAGTATCGCGCTAGCTTCTTGCGGTGGAGACAGTAACGGAAAATCTGTAGAAGCCCTTCTAGAGTCTGGATCTGTAGAGGAGTTACAGGCAAAACAAAAAGCACTTAAGGAAGAGATCACGGCTACTAATGATCAACTAGCACAAATAGAAAAGGTGCTAGAAGAAAAGAATCCTAGAGAGAAAAAAGAGGTTCTTATTACCACAATGACGGTAAAAGACACCTTGTTTAATCACTTTATTGAGGTGCAAGGTAATGTAGAGACTAAGCAAAATGTACTTATCTACCCAGAGTACCAAGGTACCTTATCTCGTGTAGTTGTAAAAGAAGGACAGCGCGTGCGTAAAGGGCAAACGCTGGCTCGTATAGATGACGGTGGTCTAAGCAGTCAAGTAGCACAAATGGAATCTCAACTAGCACTTGCAAAAACTACTTTTGAGCGCCAGCAACGTCTTTGGGATCAAAAAATAGGGTCAGAAATACAATACCTACAGGCAAAAACACAATATGAGTCATCACAAAATATGGTGAGCCAGATTAGAAGTCAGCTGGGTAAAACAACGGTTACAGCTCCATTTTCTGGAGTAATAGATGAGGTGATTACAGACCAAGGTACAGTGGTTGCTCCAGGTATGGCATTATTCAGAATCGTAAATCTTGATAATATGTATGTAGCGGCAGAGATTCCAGAAAGCTACCTTCCTACAGTAACTGCTGGTAAAAAGGTAAAAGTAGAGTTTCCAGTACTAGGAGAGTCTGTAGAGACTACCGTACGCCAGACGGGTAATTATATCAAGCCATCAAACAGAAGTTTTGCAATAGAAGTAGATGTTCCTAATAAAGATGGAAAGGTAAAACCTAATCTTACAGCGAGACTTTCTATCAACGATTACACGGCAGAAAGTGCAATTTTAATCCCTCTCAATGTGATTAATGAAAATGCAGTTGGTGAGCAATTTGTGTATACCGCTTTCGCGAAAGCGGACGAAATGGTAGCACAGCAAAAAATCATCACCACAGGTAAATCACAAGGACCTAACATAGAAGTACTATCTGGTCTAGAAGTGGGAGATAAAATCATTGTAGAAGGTGCGAGATCTGTAAAAGATAACCAGCCAGTAAAAATCTTAACATACTAAGCGATGACAGATAAGAAAAAGAAAAATGTAAACAAGGAGTTTGCGATTTCAAGTTGGGCGATAGATAATCCTACGATTATTTACGTTCTTATGGCGCTGTTTCTTGCCTTAGGGATGGGAGCCTACCTCGGGATGGCTCGTGAGAACTTTCCGGAAATTAATGAGACTAAAATTTATATCTCTGCACCTTACCCAGGTAACACTGCCGAAGATATAGAACGTCTCATAGTAGACCCTCTAGAAGATAAACTGCAGAATCTTTCTGACGTGGTAGAAGTATTATCTACCTCACAAGAAGATTATGCAATCATCACAGTAGAGTTTAAAGAAGGCGTAGATGTGCAAGTTGCAAAGCAACGTGTTAAGGATGAGGTAGACTCAGAAACGGCAAATGAGGACTGGCCTACGTTTAACAACGCAAAGGTCGAGCCTAATGTTTTTGACCTAAGTATCTCAGAAGAGACACCTATTCTTAATGTAAACGTATCTGGTAACTACCCTACTATAAAGCTCAAGGAGTATGCAGAGTACCTGCAAGACGAGATTGAGAGCCTTAAAGAAATCAAGGAGGCTACCATACGCGGTGCTCAAGAACGCGAGGTAGAAGTAGCGGTAGATGTGTATAAGATGATTGCTGCTCAAGTAAGTTTTAATGACATACTTGCTTCTATAGGCAATGAGAATATGACCCTCTCTGCAGGTAACCTTATAAGCAGTGGGCAGCGTCGTAACATACGCGTTATAGGAGAGATTCAAAGCCCAGAAGAGCTTGAAGACTTTGTAATTAAATCAGAAAATGGAGCGATATACCTAAAGGATATCGCAACGGTATCATTTACAGAAGAAGATAAAACTACTTATGCGCGTGACCTTACGCTTTATGATGGAGACACCGTAGATGATGAGGAGATAAGCGAGACAGTGGTAATGCTAGATGTAAAGAAACGTTCTGGCGAAAATATGATTGAAGCTGTTGAGCAAATCAACGAGATTATCGAAAACGCCACGGCAGAGGTCTTTCCTCCAGATGTAGTCGTACGTACGGCAAATGACCAGAGTGCCAAAACAGAAAACCAAGTAAATGACCTAGTAAACAATATCATCTTCGGGATTATACTTGTGGTAGGTGTACTTATGTTTTTCTTAGGGTTTAAAAACGCACTCTTTGTAGGTTTTGCGATCCCTATGTCTATGTTTATGAGTTTTATGATCCTTAATTTAATGGGTTATACGATGAATACAATGATACTTTTTGCCCTCATTATGGGACTAGGTATGCTTGTAGATAACGGGATTGTGGTGGTAGAAAACGTATACCGCCTTATGGATGAAGAAGGTATGGGACGCATAGAAGCGGCCAAAAAAGGTATCGGAGAGATTGCTTTCCCTATTATCATTTCTACACTTACAACCGTAGCAGCCTTTGTGCCGTTAGGATTATGGCCAGGTATTATGGGACAGTTTATGATTTACTTCCCTATCACATTATCTGTGGTACTAGGTTCGTCATTATTTGTCGCAATATTTATAAACTCGATGCTCGTATCACAGTTTATGAATACAGAGGAGAAGGCGCTTTCGCGAAAATTTCTCATACGCACATCACTCATTATGTTGCCTATTGGGTTAATGATATTATTTTTAGGTGGAAGCATACGCGGTCTAGGAAGTCTAGTGCTAGCGACTATTATCTTTATGTGGATTTACAAATACCTGCTTAAAGGTGCTGCCGATGTTTTTCAGCAGCGTTTCCTTACGTGGCTTGAGAGGGTGTACAAAAACTTCTTAGGGTGGTCTATTAGAGGCTACAGACCTATTGCATTTGTAGGAGGTATTTTTCTATTGTTAATTTTAACTTTTATGGCATTTGGAGGTTCTATAGGAGCAGGTCGTACCGCTATAGAGTTCTTCCCAGATAATAAGCCTAACCAGATTACGGTGTATGTCGAGTATCCAGAAGGAACAGCCATCGAGAAAACAAATGCCATTACTAAAGAAATAGAGCAGCGCGTCTTTAAAGTATTTAATGACGAAGCATATCTAGAGGGTGAAGATTACAACGCTCTTGTAGAAACTTCTGTATCACAAGTAGGTGAAGGTGCAGGTAATCCTCAAACAGATGGCGGTAGTGCTGCCGAGATGCCGCATAAAGCAAAAATTACGGCAACAATGCGTGAGTATAAGTACCGTAACGAGGCAGATAGTGAAGAGCTGCGCTTTAAAGTGCAAGATGCCGTGAGAGGCGTATACCCAGGAGTGGTAATTACAGTAGAAAAAGATGCTGCAGGACCACCACAAGGATACCCTATTAACATCGAGCTAGAAGGTAAAGATTACCAAGAACTCATTATCGCAGCAGAGCAAATGCGTAACTATATCAACAGCCGTAACGTGCCAGGTGTAGATGAGCTTAAGATTAATGTAAATAGAGGTAAACCAGGTACAGAGGTCATTGTAGATCGCCAGAAGGCTGGAGAGCTAGGTGTAGCAACAGGTCAAGTGGGTATGCAGCTGCGTCGTTCTATCTTTGGTGATAAGGCTGGAGTATATAAGAAAGACGGAGAAGATTACGACATCTACGTGCGCTTTAATGAAGAGCAACGTTATGACAAATCTGCTTTATTTAATCAGAATATCACTTTTAGAGACCCAGCAACTGGGCAAGTAAAGGAAGTGCCGGTGAGTGCTGTTACTACTACAAAAAACACATCATCTTTTAGTGCGATTAAGCACAGAGATTCAAAACGTGTGGTAACGGTATATTCTAACCTTGCTGCTGGATTTACAGATGCGGGTGTGGTAGTTGCAGCCATTCAAGAAGAGATGAAAAACTTTGATGGTGTGCCTAAGGATATCAAGGTAAACTACACAGGGCAAATTGAAGAACAAGCTAAAGAAATGAACTTCTTAGTAAGTGCCTTTTTTGGAGGTCTTGCGTTGATTTTCTTCTTACTTATTTTCCAGTTTAGCTCTATATCAAAACCAGTCATTATTATGATTGCAATCTTCTTGAGCTTTATAGGAGTTTTTGGAGGTATTATTATAAGTGGAGCGCCTTTCGTTATCATAATGACTATGATGGGTATTATATCACTTGCCGGTATTGTAGTAAATAATGGGGTGGTACTTCTGGACTACACGCAGTTGCTAGTAGATAGAAAAGAGGTGGCGCTAGGTCTTGAAGACAAACAATTACTTGATAAAAAGACAATGCAAGAATTGATTATAGAAGGAGGTAGAGCGCGTTTACGCCCAGTATTGCTTACTGCCATCACAACCGTTCTTGGTCTAATACCGCTTGCAATAGGTATTAACATAGACTTCTTTGGATTGTTCCAAGAGTTTGATGCAGGGATTTATGTAGGAGGTGATAACGTGATTTTCTGGGGGCCACTTGCGTGGACAGTAATCTACGGATTAATCATAGCTACCTTCCTTACTCTTATTATCGTACCATTGCTATATTACATAGTATATCGTATTAAGTTCAAAATACGAGGAGGTAAAGAAACCGTAGAAGAAGAAAAAGAGCTGCCAGAAGCAGCATAACTGATTAGTTAGTTAGTGTAGAAAAGCGCATTCGGCAATAAGCTGAATGCGCTTTTTTTTGTGGGTAATTACGCTTTCGCGAAAGCATAAAAAAACACCCTATACGTAGGGTGTTTTAGAATTGCTCAATAACTTTATATTAAAGTTCTGTAAGCGGTATTGGAAATTGAGAGAATACATCATCATTTGCTCTGTCTATAGGAAGCTCGTCAAGACGATTATAACGACGTACATCAATCCATCTGTGTCCTTCTGCATAGAGTGAGTACCTACGTTGTGTAAGCATTTCATCTGTAAGAGAAACAGCATCCATAGCTCCAGCATAAGGATCCAGTCCAGCGCTTTCACGTATGATATCTAAAGCTGTTACTGCTTCCATAGGGTTGATGGTAATGTTTGCCTCTGCGTATAATAAGAGTAGTTCTTCTTTACGTATGATTGGAATAGGGTCTACGTTACTTGTATATCTAAATACATCATACTCTCCAGTAAGACCATCTAGAGTAAGAGCTGATTCTCTAAGCACTACTTTGTCAAGACGTTGATCATCTGTCTCAGCATCTGTAATAAATGATGGTTGTGCGATACGCGCGCCAGCAGTAGATGAGTTGAGAGCAAAAAACATAGGGTTAAGAATATCTGTCTGGTCTTGAGTGAAGTTGTGATAAACACCTAAATCTAATTCATTATTATCTAGTGTTAAAAATGAATCTTCAAGAGATGATAGTACGCCAGCAAAATCGCCTTGATATGCAGCTACACGTGCCGCAAGTGCATTACTTACTTGGCTAAAGCTTGCCGGAGTACCAAAATTTCTAAAGCCAGAAGAAAGTACAAATGGAAAGGTATCACCACCAGCACTCAGGTCTAAGGCAGCAGCATCTAGTGTTGATTTTATAAAGCTTAACGCTTCACTTTTTGAAACAATAGGTCCAAGATTAGTCTCATCTGCTACATCTATACGTATACCTCCTTCATCTGTAAGATTAAGGTTGAGCAGTAGCTCATGTGCAATCATTGTATTGAGAAACCCTCTTGTAGCCCTAAGTTCTTCGTCTGTAAATATGGAAGAGAGACCTTGTGAATCGAGAAAACCTAATATTAAATTTGCATTTTTTACAGTTCTATAGCGGGCTGACCAAGGTGTTGTAATATAAAACGTGTTATTGTCTAGCACAGAGTTCTCGCCACCTAGTAAATCACTAGTAAAACGCGGGTCAGAACTTGAGAATCTATAGTATTCTCTTCCTATAACTCCACAGTCGTCATAATAGGTGCCAAGCCCAACTCTTGAGCTGTATAAAACCCCTCCTACGAGATCTATTAGGTCCCCCCTTGTTAGGTTTTCTGCAAAAGCATCAACCTCAGGGTTATTTAAATCTGAATATTCTTGAACTTCACAAGAATAAAACCCGGCGCAAATACTTAATGCGAGTAGGCTTTTTATAAAATATTTTTTCATCTTTTTATATTAAAAGTTTACAGCTAGGTTAAATAAGAATCGCTTAGAAGATGGGAAAGGTGTAACCTCTACACCAGTAAAGATACCGCCACCACCAAAGTTTGATACTTCTGGATCATAACTGTTATAGTCAAATATGTTAATTAGGTTAGTACCAGAAAAGCCAACTTTAATGTTGTCTATATTACCACCTAAAAAGTTTTCTAGAGTAGCAGAAGGAAGCGTGTAGTATAAACCTACCTCACGTAATCTCAGGTAAGATGCATCCTCTACAAATACCTCTGCAGATGATCCTAGTTGACTTATTCTGTATGGTCCATTTGCAAGCGTACCAGTTGGATCTAAACCAGAGTCGTCATAATCTGCACTTGTACCATTAAGATCAGATAGAAGTGTGGTTAAGTTAATGTTATCCCCACCTTTTTTCCATTGCCATAAAAATGATAATTGGAAATCTTTGTATTGAATGCTATTATTAAGCGCCATTTGAAAATCTGGCTCTGAATCTCCAAACCTTTGGAATCTATTTGCACCTGGATTAGGGCCAATTCCTACTATCTGTGTAGCGCTAGAACCTTCTTCAATTCTAAATGTACCAAGTGTCGCTCCAAAGGCACCTACGTTAAAAGGATCAACATCTAAACGAGTGATTTTAGAAGTATTTTTAAACCAGTTTACACTAGCATTCCACACAAAATCCTCCGACTCAATGATATTGCTATTTAATGATAATTCAAGTCCTTTGTTTTGTAATTCACCTGCATTTGCAAATTCGCTCGTAAACCCAGAAGATGGAGGTAGTGCTGACCTAAGAATTAAATCGTCAACAGTTTTAATATAGTATGTTGCAGAAAAATCTACTTTACCATCAAGAATACTAAGGTCTGTACCAAATTCTAATTCTTTTTGACGCTCAGGGTTTAAATCACTATCTCCACGCACACCTACTAGACTTATTCCTAATATACCATCTGTAGAGAATGATGTGTATGATGTAAACAATGCACCATAAGGAGCAAAGTTACCTGCCTCTCCATAAGCTACACGAAGCTTAAACTTATCTACAAAGCTATCTTCTTTCCAGAAATCAAACTCATTAAAGTTTGCTGCAAGTGATGCTTTTGGGTAATAGTTAAGCTCGTTTGCATCTCCATTATTTGAAGACTTGTCTCCTCTTAATCCTATTGCTCCTATAAGCTTATCTTGAAAGTTTATTTCTTCTTGTACAAAAAATCCTGCATCTTCTTGGAGTAATCTAAACTGGTTAGTTCCAGTGTTAGCCGCTTGATCAACATTAGTTTCTGAAGCTACAAGTCCACTAGCTGTTATAAGTTGCGTATTTCTGTCAAAATACTCTCTTGTTACGCCGGCTTGAGTCCTAAAAGATAAATCATTATCTGTTCTGTAATTATGTACTAAGAAAGCTGCTAGATTGTAGTTTCTGTTTTGAGTGTCACCTTGAACAGAAACTCCATTTTTGCCTTGAATATCTAATTTTTGAAATTGTAAATCTTTAGGGAAAATAGCTCTGGATTTTTGGCCATATGTATCTAAACCTCCACGTAGAATTAATTCAAGACTTGATTTTTCCTTTTTGAAGATATCTAGATTTGCAGAAGCACCAATAATAAAGCGATCTACGATCTCTCTGTTAGTTACTCTGTCTCTAGTTTGTAAAGGGTTTGATGCTCCTGAAGGATTATCTGGGTATACACCATTTTCATCTGGAAATAACTGTAGCCAAGGAGTTGTACCCGTTAATGTCACACCAATAGTGGTGCCTGAGTTGTCATTATTAAAGAAGCCACGATCAGATTTTGAGTTGATGTAGTTTGTATTAAGGGATACCTTTAAGAAGTCTGTAGCTCTATGATCTAAGTTAAGACGAAGTGAAGTCTTTTCGTAGCCCGTGTTTTTTACAATACCATTTTCATTACTATGAGTCACACCAGCGTAGAAGCGTGTTTTTTCATCTCCACCGCTCATGCTAAAATTAGTTTTGCTTATAAGACCTTTTTCGCCGTATATCTCTTCTTCATAATCTACTAATCTTCCTTCATCCCTAGCAGCTACAAAAAGTGGTACTGCCTCTGCACCAAAACTGTCCTCTACGCGTTGTTCGTTATAATTACGTAACCCTAATAGTCTTGTTACTTGGGTCCACCCAAATGATTGACCAAATTTAAACTGAGTTTCTCCAGCTTTACCTTTCTTAGTTGTGATAATAACAACCCCGGCAGCAGCTCTAGAACCATATATTGCAGCAGCAGATGCTCCTTTCAGTATTTCAATATTTTCAATATCATCTGGATTTATATCTGCTATTCTGTTTGTTGGGTTATCTTGTTCTGAAGCACTTCCTCCTCCCGATGCTGCAGAAACTGCATTAAGACCTGCAGAAATAGATGAGTTGTCAACATAAACACCATCTATAATATATAACGGTTGGGTGTTACCTTGGATGGAAGTCGCACCACGAAGTTTAATAGAAAGTCCCCCTCCTGGTGCTCCAGAATTTTGGCTTACGAGTGCTCCAGCAAATTTACCATACAAAGCTCCATCTAAGGTAGGAGGTGGTGTCGTGCCGGTAATTTGCTCTGCTGATACGGATGCTACTGCATTTGCAGCGTTTGATCTTTTTACAGAAGAGGCTAGACCAGAAATTACTATTTCATCTAGCGACTCTGATGATTCTTCAAGAGTCACATTTAGTGTCTGTGAACTTGAAATTATTTGTTCTTGTGTTGCATACCCTAGGTATGAAAATTCTAAGGTTCCAGAATTACCGTTTAGTGTTATCGAGTAATTACCATCAAAATCTGATGTAGTTCCGTTTGAAGTTCCTTTTTCAATAACATTGACAAAGGGAATTGGGTTATTTCCAGCATCTTTTATAACTCCCGTAACAACAGACTGTCCCATTAGGGCACAAGGAATTAAAAATAACAAGAAATAGACCATTTTGAGTAATGGGTACTTTTGTTTCATTTGATATTTGATTTAGTTTATAATTCAAATTATGAATAATATTTAACTTATTTAACTAATAGTTATATATATGCTAATAATTTTCTAAAAATTACACGAAATAAGTGAATTTGCCAATAGTCATCTTAATTCTTCAAATAAATCAGCTTTCTTTTGAGAACTTTTCAAATCATATTTGATTAATTATTTGATAATAAGTTTGTTGAGGGTGTATCATTTAATTTTCAAAAAGAATAATGAGCTGAATTATATGATTTAACAATAAAAACAGCTACTCTCAGTATTTTTTATCGGTATTTAAATATCCATAGTTAAAATCTATTGAATTTCGATTCATTTCGGCTTATTTTAAAAAGAATTTTATAGTTGGCATCACTTGTCTTGGGTGTGCTGAGAAATGCCCTTAAAACGCTTTATTTTGCGCTTTCGCGAAAGCGTGTGTATAAAATGTGGAAAAACTAGGAAAGTCTAATCATTTTTGAGAAAGCCAACCCAATAGAATACCGTACTTTTATTTTCTTAAAATAAATGATTTGGCTAAGAAAAAAGTGACCCCCTTAATGCAGCAATACAATGGTATTAAAACTAAATACCCAGATGCTTTGTTGCTTTTTAGAGTAGGAGATTTTTATGAAACCTTTGGAGAAGATGCTGTAAAAGCAGCTGCCATTCTCAACATAACATTAACGAGTCGAAATAATGGTGGTGATCGAACGGAGCTTGCGGGCTTCCCACATCATTCTTTAAATACTTACTTGCCTAAGCTTGTAAAAGCAGGTTGTAGAGTAGCTATTTGTGATCAACTAGAAGATCCAAAGCAGACTAAGAAAATAGTAAAGCGAGGGGTGACAGAGCTTGTGACACCAGGAGTTGCTATGAATGATGATATTCTTTCGGCAAAGACAAATAATTTCCTTGGGGCTGTTTTTTTTAATAAAGAAAAGGTAGGTGTCGCTTTTTTAGACGTATCTACTGGTGAGTATCTTACTGCACAAGGAGATATAGCTTATGTAGATAAATTATTGCAAAATTTTGCTCCTAGCGAGCTGTTAGTCTGTAAAAAGCAGAAGAAATTATTTTTAGAAGCATATGGCCCAGATTATCATACTTTTTACCAGGAAGATTGGGTATTTCATATAGACTATGCTACAGAATCTCTTCATAAACACTTTGATGTAAATTCTTTAAAAGGGTTTGGGGTAGAGCATCTTTCAGAAGGAGTGGTTGCGGCTGGTGCAGCGCTTCATTATTTAGGAGAAACACAGCATCACAAGCTACAGCATATAACGAGAATAAGCCGTATTGCTGCAGATGATTACGTGTGGATGGATCGTTTTACCATAAGAAATCTAGAGTTGTATAACTCAGCTTCTGGAGTAAAATCTGTTACGTTAATAGATATAATAGACAAGACCACTTCGGCTATGGGAGGTCGTTTACTTAAACGATGGCTAGCATTGCCTCTCAAGCGCCTCGATGAGATTGTACGTCGTCATGAGGTAGTTACTTTTCTCTCAGAAAATGGAGAAATATTTGATAAAATACAGTCTAATATTAAAAAAATAGGAGATTTAGAGCGTCTCATAAGTAAGGTTGCTACTGGTAAGATAGGTCCGCGAGAGGTTATACAGCTTAAAAATTCTCTCGAAGCTATTGTTCCTATTAAATCACTAGCGCTTAGTACGGATAATGAATCTCTCAAAATAATAGGAGAGCAGCTTCAAGATTGTGCAGTGCTGCGTGATAAAATAAAAGAAACATTGACTGAAGACGCTCCAGTATCTATTGTAAAGGGTGGGGCAATCGCTGCGGGCTTTCATAACGAACTAGATGAGTTAAGAGCGTTATCACAAGGAGGTAAAGATTATCTAGAGCAGATGCTAGAGCGCGAGACTAAGCGTACGGGAATCACATCGCTTAAGATAGCTTCTAATAACGTTTTTGGATACTATATAGAGGTGCGCAATACCCATCGTGACAAGGTGCCAGAGGAGTGGATAAGAAAGCAAACGCTTGTTAATGCAGAGCGATACATAACAGAGGAACTTAAAGAGTACGAAGGTAAAATTCTAGGAGCCGAAGAGCGTATCCAAGCGATAGAGCAACAACTTTTTGTTGCACTAGTAGGCTGGATGAGTAGTTTTATTCCTCAAGTGCAGGCTAATGCTTCTCAAATTGCACAGCTAGATTGTTTGTTAGGATTTACACAGTTAGCCAGAGAAAATAATTATGTAAGACCTACACTAGACGAGTTGCAGGTAATAGATATAAAAGAGGGGCGACACCCTGTGATAGAAAAGCAGCTACCGCTGGGTGAGGCTTATGTGACTAATGATGTCTTTTTAGATAGTGATGACCAGCAAATGATTATGATCACTGGGCCTAACATGTCTGGTAAGAGTGCTATCTTGAGACAAACGGCATTGATAGTCTTGCTAGCACAAATGGGAAGTTTTGTGCCAGCTCAGGCGGCTCATATAGGTCTTGTAGATAAAATCTTTACAAGAGTAGGAGCGAGTGATAATATCTCTATGGGTGAAAGTACCTTTATGGTAGAGATGAATGAGACGGCGAGTATACTTAATAATTTAAGTGATCGCAGTTTAGTCTTGCTAGATGAGATAGGACGTGGTACCAGTACCTATGATGGGATATCGATTGCCTGGGCCATAAGTGAATTTTTACATGAGCATCCGGGGAGGCCTAAAACGCTTTTTGCAACGCATTATCATGAACTTAATGAGATGTGTGAGACATTTGAACGCATCAAGAACTACAATGTCTCTGTAAAAGAGCTTAAGAACAATGTATTGTTTTTAAGGAAACTAGTTCCGGGTGGTAGTGCCCACAGTTTTGGTATTCATGTAGCAAAAATGGCGGGAATGCCCCAGCAAGTAGTGCGTAGGGCTACTAAAATGATGGAGAAGCTAGAAAAATCTCATGGAAGTGAAGAGCTTACAGGTAAGCTTAAAGAAGCTGGAGATGAAGAAATGCAGCTTAGCTTTTTTAATCTAGATGATCCATTGCTAGAAGATATTAAAGAGGAGATTTTGCATATAGATATTGACACACTTACACCAGTAGAGGCGCTTATGAAGCTCAATGAGATAAAGAGAATGCTTGTTAAAAAGAAAGGTGGCGCTACTTCTTAGGAGGTTAATTAAACGCTATAGCTATAAAATAAAAAAGGCTTCCTAGTGGAAGCCTTTTGTACTCGAGACGGGACTTGAACCCGTACGTCCTAATGGACATTGGATTTTAAGTCCAACGTGTCTACCAATTCCACCACTCGAGCATTTTCACAAATGTGAAAAAAATTGGTATTTATTTTTATAATATGCTTTCGCGAAAGCGTTATAATTTAAAACTAGAGCGAAAGACGAGATTTGAACTCGCGACCCCCACCTTGGCAAGGTGATGCTCTACCCCTGAGCTACTTTCGCATTGCATTCTGTAAGAACGACGCTATTTCTCGTAGCGGATGCAAATTTAATCTTTTTCTTCTTTTTGCAAAGGTTTTTTTAATCTTTTTTTGATCTTTTTTAGGTCATTCTCTGTGACATCTAACCTTTGTTTTTTAGAAAAATAATAGTCTGATTGAGTGTCTGTTGTAAGAATGGTCGGTAAGTTTGATGTTTTTAATTCGTTACATTTCGTAAAAGACTGATATAAAGACGGTTGTGTTTATGTGCTTTTTGCGTCATTCGTCGACACAAACGTGCATTTCATCGAAAAATACATGTAGAATATCTACTAATGGTTAAATTTAATCGATTAAGTGTTTATTTTTAACACTTTATTGGTATAAAATTCTAATTTTGTTTGTGCAAACGTAAGTGTGTTATTTTTGACTTTAATTTCACATTGAGATAACGCAGGAAAGAAAATGATATCTGATGTTTGTTAAGGCCTCAGGTTGTATTAAAAGTTGAATTAAGTTATAATTTATATATATGGGAAAAATTACTATTCCTTCCGGACAGATTGAAAATTTGCAATTGTCAATTATCTCAAAGAAGATACTTGTCCTAATTGCGGTATTTGGTTGTTTTACATCTTCCTTGTATGGTCAATGTGTGGGTACTGCTACAGATTGTGATGGTGACCTGGTGTCTAATACTGTGGATGAAGATGATGATAATGATGGAATCTTGGATGATTTAGAGTGTCCGTTTGTCGTTCCTACTGGTGGTGCAGTGCAGTCTGATGCAATTGTCTATACTACTTTAGGTGGCAAGCAGGTTTTTACTATTGGTGGAAATACCAACGGCTTAGGTTTTTCTGAAACCGGTTGGGATGTAGCCGTTACCGGCACTGGGGCGAGCATACAGAGTGAGCTTAATTTAACGAGTACCACATTTTCAAACGGAACTGTTAGTGGGTTTAACGATGCTGCTAATCCTGTGGCAAATCCTTATAGTGTTTTTCCTACTAATAATGGGGCTTGGGCGTCAGGTAGTGATACGCGAACATTGGGTGTCAATCCAGGTACTGCGAATTTAGAGGCAGATCAAAATTTAGTGTTTTCGACTGTTATAAACTTTACAACGCCAGTTTATGCATTTGGCTTCGATTTGATTGACTTTAATGATCATGGAGATGGGATTTTTACTGATACTTGGGAGGTTTATGTAGATGGTGTGATTGTCTATCGATTGGGGCCTGAGTTGTCTATTAATTCAGGAATTACCGGTCTTTTTCCTGTTTTTAGTGATCAAGGAGTTCCTTTGGGTGACGTATTGCAGGGTGAGAATACTGAAAATTTTATTGGATTTATAGGGCGTGAGGCGGTAAGTCAAGTTGAAATAAGGAGAACTTCTGTTTTTGATAATTCTGCAAATCCCTTATTAACTGGGGGTACTGATTTTCACGGAATAGATAGTTTTAGATTTACCACAGATGCTCCTTTTGATACAGATGGTGATGGTGTTGCAAATTGTTTTGATACTGATAGTGATGGTGATGGCTGTAGTGATGTTTTAGAGTCTGGTGGATTAGATCCTGATGGCGATGGAATACTTGGTGTGCTGCCCACAACTGTTGATGGTGCTGGCCGTGTCACAGGTTCTGGGTCGGTAGCTGGAGGGTATAATGGGCTTAGTGGAAATGAGTTGAACGCGGTGCAAGTTAATGTTGCTGCTGGCAACCCTATGGATCAAACTGTGTTTGAGGGTGATCCTGTGAGCTTTACAGTTTCAGCTAGTGCAGATGAAGCTACGTTTTATACCGGTGGTTCACCTACTTATAGTGTTCCTGGTAATGCGGATGGAGGTTTGAGCTATCAATGGTATATAGGTGATCCGGATTTTTCAGGAGTGCCTATTGCTCCTGGAGATACTAACTATAGTGGTGCAGACACAAATACTTTAACAGTTAATGACTCTTCTGGATTAAACAATACTGATTATTTTGTTGTTGTTAGTCATGATGAGAATGTTTGTGTATCCGAAAATAGATCAGCAGTGTTGACATTTCTTCCAGATCCGTGTGATGCACTAGCATCTGGAAATCCAGATAATGACGGTGATGGTGTTAGTGACAGTTGTGATCTTGATGATGATAATGATGGTATTTTAGATACGGAAGAAGAACGATGTGATCAACCTAATCTTGCAAACTCAAATGAAGGTACAGGTAACTTCCAAGATCAATTGTATATTTTTGATTGGTCTAGTATTGGAGGAACTTTAAATAATGGAGATACACAAACCTTTGTGGTTAATGATTTAGAAATAACGGCTACTTTTTCCAATGTCGTTGTAAACGGAACTGGAACTCAATCAATAGATACAAATGATTTAAATACTTTTGAATCTCCAACATTTGGTCAGTCTTTAATAAATTTATTATACAATACTCCAGGAAGTGCAGAAGCACTTTATGGAAATGTAGATACACAAGATTTTTCTTTTACAGTGGAATTCACTGCATTAAAAAACGGGATCCCTTATCCTTTAGATATTATTGCCATTGATGCAGAAGCTACTACTCCTATCAACCAAGGTAATGGTCCAGAAACAATTTCTTTCCAAACTAATGGAGGTGATTGGACATTTTTAGAATCAATCCTTACAGGAGTATCACCAGGACAGTTTAATGTAAATAACCAAACTTTAGATGTTTTAGGAACTTATGATTTCGAAGGAAATGGTAATAGTTTGTATTTTTCAAAAAACACAACATCAATTGATGTGTCAGTTGAAAGTCCAGGTACAGCACAACAAGCTGTTGCTTTTGCTATTTACTTACGATGTGACTCAGATAATGATGGTATTATAAACTCCTTTGATTTAGATTCAGATAACGACTTATGTAATGACGTTTTAGAGTCTGGCGGATTAGATCCTAATGGTGATGGACGTTTAGGAGCGTTGCCTACTACTGTTAATAGTGATGGGCTTGTTACAGGAAGTTCTCCTGCAACGGGAGGTTATGATGGTGCAAACGGAAATGAAATAGTTGCAACACAAGTGAATGTGGTTGCAATGCAGCCTGCTGATCAAACGGCTACAACAGGTGAGTCTGCTACTTTCACTGTTACGGCAACCGCAGATAATTCGACTGGATTTACAGCAGGTGTTCCTGATTATGGAACTCCTGGAAATGCAAATGCCGGAATAAATTATATGTGGTACATAGGTGATCCAGATACATCTGGAACTCTTATTACTGCAGGAGATACTAATTATAGTGGGGAAAATACGGATTCATTAATAGTAAATGATGTAACAGGTTTAGGTGGTACAGAATATTTTGTTGTCATTACACACGATGATAATGTGTGTTTTACAGAAACACGTTCAGCCACGCTTAGTATTGCGCAGGCTGATGTGAGTATTGATAAAGTATTGGTTGATAGTAGTCCTTACGTAGTGGGGGGTACAGTGACTTATACATTAACAGTAAGTAATGCAGGTCCAGATGAAGCAACTAATGTTGTAGTTACAGATATTCCTGAAAATTTGACAATTACAAATGTTTCGGATGGTTGTACTGCATTGCCTTGTACTATAGCAAGTATTGCTGCTGGAGTTGCCAATAATGTGACAATAACAGTTGAAGCAACAATTGATAGTGAGGGAGCCTTCTCAAATGGTGCTACTGTACAAGCAGACCAAGATGATCCAGATACTGCCAATAATCAAGATTTATCAACAGATGCAAATAATCAAGGAACTGTTCCTAGTGTTAATCCAATTGCTCAAGATGATACAAGTGCTCCGAGTGGGCCGGGTGATACAGTAAGTGTAAATCCAATAGCTGATAATGGCAATGGAGTAGATGATGATGCAGACGGTACATTAGATGTTACGAGCGTGAGCTTAGTAGTTCCAGCTGGAGCTACGATGGTACAAACGGATGCAGATGGCGATATTATTGGGTACACAGTTCCTGGTGAAGGAGTTTGGGAAGTTAATCCTGTAAACGGTGAGATTAGTTTTGCACCAGTAGCTGGTTTTAATGATGATCCAACATCTCCTGCCACTTATACAATAGATGATAATGCGGGTAATACTTCTAATCAGGCTACAGTAACAATCGATTATGTGCCTGTTGCAACAGTAGATGAGATTACTGACGTTATGCCAGGCATGGATGCTTTAATTGATGTATTAGCAAATGATGTTGATGGTGACCTTGTTGATCCTACTACAGTAATGATAATAGACCCAGCAAATCCGGGAGTTCCTGTGACAAGTTTGGTAGAGCCTGGAGTAGGAGTATGGACTGTTGATTCTTCAAGTGGAGCGATTACGTTCGCACCTTGTACTGCTGCTGGAATTCCAGACGCTAGTTGTGCAGGATTATTTGAAGGTAGTCCGATGGACATTATGTACGTAGTAGCAGATGATGAAGGGAATGTTTCTGATCCTGCTACAGTAAGTGCAGCTTATGCTGTTCCACCAGTAGCACAAAATGATGTAAGTACTCCGAGTACACCTGGGGCTACTGTAAGCGTAGATCCAACCGCTGATAATGGTTTTGGAGTTGATGCCGATCCTGATGGTACTTTGGATGTAACGACTGTGAGTTTAGTAGTTCCAGCTGGAGCAACGATGGTACAGACGGATGCAGACGGTGATATTATAGGATACACAGTACCTGGTGAAGGAGTTTGGGAAGTTAATCCTGTAACTGGTGAGATTAGTTTTGCACCAGAAGCTGGTTTTAACGATGATCCAACAGATCCTGCTAGTTATACGATAGATGATAATGATGGTAACCCATCGAATGTAGCTACTGTAACAATTGATTATGTTCCTGTTGCAACAGTAGATGAGATTACTGACGTTATGCCTGGCATGGATGCTGTAATTGATGTATTAGCAAATGATGTTGATGGGGATCTTGTAGATCCTACTACAGTAATGATAATAGACCCAGCAAATCCGGGAGTTCCTGTGACAAGTTTGGTAGAGCCTGGAGTAGGAGTATGGACTGTCGATCCTTCAAGCGGAGCGATTACGTTCGCACCTTGTACTGCAGCCGGAGTTCCAGATGCTAGTTGTACAGGATTATTTGAAGGTAGTCCAATGGACATCTCTTATATAGTATCAGATAATGAAGGTAATGCGACAACTCCTACAAAAGTAAGTGCAGCTTATGCTGTTCCACCAGTAGCACAAAATGATGTAAGTGCTCCGAGTACACCTGGAGCTACGGTAAGCGTAGATCCAACCGCTGATAATGGTTTTGGAGTTGATGCCGATCCTGATGGTACTTTAGATGTAACGACTGTGAGCTTAGTAGTTCCAGCTGGAGCAACGATGGTACAGACGGATGCAGACGGTGATATTATAGGATACACAGTACCTGGTGAAGGAGTTTGGGAAGTTAATCCTGTAACTGGTGAGATTAGTTTTGCACCAGAAGCTGGTTTTAACGATGATCCAACAGATCCTGCTAGATATACGATAGATGATAATGATGGTAACCCATCAAATGTAGCTACTGTAACAATTGATTATGTTCCTGTTGCAACAGTAGATGAGATTACTGGCGTTATGCCAGGCATGGATGCTGTAATTGATGTATTAGCAAATGATGTTGATGGGGATCTTGTAGATCCTACTACAGTAATGATAATAGACCCAGCAAATCCGGGAGTTCCTGTGACAAGTTTAGTAGAGCCTGGAGTAGGAGTATGGACTGTTGATTCTTCAAGTGGAGCGATTACGTTCGCACCGTGTACTGCAGCCGGAGTTCCAGATGCTAGTTGTACAGGATTATTTGAAGGTAGTCCGATGGACATTATGTACGTAGTAGCAGATGATGAAGGGAATGTTTCTGATCCTGCTACAGTAAGTGCAGCTTATGCTGTTCCACCAGTAGCACAAAATGATGTAAGTGCTCCGAGTACACCTGGAGCTACGGTAAGCGTAGATCCAACCGCTGATAATGGTTTTGGTGTAGATGCTGATCCTGATGGTACTTTAGATGTGACGACTGTGAGTTTAGTAGTTCCAGCTGGAGCAACGATGGTACAGACAGATGCAGACGGTGATATTATAGGATACACAGTACCTGGTGAAGGCGCTTGGGAAGTTAATCCTGTAACTGGTGAGATTAGTTTTGCACCAGAAGCTGGTTTTAACGATGATCCAACAGATCCTGCTAGATATACGATAGATGATAATGATGGTAACCCATCGAATGTAGCTACTGTAACAATTGATTATGTTCCTGTTGCAACAGTAGATGAGATTACTGGCGTTATGCCAGGCATGGATGCTGTAATTGATGTATTGGCAAATGATGTTGATGGGGATCTTGTAGATCCTACTACAGTAATGATAATAGACCCAGCAAATCCGGGAGTTCCTGTGACAAGTTTGGTAGAGCCTGGAGTAGGAGTATGGACTGTTAATCCTTCAAGCGGAGCGATTACGTTCGCACCGTGTACTGCAGCCGGAGTTCCAGATGCTAGTTGTACAGGATTATTTGAAGGTAGTCCGATGGATATTATGTACGTAGTAGCAGATGATGAAGGGAATGTTTCTGATCCTGCTACAGTAAGTGCAGCTTATGCTGTTCCACCAGTAGCTCAAAATGATGAGAGTTTAGCAAATACACCTGGTGCAACGTTAAGTTTAGATCCAACCGCTGATAATGGTTTTGGAGTTGATGCCGATCCTGATGGAACTTTAGATGTAACGACTGTGAGCTTAGTAGTTCCAACTGGAGCTACAATGGTACAGACGGATGCAGATGGTGATATTATAGGATATACAGTACCTGGCGAAGGAGTTTGGGAAGTTAATCCTGTAACTGGTGAGATTAGTTTTGCACCATTAGCTGGCTTTAATGATGATCCAACAAGTCCTGCTAGTTATACCATAGATGATAATGATGGTAATCCATCAAATGCAGCTACGGTAACAATTGATTATGTTCCTGTTGCAACTTTAGATGAGAGTGTAGGTAATGACTCTGGCCTTCCTGCGGTTGTAGATGTACTAGCCAATGACATTGATGGAGATATAGTAGATCCAACCACGGTACAGATTGTAGGTACTTCAAATCCTGGCGATGACTTAGTGGTTGTCGGTGAGGGAACTTGGAGTGTTGATCCAGTAAGTGGAGCTATTACGTTTACACCTTGTACGGTAGTTTCTTTACCTGATTGTCCTGAGATTTTCACTGCAGACCCTACTGATATTGAGTATGTGGTTGCGGATGACGAAGGTAATGTTTCAGATCCTGCAAGTGTAAGTGTGAGTTTTGTTCCAGAACCACCAGTTGCGATGGATAATGCTAGTAATAATAATATGACTGGTGATCCAGTGATTATTGATGTTGCATTAAATGATATGGATCCTGATGGTACTTTAGATTTGACAAGTGTTCAAATCGTGGGTACTGCCAATCCTGGTGATGATTTAGTAGAGCCTGGCGTAGGAGTATGGAGTGTAGATCCAGTAAGTGGAGCGATTACTTTTACACCTTGTAGTGCAGCTGGAATTCCTGATGCTAGTTGTGTAGGAGTATCTACCCAAGATCCACAAGACATTACTTATACAATAAATGATAATGATGGTAATGTATCTAATGCCGCTACGGTATCAGTGATGTATGATGCAGAGCCACCAGTAGCACAAGATGATGAGAGTTTAGCAAATACACCTGGTGCCACGGTAAGTTTAGATCCAACGGCTGATAATGGCAATGGAGTTGATGCAGATCCTGATGGAACTTTAGATGTAACGACTGTGAGCTTAGTAGTTCCAACTGGAGCTACAATGGTACAGACGGATGCAGACGGTGATGTTATAGGATATACAGTTCCTGGAGAAGGAGTTTGGGAAGTTAATCCTGTAACTGGTGAGATTAGTTTTGCACCATTAGCTGGCTTTAATGATGATCCAACAAGTCCTGCTAGTTATACCATAGATGATAATGATGGTAACCCGTCAAATGCAGCTACCGTAACGATTGATTACGTTCCTGT
Source organism: Dokdonia sp. R86516 (assembly GCF_044596715.1). Lineage (NCBI taxonomy): Bacteria > Pseudomonadati > Bacteroidota > Flavobacteriia > Flavobacteriales > Flavobacteriaceae > Dokdonia > Dokdonia sp. R86516. Next base: position 1,478,760 of record NZ_CP138998.1, read on the forward strand.
TGCAACCTTAGATGAGAGTGCAGGTAATGACTCTGGTCTTCCAGTAGTGGTAGATGTACTAGCCAATGACGTTGATGGAGACATAGTAGATCCAACCACGGTACAGATTGTAGGTACTTCAAATCCTGGCGATGACTTAGTGGTTGTCGGTGAGGGAACTTGGAGTGTTGATCCAGTAAGTGGAGCTATTACGTTTACACCTTGTACGGTAGTTTCTTTACCTGATTGTCCTGAGATTTTCACTGCAGACCCTACTGATATTGAGTATGTGGTTGCGGATGACGAAGGTAATGTTTCAGATCCTGCAAGTGTAAGTGTGAGTTTTGTTCCAGAACCACCAGTTGCGATGGATAATGCTAGTAATAATAATATGACTGGTGATCCAGTGATTATTGATGTTGCATTAAATGATATGGATCCTGATGGTACTTTAGATTTGACAAGTGTTCAAATCGCGGGTACTGCTAATCCTGGTGATGATTTAGTAGAGCCTGGCGTAGGAGTTTGGAGTGTTGATCCAGTAAGTGGAGCCATTACGTTCACCCCTTGTAGTGCAGCTGGAGTTCCTGATGCTAGTTGTGTTGGAGTATCTACCCAAGATCCACAAGACATTACTTATACAATAAATGATAATGATGGTAATGTATCTAATGCAGCTACGGTATCTGTGATGTATGATGCGGAGCCACCAGTAGCACAAGATGATGAGAGTTTAGCCAATACACCTGGTGCAACGGTGAGTATCGATCCAACGGCTGATAATGGCAATGGAGTTGATGCAGATCCTGATGGTACCCTAGATGTGACGACTGTGAGCTTAGTAGTTCCAACTGGAGCTACAATGGTACAGACGGATGCAGATGGTGATATTATAGGATATACAGTTCCTGGAGAAGGAGTTTGGGAAGTTAATCCTGTAACTGGTGAGATTAGTTTTGCACCATTAGCTGGCTTTAATGATGATCCAACGAATCCTGCTAGTTATACTATAGATGATAATGATGGTAACCCATCAAATGCAGCTACCGTAACGATTGATTATGTTCCTGTTGCAACCTTAGATGAGAGTGCAGGTAATGACTCTGGTCTTCCAGTAGTGGTAGATGTACTAGCCAATGACGTTGATGGAGATATAGTAGATCCAATCACGGTACAGATTGTAGGTACTTCAAATCCTGGCGATGACTTAGTGGTTGTCGGTGAGGGAACTTGGAGTGTTGATCCAGTAAGTGGAGCCATTACGTTTACACCTTGTACGGTAGTTTCTTTACCTGATTGTCCTGAGATTTTCACAGCAGACCCTACAGATATTGATTATGTGGTATCTGATGATGAAGGTAATGTTTCAGACCCTGCTAGTGTAAGTGTGAGTTTTATTCCAGAGCCACCAGTTGCGATGGATGATGCTAGTAACAATAATATGACTGGAGATCCAGTGGTTGTTAATGTTGCAGGTAATGATATGGATCCTGATGGTACTTTAGATTTGACAAGTGTTCAAATCGTGGGTACTGCCAATCCTGGTGATGATTTAGTAGAGCCTGGCGTAGGAGTTTGGAGTGTTGATCCAGTAAGTGGAGCTATTACGTTCACCCCTTGTAGTGCAGCAGGAGTTCCTGATGCTAGTTGTGTTGGAGTATCTACCCAAGATCCACAAGACATTACTTATACAATAAATGATAATGATGGTTATGTATCTAATGCCGCTACGGTATCTGTGATGTATGATGCAGAGCCACCAGTAGCACAAGATGATGAGAGTTTAGCAAATACACCTGGGGCTACGGTGAGTGTCGATCCAACCGCTGATAATGGTTTTGGTGTAGATGCAGATCCAGATGGAACTTTAGATGTAACGACTGTGAGCTTAGTAGTTCCAACTGGAGCTACAATGGTACAGACGGATGCAGATGGTGATATCATAGGATATACAGTACCTGGCGAAGGAGTATGGGAAGTTAATCCTGTAACTGGTGAGATTAGTTTTGCACCATTGACAGGCTTTAATGATGATCCAACAAGTCCTGCTAGTTATACCATAGATGATAATGATGGTAACCCGTCAAATGCAGCTACCGTAACGATTGATTATGTTCCTGTTGCAACCTTAGATGAGAGTGCAGGTAATGACTCTGGTCTTCCAGTAGTGGTAGATGTACTTGCCAATGATGTTGATGGAGATATAGTAGATCCAACCACGGTACAGATTGTAGGTACTTCAAATCCTGGCGATGACTTAGTGGTTGTCGGTGAGGGAACTTGGAGTGTTGATCCGGTAAGTGGAGCCATTACTTTTACTCCTTGTACGGTAGTTTCTTTACCTAATTGTCCTGAGATTTTCACAGCAGACCCTACCGATATTGAGTATGTGGTTGCGGATGACGAAGGTAATGTTTCAGACCCTGCTAGTGTAAGTGTGAGTTTTATTCCAGAGCCACCAGTTGCGATGGATGATGCTAGTAACAATAATATGACTGGAGATCCAGTGGTTGTTAATGTTGCAGGTAATGATATGGATCCTGATGGCACTTTAGATTTGACGACGGTTCAAATCGTGGGAACTGCCAATCCTGGTGATGATTTAGTAGAGCCCGGCGTAGGAGTTTGGAGTGTTGATCCAGTAAGTGGAGCCATTACGTTCACCCCTTGTAGTGCAGCAGGAGTTCCTGATGCTAGTTGTGTTGGAGTATCTACCCAAGATCCACAAGACATTACTTATACAATAAATGATAATGATGGTTATGTATCTAATGCCGCTACGGTATCTGTGATGTATGATGCAGAGCCACCAGTAGCACAAGATGATGAGAGTTTAGCAAATACACCTGGGGCTACGGTGAGTGTCGATCCAACCGCTGATAATGGTTTTGGTGTAGATGCAGATCCAGATGGAACTTTAGATGTAACGACTGTGAGCTTAGTAGTTCCAACTGGAGCCCTAGACGTTGCTATTGATGCTAATGGAGACGTAACTGGTTACACAGTACCAGGAGAAGGTTCTTGGCAGGTGAATCCAATTACTGGTACAATAAGCTTTATTCCATTAGCTGGATTTAATGAGGATCCAACTTCGCCTGCTAGTTATACGATAGACGATAATGATGGTAACCCATCAAATATAGCTACCGTAACCGTGGATTACGTTCCTGTTGCAACTGCCGATGTAAGTGCAGATAATACAACTGGTCTTCCAGTAGTGATAGATGTACTTGCAAATGATGTTAATGGGGATGTTGTAGATCCATCGACGGTACAGATTGTTGGTACAACAAATCCTGGTGATGACCTAGTTGAACCTGGAGTAGGAGTTTGGAGTGTAGACCCAGTAACAGGTGCAATTACTTTTACACCTTGTACTGCTGCGGGCATTCCAGATGCTACTTGTACAGGATTATCTGTAGAAGATCCAGCACCTATCGCTTATACAGTAATCGATAATGATGGGAATCTAAGTGATCCAGCAGAGGTTTCTGTTTCTTTTGACGAATGTAATGGACAAGGACTTGGAGATTGTGATGGTGATGGTGTTTCAAATGATGATGAAGTAAATGGTGGTACTGATCCTAACGATCCTTGTTCTTATAATGCTATGGATCAAGATTTAACTATCGTTACTAGTGAATGGAATAGTATTGATTGTGATATGGATGGTCTTACTAACAATGAGGAGACTACGGGAATCGATGATCCTTCAACTCCAAATGATCCAAATGGTAACACAACAGATCCACAAAATCCAGATACGGATGGTGACGGTGTAACAGATGGTGATGAAGCTGGAGATATGACAGATCCTAATGATCCTTGTGCTCTTGAGATAGCTAGTCAGACAGTTACTCCTACAATGGCATGGAATGATCTTGATTGTGATATGGATGGATTAAATAACGGTGAGGAACTTACTGGAATAGATGATCCAACAACTCCTGGAGATCCAAATGGTAATATTACAGACCCATTAGATATTGATAGCGATGGTGATGGTGTAACAGATGGTCAAGAAGCTCTTGATGGTACAGATCCTAATGATAACTGTAGTTTAGTAGTAGCAAATCAGACAGAAACGACTGATGCTGCTTATAACAGTGCAGATTGTGATATGGATGGTCTTACTAACAATGAGGAGACTACAGGAATCGATGATCCTTCAACTCCAAATGATCCAAATGGTAATACAACAGATCCACAAAATCCAGACACGGATGGTGACGGTGTAACAGATGGTGATGAAGCTGGAGATATGACAGATCCTAATGATCCTTGTGCTCTTGAGATAGCTAGTCAGACAGTTACTCCTACAATGGCATGGAATGATCTTGATTGTGATATGGATGGGTTAAATAACGGTGAGGAACTTACTGGAATAGATGATCCAACAACGCCTGGAGATCCAAATGGTAATATTACAGACCCATTAGATATTGATACTGATGGTGATGGTGTGACAGATGGTCAAGAAGCTCTTGATGGTACAGATCCTAATGATAACTGTAGTTTAGTAGTAGCAAATCAGACAGAAACGACTGATGCTGCTTATAACAGTGCAGATTGTGATATGGATGGTCTTACTAACAATGAAGAGACTACAGGAATCGATGATCCTTCAACTCCAAATGATCCAAATGGTAACACAACAGATCCACAAAATCCAGATACGGATGGTGACGGTATAACAGATGGTGATGAAGCTGGAGATATGACAGATCCTAATGATCCTTGCGATTTACAGGTAAGTAGTCAATCTGTAGATCCTTCTCAGATGTGGAATGATCTTGATTGTGACCTTGATGGATTAACTAATGCAGAAGAAATCACTGGAACAGATGATCCTGATACTCCTGCAGATCCTAATGGTAATATTACAGACCCATTAGATATTGATACTGATGGTGATGGTGTGACAGATGGTCAAGAAGCTCTTGATGGTACAGATCCTAATGATAACTGTAGTTTAGTAGTAGCAAATCAGACAGAAACGACTGATGCTGCTTATAACAGTGCAGATTGTGATATGGATGGTCTTACTAACAATGAAGAGACTACGGGAATCGATGATCCTTCAACTCCAAATGATCCAAATGGTAACACAACAGATCCACAAAATCCAGATACAGATGGTGACGGCGTAACAGATGGTGATGAAGCTGGAGATATGACAGACCCTAATGATCCTTGTGATTTACAAGTAAGTAGTCAATCTGTAGATCCTTCTCAGATGTGGAATGATCTTGATTGTGACCTTGATGGATTAACGAATGCAGAAGAAATCACTGGAACAGATGATCCTGATACTCCTGCAGATCCTAATGGTAATACAACAGATCCTACTAACCCTGATACAGATGGTGACGGAGTTTCTGATGGTGATGAAGCAGAAGATAAAACAGACCCTAACAGTCCATGTGATTTCTTAATAGATAGTGTTACACTACCTATGGATACTGATTTTGCTAGCCTTGATTGTGATGGCGATGGTGTAACTAATGCAGACGAGATAGCAGATGGTACAGATCCATTTGATGTTTGTGATTTAGTAGCAGATAGCCAGACTGTAACAACAACAGCAGAGTTTAACAATGCAGATTGTGACAACGATGGCTTAACTAATGAGGAAGAGATTACTGGAATAGATAATCCTATTACTCCTTCAGATCCTAATGGTAATACAACAGATCCTACTAATCCTGATACAGATGGAGATGGCGTATTAGACGGTAGAGAGGCATTAGACGGTACAGATCCAAATAACTCTTGTAGTTTAGAAGTGGGTAGCCAGACGCTTGCAGCAAGTCAAGAATTCCTTGATGGAGATTGTGACGGTGATGGTATTCTAAACGGTGAAGAACTAGGTGACGAGAATGATAATGGTATTCCAGACTTCCTAGAAGTAAATAATGGTAATCCAGATGCAACAGACGGATTAGAAGTATTTGATATTATGACTCCTAATGGTGATGGCCTTAACGATGTCTTTGTGATAAGAGGTATCGAGCAGTATCCTAATAATAAGTTACGTATCTATAACAGATGGGGAGTACTTGTTTGGGATACAGACGGATATGGACAAGATAACGTCTTCTTCAGAGGAGAGTCTAATGGACGTGTAGTTGTAGATCAAGACAGGTTATTACCTGTAGGTACTTATTACTACGTACTTGACTATACAAACGATGCTGGTTCACTCAAGCAACTAGCTGGACCATTATATATTAATAGATAATAAAACAATAATATTTGGTACGCTTTCGCGAAAGCAAAAAAAGAAAGTGTACCAAATTTAAATACACACCTATGAAAAGAACATACATCGCCATAGTAGCCCTGGCAGTAGTCGTTTTAGGTCTTACAACTGAAACTGCGGTAGCTCAACAAGATGCTCAGTACACGCAGTATATGTACAATACGTTAAGTATAAACCCAGCCTATGCGGGCTCAAGGGGAGGTCTGAGTGTACTAGGATTGCATCGCAGTCAGTGGGTAGGTCTAGATGGAGCTCCTAGAACGCAAACGGTTTCCATTCATTCTCCAGTAGGAGAGTCAAAACGTGTAGGACTAGGTTTGAATATTACTAATGATGAAATATTTATAAGTAATGAGACTTACATAGATGTAGATTTTAGCTATACGATACCTACCAGTGATGAGGGAAAGCTAGCTTTTGGATTAAAAGGTGGTGTGCATTTACTTGATATTAATTACAGTCAGGCAAACCCATTTCAAAATGGGGACAATCTAGCTACGGCTCAAAATAATATTGACAACAAGTTTTCTCCGCAAATAGGACTTGGTATGTTTTACTATACTGATAAATATTACTTAGGGTTGAGTGCTCCTAATTTATTGCGCACAGAGCATTTTGATGCTAGTGACAACTCAAATAGTACAAACTCTACATTTCTAGCTCGCGAGAGAATCAATTACTACCTAACTACTGGATATGTATTTGACATCACTCAAGACTTCAAATTTAAGCCAGCAGGACTTGTAAAAGCTGTTCAAGGAGCACCACTACAAGTGGACGTAACGGCTAATGCATTGCTTTATGATAAGTTAACTTTTGGACTTGCTTACAGATGGAGTGCTGCATTAAGTGGCCTTGTAGGCTTTCAGATTACAGATAGCTTAATGATTGGTTTTGCTTATGATAGGGAGACCACAGAGCTACAACAGTTTAATAATGGTAGTTATGAAGTTTTCTTAAGGTTTGAAGTATTTAAGCAGCCTAAAAAATTAATATCTCCACGTTTCTTTTAATTCTTTATTTAGTAGAAGATTTTTAAAACACATATTTATGAAACAAGTATTCCACTATATAATTATTTTATCCTTCATTTTTAGTGGTACCCTCGGGTATGCTCAAGAAGGTAAGGTTAAAGTTGCAGGAGAAAAATTTGAGGAATTTGCATACGTAAATGCACGTGATTTATACTCAAGAGTTGCAAATAGAGGGTTTACCTCTCCAGAAGTTTTTTCAAAACTAGGAGACTCTTATTACTTTACAGCAGATTATGCAGAAGCAGCACAATGGTATGAGAAGTTAGTTGCTACAGGAGAAGAAGTATCTCCTGAATATTATTTTAGATATGCACAGTCGCTTAAGAGTGTTAAGAAGTACGATAAGGCAGATAAAATGATGGCTATATTCGTACAAATGAGCGGGACAGATACTCGAGGTGAAATGTTTGAAAAGGAACGTGATTACCTTAAGGAAATAGAGGCTCAGTCTGGTCGATATGCTGTTGAACAAGTAAACTTTAATACAGGATTACAAGATTTTAGCCCAAGTTTTTTGGGTGAAAGAGTTGTGATTTCTTCAAACAGAAAGAGCAGTACTGGAGATTATATCCACGATTGGAATGACCAGCCTTTCTTAGATCTATATGTAGTAGATAATGCAAAAAGCGATAATCCATCTATTGAAAAATTTTCAAAAAATATAAACACTCCTTATCATGAGAGTAGTTCTGTCTTTACAGAAAGTGGAGATGAGATGTATTTTACACGTAACAATTACAGTAAAAAAACAAAACTCAAAAGAGATGAAGCGGGAACCACAAAATTAAAATTGTACCATAGCTATAAGCGAGGTGGTGTATGGAGTATTCCAGAAGAACTTCCTTTTAATAGTGATGAATACTCTACGGCGCATCCTGCATTGAGTCCTGATGGTACGATATTGTACTTTGCATCAGATATGCCAGGTACTAAAGGATTAAGTGATATATGGATGTCTACTATAAACGAAGATGGCACTTATGGAACACCTATAAATCTAGGAAGTGAGATTAACACAGAAGGAAGAGAAACCTTTCCATTTGTTAGTAGCGACAACAAATTGTTTTATGCGACAGATGGCCACATAGGTCTTGGAGGATTAGATGTGTTTGTTACTCAATTAAGTGATGATGGTAAAGTAGGAGCTTCATATAATGTAGGAAAGCCTGTTAATAGTAGTGCAGACGATTTTGGACTTATTTTAAGCGAGTCTAGAGGAACTGGATATTTTTCTTCTAATCGTGCATCTGGTCTAGGTAACGATGATATTTATAGCTTTACAAGAGATAGAAAGATTTTGACTAATTGCGCTCAAAACATCGTAGGTACCACTAGAGATGTAAAGACAGATGAAATACTTCCTCAAACTACAGTGACATTAAGAGATAAGGTGAACCAGATTGTAGCAACGGTAACAAGTGATGATCTAGGAAAATTTACGTTTAGTGATGTAAATTGTAGTGAAACTTATGTAGTGCGAGGAGCAAAGGATAATTATGAGCCACACGAAGTTATTTTGACTACAAGTAGTGATGTAGGTGGTATTATAAATCGTGATGTGTATTTGAAGCCAGGAGCTCAACTTGTTATAGGAGGAGATCTTACTAATATACTTGAACTTAATCCAATTTATTTTGACTTTGATAAATCAAACATACGCCCAGATGCTGCACTTGAACTAGAGAAGGTGATTGCGGTAATGCAACAGTATCCTACTTTAAAAATTGACGTTAGATCACATACAGATAGTCGTGCCCCAGATGCTTACAACATGAAGCTCTCTCAACGTAGAAATGTATCTACCATACGTTATATCGTGCAGCAAGGCGGTATAGATGCTTCTAGGCTTACAGGTCGCGGTTATGGTGAAACGCAGCTTACAAATGCTTGTGCAAATGGCATAGAATGCTCAGAAGAAGAGCACCAGCTTAATAGAAGATCAGAATTTATTATAATGGCAAAGTAAAACCCATTTATAACTTATAAAAAAACCTCGCTCATATACTGAGCGAGGTTTTTTTATGGGTAATGTTGAGCTTCTTAAACCGTTGAGGAAATGAGCGTCAATTGATATTACTTGGGTTTCTTTACTGCTTATATACAATACCGTTTTTCATGATAAATGAAACACGCTCTGTTGTTGTGATGTCCTGCGTAGGGTCATTATCTGTTGCAACAATGTCTGCAAGATATCCAGCAGCAATTACGCCTAGTTGTCCTTCCATATCCAATAGCTTACCGTTAGTAATGGTAGCAGATTGAATAGCAAACATAGGTGACCACCCATATTCTGTCATGTAGCGAAACTCTTTTGCATTCTCTCCATGAGGAAATACTCCGGCATCTGTTCCAAAAGCTATGTTTACTCCAGATTGTGCAACCATGGTAAATGTTTTTTTAAGAGTGGCATCTACTTTTTCAATCTTAGGAATAATAATGTCTGGATAGTATCCTTTTATTTTTGCCTTAGCTGCAACATATTTTCCTGCAGATAGGGTAGGCACTAGATAGGTGCCATGTTGTTTCATGAGTTTTACGGTTTCTTCATCCATAAAGGAGCCGTGTTCTATAGTCTGCACACCAGCTTTGATAGCGCGTTGCATACCCTCTTTTCCATGGGCATGCGCAGCGACGTGCATTCCGTATTCTTTGGCGGTGCGCACAATCTCATCTACCTCCTCTTGGCGAAACTGTGGGTTGTCTCCGTTCTTACTCACGCTAAGTACTCCACCAGTCGCAGTAATCTTTATTAAGTCGGCGCCATTTTTATAGCGTTGTCTTACTGCTTTTCTAGCATCATCTACACTATTAATAACTCCTTCGGCCGGACCAGGATCACCCATATTAACCTTTTTAAAGCCATTTGTGGGATCTGCATGACCTCCAGTGGTTCCTATAGCCTTTTCGGCTGTAAAGATGCGTGGACCTCTCGTTGTGCCCTTATTTATAGCATTTCTTAAAGATACATTTACACCGCTTCCTCCTAGATCTCGTACAGTAGTAAATCCTGCCATGAGTGTTCTCTCTGCAATTTCGGCAGCAGTAAAAGCTACGTCTGCTTCATTTTTAGTAAAGGTTTCCAAATATTTCTTTGGGTTGGTCTCACTCTCGACGTGCACATGCATGTCTATAAAGCCAGGCATCACTGTTTTTGACTTAAGATTAATAATGGTCTGGCCACTTTTCGCGGAAGCGTAACCTTTCTCAACTTTTATAATGCTATTGCCTAAAATGGTTACTGTTTGTTCGGTTAAAACTTTTCCATTGTTAGTGTCAATAAGTTTCCCACAATGGAGAAGCGTTTCTTGACCGGAGAGCATAAAACTTGTAAATATGACAAATAGTAGAGAGAGGCAGTATTTCATAGCTTATTTATTTACAAAATCAATAACCGTTTTAGTTATAAATGCAATTTGGTCATCCTCTAGTTCTGTGTGCATAGGTAAGGAGATACAATCCTTCACAATAGCATTAGTCACTGGGAAATCTGCCTCATTATAGCGAGTGTCTTTATAAGCTTTCTGGCTATGTAATGGTATTGGATAGTAGACTCCACAAGGGATGCCATTTTCATTAAGGTGTTTTACTAGCGCATCACGATCTGTATCCTTTACCCTAAGTGTGTACTGGTGAAAAACATGGCAATCACAGCTATCACATATAAATGGAGTTATAATTTTAGTCTCATTTGTAAAAGCGGCAGTGTATTTACGTGCAGCATCTCTTCTAGCTTTATTATAACTGTCTAAGTGAGGTAATTTTGCTCTTAGTACGGCAGCCTGTATAGAGTCTAGCCTACTATTAACACCTACTACGTCGTGGTGGTAACGTTCGTACATACCATGATTTACTATTCCTCTAATGGTGTGAGCTAGCTCATCATCATTTGTAAAAATAGCACCACCATCACCGTAGCATCCTAGATTTTTAGAAGGAAAGAAAGAAGTAGTACCTACGTGTCCTATGCCCCCTGTTTTAACCTTCTTACCATCACGTCCTGTATAAGTTGATCCTATCCCTTGTGCGTTGTCTTCTATTACATAAAGATTGTGCTCCTTAGCAAGATCCATAATGGCATCCATATTTGCTGCCATTCCAAAAAGATGCACGGGTACAATTGCTTTAGTTTTTGGAGTAATTGCCTTTTTTATTGCTTCAATATCGATATTAAAGTTTACTGGGTCAACATCTACTAGTACTGGAGTCAATTTTAATAGCGCAATAACTTCTACTGTAGCGGCAAATGTAAAATCTGCAGTGATTACTTCATCACCTTGTTCTAGACCTAGTCCCATCATAGCAATTTGCAAAGCATCTGTACCATTTGCACATGGAATAACATTTCTTACTCCTAGGTATTCCTCTAGTTCTTTTTGAAAAGCGTGCACTTCTGGTCCGTTTACAAAAGCGGTATTTTCAATCACCTCCATGATTGAGCTATCAACACGGTCTTTAATCTGTGCATATTGACCTTTAAGGTCGACCATTTGTATTTTTTTCATCGTATAGTGGGAGGGAAGCAAGTGGCTACCCTGCAAGTGTAGTTATGTATAAACGTGTTATTTTACACGGAAACGAAATTACAAAAACTACAACCGCTTAACAATCTATTTATAGAACAAAGCACTATTTTTGAAACCATGCATAAATTGTATTCTCTTTTAATTACGCTTATTCAAGCTCTAATTCCAGTAGCTGGTTTTTTTAATGCAAAGCTTAAGAAGTCGATAGTAGGACGTAAGCACACCTTAAAAATTTTAAAAAAAGAACTCATCGCTGGCAAGCCTACTATCTGGATACATGCAGCTTCTTTAGGAGAATACGAGCAAGGAGTGCCTGTTCTTGAGGAGTTAAAAAAGAAGTATCCCGAGCACCAGATGGTCATTAGCTTTTTCTCCCCTTCTGGCTATGAGATTAAAAAAAATAACGCTTTCGCGAAAGCTACCGTTTACCTACCATTTGACACTCCAAATAATGTCACTAGGTTTCTAGATATAGTATCCCCTGAGATGGTATTTTTTGTCAAATATGAATTTTGGCCTAACTATTTAAGCGAACTCCAACGCCGAAAGATTCGCACGTTTTTAATTTCAGGGGTGTTTAGGGAAAGTCAGCCATTTTTTAAACCTTATGGAAAGTGGATGACGGCATCTCTCAAAAGTTTTGAGCACTTTTTTCTGCAAAACGAAGATTCTGCAACTGCATTACAGAAGTTAGGATTTGAAAATTTTAGCGTAAGCGGAGACACTAGATATGATAGAGTAAGTCATCAAATCGAAATGAATAACACTTTAGATTTTGTTCATACTTTTAAGAATGACAAAATGTGCGTAGTGTGCGGAAGTACTTGGGCAGAAGATGATGATGTGATTATAAATTACATCAACAAGAATGAAGGAGCAGCAAAATTTATCATAGCACCACATGAAATTAAGCCTGAGAAAATTGCGTTGCTAGCCTCAAGTATTAAGAGTAGGGTTATGCTATACTCTCAAATGAATGCAGCGTCACTAGCGTCTTACGACGTATTGATTATAGATACTATAGGTCTTCTTACTAAAATATATAGCTATGCAGATATTGCTTACGTAGGTGGAGCGATGGGAACTACGGGACTACATAATATTCTCGAGCCAGCAACCTTTGGTGTACCCATAATTACAGGAGGCAATTTTGATAAGTTTCCCGAAGCAAAAAAACTACAGCAACTCGCAGGACTTTATGCCGTAACCAATCAAGCCGAATTTGATGAGCGTCTATCCAAGTTAATCGTAGATGAAAAATTTAGAGCGCAAACAGGGATGATAGCGGGACACTTTATTAATAGTAATACCGGTGCCACAAAAGCTATTATTGACTACTTGAATAATTAGCTTGCTTAAAACTAAAGGACAGATTCTAAGTTACTATAGATACAGCCTGTCTTAAGTATCTTCTAAAGGGGAGCATCTCTTTATAGACAGAAACAATTGTTTTCTCAAAGTCGTCTGCTAGTACTTGTTCTTGTGAGAGTGTTACTTCTACTGCAAATGTTTTGTTTCTTAATAAATCTATGTGTGGGTGATCTTTAGAAAATCCTTTTGGAGCTGTTTTAAGTTTGTCATCTTCCCATAAACCACCAAAGGTTTTTATAAAACTAGGCTTGTTGATAATAGCTTTTAACTCCTCACCATTATAGTCTATAGCTTCTCGGATACTTTGTAGTATCTCTTTCTTAGGTCTCCAAAAGCCTCCTGCTAGTAAGTTTTGATTGAGGCCAATTTCAATATAAAAATCTCCTTGTTTTGTTTTCTGATCTAGTCCTGCGCCTATGTGGTCTTTGTAAATAGGCTTGTTTGGATGAAACATCAAATTGTTATTAATGCGATTAATCGCTTTTTTACCTGGAGTATCAAAATACTCAGGATCAAATTGGGCGAGTTTATCATTAAGGTGATTGAGCCATTTGATGTGATTGTCTCGTATATGATGATATTCACTTCTATGAGTATCCATCCACTCTTTTGTGTTGTTCTGTTGTAGTCGTTCTAAGAAATTGTAAGTGTCTCTAAAATTCATGGAAATAAAATTAACAGTTTTTATCTATAAATGATCTGCATATTCAAAAGTTAACGAATGATTTAGAAAACATTGGTTTCAAATTTTGGAATACAACATTCTCGTTAGGATACATTTGTACAGTAATTAACAACCAAATTATGAAAACAAGAAATATTACAATTATCGCACTATTAATTGCATCGTTTACCGTAGCAAGTTGTAGAGAGACAGAGGTAAAAGAAACTACAGTTGTAAAAGAAGTTCAAGTAGAAAGCGAAAAAGAACGTGAAGGTATCTTAGAAAGAGCTGCAAAGAAAGTAGATAATAAAGTAAATGAAGAAATTAACGAAGAGATAGAAAAAATAGGTGACGACAACTAAAACGTTGTGGCGTTCGTATATCATTTAATTAACTATTTAATTTAATTAAAATGAAAAGAATTTTTTTAAGTCTAGCACTTGTAGCTCTTTTAGGGACGTCATTTACACTTACTTCTTGTAGGGAGAATAAAACTGTTGAAGTATCTACAGATAATGGAGATGATGTAGAAGACGCTATGGATGACGCTGGAGATGCAATAGAAGAAGGTGTTGACGAGATCAAAGAGAATACAGGTACTGGCGGTACAGACGATAATTAAGTCTAACAGCTATTTTTTTTCAAACAACCAAAATTTAAAATTATGAAATCATTAAAAATAGGAGCTATAGCTCTTGGTGTCCTTGCGGTATCATTTACATCATGTAAAGAAAAGAAAACTGAAGCCGAAGTTATTATAGAAGAAGCAAAGGCTAACGGTGAGATAACTAAGGAAAAAGATACCGACGATGGCTACAAATTAAAAGTAGAAGGCGAAGACGGTTCTGAAACTAAGGTAAAAGTAGATGAAGATGGAGAGGTAAAAGTAAAAACTGACAACTAACTGTCAAACTTATATTTTAAAAGGTCGATAACTCTATGAGTTATCGACCTTTTTTTATGCTTTAAATTGAGTCATTTGTGCTTTGAGATCAAGCATGGATTGCTGGAGTTCTTTAAGTAAGCTATTGCTGCTTCCTTCATCAAGATTAAAAGTGAGCTTGCTGTTAACTTGCCATATTTCTTGAATGTCACTTACCGCTACCTCATAAGGCACGTACTCTTCATTTATGGATATTAATAACACCTTCTTCCCATCTGGCATTTTCTGTAATTTCTTAACGACTACTGCGTCTTGTAAGACAATGACATACACTTTATTGTCACTAGCATATTCTAGGCTCTCTACCCCTTTTGCAAGTACCCAGTCTTCTGGTCTAAAGCTAGGCATCATACTATCGCCTTCTATTTGAAACCCTCTGTAAGTTGCATTGCGATATTGTGGTATTGGAAAGTCAAACGCTGGGAGCTTTTGATACCATTCTACATCTGCAATATTATTAGGATATCCGGCTGCGGCTTTTTGATTAACCAGCACCATATTTTCATTATCATCTTTATCAACAATAACAACTTTTGGACTTACATCACTTTTATCTGTATTGAGGTATTTTTGCTTACTATAACCGTAAATCCACAAAGGGTTGATATTAAAGAGTCTAAGGAGCTCTGTAATAACTTGTCCAGATAGTTTAGTTCTGCCACGTTCTATATCTGCCGTGCTATTTTTTATCCCTAATTTATCTGCAAATTCTGCTTGTGTGAAGTCGTGATCTTCTCGTACTTCCTTAAATCTGCGTATTTCTGAAGGTAAATCGTTTATGCCCATAAGGTAAATGTATGAAAATTAGGAATAATTCCTATAATAAATTGTTTTATTAATTTTTTTTGAAAAATCCAGGAAATGCAATTGATGCTAAGATTTATCTAAAATCGTTAAGATTTTGACGTAATGGCTAAGAAATTTGCATTTTGTCGATAATTACTACAGATATTAAATATTTTCTGTTATGAGAATGTGAAATTATGTTAAATTCGCGCATCTAATTATCCAAACAAATTTGAATTATGAAAAGATTTATTTTAAATGTTGCTGCTTTAGCATTAATCGTAGGTGCTGTTTCTTGTAGAGAAATGGAAGAAAAAGCAAACGAAGCTGGAAATGCTGTTGAAAACGCGGCAAATGCAACTGGTGATGCTTTAAATGACGCAGGAAACTCTGTAAAAGATGCTGCAGGTGATGCTGTTGATGCAACTGGAAACGCTGTAAAAGAAGCTGGAGATTCTGTAAAGGATGCTGCAAACGCAACAATGGAAGGTGCAAAGGATGCTGCAAACGCAACTGGTGATGCTGTAAAAGATGCTGCAAACGCAACTAAAGATGCTGCAAATGATGCTGTAAATGCAACTAAAGACGCTGCAAACAACGCTGCAAACGCTACTAAAGATGCTGCAACTAAAGCTGGTGATGCTGTAAAAAAAGCAGTAAACTAAGTCATATATAGTTTATAGAAATTGCAATGCATTGAAACATTGTAATTTTTAAACAATAAAAAACCAGCCCTAGGGCTGGTTTTTTTATGGATATATGTTTATAATTTATTCTGGAAGCGCTGCGCTGCTTGCAGTTACATCTCTGTTTATCTTTCTCATAAGACCTTGTAAAACCTTACCTGGACCTACTTCTATAAACTCAGTAGATCCATCTGTTATCATTTGTTGTATAGTTTGTGTCCATCTTACAGGAGCAGTAAGCTGTGCGATAAGATTTTTTTGAATCTCGCTAGCACTTGTAACAGCACTAGCGGTTACGTTTTGATAGATAGGGCATACTGGGTTTTTAAAAACTGTATTCTCTATCGCTGCGGCTAGTTCTTCACGAGCTGGCTCCATCATAGGAGAGTGGAAAGCACCACCTACTGGCAGTACTAAAGCGCGGCGAGCACCTTTTTCCTTCATAGCCTCACAAGCTTTATTGATAGCTTCTACCTCACCAGAAATAACAAGCTGGCCAGGGCAATTGTAGTTTGCTGCTACAACAACACCAGAAATTTCATTACAAACTTCTTCTACAACGTGATCCTCAAGACCTAAAACTGCCGCCATAGTAGAAGGTTGCAATTCACATGCTTTTTGCATTGCCTGAGCGCGTTTACTTACTAGCTTAAGACCATCTTCAAAATCTAACGCACCACTTGCCACTAGTGCAGAGAACTCACCTAGAGAGTGACCAGCAACCATAGAAGGTTTAAAATCTGTCATCACCGTTTTGATAGCGATTGAATGGATGAATATGGCAGGTTGTGTAACGTTAGTTTGCTTTAAATCCTCTGCAGATCCTTCAAACATTACATCTGTAATATTAAAACCTAATACATCATTTGCCTTTAAAAAAAGACTTTGAGCAGCAGGGTACTTTTCAAAAATATCTAGACCCATTCCTGAAAATTGGGCTCCTTGTCCTGGAAATATATATGCTTTCATAATTAAGAATTCATTTGTTGGGGTAAAAATACAAAACCTAGAAGATACCCGTGGTTGTTACGCTTTCGCGAAAGCGTGAAAAATTAGAATGTAGACTTATGTGGTTTTCTTCCAAGTTTCAAAAGTAAAGCCACTTTTATGCCTGTCATCTACATCGTGAAAAACACTTTTTGTAAGTTTCCAAGTATTAGTGTCTATGGTAGGGAAGAAGGCATCGGCCTCATATTCATTATGTACTCGTGTGAGTTCTATGTGTGTTGCATAGTCCATACCTAGCGTGTAAATCTCTCCACCACCTATAATAAAAACTTGTTGCTCGTCTTTACTGTAAGCGAGTGCGTCTTCTAGAGAATGCACTACGATAGCATTTTCTGCCTTGTAATTTAGGTCACGAGTGATCACTATATGCGTGCGATTAGGCAACGGCCTAGGTAAAGATTCCCAAGTCTTACGTCCCATTATAATATGGTGACCAGTAGTTAACTGTTTGAAGTGCTTAAAATCATCTGGTAAATGCCAAGGGATGTTGCCATCTTTTCCTAAAGCATTATTTTCTGCAGCTGCGGCAATCATTGTTATCATAGGAGTGTATTCTGATCGTCTAGTGGTAAGGATGGATCCCTCATTACGGGACTTTTTTTTTCTGGTAATGGATGTGATTGCGCTACACTTTCTTCTAGCTCTGCTATACGTACTTTCTGCTTTGTAACAAGTCTATCAAGGTGTTTTTGTTCCCACTCTTTATTCATAAACTTACTCATGAGTAATACATTTATGAGGTGAATTAGAAAAAAGAAGGTCCATAAAAGTATTGCCCAGACAAACCATGGCCTTTGGAATGGCTTAAATTCTTCTCCTACATGAAGTACCTGGTTAATTACTATAAGTAATATTGCGCCTGCTAGAAAAGTAACAAAGTGTCTATAGAGATTCTTCTTTTGACGTACGCGTGCTTGCGCGTTTTCAATGAGCTCTTTTTGAACTGGATCAATAGAAGTAGTAGTTTTCTTTGAAAATAGTGACATAAAATGCGACCTTTATATGGTGATATAAAATTAGCCTTTTTGAGCGTCAATAGTAAATAGCTTATGAAAAATTTTGCAAAACTCTTTCCTATTTTAAAACAATATACCTATCTCAATACTGCGGGTTCGGGCTTACTGTCGTTACCTGTCATGGAGTGGCGTCAAGAACATGATCTCGATTTTCTTATACAAGGTAGCATACTTAAAGAAAATCAAGCTAAGGTGCTTACAAGTGTGCGAGAAAAGGTAGGTAAGCTTTATTCTTGTAAAGCAAACAGAGTGGCACTTGTACCTAATTTTTCTTACGGATTTAATACGCTAGTCGAGGGGATCACAACGCATAAAAAAGTACTCTTGTTGGAGGGAGATTATCCTTCGGTAAATTGGCCTTTTGAGAGTCGAGACTTTAACTTGAGTTATATAAAAATCACTGGTGCTATTGAGGAGGAGATAGCAACCGCTTTCGCGAAAGCGCAACCCGATATATTTGCCTTTTCTATGGTACAGTGGTTATCTGGTATTAAAATCAATCATAAATTTTTAAAAGATTTAAAGTCAAAATATCCAGACACCTTATTTCTTGCAGATGCCACTCAATATCTGGGCACCGAAGTATTTGATTTTGATAACTCTGCATTTGACGCGATAGGAGGTAGTAACTATAAGTGGATGAATGCTGGATATGGTAATGCACTGTTTTTGTTTAAAGAATCTGTAGCAGAACATGTTGCTCCTAGAACCACGGGTTTCAATTCTATACAAGGAAAATATAAACCTCAAGAAGGTAGTTTTTTAGGAAGGTTTGAGCCGGGACATCAAGACACACTTAACTATGGCAGCTT
The DNA here is from genome assembly GCF_044596715.1 of Dokdonia sp. R86516. Lineage (NCBI taxonomy): Bacteria > Pseudomonadati > Bacteroidota > Flavobacteriia > Flavobacteriales > Flavobacteriaceae > Dokdonia > Dokdonia sp. R86516. The sequence continues at coordinate 1,497,844 of NZ_CP138998.1, forward strand.
AGGAGTTGCCATTGATGTGATACGACAGCTAGGAATGAAGACTATAGATGAAAAAATCAAAGCTATCAATACTAAGGCAAAAGAAGCCTTTGCAGAGAGAGGACTTATTTCAAAAGAAATTATAGATCGAGTAGACCACGGATCTTTTTTTAATATTAAGGGAGATGATAAGCTTGTGGAGCGTTTAAGAAATGAAGGCATTATAACTATTGCACGAGGTGAAGGTGTGAGGGTAGGGTTTCATTATTTTAATACAGAAGATGATCTTAATAAACTGCTAGCTCTTTGTAGCCTTAAATAAAATTTTTTGGTCAATTTTATGATGGGTATAGTGCAAATACTATGATTTGTAATAAGCACTTACTAGTTTTTTAAAAAGTGCAAACGTTTTCGCTTTGCGGCTTTTTAATTTTGAAGCTCCTAATATTGTTATATCGTAAAAATAAGGTTAAACTATTGATATGCTGTTTTTTAAGTAATTATCCTGCTATATTTGAGTGTATTTTTAAACCTCTTATTATGGCAGTCACAAAAAAATTTTTAAAAACAAAACCTGTTTGTAAAGTTACTTTTGCAATACCTGCGGCACACGCAAGTTCTGTAGCTGTTGCTGGTGATTTTAATAACTGGGACACATCTACATCTCTCAAGAAATTAAAAAATGGAACCTTTAAAGGAACTTTTGATATTCCAACAGATAATTCTTACGAGTTTCGCTACGTAGTAGATGGTGAGTGGGTAAATGAGGCAGAAGCAGATCGTTTTCAATATAACGACTATGCAGCAACAGAAAATAGTGTCCTCGAATTATAATAACCAATTATATATTCATATAATTTAAAACAGCCATTTCATAGCTATATGAAATGGCTGTTTTAGTATTGAGTAATTCGTTATTCTACTACTTCTATACCTCTCCAGAAGGCAACGTGGTTTTTAATTCCTTTTGCTAGTTCGCTCACTTCTGGATAAAACCAGGCAGCGTCTTTATTTTCTTTTCCATCTACGGTAACGGTGTAATAAGAAGCGACACCTTTCCATGGGCAGGTGCTCTGCAAATCACTGGACGAAAAAAATTCTTTTTTAATGGCGTCATGAGGGAAGTAGTGATTGTTTTCAATAACTACGGTGTCATTACTTTCTGCTATCACTTGATTATTCCATATTGCTTTCATAATAGTTTTTTTAAATGTGAGAAGTTGCCTTTGCGTGTGTATTGATATTTATTTCTTCTTGAATAAATAGTTTTTATAGTAAGATTTACTGTCTGAGAATTCATTTATTATCTCAAGCCCAGATTCCCCAGCTAGCCACTGTACTATGTTATCATCGTACTTTTGGCTAATCTCTGTGTGAATAGTTTCCCATGCTGTAAAATCTACAGTAAGGTCTAGTGATTTTATAGTTACAGATTGGTCTTTTGTACTTACCAAATAACTTTTGGCAGTACCAGTCTCTGGATCGTATACTTCCCAGTGTTTGAAATTATCAGGATTAAAATCTGCCTCCATTTCATTATTAATACGGTGCAGTAAGTTTTTATTGAATGCCTCAGTAATACCTTCTGGATCGTTATAAGCATCAAGAATAGTCTGCGGGTTTTTCTTTTGATCAAACCCCATATAAAGCAAATCTCCAGGAGTCATTGCTTTCTGGATATTTGTAAGGAAATCTATAGCTTGTGGGTGTAGAAGATTACCTATGTTTGAACCCAGCACCATAATAACTTTCTTGCGTTCATTGTATCCAGCAACATCTTCAAGAACTTCAAAATAAGTACCCTGTTGTGGTTTTATATTAATACCGGGTATTTCTCTTTCTACACTTTCTTTAAGTCCATCAAGTACATTCTGACTTATGTCAATAGGTAAGTATGTGAAGTTGTCGCCTCTTTCTATTAAATGTTTTAAAAGCACTTTAGTTTTTTTACCATCTCCAGCGCCTAGTTCTATGAGGTCAAAACCGTTACTGTCTGTAAAGGCTTTTGAAATCGATTCTTTATGTGTTTCAAAAATTTCAAACTCGCAGTTTGTGAGATAGTAGGAAGGCATCGCCATAATATCTTGAAAAAGCTTGTCGCCTTTTTTATCATAGATATACTTTGAAGATAGGAACTTTGGAAAGGATGTGAGTCCTTCGGTTACTTCTTGACTAAATGCAGATGTGATGGTAGTAGTTTTGGTCGTCATAGACGTTTATGTCGTGGGTTTTTATAAATACTTTCACTGTTATTTGGCAAGGCGTAAGCCTGTAAATTGCCAGCGTAGTCCGGTTTGAAAGAAATTGCGATAGGTATGTCTAGTATGTTTAGGCGGTGTTGCTACAGATCCGCCTCTTAAAACTTTTTGGTTAACCATGAATTTTCCGTTGTATTCTCCTAGAGCGCCCTCTTCTTTGGTATATCCTGGATAAGGCAAGTATGAGCTTTCTGTCCATTCCCAACGATCACCCCAGTCTAGTTGTGAGCTAGCGACTTCCCACTCAAATTCTGTGGGTAATCTCATTCCTTTCCACTGTGCAAATGCAAAAGCTTCGTAATAAGAAATATGTGCAAGTGTCTCGTCTGGATTTATTTTTTGTAACCCATTATTAAGAGTGTATTGGTGCCATTCATCATCAATTAGGTACCAATACATAGGAGCAGTTATTTCATGCGTGTTTACCCAGTCCCAGCCTTCTGAATGCCATAAGAGCGTTTCTTGATATCCGCCAGCTTCAATAAATGCAATCCACTCACCATTGGTTACTAGTGTATTTGATATTTGATAGTCATGCAGGTACACTTTGTGGCGACCTAATTCATTATCATAGCAAAAATCTTCTCCAGTATGGCCTATCTCATAGACTCCTTCATTAATGGTTATAAAGCTTTGTAGTGTTTCTTTTTTGCTTTCGCGAAAGCGTAATTCTCCTTCATAAATAGGAGTAAGAGGGTTGTTGCCCAAGATGTATTTAATATCTGTAACTAGTAATTCTTGATGTTGTTTCTCGTGGTGGATACCTATGGTGAGTAGTTTTTCTACTATAGGTGTAATTTCTTCTTCAAGAAGCTCTTGGAGTGCTTGAGTGACGTATGTGCGATATGCATATACTTGGTCTACTGTAGGTCTAGACAGGTTGCCACGATCTGTGCGCACGACTCTTTTTCCTACGCTCTCATAGTAACTATTAAATACGAATGCAAAATCTTCGCTAAAAAGGGTGTATCCTTCTTTGTGGTGCTTAAGAATGAATTCTTCAAAAAACCAAGTAGTATGGCCTAGGTGCCATTTTGGGGGAGAGACGTCCGCAATGGGTTGCACAACGTAATCTTCAATTTCTAGTGGTTTACAGATATTCTCTGTGTGTTCTCGAGTTTCAATAAAGAATTGGACAAGGTTTTCTATAGCAATCATATATATGACTTTTATGAGTCATATAAATTTACGGCTTTTTAGCAAGCCGTACTTGTGAGAATCTCTAGACTGGAGGAATAACGTAATAAATGTTTGTTAAATGAGCACATAGCAACGTCAAGAGAGGTGGAGCTAGTGCAAATTATTGCACTAGCTAGCTTTGTGATAAAATTAATTATTATCGTCTTCTTTGCCTGTGATGCCTTCATTTACAACCACAGTAAATGCGGTAGCAAATAGTGTGTTTCTAGGCTCGTCTTTGTGCATCGCTCCTTTAAAACGTGGTAGTTCTGATAAAACTTGAAGTGCCTCTTTTTCTATAAAGGTATAAGGTGTGCGCGCAGATAACTGATCGTAAGTGCCATCTTCTAGTATTCTAAATTGCACAAAAACTCTGTGGTTTCCTTTAGGTAAAAGTGCCTCAAATTTCTCAAAGTCAAAATTACCTGTAATAAAATCTTCTACCTTATTACGAAAACATTCCTTGAGGAAGTTAACATTTGCTCCCTTGCACCCAGGATATCTAGGTGGAGTGTCTACTATAGTAAATGAAATGTCTTTTTTAATTTGTGCATGAGCATTTTGTGAGAAAAATGTACATATACAAACTAAGCTTAATAGAAGGTAACGCATATTAAAATGTAAAAGGAAGTTTAAGTTTACTCTCTTTAGGAGTGCCACCTATGTTTCCGGGTTTTAATTGTGGGATAGTCATGATAGCCGTTTTTACAGCCTTTTGCATCCCAGGAGTGCCGCCAGTGACATTATTTACCACAGGCTTTCCTTCTTTATTGATAACCATATCAACTACAACGCGAGCTCCTTTTTGGTAATCACTTGGGAACTTTAGGTTACGCACAACGTGGGTTGCTAGTTTTTGCCTTAAGCAATTGTTTTTTGCATTTATAGATCCAGTACAACCAGGCCATGTAGGAGGAACTTCTTCAAGTCTCAATGTGGTAGACTTTTTCATGTAAACTCCTTCTTGAGCATTCATAGTTGTGATTCCTGCTACAAGTGCGAGTACAAATAATAGGTTTTTCATAAGGTAAGTAGGTTAGTTTTGGGGGTTAAATAGCCACTGCTCCTTTAATATGTGGATGCGGATTATAGTTTTCTAAAGTAAAGTCATCAAAAGTGAAGCCAAAGATATCTTTTACATCAGGATTAATTTTTAATGTAGGCAAAGTACGAAAATCTCTTGAGAGTTGAAGCTCAACTTGTTCCATGTGATTTGAGTAGATATGAGCATCTCCAAAGGTGTGTATAAACTCCCCAGCTTCGTAACCACAAACTTGCGCCATCATCATTGTAAAGAGCGCATAACTTGCAATATTAAATGGAACTCCTAAGAATATGTCTGCACTGCGTTGATATAACTGGCAGCTTAACTTGCCATCTGCAACATAAAACTGGAAGAATGCATGGCATGGTGGGAGCGCAGCTTTACCATTTGCAACATTCTCTGAGAAAGATACCGAGGTGTCTGGCATCACAGAGGGATTCCATGCGCTCACGAGCATTCTACGACTGTTAGGATTAGTTTTAAGAGTTTCTACAATGTCTTTAATTTGATCAATCTCATCGCCATTCCAGTTGCGCCATTGGTATCCGTAAACGGGACCTAGGTCTCCATTCTCATTTGCCCACTCATTCCAGATACGCACGCCATTTTCTTGTAAATATTTGATGTTTGTATCTCCTTGCAAGAACCATAACAACTCATAAATAATAGATTTGAGGTGTAACTTCTTAGTTGTTACCATCGGGAATCCTTCAGAGAGATCAAAGCGCATTTGATACCCAAAAACGCTCTTAGTTCCTGTACCTGTGCGGTCACCTTTTTGATTTCCGTTTTCTAGTACATGTTTGATGAGGTCGTGATATTGTTTCATAGATGCAGCTGTGATTTTTTGTAAAAGAGTTGGTGTAATTGAAGTAGGTGCTATGTCCCACAAAGTAATTAACTGTTACTCTCGTATAGCGTATAAAAATAAATACACCTTGCTAGTTGTACAACGCAAGGTGTATAATCTTGTTATGAGTTATTAACGAGGTCTTATTTACCTCCTAAAGAAGCACGATAATTATCTTCTTTTTCTAGGTTACGTTTTATTTTTTTGATGGCTGCTTCAATAGATCTTTCAGGTTCTATCACATTGTACTCACCCCAAAATTCTGGATCGCCGAAACCTAGATTTTCATCTGCCATGATGATTGATGGTGATATCTCTCCATCTTTACTAAAAGCATCTGCAGTGGTTACTTTCCAGTCTGTAACTGCCATCTCGCAAGAGAGTGTGTAAATAGATTTAAAAAGACGTCTTCTCTTTTTGACCTCAAAAGATAAATTTGCTTTTCCATAGCCGTAATACCATTTTCCATTTTTCTCTCTATAATCTACTTCATAAGAGATATCTCTTGCTTTCACTCGTACGCCGTTCGGCTTGCTTCTTACAAACATCTTGTTTACTTCAATTTCGTTTGTAAGATCTAGTGTAAATGTTGCTTTTTGTAATGCTAGTGATGTGGCGCTTACATACAATTGGCCGGCATATAAAGGACCTACGATGTTAGGTTTTGGCTCAAAGCCTACAACTAGCACATCTTTACCGTTGAGCTCTGTAGGCGTTGCAAAACTAAAATGATAAGCATCCATCGTTTCTGGAGTGAAAATATATTCAGGATACTTCATTACATCTACATATAATGTACTAAAAGGCCCGCCTTGTAGCTTGAGTGCGATAGTATCAAGCTTAGCGTAATCCGTGCTCTTTCTTGATTTTAGTAAGCGTATTTGGTCCTCTTTGTTGCTTATGTATCCTTCTTTTTGAATAGAAACAACGGCCTCTGCCAGTGATGCATTTTTCTTTCTCTTTTTGATAGTCTCTCGATAAAATGCTGTCATCTTAAGCGGTTTACCTATGTAGTTTTCTCTCTTTTTATTAAAGACTTTTTTTACGAGTTCTTTAGCAGATTTGTACCCCACAACTTGCACTTCGCTTAGGTCTACGCTTTTTGGAGATAGGCGTATGTTTATATCATCGTCAACATTTGCAATATCTTGTATGCTGTTTTTATATCCTAAGGCTTCAATAAGTAGAGAAGGACTAGTTGTTGCTTCCATTATTTTTAAAGCAAAATCCCCTTCGGTATTTGATATGGTGCTTATGTTGGTTCCAACTAAAGTAATTGTTGCTCCGCTTATAGCTTGTTTAGTTTCGCGGTCATTTATAGATCCGTTAATGGTTGTGGTGGCAGTTTGAGCCAAGATTAGTATTGGAAAGAGCATAAGTATACATGCCCAAGTTAATTTGGTAAGCTTGTAAATAGTTTTCATAGCAATGAGTTTAAGTAAATTCTCAAGAAGTCTTTTTAACACTATAAGTTAATATATTTTTATGGCATATTTAAAATCCTGCTGTTAATTTATTAAAACTAAGAGGCTAAGATTTTAAGAATAAGGCACAATGACTGGGCACGCTTTCGCGAAAGCGTACTTCTAAAGTCGAAAAGAAAATGAGTTATTTACACTAATGGATGTGGTTTTTAACCAATAATCATCCCTGCAATAGTTGCCGAAATTAATGAAGCTAGAGAGCCTCCAATTAATGCTTTTAATCCAAAACGAGATAGCTGTGTGCGCTGTCCAGGAGCTAGAGATCCAATACCACCTATCTGTATACCAATAGATGCAAAGTTTGCAAAACCACAGAGCATGTAGGTTGCCATAATGATAGACTTCTCATTGTTGAGGTGAATAGCATTTGCAGTATTTTTAAGTTCTGCTAGCTGAATATACCCTACAAATTCACTGGCTGCTAGTTTAATTCCAAGTAGTTGTCCCATCATCGTGGTGTCTTCACTTGCAACACCTATGAGCCACATTAAAGGAGCAAAGATGGTTCCTAAGATAGCCTCTAAAGAAAGCTTAGGATATGCTGAGTTTGCTGCAATCCAATCGTTAATCGTAGTGATTTCACCTATCCAACCTAAAACTCCATTTGCCATTGCAATAAATGCAACAAATACAAGAAGCATTGCCCCAACGTTTACAGCAAGTCTAAGTCCTTCTGTAGTTCCATTTGCAATAGCGTCAAGAACGTTTGCACCTATTTTGTCATTAGATACACTTACGTCTGTATTTACTTCTTCAGTTTGAGGATATAGTATTTTTGATATTACAATAGCTCCTGGTGCAGCCATTACAGAGGCCGCGAGTAGGTGCTTTGCAAATACTAGGCGTAGAGCCTCGTCTTCACCACCTAGAAAGCCTATGTATGCTGCAAGGACAGCTCCGGCTACTGTTGCCATACCACCTATCATTACAAGCAGAATTTCTGACTTGTTCATTTTTTCTAGGTATGCTTTTATTAAAAGTGGTGCTTCGGTTTGTCCTAAGAAAATATTACCAGCAACACTTAAACTCTCTGCTCCAGAGATGCCTAATAACTTAGAAAGTAACCATCCAAAGGCTTTTACCACCTTTTGAATAACTCCAAAGTAATACATAACTGATGTAAGTGCAGAGAAGAATATAATGGTAGGTAATACTTGAAAAGCAAAAATGTATCCAAAGGTAGAGGTGTCACTCACAAGACCTTGAAAAAGGAAATCACTACCGGCAAGCGTAAAGTTTAATATGGCGACAAATATACCTCCAATGAAATCAAATATTTTTTCTATAAAAGCTACCTTTAAAACTCCGACAGCAATAACAAGCTGGAAGGCGAGACCTACGGCTACCGTTTTCCAGTTTATTGCTTTACGATTACTACTAAATATAAAGGCAATTAGTATAAGGGAGAACATACCTAGTACTCCACGTCCAAAGCTTTCAAGAGAAAAACCCTGTGATGGAACTACATCCATAATCGCTTGAGGTGCCTCTTGCGCAAATACTGTAAATGAACTTAATAATACCAATAGGGTAAGTAGTAATCTGCGCATATAATAAATGGGTTAGTTGCGTTTTGAGATTTCATCTCTTAACTGGGCAGCTGTTTCATAGTCTTCGCTATTTACAGCTTGATCAAGTTTATTGTGTAAGTCTTGCAGTGATAACTTATTGTAATCACTATCACTAGAAGATGTCTCGTCTTCTAGTAAGATTTCATCCATTAGGATTTCGTCATCTTCTGTAAACTCCTCAGGGTTTGTATTTCCTTTCAAGAAAATCCCTGCTTTGTCTAAAATGTTTTTGTAAGTAAAAATAGGCGCTTGAAAACGTAGTGCTAGCGATATAGCGTCACTAGTACGAGCATCAATTATTTCTTCAATGTTATCACGCTCGCATATAATGCTAGAGTAAAAAACGCCATCTACAAGCTTGTGTATAATTACTTGTTTAATAATGACATCAAAGCGATCTGCAAAGTTCTTAAACAAATCATGTGTGAGCGGTCGAGGTGGTTTAATCTCCTTTTCTAAAGCGATTGCAATAGATTGTGCCTCAAAGGCTCCTATAACTATAGGTAATTTACGCTCTCCTCCCTGCTCAGTTAGAATCAAAGCATATGCTCCATTCTGAGTCTGGCTGTAGGATATTCCTTTTATATTTAAACGCACTAAGCTCATAAGTTGCAAAAATAGGAAAAAGGCTGCATAAGTGAAGAAGTTTATCTCTCTAGAGTTGATGGTTCAAAAAATGCCGCTATCTATCAGATTTACAGTGTAAAAGGTGGTAAATAAAAATGAGCTTAAAGAAATATTTAAGCTCATTTTTTGTTTTAAAGAGTGATTGCTTAGCTATTTGCAGCCTTAAACGCTCTTAATTTTTCGTTAAGTTCTGGTACAACTTCAAAAGCATCACCTACGATACCATAATCTGCTGCTTTAAAGAAAGGAGCTTCTGGGTCGTTGTTGATTACTACTTTTACTTTTGAAGAGTTAATTCCTGCTAGGTGCTGTATTGCTCCAGAGATTCCTATAGCGATATACAAGTTAGAAGCTACTGGCTTACCAGTTTGTCCTACGTGCTCACCGTGAGGTCTCCATCCTAGATCTGACACAGGCTTAGAACAAGCTGTAGCCGCTCCAAGGATATCTGCCATTTCTTCTATCATTCCCCAGTTTTCTGGTCCTTTAAGTCCGCGACCTGCTGAAACTACAACTTCTGCATCTGCGATAGCTACTTTATCTGTTGCTTTGTCTACAGATTGTACTTCTACACCAAAATCTCCTAATTCTGGAGAAAAATCTTCTGTTGCAGCTGCTCCAGAAGCTTCTTTAAGGCCGTAAGCGTTTTGCCCTAGTCCTACAATTTTAATTTCAGTAGAGATTTCTGTATTACTAAAAGCTTTGTTTGTAAATGCTGTACGCTTTACTGTAAATGGAGAAGCACTTTCTGGAAGTGATACTACATTTGATGCATATCCTGCATCTAGCGCTACTGCTAGAAGAGGAGCAAGGTACTTAGCATTTGCACTTTGAGTAAGAACTACCACTTGAGCACCTTCTGCCTTTGCAGCAGCTGCGATTCCTTTTGCATAAGCTGCAGCATTAAATGCATCTAGCTTTGCGTCTTTTATATTGAGAACTTTATCTACTCCATAAGTTCCTAATGGTGCAGTATCTCCACCATTTACGGCAACTGCAGTAACAGATGTTCCCATCATATCTGCAATTCCTTTGGCATAAGAAGCAACTTCTAATGATGCCTTCTTAAACACTCCGTTTTCTGATTCTGTATATACTAAAACTGACATATTTATAAGAATTTCCAAATAGCCGAACGCGAGGTTTTGCTTTTTGGGATTATTATTAGATTAAAAAGTCTCCTATCTTACGATAAGATAACTTAGATAGCTTTTGCTTCGTTATGTAACAGGTTGATTAGCTCATCTACTGTTTCTACAAGCTTAACAGCTCCTTTAGGTGCAGGTTTTTCAAAAGAAACTGTGTTAGTTTCAGTCCCAGCTCCAGAAGGTTCTACCACATTTAATGGTTTTTTACGAGCCATCATGATTCCTCTCATGTTAGGAATACGTAGGTCGCTTTCTTCTACAAGACCTTTTTGACCTCCTATTACTAGAGGAAGCGAAGTCTTTACTGTTTCTTTTCCACCATCTATTTCTCTAGTCGCTGTAGCAGTTGTGCCATCTATATCTAAAGAAATACATGTGTTTACAAAGTTTGCTCCTGTAATTCCAGCAAGCATTCCAGGTACCATACCACCGTTGTAGTCAATAGACTCACGTCCAGCAATAACTAGATCGTAACCTCCATCTTGAACAACTTTTGCAAGCTCCTTTGCAACTTGAAAACCGTCTTTTGCCTCAGCATTTACACGGATGGCAGTATCTGCCCCTATTGCAAGTGCTTTACGCAATGTAGGTTCTGTTTCTGGTCCTCCTACGTTAATTACGTCTACAGAGGCTCCTTGCTTTTCTTTAAACCACATAGCACGTGTCAATCCAAACTCATCGTTAGGGTTGATTACAAATTGAACACCGTTAGTATCAAATTTTGTATCTCCGTCTGTGAAGTTGATTTTTGATGTCGTATCAGGTACGTGACTGATGCACACTAATATTTTCATAGAATTTATATTTTATATAAAGGTACGCTTTCGCGAAAGCGTAATCCTAAACTATTTCGTTTTCGTAACAAAAATAACATAAAAAAGTATAATTTACTGTGCGTGCATAGTAAAATTTTACAAAAATGTAATTTATTGAGGTTTTGGAATTGCTTATTTTTGTGATTGTTAAAGAAGACAATATTAATAAGGTAATTCTCTATGTTATGAGGAACCTTGATTAAATTTCCGCCGGAGCGGTTTATAAATTATGAGAACAATCCAGTTTAGAGAAGCCATTTGTGAGGCAATGAGCGAAGAAATGCGCCGTGATCAGTCTGTTTATTTAATGGGTGAAGAGGTAGCAGAATATAATGGAGCTTATAAGGCGTCAAAGGGAATGCTAGACGAGTTTGGAGCAGATAGGGTTATTGATACTCCTATTGCAGAGCTTGGTTTTGGAGGAATAGGTGTAGGAAGCACAATGACAGGACTGCGTCCTATTGTTGAGTATATGACGTTTAACTTCTCACTGGTAGGTATTGATCAGATTATAAATAACGCTGCCAAAATTAGACAAATGTCTGGAGGCCAGTTTCCATGTCCTATAGTTTTTCGTGGTCCTACGGGATCTGCAGGGCAACTGGGGGCAACACACTCTCAAGCTTTTGAAAACTGGTTTGCAAACACACCAGGTCTTAAGGTGGTAGTACCTTCTAATCCTTATGATGCAAAAGGGCTTTTAAAAGCAGCAATACGTGATAACGACCCTGTAATTTTCATGGAGTCTGAGCAAATGTATGGTGATAAAGGAGAAGTGCCTGATGGAGAATATGTATTACCTATAGGTGTTGCAGATGTTAAGCGTGAAGGGAAAGATGTAACAATCGTTTCTTTTGGAAAGATTATTAAGGAAGCTTACAAAGCGGCAGATCAACTTGCAGAGGAAGGGATTTCTTGTGAGATTATTGATTTACGTACTGTAAGACCTTTAGATAAGGAAGCTATTTTTGAATCTGTAAGAAAAACAAACAGACTTGTGATTCTTGAAGAGGCTTGGCCTTTTGGAAACGTTTCGACAGAAATTACATATCAAGTACAAGCGCATTGTTTTGATCACTTAGATGCTCCTATACAACGTATAAATACAGCAGATACACCTGCACCATACTCACCAGTATTACTTAAAGAGTGGTTGCCTAACAGCGACGACGTGGTAAATGCGGTTAGAAAGGTGATGTATAAATAATATTTTCGCGAAAGCGGAATAAGATTTAATCCCTTTCATAACTGGAAGGGATTTTTTAATTTATTTCACCTTTGAGTAAGGTTGTGATAAATGTACTGTCAAAGATTTGATGGTACATAGTTTTAAATAATGGTGTCCCCAATTAATAGGCTATCAACATAGATTGTTTAACATGAAGTATAATTTTTTTCTCATCATCGCTAGCATATTTTGCGTAGCAAATTTGTTTAGTCAAACTAAAGTGAGTGGTGAGATTTTTGACGCAGATGGTAACGGCTTACCTTTTGTAAATGTCATATTTGTAGGGTCTAATGAGGGTACTATAACTAATGAAGATGGGCGTTTTTATCTTGAGTCTGAACAAACATGGGATCAAGTGCGTTTTTCATTTATAGGTTTTTCAAACAAGGTGATAGACTTAAGTGAGAAGGTAAATTATGAGATGAAAGTAGTCTTAGAGGAAGAGGCAGGATCGCTTGATGAAGTAGTCATATTTACTGGAAAAACAGATAAGAAGAATAACCCAGCGGTAGATATTCTTCGTAAAATATGGGCAAATAAACGCCAGAACGGATTAAAACAGTACAAGCAATATGCTTATGATAAGTATGAAAAGCTAGAGTTTGATCTTAATACGATTGATAGTGCGCTTATTAATAGCCGCATCTTTAGAGGGATGGAGTTCATCTTTGAGCAGACAGACACAAGCCGTATTACTGGAAAAACCTACCTGCCTATTTTTGTAAACGAGGCATTTTCAAAAGTGTATGGGGATAATGAGATTAATAAGGAAAAGGAGATTCTAGAAGGTAATAAAAACAGTGGTTTTAGTGAGAATCAAACTATCATAGGTTTTGTAAAAAGTCTATATAGTGACTATGACATCTATGATAACTACCTACAGTTTTTTGACAAGAGTTTTACAAGTCCAATTTCTCGTACAGGTATCCAAACCTATAACTATGTACTTGCAGATAGCGCTTATATCAACAATAAGTGGTGTTATAACATTATCTACTACCCGAGACGTAAAAACGAACTTACCTTTAAAGGAGATTTCTGGGTTAATGACTCTACATGGGCCATTAAGGAAATCAATATGCAGCTTTCTAAAAGTGCAAATGTAAACTGGGTAAAAGAGATTTACATGGAGCAAGAATTTGATATCGTAAATGATAGCACCTTCTTACTTTCAAGAGATTACTTTTTATCTGATTTCGCTTTGCGCGAAAAAGAGGAGTCCAGAGGTATGTATGGTAAACGAACGACACTATACGATAATCACAACTTTGATAATAAGCTAGAAAAGGACTTTTATGACAGGCAGGTTTATAACTACGATAAAGACGTTTTTAATCGTAGTGATGCCTTCTGGCAAGAAAATAGAAAAGAGGCGCTTAGTAAAGATGAGCTAGGGGTTTATAAGATGCTTGATACCTTAAAAACGGTAAAGAAATTTAAAAATCTTTATAATCTAGGCTCCATTCTTGCATCTGGATACTATGAAATCCCAAGCCTTAACTTTGACTACGGGCCTATATTCTCAACCTTTGGGTTTAATGAGGTAGAGGGATTACGTGTGCGCACGGGAGGAAGAACTTATTTCTCACAGAATGACCCGTGGAGATTAGAGGGATTTCTAGCCTACGGATTTAAGGATAAAAAAGGAAAATTTGGAATCTCAGGAAAATGGCTGCTAGATAAAAAGAGTAGATTTATTGTCTCTGGTGGATATAGACAAGACGTTGAGCAAATAGGAGCGAGCCTTACAACCTCTAGAGACGTGCTAGGTAGAAATCTAGCATCATCCTCACTAGTAAATACAGCGACCAACGATAAACTTACCTCGATCAAGCTAGCAAATATTGCAGCCGAAGTAGAAGTAGTGCGTAACCTGCAAGTAAGGGCAGACTTCTCTCTGAGAACTTTAGAGTCGGCTTCAGAAACTTTTAGCCTAGACTATTTTACAGATGATACGCAAACTACGACCACAGGAGAGTTAAAACAAGCAGAAGTGGTTCTTACCACCATCTGGGAGCCAGGAAAGAAAACTTCAGGTTTTGGAGTAGAGCGTAGAGTGACTAATGAGTGGTTTCCTAGTTTTTATGCGAGTTATACACGTGGACTAGAAGGGACACTTGATAGCGACTTTGCATATGATAAAGTGCAATTTTCTGCTAGGAAGGCAATACGTATAGGAGGTCTCGGTACATTAACAGCCTCTACAGAAATAGGTAAAACATTTGATGAGGTACCGCTAGCACTATTAAGTCCTGTGCCTGGTAACCAGTCGCTGTTTTCAATCTTCAATACCTTTAGCCAGCTTAACTTTTATGAGTTTACAACAGATGAGTATGCCTCACTACAGCTAGAACACAACTTTGGAGGCCGCATTTTTAATCGTATTCCATTACTCAAAAATTTGAATTTACGTGAGATAGTAAGCGTGCGTGGTGTGATAGGTAATATCTCTCAAGGTAACATTGACTTAAACCGCCCAGCGTTTGAGAGTTTACTATTTGAAGAAGGACAGCCTATTACAGCAATAACCCCGAGCATGGTAGCCCCATCTGTAGAGCCTTATTATGAGTATAGTGTAGGAGTGGGTAACATTTTTAAGGTGTTCCGTATTGACCTTAACTTTAGAGGAAATTATAATTCTGTTCCAGATGCAAGGAAGATAGGAGTGACAGGAAGTTTTGGGTTTTATTTTTAAGGAAGACTTATTGTAGGATAGCTTATTAGCTTTTTTGGGAGGGTGTTTTTTTAATCACCTAACCTAATCTTAATGCACCAATATTTGGCTAAATCGCTATTTCAGCGTATTTTTGCACGCCTTAATAAATATATTTTAAACTAAATAGTTGTTATGCAGTTGTTTAATAAAGTGTACACTAAGGATATTGTGAATTAATTGAGACATCTCTTATGTATCAAAATACATGAGATTTGAAATATAATATATTATGACAGCAGATAAAGTAACAACATTTGACGTATTAGTAGAGATTCCTAAGGGAAGCCGTAATAAGTATGAGTACGATTTTAAACTAAAGAGAATGCGTTACGATCGTATGATTTTCTCTTCTATGATGTACCCAGCAGATTATGGTTTTATTCCAGAAACTCTCGCGCTAGATGGTGATCCTCTTGATGTACTCGTATTAGTAACAGAGCCTACTTTTCCTGGTTGTGTAATTGAGGTAAAGCCTATTGGAGTATTCCATATGGCAGACGAGAAAGGTCCAGATGAAAAAGTAATCTGTGTGCCAGTAAGTGATCCTGCAGCAAGTAAACTTGCAGATTTATCTGATTGTAACCCGCACTTAATAAAAGAAATCGAGCACTTCTTCCAAGTATATAAGGATCTTGAAGAAAAGAAAGTAGACGTAGGTGGATGGGGAGATGTTAACGAAGCTAAGGCTATCATTCAGAAATGTATCGAGCGTTACGAAGAGTCTGATGTTCCTGCAGAAGAGGTGTCTATTAAATAATAGTACATATTCTAAAATAGATTAAATTACAAGAGAGCAGCCATCAGGCTGCTTTTTTTATGACCTCTAGTCAAAGAAGGTGGAAGTGCTTGTCATAGAATTTCTTAACAAACCTTTATTGTCACATTAATATACTTTAACCTTCATCTCAGGTACTTTTATAAAAAAATAAGATTATGATACTACCTAAGACTAAAGTACCTTCACTAGAAGTACCTTTAATAAATGATACTAACTGGAAATTAAGTGAGCAAAATGTAGAAAACTTTACGCTCGTGGTTTTTTATAGGGGATTACATTGTCCTGTCTGTAAAGCGCAACTAGAGGACCTAGCGTCACAACTAGATAAATTTACAGAGCGAGGAATTAATGTGATTGCGATAAGCGCAGACACAGAAAAGCGTGCTAAAATAGCAGGAGAAGACTGGGATATCCCATCACTTCCTATTGGTTATAATCTGTCTTTAGAAAAGGCTAGAGAGTACGGACTTTATATTTCTGAAGCTATTTCAGATAAGGAGCCAGACTTCTTTACAGAGCCTGGACTATTTTTAATTAAACCAGATGGTACACTTTTCTTTTCTTCAGTGCAATCGATGCCATTTGCGAGACCACAATTTGATGATCTTTTAGGAGGGATTGATTTTATTATGAAAAAAGATTACCCAGCTAGAGGAGAGGTAAAAGGAATCCCTCAAAATGCGTAAGAAATAGAGACATATCTCTACTAAAAAAAAGTGCATTACTATAGTTGTGCACTTTTTTTATGAAGCTATTATTTTTACGCTTTCAGTTTACTGAAGTTTATACTGAGCTTGCCGAAGTGCGAAAGCGTAATACTAACCAATACATCGTACAATGTTCTTTTCTAAAAAACAAGATCCTATACAAATAGACGGGTACCAGTCTTATGGAACTAAAAATCACTTATACCTCATAGGGCGCGCTTTAGAGCACGAAGGAGTAGATCTAAAGAAAAAGGGTGTGCTTGCTGCTTTTAAAAATGCCTATAAACAGTTTGCTACAGATGAGCTGCGTCACACAAAACTCAAAGTGACTTTGCCAGATGGAGCTGTCTTTTATACCACCACAGATGCCGAAGGATATTTTAAAATAGATGAGCAGGTTCACGGATTAGATAAGATGACTAATAGCGAGGGATGGCTCCAGCTTACAGTGAGCTTTGATGATGTAAAAAAGGATGTGGTGCTTATGGGAGAAAATAAGTTTGCTATAGAGATGCTTATTCCTTCAGAAAATGCTTCTTATGGAGTCATAAGTGATATAGATGATACGATATTACACACGGGAGTAGCGTCGCTTCTTAAGTGGAGGGTGATAGTAAATACACTTTTTAAAGATGTAGGGAGGCGCACATCGCTAGAGGGAGCTCCTTCCTTATATCAAAAGCTACATAGAGGAACTTCTGGAGTAGATGCAAACCCAATGTTTTATGTGAGTAACAGCCCTTGGAATTTATATAACTACCTAGAATCTTTTGTGAGGAATCAAAATTTCCCGAAAGGGCCTATATTATTAAGAGATTTTAGAGGGCCTTTTGAGAAAACTCCAAAACCAGAAAAGCCGCACAAGCAGCACGAGATTAGAAATATATTAAACACCTATCCAGACTTAAAGTTTGTGCTTATAGGTGATAGTGGAGAGCACGATGTAGATATTTATCTAGAAGTAGCAAAGGAGTATCCAGAGCAAATACTAGCGGTATATCTGCGTAGTGTAAAACATAAGAAAAAGGTAATGCGTGTAAAAAGTGTACTTGCACAGTATGAGACCACGCCGGCAGTACTAGTAGAAAAGAGTTCCTTTGCAGAGGAGCACGCGAGATCTATAGGTCTTATAGCATAAGCATAAAGCATAAAAAAAACGGCTACTTAATTAAAGTAGCCGTTTTTATATGTTATCAAGTTGCTTTGTGACTACTGTCTTTCAAAACGAAATTCTTGATTTGTTGTAGATGTTCTATCTGTACTTACGTCTACATCCATAAATTCTATTCTCAACTGGCTGTTGTTAAATAAAGTCACATCACCTGTGTTACCACCGTCAAAAGTAATTGTTTGATCTGTATCGTTTACAGTATAACTACCTGTATCAGAATCGACAATAATTTCAGTTTCTTCTACTGGGTCGTTGTTTTCTAATTGAGTAGTTGTTGTTAAACGGTATTGGAAGCTAGTAGTGTAAGTTCCGTTTGCGTTAAAAACAATGTTTGATGATCCAAAGGTGTCACCTACCTCAGTGATAGTTGTCGTAGCCGTCCCTCCTGTTACTTGCTGTTCTATTACCTCCTCACTTTCAAAAAATGTGAAGTTATATGTTCCTTCAAGAAGTGCTGGAGTAAGCGTAGGTCCCGCTGGTGTACCGTCATCATCATTACCACAAGAAATAGCCATTACAGAAATAGCAAGGACTAAAATAAATTTAAGATTTTTCATAATATTTGTTAGTTTTTCAAGGCGCAAAACTAGAGTATTTTATTCAATTAGAAAAGCTTTTTACAGATGTAAAAAGCTTCATTTGTGTTTGTAAATAACTGAAATTAAGTGGGTAATAATAAATTCTAGTTTCTAGAAAAGCCCATTTAACTCAGCATCTATTCTATTGATGATATCTCCTAGATCTTCTGGATTATCTACAAAGTCAAGATTATCTACATCTATGATAAGAAGTTTTCCTTTGTCATAACCGTGTATCCACGCCTCGTAGCGTTCATTAAGGCGGCTTAGGTAATCTATAGATATAGAGTTTTCATAATCTCTGCCACGCTTGTGTATTTGCGATACAAGGTTTGGGATAGAGCTACGCAGGTAAATCATAAGGTCTGGTGCATCTACCACACTCTCCATAAGGTCAAAAAGCGACTTGTAGTTGTTGTAATCTCTATTAGTAAGCAAGCCCATCGCGTGTAGGTTAGGCGCAAATATGAATGCGTCTTCATAGATAGTACGGTCTTGTATAATAGATTTATTGCTATCGCGTATCTCTAGTAATTGTCTAAAACGGCTATTTAAAAAGTAAATCTGCAGGTTAAAAGACCAGCGCTCCATCTCATTATAAAAATCATCTAGGTAAGGGTTATCTACCACGTCTTCAAACTGTGGAGTCCACTTAAAATGTTTTGCGAGAAGTTTAGTCAGTGTCGTTTTACCGGCACCAATATTACCGGCGATGGCGATGTGCATAGTTAAGGTTGTTTAGCTAGTTTGAGACGGAAAGCAGTGAGCTTTTTATCACTGTAAATATAGAGACTTTCCCCTTTTAAAGAAAGCTGTTTTATAGATAAATCTAATGTTTCTATAACTCCTACAGCAGCAGTATCATTAGGTTTGTAATAGAGCTTCTTATCTGCATAAAGTATAAAAGCACCTTTGTCTTGTGACATAAGCTGGCTTTCAGGACTTTCTATCTTCTCTATAAAACTTCCATAATTATTGTAGTAAAAAACACCATCTTTTGTACTCACCCAGGCAAAGTTAAAGTTGCTCATAAGCGCTGTGGCATTATGTGCCATAGGGGGAAACTGAGTAAGAACCTTTTGAGTATTCCAGTCAAAAATTTCTAACTGTTGTAAATCTGTATTAAAAATCCAGAACCACCGATCACTTGCCGTACGCACGTGGCTTACATTTCTAAAGTTTTCTATCGTAGAGAAGTTCACACGTGTGATCTCGTTAAGTGTGTTGTCAAGAATGACAGCTGTGTTTGAACTTTCATAAAACAAGGTAATTCTAAGCGGGTTGAGCACATCTACCGAAGTTAACGCACCCAGTTGCAATGCCGAAAATTGATACTCATTTTGCACATCAGTCTTATATAAGATATCACCTTTAATGTGGTATAATGCATTAAAAGCATCTACAGCTATAAAGGTGTCTGTGTCTAGTGTGACCTCATTGATCTTCTCTAGGGAGTAGCTCTGGCTTGTAACTGTGATAGAAGCAAGAAATAATAGTATGTAAATCAGTTTATGCATTAGTAAGCAAAGTACAAAAATCTAGCCGTTATAGTTAATACCTTTGTAATGTGAGAAAAGAGATAAAAAATAGAGAAGACGTATATAAGCTGGTGACCACTTTTTATGGTCGCATACGTAGTGATGTTTATCTGGGACCTATTTTCAATAAACACATTACAGACTGGCCACATCACTTTGAGCATCTCACAGATTTTTGGGAAGGTAACCTGTTTCAAAAGCGCATTTTTACAGGAAGACCTTTACAGGCTCACAAACGTGTAGATAGAGATGAAGATTATGCTATAAATGAGCAACACTTTGGTGTGTGGCTCAATCACTGGGTGCAAACGGTAGATGAATTATATGAAGGAGACCTTGCAGAGATGGCAAAGTTTAGAGCTCGTAAGATTGGAACTTTCTTTCTAATTAATATGTTTCAGGCTAAGCCTAAAATGGAGTAGTTTCCCGCTTTCGCGAAAGCGTAACACAGCAACTAATACTTTGCGTTAAATATAAATCTAGCACAGCAATTTATAACCATAGCCACGCACGTTTACAATCTCAACCTGAGGGTCGTCTTTGAGTTTTTTGCGAAGTTTTGTGATAAATACATCCATACTACGTGCGTTGAAAAAATCATCATTGCCCCATAGCTTTTTTAAGATCAGGCTACGGTCCAGCACTTGATTCTTATTTTTTACCAGATTAAAAAGAAGATGAGCTTCTCTATGTGTGAGACGGGTGACGTCATTATTGTAATGTAATTCTTGCCTCGGGAAGTCGAAGCTGTAGTCACCCACCTTAAGTACCTCTGACTTTTTTTGTTGTGCAGAGCGATTCAATAAGTTTTTAATACGCACGATGAGTTCTTCCATACTAAAGGGTTTCTTTAGGTAGTCATTACCACCTATGCTAAACCCCTCTACAACATCTGCTGGTTGAGACTTTGCTGTGAGAAATATAATGGGAATTTCATCATTTATAGCTCTTACTTCTTTGGCTAGAGTAAAACCATCCATCTTAGGCATCATTACATCAAGTACGAGTATGTCTGGAGTGTCTTGTTTAAATTTTTTAAAAGCAATCTCACCATCTGGACATAGTGTGACTATAAAGTCTCTAGTCTCAAGGCTCTCTTTTACAATCTGGCCTAGCGCAGGCTCATCTTCGGCGAGTAGTAGATTTATTTTAGACATAAGGCAGTGTGATTTTAAAAGTGGTGGGTTGGGTTTGTATCGCGATATTACCACTGTGTTTTTCTATAATGGTCTTTGTATAGTAGAGACCTATACCAAAACCTTTTACGTCGTGCTTATTTCCCTTTGGCACTCTGTAGAACTTATCAAAAATGTGTTGAGCTTGTTGTTTTGTAAGCTTGTTACCACCATCTGCGATGGTGATTTGTATGTTTTCTTTTGTGCTGTTAAGGGCTATTTTTATGGTGTCTCCGCCATATTTTATGGCGTTATCTATAATATTATCTAGCGCGTTTTCTAGGTGAAAAACATCTATAGAGGCACTTATATTTCTGTCTTGAGTGGTAAAAGTTAATGTTTTACCATTTGTGGTTTCTTGATGTGATTGTGTGATGTGCTCAAGTAGCTCAGCGAGGTTAGTCTCTTGTTTATTAAGTTCTAAAGCTTCGCTGTCTAAAGTGGCGGTCTCAAGTAGCTTCTCAACCATCGTGTTGAGTTTTGATACTTGCTGTGATGACATCTCAAGATATTTTTTTGTTTTCTCTTTACTGTCTGCCTCATTAAAGTGTTGTATACTCTCTATAGCTACACCTATGGTGGCTATGGGGGTTTTAAACTCGTGGGTGATGTTGCTTATAAAGTCATTTTTAATCTCGGCAAGCTGCTTTTGCTCCTGTATGATTTTGAGGAGATAGAGTAAACTAGCTATTACAGCACCTACAAGTAGTAGGGAGAGGAGCATCCCCAGTAAATTACGTTGTAAAACGATACTGGCTACATTTTTAAAACCTACGGCTAGACTACTCTTCTTAGGGAGCAAATTTGAGGTAGAGACGATAGCAAGATCGTGATTATTGAGTGTATGTATGGTGTCACTTTCTGCTGTGTTGTAAGCAATAGTATATTGTGTGTTGTTTAGATTTTTTCGCGTAAGCTCTAGGTTAATAAGGCTATCTAGGGTAGGCACGTTTATCTTATCATCTTTAAATGATAAAACAATACTTGTTGTAAGATCTGTAAGTGCTTCAAGTCTATCTGGTAATGCTGTTTGTGAAGAGTCTGTTACCTGTTCTGAGCTAAGTAAGTTGTTTTTTATTCTTTTTGAAAGTACTTCTACTGCTTTTTCACTTTCGCCAAAAACTTTAAAAGTAGTATGAGCGCTCGATGTAGGTGAGTTGCGCTTAAACTCTTGAGCATATGTGGTGTCTACCTTAACAACACGGCTTGCAAAAATGCTGTCTAGTTCTGTTGGGCTTGCACCTTTAACTATAATGTTATCATCATTATTAGTCTCTTCTATTTTAATACTATTTATAGTAAGACCACTGTCTACACGCTTACCTAGATTCTGCATTTTATCTGACTTAAAAAATAAATCAAGATTTTGATTGTCTCCCAGAAATCCTATAGTGTTAGAAGCCGTGATGCCTTCATAATAAGCGCTTACAGCATTGTCAATGCTAGTTTGCATATCACGTTTGAGCTGTGCTCTTCCTACCTCATAATTTTTATAATTCCAGTAAATCTGCACTGCGAGTGTGCATATTATGACGGCGCTTATAAAGTACAATATGGTTTTATAATGTCTTTCTTGCATAGTTCAAATGTAGTGGGTTAACTAGCTGTTACCAAATCGCTTAACACTCGTTAACGGTTGTTAACTCAAATAGCCATAGATGTTCTCCATATTTGTACTGTTCAATACAACAAACATTTTAAAATCAATCTATTATGAAAACAATCATCACAATTATTCTAACATTACTAACGAGTATTTCCTTTGCTCAAGAAAAAGAATTGAAGCTCGAAGTGTCTCAAGAATTTAAAGAAGAACTAAAAGAGGCGCTCACAGTTCTTTCTGAAAAGCTTGAAGATGTAGAACGCAATGAGTTCTTTTCAAAGTCAGATATTGTAAAATTACAGACTAAGATGGAAGAGGTAAGTCAGAAAATAAGTTACACTCTCGAAAAAGAAGATGTTACTCTAGATAGTCTGAATGCTAAGGTCACAAAAAAAATAAAATTTACCATAAATCTAGATGAGGATGATCAGGCCTCACTCGCCGGGCTCACTAAGAAGGACTTAAGTGACATTGAGAGAAAACTTTCAGAAGCGGCACGCATATTTGAAAAAAGCCCATCCTTTTTAGAACTAAAATCTAGGCTTGAAAAGCTAGAGCAACAAAATAAAAAGAACAACAAATAACATAAATACTATGAAATCTATAACCAAAACTTTACTAGTGCTTGTGATGGTTTGCGCTTTCGCGAAAGCGTACTCACAACAAGTATCTGGAGTGGCAACTTACCAAACGCAGCGTCATATAGAAATGAAGATGGACAGTACCTCTGGTATTACTAGTGATATACAGAAGACCTTACAAGAACAGCTACGCAAGCAGTTTCAAAAAGAATACACACTCACCTTTGATGGAAAAAAGTCTTTGTGGAAAGAAAATGCAAGCTTAGATAAGCCACAAGCGCCTTCAAGTAACGGGATACAAATTCAAGTATCTACTAGTAATGATGAGCTGTTTAATAATATAGAAGAGCAGAGCTTTACAAATAAGACCAATCTAATGGGAAAAGACTTCCTTATAGAAGACAGCTTAAAAAAGCCTGAGTGGAAACTTGAGAAAGAGATTAAAAATATAGGGCAATACACCTGTTTTAAAGCGACACTTACAGAAGAGAAGGAGACTATTAATATGGTTAATGGAGAAGAAACTGCCCCAACAAAAGAAACAAAAGTCACAACAGCCTGGTACACGCTAGACATACCTGTGCAGCAAGGGCCAGATCGTTTCTGGGGATTACCAGGACTTATACTCGAGGTAAATGACGGTAAGATGGCTATGATGTGTACAAAGGTAGTGCTCAATCCAAGCGAAAAACTTAACATAATACCACCTACAAAAGGTAAAAAAGTAAGTGCAGAGGAGTATGAAGAAATTTCTACAGCAAAAGCAAAAGAGATGATGGAGCGTTACCAGACCAAAGGTAAAAAGGGAGGTAATCACATCAGTATTGAGATACAGGGATAAATAATTTTTAACCCGTATTAAACTATTAGCTAGCTTTATAGTCTAAAGTTTTAAACACAGATGATATGAGTAAAGCTACCTTTTCTTTTTTAATGATTTGCACATTCCTTTTTTCGGCAGTGGTTACTGCGCAGGAGATTACTGGGGTGGCTACTTACCAGAGCAAACGCACGGTAGATATGTCTAATTTTGGACGTCGTGGTCAGCAAATGAGCGAAGCTCAGAAAAAGCAAATGATGGAGCGTATGAAGCGCTTCTTAGAAAAAGAATATACACTAAGCTTTACAAAAGATGAGTCTTTTTATAAGGAAGAGGCAAAGTTAGAAACTCCAGGACAAGGTGGAGGAGGCCGTGGTTTTGGCGGTGGTTTTACACAAGGAGGTATTTATTCTAATCGTGCAAGTAATGACTATGCACGTGAGAATGATATGATGGGTAAAACTTTTCTTGTAAAAGACACCTTAAATAACCTTAACTGGGAGCTGGTTAAAGAAAGTAAGATGATAGGGCAGTATCCCGTTTTTAAGGCAGTAGCAACGCGCAGCCTTGAGACCAACCTGTGGTCTAGAATGGGGAGAAGAGCAAGAGAGTTGCAAGAAAAAAATGACTCTATTAAAAAGGCTGGAGGAACCGTTGCCGAAGAGGAACCAAAGACTGAAGAAATCGTAGCTTGGTACACACCTATGATTCCTGCAAGTCACGGCCCAGACGAGTTTGGCGGGTTACCAGGTTTAATACTAGAGTTAAGCACAAGTAATACCACTATTTTATGCACAAAGGTGGTGTTAAACCCAAAAGAGCCTGTAACTATTGAGGCTCCTGTAAAAGGTAAGGAAGTAAGCCGCGAGGAGTACACAAAAATCCTTGAAGAAAAAGGAAAAGAAATGGCAGAGCGTTTCGGCAGAGGAGGAAGACGTGGTCAAGGCGGCGGCAGATTTTAGAAAGACTATCATCGCTTTCAGTTTGCTGTAGTCTATACAAAGCCTGCCGAAGTACGAAAGCGTAGGACTAACTTTCATAATTATTTTATACACAACGACACTTAATTGCTGGACGTTGCGATGTAAAAAAACAACCAATCCAAAGATGAAAAATACCCAACTTCTTTTGGCAGTGCTGCTTGCATTGCCCAGTATTATTTTTGCCCAAAGTATGACACTTAAAGGTGTGGTTAAAGACAGCATAGGAAACCCACTTGAGTTAGCAAATATTATTGCTACAAACAAAGTTGAAGGTACCTTAGAGTCTTACGGTATTACAGATCAATCTGGTAGATATAAGCTGGATCTTGCTACGGGTGTTACTTATGATCTTAAAGTTAGTTACTTGGGATTACAGTCTATACTAGAAGAGTTTACACCTGCCCAAGATGCAGATGAGGTAGTTAAAGATTTTGTACTTAAAGAGGACCCAAATCAGCTTGATAATGTAGAGCTTGTCTATGAGATGCCGGTTACTATAAAAGGCGATACCATTGTTTATAACACAGACAGTTTTACAAATGGTACAGAACGCAAGCTAGGCGATGTACTTAAAAAATTACCGGGTGTTGAGGTAAATGATGATGGTGAGATTGAGGTAGAAGGACAGGTCGTAAGCAAGGTGATGATAGAGGGGAAGGAGTTTTTTGACGGAGACTCTAAGCTAGCAACAAAAAATATCCCTGCAGATGCACTTAAAAAAGTAGAAGTACTTAAAAACTATAATGAAGTAGACCAGATGCGAGGCTTGGGTAATGACCAAGATAATGTCGCGATAAACTTAAGACTTAAAGAAGGAAAGACTAATTTTTGGTTTGGTGATGTGACTGCCGGTCTAGGTGATGGTGAGAAAACGCGCTATTTGGGTAAGGCAAAACTGTTTTATTACAGCCCTAAGGGAAGTATTAATGTTATATCTAACTTTAATAATACGGGAGATGTTCCTTTTACTTTTCGTGATTATTTCAACTTTACAGGTGGTTTTAGAGGGTTTAATAGACGAGGTGGTACTGGATTTAATGTAAGCGATAGCGGTTTAGGCTTTTTGACTACTCAAAATAATAGAGCAAATGAGATTGAGTCTAATTTTGTAGCAGCAAATTTCACCTATGCAGCCTCACCTAAGTGGGACCTTAGTGGCTTTGCGCTACTAAGCGATAATAAAACCAACTTTGTAAATAACTCTCTCAACACATTTATCAATCAGGGCTTTACTCAAGGGTTTAATGAAGTGACAGACCAGCGCAACCAGCTTGGTATGGCAAAATTAAGCTCAAAGTTTAAACCTAATGCTAGCCTGCAGGTAGATTATGATGTACTGCTTAAAAAGTCAAAACAAACAGAATTTTCTGATGGCGCAAGTATTATTACGCAAGATGGAGAGACCACTACAGACGTTGTAGACCAGAATAAGGAGAATGAACCATTTTCTATAAATCAAAATGCAAACGTTTATTATACGCTAGATGAGAATAACATATTCTCTGGTACCTTCCAGCATTTATATCAGGATGAAAATCCATTTTATAGTGCGTTATTATCTCAAGAGCCTTTTACGTCTCCTAACCCAGATGATCCAGATAATCCTTTTGAGGCCATAGATTTTACAGCAGGAGCAGACGGGCTTTTTGATATTAATCAAAATAAAAGCGTCATCTCAAACAAGCTTGACGCAAAGATAGATTACTACTATGTTCTTAATAATAAAAGTAATCTCAACTTTACACTAGGAACCACTTTGAGCCGTCAAGACTTTAATTCTAATTTATTTGAAATTTTAGAAAACGGTAGCAGTCAAGATCTCAACGAGACAGAAGATGGTACACCTATAGGTAATGATGTGCGCTTTAATTTCAGTGATGTGTTTTTAGGTCTTCATTATAAAATAAAGACTGGCATATTTACAATCACACCAGGGCTTACACTACATAATTATACTACTAAGAGTACACAACTAGGGAGCACAACAGAAGATAGTGAGTGGATGGTGCTACCAGACTTATATACTGTAGTTGAGTTTTCTCAAGGTAAAAGCTTGCGTTTTAATTACCAGATGACTGCCCAGTATACAGACGTAAATAACTTTGCCGAAGGCTTGTTGTTTAATAACTACAACAGCCTCTTTAGAGGTAATCGAGATATAGAAAATGCCATCTATCACGACGTGAGTTTAAATTACTTTAGCTTCAGTATGTTCAACTTTACGAGTCTTTTTGGGGGTGTTAATTATAGCCGTCGTGTAGATCCTATTAAGACGGCCGGTGACTTTATAGGGATAAACAGAATATCAAGACCTGTAAATAATACAAATTTTGCAGACCAGACGTTAAGTGCAAATGCGCGCCTCTCAAAACGTTTTAAAAAATGGAAGTTTAACGCAAGCGCAAGAGGTAGCTACAGTGATCTCAACAACATTGTAAATACAGAAGATCGTAATACAAAGAACTTAACCCAAAACTATACAACGAGTGCAGAGACTAATTTTAAAGAAGGTCCCAATTTTGAAATAGGTTATAACTTTACGAGCACAAACTCAGATAACGGGGTGACAGATAGAACCTTCTTTACAAATAGACCATTTGCAAATGCAGAGTGGAGTTTTGGTAAAGGATTTACAATTGCTGCAGACTGGAGCTTGTACAACTATGACGATAATGACGATAGTACTGAGATAGAAAACAGATATTCTTTCTTAGAAGCAAATCTGTACTATAAAAAACCAGAAAGTAAGTGGGAGTTTAGAATACAAGCCACAAACTTACTCGATGTAGATGTGATAAGTACAAATAGTGTAAATGATTTTACCATCTCAAATACAGAGTATTTTGTGCAGCCTCGTATTGTAATGTTCACAGTACAGTATAGTTTGTAGCATAACTACAAGAAACACTTTTTAAAAGCGACTTCATTCTTTATGAGGTCGCTTTTACTTTTTTTAATTACTTTAGAAAAATGATACAAGAAACTTATGATAAAGCTCGCGTAGTAAACTTTTCAGATGCTGTATTTTCTATTGTAATGACACTTCTCATTCTAGAGGTAGGTGTCCCAAGTATTGCTACACTTAATAAGTTGTCTTTTGGAGCCGTGCTTGCTAACAGAATACCAGATTTCATAGGTCTAGTGGTGAGTTTTTTAGTGAGTGCATTATATTGGATAGGTCACATTAAGTTAATGAAATTTGTAAGTGTTGTAACAGGTAAGCTACTGTGGATTAATATATTTTTCTTGCTCACCATCGTCTTACTTCCATTCTCAACAGCGATGTATGTAAATGGGTTTGATTACCCAGGTCCTTTTATGTTTTATTGTATCAATCTTGCGGTTATAGGTGTTTTTAACTTAATTATGACGCGCTATGTGTATTACTCAGAAAACAAGAAAACAGGTTTTACCAGAGTACTGTATCGCTGGTACCGTGCAAGGGCTATAAATGTTTTAATAATTTGGGTTCTTGCCGCGCTCTGTACAATGGTGTTCCCAATGTTTGCTCGAGTGATTTTTGTCTTTCTTTTTGTTGTTCAATTTCTTATTGATCGTCGTTTTAAGAAGAAAATGACACTTGCCGAGTAGTGTTAAAAATGTGGTAAGTATAAGGTTTACGCTTTCGCGAAAGCGTAACTTTAAAGAAAAAAGCTATGAAGTATCTCTTAGCCTTACTGATCACAACTACTATGAACACGACACCGCTCTCTTTTGATTTTGGAACTACTTGCAACACTTGTGATGACTGGTTTGTCGTGCTTGATGGAGTAATGGGAGGATTATCTACGGGTAGTATTGAGCAAACTAAGGAAAGTATCATCTTTCGCGGAAGCGTAAGTCTGGAGAATAATGGTGGTTTTGCATCCTTGAGAACTCCTTACCAGTCGTACGATTTGTCCAGTTATACAACCGTGACTGTACGATATAAATCTACAGGGCAAGATTTTGGGCTCACGCTCAATAAGTATAAAAGATTCTGGAGACCGAATTATAAAATAAACCTACCCATCACTCAAGGGGAGTGGAAAACCGTAACCTATAATCTAGCAAATTTTGGCACCTACAGATTAGGACAGCCTATGGAAGGGCAGCCCGATAAAGAAGATCTCGCAGATATTATACGCATAGGATTAATTTCAAATACAAAAGCCGCAACAGATTTTGAGATCGAAGTTGATAAAATCATATTTGAGTAACTACATTTTTGTCATTTCGAGCCTGCCGATAAATCACATAACAGTAAGAAGACTAGGTAATTGTAATTGGAAATCAGTCGTCATTTCGAGCCTGTCAGGAAATCGCATTACATTGAGCACATATGAGTGATAACTTACAAAACAAAAAAAGGGAGCCTAGTGGCTCCCTTTTTTACTATCTATACCGATAGACTATAGATTAAAAGCTTCTTTTACTTTCTCAACATAATCAAGTTTTTCCCAAGTAAAGAGTTCTACTTCAACTTCCTTTTTCTTACCGTCAAAGCTTTCAAAAGTTTTTGTTACCACTTCGTTTGTACGTCCCATATGTCCATATGCTGCAGTCTCGCTGTATATAGGAGAGCGCAGTTTTAATCTGCTTTCTATTGCAGCTGGTCTCATATCAAAAAGTTCGGTTACCTTTTGAGCAATCTCACCATCAGATAGCGACACATTTGATGAGCCGTAGGTATCTACAAAGATTCCCATAGGCTCAACAACACCTATTGCATAAGATACTTGTACAAGTATCTCATCTGCTACTCCGGCAGCTACTAGGTTTTTTGCTATGTGACGCGTTGCATAAGCTGCAGAGCGGTCTACCTTTGATGGGTCTTTTCCAGAAAAAGCACCACCACCGTGAGCTCCTTTACCACCGTACGTATCTACTATAATTTTACGACCTGTAAGACCTGTGTCTCCGTGAGGTCCACCTATCACAAACTTGCCCGTTGGGTTGATGTGATACTTAATATCATCATTAAAGAGCGCAGCGATATTTTCTGGTAGCATTCCTACTACGCGAGGTATAAGAATATCTTTTATGTCACCACGTATGCGACCTAGCATTGCTTCATCTTCATCAAAGTCGTCGTGTTGTGTAGACACCACAATCGCTTCAATGCGTTGCGGCACATTATCATCACTATACTCAATAGTAACTTGTGCTTTGGCATCTGGACGTAGGTAAGTAATCTCATCATCCTCACGGCGTAGTTTACCTAGTTCAATGAGTAATCTATGTGATAGCTCGAGAGCTAGTGGCATATAGTTTTCAGTTTCCTTAGTCGCATAGCCAAACATCATACCTTGGTCTCCTGCACCTTGCTCTTCTTTGCTCTCGCGGTCTACACCACGATTTATATCATCAGACTGCTCGTGTATGGCAGACAGTACACCACAAGAGTTACCGTCAAACATATACTCACCCTTTGTGTATCCTATTTTATTAATAGTCTCACGGGCAATTTTTTGAACATCTAGGTATGCATTAGACTTTACTTCTCCTGCAAGAACTACCTGCCCAGTTGTAACTAGGGTCTCGCAAGCAACTTTAGACTGCGTGTCAAAAGCAAGAAAGTTATCGATAAGTGCGTCAGAAATCTGATCTGCAATTTTATCAGGGTGTCCTTCAGAAACAGATTCTGAGGTAAATAAATAAGCCATTTTTTAATTTTTTGTCAAGAAGTAGATTTGACGAGTGCTGGGTAGAAACATAACACAAGAAATGTTAAAGTCTTGTGTTTGATTTTAGCCATTTTTTTTTGAGGTTGCAAGCAGTCAAATCTGTCCTCGTTATTATGGGGACAAAAGTAAAGAAACTTTAATGATATAAATAATCTATTACCCTACCAATCTGGTAGGGTAATGTTATTTTTTTGTGAAAATTTTCTAAGACCTATTTTCTGCTTTTATGGAGAGATTAGAAAAATAGTTTTATATATAGATTGAATATAGTTTAATTTTTGTTTAATTGAATTTAACATAACTTTATTTAGAAAATTATTCTAAAAAGTTTGTTTTTGTAAAATTGTTTTTACAATATTTGTGCTCACAAAGTTCAACAACTTATTGAAATGTTATCAAGAAAGGCTGAGGGAATGACCCTATGAAGCCTTAGCAACCCTTTCACTTAGAAAGAAGGTGCTACATTCTACCCAAGAGTCGCTCATTACCGAATCTTGAGGATAGATAACATCGAGCAGTACCGCTCAGGTACGTGCTTATGTTTTTTCTTATAATATTTTTCTTAAAAATCTTGAGAGCCTGTAAAAAGGTTTAAGAGACGTTTGGCTTTTGTTTTTAATCCTTTCACACAAGGTGAGAGGGAATCTATTAAACTCAAAAAAAAGAAAAATGAGTACACAAAAATTAGCAACCAAAGCGTTGCACGCAGGACACGATTATGCAGCAAACGGAGGAACAAGAGCCGTGCCTATTTACCAGAGCACTGCCTACGTTTTTAATGATGCAGACCACGCAGCAAACCTTTTTAACCTCTCTGAGCCAGGTTTTATCTACACACGCCTTAATAACCCTACAAATGATGTGCTAGAGAAGCGCCTCACAGAGATAGAAGGAGGGCTAGCAGCTGTTGTAACAGCCTCTGGTACTGCGGCAATTAACACCACGCTACTTACACTCTTAAAGCAAGGGGACCACGTAGTAGCCTCAAGTAGTCTCTATGGAGGAACGTATAATTTACTAAGTGTGACGCTTCCTCGTTTTGGGATTACAACCACTTTTGTAGATCCTTCAGATCCAGAAAATTTTAAAAACGCAGCACAAGAAAATACCCGTGCCTTCTTTGTGGAGTCACTAGGCAATCCTAAACTGGATGTATTAGATTTAAAAGGTATTTCCGCTTTCGCGAAAGCGCACAAAGTCCCTTTCATTGTAGATAACACGGTGGCAACTCCAGCGCTTCTTAACCCAATAGAGCACGGGGCAGATATCGTGATTCACTCACTTACAAAATACATAAACGGTAATGGTACCGCACTAGGCGGAGTGATTATAGATGCAGGAAAATTTGATTGGAGTAATGGTAAATTTCCTGAGTTTACAGAGCCATCTGCAGGTTACCACGGCTTAGTATACCACGATGCACTTGCAGAGGCAGCCTTTATTGCAAAGGTGCGCATAGAAGGATTGAGAGATCACGGTGCGGCATTGAGCCCATTTAATGCATTCCAAATATTACAAGGGCTAGAAACACTAGAAATTAGATTGCAAAAGCACTCGCAAAATGCACTTGCACTTGCGCAGTGGCTAGAAACTCGTGATGAGGTGGCGTGGGTAAATTATCCAGGTCTTGAGTCAAGTAAGTACAATGATCTTGTAAAGCAATACTTGCCTAAGGGGCAGAGTGGGATTGTCACCTTTGGTATAAAAGGTGGTTTTGAAAGTGCAAAAACTATTGCAAACGAGACTAAGCTTTTCTCACTACTCGCAAATATAGGTGATAGTAAATCACTCATTATACACCCAGCGAGCACCACACACCAGCAACTCTCAGACCAAGAGCAAGAGGCAACTGGAGTAACTAAAGATCTCGTACGTCTTTCTGTTGGTCTTGAAAATATAGAAGATCTTAAAGAAGATCTCGTAGCGGCTTTTGCGCGCGTAGATAAAACTGTTTTAGTGTAATTAATTGTGATGCTCCAGCTAGCTTTTTTGCCAGAGCTAGTTGGAGCTTTTTTACAATAAGTAGCCTTTCGCCCCATCTTAAACTGCAATATTTATGCTTAACATCGTATCCATATCATCTTTTACCACACATTCTGGTTATCATTGTGATCTCGAAGTGTCATACCAGCTGGCGGGTCAGGTACTAGGTACAGCTCCTGTAGTACTGGTTAATCACGCGCTCACGGGTAACTCTACCATAACTGGAGACAAAGGCTGGTGGAGTGATTTGATAGGTAAAGAAAAAGCTATAGATACAGGTTGCTACACCATACTATCTATAGATATACCAGGTAATGGCCACGCAAGCACGCAGCGCATTACAGCGTATAAAGAGTTTACAAATTATGACATCGCACGCATACACGGGGAGGTGCTACAGCATCTTAACATAACATCACTTTTTGCCGTTGTAGGTGGTTCCTTAGGAGGGCAGATAGCCTGGGAGCTCGCAAGCCAACAGCCAAAACTTATAAAACATTTAATACCCATTGCGACAGACTGGAAAGCGACAGACTGGGTGATAGCACAATGTCATATACAAGACAGCTTGCTTACCCATTCTAGCCAGCCCGTAGCAGATGCGCGTATGCACGCAATGACCTTTTATCGCACACCAGCTTCTTTTAAAGAGAAGTTTAATCGCAGTAAGCGCGATGAGCAATTATATAATACACAAAGCTGGCTTAATCACCACGGCATAAAGCTCTCAGAACGTTTTTCGCTATCGGCATATAGGCTTATGAATCAGTTATTGCTTAGTGCAGATATTACACAAGGAAGCAAAGATTTTAAAGAGTCCCTGTGTGACTTTACCGGTACCGTGCATCAAGTAGCTATAGATACAGACGGACTTTTTCTAGCAGATGAGATGTATGAGACCCACTTGCAATTACAAGAGATGGGTGTCTCATCTACCTATGATGAGATTAAATCCATACACGGTCACGATGCCTTTTTAATAGAATATGAGCAGTTATCAAGCTTTGTAAAACCCATTTTTTCAACACAATTATGTCACAAATAAACATCGCCATTTTTGGTATAGGTAATGTGGGGAGCACGCTCATCACACAGATTACAGATTTTAATAAAAAGTCTTCTAGTAAGCAACTTAATATTTTTTGTATTGCAAACTCTACACTGGCATTATTTCAAAATGAGACGACAGGCAGCTGGAGTGCAGATTTTGAGAACCAGGCACATCCATACACACTTGATGATATTTACGCTTACGCGAAAAAATTAAAACAACAACAAGAGTCAAATCACGATGTTGAAAGCTCGTTTATCGCGGTAGATGTCACTGCGAGTCCGCAGTTTGTAGAAAACTATGTATCTCTCGTTGAAAATGGATTTCATATCGTAACGGCAAATAAAATTGCAAACACACGCTCGTATGATTTTTATAAAACCCTGCGTACATCTTTAAAACAGCACAACAAGAAGTTCTTATATGAAACAAATGTAGGAGCAGGATTGCCTATCATTGAGACTATAAAAAGTTTATACGATAGTGGTGAAGAAATACATAAGGTACGAGGCATATTTTCTGGCTCTCTTAGTTATTTGTTTAACACCTTTTCGGCAGAGGATAAGAGTTTTTCAGACATATTACTTGAGGCAGATGCGTTGGGACTCACTGAGCCCGATGCTAGAGAAGATCTATCTGGTAAAGATGTGGCACGCAAGCTCTTGATTTTAGGGAGAGAGGTAGGACTCACAAAAGAGTTTGACGATGTAAAAGTACAATCACTAGTGCCTAAAGCTTTAAATGGTACCACTACCTTACCTCAGTTTCGCGAAAGCGTAAAAACCCTTGATGCCATTTTTGAGAAAAGTAAATCCCAACTAGGAGCAAATGAAGTGTTGAGACACGTAGGTGAGTTAGATTTAAAAACACAACAGCTTGAAGTAAAACTAGTCCAAGAGTCTAAGCACACAGCGCTGGGACAAACTCAAGGTGCGGATGCTGTTTTTGAAATTTATACAGACTCCTACGGTGATCACCCGCTGGTGATACAAGGAGCTGGCGCAGGAAAGGCAGTGACAGCAAGAGGAGTGCTGAGTGATATTTTAAAAATCACGACAAGCCTTAATTAGTTATGAGCACGGCAATTACAAAGGCACTAAAGGAGCGTATCCTCGTGCTAGATGGGGCGATGGGTACGATGCTACAGGCATATAATTTTAGTGAAGAAGATTTTAGAGGAGAGCGCTTTAAAGATTTTCATCGGTCTGTAAAAGGTAATAATGATTTACTGTCACTCACGCAGCCTGCCGCAATTGCAGAGGTGCACCGCAAGTATTTTAATGCGGGAGCAGATATTGTGGAGACTAATACCTTCTCGAGTACCACCATCGCAATGGCAGATTATGAGATGGAGGAGTATGTGTATGATTTGAATTACGCTTCCGCGAAAATTGCCAAAAATGTCGCTCAATCCATAACCGCAAAAGAACCTCACAAACCACGATTTGTAGCAGGAAGCATAGGCCCTACAAACAAGACGGCGAGTATGTCGCCAGATGTAAATGACCCGGGGTATCGTGCGGTAAGTTTTGAAGAACTTAGAGTTGCTTATAAGCAGCAAGTAGAAGCCTTGCTAGACGGTGGTGTGGATTTGCTGCTGGTAGAAACTGTGTTTGACACGCTCAATGCAAAGGCTGCGCTCTTTGCGATAGATCAGGTAAAAGAGGAGCGAGCAATAGACACGCCAGTAATGATTTCTGGCACCATAACAGACGCCTCTGGTAGAACGCTTTCTGGGCAAACGGCAGAGGCATTTTTAATTTCAGTATCTCATATTCCGCTGTTGTCTGTTGGTTTTAACTGTGCGCTAGGTGCTAGTCAGCTGCAGCCACATCTAGAAGCCATAGCAAGTAAAACAGAGGTGGGTGTTTCTGCACATCCTAATGCGGGATTGCCTAATGCCTTTGGGGAGTATGATGAAACACCAGAGCAAATGGCAACGCAGATTAAAAAATACATAGATAAAAACCTTGTAAATATTGTGGGTGGCTGCTGTGGCACCACACCTGCACACATTAAAGCCATTGCTCAACTAGTAGCAAATGTAACCCCTAGAAAATGTAAGCTATAATGAATGTGACTCCTAGATATATGCGACTTTCTGGCCTTGAGCCTCTGGTAATTACTCCAGAAAGTAATTTTATAAATGTAGGAGAACGTACTAATGTTGCGGGGTCAAGAAAGTTTTTGAGACTCATTAAAGAGCGACAATTTGAAGAAGCACTTTCTGTCGCTAGAGATCAAGTAGAAAACGGCGCACAGATCATCGATATTAATATGGATGACGGTCTCATAGATGGCAAGGAGGCAATGGTTACCTTTTTAAATCTTGTGATTGCAGAGCCAGATATCGCGAGAGTGCCCATTATGATAGATAGTTCAAAATGGGAGATTATAGAAGCTGGCTTGCAGGTAGTACAAGGTAAATGTGTTGTAAACTCTATTTCTTTAAAAGAAGGAGCATCCATTTTTATACAGCAAGCAAAGGCTATAAAACGTTATGGTGCCGCTGTGATTGTAATGGCTTTTGATGAGGTGGGTCAGGCAGATACCTATGAGCGTCGCATTGAGATTGCAAAGCGCAGCTACGAGATTTTAGTTAATGAGGTAAACTTCCCGCCAGAAGATATCATTTTTGATCTTAATATTTTTCCTGTGGCGACGGGTATGGATGAGCATAAACGCAATGCATTAGACTTTATAGAGAGCACGCGATGGGTAAAAAATAATTTACCTCATTGTAGTGTGAGTGGTGGTGTAAGTAATGTGTCTTTTAGTTTTAGAGGAAATAATGCCGTGCGCGAGGCGATGCACTCGGTGTTTTTGTATCACGCTATTGATGCAGGGATGAATATGGGTATCGTTAATCCCGCCTTGCTGGAGGTGTATGATGATATTCCAGCAGATTTACTAGAGCTTGTAGAAGATGTAATACTCAATAGAAGAGATGATGCAACAGAGCGCCTACTCACATTTGCAGAGACCGTAGGTCAAAAAGAATCTATACAAAAAGAAACCGAAGCCTGGCGAACAGAAGATGTGCAGAGCCGTATCACCAGAGCACTGGTAAAAGGAATAGATGCCTATATTCTGCAAGATGTAGAAGAGGCCAGACAAGCTGTAGATGCTCCAATTAAAGTGATAGAAGGTCACTTGATGACGGGTATGAATATGGTGGGAGACCTTTTTGGAAGTGGGAAGATGTTTTTACCTCAAGTAGTAAAATCTGCCAGAGTGATGAAAAAAGCCGTTGCTTATTTATTGCCATACATAGAAGAAGAGAAGCTGAGAAACGGTACCCAAGCCGCGAGTCAGAGTGCGGGTAAAATTGTTATGGCAACCGTAAAAGGAGATGTGCACGACATAGGTAAAAACATCGTGAGCGTTGTGCTAGCGTGCAATAATTATGAGATTATAGACCTAGGTGTGATGGTGCCACCAGAAAAAATCATAACCACCGCCCTTGCCGAAAATGCAGACATCATAGGTCTAAGTGGTTTAATTACACCTAGCCTTGATGAGATGGTTTATCTAGCCAAAGAGCTAGCAAGACAAGATATCAAAATCCCAGTTTTGATAGGTGGTGCAACCACAAGCAAGGCACACACCGCTGTAAAAATTGACACGCATTATGAGAGTGCCGTTGTGCACGTAAACGATGCCAGCAGGGCGGTGACTATTGTGGGTGATTTGTTACAGAAGGATACAAGTGTTCTTTTTAAAAATGAATTGAAAGAGGAATATGCACGCTTTCGCGAAAATTTTAACTCAAGACAACGCATTAAGGAATACGTAACGATTGAGCAGGCGAGAGCAAATAAATTAAAAATAGATTTCAAAGCCGAAGATATTGTCGCTCCAAAAGAACTAGGTGTACAGGTGATTGAACATTTAGATCTCAACGAACTGGTGTCTTATATAGACTGGAGTCCATTTTTCAGGAGTTGGGATTTGCACGGTAGGTACCCAGAGATTTTAACAAATGAGGTGGTAGGAACACAAGCCAGCGAACTATTTGCCGATGCACAACAAATGCTCAAACAAATCATTGCCGAAAAATGGCTCACTGCCAAAGCGACTTTTGGACTTTTTAAAGCAAATGCAAATAACCAAGATGATATTGTAGTAAATCAGGAGCGAGTAAAGGATCCAGTGATATTTAGAACCCTTAGGCAACAATCAAAAAAGGTAGCGGGCAAGCCCAATATCGCGCTATCAGATTTTATAGCTCCTCTAGATAGTGGATTGCAAGATTATATGGGAGCTTTTTGTGTTACAGCAGGATTTGGAACAGCCAGAAAGGCAAAAGAGTTTGAAGATGCACTAGATGATTACAGCGCTATAATGATTAAAGCACTTGCAGATAGACTCGCAGAAGCCTTTGCCGAATATCTACATAAGGAAGTACGCACAAAACACTGGGGGTATGCCATCAGAGAAGCACTAGCAAATACAGATTTAATTAAAGAAAAATACCAAGGAATACGGCCAGCGCCAGGTTACCCTGCTTGTCCAGATCATTTGGAGAAAGAGACTATCTGGAAGTTGCTTGGCGTGGAAGAGTCCATAGGTGTTACCCTTACCGAAAGTTTGGCGATGTGGCCGGCGGCAAGTGTGAGTGGGTATTATTTCGGGCATCCAGAGGCAAGGTATTTTGGGCTAGGGAAAATAAAAGAAGATCAAGTAAAGGACTATGCGAGCCGCAAGAATATTGCTTTCGCGAAAGCGGAAAAATGGCTCACCCCAAATATAGCAGAGTAGATTATGACAAAAGTACGAGATCACATAGCAGAAGCAATAGCAGCGAAGAGAACCGATTTTTCTTTTGAAATCTTGCCACCTCTCAAAGGGCAAAATATCAATACCATTTTTGATAATATAGATCCGCTTATGGAATTTAAGCCGCCGTTTATAGATGTAACTTATCACCGTGAGGAATACATTTATAAGGAGCGTGAGGATGGGTTGCTAGAGAAAAAGGTGGTGCGCAAGCGACCTGGTACTGTGGGTATTTGTGCTGCGATACAAAACCGCTATCAAGTAGATGCAGTGCCGCACGTTTTATGCGGAGGTTTTTCTAAAGAAGATACTGAGAATTTTTTGATAGATATGGATTTTCTAGGTATTGAGAATGTGATGGCCTTACGTGGCGATGCGGTAAAGAGTGAGACTTACTACAAGCCCAATAAAAACGGAAATATCTATGCGCAAGACCTCGTAGAGCAAATTATTGATTTAAATAATGGCACCTACTTAGATGAAGATTTGCAGAACAGCGCCAAAACAGATTTTTGCATAGGTGTGGCGGGATATCCAGAAAAGCACCTAGAAGCGCCCAGTCTTGAAAGTGATATTCATTTTTTAAAGAAAAAGCTAGAAGCTGGGGCTTGTTATGTGGTGACCCAAATGTTTTTTGACAATCAGAAATACTTCGACTTTGTAGAAAAATGCCGAGCCGCCGGTATCACAAAACCTATTATACCAGGACTCAAGCCGCTGGCGACAAAGAAGCAACTCAATTTAATTCCGCAACGCTTTAGTGTAGACGTGCCAGATGCACTAGTAATGGAAGTTGTAAAAGCCAAAGACACTGCTGCCATACGCCAGATAGGGATAGAGTGGTGCATACAGCAAAGCAAGGAGTTGCAAGCTGCTGGCGTACCCGTGTTACATTATTACTCAATGGGTAAAAGTGATAATATTAGACAGATAGCAGCGGCTATTTTTTAAAAAAAGTGTCATAGTAAAGTTTATAGTTTTGTAATAATATCTTTTATATACTGTTCATATCACTATTTCCACCTAGAGTTTTTTAGTACTTTCGTTCTAGATATGCTTTCGCGAAAAACTAAATATGGCATTAAAGCCTTAACGTACATCGCCCGTGAACAACGGGAAGATGCAATGGTGCAAATAGGCACGATTGCTGAAAGTGAGAATATCTCTCAAAAATTTCTTGAAAGTATTATGCTTACGCTTAAAAAAGCAGGTTTCGTATCTAGCCGAAAAGGTAAAGGAGGTGGATATCAACTGCGACGTGAGCCTAAGGATATCAAAATGGTTGAGGTCATGAGAGTACTTGAAGGACCCGTTGCCATGCTACCATGTGTATCTCTCAATTATTATGAACGTTGTGCAGACTGTAAAGATGAGGATGCATGTTCTGTTCATAGTCTAATGATTCAAATACGAGACAATACACTTCTTGTGTTAGAAAAGAACACGCTTGCAGACCTTGTGGCGGCTGCCAGTTCTTAGTCCTATTTGTTA
Organism: Dokdonia sp. R86516; assembly: GCF_044596715.1. Lineage (NCBI taxonomy): Bacteria > Pseudomonadati > Bacteroidota > Flavobacteriia > Flavobacteriales > Flavobacteriaceae > Dokdonia > Dokdonia sp. R86516. Next base: position 1,537,648 of record NZ_CP138998.1, read on the forward strand.
GCTTTTTCTTTAAAACAACAATAATTCTTGTTAACCTAAGTTAATAATTTTACATTTGCCGATTAACCCTAGTAATCCGATAGGAATAAATAATTCTGAAATGATTATCGATTCGCTTGTTTTAAAACAATCAAAAAATACTTCTAAAGAGAAAACTCCTGCCTCGGCAGAAAAACCTATGCGCAGTATTGTGAAGTCCATAAGCTGGAGAGCAATAGGGACACTTGATACAATAGCTATTTCATGGTTTGTTACGGGTACGCTATCCTTAGCGTTGAGCATAGGGGCAGTAGAACTAGTATCAAAAATGGCGCTCTATTTTTTTCATGAGCGTGTTTGGAATTTAATAAAATGGGGAAAATAATGAAGTTTACTCAAGAGCAAATTACACAATTTAATAGTGATTTAAAATCACAAAGTCCATCAGACGTTGTAAAATGGGCATTAGAACATGCTGAAAAACCTGTGATAACAACAAATTTCAGGCCTTATGAGGCAGCCATCTTACACGTGGTTTCTCAAGAGTTTGATAAGATTAATGTAGTATGGTGTGATACAGGTTACAATACTCCAGAAACCTATAGTCATGCAGAAGAGGTTATTAATCAACTAGCACTTTCTGTTGATTTATATGTTCCAAGACAAACACGTGCACATCGTGATGTTGTTATGGGTAATCCATCTGTCACAGATGAAAGTCATAAAGAGTTTACAGAGCAGGTAAAATTAGAACCTTTCCGTAGAGCTATGGAAGTCCATAAGCCGGATGTGTGGTTTACTAATTTAAGGCAGGGGCAAACGGCACATAGAGATAACTTAGATATCTTAAGTTTAAGCAAAGATGGCGTTCTTAAAGTAAGCCCTTTTTATTACTGGTCAGATAGTGAGTTAGACAAGTACTTAGTAGATCATAAGTTGCCTAATGAACATAATTATAATGACCCAACAAAAGTATTAGAACATAGAGAATGTGGTTTACATCTCTAAGCAGAGAGACATATGAAAGAGATATTAAAGACTAATGCACTCGAGAGTGAGTCCATTTATATATTTAGAGAGGTAGTTGCTCAGTTTGAAAATCCAGTATTATTATTTTCAGGAGGTAAAGATAGTATCACCTTGGTAAGACTTGCTCAAAAAGCATTTTATCCAGCTGCCATACCATTTCCATTACTACATGTAGATACGGGTCACAACTTCCCAGAAACCATCAAATTTAGAGATGATCTAGTAAAGGAACTCGGGCTTAATTTAATTGTGCGTAATGTGCAAGATGCAATTGATCAAGGGAAAGTGACAGAAGAAACTGGAAAGTATGCTAGTAGAAATAGCTTACAAACAACTACATTACTTGATGCTATTGAGGAGTTTAAGTTTGATGCATGTATAGGTGGCGCTCGTCGTGATGAGGAAAAGGCACGTGCAAAAGAACGTATCTTCTCCGTAAGAGATGATTTTGGACAGTGGGATGAAAAAAACCAGCGACCAGAATTATTCGATTTGCTTAATGGTAATATAGAATTAGGACAAAACGTGCGTGTTTTTCCTATCTCAAACTGGACAGAGCTTGATGTATGGAGCTACATACAACAAGAAAATATCGAAATTCCAAGTATTTACTTCTCACATACAAGAAAAACATTTGAGCGTGATGGGATGATATGGAGCGCTTCAGATTGTGTATATAGAGATGACAATGAAGAGGTAGAAGATCGTGTAGTGCGTTTTAGAACCGTAGGTGATATGACATGTACTGCAGCTGTAGTTTCTGAGGCAGTTACTATACAGCAGATAGTAAACGAAATTAAAGTAAGCCGTATTTCCGAACGAGGCGCGCGTATAGATGATAAACGCAGCGAGGCAGCAATGGAAAAACGTAAACAACAAGGTTATTTTTAGATTATGGAAGTATTGAAACTGGCAACTGCTGGAAGTGTAGATGATGGAAAGAGTACTTTAATAGGTAGATTGTTATACGACACGCAATCACTTACTGATGATAAACTTGAGGCTATAGAAAAAAGCAGTAAAAAGTTAGGGTATGATTACCTAGACTTTTCACTAGCAACAGATGGATTAGTGGCAGAACGTGAGCAAGGAATCACGATTGATGTAGCTCACATTTATTTTTCGACGCCTACTAAAAGTTATATTATAGCAGACAGCCCTGGTCATGTAGAGTACACTCGTAATATGATTACTGGAGCGTCAAATGCTTCTGTGTCAATTATTCTTATAGATGCTAGAAAAGGCGTTATCGAGCAAACGTTTAGGCATTTCTTTATCAATGCGCTTTTACAAGTTAAGCACGTGGTAATTGCAGTAAATAAAATGGACTTGGTAGATTATGATCAGTCTGTTTTTGATAGTATTAAAAATGACATTGATGCACTTCGAGCAAAGAGTGGTTATAAAGATCAAGAGATAACGTTTATTCCTATAAGTGCACTTACAGGGGATAATGTGGCTTCCGCTTCCGCGAAAATGAGCTGGTATGAAGGACCATCTATTTTAGGATATTTAGAAAACGTAACACCAGAAGCAGCTAGCAATACGCCTATGCGTTTTCCTGTGCAAACAGTAATACGACCAAAAACCAATGCTTTTCATGACTTTAGGGGATATGCAGGTAAGGTATACGGGAGTTCCATTGCAGTAGGAGATGACATAACAGTACTACCTAGCTTAAAGTCATCAAAAGTTCAAGATATATTCAGCTACAAAGACTCATTTAAAGAAGCCCAAGCGGGTAATTCTATAACACTCACGCTAGAAGATGATATTAATGTCACTAGAGGTGATATTATTGTGAAGTCTAGTGACATTCCTGAGCAAACAAAAGAGCTTAAAGCTACGGTATGTTGGATGGATGATACAGTACTTACTGCTGGAAAAAAATATGAATTGCAGCATATGACCCAACGCATACTTGCAAAGGTATCTCAAATACAAGAAATCATCCCGACAGATTACTCAACACGAGACTCTGGAACAAGTGAAGTTACAATTAACGAAATTGCAACGGTACATTTTAAACTTGCTAAATCACTTTTTTATGATCGTTACACAGATCATAAGCAAGGAGGCTCATTCATTATTATTGATCCCATTACAAATACAACAGCTGGAGTTGGATTCATAAAGTAATTTAACTAGCGCAGTATATTAAAAAAACAAAGCCCATTCTTTAAAAAGAATGGGCTTTGTCATTAGTAGTTGTCTTAGTCTATTACTTTTTTGCTAAGAAAGGGTATCTGTAATCTGTAGGAGTTACAAATGTTTCCTTAATCATACGTGGGCTTACCCAGCGTAGTAAGTTAAGCATAGAACCAGCCTTATCATTAGTTCCAGATGCACGAGCTCCACCAAAAGGTTGTTGCCCTACAACTGCTCCAGTAGGCTTGTCATTAATATAGAAGTTACCTGCCGCATTTTTAAGAGCCTTAGTAGCCTCTTGTACAGCATAACGATCTGTTGCTAGTATTGCTCCAGTAAGTGCATACTCACTAGTGCTGTCTACAAGCTTAAGCATCTCGCTCCAGTCTTTATCTTCATATACATAGATAGTCATCACTGGGCCAAAAAGCTCTGTGTGCATTGTTGTATAGTTAGGATCTGTAGTTACGATAACAGTAGGCTCAATAAAGTAACCTTTCTTCTTGTCGTGTCCACCACCTACGATGATCTCTGCATTTGCATCTTCTTTTGCTTGTTCGATATATTTTGCAAGCTTGTCAAAAGATCCTTCATGTATTACCGCAGTAATAAAGTTAGTCATGTCCTCTGGAGATCCCATTTTGAAAGACTTCACATCCTCTATAACGTACTCTTTTACTTCTTCCCAGATAGAAGCAGGAATGTAACCGCGACTTGCAGCACTACATTTCTGTCCTTGGAATTCAAAAGCACCACGTGAGATTGCTGTTGCAACTTGCTTAGCAGGAGCAGTAGGGTGAGCAACGATAAAATCTTTACCACCAGTTTCACCTACGATACGTGGGTATGTCTTGTAATTGTGAATGTTCTCACCTATTTTTTTCCAGATATCCTTAAATACATGAGTAGATCCTGTGAAGTGTAGTCCAGAAAAATCTGGGCTTGCAAGTACGGTATCTGTAATCATGATAGGATCTCCGTGTACAACTTGGATAACACCATCTGGCACACCAGCCTCACGGAAGATGTCAAGAATAATCTTAGCCGAAAGCATCTGGCTATCAGAAGGCTTCCATACTACTACATTCCCCATAAGTGCACAAGCAGCAGGAAGGTTTGCAGCAATCGCTGTAAAGTTAAAAGGAGTAATCGCATAGATAAATCCTTCTAGTGGACGGTATTCTAATCTATTCCAAGCTCCAGAAGTAGACTCTGGCTGCTCATTATAGATGTCTGTCATAAACTGCACGTTAAAACGTAAGAAGTCTATAAGTTCACAAGCAGCATCAATCTCTGCTTGGTAGATAGTCTTAGACTGGTTGATCATCGTTGCAGCATTAATCTTTGCACGGTATGGCCCTGCAATAAGCTCTGCAGCTTTGAGAAAGATGCCTGCACGCTGCTCCCATGGAAGCTCTGCCCACTCTGTACGAGCCTCTAGAGCTCCAGCAATTGCTTGATCAATATGTGTTTTTTCTGCAAGATGATACTCACCTACCACTTTCTTGTGATCATGTGGTGGAGTGATCGTGCGTGTATTTTTTGTGCGCACTTCTTTACCGTTGATGTACATCGGTACTTCTGTGTGTGCATTAAATAATTCTTTATAAGCTGCTGCTACCGCCTCGCGTTCTGGAGAGCCTGGAGCATAAGATTTTACCTCTTCGTTTACAGCAACTGGAACTTGAAAAAATCCTTTTCCCATGATGTTTTTTTGTTTTGTTTTTTACGAGTTGTAAAGTTACAAATTTAAGATAGGATGATACAGGTCTTTGGGAAGAGTGTAACAAGTGGGATTTTTACGCTTTCGCGAAAGCGTAACTTAGAAACATATCTTAGGAAACTCTGCCCATCTTTTTTTCGTAATTTCACCCATTAAACTGCGACTTATCCCTCAATGTGTACTGTAACCTATATTCCGAAAGAAAATAATACGTTCATTCTTACGTCTAATCGCGATGAAGCGGTGGGTAGAACCACCCTCGCTCCAGACTTTTATGATCTAGATGGAACAAAGATGCTATTTCCAAAAGACGCTGTCGCTGGCGGTACGTGGATAGGCATTTCCGAAAAAAATAGGATGATATGCTTGCTTAACGGTGGTTTTGAAATACACGTGAGAAAGGAAAGTTATACCATGAGTCGAGGCATCGTTGTAAAAGAACTTCTCAAGGCAGCCGATTTGTCTGAGGCTATCGATACGTTCAATTACAAGGGTATTGAGCCTTTCACGATTGTAGCTATAGACTGGAGTAATGCACTTAAGGCTACAGAACTAGTTTGGGATGGTGAGAAAGCGCATGCAACAGTGCTAGATCATGAGCCGAAAATATGGTCGTCTTCTACATTATATGACGCCACCATGAAAGAAAAACGGCAGACATGGTTTGCTGCTTTTAAGGAGACTACAGACTGGAGTAAGGAAAGTTTATTTGACTTTCATACCAAGGCAGGAGAAGGTGATGCGCATATAGACCTGCAAATCAATCGCGGACTTTTAAAAACAGTAAGTGTTACTCAGGTGGAGAAAATAGATGATACATGTGTGATGACGTATAATGATCTTCAAAAGGAGGAAGTTCACACCACTCAATTTGAAATGATACCTGCGTGATATATAACGGAAAGATTATAGTGCTCGCTTTTCCAGATACATTTGTAAAAATGTCTGATGAGCTCATGTGTAAAATTTTACCTCTCATGGGGCTAGGTACGCGCACCCATATCAAAGCAGGTCACGCTGCGCTTGTGCTTATAGAAAATGAGACTGGTAAAGCACAATATTTTGATTTTGGCAGATATATTACTCCCAAAGGAAAAGGTCGTGTGCGTGGTGCAAATACAGATATAGAACTTGAAGTACCCGTAACGGCAATTGTAAATAATGGAATACTTGAAAATCTAGATGAGCTATTATTATGGCTTGATGCACATCCAGAAAAAACGCACGGGTCAGGCAGACTTGTAGCTTCGCTTTGCTCGGCTATTAATTATGAGAAAGCACTTGCTTACATTCATTCACTACAAAGTCAAGGCAGTGTTCCTTATAAAGCCTTTGGAAAAATAGGAAGTAATTGCGCTCGTTTTGTTACAGAGACGATACTAGCTAGTACAGACGATAAGGCTATTATTAAATACCTTAAGCGTAACAAGAAGTTTACACCGAGTACCGTAGGTAATGTTGAGAAAAGCGCTTCAGAAGAAGGAGTTTATCAAGTTTTTAATGGTGAGATTGCTCCATACAACTCAACTGCGCTACGCGAGAATCTTACAAATTACTTTGACAGACGAGTTCCCGCTGCATACACTGTTGAAGATGAGGGTGTGTTGCCAGAAAACGTTCACTTTTTAGAGGGCACAGGTAGTAGTGCGTATTTTCATCTTGAGATTCTCTCTGAGAAAAAAGGTGTTGTAAGAAGGTTTACTGAGTTTGGCGAGCAGGACTTTCAAGGTGTTACCGTATTCCCAGAGGGTTTTTCGGCGGTGAGTGATTATCGTTTTGTGTATGATAGTAACTGTGCATATTGCACGCTTGAGCAGGGAGATTCACTTTTTCGCCTTGAGCTTACTTCTCAAGAATTCTCGGATATTAGTTTAGAGCAAAAGGCGCACTCAGCTTAAAAACTGGGATTTTTACCCTAAAATTACGTGTAGTAGTAAAGTTTACCATCTGGTAAAAACCTTGCATTGCCCCAAAGGCAGAGTTGAGCAAGCATCCAGAACTGTATGTGTGGCTTTCGCCAGGTTTGAGAACAGGTTTTTTACCTATGACACCTTCTCCAGCAACGGTCTCTGGTGCGCTAAGGGCATCTGTGATTCTCCAATGACGAGCCATGAGTTGCACGCTGTCTTTACTCTGGTTTGCAATCGTTATTTTGTAGCCAAAGGCATAGCGCATTTTATGATTTTTATAAAATGTGCCCTCAAAGGTAGTCTCTACAGAAATCTTGATTCCTCGTGTAACTTGTTGTACCATTCTTAAAATAAAAATGCAGTGATTGCAAAGAAAATTACGGCAAATATTGTTGCTCCTAAATAGAATATGATATTTAAAAATACAAATTTTAGTAGCGTCCACCTTCTTTTTTGTTTATAAAAATTGCGAAGTGCCTTGTAAAAGTAAAATGGACCGACTAATAGAAGTAGGAGTGATGCAACTATTTCATCCCCAATAAGTAGGTCTGGAATGATGGCTATAAGTAGTACTAAAAAGACCCAACTAAAAATGTGGAATATGAACACTAGATGCTCCATATAGTTGAATCGCTTTTTTGAATATATCAGCCACAAAAAAAGTGCAAAAATAGGTGCGAAAAAGAATAAGAAGAAAGGAATTTTTGAAGCTAAGAACCTAATAAAACGTGCTGGATTATCTTTTACACGTTTTATATCTTCATTCTTGCTATATAAAAAAATATTTGTTCTAGTCTTGCTAAAGTTTAAGCTATCGAGAGCAGTTACTGGATCACTTATTTCTGTATACTCAAAGAAATCATAAAAAATCTCGCCCTTTGTTGCGATTTTAGAAAGATACATCCCGTCAATAGAGGCTTCAGAACGGGTGCTGTAAGGAACTTTCTTGACGGCTCTCTTTGTGGAGTCCTTTGTCTTTTTTCGCTCTTTAAGTTTTGAGACGCTATTTTCAATAGTATTATTAATTCTTTCTTCTAGCAGATCTGCATCTTCTTGATTGAGGTTTTGAAGTTCATTTATGTTGATGTCTTTCGTAATGTCTTTTATTGCGTCAATATCTCCTTGTGCTTCATCAACATTGAACTGGATGACTCCATCATCTGTGAAGTCTAGATCATTATTGCCATTTATAAACCCTATGATGGCTAGTATTATAAAGTAAGAAATAGAGGCGCTTAGAAAAAACCGAAAAGGGTTTGCATATTTAAGACGTTTGCCATCTACATAATACCTAGTGATGGTGCCTGGTTTAAACAATAAATCTTTTACAGTGTATCTAAATCGAGAATCATAAGTAAATACGCTCAGTATAAATTCATTAAAAAAATCTTTGAGCGTAAGTCTTTTGGTGGTGTTTATTTGACCGCAGTATGCACAAAAACGGTCAGAAAGTTCTAGCGGATGCTTACAGTTTAAGCATTCTACGCCTCGATATCGCATCGCCTTTCGGCTAGTTGGTTTGATTTCTGTTTCCTTCACGATATAAATATAGGATTTTTAGAAAGATACGCTTTCGCGAAAGCGTAAAGAAATAACACTAAATAAGTACCATACGATTAGTTTGTGATCTGGCTAGAGTTTGTCGTGCCATATCCTAGGAGTTCATCAAATCGTCCGCCAGGCTTACGGTAGTACACGAGAATCTGATAATCATTTTCTGTCTGCCAGAAGTTGCCATCTATATTATTCTTCTCTTCAGTACTTCCATCTGTGTTTACTAGTATGTATCGATAGTTGTAAAATCCTTGTTTAAGCAAATAAGGTAACTCATAACGACGCGAGTCGCTATTGTAAGTAAGGGCAGTGCTCTTGTCGATTACATAATTATTAAAGTTTCCATAGACATGTATGGACTGTCCTTCGTTAATTTCTGGATATTGCAAAGAGAAATGAATCCACACATACTCTGCCTCTGTGAGTGGTGTGCGACCTTGTAAGGTGTTGATTAAGAAATTACCGTTAATGTCTGGATTGTAGGTGTATGGCTCATCATAACGAGCTGGATTCGTGTAGAGGTAATTGTGGTAAAGACTTTTAAGCTCTATGCTGCGTATTGCAAAAGTAGATGATCGTACGTCTTTGTTTTCAAAGTTAAAAAACTCATTACCACCCCAGAAAGCTGTTTCTTGATCATAGCGGTACTCAAGCTTACTCCCTATATTGTATTGAGGGTCTACGCCTGTGATAGCTGTTTTTAAGTTGTTGTTCTGGATAAGAACAGTATGCAGGTTGTTTTTAGGGTTGATAATAAGGTCGTCTCCAGAGTCTACAAAGAAGCGTAGTACTTGCTTGCTATCTATATAACGTAAATCTCTAGACCTCTTAACTTCTGCTCCTACACTATATTTTGGGTTGTAAATCATAAACTTACGAGAAAAAACTAGTTGGTCATCCTCATCGTAAATACTTAAAAGATAATTACCTGTTTTAGTGAGTCTCTTTGTTATCTTATTAGGTATACTTAAGTCGTAATGAGTATAGAGTTGTAATGTAGCCACCGAATTCTCAAACCCAAGAATACGCACATTGTCCATACCTTCCATAAACTCAGAGCGAACGAGATCGCTAGGAGTCCAATCTGCATTATGGTGAGTTATTTTGTAATAATAATCACGTTCATCACCTATAATATCGTCAAAGGAAAGGCGCAAACGACTTCCTAGTTTGATAATAGGGAGTGAGGTGCCGGTAGTGCTGTTTTCATTAAACTGTACGGTTTTAATAAAAGCAGGTTCGGGAAGTTCTTGCACTGCTTGAGCAGCGGCAGATAACGAAAGAGCAAGTAAGAATATGGTAAAATATGGTCTCATAAAAATATGAATGGTTACCAAATATAAACAATTTTGATGCCGAGATATTGCGTCGATCTATATGGCATGGCAAATGATGATGTTTGATGATTACGCTTACGCGAAAAAGTGATAACGGGAAGTGTATCACTGCCTACTTTTTGAATAGATTTTTAAAGATTTTAGCTCCTAGCTTATGGTTGCTCAAAAATTATTTTTGAGCAGGCTAAAGCAAATAGGCTTAACAATAATCTTAAAATATAGATTTTTCTGAGGTGAAAACGTTTGAAATATAGTGTTTTGAGAAGCTTTGTTTAATGAGTTGTGTAAAACGTTATTTAGAAATGTTATAAATAATACTTTCACTTAGTCACACTCGGAAATACGGACCGTATTATGTAAATTTGCAAACCTCAATTTAAGAGGATTTTAGATAACATAAATCTACTGACATATGTCAAAAGACATCAGAATCAAAAAAGGTCTTGATATCCGATTAGTAGGCGAAGCAGAAAAAACAATTTCTGAGGCGCCAAGATCGCGTACCATTACTATTAGACCTTCGGATTTTCATCTCATTACTCCTAAAATGGTCGTAAAAGAAGGAGCGGCCCTACAGGCAGGAGATGTAATATTTTACTCAAAGTCTCAAGAAGAAATCAAATTTGTATCTCCAGTTGCTGGAACAATTACAGAAATCAAGCGTGGCGCTCGCCGTGTGATTACTGATATTGTGATTGAAGCAGATTATGCTGGTACTACTCGTGATCTAGGAGCTTTAGGAGCATCTGCAAGCGCAGAGGCAGTAAAAGCGAGATTACTTGAAGGAGGAGTTTGGCCATTTATTAAGCAACGTCCTTATGACGTTGTTGCAAATCCAACAGTAACTCCAAAGGCGATTTTTATCTCTGGATTAAACACGGCGCCACTCGCTGCAGACCTTGATTTTGTTCTTGCAGGTAAGGAAGCTCACTTACAAGCAGCAGTTTCTGCGCTTGCAACGCTTACTTCTGGAGGTGTTCATGTTTCTATAGGAGCAAGCTCTTCTATATTTTCTGGACTTAAAGATGTTGTAACTCATACAGTAAAAGGACCACACCCAGCTGGGAATGTTGGAACTTTAATTAATAAAACAAGCCCAATCAATAAGGGAGAAACTGCGTGGACGATTGCTGCACAAGATCTTGCTGTTATTGGAGAGTTGTTGCTTACAGGTAAGTTTAATGCACAGCGTGTTATATCTGTATCTGGATCATCGATCAAAGCGCCTAAGTATTACAAGACAATGATAGGGGCTGAGGTTTCTACATTTGCTTATGCTGCAGGGGTAGAGGGAGATAACAACCGTTTTATTTCTGGTAACGTACTTACGGGTGATAAAGTGAGTCCAGATGGAGCTCTTGGTTTTTATGCAACTGAGTTTGTTGCTATCCCAGAAGGTGATGATTATGAATTCTTTGGGTGGAATAAGCCTGTTTTTGATAAGATATCACCATCTAGAGCGCTTACGTTCTCATGGATGCAACCTAATAAAAAATATGATCTTGATACCAATACAAATGGTGAGCACCGTGCGTTTGTTGTAACAGGAAACTACGAAGAGGTTTTTCCTCTAGATATCTACCCTATGCAAATCCTTAAGGCTTGTATGGTAGAAGATTTAGATGAGATGGAAGCACTTGGGATGTACGAAGTAGCTCCAGAAGATTTTGCACTTACTGAATTCATGTGTGTGTCTAAACAGCCACATCAAGAAATTATCAGAAAGGGATTAGATGTTATGTATAAAGAAATAGGATAAGTTATGGGAATGAAAGAAAGTTTACATAAGCTTAAAATGAAGTATGAAGGGAAGAAGATGGCTCCGGCTTTCAACGCACTTCACACTTTTTTATACGCTCCTAATGAGACAACACATAGTGGTGGTCACATTAGAGCGGTAGATGATTTAAAGCGAACAATGAACACGGTAATCATCGCATTGATTCCTTGTTTGTTATTTGGAATATTTAATGCTGGATACCAGCATTACTATGCAGTTGCAGAGGTTGCTGGAACAGCAGCAGAGTATAAAGCTGTAGGTTTCTTTGATGGAAATTTCTGGAACTGGGATAACTTTGCAATGGGAGCTTGGACAGTATTGCCACTTGTGGTGGTTTCGTACGGTGTAGGTCTTCTTGTGGAATTTATTTTTGCAGTTATAAAAGGACACGAAGTAGAAGAAGGTTACCTAGTAACTGGAATGCTTGTGCCACTTATTGTTCCTATTGATATTCCATTATGGATGCTTGCAGTAGCGGTAATCTTTGGTGTAGTAATAGGTAAAGAAGTATTTGGAGGAACAGGGATGAATATCCTTAACCCTGCACTTACTATCCGTGCTTTCTTATTCTTTGCATATCCTACATGGATGTCTGGAGATAAAGTATGGGTACACCAAGCAGTAGATATGGCTGGGCAGCCAGATGCAATCTCTGGGGAAACTATCTTAGGTAGTTATGCACAGAATAGTACTGTTGCTTACGACTATTGGGATATGTTTGCTGGTTTTATACCAGGTTCTGTAGGAGAGACATCAAAACTTTTAATCATTTTTGGTGCTGCATTCTTGATCTTTTCAAAAATAGCAAGCTGGAGAATTATACTTTCTGCAGTAGCAGGAGCACTAGTGATGGGGCTTATCTTTAACGGAGTAGTTGACGCAGGATGGATTGATAATTCAAGTAAGTTTTACGGATTGATGAGTGTTCCTTTTTGGCAACACCTTATCATAGGTAGTATCTTATTTGGTGCTGTATTTATGGCAACAGATCCCGTTACAGGTTCACAAACTAATAAAGGAAAATACATCTACGGTTTCTTAATAGGATTTATTTCAATTATGATACGTGTATTTAACCCAGCATACCCAGAAGGAGTTTTTCTTGCGATATTATTAATGAACGTATTTGCTCCTACAATTGATCACTACGTGGTACAAGGGAATGTGAAGAAGAGAATGAAGCGTCTTAAACTTAAAACAGCATAACGATGGCAAAGACAGACGGAAACGGATATACAATTCTCTTTGCGACTATTATGGTAGTCGTAGTAGGAGGAGTTCTAGCAGGACTAGCACAAGGTCTTAAACCTGCTATTAAAGAAAATGAGCGCTTTGAAAAGCAGCAGAACATTCTTTATGCTATGGGCGTAAATGAGAATGTAGAAGGAGATGGAGGTGTAAACTTCATCCCTACAGATAAGGTTGAAGCAGAGTACGATAAGTACATTAAAGAAGCTTACATCATCCAGAATGGTAAAGTGACTCAAAGTGATGAGGCATTTACTGTAGATATGAAGAAGCAAAGCAAGTTGCCTAAAAATGAGCGCAAGATGCCTCTTTTTGTGGGAGAGCGTGATGGTAAACAATTTTTTGTTGTGCCTATGTACGGTAAAGGGCTTTGGGATGCTATCTGGGGATATGTAGCGCTAGATAAAGATCTAGTTGTTCAAGGTGTGTTTTTTGATCACAAAGGTGAGACTCCTGGTCTAGGTGCAAACATTAAAGAGCGTTACTTTATGGACGACTTTACTGGCGAGCAGATTATGTCAAAAACTCAGTACTCAGGTATCACAGTTGCAAAAGGTAACAATGATCCAAAAAATGAACGTAAGGATGATAATAAAGTAGATGCTCTAGCAGGTGCAACGATCACTGGTGACGGTGTGAGTGCAATGATTAAAAGCACACTTAAGAGCTACGTTCCAGTAATTAAAGATTTTAAAACCAAAGCATAATGGCGATACTATCAAAAAAAGATCAACGACTCATTCTTGATCCATTAGCAGATGATAACCCAATTACTATTCAAGTATTAGGTATCTGTTCGGCACTAGCAATTACTGCTCAGCTTAAAGCGTCTATCGTAATGGCAGTATCTGTATTATTTGTACTAGGTATTGGTAACGTAGTGATATCGCTTATGCGTAACATCATACCATCAAAAATTAGAATTATTGTACAACTTATCGTTGTGGCAACACTTGTAATTGTAGTAGACCAGACGCTCAAGGCATTTGCTTATGAGTTGAGTAAAGAACTTTCAGTCTTTGTAGGTCTTATCATTACAAACTGTATCATTATGGGACGTTTTGAGGCTTTTGCTTTAGGTAACGGTCCATACAGATCATTTTTAGACGGGATAGGTAACGCACTTGGTTATGGTGTGATCTTAATCATAGTAGGTTTCTTTAGAGAGCTATTAGGTTCAGGAACGCTTCTAGGTATTAAAGTACTAGGAGATCCTATAGAAAAAACAGGATTATACAGCATAGGCTACGAGAATAACGGTTTTATGTTACTATCACCTATGGCACTTATCGTAGTTGGACTCATTATCTGGGTACAACGTAGTAAGAACCCTGCACTCGTAGAAGAGAACTAGAAAATGAATTATCACGCTTTCGCGAAAGCGTAAACCTATAAAATCAAAGATATGTTAGAGCATATTGAATTATTTTTCAAATCGATTTTCATAGACAATATGGTATTTGCCACCTTCTTAGGAATGTGTTCTTACCTAGCCGTGTCTAAAAAAGTGTCAACCGCTGTTGGTCTTGGTGCTGCTGTCATATTTGTACTAGCAGTAACAGTGCCTATAAACTGGCTACTTGACCAGTATATTCTTCGTGATGGCGCACTAGCGTGGTTAGGACCAGAGTATGCAGATTATGACTTAAGTTTCTTGTCATTCATACTATTTATCGCAACTATTGCAACAATGGTACAACTGGTAGAGATTGTGGTAGAGAAGTTCTCTCCGTCATTATATAACTCACTTGGTATTTTCTTACCACTTATTGCAGTAAACTGTGCCATCTTAGGAGGGTCATTATTTATGCAATCTAGAGATATCCAAACGTTAGGTCTTGCCTTTAACTACGGTATATCTTCAGGTATAGGGTGGTTCCTTGCAATTCTTGCAATTGCAGCGATACGTGAGAAAATACGTTACTCAAATGTTCCTGCTCCATTAAGAGGTCTTGGTATTACTTTTATCATTACAGGTCTTATGGCAATAGGTTTTATGAGTTTTGGAGGAATGCTTACAGGTGGTGACGAAGAAGAAGCTGCACCAGCAACCGAAGCTGCTCAAATAGAGTTACAAGAAGAAAATACGCAACCCGTAGCTATGATCGAGGTTGAAATTGCTAACGAAAAAGAAAACTAATTATGTTACTAGCTGCATCAATGTCTGGCGTTGTTATCGCCACAATCGCTGCCTTTTTAGTGCTTACGTTAATCCTTGTGGGCTTATTGCTTTTTACTAAGCAAAAGTTATCTCCATCAGGACCTGTAACAATTACTATAAATGGTGAAAAAGAAGTTGAAGTTGCCTCTGGAGGTACGCTCTTATCAACTCTTGGAAACAATAAAATATTCTTACCATCTGCCTGTGGAGGTGGAGGTACTTGTATACAATGTGAGTGTCACGTTCTTGAAGGAGGTGGAGAAGCATTACCTACAGAAACACCACACTTCTCTCGTAAGGAGCTTGCTCACGGAGCACGTCTTGCTTGTCAAGTAAAGGTGAAGCAAAATATGAATATCACGATTCCAGAAGAAGTTTTTGGAATTAAGAAATGGGATGCAACAGTTGTACGTAACTATAATGTAGCATCATTCATTAAAGAATTTGTAGTTGAGATACCAGAAGATATGGGTTATAAAGCTGGAGGATATATCCAGATTGAAATCCCTGAGTGTACGATTAACTATAAGGATATAGATATCACGGCTTACCCAGAAGAGCACGAAACACCAGATAAGTTTCAAGCAGAGTGGGATAAGTTTGGTCTATGGCCACTTACAATGAAAAATAACGAAACTGTAGAGCGTGCATACTCTATGGCTTCTTTTCCGGCAGAGGGACGCGAGATTATGCTTAACGTGCGTATTGCTACTCCGCCGTGGGATCGTGCTAAAAACCAATGGATGGATGTTAACCCTGGGGTTGCATCATCATACATATTTGCACAAAAGCCAGGTGATAAAGTAGTAATCTCTGGGCCATATGGAGAATTCTTCATAAATGAATCTGAAGCAGAAATGCTTTACGTAGGAGGAGGAGCAGGAATGGCACCTATGCGTTCACACCTGTATCACCTTTTCAAAACCCTTAAGACGGGACGTACGGTTACTTACTGGTATGGAGGACGTTCTAAGCGTGAGTTATTCTACTTAGAGCACTTCCGTGAGTTAGAGAGAGAATTCCCTAACTTTAAATTCTATCTAGCGCTTTCTGAGCCTATGGAAGAAGATAACTGGAAAGTAAAAGACTCTACAGATGGAGAAGGAGACGGTTTTGTAGGTTTCATTCACCAGGTAGTAATAGACCAGTACTTAAGTAAGCACGAGTCACCAGAAGATATCGAACTTTATTTCTGTGGTCCTCCACTTATGAACAACGCTGTTCAGAAAATGGGAGAAGATTATGGAATTCCAGATGAGAACATCCGTTTTGATGACTTTGGAGGATAGTATATAATTTCGCTTTCGCGAAAACCTAAAAACCCGATACAGCAATGTATCGGGTTTTGTGTTTTTAGATATATTGTTACTTTCAAAACTATGCTGCAGTTAGGTACAGTTAACTGTGAATATTATCTTTGTAATATGGCAGAACTTCTTACAGAACAAGAGCTTCACAACCTTGCGATGAATATCGTAGGAGAAGATTTAAAGAGTCAAGGCTTTGAGTTTATGGCAGTAAATTCTAAGCTTAAAAAGGACCCGCAGTTTGTGGCTCTCAAGGATAAAAAATTACATTTTGTAATCGTAAGAGCGCGTACATTTCCAGAAGATGCAAATGTGTATGATGAAGCTTTTATGATAAAAATGCGTGATCACGCACTCAAGTTTGAAGCACGTACATTTTATGCTGGGGTAGGACTAGGTCACGGAGACAATTATCAAAAGCCAGTCGAAAAAGATTCGGCTTACAGAGAGATTTATAACGGACTTCAAGAGATACAATAATGCGCATACTTCTATCATTTCTTATTGCTGTAAGTTTTCTAGCTTGTAAACAGTCACAAACCCCAGACGAGATTACAATCGCAGGCAACGCTTTTGGCACTAGTTATGGAGTAAAATACTTTGGAGAGGTAGCAGAGGCTCCACAAATTAAAAAGGGTATCGACTCTGTGGTAGCAGCGGTAAACCAGTCACTAAGCACGTACATTCCGGAAAGTGATATCTCAAAAATAAATAGAGGCGATACTACCGTTGTTGTAGATGCTATGTTTAAGGATGTATTTACGCTTTCGCGAAAGCTAAATAAAGCCACATCAGGCTACTTTGATCCTACAGTAGGTACATTGCGCAATGCGTACGGTTTTGGGGATACAGAGGCCTTAGAAACATTAGATAGGCCTACATTAGACTCGTTAATGCAGTATGTAGGTTGGAGTAAAGTACAATTACAAGAAGATGGAAGGATAAGTAAGACGGCATCAACTATTTATTTTGACTTTAATGCCATCGCAAAAGGGTATGGAGTAGATAGAGTGGCAGCTTATATGGGTTCAAAGGGGTTTAATAACTACCTCGTAGATATAGGTGGAGAGATAGTGGCCGCAGGGACCAACCTTAATAAAGAACAACGCTGGACAGTAGGAATAGAAAATCTAGATTCTAAAGTGACAGACAGAACGGCATCAGTTCTCGTAAACCTTACAAACAAGGCGATGGCTGGCTCTGGAAACTACCGAAAGAATCGTGTCGACAAAGCTACGGGTAAACAATACGTACATACCATAAACCCACTTACGGGTTCTGCAGAGCGTAGTGATGTGCTCAGTGCAACCATTATTGCAGATGATTGTGCCACGGCAGATGCTTGGGCAACTTCTTGTATGGCAATGGGGCTTGAGCGCTCAAAAGAGGCCTTAAAAGGTCAAAATATAGAAGCTTACCTCGTGTATGATGGAGGAGTTTTTATGACTCTAGGGTTTAGTAAATATATACAAGATTAACGTTTTAATAGAAAATGTCCAGCAACGTCTTCTCGGTTATTAAACTTTAATAAAAACCAATAATCACTAGAAGGAAGTAGCTTCCCTCTGTACGTTCCATCCCATCCACTGGATTGCGGAGATAGCTGCTTTAATAATTTGCCGTATCGGTCAAATATGTATATGGATGCTATATCTTCTATATCGCCAATGCCTATTATTTTCCACTTATCATGATATCCATCACCATTAGGTGTGAAGTAGCGAGGATAATCTAAAATGAGTTGTCTTTCTGTGCTGGTGCCACATCTCTTTTTATCTCTTACATAAAAGTTATAATAACCGTTAGTTAGTCCTGTAAAAGTATTGCTGTCTTGGAAGTTGCTTGCCTCACCAATCGCATATTCATATTCACCTAAACCTTCTGTATTTACTATGGCGGTATTATTATTCTGTGCAAAACTAGTAACTGAAATCTCAGTGATATTTGCTATGGAACTTCCAACAATCGTAGTGCTCTGTGTGGCTCTACAACCACTGATATCTGTTACAATAACGCTATAAGTTCCAGGAGCATTAACTGTGATTTCATTGAGATTTTCTCCAGATTGACCATTACTCCATTCGTAGAAAGCATAATTAGCTTCTGTAGTAAGTATTATAGGTTGCGCATCGTTAGTGCAAATTTGTAAGTCTTGAGGTAAGGTCACATCAAATGGTATAGCTACAGATAAATCAAATTCATCAATATTGAAACAGCCTGTGAGGGTGTTTTCTACACGATAATAAAGCGTTTGTGGGTTAGCTATGTTGATATAATCTAATTCAATAGGATCTGCACCTGTGCTTACATTATCCAAAGTTTCATGAAATGTCACAGCTACATTGTTTTGATTATTTATCGATGGAATGAGTGAAGCAAGGTCAAATCTTGTTTTCTCGTCTACAGGACCGTCAAGATCACATAACTCTTGATTTTGGATTGGATTTATAGTTGGAGTTTCAGGTAATTGTGAGGTTCCTGTAGTTTCAATATCAAAACTTTGATTACCTATTGCACGATCAATTAAAACATAATATGTCTGACCAGCGAGAACATTTAGACCGCTTAAAAAACCATCGCCATCTGCTCCTGGTCCCTCTGATATATCATCATTAGGTTCTGTTAGAGATAATCCTGTGGCTGCACTTACTCCTGCAGCTCGTGGATTTGTAGTTGAGCACCTTATGGCATCACCTAGTGAGCTACAATCATCTGCGGGGCCATAAACAGCAAAATCATAGTCATCAGTATTGTTAGTAGGGGTGATGGTAAAACCAAATGTGCCGTCAGATGTAAATGTAAAACTTAGCCAGATTGTGTCAGAAAGACCAAAAAAACAAGGTGGGCGAGTATTAGCAGATTCTGAGAATTCGTCAAATCCCACTCCCGCAGGTTCTATACCTAATTGTAAACTGCCACATACTTGTATGGCATTTATACAGTCATTTGAAGTTTGTCCAAACGAGACGTAAAAGCTAAAAAAGAGTAACAAATAAATTGCTTTAGCTTGATGTCCCATTGGGTTAGATTAGTTAGCAAAGCATTAAAATACGATTATTTATAACAAACTGGTAATATCTCTCCTTGAGCTAGTCTATAGCGATCTACATCTTCTTGAGATAAGGTGTTTGTATAATCTATTTCATCTACTTTAAATCCTATGCTTCTTAGTTTGTCAAAGTAGTCACGACCATAGACACGTACATGGTCATATTGTCCAAATATTTTAGCGCGTTCTTCACGATCTGTGATGGTGTCATCCTCAAAAGTTAGGGCTCTATCAAGTTCTTGCGGTATTTGTAAAATAGCCATCCCACCTGGTCTTAATACGCGATATAATTCTTGCATCGCTTTAGTGTCATCTGGGATATGCTCTAATACATGATTACAGAATATGAGATCATAACTATTTTCGCCGAAAGGCAAATCACATATATCTGCTTTTACATCTGCTAGTGGAGAGTTTAAATCTGTAGTGGTGTAATCTAGGTGTGCGCTTTCGCGAAAGCGTTTATAAAATGCTTGCTCTGGAGCAAAATGCAACACTTTTCTAGGGGAGGTAAAGAAATCTGTTTCTCGTTGTAACCATAGCCACAAAAGTCTGTGACGTTCGAGTGAAAGTGTAGATGGAGACAAGACATTCTCTCTTGGCGTACCATAACCGTACGGTAAAAATTTCTTAAATGTTTTTCTGTCAATAGGGTCCTCGTAACGGTCACCTTTTAAGAAGGTAGCCATAATTGGTCTCACCACATAACTAGCCCTTATTAACAAAGGTCGCGGAATGGCATTTAAGAAAAATTTGAAAAGCTTTTTCACTAGTTACAGCACTAATGCTTGCTGACGAAAAGGAGTTTCCTCATCGCTCTCAATCCCTAAGGCTTTGTAGATGTATGCAAAAGTGGATAATAATTCAGGTTTACCATCTAATATAGCAACATCATGCTCAAAGTGGGCACTTGGTTTATTATCGCGCGTAGTTATCGTCCAGCCATCATTGTGCTGTGTGATATTGCGAGTTCCCATATTAGTCATAGGCTCGATGGCTACTACCATACCTTCTATAAATTTTTTGCCACGACCACGTTTACCGTAGTTAGGCATTTCTGGATCTTCATGCATGGTAGTTCCTAGACCATGACCTACGAGTTCGCGCACTACTCCATAACCGTGGTCTTCGGTAAATTTCTGAATTGCATATCCTACGTCACCTACGCGATTTCCTACTTTAAGCTGCTCTATACCTACATAAAGAGATTGCTTAGTGACTTCAAGTAATTTCTTTACTTCTGGTGCTACTTCGCCTACCTCAAACGTATAAGCATGATCACCATAAAATCCGTTTTTTATAGCACCACAATCTATAGAGATAATGTCACCTTCTACAAGAGGTTTGTCATTTGGGATACCGTGTACAACTTGCTCATTAGGACTCATGCATAAGGTGTTAGGGAAATCATATAGCCCCAAGAAACCAGGAATGGCATCTTGTGATCTTATATATTCTTCGGCAAGTTTGTCTAGATATAGCGTAGTGACTCCTGGCTTTACTTCGGCCGCAAGCATACCTAAGGTACGGGATACTACTAGCGCACTCTCACGCATTAATTCAATCTCTTCTCTTGTTTTCTGTATAATTGCCATTATGCGTTTTCGTCTTTAAAAAGCTCCTCTATGCGAGACATAAAGCTCTTTTTTGATTGTTTTCTAGCAGGTTTACTGCGCTTTTGTTTTAGCGAGGGTGATTTCTCATCACTGCTGCCTAATATTTGATAGATCTCACCCCATCCCATCATACCACGTACATCGCGATCGTCAATAAAAATATCTGCGTTGATCTTGCGGCTTATATCTTCACTTAAAACTTCCTCTGGATAGCTTTTATTTATGGCATAAAATGTAATGCCATTATCTGCACAGAACTGTACGGCTTCATCTAAGCGAGCACCACTTCTATAAGTCCACAAGATGAGTCTGTTTCCTTCTTGTTGTAATTTTTTAAGAGTATCAAAAGCAAATAACATAGGCTTACCAATCCCTGGATACGCATTTTCTACAATGGTACCATCAAAATCTACTGCTATGGTTTTTATTGTTTCGATTGTTTTAAAGTTTATGCAAAATTACAAAAAGAACTACGGTTACGTTTATATAATAACAAAGGGCTTCTATAAGTTTTATAGAAGCCCTTTGTTATAAGTTAATAATTATTATTGTATCAGGTCACCCTTAGGGTCTGGGCCATATTGATTAGTACCATGAGTTCCTTCTGTTATCATTAGTATAAGAAACCAAATGCCACCTATAAATGGAACAAAGTTTATAAAATACCAAGTACCGCTTTTGCCCTGATCGTGAAGCCTGCGTACTGCTACCGCAATACTAGGTATAAATAGAGCGACTATGTAAAGAAAAAGTAATAGACCTCCTACCATCATTAGTGCCTCACTTTCCATTGCAGCACCAGCAATAAGTGGAATATAAGCAAGCATGACGAAAATAACATTAAAAAGCGCAAACATCCAATACTCTTCCCTACGTGCTCTTCCTTCAAAGTTTGCATAATTATCTCCTACTACTTTTAAATACCATTTCATAAATTAATTGTTTTTTGATCAATGTTTAATGCGCTAAGCTAATAAATATATATAGCTCCCTTAAAAATTATGTTTAAAATAAAACCCCTCATGAAGATGAGGGGTTTGAAATTAATAACTGTTGTTTATTTACTCGGCATAAGCATGTTGATAATCTGCGCCAGATAGAATCTTTGCCATATCTTTCTCTAAGCTTTCTAGAGGATACTCTACAATACGACCAAGTTCTTGACCATCTTTCATAAAAATGAATGTAGGCACATTTGTTATATCTTTCCCTTTTATTAGTTCTTCTGGAGCTGTTTTATCTTGCGAAACAGTGATAAGTTTTACAGTCTCACTTTCATAATCTACCTCATCAAGGATTTTGAAAAATGCAGGCACCTCTCGCTGGCTGTCTTCACACCAAGTTCCCATAAATATAGTGATCCTTACATCTTTAAGACCTTCCTTAACAGCCGTAAGGGACTCCGTATTTATAGTATGATTTTTGTAACTGTTCATAAACCATTCGTTATATGGCTCAGACTCTAAGGTTTCTCGTTCTTGCGCGCCTAGAAGGATAGAAACCCCGTTGTCGTCCACATTTTCATCAATTACTTCTACCTCTTCTACCACCACAACTTCTTCGGTAGTGGTTTTTTCTTTACAAGAGAAAGTGAGTGCTATAATAGCTACTAAGGCAATAATATTAGTTTTCATAAGAGTGTTTATAAGGTTCTCCATTTAAAATTTTAAGCATGTCTTCTTCAAGACTTTCTACTGGACGCTCCACAATACGGCCTATTTCTTTACCATCTTTTTTAAAGATAAAAGTAGGTACACGTATGATGTTATTACCGTCAGTATATATTGTAGGTTTCTTTTTGGTACGATCTACGGTAATAAGCTCTAAGTCTTGATTTTTAAAGGAAGCATCATCTAGTATTTTAAACATTCTTGGTGTTTCACGTTTACTATCTCCACACCATGTTCCCATAAAAGTGGTGATAGTAACCCCTTCTAGCCCTTTTTCTATATCATTTATGTAATCTGTATTTACTACATATTTTGCATAGTTAGGATTGAACCAACTATCAAAAGGAGCTTGCTTTAGTGCACTTCTATCTTCTTTACCTACTAACATTGTTTTAACTTTAGGAGCAGATTTTGCCACTACTGCTGGGAGTGCAGGTTTAACAGGTGTTTTCGGTTCTACGGTTTCTGCAACTTGAGGTGTAGGAATAGCTTCTACTGCTTTTTTTGAGCTATCACAACTTGACATAAGAGCAAGAAGTGCGAGTGTTATATAAAAATATTTCATTGTCTATGTAATTTATATTAGTGGTGTACAATCCATAACTGGTGGTTGGTCTACGCCTAGTAGTTTTAAAACTGTAGGTGCAACATCAGATAGAATACCATTGTTGATTTTTTTGATATCCTTATCAACTAGTATTACGGGTACTGGGTTTGTTGTGTGAGCCGTATTTGGAGAGCCATCAGGGTTAATCATTACCTCTGCATTTCCATGGTCGGCAATGATGATTACAGTGTAATCATTTTCTTCGGCGGTGGTAACGATATCTTTAACGCAAGTATCTACAGTCTCACAAGCTTTAATTGCTGCCTCCATAACACCCGTATGACCTACCATATCCGGATTTGCAAAGTTGAGACATACAAAGTCTACGTCTCCTTTGTTTATTTCTGGAACAATTTTATCACGTATCTCAAAGGCGCTCATTTCTGGCTGTAAGTCGTAGGTGGCAACCTTAGGCGAGGGTGCTAGTAATCTAGACTCTCCATCAAAAGGTTCTTCACGGCCTCCAGAAAAGAAAAATGTTACGTGTGGGTACTTCTCAGTCTCAGCGATGCGTATTTGCTTTTTTCCAGCATTTGCAAGTACCTCTCCTAAGGTATTTACTAAGTTATCTTTATCATAGATGACTTTCATACCTGTGTACGTGTCATCATAATTTGTCATGGTAACGTAGTACAAGTCTAGCTTTTGAGTGTCTTGCTCAGGAAAGTCTTTTTGAGACAACATTTCTGTTAGTTCGCGACCACGGTCTGTTCTAAAGTTAAAAAAGATAATTACATCACCTTCTTGAACGGTAGATATTCTCTCGTTATCTTGGGTTACAAAAAGCGGATCTATAAACTCATCTGTCTTACCAGCATCGTAGCTATCTTGAATAGACTGTACAACATCTTTAGTAGGTGTTCCAGCACCTTTGGTAATTAGATTATATGCAAGAGCAACACGTTCCCATCGTTTGTCTCTATCCATCGCATAGTAGCGACCTATTACAGATGCTAGTTGTGCGTTGTGCGCTTTCGCGAAAGCAGAAATATCTCCTATAAGTTCTTTTCCAGATTTTGGATCTACATCACGACCATCTGTAAATGCGTGGATGTAAGATTGAGGAACTCCTGCATTTTCGGCAGCGAGAATAAGACCTTTAAGGTGGTTGATGTGTGAGTGTACACCTCCATCAGAAACAAGACCTAGAAAGTGAACAGATTTATTGTTTTCTTTCGCGAAAGCGAAAGCATCTTTCAATACTTGCTCATCTTTAAGCGTATCATCTTTGAGTGCTTTATTGATTTTAGCAAAATCTTGATATACAATACGACCAGCACCTAGGTTCATGTGGCCTACCTCACTATTGCCCATTTGCCCTTCTGGAAGGCCTACATTCTCACCATGAGTGAGTAATTGGGCATGTGGATACTTATTATAAAGGCTATCTATAAATGGCGTTTGCGCTTGGTCTACGGCAGATACTTTTTTGTCTGGAGCCATGCCCCATCCATCAAGTATCATTAGGATTGTTTTCTTGTTCATGATCTTAAGTTGAATAGTAAAGATAAAAACAAAACCTCGCGAGAGCGAGGTTTTGGGTATGTTTTGACGAAAACGGTTGCGCTACATTGTAGCTGGACCCGTGTAACCATATTTCTGGATACTCTCCTTTATTTGCTCAATACGATTCTCTGGATCTGGGTGTGTGCTAGAGAATTCTGGTTGGCTACTGCCACCACTTGCTGCCTTAAGTATTTTCATCACGCCTATCATCTGATACGGATCATACCCAGCGCGTATCATAAAACGTACACCTAGGTCATCACTTTCTAACTCGTCATCACGACCATTACCCAACAATACACTCTGACCTATAGAACCTGCAGCACCGCCCATGCCGCCGCCTACCTCTGCCCCCATAGAGATGGTAGACCACATACTAGAGTTTTCGGCACGCTCTGCGCTATGTTTTCCAAGGACGTGACCTATCTCGTGACCTAGCACACCTGCTACTTGATCTTCGTTTTCAAGTTTTGAGAGTAGGGCATAGGTGATAAAAATTTGTCCTCCAGGAAGTGCAAATGCATTTACTGTTTGTTCATCTCGTAATAAGTGAAAGTCGTATCTATAAGGAGTCTCACGGGCCATGCTTTCTTGTACAAGCTTGTTGCCCACTTGATCTACAAAGGCTTGAAGTTGCTGGTCTGGGTGTAAACCGCCATGCTGCTCTGCCATTTGAGGTGCATATTGTATTCCCATCGCGATCTCCTCATCTGGAGACATACTTATCGCCTGTACTTTTCCTGTATATGGGTTCTCCTCGCGGTTACTGCAATTCTTAAAAAGTGCAAATGCAACGATGGCAACTCCAATAAGTAATCTGATCTTAAGACCGCTACCTCTTTTCATATTATAAGATGGTTATTTTAGTTATGATTACAAGGTAATAAAAACTCATAAGTCTTGCAGTATTATGGGTGTTATAGAAAACAAAAAAATCCAAGCAACTTGCGTCACTTGGATTGTATATGTAGAATAATCGTTTCTTATTTTACAGCGACTCTCCAGCCATATTTATCTTCTGTGCGGTTGTACTGTATGTCGTTTAGGTCTTTTTTAAACTTCATACCGTAGCTATTTTCTGGTGCGTTGAGTTTGTGATCTTCACCTTTATAAGCAAAGCTCTTAAAAGGAACAACTACTGCTGCAGTACCTACTCCAAAAATTTCTTTAAGCTCACCAGCTTGTGCGGCTGTTACAATTTCTTTTACAGACACTGGTCTTACTTCTACAGTAATACCTGCTGCTTCTGCCAGTTGTATGATACTCTTACGAGTGATACCATTAAGGATAGTGTCATTAGTAGGTGCTGTAAGAAGTGCATCTCCCACACGGAAGAATACGTTCATCGTACCAGCTTCTTCTAGGTATTCATGTGTATTTGCATCTGTCCAGATTACTTGCTGGTACCCTTCTTCTTTTGCAAGATTAGTAGGGTAAAACTGAGCAGCATAGTTGCCTGCAGCTTTTGCATAACCTACACCACCACTAGCGGCACGGCTATACTTTTCGGCAAATACTACGCTTACTTCACCAGAGTAATATGATTGAGCAGGCGCCAGAATAATCATAAACTTGTACCTGTCTGATGGTGATGCAGATACTCCCGGTTGTGTTGCAATGTGAAAAGGGCGTATGTATAAAGAATTACCATCTCCAGCTTTTATCCAAGCTTCGTCTAGTTTAAGAAGCTCCATAAGACCTTCCATAAAAACTTCTTTAGGAAGTTCTGGCATTGCTAGACGTGCAGATGAGGTATTGATACGCTCCCAGTTATCTTCTGGACGAAATAAGAAGATATCTCCATTGTCATCCTTAAATGCTTTCATTCCTTCAAAAACAGCCTGTCCATAGTGAAAAACTTTTGCACTAGGATCCATAGAGATAGGGCCGTAAGGAACTATTTCTGGTTGTTGCCACTTGCCATCTGCATATTCTACAGAAAACATGTGGTCTGTAAATACGCTACCAAAAGCAAGGTTACTAAAATCAACATCAGCAATTTTACTGTTGTCACGCTTTGTAATACGAAGTGTAGAGGTTGTTTCCATAGCAACAAATTTAATGATTTGTCATCCTTGTCGAGTGATTTTTGCATAATTTTACGATGTTCAACTAAAAACCAATCTATTATGAAAATATATGCAACGATATTCTTAATTTTCTTGACAATACTAAGTTGTAAAGAAGTTAACAATGAGGGTGATAACGCTTTCGCGAAAGCGGAAACTGAAAATAAAGAAGCTCAACAGGCGTATGCAAGCTACGGAGAAAAGATATCTGCAGCAGATGCAATGACTAAAATCGAGATCTCAGAAAAATATGCAGCTCTTGCCGAAGGTGATACGGCTATCGTAAAATTTGAAGCACCTATTAATGATGTTTGCGCTTCAAAAGGTTGCTGGATGCGCTTAGATATAGCAGATGAGGAACAAGTGTTTGTAAAGTTTAAAGATTACGGATTCTTTGTGCCTACAGATACTAAAGATGGAAATGCCGTTGTAGAAGGAAAAGCTTACCTAGAGGAAGTATCTGTAGATGAGTTACGTCACATGGCAGAAGATGCTGGGAAGTCTAAAGAAGAGATTGCTGCAATCACAAAACCTGAGCGCGAGTTACGCTTTATGGCAGATGGTGTATTAATTAAAGCAGACTAAGTCACACATTATAAAATTATTAAAAAAGGGTAGGCATATGCTTACCCTTTTTTACTAGTATTACCTAACAGAAATGAAGAGAGAAATTATAACTACAGGAGACGGCTCAAAGACGATACATATTGCAGAGTGGGATGAGCAGTATCATTCTAAACATGGAGCGATACAAGAAGCACGTCATGTGTTTTTAATGACTGGAGTAGAACACTATGTTACACAACATCGAGATCAAAAAGAAATTGCAATACTAGAAATGGGATTTGGTACAGGACTCAATGCCTTGCTTACCTATTTTGAGGCACAAAAGCATCAAGTCTCTTTTAACTACGTGGGAGCAGAAGCCTATCCCGTTACATCAGAGGAAGCTTCAGCAATGGATTATGCTAGTCAGCTAGAGGAAGAGGATGCTACAGAGGTTTACAACGAGATGCACGACGCTGCTTGGGAAAAGGAAATTAGAATAAGTGACCATTTTATGCTTACAAAACGCAAGCAGCGTTTTGAAGATATTACGGATAACAAGGTTTTTGATTTGATCTATTTCGATGCCTTTGGACCAAGAGTTCAGCCTACATTATGGACCGAAGAGATCTTTGCAAAAATGTTTAAAGCACTAAAACCAAATGGTGTTTTGACAACTTATTGTGCTCAAGGAGCTGCAAGGAGAGCAATGCAAGCTGTAGGTTTTCTAGTAGAGCGACTGCCAGGACCTCCGGGCAAACGCGAGATGTTAAGAGCTACAAAGCTTACTCTCTAAGTTTTTCTATAATTATAATAAAGAGATATCCACCTACATAAGCGAGCATATCCCACCAAGAGAAAGAAGTGCCTAGAATAATGCGCGCGAGTTTATTATCTGCTAGGCCTGTGTAGTTTATAAAGGAAATTGCTTGTAGGCCTTCTACTATAAAAGCAAATAGTAATACCGCCAGCGCCGTAATGTTTTTGCTTTTAAAACTTCTCGGAATATTAAACAACCCCATTATAAGCACATAGATTAAGACTACAACGATACTGTCGCCTAAGTAAGGTCTTATGAAATTGTCGTGTACATAAATGGCAATAAATATTTCCATTGCTAGTAGGACTAAGAATGCGATGATGTATTTAGCGGAAATTTTCATTTGGACTTGAGAATGTATACAACAACTCGCCCTAGAGATATCATAATAGTAATAATTCCTGCATATACTAATCCAGATATTACCGAAAATGTTCTGCCTGTGTCAGAAACAAATTTTTGCATTGCTTCAGATTGTTGTGGAGTAATTTCATTGCCGCTAAAAAACCCGTCACTATTGATATCAAATTTTTGCAAGGCTAGCTGTAGGGAGATGTCTTGATATAAAGCGGTACCCACCACAATAAAATAAACGCATAAAAAAATTATAGAATTTATAAATAACCATTTACGACTCGCAAGTAATTTCTTTTTGTAAAACCATAAAACTACTATGAGTAAAATAGTTACTAGTAATGCGATAATGAGATGTGTGGAAGGTTGTATTGTTTTAAAAAACCGTATCCTGAGTCTCGTCTGTAAAATACTCTAGAAATTTCATCCCACGGTAAGAGTTACCGTGTTTATTGAGTTTTGGACTCCACACAGCAATGGAGAAGGAGTTAGGCAAAATGGCAACCATGCCACCACCCACACCACTCTTGCCTGGAAGACCCACACGGAAGGCAAACTCACCAGCCTCATCATAAAAGCCGCAGGTTTGCATAATGGCGTTTATGCGTTTTGTCTGAGCGGGTTTTACAACTTTCATATCTGTTTGAATCTGCTTGCCTTGATTTGCTAGAAATCCAAAGGTATAAGCCAGTTGCTCGCACGTCATCTCTATGGAGCAGAGGTGAAAGTATAAATCTGTTACTTGATTACATGTGTTATGAATGTTTTTAAAGGACTTTATGAAATTTGCTAGTGCATAATTTCGATAGCCGGTTGCTTGCTCTGAGGCGGCGATATCGGTAGCGTATTGTAAATCTTTAATTCCTGATACTTCTCGCACGTAATCTAATAAAGCCGTTTTCGGATCATCAAAGAGGTCACAAATAATATCACACATTACAATTGCCCCAGCATTAATAAGAGGATTTCTCGGGATTCCGTTCTCACTCTCCAGTTGTACCAGCGAATTAAAAGCAGTTCCAGAAGGTTCAAAATCCATGCGCTCCCAAAGTTTATCATCTATTTTTGAAAGTACTAGGCTTAGGGATAATACCTTAGCGATACTTTGTATAGAAAACTTTTTTGAGAAATCACCACAAGTAAACCGTTCTCCGCTTTTTGTAATGAGACATACGCCAAATTGATCTGAATCTACTGTAGATAGCTCAGGAATATAGCTAGCAACGGCTCCTTTATTTTCCATTTTCAACACCTTTTTATAGGTGTTGTCTAGTATGTTTTGGCAATCTATCATTCCCTAATTATTCTGCAATGTTAGTGTCTCAACAAGTCGAACGCCTGTTGCTGTTTTTTCAAATAGAAACGACGTACTTCCTCCTTGATAAAAGGTAGGATACTTTGCGGTACGTTTACGTTTTCGCGAAAGCATTTCTATGACAAACATATCATTCTCGGTCTCAGAAACATAAAGCTGGTAGCGTGATCTTCTTTTATCTCGTACTTTTTTAAAAGCAGGAATCTCAATTGGTTGATATAAATCACCAAAGAAGTTCTCAAAATCCTTATCTGCAAAACGAGTGTCCATACCATCTAGCCAGAATGCATAAGCTTGATTTGTAAAACTTACGGTCCCTGCCGATGCTGCAATTGCAGTGGCTCCCGTCTGTTTAAATTCAGGCGTTTTTTTAATTAAATCGACAGCTTTTTGATATGTCTCTGTAGTTTCTTGTGCTTGAAGCCCTAAGCTCAAACACAAAATGGTGATAAATATTGATAGTCTCATTATAGTACTTTTCCTTTTATTTTTTTCCAAACACTGAGTAGTAATCCTGCAGATACAACGCAAATGCTCAATCCAATAAGTGCATTAGTCAGTTGGCCATAAATGAAGTAACCAGTGGTAAATAACGTTCCGTAAATTAATACACATCCCAGCAGCATTGCGACAATACCCATAGGTACACTCCACTTTTCTGTAGTTTTTATGATGTTTACTTGTTCTTGGTCTGCTTTTATTATAATTTTTTTCCATCCTGGGCCTCCAGGTTGAGTTTTTTTATAGAACGCATAAAGTGTTTCTTTAGTTTCTGGTTGTGTGAGATAAGTAACAATAAGCCAAATAAGCGTTGAACTAAAAACCACAAAAGGAAACTTGGCATACGCTGGTAACATCCCACTAGCTCCAAAGAGTGTTTCACCTAGTGAAGTAAATTCTATGAGGATAGAAATTATACCAGAGGCAAGCATAGCGCTTATCTCTGTCCACGCATTAATGCGCCACCAGAACCATCTTAGTATAAATATGAGTCCTGTACCAGCACCAAACATCAGTATGATATTAAAGAGTTGTATTGCATTTGTAAGTGCCAAGGCAATGAGTGCGCTTATCACCATTAGAATTACCGTGGTAATACGACCTACAGCTACGAGCTCTTTCTCGGTGGCGTCAGGTTTAATTTGTTGTGCATAAACATCATTAACCACGTAAGATGCTCCCCAGTTGAGGTGCGTACTTATGGTACTCATATATGCGGCAGATAGTGATGCGAGCACGAGACCTAACAAACCGCTAGGTAACATGGTAAGCATTGCAGAGTATGCTAGATCTTGTCCTAGTTTATCTTCAGATATATTTGGGAAAGCCTCTTGAATACTTGCGAGGTCTGGAAAGATAATAAGAGAAGCAAGTGCAACCAGAATCCACGGCCATGGGCGTAATGCGTAGTGCATGATGTTATAGAAAAAGGTTGCTCCTATGGCGTGGTTTTCATCCTTGGCAGCAAGCATACGTTGCGCTACATATCCACCACCTCCAGGCTCAGAACCTGGATACCAAGAACTCCACCATTGTACCGCTAGCGGGATGATGAGAAGTGTAATAAGCATCTCTGTATCGTTAAAATCTGGAAGGAGATTGATTTTATCTTTTACATTTTCATGAGAAATTAATGCTTCTAGTCCGCCTATTTCGGGCATACCTACGATGTAATATGCAGCACCAAATGCTCCTGCCATTGCAACAAAGAATAATATAAAATCTGTATAAACCACTCCTTTAAAGCCGCCTATGGCACTAAAGACAACGGTAATCACTCCAGCAACTATCACCGTTGTTACTGGGTCGAGACCTAGCATCACTTCGCCTATTTTTATGGCAGCTAGTGTAACACCCGCCATAGCCAGTACGTTAAAAACAATACCTAAATAAATCGCTCTGAATCCTCGTAAAAAACGAGCAGGAGCACCACCATAACGCAGCTCATAGAACTCAATATCTGTTTTTACCTCAGACTTACGCCATAGTTTTGCATAGACAAATACCGTCAGTAATCCAGTAACGAGAAATGCCCACCATACCCAATTACCTGAGACACCGTTAGTACGCACAATATCTGTAACCAGATTAGGCGTGTCTGTGGAAAAGGTAGTAGCGACCATAGAAAGCCCTAAAAGCCACCACGGCATATTACGACCCGATAGAAAGTATTGTGTAGTGTTTTTTCCTGCGCTTTTGCCTACGTAAAAACCTACGCCTAAAATAATTACAAAAAGAGCAATAATAATGGCAATATCTAAGCCAGATAAGTCAATCATAAAAAAGAAGAATGTATGGTGAATCAGAGTAGGAAGATAATGATTTAAAATAGCATCTATATTTATTGAGATGCCCTTTCTAATTTAAAATTTACAATTGCTTTGTTATCAGTAAAGAGTGTAAGAAAAGGTTGGCTGGGATTTTTGACTTTAACTTTTGCTACCAATTTGTTGTTTTTTCTGTGGATAAAAAGCTTTTTAGCAAATTTAAACGATGCATTTTGGTAATAAATTTCCTTTCCTTTTGGGAGCTTATCAAAATAAATCAGATAAGTGTCATTTTTATATTCTGTTAAAATACCTTCGTGATCATCAGCTAGATGAATATCTGATGAGCTGTAGTAGGTGTAAAATACTGGTTTTGAGAAAAATGTTTTTTTTGATATTGGTTTTTCGAGTAATTGCCAGGTTGGATTTCCAGGGTAGTGGTGCTGAATAAAAACCTCTGGTGGAGCTTTATAGAATTTATTTGAAAAATTGAATTCCCATTTTGTTTTATACTCTACTTCATAGCCAGCTCCCCAGGTAGTATCTACCAAGTGCCACTCCTCATCCAAGTATACAGCGTTCCATAAATGATCTTTCATGCCGGGATCTGCCCCAATAAAATTTGGGTTTAGTTTTGTATAACCTCGGATTTTTTTAGCGGGAATTTCTAATTTTTCGCAAAGCGCAACAAATAATGATGCATAATCACCGCAAATTCCTTTTTTGCTTTCTAGAGTTTTATTGATTCGTTGCCTCTCTAAGTTTCTCAATTGTCTCGCTTGTTCTTTTGACGAACGATATATCATTAATGGAGGAGATCTAAAGCTGTAATACCTGCTCAAATCGTAGGCAATATTCTTACTAATCCAAGTGTAGACAGCTCTTGCTTGTAGTTCTTTGGAGTTAAAGTCATTGTGGATTCTATAAGTAATGTCTTCAATGGTATTTAGTGTTTTTGGATAAGTGCTAACCTGCTGTTCTAGTTCTTCAATTGTCTGACTGTTTGCAAGGAGTGAGAAAAAAAGAAATGCGATTGCTAAATGTTTTATTTTCAAGATCTTTAGTTTTAAAAACTAAATATAAAACAAAACAATGAACCCAGCCGAAGAATACATCCTCGCTAAACCAGAGCCTTGGCGTTCTATGCTTATGGAGCTACAAGCTGTAATTAAGCATACCGTTCCTGACGTAGAGGAAAGTTATAAATGGCATTTGCCATTTTATAGCTTAAAGGTAAGATGTTCTGCTTTTTAAATTTTAGAAAGACATTTGTAGATGTCGGCTTTCCTAAGGGGATACTCATACGGGGCTTTGATGATGTATTAATCGCTGGAGAAGGCCGCAAGCAATTACGCTCGCTTAGATATCATGCTCCAGAGGAGATTGATGTGCGTAAGCTAGAGGAAGTACTCAAAGCAGTGGCTAGTTTAACTTAATCTATATTTTTACCTTATTAGGGTCTAAATAGCCCATTTTTAAGTGCATAAATCACTAAGCCAGTCCTGTTTTTTAAGTTGAGTTTTGAGAATACGCTATCACGATATCCTTGTACAGTTTTTGGACTTAAAAACATAACGTCTGCAATCTCGTTATAGGTCATCTCTGTACAGGCGTGTTTTATAAATTCGATCTCTCGATCTCGCAATGCATCTTTATTGTTACCATTTAGACTTTTTACAAGGAGCTGGCTCACCGTATTTGTGTGATAATAACCGTTTACTGCAAGTTCGTTGAGAGCATTTTCAAGTGTCTTTTTTTCTGTGTCTTTAAGTAAATATCCTTTTGCGCCTGCGCGTATCATTTGTAAGATAGTGTGGTCATCCTCTTCTACAGAGAGCGCGAGTATGAGAATAGTAGGGTAGAGGTCTTTTACCTGTGTGGTAGCTTCTATACCATCCATTATAGGCATGTTTACATCCATCAAGATGATGTCTGGGCGCTTGTTTTCAAAACGAAGATTATCCAGAAGTTCTTGACCATTTTTACAAGTGTAGAGTACTTTAAAATTTTCAAAAGAATTCACTAGGCCGCTTATTGCCTGGCTTAATAAGGTGTGGTCATCTACAATAACGATAGTTTTCATTGTGGTTGTGGTTTGTAAGTAAGCGATAGCGTTGTGCCCTCGCCTACGTTTGATTTATAGTCTATTGTTGCGCCTATAAGTTTTGTACGGGTTTCAATATTTGTGAGCCCTATGCCGTTTTTTGATCTTGCTTGATCGTAGTTAAAGCCTACACCATTATCTTTTATAGTGACATGCAGTGTATCAGATTTATAGAGTAGGTTAACGTCAAGGTTAGTTGCTTTGGAGTGCTTGATGGTGTTTGTAAAAAACTCTTGTAAGATTCTAAAGATGATGGTCTCAATCTTTTTATCTATAGTAATAGGGGTTCCTGTAATTTTGAGAGATGGTTTTAGATACGCCATTCTGTTAAAGCGTTCTAACTCTAAGTTTAAAGCTTCTGGAAGGGACATATTTTTTAGTGCCTCTGGATTTATGAGCTTAGAGAGTGCTCTTATTTCTGTAAGTCCTTTGCCTATAGTAGCTGCTGCCTCGTCAAGATCTTGCTGACTACCACCACAATTTTGAGTTTGTATTTTGGCTAGCGTAAGTAGCTGCCCTATGTTATCATGGAGCTCCCAGCTTATATTGCGTAGTGTCTCTTCACGTATTTCTATCTGCGTCTCTGCAATTTCTTTTTCAAACTTTTTCTTTGTGTTCTCCTGTTCTAAGAGTAAGGTGTTCTTACGTTTCATAAATACAGAGAAGAGCACTACAACAACAACTAGAAGCAATAGTAATATGGTAATAGCCACTAGGACTATAAATAGTGTGCCATTATCTTGATTTTGGATAAGAAGCATAATTTGGATTGGAGTAATTATAATGAATGTTGAAGGTACTTATTTTGATATTGATTACCCATAGGGCATTTACCCCAAAGTCAAGGTTTAATGGTTTTAAGAATACGCTTTCACGAAAGCGTACTATAAACAACTACATTTCGTAAGCACTTACTTTCTTAGGGTCTGTCCATATAAATCCAAACACTAAAATAATATTAGTTACTACAAGAGAAAATGTCTGTACTGCTCGTAAGGTGCTTAATACCTCTCGTGAATACTGAAAATCTAGTTGGCCTACCACAAATGGAGCCAATGGGATAAAGGTGATTCCAAATAATAAGTACCCAGCAAACACAAAAAGTTCAAGTTGGTTTTTAAGCCTAAGCGGTGCATCGCTCTTAAGGCGATCTATGGCATAGTACATTAATAAAACGACTAATAAAATCATGGCAATATTAAAGATAATACTCATGTAGTGCGTGACCACAGGTACAGTAAAGGCTCTAATAATAATGGCTATAATCATCACTGTAGATAACCACTTTACAATGCGTTTTCGAGTCGTGTTTTCTATGTGATCATACACCATTTTATAAAACAAGATGTAAAACAAGAATGCATAAAGGTTATATGCCCAGTGATTATTGTGGTAGTAGTGTGAGTATATTTTAGCCATACTCTCAGTAATGACCGCAACCCAGAGAATATACAGTATGGTTTTTATAGGGAGCCGTTTGTACTTAGAAAAGTAGATAGTTGCCACAAGTGCCACTATAATTTCTGAGATATACATTAGAGTACTCAAGTAGGGGTTTCTTTAAGTTAGTGCTGTAAGGTAATAAATTATAAAGAGTGAACTTGTAAAATATTATACTCCTGGTGTGCTGTGTTACGCTTTCGCGAAAGCGTACTCGACACTAAAATTTTATATCAAAATAAGAAAAACTGTATTTACGGCAATCGCGGCTTATTATCAAAACGATAATACAGCGCAATCGCACAAAACAAAGTCGCTACTAAAAATAGTAGAAACAAAATGGTCACGCAGACCAGCCATATGACAAGAACTTCTTCCTTAATCATTAGGTACGCCTTATTAAAGTTGCTGAATGTACTCCTCTATAAAAACCAAATGCAATCGTGCCATAACACGCAATTACTGCAATGAATTGAATAAGAAAAATTGCCTCATATAGAAAAATACTATCCGTAACAAGAAAGTATCTCGAAAACATTATAACGGGATATGAAATGTGGAATATCAAAAAACCAATACTCACCCACAAAAAGATATCTCTGCTATATGCTCCAATTTTATTACTTCTTAGTTGCTCTATTAGGTATAGCGTGAGTGCTATAATGATTAATATGGTAGATAACGTAAATGAGTATACAGGCCAGTCATTAAAAGGGTCTTGAGTAATCGCAGTAATAGTAAATGCGATAGCGCTTATTACGATTAATACATTTGCGATAGCGATGCGTATATGATGTGATAAATGCAATCTTGTGATTATTAATAAGCCTAAACAAACGATAACTTCGTAAAAATTATAAAGTATCTCAAACCTATAGGGTGCTAGTAGTATGTGACAAGCAAACTCATTAATGGCGATATACCATAACAGCGGTAGCATCCATTTTAATGGGGTTGACTTGTACTTTTTATAATATACAGTGGCAGAGATTGCGGCAGCAAACTCAAATAATAGCACTATGTATATTAGGTAGTCCACAAGGTGTACAGTGTGTTGTTTTTAAGTAAGACTGTTTTACTTGTCCATTTCTATCTTATTTCCATAATAGAAGCCAAAGGCAATAGTGAGGTATGATAAAATGGACACTGTAAATTGAATATAAT
Organism: Dokdonia sp. R86516; assembly: GCF_044596715.1. Taxonomy (NCBI): domain Bacteria; kingdom Pseudomonadati; phylum Bacteroidota; class Flavobacteriia; order Flavobacteriales; family Flavobacteriaceae; genus Dokdonia; species Dokdonia sp. R86516. The sequence goes on from NZ_CP138998.1 coordinate 1,574,351, forward strand.
TTAACGATCTATTTATTTTGTCTCCGTCACTTACAAACTCTCTTGCGAGTAAGATTACAGGGAATGAAATAAAAAATATTAGAAAACCGAGAGCAATCCATAGAAATAAATTTTTACTCATATTTAATACTTTGTCAGATTTTAATAACTCTATGAAATAGATTAATAATGAAATTAACACAGCAATTGTAAAAATGGTGAAAGTAGTTCTCGAGAATTGTTTAAGTGGGTTTGAAAAATAGATACTTATCAAAAAAGTGAGAAAACAAAAAGCAGAAAGTGCAAATACAATTTTCTTTCTCAATGAATCTGAAATTTGTGTGCCAATCAGATATACAAAACTTGCAGGTACTATAATGCGATACAAATTGTAAAGTAGGTATCCAGTTTCAGTTCTTGCAAATAAGTACTGACCTAATACCTCATTAATAGGTATGTACCACATTATAATTAGCAGCAATTTGAGTTTTGAATTCCGATACTTATAGAAATATATAGCCGCAAATATTGCTGCTATATATTCAGATGTTATTACTGCAATTTTGAATTCTTCATACATTTAAAACGGCTTAGTTTTATTGAAAATCATCTGGATCATTTTTTGGTGGTGGATTCCAAGGCAAACTATTCCCCGCTAAACTCTGTACGCCATTCTGTATGGGCATTGTCAAGTCTGCTCTATTAGATTTTTCAGATGGAATCTTAATAAGCTTCCCTACAGGTACAGCTGTACTTTTATTACCATTTGTTTTTATTGCAAAAGCTACATCATCTCTAATGTCTCCTTTTTGTCCTGCCTCCATTATAGGGTTTAAAAAAACGGTCGCCCTGCCATCATTTTTACCTTTCTTATACTGAGAAAAATAAATACGTAAGCCTGAGATTTTAGTATCATTTGCCAGTTTTGCTTGTTCCTCAATAAAAGCTAGGTATGCCTTAAGGTCTTTGTACTCCATAGATAATGAGCGAGTTGCTTGTATATAGCGATCATCTTCCGGCTTAATAGAGTCACCTTCTTTATCGATGTTTACTGATTTTTCTATAAGTGGTACTCTTTGGTTCCCAAACCTGTGGTACATATCTTCTGCTTCTTGCAATGAAATTATGGTGCTAGGTACAGCCAGAGGTTCTTCATCGTGGTCATCTGTGTGAGGCGTACCCTTGGTTTCACCGCCGCAGCTTAGCATTATGAATCCGCCCAATAAAAGGAAGGTTAGAAATTTACATGTTTTCATGTGTATTAGAATTTTGGTTAGTATTAATATAAATAAAACGTTAACCAAGCTAGGGAAATACAAGTATACTATGCCTACTACTCATGAGGTAGGGGTAAATGTCCCTTTATAGGAAGTGAGCATAGTTCGTTCAGGTCATGATTATTGAGTCATTTTGAAAATGAGACAGCCATAAAGCATCATCACTTGCCGTGATAACTTCATTACTGCAAACTAAAACGCATGATTGTAATTCATACAATATCAAATATATGAAGATGATTTTAAACAAACCGCCCTCATTTCGACCCACGGAGAAATCACATAATAGCGAGCAGGTTCAATTGAGAGAAGTTGAACCTGAACTTGAAACCCTCGTCATTTCGACCTTGTGGAGAAATCACATAACAGTGAGCAGGTTTAAATGAGAATTTCATTCCACTCCCCTCCTTCGAAGGAGGGCTAGGGAGGATGTTTCGCAAGAGTAAGCAAGAAAAGTCAAAACTGAAACTGAACTTGAAATTTGAACAAACACTCGTCATTTCGACCTTGTGTAGAAATCACATAACAGTGAGCGGGTTTAATTGAGCATTTCATTCAAGTCCCCTCCTTCGAAGGAGGGCTAGGGAGGATGTTTCGTGCGAGTGAGCAAGAAAAGTCAAAACTGAAACTGAACTTGAAATCGAAACCCTCGTCATTTCGACCTTGTGGAGAAATCACATAACAGTGAGCGCACCTGAGTAAGCAGAACCGAGTATGAACAATCAGTTTCTAAGCTTGTTTCTGAGATCTCTCCTAACGTCGAGATAACAAAAGCACAAATTGATGCTGTATTCCAGTCCCCTCCTTCGAAGGAGGGCTAGGGAGGATGTTTCACAAGAGTAAGCAGGCACGAGTAAGCACACCCGAGTAAGAACAAACAGTTTCTAAGCTTGATTCTGAGATCTCTCCTAACGTCGAGATGACAAAAGCACAAATTGATGCTGTATTCAAGTCCCCTCTTTGAAGGAGGGCTAGGGAGGATGTTCCAAAAGAGTAAGCAATAAAAGTCGAAACTGAAACTGAACTTGGAATCGAAACCCTCGTCATTTCGACCCTGTGGAGAAATCACATAACAGTGAGCGCACGTGAGTAAGCACACCTGAGTATGAACAATCAGTTTCTAAGCTTGTTTCTGAAATCTCTCCTAACGTCGAGATGACAAAAGCACAAATTGATGCTGTATTCCAGTCCCCTCCTTCGAAGGAGGGCTAGGGAGGATGTTTCACAAGAGTAAGCAGGCACGAGTAAGCACACTCCAGTGAGAACAGTTGGATTTGAGAATTCCAGTCCCCTCCTTAGAAGGAGGGCTAGGGAGGATGTTTCACAAGAGTAAGCAGGCACGAGTAAGCACACTCGAGTGAGAACAGTTGGATTTGAGAATTTAAGTCCCCTCCTTCGAAGGAGGGCTAGGGAGGATGTTTCGCAGGAGTAAGCACATCCGAGTAAGCAGGCAAGAGTAAGCACAGCCCTGTTTGAAATCTAAAGCTAGGGAGGATATTCCACAAGAGTGAGCATCCAATCCCCACAAAAAAAATCCAACATACCTAAGTACGTTGGATTTATAATAGTTGATATATTCAAATTTTCGCGAAAGCGAAAGAAAGTATATTCTAAAACTCCGCGTGACCAGGAAAACGTGGGTAAGGTATTACGTCACGTATGTTTGTCATTCCCGTTACAAATAGCACAAGGCGCTCAAAACCAAGACCAAAACCACTGTGCGTACACGTTCCAAACTTGCGAGTGTCTAGATACCAAGAAAGCTCCTCCTCAGAGATATCTAAGGCAGCCATTTTTTCTTTAAGAACATCTAGACGCTCCTCACGCTGTGATCCTCCTACCATCTCACCTATTCCAGGGAAAAGTACATCCATCGCACGTACGGTCTTACCATCTTCGTTAAGGCGCATATAAAATGCCTTTATGTTTGCTGGGTAATCAAATAAGATTACTGGGCAGTTAAAGTGCTTTTCTACAAGATAACGCTCATGCTCAGACTGTAAATCTGCTCCCCATTCATTAATTGGGTATTTGAATTTTTTCTTCTTGTTAGGCTTACTATTGCGCAGGATGTCAATTGCCTCCGTATAGCTTACACGCTTAAAGTTGTTGTCTACTATAAAGCTCAGCTTCTCGCGCAGTGGCATAGGCGCACGGTCTGCTTCTGGCTTGCTCTTATCTTCTTGAATTAATCTGTTTTCTAGAAACTCAAGATCATCTTGACAGTTTTCTAGTGCGTAGTTAATTACATACTTGATAAAATCTTCGGCAAGATCCATGTTGCCATCTAGATCACAAAAAGCCATCTCTGGTTCTACCATCCAGAACTCTGCAAGGTGACGAGAAGTGTTACTATTTTCTGCTCTAAAGGTTGGCCCAAAGGTATAAATCTTCCCAAGTCCTAATGCATATGTCTCTCCTTCTAGCTGTCCAGAAACCGTAAGGTTAGTCTCTTTTCCAAAGAAGTCTTTGCTGTAATCAATCTTTCCATCTTCTGTGCGTGGCGGATTTTCTGGATCCAGTGCGCTTACGCGAAACATCTCACCAGCTCCCTCTGCATCACTACCGGTAATGATAGGCGTGTGTGCATGGAAGTAGCCATTTTTATTAAAATACTCGTGTATGGCAAACGATAACTTTGAGCGTAAACGCATTACAGCGCCAAAGGTGTTAGTGCGAACTCTTAAGTGTGCCTGCTCACGTAGTTTTTCTAGTGTGTGACGCTTAGGAGAGAGTATTGTGTTTTTTAATTCTTGAGGATCTGCATCGCCCTCAATCTGGATATCTTTTACTTTTATTTCTATACGTTGCCCTCCACCTTGACTTTCTTCTAAAGTTCCTTTGATGGCAACGGCAGCACCTGTAGTGATACGCTTTAAAAGTGCTTCGTCTGTATTTTCAAAATCGACTACACACTGAAGGTTATTAATAGTAGAACCATCATTAAGTGCGATAAACTGGTTTCCGCGGAAGGATCTTACCCATCCTTTTACCGTAAATTCTTGATGAATTTTGTCACTTTCGAGTAGCGCTATAATAGGCGTATGTGTCATTGTATCTTATTTAAATGAATTCTCTAGATAGAGGGCAAATATAAAAGATTTTTGTGGTAGGGTAAGGGGTAAATGGACTGAAATATACGCTAAGGCGCATTACTCTTTATTGAGATTTACAGCAGTGCTCAAGATGAGGTGTAAAAAAGGTTTTCACGCTTTCGCGAAAGCGTACCCTTAAGGGTTTAAAAACTGCCCATTCCATGTTCCATCTTCGAGTGTAAAACTCGCTCTAATATGGTTAGGTCTCTTAAGCTGAAGAAACTCTAAATGTGTAGGTGCAATCTCAATAATAGTAAAATAATGCGTGTTCTCAAGGTAGTCTACCGCATCTGGGTTTGAAATCTCTGATCCAGGAGCATCAGTGGTAGTGTAATCTTTTTTTGATGAAGGCTGCACGCCGCTGTAATAGCGTTGCAGCTCTACGGGATCTGTAATGATAGACGCGTTTCCTGTAACTTTAATCTGCAGCAATTTTTTAGGATGGTAGAAGAGTAGGCTAGTAACGTCATTTTGGAGTAACTGAGCTATTTTATTGGATCTACTGTCAGTATAAATTCTCAGTTTAAAATCGTCTGTAACTTGTCTTAGTACAACAGTTCTTAGTGCAGGAACTCCAGAAGCATCTACCGTTCCCATAGTGGTGTACCTAAACGGGTGTCCCTTTTTGTTGACGCCAAGTTGTAACTCGTCTTGTGCTTTTTTAAAGTACTGATCTGTCATGCCTTTTTGTATAAAGATACAAAGGGAATGCCTAGTTACTCAAGCTCTTTATCAACAGTTTCTTCATCACCCTCACGTTCCACAATTTGTAGTGCAGGTTCTTTAAAGGTGTCTTTATTTGCAATCTCTTTTTCTAGGGATAACAACAGTGATGGTAGGAGTAAAAGGTTTGCTAGCATTGCAAAGAGAAGTGTTGCGCTTACAAGACCACCTAGTGCTACAGTTCCTCCAAAGCTACTAATCATGAACACAGAGAAGCCAAAGAATAATACAATTGAGGTGTAAAACATACTTACACCTGTCTCACGTAGCGAACCGTAAACAGACTTTTTGATCTTCCACTTATTGGCTTTGAGCTCTTGACGGTATTTGGCAAGAAAGTGAATTGTGTCATCTACAGAGATCCCAAAGGCAATACTAAAAACAAGTATTGTAGATGGCTTGATAGGGATGCCTATAAAGCCCATCATACCCGCCGTAACTAGTAGTGGTAATAAATTAGGGATGAGGGACACTATAATCATACGTAGTGACTTGAACATCCACGCCATGAATAGCGCGATGAGTAAGATGGCAAGTGATAGACTTATCACAAGGTTCATTACGAGGTAATCTGTTCCTTTTTGAAAAACGAGTGCAGTACCTGTCATGGTAACCTCATAGCGTTCTTCAGGGAAGAGCTTGTCTATTTTTAGTTGAATATTTTCTTCAGCACGTTCCATCTTGTCAGTACCTACATCTTTCATGAAGGTGGTGATTCTGGCATATTGACCCGTACTATCTACGTAGGCTCCCATGAGATTTTGATCATTATCAAAACTCTTTGCATACGGCAGTATAAAATTGCGCTCGTTGCTGGTAGGAAGTTGGTAGTATTTAGGATTTCCATTAAAGTAGGCTTGCTTTGCATACTTTACAAGATTTACTATAGATATAGGTGCAGAGAGTTCTGGTTGCTCCTCTATGGTAGCACTTAGCTCTTCCATGCGTTTAAGCGTGGCAAGCTTCATGACTCCTTGTTTTTTCTTAGTGTCAATCAGAATCTCAAGTGGCATAATACCATCAAATTCTTCCTCAAAAAACTTTATGTCTTTATAGAAGTCGGCTTTTTTAGGCATGTCTTCTATGAGCGAACCAGATATGCGTATTTGATAAATACCTATAATACTCAAAGCAAGTAATAATACACTAGAGGCATAAATTGCAGTGCGTCTAGTACGTACCATGCGCTCCATCCAGTTTACAAACCCTTCTATCCAAGTTTTACCTAGGTGTTTAAGGTGCTTCTCCTTAGGAGGAGACATATAACTGTAAATGATAGGAATGATAAGTAAGCTAAGTAAAAATATAGCGATGATATTGATACTTGCAACCACACCGAACTCGCTTAATAGCGAACTCTCAGTAAGAATGAAAGTAGCAAATCCAGAAGCTGTTGTAATGTTAGTCATTAAGGTTGCATTACCTACTTTGGTAATAACACGCTGTAACGCTTTTACTTGGTTACCGTGATTTTTATACTCTTGCTGGTATTTATTAATTAAGAAAATACAGTTAGGAATCCCAATCACAATAATAAGCGGTGGGATAATAGCTGTAAGTACTGTAATCTCGTATCCAAGTAATCCTAGAAATCCAAAAGCCCACATCACACCTATGATTACCGTAATCATGGAGATAAAGGTTGCTCTGTATGATCTAAAGAAAAAGAAAAATATAAAAGAAGTAACTAGTAATGCTGCACCTACAAAAATGCCTATCTCATCAATAATATTTTGAGCATTGAGCGTTCGTATGTATGGCATCCCACTGGTGCGCACATCGATGTCGTAATCTTTTTCAAAAGTCGCGATCGCTGGCATAAGATCATTTACAACAAAATCTAAACGCGCTGGAGTGTTGATTAAATCTTTCTTAAGGTATACCGCAGAGCGTACGGTACCTGTCTCTTTATTGTAAATCAGATTTTCATAAAATGGTAAATCGTCAAAGAGTAATTTTCTATAACTAGCAGCACTTTCGGCAGTGAGCGTACTATCTGTCATGAAGGGAACAAGATCAAATCGCTGCGGATTTTCTTGTTTGTCTAATATCTTGAGATCTTTAAGAGAAAGGGATAATGCAACAGCATCTGCCTTTGCAATCTTGGTAGATAAGTCATTCCAAGCGGTAAGTACATCAGGAGTAAAGAGACGTTCGTCTTGTATTCCTAACACAATGAGGTTCCCCTCCTCACCAAACTTATCTTTAAAATTCTGGTATTCTAGATTTACTTCATGGTCGTCAGGAAGTAAGTTTGCCTCTGTATAGGTAAAGCGCATATTGCGCCATTGGAAACCTAAGAAAATGGTGAAACCCACAATAAGAATGAGAATCAAAGGACGATTGCGTAGTATTAAACTCGCTACAGACTCCCAAAAACCTTTACTCAGAAATTTTGCCATTGACTTGTTTTAGCACCGCAAAGATATTCTTTTGGATGCAGATATGCGGGCAAATTGACAAAGGCTTGTAGGTGGTAGGGGTTACGCTTTCGCGAAAGCGTAAAAAATTAACCTAGGTTCAGTAAATCGAATGAGGTTACGATAGGTTTACTACAGTTTGAGATTAAATGTAAACTTAAACGCAATGTTATCTCCCCAGTTAGGTAAGTGATATGCGCCATAACGGTAGGTGAGACTCGTCCCAAAACCAAAAAGTAGCTTGTTGAGTTCAAAACCAGTTTCTGTATATCCTTTACTAAGCGAGCCAAACTCCCCGATGTCGAGGTGATCTTCTGGGTTACTTATATCTCCTATGGCAAAACGGCTTATAAAAACCAATTCTGGTTTAAAGCTCTTAGAGATATTAAATGGTGCCAGTCTATGTTTTACCTGAGCAGTAAGCAATTTGTCTGAAAAGAATTCTCCAAAAAACATAGTCTCAAAGCTGTTAACCCCAGCCACCGAAAACCGCTGAAGTATCGTTTCCTTAGTAGGTGCATTAGGAAAAGCGTGAAACAAGTGTGTAATAGGTAAATCTCCAAAACCAACGTTCCCTTCTACCAGAAACTCCGTAGCAGATTTGTTGAGTCTATCTACTCTGTAAAATACTTTGGCGGCAAGTTTTGTAAATTCGAGATCACCTCCTAGACCATCAATAGCCTGAGATACTTGGCCAGAGATTATAGGATACCCCTCGTAAACAGGAACAATATCATTATCTGTTTTTAAGTATTTATTAGACGGACTCCAGCGGAAAGAGGCAGTGACTTCAGAAATATCATAATTGCGTATGATGTTGCCATTGTTATTATAGCGATAAGGTGTTGTTTGATCTAGTCTTCTATGAGCAATCTGTAGTTCAGAAAGTAATTGTGGTGTTAATCTGTATTCAAGATTTAAACGAGTAGTGCGATGTTTGTAAAACTGTGTGATGTTTACAAGGCGTGGCTCAAAGAGTGAATACACACGGCGATCTGTCAAATATGCATAATTACCTACTTCTTCAAGATCACTGTTGTACGTTCCAGAAATCCATGCTCCCTTGTCTGGATCTAGGAGATAGCCAGCTCCTATACCATACTTGACATCTTGATCCTTAAATCCATATGCACCATAGCCCTCTATACGGAAACGCTTAGAGAAAGACTCATTAGTCACTCCACCAAGGCCAAGTCTCAAACCCTCATAATTATTGAATTTTACAGGATAGGTAAGGTCAAAATCGAAGGCGTCAAAACTAAAATAACCAATACTAAAATTATTAGTAGTCCCTAATCTACGTTCTATGTTTTCGGCATTTACAATGCGCTCTAGTTCTGAGAAACTGCGTTCATCTTTGCTAGATAGCGGGGTTGTACGATAGTTTTGCCAGAACGATTCTGGTTGCTCGCTTGCTCCTTCCTTAAAAGTAATAGCATACTTAGAATCTGGAATGGCAACATCGCCGTTTACATTATGATTACTCATTCTAGTAGTAGCTACAAGAAACTTACGAGTGACCATATCTTCTAGCACTTCGTTTTCTATAGTACCTATGGAGATGCGACCTTTAAAGAAAGACAGCTTGCGATCTTCACTTCCTTTATCTAGAAATAACTCTCGCTGCTGTGGTAAATAAATGTTTGCGTCTTCTATGTAGGTGTACTCTTGATTAAGAATAATGTTAAGCTTATCTGTAATACGCACTTGCACGCCTTTTATAGCGAGTGTGTTTTTATCTAAGGTCATTGTCCCAGTAAGCCCAGGAATTTTCTTAGGTTTTTTAGGGCTAAAACTTACTTGGTAATCTCCATTTACACCACTAGAAGTTATACTGTAGTTATAATTGCGCATGCCTCTTGTTGAGAGAATTCCCGCATATCGATTATTGAAAATTACAAAGTCATCATCATAAAATGATCTTGATTGTACGTTTACAGCAAACACCTCGTATCGCGGATTCTTAAAACCAGCAAGCTGATATCCAATAATATTCTCCGAAAACTGGTGATCCTCTGTAAATTGAAGTTGGCTTACTTTTTCAGAAAAGAAGTTGTGTGTGCTTCCATTGAGACTATCGGTAATAACCGTTTTCTCATAAACGTCATATGTGTATGAAGCGAGTACCTCTCGCGGGTCGTTCTTAGATTTATTTTCAATTGCTTGCGTAATAATGTCCAGTTCATCAGGCTCATTTTGAGCTACCGCATTAAAACTTAAGCATAAGAGTAAGACAATTATAAACGGACGCATAGGGTAGGTTGAAAGGTAAATGTATTAAAAAAGCGACCACATGGTCGCTTTTTTATAATTGTTTAACGTCTGTAGTATTATACAGTCATAATCTCTTCTTCTTTCTTACTTAAGACTTCTTCTATCTTCTTGATATGAATATCTGTAAGCTTCTGGATATCTACTTCTGCATTTGCCTTTTCATCTTCAGAGGCGTCATCTACTTTTTTGATATCGTTATTGGCATTTTTACGGTCATTACGCACACCTACCTTTGAGTCTTCTGCTTCTGAGCGAGCTTGTTTTACAAGATCTTTACGTCTTTCCTCTGTAAGTGGCGGAACGTTAATGATAATGTTTTCCCCATTATTCATAGGGTTAAAACCTAAGTTTGCATTTATAATAGCTTTTTCAATCTCTTGCATTAAGCTTTTCTCCCACGGCTGTACAGTTATTGTGCGACCATCTGGAGTGTTTACATTTGCCACTTGGCTCAAAGGCGTAGGGCTCCCGTAATAGCTTACCATTAAACCTTGTAGCATTGCTGGGCTTGCTTTTCCTGCACGTATGGTAAGTAATCGTTTTGCTAAGTGTACAATGGCATCATCCATTGCTTCTTTGGCAGTATCTACTATAAATTTTAAATCTTCGTTCATGGTAATATAATTATGATAGCAAGTTTACAAAAATTGAGCCAATTCTCTTGACGTTAGTTTACGGTAGTACCTATCGCATCACCAGAGACTACTTTCATTAAGTTACCTCGTGTGTTCATATCAAAAACAATAATAGGTAGTTCATTCTCCTGGCTTAATGTAAATGCAGTAGTGTCCATCACTTTTAATCCTTTACGTAACACATCGTCAAAAGAGATATGGTCATACTTAATAGCATCTGTATTTTTCTCAGGATCTGAGTTATAAATACCATCTACTCTTGTTCCCTTTAAAATTACATCTGCCTCTACCTCGATCGCTCTTAGTACTGCGGCAGAGTCTGTAGTAAAGTATGGATTACCTGTACCTGCTCCAAAAATGACAACACGTCCCTTTTTAAGATGTGCCATCGCTTTACGGCGTATAAAAGGCTCGGCTACTTCATTAATTTTCACCGCTGTTTGTAGTCTTGTTTTTACGTCTGCTTGTTCTAGCGCGTCTTGTAGAGCTAGGCCATTTATTACAGTGGCAAGCATTCCCATGTGATCACTTTGCACGCGATCCATTCCTTTGCTAGCTCCCGCTACACCTCTAAAGATATTTCCGCCACCTATAACAATAGCAACTTCAACACCTTTTTCTGTTACTGCTTTAATGTCTTCTGCATATTCTGCAAGACGGTTAGGATCTATTCCGTACTGGCGATCTCCCATTAAGGCCTCACCAGAAAGTTTAAGTAATATTCTTTTATATTTCATAGTCTGTGTAGTTATGCAAATATACTATTTAAACAGAATGATTTAAAAATGTGTGGCAATGGTTTTTTACGCTTTCGCGAAAGCGGGCTTTTGTAAAATAAATATCTTCTTTAAACCAATTAACTTGATTGTGATTGAAGATTCGTTTTATTTAGGAAGGTGTGATGGGGTTTTAATCTTTTGACTTAGAGTGTTTTGATGCTTTGTTTTAAGGGTGAAGTGGTATTGGTTTGTGTCATACTCATTATAATTTTGGGGTCGTAATCACAAAAACAACATACAATGGCAAAACTACAAGCTACATCATTAAAAGTTATTGGTAACGCATCAAGCGGTATTGATATAGAAATTAAAACAGATATTGTCTTTAGTAAGCTCGATAAGCAACTGGATGTTATCTATTACATACAAGGATTTGTTTACGACGTAGATGGAGAGGAAGATATTATGATGCCGCTCATTAATGAATTGCATTGTCAATTAGATGTTGAGCAAGTAAAAGACTCTTATTCTAACGAGGACGATATGATTTACAACAAGCTTGGCAAGAGTTATAAGGCAAGTAATGGTAATGTTACCACCCGTTTTAAATTCCAATTACAAAAAGACCCGAGCTCCGTTAGACCAGGTAATTTTCTTGTAAGCAATAAGGTTATTGAGGCATTGCGAGATGAAAAAGATGGCTATGCTCTTGAACTCAAAGCAATGTTTGTGCTCACTAATGAACTTAATGGTATTGCCTATTGCCATAAGTAGAAGTAAAGAGGTGTCTGTATCGATAATGGATCAGTACAATTCTTAGGCTTCTTTAAAAGACCTAAATAAAAAAACGCCTCCAGATGGAGGCGTTTTAAATATCAATAAAGTTTGTAAAGCGATTAAGCTAGAGAAACTCTTTTAAAAGCTACTACAGATGCATCACCTTTTGAAGCAACAAATTCTGCTACGTTCTGGCTTTCATCCATAATAAAACGTTGGTCAAGTAACGCTTGCTCGTGATCAAGAGTCGTGTTGTCTGCAACAAAACGAGCTACTTTACCAGGTACAATGTTATCCCAGATTTTTTCTGGCTTACCTTCTGCTTTTAATTGTTCTTTAATATCTGCCTCTGCCTGTGCCATTACTTCTTCAGTAAGTTGTGACATAGAGATATATTGAGGTACGTTTTTAAGAGTCTTCCCAAGACGACCTAATTCAATATTATCTTTTTCGATAGCAGCAATACGTGCCTCAGTTTCTGATGCTACAAATGCAGGGTCAAAATCTTTGTAAGAAAGCGTGTTTGCTCCCATAGATGCTACTTGCATAGAAACGCTCTTTGCAACTTCTGCAGCGTTATCAGTAGCAGCACTAAGACCTACTAGGGCACCTATTTTGTTACCGTGTACATAAGAACCTACAAAAGGAGCTTCTAATGTCTCATAACCTCCTATTTCGATTTTCTCACCTATTACACCAGTTTGCTCGATAAGCTTTTCTGTAACAGTCATTCCGTCAAAATCTGCAGCAAGCATTTCTTCTTTAGAGTTTACGCTTAATGCGATTTCTCCCATTTTTGTAGCTAGCTCGATAAAAGAATCGTTTTTTGTTACAAAGTCAGTCTCACAGTTAAGTGATACAACAACTCCGCGTGTGTTATCTGCATTGATCTTTGCAATAACTACACCTTCAGAAGAATCTCTATCTGCTCTCTTTTCAGCAACTTTCTGTCCTTTTTTGCGTAGTACAGTGATTGCCTCATCAAAGTTACCATCTGCTTCAACTAGGGCTTTTTTACAGTCCATCATTCCAGCTCCAGTAGCTTCTCTTAATTTCTTTACGTCTGCGGCGGTAATGTTTGCCATGATATATAAGGTTTTAAAATTGAAAAAAGTCGTCTATTCGTTTTCAACAAAGAAAAGAAGTAGACGACTTTTAAGTATTATCAAATAGTTATTATTCTTCTTCTTCGCTAGCAGCTACAGGTGCTTTTGCAGGCTGAGCTTTAGGAGCTTTTGCTTCTTTTTTAGGGGCATCTGCACCTTCTTTTTGAGCATCTTTTCCAGCTTTACGATCTGCAAGACCAGCGCTAACAGCTTCAGAAACGAAACCTACGATTTTGTCTATAGATTTAGAAGCATCATCATTTGCAGGGATAAGATAATCTACTTCTCTTGGATCAGAGTTAGTATCTACCATTGCAAAAATTGGAATGTTTAATTTTTGAGCTTCTTTAATCGCGATGTGCTCTCTCTTGATATCTACTACAAATAGAGCGCCTGGAAGACGAGTCATATCTGAAATAGAACCAAGGTTTTTGTCAAGCTTCTCACGAAGACGGTTCATCTGTAGTTTTTCTTTCTTAGAAAGTGTATCAAAACGACCGTCTTTTTTCATCTGGTCGATTGTCTGCATTTTCTTAACAGCCTTACGTATTGTAACAAAGTTAGTAAGCATTCCACCAGGCCATCTTTCTGTGATGTACGGCATATTTGCGTTACGTGCTTTTTCAGCTACGATATCTTTAGCTTGTTTTTTGGTAGCTACAAAGAGTATTTTTCTACCTGAAGCAGCAATCTTTTGAAGAGCCTCGCAAGTCTCTTCTATCTTTGCTGCAGTTTTGTAAAGATTGATGATGTGTATCCCATTGCGCTCCATATAGATATACGGTGCCATGTTTGGATCCCATCTTCTTGTGAGGTGTCCAAAGTGTACACCTGCATCAAGCAATTCTTTTATTTCGATGTTGTTTGCCATTTTTGTAATAGTTTACGTTCCGTTGGACATTAAAATTAGCAACTCCGAGTTCACGAAGTTTAGATGCTAAACTAACCTTATTAGACTCCGCTTTCGCGAAAGCATAATAAGCAACGACAACATTTCAATTAATTTTAAATTTTGATAGTAATCAGTTTCCAATAGTCTCTCTGTAGTAATAAAACCACTTGAGAGCAAAGCGAAATATTAACGCTTAGAGAATTGGAATTTCTTACGTGCTTTCTTCTGACCAAATTTCTTACGTTCCACCATTCTTGGGTCACGAGTAAGAAGTCCTTCTGGCTTAAGGATAAGACGATTTTCTTCGTCTAGCTCACACATCGCTCTAGAAAGAGCAAGTCTGATAGCCTCAGCTTGACCAGTAATACCACCACCATAAACGTTTACTTTAATATCAAAGTTACCTTCATTGTTAGTCATAACAAGTGGTTGGTTTACTTTGTACTGAAGTGTTCCTGTAGGGAAGTAGTTGTTCAGTTCTTTTTTGTTAATAGTGATGTTTCCTTTTCCTTCAGAAAGGTAAACACGAGCTACTGCGGTCTTACGACGACCGATTTTGTGTAAAGTCTCCATTTACTTAATTTCGTTTAGGTTAATGGCACGAGGCTTCTGCGCTTCCTGATCGTGCTCTGCTCCTGCATACACTTTAAGGTTGCGGAAGATAGCACTCCCCAATTTGTTTTTTGGTAACATCCCTTTCACGGCAGCTTCTACTACACGTGTAGGATCTTTCTCGTAAAGCTCTCTTGCTGTAAGACTACGTTGCCCACCTGGATAACCTGTGTGACGGATATATGATTTTTCCGTCCACTTGTTTCCTGATAATTGCACCTTTGCAGCGTTTATGATAACAACGTTATCTCCACAATCTACGTGAGGTGTAAAGCTTGGCTTGTACTTACCGCGTAAAAACTTAGCTACGATAGAAGACATACGACCTAGCGTTTGTCCGTCTGCATCTATCAAAACCCACTCCTTGTTTACGGTAGCTTTGTTTGCAGATACTGTTTTGTAACTTAATGCGTCCACACTAATTAATTTTAATTAAACATTCCATTTCCCGCCTAAAAACGGGTTTGCAAAAGTACATAAATTTATTTATCACACAAACGTCTGTCTGACTATATTTTATATTGTTCTTTTTCTTTGTCAAATAAGTATTATAAAGTAGTTCTAAAAATGCTCATAATACTTGATTTTTCACGCTTTCGCGAAAGCGTACTTCTCCACTTAAAATGTTAAGATAATCATAAAGCGTGTTTGTTGCTGTCACATTTACAGAGCTGTAGAGTCTTTCAAGTAGCATCAATCAAAACCAAACCAATGTTACTTACTATCAATCAACTCCGAGTAGTAATCGTACTCTTTTTCCTAAGTTCCCTGAGCTTAGTAGCACAAACAGAAGCTACTGAGTCTAGCCTCCCCAAGAAAGTCTACAACACAATTGCTGTTAACGGAGAGGCTCCAGATATAGATGGAGACCTCTCTGATACAGCATGGAAAAATGTGGAGTGGTCTACAGATTACTTGCAATTTGAGCCAGATGTGGGGGCACCACCCACTAAACAGACTAAAATGAAAATTACTTACGACGATAAAAATCTTTATGTGGCTTTTCATTGTCTTGAAAGTGATAAGTCTAAAATAGAGAGAAGGCTAGGGCGTCGAGATGATTTTCCTGGTGATTGGGTAGAGATCAATATAGATAGTTATAATGACGATCGTACGGCTTTTTCTTTTACTGCCTCTGCTTCTGGAGTAAAAGGCGATGAGTTTGTGTCAAATAACGGAAACTTTGATAGTAGCTGGAATCCTATCTGGTATTTAGCCACGGGAGAAGATGAACAGGGCTGGACGGCAGAAATGCGTATACCTTTGAGTCAGCTACGTTTTAGTGCAGAAGATGTTCAGACCTGGGGCATACAGTCTACAAGACGCTACTTTGCAAATGAAGAGCGTTCTACATGGCAACCTTTACCAGCAAATCCTCCGGGATGGGTGAGCGAATTTGGAGAATTACGTGGAATTAAAGGAATCAAACCACAGAAACAATTAGAGATTCAACCTTTTGTATTGGGTCAGTATGACACTTTTGAGGAAGAAGCAGGAAACCCTTTTAGAGATGGAGATGATTTTGGAGGGAATGTAGGTCTCGATGCAAAAATTGGAATTACTAATGATTTGACACTTGATCTTACTGTGAATCCAGATTTTGGACAAGTAGATGCAGATCCTGGCGCTATTGCATTAGACGGGTTTGAAATATTTTTTGAAGAGCGTCGTCCTTTCTTTGTAGAGAATAAGAGTGTCTTTGATTTTAGAGTAGGTGGTGGTGCAGATAATGTGTTTTTCCCGAGACGTATAGGGCGCACTCCGCAGGGAGGGACCACCTTTGATGCCTCAAAAGGAGAGTATGAAGATTTTCCTACCAATACTACCATATTAGGAGCGGCAAAGTTTAGTGGTAAAACAAAAGATGGCTGGACAATAGGTGTACTAGAAAGTGTGACGGGAAAAGAATTTGCCGAGATTGAAATAGACAATCGAGAAGAGATTACAGACCCTCTAGAGTTAGATGGACTTTTAGGACAAAAGCGCAAAGAGCTAGTCGAGCCACTTACTAATTATTTTGTAGGTCGTATACAGAAAGACTTTAATGACCGTAACTCTTTTGTAGGCGGGATATTTACCACAACACATAGAGATATGGAGCGTAGTCTAGATTTTCTCCATACCCAAGCTTATACTGGAGGAATTGATTTTAGACATAACTGGAAAGATCGCAAGTATTATGTAGAAGGTCGTGGTATTATCAGTCGTGTAAATGGAGACCCTCAAGCTATTTTAAATACGCAGACGTCACTTACACATTTATACCAGCGAGTAGATGCAAATCATCTAGAAGTAGACCCAGATGCGACAAGTCTCTCAGGAACTGGTGGTAATCTAGCTGTAGGTAGAGGGAGCGGTAAGTGGAGATACGAACTAGGAGGAAACTGGAGATCTCCTGGATTAGAACTTAATGACATAGGCTTCTTGCGTCGCGCAGATCGTATTGTGCAATTTGCAAGTGTGAGGCGCTTTTGGAATAACTCAACTTCTTGGTATAGACAAGCAAATGTAGGGGTAGAGCAAACCACGCAATATGATTTTGATGGAAACTTCAACCGTATTCAGTATGAAGGTAGAGCAGAAATTAATTGGAAGAACAATTGGTTTACAGAAGTAGGAGGAGCACATAAACCTCGCATATTTATAAACTCCTTCTTACGTGGCGGGCCACGATGGAGATTTAATGAAGAGAATTTTTATTTTGCTGCTGTGGGTACAGATCAACGTAAGAAATTAAGTGCAATCGCGATATATGTAAATTCTCAAGCAAAACAAGATAACTTTTCCTTAAATAGGTATGAGCTACGTCTCAACTACCAGCCGCTAGACGCATTGAGTTTATCACTCTCTACGCAATATGATATGAACCCTAATAAAACGCAATACGTATCACAGCAGTCGTATGCGCCTGCGACCTTCGGGACGAGATATATAACTGGGGAGATTGAGCAAGAAACGCTGAGTGCAACGTTGCGTGTTAATTACAATATCAATCCTAATTTTACCATACAGTACTATGCACAACCATTCCTAGCAAAAGGAAGTTATTCTAATTTTAATTTTGTGGCAGATAGTGAGAATGAAAATCTCAATGAGCGAGTTACTTTATTTAATCAGAACCAAATAAGTGAGATAGATGGCGGCTATGCCGTAGATGAAGATATGGATGGTGTGACAGATTATAGTTTTGGTAATCCAGATTTTAATTTTGTGCAGTTTCGTTCTAATCTTGTGGCAAGGTGGGAGTACATCCCAGGTTCAGAAGTGTTTTTGGTATGGTCACAGGGAATAGAAGGAGGAGCGTCTTCTGGAGAAAATCTTACCGAAGCTTTTGATAGTCAGGTGCTAGGAAAGCAAATTAGAAATACGTTTTTAGTAAAGTGGACCTATAGATTTGTGTTGTAAATGCGTATTTCTCAAAAATTTGTAAAGTGTGTGTTTTTTCTATTGCTATCACTTTAGTAATTTGTAATTATGTAGAAACTATACGATTAACATTTAAAATTTTTGATAAATGATAGGAGTGAGGCAAGGACTAATTTTAGTACTAGTATTCGTTTTATTTAAAACAGTTAGCTATAGTCAAGTAGGCGTAGGGACAGTATCACCTTATGCAGCTCTTGATATAACAAGTAGTGATAGTGGTCTTCTAATCCCACGTGTAGATTTAAATTCCATATCCGATGTTACTACTGTAGTAAACCCTAATGGACCTAATCTCATAGAAGGTACTATGGTATACAATACAGGTGATGGTGCTTTAACTTCAAAAGGATTTTATTTTTGGCAAGATAGTCAGTGGAATCAAGTAGCACGAGCAAACCAAAGTTCGGTACGTTTTGGTAAGATTCTTATAAATGCCTTAGGAACAATTAGTGTGACGGGAGTAGGTTTTGAGCCTAGTTCTATCGAGTTTACAGCTATAAATAGAGTGCAAGGTTTTGATGAAGGTACAGCTAGATCTGGCACCAATAATTCAAACGATATAAGAATGGCTGGAGGAATGACTACTGGTTATGCAATCAATGGAGCCTCTGGTATGATAGACCAACAAGTGATTTCTAATGCTTTTAGTGGTTCAAGTATTAATAACATAGGTACTTATGCTTCAGAAGACTATTGTATAGCAGCTTATTTTGTTAATAATAATGGATTGCCACTTTCTGATAATGGTACAAGTGGTGGGTCAAGCGGTACTAGCCATGAAGGTTTTATAAGGGCTTCTCTCGATAGTTTTAATACAGATGGATTTACACTTAATGTAGATCGTTTTCTCAATGGATCAATTGTCAGTGGAACAACAGGAGAAACAATTGATAGAACTAATCAGATTGTTGTGCTTTATAAAGCATATCGATAAGTTGGTAATCTTAAAATTATTTAATATTTGAATTTTGAGAAATTGAAATTTAAATATTTATTTTTTTGTTGCGCTTTCGCGAAAGCGTGATAATTATTACTATGTTTAAATAAAAACACTTAAAATGAAGTATATAGCGTTAGTGTTGTTTATTCT
This sequence comes from Dokdonia sp. R86516, assembly GCF_044596715.1. NCBI lineage: Bacteria > Pseudomonadati > Bacteroidota > Flavobacteriia > Flavobacteriales > Flavobacteriaceae > Dokdonia > Dokdonia sp. R86516. The sequence continues at coordinate 1,593,376 of NZ_CP138998.1, forward strand.
AAAATTGAGTTGCTCAAGTGACGAAAATCAAAATAAGTTATCTGTAAAGGGAGAAACGTACTTTGCGGTATCCTATAAAGTTGAAAACGCCATAGATATTAATGTTGGTGGAACGACCACTTCAGAACAAGAGGTGGCAACAGTAACCTATCAAAAGCAATAGTAGTAAGTTGCTATTCATAAATCAAAGCCAGATATTCAACTAATGAATGTCTGGCTTTTTTATGCAATTGAAATATGTGATCCCCATAGATTTAAGTGAAATGTTAAAATTGTTACACTTAATTAATAATCTAATGCAAGAACGCTCTATATTTGAAATAGTAAATTTAACTATGAAACGGATTAATATTTTTTCTCTTGTAGCTCTTAGCTTTTGTAGCTGCGGTGATGACGATGTTAGTAAGAAAGACAGCGTCAAGGGAGGTGTGTACAAACAAATATCTTACGAGATTACCGTGCCATTAGATTTAAATAATGATGGTATTCTTTCAACTAACTTATTGGAGGAAAACGGAGCAGTTCTGAGTCCGCAACAGATTACTTTTGGATCGGATAACACGGTGATACCGCCTTATCCTATTACTACATGTGTAGATGATGATGGGAATGGTCATTTAAACGAATTTATATGCTTAGTAGTAGTCAACTATGTAAATCCTCCGTCATATGTGCAGACCGAGAGAACAGTAACTATTGATAATAGTATTGTAGGGTTGCTCTCTGAAGATAGGGATACATTGAGATTTGAAGAAACACTTACTAGAGACTTATTAAATAATGCACCTATGGGAGGTTTTGACGATACAATGGCAATATCTACTTACGTGAGAGAGTAACTAGAAAATATAATATAGTACAAATAAGAAAGCCCAAATATCGCAAGATATTTGGGCTTTTATTTTTAACTGCTTTTATAAAGCGTAGTTGAAGACAGTTTAGTAATGAATACTAATTAGTCCATTTGCTCTAGAAGTCCTTCTAGTGTGTTAGACATCACAACTCCAGGTAATTTTACTGGAGAACCTATTTGAGCTAAGAAAGTACCATTTACTTCACCTGTTTTGTAAGTAGTAAAACCTATTCTGTATAATCCTTTAGTTAATGCTTTTAAAGGGTTGCTTGCTTGGCTTTCGTAGCGTAGTAAAGAGTTGTACTTACGGCCACTAGGTTGCTTAGGCATTTCTCCACTATCATCATTTCTTTCAAGGGTAGTCCAAGTTGCATTTGCAGAACCTGCAATTCCATCTTTTGTAAACACACTAGATCTTTCTAAAGTAATGTAAGTATCAAAATAATCTTTTGAGTCTTTATTCTCTTCATATCCAGCACCTATAATTGGGTTTTTAGTTTTTGCTTTTCCAGCAGGAGACATCATTCTCAATCCTAGTTCTGGGGCTACAGCAGGAACCCATAGGTAAATGTAGTAGAATTTCTTTCCATCTTTGATTTCATTTTCCGTACCAGGAGCAGCGTGACCTAAATAGCTTACTACGTCTAGATAAGGTACTCTTTTAGAAACAGGACCTACCTTTTTTTCAATTGAACTTCCAAATGCTTTTAATTTTTGAGCATTCATGTTACTTGCTCCTACAGCAAATAAAAAGAGGGCTAATAAACTGATGTTTTTGAGTGTTTTCATTGGTATTGATTTGTTAGATTTTAATAAGCGCCAAATCTATACTTTAACTCAATAATTTACTTGTATATTATTGTTAATAAATGTTTAATTACTAATTTTCAGATGTTAATTTATCTAAGCTATTTTTAATGCGCCTCAAGCCAATTTTGAGCTAAATCAGTTGTAATTTGACCAACAAGGTATAAGATTCAAAAGTAGTGACGAGGATTTAGGAAATAAAAAAAGAATTATTAAAATTCCATTTTTGTAATATTGTAGACTAATCTATTCACTTTTTTTTAAACCTTTTAATAAATTTTCCGCATCAATAAATCCATAGGTTACAGCCTCTTTTAAATGTTTTCGGGCATTTAATGTGTCATTTAATTTGAGAAATGTTTGACCCAGCCAGTTGTGGCTATTGCCAATTTCAAATCCATATTTTATTGAGGTTTTTAAATCTTCTATGGCAGAATTATAATTACTGAGATTTAAATGAGCTATTCCTCTTTCGTGTATTATTTCAAAATCTTTTACACGGTAGTCAGAATCACTGTCCCATCTACCTGCATAATTAATAAATAGTCTTATACTATCACTTTTTATGGCACCTTCTGTTTTAAGAGCTTCGTTATAATAATTTATCGCTATCTGATACTTTTCAAGGCGCTTAAAATTATTGCCAATATTGTTTAAGACCATGGTGTTATCGGGATCAAATGCAAGAATAAGTTTGTAGTCCTCAATTGCGCCTTCAAAATCACCAATCATAGATTTGTCAGCACCGCGATTAATTAATGCTGGTCGAAAGTTTCGTCTTTTGCTAATAGCTTTATTCAGAAGCCTTATAGCCTCTTCATATTTGCCATCTTTTTCCAGATCAAAAGCCTCATCGTAGTAATCATCTGCACTTCTTATATCGCAAGAACTGAAAACTAATAAGGTTAATAAAATAATTGAAAATCTTTGCATATGACTTAACTCTAATGCGCCTCAAGCCAATTCTGTCCCAGTCCAACCTCAACATCAAGCGGCACGGCCATCTTAAAAGCACTTTCCATTTCTGTCTTGATGAGCTCTTTAATGGCGTCTAGCTCGTCATTAGGAACATCAAAAACAAGTTCATCATGTACTTGCAGTAGCATCTTTGTTTTGTAGTCGCTGTTTTCTAGCTTATCAAAAATATTAATCATCGCGATTTTAATAATATCTGCTGCGCTTCCTTGTATAGGGGCATTCACCGCATTTCGCTCGGCTGCGCCTCGCACAACTCCGTTGCTGGAGTTAATGCCGTTAAGGTAACGACGTCTATCTAACACTGTTTTTACATAGCCATTTTCTCTCGCAAACTCAACAAGCTCGCTCATGTAGTTGCGTAGTTTTGGGTATGATTTGTAATAATTGTCTATAAGTTCTTTTGCCTCACCACGAGATAAATCGGTCTGGTTAGAAAGTCCAAAGGCAGAAACCCCGTAAATTATCCCAAAGTTTACTGTTTTTGCATTACTACGTTGCTCGCGAGTAACTTCTTCTAGTGGCACATTAAAAACTTTGGCAGCTGTACTAGCGTGAATGTCTTCTCCATCTGTAAAGGCTTGGATCATGTTCTCCTCCTCACTTAAAGCTGCAATAATGCGCAGTTCTATTTGAGAATAATCGGCAGCGAGTAGTGTGTGATTTTCATCTCTTGGCACAAAAGCCTTACGCACTTGACGACCGCGCTCTGTACGAATTGGAATATTCTGTAAGTTAGGATTGTTTGAGCTCAAACGTCCCGTAGCTGCAACCGTTTGCATGTAATCTGTATGCACGCGTCCATCTTGAGCTACTTGCTCTGGTAGTGCGTCTACATAGGTAGATTTTAATTTTGATAAGCCTCGGTAGTCTAGTACTTTCTGGATGATGTCGTGATCTTTTGCAAGATACGAGAGTACATCTTCGGCAGTAGAGTACTGACCAGTTTTAGTCTTTTTAGGCTTGTCGACAAGTTTCATTTTGTCAAATAAAATCTCACCCAACTGCTTAGGAGATCCTATATTAAATTCTTCTCCCGCTTCCGTGAAAATTTCTGATGTAAGACGCTCTATGTCTGCATTGAGATCACCAGACAGACTTTGTAAGAAAGATACATCAAGATTGATTCCTTCTACCTCCATAGCCGCTAGCACACGTAATAACGGAATTTCTATGTCATCAAATAGCTTGCGAGTACCAGCCTCGTCTAGCTCTTTTTCAAAATGATGTTTAAGTTGTAAAGTAATATCTGCATCCTCTACCGCATATTCTGTTTGATCGTCTACAGAAACATCGCGCATTGATTTCTGGTTCTTTCCTTTCTTCCCTATAAGTTCTGTAATAGAAACGGGTGTGTAATTAAGGTAGGTTTCTGCGAGTACGTCCATATTGTGACGCATATCTGGGTTGATGAGATAATGCGCTAGCATGGTATCAAAGAGTTTGCCTTTTACCTTTACATGATACTTAGCAAGAACCTTAATATCGTATTTTAAATTCTGTCCTATCTTTTCAATTTCGGTATTTTCAAAGAAAGGTCTCAACTCTTCTATAAGTGCCTGAGCTTCTTCCTTGCTTTCTGGAAAGGGTATGTAGTAACCTTTTCCTGCTTCCCATGAAAAAGCAATCCCTACTAGTTCTGCAACGAGCGGATCGAGACCTGTAGTTTCTGTGTCAAAACAAACAGAAGACTGATTGTTCAGGTTTTGTATGAATAATTTTCGCGCAAGCGGACTATCAACTTTTTGATAAAAATGTTGCGTGTCTTTTATAGTCTTTCGTGTTGACGCATCAGAAACTGCGGCTGCAGTCGCCCCGCTATCACCACCAAATAATGAAAACTGACCAGCTCCAGCACTAGGAGCAGCTGCTTTCTTTGCCGAAGGTGTAGAAGAAACTTGCGTTCCTTGATCTGCTTCTCCAGAAAATATTTTGATAAACTGATCCTTCATTCGGCGGAACTCAAGCTCTTCAAACTTTTTACCCACAGCCTCGGCATCTGGCTCAGAAAGTTCGTAATCTTTTGCATCAAAAGTTACATCACAGTCTAGCATGATAGTCGCTAGCTTTTTTGAAAGTAGGCCTAGCTCTGCATTTGCAATTACTTTCTCCTTCATTTTACCTTTGAGCTTATCTGTATTTTCAAGTAAGCCCTCCATAGATCCATATGCAGCAATAAATTTCTTTGCCGTTTTATCGCCCACACCTGGAAGTCCAGGTATGTTATCTGAGGCATCACCCATCATTCCTAGGTAATCAATAACCTGTTCTGGGCGTTCTACTTCAAAGCGTTTTTGGACTTCTGGAATACCCCATATTTCTATACCGTTACCCATTCTGGCAGGCTTGTACATAAAGATATTTTCAGATACTAGCTGTGCATAGTCTTTATCTGGTGTGACCATATAAACCTTAAAACCTTCCTTTTCGGCTTGCTTAGATAGGGTTCCTATGAGGTCATCTGCTTCTACACCTTGGCGCTCTATAATTGGGATGTGCATTGCTCTAAGAATCTCTTGGATATGAGGAATCGCGATGCGTATTGCCTCTGGAGTTTCATCGCGGTTTGCTTTGTAATCTTCATAAGCTTCTACACGTGCAGAGCTTCCACCTTTGTCAAAAGCCACAGCAAGATGGTCTGGACGTTCTCTTTTTATAACATCAAAAAGACTATTAGTAAAGCCCATAATTGCACTCACATCCATGCCGGTGCTTGTGATACGTGGGTTTTTTATGAGTGCATAATACCCCCTAAAAATGAGCGCATATGCATCTAGTAAAAATAATCTCTTCTGGGTATTCTCGGTGGTATTGGTCACGTGAAGGTGTTTTGAATTACGCTTTCGCGAAAGCGTATTACGGCTAAAACTCAAATGTAAGAAGATGTACTTAGATATAGCAGCAGTGTTGATAAATAGTAATGCCCAAACTTAATGACTTAAGCGAATTTTTCGTAAAAATGAAATGAGTGGAGGGTTAAGCAAACTAGCTACAGCCTATTCAATACTATATAATAGACGTATTTCAAAATAAGCTTAGAAAGACATAATCAGCGATGACTTTTAGTTTGTGCCGTAGCGAGGGAAATTTTTAGTAAAGTTCGGTTAAGTCTAGACTTTTTTGGTTCGTTTTTTTGTCAATGAAAAAAATGAACATATCGGGTATTAGAACTTAACCTCAATCACAGTAAAAGCCAAGCAAGAATGAAAAATACATAAAACCGCTCGTTTTAAAATAGTGCTAGCATTAGAGCTTGTCTACTCGCGACCCCGTTATGATTTGTTGTGAAAGCCAATCCTTGACTTAAGGGCATAAAGAAAGCCAAGCAAGAATGCTTGGCTTTCACCCCAAATCATAATTGATTATTTAAAGTCAATTACAACAGTCTTAAATATTTTTTGCCATAACGGCTTGCGCAAATATATAACAAATCTTTAAATAGAATATTGTGTAATATTGAATTCTGCGATGATCTTGGTGTTTAATTGATTGAAATTCAGTCCTTAAAAAAACGTTTTTTAGTTTTTGCAATTAACTTAACCTTAGTAAAATAGTGTCTTTTGTGTATTTTGGCGATGTAAATAGGCATCGTGTCTATTTTGTGTAGCAAATGTGCGTGATGACCTAACTATTTTTTGTGTCGTAAAATGAAGATAAAATATTTTCATTTTTTTTATTTTGATATTTCATCATGGTAAATCCTTCGTGAATACAATGACTGCCAGTTTCGCCAGATTTATTCATAGCGATATATGCAATTTGAAAATCTTTATAACGAGGACCTTTCTTTGTGATTCTATGGATTGCTTCCTCGCAGGCAGCCTGTGGTGACATTCCAGAACGCATTAACTCTACTATTAAAAAACTCCCCACTGTCTTGAGTACTTCTTCTCCCATTCCAGTCGCTACGGCACCGCCTACTTCATTATCTATAAAAAGGCCAGATCCTATGATGGGAGAATCTCCTACGCGTCCTTTCATTTTATAACCTAATCCAGATGTAGTACAGGCACCTGCAATATCCCCATTGCTATCTATTGCTAGCATCCCGATGGTATCGTGATTCTCTATGTTAATTTCCGGTTTGTAATCACTAGTTTTTAACCACTCTTTCCAAGCTTCTTTGCGTTCTTCTGTGAGTAGTTTTTGTCTAGCGAACCCTTGTTCATAGGCAAATTCTTCGGCGCCTTTTCCTGCTAAGATGACGTGGGGTGTTTCTTCCATAACCTTACGAGCAAGTGCAGCCACATTTACTATGTTTTCAACAGCAAGCACAGCTCCGCAATCTCCTTCTGGATTCATCACGCAAGCATCTAGCGTTACATTACCTTCTCTGTCTGGTGTGGCTCCTATACCTACAGTTGTATTTTTAATATTTTCCTCTTCCACAGCGACGCCTTTTATAATTGCATCGAGTGCAGAGGTGCCGTTTTCTAGAAGTTCGCCAGCTTTTGCTGTTGCTCCAGAAAAGCCCCAGGTGCAAATGGCAATGGGAGATGGTTTTATAATATTTTCATTTTTCGCTTTCGCGAAAGCGTTATAACCTTTCTTCCTATTTTCTGTGCTGAGGTCATTGCATGCCATCAAGCTTGCTCCTGTAGCAATACCAGCTCCCGCAACTGCCGATTTATTTATAAATTTTCTTCTGTTCATAATCCGGTATTTACTGCATTGATATTAAACAAATAGTTCTTGCTTTTCTGCCCATTCTGTCCATGAGCCGTCATAAACACTACGCTCTTTATCTGAAATTAAAGCGAAAGCAAATAAAATAATACAGGCTGTAATTCCAGAACCACAGCTAAAAATAATAGGCGTGTCTGCAAGATTAAGATTGTCGAAAGTGAGTTTTAATTCTTTCTTAGACTTGAACTTTCTATTATCTAAAACTTCTGTATACGGTAAGTTTAAGGAGTTTTTAATGTGGCCGCTTTGTATATGAGTTCTCGGTTCTGGATCAGTTCCATTAAACCTACCGCTAGATCGGGCATCAATGAGTTGGCAGTTTGAGGTGTTGATGTTTTCAACTATTTGAGCGTAGGTTTTAATAGCAGACTCATCAAGATGAGCCTTAAAATTGCCTGTAGGTTTTTTTACTTCAATAATTGTTGTAACCGGAAAATTATTTGTTATCCATTCTGGAAGGCCACCGTCTAAAACAGATACATTGTGATGCCCCATTGTTTTGAACATCCACCACACGCGCGGACTGGTAAAAATCCCTTTGTCATCATATATGATAATATGACTATCGGTATTTATGCCGAGGGCTTGGCATTCTTTTTCAAACTGTGCAGGCTTAGGGAATGTGTTGGGGAAGCCACTTTGTGTATCGCTAAAAGTGTTTTTAATATCAAAATGTTGCGCGCCTTGTATGTTTGCGGTAGTATTAAAATGAGCGCTTGCATCTAGTAATACGATATTATCACCACTAAAATGTTGCCTAAGCCACTGTACTGAAACTAATTGATCTACCATAATTATTCTGTTACTGAACTACAATCTCGTCTATAAATACCCAGCTCTTTCCTTTATGTGGGAAGCCTAAATGCCACTCTGGAAGATCTCCTAAGGTCTTTGCAATAAGTTTTATAAAGCGCCCTTGTGTAGCTTGCTTTTCACCAGTTATATTTTTAATTGCAATATTCTCATCGGGAGCAGCAGCATCAATCTGCTCTTGGTGATAGACTTCAAAATTTTCGCCGTCCAGAGATGTTAGTAATGTTACTTCTGTAGGATAGAAAATCCAGCTGCGTTGATCTTGTAAAAATGCAGTTTCAATACTGCTTATGCTTAGTACTTTACCTAAGTCTAGCGTAGCTACTACATCTTGAGCATTATAACCCTGCCATGTGCCTGAACGGAATTCTTTTACTCCCCTCACACCATCTATCAATGCATTATTTCCGCCAGCGTTATAAGCATTTGCGTATGTTGCATCTAGTGTGAGGCTATAGTTCTCATTTATTTTAAAAAGTGGTGACTCAATGGTAGCACTTTGTCCATGACGACCCTTTGCGTAGGTGCGCAACGTATTATGATTTTTGACTTTAAAAGGTTTTCTATACTTTTTAAAATTGTTGCCATCTTCTTCTAATGCGTAAAAAATATCCGCATTTTTATCTGTGGTAGCGAGTGTGATTTCGGTCGCTTTTTTAAAGTTGGCTTCTCCTTTTGCTATGAAGGGTGCTGCAGTAAATTTATTGTCTATAATACTCGTTTTGGGACTGTGAGCAGGGTGTTTAGCCCATCGGGAATGAGAGGCCGCCATATTAAAAATGAGTTCGCCGCCATCCATAATATCTTTATGCTTCAAGTACGAGTATGGGTAAGCCTTATCATCCATAAAGGCACTTTCTATATGTATATTTTCTTCAGAGAGGTTTTCTGCAACAATGGTAAAACTATTGTCATTTTCTAAACGTATAGTTGCCTTATCAAATAAAGGAGTACCAATAACATATTCATTACTTCCTGGGGTTACAGGATAAAAGCCTAAAGAGCTTAGAACGTACCACGCACTCATTTGACCACAATCTTCGTTACCAGAAATACCATCTGGAGAATTGGTGTACAATGTAGTAAGGATCTCGTGCACACGCTTTTGAGTTTTCCAGGGCTTCTGGATGTAGTTGTATAAATATACCATGTGATGACTAGGTTCATTGCCATGTGCATATTGTCCTATCAATCCTGTGATATCTTGCTGGTGACGACCAGAAGTTGTAGTCTCTGCTGTAAATAGTGTGTCTAGTTTTCTTTCAAAAGCCTTGCTTCCTCCAGATAAGTGAATAAGACCACTTATGTCTTGAGGTGCATATAGACTATATTGCCAGGCATTTGCTTCTGTATAATTAAAATTTACTTCAAACGGATCAAAAGGGGAGAACCATGTGTTGCGCATGCGACCTCTCATAAAACCAGATGAAGGATCATATACATTTTTATAAGACTGTGCGCGCTTTGTAAATTCTTGATAGATCTCTTCATTACCCATCTCTTGAGCCATTTGAGCGATGGTCCAGTCGTCATAAGCATATTCTAGTGTCTTTGACACAGACTCTGCTTCGTCATTTGCGGGTATAAAACCGTACTTCTTGTAAGAAGCAAGGCCAAGTTTTTCTTGCGAGGCACTATGAAGCATGGCTTCAAAAGCTTTATCTACATCATAATCACGTATTCCTTTTAGGTAGGCATCTGCGATTACGGGGACTGCATGGTAGCCTATCATACAGCCAGTATAGTTGCTAGCTAGATCCCAGATGGGCATAATGCCGCCTTCCTCATATTTAGCAAGAAAGGTGTTTATAAAATCGTTTGTTCGTTCTTCTTCTATGATGGTATATAAGGGATGCGCTGCGCGATACGTATCCCACAATGAGAAAACTGTATAGTAATCAAAAGCGTCTGTTTTGTGAATTTCTAGATCCATACCTCGGTAGCGGCCATCTACATCTTGATAAAGATTAGGCGCGAGCATGGTGTGGTACAGCGAAGTGTAAAAATTAGTTTTGTAATCTGAGTTTTCACTTTCTACAATAATTTTTTCTAGCTGACTTTCCCAAGTGCTTTGTGCTTCTTGCTTTACTTGGTCAAAGGTTTTGTTGCCTATTTCGGTTTCTAGGTTTTTTCTCGCCCCAGCTTCATCTACGGCAGATATTCCTATTTTTATAATTATTTCTTCATTCTTGGGATTGTCAAACTGCAATGCAGCTTTGTGCGATGTCGCGCCGTTCTTCGTCCCTTTTGGTTGTTTTAGATATTTGAAATTGTGTGATGTTTTGATGTAATAAAACAGCTTTTGGTTGCTAGCCCAAGCTTTGGAATGTCTATGTCCCGAGAGTTCTGTGCTAGAAAGTGTGTCTATTTTAGTGCTTAGTACTTCATCACGGTGCTCAAGATCTAAAATCACAAAGTTTTTTAAAGAGTCCGCTTTCGCGAAAGCGTACTTATGCACACCGCTACGAGCAGCTACAGTAAGCGCTACGTCTATATTTGAGTTGTCTAGATGTACGCTGTAATATCCTGGTTGTGCTACTTCAGTGTCATGCGTAAAATGATCTCGATAACCAGGTTTTCCATCTGCACCATTATTAAACATTATGGAAGTAGAAGGCATGAGCAAAATATCTCCATAGTCAGAAACTCCCGTTCCGCTTAAGTGTGTATGGCTAAAGCCGTAGATAAACTCATCATCATAGTGATACCCAGAACAGCCGTCCCAACCATCTAATCGTGTGTCTGGGCTAAGTTGCATCATGCCAAAAGGCATGGTCGCCCCAGGGTAGGTATGACCGTGACCACCGGTGCCAATAAATGGATTCACATAGCTTATGAGGTCTTGATCTTTTTGAGCAGGAGTAACCTCCGTAATATGTTCGCAACTAGTGACTGTAAGTAGGAGAAGAAAAAGAGAGAGTAGGTAGCGCATTGATTTGGTGGGTTTGTGTCTAAGATACAGAAAACCCATAATTCTTGATGCCGACTTTAGTTTTAAAACTTGGTGCTTAAAATGGTTTAGTACCTTTAAGGTATGAAATTAGAAATCTGTGCAAATTCCTTTGAGAGTGCGCTGGCTGCTCAAGATGCAGGTGCGCACCGTATTGAGTTATGTCAAGAGCTCTCGCTTGGAGGGATTACTCCTAGTCATGGTTTGATAGAGAAGGTACTGCAAGAACTTGAGATTCCTGTGTTTGTGCTTATAAGACCAAGATCTGGAGATTTTATGTACTCGGAAGCCGAATTTGATGTGATGTCGCGAGATATCGCTTTCGCGAAAGCGCAAGGTGCTCAAGGAATAGTTTCTGGGATATTAAATAGAGACTTTACAATAGACGCGGAGAGGACTAAACAACTTATAGCTGAATGTGGCGAACTGCCCTTCACCTTTCATCGAGCTTTTGATTGGACGCCCGATGTTTTTGAAGCATTAGAGCTACTCATAAATATAGGTGCTACTAGGGTGCTCACCGCTGGAATGAATGCTGATGTGAATGGAGGTTATAAAACCTTGTTGGAATTACAAGCTGCGGCTAGAAATCGTATAGTTATTTTACCTGGCGGAGGAATCTCTATTGATAATGTCATGAAATTTAAGAACGAAGGTTTTAGAGAAGTGCATGGTAGTTTAAGTAGTAGCACGCTTGGGTATAATCATGTTATAAAAATGCACTCGCTAGCAGGTCATGAAAATAACTTACTTCAAACCTCTAATGTTTCCAAAATAAAAGCACTTTTAAGTAGGCTATAAAAAAAGGGTGCAGTTTGTAAACTGCACCCTTTGTTATTATTGCTGTTGATGATTAGTCATTCAACTTAAGAACCGCCATAAACGCTTCTTGTGGGATCTCTACATTACCCACGGCGCGCATACGCTTCTTACCTTTCTTTTGTTTTTCTAGTAGCTTACGCTTACGAGAGATATCTCCACCATAACATTTAGCAGTTACATCCTTACGAAGAGCTTTAACCGTCTCACGAGAGATGATTTTAGCTCCAATAGCTGCTTGTATTGGGATATCAAATTGCTGGCGTGGTATTAACTCTCTTAGTTTTTCACACATACGCTTACCTATATCGTAAGCATTGTCTTGGTGTAATAATGCAGACAGAGCATCTACCGCTTGACCGTTAAGAAGCACGTCAACTTTTACAAGTTTTGATGCGCGTAGACCTATAGGAGAATAATCAAAAGAAGCATATCCTTTTGATACTGTTTTAAGACGATCATAGAAGTCAAAAACAATCTCTGCAAGTGGCATGTCAAAATTAAGCTCTACTCTTTCTGTAGTAAGGTATGTCTGGCTTACAATCTGACCTCTTTTTTCTATACATAAAGACATCACAGGTCCTACAAAATCAGATTTTGTGATGATTGTTGCCTTAATAAATGGTTCTTCTACACGGTTTAATGAAGAAGGCTCAGGAAGATCTGAAGGATTGTTTACTAAAATAATCTCCTCAGGGTTTTTATGAGTAAAGGCATGGTAAGACACGTTAGGTACTGTCGTGATAACCGTCATGTCAAACTCACGCTCAAGACGTTCTTGTATGATCTCTAGGTGAAGCATTCCAAGGAATCCACAACGGAAACCAAAACCTAGTGCAGCCGAACTTTCTGGTTCAAAAACTAGAGAAGCATCATTAAGTTGTAGTTTTTCCATAGAGTTACGAAGCTCTTCGTAGTCCTCTGTGTCCACTGGGTAGATACCTGCAAATACCATTGGTTTTACATCTTCAAAACCTGCAATAGCGTTTTGGGTAGGGTTTTTTGCATCTGTAATAGTATCACCTACTTTTACTTCGCGGGCATCTTTAATACCTGTGATTAAATATCCTACATCTCCTGCTTTAATTTCTTGTTTTGGAGCTTGAGTTAGTTTTAAAGTTCCTACCTCATCCGCCCCGTATGTGTTTCCTGTAGCAACAAATTTGATTTGTTGGTTTTTCTTAATACTTCCATTAATTACACGAAAGTAGGTCTCCACACCACGGAAAGGATTGTAAACACTATCAAATATCAAAGCTTGGAGTGGCTCATCTGGATTTCCTTTTGGTGCAGGAATGCGATCGATTACCGCAGCTAGTATTTCTTTAATTCCAATTCCAGTTTTTGCAGATGCAGGTATGATATCTTCTGGTTCACAACCTAAAAGGTCTACAATATCATCTGTTACTTCTTCTGGATTTGCACTAGGAAGATCTATTTTATTAAGAACTGGTATAATCTCGAGATCATTTTCTAATGCTAAGTAAAGATTTGAGATAGTTTGTGCTTGTATACTTTGAGCAGCATCTACTACTAGTAATGCTCCTTCACAAGCTGCGATACTTCTAGAAACTTCGTATGAAAAGTCTACGTGGCCAGGAGTGTCTATGAGATTAAGAACATAATGCTCTCCTTCATGCACATACTCCATCTGTATAGCATGAGATTTTATTGTAATACCACGCTCACGCTCTAAGTCCATACTGTCTAGCAGCTGTGCTTGAGACTCACGCTTTGTAACCGTAGCAGTCTCATCTAGTAGACGATCTGCAAGTGTACTTTTACCGTGGTCAATATGGGCAATTATGCAAAAATTTCTAATGTTCTTCATAGTCTCTCAAATAGACTGCAAATATACGAGATATGAGGTCATATTGTAACCGTATTGCAGATTAGAATAATTATTATAAAAAAATGTTAAATACATTGTGCTCATTATTAGGTTTGTACCTATTTTTAACAACTTATGACAGAAATTAAGAATTCCCTCATTCTAATAATCATTGTGTTAACGGCGTTTTCCGTTTATTCTCAAGACTTTAACATTAATGGTGAAGTGCAAGATGTTAATGCACAACCTATTCCATTTGCAAACGTGGTTTTGCTTGACGCCGAAAAGGAGATTTTACAAGGTACTATTACAGAAGACAATGGGTCTTTTGTGATTTCTTCCATCAAAGCATCTGAGCAGTATTATATTAAAGTAAGTTTTGTAGGGTATGAAGATGCTACAACTGAGGTGTTTTCCCTTTCGGGAAATAAAACGATTCCTCCAGTTGTTTTACAAGCTAGCCAAGAAAGCCTTGATGAAATTACCATTACGGCCAAGACACCCACTGTTTCTCGTAAAGCAGATAGACTTGTTTTTAATGTGGAAAATAGTATTCTCTCTACAGGAAGTACATTAGATATCTTAAGACGTACTCCAGCTGTGGTGATTACTCAAGGAGGAATAAATGTTAGAAATCAGCCAGTGGCTGTATATCTCAATGATAGAAAAGTACAACTTAGTGTTGAAGAGATACGAAGTTTGCTAGAGAGTCTAGATGGAAATAATATTAAGTCTGTAGAGGTAATTACAAATCCTCCAGCCAAATATGATGCAGAAGGAGGAGCTATTTTAAATATTAATACATCTAAGGCTGTTGCAGCGGGTTATAAAGGAAATGTAAGTGCTACAGGTACGTATGCAATTTACCCTAAGCATACTTTTGGGACCAGTCATTTTTTTAAAAATGACAAAGTGAGTCTGTTTTTTAATTACAGTTACAACCCTCTTAAAGCTACAAAGCAGAGTGATAACTCAATTAATTATTTAAATCAAGGAGTTAGTACGATATGGGATCAAGATTTTGAGCGCAAGACATGGTCTAAGGCACACAATACAAATCTTGTAGTCGATTATGAGGTGAATAAAAAATCACAGCTAAGCTTGTCTGTAATAGGTTTATTCTCTCCAGATGTTTTTGAATTTACAAGAGCTACTACAGATGTGTTATCTACATCACAAGATCCATTTTTTATAAGAACACAGAGTTCTATAGATAGCGATCGTAATAATATTGCTTTTGATTTAAAACATACCTATGCTTTAGAGAAAGGGGAGCTCAGTACTAGTGCGCATTTTACTAGTTTTAATCGCAGTAAACTACAGCGACTGGGGTCTACTTATACAGATCAAAGTAATGATGTGCTCAGTAACGTAAGATTTGCAACAGATGCCACTCAGGATATTGAAATTTTTACAGGGCAAGTAGATTATAATACGAGTTTTGGCAAGGTCCTTTTTGAGTCAGGAGCCAAAGTGGCTATTATAGACTCTCAATCTAAAATTGATTTTTTTGATCTAAACAATGTAGAAAATACCGGACTTGAGCAGGCTCAAAATGATAACTTCTTGTATGATGAAAATGTATACGCTGCATACATTTCGTTTAATAGAGATTGGGAAAAGTGGTCTATTAAAGGCGGTTTAAGAGCTGAGCAAACAAATAGCGTAGGTAACTCAATTGTTTTAAACACAAAGACTGAGCTAGATTACTTAGAACTATTTCCTAGTGCTTATGTGCAATATAGCCCTTTTGAAAATCACAGCTTTGCAATAGATTATTCTCGCAGGTTGGAAAGGCCACGTTACCAAGACCTTAATCCTTTTGCATATTTCATAAATGAGAATAACTTTATAATAGGAAATTCTGGGTTGCAACCATCCTTTAGCCATCAATTCAATGTGAATTATTCATTAAAAGATGAATACTTTTTTGATGTTTACTATAGAGATAATGGAGAGAACATCGTAACGGTAGCTACGCAAGACAACGAGAATCAAGTGCTGAGGTCAGACAGCCAGAATGCATTAGGTAGTAAATCATGGGGGCTAGACTTTAGCCATGGGCGCTCTATAAGTAGCTGGCTTTACACTAGTGTATATCTGAGTGCTTTTCATGAGGAGGATTCATTCTTGATAAACAGGTCTACCAACACTAGCTTTAAAAACGATATAAACGGATTTTATGCTTATATAGGAAACTATCTTACATTAGATAAAGAAGAAACCTTAACGGGTTTTGTGACTTTTGAGTATTTATCTCGCTTTATTGTAGGCTCGTATACGCAAGATGAAACTATTCAATTAGATTTAGGTCTTCGTAAATCGCTATGGAATAAGAGGGCTTCTTTGAGCTTAACGGTGGGTGATATTCTCAATCAAGCAAATGCAGTAGTGTCAGCGAAATATGAAGGGCTCGATAATCAATATTTTCCTGAATTGGAAACTCAGTTTCTTAGAGTTGGGTTCAAATATAATTTTGGAAACTACAAATTGAAAGATAATAATCGTGATTTAGATAAGGCAGAGCGAGATAGAATCAATAATTAAGATAAGTATCCATCGCATATATTATAACAAAACCACTTCAGCGAAGTGGTTTTGTTATTTGGTATTAAATCCGGTTTTCCAGTGCTTCTTGAGTTCTTCATTTTATTCGCTTAGAAAAAGAAAGTACCTTTGCGGTTGTTACGCTTTCGCGAAAGCGTATTTAAAACATAGACCTTTATAATAATACAGTGGTGAGATTTATTACCACTCTTTTTAATACCGAATAATGGCAAAAATAGGAGATATAGATGTAGGGGATTTTCCGCTTTTACTTGCACCTATGGAAGATGTGAGTGATCCGCCTTTCAGAGCGTTATGTAAAGAGCAGGGAGCAGATGTGGTGTATACGGAGTTTATCTCTAGTGAGGGCTTGATAAGAGATGCTGCAAAGAGTGTCATGAAGCTTGATATTTATGAAAAAGAACGCCCTGTCGGGATTCAAATATTTGGTGCTGTCGAAGAGTCTATGCTGCGCAGTATAGAGATTGTAGAGGCGAGTGGCCCAGATATTATAGATATCAACTTTGGGTGTCCCGTAAAAAAGGTGGTTTCAAAAGGAGCAGGAGCGGGAATTTTAAAGGATATTGATTTAATGGTGAGTTTGACCAAGGCGATGGTAAATCATACCAAACTGCCAGTAACGGTAAAAACTCGTCTTGGGTGGGATCACGACAGTATAAAAATAGTGGAGGTTGCAGAGAGATTACAGGATGTAGGTTGTGCTGCCATATCTATTCACGGGCGTACAAGGGCTCAAATGTATAAGGGTGATGCAGACTGGGTTCCTATTGCAGAGGTGAAGAATAATCCTCGTATGCATATTCCAGTGTTTGGTAATGGTGATGTAAATACGCCAGAACGCGCTGTTGAGATGCGTGATAAATATGGACTAGATGGTGCTATGATAGGTCGTGCAAGTATAGGGTATCCTTGGTTTTTTAATGAAGTAAAGCATTTTATGGAGACGGGTACACACAAGGCGCCTCCAACTATGAAAGAACGTATAGAAGCTGCTAGGCGTCACTTGCAAATGTCCATAGATTGGAAAGGTGAAGTACTAGGTGTTTTTGAAACACGAAGACACTATACAAATTACTTTAGAGGGATTCCTCACTTTAAAGAATATCGTATGAAGCTTGTGACATCAGATCAAAGCGAAGATGTTTTTGCAGCACTTGATCTTATAGAAAAGGAATTTGGTGACTACCAGTTCGTTTAAGAATCCTCTATAAGTTTTCTATTTATTCTAGTAGCGGCAAGTCTTGCTGCTAGAAAACCTAGTACTAATATTGTGGCGTATACAAGTACAATATTAACTACCTCAAATTTTACAGGGTAAGGAAGCTCTGCAGTGATAGGTATAAAGCCAAATTGTTGCTGCAGGATTATAAGGATTGCACCTAGTAAAATACCAATGGCGCCTCCTATCACAATCATAAGTGCTCCTTGAGTAAATATTATCTTTCTAATAGTAGGTAATGTCGCTCCTAAGTCGCTGAGTGTTTTGATGTGCTTGCGTTTATCTACAATAATCATAATTAGACTTCCTACGAAGCTAAATAGAGCGATAATAAGTACGAGCGTACATATAAAGTATAAAGCCAGATTCTCTGTATTAAGCATTTTATAAAGAGCATCGTTAAGCTCTATTCTATTCTTAATAATGATATTATCATTAAAAATAGCACTTAACTCATCTCGCAGATTATCTTCATCTGCATTTGGATTAAGTTTAAACTCGATGGTGCTTATTTGATTTACTGGATAATTAAGAAGAGAGCCTACAAAATCAATATTACCAAAAACGTGATCGTTGTCAAGCGCATCTCCTGCTTGAAAGACACCGCTCACCATCGCTTTAGAAGAATTAAAGGCCTGCGTTGGGTCTGTAATCTGACCAGTGCCTGGTTTTGGAGTCATGATAGTCACAAGGCTTCCATAATCTCCTACGTTTATTGAGAGGCGCTTGCGCACGAGAAGTCCCATAGAAACTTCAGGTTCTCCAGGACTAGGCCAGTAGCCTACAAAAATGGTGCTGTCCATTTGAGTGACATCTAGGTAGCGCTCATCTACCCCTTTTAAGAAAGCTAGTGAAGTCCTTCCATCATATTCTAGATATGCACGTTCTTCAATAATTTTAGAATAAGAAGCTACGCCTTTTAAGGAGTTTAGTTGCCGTTCTTGATCTGGAGATAGGGTGATGGTCTTTCCTGAAGCTGGAGCAATTTTTAGATCTGGATCTATAATAGAAGTTATAGATAAATTAAACTCCTTAAGTCCAGAAAACGCAGATAGTACGATAAACAACACAAGCGTTCCTAGTATAATGCTTACTACAGATACTAATGTGATGATATTTACGGCATTGGTGCCGCTTTTTGAAATGAGATATCTTTTTGCAATATAATAGGGAAATTGCATTTATATCTTTTTACGTCGGGCTAGTAGGCTGCGGTCTTCTAGTGGGTTTTCCTCGCGCTTAAGAGATCGTTCAATACCGTCCAGATACTCTAGCGTATCATCTATATAAAATTGTAACTCAGGCATGCGACGTAGTTGGTGGCGTGTGCGTTGAGAGATATTGTGTCTTATAATAGGTTTTACTTGATTTACCTCTTTGAGTATATCAGCTGCTTTGTCGTTAGGGAAAACGCTTAGGTATACTTTGGCAATAGAAAGATCTGTAGGAACTTTTACTTTAGTAACGGACACAATGATGCCTCCCTTACCACTGTCACGTAGTGCGTTCTGAAGAACTTCTGCAAGATCCTTCTGAAGAACTCCTGCTACTTTTTTCTGTCTGTTTGATTCCATAGACTGCAAAAATACGTTTTTTGAATTGTATTACTTTTGTGTAAACAAGTTATCATCGAACTTTACCAATAATAAATGAAGTAATTACGCTTTCGCGAAAGCTAAACTGGGCAACACATTATTACAACAACATAGTTGTGTGTTACAAATTAAATAAACTATGAAAAAAATAGAGCATATAGGGATTGCGGTTAAGGATCTCGAGGCGGGAAATAATTTATACGAGAAGTTACTTGGTGTAGCTCATTATAAAATAGAAGAAGTAGCCTCAGAAGGAGTGCGTACTTCTTTCTTTCAATCTGGGCCTAATAAAATAGAATTATTAGAGGCAACCACAGAGGATGGACCTATTGCTAAATTTTTAGAAAAGACAGGGGAGGGTATACATCACATAGCTTTTGCAGTGGATAATATCGTAGAAGAAATGGAGCGACTAAAAAAAGAAGGCTTTATTTTATTAAATGAAAAACCTAAGAAAGGAGCTGATAATAAGCTGGTTGCCTTTGTGCATCCTAAGACTGCTGGAGGAGTTTTGATAGAATTATGTCAAGAAATAGATAATTTGCAATAAAAACCTTTGGTTAGGTTAAGATTTGTTTTAAATTTGCAGCCGTTTTCAACCTCATCTGAGAAACATAGAAAACAACGGTCCCATAGCTCAGTTGGTTAGAGCATCTGACTCATAATCAGAGGGTCCTTGGTTCGAGCCCAAGTGGGACCACTTTTTTGTTAAGAATACAATATCCATAAACTTTATCGTTTTAGTAAAATATCAACTAGATAATCTGTCTAAGTTGATATTTTATTGTGTTCTTATTTTAAATTAAAATAACAAGTAATTTGTTTGTTATTCCGTTAAAATGCGTATTATTGGTGTCGAAATACACAAACATACCCAACTCGAACTCTTAGAGCTGATAAAGTTGCTTTACAGCCAAAGAGTATTACTTTTGAATTATTATGAGCCCCAATCTCAGAACTTTCATGTTAACTATGCTTCTCTTATTTGTAAGAATGGCTAGCTATGCGCAAGATGGACCTCCGCCTCCAGGTACAAGGACTTCATCATTGCCAGGACTTGTTGCGCCTATAGATGATCATATTATAGTGTTAGTAATTTTAGGTGTTCTTGCAGGTGCTTTTTATGCTTACAAGATTAATAGGGTGAGATCTAATAGCCCTGCGTAAGTCGTTTTACGTATTTTCCTATCACATCAAATTCTAAGTTTACCTCCGTGCCTACGATAAAGTGCTTGAATACAGTGTTTTCGTATGTGTATGGAATAATAGCTACGCTAAAACCTCCTTCTGTAGAGTCTACCACCGTTAAGCTTGTTCCGTTTACAGTAATAGATCCCTTTTCTATAGTGACATTTCCAAGAGAGGTGTCATATTTAAACGTAAACCTCCAGCTTCCATCTTCTTCTTCAATATTAGTACATGTTCCCACTTGGTCTACATGGCCCTGTACAATATGACCGTCAAGACGTGCGCCTAGTTGCATAGCTCGCTCTAGATTAACAGTGTCGTTAGTAGTGAGGCTGTTAAGATTAGTTTTGTCAAGTGTTTCTTGTATGGCGGTAACTTTGTAGGTGTCATCCTTTATGTCAACTACCGTGAGGCAAACACCGTTGTGGGCTACACTTTGGTCAATTTTAAGTTGACTAGTGATGGCGCTTTTTACGGTGTAGTGTATATTTTCTTGGTCTTTTTCAATAGAAACTATGGTAGCAAGATCTTCGATAATACCTGTGAACATGAATGGATTTTATTTGGTTACTTTTGTGTTGTAAAAATACAAAACGCTAGAGGCATCACATGAATAAAGATCAAAAAGTACGTGTAGGGATTTCTATTGGAGATTTAAATGGAATAGGGGCAGAGGTTGTGATAAAGACATTTTCAGAGGTGATGATGTTTGATTTTTGTACTCCTATCATTTTTGCTTCGGCAAAGACACTTTCTTATATCAAGAAGTCTTTGAAGTTGCAGGGGGAGTTTCATGGAATAGACGCTTTCGCGAAAGCGTTAGATAATAAAATAAATGTCTATAATTTATGGAAAGAGCCTGTAGAGATTAAGTGGGGTGAGGCAACTGAAACAGCAGGCGATTATGCTTTGAAATCTTTTGTGGAAGCTACTAAGGCACTTAAAAACGGAGACATAGACGTGCTTGTTACTGCTCCTATTAATAAAGCTAATATTCAGAAAGAAGATTTTGCATTCCCAGGTCACACAGATTATCTAGCTCAAGAGTTAGAGGGAGATGCAATGATGCTTATGATTACAGATACGCTCAAGGTAGGCTTACTTACTGATCATGTAGCTGTAAAAGATGTTGCTAGTGAGATCACGCCAGAGGTGATTGTAAAGAAAGTAAATACATTATATAGTGCTTTAAAGCAGGATTTTGGAGTGGATAGGCCTAAAATAGCATTGCTAGGCATCAATCCTCATGTGGGTGATAATGGAGTGATAGGGGATGATGATGATAAAGTGTTGATACCTACACTTGAAAAAATGCGAGCAAGTGGTCAGTTAGTCTATGGGCCGTATGCAGCAGATAGCTTCTTTGGGTCAGGTAACTATAAAAATTTTGATGCTATTCTTGCTGCTTATCACGATCAGGGATTGATCCCATTTAAGACATTGTCTTTTGGTAAAGGAGTAAATTATACTGCGGGGCTAGATAAAATTCGTACTTCTCCAGATCATGGAACTGCTTACGAGATCGCTGGAAAATCTACGGCAGATGAAGGTTCTTTTAGAGAGGCTGTTTTTTCGGCGGTAAAAATTTTTAATAAAAGGAAGGAATATAAAGAGATTACAAAGGATGTTCTTAGAGTGTCTCCTAGACGTCCTGGTAGAGAGCGGTCAGGTAGGCCGCCTGCAAAGAAGTAAAGTGCTGAAAGATTTTTTTTGGTATTTGTGTAGAATTAAAATAAAATTGAGCTTGTGCTTTGTGATATAAAAAATTATGTATCTTTGCACGCTCCAAATGGCTGATGTGATGAAAGGATTGAAACCATACACCATACAATACGTAGGTTTAAAAGAGGGAGAGCATACATTTGATTACACGATTACAAAATCGTTCTTTGATCTTTTTGAATATGATGACTTTAATGATGCAAACATTGAGGCTACTCTTCTCTTAACAAAGAAGACTACCTTAATGGAGTTTGATTTTAAGATATCAGGAACTATCAATGTAAATTGTGATGTTACAAATGAGCCTTATGATGAGCATGTAGAAGATGATTATACGCTCGTAGTAAAGTTTGGTCATGAGTTTAATGATGATATTGAGGATATTTTAATCTTGCCTTACGGTGAATATGAGGTAAATGTGGCTCAATATATTTATGAGCTTATTATTCTTGCCTTACCTAATAAAAGGGTTCACCCTGGTATTGCAGATGGAACATTACAGTCAGATATATTAGATAAGTTGGAAGAATTAAGTATTCCAGATCAAAAAGTAAAAGAAGAAAAAGAAGATACAGATCCTAGATGGGATTCTTTAAAAAAACTATTAACAGATAAATAAGAGTACGTAATGGCACATCCTAAGAGAAAAATCTCCAAAACAAGAAGAGATAAAAGAAGAACGCATTACAAAGCTGCTATACCACAAATAGCTGTAGATCCAACAACTGGAGAAGCACACCTTTACCATAGAGCACACTGGTTTGAAGGGAAGTTGTACTATAGAGGTCAAGTAGTTATTGATAAGACGGAAGAAGTAGAAGCGTAAGCTTTGCTTTTATAAAATAGAACTCTCACAACGTGAGAGTTTTTTTTATGCTCACAATTGATCAAAAAAAGTTAATTAAAGGCTGGTTTTGATCAATTTTTAGTATTTTTCCCCTCGTTTTTGACTATAATCGTCAATATTCGAAAAAAATCTAACTGAAACAAATGAGTAAAATCTCAGCGGCAATTACAGCTGTAGGCGCTTACGTTCCAGACTATGTCTTGACCAATGAAATCCTGGCAGGTATGGTAGACACTAATGATGAGTGGATCACCTCTCGCACTGGTATTAAAGAACGTAGAATCCTCAAGGAAAAGGGAAAGGGAACATCGTTTCTAGCCGTGAAGGCAGCCCAAGATCTTCTTGCAAAAAGACAACTTGATCCTTCAGAAATTGATATGGTCATAGTTGCTACTGCAACACCAGATATGCCTGTTGCATCCACAGCAGTGTATACTGCAACTCAAATAGGAGCCGTAAATGCCTTTGCATTTGACCTTTCGGCGGCTTGCTCTAGTTTCCTTTATGGGATGTCTACAGCAGCGAGTTATATTGAGTCTGGTCGTTACAAAAAAGTACTTCTTATCGGGGCAGATAAAATGTCCTCTATTATAGACTATACAGATAGAACTACCTGTATCATCTTTGGTGATGGTGCTGGGGCTGTCTTGTTTGAGCCCAATGAAGAAGGGTTAGGATTACAAGATGAGTTATTGCGATCTGATGGAATAGGTAGAGAGTTCTTAAAGATTGAGGCTGGAGGAAGTATACTACCTACCTCACAAGAAACGGTCGATAATAAGCAACACACAGTTTTTCAAGATGGAAAGACTGTTTTTAAATTTGCAGTGTCTAATATGGCAGATGTAAGTGATAAAATAATGAAACGTAATAACCTTACTGGAGATGACGTAGATTATCTTATCGCGCATCAAGCAAATAAGCGTATCATAGACGCTACCTCAAGGCGAATGGGTCTTGATGATGACAAAGTACTTATAAACATACATAGGTATGGAAATACCACATCAGCTACCTTACCTTTGCTGATGAGTGATTACGAAAACCAACTAAAAAAAGGAGATAATATTGTATTTGCTGCCTTTGGCGGCGGATTCACTTGGGGTTCTATTTACTTCAAGTGGGCATATGACTCCAACTAAAACTAAACAAGCTAAATTCAAACACTTATGGATTTAAAAGAAATTCAAAACCTGATCAGATTTGTTGCAAAGTCTGGCGCGAGCGAAGTAAAACTTGAGATGGATGACGTAAAAATCACTATCAAGACTGGCGAAGATGATAAGGCACCTACTACTTTTGTACAGCAAATGCCTGCAATGCAGATGGCACCACAGGCGCCAGCTCCTGCAGCACCTGCTCCTGCTGCCGCAGCACCAGTTGCACCAGCAGCTCCAGCTGAAGACGAAAACTCAAAATATATCACTATAAAGTCTCCTATAATTGGAACTTTCTATAGAAAGCCTGCACCAGACAAGCCTATGTTTGTTGAGGTAGGAAAACAAATCTCAGAAGGAGATGTCCTTTGTGTTATTGAAGCGATGAAGCTTTTTAACGAGATCGAAAGTGAAGTATCTGGAACAATCGTAAAGATTCTTGTAGACGATTCTTCTCCTGTAGAGTTTGATCAACCATTATTCTTGGTAGATCCATCATAATCCCTTGCGGGTATTTTAATCATTGAGGAGGTATTGGGGTAGTACGCTTTCGCGAAAGCGTAATTTTACTACTCAACAGTACGTACCACAATAAAAAATAAACACTATGTTTAA
The DNA here is from genome assembly GCF_044596715.1 of Dokdonia sp. R86516. Taxonomy (NCBI): domain Bacteria; kingdom Pseudomonadati; phylum Bacteroidota; class Flavobacteriia; order Flavobacteriales; family Flavobacteriaceae; genus Dokdonia; species Dokdonia sp. R86516. Next base: position 1,618,021 of record NZ_CP138998.1, read on the forward strand.
AAAGATACTTATAGCAAATCGTGGTGAGATTGCACTTCGTGTAATACGCACATGTAAGGAGATGGGCATCAAAACTGTTGCTGTTTACTCTACTGCAGATCGTGAGAGTTTACACGTAAAATTTGCAGATGAAGCCGTTTGTATAGGCCCAGCACCTAGTAATGAGTCATACCTTAAAATGTCTAACGTAATTGCTGCTGCTGAGATTACAAATGCAGATGCAATTCACCCAGGATATGGTTTCTTATCTGAAAATGCTAAGTTTTCAAAAATATGTGAGGAGCACGATATCAAATTTATAGGAGCATCTGCAGAGATGATTTCTAAAATGGGAGACAAAGCTACAGCAAAAGAAACAATGAAAGCCGCAGGAGTACCTTGTGTACCTGGATCTGACGGGATTATTGCAGATTTTGAAGAGTGTAAGAAACTAGCTATTGAGACTGGTTACCCAGTAATGCTTAAAGCTACTGCCGGTGGTGGTGGTAAAGGTATGCGTGCCGTGTGGAAAGAAGAAGACCTTCTTAAAGCTTGGGAAGGAGCTCGTCAAGAAAGTGCTGCTGCATTTGGAAATGACGGGATGTATATGGAAAAGCTTATTGAAGAGCCACGCCATATCGAGATCCAGATTGTAGGAGATAGTAATGGTAAAGCATGCCACCTATCTGAAAGAGATTGTTCTGTACAAAGACGTCACCAAAAACTTACAGAAGAAACACCGTCACCATTTATGACGGACGACCTACGTGAGCGTATGGGAGATGCTGCTGTAAAAGCTGCCGAATTTATTAAGTATGAAGGAGCAGGTACGGTAGAGTTTCTAGTAGATAAGCATCGTAACTTCTACTTTATGGAGATGAATACTCGTATCCAAGTAGAGCACCCTATTACAGAGCAAGTGGTAGATTACGATTTGATCCGTGAGCAAATACTTGTTGCTGCAGGTGTACCAGTTTCTGGTAAGAATTACTACCCACAACTGCACTCAATAGAATGTCGTATTAACGCAGAAGATCCATATAATGACTTTAGACCGTCACCTGGACGTATTACAAACTTACATGCACCAGGCGGTCATGGAGTTCGTATAGATACGCACGTTTATAGTGGTTATATGATTCCTCCTAATTATGACTCAATGATTGCAAAGTTGATTACTACTGCGCAAACAAGAGAAGAGGCAATTAATAAAATGAAACGTGCTCTTGATGAGTTTGTGATAGAAGGAATTAAAACTACAATACCTTTCCACAGGCAATTAATGGATCACCCAGATTATATAGCAGGTAATTATACCACGAAGTTTATGGAAGACTTTGTAATGAAGCCAGCAGAACAAGAATAGTTTTTTAAAAAAATCTCGATAGTATTATCGAGATTTTTTTTGATTTAAAGTGTAGCCTTTGATCACCTTAATCCAGCACGCAACATTTTCTTTATAATTACTATCTGCCCAAAATGGTAATGTGAGTGTTCTAGTAAACCTAGTAGATTATGCTCATTACTCCCATATTTTTTTAATACAAATTCTTCCTTTAATTTTTCTTGAGGAAAACTTTTTGCTAGTTGAGCACAGCGATGTATTGATGTATAGAGCTGTTCTTTTTGTGACTGCCAGGCTGTTTCAGTAGTGATTACGGGAGCATCAAAACTTAAAGAATCCTTAGCAAGAAGTGGTTTGCCCTCTAGCACGTCTCCTACTGCACTTATATAATAGTCTATATGAAATACTAGTTGTGCTATGCTATTGACCCCATAGAGGCTTATGTTTGCCTCTTTGATGGAAACATCATCCAAGTGTTGTGACAGGTGAGATCCGGTCAGATTAGGCCCCGTAATGAACTGCTGTAAGTGTTTGCTTAGTAAATGTGAAGTAGTCATCTGTGTAGCTTTCTGACAAGATATTGTTTATTACGCTTTCGCGAAAGCGTACCTACCAAAAGAAGACTTTATTAATCCCCACAATATTAAGTGTGTTAGTCTAAAAGCTTGAACATTTTTTTAAAGAGTGCTTTGTGAAAAACTATACGCTACCCTTCTTTTTGTATGTTCTTCCGTACCATAATAAAACACCTGTTATAGGTAATGTGGCTGTAAGTAAACTTATTAAAAATGCTATAATCTTTCCCGCAATACCTCCTATAGCACCTATATGTATGTCGTAATTCATTCTCTGTATTTTATCTGCCACACTAGCATTTTTATATGTTCCATATATACTTGGAGTGGTTAACTCTTCTAGAGTATGTTGATCAAAAAATCTAAAATCTGCATCATAATAGAGACCCTTACTGTTTGATACTTCCACATATATACTTTCATCTGTAGATTGAGGGTAGTGGAGCTCAAAGGCTTCTGCTTCGGGATTTTCCTTAAGTAATTTTACAATGAGGTTGTCTATAGGTAATAGTCCTACAGAGTCTTGACGACTATTTACGTTATCTGGAATTATAAACTGAACCTCCTTATCTCCACCCGTCGATTTATACACTACATATTTGAGCCAATTGTACGACATCATAGATCCTGTAAAAGCTATAATTAATGCTAAGGAGCAAATGTAAAAACCTACGACTGTGTGCAAATCAAAGTTTTTGCGCTTCCACCTCGTTGTTTTTTTCCAGTCAAAGCGTATGCGTTGTTTAATATTTTTACGCTTTTTAGGAATCCATAAGATAAATCCCGAAATAATTATGGCAATAAATAGTAGTATGGATATACCAACCACTTGCTCTCCCATATCTTTAGGTAACCATAGGCGCATATGTCCTTTGAGTATAAAAGCAAAGAAACCTGTAAGATGATTGTCTACTTGAATAACCTCACCAGAATAAGGGTTGAGAAAGACGCTTTGATAGAATTCTGGTTCAGCATCATAAAATATTACTTCTACAGCGTTACCAGCTTTTTTGAAGACGGTTCCGTGTACTGTGTTTTCTGGAAATACTTCTTGTGCAAGCATCTTTGCCTCGGTGGGAGTAAGAATAGGCAAATCTTGAGGTGTGACCGCTTTATAATCATCATAAAGCTGCTCAATCTCTTCTCTAAAAGCCCAGCAGCACCCTGTAATAGCAACTATAAAAACAACTATACCTGTAGCTAGACCAAGTATTTTATGAATTTGAAATATGATTTTTTTGTTAGTCATTATCAGAGATTTTTAAATAAAAGAGAACACGACCAGATGGTCATATTCTCTTTAGTGGGCTAATTAAAAATTATATGAAATGTTTGCCATTACTGCTCTTGGCGTTTGTGGGTTGATGGTTGTCCAGCCTTTGTAATATTCTTTATTAAAAGCATTATTAACCTTTAGACCTATCCTATATTTATCTGCCTGGTAGAAAATTGAGGCATTTGCAATAACATAACTTGGAAGTGTAAACGTTCCGGTTGATGCATAGTTTATAGCAAGTCGCTCACTTGCTCCATTAAATCCTAATCCCATTCCAAACCCATCTAGAGTTCCTTCTTGAAATTCATAATTTGTCCAGAAGTTATAAAGTGTTTCGGGACCAGCTTCTAGTGGTCTACGGTTGAGAATTTCGGCGTTATCAGATGCTGTGGTTTCACTATCATTATTACTGTATCCGGCTCTTATATTTAATCCTTTTAGCGGATTTGCATTTATTTCAATTTCATAACCACTACTTGTAACTTCTCCGCCTTGAATTTTATTGAATGGCGAGGACGGATCAGTAATCACGAGGTCTTTTACCGTAATGTCATAGTAGCTTAGGGTAGCGTTAAGCTTATTATTAAAAAGGTTTGTTTTTAAACCAAACTCAACTTGATTAGCTTGCTCTGGATCAAAAGTTTGTAGAGTTTGCGGTCCATCTTCTGGATTTCCTACGAGTTGTGGAGCTACGTTTGTAAAACCATTCTGGTAGTTCCCAAATACGGAAAGAACATCTTTTATAGGTTGATATAATAGGCCGAACTTAGGCGAGAGTGTAGTTTGGTTATAGTCATCATTAGGATTTGCCAGATCACCTTCATTATCAAAATGGTCTAATCGTAATCCCACCATAGCAGATAGCGATTCCGTTAGGTTGAGTACATCAGATGCGTATAGACTGTAGATGTGATATTTTGATTTGATGTTACTTACACCTTGAGTTGCAATAGCCGCATCTACTGCAGATGTTGATAACGGAAACGGTGTGTTTTCAACATCTGCCGTAAATGGATTGTCATTATTAATTCCGCCATCTGGAGTTACATTACCATAAAAAGCATAACCTGAGCTATTGTTAGTTTCTGTTGCATTGAAGTAATCAATACCTAATACCACTCTGTTTCTAAGAGATGCTACTTTAAAATCACCTACAAAATTCTGTTGTATATCTGTAGTCTGGGTGTTAGCATTTTGTTTATTGATAAATCGAGAGAATGTGTCATTGCCTAGAATACCAAAGTCAAATAAGTACGAGTAATATCCCTTTGTAGATGTAGCGCTTCTAGATAACAAGGTTTGTGATTGCCATGATTCAGATAACTTATAGTCCATCTCCACCCTATAATTTTGTGTAGGGTTTTCTAAAGTAAGTTCATTACTTGTAAATGACAATTTGTTGTTGTAGCCTAATTCATCAAGATTAGATGCTTGGGTAGGGGCGCTTCTATTTAAGAATAGAAATGTTGGGTTTGTTTGTTCTGCTTGAGTGATTTCTCCATAGAATGAAAATGACAGTTTGTTATTTACCTTATATGATAGAGAAGGAGCAACAAAAAATGATTTTCTAAAACCTGCATCTTGAAAGCTTTGTTCAGTAGTATATGCTGTATTTAGTCTAAAGTATAGATTGTCATCCTTACTTAGAGGAGTGTTAAAATCACCTACAATCTGATTGAGGCCGTAGCTTCCAGAAGTAAAAGATAATTCTCCACCAGTCCCTGCGTATGGTTTTTTAGTAACTACATTTATAAGGCCTCCATAGGAACTTACTGCATTGCCAAAAAGTGTAGCAGAGGGACCTTTTAAGACTTCTATGCGCTCTATGTTTGCGGGGTTTATAGTTCCATTTGTAAGACCTGGTAATCCATTAACTAACTGTGGTTGCACAGAAAAACCTCGTAAGGAAAAATACCCTGCACCATCACCACCACGTCCTGTAGAAGTCCATAACTGTTCGACACCTGTTGCATTTTTAAGGGCATCGTCAAAGTTTGTGATTACTTGAGACTTTAATAAATCATTTGTGATAGTGCTATATACTTGCGTGTTTTCAATGTCCTTTAAAGGTAGTTTTGCAACGTAAGCGGTTTTCTTCCTTGAAAATTTATTACGTCGTTCTCCTTCTAAAATCACTTCAGATAGGATTTCGTTTCCTTCATACAGCGTGATTGTGTCCAAGGTAGTACGTAGATTATTTGCTACTGTTACTGTAAATTTTTTTGTTTTAAAACCTAGATATGAGATTGTAAGAACATGAGTTCCATCACTCACATTTTTAATAATAAATGTTCCATCATTTCCTGTTTGTGTCCCTTGTTTTGATGTGTTGAGGGTAGCATTAACACCGTATAGATGAGATTGATTTGCATCTACAACAGTGGCGGTGATGGAGCCTTGTTGAGCAATAGCCATATTTGTAAGCAATATGAGGCTTAAGATTGGTAAAAATTGTTTCATTGTTTTTATTTAGACTTAATATAAATAGTAAATTTGATGCAAACATATCCATGTCTTTTTAAATGACCAAATTATTTATAATAATTCTAAATAGTTTTTTTAGCGTCGATTTATAATCGATGCTTTATAGAGTAGTTTTAAAAGTTTACTAGCAATGATTTGAGTCCAGAATTGTGTAGAGCAAGTAAAAATTATCCTCCAGAATATCAAGATTATGGCATCAAGAATTTGTGTTACAAAATTGCCCGCCACTATTAAGAGTAGGCGGTGATCAAGAAATATGCGCTCATAAATTACTTATTGAATAAGCTTAAAGCGAAAATGTTATAGTGTGCGTAAGATTTTTTCCATAGAACGACCTCTGGCTAGTTCATCAACTAGTTTGTCAAGGTATCTAACTTGTCGAGTAAGATCGTTCTCTATTTCTTCAATACGATAACCGCAAATAACTCCTTTGATAAGCTGAGCATTAGGATGAAGTGATGCATTTTTAAAAAATGTAGTAAACGTTGTTTTTGTGTTTATATGCTCGTCAAGCTCAGATTTGCTATATCCCGTTAACCACATAATTACCTTATGCAACTCTTCTTTAGTCCTACCTTTTTTCTCCACTTTAGCAACATAGTGAGGATACACAGATGAAAACGTCATGATTGCTATACGGTTATTATGTGCAGGTGTAGTTTTCATAATTTGCCGGAGATTTGAAAAAATATTAAAGAAGATTTGAAAATTTACATTACTGATACAACATATACCGTGGAGGTACTAAGCCATTAAGTCTTAATGCAACTAGCATTTGTGCCCTGTGATGGGTTATGTGATCTGTAAGGATAAGTAACACTTGGCGCTTTGTGCGTTGCAAATTGCCGTAGGCTACTGTGTCATTTAATTTGGTTGTATCAAGCTCTTGGATTAATTTGACGGTGTGTTCAAAAGTCTTGTTTACAGCAGCGATCATTTCCTCCTTAGTTTTGGAAGCAACTTTAAGTTCGTTATCTGTCTCCCAATTTCTTGCTGGACGACCATTCAAAAGTGATTCGCTATGCCAATCCATTGCCCATGCAATGTGCATTAGATTTTCTTCAAAACTGCTAGATTCAGGCGTCACTCTGTAGCTGTAGTTCTCACTGGGCATTGCTTCTGCAACGAGATTGAGATATTTTTGGGAGTTTTCTAAACGCTGTATATAGTCATTTATGAAATTAGTTTCTTGAGCATATAACAAGGTGTCGCTGGCACTAAAACATAAAATGATTGATAAGATAAAAAGTTGTCTCATAGTATTCACTCTTTTCTACAATATAACCACCAGTTCATATCCCTAGTGACCTCAAATCCTAATCTTTTATATAATGGGATTGCAAGGTTTCCTTTATTGGTATGTAAGATGGGTGTTTTGTTTTCTTTTAAAATCTCTTGAGCGTTGTAAGCAATGAGCTGACTAGCTAGTTTTTGCTTGGTGTAATCTGGATGGGTAACTACTGAGCTTATTTCTACAAACAAATTGGTTTGCATGCGTTGTCCAGCAATAGCAACTAGTTTATCGTTTTTAATAATTCCATAGAAATTGCCCATTTCAAAGCTTCGTTTTTGATAGAAGCCAGGCATTACTAACCATACGAGCTCATAAATCTCATCAATATAAGACTCATCCAATAATATAATCTCTTCTGTGATTGCAACGCCACTTAATTCTTTCAACACCATCTGGCAACCATCAATTTTTCTTTCTAGAACAATCGTTGAGTCATCTACTTGGGGCGTTTGGTTTTCTGAAACAAAGAAGAAATCTTTTCTAGTATTTATATATTCCCTAGAAGCGCTTGCAGTCTTCGCCTCATCAAAGAAAGCCCCAAACGTACATACCGCGGGATTATAAAACAGAACACCATCAAAAGTAACAGCAAACTTTTTATGCGTTTCACGTAAAGAATACCAGACAGGGTTTTCTAATTGTTGAGGTAGGGTTGTCATTATTTTAAATGAGACTATATTATTTTATTATTGATCAATAGTGATTTTGATAGATGGTTACAGCTGAAAATAAAACGATTTTCAAAGATTTTATATCTTTTAAAGATAACATATCAAGCTTTACCTTGAATGAGAATTAGGTTTGATTTTAGGAACTACGTCTACTGTTCATGTTCGTTTAGCTTTGCTAGAAACCCAAAAAAACCACCACAGTTTCCTGAGGTGGTCTTTTGAAATATCACATTTTCGCGAAAGCGTAAAAAATCTTCTAGCTTGCCTCTTTGTTATTCACATAATCCATAAGGTCTACATCATTACCTAGTAGTACTTGGGTAGGGTTGATACGACCTGCTTCTGGTCCGTTTTCTAATTTAAGTACGCCACGAGGACATACTGCGCTACATACACCACAACCTACACAGCTAGAACGTACGATGTTCTCTCCCTTTTGAGCATATGCACGTACATCAATTCCTTGCTCACAATAGGTAGAACAGTTACCACAAGAGATACATTGCCCTCCGTTTGTAGTGATTCTAAAACGAGATTTAAAACGTTGTACAAACCCCAAGTAAGCTGCTAGTGGGCATCCAAAACGACACCATACTCGGTTACCAAAAATAGGATAGAACCCCGTCCCGATTACTCCTGCAAACCAAGCTCCTATCAAGAAGCTATAGGTGTCTTTTATCCACTGCGAGTTGATTCCTAAAAAAGCTTCTGCACCGGTAAAGTAACAGTATAATGTGACGAGAGTCATCACAAGTGAAAACACGAGTACCGAGTGTATGAGCCAGCGCTCAAGTTTCCAGGCTTTCATAGATTTATTAGAATGCTGGCGGTAGGGATCACCAAGAGTTTCGGCAAGGCCTCCACAACCACAAACCCAACTACAGTACCATCTTTTTCCAAAGAAGTAAACCATTACCGGTACAATCACTAGTGTAAGCACAACACCCCATACGAGGATGAATATACCTAAACCACCACTCTGAGTAAGTGTGTCGAGATTCCACTCAAAGAAGAAATCATAATCTAGTGGGAATGCGTTTTTAAAATCATAACCAGGCTTTCCTAAACTTGCCATAATCTCAGGGATAAGAAAGGCAAATACAATCTGAAAGAATAATACAGAGGTAGTACGTACAATCTGGTATTTATTGTGACGGTATTTTATATACATACGCACCGCCATCGTTACCATAATCACACAGTATAAAAAGCCATATACAAACCACTGGCTCGCATCGCCTCCGTTAAGGGCATTACTTATGGGGTCGAGTATAAATGTCCAGTTTACCACATAGTCTGCATTAAAATAAAGCACGAGATAAAATAGTACGAGGTACACAAGCACCAGCCAGGCAATCCATCCTCTATTGGTTGCTGCCTCGTGATATACGTGGTCATTTTTGATACCTGGTTTGCCTAATAACACAAGATTAGGAAAAATGAACATAAGAGCTCCTAGTATCCCTAGCCCAAAGGTTAAGAACCACATAAGCCCTTTGTTTTCTACTATAAATCCTGTTCCGGCTTTTTTGGCTAGTGAGAAGCTAAAGGCTTGAAAGTCTTTATCATTTATTCTGTACTGATATTGTTCTCCTTTTTTATCCCACTCCTTTGCCGCATCATATTTTGCAATTTGTGCATCATAGTAGTCATTGTTTTGAGCAAGGGCATCTCTTACGGCACCTGTAAAAGCAAATGTGCCTAGTTTTTTACCCACTACGTTATCTGAGATTTTTTGAGCTACTAGCTCACTTTTAATTCCTTTTTCAGAAATAAAGGAATCAAGTTGTTTTTGTTGTAAGGTGAAGTCTCCCATAAAGATGGAAGCTGTCCAGATGGCAAGCCCAGTAATAAAGATCACCAAGCCTAGGTTTTTAATAATTTTCATAAGTGTAAGTCGTTAGGTTGGTTATGCAAAAATTCTTTCCCAGCTTTTCTTTTTGGGACTAAGTGATGTCCCGTATGCAACATTATAAGCATCGAGAATATCCTTCTCGTAATGGCTGTAAAACTCAGGATCAAAGTTTGCATCTTTAAGATGCTCTAGCACATAATCTGTTGTGCGTTCCTCAGTAAGCCAGCGGTCAAATAGCTCGTGACGTAGCCTGATACCAAAGTTATTTATACCCACAAACTTGCGAGTACTCTCTTGCATCTCTATAGTGATACACTTGTTATCATCCTTATGCATCCAGTGAAAGTGTGTATTGCCTTCTTTAGGTTTTGAGAACACCCATCCATACGTCTGGTACTCTATATCCATAAATTTTGCACTATTAAACCAGTGACCAGGGTTATATGCGGTAGGATTGCCAGTTAATGTCTGAGCAAGTGCTTCTCCCATCATTCTGCCCGTATACCAGACAGCTTCAATGGGTCTACGGCCGTTTATACCCTCGTGTTGCTCTGCACAATCACCTATGGCATAAATATCTTTTATATTAGTCTCCAGCATAGGGTTTACCTTAATACCTCGGCCTAACTCAATACCGCTATCTTTTAAGAAAGCCACATTAGGAGACACACCAGCGGTAAGCCCTACTACGTTGCAGGCTATTTCTTCTCCTGTCTCTTTTATAGTTACAGCGCGCACTTTACCATTATCATCTGCTAGAATACTATCTAGATTAAAGCCTAAACGTAAATCTACGTGGTGAGATTTAATGTGTCTGTTAATCATCTCGCTTTCTCCTTGTGGTAAAACGCCATTCCAGAAACTATTTTCTCTTACTAAAAATGTGACCGGTATATCACGCGTGAGCAGCATTTCTACCATCTCAATACCTATAAGACCGCCACCTACTACCACAGCACGTTTACAGGTTTCTTTATCTGGAGCATTTGCCTCTAGCATATCTAGATCTTGTTTTGAGTATAACCCTTGTACACCATCTAGATCTTGCCCTGGCCAGCCAAATTTATTAGGAGTAGATCCCACTGCAAGCACCAGCTTATCATAACTCATTTTTTCGCCGCCAGAGAGTAGTAATTGCTTATTCTCGTGATCTACTGTCTCTACAAAAGCGCGTTTAAGATCAATACGGTTTTTCTTCCAGAAGTAATCTTCATACGGTTTTGTGTGCTCATATTTCATATGTCCCATATAGATATACATAAGCGCTGTGCGAGAAAAGAAGTGATCTGTTTCGGCAGAAATGATGGTGATCTTTTTGTCAGAAGCTTTGCGGATGTGACGGGCGGTTGTAACGCCAGAAATCCCGTTGCCTATAATGACGATGTGTTCTTGCATAGAGGTTGGTTTTATATAATTTTCACCTAAGTAAAAATTAAGAAATGTATGGTTGTTGTTGTCCCGCTTTCGCGAAAAAATCATTTTGTTACCCTTTCGCGAAAGCAAAATATATAGTAGTCTAAACAAGCATATTAAAACTTGTTTCTATGAGATAACATATCCTTGGGTCGTTTTAAAGATAACAAACTTAACGGGATGCTGTCTATTTAGAATTTATCTAAATGCAGAAAGTGCTGTAAGGAAAATTTGATGCTCATTATGGAGCGTTACGGACTACATATTTTAAATTTTTAATGATCTGGTTGTAAGTCTCTTTATTTGAGCTCGACCGATTGTGCAGAAAAAGTTTACTTATGAAATCAATTACCAACCTCGCACTACTTCTCGTAATCACCTTGTCAAGTGTGCATATCCAAGCTCAAGATACTGCATCATTTTTTGCTGATGCAGATACTTTCTTTAAGGCAAACGTAAAAAACGGTTTAGTTAACTATGCCGCTGTAAAGGCAAATCCGCAAGCGCTAGATGAGCTATTAGAAAATGCAGCATCTATATCTGTAAGCACATCTGATGCGGCAACGTATCAATCGTTTTGGATTAACGCATACAATCTAGCAGTAATAAAAGGAATCACAGAGAAATATCCGGTAAAGCAACCACTATCTATAAAAGGTTTCTTTGATAAAAACACCTTCAAGTTAGGCGGGACAAATATCACTTTAAACGATATAGAAAATAAGAAGTTACGTGCAGCGTTTCCAAGTGAACCTCGTTTTCACTTTGTGCTAGTATGTGCAGGACTAGGATGTCCACCTATCATCAATGAGGCATATACACCAGCCAAATTAAAATCACAATTACAACGCCAGACTACGCTTGCTGTAAACAATCCTAACTTCATTAAAGTGAAAGGAAATAAGGTGCAGATTTCTCAAATATTTGAATGGTATAAAGAAGATTTTGTACGCAATGGTACAGAGATAGATTTTTTAAATAAATACCGGAAAGAGGCTATTTCTAGTGATGCAAAGCTGTCATACTACCCTTATGACTGGACACTTAATGATACTAAATAATAATTTCTAGTACATTAGAGCTGGTATAGATTACTTGCTATAACTCCTTTAAAATTTACCTACTACAACTACTCGATACCTGTCGAGGTAGATAACTATTGACTTAAAAAGCCGTTCTCACCAGATAGTATTAAACCCTAGCCGTCTGGTGTGTGACGCACAAATAAATAATCAAAAACAACTACAATGAAAAAAACAATCCTACTAGTCGCTTTAATGCTTATTGCAGCAACTTCTTTTGCACAAGATGATACAGAAAACCTTGAAGACGGAGGCTCTGTAATACAGACACTCACACCTTCTAAACTTATCTCAAAAGGGCAATTTGACATCAAATGGTTTAATAATCTTTACACAGAAACAAAAGATACCTTTGGCGAAAATGGTGAAGATCGTGATATCCCAAGAAATAATTTCTTTACCTCAACACTTGAAGTGTACACTGGTGTTTCAAATAACAACAGAGTAAATGTAGGATTGATTCTAGAGGCCAGATCCAGTACTATAGGAGGTCGTGATGCTTTTGATGTTTTTAAATTTGATGGTGAGCGAGGTACTGCTCGTAGTGGTCTTACTTCTATTGCGCCATCTGTAAAGTTTGTTCCGTTTAGTAAAGTAAATAATTTCTCTATCCAGAGTTCGTTTTTTATTCCTCTAGTAGATAATGAGACAGAAGAAGGTGTTTTTCTTGATCAAAAAGGATTTACATGGCAAAACAGATTTTTCTTTGATCATACTTTTGCAGGAGGAGACTGGCAACTATTTGCAGATTTGAATTCTGAGCTCAACTTTGGAGATGATGAGGATAGTTTTGCAAATGATAGTTTGCGTCTTACTCCTGGATTGTTTTTAAGTTATTTCCCAAGTTCGAAATTTACAGTACTAGGTCTTGTACAGCACTCACAACTTCTTGATCTAGGAAACGAATTCTCACAAGACTTTACAGCTGTAGGTGGTGGAGCAAAATATCAACTTACAGATGCTCTTAATCTTGAGGCATTATATACAAACTTTGTAAGAGGAAACGACACTGGATTAGGGCAGACTTTTAACCTAGGGTTGAGAGCAGTTTTTTAACATATAGCTAGAGCGCTTAGGTTCCCCTAATCTAAGCTCTTTACGAGTGCAATGTATATTTATTTACGTTAACTACAATGAGTATACAGCACACTATGATAGACCTTGAGAGTTACCCAGCTCTTAAGGTCTTATTGCTTTTACGTATATCTTTATAGCTACTATGATTTTCAAATTTTAATCATAAACATATATCTTTAAGTCAAAAAATAAGTAGATGAAAAATATTATAGGATGTTTCTTTTTATTGATTTGTCTACAAGCATGTACCGCTCAAAAAACAGAAGAAAAGAAAATCAACGGGGTGAGTTTTGTTGCAAATCGTAATCCGGTAGATAGCACTCATATAAGCCCTGTACAACGTATAAATGCAAACTATGCTGCGGTAATGCCGTTTGGGTTTGTGCCACAAATGGACAAGCCGCAAATTGTTTATAATACAGACAGGCAGTGGTATGGTGAAACTAGAGAAGGAGGTCGCAATTATGTGTCAGAACTTCATAAAGCAAATATTGATGTAATGGTAAAACCTCAGATATGGATACGTCGTGGTGAGTTTACTGGTTACCTCAAGATGGAGACAGAAGAGGAGTGGCTGGCACTTGAGCAATCGTATCGTGATTTTATAATGGATTATGCCACACTTGCTCAAGAGGAAGGAGCAGCTATATTTTGTATAGGTACAGAGCTAGAGCAATTTGTAACAAACAGACCAGATTTTTGGGCGCAACTTATTATTGATATAAGAAAGGTGTACAATGGTAAACTTACGTATGCTGCAAATTGGGATGAGTATAAGAAAACCCCTTTTTGGAGCCAACTAGACTACATAGGGATTGATGCTTATTTTCCTGTTTGTGATGATCAAACGCCATCTGTGGAGTGTGTTATAGCGGGATGGCAACGATGGAAGGAGGAGATGTCCGCTTTCGCGAAAGCGGAAAACCGCAAAGTGATTTTCACAGAATTTGGTTACCGCTCTGTAGATTATACGGGCAAAGAACCTTGGAAGGCAGATAGGTCTATGACCACCGTAAATCTTGAAGGACAGGCACAAGCGACGCAAGCTCTCTTTAATACAGTATGGGATGAAGAGTGGATGGCAGGAGGATTTATCTGGAAATGGTTTGTAAAACATGATGAGGTAGGAGGTCCAGAAAACAACCAGTTTACACCTCAAAATAAACCAGCCGAAGCTGTAATAAGACAGCATTATGGTAAGTATTAAATAGGATGCTCATCATTTAATTAAGTAAATAATGGCGTGTTGCGCAATGATTGTGCATTACTTTCGACCAACGTTTTTAATATAGCTATAACCTTTATGAAATATTTCTCCCTCGTCTGCGCTCTGTTAATGACTTCATTTCTTTTTTCACAAGAACCTATTATAGAAGAAATCACTTTTGAGGGATTAAAACGTGTAGATGAATCTTTATTGAGAAGACTTATTAAAGTAAAATCACAAACGGCATATGACTCTCTTAAAGTCGCAACAGATATTGAGCGTTTAAACAGACTACCAGCCATTGCAAATGCGACCGTTGTTCAAACTAAACTTACAGACAGCACGTACAAACTCACCTATAAGATTGTCGAAAATTTTACCATTATCCCAGGTTTGCGCATCTCTGAGGCAAACGATGGTAGTTTTGCTTTTCGCGTAAGCGCATTCGAATTTAATTTTCTTGGTCAAAGTCAGATACTTGGTGGCTTTTATCAGCGGGATGTTTTTGACTCTTACGGCGCCTACTGGGAAGCACCTTTCTTAATTACTAACAAATTGGGCTTAGGTGTCAACTATATTAAAAATGTGACTTTTGAACCTGTTTACTTAGGTGAAACTCCTATAAACTACAAGAAAGATGATGTAGGTGCAGAGGTTTATGGATTGTATGAAATAGATTTTCACAACAAGGCAGAGTTAGGAGTGAGAGTATACAAAGAATCCTACGACATTGATGATACGGAGGTGCAAAGTGTACTGCCAGCAGGACTTGATGCAAATAAAGTATCCCTACGCGGAGAGTATGAGACTAATTTTTTAAACATCACGTATCAATATGTAGAGGGAGTGCGTAACCTTCTTGATGTGCGTTATATTTTAGGTGGTGATGGTCTCTTAGAAGAAGGGCTTGTAGCACAAAATGCAACTGAGTATTTTAAAAAAGTAGGGACAAAGGGTAACTGGGCAAGTAGACTACAGCTAGGGTATGCTTCTTATAACGAATCTGAGTTTGCTCCTTTTACTGTTGATAATCAATTTAATCTTAGAGGAGCGGGTAATGATATTGACAGAGGGACATCCTTTGTCTTTGTAAATACAGAATATAGGCACACACTTATAGAAAAGGATTGGTTTGTACTTCAAGGAAATGCTTTTGTAGATGCTGGGTCAATACGAAGTCCTAGAGAGGGTTTTGATAATCTAGCGAGTATCAATAATGTAGAGTTATACTCTGGTTTAGGAGTGCGCTTTATACATAAACGTATCTTCAACGCTGTCATTAGGTTGGATTATGGAGTAGGACTTGGAGCAACTCAAAATCGCGGACTTGTATTCGGGATAGGGCAGTATTTTTAATGTAAGAGAATATGTTGATTATGAGATAACCCAATTATAAAGCATAGTAAATCCTACAGTACATGAAATACTTTCGGTTATACATTTTACTTATGTTGTATTGCTCTATGAGTAATGCGCAAGAAGGCTTTGTGGATCATTTTACCATTCATGGCAACAAAAAACTTAAGACCTCTTTTATCAAGTTAATTAGTGATTTGCGTGTAGATAGTCCTTTAGATTCTACATTACTAGAGGTAGATATTATAAGACTCAAAAGACTACCAGCAGTACGGCATGCATATTATCAAGTGATTCCTTCTTATGATAATTATGAAGTACGCTATTATATTGAAGAGAATATAACGATAAACCCTCAGCTTAATGTCTATACTACTAACGATGATGAATTTGCCTTTAGAATAGGAGTATACGAGTTCAATACCTTAGGGAGAAATATAGCCTTGGGAGGATTTTTTCAACGAGATATTTTTAATTCTTATGGAGTGAATCTAAGAGCTCCATTTTTATTTAATAATAAGTTCGGGATTGCGGTCAATGCGCAGCGATTAACCACGCAGGAGCCAGTTTTTCTAGAAGAAGGAACTGCAGATTATAAGTACAGCAATACCTCCTTTGAAATATTAGGATTATATGCAATAAACTTCAAACATCGGGTAGAGGCAGGTTTAAATCTATTTAATGAGAAGTATGATTACCTAGCAGGCGCTACATCTGCAGGGGTTCCTCAGGAGTTTAATGTAGATAAGGTTCTTTTTAAAGGTATTTATGAATATAACGCACTAGATTATTACTACCAGTATATATCTGGCTTTAAAAGTACATTTAATGTGCAGCATGTGATGGCAAATGATCGCAGATTACCAGATTTTACAATCTGGTGGAATGACTTTCAATATTTTACTAGAGTAGGGGATAAGGGTAACTGGGCAAACAGATTACGAGTAGGCCTAGCATCTAATGCAGACTCGCCATTTGCTCCATTTTCTGTTGATAATAATCTAAATATAAGAGGGGTCGGCAATACAATAGACCGTGGTACAGGAGTAATTGTACTTAATACTGAGTATAGATATACTATTGCAGATAAAGAATCATTTGTATTGCAAGGAAATGCCTTTGTAGATGCTGGATCTTGGAGAAATCCAAGTGGAGATTTTGATGATTTTGGAGATGACCAAAATCTTAGAGTGTATCCTGGGCTAGGATTGCGTTTTACTCACAAAAAGATTTTTAATGCTACTTTTAGAATAGATTATGGATATGGAATAACCCCAAACTCCACTAGCGGATTGGTATTTGGAGTAGGGCAGTATTTTTAAAAATATTAGACCTGTAGATGTTTCGTAGAGGTGGAGTGTCTGCTATTTAAATGCTGCAAATTGCGCAGTATTGTACGCTTAAAAAGAGTGATGTCATATGGTTTTACGATAATATCTGTAAGCCCAGCATTGTAAATTTTGTAACGCATTTCTTTAACCTCTACCGCAGTAAGTGCTATTATAGGGATGTTAGTATTAAAACGTCTAATCTCCTTTGTGGCCTCTAATCCATCTTTTACAGGCATATTGATATCCATAAGGATAAGATCATACTCATTATCTCTAGCATATTCTACAGCTTCTTGACCATTATTTGCAATGCTGCAGGTTACTTCAAGCTTCTCTAATATTTTCTTTGTGACTATTTGATTAATACGGTTATCGTCTACAATAAGGATACGTTTGTTTTTGAGTTGTGTATCATCTACTATAATTATGGGGTCGACAATTAATGATTCATTTGATATCTCAAAGTCTAGCGTAAAGAAAAATGTAGATCCTTCTCCTTCTTTACTTGATAAGTGTATCTCTGCTCCAGAAAGTGCTAGTAGTTTTTGTACAATAGGAAGGCCTAATCCAGTACCTTGATAAGTATAGTGCCTCGAGCTTACTTGAGAAAATTCATCAAATATACTTTGTTGTTTTTCTTCTGGAATCCCTATTCCTGTATCTTGAATTGTAAAGTGAATACTCGCCTTTTGATCATTAAGACCAGACGCTTCAAGTAATATGTAGATGTCCCCATTTTCTGTAAACTTACAAGCGTTTCCCACTAAGTTCATAAGTATTTGAGAAAGCCTTGTAGCATCTCCTTTTACAAATTCGGGAACGTTATCATCAATGTTAATATGAATGTTATTCTTGTTTTGCTGGCGCATGTATTCAAAAGAAGAAACGATATTCCTAATAAAATCTCTTGTATTAAAAACTTCATTATTTTCTATAAATGTTTTTGAATCAATCTTATTGATTTGAAGTACATCGTTTATGAGTGCAAGAAGATAGTCTGCAGAGAACTTAAGAGACTTAAGATCTTGCTGATGTGACTTTAATTTTGGGTCATCCATAAGGATAGTACTGAGTCCTATAACTCCATAGAGAGGAGTCCTCAACTCATGGCTCACCGTTGAGAAAAAGGCCGTCTTAGCTTTTGTAGACTGCTCAGATTCATTCTTTGCCGTAAGATATTCTATGTTTTTTTCAGTTAGACTTTTTACATAATTCTTCTTACTTCTATACATTCTATAGAGTAAAACTAAGAGAAGAACACTTGATGCGGTAACAACAATTAGAAATTTATTCCAGTTTATTTGGCTGCGTACAATTTCTGCTTGCAGCCTATTTTTTAATTCATTTCTCTCAATGTTTTTTTTGTATTCGGCTACTTGAAAGTTTGCTGCTATTTTTTGAGATTCTTCATTCTGATATTCGTCTGTAGTTTCTTCATATAAATTTTGATACTTCACTCCATACTCATAAGCTTCCTTATATCGCTTTTGACCGTAAAGACTCAAACTATAAGTGAGATAACTATCTGCAAGTTCAAAACTAGACCCTTGCAACAAGGTGTCCTTTAAAATTTTGGTTATATGATAATCTACTTTTTTGTAGTTTTTTTCATGTAAATAATAAATAGCCCACTGATTTTCAAGATTTGCTTTGAGACCATCTGATAAATGAGCTTTTAATTGATCGGCCTTTTTTAGATATTTTAATGACTTATCAAATCGCTCATGCTCTTGTAGGGTAAGTACGGTATTTAGATAAGCATTACTTAAGTTAAGTGAATCTTTTAAGTCTCTAAAAACTACAATAGACTTATCGTGGTATTGAAGCGCTTTATTAATTGAGGACTCTGAGTAACCATAAAGATTTGCAAGATCCATATAGGTGAGGCCTAAGCCTAGACTATCTTGAGAAAGGCTAGCATACTCTTGAGACCGTTCAAAGCTTTCTCTAGCTTGTATAGTGTCTTGTAAGATTAAGTAGTCATAGCCTAAATATCTAAAGCCGCTTTGTAAATAATCTGTATCATTTATTTTTTTTGCTTCTTCAACGATTCTAACGTTAAGCTCAAGGGATTTACTATAGTTATTAGCCTCGTAATAGGTAGCAGAAGAGTCCATCAGACGTTCTAATCTTTCTTTAATCTTCAAGCTGTCAATCTGTGCAGTTCCTATAGAACTGGACATAATTAGGATTAAAAAAAAAGTAATTCTCTTCATTTCAGTTGCTTAATCTATGACAATATACAAAACATAAAGAATATTTGTATTTAATCGTTTGTTTCAAATCAAGAAATAAGAAAAATCCTACAAATTATGATTAGTAAGTTAAGACTATCTCAATTAATAATGACTTAACGTTCTCATACACTGGCACTAGATATATTTGTGACTAATTTAAACCAAAAATAATGTCAATTCTAACCATCATTTTAAGTATTATATTTCCACCACTTGCTGTAGCACTTACAAAAGGCGCTGGCAAGGATTTAATCATAAATATTATTCTCACTTTATTAGGCTGGTTACCGGGAGTAATACATGCATTTTATGTGAATAGTAAGTAGTAGAATTTTAGTATATAGTAGGTGATGCATGAAAATGCATCCCCTTTTTTGTTTTACAGCAATTCCTATTTATAAGTGGATTAACGAGGTTTTAATTGTTGTTGCGCTTTCGCGAAAGCGTAATTATTAAATTCAAAACATTTAGAGCAGCAATATAATTAGAGTAAAAAACAAACCTTCATGTTCAATTTTTCGTAAGTTCACAGACTAACCAGTGACTCTTATGAATTACTTGCGCCAGCTAGGGATTACCTTTTTCTGTTTGTTAACAATTACAATACATGCACAAGAAGAAAAATTACGTCCTTTTGATCTTGAAGCAGATTTTTTTTACGGTACAATATTAGAGCATAATCCAGATATTTCGCATCTAATAACGGAGCATCCGCAAGGGATAATGCTTGCCTATAATAGAAAGACGTATGGGTACGAGGCCTGGGAACGGCGCTACAATTTTCCAGATGTGGGCTACACTTTTGTCTATCAAGATATGAAAAATGAAAATCTAGGGGAATTGTATAGTGCTTATGCACATTATAACTTTTACTACTGGAAGCGTAGATTGCAGTTTAGAATAGGGCAAGGAGTTGCAATCGCCACAAATCCATATGATAGAGAGACTAACTTTATAAATAATGCTTATGGTACCACTGTGTTGAGTAGTACCATGCTTAAATTTGGTTTCAAGCAGAATAATATCTTCAAAAATATAGGAGTACACGCAGGGCTTACCATTATACACTACAGTAACGCCAACCTCAAAGCGCCTAATAACTCCACAAATACATGGGCATTTACTGCGGGGATTAATTATTTTCCAAAAGCAAATGAGTTTCCAGATTACATCCCACTAGGAGAAAAAACAGCATACTCAGAGCCTATACATTATAATCTAGTAGTGAGTGGTGGTGCAAATCAAAGTGATATAAATAATTCTCCACGATACGGTTTTTTAACTCTTACCGCATTTGCAGATAAGCGTATTAATCATAAATCTAGTTTTACAGCAGGTGTAGATGCTTTTTTTGCAAATTTTTTAAAAGAGCTTATTCGTTATGAGTCTATTGCTTTTCCTGAGGGAGAAGTGACAGGTGATGAAGACTGGAAACGCTTTGGGGTTTTTATAGGTCATGAGTTACATTTCAATGAACTTTCATTTGTGTCCCAGCTCGGGTACTATGTGTATTATCCGTACGATTTTGAAGGAAGGTTTTATAATCGATTAGGGCTCAAAAGAACTTTTGGAGATCATTTTTCTGGAAGCATGGTTGTAAAAGCACACGGCGCAAAGGCAGAGGCAGTAGAATTTGGATTAGGATATAGATTTTAATGATGAAAAATAAATATTTAATAGTAGTGTTGTTGCCAGTGATGATGTGGTTTGCATCTTGTGATACTGAGGATACATTGTCATGCCTTAAAACAAGCGGTTCTATAATTACTGAGGAATATGACCTAGCGAGCTTTGATAGTATTATTGTTTTTGAACGTGTGCAGTTAGTTGTAAAAGATGCTCCAGAGATATCAGTAATACTTGAGACTGGAGAAAACCTGCTAGAAGATTTTGAGGTTTATGTCGAGGATAATACGCTCATTGTAAAAAATAATGCTTCATGTAATCTCGTGAGAGATTATGATACTTCTATATTACGGGTGTCACACCCAAACCTTAGCCAAATTAGAAATAGTAGCGGCAGCACAGTTTTAGGAGATGGCTTGATAAGCTGGAATACCTTGCGACTAGTTTCTGATGATCTTATTGAGGAAGATTTTTATCACAAAGATGGAGATTTTGATATGGTGCTAGACTCAGAAAGTGTATTCCTTCAATGTAACGGCTTGTCTAACTTTTTTATACGAGGAAGCGTAACCAATTTAGATATTAACTTGCTAGAGGGTGATAGTAGATTACCACTACAGGATCTAGCAGTGCAACATGTTACCATTTTCCATAGAGGTACAAACGACGTGTTGATAGCTCCTCAACTATCCATAAGCGGGGAACTAAGAAGTACAGGTAATTTAATATTAAGTAATACACCTCCCTTAGTTGACGTGGAAGCATTCTTTACTGGCGAAGTTATTTTTGACTAGTTCTATACTCCACGTTTAGACTAAAAAAAAGGAGTCACTTATTTAGAGTGACTCCTTTTTTAATGATGCTCAAGTAACAATCTTAGTGCCTTAGATGCTTTCTACTACTTTTTCTAAAGCTATTCTTGACTTTGGCTTTTTACTAGGTTGATTAAAATCATCCTCATCGCGATATCCTATAGCAACAGCTACTAGCGTTGCGTAGCCTTTGTTATCTATAATCTTATCGTAATTTTCCGGTTCAATACCCTCCATTGGAGTGGCATCAATATTCATTGCAGCACAGGCGCTTAATAATACTCCTAGAGATAAATACACTTGCTTGTCAAACCATGCCTTGATTTCTTGCTCTGGTAATGGTTTGAGATATTCTTTATAGTAATCTACTGCACCTTGAGGTAGTTCTTCTTCTATTTGTTTTTCAAAGGCTGCTAGATCATTAATCCTGCTAAAAATAACTACAGTATCACTATCTGTTACTTTCTCGGTATTAATCCACGATACTTTAGAAAGCTTTTCTTTGGTAGCTTCGTCAGAAACAAAAGTGAATTTCCATGGCTGGCTATTTATGGAAGACGGACTTAAGCGAAGTATTTCCTTAAGCTCTTCTATATGTTTGCTATCTATTTTTTTTGATGCGTTATACTTCTTTGTAGTATAACGTTCTTGCATTGCATTTATAAAGCTCATATCAATTGTTTTTAAACCATATTAGGTATATGAGTAAAATTAAGTATCGCAATATTACATTGCAATAACTGCCTCAATAGATAGTACTATTTTAAGAGAACTTTATGCGTTTAGGTCGCTGAATAGAGTTCAACTATGAATTGAATGACCTCAGGATAATTAAAGATAGGAGCTGAGGAGTTAAAGCTTTTGAGGTTAAGAAATTTTCTTAAGATAGTACTTATGCAAATCTTCTGCACTTGCACCAAACCACTTGCGCACATAAATACTCCAAAAGTGAAATTGTAATTTCCACACCCCGTTTTCATCATAACGCCTTGCCGAGGTGGTAAGCCATTTTTGAATTACCACAAACTTACGCCTAGCATATAACTTATTGATAAGGTCATTATCTTCATAAATTATATAACGCTCGTCAAAAGTGCCTAGCTCCTTAAATAACTGTGCTGTGATAAACTGACTTTGATCTCCTCCTCTACAGGCTCTCCATTTAAATTGTGTAAGCCACCCAGCGAGTCTTAACCACCAGTGGTTAGAGTCAAATTTCATTTTAAAACATCCGGCAGGATTACCAGCAACCACTTGCTCCACGATATGCTTATCATAATCTTGAGGAGGATAAGAATCTGCATGTAAAAAGTAGAGGATTGAGCCTATTGCGATAGCGGCTCCTGTGTTCATTTGTTTAGCTCTGCCCTTTGCAGATTTTATAACTGTGACTTCAGGATTGTGCTCGCTATAATTACTGGCGAGATGGTAAGTGTCATCTTTACTTCCTCCATCTACTACAATAATTTGCTTGACATCATCAATAGAAAAAGCCTTCTCTTTCAAGTGTGCTAGTAATTTAATAATCGTTTCAGATTCATTAAGTACCGGTATGACAATCGAAATAGAAGGCTTCATTAAATAATTTATGGTCATCAAATCTACGCAAAAAGAGTAGAGATGGTTTTCAATTATTGTTTATTTAATCCCCAGTTATATTCTTTAAAGGTGACAGGCGCATCTCTTTTAACTTCTACCGTGCTGTATTTATTTATGTAAGGGATTAAACTTTCATTAGATCCTCTATAAAAGTCCTTTGTATAAAATTTAAAAATAGAAGATAGCTCTGCTTTATTTGCTGTGATAGTATTCTTGTCACTATTTATAAATTCCTTTGTAGCTCTATCTAATTGCTCATTGATTTTTCCTGCAGTGTATGCTTCTCTCAATAGCGGTGGGCAAGAAATAGAGGCACAATTTATAGCAAAATGAATTCTGGGTTCGTTCATCTTGCGTAGTACGCCATTCTCAATTCCTCCTAGAGATAGCTTGCGGTTTTGCACAGTTACAATTCCTTTAGTCCATACACCGTCTATTTCTTTTATGCTTGTAACATTTGGATTTTTAAGGATTTGATCTACGGTATACGCATTGTAAATATTGATGTAATAAGCCAGCAATTCTTGAACGCTCCAGTCATTATTAGGGTCTAGGCTCGCAAGTTTATCTAAGTATGCATTAAGGGCTTCTTGATCTTTGGCAAATCCTTTGTAATCTACCATTCCTTTTGAATCTACATGCTTTTTAAGAAGCTCGTCCCACGCAGAGTGATCTACATTAACACGAGAGTTTGCAGTCGTTGAGGTTAGAGTTCCTTCTACTTGTTTAGTAGGCTGTCCTTGACTTGTAATTCCACCTGCAGCTAGCGTAGCACAACTTTGCAACGTAATTACAAAGGCACTTATGGTAAGTAATTGTAAGAAGTTTTTCATAATATATCTTATTGAGAGTACAATATCGCTTTCGCGAAAGCAAAACCAATACCCATTAACGTGTAGTTAAGTGAGTTTTGTGAAAACATTACTACTTATTTAATGTCCAGTCATAATCACGATAACGCACTCTCGCATTCTCTGAAATTGAGGTCGTGGAGTAGCG
Source organism: Dokdonia sp. R86516 (assembly GCF_044596715.1). Lineage (NCBI taxonomy): Bacteria > Pseudomonadati > Bacteroidota > Flavobacteriia > Flavobacteriales > Flavobacteriaceae > Dokdonia > Dokdonia sp. R86516. The sequence continues at coordinate 1,642,239 of NZ_CP138998.1, forward strand.
GTTCAAGAAATCTATGAGAGAGCCGTCTGTTTTAAAATCTTTTGCAAACCAAGTGAAAATCTTTGAAACTTCGACGCGATCACTTGTGATAGTATTGCGGGTAGGATCATTGATAAATTTGCGCGAAAGCATATCTAGTTGTGCATCTACCTTACTAGGTGTAAATGCCTCATTAAGCAGTGGCGGACAAGAGAAAGAAGCACAATTTATCCCAAAGTGTATGCGAGCATCGCCCATCTTACGTAGAATCTTATGCTCAATCTCATTGAGATTATACCACTTGTCTCCTAATTTCCAAAACCGTTGATCCCACGGATCTTTAATATCTTTTATACTCTCAAGTGGATAGTTGCGTAGTATAAGATCTATCGTCATTGCATTATATGCATTCATCCAGTACGATAGTTTCTCTTCTTGTGACCAGCCCTCTGTAGGCAGTGATTGCCCTAAGGAAGCGATATATGAACGCAAACTACTCCAGTTTGATTTGATACCACTGTAGTTTACATTACCTTCTTTAGAAACGTATTTCTTTAAAAGTGTATCAAAAGCGTCATGATTAAAACTTGTAGCTTCTTGGACTGTTTCCACTTCAACAAACTCTTCAGGTTCACTATTTGAGACGGCAACTTCAAGGACTTTCTCTGGTTCGGAGATTGTAGTTTCAACTTCTTCTGATTCGGTAATTACCGTTTGTGGTATTTCAACACGGGTTTCGGTAATAACAACTGGAGCTTCAGGTTCGGGAGTAGTTGTAACATTTTTAGAACTGCTACAGCTAGTGAGAAGTGCAATTGTAAGTATGAAGTAAGTTAATTTTTGCATCAGATTTTTTCTAAGATTAGTTCGCTTTCGCGAAAGCGTATGCAATAACCTACTTTTCTTTTTCAGAAAGAGGATAGGTGATTTGACCTACAAAGTCCGTTGGAAATGTTTCATCTCCATCAAACCCTAATTCTATATCACGACCATCATGCGGAACATGACTTGTTCCAAAAAGATAATCCCATACACTCAACGTTAGTCCGAAGTTTACGCCATACTTTACACGCTCAGGTAATTCTTTTGCGTGATGCCAGATGTGCATCTTAGGGTTATTGAGAATATACTTAAGCGGGCCATAATCCCAGCCTATGTTTGCATGGTTGAGGTGACCTACCGTAAGAGCGGTAAAATGTATGATGGCCACATATGCAAGGTCAAAACCTCCTATAATCGCAATAGGAATGTATAAAAAGGACTTGTACATAATAGGCTCCACCCAGTGATAGCGCATCTGTGCTGCAAAAGCCATCTCCTTTGTGGAATGATGTACTTTATGAAAATTCCATAAAAATGGTACTCTGTGTAGTATTCTGTGCGTGTTCCACTGCACAAAGTCAGATATGATAAAAAAGATAAGCAACCCTACGCCAAAGGGTAATGTGTCTACATCAAAAAGTTGGAAATCACTTAATTCTAATCCTACCACGCCTAGAATATCATCAAAAAACAGTGCTGCGGTATTTGTGAGTGCGATAAATACAATGAGATTGAGGAAGAAGAAATTAAAGAACATATAAAATAAGTCCATCCAGAAGTCTTCACGGAAGATCTTCTGATTCTTACGCCACGGAAATGCAATTTCTAACCCCCATACTACAAGAGACACAATGATCAATCCCCAGAAATAATTATCCCAGTTATTCTCAAAGAAAATCTCACGCTTAAAATAACTCCAATAGTCGGAGTAAGATTGTAAGAAAGTATCTACGTATTTGCGCATATTATAAAGTGATAATAACAAATTTACAAAAATGAAAAGGCACAACCTTAGTTGTGCCTTTTGTATTATCCTTACAAGGTTTCAATAGATTTGAATCCTTACAAGTGTGCCCATTTTATAGTTATTCGCCTAGCAACATCCACCACCATCATAGTGATACGTTGACTCGCTTATAAAGATGTCATCACGACCTAAAGCAGCAAGTGCTCCTGCTGTTTTATCACAAATAGCCAGCGGCTGATTTTTAAGAAGGATGTGTCCTAGCTTATCATCAAAAAAATCTTCTTCTCCATAATAAATAGCAGCTTTACCTGTAAAAATACAAGGTCCGTCTGCTGGCATAGGATCTTTGATTGCTGCTACTTCAATAGACTCAATGTAAATGAGCTCATCTGTAGGATATGCTCCAGGATTAAGTATTCTATATGGCTTACGAGCTCTTATCTCAATGGTGCCAAAACCAGCATCTGTAAGTGCTTTTACATACTCGGCTATGGGTAGACTTCCAGAAAGACAAAGCGCACGTAAACGATCATCATTACGTAATTCCTCATTCATTTCTTGCTCACAAGTAGGGTCGCTCATTACAAGCTTGCCGTGAGGTTTAAGCACGCGATACATCTCTGCAATGGCGCGTTTTAAATCTTCTGCTTTAAAGATGTTGAAGAGGCAGTTTTGTGCAGCTACGTCTATAGAGTTATCTGCCACATTAAGGTTAAGGGCATCTCCTTTTTGAAGATCTACATATTCGCTTTTAAACCAAGGGTTCAACTTCTCTGCTTCTATAAAGTTTTTGCGAGACGCTTCTAGCATTTCATCCACCACATCTACACCTACTACGCCACCTTTATTACGGTTAAAGTATGCAAACTGTAATAGCTCCATACCACCACCTACACCTACATATAGCATCTTAGGCTCATTAGTAAGATCACGAGCATTTACAGTGCTTCCGCAACCGTAATTCATCTCCTGCATTATCTTTGGGATCTTTAATCCTGGTAATTCCCAGATAGGATTTGTAGTACAGCACAGTCCTACATCTGGTGTAAGTGCTGCTTCTTTATAAAGATCATTTGTAGCATTAAGGTAACTCATAACTCGTTGTTTAAATAGATAGTAGTTTGTATGTAATAATGATATCTTTTGGTTTAGATTCCGCTTTCGCGAAAGCGTACTTTACAAAGATTTAATCAATCCCGTAAAGAGCGTAATCATCTCTGGCTCTGCCTTACCAGCCATTGCAATTATTTCTGGAATATCTACTGGCTTAAGGTTGTCTGGGTCACACTCATCTGTAAGAACCGATACTGCCACCACTGGAAGTTTTAAGTGATTTGCTACGATAATTTCTGGTACGGTACTCATCCCTACAGCATCTGCTCCTATAATTCTTAAGTAGCGATACTCTGCGCGAGTTTCCAGCTGTGGGCCTACTACAGATGCATATACTCCCTCGTGTAAATTTATGCCATTGTCTTTTGCAATAGTGCGTAGCGTATTGTTCATAGCAGCATCATAAGGTGCGCTCATATCTACAAAGCGCTCTCCCATTTTTTCTACTCCTTTAAAAGCTAGCGGTGATCCTCCTTGAAGATTAATGTGATCATCTATGAGCATTAATTCTCCTTTTTTGAAATCAAGGTTAATCGCTCCAGAAGCATTAGATACTAATAGGTGCTTGATGCCTAAAGCGTGCATCACACGTACTGGGTAAGTTACATCTGTAAGTGAGTAGCCTTCATACACGTGAAAACGGCCTTGCATAATGATAACCTTTTTGCCTTCTAGCGTACCGTAAATTAATTTACCTGTGTGGAACTCTACCGTTGCCGTTGGAAAATTAGGGATATGATTATAGCTCGCGGTGTGTTCTATCTCAACACGATCAATAAGTTGCCCAAGACCAGTGCCTAAAATGATACCTACTTCAGGATTTTCAAAGCCTTTGCTTTTTAAGTAATCTGCTGTTTCTATGATATATTTTTCCATAATATGTTTTTTTAAACGTATTAAATTTTCTTGTTATTGTAAATACTGAGCAAACTCAGCATATGGTTTTAAGTCCTCTGCAAAGTCAATGTCGTTAAGGGTTTCAAGTTGATGAACTTTTGCCATTGCTAGATCATTCATAGTACCTGCAAGTACCGTATCGCCACCCCATTCTTTATTGTAAAATACGTCTTTTACAAGCTTGTTCATCCCCAATAAATAATAACCACCATCTTGGGCTGGGCCTATTACGGCATCATTAGAGTGTAGCGCGTCAAAAGCCTCATTTATGTGAGAAGCGCGCAAGTCATAAAGGTCACTACCTACAATGAGTACATTGTCATACCCATCTGCAAAGGCTTTTTCAAATGCATTATACATACGCACCCCTAGATCTTCACCTTCTTGCTGGAATTTTTCAAAAATAGCATTATCCCACATATCATTATCGCGCACCTTCACAGAGTAGCCTACCCGCTTAGTACAATTTAAAGTGCTTACTACGTCCTTGGTGTGTGACAAGAGCTTCTTGTAAATCTCAAGAGCGTTTTCTTGACCTACACCTTTGGCTAGTCTGCTTTTTACTTTGCCTAGTTCTGGATTTCTGGTGAATATGAGTACTATATTTTTTTTCATTATTGCTTTCTATAATTATATACGAGGTACAAAAACATAAGCGCCATCGTGATGAGCTGCTGGTATATACTCGCATTAATAGACCAACCTAGGTTTTCAAAATTTAGCTTGCTTACAGTAAGTGCGAGTAATAGGATAAGGAGTATGATAAATATGAGTATGATTTTCTTTCTAGTCATTACTCATCATCTTTTTTTGTCCACTGGTCACTTTTTTTAATAGCTATAAACATCCCAATATTTGCAATAATAATGAGACTACTAGAGAGATAGTCTTTCCAAGTGGATGTCTCGTTAGTAAGATGATAAGCCAGTAAAGCAAATCCTCCTATGGTGAGTCCTATAAAAATGAGTGGTATATATTTATTCATCTAGTAAACTTTATGTCCTGTTTTTAAATACTTCCCCCAAACTTTGGAAAATACGTGAACAGAGTCGGTTGGTTGTTTGTTCTTGTTTTGAATTTCGTAGCCTTCATCTTTCCAAGCAAATATGCTTCCGTATAGATTTTTGACGTTTGTAAATCCTTTCTTCTTCAGTCGCTCGCCAAAATCTTCAGAGCGTATCCCTACTGAGCAATAAACGACGATAGGTTGATCTTTTTTTGCTTTCGCGAAAGCGTACATACTATCATTTACCTTCTCAGAAACCCACACCGCTCCAGGGATATGACTCACGTCAAACTCTTCCTTTTTACGAGTGTCAAGAATCAAGTAATCATTCATTTCCATCTTGAGTTCTTGCACAGAAATATAAGGAACAGAGCGCGTGTTGTACTGTTTTAATAACAAGTCCATATCTGATTGCCCAACACTTATAGCGCTTATGAGAAAGATGAGTATGTATGTGATTTTTTTGATAATAGGTCTTTATAATTTGATGCCAAATCCTTGTAAGCCACTCTCTACAGGTGGCAGTATTTCTGTATTGTCCCAGATGCCAGTTACGATGGTACGCGCATACTCTTCTGGCAGCAAGCCGTTTTGCATTAACTGGCTAGTGAGCTTGTAATTATATGCAAAGGTATGATGTTCATAGCTAAGATTGCCAGAAGTGTCATCTAGAATGGCATACCAGACTTCGGTAGAACCATCATTTGCTGGCATCCCAATCACGCCAGGGTTGAGCCAGAGTTTATCTTCTTGCTCCGTATGAAAAGGCAGGCCACAATGTCCTGCAACAATTACATCACTTTGGGTTGCATCAAAATTTGAACCTTTTATTTCCCAAGGTGTAGATTTAAATATAAATTCAGAAATATGATTATATGAGCCGTGTACAACCGTCACCTCTTTACCAGCGTAGGTAAATGTAATATGGTCTGGAAGCGCCTCGATGGTGTCTAGCGAATTCTTAGAGAGTTTGCTTTGTGCATAGGGATACCACAGCTGGCTAAAACCATCACAACGCGATCCTTCTCTAAAATCGCACCCGCAATCTTCTGCGCCCTCACTCAGTTGTTTTTCTACATTACCTGCAATACCGTGTGTTCCCCATATTTTATAGAGTTGTACGGTTTCTTCAGGCTGCGCACAATATCCCACGATGTCTCCAGTGCATATGCAATTTTCTGGTGCAATCCCTTGTTGTTCTGCAATAGATTTTAGTTTCTCTAGCGCTTGTAGATTGCTATACACACCGCCATAAAGGAGTACTTTGCCGGTGAGATTACCTATGTTTTTTATCTTTTTATCCATCGTGGTATGAGGTATAATATGGTGCAGGCTGTGATGCCCCAGACGTTTGTCCAAAGTAACGCAGCATAAGATCCTGTTGTAAATTGTAATGACAGTGGTAAGGCATCAAAAACTAATATGAAGCCAAAAATAATACCCGTCACTACACTCAAGTAATAACTAATTTTTGGGGCTGGCTTTCGCCAAAATAAAAACACTGGCGTTAGTCCAATTACCATCGTTCCAGATATGGTTGTAGCGCTTAAAATCTCTGCATTAAGAAATATGGGAATGGTTCCCAATATGGCAATTATAGCCATAGATAATCTCCCAAACGAAAGATTTTTACCCAAATTTAAATCGACTGAAAGTAATTTTGAAAATGACGAGAATGTACTATCTAGCGTAGATGCCGCCGAGGTAATCATAATAAAGTTGATGACTAACAATATGACTACACCAAAAGCTTTACCAACTTCTACCGCGGCTTGACCTGCCATTCCTTGTGATTGGGCATATACACCTATAACACTAAACAAGATAATACAAGCAGCTCCCAATACCGAGGCGATTAGAAAGCTACGTAGGGTAACCTTAGGCGAACTTAAAAAAGCTCTATCTGTCAATACAGGATCGTGAAAGGGATATGAAAATGACTGCAACAAGGCTGCAAATAGCAAATTTAATCCAAGATCAAAACTCCACGTTCCAGAAGTCGCAACTTCCTTCACACTAAAATCATCTACCGAAAATATACTCCATAAAATCACACATAGCAGTATGGAGAATAATCCCATCTGTATCACATCTGTAAATATAGAACTGCTCAATCCGCCCTTGAGCGCATAAGCAAGAGTGAGTGTCGTGAAGACCAGAATCGCCCAATAGTAAGGAGTGCTTCCCATCTCTCCAAAGTAAGAACCTATCACCATCGTGTTACTCCACACCTCATTAAAAAGCCTAATGGCAATGAGCACAGAAAATAAGCGCATCGCTCCTTTTCCAAAGCGAGAAGTTAGAAACTGATGTATACTTGTAAACCCACCTTGCAAACGCATCTGGTAGATAATCACACCAGCCACAGCAAAGGAGAGGTAGTAACCCGCATAAGCCACACCACCCACCATCCCAAAACTCAGACCTAGGTTAGCAGCATTGGTTATACTCTTTGCAAAAATCCACGAGATAATGAGACTACCCGTAAGCATCCACACATTAGGAGACTTCTTACGATGCGTAGCCTTAAAAAACTCATCAGGACTTTTGGCAAGTGGAGACAGCACAAACATCAACACACTCGATGCTATAATTAATCCCCATTGCCAGATTTCTACATTCATATATAAGTTCCTTATTCTAATATTTATCACTTTCCGTCAGGAAAGTGTATTCCACAAAAGTTCCCCTCTTTGAAGAGGGGGTAGGGGAGATGTCCGCAGTACCCTCCCACAATTCACTAATCTACATCCCACCACACGCGTACATTAAGGCTATTGCCATCTGTCGCATCAAATGCCGTCTGGTAATTATCTGCATTGAGCGCTTCTTCTTCAGATGGGTAAGGCATACGTACGGGAATTAAACCGTCATTAAGACTTGCTTGCACATCCATAAACTCAGGAAAACCGGTGCGTCTATATTCTATCCAACCTTCATAGCCGTTTATGATGTTTGCAATCCATTTCTGAGTAAGTATTTGCTCAAGCGGCGAACTATCTGCATTATTGAAAGCAGCATTGCCAGTAAGATAATCTGCTGGTAAAGGTGTTTGCCAGTATTCAAAAGCGAGTGTCACGCCGTTTTCATAAAGTGCCTGCGCATCTGCGGTGATAAGTCCGCGCTGGGCAGCTTCGGCGAGTGCTAGCGAAGTCTCCCAAGCCGTCATAAAGTTGGCATCTAGCACAGAGGTGTCTTCTCTAAAGGCAGTACCTGCAAGTGATAAATCTCCAAGCACGGCAGCCGTTGAGGTTGCATCTATTCCATTTATAAGTCCGTTAAAATCGTCAGTATTTGATGCTGGTCTAAAGAACGTATTAAGCCTCGTGTCTTCAAGGTCTACAAGAATGGTTTCCATCGTTTCAGAAAGCACAAAGTTGTTAAAGTCACCCACACGCAATTGTGCAAGTCTAAAACTGTTAGGCTCCGTATTGCTAAAGTTAAAAACAGCATTATCACTATTACTTGATATAAAGTTATCCTCATTAACCAGCGCTTGTAAATCTGCACTTACATCTACACGATCTGAGATACGTAAAAGATGTTTGATTTTAAGACTGTTTGCAAAGCGTACCCAAGCTTGTAAATCACCATCATAAAGTATATCTCCTTCTAGCGGGATGACATCATCATAAGCCTCAATAGCAGCAATTCCTGCATCTAGATTTGCTAGAATACCATCTGCTCCAGTATATATAGCCTCCTGCGTATCATAAGCTGGTGTTACCGTACCATCTATTCCATTAAACGCTTCTGAGTAAGGAACATCGCCAAAAAGATCTGTAAGCCCAGCCGCCATATAAGCCTTGAGGATAAGAGCAGGACCTTCATAAACGGCAAAGGTCACATTAGTTTGCGCCTGCTGTAAGATAATCTCATTGTCTCTTAAATTCGTATAAAAAATAGGCCAAGGATTTCCACCTAGCTGCGGTGATTTTAAGGCGTGACGATCAAAAAGATTAAAGTCAAGAGCCGTTCTGTGCTGCGATAGTAAATCTCCAGCCACAAAACCTTCGTAACTCATTTGCTCTCCGTAGTCATAAATAACTTGTCGCAATAACAAGCTAGGCTGTACACTTACGGGATCATTTGGGTTTGTGTTTATTTCTTCAAAATCTTCTGTGCAACTACTCATTCCAAGTAAAAGCAGGAGGGAAGTGATGTATAAAAAATGTTTCATTTGTAATGTTTTATGTTACGCTTTCGCGAAAGCGTTAAAAGTTAAATCCTGCCTTAAATCCGAAGCTTCTTGTTGTAGCATAGCTCAAATCTTCTACACCGCTCACAAATCCTTGTCCCTGCACTGCGAGTTGCTCTGGGTCAAAATGTGGGTTTTCTGTGATAGCAAAAAGATTGCGTCCTATAAGTGATAGATTTACGTCTACACCTTCTTTAAGACCGATAAATCCATCTTTTAGCTTGAAAGAATATCCTATCGAAAACTGACGAAGTTTTAAGAACGAGGCGTCATAAATGTTGTTTTCTTCGTGGTTACGGTCATAAAACTGGCGGTAGTAACTCTCTGCCGAAACTGCCGTGGTGTTTGGAACAAAATTTGGATTTGCCGCAGTACCTGTGTTTACAACTCCTTGTGCTATAATTCCCTCTTCTGGGCGGAAAGCTGTTTCTGCTAGTTGGCCTCCTACATTACCTAGCGCTCGCGTTCTTGAGACAATATCTCCACCTTGACGCCAGTCAAATAAGAAAGAAGCACTCCACTGCTTGTAGCGGAAATCATTGTTCCACCCTAGGTTAAAATCTGCGGTGTAGTTTCCTATTTTCTTGAGGTTGTTATCTGCGATAAAGCGCCCGTTATTATCAATGATAAAATCACCATCGTCATTACGTAGGTAGCCTGTTCCATAAATATCGCCAACTTCCCCGCCTTCTTCTACTTGAAAAAATACGGTTTGGTTTGCGCTGTCATAAATACGGCTAAAGGCAAGCGTAAGACGACCATCAGATTGCGGTAGACTTTCAACTACAGATTTATTAGTGCTGAAGTTAAAGGTCGTGTTCCATCTAAAGTTTTCATTTACGATAGGAGTGATGCCTGCAATGACCTCGATACCCGAAGTGCGCACCTCACCACCATTTACCACCTGCTGATTAAAGCCTGAGGAAATAGCAATAGGTAAGGAGATAATCTGATCTTTGGTAAGGGCGTTGTAGTACGTGAAGTCTACATTAAATCTGTCTTTAAAGAAACGTATGTCTGTACCTATCTCGTACGATGTAGTTTGCTCTGGTTTAAGGTTTGCATTAGGGATAAAGTTTTGTGCGCTAAAAGTAGGCTGCCCTTCAAAAGGAGTTTGTGCGATAAACGCTCCAGAAGTTTGGAAAGGATTAGTGTCATTACCCACCTGAGCAACACTTGCTCTTAATTGTAAATAGCTTATTGCCTCTGGAAGTTCCCAAACGTTAGATCCTATAAAACTCAAACTAGCCGAAGGATAGAAAAAAGAAGTATTATCTGCGCTAAAAGGTGTTGCAAGTGCGCTTGACCAGTCATTACGTCCAGTAACATCTAGATATAAAAAGTTCTTGTAGCCCAATTTTGCCACTCCGTAAAAAGAGTTGATACGTTTTTCAGATTCAAATTGGAATGCTTCTATAGGTGATGCGGCATTGTTAAGGTTAAAGATGCCTGGTTGTGCAAGATTTGTAGTTTGCACTTGTTTTGTAGAAGCTACTTGTGATAGGCGATTACCTCCAAGACTTACATCTAGCGAGAAGTCGCCAAATTTATTATCATAGTTAAGTAAGAAGTCTGTGTTGATCTCACGATAAAAAACATCGTGCTCTGCATAGCCACCATTCTGGAAACGGTTAGAACTAAAGTTTCTTAAAAACTGTCGTTTCTCACTACTGTAATCCATTCCTGTGCGTATGGTAAGATCAAGATTTTTGGCGAGTGTCTGTGTAAGGGCTATGTTGCCAAAAACGCGATCACGATTAAAAGAGTTTCTGTTTTCTTCTAAGATGAAAAACGGATTATCAAAGAAGGTGTAGTTAAAAGAGTACTGCTGCACACCTTCTAGTCCTGGCTGCCAGTAATCACGTAGGCTGTCTATATTAAGAGAGCGAGGTCCCCAGGCAACGAGTGAGTAATTTACATTCTCACTTCCGTATCCGTTTGATGGGCGGTTATCGCTTCCAGAATTCACATAGCTAATGCTCGCCTTGATTTTAGTTTTGTCTGTTGGCTTAAAGTTGAGTTTAGTCGCGATGGTTTGTCTATCTAAGTTCACACCAGGGATGATAGACTCACTGCGTAGGTCTGTAAACGATATACGGAAATCACCTTTGTCAAATCCGCTAGAGACAGATACATTATTTATGGTGGTCACTCCAGTTTCATAAAAGTCTTTTAGGTTATCTGGGTTTGACCTAAATTCTGTAGGAGTGATGGCAAGTCCATTGTATAAAGCTGTATCTCCACCACGTACAATCGTCCCGTCTGCAAGCGTCACCGGACTATCAAATTGCGGAATTAAAATTCCAGCATCTAGTCTAGGTCCCCAAGAGTACGTAATGTTATCTGAGATTCCTGCTCCGAGGCCATCTACATATTCAAAAACGCCTCCTTGCCCTTGACCATACTCGTTTTGGAAATCTGGAAGTTGGAAAGCACTGTCTAAAAAGATAGAAGAGTTAATGCTTATACCAAGTCCTTTTTTCTTGCTACCATCTTTAGTCTCAATAACAATGACTCCATTTGATGCACGTGTACCGTATAGTGCGGCAGCACTTGGACCTTTAAGTACAGAAACAGAAGCTATGTCATCTGGATTTACTTCCATCGCGCCGTTCCCAAAATCTACTTCTTGAAAACCTGCGGCTGCTTCATTTGTGAAGTTAAAAACAGTGTTGTTATTAATAGGTACGCCATCTACCACAAACAGCGGATTGTTATTAGAAAAAGAAGCTTCTCCACGTATACTTATACGTGATGAAGATCCTACACCCGTGGCTCCTTGAGTGATAGTAACACCAGCAAGCTTACCAGAAAGGTTGTCTAGAAAGTTTACAGACTTTACCTCGTCTATATCTTTTGCATTGATGGTTTGTACTGTATAACCTAGTTCTCTTGTGTTGCGTTTTACGCCCAGGGCGGTTACTACCACCTCGTCAAGTCCCTCCTGTGAGATGCTTAGTGTAACATCTATTTGCGTTCTCCCAGCTACAGTAATTAATTGTGAGCTATAACCGAGCGAAGAGAATTTCAACACGGATGCATCCGTAGGTATGGTAATGGTGTAAACACCATTTTCGTCTGTAATAGTTCCTTGGTTTGTGCCTTCTACAAGGACATTTACAAAAGGTATTGTGGTGTTATCTTCTGCGTTTGTAACGGTTCCGGTAACGGTTGTTTGAGCATACAAACTTGCTGTAAAAAGCAAGAGCATACTAAGATAAAATGATTTCATCAAAGTGTATTAGTTGGTAATTAAGAAAATCTAAGAATGACTGTAAACTGTTGTGGCTTACAAGATTTAAATACTAACTAATGATGGTGATCCTTTGTTAAAGTGGCTTTTAGTGAGCGACTCAAAGAATCGGTTTGTAGTATGGTAATCAAGAGAAAGACCTTGATTTACTATGTTTTGTATAAGTTGTAATAATCTTTTTGATAATGTGGAAGTCTCTTTGAGCATCTGCTGTAAATCTGCAAATGTGTCAAGATCTGAAAGGGTTTCAAGGAGGTAAAGGTTTGTGCGCTTTCGCGAAAGCGTATCAGAAATAATAACACCCAGTTTACTAGACTGCCACGGTAAATTTTTAAACTGCTCAGACTTAAAATGGTTCTTTTTAATCCCCATTAGATAACAACCGCCATCTGTACTCGGACCAATAACAAGTGCAGATTGCTTGAGCTTTTCTTGTGCTAAAAGAATATGCCCCGCCGAAAGGTGCGGAGTGTCATTACCTATGGTTATAACTTGGTCATAACCACTGTCAAAAACCGAGGTAAGCGCATTTGTAAAACGCTCGCCAAAGGTGTTTCCTACCTGCTCATTTTCAGAAAAAATAACATAGGGAATTCCCGTCTTGCGTGCCGTAGCAATAGTTTGCCTATTGAGCTCTTTAAATAAAGCCATAGACTGCCCGAGCTTCTTGCGAGAAGCTTCGGTAGTTGCTGTTTGAGCAAATATGAGTATGGCGGTTTTTGGTGTCGTGATTTTCTAAGTATTAAGCAACAGTTCCTTGACAACTACTTCCTGCACCTGCAGTACAACCATAACAGTGCTGAGAGATCATTATGTTACGATCATTAAGTAAATCTTCATTATAATCTTTAATGTGCTTTACACTACTCGCCACTGGTAATTCTAGCATTTGATTAAAATCACAATCAAATAAATAACCATCCCAGCTTATTGAAATTGTGTTTTTACACATTACATTTTCTACTGCGGCAGGGTTATATGCCTCTACAAGTTGATACATATAATCCTCATAGTTTTCTGATGCGATGAGGTAATCTAAAAATCGTGCTATAGGTAAGTTTGTGATTGCAAAAAGGTTGTGGAACTGGATATTAAAATCCTCCATAAGTGCCTTTTTAAAATCCTTCTCCATACTTGCTTGGTCTCCCGGTAAGAAAGCTCCAGATGGATTGTAAACTAGGTCTAGTCTTAAGTCGCTCCCTGGCATACCGTAGCCACGCTCGTTAAGCTCTTGTAATGCTTTTATAGACTTGTCAAAAACACCATCACCACGTTGCTTGTCTGTTTTACCACGTGTCCAGTGTGGCATAGATGAGATGACGTGTACATTGTGTTTTTTAAAGAAATCTGGAAGGTCGTAGTACTTTTTATTTGCACGTATAATAGTAAGATTAGAACGCACAATAAAGTCTTTAATCCCCGCCTTACTCGCTTCTTCTACAAAACGTCTAAAATGCGGATTCATCTCTGGCGCACCACCAGTAAGATCTAGCGTGTGAGCCCCTGTGTTGCGTATCACTTCGAGACATTGTTCCATAGTCTCCCAAGTCATAATCTCCTTGCGATCTGGACCAGCATCTACGTGACAGTGATCACACACTTGATTACACATATACCCCACGTTTATTTGGAGTATTTCTAGTTTGTTAGGGCGTAACGGTAGCTGGTTGGTCTCTTTTATTTTTTTAGCAAACGTAGGTAGTTCGTCCTTAAAAATACCATTAGATAAAATTTCTATCTGCTTGTTTGCTTGTGCGAGTTCGCTACCTTCTTTCTTCAGTGATTTTGTTGCTGACATTTAAAAATGTTTGTCGTTTGTAGTGTTGATTTCTTTTGGTTGGAAATCTGTATGAGTACGCTTTCGCAAAAGCGTAAAACTACCCGTCTAGTTTATTTACTTTATTCATCATCATCACGCCGTGTACGAGCGTCGCACCACTTTTTATAGCGGCACCTACGTGTACAGCCTCCATCATCTCTTCCTTAGTGATTCCTTTCTGTAGGCCGTCTTTAGTATATGCATCTATGCAATATGGGCACTGCTCTGTGTGGGCAACGGCAAGTGCGATGAGCGATTTCTCACGCGCAGTGAGTGCTCCCTCTTCAAAAACTTTACCGTAGTAGTCAAAAAACTTAGTTCCTAACTCTTCACTCCACTCCGTGATTTTTCCGAATTTTCTTAAATCTTTTGGGTCGTAATATTGATCTGCCATAATAAAATTGTTGTGTAAACACACGAATATACCTTTAATCGTAACCACTCCCAATTACTTACGTAGAAAATTAGATTGAAGTTTTGATGTCTTGTAATTCTAGCTGTACATTAACATAGGAACCATTGATATGACTATAACTAAAACGACTTTTGGCTTTATAGCTAGCGGTGAAGAAATTTTTAAATTTATAGTAGTGAGTTAGCAGGAATTGTGAGTCAAGCTTCTCAAAGTGAGGTTTAGATCACACTGTCATTATAAAAACTCGTTGTATTTCGTTGGGATTACAGTTTTTTAGTGGAAAATCTATTTTGCTTGCAAGTGGTAAAGAGGGCTATGAGCTCGTAGGAAGTCTAGGATTGTGCTTAGAACCACAATATTTTCCAAATTCTCCATCACATTCACATTTTCCTTCAACAATCCTTTTTCCATCGGAAGTGTGTGAGGAACAGATGGTTTATGATTTTGGGTAATGTTCTTATGATTGTAAACAAGAAATTAATTTCAAAAAAAATGAATTTTATTTGAAAAAATACTTGCCAGAGTTCAGAAAGGTTTTATATTTGCAACCGCTTACGAAAGCTACTAGACGTTATCCTGATAATCATTAGAATACACGAGTAACAAACATAAGCAACCTAAAAATATTTAGGTGCCTTAGCTCAGTTGGTAGAGCAATGGACTGAAAATCCATGTGTCCCTGGTTCGATTCCTGGAGGCACCACTAAAAACCCGATCTTTTGATCGGGTTTTTTGTTTTTAGATAAGTTTGAGATTTAATTGGTATTTGAGAGATATTGCGTACTTTTTTATGCGCTATGTAAAGTCGTTTATAATCTTTCAGGAATCATAAGATAAATAGCTTTTGACTCGAAAAAATTTTTGAATGCAAAAAATGTCTAATTAAGAAACTTATTAAAATTGAATAGGAAGAGTTATAGTAAAGAGGGTATGAAGTATGATTACTTTGTTGTAGAGGGCTTTTCTCATGGGACGGTCTACTCAAACACAAAATTCATTAACTGTTGGTCTCAAATCAGAGGAGGGAATATCTACAAAAGAGTGAAATATTTAAAGAGTTGGTATTCTTGCGGTGGTTTCGCTTTGCCTCAATCTTTGAGAGATTTATTTTGGACTCCTAATTATTTGGATGTCCCTTCTAGTTTTAAAATTATAGATAACCAGCTCTATCTCAATATATCTAGGAAAGTTAAAGAATTCAATTTTTATCTAGATCCTATCGAAGCTCCATTAAAAGTAGATGACTTAACAGATATAGAATTAGTAAAAATTAAGCGACATTTTTACTTTAAGATGTCAACTACAAAAGACTTCAAAATATTTGAAGATTATGATGACAGATATAAGGAGGGTAGGATATACGGTTCTTCATATAGAATAGGCTGGCTTCATCGAAAATTTCTAATGATGAGTCTGGTGGATGGGCAATTGATAGAGTTTATGGATCTTGGAGATATTTTACAGCCATATAGGGAGGAGTTAATAGAAAACCCAGATAGCTTTGTAGACCCTAGTTATTACGAAGATCTAATATGGACGGTTTTTAAAAATAAGAGTCTAAGTATTCTAGAGCGTAAAGCATACATAATTGAAGGTTTTGAATCTCCAAGAAAATTTTATGAAAGAAATTCGGAGCACTTTGTTGATCCTTATGATAGTGGTTTTTCAATGTATGCGAAATTGGATTAATTTTTAGAATCGAAAGGTGTGCTTGGTCGCTCACGCGAAAGATATCTGTACCTCACATTCTTCTCACTTATTGTGATAATTATAATATTTGCTTACCATATGCTTAACACACAGTCGTGATATTCTAAAGTAGCTTCGCATAAAAAAATATGCGTCCATATATCTATATAGCAATTGCAATCTTAAGTGTGACTATGTTGAGCTGTTCAAGTACTAAGCATAAAAATATCTCTTATCTCGGTGAAGAAATTATAAGCACTAGTCAAGCAGAAAATCTTGAGGCACCTACGCTTAATATATATGAACCTTCTGGCAATCAAGAAAAAACACCCGTACTTATTTATGTGCACGGTGGTAACTGGAATCAAGGCAAAAAAGAAATATACTGGTGGCTAGGGCGCAATTTTGCGCAAAAAGATATTCTTGCTGTATTGCCAGGATACACGCTCAGTCCTAACGCTACGTATGATGATCAAGCTGCACAAATCGCAAAAGCAATAGCGTGGGCAAAGGAAAACGCTGCTCAATATGGCGGAGATCCTGAAAGGATTTTTGTCACGGGACATTCGGCTGGCGGGCACCTTGTGGCACTGGCGGTAATGAATCCTAAGTACAATATCAATCCAGATGATATTTCTGGGATTATACTTAATGATGCAGCTGGTCTTGACATGTATCATTACTTGAGTGAGAACCCTCCAAGTACGAAAGATAATTACAATACCACGTGGACTACTAATCCTGAGTTGTGGAAAGATGCTTCTCCTATATACTTCATTAATGATAAAACACCACCTATACTAAGTTATTTAGGCAATAAAACATATCCCTCTATTACGGAGGCAAATAATCGCTTTAAAGAAGAGCTTATTAAATTTCAGCCAGATGCGCGCAGGATTGTGCTAGACAAAAAGCACGTGCCCATGATCACTCAATATATTTTTGGTTCAAATAATAGGTATGACGAGATTATACAATTTATGAGCGAGCAAGAGTAGGATGATGTATTTTTAGCAAATGATTTTATTTATAGCTGGTGCAGCTCTTTTTATTTTTATGGGCTATGGTCTTTTTACGCTTTCGCGAAAGCGTACCCCAAAACAATTCCCTGTAGCATGGGAGGAGATTTTAAGTAACGAGGTGTTATTTTACCAGAAATTACCTGCAGAGAAACAAGCATTTTTTAAAAAGCGCATGATGGCTTTCCTCGCGGAAGTAAATGTGGAGGCTGTGCAATTTGAAATTACAGATAGAGATAAGATTTATGTCGCTGCAAGTGCTGTTATTCCCATATTCAACTTTGGGGATTGGCATTATAATAACCTTGACACGGTTCTCATCTACCCAGATTATTTTAATTCAAACTTGGAGTTTCACTCAGAGGGAGAGGATAGAAACATAGGTGGTATGGTGGGTTCTGGGCAATTTGAGAATCATATGATTTTATCGCGTAAAGCGCTCGTATTTGGATTTACAAATAAAACAGACAAAGGAAATACAGCTGTGCATGAATTTGTTCATTTACTTGATAAAATGGATGGTGTGGTAGATGGTGTTCCAGAGCAGTTGCTTGGGAAAGAATATATTATGCCATGGCTTGATCTCATGTATAAGGAGATGGATGCTATAAATAATGATGAGTCTGATATACGGAAGTATGGAGGGACTAGTGAGATTGAGTTTTTTGCGGTGGCTTCTGAGTATTTCTTCGAGCGTCCAGCATTGTTTAAGAGAAAACATCCAGAGCTCTATAAAATGCTAGAAATGTGTTTTATGGGCAATAAATCGGCTTAGTTTTATCATTCCCTTAACACCACGAGTACTTTGCTTTTGTATTTTTGAAGCTTACTATAATTTATGCAGCTTATTATTGATGTAGGGAACACGAGAGTCAAGACGGCTGTTTTTAATGGCGATGTGTTACAGGCTTGGCACCACTTCCTTCTTAAAGACTTTGTAGAAGAAGTAGGTGAATTTGCGGGATTATATCCTATTAAGAAGGCTATTATATCTTCTGTAGGTAGGCTTTCTGAAGAGCAAGCGCGATCTGTGCAGCTTAGATTTCCTACTATAATACTCAGTCATAAAACACCACTTCCATTTAGTAATGATTACGGCACTCCACATACATTGGGAGTAGATAGAATAGCGCTAGTTTCCGCTTTCGCGAAAGCGTATCCTAAAAAAAATGGTCTCATTATAGATGCAGGTACTTGTATTACCTATGATTTTATTACTGCAGGAGGCTCTTATAAAGGAGGGGCCATATCTCCAGGACTACGATTGCGTTATGAGACGTTAAATAACTTAACTGCAAATTTACCACTACTTGAAAAGCAAATGCCAGAGCATATTGTGGGGACGAGTACTGATGAAGCAATTCACTCTGGGGTAGTGCAAGGGGTTTTACTTGAAATAGACGGTGCAATAAATCATTATAAAGAGCATTATAATGTGGAAATAGTAATAATAACTGGTGGTGATGCCGAATTCTTGGCAAAACGATTAAAAAATAGCATCTTTGCGCACTCAAAATTTTTGCTAGAGGGCCTCAATTATATCTTAACATATCAGAATGATTAAAAAACTTTTTATAGTAGCAGTGTTGATGGTGGCCTTCAAGGGTCTTGCACAAGAGGGAGCTACGACATCTCCATATTCTTTTTACGGAGTAGGGTTGCAACAGTTTAAAGGTACCGTTGAAAATAAATCTATGGGAGGTATACAATCTTATAGTGATAGTTTACACTTGAATTTATTAAACCCAGCGTCTTTAGGTAAATTGCGTTACACCACTTTTACCGTAGGTGGTAACCACCAAGAAGTAACGGCAAAAGATGGCTTTACGGAAGAAGGCTCTTCAAAATCTACATTTGATTACCTAGCGATAGGTTTTCCAGTGTCAAAAAAGGCAGGAGTTAGTTTTGGACTTATGCCATATACTACGGTGGGTTATAATCTAGATGATAGTACTGAAGATGTTGTGAATGCCTTCACGGGTCGTGGTGGTATTAACAGGGCATTTTTATCTGCTGGATATACGGTAGCACCTGGATTAACAGTCGGGGCTAGTGCGCATTATAACTTTGGTAATATTCAGAATGAAGCTTTGAGGTCTCAAGAAGGAGTGGAGCTAGCTACACGTGAAAGTAATCGTAGTGATTTTTCTGGATTTACTTTTGATTTTGCAGCTCAATATGAGCGTATGGTGTCAGATAAGTTACAACTTACTTCATCTATTAAATACTCTCCATCTTCAAACATAGGTACAGAGAATTCACGTCAGGTGGCTTCTGTGATCTTTAATAACACAGGTATAAGTGCAGATGTAGATGCTGAGCAGATTGATGTGCAGGATACTGACTTTGATTTTCCTTCAACCTTAACTGTAGGATTGGGTCTAGGAGCTGTAAATAAGTGGTTTATAGGTGCAGAATATACATCTCAGAAATCAAGCAATTTTAGTAATAGAACATTTACACTAGATGATGTAACATTTGATGATGCTACTCAGATGCGTATAGGAGGATTTTATATACCTAAATATAACTCTGTTACAAGTTACTGGGATCGTATTACTTACAGGGCTGGGTTCAGATATGAAGAGAGCGGTATTGTAGTGTCTAACGAAGACATAAACGAGTTTGGCATATCTTTTGGAGTAGGACTACCAACAGGACGTAGAATAAGTAATTTTAACCTTATGTTTGAGATGGGCCAGCGAGGAACAACAAATTCAGGTCTTATTCAAGAGAACTTTATTAATGTAGGAATAAGCTTATCAGTAAACGACTTATGGTTCGTCCAGAGTAAATTTAATTAATTGAAAAACCTAACACTATGAAAACTAAATTGACCACGCTTTTTGTAGCTATAATAATGACAGTAGGATTTACTGCTCAGGCTCAAATAAGTGAAGAATGTATGACTACAGGTTCTATATTCAATGAAGCTGCAAAAGTTAAAAATTGGGATGCTGCAAGAACTCCATTTACAAAACTTAGAAAAGATTGTCCTAACTGGTCACTTGCATTATACCAGTATGGAGAGAAGTTACTAAAAGCAGATCTCAAAGCCGCTAGCGGTGAGCAGGAGAAAGCAATAGCTCAGGACTTAATCTTATTGCTACAGCAAAGAGAGCAGTATTTCCCAGGAAAAACTGATAAAGGTGAAAACGCAGCAGATCAAGCTCAGATAATGTTTGATAGCAAAATAGGAACTAAGAAGTCTCAGTTTGATGCATTTCAAAAAGCATTTGAACTAGATGCAGCTTCTATATCAAGTGCAAAAAGCATCTATACTCGTTTTAAACTAGCTGTAGATTTATATAAAGAAGGACAGCAAATTTCATTACAAGATGTTTTTGATCTTTATGATGATACTCAAAGCAAATTAGGAAAAGAAGCAACTATTCTTGATACTAAACTACAAGCCCTTTTAGATAAAGAAGAGGCTGGTACAGCACTTAGTGCTAAGGAGAAAAGAAGAATAAAAGGTTATGAAACTAACTTAAAAGCTTTTGGAATCTTTGGAGGAAGTACTGATGGTGCAATGGGAGCTTTAGGTAACTGTGAAAACTTAGTGCCACTTTACCAAAAAGATTTTGAGTCAATGAAAAATGACAAAGAATGGATTAAGAAAGCTGCTGGACGCCTTGCGGGTAAAGATTGTACTGATACAGATTTATTTAAGCAAATGGTTGAAAACTTACACAGACTTGAGCCTTCTGCAAAATCTGCAAAGTACTTAGGTATCTTAGCTGGAAACAGAGGAGATACAGCTGCAGAGTCTAGATATTACCAAGAAGCTATTGATCTTGAAACAGATCCAAAAGAAAGAGCAAGCGCTTATTACAGACTGGCACTTCAAGCTAAAAAGGCAGGAAGCTACGGGAAAGCAAGAGGTTTATTTAATAAGGCATTATCTGAAGATGGATCTTTAGGTCAGGCGTATTTAAATATTGCAGCGATGTATGCGGCAAGTGCAAATAACTGTGGGCAGACTACTTTTGATAAAAGAGCGGTATACTGGTTAGCTGCTAGTACAGCAGAAAGAGCTGGACGTGTAAGCCCATCACTGGCTGGTACGGCAAATAAAACAGCTGCAAGTTACAGAGGTTATGCTCCAAGTAAAGCAGATGTTTTCCAGTCTGGAAAAGCAGGTCAAACTATCAAGATAGGATGTTGGATTGGATCAAGTGTAAGAGTTCCAGGTAACTAATGTACTTCCAACATAGACATATATTAAAATTCTTAGTCACGGCTTTTGCCGTGACTTTGTTTTTAAGTTGTGGTGATAAAGGAGAGGAGATACGTAAAATGAGTATCAAGTCTGATGGGCCCGTTACAGAAGGAAGAGGTATCAATCTAAAGTATACAGACTCTGGAAAAGTTACAGCTCACCTTAAAACTCCATACATTAAGAATTATGCAAACTCTTCTTTTCCATATGAGGAGTTTCCAGAGGGTGTTGAGGTTATCTTTATAGATGATAACAAGGAGAATGTTATTACCTCAGATTATGCCATACGTTACAAATACACAAATCTTATAGACTTGCAGCGCAACGTGACACTTGTAACTAGTGATTCTATTACACTCAAAGCAGAGCAGCTGTATTGGGATCAAACTAATAACTGGATTTTTACAGATCAACCTTATACTATTATTACAAAAGATGGTTCTCGCAATGATGGAGACCTTTTTGATTCTAATGAAGACTTTACAAATTTTGTATCTTTAAACAACGTAAGTAAACAATACGTTAAAGAAAATAAAGAAGACTTATGATGCGATATATAAAATACACGGAGTACGTTTATATCATAGTGGCAATACTAGCAGGGTATAAAGTGGTAACACTTTGGGGTGAAGATCAATCTAAAGCTTATTTCTTTTTATTTTGTCTTGCAGTAAGTGTAGGTATGTATTTTTTTAGACGTCACTACCGTAAGAAATTTGAAAACAGGAAAAACTCTTAATGGGCAGCTTTGAAGTCCAGATAATTGTCGTTTGTTGCTCGTTATTATTATCTGCATTCTTCTCAGGAATGGAGATTGCATACATCTCGGCAAATAAAATTCATATTGAGATAGAAAAAAAACAGAATGATTTTCTTTCTATTGTATTGACTCGGCTTACAGCCAAACCTTCTAAGTTTATCGCAACCATGCTGCTGGGTAATAATATTGCTTTAGTAGTGTATGGTTATTTTATGGGAGCAATTCTGCAAGGGTGGCTTGAGAGTTTGCCTTTCGGCGAAAATTTGATATGGTTAGGTACATTCGTCCAAGAATTTAGTCTATTAAGTCAGACTATTATTTCTACCATTGTAATTCTAATTACTGCCGAATTTTTACCGAAAGTATTTTTTCAGATTTATGCAAACAAACTGCTCAAGTTTTTTGCAATACCTGCTTATATTTTTTATCTGCTGTTTTATTTTTTAAGCGCTTTTATAATTTGGGTGTCAGACTTAGTGCTTAAATATTTGTTTAAAACAGATGGAGATGAGGTGCAGCTAGCTTTCACGAAAGTGGAATTGGGAAATTATATTTCTGAACAAATGGAATCTGTAAATGATCAAGATGATGTAGATACAGAAATCCAAATATTTCAAAATGCACTCGAATTTTCTGAGGTTAAGTCTAGAGAGGTGATGCTTCCTCGTACAGAAATTATCGCTGTCGATGAGCGCACTACTCCAGCAGCGATAAACAAGATATTTATTGATACTGGGTTATCTAAGATATTAGTCTACAAGGATACAATAGATGATATTATTGGGTATGTGCACTCTTTTGAGTTATTTAAAAAGCCTAAAACAATAAGTAGTGTTCTTATGCCTGTGGTGTATGTGCCAGAGACAATGCTTGTAAAAGATGTTCTTAATATGCTTACAAAAAAGCGCAAGAGTATTTGTGTGGTCATTGATGAGTATGGTGGTACAAGTGGCATGATGACGGTAGAAGATATAGTAGAAGAGCTTTTTGGTGAGATAGAAGACGAGCATGACACTGCAGAGCTTATAGAAGAACAGCTAGGGGAAGATCACTATAAACTTTCTGCAAGGCATGAGGTAGATTACCTTAATGAGACATATAAGTTAAACCTTCCAGAGAGTGAGAACTATGAAACATTAGGTGGTTTAGTAGTGAGCCACGCAGAAGAAATACCACAAGAAGGAGAGAACATTGAGATAGATGGAATAATCTTTCATATTCTTGAGACTTCAAACACAAAAATTGAACTCTTGGAAGTCCGTATTTCTAAAGACTAAATTGGCTTATTTTTTTATTTTTTATTATGGGAGAAAATGGTATTTTCGCCCACTATTATAGCATAAACAACAGACAATGGCAATTTTAAATAAAATACGTAGCAAGAGCATCTTTTTGATAATCATTATCGCACTTGCGCTATTTGCATTCATTTTTTCTTCAATTTTAGATAGTGGAGGTTTTAATGCTGATAAGCAAAACCGTGTAGCATCTATAAATGGAGTAAGTATTGATCGTGAAGCTTTTGCTTCAAAAGTAGAGGAGCAAACACGTAGATTAGGAGCAAATGCCTCAACTACACGTGCTGTAAATACAGTATGGGAGCAGGAGATTAATCGTGTTGTTCTTGAGGAGCAGTATGAAGAATTAGGTATTGAAGTAGGTAAAGACCGCACGCAAGAATTACTTAAGCAAGCATTGCAAAGTGATCCTCGTTTTCAAGATAGCGATGGTTTCTTTAGTGAAGGTAAGATGCAAGAATTTATCGCAACTCTTAAGGACAGCCAGAACCGTAATGATTACCAAAACTGGTTAAATTTTGAAGAAAATTTAAGAAACCAAGAAAAGCAAAGTATATATTATAACCTTATCAAAGCAGGAGTAGGATCTACACTTAAAGATGGTGAGATTGCTTACAAGCTTGATAATAACAATGTAGATATACAATTTGTACAAGTTCCTTACACATCTGTTCCAGATGAAGAGGCGACAGTAAGTAAGGAAGAAATTCAGAAATATGTAAATGAGCATAAAGAAGAATACAAAACAGACGAAACTCGCAGTATTCGTTTTGTGAAGTTTTCTGAAGAAGCTTCATTAGAAGATGAAAATGCACTTAAAGCTGAGTTGTCAAAACTTAGAAAGGAGTACACATCTCGTAATGGTGCAACTGGTGTAACAGAAACACTTGCTGGATTTGATAATACAGATAGAGTAGAAGATTTCTTACTAGACAATTCAGATATTCCTTATGTAAATCGTTGGTTCTTTAAAAAGAACTTACCTGCAACAAACGCAGATACATTATTTGCTCTAGGCAAAGGTGGCGTGTATGGTCCTTACAAGGACAACAACTACATGAACTTATCTCGTGTGATGGATGTGAGAAAAATGCCAGACTCAGTAAAGTCTCGTCATATATTAATTGATTTTAAGGGAGCAGTAACAAACACACAGAGAGGACCGGTTCCTTCATCTGCTACTCGTTCTAAAGAAGATGCAAAGAAACTTGCAGATAGTTTGCTTTCTGTTATCAAAAGAAATAAAGGGAAGTTTGAAGAACTAGCAAAAGAATTTTCTTCAGATAAAAATAATAGTGAAAAAGGAGGAGACCTGGATTATCAAAACCCTAATCTTTTTGCTGAAGGTTACAGAGATTTTATTGTAGATAACAGAACTGGATCTGTAGGTGTTGCAGAAACTAACTTTGGTTACCACGTTATTGAGATCACAGATCAAAAGAATCTTCAAGATGTAATTAAAGTTGCAACGGTAGTAAAAGAGATTGTGCCATCAGATAAGACAATTTCTTCTATCTATAATACAACTCAAAAATTTGAACTAGCTGCACAAGATGGAGATTTCCAAGAAGTAGCGACAGAAAATGGTTATACGGTAAGACCAGTTCAGCGTATACGTGCAATGGATGAAAATCTTCCAGGTGAAGGTGCTCAACGTGCAATCGTGCAGTGGGCTTTTGATGAAGAAGTTTCTGTAGGTGACATCAAGCGTTTTCCAGTAAACAATGGTTATATAGTAGCGCAAGTTACTCGTCGCACTCCAGAAGGAACAGAGCGTGTAGAGGATGTGTCTACTCAAGTAACTCCAATACTTCGTAACATGAAGAAAGCTGCAATCATAAAAGAAAAGCTTTCTGGAGCTACACTTGCAGAGATGGCACAGTCACAAGGTCAAACTGTAAAAACTGCATCTGCAATATCTATGAATGCGCCTACAATCGCTGGAGCAGGTAATGAGCCTAAAGTAGTAGGTGCAGCATTTGGATTAAAAGAAGGTGAAATATCTGATCCTATAGAAGGTTCAAGAGGTGTATATGTGGTTAAAGTAACAAAAATTACTGAAGCACCAGCTCTTGAAAACTACGCGTCTTTTGCATCGCAACAAGCTCAAAAGGCTAGAGTAGCTGTAAGTTCTAAAGTGCTTAGTGCGCTTAAAGAAGCTGCAGAGATTGAAGATAATAGAGCTACTTTTTACTAGTAGTTGAATCACATATATATTAAAAAGGCTCGAACGTAATGTTCGAGCCTTTTTAGTTTATCATGGTTTTAGTTCGCTTTCGCGAAAGCGTGAAGCTTATCTGTAACTCGTTCTTAGAAGTCGAGTATCATCTCGCTGTAAGGGATGATGGTGTGGAAGCCTTTGTTTTTAAAATACGCCATATCTTGAGTTTCTCCCGTAACCATTACAAAATCACCTCCCCAGCCACCTAAACTCTTAATGAGGTATGGATAGTCAGAAAATAGCTGACTCTTAATAGTAGGAGTTTTGATAATACTTGAAAGTCTTATTTCGTGCTCAGTAAGCAATTGTTCAAAATCTTGGAGTGTTTTGCTTTGCATGACTGCTGTGGTAAGCTGAGAAAAATGAGAAACCTCGTTGATGAGTAACTTGCTGTCTAAGCTTCTATAATGCTTAATGCTTTCTCTACTATTCTGCTTTTTATTAAGGTGTATAAAGAAAATACTTTCTTTAAAGTCAGGATCAAATGTTACATTCTTTATGATTGGGTCATTTTCGGTTCTCTCATAGGTAATGGCGCTTTCTGCTGTTGCACATGCGATATCATAACCACTACCTCCAAAAGTCATTTCAAGTAGCTTGTAAGGGTTAATCTGCGCCCATAAAGCAATATTTGCAATAAGAGTAGAGGAGGAACCTAATCCCCAATCTTTAGGGAATTCTAAAGTGCTAGTAGCTATAAGCCCTTCTTGATCTTGTAAAAACTGTGGATTGAGTTGTTGTGCTGCTTGTAATATGGTGAGTAAGCGCTGAGGGATATCCCCATTAGGAACCGCACAGTCTTTTATGGGTAAAGTAAAATGGGTTTCAAACCATGTGGAGCCATCATGCAGCTCGCTTTTCCAAAACAAACCTTGGTCTTCTGTCGCATTTATTCTGAGCTTTTGGCCTCTGCTTGTGGGAAGCGCAAGAGCCTTTGATCCATCAAGAACCAGATATTCTGCGGTTAATAGTAACTTACCGTGGCTGTAAAAGGATGAGTTCACTTAGTGTATTCTTTTGTCTTTATTAAATACTTATGAGCGAAGTGCTTCTATAAAAGAAATAACAGCGCTATGTGTAACCGTATTAGTCTTAAAGTGAGTGACTGTTTCTTGTTTTTCTGTATCTGTGGCTTCCATCTGGTTGAGGATGTTCATGAGATGCATTTTCATGTGTCCTTCTTGAATTCCCGTTGTAGTAAGTGATTTTAATGCTGCAAAGTTTTGTGCAAGTCCTGCAACAGCAACAATTTGCATAAGTTCTTGGGCAGATGGATTTTCTAGCAACTCCATAGACCACTTTACCAGCGGATGTAATTTTGTAAGTCCGCCCACGGTTCCTAGCGCGAGTGGAACCTCAATCCAGAATTTAAATATTCCATCGTCTATACTAGCATGCGTAAGACTTCTATATTGTCCGTCTCTAGCGGCATATGCATGTACACCAGCTTCTACAGCTCTAAAGTCGTTTCCAGTGGCAAGAATTACTGCATCAATACCGTTCATAATCCCTTTGTTGTGAGTCACTGCGCGGTAGGGTTCTTCTTCGGCAATAGCAATCGCTTGGATGAATTTTTTAGCAAATTCTGCACCCTCTATATTCTTTTCAGAAAGATCAGCTACTGGGCAATTTACCTCTGCTCGCACTACGCAATCTGGAACGTAGTTTGATAAAATAGACATGATGATGGAGAGGTTTGCTCCGCTTTCGCGAAAGCGTGCTTCTGCCTCAAAGCCTGCTTTAAGTGTTGTTGCAAATTGTTCTAAACAACTATTTATAAAATTGGCTCCCATTGCATCTAGCGTTTCAAACGTGCAATGAAGTTGGTAGTAATCTGCTACCGCCGAAGTTTTGTTTACGAGCGTGATGTCTTTAATGCCACCACCACGTTTCTCCATGTTTTTTGTGATAGCAGCGGTATCTGCAAGTAACTGTGGCTTGATGCTTTCAAAAAATGAAGTCAAAAGTGACGCATCGCCATTATAGGTGAAGTGTACTTGTCCTACTTTGGTGGTTCCTAGTACAGTAGTTTTAAAACCTCCTCTTTCTTGCCAGAATTTTGCCGCTTTACTTGCAGCAGCCACCACAGAACTTTCCTCAATAGCCATGGGAATGGTGTAGATGCGGTTGTTTATAACAAAGTTAGGAGCGACTCCTAATGGTAAGTAGTAATTAGTAATCGTGTTTTCTATAAACTCGTCATGAAGCTGCTGTAATTTTTTATCATCATTCCAGTAAGATGATAGTACTTGAGTTGCCTGTGCGGGATTCTCAAAATAGGTAGACGTGAGCCACGCTATTTTTTCAGTTTTTGAAAGTCTTGAAAATCCTGATATTGCCTTTGTCATTAAGCTGTATTTATAAAAGTATCAAAGATACTGAGAATGAGGTAAACCTAGCTTTATATAGATAATGTAGTGATTTTATTTCTTAACAATATGGCGCTATTTAACAGCTTTTACGGGGCTTTTTGCGTTATTTTTAGTAAAATTGAGATACATTACTAGAATTAGCAATTATATATGAAAATACAACTCTTTTTGAGTGCCATTTTACTCATGGCAATCCAGAGCGCCACTGCGCAAAAAAAGCAAATCACCCTTGAAGATATATGGAAAGAAGGCACTTTTAGTGCAGAGAGACTCCAGTCTATTCACTCCATGGCAAATGGACAGGAGTATGCCGTTCAAAACTTTGACAGAGCAACACGTACAGGAAGTGTAGATATTTATAGTTATGCGACTGGAGAAAAAGTGCGTACAGCGGTAAGCAGTGCAGATATAGATGGCCTTGATTATTTTATAAGCTACGAGTTTAGCGATGATGAAAAGCAGGTTTTATTAGCTACCAAACTACAGTCGATCTTTAGAAGATCTACGCTAGGAGAGTTTTATGTTTGGAACACGCTTTCGCGAAAGCTAACAAAGGTATCAGACGATTTAATCCAAGAGCCTACATTTTCTCCTGATGGGAAGATGATTGCTTACGGTAAGGGTAACAACTTATATGTGTTTAACATTGCAGAAGGTACAACCCAGCAGCTCACCACAGATGGAAAGAAAAATAGTATCATAAACGGTATTACGGATTGGGTTTATGAAGAAGAATTTGGTTTTGTGCGCGCCTTTGATTGGAGTGCAGATAGCAAGAGGATTGCTTATATCCGTTTTGATGAAACAGACGTGCCAGAATTCTCTATGGATATTTACGGCAAAGAATTATACCCAACCCAATCGGTTTTTAAATATCCTAAAGCTGGTGAAGCAAATGCAAAAGTAACACTACGTTTACATAATCTTGATAACGGAAATAGCCGTAAAGCAAAGGATGTTGAGATTGACCTAGGTGATAATGCTGGACACTATATTCCGCGCATCTCTTGGTCAAAAGATCCAAACGTACTTGCTGTACAAACATTAAATCGTCACCAAGACACATTAAAGCTTTCTCTATTTAATGCGGCTACTTATCAAACAAAGCTTGCTGTTCTTGAAACGGATAAGGCGTATGTAGATGTGACAGATAACCTTACCTTTCTAGAAGATAATAGCTTTATCTGGACGAGTGAAAAAGATGGGTGGAACCATGTATACCATCACAACGCAGATGGAAGTCTTAAGAGGCAAGTAACATCAGGCGACTGGGAAGTGACAGGATATTACGGTTATGATGCAAAAACAAAGAGAATTTTTTACCAAAGCTCAGAAAATGGATCCATAAATCGTGGTGTATATGCGATAGGTCTTAATGGTAAAAAGAAACAAGCACTGGCTGTAAACGAGGGAACAAATGATGCCGATTTTAGTGCAAACTTTAGCAATTTTATTCACACATACTCAAATACTACAACGCCTTATCGCTTCACCCTCAATGATGCTAAGGATGGAAAGCAAATACGTGTAATAAAAGATAATCAAGCTTTAAAAGATTTATATGCAGGTTATGATATCTCTCCAAAAGAATTTTTTGAGATTGATGTAAATGGAGTGTCACTTAATGCATATATGATTAAACCTACAGATTTTGATTCATCTAAAAAGTACCCTATGTTTATGACGCAATATTCTGGACCAGGATCACAGAGCGTAGCAAATAAGTGGGATACGTCTAATGATTATTGGTTTCATATGCTTGCGCAAAACGATTATATTGTGGTTTGTGTAGACCCAAGAGGAACAGGATTAAAAGGACGTGATTTTAAAAAAGTAACACAGAAAGAATTAGGTAAGTATGAAGTGCTAGATCAAATAGCAGCGGCCAAACAATTAAGTGAACGTTCATACATAGATGAAAATCGTACAGGAATCTGGGGGTGGAGTTATGGAGGTTTTATGGCTTCTAACTGTCTTTTTCAAGGAGCAGATACTTTTGAAATGGCTATAGCTGTTGCACCAGTTACATCATGGAGATTTTATGATTCTATTTATACAGAGCGTTATATGCAAACACCGCAAGAAAATGCAAGTGGGTATGATAACAATTCTCCTATGAGTCACGTAGACAAGATGGAAGGTGACTTATTACTTGTGCATGGTGGTGGAGATGATAACGTGCATGTGCAGAACGCTACACGTCTTGTGGAAGCTTTAGTGCAAGCAAATAAGCAATTTGATTACTTCAACTATCCAGATAGAAACCACGGTATCTATGGTGGAAATACCCGTTTTCATTTATATACAATGATGACAGAATTCATAAAAGAGAAACTTTAAGGATAAACAACTTATATTAGCAGTAAATAAATAATACAATATGGAATATAAATTCGGTGGTTCTGAAACCAATCAAAAGACAGTTTTAGGACATCCTTCAGGTCTTTTTGTGCTTTTCTTTACAGAAATGTGGGAGCGATTTTCCTACTATGGAATGCGCGCATTACTTGTTTTATTTTTAGTATCAGCTATTATTGATGGCGGCTGGGGCTGGGAGCGAGCAGAGGCATTACAATTATATGCATTTTATACTGGGTTAGTTTATGTGACTCCTATTCTAGGCGGTTTAATAGCTGATAAGATTACAGGGTACCGAAAAGCTGTAATTATAGGTGCTTTATTGATGACATTAGGTCACGCGTCTATGGCTTTTGAGATAAGCTCAGATATTTTCTTTTACGCAGGTCTCGTACTACTCATCATAGGTAATGGTATGTTTAAGCCAAACATCTCTTCTATGGTAGGGCAACTGTATAAAGATCAAGGTAAAGAGAAGGATGCTGGGTACACTATATTTTATATGGGTATCAACTCTGGTGCCTTTTTAGGTATTCTTCTTTGCGGTTATATAGGGGAATCTGTTGGATGGCACTATGGATTTGGACTTGCGGGTATTTTTATGCTTGTGGGAATGCTACAATTCTATTTTGCTCAAGGAATCTTTGGTACTATAGGGTCAGCACCAGCAAAAGCGGGTGAACTTGATGATGTATTAGAAGATGGTGTAGAAAATGCAGCAGATGCAATTGAAGATGTTATTGATGATGCCGAAAAGTCTAAAGTAACTCGTGATCGTTTAATTGTAATTAGTGTTCTTGCATTTTTTACTATTTTCTTTTGGTGGGCGTTTGAGCAAGCAGGAGGGTCTATGACCATCTTTGCAGCAGATTATACAGATAGAGTTCTTGAAGGTAGTAGTGGTATGACTTTCAAAATAGTCAACACAATACTTACAGTAGTGCCTATGCTTATTATTACATGGGTATTAGCGATGCTATTTAAACAAACGTATGGTAAATACGCCCTTTCTAATATTATCTTAGGTTTAGGGTTTGTTATAATATGGGGTATTGTAATCTGGATGTTATCTCGTCAGTTTGCAGATGATGCTCCAGAAGTTCCAGCTTCTTGGTTTGGTATCTTAAACTCATTCTTCATTATTGCTTTTGCACCTTTATTTTCAAAAATATGGAAGAGTAAGTACAACCCAAGCGGTCCAGTAAAGTTTGCTATAGGTCTTATCTTATTAGGTCTTGGGTTTGGTATTCTTTCTTTTGGGTCTATGGGAATTCCGTTAGGTGCTAAGACGGCTTCTGTAAGTATGGTATTTTTAGTGCTTGCATATTTGTTTCATACACTAGGAGAGTTATGCGTATCTCCAGTAGGACTTTCATATGTTAGTAAACTTGCACCAGCAAAACTTGTTGGTCTTATGTTCGGTATCTGGTTCGTAGCAAACTTTATTGCAAACTTTGCTGCAGGTATAACAGGTAGTTATATTGATCCTATTGTTGAAGAACATGGTATGGCAATCTTCTTTTTGATATTTACAGTAATACCTGCGGCAGCTGGGGTTGTGATGTTGCTATTAAATAAAACACTTATTAGAATGATGCATGGTATACGCTAAGCACATAAAATAGTATAATTTAAAAACGTTCCCTATTTTGTGGAACGTTTTTTGTCTGTAAGAATTTGAAACATATACAGACTACCTCTAAAACAAAGAATTTGATGAAAAAAGTATTATACCTTCTTCTATTTCTTGCTACAGCAACACTGAGCGCACAAGAAATCAACTGGATGACTATGAATGAAGCGCTAGCTGCCCAACAAAAAAATCCTAAAAAGATTTTTATGGATGTGTACACTGTATGGTGTGGGCCTTGTAAAATGTTAGACAAAAACACCTTTGCAAATCCTGATGTAGCGGCTTTTATAAATGAAAATTACTATGCAGTAAAGTTTAATGCAGAAGGTACTGAGATCATTAACTATTTAGGTAATACATATACTAATCCTCGTTATGATCCTAAAAAGTCCAGAAGTCGTAATAGTCAGCACGAACTAGCACAGGCTTTAAAGCTTCAAGGGTATCCAAGTATGGTATTCTTTGATGAAAAGGGTAATTATATCCAGCCTATAGTTGGTTATCACTCCCCTAAACGTTTAGAAATATACGTTAAGATGGTAGGTAACGATGATTATAAAGATATTACTACTCAAGAGAAATGGGCAACTTATCAAAAGGAGTTTGAATACTCGTGGCCTAATTAAAATATTCACTCAATTATATAAGCTCCCTTTTCATACGTGCTATGGAAAGGGACTTTTTTATTTATACAAGTCTCTTTCCAGCGAGTTATGTAGCTTTTATAATTTGATGCGTCTGCAATGATTAAAGCTTTCGGAAATCTCTCTGTAAGTCTGGTTATATTAATCTTTGGGGACTGAGTGAGAAGTATGTAATCTGGATTTGCTTTAGCTAATTGGTATATTCCAAGGCTATCTATAACGAGTATTTCTTTTCGCTTAAAGCGAAAATAGTTCTGCATGCCTTCTACAGCGACTTCATCTATGCGTAAGCCATCCTTATAATTGCGTACTCTGCTATCTTGTATTATGGTGTGTAATGAGTCTGTGCTATGTATTTTAAGCTTGGAGTTGTGGAAAGTACCTATCATGGTAGATTTACTTTTGTTGAAAATCGTGAGATGCGTAGCGGGAGGATTGTTTTTCTCATAAATAATAATAGAGGTCAATAATATTATAGATAGAGATGCCGCTACAAGTCTGGGATTATTGTATTTTTTGAATAAAGAAATACTAAAAATGATGCAGAGGTATAAGCCTATAAGAAATGCAAAACTTATTGTGATGTGATTTGTGATAAAAGCCTCTTTACTGGCAACCCAAAAAATAAATCCATTCATTAGGTCTATAACGTAGCCATACGTTGCTACTAAAGCATCTGGTAAGATATCCAGTGCTGCAAGTATTGCAACCAGTATGCCACCGCCTAATATGATTCCTAGAAAGGGGATGATGATAACATTAGAGAGAAAAAATAATCCTGGAAACTGGTGGAAGTAAAATAAACTCAAGGGTAGCACGCTTAGCTGAGCAGCTACTGAAACCGTCGCTATACCCCAGAGAAGCTTGTCTATATAGTAGCGCGGAGTATAAAAAGATGATAACCATGGCTGAATCCATAAAATACCAATAACAGCGAGATAACTCAGCTGGAAGCCTACTTGATATATGAGAAATGGATCGTATAAAAGTAGCAACACCGCAGATGCCATAACTGCATCTGTAGTTTTTCTTTTTCCACCTAGTTGTTGTCCTACCTCAAGAAAGCTAAACATAGTCGCTGCCCTCAATACAGAGGGTGATAGTCCAGTGATAAAGGCAAAAGCCCATATCATAGCGATAATAATTATAGACCGAAGCCACCGCAGCTTATAGTCAGCTATTGGTTTGGTAATTATGCGTAGCAATAAAAGTATAATTCCTACATGCAGGCCGGAGACGGCTAGTATATGCATCATTCCAGCAGATGCATAACTAGTGCTCATTTGCTTATCGATGCCATTTTTCTGTCCAAGAACGAGTGCATCTATAACTGCTAGTTGGTCGCTAGTAAATGAATGAGAGTGTATAGATTTTAGTACGCTTTCGCGAAAGCGTGATGCCCACACCCTCAATCCGCTAGAGGTGTGTTGTGATATAAGTAACTCGTTTTTATTAATTGATAGCTGCCCGTATATCTGTTTTCTTTTTAAATAGCTCCCGTAATCAAATTGAAATGGGTTTTTGGGTTTAGGGACAGGTAAAAGTTCAGATCTTGTGTAATACCATGTTCCTACCCGAAGACGTTGTGATGCACTATCCTTACTGACATTAAGAATTACCTTACCTGAAGTAGCTTTTTTATTTATTGTCTTTAATGTAACAACATATTTATCTTGATACATTGTGGGCTTAAGAACTTGGTCTACAGTAAATAAGAAGGTGCTAGGGTTGTTAGTGTTTGTGTGAGTAAAATGGGTGTCGTTGTTTAGTGCGTTTGCTCTTTCAGAGGTTAAGTAGCCTAGCGTTATAAATACAACAGAAATACCTGTTGTAAAAGCTATAGCATTGAGAGGTCTTTTAAAAGCAAGTCTGTGAAGTACAAAGAGAAATGAGATAGTGAGTAGGAGGATAATAACTATCCAGAACCAAGAGGCGCGGTAGGCGTCATAGCAAATAATTCCTGCAATGAAGGCAAGAAGTATTACTAAAATGGGTGTGTTAATCCTCTTCAACATATTACTAATTAACCTATTTTAAGGTGTAACTGTCAGTAATATAGTAAATTATAATTTACAAGACGCGTCTGGCCATTATGTATGCGTCATTCCAGTAACGCTCATTGAGGTTAGAAGTAAGGACACCTTTTGAGGTAGTTGCGTGTATAAAGTAAATGTCATTACCCGTAACTTTTGTGACGAGTCCCACGTGATTTATGCGTTTGCTACTTTTGTTCGTTCTAAAAAATAACAAATCACCCTTAGAGATCTCTTTGTCTTTTATAGGTTGTCCTCTTTGTGCCATCTGTCTAGAGATACGAGGTAAGACTATATTTTCTTTTTGAAAAGCAGTATAAATCAATCCAGAGCAGTCCATTCCCTTTCTTGTAGTACCACCAAATTTATAACGAGTACCACTAAAGGCTTGTGCTTGCTGGATAATGCGGTCTGTTTTTGATGCGCTTATATGTTTAACCCTAGCAGTAGTTCTAGTTTTGGATCTAGATGTTGTGGTTTTTGAACTTCCGCACGAAGTCAATAAAAAAAGTAAAGAAACTACTGTGAATAATTGTTTCATATAGTAGATGGGCTTGTAGGTTTTTAATTGCTAAGCTGTGCTTTGGTTGTTGCTACAACGAGAGATGCGGTTTTGTCACTAGCTCCTGTACCCCCTAATTTTTTCTCTAGTGCAAAGTAATCTTTAAAGAGTTTTGCGCGATAATCATCATTAGTGATCTTATCCAGCTCTTGCTTTAAATTCTTAGTGTTTAAATCTCCTTGAATCAATTCTTTTACCACCTCTTTATCCATTATAAGATTTACTAGGGAGATGTATTTTGTTTTGATAATGCGTTTTGCAATACTGTATGAGACGGCATTGGCTTTATAACAAACTACCTGTGGTACTTTAAAAATAGCAGCTTCTAGTGTTGCCGTACCAGACGTGATTAAAGCTGCATTTGCAAAACTTAAGATGTCGTAGGTTTTATTCATTACCAGTTTAACTGGGTAATCTTTGAGGAAAGGTTGGTAAAAAGATACCTCTTGACTAGGCGCTCCAGCGATTACAAACTGATAGTCCGGATAATCATTTACTACGCTTAACATCACATCTAGCATAGCGCTTATTTCTTGCTTACGACTTCCTGGAAGTAATGCAATCATAGGTCGCTCATCGAGCTTGTGTTCTTTTGTAAACGTAGCGGCATCTGCTTGCTCACGACCAGCAACCGCATCTAGAAGTGGGTGACCTACAAAATGTACCTTGTAGTCATGTTTGTCATAAAAGTCCTTTACAAAAGGTAATATCACATACATGTGATCTACATAGGCTTTGATCTTTTTAACACGACTAGCGCGTGATGCCCATACCTGCGGACTGATATAATAGTGCGTCGTTACGCCTAATGGTTTTGCCCACTCTGCAATGCGTAAGTTAAAACCGGAGTTATCTATAAGTATAAGCGCATCTGGTTCAAAACGGGCAATATCTCTCTTACAATCTTTAATAAGACCTGTGATCTTACGCAAGTTCGTGACAACTTCCATAAAGCCCATAAAAGCACGCTCTTTGTAATGTGTCACAAGAGTACCGCCTACTTCCTGCATGAGATCACCGCCCCAAAAGCGTATATCTGCCTCTGGATCTTCTTTATATAGTGATTTCATAAGGTTTGCACCATGTAAATCACCACTGGCCTCGCCTGCAAGAATGTAATATTTCATTAGGTAAACATTAATATCATAGTTACAAATGCAATAGTAATCGTAGCAAGAAGAACGCCTCTCGCTCTCGCATCTTGTCCTTGTCTAAGCATCATAAAAAATGCCAGCAAATTAAGCACAGCGCCTATTGCCATAATTTTGCCTAGACGACCTTCAGACACTGCTGTTTGAAGTACGTTTGTGATGGTTCGGTCTTGTGTGCTGCCTATGTATAGAGAAAACAGCAGTACACCTATTGCGTTTGCAATGAGTCCTACTACAATCCCTATAATGATGTCTTTTTTCATATGTAATGTTTCGGCTTTCGCCAAAATTTGAATTCTTTACAAATATGCTTATCGTTTTAAAATTTTCGCGAAAGCGGAATTCTCAACCTTAAGCTATAGAAAGATATTGATGTGTGTCAAAGTTACGATTGCTTTGTAAACTTTAGACTAGTCTTCCCACTCATTTAGTTCTTGTAAAAAGTGGTAAGCCGTGAGGTCAAATTGGACTGGCACGACAGATACATATCCTTGAGATAGTGCCCACTCATCTGTATCTTCTCCCTTGTCTTGATTTACAAACTCGCCAGTGAGCCAGTAGTAATCTCTACCCATAGGATTAGTGCGCTTGTCAAAATCTTCTACCCATTGCGCTTTTGCTTGACGGCATACCTTAGTTCCTTTAATTTCGGCTGCTGGTAGTTTTGGGATATTTACATTTAAAACAATTCCCTTAGGAAGTCCGTTTTTTAATACTTGGCGAGTGATACGCTCCACATATTTTTTTGCAGGCTCAAAATCGGCATCGTAACTGTAGTCTAGTAGCGAGAATCCTATTGCTGGGATGCCTTCTACACCAGCTTCTACTGCTGCGCTCATCGTACCGCTGTAAATTACATTGATGCTGGAGTTGCTGCCGTGATTTATACCGCTCACACAGATATCTGGTCTGCGAGGTACAATCTGCTGGTTTGCAAGTTTTACACAATCTGCTGGCGTTCCAGAGCATGTATATTCTTTATGTGTCGCGGCGGGATCAAGTTTTACGGGATCACAGTAAAGTGTATCGTTTATGGTAATGGCGTGTCCCATGCCACTCTGTGGGCTATCTGGCGCAACAACAATGACATCACCTATGGTGAGCATTACATCGATAAGGTTGCGTATTCCGGGAGCCGTTATACCGTCATCGTTAGTAACAAGTATTAATGGTTTATTGTTCATAAGAGGAGTTGTAAACTAAGCACGAAAATACGTAAATTGTACTTCAATTCGAGCGACAGTCGGGTTTAACAAAAGATTACGAGGGTTATTCTTATCGTGGCACAATTTTTAATGTACATTGTAAGTTACATGCAAATAAAAGATTTTATGAAAAGGAATTTAAAATTAATCGCAGTAGTACTCCTCTTCTCGGTAGCGAGTTGCAGTTTTACTACAAAGTCATTTGATGATCCAGATAAGGATAAGACATTACTTGATCTTATTTCTTATCTACTTAAGCGTGGTCATTATGATGCAAAAGATATAGATGACGACTTCTCTGCAGCGGTATTTGATGATTATATAGATGCACTAGATCCATACCGCCGCTTCTTTTACAAAAAAGATATTCAAGAATTTGAAAAGTACAAGGATAAGATAGATGATGCTATTAGAGATAAGGATTTGACATTCTTTGACCTAACTTACACACGTCTTATGGAGCGTACTAAGGAAGCAAATGAGATTCAAGCAGACTTGCTTGAGAAGCCGTTTGACTTTACTGAGGATGAAATCTTAGATACAGATTATGAAAAGCAGCCTTTTGCAAAAAACAAGAGAGAACTTAAAAATCGCTGGAGGCAGCAATTAAAGCTAAATGCGTTAAGTTCTTATTTTGATAAAAAGGAAGAGCAAGAAAAAACAACAGAAGAAGGTGAAGATGTTGTAAGTACAGATGAGCCTAAGGAAATTCTTAGCGACGAAGCCTTAGAGCTTAAGGCCAGAAATGAAGTAAAGGATAATACCAAAGAATTCTTTGAATTTACAGACGAGCTAGAGCGTCAAGATTATTTTGCGATGTTCTTAAATGCGGTAGTGGAGGAATTTGATCCTCATACATATTACTTTGCTCCAGTAGCAAAAGATCGTTTTGATACTCAGATGAGTGGTCAATTTCAAGGAATAGGTGCTAGACTCCAAAAAAAGAATGGTGAAATAAAAATTACAGATGTTATTTCTGGAGGTCCAGCATGGAGAGGTGATGAGTTGCGTGAAGGTGATGTTATTATGAGAGTGCGTCAAGAAGATGAGAAAGACGCCATTAGCATTGTTGGGATGCGCCTTCAAGATGCCATAGAATACATTAAAGGTCCAAAAGGAACTAAGGTGATTCTTACGGTAAAAACGAAGCTGGATGGAAGTACGCAGAATATCACTATAGAAAGAGACATTGTGGAGCTTGAAGAAACGTATGCAAAATCTGCAGAGGTTGAAAAAGACGGTCGAAAATATGGTATCGTTAATCTTCCTAAGTTTTACTTTACAATGGACGATTATAAAGAAAAGAACGCTGCAAGTGATGTAAAGAGAGAGATAGAACGCCTTAAAGAACAAGGGATGGAAGGTCTAGTTATCGATCTTAGAAATAATGGTGGAGGTTCTCTTAAAACAGTGGTGGATATTGCTGGACTATTTATTAAAGATGGCC
This sequence comes from Dokdonia sp. R86516, assembly GCF_044596715.1. Lineage (NCBI taxonomy): Bacteria > Pseudomonadati > Bacteroidota > Flavobacteriia > Flavobacteriales > Flavobacteriaceae > Dokdonia > Dokdonia sp. R86516. The sequence continues at coordinate 1,681,322 of NZ_CP138998.1, forward strand.
CTATTGTACAGGTAGCTTCTAGTGGCGATGAGCCAGAAGTACTTGAGGATGCAGATTCTTCTATCTTATGGGATGGACCACTTGTAATTCTAGTAAATGAAATATCTGCTTCGGCAAGTGAGATTCTCGCAGCAGCAATGCAAGATTACAAACGAGCAATCATCATAGGAGGTAAACAAACATATGGTAAGGGAACTGTACAAAACGTAGCAGACCTTAACCAGTATTTACGTAAAAACCCTTATGGAGATCTTGGAGCACTTAAGTTAACTACGCAGAAATTCTACCGTGTAAACGGAGGGTCTACTCAGCTAGAAGGAGTTAAGAGTGATGTAGTGGTTCCGGATCGTTTTAAATATATAGATATAGGAGAACGTGATCAAGAAAACCCGCTTCCATGGGATAAAATTAAAGCCGCAAGTTATGACGTTTGGGATGGTTATGTAGATTTTGATGAAACTATCGAAAATAGTGTGCAACGTATGTCTAAGAGCGAGCATTTACAGCTAGTAGATGATTATGCTAAGTGGATTAAAGATCGTAGAGATGATCAGAAGTGGTCGCTTAACTATGAGAAGTACAAAGAACGTCTAGCGCAAAGTGAGGAGTATGCAAAGAAATTTGATGCGATAGATGATTATGATACTAAGTTGTCATACAAGTCACTTCCTTATGAGCAGAAACTTTTCAAAAGTGATACGATTTTAAAGGAAAAGCGTGATCGCTGGCACAAGAATTTAGCCAAAGATGCTTATGTAGAAGAGGCGTTAAATGTGCTTAAGGATCTCAAAATAAATAATATAAGAAAAGATAAACTTGCTGCGATAAAAGATTAATTCATGTCGCAACGAGCAAATTCTTTAACAGGCTTAGCGCTCCAAAAATTCAAGAAGAATTTTTGGGGCGTTTTGAGTTTACTATATATCGTTTTATGTGGCCTAGCTGCATTGTTTGCCTATGTGATTGCCCCAGATAGTAGTGAGAACGCAAATCAAATGCACCTCTCTATTCACTCCCAAGGGCCGGGGTTTACTGTTGATATACTCACCATACCCGCTCAAGTTGATGCGAGTCAAAGTTTCTTTTCAAAATGGTTTTCTGGTAGTAAGAATACGAGTACAGAGATTCCCGTCACTTCGTATACTATTTCAGAAAGTGGTATTACTTACATCCAGTATGTAGGCGATGGCGTAGAGGGAATGGCTAAAATGCTCAAAATAGACGCTGTTGAGGATTATAACGCTTTCGCGAAAGCGAATATCTCCTCACGTACATTTTTGTTAGGTACAGATAAGTATGGTCGGGACTTACTAAGTCGTATGCTTATAGGTGCACGTATTTCCTTTTCAATAGGATTTGTTGCTGTATTTATTTCGCTTATCATAGGTTTACTTATGGGGTCGCTTGCGGGGTATTTTGGAGGTAAAATTGACGCTGCAATCATGTGGGTGATTAACGTGACGTGGTCTATCCCTACATTATTGCTTGTAATTGCTATCACTCTAGCTCTAGGAAAGGGATACTGGCAGGTGTTTATTGCTGTAGGTTTAACCATGTGGGTTGAGGTCGCTCGTGTAGTACGAGGTCAAGTGATGGGAGTAAAACAAATGCAATATGTTACCGCAGCAAGAGCGCTAGGTTATACAGACGGACGAATCATCATCAAACATATATTGCCTAATGTAATAGCACCACTTATTGTAATATCTGCAGCAAATTTTGCTGGAGCCATCTTAATAGAAAGCGGTTTGAGCTTTCTAGGTATAGGCGCTCAGCCACCTACGCCTAGCTGGGGAGCGATGATTAAAGATCACTATAGCTACATCATTCTTGGGAAACCTTATCTTGCGCTCATTCCCGGTGTAGCAATCATGTTACTCGTAATGGCTTTTATGCTTGTGGGGAATGCGCTGAGAGATGCGCTAGATGTGAAAAGTTAATTTATATATGAAAAGAAAATACACCTATCCATTACTAGTACTATTATTTACACTAGGATGGTACATATTTGAAAATTATGCTCATCAAGCTATTGATGCGCCAGTTGTAGAGGAAGGAAAGCAGCCTAAATCTACTACTAACACTTACTTTTTGCCTACATCAACTACGGGTCAGATTGTGCATCATAATTATTACTCCCTTAGTTATAGTGAGAAAGATGAACAAGCAGAGTGGGTGGCTTATGAACTTAAAAAAGAGCACATCGTAAATGCCGATTTTAAACGCCCTTACTTTGAAGTAGACCCTAAGGTAGGGACAAAGTCTGCTCACTGGCGTAATTATAAGAAATCTGGCTATGATAGAGGGCATCTTTGCCCAGCTGGCGATAGAGAGTTTAGCAAGGCGGCTTATAACGAGACATTTTTGACAAGTAATATTAGTCCGCAGCGACATGATTTTAATGCGGGTATATGGAACGAGCTAGAGCAGCAAGTACGCTATTGGGCAAAAAAGTATGATGGTGTTTATGTGGTAACCGGAGGGATTCTCAAAGATAAAATGGGTGCAATAGGAACAGAAGGTGTGACTGTTCCAGAATCATTTTATAAAATTATTTATGACCAATCCGGGGGTGATGTAAAAATGATTGCCTTTTTAATGAATCACTCGGCATCGAAGAAGTCATTAAAAACATTTGTAACCTCTGTAGATCAGATTGAGAAACTCACAGGTATTGATTTCTTTCCTGAACTAGATGATGGAGTAGAGGATGGGCTTGAAGCGAGTACAAGCACCAGCGGCTGGAAGCTTAGATAGTAAAGTGATATTATATAAAATAAAAAATGCGGCAATTGCCGCATTTTTTTGTTAATCTATATTGGAAGATTTTATCCTTTGATAACACCTCTTGAGATTACGATTTTTTGGATCTCACTTGTTCCTTCGTAAATCTGAGTGATCTTAGCATCACGCATAAGGCGCTCTACGTGGTATTCTTTTACAAATCCGTTACCACCGTGTATTTGCACAGCTTCTACAGATTGTTCCATTGCAACTTTTGAAGCATAAAGCTTAGCCATTGCGCTAGACATATCGTAGTTATTTCCTTGATCTTTATCCCAAGCAGCTTTCATCACTAGGTGACGTGCAGCTTCAATCTCCACATACATATCTGCTAGTTTAAAAGCGATTGCTTGGTGATTGCAGATTTCTGTACCAAAGGCTTTACGTTCCTTAGAGTATTTAAGAGCAAGCTCATAAGCTCCAGATGCAATACCTAATGCTTGTGCAGCAATACCAATACGTCCACCAGAAAGAGTTTTCATCGCAAATTTGAATCCAAAACCATCTTCTCCTATTCTATTTTCTTTAGGAACTTTTACATCGTTAAACTGTAGCGTGTGTGTGTCACTACCGCGTATTCCTAATTTGTCTTCTTTAGGTCCTACTTCAAAACCTTCCATATCTTTCTCTACGATAAAAGCATTGATTCCTCGGTGACCTTTTTCTCTGTCGGTTTGTGCAATAACTAAATATACATCAGAACGACCGCCATTTGTAATCCAGTTTTTTGTTCCGTTAATCACGTAGTGATCTCCTTTATCTATTGCAGTGGTAGCTTGTGATGTTGCATCAGATCCAGCTTCTGGTTCAGAAAGACAAAAAGCACCCACCATCTCACCAGTAGCAAGTTTAGTTAAGTATTTTTGTTTTTGTTCTTCACTTCCGTAAGCTTCAAGACCGTAACAAACTAAAGAGTTGTTTACAGAAACTATAACAGAGGCAGAGGCGTCAATTTTAGATAATTCCTCCATAACAAGTACGTAAGAAGTAGCATCCATACCAGCTCCACCGTATTTAGGATCTGTCATAATACCCATAAAACCTAAGTCACCCATTTTTTTAACGAGTTCATCAGGAAACTGCTGGATGTTATCACGTTCAATAACGCCAGGAAGTAATTCTGTACGGGCAAAATCGCGAGCCGCATCGCGTATCATTATATGTTCTTCTGTTAAGCTAAAATCCATCGTGTTTGAATTATTAAGAATTATCTAAAAAATCTACACAAAGATACTTGTTTCTTGCCTTTTTCTCAATAGATTTAGACCAATGGGACAAAAAAACTATAACGTTATAGGAGTGATGAGCGGCACAAGCTTAGATGGTATTGATTGTGCCTATGCAGAAATTGGTGTTTCTCCATCAAAAGATGACTCGATATATCCATCATTTACCAGTGATATCATCGTTGCAGAAACTGTTCCCTATCCTAAAAAGTGGAAAGAAATACTTTCTACGGCTCATTTGCTTAGTAGAGAAGACCTAGACGCTCTTAATGAAGATTATACAGCTTATCTAGCCCACGTAATTAAAGATTTTATAAAAAATAACAAACTTGTGGATGTTGATGTAGTCTGTTCTCATGGACACACCGTGCTCCATCAGCCGGATCAGGGAGTTACTTTGCAAATAGGAAATCTACCAGAAATTGCCTCTTTAGTTAACCACCGCGTGGTTTGTGATTTTAGGGTGCAAGATGTAGCAATGGGTGGTCAGGGAGCTCCATTGGTGCCTATAGGCGACCAACTGTTATTTGGCAATTATGATTATTGTCTAAATCTTGGTGGTTTTGCAAATGTTTCTAAAGATGAAAATGGTGTGAGAATTGCGTATGATATCTCTCCTGTAAACGTAGTGCTCAATAAATATGCACAGGAATTAGGTAAGGAGTATGATGATGGTGGCGCTTTCGCGAAAACAGGAACTGTACACCAACCTCTCCTTGATAAACTAAATGATATTTTGTTTTATAAGCTTCCAGCTCCCAAATCTCTTGGGATAGAATGGGTGCACACGCATATATTTCCACTTATAGATGCCGCTCAAATTTCATCTATTGACGTGTTGGCCACGTTTACCGAGCATATTGCTATTCAGCTTGCGGCGCAGTTTAAAGAAGGTGCTACTGTGCTCGTTACCGGTGGAGGTGCTTACAACACTTACTTATTAGACAGGATACGCTTTCGCGAAAGCGTAAAACTCATAGTGCCAGACCCTAAGTTGGTTGAATTTAAAGAGGCGCTTATTTTTGGATTATTAGGAGTGTTAAAACTTGAGAACCTCCCGAACTGTCTAGCAAGTGTGACCGGTGCAGGGCAGGATCACACTAGTGGAATGTTATATCAATCTTAAATTATTAACACTTCTTCTACAAGGTGTTTCTAAATTGTATATTTGGGCTTACCTAATTAGAAAGTATGAGAGCTCTTTTACAGCGTTATGAAGATAAATTACCAGAAATAGTTTTCCATTGGAATGATCCAGAAACAGAAGCAGAAGGCTGGGTTGTAATCAACTCACTACGCGGCGGTGCTGCAGGTGGTGGAACACGTATGCGTACGGGTCTGGATATGAATGAAGTATTATCACTTGCCAAAACAATGGAAGTGAAGTTTACCGTCTCGGGACCTGCAATAGGTGGAGCAAAATCTGGAATCAATTTTGACCCAAAAGATCCACGTAAGAAAGGAGTTTTAGAGCGCTGGTATAAAGCAGTGTCACCATTACTTAAAAGTTATTACGGTACGGGAGGTGATCTTAATGTAGATGAAATACATGAAGTAATCCCAATTACCGAAGAAAGTGGAGTATGGCATCCTCAAGAAGGAGTCTTTACAGGTCACTTCCAACCTACAGAGGCAGATAAAATTAACCGCATCGGGCAACTGCGTCAAGGTGTGATTAAAGTGATTGAAAATCCAGTATATTCTCCAGACGTAACACGTAAGTATACGGTTGCAGATATGATTACTGGGTATGGAGTTGCAGAAGCCGTACGTCATTATTATGATATTTATGGCGGTGATGTAAAAGGAAAAAGAGCCGTTGTACAAGGTTTTGGAAACGTAGGAGCAGCAGCAGCTTATTACCTTGCTCAAATGGGAGCAAAGGTGGTAGGAATCATTGATATAGTAGGGGGTTTTATTAATAAAGACGGTTTTTCTTTTGAGGAAATACGTGATATGTACCTTAATAAAACTGGAAATACACTCAATGCAAATGCAGAAGGATTAATTCCATTTGCAGAGATGAATGAGCAAATATGGAATCTTGAGACAGAGATTTTTGCTCCATGTGCGGCTTCTAGACTTATTACAGAAGATCAAATTAATAACATGATTGGAACTGGGCTAGAGGTTATATCTTGTGGTGCAAACGTTCCATTTGCAGATAAAGAAATTTTCTTTGGCCCTATAATGGAGCATACAGATGCAAAGGTGAGTTTAATACCAGATTTTATATCAAACTGTGGTATGGCTCGTGTATTTGCATACTTCATGGAGCGTCGTGTACAAATGACAGATGATGCAATCTTTAACGATACTTCGCAAACTATCAGAAACGCTATCGAAAATACATATAGCAATAATAGCAGCAAGCAAAATATAAGTAAAACTGCTTTTGAGATTGCACTAAAAGAATTACTTTAATACTTACAATTAACCAGACAACTTATGGAATCAGTAATTATTCTCATTTTTATTATAGGGTACCTATCTATTACCCTTGAACATCCTCTTAAACTAGATAAAACAGTACCTGCTTTAATAATGGCATCACTTATATGGGCTTTCCTTGCGGTAGGTTTCCACTTAGGGTGGTTTGACGTTATTGACACTTATGAAAATGCATTTAGTATTTTTCCTAACGGCACCGCGCTCACAGGAGATGCATTGCACGAAGCAGAGCATGGTTTTGATAACACACTGTTGCACCACCTAGGTAAAACAGCAGAAATACTTATCTTCCTTATTGGAGCGATGACTATTGTTGAAATTATTGATCTCCACCGTGGTTTTGAGGTGCTTAAAGGTGCTGTGCGCACCAAGAGCAAGAAAAAATTATTATGGATAATAGGTATACTAGCATTCATCCTTTCGGCTATTATTGATAACCTTACTGCTACTATTGTACTTATTACCTTACTACGTAAGCTTATTGTAAATAGAGATCAGCGTTTGTGGTTTGCAGCTATGGTTGTTATTGCGGCAAATGCAGGTGGTGCATGGTCACCTATTGGAGATGTTACAACTACAATGCTCTGGATTGCCGATAATGTAACGGCAATGGGACTTATAAAATTTGTAGTAGTACCATCAATTATATGTTTTGTACTTCCTTTTGTAATTGCTTCTTATCTACCAGCATTCAAAGGTGAGATTATTGTAGACACTACAGAAGACGAAGAAGCCGGTAGACTACTTAGTAGTAAAACAATGCTTTTCTTAGGTTTAGGTATGATTGTATCTGTGCCTATCTTTAAAACGATAACACACCTTCCTCCATATATGGGAATGATGCTCGCGCTTGGAGTAGTGTGGTTAGTATCAGAATACATTCACCCAGAAGAAGATTTTACAAAAGAACGTAAGCATTTATACAGTGCTCACAAAGCATTATCTCGTATTGAGATTTCTAGTATCCTATTTTTCTTAGGAATCTTAATGGCTGTTGCTGGACTTGAAAGTCTAGTATACGGGGTTTCAGAGTCTGGAGATCCAGTGGGAACTTTACGTTACGTAGCCGAAATCTTAAACGGAGCAGTACCTAATCAAGATGTTGTTGTAGTACTTCTTGGTATATTATCTGCAATTATTGATAATGTTCCTTTAGTAGCTGCATCAATGGGTATGTACGAAGCGCCTACAGATAGTTTATTATGGCACTTTATAGCATATTCTGCAGGAACCGGTGGAAGTATGCTTATCATAGGATCTGCAGCTGGTGTTGCAGCAATGGGAATGGAGCGTATCGATTTTATCTGGTACCTCAAGAAAATAACATGGTTAGCATTTATTGGATTTGCTGCAGGTGCAATTGCTTTTGTTCTTCTTACGGGAGGAACAATGGGATCTTAAGCTCATACAATTTAATACCATAACCATCGTTTCATATTAAAGTCACAACGACCTAATTTATGATTAATATCTTATTACAAGACGGCGCTCAAGATGCGGCAGACGTTCTTACAACAGATGAGCCTGTAGAGCAGACTTTATCAATTATAGACTTGCTTATCACAGGTGGTACAGCAGGAATCATCATAATAGCAGTACTTTTTGTACTGCTATTTGTTGCTATTTATATTTATTTTGAACGTCTATTTGCAATAAAAGCAGCGTCCAAGGTGGATAGCAACTTTATGAATCAAATACGCGATAATGTTCAATCCGGTAACATTGAAGGGGCAAAAATTTATTGTGCTCAAGCAAACTCACCGGTTTCAAGACTTACTGCAAAGGGAATCTCACGTATAGGTAGTCCTCTTGAGGATATTAATACAGCAATAGAGAACCAAGGTAAACTTGAGGTATACAAGCTAGAACGCAATGTAAGTGTGCTTGCTACCATAGCAGGGGCTGCACCTATGATCGGGTTTTTAGGAACGGTAATTGGGATGGTACTTGCTTTTCATACACTAGCTACTAGTTCAGGACAAGCAGAAATGGGAACACTAGCCGAAGGTATCTATACGGCAATGACTACTACTGTAGCCGGTCTTATCGTAGGTATTATTGCTTACATGGGTTATAACCACCTAGTAGTGCGCACAGATAAAGTAGTGCATTCTATGGAAGCAAATGCTGTAGATTTCTTAGATCTTCTAAACGAGCCAAGCTAATATGAACCTGCGCGGAAGAAATAAAGTGAGCCCAGAGTTCAGTATGAGTAGTATGACAGATATTGTCTTTCTACTACTTGTATTCTTTCTCTTAACCTCACCAGCCATTACGCCAGATGCTCTAGACCTAATTTTGCCTAAAGCAAAAGGGAAAACCAGTAACAAGCAGAACCTCTCCGTAAGTATTACTAAAGACCTAGATTACTACGTAAATAAAGAACGTGTAACTGAGAATAGTATTGAAGGGTTCATCACAAGCCAACTTGTAGGAGTAGAAGATCCTACCATTATTTTAAGAGCAGAGGAGGGAGTTCCTATCGAGAATGCCGTTAAAATAATGGATATTGCAAACCGCAATAAATACAAAATTGTCCTTGCGGTACGTCCTAATTAATTAGTTGACATTTATACATTATACGCTTTCGCGAAAGCGTAATTTTTAATTTTTCAATCCAAAACTTGGCATTCTTAGATACCATACATAAACGTAAATCTTTTACCATAAGCACTATTGTGATGGCTATCATACTATTGCTCATGTTTGTAGTGGGGATGAAATACCTTGATCCACCTGAAGAAGGAGGAATCGCTGTAAACTTTGGTACGTCTGAGGTGGGGTCTGGTAATGTCCAACCTACAAAAGCGGTGGCCTCTGCACCAAAGAATACGGCTCCACAGCCTAAGCCTACAGTGCAAGAGCCAGAAGTGAAAGATGAGGTAGTAACGCAGGATACTGAAGATGCACCCGTTATCGAAGAAAAGCCAAAAGTGAAGCCTACACCTAAGGTTGAAAAGCCAAAAGAAAAGCCTATTGAAAAACCAGTAGAGGAGGCAAAGCCAGACCCAAAACCAGATAAATCTACTACGAGTGCTTTAGATGCATTAATTAACGGGCCAAAAAGCGACGGAGCTTCACAAGCAGGTGAAGGTGATGATGACAAAGCGGGAGATAAAGGTGATCCTAATGGAGACCCTAATGCCTCAAGTTACTACGGAACTGGAAAAGGCCTTGATGGAGATGGTAATTACCAGCTAGGAGGTCGTAAAGCACTTGGGAAGCCTAAGCGCCAGCAAGAATGTAATGAAGCAGGGACTGTAGTTGTAAGTATCGAAGTAGATCGTAACGGAAAGGTGATAAAAGCAACTCCTGGAGTACGTGGGACTACTAATAATACACGCTGTCTTCTTGAGCCTGCAAAAGCCGCAGCGCTAGCAACAAAGTTTAATGCAGATGCTAGTGCACCCTCTAAGCAAATAGGGAAGATTGTATATCGTTTTAGTCTCTCAGACTAATAGGTTCATATAACAACTATAGCTATCTATACGTGTCTCAGCATTTCATATAGACTATCTAGGTAATATCTACCTATCTTTACATACACTTAAAAGCGACCCATTATCACTTATCAAGAAACTTTAGATTGGCTATTTGCTCAATTACCAATGTATCAACGCAAAGGAGCAGCTGCTTATAAGGCAGATTTGGATAATATTAAATTATTATCAGAGTACCTTGGCAATCCACACACTGAGTTTAAAGCCGTTCATGTAGCGGGAACTAATGGTAAAGGTTCTACAAGTCACATGATGGCGTCTGTACTGCAAGAAGCTGGATATACGGTAGGTCTGTATACATCTCCACATCTCAAAGACTTTAGAGAGCGCATCAAGATTAATGGAGAGATGGCAAGCAAGCAATTTGTCATGGGGTTCATAAAGAAGCACAAAGCTTTTTTTGAGGAGCACCAATTGTCATTTTTTGAAATGACAGTAGGGATGGCTTTCTCATATTTTGCAACAAAAAAAGTAGATGTTGCAATTATTGAAGTGGGCTTAGGAGGTAGACTAGATGCGACAAATATTATAACACCTGTGTTGTCTGTTATTACAAATATAGGTGTTGATCATACTCAATTCCTGGGCGACACATTACCACTTATCGCCACTGAAAAAGCAGGAATTATAAAAGAAGGTGTTCCCGTAGTGATAGGGGAGTTTCAGGAGGAGACAGAAGATGTTTTTAGTACGCTTTCGCGAAAGCGTAACGCACCACTTTATAAAGCTTATGATTTTGACTTAATGCCTATGCAATCAGATTTGATAGGTTCATACCAGAAACATAATATTAGGACTGTGCAGGTGGCGTTTTCAGTATTGCAAGGTGCAGACTTCCATGTAGGAATACAGCACATTGCAAAAGGACTTAAAAATGTAGTTAAGAATACAGGACTTTTAGGTCGATGGCAAGTATTACAAGAATTACCCAGAGTTATCTGCGATACAGGTCATAATAAAGAGGGCCTAACATATGTAATGGAGCAGTTAAGTAGGGAGAAGTACAAAAAGCTTCATATAGTCTTAGGTGTAGTTTCTGACAAAGATCTAGGAAGTATTTTGCCATTATTTCCAAGTTATGCTACTTATTATTTTTGTAAACCAGATGTGCCTAGAGGAATGGAGGTGCAGTTATTAAGAAAAACTGCAGAGACTCATAAATTGAATGGAAAGGCGTATCCTAGTGTAAAAGAAGCCTTTAGTGCTGCAAAAAAGACAGCTGGAGCAAGTGATCTTATTTTTATAGGCGGCAGTACTTTTGTTGTAGCAGAAATTATTTGATTTTTATTAAAAAATATTGCAAAGTATGAAAGTTTAATTCTATATTTGCACCCGCAATAAGAGAAAGATTTAATTCTTCCTTTTATTGTTACCTGATTATAAAATATCGGGGCGCTTAGCTCAGTTGGTTCAGAGCACTTGGTTTACACCCAAGGGGTCAGGGGTTCGAATCCCTTAGCGCCCACAAACAAGAAACGATAAACTTGTAAAAAAATAATCGGGCGCTTAGCTCAGTTGGTTCAGAGCACTTGGTTTACACCCAAGGGGTCAGGGGTTCGAATCCCTTAGCGCCCACAAAGGCTTCCAGAAATGGGAGCCTTTTTTTGTTATATGAATTTCTACGTTTACATATTATTTTCTTCTAGTCTCAATCGATATTATATTGGTTCGACGAATCATAAAAAAATTATTTAGAAATTGTAAAATGATTTTAACTGACGGGAATATTGATAGCAAGAAGATTGATAAACTTATAGGTAAAGCACTTAAGTTTAATTGGAAGAACCGCAGGGTAGTAGGTGGTGTTGGAATGTTTCTCAGTTCTTTTGAGAATAAAACGAGTAGTTCAGAAAAATTGAAAGTTAACTCTAAATGCAATTTAGAAATTAGAGGTAAAGGGCTGCTACTTCACTCAAATTTTTCAGGAAAACGGTCATTAGTGCCAATTGTCAAAGCAGATATTTTAGAGATAAAGTTAATACGAGGTGAAGAGAAGATTAATCCAATTCCTTTCTCTCCCATGTGGATTTTATTAAAGCTTGGTTTTTCAGTATTACAATCACGCTATTTGGGGCTGACAAAACAACAGTATTCTATAGATCCAATGGAGATGAGTTTAAAAACTGATAGTTATGAAATGGTCTTTAATGCAAATGGATTTTTATTTGAAAGACAAGAAGCTTTTTTAGAATGTTTAGACTTAGGCGCAAGATTGGCTATCATAAAAGGTTTTTCCAACTAAGGTTCGTATGCTATTTATTGCTAATGCTTTTTGAGCAATATGAAACTCATATCCTCTTTGAATTACATTGGTTTAGCAAATGATGTAGATGAACGTCTCAAAAGGCATTCTTTTATAAAATTAAATTAAAGGGCGAGCTTTTCTCAAAGCAATGTGCACTCAAATAGGCTGTCTTTAGCTATTTCTTCTTTATTTATATAATTACTTGTAACAAACGCTATATAAGTCATACCTATGCTACAACTAAAAAGCAACAGGTATGATTCTCAGTTTAAAGAATGTTTCAAAAACATATAGCAATGGTGTAAAAGCCTTAGATGATGTAACTATAGATATTAAGGCAGGAATGTTTGGACTTTTAGGGCCTAACGGTGCAGGAAAATCATCTCTTATGAGAACCATAGCCACGCTTCAAGAACCAGATACAGGAAGCATAGAGTTTAATGGACTTGATATTCTTAACAATAAAATTGAGTTTAGAAAAACCTTGGGCTATTTACCACAAGAATTTGGGGTGTACCCAAAAATGAGCGCAAGCGACCTCTTACATTATTTTGCAAGTTTGAAGGGGATTACAAATAAAGCAGAGCGCAACGCAATTGTAGATAAAGCACTTGAGGTTACAAACCTTAGTGATGTGCGCGATAAGCACGTTGCAGGCTACTCTGGAGGAATGAAGCAACGTTTTGGTATCGCACAACTCCTACTTAATAATCCCAAACTTATTATTGTAGATGAGCCTACTGCTGGACTAGATCCTGCAGAGAGACATCGATTTTTAAATGTATTACGTGAGATAGGGACTAATCACATTGTTATTTTCTCTACGCATATTGTAGATGACGTTAAGGAACTATGTACTGATATGGCAATTCTCAATGGAGGAAGAATCTTATCTCAGAGCACACCAAAAGAGCTTGTGCAAAGTCTATCTGGGCATATCTGGAAGATAAGTGTTTCTAGAGATAAAATAGATGAGCTACAAAAGCAATATAATGTGATTTCCTCAAGCTTTAATGACGACAATGATCTAGATGTGAGAGTGTATAGCACAACCACACCAGGAGAAGGTTTTGAGCCTGCGGTTGCAACCCTAGAGGACGTATACTTTACTACGTTAAATCAGAACCAACCTGAAAACGTACAGTAATATGTTTAATATAATATATCTACACGAAATAAGAACGTGGTTTAAGAAACCACTTTTTTACATTTTTGCAGCAATTATGTTTTTGCTAGGTGCAATTCTAATGGCATCTGAGCTGGGTGTATTTGGTAGTGATAATGCCACTGTTACTAGTAACACATATTTAACTAGTCCATTGTCAATTACGGTGATGATGTCCGAACTGTCTTTACTAGCTTATTTGTTAATCCCGTCCATTACTGGAGGCACCATAAATAGAGATTTTAAAAATAACATGCATAATGTTTTGTACTCTTATCCGCTTACAAAGGTGCAATACTTGCTAGCTAAGTTTTCGGCGGCTATAACGATTAATTTACTTATTACTATTGCTACTCTATTGGGACTTCTTATTGGCTCTATACTGCCAGGAGCAAACGAAGAACTTTTGGGGCCATTTGGACTGTGGAATTACGTGCAGCCATTTGCGTTCATCATTTTTCCTAACGTACTTTTTTATAGTGCTATAGTTTTTGCTATTGTGGTGTTTACACGTAACATAAACATTGGTTTTATGGCGATACTAACTATGATTATTTTAGAACTCATAGTTACTAGTATGTCAGACAGTGCAGATAATAAATTCTGGTACTTGTTGCTGGATCCTCTAGCAGTACTGCCACTAGCAGATGCAACAGAGTACTGGACTCCTGTTGAACAAAATACGCGTTCTATACCTATGGTGGGGGCATTACTGTACAACCGTTTATTATGGGCAGCGATTTCATTTGCAATCTTATTTGGAATTATAGCACGCTTTAATTTTTCTCAACATGCAATGACCCTTCGTCTTTTTAAGAAAAAGACGGTAAGAGCAACTAAGAAAAACTTTAGTGAGGTAAGAAACATTGAAATGCCAGCAGTATCTACAGATTTCTCTCTCGTTGGGCAGTTAAAAACATTGTGGTTATTGGTTAAAAGTGACACTAAATATATCATTACGGGCTGGCCATTCATAATTATAACTTTCTTAGCCATTGTACTTACCATTGTAATGATGAGTTTTTCTCAGCTCATTTTTAACACGGCTATTTTGCCTAAAACGTGGACTATGCTTGCAGAGCCGTCTGCATATGTGATATTATTTTCATTTTTACTTATTCACTTATATGCCGGTTTTTTAATGGATCGCTCTAGGGCGGCTCATCTTAACCAGATAGTCGATGTAACGCCTACAAAGGACTGGGTGTTTCTAGTATCAAAAGGAATATCGCTATTACTTATGACAGGCTTTCTGCAAGTAGTACTTATTCTTTGTGGCCTAGCATTTCAAACGGCCAAAGGTTTTTATGATTACCAGATAGACCTTTATGTATTCCAAGCTTTTTTAATCAATATCTGGAAGTATATTCCGTGGATTTTGATGGCGCTTCTTGTGCATACATTGATTAAAAATAAATGGCTTGGCCTTGTAACTTTATTAGTGCTTGCTGTCGCGATTCCGTTATTGCAGCGTGCTATCGGAGTAGAGCAGGCTATTTATGATTTTAATTCGGGTGGTACACCTAGTCCTTCAGATTTTGATGGATACGGTTCTGTATTACCTCGTTTCTATACGTTTAGGGTCTATTGGATCTCATTTGGAGTTATTCTTTTAATGGCAGCCATTTTATTCTACAGACGTGGTGTGGGGACAAATGTAAAGGGTCGTCTTGCTTTCGCGAAAGCGAGATTATCTACACCCATCATAGCCACGGCAATTGTTTCTCTAGTGATATTTTTAAGTATAGGTAGCTACTCTTGGTATGTAAATAACGTGGAGAATGAATTGCTCACAGGAAAAGAACGTGAAGAACTACGCGTGCAAGCCGAAAGAGATTTAGGAAAGTATGCGGGAATACCACAACCTAGACTCGTAGCTGTAAATACGTTTATGGATATATATCCAAAAACTAGAGACTTTAAAGCAGGAGCAACCTTTACCATGGTTAATAAGGATAGTGTTGCTATAGATACATTACATGTGAATCTCACAGATTACCCTACAGAAATCACACTAGACAGAGATGCAGAAGTGGTTTATGATAACGAAGATTATAACTATAAAATGTATGCTTTTAGCAAGCCTATGCAGCCTGGAGATACTTTAGTGTTTAAGTTTACCATGCATAATGAGGAGAATAAATTTCTAGATGATAAGTCGCCTATTTCTACTAATGGAACCTTTGTAAATTATGGTATGTTTCCTTCTATAGGTTACAATGATAACTTTGAATTGAGAAACACACAACTACGTGAAAAGTATGAGCTAGCACCTAAGGATCGCTTACCAAATCCAGATGCTCCTGGAGCAAGAGATCGTAGTTATATAGGAGGTTATAGCGACTGGATAGACTTTGAGGCTACATTGAGTACTTCTCCAGAGCAGATAGCAATTGCGCCTGGTTATCTCATTAAGGAGTGGGAAGAGGATGGAAGAAAGTATTTTCATTATAAAATGGATTCAAAAATGCTCAACTTCTATTCTTTCTTAAGCGCAGAATATGAAGTGATGCGAGAAGAATATCAAGGAATTAATCTTGAGATTTATTACAATCCTGGTCATACTTATAACCTTGATCGTATGATGGATGGTATGAAAAAGGGCCTCGCTTATTATAATGAGAATTATACACCTTACCAGCATAAGCAAGTGCGTATCATAGAGTTTCCTAAAGATTATGGAAGCTTTGCACAGGCCTTTGCAAATACAATCCCTTTTAGTGAAGGAGTAGGTTTTGTAGCAGATGTAGATGATGAGGATCAAGATGCGGTAGATTATCCGCTGGCAATAACGGCTCATGAGCTAGCACACCAGTGGTGGGCACACCAGGTGATAGGAGCGCAGGCTAAAGGAGCAACACTACTTTCTGAAAGTATGTCTGAGTACAGCTCGCTCAAGGTGCTTGAGAAAACTTATGGTAAAAACCAGATGCGTCGTTTCTTAAAAGACGCGATGGATGGATACTTGACAGGTAGAACTAGTGAGCAGATTAAGGAGCAGCCGTTAATGTATAATGAAAACCAACAGTATATTCATTACCAAAAGGGGTCATTAGTTTTATATGCTATGAGTGATTACTTAGGAGAAGATGTCTTTAACGGTGTAGCAAAACGCTTTGCCCAAAAGTATCAATTTAAAGGACGCCCTTATCCAGTAGCTACAGAGTTTGTGGCAGATATAAAAGCGGTGACACCAGACTCACTTAAATATCTAGTTACAGATATGTTTGAGACCATCACGCTTTATGATAACAAAGTAGAAGATGCTACTTACACAGAATTACCGGATGGCAGCTATGCTGTACATATAGATGCGATTATAAGTAAGTACCGTTCAAAAAAGAAAGGAAAAAAAGAATATAAATCCATCGCGGGCGATAGTCTTTCATTTACTCCAGAAGGTGAGGAGGATGCCATTGCATCCTTACCACTAGCAGATTATATTGAGTTAGGGGTTTTTGGCGAAGAGGATGAGGAAACAGGAGCTGAGAATGTACTGTATCTAAAGAAAGTGAAAGTGAGCGACATTAACAATGGTTTTGATGTGATAGTTGATGAGAAACCAGTAGAAGCTGGAATAGATCCTTTTAATAAATTGATAGACCGTCGTGGTAGTGATAACCGTAAGAAAGTAAAAGAAAACGGAAGCGACAAGGAAGAATAACTTGTGATGATTTTTAAAAGTAAAAACCGTAATTCTTATATGGAATTACGGTTTTTTTATGCTTAATAATAAGTCGTTATCGCAATGTCATGATGGATTTATAGCCCTGCCGCATTATACAACTTTGCCTTTGCCGCAAGTTCCTTTACAGAAAGAACATTTGCTTTAAGTCTTGCGTCTATTAACTTTTGCTCGCGGGAGTTAATGAGGAATAGTGAACTTTCTCCTAGAAAAAATTTACGCTCCTCAGCTTTTACAAGGGCTTCATAATCTACCACAATCTCAGTGATAAGGTTATTTTGTTCTAAAAGCGATGTAATCTCTGCCTCTGTGGCGTCAAGCTTGTTTTTGATAGCAAGGGAAGTGGCTGTACGTTCAAACTGGGCGTCTTGTACTTTAAGCTTAGCAAGATTTAGATCTCCGCGTTCCTTACGCAAGAAAATAGGAAAGCTCACATCTACAAAAGCCTTGTAATTTGCCGTATTAAAACCATCTAATCGATCTGCATCTGGTGATAGAAAATTGTATTGCAAGTTTACCTTAGGAAGCAACTTGTTTTTCTTTAAAAATCGATCTACTTCTAAGCCATCAATTTTTGCGTCTAGACTTTTAAGCTTAGGATGATTATTTAAAAAAACCGAGGTATCTGTAATCCCCACTAATAATAGAGAGGCGTCCAGTACTGCAAGCTCAGGTTTTTCTGGATATACCGTTTCTTGTATTTCTAATGGAATACCATCTATCCATAAAAAATTACTCGCAACTAGGCGTGCCTTTTGAGCCTTAAGCGAGGCAGCTTCTAGATCAAGACGTCTTGTTTGAGCAGTGATTCTAGCTTCTGTAATGTCTATAGCCGCTTTGTCACCTTCTGCTACGCTTCTTGTTACGGCGTCTAGTCTGGTGGTGGCATTCTCTAAAAAAGTACCGTAAATAGCTTTTTCATTTTCTGCTTCTACCCAGTCAAAATATGCTAAGCTCGCCTCATAAATTAAGTTGTTTACGAGTAAGTCACGATCTGCGATGGTTTGCTGTTCAAAAAAACGTGCTTTCTTTAAGGTAGCCATGCGTTCATTAATAAGAAGACCTTGTGCCAGCGCAAATGAAACTCCAGCGCTATATAATCCATCTTCGGGAACGGTAAGGTTGGGGTTGAGAAACTTACCTGTGTTTTCTTCAAAACTTCCTTTTAGCTCAATTCCGTACCAAGTAGGAATTTTAAAAGTAGCGTTAAGCTGATCAAAATATTCGGTGTCTTTAAATTTCTTACGATCATAGTCTACCTCAATTTTTGGATCAAAACCTCCTCGTGCTTTAAGTAGATTTGCTTCTCCTGTGCTTAATACTAATTCGGCTTGTTTGATTAATGGATGATGTTGCTTTACATATCCTAAGTATTCCTCAAAAGAAATATTTTGCGGAGAAAGTACAGGTGTTTGAGCTAGTCCCGCTTTCGCGAAAGCGTAACACAACACAAGGATTGTATATTTTATAAGTAACCTCATTTTTTCTCTTTTCTAGGCGTTAAACTACCATCTGGTAAATAGTAATCTGGCGGAAAGCCGTTGAGTTGTCTCCATAACTCGTACCAGATAGGAACATCTTGTAGCAAGGCGATAGTTTGTGCTCCAGAGCCTACCCGTACATTTTTAGGCCATGCCTCTGCTTCTTTATCTGGCGCAATAAGCACTCTAAATTTACCATTGGCGCTTATAAAGGTTTCTACTGCAACCACAGTTCCTCCATAGGTTCCGAATGATGCGTCTGGCCAGCCGCTGAAAACGATTGCCGGCCACCCATCAAACTGCACACGCACTTGTTCTCCTGTGTGTATGAGTGGTAGGTCTATGGGTCTCACGTAAGTTTCAACAGCTAGGTCATAGTCGGCAGGCATAATCCCTACTAGTTGTTCTCCTTCTTTAAAAGTCTCACCTATACCTGCCTTAATAGCTTTATTAATAAATCCATTTTGAGGAGCTGTTATATATTGCAGTGCACTACGCAGTTCATAATTTGTGCTTGCGTTTGCGAGTTTGCTTACTTGAGCTTCTGTGTCGTATTGCGCACTTGAAGCACTAAACTTATCACTTTGGGCTTTGCTTATTTTTTCGGCATATTCTGCGCTTGTTCTAGAGATATCTATAGAGGCGTTAAGAACATTATTTTGGCTAGCTAATAATTTATTGTTTTGAGAGATAAGCTTTGCCTCAGTCTCTTGTAGTTTTAATCTTTTATCTTCTACATCTGCCGTAGATTTTAAGCCTTCGGCCTCTAGCGTGGCAGTACGTTCAAATTGTTTTAAGGCAATATCACGATTAGTAGTTGCTGCAACAAGGTCAATGCTGTCACTCTGTACTTTAAAACGAGCTTGTTTTAGTTTGTTTTCTGCTTGTTCTAGTTTTAGTGCTCGCTCACGTTGCAGAGCTCCTAGCTGATTCTCTAGCGCTATTACCTTTGATTTGTAAGAGCCCACCGCATTACTTTTTGCATCACGTTGCTGGCGTGTACGCTCAGCAAGAAGAGGATCTTGATACTCGTTTTTAATCTCAGAAATGCGCAAAATAGTATCTCCTTTTGCTACGTAGTCTCCTTCTAGTACATACCACTCTTCTACACGTCCAGGGATGGGAGATTGTATAGTTTGCGGTCTTTGATCCGGAGTTAATGTAGTGACATATCCTTTACCATTAACGTTTTGAGTCCATGGTAAAAAGAGTACAATTACACCTATGATTGCAAAGGCTAGTAAGAATCTATTGAAGTATTTATAGTGCCTGGTCTTGTGTGCCTTTGCAAAAGCCGAATAGCCACCCACATCTATCTTCTTATTAAGTTGATTGTTTGATATATTAAGCATCGCTATTTATGATTTTGAAATAATATTACCCTCTTCAAGTTCTATGTGTTGATTACACAAAGCTCTCCAGTCTTTATTGTTGCTCGCTACTATGAGTGCCCATGGTCTTTCTGGGCTGGCAAGGTAAGCCATGATCTCTCTAGCTTGAGTTTCTTCAAAATGCTCTAGAGCATCTTTGAGCAATAACACCTTAGGCTCATGAACAAAAGCTCGTGCCAGTAATATGCGTTTAGAGATTGTATGTGGTATTTTTTGTCCTTCTGGAAACAGCTTTGTTTGTAATCCGTTAGGTTGTGTGCGTACAAATTCTTGTAAACCTACAATTCTAATGACTTCATTCACTCTCGCCGATGAAACCTCTGGGTTGCCAAAACTAATGTTCTCTAAAATGCTTCCTTCAAATGGATTTTGCTCTGGAAGCACCTGACCTATTTTAGAGCGATACGCGTTGGGGCGCATTCCTTTAAAAGAGAAATTATTAACATAGATTCCTCCAGAAGAAGGTTGTATAACACCAGAAAGTAACTTTAACAATGTGGTTTTTCCAGATCCAGATAAGCCTGTTATTAAAATGCGATCACTAGTTTTTAAATTTAAAGTGATGTTATTAAGAATAGTACCTGTCTCAGGAGTGCTATAGCTTACACTATCCATGTAGATATCCATATCCTCATTAACCTCAAAAGGATCTGTACCTTCTTGCGGTTCTAGTTTTTTATCAACTACTTGACCTATTTTTTCAAGAGAAGTAAGTACATCATAAAAACTCTCTAATCCAGAAATAAGCTTCTCAACAGAGCTTATAACTAAGAGTATAATAATCTCAGCCGCTACAAACTGTCCTATATTCATTTGCTGATTAAGAACTAATAAACCACCTATGACTAAAAGCCCTGCAGTAACAAGTACTTTAAAACCTATCATCTGTATAAACTGTAACATCAATACCCTAAAGTGACTTTCTCGTGACTCTAGGTAAGATTGTGTGAGTTGATTATTGCGATTCATGGCAAGTGAAGTACGGCCAGAAAGCTTAAAACTTATAAGTGATCGTGCGATCTCTTGTAACCAGTGTGCTACTTTATACTTACTCTTAGACTCTGCTAGGCTAGTTTCAAGTCCTTTTCTTGCTGTAAACTTGAATACTAAGTACACAAGGATTACTAGGAGGAAACCATAAATGATGAAGAATGGATGGTAAAAAGAAAGTAATATTAAGCCAAAGAAAATCTGTAAGATTGCTGCAGGAAAATCTAATAAGATTTTAGACAATCCCTTTTGAACTGTAAGCGTATCAAAAAAACGATTTGCCAGTTCTGGCGGGTAGTAATTGTCTAGTTCGCTCATTTTTAACTTAGGGAAGCGATATGCAAACTCAAAGGAAGATCGAGTGAAAATCTTTTGCTGTATATTTTCAAGAATACGTACTTGCATTAATTGCAAGATACCTTGAAAGGCTACTCCTAGCGTTACTAGAATAACGAGTACAATCCATGAAGTACTCACTTGAGCACCTTGAATGAGGTTAATAATAGCTTGTATACCTAAAGGTAGTGTGAGCGCTACAAGTCCAGCGAAAATTGCATAAAATAAAATTTGCTTAATATCTCGTCTGTCTAGTTCGAGCATATTTACAAATCGTTGCCAAGGTGTCATTTCTTTCATTGAAAAACGGTGTTTTTCATCTCCATAACAGAGATTTTAGTTTAAATAATATCTTAGTTAATGGCTTTAAATACCATATCTCTATAAAATTTTTCTATTGTATTCTGTCCTTCCTCTACGTTTGTAAGTGCAGGTAGATGCTTAGAAAAATAACGTTGATGGTGTGCTCCTTCTATTACAGTAGAGATAAGCATGTGAGGAAAGGCATAATCTGGATTAATCTCAAGTACAATGTCGCTTATGCGTTGCACAACACGCTTATACGTTTTATAATACCCTTTTGCATTTTCCTTATCGACATCTTTTGTATGGTATGCCTTTGAAGATTCTGAGATGATGATACGATGCAGCAACATCTCATTCACGTAAGAAATTGCACTGTCTTGAGTAGCATCTTTAGTGATGAGCGCTAGTGCACTTCCGAGTTTTACCTCGGGGTCTGAAACATTTGTAGTAGAGAATACAAGTTTATACTCTACCCAGCTCCAGTACCAGCTTGTCAGGTAAACCAGTAATGTGTGTTTACTATCAAAGTATCTATAAATAGAACTTTCATTTGAGCTAATTGCTACACCTAGTTTTTTAAAAGTAAATTTTTCAAAGCCCAGCTCATCAATCATTTCGATACTCTTACTCACGATATTCCGGCCCAGTTCTGTGGTCTCGGGATTACGTGTATACAAGGCGGGGTCAATAGTGATTTGTATATGCAGTTGTTCCATGCAGCAAAGATATGATAGTAATACTATTGCAATAAAAAGTTTAACTATTTATTATGAAAATATAACTATCATCTCGATAAATGTCCTTTGGCGAGACTTTTGGTTTTATTAAATGACGCTTTCGCGAAAGCTAAACTTAAAGAATACTAGGCAAGGTTGATAAATACCTTGTAATCGTCTTCTTACTGAATTTACTGTATAAAGCATTAAGTTCCATTGGTGTGAGTTGGCTATAAATGCTCGAGTGATTGGTAGCCAGATACTTATTGAATTCCTGCTGCTCATTAGATTTTCTACTTGCTTTTCTAAAAATTTTGACCAATTCTTTTTTAGAGATTTGCTTTCCATCCACTTTGTAAACAGATTTTGATTGTTTGCTTTTATTTAAAAATTCTGTGTAACTAAAGCTTTCGTCATCTATCACTTCAATAGTAAATGAAGATAAAGTGGTCGATGGTCTAGAAGAAGATGTTAGCCTATTTCCATTACTAGCGATGTAATCTTGTGAAAATGTCTGGCCAGTAATTAATATGGATAGCAGTGTGATGTATAGTGTTTTCATAGTAAATTTATTTTATAGAATAGTCTGTTAGTGCTATTGTGATTAAAGATTGTACAAAGTTATCGTAAGGTTGCCTGGTATAGTATGGACATACTTCCTAGCCACTTGTACATTTTGTACATTGTCTTAATTTATATTTATGAAGCTCGTATATACATCTATAAAAGAGGATAGCAAACTAGTGCTTACTGACTTTAATTGCGCGCCATCGCAGCAAATGCTTTCAGACAAAGGAATGTATAAAGTGCTATGGGCAAAAGACGCTTCTAGGGATATTGTAATAGGTGGATATACGCTTCGTTTAGAAAAAGGACAGCTTATCTTTTGCACGCCACTCAATGTATTAGAGATTGCACAGAGTGATGGACTACTAGCGCTAGTTTTTAATAGAGAATTTTACTGCATAAGAGAGCACGATGATGAGGTTTCTTGTAACGGCTTTCTTTTTTATGGGTCGTCACAACCGCCAGTAATAACGTTGAGTGATAAGGAGCTCAAAAGTTATGATGCTATGTTTTTAATGATTCAAGAAGAGTTTGAGACACGAGATCATATACAAGGAGAGATGTTGCGAGTACTGCTCAAAAGGTTGCTTATAACTTCTAGCAGGCATATAAAAAGCCAATTGCCAGAACCAGAGGTACCTAGCAATCAGTTTGATTTAGTGAGGCAATATCACATTCTTGTAGAACAACATTTTAGAACCTTGCATAAAGTCTCAGATTATGCAGAGCTGCTCTTTAAATCGCCAAAAACGTTATCCAATCATTTTAAAAATATGGGTGATGCATCACCTCTTAAAGTGATTAATGACCGAATCATTTTAGAAGCAAAGCGTTTACTTCTTTTCTCAGATAAAAATGTTGAAGAAGTCTCCTATGACATTGGATTTAATGACGCTGGTCACTTTTCGAAATTTTTTAAAAAACACACGGGTGTCCCGCCAGGAACTTTTAAAAAGTCAAAAAGCCCACTGTAAAGTGAGCTTTAATTAAAACAATCAACCTAATAACCTATGACTTATCTAATAATGTTACTGCAGGAAAATCTACAGGAATTTTGGTAGTATTATTAATGTAGTTTGAGATAGTTTTATCTCCTACTAATGAGATGGTATCAATAAGATTTTCCTTTGTCCATCCAGCGTTAAAAAAGTTTTCTAAAACCTCTTCACTCGTGTTGCCACGATTTTCTGTGATGTTTTGAGATAGCCTAGCTAGCGCATCTAGCTTGGTGTCAAAAGAAGCTCTTCCAGCTCTTAACTCTAAGATCTGCTCTGGTGTATAACCATTCATACCAGCAATAGCGGTGTGTGCAGAAAGGCAATATTCACAACCATTTACCTCACTCACAGCAAGATTTACAACCTCTTTTTCCTTAGCCTTAAGCGAGCTTGGTGCATTTGCAAAGTCGAGGTAGTTTTTAAGTGCATTGTTTGAGTGTGCGTATGTTGCATATAAGTTTGGTACAAACCCCACTGCTTTTTTAAGATTGTCAAAAATTCCTTGGTTTGTCTCGCTTACTTCTGCTCTTGTAGGTACATTAAATGTGCTCATAATTTTAAATTTTTATAATTAGAATATTATTAGTGTGATGTATTTATATTTTTTCTGCGTCGCAGTAATAGTCGTCGTTAAAGTTGGTCTCGCAATTGGTTTTAAATAGTTGCTTTGAGACGCGATTTGTAGTATTTCTAAAAATCTCAATGAGATTAAAAATGGAGTTGTTTTTTGTTTTCATAATGTTGTTACTCTTTTGGTACACAACAATAGACGAGCAGTTACAAGTAACCTTAATGTGGATACTTCCTCGCTTATGGTATATTATTCCCTTCCTTGAATTAAAAGAGTTTACTTAGGAGCGATTGGATATTTTGTATTTGCATCGCAGTATCCCGCTTTACATTGCAATTCCTCGCGCCTGGCCGTGCCAGACAGCTGCGGGATTTACATTGCAATCGGGACTAGAGACTACTACTATTGCATTACTTGGTAATTTATCGAGGTGCAATAATTATATAATTCTTAACTATAACGAGACTAGCTTTTGCATACCTTCAAGTAATAAATAATGTACTATGAAAATTAATTTTAAAGTATCACCAGATCACGTAAAAACTATCGAAAAGCTTCCAGGCGCTTGGAGTGTGGATGACTATAAGAAGCTGTTGGAGATTATGGATTATGGAGATACTACAGGTATGACGGCTGCAGAGCTTGAAGAAATGGCGCTTCTTTCCCTATCTGATAATGAAACCAACGATGCTGCCGAAATCGTATTAGAATACCTTTTTAAAGACGAACTCAATAAAGGGCAAAGAGAAAACCTATCGCATGAGATGCTTAATGAGCATCCATGGGAAGAATACTCAGACCTGTCTATGCATGAAACATTTTTTAATGCAGGGCAAATTTTATACAAAGCCTACAATGGAAAGTTTCCACACCCTAAAGCGATACATTTTAATGTTACTTTTAGTGTAAAGAGTAGTATGATGCTTGATGTATTTAATGAAGATACAGAAGAGCAAGTTATACGAATACTAGCTCAAGGAATGCCAGAAAACACACTTCTCAAAAGACTTTTTAAAGATGAGTTAGCTCACGGAGGCTTAACTGATGCCGCAAATATTATCTGGCAACTTAAGAAAGTTTCACAAGAAGAAACGGCTATTACATTTGATGTACTAAGTTCAAACCGATGGTTTGAAGATATTAAATATGTAGAGGATTTTGAGGCAACTATTGACTTTGAACAAGAATAAATAGTACTTGCTATCTCAAACAGGAATTTTTTAAGAGGTGCTTGTTAAAAGCTGCACATAAAAAAAAGCTCTCAGTGTTCCTGAGAGCTTTTTTATTATTACATCATCCTTATCAGGATCTAATTTTTTGCTCCCATTTCCAGGCAGAAGCCATGGCTTCATCTAGCGTGCTTTCAGCCTTCCAGCCTAGCACATTATTAGCCTTATCTGTATCTGCATAAGCAGCCGTGACATCACCTTCTCGTTTATCTACAATCTTATATTTAAGAGGTTTATTGGCTACTTTTTCATAAGATTTGATCACTTCTAATACAGAACTACCAGTACCTGTGCCCACATTAAAAACTTCATAATTAGACGTGTTGTTTTCTTTAATGAGCCGTTCTAGCGCAATAACATGTGCCTTTGCAAGATCTACCACATGAATGTAGTCACGTACAGCAGTACCATCTGGAGTAGGGTAGTCATTACCAAAAACAGATAGCTCCTCTCTTAGCCCTATTCCAGTTTGAGTAATAAAAGGAACCAGATTTGCAGGTACTCCTAGTGGTAATTCACCTATCTCTGCAGTAGGGTGTGCCCCTATGGGATTAAAGTATCTCAAAGAGATAGCGTTAAGGTGTGGTTGTATACTACAAATGTCACGTATGATTTCTTCACCTACTTGTTTTGTGTTTCCATAAGGTGAAGCCGCTGGTTTAACAGGTGCATTTTCTGTTATAGGTAACTCGTCTGCCTGACCATATACAGTGCAAGAAGAGCTAAAAATAAATGAAGCCTTCTCCTTTTTTTGTAACTCTTGTAATATGTAAATTAAGGTAACAAGATTATTCTCATAGTATAATAAAGGCTCCTTTACGCTTTCACCCACCGCTTTTGATGCTGCAAAATGAATGACACCCGCGATATCATTATGACGACTAAAAAAGTCTTGTACTTTTGACTTGTCACGCAGATCAAATTCTTCAAAAAGCGGAGTCTTACCTGTAATATTTGATATGCCCTTTAACACCTCTGTTGAGGAATTTGAGCAGTTGTCAATAATTACCACATCGTGTCCAATTTGTTGAAGTTCAACAACTGTGTGTGACCCTATGAAACCTAGACCTCCTGTTACTAAAATTTTCATTCTATAACCTATTTAGATATCTGCTAAAGTAATTGAACTTGTCTGTCCTTTATTAACACTAAGTACTTAATGATGCCACTTCCAATTTTTGCGAAAGCGGATATCTACCATATTTAAAAAATGAGGTAGGTGCTTAATACCAGTAATACGATTAATGCGCCTACGATGTATGCATATTTCCACGGAGTAGTATCTATCGCTTCTGTTTGCTTAGGTACGTAAATATCTGTTTTAGGTTTTATAGCGCCTACTATGAGCATGATAATCACATTTACCACAAATAAAATTCCCATAATATGTAAAAAATGAGGGAATGCCTCCGCTTTTATGATTGCGAGTTGTGCAGCATCTGTTATGCCATTTGCATCTGCCTCTGCAAGGGCGGTTGCTTGATAGCTAGGTCTCATAAATATGGTACATACGTACATAATTACCCCAGCTATTAAAACAATTTTTGCACCGATGGCGGGCACTTTTTTTGTTACAATACCTACAAGTACTACTGCAAGAATAGGAACACTAAGACTTCCTAAGGCTTGCTGGATGTAATCAAATAACCCTGCAGGTGCATTTGCAATAAACGGAGCAATTATCATTGCGATAATAGCAACAACAACTCCAAAAAGCTTTCCAGCCTTTACCGCTTTATGCTCTGAAGCATCGCGGTTAAAGAATTTTTTATACAGATCAAACCCAAATAGCGTTGCACTACTATTTAATAAACTATTAAAAGAACTAAGTACAGCTCCAAATAAAACAGCCGCAAAAAAACCAACAAGCGCTGGAGGTAGCACCTCTTTTACAAGTTCTGGATAAGCTTTATCTGCAGAGCTTAAATCCCCTTCAAACAGGTGCCAAGCTATGATACCTGGTAATACTACAATTACTGGTATTAAAAACTTTACAAAGGCCGCTAGCATCATCCCTTTTTGCCCTTCTTTAAGGCTTTTTGCTCCAAAAACACGTTGTAAAATAGCTTGATTTGTTCCCCAGTAATACATCTGCGCAATCATCATACCTGTAAAAATAGTCCCTACAGGAATAGATGATGTTACATCTCCAGTTACATCAAATTTATCTTGATTTTCTGTCCATAACTCGTTTAGACCAGCACCTACACTACCATCACCTATCATTTTGAGACCAAAATATGGGATTAGTAATCCTCCTATTAATAGACCAACGGCATTTACTAAGTCTGAAACGGCTACTGCTTTGAGACCTCCAAAAATCGCATATATAATTCCTATAACACCTATTGTCCACACACAAAGCCAGATTACTGCTCCTTCAGACATGCCTAATAAAGTAGGTAAGTCAAACATAGTGCTGAAGGCGAGAGATCCAGAGTAGAGGATAGTAGGTAATAATACAATACTAAAAGCGATAAGAAATAATACAGAGAGAATAGCTTTTGTGTTTTCATCAAAGCGTTCTTCTATAAATTCTGGAATCGTGGTGATTCCTTTGTGCATATATTTTGGTAAGAAATAAACCGCAGTAATCACCATTGCGATTGCTGCTAGTGTTTCCCACGCCATTACAAGTATCCCTTCTGAGAAAGCCTGACCGTTAAGCCCAACAATTTGCTCTGCAGAGAGGTTTGTAAGTAATAGTGATCCTGCAATTGTGAGTGCGCCTAGACTTCTGCCACCTAGGTAGTAACCGTCTGCACTTTTTTCATCAGTACCACGTGTTTTCCACCAAGCGTATCCTGCTACAAGTAAAGTAAATCCAAGAAATGAAATGAGTCCCATGTAATTAGGTATTTATTAATATAACGTGTAAAATATGACTTTTTAATATAATATTATGAGTTCTATTACGAACCTTTTTTACGATATCGTTTTCGCTAGTGTGTTAGTTTGAAATGTTTTTGAGCGTTTGTGTTATTCAAATTCTTCTTCATAGTATTCACTAGCATCTTTTAAGAGAATATGGAGATATTCATTTTCTTGTACTACTCTTTTCTCATCCCAGCCTAAGTATCGTATCATGTCCTCTTGTACAAGGTCACGATATTGATGCACAGAGTATATGTCAAAATATAATCTACCCGTACGTCTCACAAAAAAGTCAGCTAGACTGTTTGTCATTTCATGATGTATGCTGTACCATACCTCTGCGCGTATTAAGCGCTCTTCTGGATTTTCATTTAAGAAATAACTCATCTTATCAATGATGGTGTCACTCTGCTTCCCGTATGTAGTTGCTAGGTACCAACTTTGATACTCATCTACTATACCTACCTCTTCAAGGCGCTTTTTAATCTCTTGTTGGTAAATATCAACTTCTGCTGTATTATTTAAAGGCTCAGAAGTAAGAGGTATTTTTTCAGTATGCGATTTTACCAGATGGGCTTTCTTCTTTTCTGGTACATCTTTAAGTACGCGATCTATAACCCTTTGCGCCATTTTACGATATCCAGTAAGTTTACCTCCAGCAATAGAAATCAATCCTGTTTCAGATACAAAAATTTCATCTTTACGACTCAATTCAGAAGGGTCCTTGCCATCTTCATGTATAAGTGGTCTTAGTCCAGCCCAGTTAGACTCTATATCGTCTATAGTGAGATTAACACTTGGAAACATATTATTGGTCGCATCTAGTAGGTAGATTGCATCATCTTGAGTGGCGACTACGCGGTTGAGGTTCCCGTTATAGTTGGTGTCTGTTGTTCCTACGTATGTAGACCTGCCGCGAGGGATGGCAAAAATCATACGACCATCTGGTACATCAAAATAAACAGATTGAGTTAATGGAAAACGCTCTCTAGAAAAAACAATGTGAACCCCTTTTGTGAGATGTAAATACTTATTATTCATGGAGTGGTCTTTTTTCCTTAAAAGATCCACCCATGGTCCTGCAGCAGACACATAGTGCTGTGATTTTAATTTGAAGCTCCTTTGTGTATTGTGATCATAACATTGTAAGCTTTTTATCTTTCCTTGCTCATCGTACTTAAAGGTTTTCATCTCGCAGTAGTTAATAATAGTAGCGCCGTAGCTGGCAGCCTTTTTTAATAACTCTACGGTAAGTCGTGCATCATCTGTGCGATACTCTGCATAATAACCACCACCCACTAGTTGATTTTTGTTAAGTAAAGGT
The DNA here is from genome assembly GCF_044596715.1 of Dokdonia sp. R86516. Lineage (NCBI taxonomy): Bacteria > Pseudomonadati > Bacteroidota > Flavobacteriia > Flavobacteriales > Flavobacteriaceae > Dokdonia > Dokdonia sp. R86516. The sequence continues at coordinate 1,711,161 of NZ_CP138998.1, forward strand.
TCTCTAGAAGCAGTTTCTTCTGCGCTAAGCATTTTACGTTTATCATCGCCTTCTACGTTGGCAAGAAAGTCATAGACTTTTAAGCCTATTGCCGTCATCATTTTTCCGTAGGTGCCACCTTCTATAAGTGGAAGTAGCATTTTTTCTGGTACAACAAGGTGAGGAGCTAGGGTGTGTACTATGGCTCTTTCACTACCTGATTCTTGAACAAGTCCTATTTCCATTTGCTTAAGGTAACGCAGTCCACCGTGAATAAGCTTTGTAGATTTATTACTTGTTCCAGAAGCAAAATCATTCTTTTCTATAAGACATACATTCATACCACGAGAAGACGCATCAAGTGCAATCCCTGCTCCGGTAACTCCACCTCCTATAACAATAAGATCAAATTTTTCTTTTTGAGCACGGCTTATCTGGCGCTGCCTGTCTAGCACAGAGAAGCGCATAGGTGTTTCTTCTTGTGTGGTGAGCATCTGGTTTGTAGTGCTCTTTGTGCGTGCTACGGCATTTTTCCAGCTTGTGTATTTCTTGTTGCGCTCATACTCAGTGATCGTTGGTTCAAAAATGGAATCTACTTGACGTATTTTAGAAATATCTTTTTTGTTCCAAATACCAACTTGAATTCCAGCTAAAAATGCAGCTCCCAGTGCAGTGACTTCTAGCATCTCTGGACGATCTACAGCAATGTTAAGAATGTCTGATTGAAATTGCATGAGATAATTATTTGCAGTGGCTCCACCATCTACTCTTAGCGCTTTCATTTGCTTGCCAGAATCTTCAATCATTGCATCGAGAACATCTCGTGTTTGATAGGCAATCGAATCTACGGTAGCTTTTATGATATCGTCTTTTCCTGAGTCTAGTGTTAGTCCATAAATTGCTCCTTTTGCATCCATGTCCCAGTAAGGAGCTCCTAACCCTGCAAAAGCAGGAACTACATATAAATCATCTGTAGCTGCTGTATTCATACAGATATCTTCTGTGTCTCTTGCATGATCTATGAGGTCAAGTTTATCCCGTAACCATTGTACAGATGCGCCTCCCGCAAATATGGAACCTTCTAGAGCATATTTAACTTTACCACTAGGTAAGCTGGCACATAAGGTAGTAAGCAATCCATTTTTTGAAGTAACAGGTTTTTTTCCAGTATTCATGAGTAGAAAACAACCGGTACCGTAGGTGTTTTTAGCTATTCCAGATTTGTAACCTCCCTGACCAAAGAGCGACGCTTGTTGATCTCCAGCAACTCCACAAATAGGAATGCTGTGACCATCTAGTACTATGTTTCCAAAATTTGAGGCGCTATGTTGAACCTTAGGTAACATAGACGCTGGAATGTTTAATGCTTCTAGCATCTTTTCATCCCATTTGAGGTCTATAATATTGTAGAGTAGCGTTCGGCTGGCATTAGAGTGATCTGTTGCATGTACAGTACCATTGGTGAATTTCCAAATAAGCCAAGTATCTATAGTTCCAAAAAGTAAGTCGCCTTGTTGCGCTTTCGCGAAAGCGTCATCTACATTATCTAAGATCCACTTGACCTTAGTTCCTGAGAAGTAGGAATCTATAATGAGTCCCGTATTCTTATTCACATATTCTTCTAGATCTTGAGATTTTAATTGCTCACAGATATTTTTAGTACGCTTATCGAGCCATACAATAGCATTATATATAGGTTTTCCAGTATTCTTATCCCAGACTACGGTAGTCTCTCGCTGGTTAGTAATACCTATCGCAGCAATCTCGTCTATAGATATATCAGACGTTTCGATAACCTCTTTGAAGGTAGCTTGCTGTGCTTCAAAAATCTCTATAGGATCGTGTTCTACCCAGCCGTGTTGCGGATAATGTTGTTTAAGTTCCTTTTGGGCAATGTTTTTTATGGTTCCTTGATGGTCAAATATGATAGCTCTAGTACTCGTTGTGCCTTGATCAAATGCAATAATATATTTCTTTTCCATAGAGAGAAGCTTCATTAATGAAGTCGCCTAAAGTTAAGAATTACATCTTTAATTGATCTAGAGTTAATATTTAGAAAATCAAAAGTTATCTCTATTGAGAATCTTTGGGGTTAATTTTCTAAGAGATTTAATATTCGCTCCATTTTCATGCCTCTAGAACCCTTTATAAGTACGGTTGCTCCGGTTGGAATTTTGTTTGAGTACGCTTTCGCGAAAGCATTATAATCCTCATAAACCTCTTGGTTCAAATGAGGGGCCGAATCGCCAAAATCTGTACCTATGGCATGTACTTGGTCAATCTTAAGATTACTAGCTAAGTCTAACATAGCTTGATGCTCGACTTTTGAGGTGGCACCTACTTCAAACATATTACCTATGAATGCAATGGTCGTGGTGTTTGTAGCCTTTAAATTTTCTAAAGCTGCCGCCATGCTCGTAGGGTTTGCGTTGTAGGCGTCAAGAATAATACTATAATTATCTTTATTTATAATTTGAGAGCGATTATTTGCAGGTATGTATTTTTCAATTCCTGACTTAACCTGATCAATAGATAGGTCAAAATAGGTGCCCATTGCAATAGCAACAGCAATATTTGTATAGTTATAGATACCTATGAGTTGGCTATTGATAGTGGTTTTCTTAAACAATAGTTTGAGGTTCTCAGATCCATCTACTAAACTGATAGGGTAGTTGCTTTCTGTAGAGCCAAATGTTTGTAAAGTAATGCCATTAGATTTTTCCACTTGCAGTTGGTCTGTGTCGTTTATAAAAGCCATTTCCTCGTGATCTCTAAGATAATTATAAAGCTCACTTTTGCCTTTTATAACACCTTCAAACCCTCCAAAACCTTCGAGGTGTGCCTTTCCAAAGTTTGTGATATAGCCAAAGTTAGGTTGGGCAATCTCGCATAGCATGGCAATTTCTCCTTGATGGTTTGCGCCCATTTCTACAATTCCTAAATCTGTAGTAGTATCCATAGATAAGAGTGTAAGTGGCACTCCTATGTGGTTATTAAGATTTCCTTTAGTAGCTACAGTCACATATTTTTCAGAAAGTACTGAGTTTATAAGCTCCTTTGTAGTGGTTTTGCCATTGCTTCCAGTTAATCCTATAATAGGTAGGTTAAGGTATTTACGATGGTAATTTGCTAGTTGTTGTAATGTTTTAAGAGCATCGTCTACCAGCACAGTATAATCAGCTTCATATTCTTTTTCATCTATCACTGCGAGTCTAGCGCCATCTAGTAATGCTTGTTTTGCAAACTTGTTACCATTGAAATTATCTCCCTTCAAAGAGATGTAAATCTGATTTTCTTGTAAAGTTCTGGTGTCAGTACAAACACCGTTACTGTTTAAAAAATGGAAGTGTAGCTCTGCAATGGTCATAATGATAGTAAAATTTTAATATGAAAAAAGCCCTCACAAGAGGGCTTTTAAAAATACTGTAAAAAGAGAATGTTATCTAGCTCTTTTTCCTTTTTTAGATTTTGATCCCACTCTTGACATAGCACAACGGAAACCAATATCATCTGATGCCATTCCTTGTGGAAGGAATCTTCTCTGTGCTGGATCTAACCAGTATGCTCTATCTCTCCAAGAACCTCCTTTATAAACACGTACTTCGTCGTTTACTAGCGATGTTCTGTTGTTAGATTCGTCATAGCGACGCTCCATATTTCCTTCTTCATCTCTCTCCACTTTATGTTGTGGAGCGTTGTACATTTTTTTACCTGAGTCTGGATTGTCTACATCTTCATTAAAAGATTCAAAATATCTTGTAGATCTTCTGTCACCATCTCTAAAGTTACGGTTGTCACTTGTAGAGAATTGTGTTCTAAGGTAAGTCTCATCTTCATCTACTGGTACTTGCAGTATTTCTCCAGGTAAATCTCTAGCGACAATGCTTCCATTTGCTAGTGTGTCATATACGATAGAATCTACAGTAACGATTTTTACCTTACCATCTTCACCTATTGCATTTTTGGTGTAAACGTTACCTCTGTAGTAGTTAAAGTCGTTAAACTCATCATCTACAATAGGGCGATAAACATCTGCTACCCACTCAGAAACGTTTCCGGCCATATCGTAAAGTCCAAAATCGTTAGGTTCGTAAGTTTTTACTTCAGCGGTAATATCTGCGTTATCATCAGACCATCCTGCGATACCACCATAATCTCCATCTGCTTGTTTAAAATTTGCTAAATGATCTCCACGCGTGCGACGATCTGAAGATCTAGTATAAGATCCATCCCAAGGATATTTCTTACGACCACGGTATACATTGTAGCTTCTTAATTCAGTTAGGCCAAGAGCTGCATATTCCCACTCTGCCTCTGTAGGTAGTCTGTACTTAGGAAGAAGTATTCCATCTGTACGCTGTACAAATATGTTCGTACTATCATTTTGTTTCATGCGGCGCTCACTAGAACGACCACCTCTTGCAAGACTATCGCTTCCACCATAGGTAAGTGTAGGAGCATTTAAGTAAGTTTCTGTGTCAAACGTTGAGCCAGCATCTACATCAAAACGAGCACCTCTTGCAGTATAACCTTGCTCTTCAAGGATAAGCTCATTAACTCTGTTTGATCTCCAGTTTGCATACTCTACTGCCTGTATCCAGCTTACACCTACTACTGGGTAGTTTGCATATGCAGGGTGACGCAGGTAGTTTTCTGTCATAGTTTCATTAAAACCAAGACGGTTTCTCCATACTAAAGTATCAGGTAGTGCACCTTTGTAAATATTGCGGTAATTTTCTTCTTCTGGAGGAAATACTTTCTTTAAGTAATCTAGGTATTCTAGATACATACCGTTAGTAACCTCAGTTTCATCTATGTAAAAAGATTGGACGTGTTGCTGGTTTGGAGAGTTATTCCAGTCATGCATTACATCATCTTGTACTTTACCCATGGTAAAAGTACCTCCTTCTACAAACACAAGTCCAGGTCCAGTGGCTTGCTCTTCGTAGTCTGTTTTAAGCTTAAATCCTCCGTTTTTACCGTCGACTTTCCAGCCTGTTCCTCTAGAGCTGTCTTTGTAATCGTTTGATTTGCTACAACTTGAGACTGTAATCGAAATCACGGCAAGTGCCAGCATTTTTAATGCAAAGTGTAGTTTCATAGGTAATTATGTTCAAATGTATTTGGGGTTGCAAGATAGTAATAACTCGTTAAAGTGCAAGCATTTTGCTATGGCGAGCCCAAAAAAAAGTTCGATTCTTATGGTTAACTCATTAGTAACGGCGCTATTTATTCTTTATTATTGTTTACAGTAAAAAAACTACACTATTACTATAAGTTAATAATAAGCCGTACAGGCTTTCGTTATCCTACTAATGAAAACTTTTCTCTCTTTTTTTTTAATTTTTATAACGATTTGTACATCTGCACAATCAGAGCAAATGATTATAAACTGGGAAGCTGCTTTAAAAATCACTCAAGAAGGCAGCTCTCTAGAAGTAATGAATCTTGTGGTGAGTGAGAGAGGTGAGTATACGTATAGTATGCAGTGGGATGCTAGAAATGTGATTGATCCCCAATCTTCAAAATTTATAAATATAAGATTTGAGCCTGTTCCTCAGTCTTGGCTCAATGCGATTGATAAAAAGCAACTATCCTCAGAAGTGAGTTATCAATTTTACACATCTAAAGCTCGCAATCAGAATTATGGTGTATTAGAGATCACGCCTTTTGTAAAAAAGAATGGCCAGATCATGAGGGTGGTTTCTGGTGATGTGATATTCGCTTTCGCGAAAGCGCAACAATTCCAACGAGCACCGCTTGTGATAAGTAATTCATTATTAGCTACTGGAGACTACTATAAATTTTACGTTGAAGAGTCTGGTATACATACTATTGATAGAGTTTTTTTGCAGAGTTTAGGGGTCGATGTTAATGGAATTAATCCTGAGCAGATAAAAGTGTATGGTTACGGAGGTTCTCCTTTGCCATTACGCAATAGTGATAATGAGAATTTTGATCTTAGAGAAATTCCTATTCAAGTGTTGGGAGGAGGCGATGGAACTTTTGATAATGATGATCGCATACTCTTTTATGGGGAAAGTACAAGAAAATATCATGAAGAGTTAGATACTCATATAAATCCATACGAGGATAGATCATATTACTACATAACAACTAGTGGGGCAAATGGACAGCGCGTACGTCCTTATGCAGAGCCATCTGGAGTTGAGATTGTAACTTATGATACCTATAAAGAGTATCAGTTTCATGAGGAGGATGAGGTAAGCTTAGTTAAAATAGGTAGGCGCTGGTTTGGAGAGCGCTTTAGTTTTGAGAATGAGCAGTCTTTTGATTTTGATTTTGAAAATGCATTGCTTGGACAAACAGCCATTTTGAGAGTTGAAGTGGCCGCTACATCAGAAAGTGTAACATCTTTTGATGTGCTTGTAAATGGTGCTTCTGTAGGGTCTGTAAATATTCTTGCCATTAATGATATTGTACTAGCTAGAGGCGCCTCTCTTAATGTAGAGGTGCCTGTTTCAAGTAGTGAGATGGTGGTGACGTTAGTTTATGATAATAATGGTAACCCGTCTAGTGTGGGATACCTTGATTTTATAAGTCTCGACGTAGACTCACGCTTAAGTGGTACTGGAAAACAATTTACGTTTAGAAATCCAGATGCAGGCATGCAGTCAGGAGTGGGTGCGTATTCATTGAGTAATATGCAAGATTATACTCAAATCTGGGATGTAACAAATCAAACCGAAATAAGAGCTTTGGAGCTAGATGGGGAGCAGAATGTCTCTTTCAAAAGTTTGCTAGGTACAGAAAAATCATTTGTGGCAGTTCACCCATCTGATTACTTGATGCCTTTTCGCGAAAGCGGAAATACGCAGTTAGCTAATCAAAATTTGAAAGGAACTATTTTCCAAAACAATAGTGGTGATTTTGAAGATGTAGATTACTTAATGATTACAGGTAGTGCCTTGTTGTCTCAAGCGGAAAGACTAGCGCAACATAATAGAAATTTTAGAGGACTCAATGTAAAGACAGTTACACTTGAGCAAATTTATAATGAATTTGGTGGAGGTAAGGCAGATATAGGGGCGATTAGAAACTTCATAAAATATGTCTATGATAATGCATCCTCAGATGCTGGACGATTAAAATATGTATGCCTTTTTGGTGATACTTCTGTAGATTATAAAGACCGAATTACGGGGAATAATAATGTGATGCCTACCTATCAAACCTTTGATAGTTTTAGTCTAGTGCGTTCATTCATGAGTGATGATTTTTATGGCTCATTAGATCCATCTGAAGGTACAATGATTGCGTCAGATAAGTTAGACGTGGCCGTGGGGCGTATTGTTGCAGACTCGCCGAGTCTAGCCTCTACGGTGGTTGATAAAATCATTAATTATGATGCTCGCGAGTCGTATGGACGCTGGCGTAATAATTTTGTGTTAGTGTCTGATGATGTGGATGAGGTTTTTGAATTTGCTCAGTTGCAAGGAACTTTAGATAATCTGGGAGATCAAATTAGTGTAGAGAAACCTTTTGTAAATGTTATAAAAATACATAGTGATGCGTTTCAACAGCAATCATCTGCTGGGGGAGACAGATATCCTCAAGTAAACGAAGCTATTGAAAATGCCGTTGAGGTAGGTTCGCTTGTAGTGACATATCTAGGTCATGGAGGGGAAGAACTTCTCGCGGCCGAAGCTATAGTGACACAAAACGAAATTGACAACCTAGATAATGGCGCACGTTTGCCGCTTGTGGTAACTGTTACGTGTGAGTTTGGAAAGTTTGACAATCCTGAACGTCCTACAGGAGGAGAAGCCTTGTTTTGGAATGCCGATGGTGGGGCGGTAGGTCTTGTAACAACTACGAGAGAAATCACGGTGACTCTTGGGGTTAATTTTAATAACTCATTAGTAGAGCAGCTATTTTCCTTTGGTACAAACGAAGTAAAAAGTGTAGCCGAGAATATTAGAGCCTCAAAAAATGGAATATCAGATCCGCTACGTAGGGTAATTTTCTTTGTAGGTGATCCAGCGATGAAGCTTGCATTCCCTAAGCCAGACATACAACTATCTGCGATTAATGATGTGCCAGTAGGGGCTGAGCTTCCTGTGTTAAAGGCGCTTGACCTAGTTAAGGTAAATGGTCGGGTTACTTCGCAAGGAGGTCAGACGCTTGCAGATTATAATGGTACACTAGCAGTTACTTTATATGATAAACGTATAGATAGGCAGACGCTGGGTAATGATGGTGTGGTAATAGGTGGAGAGCTCGCAATTATGGATTTTACAACGCTAGGTGCTATTCTTTATAGAGGGCAGGCATCTGTGACAAACGGTAATTTTGAATTTACATTTAGAATGCCACGAGATACCGCAATACCACTAGGTAATGGTCGGCTTAATTTCTATTCAGAACGATTAGGGGTATTAGAAGATCAAACGGGCGTAGATGAAACTATAATTATAGGAGGTCTTAATGAGAATGCACCAGAAGATAACCTAGGCCCTAGAATTAAGTTGTTTATGAATGATGAAAACTTTGTAAACGGAGGCATCACAAACGACTTACCTATTATACTTGCAAAGCTAGAAGATGAAAACGGGATCAATACTGCTAGTGGTATAGGTCATGATATTGTGGCAATAATAGATGGCGATGAGACCAATCCTATTATAATGAATGACTTTTATGAGACAGATGTAGATGACTTTATGAAAGGTACTGCTGCTCGTAAGATTAGAAACTTAGAGCCTGGACCACATACCTTGTCATTCAAGGCATGGGATGTGTATAATAATTCATCTACGGCAGAGCTGCAGTTTGTGGTTTTGGGAGATGAAGAGTTAGAGCTGGAAAATGTACTTAACTATCCTAATCCATTTGTTAATTATACAGAATTTTGGTTCAATCATAATCGCCCTTTTGAACCTCTTGATGTACAGGTTCAAATTTTTACCGTAAGCGGTAAAGTGGTAAAAATCATTAATCAAACAGTTGTTACAGAAGGTTTCTTGTCACGTTCAATAACGTGGGATGGTCTTGATGATTTTGGTCAGGCTATAGGAAAAGGTGTGTATGTATATAAGATAACTGTTAAATCCACGTTAACTAACAAGCGAGTGGAGAAAATAGAGAAGCTCGTGATCCTCTAATCATAATCATAGAAAAGTCTATATTTGTTTTAAATGCCTCAACATATGAATAAAGTTTTTACACTATTAGGAGTAGTTTTATGTAGCGTACTTGGCTCAAGCCTTCAAGCGCAAGATCAACCTAATACTATTACAACGGCAGTGCCATTCTTGGTAATAGCGGGAGACGCGCGAGCGGCTGGAATGGGAGAGCAAGGTGTTGCTACTAGTCCAGATGCATATGCTGTGCAGTGGAACCCAGCTAAACTTGCATTCTTGCCTAACAAACATAACGTAGGTATTAACTATACACCTTATCTCGGTAACTTAGTAAACGATATAGGTTTACTGCAGGCGGTTTATGCAAATCGTATTGATGATCGTAGTGCTTTTGCGGCTAGTGTAAGATATTTTAGTCTTGGTACTATCAACACGAGAAACAGTGCTCAAGATCCTGGTCTTGATGTAAAACCTAATGAATTTTCTATAGATGCAACCTACGCGCTTAAACTTGATGATCAGTTCTCTATGGCGGTTTCTGGACGTTTCTTGCAAAGTAACCTTCGTTTGCAACAACTAGATCAATTTGCAGATGCAAGTCCAGCGAGTTCTTTTGGGGTAGATATCTCAGGTTATTACCAGTCTGAAGAGCAAGTGTATAGTGATTTTGATGGTAGGTGGAGAGCAGGTTTTAATATTTCAAACATAGGGCCTAAGGTCAAATATGACGATGCTGGGCAAGAAAATTTTATACCTACAAACCTAAAGTTAGGTGGTGGATTTGATTTTATACTAGATAGTTATAATAAGATTTTTGTTGGTCTTGAATTTAATAAATTACTAGTGCCTACACCGCCTATTCGTGGTCGAGCAGATACTAATGGAGACGGAGAAATCACTCAAGATGATGACGTCGTGATCCTAGCGGGTCAAGATGATGATGTAAACTTCTTCTCTGGAATCTTTCAGTCTTTTGGTGATGCGCCAGATGGATTTAGTGAAGAGCTTAAGGAGGTTACTTGGTCTCTTGCTACAGAATATACTTATAACGATGTTTTTGCGTTGAGGGCTGGTTATTTTAATGAAAGTGAGTTAAAAGGTTCTCGTAAGTTTGCAACACTAGGAGCAGGTTTTGAGTTTAACGCAATAGATGTAGATCTTTCTTATCTTTTCTCAACAGGATCTGTTATTAGTCCTCTAGAAAGTACGCTGCGTTTTGGACTTACCTTTCATTTCGGAGATGAGTACGACGAGTATTAAAACATGATATTTGCGAAAGCAAAAAAAGCTTATGAAAAAAATAAAAATTGAATCGTTTCTAGATGTGTACCCTTCAAAAGATTCACTTCCAGAAGCGATTTCATCATTAATGGATGCTGCTTTTGAGGCAAGAGAAAAAGCCTATGCGCCATATTCAGAATTCTTAGTTGGAGCCGCGTTACTTTTAGATAATGGAGTGGTAGTCACAGGAAATAATCAAGAAAATGCCTGCTATCCTGGTGGTCTGTGTGCAGAGCGTACGGCTATTTTTTATGCATCTTCACAATATCCAGATGCAGCGATGGTCTCTATGGCAATCACGGCAAGAGCAAAAGATAAGGAGACTACGGTGCCTATTCCACCATGCGGTATTTGTAGACAAGCAATTGCAGAGTATGAAATAAAGCAAAAAATGCCTATTTCACTCTATTTTATGGGAGAGCGTGGAGAGGTTTTAAAAAGTGATTCTTTAGAAAACATTCTTCCGCTATTGTTTACTTCAAAATATTTATAAGGTTCATTAGTGCTAGATTAGGCCTTTTGGTATCATAAATTAAGTTGTTGTTTTTGTGTTGAGTACGCTTTCGCGAAAGCTTGATCTCTCTAGTTTTAATCTACGAAACCGTTTGCGTAATTTTTCTTTGAAATCAACTTTACCATATCTTCTTAATTGGTTATTTTTGTTATTCGCTCAAAAATGTGCGGCATTTATACGCTTTTAAATGAAAAAGATAACCAAAGAAACATACCTTAATTGGTACGAGGAAATGCTCTTCTGGCGCAAGTTTGAAGATAAGCTAGCTCAAGTATATATACAGCAGAAAGTCCGCGGATTTCTTCACCTATACAACGGTCAAGAAGCGATCCTTGCAGGTTCATTGCATGCAATGGATTTATCTAAGGATAAAATGATTACTGCATACCGTAATCACGTACAACCTATTGGTATGGGGGTAGACCCTAAGCGAGTGATGGCAGAGTTGTTTGGTAAAGCGACGGGTACATCTCAAGGTCTTGGTGGTTCTATGCATATCTTCTCTCGTGAGAAAGGATTTTATGGAGGTCATGGGATTGTAGGAGGACAGATACCTTTAGGGGCTGGAATGGCTTTTGGAGATAAGTACAATAAAACTGGAGCGGTAACACTTTGTTATTTTGGAGATGGTGCAGCTCGTCAAGGATCTTTACATGAAACGTTTAACATGGCAATGCTCTGGAAACTTCCAGTAGTATTTTGTGTAGAGAATAATGGTTACGCAATGGGAACATCTGTGGCTCGTACTGCAAACCATGAAGATATCTGGAAACTAGGATTAGGATATGAAATGCCTTGTGGTCCTGTAGATGCTATGAATCCAGTTGCTGTAGCCGAAGCTATGGACGAGGCTATAGAGCGTGCTCGCCGTGGTGATGGTCCAACATTTTTAGAACTTAAAACATATAGATATAGAGGTCACTCTATGTCTGACGCTCAGCACTATCGTACTAAAGACGAAGTAGCAGAGTATCAAAAAATAGATCCTATTACTCAGGTTAAAGAGACTATTCTTGAAAAGGGATACGCAACCGAAGAAGAGATCAAGGTAATGGACAAACGTGTAAAATCACGTGTGGCAGAATGTGAAAAATTTGCCGAAGAAAGTCCGTTCCCAGATGTAAACGTGATGTACGATGTAGTGTACGATCAAGAAGAATATCCATTTATACCTCATAGACTTTAAGTTATGGCAGAAGTAATAAATATGCCGCGTCTAAGCGACACGATGGAAGAAGGAACAGTTGCTACTTGGCTTAAAAAAGTAGGTGACAAAGTAGAAGAAGGAGATATCCTTGCTGAGATCGAAACAGATAAGGCAACCATGGAGTTTGAATCTTTTAACGAAGGTGTGCTATTACACATCGGGATTGAAGAAGGTCAAACCGCAAAAGTTGATGTTCTTTTAGCTATCATTGGTGAAGAAGGAGAAGACATTTCTGGGTTATTAAATGGTGGTGACGCTTCCGCGAAAAGTGGAGAAGACCAAGCATCATCTTCTGATGAGAAAGAAGAGACTGCAGCTCAAGATAAAGCCAATGACGAATCTTCTGATGAAGAAGAATCTGCCGATGCTGGATCAGATATTCCTGAAGGAGTTGTCGTAGTAACTATGCCACGTCTGTCTGATACGATGGAGGAAGGGACAGTTGCTACTTGGTTAAAAGCCATAGGTGATAAAGTGGAAGAGGGAGATATTCTTGCTGAAATAGAAACCGACAAGGCGACTATGGAGTTTGAATCATTCCAGTCTGGTACTTTATTACACATAGGTATTAATGAAGGTGAGACGGCAAATGTTGATGCGCTACTTGCAATCATAGGCCCAGAAGGAACAGATGTTTCTGGCGTGGTAAAAAGCGGCGGAGTTACTAAAAAAGAAGCTCCAAAGAAAGAAGAAAAGAAAGAGGCTCCAAAAGCTGATAAAAAGGCAGATGCTCCAAAGGCAGCGCCTAAGAAAGATAATAATACAAGCTCTGCTTCTGGTTCTTCAAAACCTGCAACAAATACTAACGGAGGACGCATATTTGCTTCTCCACTAGCAAAGAAAATAGCAGAGGAGAAAGGAATAAACCTAGCGCAAGTAAAAGGTTCTGGTGAAAATGGACGTATCGTAAAAAGCGATGTTGAAAACTTCACACCTGGTGCTAGTCAATCTTCTGGAGCAGGAGTGCAGCAATTTGTTGCTACAGGTGAAGAGAGTTTTGAAGAGATTGAAAACTCTCAAATGCGTAAAGCAATCGCTCGCGGACTTGGTAAATCTAAGTTTACAGCGCCTCATTACTACTTGAACGTAGAGTTCAATATGGAGAATATGATGAGCTTCCGTAAGCAGTTTAATGCACTACCAGATACAAAAGTATCTTTTAATGATATGATCATTAAAGCAACGTCTATCGCATTAAAACAGCATCCGCAAGTAAACTCTCAGTGGTTTGATGATAAAATGCGTCTCAATCACCATGTACATATTGGTGTAGCGGTAGCAGTTCCAGATGGTCTTGTTGTCCCTGTTGTAGAATTTGCAAATGAAAAGACATTGCAGCAAATTAATGCAGAGGTAAAAGTACTAGCAGGAAAAGCACGTGATAAGAAGCTTACTCTTCCAGAAATGGAAGGTTCTACCTTCACTATTTCAAATTTAGGAATGTTTGGTATCACAGATTTTACTTCAATTATTAATCAGCCTAACTCTGCTATCCTATCTGTAGGAGCAATTGTAGAGAAGCCTGTGGTAAAAGATGGAAAGCTTGCTGTGGGACACACTATGAAGCTTACACTTGCTTGTGATCACCGTACTGTAGATGGTGCAACTGGAGCACAATTTTTACAAACACTTAAAACGTATATTGAAAACCCAGTATTAATGCTGGCGTAGTCAATAACAAATATAGAATGATAAACCCACGCAACTGCGTGGGTTTTTTTATCTTTAGCTTTATGAAAAATATCTTAGTATTAGTAGGAGCCCTTGTTTTAGTGGGCTGTGGGTCACCCGCTCCTTTAGTAGGTGTAAAGGGAGAAAACGTGAGTACTGCACCAGCGAGCCAAGTAACGATGGTTATGCCAGACATCAAAAAAATGAAGTCTGTAAAAAGCACGATGGAGTTTCTAGCTTCAGATGAGCTTCAAGGTCGTGATACGGGAAGTAAAGGAATTGAGATGGCGGCACAGTTTATAGAAGCTCGCTTTAAAGACGCTGGAATAAAACCTTATTTTGAGAATTATCGTGATCCGTTTGACGCAAATGGTGTTGAGGCATTTAATATTGTAGGCGTGCTGGAAGGAAATGATCCGGAGCTCAAAGATGAGGTAATTATCATAGGCGCACATTATGATCATATTGGTACTGCAAAAGCTGTTGGTGATGATACCATAGCAAACGGAGCAAACGATAATGCTGCTGGTACCACTACGGTACTTGCGCTTACAGATCATTTTACTAAAGCAAAAAGTAATAAACGTACCATTATATTTACTCTTTATTCTGCCGAGGAAAAAGGTTTGTTGGGGTCAAAAGACTTATCTAGCAGGCTCAAGGCTGCGGGTATTGATTTATACACGATGATCAGTATTGAGATGGTAGGAGTGCCTATGGTGGGTAAAGATCACTCGTTATATGCCTCAGGTTATGAAAAATCTAACTTTGCAGAAAAATTCAATCAATATGCAGGAGAAAAGGTTGTTGGTTTTCTTCCAAAGGCAAAAGAATTTAATCTTTTCAAGCGTAGTGATAACTATCCTTTCTTTTTAGATTTTAATATTCCTGCACATACTATTTCTTCATTTGACTTTACAAATTATGATCACTATCATGGCGTAGGTGATGAAGCAGATAAAATGGATATCGACTTTATGGAAGGACTTATTAAAAAGTTAATCCCAGGGATCACGGGAATGGCAAATAGCCCTAACAAAGAGATTAAAATGAACTAATGAAAAGAATCATAATTACAGGTACGAGTAGAGGGATAGGTTTTGAGCTTGCAAAGAAGTTTGCAAAAGAAGGGCACCAAGTACTTGCGCTTTCGCGAAAGCATACTCCTTGTGCAGATTTAAATTTACAGAATCTCACTGCTTTTCCATTTGATATTACAGACCAATCACATTTTCAAAAAGTCATAGATTTTATTGAAAGTGATTGGGAAGGAGTAGATGTGCTCATAAATAATGCGGGTGCTTTACTTAATAAGCCATTTGCAGAGACTACCGTTGCAGATTTTGAAATGGTGTACAAAGTAAACGTGTTTGGCGTTGCCGAGTTAACGCGTACGGTACTTCCATATATGACAGCTGGTGCACATGTAGTAACGGTGTCTAGTATGGGCGGAATCCAAGGAAGCATGAAGTTTCCGGGTCTAGCTGCATATAGCTCAAGTAAAGGAGCGGTTATTACATGGAGCGAACTCTTAGCCGAAGAATATAAGGAACAGGGCATAACATTTAATGTACTGGCTCTAGGTGCCGTGCAGACAGAAATGTTAGAAGAAGCATTTCCTGGCTATGAGGCGCCCTTAACGGCTATGCAAATGGCAGATTATCTGTCTAATTTTGCCTTAACAGGAAATCAGTTCTATAACGGTAAAGTATTGCAGGTTTCTGCTAGTACACCGTAAGTGGTAAGTGATCTTTAAAACGATTTGTAATTTACGTGGTAGAAGTCCTCAAAAAATATATTCCAGAAAGAGCGGCTGCTCCTGTCTTTGCTTTGATAAAAGAGCATGCTGTTTATCTCAAGATTGTAAATGAACGAGTAACAAGACACGGGGATTATAGAATACTTGCAGATGGGCAGCACCAAATCACAGTAAACGTAAGTCTCAATAAATACAGGTTTTTAGTCACTTTAGTTCATGAAATAGCGCATCTAGTTGCTTTTAAAAAATATGGTAGAGCAATCAAGCCTCATGGTAAAGAATGGAAACATACTTTTCAATACCTGATGTTACCTTTTATAAGACCAGAAATATTTCCAGTAGATTTATTACCTTATTTAGCGCGACATTTTAAAAATCCTAGAGCGAGTAGTGATACAGATGCTCATCTTTCTGTAGCGCTAAAGAACTATGACCCACCTAGTAATAAAAATTATATATTTGAGTTGCCCACGGGATCTACATTCAAGATTTATAATGGGAAAATATTTAAAAAAGGCAGAAAGCGTGTAAAACGTTATGAATGTATAGAGATAAGTACAGGTAGAACATATCTATTTCAGCCTAACGCCGAGGTAGAAATCATAGATTAAATAGTATGGAGAACACTAAGAATTATTACGCATTGTTAATGGCAGGAGGAGTAGGTTCAAGGTTCTGGCCAGTGAGCACACAATCATTTCCAAAGCAGTTTCATGATATGCTAGGCACTGGGGAAACCTTGTTGCAAAAGACATTTAATCGTCTAGCTAAGATTGTTCCAGAAGACCAAATTCTCATACTAACTAATACAGATTATAATGATCTTGTAAAAGAGCAATTGCCTTCTATCAAACAAAAAAACATCGTACTTGAGCCAGCTATGCGCAACACAGCACCGTGTATTCTTCTTTCTGCATTAAAGGTGGAGAAAGAAAACCCAGATGCCGTGATGGTCGTCGCCCCTAGTGATGCGTGGATAGAAGATGAAGATGCCTTTGTTGAAGATCTTCAGAAAGCTTTTGATGCAGCACAACAAGAAGAGACCATTGTAACATTAGGTATACAGCCTAGCTTTCCTAATACTGGATATGGTTATATAAACTATGATAAAAGTGATAACGCTTTCGCGAAAGCGGTAAAACGTTTTACAGAAAAACCGGACTATCCTACTGCTAAGGAATTTGTTGCCAGTGGAGAATATCTCTGGAACGCAGGAATGTTTATATGGAGCGTAAAAACGGTTGTAAACAGTTTTAAATCTTTCTTACCAGAGATGTACAATTTACTTAACGAGGGTAATGAGGTGTACAATCTGCCAGAAGAGCAGGATTTTATAAATGAGGCATATCCAAAAGCAGAAAATATAAGTATCGATTTTGGAGTGATGGAGAAGCATCAAAATGTAAAAGTGGTTCCAGCAACTTTTGATTGGAATGATCTAGGTACTTGGGGATCTCTCTATGATAAAATGGAGGGAGATTCTGGAAAGGATGCAGTTGTAAATGCGCGTATCATCACAACAAATACCTCAGGAAATATCATTAGAACTGCAAGTAATAAAGTGGTAGTAGTAGACGGACTTAAAGATTATATTATCGTCGAAAAAGAAGATGTTCTCGTTATTGTGCCTAAAAGTAAAGAACAAGACATTAAAGAAATACGCAATGAGGTGCAATCTAAATTTGGTAATAACTTAGGATAGTGGAAAACAAAGATAATATAGGGGCAAATCCAGATCCAAAGCCCAGCGAACTCAATATTGATCCTAACGAGGATATGAGAGATGAGGCAAAGGGTCTCTGGCAAAGCATAAAAGAGTTCTTAAGTGACCTTCTTGATATAAGAGAAGATACAGATAGATCTACCACGGTAGAGGCTATTCGTAAAGACATACCTTTTAAGGGGCATAACGCGTGGATTCTCATTTTTTCCATTTTTGTTGCGAGTATTGGGCTCAATGTAAGTAGTGCCGCTGTAGTAATAGGTGCCATGCTTATAAGCCCGCTTATGGGGCCTATAGTTGGTATAGGTCTTTCTATAGCTATAAATGACGCTATCATGATGAAGCGATCATTTGTAAACCTTGCAGTGATGATAGTGCTAAGTGTGCTTACAGCTACCTTATATTTTAGTTTATCACCGGTTAAAGAAGTAACGCCAGAATTGATGGCGCGTACTTGGCCTACTATTCTTGATGTATTTATTGCGATTTTTGGTGGTCTTGCACTTATTGTTGCAAAGACCAAGTCTGGAACCATAGCGAGTGTAATATTTGGTGTTGCTATTGCTACTGCCTTAATGCCGCCTTTATGTACAGTAGGGTATGGACTTTCTCAATCTATAATAGGAAATAGCGAAGGACTTTACTGGGCGTTAGGAGCATTATATCTTTTCTCCATTAACGCTGTGTTTATAGCGCTAGCGACGTTTACAGTATCAAAACTTCTTAAGTTTCCGCTGGTTAAATATGCAAACCAGAAAAATAGAAAGCGTACTACACGTATGGCAACGCTTATTGCTATACTCGTTTTAGTGCCAAGTGTATGGACGTTTTTAAGACTGCTTAATCAGCAAATTTTTATAACTAAAGCAAAGGCCTTTGTTACAAATACAATTAAATACGAAGGAGCAGAAATTGTAAAAGAAACCGATGATGCCGAGAAGCGCCGCATTGATATTTATCTCATAGGGAAGTTAGTACCTCAAAACCTTATTGCTCAATGGGAGGATGAGTTTAAAAAGACCGAAGACTGCGAGAATTGTACTTTAGTTGTGCATCAAGGGGCAGATCAAAGTGGTGAGCTGGCAGCAAGATTAAGTACTGAGGTTCGTTCTGGTATTCTTGAGGATCTATATGTAAAAAATCAAGAAGCAATGAGTTCTAAGGATGAGCAAATACGTCTTTTAGAGAATGAGGTCACACAGCTCAGAGGCACAGCACTGCCATTTGCTTCTATGCGCAATGAGGCAAAGATTAATTATGATGGTCTTAAGCGATTTGGTTACGCTACAGAGATTACTACAGACTTTTCTGGAGGGATTGATACCTTAACGGTAGTGCGAGTAGAGTGGGCAGATAGCTTATCGCAAAGCGTTAGAGATAAACAACAACAGAAGCTCGGACAATGGATGAAAGAGCGTTTTAGTCTTGATACTGTAGTTGTAAATGGTAATGTGTGGAGTAAAAAATAACATACTTTATTTCAGTATGTGAGAGAGACTGTTAACCGGCTATTGATATTGCTTAAGGTAATAAGTACGTTTTCGCGAAAGCGTAACTTCTAAGAGTTTTGTGCTTCTCGTACCATTTTAAAAAGATTTGAGGAATACACAAAGTTGGTTACGTCCTCATTATCTGTTTTAAAAATTTCATCTTTAGTTCCTTCCCAGGCTAAGTGTCCTTTCTGAAGGTATACAATATGATCTCCTATTTCCATCACAGAATTCATATCATGAGTGTTGATGATGGTTGTGATATTTTGCTCAATGGTAATCTCTCTAATGAGATTATCAATTACGGTAGCAGTATTAGGATCTAACCCAGAGTTAGGCTCATCACAAAAAAGATATTTTGGATTGTTTACGATACTTCTTGCGATAGCGACACGCTTTTGCATTCCTCCAGATATTTCTGAAGGTAGCTTGTGGTTTGCATTTTCTAGATTAACGCGGTTGATGACCACATTTGCTCTTTCTATGCGTTCTTTCTTTTTCATCTTTGTAAACATCTTGAGCGGGAAAGCGATGTTCTCTTCCACAGTCATTGAGTCAAACAAGGCGCTACCTTGAAAAACCATCCCTATTTGCTCTCTAAGCTCTCGTTGATGCTCATCGTCAAGTTGTGAGTATGGATTACCGTCATAAATTATTTGTCCACTGTCGGGCTTAAAAAGGCCTAGCATAGTTTTTAAGAATACCGTTTTACCAGATCCAGAAGTACCTATGATAAGGTTAGTCTTACCAGATTCAAACTTGGTTGAGAAGCCTTTTAAAACTTCGTTGTCACCAAATGACTTTCGTATTTCTTTTACTTCTATCATCTAGCTTAATAATAATTGAGTGACTATAAAGTTTACGAGAATAATAGCAACACTGGTCCATACAAACGAAGTTGTACTTGCTTTACCTACTTCTAAAGCGCCGCCACGCATGTAGTATCCATGGTATGCGGGAATAGTAGCTAGTAAAAATGCAAATAAGAACGTCTTAAAAAATGCGTAGAAAAGCTGAAAAGGAATAAAATCTTGTTGAAGTCCTGATAAAAAGTCATTACTAGGTGCAAAACCTCCATAAACAGCTGCCGTATATGCGCCTATGACTCCTAAAAACATTCCTATTGCGATTAAGAATGGGTAGATGCACATTGCTACAATCTTCGGGAAGATGAGGTAGTTTAAGGAGTTGATACCCATAACTTCTAGAGCATCTATCTGTTCTGTCACGCGCATTGTACCTATACTAGAAGTGATAAAAGATCCTACTTTTCCAGCCATAATTACTGACACAAAAGTAGGAGCAAACTCTAGTATTATGGATTGTCTTGCTGCAAACCCAATGAGTGATTTTGGTAATAACGGATTGGTAAGGTTAAGCGCTGTTTGTATAGCAACAACGGCTCCTACAAAAAAGGAGATAAATGCAACAATACCAAGAGAGCCTATAATCAAATCGTCAATTTCCTTAAAAATAAGATCACGCAACACTCTACCCTTTGTAGGTTTTACAAAGGTGTTTTTTATCATTAAGAAATACTCACCTATAGAGTGTAGGTATGACATTGACTGTGTTTAAGTGGCTAATGTAGGTATTAATACGATTGTTAAAATAGTATTTAAGATAGGTTTATGACTACTGCTGTTTGAGTAATTTTTTCATTTTGGTATGAATAGCAGTATTCTCATAGATTCCCATGAACTCAGAAGCACCAGGACCATAAGCAAAAACTGGCACCATCGTAGCACTGTGCCCACCTGTAGAAAATGATGGTTCTATCGTGTTATAATCTCCCGCTTTTGATGCTAGTGTAAATCCGCCCGTCTCATGATCTGCAGTTACAATAACGAGTGTGTTGCCATCTTTCTCAGCATAATCAAGCACTTGACCTATCACCGTGTCAAAGTCTATTAGTTCGCTTATTAAATACTCGCTGTCGTTATTATGTCCGCCCCAATCTACTTGAGAACCTTCTACCATTAAGAAAAAACCTTTCTTGTTTTGAGAAAGTTTCTTGATGCCAAGTTGAGTAGCATCATATAAAAAAGAACCGCGACCATCTAAAAATTTAGGCATTCCACTGTCTGCTAGTAAGAAACCATAATTTTTATCTTTTTTCATTGATAACGCTGGATCTAGTCTGTCTAAATACATTTCGTACCCCTTAGATTCAAGTGTTGCTACGAGATTATTTCCATCTTCTCTATTTTCAAAATATTTGCGTCCTCCACCAGCAAAAAAGTCAACGCCAGAGTTGACGATGTCTTCGGCAATTTCTAACTCCATCTTTCTAAACTTTTGATGAGCATAGAAACTTGCAGGGGTTGCATGAGTGATGGTTGAAGTTGCTATAACACCTGTAGCAAAACCTCTTTTTTCCAGATCTTCAAGAATAGTTGGTGCAGCGATGGTGTCTGTATTAACTCCAATAGCTCCATTATAAGTTTTTAAACCTGTAGAAAAAGCCGTAGCTCCACTAGCCGAGTCTGTAATCAAATCACTAGCCGAAGAAGTTTTAATGAGTCCTATCGTTTTAAAACGATCATAATTTGACGGCTGCGTGTTGTAATATTGACTAGCAGAAATCTGGCTCAAACCAGTACCATCTGCTATCATAAGTATAATGTTCTTAGGTTTTTTATTTTGTGCGGTACTGCTTACAGATGCACAAGATATGGTCATACCTATTACACATAGCGATAGATATTTTGATATAGACTGTATATTCATTGTAGTAAAAATTTAAGCAAAAGTAATTAATGTCTCAGTGACAATTTTAAAGATTAGGTTAAGAATTAGATACCAAGCTTAGATCTTATTCCTTTCCATCGTAAGTTTCTTATAAATGTGCCTTCTTGTGCACTTACAAGATGATTTTTTTTAGATCGCTTTGCGCGAAAATATCCAAGCAAATAATCATTAGTTAAAAGCAGGTTTCCTTTACGATTTGCTAGCTTGATTGAGGCTATCAAAGTGAGCCAAAAGCCGTATCTCATTCCATAGAATGCTTCTCCTTGTTTGAATTGTGCTGCTTTGTTGTAGGTATTGCCTGTTGGTTTCAGGTGTTTTACATGCAGGGTGTCGTTTGTGATAACCTGCCAGTTATAATATTTTGCAAGAAGCTCATCGATGGTGTCCCATCCCATTGCTGGTTTCAGACCGCCTATTTCTTTAAAACATTCTTTTCTATACGCTTTAAGTGCACCACGTATATGGTCTTTGTTAGTTAGGTTTTCAAGGACCCAATCTCCATTTTTTTCAACATAACAAAATCCGCCAACCATTCCGATACGAGGATTTTTTTCAAATTCTTGGGCAATGGTCTCTAGGTAATTTACAGGAAAAATAAGATCTGCATCAAATTTGCAAAAGATATCATAGTCTTCATCAAGCGTGTTTATACCTTTTTGAACGGCTTGTATTACTTTACTGCCAGGTAGATGTATATCGCTGCTGGTTGTATTGAGCAGTTCTATGAAAGAGTGCGCTTTCGCGAAAGCGGAAATTATCTGCTCACTATCATCTGTACTTTGATCATTGACCACAACTACCTTTTTGGGGGGCAATGTTTGTGCAACTAAAGAGTCTAGTGTTTGTTTTATAAACTCGGCCTCATTGTGACAAGGTATGACGATGTAGAAATTCATTATGATTTGCGTTCGGCGTAAATCAAGTAATAGCGGGGAGTAATCATTCTAAGTAGTGGCCTTATGCCTATTTTTTTAACGGGATTTGTAAACTTCTCACGTTTCTTAATTTCCCAGCCCGCTTTTTCAAAAAGCCAGTCAAATTGCCAATCTTCAAACTCATGATAATGTCTGTCCCACATATCTGTTTTAGAACGATAGGCAGGGGAGAACCATAATTTTAAGGGTATACTGGCTACAATTTTATCTGCTTTTATATCACGCAAGACATTGAAGGGGGCGAGTAGGTGTTCAAAAATCTCAAAAGCAGTTATCACCGAAGCGTCTGACTCTTGTACAGCACCCGTGTCTATATCCAGATCTTCTCCCGACGTATTTTGTACAGTGTATCCTTCACGTTCCATAAATTCAACAAATGGATTACGTACACCAAGATCAAGAATATGCTCATTTGTATTAGGAATTACTTCCTTGAGAAAGTCGATGGTGTGCTTGTACCGTTTGTTTGGAAAAGTGTTTTCGTACACGTTTAATAAAGATTTACAGTTAGTAACACTTGAAAAGAGCCTTGTTGCTTCTTTTATTAGTAGCGATATACCATGGCGTTGATGTTCATTCCAGCACCTACACTTGCAAAAATAACGACATCACCTTTGTTGATTTCGTGATTTTCTAGAGCTCCTTGACGCACTAAGTCAAATACTGTAGGAACCGTCGCAACAGAGCTATTACCTAATGTATTTATGCTCATAGGCATGATATGCTCAGGCATTTCTAAGTCGTGAAGTTTATAAAAACGACTTACGATTGCCTCATCCATCTTTTCGTTTGCTTGATGAATAAATATTTTCTTAATGTCTGCTATTGTACAGCCACTATTCTCAAGGCATGTTTTCATGGCTTGAGGTACTTGTGTAAGCGCAAAGTTATAAATCTTGCGACCATACATTTTTATGTACTTAGTTTGCTGTTCTGCTTCGGTGTTATAAGAAGATCCGTTAAAAAGAAAATATGCCTCATCATAAGTGAATGTAGCTGTCTCAAAAGATAATATGCCAGTGTCACTATCATCTTGCTCAATGATAGATGCTCCAGCACCATCACTATAAATCATACTGTCTCTGTCGTGATCATCTACCACGCGAGAAAGCATCTCAGTACCAATTACAAGACATTTCTTGGCCATTCCTGCCTTGATATAAGCTTGTGCTTGAATTACACCCTCTATCCAGCCTGGACATCCAAAGAGAATATCATATGCAACGCACTTAGGGTTTTGAATACGTAAGTTGTGTTTAATACGTGATGCAAGACTAGGTACAATATCGCTAAAGTTTGATCCTTTTTGCACGTCACCATAATTGTGAGCGCATATAATGTAGTCTAATGTTTCAGAATCTACTCCTGAGTCTTTAATAGCGTTTAGTGCTGCTTGCGTTCCCATATCTGAGGATTGCATGCCAGCAGGTGCATAACGTCGTTCTGAAATGCCAGTAATCGCTTTAAATTTCTCTATGATAATACCATTTTCAGATGTAATGGCAGAGCCGTCCATGTTCAAAAATTGATGTTTTTGAAAATTGTCATTTTTTGTAACGACTTCTGGGATGTAGCTGCCTAGACCTGTTATTTTAATTGCCATATAGGGTATTTTGAAAGGAGGTAAAGTTAATGAAACAGAATGGGAATGCCCGAGATGATTACTGTTCCTACTTATTTTGTGAAATCCATAATAATTAGCTGATTTTGGCTACTTATCGGCGAGAACTTTACCGTTATTAAATTAATCTTGATGTATGTATAAAATAGCAAAGGTCAAAATACTAGATTTTGACCTTTACTTAGTGAGATCATCTCAATTTTGACGATTTTTTATCAAAATAATAGATGTTTCAATTATTGTGCATTTATGCTTCCATGTATTCCTCAATAGGAGCACAAGTACATATTAAATTACGATCACCATAAGCGTCATCTACACGACGCACAGTAGGCCAGAATTTGTTTTCTGCAACGTAGCTTAGTGGGTAAGCTGCTTGCTCTCGAGAATATGTGAACTCCCAAGTGTCTGCGGTAAGCATTGCTAGGGTATGCGGAGCATTCTTCATGATGTGGTTAGGCTCATCAGAACTTGCTGTGTCTATTTCCTTTCTGATAGAAAGCATCGCTTCACAAAAACGATCTAGTTCCTCTTTGCTTTCACTCTCTGTAGGTTCTATCATCATAGTTCCTGCTACTGGGAAAGAAACCGTAGGAGCGTGGAAACCATAATCCATAAGACGCTTTGCGATATCTGTAACCTCGATTCCATGAGCTTTAAATGGACGACAGTCTATAATCATCTCATGTGCAGCACGACCGCGTTCTCCTACATATAAACATTGATAAGCGCCGTCAAGACGCTCTTTGATGTAGTTTGCATTAAGAATGGCATACTCTGTAGAGTGACGCAATCCTGGCTCACCTAGCATAGTGATGTATGCGTAAGATATAAGACATGCAAGTGCAGATCCCCATGGAGCTGCGCTTATTGCTGTAATCGCCTGCTCACCGCCAGTAGTAACTACTGGGTTAGTAGGTAAGAAAGGAACTAGTTGTTTTGCAACACATATAGGTCCTACTCCTGGGCCACCACCTCCGTGAGGAATAGCAAACGTTTTGTGTAAGTTTAAGTGACATACATCTGCACCAATTGCTCCTGGGTTTGTAAGGGCAACTTGTGCATTCATGTTTGCACCATCCATATATACTTGACCACCATGCTCATGTATGAGTGATGTGATTTCTTTTACAGCACTTTCATATACTCCATGCGTAGATGGGTATGTGATCATAAGTGCAGCGAGATTGTCTTTATGCTTTTCTGCTTTTTCACGTAAATCATCTACATCGATGTTTCCGTTTTCTAGTGCTTTTGTAACTACTACTTTCATACCAGCCATTACCGCACTTGCAGGATTTGTTCCGTGTGCAGAAGATGGTATAAGGCAGATATTTCTGTGGCTATCTCCGCGAGATTCGTGGTATGCACGTATTACCATAAGTCCAGCATATTCTCCTTGGGCGCCAGAGTTAGGTTGTAGTGATGTACCTGCAAAACCAGTGATCTCCGTAAGTTGATCTTCAAGTTTTTTAAGCATAGTCTGGTATCCTTCTGCCTGATCTAATGGTGCAAATGGGTGCATATTCCCCCACTGCGGATCAGAAAGTGGTAACATCTCAGACGCTGCATTAAGCTTCATCGTACAAGAACCTAGAGATATCATTGAGTGATTTAATGATAAATCTTTACGCTCTAATTTTTTGATGTAACGCATCAATTCTGTTTCAGAATGATAGCTGTTAAAAACTGGAAGCTGTAAGAATGAAGTCTCACGAGCTACACTTGCAGGAATCGCGTTTCCTTCGGCAATTTCAGATACAACGATAGTTTCTTTTGAGTACGCTTTCGCGAAAGCGGAAACGATATCATTTACATCTTGTAAGGTGGTAGCTTCATGTATAGAGATTGCTACAGTCTCTGCGTCTGGGTAATGGAAGTTGATTTCCATTTCTTGCGCTACGGCAGCTACTTTGGAAGCATCTGCTTTTATTTGGATAGTGTCAAAATAACTCTCGTTAGTTTGATACAATCCTAGTTGTTCAAGTGCATCTGCTACCGTAGCTGCAGTGTTGTGCACTTTATTTGCAATATTTTTTAATCCTTCTGGACCGTGATATACCCCGTACATTCCCGCCATCACAGCAAGTAATACCTGTGCAGTACAGATGTTTGAAGTTGCCTTATCACGCTTGATGTGTTGCTCACGTGTTTGAAGCGCCATACGTAGGGCACGCTTACCATCAGTGTCTTTTGTTACTCCAATGATACGACCTGGTATGCTTCTTTTATATGCTTCCTTAGTGGCAAAATATGCCGCGTGAGGACCTCCGTAACCTAATGGAATACCAAAGCGTTGTGTAGTACCTACTACAACGTCTACTCCAAATTCTCCTGGAGCGCGCAGTTTTACCAGGCTCAATATATCTGCTGCTACAGCTACTTTAATATCTGCTGCATTTGCATTTGCTACAAAACCTGCATAGTCAAATACTTTACCAGATACACCTGGATATTGTAAGATGGCTCCAAAGAACTCATTAGAAAAATTAAATTCCTCATGATCTCCTACTACTAGTTCTACACCTATTGGTGTTGCACGAGTTTGTAATAAAGAAAGCGTTTGAGGTAAAATCTCTTCAGATACAAAGAATTTATTTACGTCTGCCTTTTTCTGATCACGACTACGTACAGAAAATAGCAATGCCATTGCTTCTGCAGCTGCGGTAGACTCGTCAAGTAAAGATGCATTTGCAAGTTCCATACCTGTGAGATCTGTGATCATGGTCTGGTAGTTAAGTAATGCTTCTAGTCGTCCTTGAGCAATCTCTGCTTGGTAAGGCGTGTAAGCCGTATACCATCCCGGATTTTCTAGAATATTACGCTGTATTACCGCTGGTGTAATCGCTTGGTTGTATCCTAGACCTATAAAAGATCTAAAAACTTTGTTTTTATTAGACAGTGCTGTGATATGTGCAGCAAACTCATGCTCGCTTAGCGCAGGGTCTAGCGTAAGGTTGTTCTCAAGTCTAATGTTATCAGGAATGGTCTCAAAAATGAGTTGCTCAATAGTTTCAGCGCCTACGGTTTTAAGCATCTCGTTAAGATCACTTCTACGCGGGCCTATATGGCGTAATGCAAACGAATCTGTATTCATCGTATTGAATATTTTTAGGTGGAACAAAAATAAGGCAACGAAATCGATTTTTACGACTTATTTGCCTCATAGCGAGCTAATGTTTTCAACCGAAATGCAACCTTATTAACAGTTGTAGTATTTTTGTCTAATGCAGTTGTTTAAACGTGTTTTTGACTTTTATATAAACAGTAGTATCCACGTGAGCTTAGCCGTAGTTGCATTAGGGTGGGTGACTTGCTTATCTTTAGACATAAACGTTAATTACGAGTTGCTCGCATTTTTGTTTTTTAGCACAGTGACTGGCTATAATTTTGTTAAATATGCCGAAATAGCTGGTTTACACCATCGAAGTCTAGCAAAATCATTAAAATCGATACAAGTTTTTTCTGTTTTTTGTGGGGTTGGTATGATGATCACTGCTTTTTCTTTGCCACTAGAAGTGTGGGTGGCTTGTGGTATTTTGGGGTTAATCACGCTACTGTATGCAGTTCCATTTTTTCTCCCAGCAACAAGCACAGATAATAATAAGGGGAATTTGAGAAGCATCTCTGGTGTGAAAATCTACATCATAGGTCTTGTATGGGCAGGAGTGACGGTGTTATTACCAGTCCTAGAGCAAGGTCTCTCGATGTATTGGGATGTGTGGATTGTTTGTGTACAACGCTTTCTTTTTGTAATCGCTCTCATGATTCCATTTGAGATAAGAGATACGAGTTATGACCTCGCCTCTTTACGTACATTACCTCAAGTAGTAGGCATAAAAAAAGCCAAAATCATTGGTGTGATTTGGCTTTTCTTATTTTTAATTCTAGACTTCTTAAAGGACGACTTATCTATGCTGATGTTAATTACACACTCAATAATTGTTGTAGTGGTAGTGGTTTGCATTATGCTTTCGCGAAAGCGTACTTCAGCTAAGAGTTATTTTACATCCTTTTGGGTAGAGGGAATCCCACTACTTTGGTTAGGTCTATCGTTGTTATTTAATTATTTACTTGCTTAAGTTGCTCTTGAAGGCGTTGCTTCATGAGTTCTTTTTCAGACATAGAAACTGTTTCTACCGATGGATTTTTTATAGCTTTACTAAGTTTTCCATTACGTGCAGAATATTTTCTACAAGCTCTACAGTAGATAAGATGAAAGCTTAGTTTTATCTTTTCTAGCAAGGAAGCTTCTTTATACTGGTTCTTGTCGCAGATGTGGTTAGCCTCTTGACATTCAGTTTTAAATTTCATTTTTTTTACTTTTATTTTTTTAGATACTTATAGCCAATTTTTCTCCATACAACTTGCCATGGCTGTACGGGCTCTGTGGATAATTACCCAAAAGTTAGACGGAGTAATATCAAATTCATTACAAATTGCTTCAGTATCAAAGTCGTCTATTGTTTTCATCTTAAAAATGCGAGCTTGCTTTTCTGGTAATTTACCTAAGCAGTTAAAAATAGCCTCGCCTAGTTCTTCATTTTCTATACTATCCTCTGCAGTTTTGTCAAAGGGGTCTGCAACGCGCTCTTCTAGCCAGTCGCCCTCGCTTTCGTCATCTTTATAGTTAATATGTACTTCTGCCTTTCCTTTCTTAGAGTTTGTCTTGCGGTAGTGATCAATGATTTTACGCTTTAAAATGGAAATGAGCCACGTGCGTTCTGTAGCTTCTCCTTTAAAGTTTTTCATTGACTTAAGACCTGCGAGAAAAGTCTCAGAAATTAAGTCTCTTGCCATGTCGCGATCATTCACGCGGGCGATGGTATAATTAAATAGGTAGTCCGAGTACTGGTCTACCCATTTTGTGGGGTCTATTTGGTTAGTGGACATAAGTAATCTGTCGTATATTTTTTCAAAAATAACATAAAACTGATTAGCATATTGATTTTTAGAATAATCAAGGGATGAGATCTTATGTAGGAATAGATGTTTTTGTCACTCAATTTATTCAGGAAAAACTATTTTTTATAGCCTGATTACGTATTTGCAAAAAGTGAGTAAGGTGTCTTTTTATGAATAAGTAGTCAAAAATTTCTCCTATGAAGCTAAAAGGAACTTTATATGAAAGTACATCTGTCATTACTGTTGTGTTGCCCATTTCTTTAAAGTAATGTTCATGTTTAAAGTTTTTGAAATTGCCCTTTACCATTTCATCCACAAAATAACTAGGCGACTCAAGTTCAGTGATGAGACTCTGATGAGTAAGCCGTAATCCTAAGTGTTTGCCTTGCCAAGTAACAGTTTCCCCCTTATTTATAAGTCCAGATGTTATGCCACCTATTACCTTTTCTTGCGTTTGTGACGCAGATTTTTTGTGAAAATTAATATCACGTGATCTATCAAAGACATTCTTTATAGAGGCATTTATTTTAGTTGTGAGGCGTATAGTGGTCATATTAATAAATCTTTTAAAGCCTTGTCTAGTTGGTCGTGCTTAAATGTAAAACCCTCTTCTAGTAATCGTTCTGGGATTACATTTCGGCTTTTAAGTAATAATTCGGTTTCTGTTCTTATAACAAAGGCGCCCACTTCTAGCGCTGGTTTAGGAGAAGGGATGCCAAAAGGTATTCTAAGAGTATCACGCATCAATGGACATAAGATGTGCATTTGTCGTTGGCTTTGGTGCCACTATATTAATTGGTCCTTTTATATGGGAATGATTGATTAGAAAGTCAAGACTACGTAAAAAGTCTTCTTCATGAATCCAACTGAATTTTTGCTTCCCATCACCTTGTTTTCCTCCTAGTCCTAGTTGGGTGATTTTTTTAATTGGTTGCAAGGCTCCGCCATTTTTGCCCAGCACGATAGATGTGCGCAACGCAATCTTACGCGTTTGCGGCGTCGTGCTTGAGAACAATGCATCTTCCCATGCTTTTGCCACGCTTACAGAAAATCCAGTGCCTATTTCTCCAGTGCGTTCGGTCATTTCCTTATCTAGCGAGTGACGATATATAGTCGCTGTAGATGAATTGAGCCAGGTGGAAGGAGGATTTTTGCATTGTGCAATTGCCTTGCCTATAATCGTGGTAGTATCTACACGCGAGTTCATGATGAGGTCTTTGTTTTTTTGATTATAACGACAGTCTACAGAGCGTCCAGCCATATTAATAACTACATCTGCATCTTCAAATTCTCGCTCCCAGCCAGAGAATGTTTTTGCGTCCCATAATACTGTTCGCACGTTGTTATGCTGTGGTTTTTGCTTTCGCGAAAGCAAAACAATCTCACCAAAGCTATTTCCGAAATAATCAGTTAAGAGCGACCCTAAAAAGCCTCTCCCACCTGATATAATTAATTTTTTCATGATGATGTAGTATTAAATTTTTGAGGTTTGTGATGAGTGTATGTATACTCCATTTGCCATTTAGAAAGAAGTAGAAAGTAAATAGCAAGGCAAATTCCACTAATCATAGGCATCCAAATAAAGAAACTCGAAGATTTGAAAAAGTTAATACAACTTAAGATAGATAGTGTAATTACTACTGATATCCCGTAACCAATAAAATGATTTTTTAATCTAGGATTGATGTTTTTCCAATGGCATAAGAAGTAAACAAAAGAAGCTATTTGTACTATCCCAGTAATAGGTAAAAACAGCATACCAAAGTATATGGTTAACGCTAGAATTAAGTTAATGATTACAATGACTTTGTTAATCTTGTAGATGGTTTCCATAATATTATACTTTCAGAAAAGAATGAAACATTTAATTCAATAAAAAGCACATGTTTCAGTGCTTGTTATGTAGAGTTTGAGAAGTATTACTTCATCAGTTTTAAGATGGTCTTAGTAATCCAGTTCTCTTTATAATCGGTGATTTTTTCAAGCATGCTGTCGGCTCTAGAGACAAACTCATGAAGCTCGGCTGTTTTTGCTTTGAAGTGAGCCGCTTCCTTAGAATCGGTATCTTGTAGATTGCTTACTTCCTCTAAAACTCTCAGCGTTGGTTTGATTTCTCGCTTGCTGCGTTCCTTTGCAATCTTCCTTGCCAGCTCGTCTATATTACTTTCGGCTACAAAGTATTCTCTTCGTTCTCCTGCTTTGTATTCTTTAAAAATAATGCCCCAGTCTATTAATGAACGTAAATTCATGCTCGCATTACCGCGTGAGATATGAAGCTCACTCATGATATCTTCCATGCTAAGTGCTTCTGGTGACACCATCAATAGTGCATGGATTTGCGCCATGGTTTTATTAATTCCCCATTGAGATCCTAAGGCTCCCCACGTTTGTATAAACTTATTTTTTGCTTGACTAAATTCCATACATCAAATATACGAATGTTATTGTAGTTTCAATAATAAATGAAAGAATATTTTTAATCAAAGCAATATTCTTATCTGTATTTTTGATTTTATGAACGTATTAGTGATCTCTACAGTATGGGTTGAGCCTACCTCTTCGGCAGCGGGAAGTAGGATGTTGCAGCTATTAGATATAATGATAGCAAAGGGCTGGAAGATTACTTATGCTAGCACGGCGGGAGTTTCAGAAAATGCTTTTGATCTAGAAACGCTCGGTATCACTACCCAAAAGATACGTGTAAATGATGAATCTTTTAATGCTTTCGCGAAAGCGTACCAGCCCAATATCGTCCTTTTTGACCGATTTATGGCCGAAGAGCAATTTGGATGGCGCATCGCAGAACAATGTCCAGAAGCCATTAAAATACTAGACACCGAAGATTTACATTGCCTGAGAAAAGCACGCCAGCAAGCAGTAAAAGAGGATAGAGATTTCAGGGAACAAGATCTTGTGTCTGATGTTGCCAAAAGAGAAATAGCGTCCATATATAGATGTGATCTCACATTAATGATTTCTCAAGTAGAGATTGCATTATTGCAAGACTTTTTTAAAGTACCTAGCTCACTCTTACATTACGTACCTTTTTTGTTACCAAAAGCCCCAGCCAATTTTAAGCCTTTTAATGAGCGGCAACATTTTATAGCGATAGGTAATTTTATACATCTCCCTAACTGGGATGCTACGCTAGCGCTCAAAAAGAATATCTGGCCATTAATTAGGAAAGTAATTCCTGCTGCAGAGTTACATATCTATGGAGCTTATCCGTCAGAAAAAGTGATGCAACTTCATAATAGGAAGGATGGATTTATTGTAAAAGGAAGAGCAGAAGATGCGCATGAAGTGATATTAAATGCACGTGTATTACTTGCTCCGCTACGTTTTGGGGCAGGTTTAAAAGGAAAGTTTATCGATGCGATGCGGTGTGGAACCCCATCTGTGACCACAACAATAGGAGCAGAAGGAATGCAACAAGGTTTGCCGTGGAGTGGAGCCATAACTGACGATGATGCGACTTTTGCAAGAGAGGCGATTACCTTATACAATGATGAGCTGGTTTGGAGCAAAGCTCAGGAGCAAGGAAAAGAAATCATCAATAAAAATTTTCAAAAAGTAAATTTTGAAGAAGGTTTCATAACAAGAATCAATACTCTTAAGGCTAATCTAGAAACCAGCCGACTCAATAATTTTACAGGGCAGATGTTATTGCATCACTCGATGCGTAGTACCAAATTTATGTCTAAGTGGATTGAGGAGAAAAATAAAAAGGAGCCCATATAATGAGCTCCTTTTGTAATCTGATTAATGTTTGAACTTAAATGAGTCCTGCACGTCGTAATAATGCTTCTGGTTTAGGCTCTTGACCACGGAAACGTTTATACAATATCATAGGGTCCTCTGTTCCTCCTTTTGAGAGTACGTGATCCTTAAACTTAGCTGCCACATCTTTGTTAAAAATCCCTTCTTCTTTAAAGTATTCAAACGCATCTGCATCTAGTACTTCTGCCCATTTGTAGCTGTAATATCCAGAAGAATACCCTCCTTGAAAGATGTGTGCAAATGCTGTACTCATACACGTCTCTGGAGTGTCAGGATATAAAGAAGTATCTCCAAACGCTTTTGTTTCAAATGCTTTTACATCCTTAATCCCACTCGGATCTTCACCATGCCATGACATGTCTAATAAGCCAAAGCTCAGTTGGCGCAGTGTTGCCATTCCTTCTTGGAAGGTAGCGGCATCTTTTATTTTTTGAACTAATTCCATTGGGATTACTTCACCGGTCTCATAATGTGTTGCAAAAAGCTCTAAAGCTTCTTTCTCATAACACCAGTTCTCTAGCACTTGGCTAGGTAACTCTACAAAATCCCAGTACACAGAAGTCCCTGATAGGCTAGGGTAGGTAGTATTTGCTAGCATACCGTGTAGCCCGTGTCCAAACTCGTGAAAGAGCGTAGTCACTTCATTAAATGTGAGTAATGACGGTTTGCTAGGTGTAGAAGGAGTGAAGTTGCATACATTAGATATATGCGGGCGATCATTTACACCATTTTCTATTTTCTGACCTTTAAAAGAAGTCATCCACGCTCCACCACGTTTTCCTTTACGTGGGTGGAAATCTGCATAAAATAAAGAAACATAGTTCCCATCTGCATCTGTCACACGATAGGTTTTCACCTCTTTGTGGTAAACATCTACGTCATATACTTGTTCAAACTGAAGTCCAAACAATCGTGTCGCAATTTCAAAAACTCCGTCAATTACATTTTCTAACTTGAAATAAGGTTTGAGTTGCTCGTCATCTAGGCTAAAAAGTTTTTTCTTAAGCTTCTCAGAATAATACGAACCATCCCACTTTTCTAAGCGGTCGATGTTATCAAGCTCTTTTGCAAATTTTTCTAGTTGTTCAAATTCTTTCTGGGCAGCAGGTTTTGCTTTATCTAGCAATTCGTTTAAAAAGTTTATTACTTTTTCTGGCGTTTTTGCCATGCGCTCTTCTAGTACAAAATGTGCGTGTGTAGCATACCCAAGTAACTGTGCACGCTCATGACGTAGATTTGCAATCTCCAGCGTGTTCTTTTGATTATCGTGCTCGTTGTTTTTAAATGCTCTACTCCCAAATGCAAGTGATAGCTGCTTACGTAGCTCACGATTATCTGCATACTTCATAAACGGAATGTAGCTAGGGTAATCAAGTGTTACTATCCAACCCTCCTTTTCTCTAGAAGTAGCTTCGGCAGCAAATGCTTCTTTTGCACTATCAGGTATTCCTGCCAGATCTTTTTCATCGGTGATATGTAGCTCGTAGCTGTTTGTTTCGGCTAGAATGTTTTCGCCAAAACTCAGTTTTAATTGTGCTAGCGCAGTATCAATTTCGCGTAAGCGGGATTTTTTATCCTCTGGTAAGTTGGCTCCATTTCGAGAGAAACTCTTGTATTTTTTATCGAGAAGTGTTTTTTCTTCTACGGTAAGGTCTAAACTGTCCTTTTGAGCGTATATATCTTGAATTCTAGCAAATAACTGCTCGTTAAGAGTAATGTCATTGCTAAAAGCTGTAAGCAGTGGAGAAACTTCTTGTGCTATTTTCTGAATAGCTTCAGAGGTTTCGGCGCTATTTAAGTTAAAAAAGATACTTGAAATACGATCTAGTTGCTGTCCTGCGTAGTCTAAGGCTGCGATGGTATTTGTAAAAGTAGCAGGCTCGTCGCTGGTAGCGATATCGTTTATTTCTTTACGACTTAAATGTATTGCTTCTTCAAAGGCGGGCTTAAAATGCTCGTCTTTAATTGAAGAAAAAGGAGCTTCATCAAAATCTTGTAATAGCGGATTGTTTGTAAGCGACATGGACTTTTAATTTTGTAATTTTTTGAAAACATGTACTTTATCGAAAAAAGTAGTGATGTTGTCGATAAATAGAATGAATTTTTTAAGTTTGTTTACATAGAAAAAAACTAGAGTACTTTCACTTTAGTTTAAAACGATATTTCCCCCATCAATGTGTAGAAAAGGTTTGGTTAATATTTAGAATGGTTAATAAATACGTCATCATTTCCCAGTATACTGCATTGTTAGAGACCACCTTTTAGGTGGTCTTTTCTATGTAATGCTTTTTGCACCTTCTATAACCTTCTGCTTAAGCCCTTCTTTATAAGCTATTATTTTATCTTGTACTGCGCCATCTCTAGCCCCTAGAATCTGAGCAGCAAGAATACCTGCATTTTTTGCTCCGTCTAGCGCGACAGTTGCAACAGGTACACCTCCTGGCATTTGTAATATGGAAAGGACAGAATCCCATCCATCTATAGAGTTACGAGATTTTACAGGAACACCTATTACTGGTAGTGGTGATAATGAAGCTACCATTCCAGGTAAGTGTGCAGCACCTCCAGCCCCAGCTATAATCACATTAATACCGCGAGTATGGGCATTTTTACCATAATCAAAAAGCTTCTCTGGTGTGCGGTGTGCGCTCACAATATCTACTTCTGTATCAATATTCATTTCTTTTAAGAAGTCTATAGCTTCTTGCATTACTGGCAGGTCGCTAGTGCTTCCCATTATGATTCCTACTTTCATAATATCTAATTTTTTATTGTGCAATTACACGTATGTTTTCTTTAACCTCTTGAGCTACTTGTCTTGCCTTTACAAGATCGTGGTCTACAATGGTAACATGTCCCATCTTACGGAAAGGCCTTGTTTCCTTCTTGCCATAAATGTGTGGTGTTACACCATCCATTGCCATAATTTGTTCTATGTTCTTATATTTTACTGTGCCTGTATGTCCTTCATCACCTACTAGATTTACCATTACAGATGCTACTTTACTATCTGTGTTTCCTAACGGTAAGTCTAAAATAGCTCTAAGATGTTGCTCAAACTGATTTGTAAAACTTCCCTCTATACTATAATGACCACTATTGTGTGGTCTAGGAGCCACTTCATTTACAAGAATCTCATCATCTTCTGTTTGAAACATCTCAACAGCAAGCAGACCTACATGGCCAAATGCTTTTGAAACCTGCTCTGCTATTGCGCGAGCTTTATTTGCAACATTCTCATCTATACGAGCGGGGCAAATTACATACTCCACTTGGTTTGCTTCTGGGTGAAATTCCATTTCTACCACAGGGTATGTCTTTACTTCGCCAGATACACTACGAGCTACAATTACTGCAAGCTCATTTTTAAATGGGATCATTTTTTCGGCGATGCAGGGTACTTGAGGTAGGTGGTCTAAGTCTTCGGCGGTTCTTACAACAGAGACTCCTTTTCCATCATATCCTCCCGTGCATGATTTCCAGATAAATGGAAACTCGATATCACTTGATGCTGTGTTTAAGTTTTCTTTTACCGCTTTCGCGAAAGCGTACTTTGTATACCCCGCTGTTGGAATATCATGTTGTGCATAAAAGTCTTTCTGTATCCCTTTGTCTTGTATGTTGCGCAACACAGATGGCTGCGGAAACACCTTTACCCCTTCTCTTTCTAGTGCTTCAAGGGCATCGATATTTACACTTTCTATCTCAAAGGTAAGTACATCTACTTTTTTGCCAAAAGCGACTACCGTGTCGTAATCCATCAGACTTCCTTGCTCAAAATGATCACAAGCAATCTTGCTAGGAGCATCATCACTAGGGTCAAGCACATATGTCTGGATATCATATTTTCTAGTGTCATAAAGCATCATCTTGCCGAGCTGGCCACCGCCTAAAATTCCAAGTTTAAACTGTGAAGAAAAGTAGTTTGTCATAATATTAAATCCCTTTCAAGGGGTTTTATGTGCAGACCTATGAGATCTAATTAAAAGTTATTTCTTTGATCAAACACAGCAGACTAACCACTAAAGCTCGATTTTTTATAGCATCTAATTACTGTTTTCAAAAGTACAAATTTCCTTAGGATGGAGTTTGAGAAGTGGTTTAAAAAACTCCTTTTGATATTTGGGTTTTGGGTTTGAGCAAATTGTCATTTCCTCTTGGTATCTTTGCCCTTTGTTATTATGAAAAATACCATCACACTACACGACCTCTCGTTTGAGGAATTTATTACAAAAACAAATGTGCAACATGCCGTAAATGGTGTAGCTGTGCGTCTTAATGAAGATTACAAGGGTAAATGCCCTGTCTTTCTTACAGTGCTTAACGGTGCATTTCTATTTAGCTCAGAGCTTATTAAAAAGTTTGATCATGATTGTGAATTGAGCTTTATAAAGGTGGCTAGCTATGAAGGAACGCAACAAAGTGATGAAATTCATACCGTAATGGGAGCAGAGCCATCACTTAAAGGACGCGATGTGATTGTGGTAGAAGATATAGTAGACTCTGGAAACACTGTTGAAACCATTATAAAAATACTTAAAGACGAAGAGGTTGCTTCTTTTACGATAGCATCCTTACTTTATAAGCCAGCGGCTTATAAAAAGCCTTATAAAATAGATTATATAGGGCTAGAAGTACCTAATGATTTTGTAGTAGGATATGGTCTAGACTATAATGGTCTAGGACGTAATCTTACATCCATTTATAAACTTAAAGAATCTACAATGACTAATCTGGTTTTATTTGGCCCTCCAGGTGCCGGTAAAGGAACACAAGCCGAAGTTTTAAAAGAAAAGTATAATCTAGTACATATAAGTACTGGAGATGTTTTTAGATACAACATTAAAAATGCTACAGAGCTAGGGACCTTAGCAAAATCATACATTGATAAAGGACAGCTTGTTCCAGATAGCGTAACTATAAAAATGCTTAATGCAGAGGTGGAGAAAAATGCCGATGCTAAAGGATTTATTTTTGATGGTTTTCCTCGTACAGAGGCACAGGCAGAAGCACTAGCAGAATTACTAGAAAGTAAGAATACTGAGGTTTCTGGAATGGTTGCTTTAGAGGTGGATGATGAGGTGCTAGTACAACGTTTACTAGAAAGAGGTAAGACTTCTGGGCGTGCAGATGATGCAGATGAGGCAGTGATACGCAACCGTATTAAAGTATACTACGCAGAAACTGCTATCTTAAAAGGATACTACGAGAAGCAAAACAAGTATCACGGAGTTGATGGCGTGGGTACAGTAAGTGAGATTACAGACAGATTAAGTAAGGTGATTGACACCTTATAAAAAGTACTAGTGTACTTATATATTATTAAAGAAATTAAAGGCTAGCCGAAAGATGACAGAAGGAAATTTTGTAGACTACGTTAAGATTCACACAACCTCAGGAAATGGAGGTTCTGGGTCTGCGCATTTACACCGTGAGAAGTTTATTGAGAAGGGTGGCCCAGATGGTGGTGATGGTGGTCGTGGAGGTCATATCATTATCAAAGGAAATACTAACCTGTGGACACTCATACACTTAAAATTTAAGAAACACCTGCGTGCCGGTCACGGAGGTAATGGTGCAAAATCAAGATCTACGGGTCATGACGGAGTAGATGAGTATATCGAGGTGCCACTAGGAACAACTATTAAAGACACGGAAACTGATAAGGTGCTTTTTGAAATCACTGAGGACGGTCAAGAGTTTATTGCCGCTAGAGGTGGTATGGGAGGTCGTGGTAACTGGCACTTTAAAAGTAGTACTAATCAGACTCCTAGGCACTCACAGCCAGGAATAGACGGTTATGAAGTACACCTTACTTTAGAACTTAAAGTGCTTGCAGATGTAGGTCTTGTAGGGTTTCCTAATGTAGGAAAATCTACATTGCTCGCGGCAATCACAGCGGCAAAGCCTAAAATTGCCAACTATGAATTTACTACACTTAAGCCTAACTTAGGTATTGTGGCTTACAGGGATTTTAGATCTTTTGTAATGGCAGATATTCCTGGTATTATAGAAGGAGCTGCAGAGGGTAGAGGGTTAGGACATCGTTTCTTACGTCACATAGAACGTAACTCTACACTGCTGTTTATGATTCCTGCAGATGCAGATAGTATTGCAGAGCAGTATGAGGTACTTCTCAACGAGCTTCAAAAGTACAATCCAGAATTACTTGATAAAAGCAGACTCATCGCAATCACAAAAAGCGACATGCTCGATGAAGAACTTAAAGCAGAAGTCTCTGAGGAGCTTGATAGAGAACTTCCAATTCCATACTTATTTATCTCTTCTGTTGCACAACAAGGTCTTGTAGAGCTTAAAGATGCATTGTGGAAAATGATGAATGAGTAGTTAAGAACTGTTTAAATACAACAATCTGCATAATCCTTTGTTATCTTTATACAAAACAAAGGATATGCGGATTTTTTTATGTCTTATCGTCTCGTTAATACTCACTAGCTGTAGGACGATATATGTAGATTATGATTACGATACTAAGAAAGATATTGCTGGTTATAAAAATTACGATTACGACTTCTCTGAGC
Source organism: Dokdonia sp. R86516 (assembly GCF_044596715.1). NCBI lineage: Bacteria > Pseudomonadati > Bacteroidota > Flavobacteriia > Flavobacteriales > Flavobacteriaceae > Dokdonia > Dokdonia sp. R86516. Next base: position 1,750,423 of record NZ_CP138998.1, read on the forward strand.
CATCGGGCTTATCAGAGTTTGACGAGCGTAGATTCGTAAAATATACAGATAGCATATTGCAGTCTCGAGGTTTTGTAAAAACGCTAGAAAATGATATTTTCATCAAAATAAAAACTGACGAATTTGAGACTAACTCTAGAAACACCATTGGCGTAGGTCTTGGTGGAGGTGGAGGAAATGTGGGAGTTGGCGTAAGTGGTGGGATTCCTATAGGAGGAGCCGAAAGGCACTTACAGCTTATTTTTACCATTTATGAAGCTCAAAATACGCAAGCTACCTTATGGGAGGCAACGAGCGAGAGTGATGTAAAGGTAAAAGCATCTCCCGAAAAAAAGGAAGCTCATTTTAAGAAGCTGGCCGAAAAGATTTTAAGTAAATATCCACCTCAGAAGTAAATCAGTTTTGGCATCATATTGGTATATATTTGATAAAAATTTTAAAATGATAAAATGGATTCTCTTATTGTGTTTTCCCCTTTTTGTGGTAGCGCAAAATGATACCGCTTTCGCGAAAGCGGAAACTCTTTTTAAGAAAGAACAATATCAACAAGCAAAACCATTTTTCAAAACATACTTATCTACGCATCCCACTCATGCAAAAACTATCGAATATCTAGGCGATATAGAAGGCTATGCCGAAAACTGGAATGAAGCAATATCATATTATGAGCAACTAGTTGAGCAGTCTCCTGAGAATGCAAACTATCATTATAAATATGGTGGTGTGATGGGTATGAAAGCGCTAGCAGTAAATAAATTGAGAGCGGCGACCATGATAGGTGATATAAAGAAGTCGTTTGAAACGGCCGCTTCACTAGACCCAAAACATATTGAAGCCAGATGGGCGCTTATTGAGTTTTATATCCAATTACCAAGTATTATAGGTGGAAGTGAAGATAAAGCCATGAAATATGCAGATCAGCTTGCAAATATATCACCGGTAGACGGGTATCTAGCGCATGGGTATATTGCAGAATATAATGATCGTCCTAATGATGCAGAGGTGAATTATAGAAAGGCAGTTCAAGTAGGTGGCTCTCTAACCTGCTACCAAAAATTACAAGAGCATTACGAAAAAAACAATAAACCAGAAGATGCACTTGCTACAGTGCAGGCTGCTCAGAGTAAACATAAGGAAGATAATAGATTGCATTATCAATTCGGAAAAATCGCTGGTCAATACGGTATAGGCCTAGATCAAGGAATATCTTGTTTACATAAATATATTGATAATTATACAGCCAAAGACGGAGTCCCAAAAGACTGGGCTTACTTGCGTCTAGCGCAGATTTACAAGCATAAAGGAGATAAAATAAAAGCACAGCAATGGATAGGCAAAGCCTTAGCTAGCCGCTCTGACTTTAAGGAAGCATTGCTAGAACGCAAGGAAATCCAGTTGCTTTAAGTGAGTAAAGCCGGATTAATATCCATTACATTATCCTGAAGATAGCGATCTATAAACGCCTCTGTAAAATGCTCACTTCCTAATAATTTAGCCGATTGTAATTTGTTTTTAATAGGCAACTCTTGATATTTCTTAAGATAGTCAAGAGATAAGCTTTTAAAACTGTAATGCCAAGGCTCATAGTTAAAACCTTTACGATTTTGGTCATCTGTGTAGACCAAGTAAAAGCCGTAGGTATTTGCGTTCTTATCCATCCATTCTTTAAACTTACAGAAGGGACCATTGCCATGAAATTTAGATGGTACGAGTAGTCCTCCAGAAACTTTTGGAGTGGCGTCTACAATATCTATATCTGTGCCCCAGTGATGTCTTGAAGTTCCAGGGATGGTAGAGTATTCAATTATTTTTTCAATTGCCGCAGTAGGGTTGAGTCCGCTTTCGCGAAAGCGATTGTACTTGCGTTCCCAGATTCTATTTTGGTGGTTATAGTCTCTATAGCTAGATACTACCTGGAATTTGATTCCTTCCTTAAGCGCCGCACTTTTCATCTCTTCATAAGCAACTGCAGCTTCCGGCCGAAGTCGGTATGCTGAGGTCTTAGTAAGAAGTGGAGCACCTTTACCAAGTAATTCATCTTCAGAAATACCTTGAAAAATTGAAGTCGTTGCGGGAAGTGGGAGGGAAGCAGCAACGGCTCCTAGCAATGTTAATTTTGAAAATGTGCGTCTGTTCATATTAAGTCTTTTTTCATTCTAACATGAGGGCCTACTTGCGGAATATCAAATTCTTCCCCTATCATAGTATAACCTAGATTTTTATAAAAGCCGAGAGCAATAGTACGAGCGTTAAACCATAAGATGGTGCGTTTTCTTTTCTTTAAGATTTCTTCACCCTTATTAAGTATTTGTGCGGCTATTCCTTTATTGCGATATTCTGGTAATACAGCCATTCCTCGTAAACGTGTTTGGACGCCTGTAAATGCCTCATGAGTGTCTTCCATAAAGCTTGCTACACCTACAATGGTGTGCTTATGATACATACCTAGATGAAAAGTAGAAGCTTTTTCATCTGCCTCCATATATACATCTTCAAGGGGTCTTCCAGCTCGTAAAACAGGATGTCTTACTGGCCATGTATCTTGAGCAACAATTTCCCGAAGCGTGTAATCCTCATTGTCTAGACGATATAAGATTGAAGGATTATTGTCGTAATCAATTTTCTCTATTTCAATCATGTTGCACTTCTCTAAAACTTTGCGAGATTGTGCATTATCTACATGTGCGTGAGCAATTAGAAATGGTAATTGTAGATTAGAAAAAGCATAGCTTATACAACCTCTGGCACTTTCTGTAGCATATCCGTGCTTCCAGTATTTTTTATAAAATCGAAAACCTATATCTACTGCTCCTTTTTCTTTGTGAAGTTTAAGCCCACACCATCCTAAAAAAGCATCATCTTCTTTTCTAATCACAGCATATCTCGCTAAAGATTCTTTTGATGAATTTTTGGTTGCTTTAATAGTGCGCAACCTAATATATTCACTTACGAAATCTTGGGCTTCCTTGAGACTCTTGAATGCCCTATCTCCAGTATATTTAATGACCTCTGGATCATTATTCATTGCATAAAGATGCATAGCATCTTTATAGGTAAATGCTCTTAAATACAAACGTTCTGTTTCCAGAATAGAAGTCATTAAGCAAGCACGTCTTTAAATTCTGGGTTACGATCAAATTGAACCTCTGCAAACGGACATAGCGGATTTATTTTAAGATTATGTTCTCTTGCAAATGCTACAGTACGAGCTACAAGTTTTGATGCATAACCTTGCCCTTCTTGTGGGATTTTTGTCTCTGTGTGGTCTATAGTAATCACAGAGTTATCGTCTTTAGAGTATGTGAGTTCGGATATAATACCATTTTCACCCTTTATGTAAAAGACACCTCTATCCTCTCTTTCTTTATGCTGTATGGTCATCACTTTTTTATTTAAAAATATAAATAAAGCGCAAAGCAGCCTAACAAAGTCCGTTTTTGGGAAATATTTAGCGATTTATATAAAATGCACCTGCTAGATCTTTTTGATCTTTAAGTTTGAGTACATAGTAGTAAGTTCCCACTGGCAGTTTATCGTCTTGAGATACAGTCACCCTTCCCTGCGAGGTTCCGTCAAAGGAATTGTCGTAGTTTTTCATTGAGAAAACCTCTACGCCCCATCTATTAAAAATAAATAGTTCATTGTCTGGACTGGTAGCTAATCCTTCTATGACAAAAGTTTCATTGATGCCATCACCATTAGGAGAAAAGAAAGTGTAAACATTTATAGAGCTTCCTCCTCTCAAAACAGACCCAAGCGTAAGCGCAGAAAAACCATTTGGCTCAAAGATGTCAGATGTAATCTGGCCATTAGTTTCACTTCCTGTAATCTGTGTATTTCCTAAGTCAACCCATCTATTTAGAGCTTCAGAGTAACCTACGACTCTCAGAGACTCAATGCCGTCTGCTAGTACGGGTACCTGTGTGTCCTCATCCCAAGTAAGTCTAGCTTGAACGGGTAGTGTGCCATTTAAATCCCAATATTCATTAGGGTCAATAATAGATAATGTGTTTTGAAAAGAATCCCTATCAAAAGATCCAGAAAGCGTACTTGGAGTATTAGGATCTTCAAAGAAATATGCTGCTTGATACACGTCCCCAGCAGGATCTAGAGGAACTACTGTGAGTTGGCGTATTTTAAAATCATCACCTATAGGGAAGTCAAACTCTAGATTACCTTGATTTGTAACATAACCGTCCACATGGTTGTCATCACTTTCTCCTAAGTAAATTGCATCATTAGTAAGGTCAAGATTAATTCCTAAGTCTTCTCTTGGGGTCGTAATTCTCCCGTTTATAAAATCTAAAAAGTTTGTAACACCTACAGACACCTCAAAGTTGAGATCTTCTGGAACATCTACCTCCATGTTGAAGAATACAGGCTTGTTATTACCTAGTACAAAAAGTTCTTCTGTTGGATTGTAAAAACCAGCAAGACCAAGATTACTGTCAAAGTCTCCATCATTAATTAAATCACCGTGAAAACCTATAGCCCCATCTTGATGTATCTGCATATTACCAAAGTTGTGCAAAGATTCTTGAGCATATGTGACAGAAGTACTTAAAGCTGTAGCTAGAAGAACTAATGTTACAATTGCATATGTTTTTATATCATTCATAATTTAGGGTAATAAGTAAAAGGTAATACAACCGCAAGAAGTACCTGTTCCCGTGCTTGTAACAAAATTAACTGAGCTTGCAGATATCTCACGATAAGCATTATTACCATTTATAGGGCTAGTGCTAGTAAATAAATAGTCAAAAGTTCCATCTAGATTATCCTGCTCTACTACTGTGTGATTGCCTAGGTTTAAAGTACCTATATCATAAGGTACATTATCTAGTAATATTTCATAATTGTATGTCCCGGGAGCATTAGGCGCATTAAATTGTAATGCCCAGTAAAATGCATTGTTATCATTGAGCTGTATGTTTGTGAAGTCTCCCGTAGGAGTTCCGCTAGAAGTTAATGAGGTCACGCCACTAGGGGGTGAGGTACTTCCAGATAAGGATACATCTGTAACAACCTCAATCTCTGCTGTTACATTAAAATACCAAACTTCCTCTACATAAACATCTGCAGTGCCACCGTTATCACCAGTGCCTATATATACATCAAACCCGTTTGCAGTCTGTGTGCCTGTCACTACTTGTGCGATGCGACCGTCTCTGTTAGTTAAATCTTCTTGTATGCCTAGAGTTATTGGGTATGATGCTCCATTAGGGTGTGGAGATGTAAATGCGACACTGTATCTTCCAGTTGTTCCTGCAATTTTTGTCACAGTACAGTTAGTATTATAGTTATTTGTTCCATTTGCAGCTGTTTGAGCAGCAGCAAAGGAATAACCAATGGTTTGCTTGGTAACGTTAAGAGTAGGAGTACTGCTGTTATTTGACCCAAGGTCATTTGTACTTAGTAGACGTACCCATTGTGTAGTGTTTCTGTAGTAAATAGAGTCTAGATTATCGTCGTAAATAATAGTCCCCTCAAGAGGTGTTCCAGTAACATTAGAGGTTCCTACACCATCGTCGTGCTTAAGTTGTTGTAATAACTGGGCATCTACTGTTTGCGCTTTCGCGAAAGCGATAGAAAATATAACACCGAAAATATATAGGTAACTTTTCATATTGTTAGATTTTTATTATTTATAAGCCGTGTATAATACGAGTAGTGCTTCATTATTTACATCTCCAGGTTGAACATCTACTAGAACGTTTGTACTATTTGCGGTAATAACACCATCTGTATAATTTACAGTAATAGTAAACCCATCTGCAGTAAAAGAGGTAAATGCTCCTTCTATTTTACCTAGACTACTACCATTTTGATCACCGTAGCGTATGCCTATACAGTTGCTCCTGCTGGCATATCTAGAGTTGTCATTTATAGAATTTCCGTGTCCTCCAGAATACATCACTTGTTGCGTTATTGTGCCGTCATCATCTCTTGCAAACCCTTTCATTGACCCAAAAGAGTTGTCAATACCTCTGTCATTGTTCCCTACGCCATTATCAGAATCAATATCCCGACTCTCTACATTTGCTGCCGCCGAGAAGGTTACCTGTGATGGCGTAAATGGAATGTCGCTTACTGTGACCACTCCTTCTCCAGAAATGATAAACCATCCAGTGTATATATTCTTCTCTGTAAGAAGCTCTAAAAACCCATTATTTGTATATTCAAAAATCCTATTTTCATCTGTATTATAAACCAGCATTCCAATCTCTAAATCTGCGGGATCGTATGCGTCAATTTCTAACTGTGATGCCTTCTGTACATTAACTAAATATGCAGGGTCTGTGGTTTGCGCTTTCGCGAAAGCATAAACAAAAACAAGAAGTATAGTTATATATAAAGGGTTGTTTTTCATAGTTTTTTATTCGTAGGCGGTAAATAACACAATAACTGACTCATCAAGTATGTCATCACTAAAAGCAGGGCCTCCTGTTGTTCCTATGGTATAAGTTACATTAAGATTAAAACCTGTAGCCGTAAAGCTAGCAAGAGATGCTGAGATAACACCTAGATTATTACCGTTATTGTTAGTATATCTTAAGCCTATACATTGCGTGTTATTTGCATATCTAGATATGTTATTAATAGAGCTACCACTTCCGCCAGAAAATATAACCGCCTGTGCAATAGGACTGCCTGCTCGAGCAAATCCATTCATTGCGCCAAAGGTGTTTTCAAGCAATCCAGTATTATTTGCTCCTAGCGCATTATCATCATTAATGTTAAACGACCCTATATTAGGATGCGCCTTAAAAGTAACTTGTGATGGCTCAAAAGGGATGCCAGATATACTCTGGCTATATGTTCCAGTGGTGGTTAATGTGCTGTTGTCTATAATAAAAAATCCGGTGTATGTTCCTGATGGTCCTACGGGTCCCTGTGGTCCTTCTACTCCTTGAGCGCCTGTGGGTCCAGCTGGTCCTTGAGGTCCTACAGGGCCTTGTGCTCCAGTAGGTCCAGCTGGTCCAGTTGCGCCATCTGCTCCGGTTGCACCAGTAGGTCCCTGCGGTCCAGCATCTCCTTGCGGGCCAGTGGCACCTGTTGCGCCATCTGCACCGGCTGGCCCTTGTGGTCCTTGCGGTCCTGTAGCGCCAGTCGCACCGTCAGCTCCTTTTGGACCTATTGGTCCTTGTGGCCCAGTTGCACCTGTTGCTCCGTCTGCACCTGCGGGGCCTTGCGGTCCAATCGCTCCAGTTGCTCCGTCTGCACCTGCGGGTCCCTGTGGTCCAATTGCACCCGTTGCTCCATCTGCGCCTGCGGGTCCTTGTGGACCAATTGCACCTGTTGCTCCATCTGCACCTGCTGGTCCTTGCGGTCCAGTTGCGCCTGTTGCCCCATCTGCACCTGCTGGTCCCTGCGGTCCAGTTGCGCCTGTTGCTCCGTCTGCACCTGCTGGTCCTTGTGGTCCAGTTGCCCCATCTGCACCTGCTGGTCCCTGCGGTCCAGTTGCGCCTGTAGCTCCATCTGCACCTGCTGGTCCTTGCGGTCCAGTTGCACCTGTTGCTCCATCTGCACCTGCCGGTCCTTGTGGACCTACAATTCCTACAGTGACAGCGGTGTTATTTTCATTTGTGTACGTGGCCGTACCGTTACCATTATCTACAAAAGTAGTTACTGTTTCAGATACATCGACATCGGTTAGTATTGCTAAAAAGCCTGATGTGGTATATTCAAATATTCTATTTACATCTGTATTGTATACTAGCATACCTATTTCTAGATCTGCCGGGTCATAGGCGTCTATTTCTGATTGTGATGCTTTTTGCACATTTATTAAATATGCAGGGTCTGTGGTTTGCGCTTTCGCGAAAGCGTAAAAACTTAAGAGAATTATAAAAATTGCTTTTTTCATAGTAGGGGGGAGTCCTTAAAATCCTGGGATGGTTAATACGGTAAACATAAATTCTGAATTGAAGAATGCGCGATCAGAACCACCATTATCATTATCTCCAATATTAACTGTAAATCCAGTTGCAGATTGTCCTGAGTATGATATACCTGGATCATCATTTCCTGCGCCTGCTCTTCCTGGCTGGCTTAACTGAATGATGTAATTTGCATTTGGTAGTGCAGTGGTAAATGTTACTTGGTACGTACCTGTACCTGTATTTACTACGGTAGCATTAAAAAGTGCTCCTCCACCAGCAGCACCCACTTTTCCTACTGAATAAACCGTAGGAGCGACTGACATAAATGCTCCACCATCTGTTCCGACAGAGAGTGCATTATCTGCATCTGCACTTACAACCTGAGCGGTAAAAGGATTACCGGCTTCATCAGTATAAGTAATTTCTCCTGTTGCTGTAGCATCTGTAGTAGTAGGGGTGTCGTCTTGTACAAAAGTTGTTACTGTCTCTGCTGCGGCATCTGCCCATTCTGTGCCGGTTGCAGTAGCTGTTAGTACTTGCCCTGCTGTTCCAGGTAAATCATTTTCGTCTAGTACAGGTCCGTCTAGATCTAATGTCTGATTGATTATAACAACGGTGTTTCCGGTTGTTGCTTCATCGATTTTCATTGCTTCAAATCCTCCTACTGTAAAGCCTATTTCATCTGCTGCTGGACTGTACATTCCTGTATTTGTGTCATCTGTAAATCTATACGCAGGTTCGCTAGCATTACCATCAGAATTTAAAAAACCTGCAGAACGAATAGCTCCCGTTACTTGTAGCTTGTTATCTGGTGTATTAGTACCAACTCCCAATCTATTATTTGCAGCATCCCAAAATAACTGGTCATTATCTTCAGTAGGAGTTTCGTCTGCTCCTGCAAAGAAAATAGAACCTTCAGTTCCTGTATGTTCTAGTGAGCTTAAATCTACTGGGTTTGGAGTGCCAGTTTCATCTATAAACTCTAACTCGTTAGTAGTATCGTCAAAGGTTAGTGAAGTAACTGTCTCTTCAATAGCAAAAGGAGTTGCACCTTCATTGTTATATGTTCCAATAAGATTTGTATTTGTAGCAGTGTTTAAGTCAGTAACGTCTGTGATTGTTTCGTCAATTTCGACTTCTGTTCCATCTGCGTTTGTTACTGTTGCGATAAGGTTACCAGCAATGACATCTGTGATAGCAACACCGTTAGTATCAATAATTACATCAGACCCATCATTGTTTGTGAATGTGTACGTTCCGTCTGCGTTATCTGTGATGTCAGCTTTAGCCACAGTGATTGTTGCACCTGCTTCATTTGTGAATGTAACGTTTCCGTCAGTTTCATCTGAGATTGTAGTAACTGTTTCTGCAATTGTAAAAGCTGTTGCGTCTTCAGCGTTATAGGTAGCAATGGTGTTTGTAACTGCCGCTGCATTTAAGTCAGTAACGTCTGTGATTGTTTCATCAATTTCAACTGCTGTTCCATCTGCATTTGTTACTGTTGCGATAAGGTTACCAGCAATGACATCTGTGATAGCAACACCATTAGTATCAATAATTACATCAGACCCATCATTGTTTGTGAATGTGTACGTTCCGTCTGCGTTATCTGTGATGTCAGCTTTAGCCACAGTGATTGTTGCACCTGCTTCATTTGTGAATGTAACGTTTCCGTCAGTTTCATCTGAGATTGTAGTAACTGTTTCTGCAATTGTAAAAGCTGTTGCGTCTTCAGCGTTATAGGTAGCAATGGTGTTTGTGACTGCCGCTGCATTTAAGTCAGTAACGTCTGTGATTGTTTCATCAATTTCAACTGCTGTTCCATCTGCGTTTGTTACTGTTGCGATAAGGTTACCAGCAATGACATCTGTGATAGCAACACCGTTAGTGTCAATAATTACATCAGACCCATCATTGTTTGTGAATGTGTACGTTCCGTCTGCGTTATCTGTGATGTCAGCTTTAGCCACAGTGATTGTTGCACCTGCTTCATTTGTGAATGTAACGTTTCCGTCAGTTTCATCAGAGATTGTAGTAACTGTTTCTGCAATTGTAAAAGCTGTTGCGTCTTCAGCGTTATAAGTAGCAATGGTGTTTGTAACTGCCGCTGCATTTAAGTCAGTAACATCTGTTATTGTTTCGTCAATTTCGACTTCTGTTCCATCTGCATTTGTTACTGTTGCGATAAGGTTACCAGCAATAACGTCTGTGATAGCAACACCGTTAGTATCAATAATTACATCAGACCCATCATTGTTTGTGAATGTGTACGTTCCGTCTGCGTTATCTGTGATGTCAGCTTTAGCTACAGTGATTGTTGCACCTGCTTCATTTGTGAATGTAACGTTTCCGTCAGTTTCATCTGAGATTGTAGTAACTGTTTCTGCAATTGTAAAAGCTGTTGCGTCTTCAGCGTTATAGGTAGCAATGGTGTTTGTAACTGCCGCTGCGTTTAAGTCAGTAACATCTGTTATTGTTTCATCAATTTCAACTGCTGTTCCATCTGCGTTTGTTACTGTTGCGATAAGGTTACCAGCAATGACATCTGTGATAGCAACACCGTTAGTATCAATAATTACATCAGACCCATCATTGTTTGTGAACGTGTACGTTCCGTCTGCGTTATCTGTGATGTCAGCTTTAGCTACAGTGATTGTTGCACCTGCTTCATTTGTGAATGTAACGTTTCCGTCAGTTTCATCTGAGATTGTAGTAACTGTTTCTGCAATTGTAAAAGCTGTTGCGTCTTCAGCGTTATAAGTAGCAATGGTGTTTGTAACTGCCGCTGCATTTAAGTCAGTAACATCTGTTATTGTTTCGTCAATTTCGACTTCTGTTCCATCTGCATTTGTTACTGTTGCGATAAGGTTACCAGCAATGACATCTGTGATAGCAACACCGTTAGTATCAATAATTACATCAGACCCATCATTGTTTGTGAACGTGTACGTTCCGTCTGCGTTATCTGTGATGTCAGCTTTAGCTACAGTGATTGTTGCACCTGCTTCATTTGTGAATGTAACGTTTCCGTCAGTTTCATCAGATATTGTAGTAACTGTTTCTGCAATTGTAAAAGCTGTTGCGTCTTCAGCGTTATAGGTAGCAATGGTGTTTGTAACTGCCGCTGCATTTAAGTCAGTAACGTCTGTGATTGTTTCATCAATTTCGACTTCTGTTCCATCTGCGTTTGTTACTGTTGCGATAAGGTTACCAGCAATGACATCTGTGATAGCAACACCATTAGTATCAATAATTACATCAGACCCATCATTGTTTGTGAATGTGTACGTTCCGTCTGCGTTATCTGTGATGTCAGCTTTAGCCACAGTGATTGTTGCACCTGCTTCATTTGTGAATGTAACGTTTCCGTCAGTTTCATCTGAGATTGTAGTAACTGTTTCTGCAATTGTAAAAGCTGTTGCGTCTTCAGCGTTATAGGTAGCAATGGTGTTTGTAACTGCCGCTGCATTTAAGTCAGTAACGTCTGTGATTGTTTCATCAATTTCAACTGCTGTTCCATCTGCATTTGTTACTGTTGCGATAAGGTTACCAGCAATGACATCTGTGATAGCAACACCATTAGTATCAATAATTACATCAGACCCATCATTGTTTGTGAATGTGTACGTTCCGTCTGCGTTATCTGTGATGTCAGCTTTAGCCACAGTGATTGTTGCACCTGCTTCATTTGTGAATGTAACGTTTCCGTCAGTTTCATCTGAGATTGTAGTAACTGTTTCTGCAATTGTAAAAGCTGTTGCGTCTTCAGCGTTATAGGTAGCAATGGTGTTTGTGACTGCCGCTGCATTTAAGTCAGTAACGTCTGTGATTGTTTCATCAATTTCAACTGCTGTTCCATCTGCGTTTGTTACTGTTGCGATAAGGTTACCAGCAATGACATCTGTGATAGCAACACCGTTAGTGTCAATAATTACATCAGACCCATCATTGTTTGTGAATGTGTACGTTCCGTCTGCGTTATCTGTGATGTCAGCTTTAGCCACAGTGATTGTTGCACCTGCTTCATTTGTGAATGTAACGTTTCCGTCAGTTTCATCAGATATTGTAGTAACTGTTTCTGCAATTGTAAAAGCTGTTGCGTCTTCAGCGTTATAAGTAGCAATGGTGTTTGTAACTGCCGCTGCATTTAAGTCAGTAACATCTGTTATTGTTTCGTCAATTTCGACTTCTGTTCCATCTGCATTTGTTACTGTTGCGATAAGGTTACCAGCAATAACGTCTGTGATAGCAACACCGTTAGTATCAATAATTACATCAGACCCATCATTGTTTGTGAATGTGTACGTTCCGTCTGCGTTATCTGTGATGTCAGCTTTAGCTACAGTGATTGTTGCACCTGCTTCATTTGTGAATGTAACGTTTCCGTCAGTTTCATCAGATATTGTAGTAACTGTTTCTGCAATTGTAAAAGCTGTTGCGTCTTCTGCGTTATAGGTAGCAATGGTGTTTGTAACTGCCGCTGCGTTTAAGTCAGTAACATCTGTGATTGTTTCGTCAATTTCGACTGCTGTTCCATCTGCGTTTGTTACTGTTGCGATAAGGTTACCAGCAATAACATCCGTTATGGCTACACCGTTAGTATCAATAATTACATCAGACCCATCATTGTTTGTGAACGTGTATGTTCCGTCTGCGTTATCTGTGATGTCAGCTTTAGCTACAGTGATTGTTGCACCTGCTTCATTTGTGAATGTAACGTTTCCGTCAGTTTCATCAGATATTGTAGTAACTGTTTCTGCAATTGTAAAAGCTGTTGCGTCTTCTGCGTTATAGGTAGCAATGGTGTTTGTAACTGCCGCTGCGTTTAAGTCAGTAACATCTGTGATTGTTTCGTCAATTTCGACTTCTGTTCCATCTGCGTTTGTTACTGTTGCGATAAGGTTACCAGCAATAACGTCTGTTATGGCTACACCGTTAGTATCAATAATTACATCAGACCCATCATTGTTTGTGAACGTGTACGTTCCGTCTGCGTTATCTGTAATGTCAGCTTTAGCCACAGTGATTGTTGCACCTGCTTCATTTGTGAAAGTAACGTTTCCGTCAGTTTCATCTGAGATTGTAGTAACTGTTTCTGCAATTGTAAAAGCTGTTGCGTCTTCAGCGTTATAGGTAGCAATGGTGTTTGTAACTGCCGCTGCGTTTAAGTCAGTAACATCTGTTATTGTTTCGTCAATTTCGACTTCTGTTCCATCTGCGTTTGTTACTGTTGCGATAAGGTTACCAGCAATAACGTCTGTGATAGCAACACCGTTAGTATCAATAATTACATCAGACCCATCATTGTTTGTGAATGTGTACGTTCCGTCTGCGTTATCTGTAATGTCAGCTTTAGCTACAGTGATTGTTGCACCTGCTTCATTTGTGAATGTAACGTTTCCGTCAGTTTCATCTGAGATTGTAGTAACCGTTTCTGCAATTGTAAAAGCTGTTGCGTCTTCAGCGTTATAGGTAGCAATGGTGTTTGTAACTGCCGCTGCATTTAAGTCAGTAACGTCTGTGATTGTTTCATCAATTTCAACTGCTGTTCCATCTGCATTTGTTACTGTTGCGATAAGGTTACCAGCAATGACATCTGTGATAGCAACACCATTAGTATCAATAATTACATCAGACCCATCATTGTTTGTGAATGTGTACGTTCCGTCTGCGTTATCTGTAATGTCAGCTTTAGCTACAGTGATTGTTGCACCTGCTTCATTTGTGAATGTAACGTTTCCGTCAGTTTCATCTGAGATTGTAGTAACCGTTTCTGCAATTGTAAAAGCTGTTGCGTCTTCAGCGTTATAGGTAGCAATGGTGTTTGTAACTGCCGCTGCATTTAAGTCAGTAACGTCTGTGATTGTTTCATCAATTTCAACTGCTGTTCCATCTGCATTTGTTACTGTTGCGATAAGGTTACCAGCAATGACATCTGTGATAGCAACACCATTAGTATCAATAATTACATCAGACCCATCATTGTTTGTGAATGTGTACGTTCCGTCTGCGTTATCTGTAATGTCAGCTTTAGCTACAGTGATTGTTGCACCTGCTTCATTTGTGAATGTAACGTTTCCGTCAGTTTCATCTGAGATTGTAGTAACTGTTTCTGCAATTGTAAAAGCTGTTGCGTCTTCTGCGTTATAGGTAGCAATGGTGTTTGTAACTGCCGCTGCATTTAAGTCAGTAACGTCTGTGATTGTTTCATCAATTTCAACTGCTGTTCCATCTGCGTTTGTTACTGTTGCGATAAGGTTACCAGCAATGACATCTGTGATAGCAACACCGTTAGTATCAATAATTACATCAGACCCATCATTGTTTGTGAATGTGTACGTTCCGTCTGCGTTATCTGTGATGTCAGCTTTAGCTACAGTGATTGTTGCACCTGCTTCATTTGTGAATGTAACGTTTCCGTCAGTTTCATCTGAGATTGTAGTAACTGTTTCTGCAATTGTAAAAGCTGTTGCGTCTTCTGCGTTATAGGTAGCAATGGTGTTTGTAACTGCCGCTGCATTTAAGTCAGTAACGTCTGTGATTGTTTCATCAATTTCAACTGCTGTTCCATCTGCGTTTGTTACTGTTGCGATAAGGTTACCAGCAATGACATCTGTGATAGCAACACCGTTAGTATCAATAATTACATCAGACCCATCATTGTTTGTGAATGTGTACGTTCCGTCTGCGTTATCTGTGATGTCAGCTTTAGCTACAGTGATTGTTGCACCTGCTTCATTTGTGAATGTAACGTTTCCGTCAGTTTCATCTGAGATTGTAGTAACTGTTTCTGCAATTGTAAAAGCTGTTGCGTCTTCAGCGTTATAGGTAGCAATGGTGTTTGTAACTGCCGCTGCATTTAAGTCAGTAACGTCTGTGATTGTTTCATCAATTTCAACTGCTGTTCCATCTGCGTTTGTTACTGTTGCGATAAGGTTACCAGCAATGACATCTGTGATAGCAACACCGTTAGTATCAATAATTACATCAGACCCATCATTGTTTGTGAATGTGTACGTTCCGTCTGCGTTATCTGTGATGTCAGCTTTAGCCACAGTGATTGTTGCACCTGCTTCATTTGTGAATGTAACGTTTCCGTCAGTTTCATCTGAGATTGTAGTAACTGTTTCTGCAATTGTAAAAGCTGTTGCGTCTTCAGCGTTATAGGTAGCAATGGTGTTTGTAACTGCCGCTGCATTTAAGTCAGTAACGTCTGTTACTGTTTCATCAATAACTTGATCGTTTCCTTCCTCATCTGTATAGGTTGCAATTGTTTTCACGGAAGTGGCAGTGTTATCATCAGAAATTGAAGTTATAGTTTCTTCAATGTTAGAAACAGTGCCATCGGCTTCTGTTATGGTAGCTATTACTTGTCCGTCATTGACATCAGCAATTACAATACCGTTTGTGTTAATGGTAACGTCTGATCCATCATTGTTTGTGAACGTGTATGTTCCGTCAGTATTATCTGTGATATCTGACTTAGCTACTGTTTGTGGATCTCCATTTTCATCAGTATATGTGATTAAACCGTCCATTGCGTCTGCAAAGGTTGTTACAGTTTCATTAATATCTGTTGCATTTCCTGCCGCGTCAGTAACCGTTGCAATTGTATTACCTGCCACAGTATTTGTAATATTAAAGCCGTTAGTGTCAATTACTGTGGTTATTCCAGTTTCATCGGTATAACCATAAGTTCCATTGCCATTATCAACTAGCGTTGATACAGAAGTATCTGCAATGGTCGTTGTAGTTCCGCTTGCGTCTGTGAAATCATACGTTCCGTTACCGTTATCTACGAGCGCTACTGCTCCTGCTGCTGCGTTGATTTCATCAATAGCTTCTTGCACGTTTGTTGCTGCTAATCCAGATGTTGAATTGTCATAAGGATTTGCTGAAGCGTTTGTGTTGATTACTTGCGTTGCTCCTGTTTCATCTGTGTAGGTGTATGTTCCGTCTGCGTTGTCTACTAGTGTTGAGATCGACGTATCTGCGATAGTTGTTGTCGTTCCGCTTGCGTCTGTGAAGTCATATGTTCCATCGCCGTTATCTACTAGCGCTACTGTTCCAGCTGCTGCGTTGATTTCGTCAATAGCGTCTTGCACATTTGTTGCTACGAGTCCTGACGTTGTGTTGTCATAAGGATTTGCAGAGGCGTTTGTGTCGATTATTTGAGTCGCTCCAATTTCATCAGTGTAAGTGTAAGTTCCATTTCCGTTGTCAACTAATGTTGAAATAGAAGTGTCTGTAATTGTTGTAGTAGTCCCGCTAGCATCTGTAAAGTCGTAAGTTCCGTCACCGTTATCTACTAGCGCTACCGTTCCTGCTGCTGCGTTGATTTCATCAATAGCGTCTTGTACGTTTGTAGCTGTTAGTCCTGACGTTGTATTGTCATATGGATTTGCAGAAGCGTTTGTGTCAATTACTTGCGTAGCTCCTGTTTCATCTGTGTAGGTGTATGTTCCGTCTGCGTTGTCAACGAGTGTAGAGATAGACGTATCTGCGATAGTCGTTGTCGTTCCGCTTGCGTCTGTGAAGTCATATGTTCCATCTCCGTTGTCAACAAGAGCTACTGTTCCTGCTGCTGCGTTTATTTCATCAATTGCATCTTGCACGTTTGTCGCTACGAGTCCTGAAGTTGAGTTGTCATAAGGATTTGCAGAAGCGTTTGTGTCGATTACTTGCGTTGCTCCTGTTTCATCTGTGTAGGTGTATGTTCCGTCTGCGTTGTCAACGAGTGTCGAGATAGAAGTATCTGCGATAGTCGTTGTAGTTCCGCTTGCGTCTGTGAAATCATATGTTCCATCTCCATTATCTACGAGCGCTACTGTTCCTGCTGCTGCGTTGATTTCGTCAATAGCGTCTTGCACATTAGTAGCTGCTAGTCCAGACGTTGTATTATCATAAGGATTTGCAGAAGCGTTTGTGTCGATTACTTGAGTCGCTCCTGTTTCATCTGTGTAGGTGTATGTTCCGTCTGCATTGTCAACTAGTGTTGATACAGATGTATCAGCAATCGTAGTTTCATTACCAAATACGTCAGTGAAAGTATATGTTCCATCTCCATTGTCTACTAAAGTTACGTTTACAGCACTTAAAGCTCCTGTAATTTCATCAATAGCGTCCTGCACATTTGTTGCTGCTAGTCCAGAAGTTGTGTTGTCATAAGGATTTGCAGAGGCGTTTGTGTCGATTATTTGAGTCGCTCCAATTTCATCAGTGTAAGTGTAAGTTCCATTTCCGTTGTCAACTAATGTCGAAATAGAAGTGTCTGTAATTGTTGTAGTAGTCCCGCTAGCATCTGTAAAGTCGTAAGTTCCATCTCCGTTATCAACGAGTGCAACGGTTCCTATTGCGGCATTGATTTCTTCTATTGCTTCTTGTACGGTATCTGAGGAAAGTCCGGTGCCATTATTTTCAAAAATGTTCCCAGATGCAGTCGTATCAATTATTTGCGTTGCCCCAGTTTCATCTGTATACGTGTATGTTCCGTCTCCATTATCAACTAAAGTAGAAATCGAAGTATCTGCAATAGTAGTTGTGGTTCCGCTTGGGTCTGTAAAATTATAAGTTCCATCACCGTTGTCTACAATTGCAACATTACCTATTGCTGTATTAACTTCATCTATAGCATCTTGTACGTTTGTCCCTACAAGTCCTGAATTTGAGTTGTCATATGGGTTAGAAGAAGCTTGAGTATTGATAATTTGAGAGTTTCCATTGGCATCTGTATACGTGTATGTGCCGTCGTTATTATCAACAATCATTGAAGCTATCTGGCATAAGCTCTGCCAGTTTGATCCTGTGTATTGGAAAAAGCAATTTTCATCAGTATTGAATACTAGAGCTCCAGAAAGTGGAGTGATAGCATTCATTTGACTTGTACTTATTCTTGTGGCAACTAATACCTTGCTGGTGCTCTCAAGTTCAAGAAGAGAAGAGCCATCAATTGTATTTGGATTGTCACCTATCTTTACCTGACCGAAGGCAGATAAGGATACTAATAAAAAGCTTGAAAGGATTAGTAATTTTTTCATTTGAGGTGTAATTAAATAGGGTAATTATATTTTAAGTTGGGATAAGCTATTTTGAACCTTTTTTAGTTAAAAATACCCATGTTAAGTCGGTCTAACTAGTTCTAAAATAAACTTTTTTTTATGCTTGATTGGTAAGGTAGGTTATGTATACTGGTAATCAGATTGTTTTGGATGAATGGTTCAATTGTATCGATGAAATGCATATTAGTGGTAAATGTTGATGTGAAAATTTTTTTTGCATTTTTCTTGCAGGTATTCAAAAAAAAAGTATTTTTGCCTCGCTTTAATATCAAACAGATTTGATGTTAATACCTTTTGAAGCTTAGCTTCAATAAACGCGGGAGTAGCTCAGTTGGTAGAGCGTCAGCCTTCCAAGCTGAATGTCGCCAGTTCGAACCTGGTCTCCCGCTCCAATAGAAAAGTCTCTACGTTAATGTAGAGACTTTTTTTATGGATTTAAATCACCACGCTATGTATATACGAGATTTAAACGTTTTAGGATCTGTGGGTTAAAAGAAGATGTTTTCGCGAAAGCGTAATTCTTAGAAAGTGAGAAGTGTATTTGTATCTATCTCGTAGGGAGTTTTGTTTTGTTCAAATATTCTAGCCGAAAGAGTTCCCTCTAAAATACTTTTTTTTCCTTCTACTCTTATCCAGCTTCCTTCTCTTAAACCTATCACGGGTACTGTATTATAAGCGTGATATTCTTTGATTCTAGTTTCTCTAGTCTCTCCCATGTGGGTAGAGTTTGTGTCTGGATCTAAATAATGCGGATTGATATTAAAAGGAACCATTCCTAGTGTCTTAAAGCTAGGAGGGTAGATTATGGGCATGTCATTTGTAGTTTGCATCGTAAGACCACAAATATTACTCCCCGCACTAGTTCCTAAGTATGGAATGCCATCAAGTAACACCTCTCTAAGTGGTTGCATGACCGCATTTTTATATAGCTGGTTTACTAATACAAATGTATTTCCGCCACCTGTAAAAATTCCTTGGGCAACCTTTATTGCTTCTGCAGCGTCTTTATAAGTATGGATACCTATGACCTTTTTATTGATTTTTGAGAATGCCTTCTGAGCAATTGCCGTATAATCGTCATGAGTTATGCCTCCTGGACGTGCGTATGGGATAAATAATATCTCATCTACACCAGTATATAGTTTTTCAAGTGTAGGAAGTAAATATTCTAGATAGCCACTGCCATGAACAGTGGAGGTGCTTGCTATGATTAGGTTTTTAGACATTGTAAGGCTTTGGGTAAAAATACAAACTAGTGATCATGTGATTGCCAATTAACAAAATTTTAGAGTAGTATTGATAGTTTTTTGGGATAGTTACGTTTTTCTTTGAAATGACTAACTGATTGTAAATGAGATTCTTTTTTCTTTTAATATTCATGTGTGGAACCACTTTAAATGGTCAAGAATCTCGTGAAATTACGGGTAGATTACTAAATATGAATGATGATGTAGGGCAAGTGACAGTCGCCAATATCACAACAAAAAAAGGAACCATCACTAGTTCTAAGGGCACATTCAATATTGAGGTGCGCAAAGGAGATACACTAATAATTAAAGCACTGCAGTTTAAAACAGAACAACTTACGGTAACTGAGAAGATATATGATAGTGGGTTTATTGAAGTATTTTTGACTCCTGATGTGAGCGAACTACAAACGGTTCAATTATCAAATAATGGGCTATCAGGTAATATTAAGAAAGATGCAAAGGAAGTAAAACTTGTAGTTAGACCTAAGGCGCTTGGTGTTAAGAGAAAGCCCATTGCCGTGGAATATCGCAGATTGCATACAGCAACATCAAAACCGCCAGATCAGGTAGGTAGGCAAAATTTTAGGTTAGATGTTTCATTAGATGGAATTCTCAATAAGCTTTCTGGAAAGACTAAACGTCTTAAAAGAGCGGTTGAGATTATGGAATATCAAAAAAGGGTTGATCAACTGAGAAACTATTATGCAGATGCTGTTTTTACTAGTTCGCTACAAATACCAGAAGAATACATTGATGATTTTACTTTTTGGGTGCTTAAAGATGACGAGCAGTTAAAAGATGTTGATTTAAAAAATAAGCTCAGTACGCTGGAGTATTTACTGTCTAAGCAAAAAGAATATAAGATTTTGCTCATAGGACAAGGTGCGCAACTTAAAGGGAATTAATGAAAAGACTATTACTACTTATAATATCTACTGTTGCCTTTTCGGGATTAGGTCAAGAAACAATAATCCTTACCGGTACCGTTCTTAACGATACGATAGGCGTCAGTCAACTCAATATTGTCAATCTTACGCTTAAAAGAGGTGCTACCACAAATGCAAATGGAGTTTTTGAAATTCCGGTAAGAGTACATGACACGCTCAATATTAGTGCTGTACAATATGAGAGTAGACAGATTGTTGTGACTCCAGTAATATATGGTAGAGGCAAGATATCTTTTTACTTAGAACCCAAGGTGAATGAACTAGACGAGGTTGTTGTGAGTAATATAACCTTAAGTGGCGATTTAGCTAAAGATTTAAGTGCTGTTCCTTTGCAAGTTTTTATAGATCCTAGAGACTTAGGTATTCCAGCAAATGCTAGACCTACAATGACTGCCGAAGAACGCAGGTTTTATGGTGCAACAGGAGGTGCAGGTCCACTAGGGTCGCTTATAAATGCGATAAGTGGTCGCACAAAAATGCTCAAAAATCAGCTGAAGATTTCAAAATTCAGAGCCTTAGTGGAAGGCAGTAGAGATAACTTTAATGACAGTATGTACATCAAGTCACTTAATATTCCTGATGAGCTTATTTTAGATTTTGTTTATTATGTTTTTGAGGATGAGCGAGCAGAGGCAATAGCAAACGAAGGTAATACTTTGGGGTTGCTAGACTTTATGCTCACAAAATCTCCCGTATATTTGAAACTAAAAGCCGCCGAAGGCACCTTACCTACAAATGATAAGAATAATGAATAAATATCTACTACTAGCACTGTTATTTGTGAGTGCGCTCACGGCGATGAGTCAGGAGGCCATTATGCTAGAGGGGCAAGTTCTTAATGACACTATCGATAAGGCAAATCTTACGATTGTAAACCTTTCCTTAAAACGTGGAACTATAACTTCTAGTAATGGGCAATTTGCTATAGAAGCTCGCCTTAATGATACTATTAATATAAGCGCTGTGCAATACGAGCCCAGACAATTTGTTGTGAATGAGACCATGTATAATCGAGGTAAGATCACCTTATATCTTATCCCTAAAATCACAGAGTTAGATCAAGTAAACATTAGTAATATAGACCTCACAGGAGATATTACTAAAGATATAGGAAGCACAACTTATGAGCCTAAAATCACACCTACAGATCTAGGTATTCCGGAGAATACTGCGCCACCGCGCACTGTTGAAGAACGTCGCTATCATACAGCTATATCTAGTGGTGGAGGTATACCTATAGATGGACTCATAAACTCCATTACCGGTAGATTAAAGATGCTCAAAAAGCATATTGAAGTTTCTAGATTTGAAAAATTGGTTCAAGAAAGCAGGTATACGTTTTCAGATAGTATTTATATGAATGAGCTCAATATTGAGAAAGAATATATAGAAGATTTCGTTTATTATACTTTTGAAGATCCTAAAGCAAAGGAGCTGGTTGATACAAATAATGCATTAGGTTTGCTGGATTTTATGATTGAAAAATCTGCGGCATATAGATCTTTGATGAATAAAAATTAAGCTGTGGCATATTTGTTGAAAACGAATAAGTATGCTTTCGCGAAAGCGTAACACATCCATTAATCTCACTATGAAAAAAATCATTCTACTTCTAGTTGTTGCACCTTTAATTATGGCAGCATCAATCCATAAGTACTATCTAAGCGTTACAGACCTTAATTATAATGAGGAGGCACAATCTATCCAGATAATCACTCGATTGTTTTATGACGATCTAGAAGCGGTAATTCAAGAGCGCTATGATACTGATCTCACTGTAGATGAGGCATCAGATCAAGAAGAGCTTGATAAGTATCTCGTAAAATACTTTCAAAAAAAGATGCTTATTACTGTAGACGGTGAGCAACGCGAGATGAATTTTGTGGGTAAAAAGTATGAAGATGATTACGTGGTTTGCTATCTAGAAGTACTTGATGTCACGTCAATAAATACATTTGAAATTGAGAGCACATTACTGATGGATATATTTCCAGATCAGAAAAATATGGTTCATACCACCATAGCTGGAAAAAAGAAAAGCTTTCTACTCACGGCGGCAAATGCTAAAGGCTTGTTAAAATTTACCAAATAAAGACTTAACCCCTTTATTGTTTGGCTATTTTTAAGCGATAAAACAAATTCAACAAACTTATGATTCGTTACACGTATATGCTGCTCGCGGCATTTTTACTTCTAGGGACAAGCGCTTTTGCTCAAGAAGAACAAACACAAGAGCGTCCTATGGGACACGAAAACACAAACAGGTTTAGACAGCTTTACAATGAGATGTCTACTCCTAATGAGTATAGAACTGCTTCTGGTGCTCCTGGTCACGCGTACTACCAGAACACTGCAGACTATAAAATGTCTATTAACCTTAATGATGATACACAGATTATCAATGGTTCTGAGACTATTACTTACACAAATAACTCACCAGACGATCTTGAGTACTTATGGGTACAACTTGATCAAAACGTGAGAGAAAAAGACTCTCCAGCAAAGGAAAAAAATGGTGGAGGAGTAGGAGCTGTATCTCAGCCAGGTTCTTTTGTAGGTTCTTTTATGAAAAGTGAGCCTTTTGACGGAGGTTTTAAAATTCAAGAGGTAAAGGCAAACGGTCGTGACTTAAAGCACACTATTAACTGGACCATGATGCGTATTGATATGCCACAACCACTTAAGGCTGGAGATACTTACACATTTTCTATAAAATGGAGTTACCTTGTTCCTGAGCACACAGTAGATCGTGCTCGTTCTGGATATGAAACATATGCAGACGGTAATAAAGGATACATTATTGCTCAGTTCTTCCCAAGAATGGCAGTATATAATGATGTAGAAGGATGGCAGAACTACCAGTTCTGGGGTAATGGAGAATTTGCATTACCATTTGGTGATTACGAAGTAGACATTACAGTTCCTAAAGATCACTTACTCGATGGTACAGGTGAGATCACAAACTTAAAAGAAGTTTACAGCAAAGAAGAAATGAAGCGCTGGGAGCAGGCAAAGAAGTCTTATGACAAGCCTGTGATTATCCGTACACAAGCAGAGGCAGAGAAGCTTGCTGCAGGAAATGTAAAAGCAACTCAAACTTGGAAGCTTAAAGCTCAAAATGTTCGTGATTTTGCATTTACGTCATCTCGTCGCTATATCATGGATGCTCAAGCAGTAAAATTTCCAGAGCGTGATGTAATGGCAATTTCTATCTACCCTCCAGAAGGAAACCCATTATGGGAAGAGTACTCTACTAAGGCGATTGTACAAACACTTGATACATATTCAAAATATACATTTAACTACCCTTACCCTAAAGCGATCTCAGTACACGCAAAAGGACAAGGAATGGAGTACCCTATGATTTGCTGGAACTATGGACGTCCTAATGAGGATGGAACTTATAGTGACAGAACAAAATTCGGGATGATCTCTGTAATCATACACGAGGTAGGTCACAACTACTTCCCTATGATTGTAAACAGTGATGAGCGTCAGTGGGGATGGATGGATGAAGGTCTAGATACCTTTATGCAGTTTCTTACAGAGCAAGAATTTGGACAGAACTTCCCAGAAGCAATTAAAGGAAATGACACATACCCATCTAGACGAGGGGCGCCATCAAAAATTGTAGGATACATGAAGGGAAATCAAGAATATATTGCACCTATCATGTCTAACCCAGAAAATGCTTTTAACCTTGGAGCAAACGCATATGGTAAGCCAGCAACGGCTTTAAATATACTTCGTGAGACAGTAATGGGACATGAGCTTTTTGACCATGCATTTAAAACGTATGCTCAGAGATGGATGTTTAAACACCCAAGTCCAGAAGATTTCTTCCGTACTATGGAAGATGCATCTGCAGTAGATCTTGACTGGTTCTGGAGAGGATGGTTCTATAGCACAGAAGCTGTAGATATTGGTCTCAAAGAAGTAAAGCAATACTACGTTACAGATAATGTGACCGCGGCTGGTAAAGAATTACTTGCTCGTTACGGTGTTACAGATCCTAGCGCTATTGAAGCTATCTATGTAGTAGATGAAGATAGCCCAGAGTTTACAGAAGATATGAGAGGTAGAGATATTTTAGAATCTTCGGCTACACTTAAGGAATATCTTATGGACAACTTTACTCCAGAAGAGCGTGCAAAAATCAACACACCTAAGTTTTTATACAAAGTTGTTTTTGAAAAGCCAGGAGGAATCCCAATGCCTATCATCGTAGAGTATGAGTATGCAGACGGAACTAAGAAAAAAGTTACGTATCCAGCTCAAGTATGGAGAAAGAATGATGCAGAAGTAAGTAAGGCAATCGCATCAGATAAGGAAATCGTAAAGATTACCGTAGATCCAGATCTTGAAACAGCAGATATTGATACTGATAACAACAGCTGGCCAAAAGCAAAAAAGCTAGGTGAGTTTGATAAGTTCAAAAATCAAAATAAAGGATAATACTAGTTTCGCTTTCGCGAAAAAGTGAAAAACTGCTTCTCCGTCGAGAAGCAGTTTTTTTTTTGCTTTTATTTAATTAGCTTGTGATTACTTAAGCAATATCTATTCAAAACCTAGCACATCACTTGCCGAAATCAATTGCACGAGAGCGTCAATCTTATCTTGTATTTTTTTAAAAAACAAATGTTGTTCCCGCTCTCCTGCAGTATTTAAAAACTTACTCTGCTGTAATTGCTCTTTGATATATAAATGAGCTTGTTCGCAGGTTTTTGTGTCAGAGGTTTCAAAGTAGCTTAAAAAAGTAAAGGGAACATAAAAAGCCTTCTTGTAAGGTGTGTCTATTAATACAGTGTTGTTCATAAGTAACAATTCGTTATGATAGATTTTTAGATCACTGTCTTTTTTACTTACTTCTGTAGATATACTTTGTAGTAATTCTGATAGGTGGTTACATAATGATGTGGCCGTTTCTATACTGAGCATGCCTGCTTGGTAATAGAATAGTATTTGTTTAAGCGTACTATTAAAAGTAGTTGTATCCCAGATTTCAGTCTTCGGAATACCTTTATATAAATCACCAAGTTTCTTGGCTGCTTCAATCACAGATAATGGGATTTTATAAGCCTCAAAGGAAATCCGTTTTTCTGAAGACGATAGCAAACGAAGCCAGACATATATTTTAAAACGCGTGAGTAGATTTCCCGCAAGGGTATGAAAAATAGGAATATCCTTAGCCGAATAATAAAGAGTAACGTCTTTTGAGGAGGTTAAGGAAGCTACAGAAATTGAAGAACTATTAAAATAGTGTTCTAGATCTGCTGGCGTTTTAATTTGTTGCGTTTTTCTCATAGCAACAATATTGTTTAGCCCATCTTCTTTAAGAACATCTAGCGAGCAATTAAAATAAGACGCTAGCTGCACGCTTTCCTCTAGAGATAGCTTGCTTTTACCGCTAGTTCTCCTATGAGCAGCATCATAACTGATGTCAAGCGCAGTGGCTATAGCATCATTTATTGAACTGCCCGAAGGCAGTAAGGCGTTAACATGTTTGATAAGCTTGGCTTGCATGATTTGTGATTTTCACAAAAATATAAGTATAAATACTTAAAACACACCATGTGTGGTGTGAAAAGTACAATAGATTTACAGTAGTAATTAAAAAATACTACTATGAAAATATTTGCAAAGGGAACCGTTATTGTTTTATTATTCATGATGACAAGTTGTGCATCATACAGCCCTAGAATGATTAACAAGGCAAAGAATAAGATAGATGCAGCATCGATAACTTTGTTAAGTGGTACTTATGATATGCACGTCTTACAACGATACGATCGCAAGGGCGATGTTCAAGAGCCTTATGAGGTCGGTTATTACAAAGCCTTTAGGCATCTTGAGGTAGATGATAAGGAATATGATAGTTTGTCTAATTATACAATTACCTTAAAGCTAGTAAATGATAAAAACTTAAAGGCAGTTCTTTTAAAAGATGGTAATCCAGTAGATACTACAGTGATTGCAGGTAGGTTAAAAGGAAATGGATTATTTCATTTTAAAGGTGAAAACCTTGACTGTACTGGCATTCCATATATACTGGGTGGATGTACAGCTAGTAAAACACGAATAGGACTTACTAAAGAAGGTAATCTTCTTGTAAATTATGCATATTCCTCAGAAGGTGCGTTGTTGCTCATTTTTGGGGCAGGAGTCTCATATAATACGGTTCATAGTTTTTCTAGAATCAGATAATGTGGTGTTATGAGAATTGTAAAAATCATACATACAACACTGGTAGTTTTTTTGTTTGTAGTGGGTAGGAGTATTTCGCAAGCTTCTTTACCAGAAGAGGGTAGTCTGGGAGCTCACATAAGCCTCTCAGTAGGTGCATATGTTCCTATATCAAATCTTAAGAAAGCAATTAACACAAGCTCTTATTTAAGTATTACAGGAGGCATTAAGCTTAATGATAAATGGCGATTAGACCCGTCGCTTACCCTATTTTTTCCTCAATCTAATGAGCGTGTTTTTATTATGGCGGGTGATAGTGTTGTTAGAGGACGAATAAATTCATTAAGTGGTCATCTAGGCGCTTTTATAAATCGAGTTGAAAGAATAGATAGCCGTACGTTTATAGAAGCTCGTGTGGGAACGGGTTTTAGTTTCTTGCAAACGGATACTATGAAACCGGATGTGCCAGAAGATAGTGACGATAACTTTTATGGCAGTGAGACTATGTTTTTAAGTGCAGGACTAGGAATCACAGTTTTTGCCTTTGAGCACAGCTATATAGGTCTAATGATGAATTATTACTTTACACCTTATAATTTATTTTCTCAAAATTTTAATAGCTCCTTTGGTAATCAAGCTATGAGTATTGGTGTTACGTATGGCTTCTGATTTTATTTTGAGGGCTTTTTGTTGTGATGCTAAGTGATTCTCAGATTTCTAAAAAGAAGAGTAAGCTACTATCCTCTCTTTAATTCTATAAGTATAATATTTACATCAAGAAGCGATTTAGTATATATCTGTTGTAGTTGTTCTACATATTTTTGAGCAGTTTCAATAGTTCCCGAAGGAGTAGTGTGTTTCTCTATTTGCTGTAAGATATATCCTTGTTGAGTCATTCCGAGGTTCATAAAACTAGATTTAATCTTATGAGCAAGGCCACTAGCTCTTTGATAAAAACCTCTTTCCATACATGTAATAAGACTCTTGTAATCGCTTGGGGTATCTGCTATAAATACTTCTAGTAATGATATGATGAATTCTTCATCATTGTCAAACGTTTCTCTCAACTTACTCATATTTACCACACTGCTTAAGGACTTGTCGCTTGTTGTAGATGATTCTAAATCATACAAATCTTCGTTAGAGATGAGCCAATAAAGCACTTCTTTAAGAGCATCTTCCTCAAGTGGTTTTGTAAGGTAAAAGTCAATGCCTGCTTTGATTGCTTCTTTTCTTGATTCTGGAAAAACATCGGCAGAGCAGATGACTATGGGTGTCTTTTTTAGAGCATATTTTCTTGATTCTCTAATCGCAGATATTGCTTCTATGCCGCCTAGAATAGGCATATGCATGTCCATAAGGATGAGGTTGTAATATCCCTTTGGAGCATTTTTATATATTTCTACAGCTTCTTGTCCATTTGAAGCCATAGCGACATCAATCCCTAACCTGTTAAGAAGTTGAGAAATGTAAAACTGATTCATGGTATTGTCTTCTGCAACGAGCACTTTTAGGCCTTGAAGTTGCTTGTCATTTGAGGTGCGTGTTTTTACGGTTTCCTCAGTGCTTTGCAATTTACTTTTAAGAAGTGGTATTGTAAAACAAAAACTAGAACCCACGCCAAGTGTGCTACTAGCCGTTAATGTACCATGTTGTAGATTTATAAGTTCTTTGGTGATAGCAAGGCCTAATCCAGTGCCGCCTACTTTGGAATTTTCAGTTTCTTCCACTTGATAGAAACTGTCAAATATGCTATTAATTTTATCTTCAGATATGCCAATTCCTGTATCCTTTACCTCAAAGCTTATATCGATATTTTCTTCATCTGTAGCGATTGCATTTACAATAATTTCGATCTTTCCTTCATTTGTAAACTTTATGGCATTACCTATAAGGTTAGTGAGAATCTGGTTGAGTCTAAATTGATCACCTATGACAATATCAGGAACTTTGGGATCTATCAGCGTCTGCACCTCGACACCTTTTTCGTTTGCTTTGGAAGCAAAACCATTGGCGAGCGAAATGATCACTTTTCTTATATTGAAGTCATAAGATTGAATGGATAGTTTTCCAGCTTCTATCTTAGAAAAATCAAGAATATCATTAACAATAGATAAAAGATTTTTTGCCGAAAAATCAATCCCCTCTATGTTCTTTTTAAAAAGCTCTTGATCCTCATTATCACTTTTACTAATAATATCTGCGAGACCTAATATTACATTAAGAGGTGTTCTTATCTCGTGACTCATATTTGATAAGAAGGTAGCTTTGGCTTTAGCAGCACGTTGAGCATGCTCCATTTCTTTATTAATGGTCTCTAGTGTATCTTTTTTCTTGGTGATATTTTTTAGAAAAATACTGTACGTATCAGTGTTCTCAGAGAAGTTATTTGATGTCGAAATTTCAAAATATTCACTCTTTCCATCTGCCGTGGTGATGGTAATGTCACGGCGTACGCCTAGCACTTCTTTATCGTGGGAGTAAGCGATATCCTCAATATCTCTTTGTAATTGCAGACCTACACTAGGAGGAAGTAGGTCATAAATATTTTTTGGGTTTGCCTCCAAGTCCTTTAATTGAAAAACTTTTCTAGCCTTGTAATTGCCATATAAAATCTTTCCTGAGCTGTCAAAAATTATTGCTTTATCAAGCATATTTTCTAGTGCAGAAAATAATAAGGTGCTACCTTCCTGATCTTGCGATGTTATAATTGCAGGTGCTTCCTTTCGGGTTGGCGCTGTAATTTGTGCACTCACAGTAGTAGCTTTCTTTTCTACTACTTTTTCAGGTATGTAATATGTTATTTTATCTACCGTCTCAAGGTGTTCAAAGTAATTCTGGAAGTCGTTACACCATTCTTCATAAGGATACGTAGTGCTATTCTTTATTGTTTTTGAGGTAATTTCTACATGCAGCTGTTCTATGTATTCTCTTATCTTCCTTCTGCAAGATAAATAGTGAACCATATCCTCTTTAAGTAGGCTATAGTCTATTTCCTTTTTGATGGTGAACTCAGGTGATAATATGCTAAAATAGTTTACAAGTGTAGTAGCTTTATCAAAACAATATAGAGCAAATGTATAAGCAAGTTTGATTTCTTGAACACGGTCTTGTACCTCAAGAACCTTAAATGGAGGCGTGCTAGCAATTTCCGGAAATGTAGATGATAACTCGTTTCTTAAGCTACTTCTAGACCCTAAAAAACCAGCATCATAAACTAATAAATAGTTTTCGATGGTGAGGTATAAATGAACTAGCTGAAATTGTGCAGTATTTTCATCTGCGCTTAGGCTTGTTTCTTTTACCTTTTTCTTTATTTCATCTAGTTTATCAGAGTTGAATCCTTGATTATAAAAATGCGCTAAAAAATCAACGTATTGATCAGAGCTTCCCTCTTCTGAAAGAGGAGCTTCCGACTTTTTTAAAAAACGATTTATGAAATTGCTCATTAATAAATAGTGTGCCTACGCTAGAAATTCTAAAGTATTACTTTTTTTATTTTTTGACAATAAATTAGCCTAGAATAAGGGTCTAAAAAGCTCATTATTAATCCATTTACAATGTTTGCTCCTAAAGATTGCCGTGTTGTTAATGTATTAAGGAAAGGTAATCTCTGAGTGACCATGAACGAGTTTACGCTTTCGCGAAAGCGTACCCAATAAAGTCGCCGCTAAGTCAAAGAGGGTTGGAATTATTTATAAATAGAAAGTGAATTATTGTCTGAAGGTTTTATGCTTCGATACCCTCAATTTTCTCTACAGTTTCTCTAAAAAGACCTAGTAGAAATTTCAATTTTCCAACATCACCTGAAGCGCTGAATCTTTGGTTTTCAATTTTTACACCATACCAATCATCTTTACTGTTTTCATTAAGAATCCACGGTATAGTGATCATAGCTAGGGATGTGTTTGAGACGTCAATCTCGAGTTCCCATCCTGGATTATCTAATGTTGTGATCTGGATAACTTCTCCTTGCTCCCAGTCGCCATCACAATTTCCTTTAAACCAATCTTGTATCCAGTCTATTATCTCCATGTTGTTTTTTGTAAGTGGTTATGGTTGTCAAGCTGTGCTGCGATAAGAGTGAGTAAATAGGTTTCTCTCACGATAGACATTCCTTGTTTGTCACTAGTTGCTATCGTATGTTCATTGTGAGCAATCGCCTCTTTAATATCTATCCAGACAGCCTTCATTCCATTATTTTTCTCGTAATCTTCTAGTCTTGAATCCCCCAGCGTTTGATTAACGTCACAAGTGTAGCAATATGAAATCATGTGCTGCACATCATAGTCTGATTTATAGCAAGGTCTATATTCTTCATAAATCCCAAAGGGTTTTATGTTTTGTATTCCCCCTGCACCAGTCTCCTCGTTGAGTTCTCTCATCATCCCAACAATTATATCTTCACCTTCATCGAGACCTCCACCGGGAAGACTGTAATCCTCATATCGATCTGTATACATGAGCAAGATGCGGTTACCTTGTGTAGTAATACTTCTGGTACTCAATCGCTGTATAATTTTTTTATTATCTAGCGTGGTGATATCAGGGTGAAAGTGAGTTTTTAGATGTCGCACAAAATGTAATTCTATGAACTTGCAAAAGTAAGCACTGAATCCCACGCAAAGCGGCTTTTGTGAACTAAAATGACTTAGCGCTAGGGAGTTTGAAAGAAAAGATTACCGACTCCTAGTTAACATTAAATAAAAAAGAGGTTTACTTATATTTAAGTAAACCTCTCTTCCTTTACTGTAATAAGTTTGTACTATACTGCAGCTTTCTTGTAATATTTTTTACGTAACCAGAAAGAAACGCGCACTAGTAATATCAACGCTGGCACCTCTACTAGCGGACCAATAACGCCTGTAAATGCTTGCCCTGAATTAAGTCCAAATACGGCAATGGCTACTGCAATGGCAAGTTCAAAATTGTTTCCTGCGGCTGTAAAAGCAACCGCAGTTGTTTTGTCATATTCTGCGCCAGTTGCTTTGGTCACAAAGAAACCTATAATAAACATCAATGTGAAGTATATAAGCAATGGTATTGCAATAATGACAACATCCATAGGTATTTGAACTATGAGTTCCCCTTTAAGAGAAAACATCACAACGATGGTAAAAAGTAAGGCAATTAACGTCAACGGTGATATGGTAGGGATAAAAGTGTTTGTATACCAAAACTCTCCTTTTAGTTTAACCAAGATAAGTCGGCTTGCGATACCTAATAGAAAGGGTACTCCTAAATATATGGCTACGCTCTCTGCTATGGTTGCAATAGAGATATCAATTATAGCACCTTCAAATCCAAAATAGGGTGGAAGGACCGTTATAAACAACCAGGCATAAAAGCTATATGCAAACACTTGAAAGACGCTGTTAAGTGCGACAAGCCCTGCACCATACTCACTACTTCCCTCGGCGAGATCATTCCATACTAGTACCATAGCGATGCATCTCGCAAGACCTATTAAAATAAGCCCGACCATATATTCAGGATAATCCCTCAGGAATGTAATCGCTAGTATAAACATCAACACTGGACCTACAATCCAGTTAAGTAATAGCGAGATAGAAAGAATCTTTGTGTTTTTAAATACCTTAGGTAAGAGTGCATAATTCACTTTGGCAAGCGGTGGATACATCATTAATATTAATCCTATCGCGATAGGGATATTTGTTGTTCCGCTGTTAAATGAATTTATGACATCTGGAAAAGAAGGGATAAAATACCCCAGACTAACGCCTATAGCCATCGCTACAAAAATCCATAACGTAAGATTTCTATCTAAAAAGTTTAATTTCTTTGGTGCCATGCTATGGTTTTATTTGAGCGAATACAAATAGTAATTCGGTTGCGATTTGTAGACTTCGTTCTTGGTATTTTTCTGCCTGTTGCGGAGTGTTATCAAACGCTTTTGGATCATCATAAGTAATAGGAAAACGTTTTTCTGCACCTGGCACAAAAGGACAACCTTCATCTGCTTGAGAACAGGTCATTATTGCTCCAAACTTACTACTAGGGTTAAAATCATGATCCATTGTTTTTGAAAATCCGATTACTGGCTGCTCATTGCTTCCATATTTGATGCTGTACACTGGGTTTTCAGATGGTGACATAACCACAATTTGAAAACCTGCGCCCTCAAGTGTTTGTGCTGCCATCGGAAAGAGTGCTGTTGCCTCCGTACCACCAGAATAGCAAGACACATTTGTTATATCAAAGTAGCCGGCCATTGCTTGCGCCCATACTTGCGATAGATGACTCCTCCGTGAGTTGTGCGTGCAAATAAAATTAAGTCTAATGGCTTCTTTGTTAGAAGCCTTAGATTGTATATAATCTGCTAGTGGTTGCAAGACTGCTTTGCGCTGCTCAGATATCGAAGTTGTAGATAATCCTTCTATTGTTGTTACTATTTCTGGAAATAGTGCCGTTCTATTTATAGCCATGATGACAATATTTATAAGAGATTTGTTAGCAACATCCGCTACCTGGTTCGCAAGAACTTCCTGCTGGTATATCAGCAAATTGTAGCTTGGTCTTCTTCTCAGGAATACCACAATTATCTTTTGCGAGGCAATCTGTTTGCTTGCTAGTGAGTAAAAATGAAGTGCCATCAAAATCAAGCCCAAATTTCCCAATCGTGTCTGCTTGGTACTCTACTTCAATCTCAAGATCTCCCATGTGAAGCATCTTTTCAGAAAGTTGGATGATATCTAGTAACTTTTCTGGGTGAAGTCTGTGATCATAATCATCTGCATTCCAAAGTTGGAAATTTGCAACTTCCTCATAACGTACGGTACCTCCGCAATCAATAAAGTTTTTAGTGACTTTTCCCACTTCTGTAACGTGAAAGTGATTAGGAACTAAAGAGCCATCTGGCAACTGGAAAGAAATGGTTTTTAACTCTTGTAAAGCTGTTTTAATTTGTGATAGTTTCATAATGCTATTTGTTTATTGCGATAATGCGATTAATAAATGTAATTTTTTTTAGCAGCACTCTCCGCTACTCTTTAGATCTTGGTCAAGAAAAGCTGCCATTACATTTTTCATGGCTGTCCAATTTTCTTTATCTATACAGTAGCACACACTCGTACCTTCTACATTTCCTTTAATAAGGCCCAAAAGTTTGAGTTCCTTTAAATGTTGTGAGATGGTAGGTTGTGCAAGCCCTATTTCGGCAACTAGGTCTCCGCATACACAAGAATCTATTTTAAATAAATGCTGTAGTATAGATACTCGAGCTGGATGACCAAAAGCTTTGGCAAAAAGAGAAATCTCATTTTGCTCATCTGTAAACATCTCAGTTTTTGCTAATCCCATGATTGACTTATTTGTTGATTGCAATATTACGATTAATTGATAAGGTGTTATGCAATTGTGTGTTAATTTTAGTTTTCTCTTGTGGATATCTCCATTAATCCAAGTATAGATAAATTTTGTTTAGCTTCTCTGTGTGGACATCTCCCTAAATCCCTCTTCGAAGAGGGACTTCTTATTTTTTCATGTGGGTTGCTCTTTGTAGAGCAAGGGTTCCTGTTTTTAATTATTGTAAGTTGTTATTGTGCTTCTCTGTGCGGACATCTCCCTAAATCCCTCTTCAAAGAGGGACTTTTTATTTGTTTTGTGGGTTGCATTTTGCTCTTGACAGAGCAAGGATTTTTAGTTTTTATTTATGGTAAGTTGATATTGAGTTTCTCTGTGCGGACATTTTCTTGAATTGAATTATTAGGATATGGTATTCTTCTCTTTGCGGACATCTCCCTAAATCCCTCTTCGAAGAGGGACTTCTTATTTTTTCATGTGGGTTGCTCTTTGTAGAGCAAGGGTTTTTAGTTTTTATTTATGGTAAGTTGTTATTGAGCTTCTCTTTGCGGACATCTCCCTAAATCCCTCTTCGAAGAGGGACTTTTGATTGTTCAGTTGTGTAAATATCTTCTTGAACTCCTCTTTGCAGAGGAACTTTTATTGTTTTCTTATGAGTAATAATTTGTAGTTTACGCTTTCGCGAAAGCGTGATACATCAATGCTAACATCGAATTTACCATAGCGATATTTTAATCCAAATTTCTTGATGGGTTGCAGGTGAAGAATAGATGTTAGTACTTTGAACTTTATAAACGTTTTAAATGTCAAAAGATAATCTCTCGGTGAAAGCTAAAAAACCATGGCCTACAAAAAAGGCGATGGAGCAGGTGTATGATTTGAAGCTGTGGGGAGCTGGTGTTTCTACTTTTTACTCTGGTGAAGGATCACACCATCCTGAGATTGTTGTTCCATATGTGGAGGCAGTCACGGCATTTCTTAGTTCTTTTGAAAAGCCACTTGCAGTATGTGATCTGGGTTGTGGAGATTTTAATATAGGTAGTAAGCTTGTTCCTTACGCACAGCGCTATACAGGTGTAGATATTGTGTCGGCGCTTATTAAGCACAATAATGCTACCTTTAAAAATGAACGACTCAGTTTTAAATGCCTAGACATAGCTACAGATATACTTCCTGAGGGCGATTGCGTGATTTTAAGACAAGTATTACAGCATTTATCTAATCTTGAGATAGCGAGTGTTGTAAATAAACTGGCTTCTTTTAAATATGTAATTCTTACTGAACATCTGCCCGGTGGTGATTTTACACCTAATCAAGATATTATTTCTGGTCAGGGAACTCGATTGAAGAAGAAAAGTGGTGTCCAGCTGTTAATGTCGCCTTTTAATATGAAGGTTATGAAAGAACGAGAGCTGAGTGTTACTCATCCAAGTGATGGCAAAGGACGAATTGTAACGGCACTTTATACGATGTTTTAATCCTTGTTTCTAAAGGATTTTCCGCGTGGGGCATTGTTTTTTTCAAGTACTATAGGAGAATGTAAAAAAGCAGCTGCCTTTGAGGAGTCGGTTACTTTTGAGGCGGTGCGTTCTAGCATGCTTTCCTCAAAAGTGTTGAGTACGTTTTCTCTTAATCCTCTTTCTTTCCAGTTTGATCCAGGCTTACAGCCTGCCGATATTGCTCTGGCTAGCGCCAGCGCATCAAGAAGTGCTTGGTTTGCGCCTTGTCCTTTAAAAGGGCTCATAGGGTGTGCAGCGTCGCCTAGCAACGTGATTGCCCCAGCATTTTGCAAAGTTTCAGATTTTAATAATGCTCTGTCATATGCAGGGTAGCCAGAAATTAAGGCTTCTGGAGTCATTGCCATGATTTGTGGGATAGGTTCATGCCATTGCGTTCTCTTTATAGCTTCCTTTTTAAGTGCTGCGGGACCGGCAGTATTAAGCGCCATTGCTTCTTGCTCTGATATGGGGAAGCTAAGCTGCCACATGATAGCATCTTTGTTATAAGGCATCACGTAGATACGCTCGTGACCATTTGCCGTTTGAAAAACCGTTGCTTGATCTAGTAGGGTACTTTTTACATCATCTAGTTTATCTAGTGAACAAATACCTAAGATCACCATACAATCTAGGTATTGCAATGGTGACGTTTTCTCGTCTATAACGGTATTGCGCACTGCGCTGCGTATGCCGTCTGCGCCTACAATGAGATGGGCGTTTGTGGTTTTAATATTTCCATCTACTTGGGATTTTATAGCTACAGTTCCATCTTGAGCGCTGCTGTGTTCTACATATTGATGTCCCCATTGTATATGTGGTGAGTCGCCCAGTTGTTCTAGCAACGCAAGTCGTAATGATTGCCTAGCTATGTGAATATTTGTGCGCTTCGGGTTTGCATCATCTTCTTCTTCCATCCATTTTCTCATGCCCCATTCTCCTACGACGGTTCCTTCTGGAGTATGAACGAGATGCCTAGTGGATACAATTCCCTCATCTAACTGAGTGATTCCAAAACCTTCGATTGCCTTGCTCGCTTGTTGCAAGGTAAGGCCGTAGCCTTGCGACCGTGCGTCAAAACTCTTATCACGTTCATATAGTGTAAACGGAATCCCACGATGTAAGCAAGCCACCGCTAGCGCCACACCTCCTATGCCAGCACCTATAATTGCCACATGAGGATAGTGCTCTGTATCTGGTGATGGTGGAGATGGTGCTGGGGTTATACCGGAGCCGTTACATGCAATGCATTTGCTTTGGTGTCTTTTTGGTCGAGTGGGAGCGATGCCTTTTTTATCTGATTCCTCATACTCCGCAACCGCTCGCTGGTAAGCTAAGCGCACTTTCTTACGAAGTCGCTGACTTTTACTTCCCTGCCCATTACACGCAGTACAGGTGGTCCAACTTGGATTTGTAGGTGATGAGGTGTTCACTCGTTTGGGGTACTATTTGATTATTCTTTTGTGGGATAAGGTACTTATTTTAGTTGGTAAGGTGGCATTTTTAGAGCGCACCGAGCTGTTTAATTTCTAAATTTTATGATGATGAAAGAGGTTTGATGTGGTTAATCACGCTTTCGCGAAAGCGTACTCATTCCCCATAAGCTCTTATGAAATCGATATGTAATAGTAGAAAATAGTTTATTATTCTAGCACTGAAGAGTCCTTATTTTTCTGGTAATACCACACGATGAGTATAATAGTAATCACCTGAAAAATGATAGAAAATATGGAGCCCTCAAAACCGAAAAGGCCGCCATTAAGTAGGTTATTTTCTGTGATGCTAATTTCAATAAGATGATACGAATCAATACCACTTACATTGAAGCCAAATAAGGTTTGAAAAAGGTTCCAGCTCAAATGCAGCGCGATAGGAAACCATAAATTCTTAGTGTACACATATGAAATCCCTAGTAAAATACCCGCTAGAAATAAGTTGGCTAGCGCAAACATATCTACATTAGGATTTGCTGCGTGAAGCAATGAAAACAACAGCGCCGATACAATAAGAGCGATGTACTTATTAAAAGAAGTCATCAGGTTGCGTAGTACGTAACCGCGCAGCAGCGCCTCCTCCAATATCGCAATATTTACAAACGTGAGGATGGCATATAGCAGCTGTGTAGCGTCCCAATGGAAGCCCTTAAATTGAATTTCGCCCATCGATAACATGATAAGATAACCCAGCGCCATGATTGCCGCGCCTATAAGTAGACCAGCGATGATGTCTTTCTTCCTGTTTTTGAGCGCAAAACCTAACTCGATAAAAGGTTTTCTATCCACAAATTTTATAAAAATCCATATCACCATAAACGTCCCAATGAGTGAAAATATGGAGCCTACGTATAACTGGAAAGGAGATTTCTGGGTAGGAAGCTCATTATAATCGATACCAATAACATAGTAGCCTATAAGCTGAAATATACCAACAATAAATAGGTAAGGAATGATAATGGCAAGCACTCGTATCCAGCCTTCGTGCTTGTTTATGTGAGGTTGAGGTGTGGTGTTTTGAGGCATTTAGTTATTGATTGATGATGTTGTGCTTTAGTTTTTCGAAGGCAGGCCATTTTGAGCATACACTAGGATATACAAGGTGTACTCTTTTAAAAGTATCATCAAGCTCTTCACTATCATTGATCTTTTTGAAATCTAAAATTGCTGTGTAGGTGTTTCCTGCATGAAAAGGAATATAATAAGCTAAGCTCTTTGTCAATAGTTGATTTAAGTAATCTTGAAAAAGAGGTACAGTAGCCTCTTTAACTAAGTAGGACTGTGAATCTAATTTTGCTGCGGTATTGCCATTACAATTATTATCAAAAATGGTGATAATGGCCGTTAGTTTTCTGTCAATTCGTGTAAGTTCAATGGTTTCTTCGTGCCCACCAAATTCTCCACAATCATCAAAATATCCAGAAAGGATTAATACATAATTCTCAGATATTGAGCCGAAAGGGTGTTGTTCTAGATATTTAGAATACTCACTCTTTTGATATTTTCTTTGAGAGAAGCTTTGAAGGCTAATAAATAAGGTCAATATTATAAGGAGGTGTTTTTTCAATTGATAGAGGTTTGCAATTAAATAATATGAACTGTTTGTCTAGAGGTTGTTCGTTATATTTCTTGTTTGCTGTTCTATCAAGTAACTTTCTTTGATGATTATCATTTTTGTTTTTTGCGATTTTAAGCCCATTTTTAATTTATGTTCTAAATCAATGATATCATAATCTTGAATAAAAATAGCATCAGCTCTTAGTGATGAGGTATCTGGAATCTGGTTGGAGTCATTGAAACTAGTTTTTAATTTCTTTGATGATAAACTAAAATTAGCCACAATTTCATTAGTATTAAAACCTGGAAAAACTATTGTTGAGTCCTCTACTCTAAATTGAATTCTTTCTGCACCTTCATAACCATTGATGTTTACGATAATTCTAAAATTTTCTGAAATAGTTTTTGGATATATCTCTTCACCGTTGTAAGTCATTTTAGTAATAACCCATTTGCCGTCTAACTCACGAGTGTTGTCGCAAGAGTTAAATAAGATTAACAGTAGTATGACTAAGATTATTTTCATTTG
This sequence comes from Dokdonia sp. R86516, assembly GCF_044596715.1. Taxonomy (NCBI): domain Bacteria; kingdom Pseudomonadati; phylum Bacteroidota; class Flavobacteriia; order Flavobacteriales; family Flavobacteriaceae; genus Dokdonia; species Dokdonia sp. R86516. The sequence goes on from NZ_CP138998.1 coordinate 1,789,142, forward strand.
GTCTCTAATATCTATTTAACCCAAAAAGCTTCTTTATAATTAGTTTATTAATTATCTGAAGCTCTATTTCAGTTGGATGATTTTTTTAATAGGTTTATCAAAACTAATAACCTCGGTTACTTCAAGTCTATTTCCATCTAGTTTTTTAATAACAGTATCAATATCGTGATATCCCATTGCATCAAGTTTCACATAAATTGGCTCAATTAATAAGAAGTCTTTGCTTTCAGAATTGCTATAGTTTTGCTCACTGTTCTTTGTTTTAAAGACGTAAAGAGTACTTCCAGTTCCTGATACTGCAATATTTGCATTCCAAAAACCGAGATTGTCTGAGCCGTCATTATTTAAATCTCCATAATTTTCCAAACTTCCACCAAAAGAGTGTTCTATAGTAATTGGTACAATACTTCTGTCTGAAAAATAAATTATGCTGTTGCAACCACCTGGACAATAAAATGCCAAATCTCCTCTAACATCCTCTTCTCCCCAATCTATATCATAGTCATCAAGCCTTTCAGGTGCTTTTACCCAAGCATACTCCTTTTTGCCATCACCATTAAAGTCTCCGTAAACTTTTTCTTCTTCTAAAGTTGAATCGCTGTTTTTTATTTGAGCGTTTGAATTCTCACACCCAAATATTAATAGTATAGAAAGGAGTGTAAATATTTCTTTGATTTTCATAACGGTTATTTTGATTGTAAAATGATTGTTCATTTGGTAATTAAAGTATTTTGGAGTGGTCTTATCCCATTTACCTACCTAGGCATAAACCTAGATGGATCCTCCTTTTCTTTACGGATACGTTCTTTTTCAAGAGCGCGTAGGCGTTCTTCTTCTGGTGTGATTTCTGGAACTGGTGCTGCTTTTTTCTTCTTTGTGCGAGTTTTAATGCTTTTAGGAGCTGTTTTAGTCTCGCTAGTAGGGTCTTTGGGTGTCTTTGTGCTTTTTATGGTAGCTATCAAGGAGATTAATAATACGATAGCGAGCACTCCCCAAACAATCCCTATGAGTAGCTCAGTGATGGAGCTTCCTTTTTCCTTTTCTCTTGCGATAGCTTCATAAGGATCTGCAGCGATGATACTAGGGTCATCGCTTAGGTAATAGATGTTTAGTTTGCTAGTATTAGGTACCGCATTGAGCGTGATTTTACCAGTGTAAGATTGGCCATTGAGATCAAACCTATAGTCAAACTTATAAAGCTTGACCACACTTGCCACTGTGGACTCTGTGTATTCATTTGATAAGCTTGCAGTGACAACGGTGTTCTCACTAATCATTTGTTCTAGTTCGCTTATTTTATACTCATCACCACCATGTATATAGTCTGAAACGCAAGTTTTGGCGAGTACAATAAAAAAAATCATAAAAACGATTCTGTATAAAAAGGATTTTGATTTTTCAAAGATGTGGTGGTGGGTTTAGGGTTGTGAAAACTATGAGTTTTTAGATTCTTAGCATAATTCTAGTGGCAGCTAGATTTTTGCGTATTTAATTTTCCTACTTATGATTTCGGTTGTTTTCTTTTTCTTTCCATCAATTTGTAACTTCTTCATTTTTGTCCAATTTCCTTTGTCATCATATTTATATTCAATGATATATTTAATGTTAGAACTTGATGTTGGCCAGTAAAATTCTTGCAAATCCCCAAATTCATTTCTTTGTATTTCGTAATCTTTTTTAAAGTATTCATTTTTATTTAAAACTATTGTACCGTCTTTTTTGAAAACAGTATAAATAAAGCTATTGTTATCATAATCATAGACAGCTGTAGATAATCCAATTAATTCATCGTTGCTATTAAGAGTTTTGATTTCAATAGGATTGTCATTTTCATCGAAAACTACTCTCATTATATAATTCACGGAGTCATCTAGATTTAGCATTTTTAAATCTTTTGTTTTCGTTCGATAAATAGTTTCATATTTTGATGTTTGCCAACCCAAAGCTTTATGTTTAAATCTCACGATGTTTTTTATAACTCTATTTAGAGAGTCTATAGAAAATTCTTTTGTTGATTCTAATTTGGAATTTTTATATCGTTTTGTCCGGATCAATGATTGTTTTGGAAAAGTGTAGATAGTTTTTTCAACATATGAAAAATCCTGACCAGGATTAATTTTCTTTGTCACGATTATTTCTTTTGCTATTTCATTTTTTAAAATAAAATCTTTTGGCAAATCAATACGTCTTATTTCAGTTTGCATTGATGTTTGTCCAATACAATAAGTACTGAAAAAAAGGATAATTAAGATATAATGTGAAGGTCTAGTCATTAATTTGTTGACTTCTTAAAGATATGCAAAGCATATTGCTTGCAACGAATCGGGTTTATTAAATGAGGTTAAAGGTTTAACTAGCTATTTGTTTTTAGCAATCTTCTCCCATGCTTTTCTTTTCATTGTAAATAGCTCTTCTTTTTCCATGTCAAAAATTGACACTTCTTTTTTACCTATTACAATGTGTTTATTCCATTCAACATAATTTTTATAGAGCAGTAATGTGCAGATATCTGTTGATGAAATATACTCAGTTACAATGTGTGAATGATATGTTTGAATTGTTTTATTTGCCTTATCACCTAAATTATACGGGAATTGTAATATTGAATTATGAATTTTTACTTTCTTCTCAAGCTCATTTTTTTTGTTGTAGCTCAATTTATAATCGTTTCCTATCAGCACAACTCCGCCAACTTGCGGTCCAGTCAAAACAAAAACACTTTTTTCCTTTTCTTTGATTATTGGAATAAAATTTAATGCTGCGTTTTCATAAAATGAGAAAAATTTATCATCGTTTGATGACGCTCTATCTCTAGCATCTAGGCTAATTAATATTAAACTCTTTTCCAGGGCAGATGCTATATTATTTGTTGTGTCGATTTTGAGTGGCTCTACTGTTGGAAGGCTATCAAATGTGTAACGAACTAAAATTTCATCCGAATTATATCTGCTAAAAAAAATCGTATTTATTTGATGAAAATCTGTTTCATAAGATAAATATCCACCAATAGAATCTTTTTTATTTTTGAATCTCGCAAGTACATCATCAGTTCCATACCAAGAACCTTTTTCTAACCTGAAAAGCAATTTTCCTTCTTCTAGGATCTTATTAGTTTCTTTGTTTTGAGAAGAAGCAATTGTTGCTGAAAATAGAAATATTATTAATTTTTGCATTTTGTAGTTTTTTAATTGTGCACAGCGGCTTTTTGTATGAAACATAGCACTAAAATTAGGTCCTTAAAACAGTCCTTTGCCATCGACAGATTAGTAATATTCTACTTCGAAAATCATCTATCAAGATTAGTTCAAATGCATATGCTGAGCGCAGTCGAAGTAGGCTTGTTTTTCAATTCAGTTCTGTGTTGTAAAACGTTAATTATTCAACGGAAATGTTATTCCGACTGCAAATGCTCCAAAATACTGTTCAACAGAAGGCTGAAAGTAATAGGTGAATCCTAAGTCAACATTGTTATTTCGTCCTAATTCTAATCCTAAGGAAAAAGGTATGTGGTAAATTATTCCGCTTTTATCAATATTGTTGAAAGCCGTAAATGTTTCAAATTTCCCAATGGAAGTTCCTATGCCGATCTCGATATAAGGCGCAACCCAGGGAATTGGAGCTCTAACTCTTGATTTTCCACCCAATAAAAAGGCTTTTGATTCAGCTTTTTCGTCCGTTGGATTGTCATTTAAGTCTTTTCCGTTTGAGTTAGTTAAAATTAAACCGGTGTATGGTCTTAACTCAAACCAAGAAGTAACTTTTAGTACTAATTCTCCTTGAGCAAAAAATCCATCATCTACTATTTCACCAACGCTATTATTCGGCGCGCTCAGTCCATATCCGATTTGGACGTTTATTGACTTTTCCTTTACAAACTGTGCATCAACTAAATTAGATGTCAGAATCATTATTACTAATATCAGAGTTTTTTTCATATTGTTTTATAATGGTTTCGTGTATGAAACATAGCGCTAAAAACAAGCTCTTAAAACAAGCCTTTGCCATCATAAAATCAGGAAGACCCTACGATGAGAATTATAGATCAACATTAGATTAGAAGCATGTGCTGAGCGAAGTCGAAGTAGGCTTTTTTTTTACTTAGTTTTTTGTTTCCAGTAGTATTTATTCCATTCGATTCATTTCAGTCGCTCCTTGCATTGCTCCAATTGATTCAAAAACTTCTTCTTGGTCTTGTTTTTCAGTCCAACCCATTTTTGATAGTTCATCTCTAACTTGGTCTTCTGTTTTTTGCCTTACAAAATGGTAAAAAGCGAAATCCACAACTTCCATTGGCACTCTTTCAAGTGAATAAGATATTAGACTTGAAGACAGTCTTAAAACACCAATAAAATAGGTGATTACTAATTGTAAACCCCAACTGATTAGTAATCCTACCCAACCTGTATTAAGTTTTTTAATTGTTAGTCCTGCTTCAAATCTAGCTTGCATAAATTGCCAAAAACTAAAAGGTTGAAAGTTGTTTTCATTTAGTATTATTTGATACTGAAAATATTGATTTGAAATATATGTTACCAAAATCATTACTATTAGCAGATAATGCAAATGGTAATAAAAAGTGTAATTACTTATTTTAATAAGTTGTTTTAGCACAGATCCCATAACAATTGCTACTCCTAATTCAAAAAGACCAATTATATAAATCCCTTTTACAGATAGAAATGCAACAATAAAACCTAATAATAATGCAGTAATAATTCCACCAACAATTGGAATCCAAAATTGTGGCTCTTTTCTAATTTTTGGTTGAGGTAAACTTTCGGGTGTTACATAGTCATCCCAATTATTTTTCTTCTCTACTTCTTTTTCAAGTTCACCTAAAGTTTCTCGGTCAAATTCTTTTTCGGTGTTTTGAAATGCGTAAATAAATAATTTTACTCTTTTAGAATTTCTTCCATTATCCCACATTTCGTTTCCAAGAGAAACACTTTTAATTGTCAATTTACCGTAATCGAAAGTAACAGAGATTTTTTCAGTCCAACGATTCCAGTCACCTTTTCGTTTAGCCTCAGCATTTTTTTCATCTTGGTAGACTAAATCCCAGCCTAACTTTTCAAAAGCTTGAATAACAATCGGAATAATTACAGTTTTGTTTAAATCTGTTCTTATTTCTTCTTCAAATTTTGGTGTCCAATTAAAGCTATGTTTCTTCTTTATTGTGGATTCGTATTTCTTTAGTTCTTCGGTCATTTTATATTATTGGCAACGGTCTTGTATATGGCGTAGCGTATGAATTAGCGATTATTTTTCGTTTGAGAACAAGCCAGATTTTTAAATTTTACTATTTGTCTTTCTTTTCTCAAATAGGCAAATTTAAAAATTTGCCTACCTTGCAAAAGTGCCCGAGCCTTTGTGATAGCAAATGCTCGCGCTATTTTTTATATACATTGTTGCCACACGTTATTTTAGTGTCTGACTGGTCCTTGGTCATAAATTTCGAATTCAAATATATCTGAGTTTTCAAATCCGTAAACTTTATTTAATATTTCCAATAACACCCTTTGGGTTTTCTCTTGGTTGTTTCCCATATTAATTGCGTAACAGGGAATTCCGTCAAATTCATAATACTCAAAATCATCAACTATATCCAACGTACGGAATTTAGTCAGCTTTTCCATTTCGTTATCAAAAGTCAAATTTATTGAGAAGTTGAATGAGTTTTCTGGAGTTGCTGTTTGTTCTATTAGTGCTCCGTGAAGAACTTGCATTATAACTGTATTGTCTTTCACTAAGTTTATCAGAAATGCGTGATTTTTATTTTCAAATCGGTCAGCCGTAATTTTCAAAGTATTTTTTAATCCGCTATCGAGCTTTTCAGTTTGGGATTTAGTTCCAAAATTTATTCCTAAAGTCGCTAAGATTGTGACTAATATTTTTCTCATTGATTTGGTTTAAATGTGTGGCAACTAGCGTATAACAACAAGTTCACTATTTATATCCCGTAAGCCCAGTAAAACCGTATGCTAGATGGTTATTTTAATTTAAAAGATCTTATCTTGATATTAGTTATATAAACGCAACTATGCAAACAGCTACGTTACAGTCCTCTAAAATACACTACTAGAACCAATCTCCTTTACGTATTTCCTCATTTTCGCCAACTTTCTACAAGTTATATTTAATGATGCCTTGGGAAGTATAGTGTTTGCTCACATTTTCGCGAAAGCGCACCACAAAAAAAAATCGGCTACCCAGTGAAGGATAACCGATTTTTTGTGATTAATCAGAGATTAGTATATAATCTTAGTTTGTTTTAGTGACATCATCGTAGCGAAGTTCGATTCTCTTTTTGAAGTGATATGCTCGCGCTATGAGAATTAATTCAAGTTTATAATATTTAAATCTTTATCCATAGCTCCAATAAATGTTTTAAGAACCGAATAATTATTTTCGTCTATAATATAGCTTGAACTATAACCAGATGCAAAAAATATCTTATTATCATTGAGAACTAAATTAGGTGTTGCTTTACCATTGAATTTTATGGATTTAATTAAGTTAGCATTAAGATCATATTTGCGCAAATAATCCTTTGAAGAAATTATAAAACCTTCATTTTCTAGAGCCAGTAGACTCTGGACGCTACTTTGTGTAGGCAAATCTGACTTAATTAACTCATTACCCTGAGCATCGATGAGTCTAAATTCATTGTGGCTATATAAAGCATAATTATTAGTTGCAATTTTGGCTATGTTAAAGGATGCATTGAGATTATTATTGTTAGTGGCAGCGATTGATGTATTTTCATATGTTACGTGACTTACATACTCGTAGTCATTATCTAAAAAGATAATTAGAGGTCTATAGTTTTCAAAAGTATTGAAGTCTATCGGGTCTGTTATACCTCCAAATGCCATAAATCCATCATCTGTCTTTTCAAGGTCTCCAATAAATCCTTGCTCTATTTCGTTGTACGTTTTTCTTTCTAAAATTATCCCCATATCATCACGAATATCAATTGAAGGACTCTTATACAAAGAAAAATCTGTGTCATTCGAACTGGAGATTCTATAAGCACCGTAATATAAATAGTTGTCATTATCTTCAAGAACACCGTATAGCACTCTATAAGTGTTATTTTGAGTGCTTTGTGGTTGTAAACTAGAATTTAGTTTCACCTCTTTTAATCCTAATATAGATTGTAAAGATCTTGTTGAGTAAAACAACTTTTCATCATTACTGAGAGTGCTTACAAAAGCATGACCAGAGTTATAACTTTTATTAGCTATATATGACTTATTAAAAGTATTATCGCTAAAATCGATTTTTACATAATTAAATTTACCCGAGCTAGCTGCAAAAATGTTCCAGAAATTTTCAATATAGTAAAATGAATTATCTGAAAAACCAAAATTTATAGGGAAGAGGTTGTCACCTTCAAGTACCGGTACATAGAGATAATTTTCTTCAATGTCATTAACTCTTACGATTTGAGTAGTAATTTTTATTGCACCACTACTTGATGTTACTTTTAATTTAACTGTGTAAACACCTGATTCTTGATATGATACTGATGGAGCATTATCAGTGCTTGTAGTTCCATTTCCAAAATCAAATTCAAAAGAGCTGGCTCCAACTGAACAGTTTGTGATTTGAAATTCTTCCCCCACCTCTAGGGTGTCATTTGAAACATCGAAACAAGCGATTAATTGTTCTTCAGTCTGCTCACTTTCATCATTGCTACATGATAAGAAAAGTAAAAAGATGGAAGCTAGTAAAGTGATTTTTTTCATGCTTTTAAATATTATAATTATTGATTTGAGTTTACTGTTGCTATGTTGCTTTTAAAAAAACAGCATAAAACGTGGGCTAAAATATATATTCTGTTTGTTTTATGATTACGCATTTCCTCATTTCAGCCCTCTTTCTACAAGTTATTTTTAATGATGCCTTGGGAAGTGTTGTGGTTGTTCACATTTTCTCGAAAGCGTGGCACAAAAAAAATCGGCTACCCTGTGAAGGATAACCGATTTTATGTGATTAATCAGAGATTAGTATGTGATTTTAATTTGTTTTGGTGACATCATCATAGCGAAGTTCGATTCTCTTTTTTCGCTTTCCGTATTCTACAATAATAGTATCGGAATTTAGCCCTATAATCTTGCCATCTATAATATCGCGTTTTCTTTTGAAAACAACATTATCGCCTACGTTTAGTACAATCTCTGCAGTAGCGCTGGTATTGACATTTACATTTGCTTTTTGGATTCCCCAAACATCACCTATGATTTTTACTTTCTTTCCGTTGCTCTTTACATAAATCTTAGTATTCCTTAGAAATTCGCCTTCATGTTCTTTAGTTAAATTATCTACAGCTTGTTCAAGAGCATCATTTTCGGCGGTGGCAACGGCTTCTACTTCTCGCTCTAGCATTACATATTGCGTAGTGTCATCTATGTTTCTATTGCTTATTCCTGTGAGATCTCCAATTCTAACATATCTCGCACAAGATGTGAGGGTTGTTAATAGTATTCCAGTTAGGAGTAGGTGACTTTTTTTCATTCTTTAAATATTATAATTATTGATTTGAGTTTACTGTTGCTATGTTGCTTTTAAAAAAACAGCATAAAATGTGGGCTAAAATATATATTCTGTTTGTTTTATGATTACGCATTTCCTCATTGTGGCCAACTTTTTACAAGTTATTTTTAGTGATGCCTTGGGAAGTGTTGTGGTTGCTCACATTTTCGCGAAAGCGTACCACAAAAAAAATCGGCTATCCTGTGAAGGATAACCGATGTGATGTAATGAAATAGATTGATGATGTCTTTTTTATTGATCTCCAAAGACTTCTAAGTAATTGTCTCGTTCACTAAACGGGTGTACTGTGATGCCAAATTTTTTTCCTTGTACCTTCATGGCATTATCATACGCTTGAATATCTTCTTTTTGCAGCTTCTTATACTGCGTGAATGAGATAAAATCTTGCTCTTTGGTCAATAGTATTTTGTGTGTAGATGGGACTTGTACATGCTGTACGGGAAACTCAATTCCCTTAAAGATAAATTGTACAAAACGATCATTTGAGCTTGCTTCTAAAATCATCCCTGGGAGTCCCTGTAACTTCCATGGTCCATAAGGTAGCGGTATCTGGGTGGTGTACCAGCAAGTGTATGTTCTCCCTCTAAACGTGGTGGTTGCTTTGAGGCATTGAAACTTTCCTATTTGTTTGGTGTCATTAGATAGTTGCCACTGCAATTTAGGTAATGATTCCTTTGTGTATAATAAACCTGCTGTTAAGCTAAATGCATTACTAGAATACATACTGTCTGTACGTTTATTCATATACACTTGTAATCCCTGCTTTCTAGTTTTCTGGACATCACTAAAGTTTACCGCTTCTACAATTAATTGATCACCATTTCCATTATTTACATTGACTGTGTTATTAGATAAACCTAAGGAGTCTTTTGCAGTAACAAAGTGAGCGGTGGTAGGCTCAAAAACTAAGTAAGCGTTATAGCTTTCATCATAATGATTATCAATGTGGTCATAATAGATAATGCCCGTTTGAGCATTTTGAGAGGAAGCGAGATGTACACTTGAAATCAAAATTAAAAGGAGTAGCGTTTTTTTCATGGTGATAGTATTGATGGATTAAAATATATACTTAACGCTAGCAAACGTATAGAACGGTACTAGCGGGATAGATGTGATGGATGTAAAAAATGAATTACGTTGTTGATATAAAAATTGGTTCTCACCCAAGAGGTTATTTACCGTAATTCTATAAGAGAAATTACTCTTATCTGGAGTATAATTTAAGTTGGTATTTACAATGTTGTAATAATTATTATCAAACTCATAAAACCCTCCATTGAGGTCAAAGGTGATCTCTTTATTTACATTCCAAGTAAAGTCTGCAATGAGATTTTTTGAGTCAAATGCAGAAGAGATATTTTCTGTCTTTTGAGTATTACGTAGATATTCGGCCTTAATATTAAAGTTAAATGGAGACGAGAAGTAGGAGGTAAACTCTGCAGTGTATGTGCTGTTATAAATGTCTGTTTCACTAGAAATAGTCCCATTTAATGGTATGGTAGAGAACGACTGGATGGTTTCAAACTTTAAGCCAACGGTTTTAATCAATAGTATAAGCTGCTCTTTAAAAGTGTAGTTTTTACCTAATCTAGATACTAGAAATAAATTATTGAAATTGATATTATCTTCTAGTGAGTAGTTTTCTAATAGAGAGTTTTTTGACTTCGTGTATGTAAATGAGAGTTCATTGTTATAGGTGTTCTTTTTGTTCTTGTTGTTTAAGCGAAATTTAAAATACTCGAAGTTAAGAGGTTCAAATAGAGGGCCACCACGAGTGAGTGTGTTATTATTAGTTAAGTAGTAATTTTCTAAGAAATTACGGTTAGGTAGGAATTCTTGTTTTTTTGCATATGATAGCTCAAGCTCGCCGTAGAAGTTGAGAAGAAGCGCTGCATTGTAGTTTAATAATGGTTTTTTAATTTTATCTAGCTTAAAGTTATTCTGACTAATTCTTCCTTTCAATTCTATTCTTTTTGAGATTTTATAGTATAGCCGTGAATCAAAAATGAGTGAGCTCCTTTTAAAACGTACGTTATTTCCTGTGGTACTGGTACTAGGAGGTAATGAGATGTCAAAGTCTTCTGTGTTGTTTTTATAAATGGTCTTAAACGTTCCTTTTAATTTTTTTGTAAAAAAATAACTCGCTTCTGTCTGGATATCTATAAATCTAAAGTCACGTTGTATATCTTGATAGATAGCAGCGTCGCTTATAAAGAACGAACTGAGGTTCTCAGAGTTGATGGTAATGTCTTCTTTGGACCTTGCATAGCCTATGTCTACCAAGTTGTTGAGTACAAGCCCATTTTTTAAGCGGGTAGTGTACAATAGATTATTATAGATGGAAGTCCTCTTGCTCTCTATGGCGTCTGTGGTATTGCTATCATTAAATAAGGCTGCAGAAGTAGAGGAGGAGGAGCCCACTTTGTAATTGAGCGTGTTTACAGCATAGTGATCATCGCTGCCGTCATACTTCAACTCTAGATCACCTTCAAACAACAAATTCCTTTTCTTGTTATTATTAATTTCTGTTTGAGATTCATCTTGAAATACAAAATCTGTTCTAGTAAATGATTCTTGTTTTTGGGTATCAACACCAATAAAATTAGAACTCCTCAACGCAACATTTTTAATTTTCTTATTGATTAAAAAAGTATTGCTGAATCCATCATTGAAGTTTGTGATTTCTGGAGTGAGAGGTACGTCTATATTTTTAACCGAGTATAATGGAAGGTCATAGGTTTCATTATCATTATTTGAGAAAGAAATAGGGATGGACTTATCACCTAAGGTGGAGAATTCTTGCGCATTGAGAAATTTGATTCTCTTTTTTATGAGTGCTAGATTAAGTCGCTCATCTATCTCTTGATTGCTATCAAAACTATCACCATAGCCTGCTTCTATATTACCAAACCAAATATTCTTAAAATCATCTTTAACCTTTAAGTTGAGTGCTATTTTATCTGATTTTTGAGTTTTTTTAAGAACGGTATTTTCTTCAAAATTTTTGAGCACCTGTATATCTTTCAGAACCATAGATCTCAAGTTTTTTGAGATAAATGTGTACTGATCATCAGCTAGGTCATCACCATCTATTAATATCTTTTCAATTTCCTTATTCCAGTATTTAATTCTACCCTCATTATCTATAGACATTCCCGGTATTTTCTTGAGAGTTTGCTCTATACTTTCTGTTTTTGTGATGTTATAGTTTTGGATATTAAGATTTGTAGTGTCTCTATTTATCCTTTTTGAAACAAGTACTACTTCCTTCAGATTTTCTTTCTTAGGAGTTAAGTTGAACACTATTTCTTCTTGACTAGAGGCATCTAAAGCTTTCTCTACATCTTCAAAAAATAAGGATGAGATTTTTACATAAAAGCTACCTGGGGTTTTTTTAAATGAAAATTTACCATCATTATCTGTGTACTGGTAGGTGATGATCGTTTTATCTGAGGAGAGTAATGAGGCAAGTACATTTGATACTGGTTTTTGATCACCATCGAGTACTAGTCCGTTGATTTTGGAACTCTGCGAAAAGCATGCAATAGATATGAATAAAAAGAAAAACGTGTATTTCATTTGTTATGCTTCCCGAATAGGGTGACATCCATTAATTATAGTAGATGCTGTTATTTAAAACTGATTTTGAAATGAAGGTACTTGATTTTATTTAAAAAATCGATCTATCTGTTGTTTAATCAACTGATTTAAAGGTATGTGTATTTATTTTTAAAAAAAATGTAAGTTTTGAAATAGTGTGATTTTCATATTTTGAGAGCAAGGCTAAATGATTGTGAAGCTTAATGTTTTTAAGGGTTGTAAGGTATTTATTACAAACTAAAATTGAGTGAATTTTAGTTTTAAATAGCCTTATTTTTAACAAGAAAAGTAGTGTATAAAGCTGTTTTTCAGATTGTTGTGTTTTTTTAATTAAAATTAATCTCTACATTGTACACTCAATTAATCTAAAATCTTTTTATTATGAAACAATTATTTTATGTGTGTGCAGTATTAATGTTTAGTACTTCTATGACATTTGCGTCTACGGGTGAAAAAGTAACTGAAGAAAAAGTCGCTAAGAAAAACTTAGTTAAAATTGAAAAGGTGTCTGAAACTTCTGTAGATGGTGTTTTGTTTACAACTTACAGGGGAAGGTGTTTAGATGGAAGGACATTTCTTCTGGAGGCGGATAGTTTAGAGCAAGCTCAAGATTTTGTAAATACTTTTTGTAGAGCTACTAATGACATGCAATAAGTGAATATCATCAAAAGAAGTGATTTTTTTAATTTTTAGAGCTTATTTTGTAATCCAGCCGACTTTTAGTTGAGCTGGATTTTTTGTGGTTGTTCACATTTTCGCGAAAGCGCACCACAAAAAAAAATCGGCTACCCTGTGAAGGATAACCGATTTTCTATAATTGATTAGTGTAAGTGTTTAATGACTTACAACTATATGAGAATTAATCTCTCTTACGATCGTCACGTCTGTTATCGCGACCACCACGGTTGTCACGACCACCACGATCGTTACTGCGCTCTCTAGGAGCTGGTGCAGTATAACCTTCTGGCTTGTCTAGTAATGCCTTGCGAGATACTTTTTCCTTACGTGTGCGCTTGTCTATACCGAAGTATTTTACTTCAAGCTCTTCACCCATAGAAAGTACGTCACTAGCATTTTCTGTACGTTCCCAAGCGATCTCAGATACGTGTAATAATACTTCGTTACCTGGAGCGTCAAGATATTCTACTACTGCACCAAAATCTAGCATCTTGATTACCTTCACCTTGTATGTGTTACCCACAACTGGCTTAAATGTAATAGAGTCTATCTTTGCAAGTACGGCGTTGATACCTTCTTGACCTGTTCCTAAGATTTCTACGATACCTTCTTCTGTTACTGGATCTTCGTTTATCACGATGGTAGTTCCAGTTTCTTTCTGAAGTTCTTGTATTACTTTTCCTCCTGGGCCTATTAATGCACCTATGAATTCATTTGCAATACGTACACCTACCATTTTAGGAGCGTATTCTTTTACGTCCTCACGTGGAGCTGCAATCGTTTCTGTAATCTTATCAAGGATATGTAAACGACCTGCACGTGCTTGTTGTAATGCATTTACAAGAATCTCATATGATAGTCCTTTTACTTTAATGTCCATCTGGCAAGCCGTAATACCGTCTGCCGTTCCTGTTACTTTAAAGTCCATATCTCCTAAGTGATCTTCATCTCCAAGGATATCAGAAAGTACTGCATACTTACCGCTATCTGCATCAGAGATAAGTCCCATTGCGATACCAGAAACTGGCTTTGTCATCTGTATACCTGCATCCATCATTGCCATTGTACCCGCACATACTGTTGCCATAGATGAAGAACCGTTTGATTCTAACACCTCAGACACCACACGTACTGTATAAGGACAATCTGCTGGTACCATTCCTTTAAGGCCACGTTGTGCAAGGTTACCGTGACCTACCTCACGACGTGAAGTACCACGTATAGGTCTTGCCTCACCTGTACAGAAAGGAGGGAAGTTATAGTGAAGGTAGAAGTTTTCTTCTCCTTCATGTGATGGCATGTCTATTTTATTTGCATCTCTAGACGTACCTAGCGTTACTGTAGCTAGTGCTTGAGTTTCTCCACGTGTAAACACGGCAGATCCGTGTACAGATGGTAAGTAATCTACCTCACTCCAGATAGGGCGTATCTCTGTAGTCTTACGACCATCAAGACGAAGTCCTTCATTAAGTGTAAGATCACGTATTGCAGCCTTTTCGGCAGCACGGTAATACTTAGATACAAGATCACCAAAGTCTTCAAGTTCTTCCTCAGAAAAAGTTGCTTTGATCTCTTCTTTAATTTCTTTAAAAGCAGCGCTACGCTCATGCTTTGCAGATCCGGCTTGTGCGATTGCATATACCTTATCATACGCCATGTCGTGTACCTTTTGTTTAAGGTCTGCATCTTCTCTTTCGGCTGGGTACTCTCGTACTTCTTTTTTACCAAAAGCTTCTGCAAGGCGTATCTGTGCCTCACACTGTACTTTAATGTGGTCGTGAGCAAATTTAATTGCGTCTGCCATTTCTTCTTCAGAAATTTCATCCATCTCACCTTCTACCATCATTACAGAATCTGCAGAGGCACCTATCATCATATCGATGTCAGACTCTTCTAGCTGTGCTCTTGTAGGGTTAATGATAAACTCACCGTTTACACGTCCTACTCTAGCCTCAGAGATAGCACACTCAAATGGGAAGTCAGATAGTTGGATAGCAGCACTTGCTGCAAGACCTGCCATTGCATCTGGCATAACGTCATCATCATGAGACATTAACTGGATCATCACCTGAGTTTCAGAGTGGTAATCTTTTGGGAATAATGGACGTAGTACACGATCCACAAGGCGCATAGTTAATACTTCACCGTCAGATGGACGTGCTTCTCTTTTAAAGAAACCACCTGGGTAACGACCTGCAGCTGCAAACTTCTCACGGTAATCTACCGTAAGTGGTAAGAAGTCTACGTCTTTACTCTCGTAGTTTGATACTACTGTACAAAGCAACATACACTTTCCAGACTGTACTACTACAGATCCGTGTGCTTGCTTTGCAAGTTTTCCTGTTTCGATAGAGATTTCTCTTCCATCACCAAGGTCGATGACCTCTTTGTAAACCTTTGGAATCATAAAATGTGTTTTTCACCTCGATCTATGTCGAGATATTCTCACGTGCAAAGGATTGTTGTAATCCCGCTTTCGCGAAAATTGTTAATGTTAGAACACCCTTCGTGGGTATTCCATGTGTCGTTGCGTTGTGTAGTTGATGTATCTGTAAAAAGATACGGGATGATTAAAGGGTAGTTACTTCCCAAAAATCGGACACCAATGAAAAACTAGCTGTGAAAGCTTTCTCTGCCGTTTTTGTTATGATATGTCATCATACAAAAGGTCTTATGTAATATGTTTTGCCTGTGGCAAAAATCTGAAATTTTAGTAAGTAACCATTAAGGTTGTGTACTAATGTGTTTTCAGAATGTGATCCGTTTTGAAATTTCGCGAAAGCGTATCTCTCAAAACATCGGTATTAAATATATAGAAAAAGGGAGCCGTGAAGCTCCCTTTTTAAAAAATTATTATTTACGGATACCTAGTTCCTTAATAATAGCTCTGTAACGTAAGATATCTTTTTTCTTTAAGTAATCAAGTAAAGAACGACGCTTACCTACTAGCATTACTAGTGAACGCTCTGTAACATAATCTTTACGATTTGTTTTCAGGTGGTTAGATAAGTGTGAGATACGTTGTGTAAAGATTGCGATTTGACCCTCAGCAGATCCTGTATCGTTTTTCCCTTTACCGTGCTTTGCAAAAAGCTCTTGTTTTTCTTCTTTTGTTAAATACATTCCAGTATTATTTTAAATGAAATTCATGTATTGATAGCGTCTCTATCAGCGTGCAAAGATACATTATTCTTTGTATTATCAAACTGTTGAGGCTCAATTTACAGCCATTTCTGTAAATTAAAGCCTTTACCGCTAGTTTTTAGGCAAAATTGCAAGATCTATAGGGCCTGCCTATATATAAAAATCACGTTAAACGGTATGCATGATACCATCTAACGTGATGTTACTATTGTTGAGTTTGTAAGTTGCGTTTTATGATTAGCTATTTGCTTCGACTAGCTCTTTGTTTTTACTTAATGTTATTGCTAGGTTACCTAGTAGTACACCATAGATGACTTTAGAACATACATCTGCAATTGTGTATACAAGTTGTCTCGCCATCACACCGTCTTCACTGTATAAAAATCCGTCTACACCAGTAAGGTATGGCATTAAGTAAGCGCCTGGGTATAAAGTCCACGATATGAGAAATAGGATCCAGATATTAGAAAGTATCTTTTGTCCTGCGGGAGAAATGCCTTCTTTTCCTTCTTTGATTACCTTTTTCATCACCCATAAAATATGGATGAAAAATGCAGAAGAGATAGCTCCCCATACTAAAAAGGCAGTCAAGTTACTTACCTCATAAAACTGGCCAATGTATCCAGTAATAATCATCATTGCTCCAGAAAACCAGAACTGATTGCGCACTGAGCTAAATTTTGAAGAAGTCAAGCTTACCACAAATAGAATTTGGAATAAAAGCATAGGTACATCGATGAGCCAGTTGAGATAGCGATATCCATTATTAAATAAATCTCCACTTGGATCTAGAAAATATCTTCCTACTTCTTCATTATAGGTAAAACTGGATGTCCAGTTTTGTGCCTGCGCATATAAAAGTAAAAATGCCGATACCATCACCACAGCTGATAAGATGTTCGACATTTGAAATTTTTTATCTACATTTTTGATGGTAAGGATAAAGTAGAGTAATCCTGCGAGCATCACCGCATATCCTAATGTGAGAATATGTGATGTAAATTGATAAGCAATCTCAGAGAAGCCCTCTGTTGCGCCTATGAAGTTTTCAAAATTTGCATTTCCTAGTTCTTGTGTCATAGCAATTTTTTTATGGTTTTTCTTTTTTCCATAAAATTACGACTAACGATTACTTTGTTTAAGTTATTTAATATTTAATTAAACAAAATTAAGAAAACAATAAGAGTGCGGGGTTTATAAGTGACTTACAAGGTGCTTTTAAGAGGAAGTGAGTTCTGTAAATAATCCTTCTAGGCTCACATTTTTTTGATTGAGCTGTAAGATTTTAAGCTCATTATCATGCGCAAAGTCAAAAACCTTTGCCCTCATATCGTCCTGAGTACTAAAAGTGATTTCATAAATAAAGCCTGTTGTGTTTTTTACAGAGGTTACTTTATCTAGTCTACTTAGAGCTACTTCTTCTACACGGTAATCAAACTCGGCTATGACTATTTGCTGCTGTCCATCTCGTAGTTCCGTCATTTTTTTGTCGGCTACTATAGTTCCTTTATTAATAATAATCACACGATCACAGATGGCTTCTACCTCTTGCATGATATGCGTACTCATTAATATCGTTTTTTCCTTACCTATATCTTTAATCAGATTTCTAATATCTAACAGCTGATTAGGATCGAGTCCCGTAGTGGGCTCATCTAGTATCAATACCTCTGGGTCGTGCAATAAAGCAGTAGCAAGACCTACACGCTGTCTGTAACCTTTTGATAGTTGGCTTATTTTTTTATGTGCCTCAGAGGTTAGTCCTGTGAGGTTGATAACTTCATCTATACGTTCTTTTGATACCTTATAAACTCCTGCATTAAACGCTAGATATTCTCGCACATACATTTCTACATATAGCGGGTTGTGTTCTGGTAAGTAACCCACAGCACGACGTACTTCTTGTACATTACTTTTTGTGTCATATTCATGCACCGTTGCTGTTCCAGAGGTAGGAGTGAGGTAGGTGGTGAGTATTTTCATCAATGTACTCTTGCCAGCACCATTAGGTCCAAGAAAACCTACAATTTCACCTTTTTGTAGGGAAAAGGAAATATGATCAAGCGCTTTCTGAGTGCCGTACATTTTTGTGATGTCTGTTACTACAATCGACATAGAGGAGTGTTTAATACTGTAAATGTAAGAATTGATAACGGGAGGATACATCTAAAAGTGTGATGATCATCCATGCGGATTAGATTTTAAGATAAGGATAGGTGTCGTATTCTCATTTTCATTAGTTTATCAATGTTTGATTGATAATTTCTCAAAATCTACGGCTTATAAAAAATATTTCATAAAAGGAGCTAAATAAATTGGCTCATTAGATATTTTTTCTACTTTAGCAGTCAAATAACTCAACATGTTATCAAACGTTTATTATTGGAACAATTTTTTCTATTTCTTCTTTTACGGGAAGAGATCAGGATTGATATTGTGCTAATTTAATAACACTCAATATTTCAATAAGTCCTGATAAATTTTTATCAGGATTTTTTTTTGCACAATTATGAAAGTAGCAATACAAGGCGTACAAGGATCATTTCATCACAAGGTAGCTCAAGAATTTTTTGGGACAGACGTTGCTGTGGTGGAGTGCATGTCTTTTCCTAGGCTAGTAGACGCACTGGTAGAAGGCGAAGTACAAGATGCTGTGATGGCTATAGAAAATAGTATCGCAGGGGCAATACTCCCTAACTATGCGCTGCTAGATAAACATAATTTGCATATAGAAGGAGAGTTCTACCTTGATATCCAGCACCAGTTAATGGCGTTGCCAGGTCAAGCAATAAATGACATAAAGGAGGTGTGGTCGCACCCTATGGCGATTTTGCAATGTCGTGAGTTTTTTAGAAACTACCCAGACATAAAACTTGTAGAAGATACAGATACCGCGGGTGTAGCACGTGAGATACAAGAAAACCAATTACAAGGAATAGCAGCCATAGCAAGCACAGCTGCAGCAAGTATTTATAATCTAGAAATCATAAGAGCGTCTATACAGACCATCAATGAGAATGCAACTCGCTTCTTTATTTTAAATAAGGATAAAAAACTAGTAAAAGGTGTTATTGATAAGGCATCTATAAGATTTTCGGCAGATCATAAGCGTGGCAGTCTAGCGGCAATATTAAATGTGCTGAGTGATTGCAAGATGAATCTCACAAAAATTCAGTCCATGCCTATAATCGAGAAGCCGTGGAAATATGCCTTTTTTGTAGATGTCACTTTTGATACGATAGAAAGCTTTAATAAGGCAGTACAATTACTAGAAATCATGGCAAATGACTTTAAAGTACTAGGAGCTTACAAAAACAGAAAGCAATGATGCAACCAGCAAATAGGCTACAGGAAACTAAAGAATACTACTTTTCGCGAAAGCTAAAGGAAGTTCGCGCGCTCATTGCAGATGGTCACCCTGTGATTAATATGGGAATAGGAAGCCCAGATATGCCAGCGCCTCCGGCAGCAGTTGCGGCGATGCTCAAAGGATTACACGATAGTGTAGCTCACCAGTATCAGAGTTACACCGGTATTCCTGAGTTGCGAGGAGCCATGGCAGACTTCTATAAAAAGCAATATGGAGTCATCGCAAATCCAGATACTGAGATATTGCCACTTATGGGATCTAAGGAAGGTATTATGCACATCTCGATGGCATTTTTAAATCCCGGAGATAAAGTCCTTCTGCCTAATCCTGGATACCCTAGTTATGCTGCGGTAACAAGACTTGTGGAGGCAGAAGCAATTACATACGATCTCAATGAGGAGAACGGATGGTTGCCAGACTTAAAAGCGCTGGCGGCTCAAGATCTTTCGGGTGTAAAGTTGATGTGGGTAAATTATCCTCACATGCCTACGGGGACTAAGGTGCCAGATGGTTTTTTTGAAGAATTGATCGCTTTCGCGAAAGCGCAACGCATACTAGTAATCAACGATAATCCATATAGTTTTGTCCTTAATGACAATCCGCAATCACTGCTAGCAGTTCCAGGAGCCTCTGAAGTAGCCTTAGAACTTAACAGTCTTAGTAAGACCTTCAATATGTCCGGATGGCGTGTGGGAATGGTACTAGGAAGCGCCGAAAATATAGGTCACGTATTGCGCGTAAAATCTAATATGGATAGCGGTATGTTTTATGGCATACAGAAAGGAGCTGTAGCAGCCTTAGGCTTAGGAGATGACTGGTTTGAGCATATCAATACTATTTATGGACGCCGCCGTAAACTAGTTTATGAGCTTGCCGAAAGGTTAGGTTGTACCTACGACAGAGAGGCTGTGGGATTATTTGTCTGGGCAAAACTTCCCGAGGGAATCGATGCAGAGGCTTTTATAGATAACATCTTGCTCGAGAAATTCATTTTTATCACGCCAGGAACCATTTTTGGAACGATGGGGAAAGGTTACATCAGATTTAGCCTTTGTGTAAAAGAAGAAAAAATTAAAGAAGCAATAAGTAGATTTTAAGATAATTAATAGCTGGATATGAGGTGTTTTTGTTAGTAAAACATTGAATTTGAGCAATTAGAGAGTAATATTTAGATAATGAAAGACATTTATATCATAGGGTTGGGGCTTATAGGAGGATCATTTGCGCGAGATTTGCGCGAGCAAGAACCTGCGGCAACTATTTATGGTATAGATGCAAGTGATTCTCACCTAGCCGAAGCGTTGTCATTAGGTTTTATAGATAAAGGCGCCGTACTAGAAGATATTAAAACAGCAGACCTCGTAGTGCTAGCAATCCCAGTAGATGTGGCTATTCACGTACTACCAGATGTTCTTAATTATATAGGAGACGATACGATTGTGGTCGACATGGGATCTACAAAACAAGCCATTTGTGAAGTAGTAGCATCACACCCTAAACGTCGCAATTTTCTTGCATGTCATCCTATCGCAGGGACAGAGTTTTCTGGGCCTAGTGCAGCGATTACAGGCTTATATACAGGGAAGACTAATATTATATGCGAGGTAGAGAAAACAGCTTTTAAGCTGCAAGAAAAAGTGCTAGACCTCTTCAAAAATATGGGAATGCGCATACGCTACATGGACCCTGTGTCTCATGATAAGCATATTGCATACGTAAGTCACCTCTCACACATAAGCGCGTTTATGCTAGGTAAGACGGTGATACAAAAAGAGAAAAATGAACGTGATATTTTTGACATGGCGGGCAGTGGCTTTGCATCTACCGTGCGTTTGGCAAAAAGTAATCCAGTAACATGGACCTCGATTTTTAAAGAGAATAAAGAGAATGTCTTAGAGACGTTAACTGAATATATTGCCAATCTCAACGATTTTAAAACACTTCTTGAAAATGATGATTTTCAAGGAGTACACGATGAGATGGAAAACACGAACCACATTAAGGAAATTTTAAACGGAATTAAATAGTTTTGCGCTTTCGCGAAAGCGTAAATATCAAAAGCCCGAAGCGGCACAAATTAAATGTTATGGAAAATAAGAAAGAACTTAGAAATTGGTTAGACGCTTTTGGCCTTGATCACCCTCTTGTAATTGCAGGACCATGTAGTGCAGAGACGGAAGCGCAGGTGCTTAAAATTGCTCACCAACTTAAAGACACAGATGCTACCGTACTACGTGCCGGGATCTGGAAGCCTAGAACGCGTCCAGGAAACTTTGAAGGAGTAGGTGCTCTTGGACTTAAATGGTTACAAAAAGCCAAAGAAGAAACAGGAATGCTTACTACGACAGAGGTTGCAAATGCAAACCACGTAGACCTAGCTCTTGAAGCAGATATCGACATCTTGTGGATAGGGGCTCGTACAACAGTATCTCCATTTATCGTTCAAGAAATTGCAGAAGCTCTTAAAGGAACAGATAAAACGGTGCTTATTAAAAACCCAGTAAATCCAGATCTTGCCTTATGGTTAGGGGCGGTAGAGCGTTTTTATACTCAGGATATTAAAAATCTAGGTGTAATACACAGAGGGTTCTCTACGTATGAGAAGACACGTTACAGAAATAATCCAGAATGGCAAATAGCGATAGATCTTCAGAATAAATTTCCAGATCTTCCATTAATTCTTGATCCATCACACATTGCTGGACGTCGTGATATTATTCATGATTTATGCCAGACAGGTCTTGATCTCAACTATGATGGTATCATGGTAGAGACGCATTATGACCCAGATAATGCATGGAGTGATGCTGCACAGCAAATCACACCAGCTACGCTCGTACAAATGATGAAGGATTTAAAAATCCGTAAAGAAGAAGGTACAGAGGTAGAGTACAATAATAAATTGAACACATTGCGTACTAAGATTGACGTGATAGATCACCAGCTTATTGAAAGCTTAGGAAAGCGCATGAAAATCTCTGATAGTATAGGAGAGCTTAAGGCAGAAAATAACGTTTCGATCTTACAGACAAAACGATGGAATGAAATCTTAGGTAAGATGATTTTAGAGGGAGAGCAAAACAATCTAAGCGAAGAGTTTATACTACGTGTATTTAAAGCAGTACACCAAGAGTCTATAAATCACCAGAAGAAGGTGGCGAAGTCGTAAGGCTTTAGATAGCTAGCTATAAAGAAAAAGGCTCAACGTAATGTTGAGCCTTTTTTTATTTGTGAGTAAAGTGATTAATCTTTCTTAGTGTAAGCAAGTCTTCTAGATGCTTTTCTCATTAAGACATTTACCAAGTCTTCAGGAGAGCTACCTAGCCCACCACGTACTTTTTTGTTATAGTTCCATAGAAGTTGGCCATCTGCTCCATTGTTTACATTCATGTTTACAATAGCACTATTTGTAGATCCACCAAAGCCTATTAATAAAGAAAGTGCAACGCTTGCTCCTTCACTCATAGGTTTGTTAGTCTCATAATCTCCAGATATGATGGCATCTACTTCTAGAATTTTAGCAAGTTCGTCAGTAGTGTATTCATAAATGTTGTCATAGTCAATACCTTCCTTTTTTAGAAGAGCATTTGTTCTAGAAGGTTGTTGGATTTCTAGAGTAGTGAGTTTACCTCTTTTTTTTCTTTTTAGAAACCAAGAAAACATACCAGTTTGTAATCCCTCACCTTCTGCTTTTTCAAGACGGCTTAGTTGCTCATCTGTCATATCTTTCATTTGTCGAGGTCTAAGCTTTACCTGAGTTTTAAATGGTACGATTGCGATAATTTTATGCTCCTTAGCAATTTCATCAAACGCTGGGTTTTCATACAGGCTTGTTTGAGCTACAAGGAAAGGAGTCATTAAAATAAAAGCTGCAATAAAAAGAATTGATTTTTTCATTAATATCATTTTTGATTGATTTATTGCGCTAAAATATTAAAATCTTGCTGTAAATTCCTACAATTCTTAAAATTAAGACAAGTAGTTTTTTTAATATTTCTAGTGAGTAACTAAAAAGAAAGTATTTTTGCAATTGACACAAGCGTATGACAGGAACTGTTTATAAATCTACTGGAAGTTGGTACACCGTAAAGACGGATGGCGGCCAGTGGTATGAATGTAGAATAAAAGGAAAATTCCGTATTAAAGGAATTAAAAGTACAAATCCAGTTTCTGTAGGAGATGTTGTAGATTTTGATCTTGATACTAAAAGTGATGTTGAGACGGGTGTGATTACAAAAATACACGACAGAGATAACTACATTGTGCGTAAGTCTGTAAACCTTTCTAAGCAAACACACATCATCGCTAGTAACGTGGATACTGTATTCTTACTAGTGACGCTTAACAATCCGCCTACTTTTACGGCGTTTATAGATCGTTTTCTGGTAACTGCAGAGGCGTACCATATTAAAGCTGTGTTACTCTTCAATAAGATAGATACTTATAATGAAGAGGAAATTATGGAGATAAAATATCTTGCGGCAATGTATCGTGAGATAGGATATGAGTGTGTAGGAATTTCCGCAATTACTGGAAAGAATATCGATGCGGTAAAAGAAATGATGGAAGGTAAGACATGTATGTTTACAGGTCATTCTGGAGTGGGGAAATCTACTCTTGTCAATGCCATCGAACCTACCTTGGATCTCAAAACAAAGCAAATAAGCGTACAGCACAGTCAAGGACAGCATACGACTACCTTTGCAGAGATGTTTGATTTACATTTTGATGCACGTATTATAGATACTCCTGGAATCAAAGGGTTTGGTATTGTAGATATGGAACGGGAAGAAATAGGAGACTATTTTCCTGAGTTCTTTGCTTTGAAGAGTGAGTGCAAATTCAATAACTGTTTACACCTCGAAGAACCTAAATGTGCTGTAAAAGAAGCACTAGATAATGATGAACTACACTGGTCACGTTATAAGAGTTATACACAGATGCTAGAAGGAGATGACGAGCAACATTACAGAAAAGATCACTACCCAGAAGAGCAATAATAATGAAGGCAGTAATACAGCGAGTAACAGAAGCTTCTGTCACTATAGACGGAGTTGTAAAATCTGAGATTAAGCAGGGGTTACTTGTATTGCTAGGTGTTACTCATGATGACACGAAAGATGATATTGAGTGGCTCACAAATAAAATAATTGGCCTGCGAATTTTCAGTGATAATGATGGTGCAATGAATCTTTCTGTGGGTGATGTAGATGGAGACATTTTGGTCATTAGTCAGTTTACGTTATTTGCAAGTACTAAGAAGGGTAATCGACCTTCATTTTTAGAAGCAGCACGACCAGATAAAGCCATCCCGATGTATGAAGAGTTTGTGAGTACGCTTTCGCGAAAGCGCAATAAATCCACCTATACAGGAGAATTTGGTGCAGATATGAAGGTTCAATTACTTAATGATGGGCCTGTTACAATTGTAATTGATACAAAAAACCGTATTTAATTCTTGTAGGATAATTCTTTAAGTCCTACTTTGGCGCATAATTCATCAATCATCAATCATCAATCAATTAATGCGTTTTCTTTACTTTCTTGCCTATTTAGGCTTTACTTCTGTGATGTATAGCCAAGATTTTAACTATGCTATAACTGATATTCCTGAGGAGCTTTTAGTTTCTGCAAATAGTATTTTGCGAGACGAAAAAATACTAGTAAACATTCCTGACGAAAAAACGTTGGAATTTACAAACTACAGGGTTGTTACCGTCATGAATAAAAAAGGTGAAAGAGCCTTAGGTGCTTATGTTCACTATGATAATGATATTAAAGTAAAATCTCTAAATGCTACTGTTTACAATGAGTTAGGAGAAGAGATTGCGTCCTTTAAAAAGGGTGATTTTAAGGATGCTAGTGCTGTGAGTGGCGGAACCTTGTTTTCTGATTCTAGGGTTAAATATTTAGACTATACCGCTACTTCCTATCCATTTACATTGGTCTTTGAGTCTAAATCATTAACACCAGATACTGGGTTTATTCCGGGATGGCAGCCTACGGGTAGGTATCATTCTAGTACAGAAAAAAGTAGTTACACAATTATTCATAATGGTGATTTAGGTCTTAAATATAAGGCATTCAATCAGAATGAATCAATTACTATAGAAGAGCAACCAAACAAATTAGTTGTATCTACAGAAAATTTTATTGCATTAGTTCAAGAAGACTTTAGTCCTAATTTTAGAGAAATAGTTCCTAGGGTGATTTTTGGTCTAGATACTTTTAGTCTTTCTGGTATTTCTGGAGTAGCAAATGATTGGGCTAGTTTTGGTACTTGGATGAATACTCATCTGCTACAAGGAGTAAGTGAAATTCCAGAAACAACTCGTATTGAAATAGAGAAACTTGTTGAGGGAGAGAATGATAAAATTGAAAGAGCTAAGAAAGTATATGAGTACGTTCAAAATAAAACGCGTTACATAAGTGTTCAAGTAGGTATAGGTGGATGGAAACCTATGCTTGCTTCAGATGTAGATAAATTAGGTTATGGCGATTGTAAAGCGCTCACAAACTATACAAAGGCGCTATTGGAAATAGCCGAAATACCATCATATTATACGGTTCTGTATGGAGGTCGTGATAAGCGCGATATACAAGATGATTTTGTTTCCCTCCAAGGTAATCATGCGATTTTGACAATTCCTGATGGAGACGAGTATGTTTGGTTGGAATGTACGAGTCAGGATATTCCTTTTGGTTTTATAGGTGACTTTACTGATGATAGGGATGTTGTAGTGGTAACTCCTGAAGGAGGAAAAATTGTACATACGGATGTCTATAATCACGCTTCAAATAGACAACAGATTAAAGGGAGCTACAAGGTTCTTGAGGGTGGTGCAATAGAAGTAAATGCTCATATTATATCGTCAGGAATACAATATGATGATAGGTATACAGTTGCACAGAAAACAGAAATGGAGCAAAAAAAATACTACTATAATTTTTGGAGCTATATTAATAATGTCTCTCTTGAAGAAATTTCTATAATAAACAATAAGAATGCTGTGTCAATAGAGGAGCAAGTGACTTTTAGAGCCGAGAGCTATGCTTCTTTTGCTGGTGAAGAAATGTTATTGGCAATTAATGCTTTGAATAGATATTCACATATCCCTATGAAATATAAAGATCGAAAGTATTCCTTCGAGATTTCTCGAGGTTTTGTAGATGATGATGAGGTGACTATCGAAATTCCAGATAATTATAGTTTCGAGTCAATACCAGAAGATATATCGTTAACTACTGATTTTGGTGTTTATAAGATGGTGTTTGATAAAACTAATACTGGATTGAGCTATAAAAGACATCTCACTCTCAAAGATGGTACGTTCCCTAAAGAGAGATATAATGAGTTTAGGAAGTTTATGAAGAAAATCTCAAGATTTGATAATCAAAAAGTAATATTAAAAAAGAATTAGAATGATCAATAAGTTTTTATCCATACTAATATGTGTTGTGTTTGCAAGTCAAGTTGCATATGCGCAAAATTATAAATTTGGAAAAGTCTCAAAAGAGGAGTTGCTAGAAGTAAAACATCCTAGTGAGCCTCAGGCAGAGGCTGCTATATTGTACAGGAATTTTAAGACTACTTTTATTTATACGAAAGAGAAAGGATTTACAGCTCTCATAAAAAGACAGGAACGCATAAAGATTTATAATAAAGACAACAATGATTGGTTGACGGTGAGTGTTTATTTATATCAAGGAACTAATAATAGTGCAAATGAGGTTTTGAGCGGTCTTAAGGCATATACCTACAATTATGATGGGGATATAGAAAAAATCAAACTTGATAAGAAGCAAGTTTATAAAGAGGAAGTAAATGAGAGGTATACAAAAGTTACTTTTACAATGCCAAACATTAAAAATGGTTCTGTAATAGAATATGAATACTCCATAAGAACCCCTTATCTAAATGAATTTGATAAATTCTACTTCCAAGAATCCATACCTATAAAAAAGGTGGAATTGTCTTTTGAAGCTCCAGAGTATCTTGAGTATAAAATTCATAGAAGTGGCTGGTTACCATTTAAAATCAACACAAGTTCAAGAGGTAGAAAACTATCAATTCCTTACAAGCAAAAAGCACAAGGATTAGCGGTAAAGGAGAAAAAAGGAATAGATGTGTATGAGTTTAACGATATTGAGTCTTCAGTAGTACAGAGTGATGTTCCATCTCTTAAGAAGGAGCCGTTTTCTGGAAATGTAAACAACTATAGGTCTACACTTCAATTTGAATTATCTGCTACTCGATATCCTAATCAAGTGCCAGAATATTATTCGTCTAGCTGGGAAGATGTGGCAAAGAAAATTTATGACTCACCTAATTTTGGAGGGCAACTAAGAAAAAAAGGATTTTTTAAAGATGATGTTGATCATCTCATTGCTGGGTTGTCTAAAAAAGAAGCAACACTACGCATTTATGACTATGTAAAGTCTAAAATGGTTTGGGATAATTATTACGGTATATATGTCAATGATAATTTATCTAGTGTCTATAAGGAAAATACTGGAAGCCTTACTGAAATAAACTTGCTCTTAGTGTCAATGCTTCAATATGCTGGTATAGATTCATCTCCAGTGATACTCGGAACCAAGTCTAACGGTATTTTTTTATTTCCAACTCGTTCAGGATTTAATGCAGTTATTGCTTCTGCTAAAATAGGTGGAGATTTATTGTTGCTCGACGCATCAGATAAGATGTCAAGTCCTAATGTGCTTAAGCCAGAATTGCTTAATTGGTTTGGAGGTAGATTGTTAAAAGAAGATGGAGTCTCAGAAGTTGTAAAACTAATTGGAAAACAAGCTATACATGACGCTCTTGTCAATGTAAAAATAGATGAAGTGGGCGCGCCAATAGTAATAGTAAATAATAGATATACCCATAATGATGCATATGGAATGCGTAAAAATTTATCTGGTAAAGATGCTTCAGAAATGTCAAAATTCGTTTCTTCCATTTACAATGATTACGAAATACTTGATCTTGGAGTTGAGGAAAAAGAAAACGTTTCTAAGCCGCTCAAGATTTCATTTAAGGCTCGGGTTGACGATTATTTTGAAACGATAGGAGATAAAATTTATATAAGCCCATTATTGTTTTTTGGACAAGAAACAAATGTCTTTAAAGCAGAAGAACGTAAGCTGCCTATAGATTATGACTACGGGCGTTTGAGCAGATTTATCTTTAATATAGAAATTCCAGACGGCTATCAGGTAGAAAGTATGCCAGAGTCATTATCTGTAAGTCTAGCTGGAAACATCGGATTTTATAAATACATTATATCAAAAAATGTTAATGGGGTTACTATTTCTGTTCAACGATCAATTAATGAGTCATTTTTAGCAGCAGATAGCTACGGTGATTTAAAGAAATTCTATGAAGCTATTGTGTCTAAGGAAACAGAAAAAATAGTATTATCTAAAATCTAAAGTAGGATAAGTTTGGCTTTTGATCAAAACAAAGTAGTTTTGATAAAAAAAGACATGAACATTTCAGACTCACAACAAGCAGTAGACGATTGGATAAAAGCTCACGGAGTGCGCTATTTTAATGAACTTACTAATATGGCTCAGCTTACTGAAGAAGTTGGAGAGGTGGCGCGCATTATTGCACGTCGCTATGGGGAGCAGAGTGAGAAAGAAAGTGATAAAGGCAAAGATCTAGGCGAGGAGCTTGCAGATGTGATGTTTGTAGTATTATGCCTAGCAAATCAGACGGGAGTTAATCTTCAAGAAGCCTTTGATAAAAAGCTTGATATAAAGACTAAGCGTGATCATGATCGTCATCACAATAATGAGAAATTGAAGTAATAGCCTATGCTCTTAAAAGTACAACATACTGCAGCCAGTACCAGTGGTGAGATACAAATCACAGGGTCAAAAAGTGAGACTAATAGACTGCTTATTTTACAAGCGCTCTTTGATGGTATTGTGGTAAAGAATATTTCAAATAGTGATGATGCTGCGGTGATGCAAAAGGCACTAGCGTCTACAGAAAGTGAGGTAGATATTTACCATGCAGGTACGGCAATGCGTTTTCTTACCGCTTATTTTTCTATACAAGAAGGTAGAGAGACATTGCTCACGGGGAGCGAGCGCATGCAGCAGCGCCCTATGGCAATACTTGTAGAAGCATTGCAGCAGTTAGGTGCTCAAGTTTCTTATGTAAAAAATGATGGGTATCCGCCGCTTCATATTAAAGGAAGCAAACTCACAAAAAGTGAGGTTACGCTCAAGGCAAATGTGAGCAGCCAGTATATCTCTGCACTTATGATGATGGGAGCAGCGCTAGAAAATGGACTTACCATTCATCTCGATGGTAAAATCACTTCGGTGCCTTATATAAACATGACGCTAGCATTATTACATCAGCTAGATATTGCGGCCACTTTTGTAGGTCAGATTATAACTATCAAACCAGGAAGAAAAAGTAGCGAGCATAGGGAAATTACAGTAGAGTCAGATTGGAGTAGTGCATCTTACTTTTATAGTATTGTTGCGCTTTCGCGAAAGCGTACTTTAGACACTTCTATAACCATAAGCAGTTATAAGGAGGATAGCTTGCAGGGTGATGCAGTATTACAAGATATTTATAAGCAGTTAGGTGTAATTTCTGAATTTAATGGGGATACACTTACCTTGTCATTAGCCAAAGATTTTGAACTTCCAGAAACAATCACATTAGATCTTGCAAATGCGCCAGATATTGCACAGACCATAGCAGTTACCTGTTTAGGACTTGGAGTAGGATGTCATCTCACGGGATTGCATACGCTCAAAATAAAAGAAACAGACAGGCTAGAAGCGCTGCGTGAGGAGATTACAAAGCTAGGTGGAGGGATTATGGTAACAGATACAGACCTTACGTTACTGCCACAAGAAGCAGCGCTTAACGAGAGTATTACAATTGCGACATATCATGATCATCGTATGGCAATGGCTTTTGCGCCACTAGCGCTATCGGTTCCATTATTAATAGATGATGCAGGGGTGGTGTCTAAGTCATATCCAGATTTTTGGAAAGATTTAGAAACTTTAGGGTTTGGTCAAGAGATAATTGGCTAAACACTTGACAACGCCTATCTCAAGATTGTATCTTTGCGATCTTGCAAATGAGCGGTTCATACTGCTTTTGTGAGCACAAAAACTAAAATAAAAACCCTTTATGAAGTTATCACATTTTAACTTTGATTTGCCAGATGAATTACTAGCAGATCGCCCAGCCGAAAATCGTGACGAGTCACGCCTTATGGTACTTAACCGCAAAGAGCAGACTATCGAGCACAAAATGTTTAAAGACATTATTGATTATTTTGAGCCGGAAGATGTGATGGTGCTTAATAATACTAAGGTTTTTCCAGCTCGTTTATACGGTAATAAAGAAAAAACTGGAGCACGTATCGAGGTATTCTTACTTAGAGAGCTTAACTCAGAAACACGTCTATGGGATGTTCTTGTAGATCCAGCACGTAAAATACGTATAGGTAACAAGCTTTACTTTGGTGACGATGAGAGTCTAGTAGCAGAGGTAATTGATAATACAACATCAAGAGGACGTACACTTCGTTTCTTATATGATGGATCTTATGAGGAGTTTAGAAAAAAGCTAACTTCATTAGGAGAAACGCCATTACCTAAATATATTAATAGAGAGGTAGAGCCAGAAGATGAAGATCGCTACCAGACCATTTATGCAACAGAAGAAGGAGCTGTAGCAGCACCTACTGCAGGATTACACTTCTCAAAGCACTTATTGAAGCGTCTTGAAATTAAAGGAGTAGACTTTGCTGAGGTTACTTTACACGTAGGTTTAGGAACTTTCAGCGCAGTAGAGGTAGAAGATCTATCTAAGCATAAAATGGATAGTGAAGAGGCATATATACATAAGCCAGCAACAGAGATTATCAATAAAGCGCTAAAGGAAAAACGTCGTATTTGTGCCGTAGGTACAACCTCGATGAGAGTTATGGAAAGTGCTGTTTCTAGCAATAATACACTTAACGAGTTTGGTGGATGGACTAATAAATTTATCTTCCCTCCATACGATTTTAGTATTGCAAATTGTATGATTACAAACTTTCACACGCCTAAGTCTACTTTATTAATGATGGTTTCTGCATTTGCAGGTCATGACTTTATGAAGAAAGCTTATGAAGAAGCGGTAAAAGAGAAATATAAATTCTACTCTTACGGAGATGCAATGTTGATTATCTAATTTCAACATATATAACTATAGAAACCCAAACAGCAATGTTTGGGTTTTTTGTTTTAGGAGCATCACCTTATAGTATTTGTGGTATCTAGTTTCCCGCTTTCATTGCAATTCCTCGCGCCGGCTTCGCCAGGCAGCTGTGGGATTTTCATTACAATCGGGGCTAGGGAGTTAAGCCCACTTGTGTACGCTAGTATTCTTAATGCTCATCATTAAGCTGCTTCACAATGGCTGCAATGTTTTTGTTTTTTGAAGTTCGGTCTAGAACCTTAGGTGGAGCTTGTCGCACTTCACAATCTTTAATGGCGCAACGCTCGCAAGTTACTCCTACATTACGGGTGGGGATATTTGGATCCTTAAGGAATTTTATTTTGCGCTCTAGTTGTTTGTTGATGAGGAGACCTATGCTTATACTTCTAAACTTGTCTTCTTTAAAGGGGTCCTTTGTAGCGGTAGATAAAACTAAGTACCGTACACCTTCATTTTCATAATTAGAAATTTGCAAGTCAAACTTACTATTCTCGCTACTCTTAGATAGATCTTTAAGCACTTGTAGTGACACCCATCTTCTGCAATAGTGTTCATCACTCTCATTAGCTCTTGGTGCGTGCTGGTGTGCTAGGTGTAGCTCCTTTGTGAGGTGAAATTTTGTGTCGTTAAGTTTGTGCGTAAACCGCAAGAAAAACAAGTTTTTAATGTTGAATTCTTTAGGTAGGATATTTGTAAGTCGCTGATAGAAAGACTCGGGTGATGCGTTAAATTCATTTGTAATGTGCTCAAAAGTATCTTTTTGAAAAGTACGCTCCTTAAAAATATCTTTGATTTTAGTTGTGAGATTTTTTCTTGGAATGATCAATGCTCCAGCAAAGTAAGAGGCATAAAAATTATTGAGCACTTGGTCAAAAGTTTCAAAAAGTATCCACGGGAACGTGTATAGCCTCTCTGTAATGTTTAGATAATTATAGGCTATTTCCTTTGCGTAGATAAACGTGCGTTGTGACTCATCTATATCACCCGCGACTAGTAGCGATCGTGATTTTGGAATAAAAACAGATCGGAGGTTATCTAAATCCTCGTGCTTGTCTAGTTCATCATTTTTTATGGTGTAGTTGTACTCTTCTATGAGAATTTCCTCTAGTTCATTTGATGAGATACCTTGTCCTTGATTTATTTGATAAGACTTAACAAAGTCGAGCACTTTTTGCTCTATGTTGTCAAAGTAGTTATTGTTTGCCTCTTGAAATGATCGCACAGAGGCTAGAAAGAAGCTTTCTCTGCTAAAGTTGTAGTGTTGCGCTATCTCTATAATTGTGCTTATAAAAGCATTGACCTTAGCTGGAGCATTAGATACAATATCTATTAAGTCACTTTCCTTAATCCCAAAAAGCTCAAGAGGTATCTCTTTGAGAATCTTTGATTTTAAAATCTCTCCTATAGGAGCAAGATTTTTATCAAGTTTTAAAGAGACCATTTGATCATATGGAATGTCTAATTTTTCAGAAAGTGTGACAATCTTATCGGGTTTAGGGTATTTTTTTCCATTTTCAATTTCATTTAAATATGATTTTGAAAGCCCTGTAAGTTTTGATAGTCCAAAAAGTGATAAATTCTTGTCAGTCCTTATCTGGCGTAGTTTTAAGCCAAATATAAGTTTGATATCTTCTTCTTCCATATATACAAATATACCACTTTTTGCGAATAGCTATTTTTAGTGAAAATGTATATTTAGCGAACGTTCGCTTTTTTAATCAAAGTATTTTTTTTAACATTGTGCCATAGAATTTTTAAAAAGATAATTATGGCTCCTGAAATAAACCAACATGCACTAAGCTTTAGCAACCAAGTAAAAAGCTATTATTCAGAAATACTCACTGATGAGGCATTAGACTTCATTAAGGCGCTTCATGATAAGTTTAATCCCGCACGTTTAGAATTATTACGTTCTAGAGAGCAACAACAGTTACTATTTGATCAAGGGCAGAAGCCTGTCTTTCCTTTAGAAACACAAGAAATAAGAGAGGGTGAGTGGACTGCGGGAGAGATTCCTCAAGATTTGCAAGATAGAAGGGTGGAGATCACAGGACCTACAGATCGTAAGATGATTATTAACGCACTTAACTCTGGTGCAAAAACATTTATGGCAGACCTAGAAGATAGTACTGCGCCTACATGGAGAAATGTGATGGAAGGTCAGATTAACTTGCGAGATGCTGTAAATAAAACGATATCATATCATCATCCTACTAAGGATAAAAAGTATACACTCAATGATGCTGTTGCTACATTACTGGTAAGGCCAAGAGGGTGGCACCTTAATGAAAAACATGTTCTTGTAGACGGCGTAGAAGTGTCTGGGTCTTTGTTAGATTTTGGATTGTACTTCTTTACAAACGTACGTCAGTTACTAGAAAATGGTACAGGACCCTATTTCTACCTAGCAAAGCTTGAGCATTACAAGGAAGCGAGACTATGGAATGAGGTTTTTAAATTTTCTCAAGATTACTTAAATATTCCTGAGGGAACGATTAAATGTACGGTACTAATCGAGACAATCACGGCAAGCCATCAGTTGGATGAAATTATTTATGAGTTAAAGGATTATATCGTTGGTCTTAATTGCGGTCGCTGGGATTATATATTCTCGTATATCAAGAAGTTTAGAAATGATCCTGATTTCTTAGTTCCTAACAGGGATCAAGTAGGAATGACGGCGCCTTTTATGGACGCATATTCTAAGTTGGTAATACAAAGGTGTCACAAACGCGGAATCCTCGCAATAGGAGGTATGGCAGCGCAAGTGCCTATTAAAAATGATCCTTCGGCAAACCAAGCAGCTTTAGAAAAAGTAAGAAAAGACAAAGAACGCGAGGTTATAAATGGACACGATGGTACATGGGTTGCTCATCCAGCGCTTGTTCAAATTGCGATGGATGAGTTTGATAAACATATGCCTACAGCAAACCAGCTGAACATTACAAGAGATGATGTTGTGGTAACAGCAGATGACCTAGTTGCAATTCCTGCGGGCACGGTCACAGAAGCTGGAGTGCGTAAAAATATTAATGTAGGAATACTCTATCTCAACGCATGGTTAAGTGGTCAAGGTGCGGTAGCTCTCTATCACTTAATGGAGGACGCTGCTACTGCCGAAATCTCTAGAACACAAATCTGGCACTGGATAAAAAACAAAGCAGTGCTGGAAGATGGAAAAGCATTTACAAAAGAATACTTCAATGAGCTTTTTGATGAAGAAGTTGAAAAAATCATTACTGAAGTGGGTTCTCATAAAATAAAAGAAACTCAGTTTGAGAATGCATTTAATCTCTTTAAAGAGTTGGTTCTAGCAGAAGACTTTGAAGAGTTCTTAACCACGCCAGCTTATAAATTTCTTTAGGTAAATATCCATAGGCTATTTTTCAAATAATCATAACAAAACTATTACCGCCTTTATAGGCACACATTAAATAAATTTTTAAAACTTAGTATTATGTCAAACTACAATTCGGCTCTTGAAGTTGTTAGATCACTTAAAGCAAAGCATGGAAACTCTTGGAGTGCCATAAGTCCAGAAAATACAGCTCGTATGGCTGTTCAAAATAGATTTAAAACAGGCCTCGACATTGCAAGATATACTGCGAGTATAATGCGCAAGGATATGGAAGAGTACGATGCAAATCCTATGAGTTATACTCAGTCGCTAGGTTGCTGGCACGGGTTTGTAGCGCAGCAAAAAATGATTGCTGTTAAGAAACATCATGGTACTACTAATAAAAAATACTTATACCTCTCTGGATGGATGGTTGCCGCTTTACGCTCAGAGTTAGGTCCTTTGCCAGATCAATCTATGCATGAAAAGACTGCTGTGCCAAAATTAATTGAAGAAATTTATACATTCTTAAGACAAGCAGATGCTGTAGAACTCAATGATTTGTTTCGTCGTCTTGATGCAGGTGAAGATGTGCAAGATCAAATTGATAATTATGAAACGCATATAGTTCCAATTATCGCAGATATAGACGCAGGTTTTGGAAATGAAGAGGCTACTTATTTACTGGCAAAGAAAATGATAGAAGCTGGAGCATGCGCACTGCAGATAGAAAACCAAGTTTCTGATGCAAAGCAGTGCGGTCACCAGGATGGTAAAGTGACCGTTCCTCATGAGGATTTTATAGCAAAACTTAACGCACTACGTTATGCCTTTTTAGAGCTAGGAGTAGATGAGGGTGTTATTGTGGCAAGAACAGATTCTGAGGGTGCAGGTCTTACCCAGAAATTACCTGTAAGCCAAGAGCCAGGAGATCTCGCTTCTCAATATCTCGCTTTTGTAGAGGCAGAAGAAGTAGATATAAATAGTGCAAATGAAGATGATGTGCTTCTTAAAAGAGATGGAAAACTCGTGCGACCAGTAAGATTGCCTAATGGTCTTTACAAGTTTAAGAGCGGTTCAAACATAGATAGAGTGGTGCTAGATTGTATTACGAGTTTGCAAAACGGAGCAGACCTTTTATGGATTGAAACGCCTACGCCTAATGTGAAGCAAATCGCTCATATGGTAAATAGAGTAAGGGCAGTAGAGCCTAGTGCAAAACTAGTTTATAATAACTCTCCTTCTTTTAACTGGACACTTAACTTTAGAAATCAAGCGTATGATGAGATGGTAGAAGAAGGTGAAAATATGACTGCATACGATCGTAATAATCTAATGGATGCAGCTTATGATCAGACGGAATTGTCTCATAGAGCAGATGAAAAAATTAAAACATTCCAAAGAGACGGAGCCCTTGAAGCGGGAATATTCCACCACCTCATTACGTTGCCTACTTATCACACTACTGCACTGCATATGAATGATCTTACCGAAGGTTATTTTGGAGATCAAGGTATGCTGGCTTATGTGAAAGATGTGCAAAGGCAAGAGATACGTAAAGGAGTTTCTTGTGTAAAACACCAGAGAATGGCTGGTTCTGACCTAGGAGATGATCACAAAACATTTTATGCAGGAGATAAGGCTCTAAAGGCTGGAGGAGCAAATAATACTAGTAATCAATTTCAAGAGAAGAAAACGGTATTAAATAATAATCCTGTTTTGACAGCGTAGCCTCAAACAAATTGTTAATTGTTGGGAAGGCGGTGTCGTGTATGCCGCCTTTTTTGTTCAGCAATAATAATTTCTGTGATAATAGTGTCTAAGTTAGGGTTTTCTTTATCCTAACATTTTATTAGATTGCTTTTTTGATATATACTTATAGTGGATGATGTTTATTGAGTTGCGCTTTCGCGAAAGCGTTATTAAAACAAACATTTTACAAGGAAATATGAAAAGGAAGGCAAAAAAATATCATTAAAAATCTTAGGAAAAATATGAAAAGTAGAAAATTACTGATGATCCCTGGTCCTATAGAATTTGAGCCAGATGTGTTGCAAGCGATGGCAGTGCCTACTGCGAGTCATGTTGCGCCAAATTTTATAGAGGTTTTTGGGAATAGTCTAGATATGATGCGTGAAGTGTGGAATGCTCCGAGTGGACAGCCTTTTGTAGTGGCAGGGAGTGGTACGCTTGCGATGGATATGGCAGCTGCAAATCTAATAGAAAAAGGAGATGCTGCGCTAGTTGTTTCTTCTGGTTATTTTGGAGAACGTTTTAAAGATATACTGGAAACCTATGGTGCAGATACGACCATATTAACTGCGCCTATAGGCGAGGTTGTGTCTTTAACGGAGATAGAAGCGGCTTTTAAAACAAAAAAATATAAGGTAGTTACCTTCACGCATGTAGATACATCTACAGGTGTCATGGTGGCGCCAGAGCCTCTGTGTAAACTTGCAAAGAAATATAATGCTCTTACTATACTTGATGGAGTATGCTCTGTGGCTGGTCAAGAAATCTTGCAAGATGCCTGGGGTGTAGATGTGGTCCTTACAGGATCTCAAAAGGCAATAGGTGTGCCGCCAGGATTAGCATTGCTAGTAGCATCGCAAAAAGCAATAGAAGTGTGGAAAAACCGAAAAACACCTGTTCAAAATTATTATGCATCATGGAATAACTGGTTGCCCATCATGACAGCATATGAGGAAAGACGTCCATCTTATTTTGGCACGCCACCTGTTAACTTAATTCTTGCACTTGAAAAAAGTCTGCAATTAATTTGTAGTGAAGGAATGGTCGCAAGAGTACATAGGCATGAGCGTCTTGCTAGTGCTTTTAGGGCTGCAATCCGTTCTTTGAATTTAGATATATTACCAAAAACAGAAGAGATTGCTGCGAGTACGCTTACTGCAGTATACTATCCAGAGGGTCTTGATGGGGCTGCTTTGAGAGCAAATATGACGCAAGATGATGTGATTGTGGCCGGAGGCTTACTCTCAGAAATCAAAGCCAATTACTTTAGGGTAGGACACATGGGCTCCGTATCGGCAAATGATTTGCTTTGTGTGATAGGTGCATTAGAACGCTCCCTATCTGCTTTAAATTATTCTTTTGAATCTGGCATAGGTTTGAAAGTTTTTCAAGATAGTCTGGATTAAAAGTGCAATTATTTTATGACTTTATAACGCTAGTTTCTCCCTAAGAAGTCTGGCGTTTTTATTTGAAATAGGTTTGTGTGTCATTGTTTTGATAGTATTGAAGAGCTTTTAATAGCGAGCTTGTATTCAAATGTGAAAACCAACAAACAACTACGTACCTTTGCATTGTGAAAACAGATAAGAGAGACATACGTAAATTAAGTAAGGAAGAGCTTAGAGATTTTTTTGTAGCTCAAGGCGATAAAGCCTTCCGAGGAAATCAGGTATATGAATGGCTGTGGCAAAAAGGTGCACACGACTTTATTGATATGACAAACCTGTCTAAGGATACTCGTATACTTTTAGATGAAAACTTCGTGATTAATCACATCCGTGTAGACCAGATGCAGCGCAGTAGTGACGGTACTATAAAAAATGGAGTAGAGTTACATGATGGTCTCATGGTGGAGTCTGTATTGATTCCTACAAAAAATAGAACAACTGCTTGTGTTTCGTCACAAGTAGGCTGTAGCCTTAACTGTAAGTTTTGTGCTACCGCACGTTTAAAACGCATGCGTAATCTCAATCCAGATGAGATTGTAGATCAAGTGGTCGTGATAGATAGACAAAGCAGGCTATATCACGATAAGCCGCTGTCTAATATTGTCTTTATGGGAATGGGAGAGCCTTTAATGAATTATAATAATGTCATTAAAGCGATTGATAAGATTACAGATCCTGAAGGATTAGGGATGTCTCCTAAGCGCATTACGGTTTCTACCTCTGGAGTGCCTAAGATTATTAAGAAAATGGCAGATGATGAGGTGAAGTTTAACCTTGCTGTTTCATTACACTCTGCGCTTGATGATGTGCGTACAGAGATTATGCCTTTTAATGAGCAAATGCCACTTGCAGATCTTAAAGAGGCGCTTATTTACTGGTATCAAAAAACAGGAAAACGTATAACCTATGAATACGTGGTATGGGATGGTATTAATGATCGTCAGATAGATATTATGGCCTTGTTGGACTTTTGTAAAGCAGTACCTAGCAAAGTAAATATCATTGAATATAACCCCATTGATGATGGTCAGTTCCAGCAAGCAAATCCTGAAGCTTTAGACCGTTATGTGTCAGTGCTTGAAGCAAATGGTGTGACAGTAACCGTGCGTAGATCAAGAGGTAAAGATATCGATGCAGCCTGCGGACAACTAGCTAATAAGCAATAGGATGCAAAGTAGCTGTTACTTATCTTTACTATAATGAAAATAGTAGCACAGATTAAAGAACCCATCGCTTATGAAATGGAGCTTTTTGAAGAAAAGTTTTCTCTTTCTATGCGCTCTAAGGTGGCTCTTCTCAATCGTATCACGCATTATATTGTAAACCGTAAGGGTAAGCAAATGCGCCCTATGTTTGTCTTTCTTACCGCAAAGATGATGAACAATGGTGAGGTAAACGACCGCACCTATCGCGGGGCATCGGTTATAGAGTTAATTCATACTGCTAGCCTTGTACATGATGATGTAGTAGATGATAGTAACATACGCAGAGGTTTTTTCTCACTTAATGCATTGTGGAAAAATAAGATTGCAGTACTTGTTGGTGATTTTTTGTTTTCAAAGGGACTATTACTTTCTATAGATAATGGCGATACAGATCTGTTGCAAATTATTTCTGTTGCGGTGAGAGAAATCTCAGAAGGCGAATTACTCCAAATAGAAAAAGCCCGCAAGCTTGATATTACAGAAGACTTATATTACGAAATTATTAGGCAAAAAACAGCAACGCTCATTGCGGCTTGTTGTGCTATGGGAGCTTGTGCTGTTCATGCTAAAGATGAAGAGGTGAAGCGCATGCATAAATTTGGAGAGCTTATAGGTATGGCTTTCCAAATTAAAGATGACTTGTTTGATTATGGTACTGCCAAAATTGGGAAACCAACAGGTATTGATATCAAAGAGCAAAAGATGACCTTACCGCTCATTTATGTACTGAACACCGTTTCTAAAAAAGATAAAAATTGGCTCATCAATAGTATTAAAAATAAGAATACAGATAAGAAGCGTGTAAATGAAGTAATTGCCTTTGTACGAGACAATGGTGGTCTGGAATATGCTATTACGAAGATGAAGGGATTACAGCAAGAAGCGCTAAAAATCTTAATGACGTATCCTAAGTCTGTGTACCGTGACTCTCTTGAGCTTATGGTAAATTATGTGATTGATAGGGAGAAGTAAATTAAAAGTTGTACTCAAAAAAAAGAGGCTAAACATTACGTTTAGCCTCTTTTTATATTTTATAATGATTAAGCTCTAACCGCTCGATTCATGATTAAATCTAAGTAAAGATTTACTTTGTTTTTTAATTCCTGACGCGGAGTGATAAAATCTAAGAAACCGTGTTCTTGCAAGAACTCTGCTGTTTGGAAGCCTTCTGGTAATTCCTTTCCAGTAGTATCACGTACAATACGTGGTCCTGCAAAGCCTATAAGTGCACCAGGTTCAGAGATGTTAATGTCCCCAAGCATGGCAAATGATGCTGTAGTACCTCCGGTAGTAGGATCTGTACAAAGCGATACATAAGGAATCCCTGCATCTGCAAGTTGAGCAAGCTTAGCACTTGTTTTTGCAAGTTGCATGAGTGATAATGCCGCTTCCATCATACGAGCACCTCCAGATTTAGAGATAATCATAAATGGAATGTTATTCTTAAGAGAATAGTCTGCAGCACGTGCAATTTTTTCACCTACAACACTTCCCATAGACCCACCTATGAAGCTGAAGTCCATACAAGCTATTACAATATCTGCACCTTTAGACTTACCAACGGCAGTTCTAATAGCGTCTTTAAGACCTGTTTTTTCTTGAGCAGCAGCGAGACGGTCTACATACTTCTTCTTATCCTCAAACTTAAGAGGGTCCTTAGAAGTAAGTTTGGTATCTAGCTCTTTAAATTTATTATCATCAAAGAGGATTTCAAAATATTCATTACTACCTATTCGTACGTGGTATCCATCCTCAGGTGAGATGTAGAAGTTCTTTTCTAGCTCTTCTGTATCTACTATTTTTCCAGTAGGTGATTTGTACCACAGCCCTTTAGGAGTATCTTTTTTGTCCTCTGTTGCAGTGTGTATTCCTTTTTCTTTACGTTTGAACCAAGCCATATTATGTTTGAATTTGGTTAATGGTATTTATTCCGCTTTCGCGAAAATGTTATAACTATAAATAAATTCTTTCCTGTATCAGAAAGTAAGTCCTAGCAATTTTAGGACTCATTAATTACTAATGCAAGCTGTAAAAATACGGAAAACGGATTACATCAAATCAATTTTGATGTAATCCGTTTTTACAAATTTTATAATGTGTTGATACTATAGTGTATCGATATTATTTAAATCTTCAAATGCCTTTTTAAGACGTGCTCCCATTGTTCCTTCTGCCTTGCGTAGCCATACACGAGGATCATAAAACTTCTTGTTTGGAGAATCATCACCAGTAGGGTTTCCTATTTGAGTTTTAAGATACTCAGCATTTTCTCCAAAATAATCACGGATACCTTCTGCAGTAGACCATTGTAAATCTGTATCAATGTTCATTTTGATAACTCCGTAAGAGATTCCCTCACGTATTTCCTCTACGGTAGATCCACTTCCTCCGTGAAATACGAAATCAATGTGGTTGTGCTCTTTACCATACTTCTCAGAGATATGCTCTTGAGAATTTTTAAGAATCTTCGGGGTAAGCTTTACGTTACCTGGCTTGTAAACTCCGTGTACATTCCCAAAAGCTGCAGCAATCGTAAATTGATCACTTACTTTACTTAGTTCCTCATAAGCATAAGCAACTTCTTCTGGTTGTGTGTATAATTTTGAATCATCTACATCACTGTTATCTACACCATCTTCTTCACCACCAGTGATACCTAATTCTATCTCAAGTGTCATTTCCATCTTAGCCATGCGCTCAAGATATCCTTTGCAAATCTCAATATTCTCCTCAAGTGGTTCTTCACTTAAGTCAATCATGTGAGAGCTAAAGAGTGAGTGACCATGTTCTTTATAGTAAGCCTCATTTGCATCAAGCATCCCGTCCATCCAAGGAAGTAATTTTTTTGCACAGTGATCTGTGTGTAAAATTACGGTTGCTCCGTATGCTTTTGCAAGTTCGTGTACGTGCTTTGCTCCAGCTACAGCTCCTAGTACGGCTGCTTTTTGGTTGTCATTGTTTAATCCTTTTCCAGCATTAAACTGAGCTCCACCATTTGAAAACTGGATAATTACAGGAGCATTAAGCGCTGCTGCAGTCTCTAGAACCGTGTTGATACTGTTAGACCCAATTACATTAACCGCAGGAAGGGCAAAACCTTTCTCTTTTGCATAGTTAAAAATTGCTTGTACTTCGTGGCCCGTGGCTACACCTGGTTTTATAGAATGCGACATTGTTGTTGTTTAAGATTAGTGCAGTAAAAATAACAAATATTACTCGGAAAGTAGCCGGCATATGGAGGTTACTACGACAACGTTTTAGCTAGGTTACGCTTTCGCGAAAGCGTGGTCGTTAGCTATAGTGCTCTTAGAAAGTATCAGAGCCTAGGGTGAATTATAGTATAGCAGTAGATGATTCAGGCAAGATAATTTTGTAGCTAGTAATATTGAGATGAGTTTAAGACCTTAGCCTTTTTAGAGGGTGGTTCGTAAATAAGTGTATATTTAGAGTAGTGAGTAGAAAGAAAACAAATATCCTTTAAATTAAAGTGCGATAATCATTTTACGTGTAAGTCTATTTTGTAATTATGGAAAATCAATTTTTTGTAAATAAAACATTACCTGGGTTTCTTAAATCCGAATTCAAAAGTCGAAAAAATTCTATTGGAATTTTAGGAAGCATTGGTTCGTTCTTTGGATTTTTTATAATGGATTATATTAATTTCAAAATTCAAAAAAGATGGAGTAAACATTATAAAGTCATTGAGGAAAGTATTGTGACTTTTTATCCAGAATTGAAGTGTGAAATAAGTGGGGGCAGACCAAGCTTTCTAAAATTATTAGAGAATTTTGATAAAGAACGTATCAGTTTTGGATTTAATAGAACACACTTAGCAATTACATCTGATACATTTTTTTTCTTCCCATACACAGATTCTAGTTTATCTTTTAATTCCTATGAAAAATCATTTAGATTAGTATTTGGTTCTGATAATGCACCTAAAATATTTCAGGAGAATAAAAATCTTAAATTTATTTCAATAGAAAATGTCCAAGAAAATACTAAATTGACATTAAAAGTAGCTGAGTTACAAAACAAAATTGAATTAGTTTTTAATGAAAGAATAGAGTTGCCAATTAGTAAGTGAATATAAATTAGCATGATTTTTCCTTACTAAGCACTAGCTATGAAAGCTTTAACAAAGCTATAATTTCATTGTTGAACTCCTATTCTTTCTTTCACATTTTCGCGAAAGCGAAAAAAAGCAATAGAAACTCTCCATAATATTCTAGAGTAAATAATAAGAAGATGGAGGGGTTACTAGAAAGGATAATTAATCCCCACGTTGTAAACTGCATTTGAGAAGTTGTATTCCTTAAACCAGCGATCACCTTCTGGGAGTGCTGGGTTGTAAGATTTAAAGCCGACATCAAAGCGAAGGGCAAAAAAGTCAAAATCCCACCTGAGTCCAAAACCTGAGCCTACCGCAAGATCTTTTAAACTAGCGATATTATTAAAGCGCGATCTAGGGTCTTCTACATTATCAAAAACATTCCAGATATTTCCGGCGTCTGTAAATAGCGCTCCTTCAATAGGACCTATTAAATCAAAACGGTACTCAAGATTGAAGGCAAGTTTCATGTTTGCTTCATTAAATTCATTTGGGCTGCCACTGCTTCCAGGGCCTAGATCATAAGCTCTCCATGCTCTGTTGTCGTTAGAGCCTCCACCAAAAAAACTACGTATAAAAGGGATGCTCGTAGAGTTACCGTAAGGAATTGCAATACCGCCAAAGGCTCTTGCTGCAATGATGTTATTTCCTCCCAGATCCCAGTGACGTGAGTATTCTATTTCTGTTTTTACGTACTGAGAATACACAACACCAAAAAGGCTTTTGTTTCCATCTTCGTTTTTCTCTGTGTTTGCAATTCCTCCGGCAAGTGCTAGCGCATTACCAGCAAGTTCCACACGAGTTCTGAGGCGGCTAAAGGTTTCATCAAACAGATTTTCCCTATTGTCATAAGTGTGTGATATATTTAAGGATACAATAAGATTATCTTCTGTAAGTCGCTCTTGGCGTTCTCCTATAGCACGTATATCATCTATATCGTCTTGTACTAGATTGTCTACTTGGCTACGGTTTACGTCATTTATAAACTGCTCTGCTCCTGTGGGTATAGAAAGATTTCTATCGCCATTTTCATCGGTTATAAAATATCCGGGGTTGATATTTGCTTCATTATTGCGTGCGATGGTATTGAGATCTTCATAACTATTTCTATAGATATTAAAATAATTATTAGGGTTTAGGTTGCGCACATATTGAGCATTGATGAGGTCTACACTAAAGCTGCGTTTCCACGATGGACTCCAGTTGTAGGTAAGTCCCGCGGTTACCGTTTGTTTA
The DNA here is from genome assembly GCF_044596715.1 of Dokdonia sp. R86516. Classification (NCBI taxonomy): domain Bacteria; kingdom Pseudomonadati; phylum Bacteroidota; class Flavobacteriia; order Flavobacteriales; family Flavobacteriaceae; genus Dokdonia; species Dokdonia sp. R86516. The sequence goes on from NZ_CP138998.1 coordinate 1,833,829, forward strand.
TCAAGACCTATGTTTTGTTGTACTCCTATACCAAGATTAAAGCGAGTGTTAGGTTGCCATTCGGCTGGAATGAGAGCGCTTGTACTCACTGGGAAAAAAATACGAGGGAATGTGAGTCTTACATCTGCACCTATTTCTGAAATATTGAAAAAACTATCATCAGGATTTGCAGCATCGTCTGATGCTCCAAGGCTTCCACGAGCAGAAATTTCTAAGGTTTCGGCACCTCTAAAGATATTACGTATCAATAAAGATCCAAATCCCGCAATCCCAAAATCTTGAATGTTTGAAGTAGAGACGTCAAAGTCTGCTCTCAATTTATATTTTTCAAGAGGGGAGAGTCTTATGCTTGCAATAAGATCAGACCTTGTGCTATCTGCAGGGTCTTCCATGTATTGAATACTTGGGTATTTAAAAGTGCCAAGTCTACTTAGTCTGCTTAAACTCTGGATGCGATCTCTATCTTTATAAATATCGCCTGGTTTAAGAGGGATAATATCTGTGAGGGCCTTAGGTCTGTAATTTATTTTATCATAAGCATAGATCTTAAAACCATCTTTTACTAAGGAGTCATTAAATGGTTTGTCTCTATTGGCATAACTGTAATCTGTAATAATATTTACTTCAGAAACATTGTGAACTTTAAACGGTACTTCATAAATCGAGTCGTTGATGTTTTCTGTAGGGTTATCTATAATGTACTCTAAGTTGGCTTTATGATTTGTGTTTACGGTATCTCCTACGAGGCGTATATATTCTGACTCAAAATGATACAAGCCATTGTTTCTAAAGAGTTCTGTAAGACGTTGTGTTTCGGCATTAATATTACTCGTTGCATAGCGTGCGCCAGGTTTTAAAAGTGAAGCTTTTTTGTGTGCTTGGTATATAGAGTCTGCTACTGGGGAGGCTATAATAGGTTTTATGCTATCTAAATAATAAGGTTTACGCTTACTTACCTTATAATCTACACTGGCGCGCTGGTTGCTGTCTTTTTTAATTTCATAATCCACAGTAGCATTAAAGTAGCCATTGTTTACGTAGTAAGAATTGAGACGTTGTGCAGATTTTTGAGTGATTGCATCTGTGACAATAGCAGGAGCTTCACCGGTTTTTTTAATCCCTGTGTTGATGCTCTTTTTAAAGTTACGGGCAGCTTCTACTTGCTTGCGAGAAAGTACGCGTTCCCAGAAGGTAAATTTATCTTTGCTCGCTGCTCTTTGTGCATCGAGTACAGAATCTATGTTAGGTCTCGCAAGATTGTAAATATAAAGTCGCAGCGGAATTCCTAAGCCTGGTAGCGTAGTATTGGGTTTCTGGTAAAGAAAATTATAAAGGCGGCTCTCACTTACTTTCTTATCACCATCATAAATGGTGTTTTCTGTGAGTAGATGTCCATCGTCTGGTACGCGCTTTGTTGCGTCACAACCTAATAGAAACACCGCCACTAGCAGAATTAGTGATATTTTTGTAAAAGTCTTTTTCAAAAGGGCGTTTTCATCATCTCAAAAGTACATCTTAATCGTGGTAAGCAAAAATACAATCAAACGAATAACGAGTTTAGGTCAAAAAAAGTACAGACAGCGTGAGCGTGTCTTTGTGGCTGAGGGAATTAAGGTGGTACATGAGCTGCTCCATTCGGACTTAGAACTTGTAGAACTATATGCAGAAGATGTTTCCGCTTTCGCGAAAGCGTTACAAAACAAAAATCAGGCGATAGTACAGGAAGTAAGCGCGGCAGATTTAAAGAAAATCACGTTCTTAAAAACTGCCCAAAAAGCAATGGCAACTTTTAGAATGCCAGAGGCTGCAGAGTTAGATAGATCTGGGCTTACCTTGTTGCTAGATGATGTGCGAGATCCAGGTAATCTAGGAACGATTATACGTTTGTGTGATTGGTTTGGGATCAAGCAACTGGTGTGTTCTATAGGAACCGTAGATTGTTATAATCCTAAAGTGGTGCAGGCTACTATGGGCTCATTAACAAGAGTAAATGTCGTGTATACACATCTAGAGGAATATCTTGAAAGTGATAGCAGAAAAGTCTTTGGGACTTTTATGGATGGTACAAATATTTATGCGACAAGTTTGCCGCAAGAAGGGATTATCATCATGGGTAACGAGGCAAATGGGATTTCTAGAGAGATAGAAGATCTTGTATCTAATCGTATTGCCATACCAAGATTTGGAGAAGTGCAAGCGACCGAAAGTCTCAATGTAGCAACTGCAACTGCAATCTGCCTGAGCGAATTTAAGCGAGGGTAAACCTTACTGGAAAGTAAAGTTTAAAAATACTCCTCGTGTTTGCATTTTGTTGATATTACCTGTCCACGGGCTGTTTGGGCTGTTGTCTCTTACAAGCTCGTCAGAGGTTGCAAATACTCCTTTTATGCTTGGGATAAACTTAAAGTAGTAGAGGTAGAGCTCTACGCCTATAGCCATCTCATAAAAGAAAGGATTTGAAGTAGTACGGAACTGTCCTGCAAAGTTGTCATCTGGGTTTTGCTCGTTACTAGATAAGTTAGTAACCGCAGCGACCCCAAACTGAACGTAAGGACGCACATTATTAAGTCTTCTCGTATTAAATTTAAGAGCAAGCGGGAGATAGATGTAGGTAGATGGTACTTCTCTTAGTAAATCGCTTTCATTGTCAAAACGAGCATCTGGAGCATACATTAAGTTACGTTGTGTGTAAACGAGTCCAGGTTCTGTGCGTAAACTTATAAACTCAGAAAGTCTAAGATCACCCACGATACCTACATTGAATCCTACAGAACGCTCTACTTGAATATCTTCTTGATCTGTCTGGTAGTCAAAATTATAATCCATGGAGTTTATTCCAAAGTAGTATCCCCAAGAGATTGGTTTTTTGTCAAAATTTTGATCGTTCTGAACTCGTGCTCTAGAGAGCCATTGACCTTGGGCCGTTGAGAAACTTAAAACAAGTGCTATTACAGCAATGTATGTACGCATAAAATTATTTTGTAGCAGTATAAATTGTTGCAACTCCAAAGGTTTGGGGTTTATGTTGCACGTCTTTAAACCCAATTTTACGTAAAATATTGTTTAGTTTCTCGCCAAAAGGAAATGCATTTGCACTTTCGCTTAGATAACCGTAAGCGTTCTTATCTTTAGAAAACAATTTACCCACGGTAGGTAAGATTACTTTAGAGTGAAAATTATACCCTTGTTTAAAAGGTGTTTTTGTAGGTACAGAGGTTTCTAATATCACAAAGATGCCACCTGGTTTAAGTACACGTAAAATTTCGGCAAGGCCTTTTTCTAGTGTTTCAAAGTTGCGCACCCCAAAGGCGACCGTGATTGCGTCAAAGCTGCTGTCTTCAAAGGGCATATTCTCACTATCTGCCTGCATCATCTCGATGCGGCTATCTAGTTTTTTTGAAGCTATCTTTTTTCTACCTACAGAGAGCATTCCTTCAGAAATATCAAGGCCTACTAGCTTGCTAGCATTTGTACTAGCCATATTAATGATGAGGTCTCCAGTTCCTGTTGCAATATCAAGAATAGAAGTTGGGTTTGTATCTGCAACTAGTTGTACTACTTTTTTACGCCACTTTACATCGATACCAAAAGAGATGACACGGTTAAGCCCATCATATTCTCCAGAGATATTGTCAAACATTTGCTCGACCTGATCTTTTTTTGATTGCTCAGAAGACTTATAGGGTGTTACTTTCTTAGACATTGCCTTTTTTTTACAAAGATAAGGCTTTCGCCAAAATGTGATTAACCTCACCTAAGGTCATTTTGATGATGCATATTAAACTATAATTGTGACCTTTTATAGTGTCCATGATGTGCTTTTTAAAGAAATGTGTTCAAATTTTCGCGAAAGCGCACCAATAAATAGGAGTCGGTCAAAGGATTAACGGCTGCATTTTTTTAATCGGTTATCAAAGTATTATCTTTGTAGGCATTTTTGAGCACACCCATTTATGAAAATAATCATTGCAGGAGCAGGGGAAGTAGGCTTTCACTTAGCTAAATTACTCTCTTACGAATCTCAAGATATTACCTTAATTGATACCGATAGAGAAAGTCTTTCTTATGCAGATACACATCTGGATATTAGGACAATCAAGGGTGATGCAACCTCCATAGCGATATTGCAAGACTCTCGCGTAGATGGTGTAGATCTACTTATTGCGGTAACTGCTAGTGAAACGACTAATATTACTGTCTGTGTACTTGCAAAGCAGCTAGGCGCAAAGCGAACTATTGCTCGTATCTCTAATACAGAGTTTATAAAGCACAAAGATCTTGCTGGTTTTCAAAAGTTTGGTATCGATGAGTTGATATCGCCAGAGAGTCTAGCCGCGAGTGAGATTGAATTATTACTCAATCAAAGTGGTTTTTCAGATAGTTTTGAGTTTGATAATGGTGCTCTTACAATGGTAGGTACTACTTTATCACGCACGGCCTCTTTTGTGGGTAAAAGCGTTAAAGAAGCTGCAAAGATTTTTCCAAAACTACACTTTATGCCTATTGCGATTCAACGCGTAGGAACTCAGTATACACTCATACCTAGGGGAGATACTATCTTTAAAGAAGGTGATCATATCTATTTTGTAACTGTAAAAGGAGGCGTTGAAGAAATTTACAAGCTAACGGGTAAGGTGCGCCAGAAAATCAAAAATGTAATGATTTTAGGAGGCAGTCAGATAGGATCTAAAACTGCTAGATATCTTTGTAGTGATAAGTTTAATGTCAAGCTAGTTGAAAAAAACCGTGACAAAGCAATAGATCTTGCAGATTTGCATCCTAAAGCATTAATCATTAATGGTGATGGACGTAATGTAGAACTGCTAGATGAAGAAAATATACACGACATGGATGCCTTTATCTCTGTTACAGGTGATAGTGAGACTAATATTATGTCATGTCTAGTTGCTAAGTCTAAAGGTGTTCAAAAAACGATTGCACTGGTAGAAAATATGGATTACTTCCAGCTCTCACAGAGTATAGGTATCGATACTTTGATTAATAAAAAGCTACTTGCAGCAAATAATATATTTAGATACATCCGTAAAGGAGAGGTGGTTGCAATGACAAAGCTCAATAATATGAATGCTGAGCTGCTGGAGTTTATTGTAAAAGGTTCTTCTGCGGTACAAGGTAAGCGCATTAGAGATATAGATTTTCCTCGCTCTGCAACCATTGCAGGAGTTGTGCGTAATGATCAAGGCCTTATAGCACTTGGGGATTTTAGAATAGAAGTAGGAGATCGCGTGGTGGTATGCTGTTTACCACGATCTATTAAGAAAGTAGAAGAAATGTTTATCTAGCCCCATGCCTAAACTTAATTACAAGATTATATTTCATTTAATGGGTGTGCTACTGTTATTTAATGGTGGCTTTATGCTTATAGCAGCGCTTGTGAGTTTTATAACCAAAGATGGTGTAATGCTAGAAGTATCTGCTGCGGCTTTGATTACTTCGTTTGTGGGTATGTTGCTCATGTTCATTACTAGAGGGCATGAGAAAGAAGTTAAGAAGCGTGAAGGATATATTATTGTGACCTTTGGATGGTTATTTATGTCACTAAGCGGTATGCTGCCTTACCTTTTTTCAGGTGCTATACCGGGTATTACAAATGCTTTTTTTGAAACTATAAGTGGTTATACGACTACGGGAGCGACTATTTTAAATGAGATAGAAACATTGCCCAAGAGTATTTTGTTCTGGCGTTCTATGACACACTGGATAGGGGGAATGGGAATTATAGTTCTTGCAATAGCAATATTGCCACTACTAGGAATAGGTGGAATGCAATTATTTGCTGCCGAAGCTCCAGGGCCTAGCGCAGATAAACTTCACCCAAGAATCACTGATACTGCAAAGCGTCTCTGGTTGATTTATGTGAGTTTTACAGTGATTGAAACTATCTTACTAAAACTTGCGGGGATGTCATTTTTTGACGCAATTAATCATGCGTTAAGTACCTTGTCTACAGGTGGTTTCTCTACTAAAAACGCAAGTGTTGCATACTGGAATGACAAGCCGCTTATCCAATACATAATAATCTTTTTTATGCTTCTTGCGGGTACTAACTTTGTACTTAGTTACTTTGCTTTTAAAGGCAGAATTCAGAAAATATTTAGAGATGAGGAGTTTCGTCTTTATATGGCATTTGTATTTGGATTTGGAATTATTGCTTCTTTGGTGATTTACTTTAATGTAGACCTAGGGCTATCTAGTATAGATCATCCCATGGTATGGGGTAAAGCAGAAGCATCTGTGCGTCACGCTTTATTTCAAGTGCTTGCAGTGATTACAACTACAGGTTTTATCACTGCAGATTATACCATGTGGACCCCATTTCTTACTGTAATCTTTTTTGGGTTAATGTTTCTGGGAGGTTCTGCAGGTTCTACTTCTGGAGGGATTAAGGTGGTGAGGCATTTACTTACCATACGTAATGCGCTTGTAGAGTTTAAAAGAACGTTGCATCCTAACGCAATATTACCTGTACGTTACAATACAAAATCTGTAGATAGGTCTATCATTTTTAATATACTTGCCTTCTTTATACTCTACATGCTATCGTGGATTATAGGAGCTAGCGTGCTAGCATCAATGGGACTAGATTTTAGAACCGCATTAGGAGGCGCAGCCTCTGCGCTAGGAAACGTAGGTCCTGCCTTTGGAGGTCTAGGTCCAGTAGATAATTATGGATGGCTACCACTAGGAGGAAAATGGTGGATGGCATTTTTAATGCTCATAGGGCGTTTAGAGTTATTTACAGTACTTATTTTATTAACCCCATTTTTCTGGAGAAATAGATAATGTTAGATAAATCATCATACGATCTCGTCATCATAGGAGCTGGTCCCATAGGTCTTGCTTGTGGAATCGCTGCGCAAAAAAAAGGACTCAATTATATCATAGTTGAAAAAGGAGTGCTGGTAAATTCTTTATATAATTTTCCTGAAAACATGACTTTTTTTAGCACCTCAGAACTTCTAGAAATAGGAGAGGTGCCTTTTGTGTCAGATCGTGATAAGCCAACTCGGAAAGAATCACTAGAGTACTACCGTAGAGTATTAGAAACGTATAAGCTCAATGTGAGCTTATATACTGCTGTAGAAAAAATGACTCCAAAAGACGGTGGTTATGAAATCGTAACGGGCAAGGGTGATGTTTTTACCAAGACAGTCGTTGTTTCAACTGGCTTTTATGATATACCTAGAGAGCTCAATGTGCCGGGTGCAGAGCTGCCTAAAGTCAAGTATTTTTATGACAGTCCGCACCCATATGTAGATCAGCATGTGGTTGTGATAGGTGCAGCAAACTCCGCTTGCGACGTAGCACTAGAAACCTATTATAAAGGAGCCAAGGTTACCATGGTGGTACGTGGATCAGAAATAAATAGCCGAACAAAATATTGGATCAAACCTAATATCGAGAACCGAATTAAGGAAGGTTCAATAAACGCGCACTTTAACTCAGAGGTTGTTGATATCACTGAGAGAGAAGTCACGATTAAGACTCCAGAAGGCTTAGTTGCTATAGAGAACGATTTTGTGCTTGCAATGATAGGTTACAAACCTAACTACAAGCTCTTTCAGAAATTAAATCTACCAATAGGGAGTGATGAGTATAAGACTCCTATTTATAATGAAGAAACCTTAGAGACCCCTCTTAAAAATGTCTTTATTGCCGGTGTAGCTGCTGGAGGTCTCAAGACCAGTAGATTTTTTATTGAAAATACTCGAGTACATGCAGAGATGATTATGGAGCATTTAGCAACTAAGCTTTAGAGCTACTTTTGCTGTTATTCCTTTCTTAAGCTTTTTGAAAAAAAAGTAAACCAAATCACGCTACTTAATCAAGTTTCAAATTAACTTCGCAATCGATATAGAATTTTTAATTTCTAAGCGACTCATGCGCTACTTTTAACCTAAAGATTATACACTCATGGCATTACGACAAATAACCAATACTATCTTAATGATTCGCCCCATCCAGTTTAGAATGAATGAGGAAACAGCAGTAAATAATTATTTTCAAGAGGATCTTAGTATTAAAAATGATGAGATTAATGCAAAAGCACAACAAGAGTTTGATGATTTTGTAGCTAAACTAAGATTTGTAGGAGTAAATGTTATTGTTGAAAATGATGATAAGGAGGGTAATACTCCAGATTCTGTATTCCCTAATAACTGGGTTTCTTTTCATGAGAATGGTGATGTTGCATTATACCCAATGTTTGCCGAAAATAGAAGAAGAGAGCGCAGAGAAGAAGTACTTGTGCGTCTTGAGAAAGAAGGTTTTCAAATTAACAATGTCATAGACTACACAGAGGCAGAAGAGGAAGATTTTTTCTTAGAAGGTACTGGAAGTATTTTAATGGATCGCCAGAATGAGCGCGCATATTGCGCACTATCTGCAAGAGCAGATGAGCAACTTTTTATAGAATTCTGTGAGGATTTTGAATATACTCCTATTGTTTTTACGGCAAATCAAACTGTAAACGGAGAGCGTCTTCCTATCTATCACACTAATGTGATGATGTGTCTTGCAGAAGAGTTTTGTGTGATTTGTCTTGATACTATAGATGATAAGAAGGAGCGTAAAAATGTGCTGAAGCATTTAAAAGCAACTAACAAAGAGATTATAGCAATCACAGAAGATCAAATGCATCACTTTGCTGGGAACATGCTTCAAGTATTAGGGGCAGATGATAACAAGTATCTTGTGATGAGTGCAGATGCACATCAAAGCCTTACTTCAGATCAGGTAAAGAAGATAGAAAGACACAGTAAAATATTAAGTAGTGACTTGGGTACTATTGAGACTTGTGGAGGTGGTAGTGCCCGTTGCATGATGGCAGAAGTTTTTCTACCTAAGAAATAGTAATATCTCATAGCTGCTTCATGAAGGCGGCTAGTTGTAAAATCTATGGTTTATCTTATTTTATGAATGAACATTGTGTCGTTCATCTAAAGCATTGATGAATCATTGGTTTTTAAAAAATAAGACGTTATATTTATCATATAGGCGTTCTGGATATAAGTTTTGAAAGTAGCAATTTTAAAAATGTTTGTAGTTTTCATTTTTATAATTTAACTGCGCAAGCAGTACAGGTAATTTTTTTTAGTAGGATTTAAAAAGGAACCATATAATCTTTCAATTATACTTTTTCTAGTACGCCTTTTTTATATGCTACTTAAATCTTTTAGTAGCTATATTTCTAATCATACCTCCAAAAATAAAGTAGTGAAAAGGCAGCATGCTATACCAGTATAGCCGGCCAAACAACCCTTTAGGTCTAAAGGTTGCTGTTTGATGCAATACGTCGTTTTCATCTATAGTAAACTCTAGCCAGGCTTCGCCAGGCACTCTCATTTCGGCAAAGAGTAGCAGTCTAGGTTCTTCTCTACTTGCGAGTAGTACTCTCCAGAAGTCAAGTACGTCACCTGTGTAAATTTTATTGCTATGTGTTCTTCCACGGCGCAAGCCTACTCCACCTGCAAGTTTGTCTATATACCCTCGTATTTTCCAGAGCCAGTCTGCATAATACCAGCCTCTATCACCACCTATTGCCCAGATATTTTCCAGAGCGAGTTCTCTGTCTTTGAGCCGTATAGTCTGCCTGTCTTTAAGGCATCCATATGTGGGTACCTGTATGTATTCTTCTAGATTCGTTTTGAGTCGGCCACTTACGAGGCTATCTTTCCACGAGCTGGCTACTTGGTTTTGTTCAATTTTGGCGAAAGCCAAATTAATAGCCTCCTCATAAGAAATAGGTGTTATTTGTAGTAAATCTTGCAGCCTAGTATCTTTTGAGACTACTTCTATTTTCATGCTATCTACAAGATTGAGCGCGAGTTTATAAGATGTAGAGGTTATAAAATATAACCAGTAAGAGGATATTTTTGGACTCATGACTGGTACGGTCAGTATATATAATTTCAAGCCGCGCACTTTTGCATATCGCTGCATCATGTCGCGATACGTGAGCACATCTGGACCTCCTATGTCAAACTGGTCATTATACGTTTGCTCGTTACCTAGTACGCCTGTGAGGTATTGCATCACATTACGTATGGCTATAGGTTGGCATTTGGTTTGCACCCATTTTGGGGTAATCATCACCGGTAACTTCTCACATAAATCTCTTATGATTTCAAAAGATGAGCTTCCAGAACCTACTATAATTCCTGCTCTTAATACGGTAAGCGCAGCTTTACCTTTGCGTAATGTAGTCTCTACATTTTGTCTCGATTTTAAGTGCTTACTTAGTGTTTTGTCATTTGCGATACCGCCTAGATAAATGACTTGCTTGCAATTTGTGGGAGCGATGTACTTATTAAAATTTATTGCCGAAAGTTCTTCTTTCTCGTCAAAATCTGATGTACTTGAGCTCATAGAGTGGAGCAAGTAATAAGCCGCATCTATATCTACAGGTATTTTTGAAATATCTGGTTCATCTAGAAAGTCAATTTCTACAACGGTGATTTGCTCTCTTATTTTTTTTGATACAGAAAGTCTGGCTTCATTACGCACCGCGCAAATAACCTCGTGTTTTGCTTCTAGTAACATGGAGAGTAGGCGCATCCCGATATAGCCATTTGCTCCTGTGAGTAAGATTTTCATAAGGTTTAAAGATCGTCTATGTTAGTAGGAGCTTGTGCAGCTTTTTCTTGAAGAATGCGTTTGATAAAGTTGTGTACTTTTTTATCCTTTGATTTTGCCTCTATCTTAATAAAATAGTTGTCACGATAGATACTGTATTCCTCAGCGCGTCCTTTGTAGAGGTTTAATTTCCAGTACGGAATTATGAGCGCATAACTGTCTAGCAATGCTCTAAAGCCTACGATAATTCCTCGTGGTCGCAACTCTATGTTGCATTTGTTGCGATATTTATCTAGTGCAAGAAAATTTTGAATCTGTACACTTGATTCTGTGATCACTAGGTGGCCTATTCCTATGCCGCCTTGTTTGATGCGCTCGCGTAGTCCAAAGGCTTCACCCACCTCGGCGTCTATTTTGCGTTTTACATCTGGGTTGTTGTAAGATACATTTAATAGCATTTTTTCTTTTAAAGATACGAGTTTCGCTATGGATTCTGTGCGCTAACTTTCAATTTTCACATATCTTTGTGCTTCACGTAATACCCGTAAATAGGGGATTTTTACGTATTATAAATGTTTCTATTACGCTTTCGCGAAAGCGTAACAAACCCAACCAGTACCAATCATTAAGAATCTATGTCTTTACAATCTACCATTGAAACTCACGTAAAAACGGCAGTAAGCCAACTATTCAACGCAACGCTTCCTGAAGTGGAATTTCAAGCAACGCGGAAAGAATTTGAAGGAGATATTACGGTGGTAGTCTTCCCGATGCTTAGAGTGGTAAAAGGGAACCCTGTGCAAATAGGCACACAAATAGGGGAATACCTTGTGGAGAATGTGGCAGAGATCACTGCATTTAATGTGGTTAAAGGTTTCTTGAATCTTGTGATTGCAGATAGCTTTTACATGTCTTCATTTGCAGATATACAAGCAGCCGAAAATTTTGGAAGAACACCAGAGTTTGGAAAGGCAGTAATGGTGGAGTACTCATCACCTAACACAAATAAGCCACTTCACTTAGGTCACGTGCGTAATGTATTACTAGGATACTCTGTGTCTGAAATTATTAAAGCTGCAGGATCAAAAGTGTATAAAACGCAGATTATTAATGATCGCGGAATTCATATTTGTAAATCTATGCTCGCTTGGGAGCGTTTTGGTAATGGGGAGACACCAGAATCTACAGGTCTTAAAGGAGATAAGTTGGTCGGAAATTATTATGTGAAGTTTGATCAAGAATATAAAAAGCAAATAGCAGATTTAATTGCTGCTGGAAAAACAGAAGAAGAAGCAAAGAAAGAAGCTCCGCTCATTCTTGAAGCTCAAGAAATGCTACGCAAGTGGGAGGCAGGAGATGCTGAGGTTGTTGCTTTGTGGAAGAAGATGAACCAATGGGTTTATGACGGATTTGAGGTTACCTATAAAAATATAGGAGTAGATTTTGATAGTTATTACTATGAGAGTAATACTTACCTTCTAGGAAAAGATAATATAGAAGAAGGTCTTGTAAAGGGAGTTTTTGAGAAAGATCCAGATGGTTCTGTATGGTGCGACCTTACAGAGGATGGTCTAGATAGAAAAATTGTTTTGCGTGCAGATGGTACTGCGGTATATATGACGCAAGATATAGGTACTGCAATACAACGTGTAAAAGACCATCCAGATGTAGGCGGTATGATTTACACAGTAGGTAATGAGCAAGATTATCACTTCCAAGTATTATTCTTGATACTTAAAAAGTTAGGATACGACTGGGCAGAGAACCTATTTCACCTAAGTTATGGAATGGTAGATCTTCCATCTGGAAAAATGAAATCTCGTGAAGGAACTGTAGTAGATGCAGATGATCTTATTAACGAAGTTGCACAAACAGCAGGCGAAATCTCTGAAGAATTAGGTAAACTAGAAGGCTATTCTGAAGAAGAGAAGAAAGCACTTTATAAGACGATAGGTCTTGGAGCTCTTAAGTATTACATATTAAAAGTAGATCCTAAGAAGCGTATTTTATTTGATCCTAAGGAGTCTGTAGACTTTCAAGGGAATACAGGTCCATTTATTCAATATACTTACGTACGTATCCAAGCAATCTTGCGCAAAGCAAAGGAGATGGGTGTTCCTGTGGATGTTGCTCAAGAGAGAACATTGCATCCTAAAGAAAAAGAATTACTTAAAATCATACAAGAATATCCAGCAACCATACAGCTGGCTGCAGCACAGAAGAGCCCTGCAATCATAGCCAACTATACCTATGATTTAGTAAAAGAATATAACTCATTCTTCCAGCAAGTACAGATTCTAGGTACAGATAATATAGAGGATCAAAGTTTCCGTGTAGCGCTAAGTAAAGAAGTAGGGCAGGTCATAGACAGTGCCTTTAGCTTACTTGGGATTGACGTTCCAGAGCGTATGTAACTTTCCTAAGTTTAGGGTTGTGTCTTTTTTAGCTATCACAAAAATGATTACATATGAGAATGTCTTATTTGGCTTTAATTTTCTTGACATTTCTTAGTTGTCAAGCTCAATCTGAGAAATTAATTATTGATTCTCGAATTATAGAGCTATCAGAAGATCCAGTATATCCCAATCTTATAGAGTATAAGGATGGGGTCGTTCAATATAAAGATCACTTTAAGTATTTAGATAGCATTGATATTTATGGTATTACTTACCTAAGTGATGGCTTGAAAGTCGAAGGATTAATGGTGAAGCCAAAAAAAGAAGGGAATTATCCGTGTATTATTTATAATAGAGGCGGTAATAGAGATTTTGGTGCATTGAATGTTGGTAGAGCCGTTACAACTTTGGGAGAAATGGCAAAAGAAGGCTACGTTGTAATAGCTAGTCAATATAGGGGTAACGCAGGTGGTGAAGGCAAAGAAGAATTTGGCGGTAAAGATATTAATGATGTATTAATTTTAACGGACGTCCTGAAAGAAGTAGAGAGTGCCAATACTGAAAAAATTGGAATGTATGGTTGGAGTAGAGGAGGAATGATGACTTATATTGCTTTAAAAAAATCAGATAACATTAAAGCTGCAGTTGTGGGAGGGGCAGAGAGTGATTTAACACAAATAGATAGACCAGAAATGGAAACTAATGTATTTGCTGAGTTAATCCCCAATTATGAGATAAATAAAAAGAAAGAATTAGAAAGCCGTTCAGCAATTTATTGGGCTAACAAATTTCCTAAAGATGTTCCAATATTAATGCTTCACGGGAATTCAGATTGGAGAGTAAAGGCTGAAAAATCGCTTAAGCTAGCACTTGAATTTGAGAAATATAGAATCCCTTATCGACTGAAAATTTTTGAAGGAGGAGATCACGGAATTAGAGAATTCAGAACAGAAGTTAGCAAAGACGTTATTAATTGGTTTGATAAATATCTAAAAAACGATGCTCCATTACCTAATATGGAGTATCACGGCAGATAGATAAAGTAGTTTTCAACTTTAAACCTGAACCCTTCAATCAAGTTTTCACCGCAACACAATCTTCTTCACAACCTCTCTGCCTAATTCTTCATTGATCATTTTAAGAATTTTTTCCTTGCCATAAGAGAGTTCTTCTCTAAAGACAGAAGAGCTTAGATTCACAAATAGTGTTTCCCTCTCAAAACGTATGGAAGTAGTGTAGGTCTCAAACGCTGGATTGAGTGCAAACCATGCGCCTGTGACGTCTACTTTGTCTATTCCTTTGTTGAGTTTGTTCTTTTCAACAAATTCTCCCAAGGCTTGACTTATAGATATAGGGTCTGTGTTTCTTTTTGCCATTAATCGAGTGCTAGGGGTGTGTATTTTCTGTAGGTATAAATGAGTCCGTCTTCGTTAATTAAGACTAGCTCATCTGTAGTTGCTTTCTTTACGGTTTCTTGCCAGGTGTCCATAGCTGTAGCATATTCTAGCAGTAATAAATCACCCTTGTAAACTACATTGATGTTTTCGCTAGATTGCGACGTTGTAAATTCTCCTACTATGTTAGGTTGTACTTTTTTACGAACACCCTTTCCGTCTGCATTTACTTCAAAGAAGTCAATATTCTGACTCATACTGAACTCTTTTACTTGTCCGTTAGGATTTTCAATAGAAGCAATTTCCCAATAACCGCTTATGTGGCTTAGTTTTTCCTCATTAGACTGTGTGCAGCCTAGAGTGATGGCTAGAATGAGTAGTAGGTATAAATTTTTCACGAAAGTGTACTAAAAGTTGAAATGCAAAATACGATAAAAAGAATGTCTTATTGAGCGCGTTCCAGATGAAAAAGCTCATAACTCTGATGAATATTTTTAACCACACTTTCCGTGCGTTCCGGATGGGTGTCACTTATGAATAGTTGGCCAAAATCATTGGTGTTTACCAGTTCAATGATATGTTGCACTCGGCTCTCATCCAGCTTGTCAAAAATATCATCAAGTAGCAGTAGCGGCGTGGTGCCACTTTCTTGTTTTATAAAATCAAACTGCGCTAGTTTTAAGGCAATGAGATATGATTTTTGCTGTCCTTGACTCCCAAACTTCTTTACAGGGTGTCCATTGATTTCAAATTGGAGGTCGTCTTTATGAATACCTACACTTGTGTATTGTAAGGAGCGATCTTTTGCCAGTGCATTAGTAAGCGAGTGCTTGAGAGGCATGTCGCTTAAGGTACTGCTGTAGGTGAGAGTAACATGTTCTGTGCCGCCACTTATTGCTTTGTAGCGCTCATTAAATATTGGTGCAAAACGTTCTAAAAATTGTTTGCGCTTTTCAAAGATAGGAGTTCCAAAACCCTCTAGTTGCTCATTGTACACGGCCAGTGTATCTGCATTAAAAGTGTTATTTGCAGCAAAGTATTTAAGGAGTGCGTTGCGTTGTGATAGTATTTTTGAGTAACCTAAAAGGTTAGATAAGTAGCTTTTGTCACTTTGTGAGATCACGCCGTCTATAAATTTACGGCGGGTGTCACTTCCTTCGGTAATTAGATCTCTATCTGCGGGAGAAATAATAACAAGCGGTAAAAAACCTATGTGATCTGCAAAGCGCTCATACACCTTAGCATTGCGTTTTATAACTTTCTTGCTGCCTTTTTTTGCACTAACAACAACTTTCTCTTCACGGTCATCTTTGTCATAAACACCATTAACCACAAAGAAGTCTGCATTGTGATTTATGTTTTGACTTGTAACGGGATTAAAGTAGCTTTTACCAAAGGATAAGTGGTAAATCGCATCGAGTATATTAGTCTTCCCCACGCCGTTATTTCCAACGAAACAATTTATTTTTGCATCAAAGATAAAGTCCTTGGACTCAAAATTCTTGTAGTTAATAAGGGAGAGAGATTTTAGAATCATAGGGTGGTGTAGGTGTGCAACGCTTTTGCAAAAGCTTAGTACATCTAGTAATAGTGCTTTATTAGTCTTCAAAATTAAGCATTAATTTCCCTTTCATAATTCAATAAATATTATATTTTTGCCCGACTAATAAACGACGAAATATGGCAACATATAATAAAAGAGGATATAAACCGAAAACGAAGCCTGTAAAGGAAGAAGTTGAAGAGTTTATAGATGATAGCGAAAGCACAACTGCAGAGGTCTTTGGATCACTAGATGAAGGAGCCAATAGAGCAGAGGAGTGGTTTGAGAAAAACCAAAAACCTGTAATAGGAGTTATCATCGCTATCCTAGTTATTGCTTTATTGTATCTAGCATACAACAAATTTATTGCAGAACCTGCAAGAGCAGAAGCTGCAAATGAGCTTGTAGTAGCTCAAGAGAGCTTTACAACAGCACTAGAAGCAACAAATACTTCTGTTAAAGACTCACTATACATGGTGGCACTTAATGGAAAGAACGGTAAGTACGGTCTTTTAGACGTAGCAGATAACTATGGAGGAACTCCTTCTGGGAACCTTGCTCACTATTATGCTGGAATGTCTTACCTTGAGATTAAAGATTATCAAAACGCAATTACTCACTTGCAAGATTTTTCTAGTGATGATAAAATGCTAGGACCACTTGCAAAAGGAGCAATAGGTGACGCATTCATGCAACTAGGTCAAGCAGATGAGGCTCTTGATTATTATGAGAAAGCAGCAGGGATGAATGCAAATGACTTTACAACACCACGTTTCTTATTTAAAGCAGGTGTAGCAGCAATCGATCTTGGAAAGATGGACGCAGCAGTAAAGCATCTTACTCGTATTAAGGAAGAGTATGCAACATCTGAGTATGCAAGTCAAGTAGACTTATACTTAGGTCGCGCGCAAGCAGCACAATAACATAGTGTCTAGCGCAAGTGCGCTTTACATTGTAACATAAATTATTATTATGGCAACAGTAGGTAACAACCTCTCGGCCTATGATAAAACAACCATCCCAAACTCGAAAGACTTCAAGTTTGGGATTGTTGTTTCTGAGTGGAACGATGAGATCACAGAGGGACTTTTTCAAGGTGCATTTGACGCATTAAAGGATTGTGGAGCGATTAACGACAATATTGTGCGCTGGAATGTTCCAGGAGCATTTGAGCTCATCTATGGAGCTAAAAAAATGACGCAAGCATATGATATGCTAGATGCTATTATCGTCATAGGTACCGTGATTCAAGGTGAGACTAAGCATTTTGATTTTGTATGTGAAGGAGTGACTCAAGGGATTAAAGACTTGAACTTACAACAAGATATTCCCGTGATTTTCTGTGTGCTTACAGATAACAATATTGAGCAATCAAGAGCTCGTAGTGGTGGCATACATGGCAATAAGGGGACGGAAGCAGCGATTGCAGCTATAAAAATGGCGCAATTAAGAAAAGACGCAAAGTTTTAAATTGTGTAGGGTTACGCTTTCGCGAAAGCGTAATAAGAAAATAACTATCTACTATATCTCACAGTAGCTGTCGTGCTATTTGTGCTTCTTTTTAATATGATTGTTCTTAATTCTGTAGGGAGAATGAATGGAACGGTACGCTTTTTGGATACGAAATTGTATCTTTGAAACAATAGTATTATGGGAATTATAAAACGCACAAATAAGAAGTATAGTTACGAGCCGCGCTATTATAATAGCGATAAGGAAGGGAGTCCTTTTAAGATAGAAGGACGCTTTGATGAGCATCGTAAAACGCTCGACTACAACGGCGGGCTTAAGAAAAAAATTACTACTGCGTGGGACGAGCTTCAAGAAAGTCGTAAAGGTGGATATAACCGTACAATCGCCATTATATTTATTCTCATGGTATTATTATTTCTTTGGATTATAGACTTCGACTTATCCATATTTACAAATCCGCTATAACCGTAAGTCCTAATGGCAGACATTATTAAACTCTTACCCGATCACGTAGCAAACCAGATCGCTGCGGGAGAAGTTGTGCAGCGCCCAGCTTCTGTGGTAAAGGAATTACTTGAGAATGCTATAGATGCAGGAGCATCTACCATTAAACTTATAGTAAAAGATGCTGGTAAAACCCTGATCCAGATTATAGATGACGGAAAAGGAATGAGTGATACAGATGCTCGTATGAGTTTTGAACGCCACGCCACTTCTAAGATCACAGCAGCCGATGATTTATTCAATTTAAATACAAAAGGATTTCGTGGGGAAGCACTTGCCTCTATTGCGGCAGTTGCTCACGTAGAGCTTAAGACGCGACCAGAAGGAGCAGAGGTAGGAACACGCATAGAGATAGAAGGTAGTAAGATTAATGTGCAAGAAGTTTGTGCAACTCCAAAAGGAACGTCACTATCTGTAAAAAATCTATTTTTTAATATACCTGCAAGGCGTAATTTCTTAAAATCTAATAGTGTTGAGTTACGTCATGTGATTGACGAGTTTCAACGCGTTTCACTGGCACACCCAGATATTGCATTTACAATGTACCATAACGAGGGGGAACTATTTCAACTCCCTACTGGCAATCTTAAGCAGCGCATTGTGGCTATTTTTGGCGGTAAGACTAATGAGAAGTTAGTTCCCGTACAAGAGGAGACAGATATTCTTACCATAAATGGATTTGTGGTAAAACCTGAGTTTTCTAAGAAGACACGAGGAGAGCAGTTTTTCTTTGTAAACGACCGTTTTATAAAAAGCGCTTATCTCAATCATGCTGTAACGGCAGCCTTTGATGGCCTCTTGCCAGATAGAGCTAGAGCGAGCTACTTTTTATATCTCAAGGTAGATCCAAGTACGATTGATATCAATATACATCCTACCAAGACAGAAATAAAGTTTGATGATGAGCATGCCTTGTACGCAATGTTGCGCAGTACCATCAAGCATAGTTTAGGGCAATTTAGTATTGCGCCTGTACTTGATTTTAATCGTGATAGTGAGCTTGATACGCCATATGAGTATAAAAATAAGGGTATTGTAACACCTAAAATTGAGGTAGACCGTACTTTCAATCCATTTGAAAATGTTGCACCACCAAAACGTGGAGCGCAACGTCCAGAATTTGAGAAGCCTAGTGCTGCTGGATGGGAAAGCATGTACGAAGGCATGGAATCTCAGGCAACGGCTGCAAGTACGATGACTTTTGAAAAGGAGGTAAGCACACCAGATATGTTTGAGAGTGGACTTAATGCTACTAAGAGTAGTACTACGACTTCATCTTCTCAAAATGAATCATCTACCTATCAACTCAATAATAAATACATCGTTAGTACCATAAAAAGCGGAATGGTGATTATAGATCAGCATAGAGCGCATCAGCGTGTGCTTTATGAAGAGTTCTTGCGTAACATCACGGTAAAGGAATCTGTAAGTCAGCAATTGTTATTTCCATTAACATTGGCTTATAGTACTACAGAATTGGAGCTTATTAAAGAACTCAAAGCTGGTTTAGAAAACACAGGTTTTATTTTTGGCGCCATAAGCGGTGACATTCTTGAAATAAACGGAACTCCTACTTCTATCACAGAGAGCCAAGTGCCAGTGGTGATTGATCAATTATTAAGTGATCTTGAGAATGAGGTGCCAGATAGTGGCTTTAGCCAGACAGATACTCTAGCTAAGAGTATGGCAAAAAGTCTAGCTGTAAAAGGTGGTGTTGCACTAGACAGTGCCTCGCGAGAACATCTGGTTAATAGTCTTTTTGCTTGTAAAGAACCAAGTATTTCACCTACTAATCGCAAGACCTTTGTGACAATGACGAGTGAAGACTTAGAAAGAAAATTTAAGTAGGTATGGGGAGAATAACTGAAACAGTAAAAATACTACTGATAGTTAATGTGATTTTCTATCTAGGATCTCTGTTTATTATAAAGCCAGATCCAGCAATGCAATTATTTGCATTGTGGTTTGTTGAAAATCCAAGCTGGCAAGTATGGCAGCCACTTACGCATATGTTTATGCATGATATGGGGAGCCCTATGCACATACTTTTTAATATGTATGCCTTGTGGATGTTTGGGAGTCCTATAGAAAATGCACTTGGACAGAAACGATTTATCTTCTTTTATTTTTCAGCAGGTCTTGGAGCAGCTTTGATACATACACTTGTTAACTATTATCATTTTAATAGCGCGAGTGATGCAATCATGGCGTTAGGCTTCAATACTGAGGATATAAAAGCTATTCTAAGTACAGGGCAGTTTAGTGAAATTATACCAAGAGAAACGGCTCAAGAATTATATGAATCTTTTGCTGTGCCTGCAGTAGGTGCCTCTGGGGCAATAATGGGGTTACTTGTAGCGTTCGGGATGTTATTTCCTAATGCTTCTTTGGGATTGTTGTTTATCCCGGTGCCTATTAAGGCTAAATACTTTATTCCTATCATTGTAGGAATAGATTTATTTTCTGGGGTAACAGGTTTCTCAATTTTTGGAGCAAACATCGCACACTGGGCTCACTTTGGAGGTGCGCTATTTGGGTTTGTAATGATGTTTTACTGGAAGAAAAAAGGATTAGGTCAATATTGATAGTTACATATGGCAAATACATCACTAGCATATAAATATAGTACCGCAAATGTTGCAATCAAACTGATTGTAATTAACGTAGCCGTGTACTTGCTTTTTAATATCGTTCCATGGATTTCTGGTTTAGGATCAGATTTCTTTAGTAGATACTTTGTATTGCCATCAGACTTTGTGAGATTCTTACAGCAGCCGTGGGGTATACTTACATATGCTTTTTTGCATGCTGGTTTTGGGCATTTGTTTTGGAATATGGTCTGGCTTTATGTCTTCTCAAGGTTTGTACTAAACATTTTTTCTGAAAAGAAATTTCTTGCTATTTACCTCCTGGGAGCAATTGCCGGAGGAACACTTTTTGCTTTGTTATACAACGTACTTCCAGCCTTTAGAGGGACAGGCGTTTTGCTAGGTGCAAGTGCAGCTGTAAATGCAATTGTGGTTTTCATAGGGACATACACACCTAATGCAGAGATAAGGATATTTACATTTAATATCAAGCTCTGGTGGATTGCTGTTTTTGTAGTGCTTAGAGATCTATTAATGCTAGATTCTGGAAACGCTGGCGGACTAATATCACACTTAGGTGGTGCTGCTTTTGGATTTGTGTATGCAAAGCAATTACTTAAAGGAAATGATATAGGATTGTGGTTTGAAAAAATCATGGATTCAGTAACAAGTTGGTTTACTAAAACTCCTAAAAAAGAAAAGAAATCCCCACTTCGTACCGTACATAAAACGGCAAATAATACGACCTCAAAATCGAGAAGACCTGCGACTGGATCAAAATCTGAACAGCAGCAACGCATAGATGCTATTCTTGATAAGATAAGTAAAAGTGGTTACGACAGTCTGTCTAAGGCTGAGAAGGACTTTTTATTTAAAGCTGGTAAGGAATAAGAGATGAAAAAGCTCGAATTCTTCGGTAAGATTATCTTCTTTGTAAATAGCATATTTGCCGTACTCCTACTAGCTAGTTATTTATTACCATTTATACCTCCACATATTTTTCCTGCACTTTCTGTGCTTAGCCTTGTACTTCCTGTATTGCTTATCATCAACTTCTTGTTCCTGATGTATTGGCTTTTCAGAGGAAGGAAGCAATTGTTATTATCAGCTATTATTCTAGCCTTAGGGATTACACATATTTTCTCTCTTGTACGTTTAGGTGGAGGTGAAGATATAGATGATGGAACCACATTAAAAGTGCTTACCTATAATGTGCGACAGTTTAATATTCATGGTTGGTCTGATGAGGTGAAAGTAGGTGAACGTGCCATACAGCTAATCTCAGATAAAAATCCTGATGTCATTTCTTTTCAAGAATATTACCCAGGATTTAAACCTGATGAGAGGGTTTATCCTTATGAGTATAAAGTGATGAAATCCCCTAGTAAATCTTTTGGTCAGGTGATTTTTTCAAAATATCCAATTATCAATAGTGGTTCATTGGATTTTGAAAATACTGGTAATAATGGAATTTACGCAGATATAGCGACTGCTACTGATACAGTAAGAGTGTATAATATGCATTTTCAATCTTTCAGTTTATCTCCTAATCTAGCAAACTTGCAAAAGGAGAACTCAAAAAAATTACTGGGTAGATTGGGTCAAGCTTTTGAAAAGCAAGAAACTCAGGTTGCTAAGTTTTTAAATAACGAAGCTACATCTCCCTATCCGGTTATCGTAACTGGCGATTTTAATAATAGCGCTACTTCTTATATGTATCGCAAGGTAAAGGGGAATAAGGTTGACGCTTTCGCGAAAGCGGGATCAGGAACTGGAGCAACCTTCTGGTTTGATATCATACCTTTACGTATAGACTTTATCTTAGTAGACGAGTCTTTACCGGTTACAAACTTTGAAACCTACGATGTAGATTTAAGCGATCACAAGCCTTCTATGGCGACTTTTATGTTAGCTCGTTAGAAAGATCAACCTTAGCAAGATAATCTTGTGCACTAGGGCCGAGATTGAATAGCAGGTCTAAAATAGTTAGGTTGGATAAATAGCCGTGATTTTCATTAAAGAGTTGGTGATACTCTGGTAATGGATAGTTAGGTTCTTTTTTGGCTTGTACTAGATGTCTATAATCTAATTGTTCAGGATTTTTAAAATACTCTTCAGTAAGAATGGGTGTAATTTCTAACTGTAAACACTCCATAATAACGGTATGGCAAGCGTTGTTGAAGCCTATAAGACTGTCATAGGTAGTATGGTATAGATGCTCAAATTCATCCTCATAATATTCAAAGTAAGGAGAGGTTTGATATGCGATTTTAAGAGACCGCCAGTGGTCGCGCTGCCAGTGAAATTTATTTTCAATCTTCACATCATAATACTGCTGGCGCTCTGTTTTATCCTTTCGGTGAAGAATAGGGACTATGAGTGTTAACTCACCAGTAGATGTAGCAATCTTCATACGCGTGCGGTACGATTGCTTTTGGAAATTCCCCTTAGCTTCAATGTGAAGTTGTTCGGTTTGATAAATTACTGCGTACTGTATAATAGGAGCACAGTAGCCTACGGTAATAAGAGCTGGTTTCATAGATTACTTCTTAGCCTGTTTTTTCTTTCTAAAGAAAGACCATCCTATGTATAATAATAAGGCTCCTAAAAACCAGTAGCGGTAACTCACTAAAGGTCCATCGCCACCTACGGTTGTAAATACACGATTCCATCGTATTCCGTTAAAACCAGGAACGTTTGCGTCTTTACTAAACCATACAAACACAGGCTTTCCTACTACGTGATTAAAAGGAACGTAACCCCAAGCTCTTGCATCTTGCGAGTTATGACGGTTATCACCCATCAACCAGTAGTAATTTTGCTCAAAAGTATACTCAGTAAGCGGCTCGCCATTCATTAATATCTGGTTACCGTTTACTGTGATTTCACGCTCTCTACCCATTTCATAACCTTCGTACACTTCGATAATACGTTTGTAGTAAGGCAGACTCTCAGTATTTATAGCTACTGTCGTTCCTTCTTCAGGAATATAAATAGGTCCAAAGTTATCTACACTAGAAGCTCTACCTGGCATAGCTCCAAAGATCCCTGTGTTATTTTCTTTAGCATCATAATGTGCTCGCTCAATACTTATGATATTTGAGTTATTCTTAAGTTTTTCAACAGCAGCTTCACTTACTTGGGCGCTATGAGAATAAGGCCCGTTACCTCCACTATTTCCTGTTAAAACAATGTCTGATATCTCATATCTTCCATTAATAAGATCCGTTGGGAAGGTGTAATATCCACTTGCATTAGTTGCGTTTTTAACTAAAGGAACTTTCGATACAATGTTATAAGTAAACTGAATACGAGCACGATCTGGAAGATCGTTTTGCTCTCCATTGATATACACATAGCCATCGCGTACTTCAAGAGAATCTCCAGCTATTCCTACAGCTCTCTTGACATAGTTAGATTTTTTGTCAATAGGTTTACGCACACTACCGCGCATGCTTCCAGGGGTAATATCTACAAGTGTATCAACTGGCCAGTTAAAAACGACGATGTCATTTCTTTTTATTTTTTGAAAACCAGGAAGTCTAAAATATGGTAGTTGTGGTTTTGATAAGTAACTTTTTTCTTTTATAACAGGAATAGTATCGTGTAGCATAGGTGTAGCTACAGTAGTAAGGGGAGTTCGTGCTCCGTAATGAAATTTACTCACGAATAACCAATCGCCTACCAAGAGGGTTTTTTCTAACGACGAAGTCGGTATTACAAAGGGTTGCATAAAATATGTATGCACTAACGTTGCTGCAACTATGGCAAACAGTAAAGAACTAGTCCACTCACCGCTAGACGATTTTGGATTAATATCTCTATCGTGTTTATACGGAGCATCTGTCGCATAATTGATGTAGTATAAATATAATCCTCCTGTAAAAATCGTAAGTGCTGTATCTTTAAACGTGTTAAAGCCAAATGATCTCGCAGTTTCTACCCATACTACAGGTATCATGATAAGATTTACGATAGGGATAAATAGTAAAATGGTCCACCACTTAGGACGATTTATAATACCCATGAGTACTACTGCATTGTAAACTGGTACTGCTGCTTCCCATGCTTTACGTCCCGCGCGTACATAGAGTTTCCAAGTTCCAGCAAAGTGTACTGCCTGAACAATTAGAAAAAATATAAACCATTGTATAAGTGTCATCTGTAATATTTTGAATCTGTAAGTTGGTCTTACGTTATTAGATAATGTTACAAGTTAAAGTCCTAAAACGTCTCTCATGTTGAAAACCCCTTGTTTTCCTTGTAACCATTCTGCTGCAACTACGGCTCCCAGAGCAAATCCTTGTCTAGAGTGGGCTTCGTGGCTTAGAGTAATAGTATCTATCTCACTTTTGTAATTGATAATATGTGTGCCGGGTACAGTTCCTTCTCTCTCGGCAGTGATTGGGAGGTGGTTTTCTTGTATAGGCTGTCCCTCATTAAGATCCCAGCCTGTGTAGTCTGATGCTTCCATAACGCCTTCGGCGAGTGTGATGGCTGTGCCGCTAGGTGCGTCTAGTTTTTGAGTATGGTGAATCTCTGTCATATCAACTTTATAGTCTTTATGAGGTGCCATGATAGCTGCAAGTTTTCTGTTAAACTCAAAAAATAAATTAACGCCTACACTAAAGTTTGAAGCATAAATGAATCCTCCATTATTAGTATTACAGAGGGTAACCATATCTTGATAGTTGTGTAGCCAGCCTGTCGTTCCAGAAACCACCGGTACTCCTGCTTCAAAACATTTTGTTAGATGATTTACAGCACTATCTGGAATACTAAAATCAATGGCAACATCTGCATCTGCTAGTGTAAAGCTCTCAGGAGAGTTTACTCTTGCAACAATCTCGTGGCCTCTATCTGCGGCAATTTTTTCAATGGTTTTACCCATTTTTCCATAGCCTAGGAGTGCTATTTTCATATACTAAAACTTGTAATTAAAAGAGAGTCCATAATTCATGGTCTGCCCTAAGTCATCATAATAAAGTGCAGGTCCAAAGCTTAAGTCATCATCTACATCATATTGTGATAAGTGAGCATCTACATTTGCCTCTATAATCTGGAGAACATAGACTCCAGCAGATACTAAGATAAACAGATCTCTTCTTCTTCTAAATTGATCTTGACCATTAATAAGAGCATCATCAGAAAAGATTTCTGTGGTTGTGCCATCTTCATTAACTGTGGTAAACTCGTCTATACGACCAGCCAGTCTATCTTTAAAGGCAGTTCTAAAACGCTCAGACTGTTTGCTATTATATGATACACCGTAAATTGTAGAGCCTAAAGCTCCGTACACTAGTGGAAGTTTCCAGTAATCTTTATTATAAATTTGACCTAATCCAGGGAGTACAGCGCCGTAAAAGGCAGCTTTTGCTGGTCTTAGAGGGTCATAAGGTTCTTTACTAGATATGCCCTCTACCTCATCTGCATCAATAATAGTTTCTGCAGGGGAGTCTTGTTGCGCTTTCGCGAAAGCGTAGAAACACAATAAAAAAACCAGTAAGAGGTATTTGTTACTTTGCACCTTTGATTAATTTCTGTAATCGATTAAAGTCCTCTTCTGAAGAGAACGGAATAGAAATCTTTCCGCGGCCATTTTTTGCTACTTTGATATCCACCTTTGCTCCAAAATACTCGGCAAACTCTTTAGTTCCTTTTTTTATGAATTTAGGAGTTTCTTCTTTTTGCTCTTTAGGTGTTTCAATGTTAGAGGTAGCATGATAATTTTTTACCAATGCCTCCGTCTGTCTTACAGAAAGCTTTTCTTGTAAGATTTTTTCATAAATATCCAGTTGGTCACCAGTATCATCTACATTGATAAGTGCACGCCCGTGTCCCATAGACAAGAAGCCATCTCGCATACCAGTCTGTACAATAGGATCAAGCTTTAATAAACGCAGATAATTTGTTATTGTAGATCGATTTTTACCCACGCGATCACTCATTTGCTCCTGCGTGAGGTTGATCTCGTCTATTAATCTCTGGTATGAAAGTGCGATTTCTATTGGGTCAAGATCTTGACGTTGTATGTTTTCAACAAGAGCCATTGTGAGACTCTCATTATCATTTGCGATACGTATGTATGCAGGTACTGTTTTGTTACCTATAAGCTTAGACGCTCTATAACGACGCTCTCCAGAAACCAGTTGGTATTTTCCAAAACTCATCTTACGAACCGTAATAGGCTGTATAACGCCTAGTTCCTTAATAGATGAGGCGAGCTCCCTTAGAGTTTCTTCATTAAAGCTTGTACGAGGTTGGAAAGGGTTTACATCTATATCATCTAGATCAAGCTCAATGATATTACCTACAACCTTGTCTGCATTTTTATCTTCGGCGCTTTTTATATCATTTTCTGGATCTTTCAGTAATGCCGAAAGTCCGCGACCTAGCGCTTGTTTTTTTGTTGCTTTAGCCATTCTAGCTATTATTTTTTGTAATAAGTTCTTGAGCTAGGCTCAAGTAATTGGTTGCTCCTTTACTTGCGGCATCATAATTAATAATGCTTTCTCCGTAACTAGGTGCCTCACTTAAACGCACATTACGCTGTATGATTGTTTCAAAAACCATCTCACTAAAATGTTTTTGAACCTCTTCTACCACTTGATTAGATAATCGTAGTCTAGAGTCAAACATTGTGAGTAGCAATCCTTCGATATCTAAATCTGGATTGTGAATTTTTTGAACACTTTTTATGGTATTTAATAGTTTTCCCAATCCTTCTAGTGCAAAATACTCACACTGTATTGGGATAATCACAGCGTCTGCAGATGTGAGGGCATTAAGAGTAAGCAGTCCTAATGATGGTGCACAGTCTATCAAGATATAGTCATACTTATCTCTAAGGTGACCTATCGCTTTTTTCATCATGTACTCTCGTGACTCTTTATCAACAAGTTCAATCTCGATAGCAACAAGATCAATATGTGCTGGTATAAGGTCAAGGTTAGGAGAAGACGTTTTTATGATTGCCTCTTCTGCGTTATTAGTATGCTCCAGAAGTTGGTACGTACCCACCTCTACACTTTCTACATCAATACCTAAACCTGAGGTTGCATTAGCCTGAGGGTCTGCATCAATGAGGAGTACTTTTTTCTCTAGCACACCTAGAGAGGCTGCGAGATTAACAGAAGTAGTGGTCTTGCCTACACCACCTTTTTGGTTTGCAATAGCAATTATTTTACCCATAAATTTGAGGACGATTAGGAGGTAAAAATACAATTTAAAATGGGTAATTGAAATGGATTAGAAATGAAAAAGCCGAGAAGAATATTCTCGGCTCATCGATATTTTAAAAAGTAGTGGATTACACCAGTAAAATCAAGACAACTATTTCCAATAATTATTAAATAAAAACTCTTGGTTTTATTTTGAGATAGCTTTCACCTCTTCTTCGGTAACCATTTCTGTCTGTTTATTGCCCCAGCTGTTCATAATGTAGTTCATTACATCTGCCACCTCATCTTCATAAAGCTCAAGGTTTGCCATCACGCCATTAAATGCAACACCATTTACAGTTATAGGACCTTGCTGGCCATATTTTACAGCTTTTATGGCTTCTTTATAGCGATCTTCTGTGAGCCAGTCTGATCCAGCAAGCGGCGGGAAAGTTCCTGCCACACCTTCACCTTTACCTAGGTGACACTGTATACAAAAGTCTTGGTATACCTCTGCACCACGTTCTATAGATTCTGCAAGTGGGTCTTGAGAGGTGTAAACTTCTTTTTCCGCTTTCGCGAAAAATAAAAACACACTAACACCTGCCGTACATAAACTTATAAGTAGTTTCATTATTTCTTAACTAGTTTAAGGATTCCTTTTCCCTCTACACCTACATAGATAGTGCCATTGTGATTAATCACATTGCGCACACGACCTACATCTTCTAGTAACTTTTCACGAGCAACCACCTTGTCATTTTCTAAAATGGCAAGTTCTAGGTATTCAAATTTAAGCGAACCTATTAATAAGTTGCCATCAAGTTTTGCATCACCAGTATTGTTTGCAAAAGCCATCCCAGAAGGGGCGATAGAAGGAACCCAGTAATACACTGGCTGCTCCATTCCCTCTTTTTCTGTAATTTCTGTAAATGTAGTTCCGCTGTAATTAATACCGTATGAGATTACTGGCCACCCAAAGTTTTTACCAGCCTCAGGGATATTAATCTCATCCCCACCACGAGGTCCGTGCTCGTGTATCCATATCTTACCTGTCTCAGGATGCACAGTCATTCCTTGCGGATTACGATGTCCGTAAGAGAAGATAGCTTCTTTTGCTCCGTCTTTGCCTACAAAAGGATTATCTGCAGGGATGCTTCCATCTGCATTAAGTCTATAAATCTTTCCTCCATCACGAGTAACATCCTGCGGATTCTCATCTCTCGCACCACGATCTCCTATAGAAAAATATACATAACCATCTTTGTCAAAACGCACGCGGCTGCCAAAGTGATGTCCCTTTCTCGTATTTGGACTTCCTTTATATAATACCTTCTTTTCGGTAAGCGCACCGTCTTTTAATTTTGCTCTCATAAGTGCTGTCATCGCCCCATCTTCTTCGCCTTCTGGTGATGAGTACGTGATGTATATCCAGCCATTACTCGCATAATCTGGATGCAAGCGTATGTCAAGTAAACCACCTTGATTACGCGTCACCACCTCAGGAGCTCCAGTAATCATTGTTTTTTTACCATCCTTAAAGTGTATGAGTTCTCCACTTTTTTCAGTGATGAGCATAGACTCATCTGGCAATACAGCTAGTCCCCAAGGGTTAGTAAGTTCTGGAACAATTACCTCATAAGTATAATCTAGGTTTGAGGTTAGTGTGACATCATTTTCTCTAGTTTCTTGCGCGCAAGCCACACTTGCAACAAGTAATAATAAGATATAAGTAAAACGACTTTTCATAGTATCAGATTTTAACGGCAAATTACAGAATTATCACCACACTCTATGATGTATTAACAATTTGAAAACACGTGTTAGAGGTTAGAATCTTATCTTTAATCTATGCAAGAGTAAGCTCGTGGTCAGTTATATCACTTTTGGTGATAAAGCCATTCGTTTTCTTGATAACTTGATTGTAAGGTTTGGCTTGTAAAACCTACTTTTGTAAGGAAGATATAAATAAGAATTGTGCGATTGTAAAAGTGTTTATTACGCTTTCGCGAAAGCTTAAAAATAATACAGTATGTCAGTAGAAAAAGTAAAATGCCTTATCATAGGTTCAGGACCAGCGGGATATACCGCAGCAATTTATGCAGCACGTGCAAATATGGCACCAGTTCTTTACCAAGGGCAGCAGCCAGGCGGACAGCTTACCACGACTAACGAGGTGGAGAACTTCCCTGGTTATGTAGATGGTGTAACTGGACCAGAAATGATGGTGCAGTTAATGAAACAAGCACAGCGTTTTGATACAGATGTACGTGACGGATGGGTGACTAAAGTAGATTTTTCTGGAGATGTGCACAAAGCGTGGATCAACGGAGAAAAGGAAATACACGCAGAGTCTGTGATTATATCTACAGGAGCGAGTGCAAAATATTTAGGATTACCTTCTGAGCAGAAGTATTTAAAAATGGGTGGAGGTGTATCTGCCTGTGCAGTTTGCGACGGATTCTTTTACCGTGGACAAGAAACCATAATTGTAGGTGCTGGAGATAGCGCTTGTGAGGAGGCACATTATCTTTCTAAATTATGTAAGAAAGTAACAATGCTCGTACGTCGTGACGAGTTTAGAGCATCAAAAATTATGGCTGCTCGTGTACAGAAAACAGAAAACATTGAGATCCTTTTCAACACAGAAACTGTTGAGGTGCTAGGTGACGATGTAGGTGTGACTGGAGCAAGAGTAAAAAATAATGTAACCGGTGAGGAGCACGATATCCCAGCAACTGGATTTTTTGTAGCGATAGGACATAAGCCTAACACAGATATCTTTAAGGACTACTTAGATTTAGACGAGACTGGATATATCATCAATACACCAGGAACTTCTAAAACAAACGTACCAGGAGTATTTGTATCTGGAGATGCAGCAGATCACGTGTACCGTCAAGCAATTACCGCTGCCGGAACAGGATGTATGGCTGCACTAGACGCAGAGCGCTACCTAGCGTCAAAAGATGAACTTCCACAAGACGAGCCAGGAGTAGGCTCTACTTATGTGGATGAGGTTCCAGCTGCACGTCAGTAAAGGACATACCTTATATAGAATTTAAAAACGACAGCGAGAGCTGTCGTTTTTTTTTTGTTTGCTTTTTTTCGTGGATATCTCCCTTCTTGCGACTTTATCTCCTTTTTGCCGACATCTCCCTGACTCCCTCTTCAAAGAGGGACACTGTTGTGGTTTGATACTTTTTAATTTTGCAAAGCAAAATAAAAAGTATTGTGAATATTCCCTTCTTCGAAGAGGGGCTAGGGAAGATGTTTTTTGCGTACCCTTTTTTTAGATATAAGTTTCTCACAATACTAATCCCCAAAGAGATTTTATTGAATATCTCTTCTTTGCGGACATCTCCCTGACTCCCTCTTCAAAGAGGGACACTGTTGTGAGTTTATACTTTTAGTTTTGCTTTGTAAAATAAAAAGTATTGTGAATGTTCCCCTCTTCGAAGAGGGGTTAGGGGAGATGTTTTTTATCACTTACTTAATTCGTCGAAGTGAAATTCAAAGAGTAATATTATCATGAATTACTTACGACTTCAAAAATCTTATTTTTGAAACTTATCAAATCAAATCAAATCAAATCAAATCAATTCAAATGGATTCTTTACACACCTCATATTTCAATGATAAAAGCGTTGAGCAAATCATTGATTACTTAGTCAAGAAGAAAATGACGGTTGATGAATTAAAAATGCGTTTGAGCTTCTCTAATGCTCATACAATTGATGATGAAACACTCATTCAAAAACTATCATTTGCACAGAGAAGAATGAATGAACCCCTAGAATTATCATTGAAGTTATTCTATCTGTTTTTTCCATTTGGTATTGTAAATTTTCTTTCAAATGAAGATGATAACTATAAACGTTTCTCTCAGCTCGGATATATTAAGAAAATTAGGAGCTATAATATGATATCACTTTTAGGTATGTTTTTCTATATAACCGTCGGTTTCCTTCTAGGTTTATACTTCTCAAAATAATAATAAACGAGAGAACGAATCTGTTAATTATCCTTGCGGACATCTCCCTGACTCCCTCTTCAAAGAGGGACGCTGTTGCGATTATTTTGTGAAGCAAAATGAAAATTCTAATGAATATTCCCCTCTTTGAAGAGGGGCTAGGGGAGATGTTTTTAAAATCATTTCTCCAACCCCTTCTCAAGCGCTTTCTTAATCCCTTCTAGATTCTCGGTAAACTCCATCATTTGAGAGAGTACTTGTGCCATCTCGTTCTTGTCACCAAAACCTTTGAGTTTATTATTTTTCACAAAGGTTTCTTTCATCGTGTTCCAGCGCTGTTGCTGCGTTTCATCTAGCGCATTTATGAGTTCGCGGTACTTTAAGAGGTTTGCCTCTGCGCTTGAAGTGAGTGTTTGTGACTCACTTTCATAATGTGATAAGAGTAAAGTAGCCAGCTCAGTGTCGTTCATAATGGGAACTACTTTGGCTACTAGTTTGTTCATATCACGGTATGACCCTTGAAGTTTAAATGACGGCTCTGTACGATAAGCATCTTCTTGCGCGGCACTGCGTA
Source organism: Dokdonia sp. R86516 (assembly GCF_044596715.1). Lineage (NCBI taxonomy): Bacteria > Pseudomonadati > Bacteroidota > Flavobacteriia > Flavobacteriales > Flavobacteriaceae > Dokdonia > Dokdonia sp. R86516. The sequence goes on from NZ_CP138998.1 coordinate 1,866,030, forward strand.
TGTATTCTGCATTTACCTTGAGTACTGTGTTACGTATGGTGATTACCTTTTCTAGTACTTTTGTATAATCTGCTACCTCTTGCGCGGTGTGATTTCCTTTGAGCTGACTGTCCTGCGTCCCATTTTCTATGCGGTCTATTAAGGTATACACATCTTCAAAATGACTACTACTTAACTGTTGCAGTAGCGGATTTGCAGTGAGCGAATTCTCAATAAGACTCAATTTAAATAGATGTTCCGTATCTCCTATAATATCTCCCAGGTTATAAATATCTGCCCTGTTTGCAAGCATATCTGGTATACGGAATTTCTCTCCACTCTCTGTATATGGGTTACCCGCCATTATCACACAGAATTTCTTGCTACGTAGGTCATAGGTTTTTGACTTCCCGTTGTACACACCCTCTATCTTACGTGTACCGTCAGATAAGGAGATGAATTTCTGTAAAAACTCAGGATTACAGTGCTGTATATCGTCTAGATATAGCATCACATTATTCCCCATCTCAAAAGCGACGTTGAGTTTTTTGAGCTCTTCACGAGCAGCGCTATTTGTAGCACTTTCTGGATCTACAGACGTAACTTCGTGACCTATCGCTGGGCCGTTAATTTTCACAAAAACGAGCCCTAGACGGTTTGCGATATATTCCATCAGGGTGGTTTTTCCGTATCCTGGTGGAGAGATGAGGAGCAACATACCCATACGGTCGGTACGTTTGTTATCGCCCACGGTTCCTAATTGCTTTGCAAGGTTATCACCAAACAATGGAAAATACACTTGGTCAATCAGCTTGTTACGCACAAAGGATGTAAGCACCCTTGGTTTAAATTCGTCCAGTTTTAAAGCTTCTTTTAACTCTTCAGTAACCGTGTGTTTTGCTTTCTTAAAAGTTTCAAATGCGGGTACTTGCTCTGTTACAAATAAGTTGAGCCTAGCTGTAAAGTCGTGGTAGTTAAAGTTGAAAACACCTTCGGTTATCGTGCTGTGATCACCGCTTAAGCCAGTGATTTTCTCATTTGGAGAAGCCGCTTTTGTTTTTAAAACCGACTCATCTTCAAAGAGTAGTAAACACACCACTTCATCTACGTAGCGCACATCGGTTATGCTTTCTTTGGTGCGTACAAATGCCGTCACCCACTGTTTTACGAGCTGCACTTTCCCTTTTAAGCTAGGGAGTGACTCATAACTTTTCTTAAACTTAAGGTCTGCCTGTTGTTGTTTTAACGCTTTCGCGAAAGCGTCTTTTAAACGCACCGCAACACTACTACGCACAAACTCTGTGTCGCCTTGAAGCTCATCAAAGATGTAGGTCGCAATGGTTTGACTTAACTCGGGTAAGAAAAGGGATTCCGCTTTCGCGAAAGCGTGTATCTCCTCACTTAAAGTCTCAACGATAAATTGGTACTCCTTTGCATCTGGAAAAAACTGCAACACCTCTCCCGAAGCCTTTATAGACTGATTAAGCGTTTTTTGGGTACTTGGGTCAATGCTGTTCCAGAAATACTGTGCATATGCTCTAATTTCTGGGGCGTACGTGAGCAGTCCCAGCTCGTTGTGTTTGTGTACGAGTACCTTTAAAATTTTAGTCGCGTCTACATCGTGTACCCCTTTTACATAGCCCTCTGCATAATCATTGCGGCTTTCTTCTTGCACTATCCCAAGTAGCGTGTCATCACCAGCTTCTAGTAGGATGTGCTTGTCTAGTTTATTAAATAATTTATAAGCTAGGTAGGCACTGCGGTATACCTCGCTAGTTTCTGATACAAATTCTTGATCCCAGATGTGGCGAGAGGCGAGAAGGGTCTCGTTTGAGAGTTCTTGGTAGAAATCGGTGCCTGTGAGGTGATAGTTAAGTGCCCCATCTTTAAGCACGATAGTGAGGTCAAGCGGTTGCTTGTTTACACCAAATTTATGCTTACCAAGTCGTATTACCGTATCTCCATCTTCATAGAGATCTAGTTTGTCTTTGAGCTTGCGCAGCGCATCTTCACGGGCTGTTTTAAGTCCAGTCTCAATCTCTTCTGCCTTTCCGGTATCTTCTTGCTCTTTAAGTTGCTGTATGATATCACGCACCTTATTAATCATAAGGTCTGCGGCAAAATATCCGTTTATTTCCGAAGCTGTTTTAAAGCTTTCGGCTTTTTTACGTACGCCTTTCAAGATACGTTCTGAGGCATTTTTTAATGCCATTGCCTTTTTATTGCGCTTCTCTATAAGTGCATTTTTACGTGCTTCAAAAGCTCCGTACACTTCCTCGCGCTTTTCAATAATGAGTGTGATAAACTCATCCCAGTCTGCAAACTTTCCTTCTAGCTCTTCTAGCTGGATAGAGATTTTAGTTTGGAACTCATCACACTTTTCTGGCGTGGTGGCAATATCTAGGTAGTTTATGATACTTTGATCAATTAACTTAAGTTGGGCAGCAAAGTCGGCTTGTGCCTCTGCACTTCCCAGTGATTTTTTCTTATTCTTAATCCCAGCCTTTAACTGATTGATAGTTGCAAAAATGAGCGAGATATCATCAATTATCTTAGTAGAGTGGGAGGTGTCTTCTATATCAAGATTTGAAACAATGTCGATAAGTAACTCAAGATCTGTTGCAATCTGGTTTACTTCTTCTTCGAGTTTTTTGGCTTCAATGACTTTCTTGATGCCATCCATCACCTGTTTCTTTTCGGCTACGGCATCGTGATATGGTTTTAACGCTTTGTCATCTAGTAAGAACTGTACACACTTCTCAGAAATTTTTTGTGTTTGCACAGCAATTTCTTCCTCTAGCGTTTTCACGAAAGTGGGATCTACATAGCGTATGTCATTAAGCGAGATGGTCTCTCCACGTAATGATCGCAACTGCGTGAGCAGCGCCACAAAATCATTAATAGACTTAAAAGAGGTGCTTTTTATTTTGCCAAAAATCTCAGAGGCTTTGGTCTCAACTTCTTTAGTTTGTTTGGCAGCGTTGCGCTTGAGCTGTACTACTTTTTGAAACTCATCTATAGCAGCATTTGCAGCTCCATTTATTTCTGCAAGTGGTACGTTGAGTTGCTTGGTTTCGGCTTCTGGAAGCCAGTAGTAAGCATCAAGTATATCTTTTGAGAACTTAGCAATATCGCTATACAGTCCGTCGTAATTATCTTCTTTGTTGAGCAGTGTGATGAGGCTATTAACCTCTGCCATCGCTTTTACAATATCTTTGTTTCCTATTTTATAAAGCAACGTGTCTTCGTGCTGAGAAGGCATATAGTCACCCTTTAAAAATGGGGTTTGCCAGATCTGTATCACGTGATGCTTAGTCTGCTCATTTTCGGTTCTAAAATAGCATAGCTGCCCATCTTGCAATACGGTAAAACCATTACAGATAATAGGAGTTTTTATCTCTTGAGTAATCACATTATATGACATCAAGTTGTACAGCGCCTCTTCTGGCGAGTAAAAGACATATAAAAAGTCCTCCCCGTTAGGCGAACTCACCTTCTGCTGAAATTTTACATTAGGGATGGCATTATCAAAAATGTTGTATTCTCCTGTTTGAAGATAGTAGCCTGTTGGGAAAATGATACCTTGATCATCTGGAAGTAAGACACAAGTGTCCTTTACACTCTGTATTTTTTGAACTTCCTTTAGTTTGTTGTTAAATACAAAATAGCGAGGCTCTTCTTGAAAGGGTTTAATTTCCAGCGCAAGTAGGTTACCCAGATCTGCATAGCGATACTGACCATCATCTAGTGTCTGGTCTATAAGCTCTACCGGCTCATCTAGTATTCCTTTACCTTGGTCTGTATTATCTTCTATTTTTATGGTAAGATCACCACCTATAGTCTCTACAAACACCTTATCTAAAATAGATACGTGAGCGTGCTCACCATAACGGTGCATATCACGCGTAGCTTCTTGCCACTTAAAATCGTGTTGCTGTGGGAAGCGATACTCGTGCTCACTACGGTTATCTACATACTGTAGCGTATCTTCTTTTATGAGCCACTTAAATGTTTTAATATCTGTAACACTATCACTAAGCTGAAATACCATATACAGGTAGTTACCTATAATCGCAAACTTTGAAAAGATGGTATTACGGTAATACTTGTACAGGTTTGCAAAGTCTAGTAGAAAAGTGTCGTCTTGTAAAAGTGAAAGATCACGAGGTTCAAAACGATTGTCTTTAAACTCATAGGCACTAAAAACATCTCCTAGGTGTATGTCTGTGCGTAGTCCAAAATGCACATTGTAACCAAACAAACACAAGTTTTTAAGCGATACAATATCACGAGCAATACAGTTATTTTCTGTATTGATACGGTCATTTGCAATGAGCTTTGTTTCTAGTGAACCAAAAACATTTTTACGCTCCTCGTTAAGTTCTTGTAACCGCTTTTGTAAGTCGGTTTTTTGTTTTTGCAGTCTACCTTGTATAATCTCATAGGTGCCGCCGTCAAGAGTTTGCGTTGCTTTAGGTTGTATATCTGGAGTTTCGTTTGCCATAGGTGCCGTTGGGCTTTTAAAAGTTTTGGATGTCAATCAAAATAATGTTAGGCTCCTTATAATTAATTATAGGAATTTTTAGCCCAAGCGGGCCTACGTTCATAAGCTTTCCTAATCTCTTCTTCTGTTGGCTTTTCGCTGAAACCAACATCTTCCATATTCAAAGTCTTTTCCGCAATGGAGTTGATAGAAAGTGATGCTCTAGTTCCGTCTATGATGAAACTACCATTAAACTGGTTATTTATAGTAAGAATTTCCTTTTGGAGAAGCCCACTTATTACTGCGTCATCAATTGGGACGTTTAGGGCGGTTTGTTGATTTAATAGAAATTCCCTGAGAACAGCTTGCTCTTTCAGATCAAGTTTTTTCAAACTTTTTTCAAACTTTCTTTTTAATCTTATATTCCTAAGCGAGAGGTTTAAATATTTAAAAATCCAAATGATAATATTTATAATAAATAATCCTGTGGATAGTAGGAATATCAATCCAATCCATTGACCATAATCATTATTTATTTTATCAAGATGTATGTTTTTTAAAACTGTCTCATCAGCAAATAACAAAAATGATGTCACTAGCGAAAACAATAAAAAAAACTTTGTAGGTAATTTCGATAGGTCAAAAAGTGCTTTAATATTCTCCAATAGTTATAGGATTAAGTTTTGTTTAATTTTCGCGAAAGCGTAAAAACAACCAGCAGCTTGCCATCTCACTGGGTGCAAGCTGCCGTTGTTTACTGAGTTTTATTTCAGTTTCTTATCAGATAATCCTAATCCTTTTGCAAGGTTAAATAGGTTGCTGAATAAGGTTTGCTCATCGCTGTCTGAAGATTTAGATTTTAAATCCATCAGTAAGTTTGCAATGGTCACATTTTTAAGATCCTCAGAAGAGATGCCGTACTTATCTGCAAATTCTTTTACTTTTTCAAGCAAGTTTCCTTTTACATCATCACTACCTAAAATGGCATCTTTTACCTCTGTCACCGTTTCTGAGTGGTGTACGAGTCTGTCATAACCTTTGGCCTTTGTAATTTGCCCTATAATCTGGTCAAAGAACATAGTCTCACCACCTACAATATCAATATTTGCAGCTTTAAGAGCATCGCCTATAACTTGTGCTTGCGCATCTGCAATATCTTTCTGGATATTAATTTCTGCAAGATCTACTTGAAGTTCTTTATCAAGACGTAGTTTAAACTCTTCGTGTTCTTTACCTACACCGTCAAGTTTCTTCATAGCATTTGCTTTCTCTTCGATACCTGCGGCATCTGCAAGGGCTTTCTCTTTAATTACATCTGCCTCTGCAAGACCATCTTTACGTTTTGCCTCTGCTTTTGCTTCAATTCCGGCAGCTTCTGCAAGTGCCTTTTTCTCGATAACGGTTGCCTCAACAATACCTTGACGCTCGTTTGCATCTGCCTTAGCGTGCATTACTTGTGCCTCAGACATACCCACGGTTGCTTCTTCCTTAGCTTGTGCTTCGGCAAGAATTTTACGTGCATCTGCCTCTTTCTCACTTGCTTCTTTATGCGCTAGTGCTTCGATATTAATTTCTTCGGCTTTTTGTTTTGCAGCTTCTTTTGATGCTTCGGCTGCTTTTATGGTCTTAATAAGATCTTCTTGAGCTGCTGCCTCTGCATTTGTAATTGCTACTTGCTTAGAACGGTCTGCAGTTTTGAAAGCCTCAATATCTTTCATATTTTCTTGCTCCTCTACCACACCTTTCTCTAGCATCACGCGGTCGCGTATCACATCTTGAATGTTCTTTTTCTCAACTTCAACAACTTTTTCCTTTTCGATTTGAGCCAGTGTCACTACGCGCTCTCTCTCGGTAAGTTCTAGCATACGGTCTTTCTCCACACGCTCTGTCTCCACCTTGTCTGTACGTTGCTTGTTTTTCTCAGCTACGATGATCTGGCGTTGCATATTTTCTTCGGCTACTTTTACTTTTTCTTCGGTAGCAATGCGAGCTGTTTCAGACTTGAGACGCTCTTCTTCGGCAACTTTAAGAATCTCTGCCTCTTCACGAGATTTTATGTTTGAGATTTCACGTTTTTGCTGTTCTTCTTTTTCGGCGAGTTGCTTATCTAGTTCTAGTATCGCCTCGCGTGCCTCTACATCTTGCTTGCGTATTACTTTCTCCTCATCACGTTTAATAAGGTTTGCCTTGATGTTTTGTGCAGCTGTAAGATCTGTGATTTTCTTAATACCTTCTGCATCAAGTATGTTATCTGCTTTAAGATGTGTGACTGCAGTTTGCTCTAGGTAATCTATCGCACAATCTTCAAGAGTATATCCATTAAGATCTGTACCTATAATGTCTACAATCTCATCACGAAACTCACGACGAGCCTCATAAAGCTGTATAAAGTCAAACTTTTTACCCACGGTTTTAAGCGCTTCAGAAAATTTTGCCTCAAAAAGCTCTTCTAGCGTTTCTTGACGTGATGCACGTTGCACACCTATGGTTTGAGCTACTTTCTTAATGTACTCAACTTCATTATTTACACGTACAAAGAAGGCTACCTTGATATCTGCACGCATATTGTCTTTACAAATAAGACCCTCTGATGCAAGACGCTCAATCTGGATTTTCTTTACAGAAATATCCATTACTTCTACTCGGTGAAAGACAGGAACCACATAGAGCCCTTTATCTGTCGCTACTTTTGTCCCGCCAAAACCTGTACGAACCAAGGCTTGACCTTGATGTACCTTTTTGTAGAACATCGCGATGATGAGGAAGTAAATAACAATGAGTGCCACAATACCCACAACAAGGGCGATGGCGATAGATGGTAGGTTTTCCATAAAATTGATGATTTTTGTTTTTGGTTGATTATGAATGTGCGTTTACACGCTTAATTAATATTTGCTGACTAAAAAGTAATTTTTATCTGGTGACTGTTTGATGATGAGTACGCTTTCGCGAAAGCGTATTTCTGACCCATCTAGTGATTTTACATAAATACTCATAGGGTTGCCATCTGCTAGTACCTCTGCATTACCCATCTTATCTCCAGAAATGGTAGATAGCAACACTGCGTTACGACCTAAAAAGTCTGTAGCTTTATCGCCATCTTTATTCAAGTTTTTAAAAAACGACTTAAATGGAGTGGTAAATATCTTAGTAAGGAACAAAGCAGGGATCATACAGCTCAACATAAGTATGTAACCAAAACTAGTTGCATAGCTACCGGTAATACTTGTGGTTACTAGGGTGCAAAGCCACCATAAAAATACCCATACCGTAAAGGTAAACATAAATGGAAGACCTACAAAGTTGAAGTAAATTAAAAATACTTGCCACCACTTAAGCGGTTTACGTCTTTTATTTACAACGTGTGACCTGTCTACCTCTGCACTTGAGACATCTTCAAAATCCATACTACCAGAGTCTACGGTGTTGATGTCAAAATCTGCATCTACATCTACATCGAGATCTATGTCGATGTCCATATCGTAGTCAAAATCAATACCGCTCACCGAGGTAAGCACCCAGTAAATGATCAAGAGTATCAATAAGACGCTCAAGATGATATTAACTTCTGAAAATATGAGATTTATAAAGTTGTCCAATGGTTGGTGGTTTTAAGGTTTATGATGGCTAGGCGTTGTCTTTACCTAGCCCTAATTGTTCTTTAAGTTTTGCAAGCTCGTCATCTACTTTCTCCTCGCTAGTATCTGCAGCGGCGTTTATCTCATCATCTATACTTTTATTAGTATCTGCGATGTCTCCATAAGCCTCTGCAAGTGCTTCTTCTTGCGCTACTTTTTCTTTCATTCGTTCTAGCATACTCACGGTACCAGTGTTATCTAGTGCAGCCATTTGCTTGTTTACATTCTTAGTAGCATCGCTCACTTTTACACGTGCCTTGAGCGTTTTAAGCTCGTTCTCCCAGTTGCTTATGTTATCTTTAATAGTCTGGATAGTGCCTTGTAGTTGTGCTACATTACCTTCAAATTTTGAGGTATCCTCACCAGCGCGTGTAGCGTGTGACTGTGCTTCTTCTTTTTTGGCCAGGGCTTCTTTAGCTAGTCTGTCTGCATCTGTCGCATCCATAGATCCTGCGTGAGCTTTTTTAAGAATAGCGATGGCTTTGCTCTCGTAGTCTTTTGCTTTTGCATCGTGCTCGTCACGCTCGTTTTTTGCGCGTATGGCCATTGCTTTTACTTGTGCCATTGCTTCTACACTTTTGGCAAGGTCTTCTTTCATATCTCGTATTCCTTGCTCTGTCATCTTGATAGGATCTTCCATATTATCTATAGATGCATTTGCCTCTGCTTGTCCTATTTTAAAAAGTCGTTTAAATATGTTCATAATGTCGTTTTTTAATATTTTGAAAATTCTATAATCTGTTCTGAGTACTCACTCATAAGTAAACTCAGGGAGTTCAAGCTACCCTCTAGCTCGTTGAGGTCAAGATTTTCTATCTGAAGGGTATCTCTAAAGATGACCTTTTTACCAGTATCATCTAGTACAAAAGCGCCGTGTATGATATCTCGGTTTTTTTGCAGCAGACTTTTAAAAATCTTTTCTGACTGGTTATTGATGGTAAAAATAAATTGCTCGATAATTAGAATAGGAGGAGCAATGCCCAGAATCAGGTTTTTGATACCTGAGTTTTCCTTTTGTACAACCATAATACCATCTGCCGTATTTTCTGTAGTGATATTAAAGTTGAGTTCTAATAAAAAATCTCGAGTAATTGTAAAGTGGTTCTTCATAAAGAGTGTTAATGTTGTGTTCCAATACATTGGAAGGTTAATAATACGAAAACTTGTCTCTGTAAATACCCAATTGTTTATAAGTGGCTCAGGATGTAAATAATTAAAGTGGTCATAATGTTTGATTTTTGATTGATGAATGTTTGATGATGCTATTACGCTTTCGCGAAAAAGCTAAATAAATTAGCATAAGTGAATTCTTTTTGCTAAAATTGTTAGGTAAATATACAAACAATTTTATCATTTGCAAATAAAATTAGCAAAATATGTCATTCTTTGGTAAAAACATTCGAAAAATAAGAACCGTAAAGACGCTTAGTCAGCAGTCGTTTGCAGAGCTCTTTGACCTGAAAAGAGGGACGTTAGGGGCTTATGAGGAGGGCAGGAGTGAACCTAAAATAGATACGGTAATTAAAATTGCTAATTATTTTAGCATTCCTATAGATGACTTGCTCACAAAAGAGCTTACCGTAAATAGTTTGCTCAAATTTAAAGCAGACCTTACTACAGATCACGAGCAGATTACAAAAGAAACCTTTGCTACAATACCTTGCATCACCCCAAAAAACACAAATGACTATCTACTATATAATGACAGGGAAGCTTTTGTAGCAGATATGCCTGTCTTACAACTACCCGTAAACCCAGAAAAAGATTTCAGAGCCTTTACGGTAGACAACTTGGAGATGAGTAGTAATGACAAAGGACTCTTCCCAAAAGATATAGTAATAGGTGAGCACATCCCAAAAAACGTTTATAAAAAGCTCAATAATGGACATCTCATTCTAGCCGTTTTTAATGATAGACTAGTATTAAGACGTTGCTATCTCTCTGGAAATACTATTACCCTAAGAGCAGATCATAAAAATATAGACGACCTAGAGTTTCCTATAAAAGAAATTAAAGAACTCTGGCGCATACGCTACGTCTTCTATCACAGAGTGCCAGAACTGGCAGATGGACTAGAAGAAAAGATGGCACTGCTAGAAGCCCAGTTTATGAAAATAAAGGCTGGATTGTAACTCTTGACAATTATACACATAAAAAAATGCTCGATAGTATCGAGCATTTTTTGTGTTGATTGATTGATGTTATTTGTTGTAATTATTCTTTGCTTCTTATAACCCCACCAGAGTAGCTTTTTTTAGGCTTATCTACATTTCTTGGACTACCGTAGTAATTTATGATTCCTCCAGAAGAGGCCTCTGCCTTAAGATCTTGAGAAGCATAAACGTCCATCACGCCTCCAGATGAAGCATCTGCCTTTGCACTCACAGATTTGAGTTGGCTTATTCTCGCTACACCTCCACTAGAAACCGAAGCATCTAGTCGCTCTGCACTACCAGAGATACGAGCCACGCCACCGCTACTTACATCTGTCTCTACATTTTTTGCAGAAACTTGTACGCGCATTGTCCCTCCAGAAGATGCGTCAAATTCAATATCATCTCCAGTAAGTGTTTCCTTTGTAGTGAGACTTGCACCACTATTTACGCTCACATCAGTAAGGTTTTCTGAGTAGGTTACAAACACCTTTTTTGAGGTAGCACTTTTGATATTGTCTTCGCAGTATATTTTAAGCTTCCCGTCTTTTACATAAATTTCGGCAGCGTCTACTAGGTTTTGGTCTGCTTCAAGTATTACGGCGTTTGTGTTTCCTTTTTCTAAAAATACTTCCCAGCCATTTCCAGCGACTACTTCGTCAAAGTCTTCTGTGATGTTCAGATCTTCTGTAACTACATTTCCGTTTCCGCTTATTTGCCCTAGATTAATGTCAAACTGACAAGAGGTGACGAGTAAAGCAGTAAGGATTCCTAAAATTGTTTTGATGAGCGTTGTCATAATGATTGGTTTTTTGGTGATTGGTTCGTTTTTGTTTGATTGATTGTTTTTGATTGATTGATTGATTGTTTTTGATTGATGATGTAAAGATGTAGATAAGTCCGCTTTCGCGAAAGCGTAACCTACCCAACTGTAATAATTTATGACTGAATTGTATAGATTGCTAGTGCAAGCTTATCACCCGTGTGATTTTCCAGCCTTTTGGGGTGTCTTTTAATATGGTAATAAACTTAGATGGTTCTGAGTGGCTGTCTTCTAATAGGTTGTGAAAACTATGTTTTCCTAATGATACAGCGCCAAAACCTCCTATCTCGTGCACCTCGAAGGTGCCCGGAGTAAGCGTTCTCTGTACTTTATTACAAATATTCTCCTTGAGAGCCTTCATATACTCTGTTTTGCTAGTAGAAAGTCCACCCTTGTCGTGATAAAACTCAAGATCTTCTGAGATGAGAGCTTCGTGAGTTGCGAGGTCACAATTATTATACGAGTCAAAAAGCGCAGTATCTGTAGCTAGAATCTCCTTATAAAGTTTGCTATCCTCAGACACCTGCGCCACTCCGATCAAGGGGAGCAGCAACAGGATCCAAAGAAGATTGGTTGGGTTTTTCATAGTGAAGAAAATCTACTATATTTTGCCAATAACAAACGGTTTACTTGTAGTTTTACGATAATCTCTTACAAACCCAGTTTTGTAATTTTTAAGATTAGATGTCCATTTGGTAAGCTTACCGTTATAGCCATCATTACATTCTACCGATAGCGTTAAACTTTTGATTACTCCATTTTGATAAAAAGATGATTGAGAGAAGTCTATATCAATATTTTTTGCATCTTTAAGTTGCTTTCGAGCACTAGCTAATTGTTTTCTCGTAGTCTTTTCAGTGATCCTGAAGTAGACTACATTCTCACTTATATTTAAGCCCTTGATTTCTGTAATTTCTGTAAATTCTGGAGCATTTTCTCCTTCTTCATAACTGCGTTCTTCCCAAGAATCATTACCAGATTGCTCCCAAGAGTTATCATCATCATTGTAATCATAACTGCGATCTTCTGGACAGCCGGCACACAGAAGCTTGCCATTACCTACGGTAAGGTATTGCTCTTCTGTTCCATTATCTAGTATGTCACGGTACCTACTATTATTGCGGTGGTATGAGTACGTATTTTCATCTGCAATGAGGGTAGTTCCTTCTGGAAGGTATACAATCACTTGTACCTCACGATCATTCCAATTACTTAATGATATTTCAGATGATATAGAAGTGAAATAGCTGTCTAAGAATAGCGTTTTATTTTCAAGACCAAATGCATAATTTATACCTCTAGCAATATCCCGAGCCTCATCAAAAGTAAAATGATCTGCTCGTTTTTCTAATTGTACATAAGCAGTACTATCTTTTGTACTCCTCACAATAAGCCTTAGGTCTCGTTCTATCAACATATTTTGACCATCAATATTTGAGATTTTTCTGTTTCCAGATCTTGTTAGGGGAATATCATAACGATCACTCTCTCGCATCTGTATGCGCAGCGTGTCACTTGCTGTTATCGCAAGTTCTGTGCGCTCTACTACTTTACCAGTTTCTGTTTTAGAATACTTAATAGCTTCTTTTACAGAAAATACGCCTATCACTATCGCAGATACGAGCCATAGGCCAAAGAGGCTAAGCTTTGCACTCACCGGCATAGATTTTAGGTTAGAAGAAACAATCTTAAGTCCTAAATAAAACAGGAAGAAGAAAGGTATCCCAACTGCAAATAAGGTGAGAAGAAGTACAAGCCAGATAGGCAGTCCTGTCTCATTATTTACCCACGGTAAATCGGCTAGATTAGGGGTGAAAATATCTACTACACCACCTGTCAAGAAGGTGATAAGTAAAGAGATAACTACGGTAGCTCCCGTTATAATAAGGAGTACCCCTATAATCTTTGCAAGAACTTTAAAGAAAAACATAATAATCTTACCAATGGTCCCGAAAAAACCTTGAGCTCCTGTTTTTACTTTATTACCATACTTATCATAATCAACACTCTTTACGGTATCAGCCACATTTTCAAATCCTTCTTTTACTTTTTCTGTGATATTGTCAATGTTAACTGCCTTTCCCCGCATTGCGAGTTTATCTGCCGTGGTTTGTGCTTCTGGTACAAAAACCCATAGAGCAAGATAGATAAGTGCTGTACCTCCTAGTGTAAACCAAGTAAGCGCTATAAGTAATACCCAGCCTATACGTACCCATAAAGGATCTATACCTAGATAGTGTCCCATACCGCTAGATACACCGCCTATATAAGCATTATCTGTATCTCTGTAAAAACGGCGTTGTGCGATACGTGGTGCTTGTTTTGATTTTTTTGAGGAGTTGCTGCTAGCTGCAGGCTCATCTTCAAAAATATCGTCATCTACCATATAGTCTTCTGGTTGTCCCATTACAGCAATTACCTCGTCCAGCTCTTGTGAGCCTATTACCTGGCGCTCGTCTTTAATACGCTCAGAAAATAGCTCAGAGATACGAGCTTCTATATCTGCTATAATTTCATCTTCACCTTGCATACCTTCAAAAGAACGTTTGATGGCAGCGAGATATCTCTGTAATTTACCGTAAGCATCCTCATCTATATGAAAAAATACTCCTGCTAAATTTATATTAACTGTCTTGTTCATTTTTTTGTGGTTTTAGTGGATGTAACTACGGCTACTGCTGTCTGTAACTCATCCCAAGTGGTTGAGAGTTCTTTTAAAAATATCTTACCCGTTTCGGTAAGTCCATAATATTTACGTGGTGGACCACTGGTAGATTCTTCCCAGCGATAGTTGAGTAAACCAGCGTTTTTAAGTCTAGTGAGAAGCGGGTAAATTGTACCCTCTACCACCAGCAACTTGGCGTCTTTAAGCGTGCCTAAGATCTCTGCTACATATGCATCTTCGTCTTTTAATACAGAGAGGATACAGTATTCTAGCACGCCTTTTCGCATTTGCGCTTTGGTGTTTTCAATCTTCATAGATTTCCATTTTTAAATACATTAAACTGTTCGTTTTGGTCCTGATTTGGGTCAGGTGATTGATTAATTGTTGTTGCGCTTTCGCGAAAGCGTACATAGTCATACCACTACATTACATAGTAGGTTGCTCTTGAGTTGATGAGTCCTCTTGAGTATCTGGGGTTTCTGCAACGGCAGAAGCTTTAATAAAATTTATAAGAAGCGGAAACTTATAAATGCCTCCTTGTGATGCCTGCACTGCTGCCGAAATTACTGTGATAATCTCTATAAGAAATAATCCTATAGCCAGCACACCTACCACAATGGCAGTGATGAGAAAACCACCTAGATCTGCAAAGTCACTAGGGTCATTTATGTATCCATTGTTAAGCAAGCTAGCGCTTCCTTCACCAGCACTTACTATAAAGTAAATAAAGAACGGAATGCTTATTACCGCCAGCGCAATAAAATATAAAAGTATACTGAGCTGAAAGTTTATGGCATCTCTACCGTGCTTGTCTATAAATAACGAGTTGCGCTTTTGAGCGCTCCATAAAATGAGCGGCGCAATAAAATTTCCAAAAGGAAAAAGGTATTTACAGAAGGTAGAAAGATGTATTAAGGTTCCTACATTTTTGTGATGTGTGGGTATGCTAGTTTCCATAGTCTATTAATGTCTTATGCAAATATATGTCTAAAAAAAGGTACTTTGTTACGCATAGTACTAAATATTAACATTTATTTAAGGAATTAAAACTTATATGTTTTAAGTAGAATAAATAACTAATGTCTTGTAAATACAGTTGTGTTGCGTATTACAGCTTGTGAAAATGTTCTTTTGTCTGAAAATTATAGTTTGCGACTTTTTAAAATTTAACATTTATAGGCCCGCCTTAAATTTGTCCTACTGAAACCAATTCAGGTTTTTTATAATTAAATAGTAATGCAAGTAAGACATATTTTTAAAACCCCCTTATGTATAATAGTCCTATTATTATCTCAGATAGTGTGGTCTCAGGTCGGAGTTAATACTGCTCATCCCACCACAATGCTAGATGTAAATGGTGATTTGCGAGTGCGTAATGCAGCAGCTAGTACATCTACAGATGATGTACCTCTAGTAATTGATAGCCATGGTAATGTAAAGAGGCAACTTAATAGTCTTGTAGGTAACTTTAGAGGTCGCTTAATTTCTGATTATGATTCTAGACTTGCCGGTAATATTGCAAATGATAATGGTATTTATAAGATTAATACTATTACAGAGCTTATTGATTCTGGTAGTGACTTTAACGATGCTACAAGTACATTTGTAGCTCCGCTAGATGGTGTTTATGAAGTGACAATCACGTTGACAGTATCTGGGATATCCACAACAAGTAGTAACTATGTTGCTGGGTTAATGGATGCTGATGGAAAATGGGTAATGCGTTTTTCAATGCCTAGAGAGGAGGTGAACGGAACAGGTGCTGTAGGGAGTGCAAAAACATATACAGGTATTGCAGAGCTTACGGCTGGAGGATCTTACAATTTTGGATTTGCTTCAGGAAATTTTGTGTTACTAGCTAATCCCGTAGGAAATAGTGGTACTGGTATAGGTAGTTACCTTAAAATAGAACTTCTCAACAATTAAAATTTATACATCTTTTCTTAAAAGGTTCTCATTTGGGAACCTTTTTTATTCCCTATTTTTACCGCAAAACAATAGATTATGTCATTCCCCTTACCTGGTAAATTCAATACGTTCACAATGTTTAAGCTGCCATCTGCGTGGCTTACGGGAGTACGTGTAAAAAAACTCTCTCCTAGCTCTTGTACTACTTCTGTAAAACACAGATGGATTAACCAAAACCCTTTTAATAGTATGTTTTGGGCAGTACAAGGTATGGCTGCAGAACTTGCCACAGGTGCACTTGTTATTGCACACATACAAGAAAGCGGTCAGAAAATATCAATGCTTGTTGCAAACAATAATGCAAGCTTTACAAAAAAAGCAACTGGGAGAATACACTTTGTGTGTGATGATGGTCAAGCTATTAAAGAAGCTATAGCAAATGCTGTAGCTACTGGAGAAGGACAAACCTGCTGGATGAAGGCTGTAGGGACAAATAAAGACGGTGTGCAGGTTTCTGAGTTTAACTTTGAGTGGACACTTTTAGTAAAGAAGCCTCGTAAATAATAAGTAACTTCGTTTTCAATAAGTTTTATCTTTAAGTCTATCTGTCTCGCATACTTTGTATAGAGACTAAAATCTAACCCATGAACTTTATCCTTTTTGACGGAAACGTACGCAATCAGCTTTTACCATTTACGTATACAAAACCAGTCGCTGACTTGCGAGTGGGTATAATGACTATACGAGAAAAGTGGGAGTTTGTGCTTGGCTCAACAACATCAACTGTAACAGAAGAGTATCTTTCAGATAAGTGGCCTATGATAGAGCTTGAAGAAAACGTGATGATTAATGCATCATATCTTCCTTCAGACAATTTAGCTGAGATTATTAAAAATTTGTCATCAAAGCAGGTGTTGCTTGATGGAGAGGAAATAATCGCATTTTCAGTACAAGAAGGACAAGAAGTAGACTTTGATACTTATGAGAGCATAGATTATACAGCATCAGATGTTTTAAGAATCGAGCATACTTGGGATATTTTTGCCAAAAACGGTGAAGCAATCACTAGAGATTATGAGATGCTTACCGAGGATAGAGAGTCTCAAGACATTCCGGAGCACGTAATAGCAATAAATAAAGAACAAATATTTATTGAGGAAGGAGCAACAGTTCACTACTCACATCTTAATGCGATAGATGGCCCTATTTATATAGGTAAAGATGCGCAGATTATGGAAGGTGCACTCGTAAGAGGACCTTTTGCAGTATGTGATCACGGAGCTGTAAAAATGGGCGCCAAAATTTATAGCGGCACAACCTTAGGTCCTCATTGTAAAGTAGGAGGAGAGGTAAATAACGCCGTGCTTATGGGGTATTCAAGTAAAGGTCACGATGGCTTTTTAGGCAATAGTGTGCTAGGAGAATGGTGTAACGTAGGTGCAGATTCAAACAACTCAAACCTTAAAAATAATTATGCTCCC
Organism: Dokdonia sp. R86516; assembly: GCF_044596715.1. Taxonomy (NCBI): domain Bacteria; kingdom Pseudomonadati; phylum Bacteroidota; class Flavobacteriia; order Flavobacteriales; family Flavobacteriaceae; genus Dokdonia; species Dokdonia sp. R86516. The sequence goes on from NZ_CP138998.1 coordinate 1,883,160, forward strand.
GTAAAGTTATGGGATTATGAGACGGGTCGCTTTGCAAATACAGGGCTACAGTTTTGTGGTCTTATGATGGGTGACCACTCTAAGTGTGGTATTAATACAATGTTTAATACCGGTACCGTAGTGGGCGTGGCTTCTAATATTTTTGGGAGTGGTTTTCCACGTAATTTTGTTCCTTCATTTTCTTGGGGAGGTGCTAGTGGCTTTGTAACGCACAAAACAAATAAGGCCTACGAGACGGCAAAAATAGCAATGGCGCGTCGTGATATAGAACTTACAGAACAAGACATCGCTATACTTGATCACGTTTTTGAAGAGACAAAGCAGTACCGTAGAGAGTAATCTGTGATTTGGTATTAATACTTGTGCGGATTAAAACTATTTGTAAAAATTAGATCCCAAGGTATTACAGCTATCGCAAGCACCAATAGTATAAAGGCAATAATTGTCACAATTAGGACCTTACGTCTATAGCGTTTGTTATCTCTACGTATACGTTTACGTATTTCCATAAGTTGATCAAAAGAGGCTTTTTTAGGATCTACCCACTTTTCGTTTACAGTAGATACAAAAGATAGATCACCTCTCTTACGCTTTTGCTTAAGAAGGTTTCTATTGTTTTTTATTACTTGATTTGCTGCAAGAGCTGCTCCACCGAATCCCATATCATTTTCATTTTGGTTACATAGATATGTTGAGGTAATTTATAAAATGTTACATAGCTTGTATGTTGTAATCCCTTTGTTAACGAGGTTTTAGCGTGATGATTAAATAAATAGGGCTAGTAGAATTATAGGGCGAGGATGGTTGAGTACGCTTTCGCGAAAGCGTAAAAAAAAAGTATAATTATTTTCTAATTAAATAAACTTACTAGCAAAATACTCACCACGGCAAGTGCAATACCTATCCAGTTTTTGAGGAGAAGTTTTTCCTTAAAAAACAAGATTCCTATAAAGGTACTTACCATCACAATGGCAACATTGTTTATGGTAAAAAGTGTAGAGCTATCAAATCTTGGATCTCGCAAAGCCTGTACAAGCATATAGATAGAAAAATAGTTAGGTATACCCAGGCAGACACCTGCCACAATATTTTTGAGCTTAAATGTAAATGTCTTAGTGATGATTTGATACCCTATAATTAAAAAGCCAATACAAGCAGCGGCGCCAAAGATAGTTGCGCTAAAAATGGGTACATCTCCATTACTTACATAAGCACCCTCTATAAATTTAAGACTAGTATCTATCGCGCCACTACCTAAGAACACAAGAATTGGGAAGATCAGGTTTTCTTTCTTTATAGCAATCCCATCTTTTGCTTTTACAGAGGCAAGATAAACGGCTATTAAAGCAAGTATAATCCCAATGCTTTTGTAGAGCCCTAGCGACTCGTTGTAATAGAAAACGCCAAAAAGTATGGGAATCCCTACACTCATCTTGGTCGCAACCGATACCACAGAGAGTCCACTCTTTTGTGTAGTGTATGCCATTAAGTTAAATACGATAATAAAGAGCACACCTAGCCCAGCAGATGCATAAAACCACTCTTGCTCTGGGACTTGTGCTAGTGTCGTATCGCCCTCATAAAACAAGATGCCACAAGTAAAGGCCACCACATAGTTTACGATAATAGCTTGTAGCGTATTTACTTCAAATTTTGAAAATAACTTGAAGATTACAAATATGAGACTGGAAGCCGCTATGCTTAGTAATAAGTAAATCAAGAGTCGTTGCGTGTGTAAGTATCTAACCTGTCACCTTGTATGTGTTGACTAGATTGTAGTGTAAATTGGCTTGTTTTCTTGGGAGCCTCCGTGCCGGCATTAAAGTTTGTAAGGCCAGTAAATACGCTAGCCTCATCCCATAAAGCCGCGTCTATAAAACGTTGTAGGGTAGCAGCGCCACCCTCTACAATAACAGATTGTATGTTATGCTCAAAAAGTTCTTTACAGATGCTTTTTGGGTCACTGTTATTAAGCACTATTGTAGGTGCTTCATTATTAAATATGTGTAACTCCTCAGGTAGGTTGCCTTGTGTGTCAATCACAATTCTGGTCGGATTGCTGCCGTGCCAGTCACGTGTGGTAAGTGTAGGATTATCTTTTATAACGGTCTTGCCGCCCACTAAAATGCCCATCTCCTCGCTACGTAGTTTGTGCACTAGTTGTCTAGAGTGGGAATTTGTAATCCACACCGGTTCTTGCTTATCTCTGCTAGCAGGAGCTATAAAACCATTTGCGGTTTCGGCCCATTTTAAAATTATAAATGGTCGCCTCTCATTGTGATAGGTAAAGAAACGTTTATTTACCTCTTGACATTCTTTTTCAAGCACGCCTACGGTAACATCAACTCCAGCTTGCATAAGTTTTTTTATGCCAGCGCCGGCTACTTTGGCAAAAGGGTCTATGGTGCCTATCACTACCCGTTTAATTCCTGAGTCTATAACGAGATCTGCACAAGGAGGGGTTTTTCCCCAGTGTGAGCAAGGTTCTAGAGATACGTATAAGGTAGATTTGGCAATGAGTTCTGGGGTATTCGCTTTCGCGAAAGCAATACAATTTACCTCTGCGTGAGGACCGCCATATGCACTTGTATAGCCTTCTGCAATAATCGTGTTATTGTGCACAAGTACGGCTCCTACCGAGGGGTTAGGCATTGCTGCCGGAAGCCCATTTTTTGCAAGGGCAATACATCTTTTTATATAGGTGTTGTGTATCTTCACATCGCAAAAGTAAACGTTTAATTGTGATGAACAAACCAATCATTAGACCTATTCAAAAGGAAGATAATGCACAGGTAGCAGCCTTAGTGCGTAAGGTAATTTTAGATATGGGCGCTCCAAAGGAAGGAACTGCTTATGCAGATGCGGCGTTACATACGATGTATGAGCATTACGATAGGCCTAAAGCTGCCTATTTTGTGGTAGAAGATAATGGTACGGTAATAGGCTGTGCGGGCATCGCACAACTTGATAATTATGATGGTAATGTGTGCGAGTTGCAAAAGATGTACTTCTTAGAAGAAGCACGAGGCAAGGGTTTAGGGTCGGCTATGATGAAGAAGTGCCTAGATACGGCTCGTGATTTTGGATTTGAGCAATGCTATCTGGAGACGATGCCCTATATGGAGGCAGCACAAAAATTATACAAGCGCACCGGCTTTGACTATATAGATGGGCCTATGGGTAATACAGGTCACTTTTCGTGTCCCGTTCATATGCTTATAAAACTATGAGTATAGACGATTTTCGCGCAGATTTCAGGAAGCAACTGGCCGCACTTTATGAGCCAGAAGAGGTCGAGAACCTATGTTTCTTAACACTTGAGCACGTATTAAAAATGAATAGGGTTGAGATCTCGCTTTCGCGAAAGCAAAACATACACCCATCACAACGTAAAGAGCTTGAAGAAATAACAGCTAGACTGTCTAAGAGTGAGCCTATACAATATATTACAGGTAGCTCGTCATTTTACGGGCTTGACTTTCAGGTAAATCCTGCTACGTTAATACCTAGGCCAGAAACCGAAGAACTCGTTGCCTGGATTATTGATGATGTGGCACAAGGTCTAATAAAAGAGGAAGCCAAAGATACGCTACGTCTTTTAGACATAGGTACAGGTTCTGGTTGTATAGCAATTACACTTGCAAAAAATATCAATAAAGCAACAGTAGAAGCGGTAGATATCTCCCAGAATGCACTTGCCACAGCATATCAAAATGCTAAGGCAAATGGCGTGAAAGTAGACTTTTATAATCAGAACATCCTCGAGACGCAAGCCCTCGATGAAGTTTATAATGTTATCGTGAGTAACCCGCCGTATGTGCGTGAGCAAGAAAAGGCAATGATGAGAGAAAACGTGCTGAGCAATGAGCCAGATAGTGCACTATTTGTTTCAGATCAAGATCCTCTTATTTTTTATAGAAAGATTGGTGAGCTGGCGAGTAAAAGCTTAGCACCTGCGGGAGCTCTATATTTTGAGATTAATGAATATCTGGGTAGAGAGACTGTAGCGTTATTAAAAAATATAGGCTTTACAGACGTTGTGCTTAGAAAAGATATGTTTGGTAAAGATAGGATGATAAAGGCGTGTATGGCTTAAACCTAAGTGCGTTTAAATATCAAAACAATTGTTAGAAAAAAAGAAATCGTATGAAGTTAGCATCTATTTGTGTGTACTGTGGTAGCAGTGCAGGAACTGATCCAGAGATTATAAACCAAGCGCGCTTGCTAGGAGCCACACTGGCAAAAAAGGATAAGACACTCGTATACGGTGCTGCCAAAATAGGGGTTATGGGAGCCGTTGCTCAGGGCGCTCTTGATGCAAATGGTAAAGTGATTGGGGTGATTCCGGCATTTTTACAAATTAAAGAAGTGGTGCATACAGGCCTTACAGAGCTTATAGTAAATGAGACAATGCACGAGCGCAAGATGAAGCTCCAAGAACTGTCTGACGGTTTTATAACACTTCCTGGTGGTTTTGGAACGATGGAAGAGCTTTTTGAGGTGCTTACTTGGAGCCAGCTAGCTTTGCATAAAAAGCCTGTGGGGATGCTCAATGTAAATGGCTTTTATGATGATCTTCTAAGTGCGCTTAAAAATATGGTAGACAAAGGTTTTCTTAAACAAGAAAATTATGACATCCTTCTTGTAGACACTACCATTGATGGTCTTCTAGATCAGATGGAGAACTTTGAGCCTATGGCAATGCCTAAGTGGTTAAAATCATCACTAGAGGCAAAAAAGTAATAACGCTCTTGTGGGTTGTGCGCAAAACGGTATGCTTTACGGCGTTTTAGTTTTTAATAAAAACTGTTTGTAAAATGGTTAATTAAACCTGCGGTATTCTCTGAGTATCGCGGGTTTAATTTTTTAATTTTGTTACTATGACAATAGAAGAGCAAATCCTCGCTTTACGCAACGAATTACAAACACATAATCATAGCTATTATGTGCTAGATACACCAACGATATCAGATTTTGATTTTGATCAAAAATTAAAGCAGCTAGAAGCGCTAGAGGCAGCTCATCCAGAATTTGACGATCCTAACTCGCCTACACATCGCGTAGGTGGTGCAGTGACTAAAAATTTTGAGACTATTGTACACGAGCATAGAATGTACTCCCTAGATAACTCCTACTCAAAGGAAGATCTTGAGGACTGGGAAGCCCGCGTAAAGAAAATGGTAGATGGTGAAGTGTATTATACCTGCGAGCTTAAGTATGATGGTGCTTCAATAAGTCTTACCTATGAAAATGGAGAGTTGCTCAGAGCTGTAACCCGTGGAGATGGATTACAGGGAGATGATGTAACTACTAATATTAAAACCATAAAGTCTGTTCCTTTAAAGTTAAAAGGAGATTATCCTCCTAAGTTTGACATACGTGGTGAGATTGTGCTTCCTTGGGACGGTTTTCACGCGATGAATGCAGAGCGTGAGGAACTAGGGTTTGAGCTATATCGTAACCCGCGTAATACCGCAAGTGGTTCTCTAAAACTTCAAGATAGTGCAGAGGTTGCAAAGCGACCATTGCAGTGCTTACTTTATAATATCACCGGTAATAATCTAGGGATAACTACCCAAATGGAAAGTTTGCGAAAAGCTAGAGACTGGGGTTTTATGGTGCCAGATGCGGCAGTACTAGCAAAGAGTATTGATGAGGTGCTAGATTTTATTAATCACTGGGATAAAGCTCGTCACGACTTACCGTACGAGACAGATGGTGTTGTAGTAAAAGTAAATGGACTCCAGCAGCAAGAGGAGTTGGGGTATACGGCAAAAGCTCCGCGATGGGCTATGGCTTATAAGTTTAAAGCAGAACAGGTGTCTACCCGCTTACGCGAAATAACATACCAGGTAGGTCGTACTGGAGCCATCACACCAGTGGCAAACCTAGAACCTGTAGAGCTTGCTGGTACAACCGTTAAAAGAGCCAGCCTTCATAATGCAGATCAGATAGAACGACTAGACATACGAGAAGGTGATGAGGTGTTTGTAGAAAAAGGAGGGGAAATCATCCCAAAAATCATTGCAGTAGATCTTACAAAACGTCCAGTAGATTCTGAGCCTACCGATTATATAACTCAGTGTCCAGAATGTGATACTTCGCTTGTGCGTAAAGAGGGAGAAGCACAGCATTACTGTCCTAACGATATGGGTTGTCCACCACAAATTATAGGACGCATACAGCACTATATATCTAGAAAAGCAATGGATATAGATGGGTTAGGAGGTGAGACGGTAGCTTTACTTGTAAATGAGGGACTTATATTAAATTATGCAGATCTATATGAGCTTACAGTAGCACAGTTGCTTCCGTTAGAAAGAATGGCTCAAAAAAGTGCCGAAAACTTAGTAAATGGTGTGCAGGCCTCTGTTAAGATTCCTTTTGAGAAGGTGTTGTTTGGTTTAGGTATACGATATGTAGGAGAGACTGTTGCAAAGAAACTAGCAAAGCATTACAAATCTATTGATGCGATTATTTCGGCAACAGAGGAAGAGCTGGTTGCTGTAGATGAAATAGGAAGTAAGATTGCTGAGAGTGTAGTTGCATTTTTCGCAAAAGCGGAACATATAGCACTCATACAGCGTTTAAAATCTTACGGAGTACAGCTAGAAATTTCTGCAGAGAAGCTTGCAAGCCAGTCAGATGTGCTTGCAGGTAAGACGTTTGTGGTCTCTGGTGTGTTTGAGATGCCACGTAATGATCTTAAAAAACTTATAGAAGATAATGGCGGTAAAGTCTCGAGTTCTATCTCTAGTAAAACGACCTACGTTGTAGCCGGAGATAAGATGGGACCAAGCAAGTTACAGAAGGCAGAAAGCCTGAGCGTTCCTATTATTTCTGAGGAAGAATTCTTAAATTTAGTTATTGAATAATACTAAAATAGAAAAAGGAAGAGCATATAGAACAGCTGGTTTGATAACTGGTCTGATGATTATGCTTGTGATGGGATTTTGGGATATAACTTTATCTTTTTATCTATATCCTATCTTTTCTCTGTGTTTGTTTTTATATGAATATAAAGCTAACAATAAATTCAATGTTTTGTTTTTTGTGTTTTTGATAAGCACTAATATTACTGAAATCTTGTTTTTGTTTGATTTTCAAACTTATGTTACCATAGCTTCTATTTTTTCTGGTGTCTCATCCATTTGTTTGCTTCTTTTGCTAAGGCCTGTGCTTAAAAGAAGGTCAAAAGTTTTCTCAAGGCATTATGTGTTGGAGCTCATAATAGGGTTTTTAGGTTTTGGATTTGTGCTGGGTTATCTTATCTACTCTGTAGCTCCTCTAGTACCAGATTTAAGTATTTTTATTATTTCTGTAATTATATTTATTATCACCATTGGGGCGTACTTTTTAACTCCTAGTTATAATAAACATACTGGTAATATTTCTCTCTTCGGTATTGGCGGGGCATATATGGGAGAAATGGTTTTTGCTTTTATTTATAAATACATTTACACTGAAATTGGTTTTCTTCTAGTGGGCGCAATTATGACTATTTATTTAAAAGTAGTGCTGGCTACTTTCTTGACTAAAATTGACACTATTGCAGATTATGATGGTAGTGGGACTCGAGTATAAGAATCTACTTAACGGAGCATCTTTATTGTGATTTCATATTGCTAGTAGAAAAAGGGTCGTGTTAAGTTGTTTATTACTTTCATTATTATACTTTATGAAAACGTTCTCGTAATTAAATGTTTGTGTAAAACGCAGGTAATGTGTAAGTTAATTGATTTGAATTAATTAGCTTTGATAAATCGATAGAGCATATTACATACACGGACGTAACTATAGACTAGCGGCAATTTCAACTACGATTTTAATTGTGATTGTAGCGATGGTTTTAAGTCTTGAGGCTTCCTTTTATCTTTATCCAATATTTGGAATCTTATTGTTTATATATGTCTACAAGGCAATTGGACAATTTCACTTTCCTTTCTTGATTACGCTTATTTCAGGAATTACTGCAGAGATATTCTTTTTAATCGATTTTAATAGGTACATCTACATCGTATCTATAGCAATGGTTTTTTGCTTTTTATCAATGCTCTATGCACTAAGGGAAGTTATGCGCTTTCGAGTTGAGAACTTTCCTAAACACTTATACCTTGAGGTGTTATTGGGAGTTTTTTCGGTGACTACTTTTATTGGTTATTTAGCTTATGAGATACTTCCGGAAATAGTTCATTTAACCGTCTTTTTGATCTCATTTGCTGGGTTGCTTGTTTTTATTACATTGCTGTATGCAATTCCATTGTTTAATAAGCATCCGTCAAACCTTTTATTGACCTTTGTTGCTACTGCAGTGCTGGTAGAGTCTGCTTTTGCATTTATTTACACCTATATTCTTGATATTCATTTTTTTCTTTTAGTTACCCTTTTTTGTGCTGGGATAGCCAAAGTTATGTTTGCTATGTTTCTAACGCGACTAGAAAACACTAAGAAAATAGATAAGGAGTATATATAATACCCCAGAATTATTTTTCATTTTAATATTTAAAAAAGAATGATGATGCTATAAGATTTATATGTCTAGCACCAGACTTGATGATTCAAGGTTTTTTGATTCATCAAGATAGAAATCTATTCTGCCTAGGTTGATGCCTCCCCAGCCTACTTGATTAACTAGTACAAACTTTTCATTTTTGTTCTGAACGATTGTTGGTTTTTCTAAGAATGTGTGGGTGTGTCCGCCTATTATTAAATCAATTCCAGAGGTTTTTGCAGCAAGCGTTAAGTCAGAGATTTTGCTATCATTCTTATAAGAATACCCTAGATGCGACAAACAAATTACTATATCACATTGTTCTTTGTTTCTTAGTGCATCTACAGTGTCTGTGGTTAGCTCTATCGGATCGAGGTAGGAAGTCTCTTTAAACATTGTTTTATTTACAAGTCCGCTGAGTTGTATTCCTACTCCAAAAACGCCTATGCGTACTCCATCTTTTACAAAAACTTTATAGGGCTTTGTTAGACCATCCATAATGGTGTTTGAGAAGTCATAGTTAGACGAAAGTAGTTCAAATGACGCATTAGGCATCTGAGCAGCAAGACCGCCTATTCCATTATCAAAGTCATGATTACCTATCGTTGCCGCATCATATCCCATCATAGACATAAGCTTAAACTCTAGTTCTCCACCATAAAAGTTAAAGTATGGAGTGCCTTGAAAGATATCTCCCGCGTCTAGAAGAAGTGTGTTTGGATTTTCTTTGCGCACATTTTGAATAATGTTCATCCTACGCGCTGCACCACCTAGATTTGCATATTTAGGATCATTAGAAGGAAAGGGTTCTACATGACTATGAACATCATTAGTGTGAAGTATGGTGATGTGCTTTTTGTTTGGCTCTAAGAGTGAATTGCTATTCATTCCCATAGTTAACCCTCCTAACCCTATGAGGCTACTAGCAGCTGCAGTTTGTTTTAAAAATTTTCTACGTATCATTTGCTATCTCTTGTAAATCTATTATCTCTCACTGGTGCTATGGTGTCGTATTTCTTAAAGTAATCTATAAGTACATTTCTAATTTTATAATCTAAACGAAGTACACTTATAGGGTTTTCAAAAAAGGTCATGTTATCTCCACCATTCATCAGGTAGTCATTTGTGGCGATAAAGTAAGTGTTATTGTCAGTAACATCTTCTCCTTGGATAAGTGCTTTTTTTATTTCGCTGTCGTTTGACAGTTGAATTTCCATTCCAGAAATAGGGTGTGCAGTTCCATTTTTTAAGTATTGAAACATGGCCTTCATTTGCTTGCCACTTAACTCAACAACCACTACTTCGTTTTCAAAAGGCATTAATTCATAGGCCGTTCTCGTTGTGATTGATCCTTGGTTAAGAGCAGAGCGTATCCCTCCATAATTTAAGAGAACAGCATTAAAAGGATATCCTGCTCTTTTTTCAAAAACTGGATTTGTCATTTCAAAAACTGCATCTGCCATCATGTTTCCTACTGCTGTATTGAACTTGCCATCTTTTTTTGTGTAAGACGCAGGTGCTACAGCAAGCACACTGTCCATTTCTGCTTGTATGGCATTTTTGTAAGGATTTATAAGCGATACAATTTCAGCATTTCCTTCTGTATTATTATTTACAGTTATGAGTTCGCTTTTTATTCTTTCTGGTGCGTAGTGAACTTCTTTTTTGCATGAGACTACTGTTGTATATATAACAATAGAACTAATGATAGTTATAAGCGTTGTTCTCTTCATTTTTGTGTCATAAGTAGCAGTATATTTTGGCTACATTTGTATGAAAGTAAAGTTACATGTTTTTAAACGGATTAAAAGCAAAATCTATTCATAAGCAAATAGACAAGCAACTACGCAAACGCGATTATAAGCCTACTGGGACAAAACCGGTTGTTGTAGGATTATTACAAGACGGTACAAAGCCTTTTGATCCTGCATCTCTCAAAAAGATTCTTAAGATTTTAAATCTTTCAGAAAAAGATCTGGTGACGCTTGAGTACGGGAAAGCGTTGACTAAGGAGCAGAAAGAACTTCCGTCACTTTTCTCAGAAAAACAAATAGGGTGGAAAGGTGTATTTAAAACAGCACCTCTTGAGGATTTTAAAAAACAGCGTTTTGATATTCTTATAAGTTACTATCACACAGATGCACTTGCTCTTAGGGCAATGACGGCAATGTCTAATGCAGTTTTAAAAATAGGAGTATCTCCAGAAATGGAATCTGTAAATGATCTTACCATTCATGTAGATGATGGACAAGAGTCAGTTTTTATAAAAGAGTTTGAAAAGTATTTAAAGATTTTAAAAGTTATACATTAATGAAAGAGTTGAGAGGAACGGGTGTTGCCCTTGTAACGCCATTTCACAAAGATTTATCTGTAGATTTTGACGGGCTTACACGTCTTATAGAGCATTGTATTGCTGGAGGTATTAATTATCTAGTAGCACTAGGTACTACTGCCGAAACAGCAACACTTACCATTCAAGAAAAGAAACAGATTGTTGCTCATATAGTAAAAGTTACAAATAAACGTTTGCCTATAGTGTTAGGTGTAGGTGGTAATAATACAGCTGCAGTAGTAGAGGAGCTTAGCACGACAGATCTTGATGGGATTACAGCGATTCTCTCAGTATCGCCCGCATATAATAAGCCTACTCAAGAAGGAATATATCAGCACTTTGCAGCTATTTCAGCGGCAAGTCCTTTGCCTATCATTTTGTACAATGTGCCAGGTAGAACTTCTAGTAATATGTTGCCAGTGACTTCGGCAAGACTAGCTAGTGATTTTGAGAACATCGTGGCTATAAAGGAAGCTGTAAATGATATGGCTCAAGTATTATACTTGATACACAAGGTGCCAGAAGATTTTGTGGTGCTTTCTGGAGATGATGCACTTGCGTTATCGTTAGTATCGGCAGGTGGTAGTGGTGTTATTTCTGTAATAGGTCAAGGATTACCTTCTTATTTTTCTCAGATTATGAATGATGGTTTGAATAACGCTTTCGCGAAAGCGTACCAAAAACACTTACCGCTCCTATCAATGATAGATTTAATCTTTGAAGAAGGAAACCCCGCTGGAATCAAATCGTTATTATCTCATCAAGGAATTTGCGAGCCTTATGTGCGATTGCCATTAATGGCAGCAAGTGATGTATTACATGAAAAAATAGGTGACGCACTCTCTGTTATTCAAAAAAGTTAAACGTATCATAACAAAATAATTAGCAGGGTCAAAGCGTTTATTTTTGAGCACTATTAATTAAGTTATGTTATGTAATTGATTTTACGTAGTTTTGCCTGCTGTTTCAGACCCTTATGAAGAATATATTTTTCCTATTAGTTTCCGTAGTGTTATTGAGCTCTTGTTCAACATATCAAGATGTTCTCAAGAACGATGATATTAAAGCAAAATATGAATTTGCAGATTCCTTGTATAGTCAAGGGAAATACAAGAAAGCATTAAGGCTTTGGGATCAGATTGTTCCTTTATATAGAGGGAGACCTCAAGCAGAACGTGTTACTTTTTTATATGCAAATACTTTTTATGAACTAGGAGACTACTATGATGCTGGTTATCAGTTTGAACGTTTTGTGAAGTCATTTCCTCAGAGTACAAAAAGAGAGGAAGCTGCATTTAAGAGTGCAGAGAGTTACTATAGAAGATCGCCTAGATTTAATTTAGATCAAGGGGATACGTATATAGCACTAGAGAAGCTACAAGGATTTATCAATGAGTATCCAGATTCTGAGCAATTAGATGAGGCTAATGCAAAGGTGCAAGAGTTAAGAACTAAGCTTGAGCGCAAAGCGTATGAGATAGCAAAAGGGTACAATAAAATTGGGGCTAGTAGGCTTACTTTTCCAAATGCGATAAGTGCATTTGATAATTTCTTGCTTGATTACCCAGGCTCTATTTACAGAGAAGATGCTTTATACTGGAAGTTTAACTCTGCATACCAGCTTGCTATGGGGAGTGTAAAACGTCGTCAAGTAGAACGTTTAAAAGCTGCAAAAGCAGCTTACAATGCACTAGAAAAATATTATCCTCAAGGAAAATATGCTGATGAGGCAGCAAAGGAACTTGCAGAGATTAATGAAGCGCTGCAAGCAAATGATCTATTAAATTAAAGATGAATACTATGAATATCAAGGACATTGATGCACCATTGAGTACCACGACTATTGATAAAAATCTTGTAGATGCACCTACAAATAATATCTATGAGGCGATATCAATCATCTCAAAACGTGCTACACAAATCAACACTGAAATCAAGAAGGAATTGTCAGAAAAGTTGGATGAATTTGCAACATTTAATGATAGTCTTGAAGAGATCTTTGAGAATAAAGAACAAATAGAAGTTTCTAAGTTTTACGAGCGCCTTCCTAAAGCACATGCACTTGCAGTGCAAGAGTGGTTAGAAGATCGTATCTACCATAGAGACACAACCGCTACTGAAGAAGGAAAAAGTAACGAGTAGATAGATGTCAGTTTTAAGCGGTAAAAAAATACTTTTAGGAGTTACCGCTGGCATTGCAGCATACAAAAGCGCCAGTCTTGTGAGAGCATTCATAAAGGCTGGCGCTTCTGTGCAAGTAGTAATGACAGAGGCAGCAAAGGAATTTGTAACTCCACTTACATTGAGTACACTCTCTCGTAATCCAGTACACTCTTCATTTACAATTGAAGGAGATGAGAATGCGGTATGGACTAATCATGTAGAGTTAGGCTTATGGGCAGATCTTATGGTAATAGCTCCTGCTACGGCAAACACACTCTCAAAAATGGCAAATGGCGCCTCAGATAATTTGCTGCTTGCAACATATCTGAGTGCAAAATGTCCAGTGTATTTTGCTCCAGCAATGGATCTAGATATGTACATCCACCCTTCATCCGAAAATTCTTTTCAGAAATTACAATCCTACGGGAATGTGATGATAGAAGCCACTAGTGGTGAGCTAGCTTCTGGTCTTGTGGGAAAAGGAAGAATGGCAGAGCCAGAGGATATCGTCTCATTTATAGAGAAAGACATTCTTAATAAACTACCATTTAAAGGGAAACGTGTGATGATTACGGCTGGACCTACTTATGAAGCTATAGATCCTGTGCGTTTTATAGGAAATCATAGTAGCGGTAGAATGGGAGTAGAGCTAGCTCTTAGAGCGGCAAGTCTAGGTGCTCAAGTAGATTTAATACTTGGACCTAGTGCAATTAAAGTGTCAAACAGTGCAATTACTGTGCATAATGTAGTCTCTGGGCAGCAAATGTATGATGCGGCACATGCGATCTTTAATGATGTTGATGTGGCAATAGCATCTGCCGCTGTCGCAGATTATAAACCAGCTACTGTTGCCACAGAAAAAATAAAAAAGAATGATAGCTCAATGAGTATTGAATTAGTGAAAACTAAGGATATTCTAGCTTCTTTAGGTGAGATTAAAAAACATCAATACCTTCTTGGCTTTGCATTAGAAACTCAAAATGAGATTGAAAATGCACGAAAAAAATTAAAGAAAAAGAATCTTGACGGGATTGTTTTAAATTCGCTTAATGATAAAGGTGCTGGTTTTCAGACCAAAACCAATAAAATTACGTTTATTGATAAAGAAGGTACCGCAACACCATATGAGTTAAAGTCTAAGGCTGCAGTATCTATTGATATATTTGATAAAATAGCATCACAAGTACTATGAGAACCTTTACATTATTAATAGTCTTATTGTTTTCTTTAAATTCTATAGCTCAAGAGCTTAACGCTGTTGTTGTTATTAACGCAGAGCAAACTAACAAGGCAGATCTTCAGGTGTTTAAAACTCTAGAAAGATCACTTACGGAGTTTGTTAATAATACAAAGTGGACAGATCGTAGATTCAAACAGCAAGAGCGCATAGATTGTTCTTTTAATATTATCATCACCCAGCAAGATGGAAATAATTTTAGAGCTACTGTGCAAGTAGGAGCATCAAGACCTGTATATGGATCTAATTACGATACAGCTACTTTTAACTTTAATGACAAGCAGTTTGATTTTGAATACACAGAGTTTCAGCCTCTTATTTATAACCCTAATACTTTTGACTCTAACTTAGTTTCGGTTATGGCTTTTTATGCTTATACAATTATAGGTATGGATGCAAATACGTTTAAGCTTAATGATGGGGATAAGTATTTTCAAGAAGCAAAGCAAATTGTAACTACAGCTCAACCTAATAGCCAGACTGGTTGGAATCCTCAAGATGGCGCGCAATCGAGATATCGTTTAAACGAAGATTTATTGTCTCCTAACTTTAGAGAGTTTGCTGGGATTATGTATAGCTATCACCGTACAGGTTTAGATTTTATGGTTGATGATAAGAAGCGTAGTAAACAAACAATATCGACTACTTTATCTCAGTTTCAATCTTTATATAAAAAAAGGCCTAATAACTTTTTAACACGTGTGTTCTTCGATACAAAAGCGGAGGAAATCGCATCTATATTTTCTTCAGGGCCATCGGTTAATATAACATCACTTGTAGAAGTACTTAATCAAGTAGCGCCTACTAAATCTAATTTTTGGAGGCAGATTAAATTTTAAAATCAGTTATTCTAAAATAATCAATGTTTAAAATTCCCGTCTTGCGGGAATTTTTCATTAGCTTTAATCGACATTTGTAAACGTAAATAGCATTAAGATTAATTAAATATTTATAGCCATTGCTTACATCATTATCTATAAAAAATTATGCACTTATCCAGTCCGTTCAACTCAGATTTGACAAGGGTTTTACTGTAATTACTGGTGAGACTGGTGCAGGTAAATCTATACTACTGGGCGCACTGGGACTTATTACTGGTAAGCGTGCAGATATGTCAAGTGCTGGAGATGCTACACAAAAATGTATTGTAGAAGGTGTTTTTCATATAGAGGGATATCAACTTAATCCTTTTTTTAAAGAACACGATCTTGATTACGAAAGTGCGACAATAGTAAGGAGGGAGATTTTACCATCTGGAAAAAGTAGAGCATTTATAAATGACACTCCTGTAACGCTAGCGCAGCTTACAATTTTAGGATCAAGGTTAGTTGATATACATAGCCAGAATAAAACATTACAAGTAGTTGAAAATGATTTTCAATTTGAGATGATTGATACATTTTCTGACAACCTCAAATTACTGGGACAATACAAAGAGTCTTTTAAAGCTTGGAAAGCACTACAGAGCGAGCTAAAGGAATTGTTAGAAAAGAAAAAGCAAGCCCAGCTAGAATATGACTATCAATCTTTCCTTTTTAATGAGCTAGATGAAGCCTCTTTAAAAGAAGGTGAGTATGAGTCTTTAGAAGAAGAACTTAATACGCTAAGTAATGCAGATGAGATTATGCAACAGCTTGCTACTGCTGTTCAAAATATCTCCCTAGATGAAAGTGGAGCAATAGATCAGCTCACGGCGGCTAGAGCATCATTATCTCGATTAAGCAGTTATGGTAATCAGTATACTGCAATTTATGAGCAGCTTAATAGTGCTCTTTTAGAACTCGAAGATATAGGAGCAACTTTAAGTGAGATGTCTGATGCGGTAGATGCAGATCCTCTTGCATTAGAGCGACTTAATAATAGAATGCAATTACTGCACTCGCTACTTAAAAAGCATCAAGTAGCCACAGTAAAAGAACTTATTGATATTAGAAACAATCTTGATAACGATTTGCAGGATATTGCAGGAGTTGATGATAAGATTGAAACGCTAGAAAATAAAATCAAAACACAATATAACAAAGCTATTAAGTTAGCAACAAAACTTCATAAAGAGCGTGCGACGGCAGCACCCCATTTAAAATCTCTTGTAGAGAAATTGTTAGTAGAACTAGGGATGCCTAATGCGCAATTTCAAGTATCATTAGCTACCCAAGAAGATCTTCACGCCGCAGGTAATGATACGTTAGAATTTTTATTTTCGGCAAATAAGGGAAGTGATCTCAAGCCCTTAGGAAAAGGTGCTTCTGGAGGAGAACTCTCAAGAGTTATGCTCGCTCTGAAGTCTGTACTAAGTAAACACAAACAGTTGCCTACACTCATTTTTGATGAAATAGATACTGGAGTAAGCGGAGATATTGCTGTGAAGATGGGTGGTATACTTAAAAAAATGGGTCGCACCATGCAGCTCATAAGTATAACTCACTTACCACAAATAGCCGGACAAGGTGCTTCTCATTTTAAAGTGTATAAGAAAGACACAGATGAGCGCACTCAGACATTTATCGAGCAGCTAGATGAAGATGGTCGTATAGTGGAGATAGCGGCAATGCTAGGTGGTAGCCAGCAAAGTCAAGCCGCAATAGATCACGCAAAAAATTTACTTAATTAGGGTTGTTTGCACAGAAACTACGATATTTACACTCTTTTAGCAACAACAAGCTAGAGAGCATAACAAAACACATCAAACCATTAATAATATTATGAGTTATAATTTACTTAAAGGAAAACGCGGAATTATTTTTGGAGCATTGGATCCTAATTCAATCGCTTGGAAAACCGCAGAGCGTGTGCACGAAGAAGGAGGGACTTTTGTTCTTACAAACGCACCTATCGCTATGCGTATGGGACAAATTAATGACCTTGCCGAAAAGACAGGTTCAGAAATTATACCTGCAGACGCAACCTCTCTAGAAGATCTTGAAAATCTTGTAACTAAGGCTCAAGAAATTTTAGGTGGTAAATTAGACTTCGTTTTACACTCTATTGGAATGTCTATAAACGTACGTAAAGGTCGTGCTTACACAGACCAAAAGTATGACTGGACACAAAAGGGAACAGACGTCTCTGCAATGTCTTTCCATAAAGTGATGCAAACGCTTTATAAGCAAGATGCAATGAATGAGTGGGGAAGTATCGTTGCTCTTACCTATATGGCAGCACAGCGTGTTTTTCCAGATTATAATGACATGGCAGATAATAAGGCATACTTAGAGTCTATCGCGCGTAGCTTCGGTTACTTTTACGGTAAAGAGAAAAACGTACGTGTAAATACGATCTCTCAATCTCCTACGCCTACTACGGCTGGACAAGGGGTAAAAGGATTTGATGGGTTTATAGCTTATGCAGAAAAAATGAGCCCGTTAGGTAATGCTACAGCTCAAGATTGTGCAGATTATACTATTTCATTATTTTCAGATCTTACAAAGCGTGTGACTATGCAAAACCTTTATAATGATGGAGGTTTTAGCAACACTGGTGTGAGTAATGAGGTGATGGAATCTTTTATGAAAGCAGAAGGGCACGAATAGATTTTTATTTTTTACGCTTTCGCGAAAGCGTACTAATATCACATTAAAACCATCGACACATCCTCGATGGTTTTTTATTGCTTCCCTATGGTGTAACCGTTAGCTTTGTCTTAATATGCAATTATCTTATTCTTTTATTGTACCCGTTTTTAATCGCCCAGATGAAATCGCCGAATTACTAGCAAGTTTTGACGCGCAAGAATCTACAATACCTTACGAGATAGTAATCATTGAAGACGGATCTACAATCTCTTGCGAGGATGAAATTGCTGCATTTCCCCATCTAGATATAACATATTTACCAAAACCGAATTCTGGACCAGGAAGCTCTCGTAACTATGGAATGCAACGAGCTCGTGGTAATTACTTTATAATTTTAGATTCTGATTGCATACTGCCTCCATCATATGTGGGTGTTATGGATGAACAATTACAGAAAAATTATGTAGACTGTTTTGGAGGTCCAGACGCTGCGCACCCTGATTTTTCTAATTTACAAAAGGCAATAAGTTATAGTATGACCTCTCTGTTCACCACTGGCGGAATAAGAGGTGGAGGAGAAGATACAGGCAAATTCCAGCCTAGAAGTTTTAATATGGGTCTCTCTAAAAAAGCATTTGAGGCAAGTGGAGGTTTTGGGAATATCCACCCAGGTGAAGATCCAGATTTAGTATTGAGGTTATGGAAACTTAATTTTAAAACAGCACTTATTCCACAAGCTTTTGTATATCACAAACGCCGCATTTCTTGGAAGAAATTTTATATACAAGTAAATAAATTTGGACTTGTGCGGCCTATCTTAAATAAATGGCATCCCACTACGGCCAAAATAACGTACTGGTTTCCTACACTCTTTATGTTAGGACTTGTTGTGGGCTTAGTGCTTCTTTTAGCGGGATATTATCTTGCAATAAGTTTTTATGCACTATACACTGCTCTCATATTTTTACATGCCTCTATTATTAATAAAAGTATAGCTATTGGATTACTTAGTGTAATGGCCACATTTATACAGTTTTATGGTTATGGTACAGGCTTTCTGGCTTCTACAATGCAAATTAAATGGTTAGGCAAGGAGCCCCGCAAGCGGTATCCACACCTTTTTTTTAGTACATTAGAGGGGTAAAACGATTTGTAATTTATGTCTAAGGGAATTAAGATTAATAGTGTAACTGCGCGAGAATTCTTTTTCTTCCTCTTGCTTACTACCATTGTCGCTGCTCTTATAAAGCTTTCAAAAACATACAATACACAATACGAAGTAGCACTAAGCGTCACAGATGTTCCACTGGATAGAACGATACAAACCATAGCGCCGGAGCTTATTAAAATACAAACAGAGGGATCTGGATTCTCTTTACTTGCAAATGCATTAGATGCTCCAGTGGCGGCAATACCTTATGATCAATTAGATCAAGTGTCTAAAAGGGACTTTGTGTTTAATACAAATGGAAACCAGCAAGTGATCAAAAGTGTTATGAATGGTGATCTGTCTATACTATCGATGACACCTTCTCAAATTACTATAACAATAGATTCTGTTGCATCAAAACAGGTCCCGGTGATATCCAAGGCGACCCTTGACTATAAAAGTGGTTATGGAGGACGTAATAAAATGGCTATAGTACCAGACAGTGTTACCGTTGTTGGTCCTAGTTCGTTGTTATCAAACATACGTTTCATTCCCACAGAACAAAAGGAAATTTTAAATATCAACACAGATCTTTCAGAAAAAGTGCAGCTATCACTTGATGCCCTGCCAGATGAACTTAAGATATCTCATAAGTCGATAACACTACATCAAGAAATTGCAAAATTTACAGAAGGTAAAATTACGGTACCTATAACTGTATTAAATGATCCGGAGAAGCGTGTAAAAATCTTACCAAAAACGGCCGAAATTATTTACCTGGTAGAACTTGAGAATTTTGAAAGTATAACACCATCAGACTTTTTAGTGACTTGTGATTATGCTACAGCAAGTAATGCAGACGCATATTTAACGCTCAAAATTGCTAGAGAACCTAAAGGAGTTAAGTCTGTACGACTTATTAATAAGCAAGTTAAATTTATTGTAGTAAACTAAGAGTATGATTATTGTAGGTCTCACAGGAGGAATAGGAAGTGGTAAAACAACAATAGGTTCGTTTTTTAACGAGCTAGGAGTGCCCATTTATATTGCAGACGTGGAGGCTAAGAAACTCATGAACACAGATGAGGTCTTAATAAAGCAAATTACATTTTTACTAGGCGATCAGTCTTATATAGACGGTAAGCTAAATAGAGCTTATATCGCAAATGAGGTGTTTAGTAGTCCTAAACTATTAAAAAGGCTTAATAGCATAGTGCATCCGGCAGTAAAAAAACATTTTTTAAAATGGGCTTCAGAACAAAACGCTCCTTACGTTATTAAAGAAGTAGCTATACTTTTTGAAAATGGCGGTCACCTAGATTGTGATTATACTATTTTAGTTACTGCTCCAAAAAGCGATCGAATTGCACGTGTTATGAAGAGGGATCAAGCGTCAGAAAATGACGTAATTAAACGCATGAATTCACAATGGACAGATAATCGTAAGACCGCTATGGCAGATGTACTCATAGAAAATGAGTTTTTAGACTTGTCCAAAGACGCTGTAGGTCGCATTCACACTCACATTATGATGCGCATTAGTAGGGGATGGAAGTAGTAAAATAGCTGCTTGTTAACATTTGGTTAAACCGAATCGGCTTCAAATGTTAAAATCTTACTTTTGGATAGTGAATAAAAAACTGTTTTACTTATTAATCATTCTTATGAGTCTTTCACTCATAGGAATCATCTTTGTTCAAGGTTATTGGATAACAAGTAGTGTTGAGACAAAGCGAGAGCAATTTAGCTTTAATGCTAGACAAGCTTTATCTGCCGTTGTAGATAAAATTGAAAACAGAGAATTGGAAGATTACTATTACCCTGTGCAGAATATGGTAGATAGTATTGGTGTGCCGGATGATCTTACATTTGATGAGTATTTTTATCTAAATGAGGATCTAGTAAATAATGAACTTATTCTTTATACAAGCGGTATTCTTCAAGAAGATTTTAAAATAACAGCACCTGGTTTTATAGGTGAAAAAGGTGATAGTATTGCCTTTAAACGTTATGCAAACAGAAAGTCTACTCAAATTATAAGAAAGAATAACGTAGAAGGAGGAGAAGAAACCACCTCAAATAGAATACAAGAGTTTTCACGTCTTATTGACTATGAGAAGTTTAGATTTTCTGATATAGTGAGTGAGATAGCGACTAAGATTCCTATTCATAAAAGACTAACTGCAGAAGAAATAGAAAGACTGTTAACGATAGAGCTTGCAGAGAGAAATCTAGAAACAGATTTTGATTTTGGAGTGTATAGTAATGATTTACTTACTAAGGTAAGATCAGAAAATTTTAAATTTAGAAAATCTGCTCCAGGATATAGCGAGCCAATATTTCTATATAATCAAGACTTAAGTGACTACTCATTATATGTACAGTTTCCAGGGGAAAAGAAGTTTGTAATTTCTTCTATTTTAGGAATGGCTGGCCTGTCTATAATATTTACACTCATTATCGTTATAGCATATTCAAGCGCATTACATCAACTTAATAAGCAGCGTCAAATCTCTCAAATAAAAACAGATTTTATAAATAATATGACGCATGAGTTTAAAACGCCTATAGCAACTATAAACCTTGCATTAGATGCCCTTAAAAACTCAAAAATAAGTGCTAATCCCGAAAAGGTTAGTTATTATCAAGGACTTATAAGAGAAGAAAATAAAAGAATGCATGGTCAAGTAGAAAACGTTTTACGTATTTCAAAACTTGAAAAGAATGAACTAGATATTCAAAAGGAACGTTTAGATATGCATGAACTAGTAGAAGACGCTAGCAATCACGTCCTATTAATAGTAGAAGATCGCGGCGGTTATATAGATCTTCATCTAGATGCAGAGCGTACACCAGTACTAGCAAATGAGTCACACTTTACTAATGTTTTAGTAAATATTATGGATAATGCTGTAAAGTATACTCCAGAAGATAGAGCGCCAGAGGTTGACGTCTATACAGAAAACACAAAGGACTCAATTATCATCAAGATTAAAGACAAAGGTGATGGTATGACCAAGGCAGTACAGAAAAAAGTATTTGACAAATTTTATCGTGAGCACACAGGAGACATACATAATGTAAAAGGCCACGGATTGGGACTTGCCTACGCAAAAAGAATCGTAGATGACCACCAAGGAGAAATCTCCGTTGAAAGTGAAAAAGGAATGGGAAGTACATTCATAATCAAAATACCACTAATATCATATTAATATGGAAACTGAAAACAAAAAGATTTTACTAGTAGAGGACGATCCGAACTTCGGAACAGTTCTTAAAGATTACCTTATGATGAATGACTACAATGTCACTCATGCAAAGAACGGTATGGAAGGATTTGAAAAATTCAAAAAAGACGATTACGATCTTTGTATCCTCGATGTAATGATGCCTTATAAAGACGGATTTACACTAGCCAAAGAGATAAGAGAGAAGAATGAAGATATTCCTATCATCTTTTTGACAGCTAAGGCGCTAAAAGAAGATGTCCTTAAAGGATATAAAGTAGGAGCAGATGACTACTTAAACAAGCCATTTGATAGTGAAGTCCTTCTTATGAAAATTAAGGCAATCATACAGCGTAAATCTGTTGATTCTGTTGCAGATTCTAAGCAGTTTGAATTCAATATTGGTAACTTCCACTTAAATTCAAAGCTACGTTTCTTAACGTATAAAGAAGAAGAGCCTATAAAATTATCTCCTAAGGAAAATGAGTTATTACGCATGCTTGCACTTCATGAAAATGATTTAATGCCACGTGAACTAGCCCTTACAAAAATCTGGAGAGATGATAATTACTTTACATCTAGAAGTATGGATGTATATATTGCAAAACTACGTAAGTACCTTAAAAAGGATGACCTTGTAGAGATCTTAAACATACACGGAGAGGGATTCCGTCTGGTTGTGAAGAAAGACGACTAATAGCCAATATCGGTATAAACGATATTAGTGTACCTATAAAAACGTACCACTCTATGAGTGGTGCGTTTTTTTATTTATAAAAGACGCTATTTCTTCAAAAGGTGTCTTGTAGTCAAACCAATTGATAGTCTCATCACGACGATACCAGGTCATTTGTCGCTTTGCAAAACGACGGGTATTTGTTTTTATATTTTCAATAGCCCTCTCTAGAGTAACTGTGCCTTCAAAATATTCAAAAAGTTCTCTGTAGCCTACAGTTATAAGGGCGTTGTTATGCTTTCGCGAAAGCAAACTTTCCACCTCTTCAACCAGACCATTTTTAATCATAAGATCTACGCGTAAATTAATACGATCATACATGATTTTACGGTCTGCTTGTAATCCTATTTTGATGGTTTCAAAATTGCGCTTAGGTTTAGGTCTATTTCTGTAAAATGAAAATGGCTCATCTGCCGAAAGACATACCTCTAAAGCTCTAATGACACGCTGTGTGTTCTGTATATCAACTTGCTCGTAATATGTTGGGTCTTTTTCTAATAGAAGTTCCTGTAGTGCTTCAATGCCTTCGCTCTCGTGTAAATCTTTGAGCTTTGCCCGTACACCATCCTTTACAGGTGGAAACTCATCTAAGCCATTAATGACAGCATCCACGTACATGCCTGAGCCACCTACCATAACGAGTGTGTCATATTTTTTATGTAGTGCCGTAATTTTCTGGATAGCATCTTTTTCAAAATGACCTACACTGTAATCTTGATCTACCGAAAGGTGCTGTATAAAGTGATGTGGAGCTGCGTTGAGTTCCTCAGGTTCTGGAACAGCGGTACCTATGTACATCTCTTTAAAAAACTGTCTAGAGTCTGCAGATAGAATTTCTGTCTTAAGATATTGTGCAACTTTAATAGAAAGTGCAGTTTTACCTATTGCAGTAGGTCCTACGATGGGGATGAGATATTTACTCATGTGAGACATTAAGCGTGTGTCCGCATTTATGACAAAACTCTGCGTCATCACGATGTTTCTTTGCATTACAGTTTACGCATGCTTGCGTGTTCATATGCACATAATCTTCACCATCTATCGTGATTTTTTCTGAGCTCATGTCTTTTGCATATTCTGCACTTACAATACCTGTAGGTACTGCAATAATACCATATCCTAGAATCATGATGACAGCAGCAATAAGTTGTCCAAGTGGAGTAACGGGTGCAATATCACCAAAACCTACCGTTGTGAGTGTTACAATACACCAGTAAACACTTACAGGTATGCTTGAAAAACCACTTTCTTCTCCTTCTACCATATACATAATAGTACCAGCGATTATACACAGAATGAGTACGGCAAATAAGAAAATGCTAATCTTAGCTCTACTATCTCGTAGCGCCTTTGATAACTTATTAGACTCACCTACGTATCTCGTGATTTTTAAAATCCTAAATACTCGTAAGAGACGCAGTGCTCTTACAGTGAGTAAGGCGTTTGAACCAATAAAGAAAAATGCAAGATATTGTGGTATCGTTGAGAAGAAATCGATAAGCCCGTAAAAGCTAAAAATATATTTTGTAGGTTTCTTTATCGTTATAATTCTCGCAAAGTATTCTAGCGTGAAGAAGATGGTGATAATCCATTCTCCTATCTCAAAAACATCATGGTATTTTGCATCTAAACTCTTTACACTCTCCAGCATGACTAATGCAATACTTGCTAGTATGAGAACAAGTAGTACTACATCAAATAATTTTCCAGCAGGTGTATCTGCTTCGTAAATAATATCATGTAGTTTCCTGCGCCAGAATGATGTACCCTCTTTTGTCAAAATATCTAATTTTTATACAGTGGCTTAAAAATAGTGTTTTCTGTGCTAGTTAGTGATCTGGTCTAGCAGGATAATCTTAAGTCGTTTTCTACTACGACAATAACTTTGGATAATATGTCTAGCATCTCTGTTATCCTCCATGGGAGTTATAATAGCTTTGAGTGTTTCTAGATTGTTAAGTTGGAAGTCAGGTTTAAAATAACCTATCCCTTTAAAAACCCCATCTTCTATAAGTACTACAGAGCGTTCATTTGAAGTGCGACCACGCTCAACAATCACCATACTCTTATTTGTATAGCTGTGCTTATCTAAAAAAGCCTGAACCCTTTTATTATAAGATTCTGGTGATTCTTCACCTATACAAGCGCCATTACATTTTTTAATAGTGTAATTAAAGCAGTTACCATTCTTCTCATTGTACAGCGTCTTATTTTGGCATAAATCATACGAGTCTATAATGCGCTCTAGATTAGCTTTGGCACTCATGGTGTTGCTGTAGGTAGTGATAGATTCCTTACGTGCATCTGCTCTTTCAGTCTTAAGGTGTATATAGCCTTCACTGTCTGTATAGTGAGTGAGCTGTACCTTAAATTTAGTTCTACGTAAGGCTCTATTAAACTTTGGCTTTTTGCGTTTTATTTCTTCATTTTCCTTTAGAAGTGCAATGAGCTCAGTACCTGTAATCTGGTAAGTAACCGTTTCTACCTGATCTTGTATTTGCTTACTCTTACGATTATCATTAGTAAAATGTTGCGTAAGGCGTTTTTTCATGTTTTTACTTTTGCCTATGTAAATGATGGTTCCATTTACATTATGCATAAAGTATACACCAGTCTCAGAAGGAACGCTTCTTATGAGGTCCTTGAGTTTGGTATCCATATGCTTTTTTGGGAAAGAGCGTATGGCCTTGGTTATAATTGTCTTTTCTGGATCTTTTTCTAGGAGTAGCTTAAAAAGCTTTACTGTGGCAATAGCATCTCCATCTGCTCTATGTCTGTTAGACATCGCGATTCCTAGTGCCTTCGTTAACTTGCCTAGGCTATAGCTATCATGACCTGGGAGCAACTCTTGTGAGAGCTCTACAGAGCATAGCGTTGTTCTTTCAAACGGATATCCGAGTCTGTCAAACTCTAGACTTAAAATGCGATAGTCAAACTGGGCATTATGAGCCACAATAATACATCCCTCAGTAATTTCAATAATACGCTTTGCTATTTCATGAAACTTTGGAGCATCTTTTAACATCCCGTTGTTAATGCCAGTAAGTCCTACTACAAATGCTTGTATGGGGCGTTCTGGATTTACGAGAGTGATAAATTGGTCTACAACTTGATGTCCGTCAAATTTATAAATGGCGATTTCTGTTATACCTTCTTCGTTGTACTTACCGCCAGTGGTTTCTATGTCTAGTATTGCGTAAATATGCTATTTTTTAAAATTCCAGTTTTTAGGGAATCACGTTATTTTAAATATAAGTCAGAGTAATTAAAGTTATCTAGCACCAAAAATACTGCTTCCTACTCTAATCATAGTGCTCCCTTTGTCAATTGCGAGTTTATAATCACCACTCATTCCTGAGGATAGTATGGTAAGATTTGCGCTTTCGCGAAAGCGTAAAAATAATCCTTCTAGCAACTCAAACTCTGCCGCAATTTGATCTTGGTTATCTGTAAAAGTTGCCATTCCCATCAGTCCAACAACATTTACATGTGGATAATTATCTAATGTGTTTTCTTCAAAAAGCTTGACCGCATCCTGCACTGCCATACCAAATTTTGAATCTTCACGAGCAATCTTAATCTGAATAAGTATATCAATTACTCGGTTATTTGCTGCTGCTTGTTTGTTTACTTCTTTAATAAGTTTTAAACGATCTACAGCATGTATAAGGCTCACGTATGGAGCCATAAATTTTACTTTATTGGTTTGAACGTGACCTATCATGTGCCACTGTATATCTTTGGGCATTTCTTCCCACTTGTCTGTCATTTCTTGAATTTTATTCTCTCCAAAAATGCGTTGGCCAGTTTCATACGCCTCCATAAGGTCTGAAACAGGTTTTGTTTTTGAAACAGCTACAAGAGTAACATGTGAAGGAATGTTTCCGCGAAAGCGTAAGATATTTTCTGCTATACTCATTAAAATTCGTAAATGGTTACGCCGCTGCGTAGTTTAGGTTCAATATACGTACTTTTTGGTGGCATTTTTAATCCAGCGTCTGCTATTTCTTTTAGCTCATTGATAGTTACTGGAAGCATACCAAAGCTCACTGCATATTCCTTACTATCTATACGATCTGTTAAGCTAGAGATATCACGCCTTCCATCTACATATACTATGCGGTCATCATTTCTCAAATCTATGATTCCTAAAATAGGTTTAAGTACCGTTTCGTATAATATGTGAGTGTCTAGTCTATCTAGCGGAGTGTCAAAAGTGCGCAAGCTATGTCTTAAGTAGAGGCTGTAATACTCACCATCCAGATACATGTTAAAGTGATGTTTCTTTGATGGTTTATAAGGAGTGGTTCCTCGATTCTCAATTCTAAACTTGCTGTCTAGTGCTATTAAAAAAGCTTCTTTACTCAGACCGTTAAGGTCCTTTATAAGTCTATTGAATTCATAAATGAGTAACTCTGATTCAGGTATGAGGAAGCTCATAAATGAATGGTAGCTTTCTTGATCTTTAATGTGTTTTTTAGAAAGTAAGGCAGAGGAAGAAGATCTATGATGACCATCTGCAATGTAGAGACTATCCATGCTAGCAAAAGCATGTTGCAGCTTTTCTATAGTCGCCGTGTCTGTTACTGGCCATAAGTAATGTGTGTCGCGATAAGTGGTTGTAAATTCATACTCGGCGCGATCGCTCATTACATTGTTGAGAATGCTCTCAATCTCATCAGAGTTTTTATAAGTGAGCAATACAGCTTCTGCATTAAAGCCTACAGTGTCTAGGTATTCTGTAAAAAGAGTCTCGCGGTCTTCTAGCGTGTCTTCGTGTTTTTTTATAATATCCTTCTCATAGTCTTCTACAGAAGCGCTAGCTACAATACCACAAAAGGTATTCTTTTCTCTATCTACAATTCTATATACATAAAATGCAGGTTGCTCTTCCTTAACAAAGACACCATCATCTTTAAATTCTTGATAGCGATTGCGCACAAGTTCAAAACGTTTTTTCCCGGTGATTTCTTTTTGAAATTTATATCCTGGGTTGATAATATGTAAGAATGAGAACGGATTTTGTGCCATTCTGTGGTCGCGTCCTACTTGATCATAAAATTGGTAGGCGCGTGTAGCAACCAGCCCTACTTTGTCTCTAGTAGGTCTTACCGCACGGAATGGGAGAATTTTTGCCATGTTATATGTACTTAAGGCGCAAAACAATGCGCCTTTATCAAGTTATGAGTCTTTTTGAGATTATGAAGCAAACATCGCTGCGACTTTCTCTGCCTTGCGACTTTCTTTATAGTCGTAAAAACCTTCACCAGACTTCACTCCTAATTTTCCAGCTCTCACCATGTTTACTAAGAGCGGGCAAGGTGCATATTTTGGATTTTTAAAGCCGTCGTGCATTACCTCTAGGATTGATAGACAAACATCTAGACCTATAAAATCTGCAAGTTGTAATGGTCCCATAGGGTGTGCCATCCCTAGTTTCATAACTGTGTCTATTTCATAAACACCAGCCACACCGTTGTATAGCGTTTCTATAGCCTCATTAATCATAGGCATAAGGATGCGATTTGCTACAAATCCTGGGTAATCGTTAACCTCCACTGGTACTTTACCTAGCTTTTCAGAAAGTTCCATGATGGTCTTTGTAGTAAGGTCACTCGTATTATAACCTCTTATGATTTCTACAAGTTTCATGATAGGCACAGGATTCATAAAGTGCATTCCTATTACTTGGTCTGGACGTTCTGTAACAGCCGCAATCTGAGTAATTGAAATAGAAGATGTGTTTGTAGCAAGTATGCATGAGTCACTTGTGGCTTCATCTAGAGATTCAAAAATCTTTAATTTTAAATCTACGTTTTCGGTAGCGGCTTCAACTACAAGCTCCGCATTCTTAACGCCTTCTGCAAGGTTTGTATATGTAGTTATGTTGTCAAGAGTTTGCTGCTTTTCTATAGCGGTAATACGCTCTTTGGCAACCATTCTATCTAGGTTTTTTGAGATAGTAGTAATCCCACGGTCTAGAGAATCTTGAGAGATATCTACTAGTTGAACTTGGTAACCACTTTGAGCAAAAGTGTGAGCAATACCATTGCCCATTGTTCCTGCTCCTATAACTGCTATGTTTTTCATTTTATATAAAATTTTGAATGGTGTCGTATTCTTTACAGAATTCAAACTAATAAGTTAATTTTCATAATTAAAAAAGTTCCTTCTACTTAAAGGATTTTACTCATAAGTATGCTCAAGAAGTATCTCTGTACTTCCATCATATTCGATATATCCTACAACATAATCTCCGTCATAAATGAGCTCAGTAGTTTGTGATACACCAAAAGCTTCTGATGTAAGTGGTGTATTTTTACTCTCTTCTAAATCAAGAAGTGCATACAAAATATGATTTGTTTCTGAAACAGCACCACCTAATGGATCTTTAAAATGGTTTGTGTCAAAATCAGAGTATGTGATGTCTAATTCATTTCCTTCAGTTTGATTTATGAGGTTATTATCAGAGTTTCGTGTGAAAATGGTTTCGCGTTCAAAACCTGTCTCAGTAACAGAAAAAAGTTCGCTGTCTATATATTTTCCTGTAAAGAGTATCTCCATTACTACAGGACTTTGAGAATCCGTCAAAACTAGTTTGTTATCTGCTAACTCTATAAAATAGTCGCTTCTGATAATGCTTTCTTGATTTTGATTATATTCAGATCTTACTATCCTATATGGGAATCTATTATCACCTTCAAAAAATGCTTCGCTGGTTGAGTATCCTAGGTCGGCATATTGAGTGATTTTAAAAAGTCTTCCAGAATTTTGGTATTCATATAGCTGAAAATCACTTGTAACCTCGTCAATTGTTATCGTAGTTTTAGTGTATTGTAAGGCGTTGTTGTTTTCTTCTGTTGAAACAGTTTCATCATCTGAAGAGCAGGCTGTTATGAATAGCGCCGCAATTAGCAGAAGTGTCAAGTAGTTTGTTTTCATGTTAGACCTAATTGAGTGTTTTAATTGGTAGATGATTGTTTTTATTTAAAAATCTGCAATAATCATTTTTGCTACTCGTAAAGCTTCTGTTCCAGCCTTCAATGATACGATTGGGGTGGTGTTTTCTTTTATTGCTTTCGCGAAAGCGTCTAGCTCATCAAGTATTGCGTTATTGCTAGGTACATCTGGATTGTCAAAATAAATTTGCTTCTTGATTCCTTCTGCATTCTGAAGAATCATTGCAAAATCATCTGGAGATTCTGGAGCGTCTTTCATTTTTACAACCTCTACTTTTTTCTCAAGAAAATCTACCGAAATATATGCGTCTTTCTGAAAGAAACGTGCTTTACGCATGTTTTTCATAGAGATGCGGCTCGCGGTTAGGTTTGCAACACATCCGTTTTCAAACTCAATACGGGCATTTGCAATATCTGGAGTTTCTGATATAACAGATACACCACTCGCATTGACACTTTTTACAGGACTATTTACAACACTTAGTATTGCATCAATGTCATGTATCATAAGGTCTAAAACCACGGGGACATCTGTTCCTCTTGGATTAAATTCTGCAAGTCTATGTGCCTCGATAAACATAGGGCTCTTAATGGAGTGACTCACAGACATAAATGCCGGATTGAAGCGCTCTACATGACCTACTTGCCCTAGAACGTTGTGTTCTTCTGCAAGTGTGAGTAGTTTTTCTGCCTCATCAACGGTAGTTGTTATTGGTTTTTCAATAAAGAGGTGCTTTCCAGCTTTGATTACTTTTTCGGCACTTGCATAGTGGAAGGTAGTAGGGGTCACTACATCTACCATATCACAGGCGTTGATTAAATCTTCTTCGGTCTCAAAAGCAGTGTAGCCAAATTCTTGAGAGATGGCATCTCTAACCTCTTTTGAGGTGTCATAAAACCCTACAAGATCGTAGTGTTCAGAAAGTTTAAGAAGTTTTAAGTGTATTTTTCCTAAGTGTCCAGCACCTAGTACGCCAGCTTTAAGCATAGTGTTTGATTTTTATACAAAAATAAGGTTTTAGATACTTTTTGAGAGCATACACATTTCTTCAAAGAATATTTTTTTAAAATGGGTGTAAAATCTTAGCTAGAGATATGTTAAATTTCCAACTTTTCTTCTAATTTAGTAATTCATGAAAGATACTACTCGCCACCAAGGAAAACGCCGTCAACTTGTTCAAATATTGAGAGATAAGGGAATCACCAATGATCTTGTTCTTAAAGCGATTGGGAAGATTCCGCGTCATTTTTTTATGGATAGTAGTTTTGAGCATCACGCATATCAAGACAAAGCGTTTCCTATCGCTGCAGATCAAACCATCTCACAACCATATACAGTCGCTTTTCAAAGTGAGTTAATGGAAATTAAAAAAGGAGACCAAGTTCTTGAGATAGGGACTGGAAGTGGTTACCAAACTGCTGTGCTTTGTGAACTAGGAGCCAAAGTATATTCCATAGAACGCCAGCAAGAGTTGTATAAGAAAACAAAGTTGTTTCTGACTAAGCTAGGATATAGACCTCGTTTTTTAAGTTTTGGTGATGGGTACAAGGGATTACCGTCTTATGCACCTTTTGATAGTATTATAGTGACGGCTGGAGCTCCGTTTGTTCCAAAACCCCTACTCGCTCAACTCAAGATAGGGGGTAGACTTATCATACCTGTAGGTGATGATCCTCAAATTATGCAACGCTACGTACGAACTTCTGCCACTTCTTTTGAGAAAAAGGAATACGGAGAATTTAGATTTGTACCGCTACTGGAGGATAAGAATTAGAGCGTCTATAATCTAAGAGATTTTTACATAACGTCACTAAAGAGTTATCTTTACAACTATGGAATTCTCTTCAAAACTTCTTGAAAATGCAGTCTATGAAATGTCTCAACTCCCAGGAGTAGGTAAGCGTACTGCATTACGATTAGTATTACACTTATTACGACAGCCAGAAACACAAACTCACCACCTTACAGAAGCGTTAAATACAATGCGCGATACTATTAAGTTCTGTAAAAAGTGTCACAATATCTCAGATGTGGTATTATGCGAGATATGCTCAAATCCTAATAGGGATGAAAGCATAGTTTGTGTGGTAGAAGACGTAAGGGATGTAATGGCGATAGAGAATACCAGTCAGTATCGTGGGTTATACCACGTGCTAGGAGGTAAAATCAGTCCGCTGGATGGTATAGGGCCTCAGGATTTAAATATCTTTTCACTCATAGATAGAGCAAAAAGCGGAGAGTTAAAGGAGGTGATTTTTGCATTGAGCTCTACAATGGAGGGGGACACTACAAACTTCTATATTTATAGACAGCTTGAGGCTTATGATATTAAGACCTCTACCATTGCCCGCGGTATTTCTGTAGGTGATGAGCTTGAGTATGCAGATGAGGTTACCCTAGGAAGAAGTATCTTACATCGCATTCCTTTTGAAAATTCTTTAAAGAATTAAATTAATATATTGTCAATTGGTAAATTTTCAACCATGTCGCTATCGATTGTACACAGTAAAACTTATTAAATTCCTTTAAGCTTTTTGCAACTATCCATAATCATTGTAAGTTATAATGTCATGCACTATCTAGAGCTATGCCTGGACAGTGTACAGGAAGCTGTAGCTTTAATTGATGCAGAGATTATAGTAGTTGATAATGCCTCTGTAGATGGAAGTGTGCAAATGGTCAAGGAGAAGTTTCCTGAGGTAAAGATTATTGCTAATGACAATAATGTTGGCTTTTCATCTGCAAATAATCAAGGGGTTGACATAGCGCAAGGAACTCATATATGTATTCTTAACCCTGATACGGTGGTGCCTTCAAGTGTGTTTACATGTTTGTTAGAAATAGCTTCAGATCAATATAAAGGAGCACAAGGAGTCCGTCTTGTAAATGGAAGAGGAGCTTATCTGCCAGAAAGTAAACGCAATGTTCCCACTCTCAAAGTTGCTTTAAGTAAGATGATGGGTTACGGATCTTCTTATTATGCCACTCATATAGCTAGTGATGCTAGGGGGGAGGTTTCTATTCTAGTGGGAGCATTTATGTTTATGTCTCGCAAACTCTACAAAGAAGTAGGGGGCTTTGATGAACGCTATTTTATGTTCGGTGAAGATATAGACTTGTCTTACACCATTACAAAGGCTGGTTATGGCAATTACTACGTAGGCGATGAGGCGATACTACATTTTAAAGGAGAGAGCACAGTAAGGGATGAGCATTATAGAAAGTGTTTTTATGGAGCGATGCAATTGTTTTATGAAAAGCACTTTGGCGATAATGTGTTCAAAGGTTTTCTTGTGAATGTTGGTGTGAGCTTAGCAAAGTTTAAGGCTGGGTTTTATAAAAAGTATTTACAATCTAATCTTGCTGGTGGTGAGTGTTATGTGCAGGAGTATTTGTTGCTTACGGATAATAAGTTTTTAAGTGACGCTTTCGCGAAAGCGGTAACAAAACCAGTGTCTATGATAAGCGCTATGTGTGTTCCAAAAGAAGGACAAGAGCTAGTGTTTGATGCTACATATATAGGCTATAGCGACATAATTAAGGAAATTATAACACATGAGGGTAGTGGTGCTACCTATAAAATCATTCCTAAAAATGGTACTTTTGCAATAGGCAGTAATAGTAGTGTAGGGAAGGGTGACGTGATTGTGTTTAATAGAGATTAGTACTTTATAATCACTATTGGATTGATTTAATTACTATTTTTGCAAAAACGAGTATTAAAAACAGCTACATTTTACGAATATGGCAAGATTTGAATTAAAGCTACCAAAAATGGGAGAGAGTGTTGCAGAGGCAACGCTTACAACTTGGTTAAAAGAAGTAGGAGATACTATAGAGGCAGATGAGCCTGTATTAGAGATCGCTACAGATAAGGTAGATAGTGAAGTTCCTAGTGAAGTAGACGGTGTTTTAATAGAAAAACTGTTTGAAGTAGATGATGTTGTTGAGGTAGGGCAGACTATTGCTATTATAGAAACCGAAGGAGAAGGAAGCGGTGACGCTACACCAGCGCCTGCTCAAAAAGAAACTAAAAAAGAAGAGGTTGCAGTTGCTGCAGTCGCTCAAACTGTAACTGCAGCAAAAGACGCAGTAGCTGCACCTGTAAGTTCTGGAGACCGTTTTTACTCACCACTGGTGCGTAACATGGCTAAGGAAGAAGGTATTGATCAAGCAGAGCTAGATGCCATTGCAGGGACAGGTAAAGATGGTAGAGTGACTAAGGATGATATGTTGACATATCTTTCTACTCGTGGTACAGCTCCGGCTAAACCAGCTGCACAAAAACAAGCACCTGCTGCTAAGGCTGCTCCAGCAGTAAAAGCAACACCAGTAAGTGTAAATGGTGAAGATGAGATTATAGAGATGACACGTATGGGTAAACTCATATCGCATCACATGGTCGCATCTGTACAAACAAGTGCACACGTTCAATCTTTTATTGAAGCAGATGTAACAAACATCTGGAACTGGAGAAAGAAACACAAGGATAGCTTTAAGGCAAAAGAAGGTCAGAATTTAACCTTTACTCCTATATTTATGGAGGCTGTAGCAAAAGCTATACGTGATTTCCCTATGATTAATATTGCCGTAGATGGTGATAAAATCATAAAACGTAAAAATATAAACCTAGGTATGGCAGCCGCTTTACCAGATGGTAATCTTATAGTACCTGTAATAAAAAATGCAGACCAACTTAATCTCGTAGGGATGGCAAAGTCTGTTAATGATCTTGCGGGACGTGCTAGGGATGGAAAATTAAAACCAGATGATACTGCTGGAGGAACTTATACGGTAACAAATGTAGGAACCTTTGGGTCTATCATGGGAACTCCTATTATCAATCAGCCGCAAGTTGCAATTCTTGCGCTAGGAGCAATACGTAAAGTACCTGCGGTAATAGAAACTCCAGATGGAGATTTTATCGGGATACGTATGAAAATGTACCTTTCACACTCTTATGACCACCGTGTGGTAAATGGAGCACTGGGCGGGCAGTTTGTAAAACGTGTTGCTGAGTATCTAGAAGGATTTGATGTAAATCGCGAAGTATAAGTAAAGCGATCAAAACTATATAAGCCAAAGGCGCAACGTGAGTTGCGCCTTTCTTGTTTTATAAACTTAATAATAGCTGAGCTATATAGATTAGTTCTTTTTTAATCCTTTCCAGTCATACTCGCGTATAAAGTTTTTAATATCTACAATACTCCAGTGCTTTCTGCCTTCAAACATTACAACGGGCAAGTCTATAATCCCACCTTTATAACTAGAGGTTTTGAGATGATCAAACATAAAGTCATTCACCTTGTTGTTAGTACTTACATCCAGCACACGGTATTTGTAATGATTTTTATTTAAAAAATCTGTGAGCAACTTACATTTCTCGCAATCTGGCTCTGTAAATACGGTGAGTTCATCATCCTTTAGGGGTCTTATGTTTACAAACTCCTCTTTGTCTGCTCCTTTTCTGGTAGAGATGTCTTGTAATTCGTTCTCATAAGTAAAAATCTTAGTGTAGGTAGGCTCCACTCCTTTGAGAGGGATAAGTGTAATCATGAGAACTTTTGAGTTGGGTGGGAGTTTTTTTATCACAGGCCTATCTGCGCTTCTTCTAAAGCCTTCTCCCTGCACGATTAGGAAAGCCTCTTGCTCTTCATCTGTGTTGTTTTGAGCATAGAGTAACCATCTTTTTGCTTGTTTATCTTCTATCAATTCGACAGGAGGTGTGTTGTTTTGTTGCGCTTTCGCGAAAAATTGAAACCCTGACACCAAGGCTATAAAAAATAATAGTTGTAATCTATTCATCTGTTTTAGGAAGTTTTAAATTCTTAGTGAGTGAGTAGTCAGATTCGAAAAACTGAATATATGTAGGCTGAATTTTAGGCGATTTATTGCGAGGAGACTTCTTAAAGAAGCGCGCTTTTGTATTGTTTAAATCAATTGTAAATTGATCGTTTATATCATCTTCGGTAGTTGTAAAAACAACAACTTTACCCTCAAGTTTCCAGTTACCGCGTGCCCACCAGTGCTCTTCTTCTTGACCTTTATGTTGTCTAAAATTGTGATACTCAAATCTGCCGTTGGGTGCTAAGGTAAGTGATTTTGTGAATTTTGTACTTGTATCAAATTTAGCGTTCTCTGAGGTGGTGTCAACCCCCTTACTATAAACACCAGAGACATCATCTGTGGTGAAAGGGGAGTTTTGTGCGGTTCCCATTTTCGCGAAAGCGAAAATTAAAAAGGCTAACAGTAAAAGTTTATTTTTCATAATTATCTTAAAATCAAAAGATGTACCAAGATAGAGAATCTCCAATTTTTAATGAAAGAGGGAGTTAATTTTGTAGTTTGAAACAAGTATTTTTGTGCTATGCAATTAAAAATTACAAGACCGATTTGCTTTTTTGACCTTGAGACTACTGGAATTAATGTAGCCAAAGACAGAATTGTTGAGATATCTATACTTAAAGTTTTTCCAGATGGGAGGGAAGAGGAGTTTACAGAACGTATAAATCCTACTGTGCCTATTCCTGCGGCAACAACTGCGGTGCATGGAATAAGTGATGCAGATGTGGCAGATAAGCCTACGTTTGCGGCTCGTGCAAAGGATGTTCATGATATTATAAAAGATTCAGATCTCGCGGGATTTAATTCAAATAGATTTGACATCCCATTACTAGTAGAAGAGTTACTGCGATCAGGTATTGATTTTGATATGAAAAATCGAAATGCCATTGATGTGCAGAATATTTTTCACAAGATGGAGCAACGCACACTTGTGGCGGCTTATAAGTTTTATTGTGGTAAGGACCTTACTAATGCGCACAGCGCCTCTGCAGATACTTGGGCTACCTATGAAGTGTTAAAATCACAGCTGGATAGATATGATGAGCTGGAGAATGATATGAAATTCTTAGGCGATTTTAGTACGCGTAAAAAGCAAGCAGATTTTGCTGGATTTATAGGGTATGATAAGGATGGTATAGAGATCTTTACCTTTGGAAAACACAAAGGAAAAAAAGTAGAAGAGGTGCTAGATAATGAACCTGGATATTTTGGCTGGATTCAAAATGCAGATTTTCCCCTTTACACTAAGAAAGTGCTGACGGCAATAAAACTGCGCAAACTTAATACTAAAGGATAGTTTATGAAACTTATATGTATAGGTCGTAATTATGCAAAGCATATAGCAGAGCTTGAGAATGAACGCCCAGAACATCCTGTGGTTTTTTTAAAACCAGATTCTTCTATATTATTAAGTAAACATCCTTTTGTGATACCACCATTTTCTAATGATGTGCATCATGAGGTGGAAATTCTTGTAAAAATCAAGAAGATAGGGAAGTATATAGATAAGAAATATGCTAGTAGCTATTATGATGAGATAGGGTTAGGTATTGACTTTACGGCTCGTGATTTGCAAGCACAGCTCAAAGAAAAAGGATTGCCATGGGAAAAGGCAAAAGGTTTTGACGGTGCTGCTGTGATAAGTCCTAAGTGGTTGCCTGTGTCAGACTTTAACTCTGTAGATGATATTTCGTTTCGTTTAGAGAATAACGGTCATGTAGTGCAAGAAGGTGCTACTAGTGAAATGCTATGGAAAATAGATGAATTAATAAGTTATGTGTCTCAGTATTTTACACTTAAGATAGGAGATGTTATATTTACGGGTACTCCGGCTGGAGTTGCGCGAGTACAAGAAAACGATAAATTAAAAGGGTATATAGGAGAAACAGAGATGTTCTCTATAAACGTAAAATAAGACATGTTGAGACATTATAATCTAGAAAAAGTAAGAGAGATTGCTGGTGGTGATGAGGATTTTGTAGGCGTTATCGTGGCGACATTCTTACAAGAAATTCCGCCAGATTTAGAGTCTATGCAAAGTGCTATCGAAAATAATAATCATAAGATGGCATATCAATTTGCACATAAAATGAAACCTAATCTCGATATGTTTGGGATTGATTTACTGGATCAAATCAAAGCAATGGAGAAGTGGAGCGATAGCAACAAGCCTACATCTGCAATACAGTCTAAGCTGGATGATATAACTTCTACCTTAGGAACCGTAATTGCAGAGCTTCAAGAAGACTTCTAGATGAACGCAGAAATTATAACCATAGGCGATGAGATTCTCATAGGCCAGATTGTAGATACAAATAGTGCTTTTATATCTTCGGCTCTTAATAAAATAGGAGTTTCTATCTATCAGATTACTTCTATCCAAGATGATGAGAGTCATATACTAGAGGCATTTGCCGCAGCCCAATCTAGAGCAGATCTTGTAATTGTTACAGGCGGCCTAGGTCCTACTAAGGATGATATTACAAAGCATACTATTTGTAAGTACTTTAATGATGAGTTAGTGCTTAATCAAGGAGTGCTAGATCATGTAGCGCATCTTTTTAAAGAATATATTAAAAAGCCAATGCTTGATGCAAATAAAACACAAGCTATGGTGCCTAGTAAGGCTGAGGTGTTAGTAAATGAATTTGGTACTGCTCCGGGAATGTGGATTGAGAATGATAATACAATATTTGTCTCTATGCCCGGTGTTCCTTATGAAATGAAGGGGCTTATGGAAAATGAAGTGCTACCACGTTTACAAAAGCAGTTTAAACTCCCTTACATACTTCATAAAACGTTTTTAACTTACGGAATGGGTGAAAGTGCCATCGCCGAAAGGATAGAGCGTTTTGAGAATGAACTGCCAGATGAAATTAAACTAGCTTACCTCCCTTCATTAGGTAGAGTACGTTTACGCCTATCAACCTCAGGTTTATATAAGGAAGTGGTTGAGGCCGCTATGCAAGAACAAGCAGATAAGTTGTTACCGTATATAGACGATATTTTTGTTGGATATGAAAGTGATGGTGAATTTGAGCAGGTTGTAGCGGGATTATTTGTCGAAAAAGGTAAAACACTCGCAATAGCAGAGAGTTGTACAGGAGGGCAGATGGTAGAGCGATTTACAGCACACAGTGGTGCTTCAGGATACCTAAAAGGAAGTCTGGTGACATATGCTACACAGTCTAAAGTTGATATTTTGGGTGTAGATCCAGAAGTTATCAAAAAACATTCTGTTGTAAGCGCACAGGTAGCAGAGCAAATGGCCGTAAATGCCAGAAAACTTTACAAGTCTGATATAGGTATTTCTACCACGGGTAATGCAGGGCCATTAAAAGGCGACAGTGATGCAGAGGTAGGGACAGTTTATATAGGTATAGCTACAGAGAAGGGCGTGACAGCGCATCATTTTATGATGGGTAATCATAGAGAACGAGTAATAGGTAAGGCTGTAAATAAAGCCTTAGAGTTACTTAAGGAAGAGTTACTTTCTAAGTAAAAATTATATTAAAAGTATGCTTTCGCGAAAAAGTGCCATTCTAGTACTTGCGTAGTGCATAAAAAAGAGTAGAAGTAAAGAAAAGTGAAAATCACTTGAAGAAACAGAAAAAAAAGTACAAATAAGTTTTGTAGTGAGATATAAAATTACGTATTTTTGCAGCCTGTTTTGAAATAACTATTTAAAGTTTTAGGAATGTCTAGAGTTTGTGAGCTTACAGGTAAAAAAGCAATGGTAGGAAACAATGTTTCCCACGCGATGAATAAGACGAAGCGTAAATTTAACGTGAATCTTATGAAAAAACGTTTTTACCTTCCAGCAGAAGATAAGTGGATCACGTTGAAAGTATCAACGTCTGCGTTAAAAAATATCAATAAGAAAGGAATCGATGCGGTTGTTAAAGAGGCACGCGCAAACGGATTCTTAACTAAATAATCCCATAAAGAAACACCGAGATGGCAAAGAAAGGGAATAGAGTACAGGTAATCTTAGAGTGCACTGAGCACAAAGCGACTGGTCAACCAGGAACGTCAAGATATATCACGACTAAAAACAAAAAGAACACACCGGATCGTATGGAGTTGAAGAAATTCAACAACGTATTGAAGAAGATGACTGTTCATAAAGAAATCAAATAAGTTATGGCAAAGAAATCAGTAGCATCTTTACAGACAGGATCAAAGCGTTTAACTAAAGCGATAAAAATGGTAAAGTCTCCAAAATCTGGAGCTTATACATTTGTGGAAGCAGTAATGGCTCCAGACCAAGTAAGCGATTTCTTAGCTAAGAAATAAGTTATACTTTACAATATATAAAAACCCGCTTCTCAATAGAAGCGGGTTTTTTGTTGTTCAGAATGTTTGATAAGATATATTCTTAGTTAATAATACAAGGCTGCTACCGCTACTTAATAGGAAAGCATGATTACTTTTTTGTAGTAAAGCGGCGTTGTCTATGCTTCTAGTATCTAGATCTACTCAGTAATACTCTGTAAAAGAAAAGCCCTCTGTTTAGAGGGCTTTATATTAAATTAAGATAGTTTGCAGTGTATTAAAGAAGCTTCCATTCTACCCGATCTCCTACCTCAATAACCCACTCTTCAGATAGGCCACCGTTAATCTTTAAAACTAGCTGCGAAGGTACTTGTGAAGGTAAGAATGTCTTATCATCTAGCGGTGTAGTGTTTTCAGAAAAACTCACAATCACATTCTCTGCGTTTATGTGTATAAGATCTAGAGGGAATCTAATGTCAGTCATATAATATCCTCTTAATTCTTCTTGTGGATATAGAAAAAGGACTCCTTGATGTGGTAGAAGTCTATCTCTATTTTTAAGATCTACTTCTTGCTCGTATGCAGTGTCTGCTACTTCTATATCTATCGTACGTATTACTTGTCCAGAAGCTTTTATAAGTGTAAGCTCTCCTTCTTTTTTAAAAGACGGTTTCTCAACAGAGATTATGCTATCTGGGTTGTTATTATTTTTGCAACTTACTCCAGTAAGAAGAATTGAGAAAAGCGAAATGTAAGCAGCGTTACGAAGCTTCATAAGATGTTTTTTTAGTAAATGATGTGATTACAAAATATAGGCCTATTAGTATAAAAGGAATACTTAATACCTGACCTGTGTTCAAATTAAATATCCAATCTTCCCGATTCTCCACCTGCTCACGTTTAAAGTTTTCTACTATAAAACGCACGCCCATGAGTAGTAATAAGAATAAACCGAATAAAAATCCTGATTTCTTGCGGGCGTCTGTCTTCCAGTATAGAATAAATAAGATAAGGAATACAAACACATACCCAAAAGCCTCCATGAGCTGTCCAGGATATCTAAACGGTATAGTGCTTATGATATCTGCAAATTGAGGGTCGCTAGTTAGCGCTTGATATGCTTGTGCTGGATTAGGAATATTAGTGAGTGATACTGCTCGTCGCTCAGAAATCTCATCTTGCACAAACTGTATGCCTAGTGGACCATCTGTAACCTTCCCCACCATCTCTGAGTTTAAAAAGTTCCCTATGCGCACAAACACAGCTCCAGAAGCACAAGTGATTACTACACGATCTAAGATCCATAAAACTGATTTGTGCAACACTTTTTTGTTATATAAGTATAGCCCGAAAATGGTGGCCATTGCGGCTCCATGACTGGCAAGACCTCTAAAACCGGTAAACTCAAATTCTGGGACAAACCTAAATGGTAACAACACAGAAAGCGGGTCTTCCCAAAGTAATTCTGTTTGATAAAAGAAAACGTGACCTAGTCGTGCTCCTAAAAGAATAGAGACTACAGCATAAATAAATAAACTGTCTAGTTTCTCAATAGCAACATCCTCACGCTGAAACATTTTTTTCATTAAATAGAAACCCAATGAGAATGCAACTACAAACATTAAGCTATAAAAATGGATGGTAATAAAGCCTAGATCTAGTCCTGATACTGGATTCCACGTAAATTTTAATGCGAGCATATGTTGGGATTATTGGCTACTCAGAATATTTGTTAATTACTCCAATTATGACTGAGTAAGTGTTGTTTATTTAAGTAAGCAATTTAAAACCTTAATAGCAGATTTTAAAAGGGATTACATATTATTTACTTCTTCTTTTTCGGGAACTGGGTCATATCCTTGGCCACCCCAAGGATGGCAAGATAAAATACGTTTTAATGCCAGCTTTCCACCTGTTAAAAGTCCGTGCCTTTGTAAAGCCGTCTTGGTGTAATGAGAGCAAGTGGGTGAGTAGCGACAGGTGCTAGGTGTCCACGAGGAGATAAATTTTTGGTAAAACCAGATGATTCCTAAAAAGGGAGCAATTGCTATTTTCTTTGCAGAAGCCATTAGTTTACAGTAAAGGTAGTACCCTCACGACCATCTTTCAGTTGAATTCCTAGCTCTAAAAGTTCATCTCGTATTTTGTCGCTTAGTGCAAAATCTTTGTTTTCACGTGCTTCTTTACGAAGTTTTATAAGTAACTCTACCGTGCCACTTAATTTTGAATCGTCCGCTTTCGCGAAAGCGTTATTGTCTTCAAGTCCAAGTACGTCAAAAACGAAAGCATTAATCGTCTCAAGTAATAACTTAAGATCACTTGCAGTTATGGTTACTTTTCCGTCTTTAATAAGGTGTATTCGCTTTACTGCATCAAAAAGATGTGCAATGAGTATCGGAGTGTTAAAATCGTCATTCATCGCGGCGTAGCAAGACGCCTTCCAGTCGTTTACATTAAAGCTACTTTCTTTAGATGTGTCTAGATTTTTTGCAATCTTAAGCGCTTCCATTAGTCTGTTAAAACCTTTTTCACTCGCTAGTAATGCATCGTTTGAGAAGTCCATAATGCTACGGTAGCTACTCTGTAAGATGAAAAACCGTGCAACGCTAGGAGCAAATCCTTTTGTTAAGTGTGGACTGTCTCCTGTAAAAATCTCACCTGGGTTGATACTGTTACCAGTACTCTTTGCCATTTTCTGGCCGTTAAGAGTGAGCATATTTGCGTGTAGCCAGTACTTTACAGGCTCTGTACCTATTGCAGCTTCATTTTGAGCAATCTCACACTCGTGATGAGGGAACTTAAGATCCATACCACCACCGTGTATATCAAACTGTTCTCCTAGATATTTTGTACTCATTGCAGTACACTCTAGGTGCCACCCTGGGAAGCCATCACCCCACGGGCTAGGCCAGCGCATTATGTGCTCAGGTTCGGCTTTTTTCCAAAGTGCAAAATCTTGAGGATTATTCTTCTCATCTTGCGCACTAAGGGCACGAGTGTTTGTAATCATATCTTCTAGCTTCCGGCCAGAAAGTTTACCATACTCGTGGTCTTCATTAAATTTTATTACATCAAAGTATACAGAGCCATTTTTCTCATAAGCATACCCGTTGTCTATAATCTTTTTGATTAT
This sequence comes from Dokdonia sp. R86516, assembly GCF_044596715.1. Classification (NCBI taxonomy): domain Bacteria; kingdom Pseudomonadati; phylum Bacteroidota; class Flavobacteriia; order Flavobacteriales; family Flavobacteriaceae; genus Dokdonia; species Dokdonia sp. R86516. Next base: position 1,926,220 of record NZ_CP138998.1, read on the forward strand.
TTCTATTTGCTCTATGATGTGACCTGTAGCTGTAGGTTCTATACTAGGAGGTAAGAAATTAAATTTATTGAGAATGTCGTGAAAGTCTAGCGTGTACTTCTGTACAACTTCCATAGGCTCAATTTGCTCTAGTCTTGCTTTTTTTGCAATCTTATCTTCTCCTTGATCTGCATCATCTGTGAGGTGACCAGCATCTGTAATATTACGCACATAGCGCACTTTATAGCCTAAGTGTTTGAGATATCTAAATATCATATCAAAACTCATAAAGGTGCGCACATTACCTAAATGTACATTACTATATACCGTAGGACCGCACACATACATACCTACATAACCCTCAAGTAGGGGTGTGAAGATTTCTTTCTTTCCAGAAAGCGAATTGTAAACTGTGAGTTCTTGATCTTGGTATAAAGGCATTTTATGTGCTATTTATGTGTGTAACGAAGGTAAATATCTTAATTGTAAAACTCAAAAAGCGGTCACTAAAAAGAAACCGCTTTTTTATAGGTATGTATAAGCAAGCTATAGCTTCTTAAAAATCTGTGTCTAGCTTGATGTAGTCTAAAAATTCTCTACGTGTAGCTTCTTCTTTAAACTTCCCGCCAAACTCGCTAGTTACCGTGCTACTTTCTATATCACGTATACCACGGCTGTTTACACAAAGGTGCTTTGCATCTATAACGCAGGCTACATCTTCTGTGCCCATAGCACGTTGTAATTCTTGCACGATTTGCATAGTGAGTCGTTCTTGTACTTGAGGACGCTTTGCATAGTAGTCTACAATGCGGTTCATTTTACTAAGCCCTACTACTGTTCCGTTTGAGATGTATGCTACGTGTGCACGACCTACTATAGGTAGTAAGTGATGCTCACAGGTAGAGTATACTGTGATGTTTTTTTCAACTAGCATCTCTCCGTATTTGTAATTATTATCAAATACTGAAACATTAGGCTTATTATCAGGATGTAAACCAGAAAATATCTCGTTTACAAACATCTTTGCCACACGTTTTGGTGTTCCTTTAAGGCTGTCGTCTGTCATATCTAGCCCTAGGGTTTCCATAATGTGAGCGACGTCCTTCTGGATGCTTGCAAGTTTATCTGCATTGCTCATTTCAAAAGCATCTGCACGCAATGGGGTAACCGCGCTGGTCCCTATGTGGTCATCACCTATTGCTTCAATTTGGTCTAATTGTCTTTCTAATTCTGTTTTCATAGTATGCGGTACTCCTTTTAATGGGGTCTTTTACGCTTTCGCGAAAGCGTAATCAACACATTATTTTTACCTCAGTCGTTAAGACTTTTAAAGGCTTGCAAAGGTACGCAATAAACTGCGTTATTTTATAGAACTTAATGACTGAAGCGTTGTATCTCGATAGCTTCTACTTATAGGGATAACGGTTTTATCTATAGTGATGTGCTCATTTGTGTAGCTATTTATTTTTTGCACAGCAACTATGTATGAGCGATGGGTTCTTAAGAATTTTTTTGTGGGCAATTTTTCTATAGCAGATGATAGTGTCTCTCGGGTAACAATAATTTCATTGTTCGTGTGAATTTTTAGATAGTCACCTAGACTTTCTATATAAAGAATACTGTCAAAGTCTACCTTAACCATTTTACGGTCAGATCTAAAAAATGTAAAGGTATCTGTAATTGTTTTTTGCGCTGGCTTATCTACTTCGTTATAAAATTTTTGTAGGGCCTTCATTAATCTTTCTAATGAGATAGGTTTAAGTAGGTAGTCTACTGCTTGAAGATCAAAACCATCTATGGCATACTCACGGTAAGCGGTGGTAAAAATAATCTTAGTATTACCTTGTATTGCTCTGGCAAACATAAGACCTGTAACCTCTGGCATATTTATGTCTAAAAATACAAGGTCTACATCGTGAGCACTTAGAGCGCTAAAACCCTGTGCGGCATTTTTACAAGAGGCTACCACGCTTATTTGTTCAATTTTTGAAAGGTGACTTTCTAAAATTTCACGTGCCATGGGCTCGTCGTCTATTATGATTGCATTGTACGTTCTCATTGATCTAATGTAATGTTTACATCTAGGTAAAACCAGTTGTCTTTTAGCTCACTTGTGAGTGTGTATTTCTTTGGGTAAAGCACATCAAGTCTTTTTTTACTGTTTTTAAGCCCAAGACCATGATTAAGCGTGTTGTTTTGAGCAGCTTTCACTGTATTTTTTATTGTAAAATGTAATCGCTTATCTACCACCTCAAGATGTATGTTTATAATAAGGAACTCATCAATAGGCCCTCCGTGTTTAAAAGCATTTTCTACAAAGGCGATAAATAACATAGGCGGGACTTGAATATCTCTCTGTATGTTTTTTGTAAAGGTGACACTTAGAGACTCCCTAAAACGCACTTGCTCAAGACCTATATAAGAATCTATATATCCAGTCTCTTCAGATATGGCAACGGTCTTTTTCTTTATTTGATTAAGTGAGTAATCGAGTAAGTTAGATAATTTGAGAATCAGGTCAGGAGTGTGCTTAGATTCTTTCAGGGCCGCTCCATAAATCGTATTAAGTGTGTTAAATAAAAAATGTGGGTGTATTTGCTCTTTAAGGTAATGGAGTTCCTTTTCTTTAAGTAGTAATTGCCCTTCTAGTATTTTATTTTCTAATACACTATTGCGATGTATTGCCTTGTAGTTGTGTTTGAGCAGTTGTGCAAGTGAGACTAATCCAGCCACGAGGTACACAAGTATAAAAACAAAAACAAAGTTACGCGTGAGCAAGGGCATTTGCTTCATATCATAATTAGATAAGAAGATAAAGTTTATGAAGGTGATGATGATTATTAAAAACAGTGATCCTACTACAGTGTATAATAGGTATGCAGTAAAAACAATATATCTCTTTTTGAGAAGGAAACGTGGTATTAGATAGTATGCAATAATGTAGGTTACTACGATAGTAATAGGTAAGAGGCTAGTTGCAAAGTGTATGACAAACTGATCATTATCTGCCGCATAGCTAAAGAAATAAATGTAAAATAACCATACTAATACCCACAGTATAATATGTATAGGGAAGTAAATGGTTTTTTTAAGCAAAGATGCTAGCATCTCACAAAGATGACAAAAAAATGATAGCCCTAATTTATTTTGAGATGAATAACGCTTTATATGCTGTCTATTACCTAACAGGCTGGTGGTTATTCGTTGACGGATTTTAAATTGCTATATTGGAAGTATAAACTGGTACTCGTCGCAAATAATATTAAGAAGTGTTTTATCTCTCTAGATTTACATCACATTAATCTTAAAAACTAAAGTTATGTCACAAATTATCGATCGTATTAATGAAGGAGGGCCGTTATTTATGGTGCCTATTTTAATTGTTTTACTTGCAGTACTAGTCTTATTTATTCTAGCACTTGTAGGTAAAAAGCGTGTAAGAAATACACTAGAGCTCATAGGTCATCTCAGTCTTTTTGCACTTATGTGGGGACTTCTCGGGTCTACTATAGGTCTTATTACAGCTTTTGATGCTATAGAGGGAAATGGAAATATCTCACAGCCTATGATGGCAGGAGGGCTCAAGGTGGCCTTGCTATGTACCGTTTTTGGTTTGCTATGCTTTGTGATAAGCAGGGTAGCAATGCTTGTGCTTACTATAAAAGCACAGAAGCAAGAAAATTTACCAGTAAGTTAATCTAGAAAGTACCAGTAAGCCCGGCGCGACCTAAGCCTACATTAAATTTCCAAGAAATGCTATTGTTTTTCTTAGAGCCGTCGGGATATACATTTGCCTTGTTCATATAGTTATCTATAGAATCTACAATCACAATACTAAGTGCAGCACTAAGGGCCACGTCTGTAAGCCAGTGGGCTCCACCCCAGATTCTTTGTAAAGGTGCAATAGATCCTAAGGCATATATTCCAACCTTAACCCAGGCGTTATCAAATTGTTTTGCAACTGCGTGTGCCATGGTTACAGATAGTATCGTGTGTCCAGAAGGGAATGATCTAAAGCCTGCCATTCCACTGTAGGGGTTAAATTCAAATTTTCCCTTACCGTTTTCTGGTCTACTTCTACCTGTGGAGGCCTTGAGAATGGTTTGTAAAAGTCCAGCCGTCACTGCCGATGATGTCATTAAGGCTCCCGCTCTACGTACTTTTTGGTTCTTAGTAAATAACCCAAATAAATAAGTTCCAGCCGTTAGGCCATAAATTACCTGCGGACTTCCGCCACGTTCTCCAACCTCGTCTAATACTGTAGGTAAATCGTCACTTCTTTTTGAGAAAAAATTATTTACGTCATCATCTACAAAGTAAAGTAGTGCCGTTCCCCCAGCAATGGTACCAGCTACAATCCAGTCATCTTTTTTCCATCGCAGTGGCCCGGTATAAGCGTGACCTATGCCTTTAAGCATGACCTTAGTATCGTACATTGCTAGTTTTATAACACTTAAGGTGTCTTGAGTCTGTGTAGGGATAGGGGTTTGTGCCTTGCAAAAAACAGAAAGGAAACAGACGAGTATGATTGTAAATGTTGTTTTCAAAAGGGCAATTGTTTAATAAGTGAGATGTACAAGAAAACCCACCTAGAGATTTGTTTAATGGTAGGCTAGGTAAATAGTTTTTTCTTACGCAGTTCAAAGTTTTGACCTAGATAGACTTTACGTACCATCTCATCTGCTGCGAGTTCTTCTGGCTCACCATGTTTAAGAATACTACCCTCAAACATTAAGTAAGTGCGATCTGTAATGGCAAGTGTTTCTTGGACATTGTGATCGGTTATAAGTATTCCTATATTTTTGTCTTTGAGTTGTGCCACGATACGTTGTATATCTTCTACAGCTACGGGGTCAACACCAGCAAAAGGCTCATCAAGTAATATAAAAGATGGAGAGGTAGCTAGTGCTCGTGCAATCTCTGTACGACGACGTTCACCTCCAGAAAGTAAATCACCACGACTTTTACGTATATGACCTAAGCTAAACTCTTCTATGAGTTCCTCCATTTTATGAAGTTGCTCTTTCTTTGATAATTTTGTGAGCTGTAGCACACTCAAGATGTTATCTTCAATACTTAGTTTTCTAAAAACAGATGCCTCTTGAGCTAGATAGCCTATCCCGTTTTGGGCGCGTTTGTACATAGGGTATTTTGTAATATCTTGTTGTTCTAGATAGATATTACCACCATTAGGCTTCACAAGACCTACTATCATATAAAAAGAGGTGGTTTTTCCAGCTCCGTTAGGCCCTAGTAAACCTACTATTTCTCCTTGATTTACCTCTACAGAAATTCCCTTAACCACCTGTCGGCCCTTATAGGATTTCATTAAATTTTCAGCACGTAGTTTCATAGTAAGTAAATATACAAATTGTTTAATCCTTTGTCTTGACCGTATTATAACGTGTAAAAGTGAAAGCCATTATGAGACCAAAAAATAAACCTTGAAATAAAATTCCAAACCAGCTTATTTTGTAATTGCTTAAATATCGAAAAGCGGTGAGTATAATGCTGTGCACAACTAAGAAGGATATAAAAAATTTACAAAATCTCATCATTGTGCGCAGTGTTATTATTTACCTGCTTTTCTCTCGTCTAGTGCTTCCCAGTATTCATATGCACGGCGCAAGTGAGGTATCACAATAGTTCCTCCTACAAGAGTACCTATACTTAATGTTTCCATTACTTCTTCCTTAGTTACACCTTCATCATGACAGCTCTCGAGGTGATATTTTACACAGTCATCACAACGTAGCACTGTAGAGGCAACAAGACCTAAAAGTTCTTTTGTCTTTTTATCTAATGCACCTTCTGTAAAGGCATTAGTGTCTAGATTAAAAATACGCTTGACGATCTTGTTGTTGTCGGCAAGTATTTTATCGTTCATTGTAGAACGGTAGCTATTAAAATCGTCTATTATATTATTGCTCATAGTTGTGGGGATAGTGGTTTTACGTTTTCGCGAAAGCGTAAAAAAATTAAATATTAGTTAAGTAATGTTATGCAAGTCCTTGTTTCTTAAGTCGGCGTTTTTCTCTTCTGATAACACCTCTAGAAATAAAAATACTTACTTCGTACAGGATAATGATAGGCACAGCAACGATTACTTGGGTTGAAATATCTGGAGGCGTTATAATTGCTGCCAAAATTAATACAATAACTAATGCGTACTTACGATTCTTTTTAAGGAATTCAGGAGTCACAAGACCTATTTTTGTAAGGAAATACATGATGATAGGTAATTCAAATATAAATCCAGAAGCTAGTACTGATGCTCGCACGAGGCCTATAAAAGAATCGATGTCAAATTCATTTTGAACTGCGTCAGATATTTTAAAAGTTGCTAAGAAGTTGATAGATAATGGTGCTACTACAAAGTATCCAAATGCTGCTCCCAAAAAGAAAAGTAAAGAGGCAACTACAATAAAGCCTTTACTTGATTTACGTTCATTTTCATACAGTCCTGGAGAAATAAATCTCCAAAATTCATAAAGAATATAAGGAAAACCTATGACGACACCTGCCATGATAGAGGTCCATATAGCCGCACTAAATTGGCCAGCTACTTTTCTACTTTGGATGATAAAATCCATGTCTCCATCTGCAATGCATCCTTTTTCTGCCCCAAAAAATTGAGAAATCTTACATAAAATATCATAAGAGACAAAGTCGGGATTTTGAGGGCCAAAAATAATTTCAAAAAGGGTGCCTTTAAATATAAAGGCAACGGTACCTATAATGACTACAGCGAGCGTAGCTCTAATTAAGTGCCACCTTAATTCTTCCAAATGGTCAAGAAAAGACATCTCATCTGGGTGTTTTTTTACTTTTTTTGCCATTATGCGATTCCTTCTTTTATGAGATCATGTATGTGTACCACTCCAGCGTAGTTTCCTTCTTTTTCAACTAACAGCTGGGTGATATTGTGTGTTTCTAAAATTTCTTTTGCATCAATTGCCATAGCATCATGGCGTACTGTTTTTGGTGTGGTGCTCATGATTGCAGCGGCAGTAAGACCATCAAGAGAATCATTTTTTGATAGCATACGTCGCAAGTCGCCGTCAGTTATAATTCCTTGGATAGCTCCGTTAAGAACTACTGCTGTAACACCAAGCATCTTATTAGTAATCTCAATAATTACCTCTTTTATACTTGCATCTGGTGTTACTTGAGGATTTTCATGAGTAGAGCAAATATCATTAACAGTAAGGTATAATCTTTTGCCTAGAGCACCACCAGGATGATATCGTGCAAAATCACTTTCTGTAAAACCTCTTAGGTCTAGCAGGGCAACTGCTACTGCATCGCCTAGAACAAGCTGTACTGTTGTGCTTGTGGTAGGGGCGAGGTTGTTAGGGCATGCCTCTTCTTCTGTATTAGCATGTAATATGTAGTCTGCTTCTTTACCTAAAAACGAATCTCTATTTGCCGTAATTGCAATGAGCGTGTTTTCTGTCTTTTTAATAAGAGGTACTAGAACTTTGATTTCTGGAGTATTTCCACTTTTTGATATACAGATAACAATGTCATCTATTAATATGCTTCCTAAATCACCATGAATGGCATCTGCTGCATGCATAAATAGTGCAGGAGTTCCTGTACTATTTAAGGTTGCTACGATTTTTTGAGCAATAATTGCGCTCTTGCCTATGCCAGTTATGACTACTCTGCCCTTAGAATTATAGATGGCTTGTACTGCTTGTGCAAATTCTTCGTCTATTAATGAACTGAGATTTGCAATCGCAGTTTGCTCAATATGAATGGTTTTCTGTGCGCTAGCAATGATTTGCTGGAAGTTGTTCAAAACTGGGTTTTGTTAAGATTTGTTTAACGTGCGGAAATTACTATCTTTAGAAAACACAAAGGTATGTAAAAATGTATTTGAATACATATGGGGACAAGGCAAATAGACTTACACGAAGAACTTAAAAGATATTTTGGCTTTAGTCAGTTCAAGGGTCTGCAAGAAGAAGTCATAAGAAGCATCGTAGGTGGTAATCACAGTTTTGTGATTATGCCCACAGGAGGTGGAAAATCATTATGTTATCAGTTACCCGCACTCATTGCAGAGGGAACTGCTATTGTGGTATCGCCACTTATAGCTTTAATGAAAAACCAAGTTGATGCGCTTAGAGGTATATCTCAAGAAGAAGGAATAGCTCATGTACTTAATAGCTCGCTCACTAAAGGAGAGATAAAAAAAGTAAAAGAAGATATTACTAGAGGAGTAACAAAACTCTTATATGTGGCTCCCGAGTCACTTACTAAAGAAGAAAACGTTGAGTTTTTAAGAGGAGTTACTGTTTCTTTTCTAGCTATAGATGAAGCACACTGTATATCAGAGTGGGGACATGATTTTAGACCAGAATATCGTAACCTACGTAAGATCATAGGTAGAATAGGTGATAATATTCCTATTATAGCAGTTACCGCTACTGCTACTCCAAAAGTGCAAGAGGATATTCTTAAAAACTTAGGGATTACAGATGCAAACACTTTTAAGGCTTCATTTAATAGACCTAATCTTTATTACGAAGTACGACCTAAAACGGCACAAGTAGATGCCGATATTATTCGATTTGTAAAACAAAACGAAGGTAAGAGTGGTATTATATATTGCCTCGCTCGCAAGCGTGTAGAGGAGCTAGCACAGACATTACAAGTTAATGGCTTAAAAGCAGTACCGTATCATGCAGGACTCGATGCAAAAACACGCGTGAGACATCAAGATATGTTCTTGATGGAAGATGTAGATGTGGTGGTTGCTACCATCGCTTTTGGGATGGGAATCGATAAGCCAGACGTGAGATTTGTTATACATCATGACATTCCTAAAAGTATAGAAAGTTATTACCAAGAAACGGGTAGAGCAGGAAGAGATGGAGGTGAAGGTCATTGTCTTGCTTTTTATGCATATAAGGATATAGAAAAGCTTGAAAAATTTATGAGCGGTAAGCCTGTGGCCGAGCAAGAAATTGGTCATGCGTTGCTTCAAGAAGTAGTAGCTTTTGCAGAGACAAGTATGTCTAGACGTAAATTTATTCTCCATTATTTTGGAGAAGAGTTTGATAACGCCACCGGAGAAGGAGGGATGCTTGATGATAACATGCGTAATCCTAAAAAGCAACATGAAGCAAAAGAGGAACTTGTAAAAGTATTATCTGTAGTAAGAGATACAAATGAGATTTATAAAAGTAAAGAGATTGTTCTTACTCTAAGAGGAAAGGAGAACGCTATTATAAGTTCGCATAAAACCCATGAGCAGCCATTTTTTGGTATAGGTCATGATCAGAAAAAAGAATACTGGTTTGCCCTTATACGCCAGGCTCTTGTTGCAGGATATATAAAAAAGGATATTGAAACGTATGGTGTAGTAAAGATGACACCAAAAGGCCTAGACTATATAGAGAATCCTGTTTCTTTTATGATGACAGATGATCATGTGTTTGATGCAAACAGCGATAATGCCATCGTATCTGCTCAAAAAGCTGGGGCAGGAGCCGATAAGAAGCTTCTAGAAATGCTGAAAGATTTACGTAAAAAAGTGGCAAAGAAACTTGATGTGCCACCATTTGTCGTTTTTCAAGACCCTTCACTAGAAGATATGTCTATTAAATATCCTGTAAACGTTGAGGAACTAGGTAATGTGCATGGAGTAGGGGATGGTAAGGCAAAAAAGTACGGTAAAGAATTTGTAGCGCTCATTGATAGGTATGTTTCTGAAAATGATATTTTGAGACCAGATGATCTTGTCGTAAAGAGCACTGGGGCAAATAGCGGATTGAAACTATACATTATTCAAAACATCGATCGCAAATTACCACTTGATGATCTCGCTTCTGCAAAAGGTAAGGATATGCCAGATTTTATTAAAGCGATGGAAGCAATAGTTTTTAGTGGTACACGTCTTAATATAGATTACTGGATTAATGATATACTTGACGAGGATCAACAAGAGGAGCTTCATGATTACTTTATGGAAGCAGAGACAGATAAAATCGAAGTAGCCATGGAAGAGTTTGATGGCGATTATGAAGATGAGGAGCTGCGTTTATATAGGATTAAATTTATGAGTGAGGTGGCAAATTAAATTGTAATTATAGAAGGAGTGTTTGGTTTTGAGTACGCTTTCGCGAAAGCGTAATTACCCTGATTTCTACCTTTATTATTCTTGAAGATTAGTCTTTGATAGTATTATACATCTAGTATTTATTACCTTCACAATATGTTGAAATTTGTATACGATATACGGCATTATTTTGAGAAACATGGATTTTATGTTTCTTCTAGACTCGCAGACCGTTTAGGAATGCGCGCAAAAAATGTGAGACTATTTTTTATATATGTTTCATTTGCAACTTTAGGAGTAGGTTTTGCATTATACCTTACAGTAGCGTTTTGGCTTAAGTTAAAAGATCTTATATATACAAAGCGCACTTCTGTTTTTGACCTATGAATTTGTTTTCCTTTTTTAAGAATAAAATTTATCTAGCCATTGTACTTCTAGTAACTACGTTACTTTTAGGAGTTGTTGGCTATCGTTTTATAGCAGACTATAATTGGGTAGATGCTGTATATATGACAGTGATTACAATTACGACTGTAGGTTTTGGCGAAGTGATTCCGCTCACGCCCGAAGCAAAAATCTTTACAGTGATACTTATTCTATTAAGTGTGGTGATTGTGGGTTATGCTTTGACGGTTATCTCAGAGTATATAATAAGTAAGAGTTCTTATAAAGATTTAATACATAAAAAGGTGCAGCAAGAAATCGATAAAATGACAGATCACATTATTGTTTGTGGTTATGGCCGTAATGGGCAAGAAGCCGTGCAAAAACTCATGGCTTATAATAAGCAGTTTGTGGTTATAGAGATGGATCTAGATGTTATAGAGCGTTATGAGATGGATAAGAATATTCATTTTGTTTATGGTAATGCAAATGAAGATGAAATTCTAGAAAAAGCAGGGATCTCAAGAGCTTCTGCGCTTTTATGTGCTTTACCTGAGGATGCAGATAACCTTTTTATTGTACTCAGTGCTCGCCAGCTCAACAGTAAACTCAAGATTATAAGTCGTGCAACTGCCGAGACGTCACAGAAGAAACTCAAACTTGCGGGTGCAGATAATGTAATCATGCCTGATAAAATAGGTGGTGATCATATGGCATCACTTGTAGTTGTACCTGATCTTATCGAATTTTTAGATAATTTATCAGTCGTAGGTGAGGAAGATAGCATCAATGTTGAAGAAATAAGCTTTGACCAAATCTGTGCAGATGGTAAAGAGGCTAGTATTAAAGAAATTGATTTGCGCTATAAAACTGGTTGTACCATCATAGGATATAGATCTCCATCTGGGAAGTATATTGTTAATCCAGAAGCAGATATGCGACTTGAGAAGGAGTCAAAATTAATAGTGATAGGGCGTCCTGAGCAAATCAAAAGATTGCATGAGACTTTTGGTATTTAAATATTGTTAAGGATTTTAAGATAGTTTCCTTTGAATAAGGGGCATTTTTTTGGATATTGCTAGCTGAATTTACAATAACTTAATATATCTATACTAATGAAGAAATACCTTTTATTCATTCTTTCTGTTTTTATTCCCCTTCTTTCTTTTGCGCAAGAAACTCAAGAAATAGGAATTGACCAGAAAATTGACCAAGCATTTCAACCAATTTCAGATTTCTTTTCGGCGATTGTATTTTTTGAAGTTGCAGGAACACCTTTTGTTCTTATTTTATTAGTGGCGAGTGCCGCTTTTTTTACGATTTATTTTGGATTCCCAAACATCCGTTTCTTCTGGAGAGCAATCCAAACGGTACGTGGTAAATATGAAGATATTGAAAAGCATGGAGCTGCAGAGCTTTATGGTGAAGATGGTATTGCTCAAGGCCAAGACTTATCAAAAGTTGATATAGAGGAGCATATAGAAAATCTAGAGGTAGATGATAATCTAGCAATAGATGGAGATATCGTAGACACTATTAGAGATGAAAGCTCTGCTGGTGAAGTTTCTCACTTCCAAGCACTAGCTACTGCAGTATCTGGTACAGTAGGTAATGGTAACATTGCTGGTGTTGCACTTGCTATCGCATTAGGTGGTCCGGGAGCTACTTTCTGGATGATTGTTTGTGGTCTTCTTGGAATGTCTACAAAATTCGTAGAATGTACGCTAGGTGTTCAATTTAGAGATGTAGGTGAAGATGGGACAGTATACGGAGGGCCTATGTACTACCTAACTAAAGGTTTAAAAGCAAGAGGATTTGCTACTATAGGAAAGATTGCAGCTGTAATATTTGCTATTTTCTGTATAGGTGGTTCTTTTGGAGGCGGTAACGCAGCTCAATCTAACCAAGCAACTATTGTTCTTAAAGAAATGTTCAATATGACAAGTGCTGCCTCAGGATTTATTGTTGGTATTGTACTAGCCGTGATTGTAGGTATTATCATCATAGGTGGTATAAAGCGTATTGCTCAGGTTACAGAAAAAGTAGTTCCTTTTATGGCAATTATGTATGTGGTTGCATGTCTATATATTATACTAAGTAACTTTAGCCTTATTGATGATGCTATCGGACTTATTGTAAAAGAAGCATTTAATCCTACGGCTATTGGTGTGGGAGGATTCATAGGAGTATTACTTGTAGGTTTTAAAAGAGCGGCTTTTTCTAATGAAGCTGGAGCGGGATCTGCATCTATTGCTCACTCTGCAGTACGTACTAAGTACTCAGCAAGTGAAGGTCTAGTAGCGTTACTAGAGCCATTTATTGATACAGTACTTATCTGTACGATGACGGCACTTGTAATTATTATTTTCAACTTTAGCGGAGCATTCCAATACGGTGGTGATGGACTAGGAGCTGTAATGATAGATGGAGAATCTTTTGAAGGGGCTGGTATTACTGCCAAGGCTTTTGCGGAATATATTCCTTATTCTGACGTATTCTTGACAATCGCAGTAGTTCTCTTTGCGGTGTCAACTATGATATCATGGTCTTATTACGGACTACAATCTTGGAAATTCCTTTTTGGACGCGGTAAGGTTGCAGATCTAGTTTACAAATTGTTATTCTTAACGTTTGTAGTTGTAGGAGCATCTGCAAGTATGAACTCCATATGGGCATTCTCTGATGCAATGATTTTTGCAATGGTTTTCCCTAACATGGTAGGACTATTCTTCCTATTCCCTGTTGTTAAAAAGCAATTAACTAGATACCTTAACGCTATAAAGCTTAAGGAGCAGGCTATAGAGTAATAGTAAATAGTATGAAAACTTTAAAATCCCATTTCATTTACGATAGGCGTAAAAGAAATGGGATTTTCTTTTTTATAGCAATAATCATTGCTTGTACTGCTACGGTAATTTTTTATCCCTCAGAAGCAGATGTGCAAATATCTCAAGAAGAAGTTCTAGAGATTTTGGCATTTCAGGAGGAAATAGACTCTCTTAAGCTGGTAGAGATTGAAAAACGTAAGCCTAAAATTTTTCCTTTCAATCCTACATTACTGACGGACTTCAACGGTTATAAACTTGGTATGACCACAGAGGAGATAGATAGAGTGTTACGCTTTCGCGAAAGCGGAAAATGGTTTGACTCCGCCATTCAGTTTCAAAAAGTATCAGGTGTTTCAGATTCTTTACTAGGTGTTCTAGAGCCCTACTTTAAATGGCCGAAATGGATTGAAGAGCAAAAACATACCCCAAAAAAGAAGTTTAACTCTAAAAGAAAATGGAAAACTGCCGAAGAAAAAGGTGATCTTAATAGTGTAACTTTTGAAAAATTACTTGCTATTAAAGGAGTAGATGACAATGCAGCCAGCAAAGTACTTCGGCATCTCGGCAAAACCGGTGGTTATCAGGTGGATTTTCAGATTTACAGTGTTTTTGGTGTTGACAAAAGTATAAAGCGCGCAGTCCTTGATGAATATACGGTAAAAGAAAAACCTGCTATTGTACCAGTAAATGTTAATACTGCGACCGCATCAGACTTATCTACGGTTCCTCTGCTTAATTTTGACTTAGCCAAAGAGATAGTAGATTATCGAATTCTCAGAGAAGGTGTCAAATCAATAGAAGAATTGAAAAATTTGGATGGTATGACAGACTTTAAATATGATATAATAAGTTTATATTTACATATTGATTGAAATTGCTATAAATAAACATCACATTCTTAGTAATTATTCTTTTTTTAGAGAATTACTCATTAGGATGAAATTTCCAACAATGTGGAGCTGAAAAAGTTTTACGGTTGGATTGAAAAAGAACTTTAAATATGACAGACATGTATTTTACGGAAGAGCATAACCTCTTTCGCGCAAGCTTGAGAGATTTCCTTAAGAAAGAAGTAGTGCCACACATTGATAAGTGGGAAAAAACAGGACAGATAGAACGTTTTATCTGGAAGAAGTTTGGAGATATGGGATTCTTTGGGATTAGTTATCCTGAGGCATATGGAGGAATGAACTTAGATTTTTTCTATACTGTAATTTTATTAGAAGAATTACAGCGCATTAATAGTGGAGGATTTGCAGCGGCAATATGGGCACACGCTTACCTTGCAATGACACACCTTAATGTAGAGGGAGATGAAAGAATAAAGTCTGAATATCTTACGGCCAGTATTGCTGGAGATAAAATAGGATGTTTATGTATTACAGAACCTTTTGGGGGAAGTGATGTGGCTGGAATGAGAACCACTGCTGTAAAGGATGGGGATCACTACGTGATTAATGGGTCTAAAACCTTTATCACAAACGGTGTATATTCAGATTATTTAATTGTTGCGGCAAAAACCGCTCCTGAGCTAGGAGGAAAGGGCATGAGTATCTTTCTTTTAGATAGAGATATGCCTGGTATAAGTGCTACAAAACTTGATAAGCTAGGGTGGAGAGCATCAGATACTGGAGAGATCGCATTTGATAATGTGAAGGTGCCAGCAGCAAACCTTATGGGTGAAGAAAATGCAGGTTTTGGTTACATTATGCAGCATTTTGCATCAGAGCGTCTTATTATGGGTATTAATGCTCACGCGAGAGCAGAGTATGCTATCGAGTATGCCTTAGATTACATGAAAGAGAGAATGGCCTTTGGAGTTACTATTGATAAGTTTCAAGCATTGCGTCATAAACTTGCAGAGCGTCAGGCAGAGGTGGAGATGTCAAAAGCTTTTAATTATACTGTAGCATACCGTCTTAATAAAGGTGAATATGTGGTGAAAGAGGCAACCATGTCAAAACTTACTGCGACAAAAATTGCAGACGAAGTAATTTATGACTGTTTACAAATGCTAGGAGGTTATGGTTATATGGAAGAATATCCACTTGCTCGTATGTTACGTGATAGTAGACTAGGTCCTATAGGTGGAGGTACTTCAGAGATATTACGCGAAATCATTGCAAAAATGGTTATCGATAAGAAGACTTATAAGCCTAAGTCTGAAGAAATTTCAAAAAATTAAAGGATAGGGTTGTAGGGTTACTTTTAAAGCGTATATTTGCAGCCTGAAAACCGAATAAGAATTTAAAGAAAGGAGGTCCCACTATGTTAATTATACCAGTAAAAGACGGAGAAAATATAGATAGAGCGCTTAAACGTTTTAAGCGTAAATTTGATCGCACAAAGACTATGCGTAATCTTAGAGAGCGCAAGCAGTTTACAAAGCCTTCTGTAGTAAGAAGACGTGAGATTCAAAAAGCATCGTACATCCAAGGGATGAGAGATGCAGAGAATATCTAGCATTTATTAATCCGTTGTCATGCTCAGCATGATCTGGATTAACAGGGAGATTAAACCTCTCTGAATCATATAAAACCGTTGTGTTGTAAAGTTTATCTTTACAGTGCAACGGTTTTTTATTTTATGTATATTTTATAAAAGAAATTTGCATTAAAATTTTATAAGCCACCACTTATGTCATTGATATCCTTTCTAGAATATCTCAGCCTTGAGAAAAATTATAGTCAGCATACTGTTGTAGCATATGAGAAAGATGTTGTTGAGTTTTTGGCTTTCGCCAAAATAACTTTTGATCAAAGTAATTTAGCAGACATTCATTATGTTCAAATCCGATCTTGGATTGTGACTCTTGTGGATAATGGAGTTTCCAATAGAACGGTCAATAGAAAAATATCCTCCTTAAAGGCATATTATAAGTTTTTACTTAAAATAGGTGACATTGAAGCTTTACCGCTGGCTAAACATAAGTCTCTAAAAACACCCAAAAGGTTGCAAATTCCATTCTCTGAGCTAGAGGTGGGTACTGTTTTTGAACGACTAAAAGAAGCTGATAATTTTGTTACGCTAAGGGACTTGTTGATTATTGAGCTGTTGTATGCGACGGGAATGAGACGTGCAGAGCTTGTTGGATTGACGATGGGTAGTGTTGATGTAACTCAAAAAACCATAAAAGTTATAGGTAAGCGTAATAAGGAGCGCGTTGTTCCATTACTTTCTAGTGTTGTTGATACCTATAATAGGTACACTGCTATTAGATCTTCTGTGGTTAATGATGGAGTAGATGCTCTTTTGGTTACTAATAAAGGTGCTAAAATCTATAGCACCCTTGTGTACAGGATAATTAATCGTTATTTTAGTGAGACGTCAGATAAGTTAAAGACGAGTCCTCATATATTAAGGCACTCTTTTGCGACACATTTGCTTAATCAGGGTGCAGACTTGAATATTGTAAAAGAGTTGTTGGGTCACGCGAGTCTTGCATCTACGCAAGTATATACTCACAATAGCGTCCAAGCGCTCAAAGATGTTTACTCTAAAGCACACCCGCGTAATAAAAAATGATTCTTGGCGTACTAGAAGCAAACACTATTTATTAGGTGTTTGAATTATAAACCTAAAATATATAATCTTATGAAAGTAACTGTAGAAGCTCCAAAATTTGATGCAGATGTAAAACTCATTGAATTTATTGAAAAAAAAGTGGGAAAGCTTGAGCATTTTTATGATAAGATAATTCACGCAGATGTGTTCTTGAAATTAGAGCCTAATGTGAAGCCGGATAATAAAATTGTTGAGCTATTGATCAGTGTTCCAGGGGATGAGTTTATTGTAAAGAAAATGGCCAAATCTTTTGAAGAGGCCACAGATACATGTGTGCAGTCTATGGAAAGGATGCTTTTGAAAAGGAAAGAGAAAATTAGATCTTAATTTTTTTAATTTTTTTTTGAAAAAAAATTGGATAAGTATAAAAATTAGTTATCTTCGCAGTCCGTTAGAAATAGCGGACTTTTTTATGTCTCTTTAGGGAGTCGTATGTAAGTAAAAAGCCGATGTAGCTCAGCTGGCTAGAGCAGCTGATTTGTAATCAGCAGGTCGTGGGTTCGAGTCCCTCCATCGGCTCTTTTTTAACCAAAATAAAAAGGTTAAAAAGTTCTTTAAAATATTGTTTTATTATTCAAAATTAATACGTAGTTTTGCGCACTGAATTTTGATAATACAATGGGGAGATACTCAAGCGGCCAACGAGGACTGACTGTAACTCAGTTGTTTTTAACTTCGCAGGTTCGAATCCTGCTCTCCCCACACCTTTAATCTCACTTTGTATTCATATATAAGGTGAGTTTATAAACGCGGGAGTAGCTCAGTTGGTAGAGCGTCAGCCTTCCAAGCTGAATGTCGCCAGTTCGAACCTGGTCTCCCGCTCTAAATACCTTTGAGGTGTTGAGCTTTCGCGAAAGCGTAAAAAAAATCCGCCGACGTAGCTCAGGGGTAGAGCGTTTCCTTGGTAAGGAAGAGGTCACGGGTTCAATTCCCGTCGTTGGCTCAAAAAGAATTAATAACAATGAGTGCTGGTCGCACTCACTTTTCGTGTTTAAATGAGAAGGTACTCGATCAATAGTAAACTAGTACACTAATAATAACTAAGATTAAATAATTACATTATGGCAAAGGAAACATACGATCGTTCGAAACCCCATTTAAATGTTGGAACTATCGGACACGTAGATCACGGTAAAACAACTTTAACAGCTGCGATTACAAAAGTATTGGCAGATGCGGGTTATTCAGAAGCTTCTGCTTTTGATCAAATTGATAATGCTCCTGAGGAAAAAGAAAGAGGTATAACAATAAACTCTTCACACGTTGAGTATGCTACGGAAAACCGTCACTACGCACACGTTGATTGTCCAGGTCACGCCGATTATGTAAAGAATATGGTAACTGGTGCTGCTCAAATGGACGGTGCTATACTTGTTGTTGCTGCTACAGATGGTCCAATGCCACAAACACGTGAGCACATCCTTCTTGGTCGTCAGGTAGGTATTCCTCGTATCGTTGTATTCATGAATAAAGTGGATATGGTTGATGATGAAGAATTACTTGAGCTTGTAGAGATGGAGATCAGAGATCTTCTTTCTTTCTACGAGTATGATGGAGATAACGGTCCTGTAATTGCTGGTTCTGCTCTTGGGGCATTAAACGGTGAGCAAAAATGGGTTGATACAGTATTAGAGCTTATGGCTGCTGTTGATGCTTGGATCGAAGAGCCATTACGTGAGACTGAAAAGCCTTTCCTTATGCCAATAGAAGATGTATTCTCTATTACAGGTCGTGGAACAGTTGCTACAGGTCGTATCGAAACTGGTATTGCAAACACTGGAGATCCTGTTGAGATCATTGGTATGGGTGCAGAGAAACTTACATCTACTATTACTGGTATTGAAATGTTCCGTCAGATCCTTGATAGAGGTGAGGCTGGAGATAACGCTGGTATCCTTTTAAGAGGTATTGAGAAATCAATGATTTCTAGAGGAATGGTAATTGTTAAGCCAGGATCAGTAACACCACACGCTAAGTTTAAAGCTGAGGTTTATATCCTTAAGAAAGAAGAAGGTGGACGTCACACTCCATTCCACAATAACTACCGTCCACAGTTTTACGTACGTACAACTGATGTAACTGGTAACATCGCTCTTCCTGATGGAGTTGAGATGGTGATGCCTGGAGATAACTTAACAATTACTGTTGAGCTTATCCAGCCTATCGCTTTAAGTATCGGACTACGTTTTGCAGTACGTGAAGGTGGTAGAACTGTAGGTGCTGGTCAGGTAACTGAAATATTAGATTAATTTCTAGTCTATAGATAAAAAGGAAAGGTGTCTTGTTTTGCAAGACGCCTTGACTTTTGTTAAGAGGGGTTCTGTTTAGTTTTCGCGAAAGCGTTGCTTTTGAAATCCTAAGTTTTTGAATAATAACGATTATTTCACTTTTGAAATTTGAGATTCAAAACTTAAAGTATACGGGATTAGCTCAGTTGGTAGAGCACTGGTCTCCAAAACCAGGTGTCGTGAGTTCGAGTCTCTCATCCCGTGCAACTTAAATTAGCTTTAGGATTTATTTTTAGAGCTAATTTATATTTTGAAAACATTAAAACACTGATGCGCTTGCTTAGTGTTTGTTTAGAAAGAAATAACTATTATGGCTGGATTAATTAATTACGTTCAAGAATCATATAATGAGCTTAGAAACCACGTAACGTGGACGCCGCTTCCAGAAGCGCAACGTCTTATGGTTGTGGTTGCTGTGTTTTCAATAATTTTTTCATTGGCTATTTGGGGTGTTGATACCGTTTTTAGTAATGTGATTAAGTTGTATTTTGATAAAGTAGTTGGAACAAATTAATTCAGGCAAGATGGCTAAGACAAGCAGCACAAAGCAGTGGTATGTGGTAAGGGCCGTTAGTGGTCAAGAGAATAAGGTTAAAGCGTATATCGAGCAAGAAATATCTCGTTTAAATCTTGAGGATAGTATAGAGGAGGTGTTAGTGCCTACTGAAAAAGTTATCCAAATCCGTAATGGAAAAAAGGTTAATAAAGAGCGTGTTTATTTTCCTGGGTATATAATGGTAAAAGCTAACCTTGGTGGGGAGATTCCTCACATCATTAAGTCAATTAATGGTGTAATTGGTTTTCTTGGTGAGGTTAAAGGAGGTGATCCTGTTCCTTTGCGTAAGTCGGAGGTTAATCGCATGTTAGGTAAGGTAGATGAGCTTGCTGTTAAGCAGGATAGTATATCTATACCATTTACTATAGGTGAGACAATCAAGGTGATTGATGGTCCATTTAATGGGTTTAATGGTACTGTAGAGAAGGTTAACGAAGAAAAGCGTAAGCTTGAGGTGATGGTGAAGATTTTTGGAAGGAAGACTCCGTTAGAGCTTAGCTATATGCAAGTGGAAAAAGTATAAGAAATTAATTGTTACATTAATATATTTTAGATTTTGTTCTATGCTTCCACATTATGAGCAAATCTGTTTAAATTTTTAGAAATGGCAAAAGAAGTAAGTAAGGTTGTTAAGTTACAAGTACGTGGAGGGGCTGCAAATCCTTCTCCACCAGTAGGACCTGCTTTAGGTGCAGCCGGTGTAAATATCATGGAGTTCTGTAAGCAGTTTAATGCTAGGACTCAAGATAAAGCTGGTAAGGTACTTCCTGTTGCAATTACTGTTTATAAGGATAAGTCTTTTGATTTTGTAATCAAGACTCCTCCAGCGGCAGTTCAATTATTGGAAGCAGCTAAAGTTAAAAGTGGTTCTGGTGAGCCTAACCGTAAGAAGGTTGCAAAAGTTACTTGGGATCAAGTACGTGCAATTGCAGAGGACAAGATGCCTGACTTAAATGCATTTACAGTTGATAGTGCAATGAAGATGGTGGCTGGTACAGCTCGTTCAATGGGAATAACGGTTAAAGGTGGAGATGCTCCAGCTTAATAGCTTAAAACAAAATTAAAATGGCAAAATTAACAAAAAAGCAAAAAGAAAATCAGACGAAGATTGAAGCGGGTCAAACCTACAGTCTTGCTGATGCTTCTGCTTTAATTAAAGAAGTAAGTAACGTAAACTTTGATCCTTCTGTAGATATTGCTGTACGTCTTAATGTTGATCCTCGTAAAGCAAACCAAATGGTTCGTGGAGTGGTGACATTACCTCACGGTACTGGTAAGGATGTAAAGGTGCTTGCACTTGTTACTCCAGACAAGGCTGCAGAGGCTCAAGAGGCTGGTGCAGATTACGTTGGACTTGATGAGTACCTTGAGAAAATTAAAGGTGGTTGGACAGATGTAGACGTTATAATCACAATGCCTAGTGTAATGGGTAAATTAGGACCTTTAGGACGTGTCTTAGGACCACGTGGTTTAATGCCTAACCCTAAGACTGGTACAGTGACTATGGATATTGCAAAGGCAGTATCTGATGTGAAGGCTGGTAAAATTGACTTTAAAGTTGATAAAACTGGTATCATCCACGCTTCTGTAGGTAAGGCATCTTTTGATGCTGATAAGATTGCAGGAAACGCAAGAGAATTAATAACAACATTAGTAAAGCTTAAACCTACTACGGCAAAAGGTGTTTACATAAAGAGTATTTTTATGTCTAGTACAATGAGTCCATCTGTAGAGGTAGATGCTAAGCGATTCGCTACTGACTAGTTCAAATTTTAAATTATGACAAGAGAAGAAAAATCAATAGTAATTAAAGATTTAACTGCGCAGTTAGGGGATAATGTAAATATTTATCTTGCAGATATATCTGGTTTAGATGCAGGTACGACTTCTAATTTACGTCGTGCATGTTTTAAAGCTGGAGTAAGTCTTGCAGTAGTTAAGAATACATTGCTTGCAAAAGCAATGGAAGCATCAGACAAGGATTTTGCAGAACTTCCTAATGTATTAAAGGGGAACACTGCAATCATGTTTGCTGAGACGGGTAATGCACCTGCTAAGGTAATTAAAGAATTTCGTAAGAAATCTGAAAAGCCTGTTTTAAAAGGAGCATTTATTGAAGAAGCTGTCTATGTTGGTGATGATCAACTAGAGAGTCTGGTAAATATCAAATCTAGAGAAGAACTTATTGGAGACATCGTTGGATTGCTTCAGTCGCCTGCTAAGAACGTTGTTAGCGCTCTTAAGTCAAGTGGAGGGAAACTTGCTGGTATTATCAAAACCCTTTCTGAAAAGGAAGGTTAAGCAGTACGCACTATTATTTATTATATAACAATTACAATTTTCAAAAACGATAGAAAATGGCAGATTTAAAAGATTTCGCAGAACAATTAGTTAACCTTACAGTAAAAGAAGTAAACGAGTTAGCTACTATTTTAAAAGATGAATACGGTATCGAGCCTGCTGCTGCTGCAGTAGTAGCTGGACCAGCTGGAGCTGGAGCTGAAGCTGCTGAGGAAAAGTCAGAATTTGACGTAATCCTTAAAGCTGCTGGTGGTTCTAAACTTGCTGTAGTTAAACTTGTAAAAGAATTAACTGGAGCTGGACTTAAAGACGCAAAAGAGCTTGTAGATAATGCACCATCTCCTATCAAGGAAGGTGTTTCTAAAGACGAAGCTGAAGCACTTAAAGCTCAATTAGAAGAAGCTGGAGCAGAGGTTGAGCTTAAGTAAGCTTACCATAATAGCAGGATAAAGGTTTAGGTTAATTGTACTCCGAAAGGAGTATGATTATACCTAAACCATTTGTCGTATAAAGTGGTTACCTTTTTTTGTGACTCGATATTTACTTGGTTTTAATCGTACAAAATAAATCATTTTTAAACTTGCTAAGGGGCAAGTTTAGTTCTAATCAAATTCCGTTCGTTGATGATGCAAGATGCAAAACAAGGAGAAAGAATCAGTTTCTCATCGGTAAAGAATAGACCTGATTATCCAGACTTTTTGGATATTCAAGTAAAGTCTTTCCAAGATTTTTTCCAGCTGGAAACAAAGTCTGATGAGAGAGGTGATGAGGGTCTTTATAATACTTTTCTCGAGAACTTCCCAATTACAGATACTCGTAACAACTTTGTACTCGAGTTTTTAGATTATTTCGTTGACCCACCAAGATACTCTATACAAGAGTGTATTGAGCGAGGTCTTACATATAGTGTGCCTTTAAAAGCACGTCTGAAATTATACTGTACTGACGAAGAGCACGAGGATTTTGAAACTATTGTACAAGATGTATATCTAGGTACAATTCCATACATGACTCCTAGCGGAACATTTGTGATCAATGGCGCAGAGCGTGTTGTTGTTTCTCAACTACACCGTTCACCTGGAGTTTTCTTTGGACAATCGTTCCACGCAAATGGAACAAAATTATATTCTGCCCGAGTAATACCTTTTAAAGGATCTTGGATAGAATTTGCGACAGATATTAATAGCGTTATGTACGCATATATCGATCGTAAAAAGAAATTACCTGTTACTACACTTTTCCGTGCAATCGGTTTTGAAAGAGATAAAGACATTCTTGAAATCTTTGACCTTGCAGAAGAAGTAAAAGTTTCTAAAACAGGATTAAAAAAATATTTAGGTCGTAAGCTTGCTGCACGTGTTCTTAATACGTGGCATGAAGACTTCGTAGATGAAGATACTGGTGAAGTTGTTTCTATCGAGCGTAACGAGATTGTGCTTGATCGTGATACTGTATTAGAAAAAGAGCATGTAGAAGAAATTCTTGAAGCTGGAGCTAAGACTGTATTACTTCACAAAGAAGATAATCAGCAGGCAGATTATGCGATTATCCATAATACATTACAAAAAGATCCAACAAACTCTGAAAAAGAGGCTGTTGAACACATTTATAGACAACTACGTAATGCTGAACCGCCAGATGAGGAAACAGCACGTGGTATTATTGATAAATTATTCTTCTCAGATCAACGTTACAACTTAGGTGAGGTAGGTCGTTATAGAATGAACAAGAAATTAGGTCTTGATATTGAGATGGATAAGCAGGTGCTTACTAAGCTTGATATTATTACTATTATTAAGTATTTAATTGAGTTAATTAATGCAAAAGCAGAGATTGACGATATTGATCACTTATCAAACCGTCGTGTGCGTACCGTTGGTGAGCAATTATCTGCACAGTTTGGTGTAGGTCTTGCACGTATGGCTCGTACTATTCGTGAGCGTATGAACGTTCGTGATAATGAAGTTTTTACTCCTATTGACTTGATTAATGCTAAGACATTGTCTTCTGTTATTAATTCATTCTTTGGAACAAACCAGTTATCACAATTTATGGATCAAACCAATCCTCTTGCAGAGATAACGCACAAGCGTCGTCTTTCTGCTCTTGGACCTGGAGGTCTATCTCGTGAGCGTGCTGGATTTGAGGTACGTGATGTTCACTATACTCACTACGGAAGATTATGTCCTATTGAAACCCCAGAGGGGCCAAACATTGGTCTTATATCATCTCTTGCAGTTTATGCAAAGGTGAATAATATGGGATTCATTGAGACTCCATATAGGAAGGTAGAAAACGGTAAAATCGATTTAAAATCTGAACCACTTTATTTAAGTGCAGAGGAGGAAGAAGGGATGTTAATTGCACAAGCAAACAACCCGATGGATGACAGCGGATCAATTACTGAAGAAAAAGTAATTGCTCGAATGGAAGGTGATTTTCCTGTAGTAGACCCAGATACGGTACACTATGCAGATGTCTCTCCTAACCAGATTGCATCTATATCTGCATCTCTTATTCCATTCTTGGAACATGATGATGCAAACCGTGCATTGATGGGATCAAACATGATGCGCCAGGCAGTACCACTTATTATGGCAGATGCGCCTATAGTGGGAACAGGTCTGGAACGTCAAGTAGCTACAGATTCTAGAGTACTTATTAACGCAGAAGGTGCGGGTACTGTTGAGTATGTAGATGCAAACATGATTACTATCAAATATGATCGTACGGAAGATGAGCGTCTAGTTAGTTTTGACGAAGATTCTAAATCATATAACCTTATAAAGTTCCGTAAAACGAACCAAGGAACAAATATCAACTTGAAGCCTATTGTAAAAGTAGGTGATAGAGTAGAAAAAGGCCAAGTACTATGTCAAGGGTATGCTACCGAGAAAGGGGAGCTTGCACTAGGACGTAATATGAAGGTTGCCTTCATGCCTTGGAAAGGATATAACTTTGAGGATGCAATTGTAATATCTGAAAAGGTAGTACGTGATGATATCTTCACTTCTATTCACATTGATGAGTATTCTCTTGATGTGCGTGATACTAAGTTAGGTAATGAAGAGCTTACTAATGATATCCCTAACGTTTCTGAGGAAGCTACTAAGGATCTTGATGAGCACGGAATGATCCGTATAGGAGCAGAGGTAAAACCTGGAGATATACTAATAGGTAAGATTACTCCAAAAGGAGAGTCTGATCCTACTCCAGAAGAAAAACTTTTACGTGCCATTTTTGGAGACAAAGCAGGAGATGTAAAAGATGCTTCACTTAAAGCTTCTCCATCTTTACACGGTGTGGTTATCAATAAGAAATTGTTTGCAAGAGCAATAAAAGATAAGCGTAAGCGTGCAAAAGATAAGGAGGACATCGCTGTTCTTGAAAATCAATATGATGATAAGTTTGATGATTTACAGGCGGTAGTAATTGAAAAATTATTTAAGCTAGTAAATGGTAAAACTGCTCAAGGTGTTATGAATGACTTAGGTGAAGAAGTTCTTCCTAAAGGAAAGAAATTCACACTTAAGATGCTTAACTCTGTAGAAGATTACACGCACCTTACACAAGGAACCTGGACTACAGATGATAAGACTAATGCACTTATAGCAGACTTATTACACAACTATAAGATTAAAGAAAACGATTTACAAGGAAACTTACGTCGTGAGAAATTTACAATCTCAGTAGGAGATGAGTTACCAGCTGGTATCATCAAACTTGCTAAGGTTTATATTGCTAAAAAACGTAAGCTTAAAGTAGGAGATAAGATGGCAGGACGTCACGGTAACAAAGGTATTGTTGCACGTATCGTTCGTCAAGAAGATATGCCTTTCCTTGAGGATGGAACTCCAGTAGATATCGTTCTTAACCCACTTGGTGTACCATCTCGTATGAACATTGGGCAGATTTATGAAACGGTACTGGGATGGGCTGGTCAAAAATTAGGAAGAACCTATGCGACGCCTATTTTTGATGGAGCTACATTAGATCAAATTAATGCACTTACTGATGAGGCAGGTATTCCACGTTTTGGACATACATACTTATATGATGGAGGTACAGGAGATCGTTTTGATCAACCAGCAACAGTAGGAGTTATCTACATGTTAAAACTAGGGCACATGGTAGATGATAAGATGCACGCGCGTTCTATCGGACCATACTCTCTTATTACGCAGCAACCTCTTGGAGGTAAGGCGCAGTTTGGAGGTCAGCGTTTTGGTGAGATGGAAGTTTGGGCTCTTGAGGCATATGGAGCTTCGGCAACATTGCGTGAGATCTTAACTGTAAAATCTGATGACGTGATTGGTCGTGCTAAGACGTATGAAAGTATTGTAAAAGGAGAACCTATGCCTGAGCCAGGTCTTCCAGAATCTTTCAACGTATTGATGCATGAACTTAAAGGACTGGGACTAGACATTCGTCTAGAAGAAAAGTAAATGGTTTTTGGAAAGCGGATTCTTTCAAGGGTTCGCTTTCGCGAAAGCGTAACAACAACCATTCACAACAATAATTAATTCGACATATACAGAATTATGGCAAGAAATAATGACAATGTACAACAGCCGAAGTTTAATGCTATCTCGATTGGTCTTGCGTCTCCAGAATCTATTCTAGGAGCATCAAGAGGAGAAGTTTTAAAGCCGGAAACAATAAACTACCGTACGCACAAGCCAGAGCGTGACGGGCTGTTCTGTGAGCGTATTTTTGGTCCTGTAAAGGACTATGAGTGTGCTTGTGGTAAATATAAAAGAATACGCTACAAGGGAATCGTATGTGATCGTTGTGGTGTTGAAGTAACAGAAAAGAAAGTACGTCGTGATCGCGTGGGGCACATTAATCTTGTGGTTCCAGTTGCACACATATGGTACTTTAGATCGTTACCTAACAAAATAGGTTACTTACTTGGTCTTCCTTCTAAGAAATTAGATATGATCATTTACTATGAGCGTTATGTGGTTATACAACCAGGTATTGCAAAGAGTGAAGAAGGTGAGGAGCTTAACAAGATGGATTTCTTAACTGAAGAGGAGTACTTAAACATACTTGACAGTTTACCACAAGAAAACCTATACCTTGATGACGAGGATCCAAACAAGTTTATCGCCAAAATGGGTGCTGAGTGTTTGATCGATCTTCTTAAAAGGATAGATCTTGATGAACTATCTTACGAGTTACGTCATAAAGCTAATAACGAAACGTCTAAACAACGTAAAACGGAAGCGCTTAAACGTCTTCAAGTTGTAGAAGCTCTTCGTGATTCAAATAAAAACCGTGAGAATCATCCAGAGTGGATGATTATGAAAGTTGTTCCAGTAATTCCACCAGAATTACGCCCATTAGTGCCACTAGATGGAGGTCGCTTTGCAACATCGGATTTAAATGACCTTTATCGTCGTGTAATTATACGTAACAACCGTCTTAAGAGATTGATGGAAATCAAAGCTCCAGAGGTTATCTTACGTAATGAAAAGCGTATGCTACAGGAGTCTGTAGATTCACTTTTTGATAACACGCGTAAGTCATCTGCAGTAAAAACAGATTCTAACAGACCATTAAAGTCTCTATCTGATTCTTTAAAAGGTAAGCAAGGGCGTTTCCGTCAGAACTTACTTGGTAAGCGTGTGGATTATTCAGCACGTTCTGTAATTGTTGTTGGACCTGAGCTTAAATTGTTTGAATGTGGTATTCCTAAAGGAATGGCTGCAGAGCTTTATAAGCCATTTGTAATCCGTAAGCTTATTGAGCGTGGGATTGTAAAGACAGTAAAATCTGCAAAGAAAATAATAGATAAGAAAGAGCCAGTGGTTTGGGATATTTTAGAGAATGTTCTTAAAGGACATCCTATCCTCCTTAACCGTGCTCCTACGCTTCACCGTCTAGGTATACAGGCATTCCAGCCTAAGCTTATTGAAGGTAAGGCAATACAGTTACACCCATTAGTATGTACAGCATTTAACGCCGATTTTGATGGTGACCAGATGGCAGTACACTTACCACTTGGGCCAGAGGCGATACTTGAGGCGCAGTTATTAATGCTTGCTTCTCACAATATCTTAAACCCTGCAAATGGTGCTCCAGTAGCAGTACCTTCTCAGGATATGGTATTAGGTCTTTACTATATGACAAAGGCCAGAAAATCTACTCCGGAGTTTCATGTAAAAGGAGAAGGAATTACTTTCTACTCTGCAGAAGAGGTAAATATTGCCTACAATGAAAAGCGTGTAGATATTAATGCTATCATTAAAATACGTGCTAAGGATTTTAATGAAAACAAAGAGCTTGTTTATAAAGTAATCGAGACTACTGTAGGTCGTGTATTATTTAACGAAGCAGTGCCAGAAGAAGCTGGATATATTAACGAAGTATTGACTAAAAAGTCGCTTCGTGATATCATTGGTGGTATTCTTAAAGTAACAAGTGTACCTGTAACTGCAGACTTCCTTGACCGTATTAAAACTATGGGATATGGATTTGCATTCCGTGGAGGATTATCATTCTCACTTGGTGATATTATTATCCCAGATGAGAAGCATGGTATGATAGACGAAGCAAATGAGCAGGTAGAGGGTATTACAGGATCTTATAATATGGGTCTTATTACTAATACAGAGCGTTATAACCAAGTTATTGATGTTTGGACATCAACAAACGCTACTCTTACAGAGCTTTCTATGAAGCGTATCCGTGAGGATCAACAAGGGTTCAACTCGGTATATATGATGCTTGACTCAGGAGCACGTGGATCTAAGGAGCAGATACGTCAGCTTACTGGTATGCGTGGTCTTATGGCAAAACCTAAAAAATCTAACGATGGAGGTGGTGCTATTATTGAAAACCCTATTCTTTCTAACTTTAAGGAAGGTCTTTCAATTCTTGAGTACTTTATCTCAACGCACGGTGCACGTAAAGGTCTTGCAGATACCGCCCTTAAAACGGCAGATGCAGGTTACTTAACACGTCGTCTAGTAGATGTATCACAAGATGTTATTATTAACAGTACAGATTGTGGTACGTTAAGAGGAGTAGAGGTAGCAGCTCTTAAGAAAAATGAAGAGGTTATTGAATCTCTAAGTGCGCGTATTATAGGTCGTACTTCTCTTAATGATGTTATCAACCCACTTACAAACGAAGTGATCGTTGAAGCAGGAGCAGAGATAGATGAGGATATAGCAGAACTTATAGGTGCTGCACCAATAGAAACTGTAGAAGTACGTTCTGCGCTTACTTGTGAGGCTAAGAAAGGTATTTGTGTAAAATGTTATGGTCGTAACCTAGCAACCAATAAAACGGTGCAAATGGGTGAGGCTGTAGGAGTAGTAGCAGCACAGTCTATTGGAGAACCAGGTACACAACTTACACTTCGTACGTTCCACGTAGGAGGGGTAGCAGGAGGTGTGTCTGAGGATTCTAGTGTAACAGCTAAATTCCCTGGACTACTTGAGATCGAAGATCTTAAAACTGTAACTGGTCAAGATAGCGAAGGAAACGATGTTCAAATTGTAATCTCTCGTACATCTGAGGCAAAAGTATCTGATCCTAAAACTGGTATTACCTTAAGTACAAATACAATTCCTTATGGTTCACAAATATTTGCCAGCTCTGGTGATAAAGTGAAAGAAGGAGATGTAATCTGTAAGTGGGATCCATTTAACGGTGTAGTTATTTCAGAATTTGCAGGAAAAATTAAGTTTGAGTCTATTGAGCAAGGTATCACTTACCGTGTTGAAACAGATGAGCAAACAGGTTTCCAAGAGAAAGTAATTTCTGAATCTAGAGATAAGAAAAAAATACCAACATTAATCATTGAGGATAGCAAAGGAAACGCGCTACGTTCTTACAACTTACCAGTAGGAGCTCACCTTATGATTGATGATGGAGATAAGATTAAAGAAGGTAAGATTCTTGTAAAAATACCTCGTAGGTCTGCAAAGGCTGGCGATATTACAGGGGGTCTTCCACGTGTAACTGAATTGTTTGAAGCACGTAACCCATCTAACCCAGCAGTAGTATCTGAAATAGACGGTGTAGTTTCATTCGGAAAAATCAAACGTGGTAACCGTGAGATAATCGTAGAGTCTAAGCTTGGAGAAATCAAAAAGTACTTAGTGAAGTTATCTAATCAGATTCTTGTTCAAGAAAATGATTATGTACGCGCAGGTATGCCACTTTCTGATGGATCTGTGACACCTAATGATATTCTTAATATCAAAGGGCCGTCTGCAGTACAGCAGTACCTAGTTAACGAAGTACAAGAAGTATATCGTTTACAAGGGGTGAAGATTAATGATAAGCACTTTGAAGTTGTTGTGCGCCAGATGATGCGTAAAGTACGTATACAAGATCCAGGGGATACTATCTTCCTAGAGAATCAACTGGTACACAAAGCAGATTTCATTGAAGAAAATGATGCGATGTACGGTATGAAAGTCGTAGAAGATGCAGGAGAATCTGAGAGACTTAAACCAGGTCAATTAGTTTCACCTCGTGAACTTCGCGATGAGAACTCTTTACTTAGAAGAGAAGATAAGAATCAAGTTACAGCTCGTGATGTAAGTCCAGCTACAGCTTCTCCTATCCTTCAGGGTATTACAAGAGCATCGTTACAGACTAAGTCATTCATCTCTGCAGCATCATTCCAAGAGACAACTAAAGTATTAAACGAAGCTGCTGTAAGCGGTAAGATTGATTACTTAGAAGGTCTTAAGGAAAATGTAATTGTAGGTCACAAAATTCCAGCAGGAACGGGAATGCGTCGTTACGATAATATACTCGTGGGAAGCAAAGAAGATCTTGAGAATATGATGGCTGAAAAGCAAGAAGTAAATTACAACTAGTATATAATTTAAGTTCTTGATTCATTAAGAAAAAAGAATTTGAAAAATATCTAAAACCCGTTCAGCGATGCTGGGCGGGTTTTTTATTTGACAAAAGCGAATTTATTTCTTAGTTGGGCTTCAACCTTTTTATGATCAATTCATACTATAAGTGTTGATTTATGCTTTCGCGAAAGCGTACTAATTTTCATAACTAATCATCTTAATTTAATAATGGGAATTATTCATACACCTAAAAGTTGTTGAGACTGTTATAATTTTTTTAAGTGAAACTATTTCTCGTATAATGAACGAGTGTGTCAAACATTAATTAAATAATGTGTAGAAAATATTCTCATAAAGTTGAGTGCAATTAGGCAAGTGAAGAGGTTGTGAAATTACTTACTCTCTAAGTCAAAAAAACAGATCTAGCGCTTATAGTCTGGAAATAATGTAATTATTAAAATGAGTAGAATGTGCTTTATTGAGTGAGACTATGAACGCTTTTGACTAAAAAAATGATTATTTCTTTTGATTTTCTATGAACATAAACAAAATGTTAATATTTAATCGTAAATTTCTTAAACAAAACTTAATTTGAAGTTTTAAACATATCTTCAGTTATTTTTTTTAGTAAAAATTACAGTTTTAACCCCTACTTTTTTGAAAGATACAGATAATAAAAAGCATGTTATTGTTGCTGTAGGAGCCAGTGCTGGCGGCCTAGAGGCACTTAATGCCTTTTTTAATAATGTAGTCGAAAATTACGATTACAGTTATATAATTATACAGCACCTATCTCCAGACCACAAAAGCCTTATGGCCGAATTGCTGTCTAAAAAAACAAATGTTCCTATAGTTGCGGTTACTAATGACTCAGAAATAAAACGTAGTCATATCTATGTGATACCTCCTTCAATGAATCTTATTATTGAAAATGGACACCTTATATTATTAGATAAACCAGTGGCTAAAACACTTAATCTTCCTATAGACTTATTCATGAGTTCTCTTGCAGAGGCTTACGGGAAGCAAGCGGTAGGCGTTATATTAAGTGGTACGGGTAGTGATGGCACAAAAGGCGTGCAAGCGATTAAAGAACATGGAGGAGTGGTACTTGTACAGCAGCCAGATGAGGCGAGCTTTGATGGGATGCCTACAAGCGCAATTAATAGTGGTGACGTAGACTATATTGTACCCGCTGGAGAAATGATAGATGAAATACATCGTTACTTTAATAATGAAGACGTATTTAATTTTAAGGACGATATCTCTGTAGAAGATAATGAACGTTTACGTGCTATTTTAAATATCCTGCATACTAATACCAATATAAATTTCAATTATTATAAGCGCCCTACAATTCTGAGACGTACAGAAAGACGTATGCAAAACCTCAAAATGGGGAATTTTGATCAGTACATAGCATATTTAAAAATTCATCCAGAAGAGGTTTCTGTGTTGTACAAGGAGTTTTTAATTGGAGTTACAAAATTTTTTAGAGATACAAACGCTTGGAATTTATTGGAGGCTGAGACTATACCTAGTATTGTAAGAAATAAAAGAGATGGAGATACAATAAAAGTGTGGGATGTGGCTTGCTCCACCGGAGAAGAGGCATACTCACTAGCAATCCTCTTTCAAGAAGAAATAGATCGTCAAGAGAAGGATATCAAACTCAAAATATTTGCAACAGATATTTCTGAAGAGCATATTGCACTAGCATCTCAAGGAGTCTTTAATAATACTATTGTTCAGAGTGTTTCTCCCAGTAAATTAGAGAAGTTCTTTATTAAAGATGGAGAGGAGTTTAAAATAGATAAAGACCTTAGAAAGAAAATAATTTTTTCAAATCATGATATTTTAAAAGATCCTCCATTTAAAAATATGGATATGGTGTCATGCCGTAATCTTTTAATTTATTTAAAGCCAGAGGTGCAAACTGCGGTATTGCATACATTACATTATGCACTAAAACTTAATGGATTTTTATTTCTAGGATCAAGTGAGTCTATAACTGCCTTGCGTAACTCCTTTGAGACAATAAATGCTAAGCTTAAAATTTTTAAGAACATCCATCCATCAGAAAGAATGCATAGTGAGTTACTTACCTCAAATGCAGATAAGAGTAATGTTATGCTTTCGCGAAAGCAGAAAAAGACAGTGATTCAAAAGAAAGAAACATTTACTAGTGACGTTAAAATGAGTATCAGCAATGCGCTTTTGTCTCAATTTGATACTGCAAGTGTATATGTTGATGCAGATTTTAAAGTACTAGATGCATTGGGTTCTTTTTCAAAATATGCACAATTACCTGAAAGCGGTTTTTCTTTAGACTTACTAAAGATGCTTCCTGATAATTTAAAAACAGCTGTAAACTCGGCGGCAAGAAAAGCAAAACGTTCCAAAAAAGACTTCATTTACAATGATGTTATTACTACAAAAGCAGGAGCAGATACTGTTGTAAATGTGCTAGTAAAACCCATTTTTCAAAATAACGCTGATGATTGTAATTACGTAATTACGTTTATTGAAAAGGAATTAAATCCTGATGCAGCCATAGCTCGTGGTACAATGAATCTTGCAGTAGCTCCAGATGAACGCATCAAAGATCTTATAGACGAGATAGAGGAAACAAGGGGGGAACTTAAAAAAGCACTGGAAGATGCAGAGACTAGTAATGAAGAATTACAAACGCTCAATGAGGAGTTGCTAGCATCAAATGAGGAGTTGCAAAGTACAAATGAGGAGCTACAGAGTGTAAATGAAGAGCTGCACACAGTGAATGTAGAGCACATTGAAAAAATGGATGATCTAGCATTACTTAATGCGGATATGGATAATATTCTTAACAGTACTCAGATAGCAACAATCTTTCTAGATAGACAACTTACGATTAGAAAATTTACACCTTCTATACAAGAACATTTTAAGTTAATGAAGCAAGATATAGGGAGACCTATAGATCACTTCTTGATCCAGTTAGGTACTGGTAAAAAATCATCACTTAGAAGTAAGATTGAAACAGTGATGAGCACAGGAGAGGTAAATGAAACACAAATTAATAAAAAAGGTGGGCGCTCGTATATAAGGCGTATTTCTCCATTTTATACAGGATCAAATAAGATAGAGGGTTCTGTAATCACCTTTGTAGACATTACAAAAACGGTCGATTCACAAAAGAAATTAAAAGAAAGCCAGCAGAAGTTTAAAGACTTTTATGAGAATGATCCTGTGATGCACGTAAGTGTTGATCCTTCTACGGGACGTATCGTAGAGTGTAATAAAATTTTCATTGATACAATAGGCTTAAATTCTCGAAGTGAGGTTGTAGGCAGGCGTATATTTGATTTTTATACAGATGATTCTAAGGCTAAAGGGCTTGGACTTCTAGATGAAATTCAAAAAACAGGAGTGATAGAAGGTGAGCAAATGACCCTTGTAGATACAGAAGGTAACGAGATACCTATTATCCTTAACTCAGAGCTTGTAATTCCAGAAGAAGGTCACTCGTACTCACGTTCTACCTTAGTTAATATCTCAGACTTACAGCATGCACAGCAGTTAATGTATGATAAGAATGAAGAGCTACAGCGCATTAATACAGATTTAGAACAGTTTGTATCTATATGCTCGCATGATTTACAAGAACCTTTAGGAACGATACGCTTTAGTAGTGATGTTATTCTTAAGAAATTTGGAGATGATCTAGACCCTAAGGCCACCGAATACTTAGGGTACATTTATGGTGCAGCAGGTAGAATGGCAAACCAAATCAAAGGACTTCTTGAACATAGTCGCATAGGGCAAGAGCTAGAGCGTACAGAAGTAAACGTGCAAGAATTACTAGAAATCGTAAAATATGATCTTGGTAAAAGATTAAGAGAGTGTGGCGGTAAAATACATCTTAGTAAAATGCCTACTATCCAAGCATATAATACAGAGTTAAGATTGTTGTTCCAGAACTTAATAGGGAACTCTCTTAAATATTCAAAGCCAGATGTGAGTCCTGTAGTACGTATTTCATCCTTTGAAGATGATGGATATTGGACTTTTGTGATTAATGACAACGGTATAGGAATAGCCGAAGAAGATCTTGATCAAGTATTTAAAATCTTTGGGCGAGCATCAACTCAGCATAAATATGAAGGTACGGGCGTGGGCCTTGCCCATTGTGAAAAAATTGTAAAACTTCACGATGGATCAATTTGGGTAGATTCTCAAGTTAATGTAGGAAGTACGTTTTATTTTAAAATTAAAAAGTAAGTAAACCATGGGGAGTCCATCTGCTTTATACCCAAAAAAGATAGATCTAACTAATTGTGATAAGGAACCAATACATCTCATAGGGCGCATACAGTCTCATGCGATGCTTTTTGTGATAGATAATCCATCTTTTGAGATATCACATATATCTGAAAATGTGATTTCTACGCTTTCGCGAAAGCGTGAAGACTTTTTTTCTAAGCGTCTTAAGGATGTGCTAGGAGAAAATGGGACGCTTATAGAAACATATATCAAGAGCGGAGATAATAACTCGCTTGAAGTTACTATTAACGATAATCGTTATGTGGTAGTCACTCACCACAACAATCAACTAGTATATGTAGAATTAGAGCCTATAGAGCAGCAAGAAAATGCTCAATTCATGCAGCGCCAGTTATCGGAGATTATTTCAGACTTAAGTGAAGCTGTATCTGTCTCGGCTATGTGTGATAAAACGGCTCAGCTTATCAAGCAGTTTGCAGGTTATGATCGTGTAATGATCTATAAATTTGATGAAAATTGGAACGGTAAGATTGTATCTGAGGCTCGTGAAGAACAACTTGATAGCTGGATAGGTATGCATTATCCTGCGACAGATATACCACAGCAAGCGCGTAAACTTTTTTTAAAACAAGGTGTACGTATCATAGCAGATGTTGCATCACAAACGGTTCCCGTTTATGCAAAGCTCACTTTGCAAGACGAGCCATTAGATTTAGGTCTTTGCGAGTCTCGGGCTTCGTCTCCCATACACATAGAGTATTTACAGAATATGAAGGTAGGGGCGACTCTCACTGCGGCAATAGTGAGTGATGGAGAATTATGGGGTTTGATAGCATGTCATCATTATAGTCCAAAGTTTGTAAACTATTATAAAAGACAAACAGTTAAGTTTTTAACTCAAGTATTTTCTACGCAGCTCACATTAAGGGCTTCAAATGAGGTGCTTACTCGTATTAACGCTACTACTGCAATAAGAGCTACGCTCGTAGAGCAAATGAGTGATGGATGGGATGTGGCAAATGGCTTAACCCAGAAGCCTACCTCAATGCTCACAATAACCGAAGCATCAGGTGGAGCCGTATTTTTAGAAAATAATGTGTCAACTGTAGGAGAAACTCCCAGTAAACAAGAAATTATAGCGCTTATAGACTGGATATATGACACCCAGATGGGTGATATATATACCACTCAAAATATTGCAGAAGAGTATGAAAAGGGGTCGGCTTTCGTCAAAATAGGCTCGGGATTACTTTGTGTCTTTATAGCAAAGGGAGAAAAGGACTGCTTGCTGTGGTTTAAACCAGAACTCAAACAACTTATATCTTGGGGAGGAAATCCAGAAAAGGCAGTAGAAGAAAAGGGGAAAAGGCTAAGTCCAAGGAAATCTTTTGAAAAATGGAATCAGGAACAGGTAAATACCTCCCTACCTTGGAAAGACTATGAGATCGCTTCTGCGCAAGCGCTTAAAACAAGTATTTCTAACATAATCATAAGTAGATATCAAGAGGTGAAACTTCTTAACGATAAACTTAAAGAAGCTTACAAGGAGTTAGAATCTTTTAGTTATAGCGTTTCTCATGATTTAAGATCTCCTTTACGTGGTATAGATGGGTTTGCACAAATAATTAAAGAGGATTACTTTGAAACACTTGATGAGTATGGTAAAAAAGCTATCCAAACTATAATAGACTCTACAAGTAAAATGAACATGCTTATAGATGATATTTTGGCTTTTTCTGGGATAGGAAAAAATCAGATATCCATGGGAGTTTTTTCTATGAAAGAGGTCGTAGAAGAAGTAATTACATTTTTACAAGTTGATCTAAAGTATAAAAGTGCTCAATTTATCATTGACCCAAAATTACCTGATGCTTACGGAGATCGAGCTATGATTTTTCAATTGCTCAATAATCTTGTAGGCAATGCTCTTAAGTATTCTCACACTATAGAAAAACCTATTATAGAAATAGGTTGTGATAACAGTCTCTCTCCTGTAGTTTATTACGTGAAGGATAATGGGATAGGTTTTGATAATAAGTATAATGAGAAAATTTTTGGAGTGTTTAATAGACTTGTAAAGGACGAGTTTGAAGGTTC
Organism: Dokdonia sp. R86516; assembly: GCF_044596715.1. Taxonomy (NCBI): domain Bacteria; kingdom Pseudomonadati; phylum Bacteroidota; class Flavobacteriia; order Flavobacteriales; family Flavobacteriaceae; genus Dokdonia; species Dokdonia sp. R86516. The sequence continues at coordinate 1,963,377 of NZ_CP138998.1, forward strand.
GGGTATAGGTCTTGCTATCTCTCAACGAGTATTAGAGAAGCATCAAGGTCGTATTTGGGCAGAGGGTCAGGTAGATAACGGTGCTGCATTTTATTTTCAATTACCCGCTAGATAATGAAAGGATTAGTGATTTCTGTAGAGGATAATGCTACAGACCGTGCATTAATGGGTCGTATTTTTGAAAAAGAAATGCCCTTGGTTGATGTTTGTTTTATTGATGATTCATTGAAGGCTTTAGCTTGGTTTAAAGCATATGATGATGTTGGGGTTACACCGAATCTCATATTATTAGACATAAAAATGCCTAAACTAAGTGGTTTAGACTTATTGAAAGAAATAAGAAAAATAGAGGTCTTTAAATATGCACCTATTGTTATGATGAGTTCCTCAGATCAAAAAACTGATAAGGATAAGGCTTATATTTATGGAGCTAATAGTTATCTAGAGAAGCCTAAGAACTATGCCGAATTAAAGGAGCAAATTCCTGTTATAGCCAAATATTGGTTAACGTTAAATAAATAACTATGTCAACAGAAGTACATATACTACTTGTAGAAGATACAGACTCAGATGCTGCTCTTATTACAAGACAAATTCACAAGTTAGATAAGACGTATAAAGTGCAAGTTGTTGATAATCTTGCAGACTTAGAAGTGGCTATCAAGACTTTTAACCCACAACTAATAATCTCAGATTATAATTTGCCTACTTGTTCAGGTATGGAGGTACTAGAGGTGGCTAGAAGTAAGACTCCTACTGCCACTTTTTTATTTGTTACAGGCACACTTCAAGATGAGGAACTAGCAGCAGAAACTATTTTAAACGGTGCAGATGGCTTTATTTTAAAGAGACATATTAGTGTGCTTGCTTCAAAACTTGCACCACATATTGATAAAATCAAAAACAGACCTGTTATTGTACAAAACACGAGAAATCGTATTAAGCAAAGCACAGATCTCGTAAATGATATAAAGGAGTATATGGAAGATATTAATAGAGAAAATATCTCCCACCAAGATCGGATAGCCAAAATAAGAGAGCATCTTGATAAAATCAAAAATTCATTATAAAATGAAGAGCATACCTTGCTTAAAAATAATAATGTGCTCAAAAAATATGAATTAAAACAAGAGAAAAATTTAAATCATTACATAGTATGAATTACAAAATGATTGTCTAAACAACATATGTAATTTTGTTTAACACCCGTTCAGTTGTACTGAACGGGTTTTTTAATCCTTGGAATTCAATTTTTTATAGAAATATTAAGTTTTAATTAACGAATATCTAACACTGTAATGAGGATTTCCGCTTTCGCAAATGCAAGGCAATTCTTACCTTTCCAGACTTCCTTAGAAAGGAAACTTAAAAACTAAATCAATCGAATTGAGAGTTCTACTCTCATTACAATAAACGCCCACATGGCTGAAGATAAAAAGACACAAAACAACCAAAAACAAATAAATATAGAACTAGATGAGGCTATTGCTCAAGGCACGTACTCAAACCTGGCGATAATAAATCATTCTGTTTCAGAATTTGTAGTAGACTTTGTAAATATTATGCCTGGCACGCCTAAAAGTAAGGTGAAAAGCCGCATCATATTAACACCTCAACATGCTAAAAGGCTTGCAAAAGCACTCGCAGAAAACGTTAAACGTTTTGAAAATGCACATGGTGTTATAAAGGATTATGAGAAACAACCTGTTCCCCTAAATTTTGGACCTACGGGTCAAGCTTAATTGTATTTAATTGGTATAGTTTATGATGAGCTAGTTGATTCTCTATTAACTAGTTGATAAGCAAGATTAAATTTAACATATGTATAGTTTACTTATAAAAACATCCCTATGATTTTAGAAGCACTTAAGAATGGAACAGCATCAATTCATGATGAAATAGAAAAAAATAACTTAACTAATTTTATCATGGATGGTTCAATTGATCAAAATCAATATGAAACATTATTACGTCAAAACTTCAAAGTATATAAAGCTGTCGAAGATTTTATAAATGGTCGCTACGAAATGTTACCACTTGGATTGAAATCGTTTGCAGGTTATCAAAAGACAAATGCCCTTGCAAAAGACATAACTTCTTTCTCAAGCTTGCCCTTGCCTGAGCCTATGCGCATAACTGGAGCTAGGGATGAGGCAACCTTAGTAGGTAAGCTATACGTTATAGAAGGATCTATGATAGGTGGTATGATGATGAGTAAAAAGCTTGAATCTTGCAGTAATCTTTCTCATGTAGAGAATCACCATTTTTTTAATGGAAATGTAAATGAAGGTTTATCTAGATGGAATGAATTTAAAGAAGCTGTTGATTCTTTAAACTTTAGCTATGAAGAAATCAAAACCGCAGTAAAAAGTGCAAAAGCTACCTTTAAACTCTTTAAAAAAGCCTATAAGAAAGAGCTCATCTAGCGTTCACATATAATTATGCTTTCTGGTTAAAGCTGGGTTAAATACAGTACGCTTTATTTTTTATAGCAATATATTTCAGACCTTCATGATTCACATAAGGAAATATGAAATCATACAAACTTAAAATAGAGCAGGTAGATGACTTTGTGCCAGAAATCGCAGATGCTTTCGGGGTCAATTACACAAACAACTTTGGAGAATTTGCGATGCAAATCCCTACACACTTAGGTAAAGGTTTCATAAAAGGCATCAATTTTCCTAATGGTATCGGCCTTCATATCATTAATGGTGACATGGTAGATGATACAGAGCTTTATTTTGAGAATAATGGAATGAATTCCCTTCGTTTCATCTATTGCATGAAAGGTGAGGTAGGTCATAAATTTTCTAGAGATTCTGAAGAAATGGCCATTAGAAGAGCAGAGCATCTTATTGCAGCACCTAGATATAACGAAGATCAGGTCTATATAATTAAAAAAGAAAAGCCGGCGATTATTTGTTATTTGGAAATCAACAAGGCAAAGTTTCAAGAGCAGCTTTCTTACGATTTGTCTAAGGTGGATGAAGTGTATTATCCGCTATTTGCAGATGTTAATGCGCTTACTCAAGTGTGTTATAAAGGATACTACAGTTTACAGATTTCAGATATTATTGACGATATATTGACAAATGATGATGAAGGCTTGGTGAGAACAAATTATCTTGGTGCAAAGGCATTAGAATGTACATCATTGATGCTTAAGTTATTTAAAGAAGATTCCCTCGAAGGGAAAAAGCATCCTACACTCCGATTGGCAGATTTAGACAACATTGCAGCTGCTGTTCAGTATATCGAAAACCACATATCTGAACTTGTCACTATCCCAGAAATTGCCGAAGTGGTCGGTATCGAAACTTACAGGTTACAAGATGGGTTTAAACGTAATTACGGGATGACCGTAAATGACTATATAAAAGAGTATCGATTAAAACGTGCCTTAACAATGCTCACCTCAGAAGATAAAAACGTGTCTGAGGTAGTATATGCACTTGGACTATCCAGTAGGAGCTACTTTTCAAAAATATTTAAAGAGAAATATGGTATTAGCCCTTCTTCTCTGCGACGAAATCCAGAAATCTAAAGTAGTTTTTCTAATGATGATGTTGTCCAAGCCTCAGGCTTTGCACTAAATTTTGTTTTAGTTTCTGCCCAGATTCCTTTAAAAAGTTCTGAGTTTCGATAATTCTGTAATGCTTCGTCTGAAGTCCAGTGACTGTGAGTAAAGAAAATACAAGGGTCATCTTCCCCACGTAGTAGCTCTAGGTACATACACCCGTTAGACGCTCTAATTTTTTCTTTTACTTTGTCAAAATTGTTTAAAAACGAGGGTATCTCGCTTTCGCGAAAGCGTAATTTTACCAGTCTTACAATCATTTGTCTATAAAATTAATCATTACAGTATCTCTATAGTTGAGGCCAAAGAGGCTAGCAGCACTTCCTACCGTACTAGGATTGCTTTTATAAATAGCAAGTTCTACATATCCACCAGAATTGAATACAGCTAGTTTTTTACCTTCTTCTTCACGTTTTAATTTATCAATACTGAAGTTTATTGCATCACTATACTGATTATGTATTTTCGAGATATCGGCACCTCTTGCTTGAAGTCTATAATCACGTCCTTTGCCTACTTCTTCAAATAGTTTTTTTGTGATATTACTGATCACATTTCCATAGTTGTCTATGTAAATTACATTACCAGAAATTTGATTTCGTGAGTTATTTATTACTGGTGAGATTCCAGTAAGCTGTCGTATAGTGTCTATATTTTTTCCTATCACGCCTAGGGTGCCGCCACGTGCGATATGGCATGCCGTTTTTACAAATACATCTAGAACTGTAAAGTTAGTTTGTGTGCGATCGTGAATGTTTATTTCTACTTTTTCTTCAGGTACAATGTCCTTAGTTAGAAGGGAGATAATGCCATTATTTGCACATATAAAATAATGTCCATCTAGCTTGACGGCAATATGGTTTGTCTCTGGGGTTAGCTCGCTGTCTACTCCTATAACGTGTATAGTTCCTTTTGGAAAATTTTGATACGCATTTTGAATAATATAAGCGGCTTCCATTAGGTGGAAAGGAGATACAGAATGTGAGATGTCTACAATGCGCACTTCTTCTAACTCTGAATAAATGGCTCCCTTAACAGCACCTGCAAAAGGATCTTTCTCTCCAAAATCTGTAGTAAGAGTGATTATTTTCATTGAGTTATAAGTGTATGCTTGCCAAAAAGCATATAAATCTACAATAGTTATAAACTAAAAATGTTCATTATTTCTTAACTTAGAGAGGTATATACCTAGTAATTCATGGTTAAAAAAGACGTATTTTAGTAGTAAACAAAGCTAAAATATTTTACGGACGTAACTCACTAAATCCTTCTGCCTTTTGAACGAATTAATCTTAGAACTCTCAGAAATCAATCCGCGCGAATTTTTTGGACAGCGCAATGCTAATATAGAACTCCTCAAGCAGTATTTTCCTAAACTCAAGATAGTAGCTAGAGGTAATAAAATCAAAGCTTACGGAGATGAAGATCTTCTAGAAGAGTTTGATAGGCGTATGACGATGCTTATGGATCACTTTGGGAAGTACAATAAGATAGATGAAAACTCAATAGAGCGTGTACTCACAAGCGTGAGTAAAGAAGATTATGAGACGCCTGTAGAGAGTGGTGATGTACTTGTACACGGGGTGAGTGGTAAACTCATAAAACCACAAACGGCAAACCAGCGTAAGCTGGTAGAGCTTTCAAAAAAGAACGACCTAACCTTTGCGATAGGTCCTGCTGGTACCGGTAAAACATATGTAGGCGTTGCACTAGCCGTAAAAGCGCTTAAAGAGAAGCGAGTAAAACGTATTATACTCACGAGACCTGCTGTAGAGGCTGGAGAAAATTTAGGTTTTCTACCTGGTGATATGAAGGAGAAGCTCGACCCTTATATGCAGCCACTTTATGATGCCCTTAGGGATATGATACCTAGTGAAAAGCTAGAGACCTTTATTGAGAAAGGAGTGATACAAATTGCACCTATGGCTTTTATGCGTGGTCGTACACTTGATAATGCTTTTGTGATACTTGATGAAGCTCAAAACACAACACACGCCCAGATGAAGATGTTCCTTACTCGTATGGGGCGTAATGCAAAGTTTATGATTACTGGAGATCCAGGGCAGATAGATTTACCTAGACGTGTCACCAGTGGTCTTAAGGAAGCGTTACTTATCCTCAAAACCGTAAAAGGAGTAGGGATGATTTATCTTGATGATAAAGATGTGGTGCGCCATCCTCTAGTAAAGAAAATGATTGCGGCTTATCGCGAGATAGAAAATAGAAACGACTAACATATTTCTATACTTTTAATTCGTAATATATCATTCAGAATTTTACTTTTGAAGAATAACTAATCGTGTTGTTTTAATACCTCAAAAGGATTAATACAACCGTTCAAACCAACCTATAGTGAACACTATTACAGACACTAATTTTAACTTCCCTGGTCAGAAATCTATCTATAAGGGTAAAGTGAGAGAAGTCTACACACTCGAAGATGATTTATTACTTATGGTTGCAACAGATAGGCTAAGCGCCTTTGATGTTGTAATGCCTAAGGGAATTCCTTTCAAAGGACAAATCTTAAATCAGATTGCTACTAAAATGATGAAGGATACAGAGGACCTAGTGCCTAACTGGCTCGTGGCTACTCCAGATCCTAATGTGGCAATAGGGAAGCGATGTGAGCCTTTTAAAGTGGAGATGGTAATACGTGGCTATATGTCTGGGCACGCGGCTAGAGAGTATAAAGCAGGTAGGAGAATACTTTGTGGTGTTGCAATGCCAGAAGGAATGAAAGAAAATGATGCCTTTCCAGAACCTATCATCACGCCAGCTACTAAGGCAGAGATGGGTGACCACGATGAGGATATCTCAAGAGAGGATATTATTAAAAAGAACATCGTTTCAGAAGAGGATTACTTGGTGCTTGAAGATTACACACGCAAGCTTTTTCAAAGAGGAAGTGAGATAGCAGCATCTAGAGGACTTATATTGGTAGATACTAAGTATGAATTTGGAAAAACAGCAGATGGTGAGATTGTTCTCATAGATGAGATACATACTCCAGACTCTTCTCGTTACTTCTATGCCGAAGGTTATGAGGAGCGTCAAGCAGCTGGCGAAGCTCAAAAACAACTATCTAAAGAGTTTGTGAGACAGTGGCTTATCTCAAATGACTTTCAAGGTCTAGAGGGGCAAACGGTGCCTGAGATGACAGATGAGTACATAGAGACTGTATCAGAAAGATATATTGAATTGTACGAGAATATTACGGGTGACGCTTTCGCGAAAGCGGATACTTCAAACATTCAAGAGCGTATCGAGAAAAACGTGCTCACATACCTTGCAAAATAACAGCATAGCATCTTAAAAATTAATAAGCCCTTTCGTTACGAAGGGGCTTTTTTTGTGTTACGCTTTCGCGAAAGCGTACTTATATCACTTGCTAAAATCTAATTCAAACTTTGAAATCATTTGCAGTAATACCTCCTCAGTTTCTGTAAAGAATGGCCTTGCTCCTTGATGAGCATCTACCTTTTTAAACTCAGCGACGATAGATCCAGACTCATAGGCATCTACTATTTGAGGATGCACATAGTACTTGCGACACACATTGCGTGTATTGCCTAGAGCCTCTGCAGCGGCATCAAAGGCGGTGAGTATGTTTGCTTTGTTTTCTTTTTCGTCTTCTGTGTAGCCTAGGTCGTGCACGGTTTCAAAAAAAGTTTTTGTAGCTCCCCAAGTTCTAAAATCTTTCGCCGAAAATAAGTCGCCACTTAGCTCGTGTATGTAATCGTTTACCATCGTGCTATCTACGCGGTGCTTTTCGCCATTTGCATCATAAAATTGAAATAACTCCCAGCCAGGTATTTCCTCACAACGGTTTACAAGTTTTGCCAGTTTCTTATTTCGTAGGGTGATGTTGTGCTTTTTGCCTTTTTTACCCACAAACTCAAAGCGGATTTTTTCCTTGGTAGTTGTTACGTGTCTGGTGCGTAAAGTAGAGAGGCCGTAGGTTTTATTGCGCTTTGCGTAGTAGTCGTTACCTATACGTATGTGGGTTTCTTCCATAAGCCTGAGGACAAGTGCAAGCACCTTGCGTTTTGACATCTCTGGAGCGTCAAGATCCTCATCTATGCGCTCGCGTATGCTAGGCAGTGCGTTTCCAAAATTGGCTAGTTTATAAAACTTAGTTTGGTTTCTAATTTTTGACCATAGGTCGTGATAGCGGTATACTTTTCTGTTTTTAGCATCGCGGCCTACCACTTGTAAATGTCCGTTAGGAGGATATGCAATGCGCACTTTCTCCCAGTTAGGCGGTATCACAAGATTATTGATGCGCTCTAATTCTTTTTTGTCCTTAAGAGGCTTATCATTAAAGTAATAGTGAAAGTTTTTCTTCTTCTTTTTCCTTCTTATGTTGAGGTCTGCATCAGAGACGTAAATGAGATTTGCTGCGGCTGCAGTTTCCTCTGGGTTTCTGAGTATATTCTCGATTTGGCTGGCGGTGAGTGTCATAACAGTAAATTTAATGACGAAAACAAATGCCTGTTCAAAAATATATGTGAACGTTTTGGTAAACTGCTCTTAATTTTTGTTACTTCACCATATAAATAGATCTTGTATGCAAGCACAACCATCATTTTACGATCAGGCTAATGAACTTATAGCAGATTTTTCTAGCGCTATGTGGGGAATCCCGCTCGTGTGCTTACTTATAGGTGGCGGTCTTTTTTTGCTCATCTATTCGAGATTTTTGCCATTTAGATATCTAGGTCACGCTGTTGCAGTCTTGCGAGGGAAGTATGATGGAGAAAATGATGAAGGAGAGATCACACACTTTCAGGCGCTCACTACAGCGCTTAGTGCAACCGTAGGTATGGGTAACATCGCAGGTGTGGCAGTAGCAATTGCTATAGGAGGTCCAGGTGCTGTTTTCTGGATGTGGATGAGCGCCATTGTGGGTATGGCAACAAAGTTTTTTACAGGCTCACTTGCCATAATGTATAGAGGTAAAGATAGTGAGGGCAAAACACAGGGAGGACCTATGTATTTTATCACAGAAGGAATGGGTAAAGCTTGGAAACCGCTTGCCGTAATCTTTAGTATTGCGGGACTCGTGGGAGCATTGCCGGTTTTTAATGTAAACCAACTCACGCAGGCGGTAAATGATATATTGCTCGTACCTCAGGGTGTTGAGGTGGGTTTTACCTCTAACTTGATTATCGGGCTTGTGCTTGTTGCTATCACATCAGTTGTCATACTAGGCGGACTCGATCGTATTTCTAAAACTGCATCAAGACTGGTGCCGGCGATGGTCTTTATTTACTTTGTAGCAGTAATGGCTATACTCTTTGTAAACATAGATGTAGTTCCTAAATATCTGGGTCTCATATTTACAGATGCCTTCTCTGCCGATTTTTATACGGGAGATAAACTGCTGGGTGGCGTGGTAGGTGGATTGATTTTATTAGGTATAAAACGTGGTGCTTTTTCAAACGAGGCTGGTGTAGGTACGGCACCTATGGCGCACGGCGCTGCAAAAACTGCACAACCCATACGTGAAGGACTGGTGGCAATGCTGGGCCCTGCAATAGATACTATTGTGGTGTGTACACTTACTGCGCTTGCAATTTTGGTAACAGACGTGTGGCAAACTACAGATGCAAATGGAGTTACGCTTACGGCTTCCGCTTTCGCGAAAGCGTTATCACCCGCAGGGAAATACATATTACTATTGTGCATCGCCGTGTTTAGTATCTCATCGCTTTTCTCATATAGTTACTATGGGACTAAGTGCTTAAGCTTCCTTTTTGGAGCACAAAACAAGAAGTATTATAACATCGCTTACATCGCAAGTATCTTGATAGGAGCAACCACATCACTTAGTATGATGATTAATTTGATAGACGGATTTTTTGCCATAATGGCAATACCAACGATGATTGCAACCTTGTACCTCGCACCAAGAGTGATGAAGGAAGCGAGGAGGTACTTTAAGGAGTTGGGTTAATTAAAAAAACTTAAAATAATGAAACTAAATTTCACTTTAATAATTATAAATCTGTTTCTTTTAGTTAGTTGTGCAAATGATACTAAAACTTCAAAAATTCCTGCAATAGACAACCAAAAAGAACCAGAAATTGAGAATGAAGTTCTACCGATGTACTTGTCTGGTAAAACCGATGAAAATAATGGATTTGAAAATTTCGATCTAATAGACTATTCGACTTTAGATAATGCCAGACCAAAGAAGAATGTTATTCATTTAGTGCACAAAGATTCACTCCCTAAATTATATAAGATTAAAAAACCCCAAATTATGGAACTTATGATGTGGGGTGAAGATGATTTTTATAATACACTTGTTTTTGTAACTCCTGGCGACAGTATTCATTTAGAAGTAAACAACGGAAAATTTGAGTTTTTGGGAAAGAACGCGGCTCATTATAATTTTTATTTAAAAGCAGATCCACAGAGAAATAATTATAGTAAGCTCAGCTACAATGGAGACTTAGAACTTTATAAAAATCAGGTAGATCAAGTATATGTGAACAGTAAAAAGATTTTTGAAGAATATCAGGTAGAACATAATGTTTCGAGAGAATTTGTAAATTATGTTTCTAATGAATTAAAATCTGAATATCTCTACAACTTATCAAATCCAAGAGAAAAAAGTAAACCAGGAAAACCGAATTATAATAGTGTCAATGGACTGACAGAAACATTAAAGAAGACACCAGCGTTTCGCAGTGACGGTGTAGTCGACCTTAGTAGTTATTATGGGGACATTAGTGTGGAAGACTTTAAAAGGCCAGACTTTGTTAATAATGACTATTTTAAAAGGAGCTTAATCTCTTATATAAGACAGTATTTTGTAAATCACGAGTATCTGGATTATAATGAAGAAAATCTAGATGCAGAATTAAAATTTGTAAATGAAAATTTCACAGGGGAAATAGCAAATTTTGCAAGAGTTAAGATTTTATCTGACTACTATAACAAAGGTTTTGGCAACGATAAAATATCTCAAGAAATACTTTTGAGAGAAATTCAACAAATTGAAAAGACTGACGCTAGAGAAGATTATAAAGCTGTAGTTAGTGAGCTTAAAGCAGATTTAGCATATCGATTAATTAAATTACCTGAAAGTGTGCTTTCTGAAAAATTGATATCCTTAGAGGGTGACACTCTTACGTTTGGAGAGATTCTCGATAAAGAAAATAAATCAAATTTTATCAATATTTGGGGGAGATCCTATACAGGAGAACAGTGTGTTCCGTGTTTAGAAGGATTTGAAAAGCTCTCAGTAAATGAGGATATTGATAAACTTGATAGAATTTCTATATCCTTAGATCACGATGAGGATAGATGGGAAAAAGATGTAAGATCATTTCAGGCGTATTTGAATCCAAGAGAACAATTCAGGTCCGTAGCTCCACCTCATAAAAGTATGATTACTACATTTTTCAAAATGACTTTACCACCCAAATATGCAAAAATCCCTCGTTATATGATAATTGATAACGAGGGACTAGTTTTATACAATAATCTGCCTTCAACTAATGATAGTATTCTATTAAAAAAGGTCTTAACTAAAATAAATAATCAAAAATCTACACTTGAATCACCCCAAGATTAAAGGGCTTCTCGATAGGAGCGTGGTCTGCGGCTTCGATACCCATTGAGATCCACTTACGCGTATCTCGTGGGTCTATAATACCATCTGTCCAGATTCTTGACGCTGCGTAGTATGGTGATACTTGATCATCATAACGTGACTTAATACGGTCAAAAAGTTCTTTTTCTACCTCTGGTGTAATTTCTTTCCCTTGCTTTTTGAGCGAGGCAGTTTCTATCTGTAGTAATACTTTTGCAGCACTATTACCAGACATCACGGCAAGCTCTGCACTAGGCCAAGCTACTATGAGTCTTGGGTCGTAAGCTTTACCACACATTGCATAGTTTCCTGCTCCGTAAGAGTTTCCTATAACAATAGTAAACTTAGGCACCACCGAGTTTGAAACAGCGTTTACCATTTTTGCTCCGTCTTTTATAATACCTCCGTGCTCACTTTTACTACCCACCATAAAGCCAGTTACATCTTGTAAGAATACAAGCGGTATTTTTTTCTGGTTACAGTTGGCAATAAAGCGCGTCGCCTTATCTGCACTGTCGGAGTAAATCACTCCGCCAAACTGCATTTCGCCTTTTTTAGTTTTTACAAGCTTGCGCTGGTTTGCAACAATACCTACTGCCCATCCATTAATGCGAGCATAACCTGTAAGTATAGATTGCCCGTAACCTTCCTTGTATTCGTCAAACTCAGAGTTATCTACCAGTCTGTCTATAATGTCTCGCATATCATATTGATCTGCACGAGAGGCAGGAAGGATGCCAAAAAGTTCTTCTGGATCTTTTGCAGGCTTAGCAGGTTCAATACGGTTGTAACCTGCTTTTGTATAATCGCCTATTTTTCCCATTAACTTTTTAATGGTATTAAGAGCGTCCTTGTCATCTTTAGATTTATAATCTGTCACACCAGAAATCTCACAGTGTGTAGTGGCTCCTCCTAGTGTCTCATTATCTATAGATTCACCTATTGCTGCTTTTACGAGGTAGCTTCCCGCAAGGAAAATACTTCCCGTTTTATCTACTATAAGCGCTTCATCACTCATAATAGGTAAGTATGCACCACCAGCAACACAACTTCCCATTACTGCAGAAATCTGTGTAATACCCATACTACTCATCACCGCATTGTTACGGAAGATGCGTCCAAAGTGCTCCTTATCTGGAAAAATCTCATCTTGCATAGGGAGATAAACACCTGCGCTATCTACTAGGTAGATGATAGGTAGTTTATTTTCCATAGCGATTTCTTGCGCTCTTAGGTTTTTCTTTCCTGTGATAGGGAACCAGGCTCCGGCCTTAACAGTAGCATCATTTGCAACGATGAGACATTGCTTGCCAGATACGTATCCTATTTTTACAACCACACCACCAGAAGGGCATCCGCCGTGTTCTTCATACATCCCTTCTCCTGCAAAAGCGGCAATCTCAATACACTTTTTTGGGTTGTCTACTAGGTAATCTATGCGCTCTCGGGCAGTCATTTTACCCTTAGCTTTATGTTTATCTATACGTTTTTGCCCACCACCTAGTTTTACTTCGGCAAGGCGGTTTCTCATCTCTGATAAGAGTAGCTTATTATGATCTTCGTTTTTATTGAATTTTAAATCCATAAAATGTGTGTGTGCTTGAATGTTTTTCTGTCTATAAAGGTAAGTATTGTAGCACAAGCTTGAAATGAGAATTGTAAAAATTACCGACTACCCAAATTCCAATAAATAACCGATATTTGTAGCTTGTCTTATTACATAAGATTTTCCCTAAAAATAAAACTATGGGTATGAATAAAAATACCGTTTTGGCGTGGGCCACTTTTATAATGATTTTAGTAGGTTTAGGACTTATTGCTCTAGGCGTTTTTAAATATACCGATGTTGCCGGATGGGGCTTTGCCTCTGTAGGTGTTGGATTCTTTGCCATTGCTTGGGTATTTAATGCCCTTAAGGGTCGTGTATAATGTGTGAGGATGCTTGAGGATTTTAAGCACCATATCGCAAAAGATTTACCATTTCTTCTTGATAGTAAGATACTCGTCACAGTAAGTGGTGGGCTTGATAGTATGCTCTTATTGTTGTTGTGTCGTCAGGCAGGCCTTACGATACGTGTAGCACACTGTAATTTTAATTTAAGAGGAGTAGAGAGTGATGGTGATCAAGCTTTTGTGGAAAGCTATTGCAAGCTCCATAACATTCCTATTTACATAAAGAGTTTTGATACTTCCGCTTACGCGAAAATTAAAAAAACATCAACCCAGATCGCCGCAAGAGAGCTGCGTTATCAGTGGTTTAAAGAACTTTCGGCTACCGAAGGTTTGGGCTATATCTTAACTGCCCATCATCTCAATGATGAGTTAGAAACTTTTCTCATAAACTTAGGTCGCGGTACGGGCGTTAAAGGTCTTACTGGCATCCCAGAAATAAACGGACGGGTTGTGAGACCACTGTTGCCTTTTTCGCGAAAGCGTATAAAAGAATATGCATTACAAGAAAAACTAGCGTGGCGTGAGGATAGCAGTAATGCAACAGATAACTACGTGCGCAACCACTTGAGGCATCACGCTATACCGAGTATGGTGGCAGCGCAACCAGCTACTTTGCAGGGTTTACAGACCACGCAGCAACATTTACGTCAAACAGATAAGTTACTAGCAATCTACACAGCGTCTTTAAGGAAGGCGTATGTGACAACACAAGATGGACTACAAGTAATAAACGTACAAGCGCTCAAGAAACACGAGGAGCCACAGGCGGTTTTATACCAGTTACTACAGCCTTATGATTTTACAGCGTGGAGCGATGTTTATGAGTTGCTTGATGCACAATCTGGTAAGCAAATATTTTCTGAAACGCATCGTTTAGTAAAAGATAGAGACGTGCTATTACTTACAGAAAATGCCGTTGCACAACCTACAACTTATACCTGGGAATCTGGTGTGAGTAAGATAGAAGGTGACTTTGGTACATTAAGGCTTGAGACAAGTGATACATTTGAGAGCACCTCAAGAAAGGAGATAGTGGTAGATGCGACAAAGTTGACATTTCCGCTCACGATAAGGAAGTGGGAAGAAGGTGATTTTTTCTATCCTTTTGGGATGAGAGGAAAAAAGAAGTTGAGTAAGTATTTAAAAGATGAAAAGGTATCTTTGATAGCAAAGGAGCACGTGTGGCTGCTTTGTAATGGTAAAGATATTGTGTGGGTAATAGATCACAGAGCAGATGACCGTTTTAAGGTGGCTGATGACACACAAAAAATGATAAAATTTACAACTATATGACGCGTAAAGCATTCATAATATTAAGTTCGCTTATAGTACTTATGGCGACTGCTGTAAGTGCACAAGATTTTAGTTTTGGGATTTCTGAAGTTACTGTAGATCCAGTACAGTGGGCAGGTAGCGTAGAGAAAAAATCTGATACAGAATATATTTTAAACTACGAGGCCACCATAGAAGAGGGATGGTATATTTATGCTCAAAAATCGCCAGCTGGTATTCCGTTTAATTTTGAGTTTTTACAAAAGGATGTAGGAGTTACTCGCGAGAAGTTTGCACAAGAGAGTGAGACAAAGACTGCCTTTGATGAGATTTTTGAAGAAGATGTCATAAAGTATGTAGGGCAGAACCCTGTGCTCTCAATGCCTATTACACTTACAGATAAGAGTATAACCATTGTCAAGTCGGTCATAAACTATCAGGTCTGTAAAGAGGTGTGTATTCCTCAAGACTTTTACATTGCTCACAACTTAAAAACTGGAAAGGCAAAGGTCTTTACAGATTATAATGAGTTTGAAAAATATGGTGCTACTCCAGCACAAAAGGATAAAGGCGATAGCGATGATGATTATGAAGAAGATGAAAGCACAAGCAACAAAGGGTTGTGGACAGTCTTTTTCTTATCATTTTTAGGAGGTCTTGCAGCATTATTTACACCTTGTGTATTCCCTATGATCCCTATGACGGTGAGTTACTTTACAAAACAAAGTAAGTCTAGAGCCGCTGGTATACGTAACGCGATTATTTACGGTATCTCTATCATTATTATATATGTGGTAATAGGTCTTACGGTCACGGCAATTTTTGGCGCGACTGCAATTGTTGAGGTATCTACAAGTGTCACTTTTAATTTAGTATTCTTTGTATTACTAGTAGTATTTGCTATTTCATTTTTTGGAGCATTTGAGATTATGCTTCCTCAAAAATGGGCAAATAAGATAGATCGTAAAGCAGATAGAGGTGGTTACCTAGGTATCTTTTTTATGGCACTTGCACTTGCTATTGTTTCTTTTAGCTGTACGGGACCTATAGTAGGTGTCGCTTTAGTGCAGTCTATAACAGAGGGTGGTATCACACCTATCATAAGTATGTTAGGTTTCTCTAGTGCGATTGCCTTGCCATTTGCACTATTTGCAATGTTTCCAGGGTGGTTAAATAGTTTGCCAAAATCTGGCGGATGGCTCAATACAGTAAAGGTAGTTCTAGGATTTTTAGAACTAGGGCTAGCACTCAAATTCTTATCAAATGCAGATCTTGTAGTAGATGGTAATTACTTGCCTAGAGAAGTATTTTTAGTACTCTTAATTGCGATAATGATAGGCCTTGCCTTGTACTTATTTGGAAAAATTAAACTAGCACACGATACAGAAGTAAAACATATCTCGGTAGGTCGCTTGCTACTAGGTATACTCACGACGGCATTTATTCTTTATCTCATACCAGGTGTCTGGGGTGCGCCACTTAAACTTATAAGCGGCTTCCCGCCACCTATGAATTATAGCGAGTCACCTTACGGTATAGGAGGACAAAACACACTGTCTAACTCGTCTGAGGAGTTTCCAGATAATGCAGAGATAGGTCCTCACGGTCTTTTATCTTTTGTAGATTATGAAGCAGGTATGGCCTATGCGCGTCAAGAAAATAAACCTGTTTTACTTGACTTTACAGGTAAGGCGTGTGTAAATTGTCGTCGTATGGAGGAGCTTGTGTGGTCTAAGCCTGAGGTGCTTAACCTGCTAAAGAACGATGTTGTGCTTATCTCTCTCTATGGAGACTCACAAGAGGAGTTACCAAAAGAGGAGCAAGGCGTAAGTGCTTCTGGCCGTCGTATTAAAACGGTAGGTAATAAGTGGAGCAACTTCCAGATAGAGCGTTATAACATTGTTGCGGCGCCTTATTACGTAATGCTAGATCACGACGAAACACTCCTAAATAAACCTGTTGGGTACACACCTAATGCAAAAAAATATGAAAAGTGGCTAGAAAAAGCCATCATAACTTTTAACAATCAATAAATGAATAACATCTTCAAACTACTTTGTGTAGTATGCTTTTTTGCTTTCGCAAAAGCGTCATCTGCACAATCACGAGAAACTATTTTAGACACTACTTATCAAGTTTCTGAGCATTATAATAAACAAGAAGTACGCATCAAAATGAGAGATGGCGTGCATCTTCATACTACTATTTACTCGCCAAAGGATACCTCAAAAACGTATCCTATTTTAATGCAGCGCACGCCATATAGCTCTAAACCTTATGGAGAAGGAAAGATGCGCATAGCGATAGCACCTAATGCTTATTTAATGCAAGAGGGTAATATTATTGTATATCAAGATGTACGTGGTCGCTGGATGAGTGAGGGTAAGTATGATAATATGCGCGCATTTATACCTAATAAAACAGGTACTCAGGTAGATGAGGCAAGTGATACTTATGATACTATAGAATGGCTTGTTAATAATGTAGAAAATAATAATGGTAATGTAGGTACTTGGGGAATTTCTTACCCAGGTTTTTATGCAACATACTCACTCTTGAGTGGACACCCTGCGCTTAAAGCAGCGTCACCACAAGCGTGTATAGGTGATTTCTTTTTTGATGACTTTCACCATAACGGAGCTTACTTGTTAAGTTACTGGAGAGCTACGGCGGTTTTTGGTTATCAAAAAGAGGGGCCTACTACAGAGTCTTGGTATGATTTTCCAGATTTAGATAGTGATGACCAGTTTGACTTTTTCTTGAAAACAGGTCCTTTATCAAACTTGGATAAATATTATGATGAGACTAATGAGTTCTGGACGCAATTAAAAGAACACCCTAACTATGATGAGTTCTGGCAATCTAGAGGGCTTATACAGCACCTAGAAAATATAGAGCCAGCCGTAATGGTTGTGGGAGGACTTTATGATGCCGAAGATTTATACGGACCTTGGGAGACGTACAAAAACATTGAGAAACGCAGTAATAATTACAATACGGTTGTTTTTGGACCTTGGAGTCACGGAGACTGGGCACGTAACAAAAAGAGGCAGGCTGTAGGTAATGTTTATTTTGGCGATAATATTTCAGACTATTTTCAAAGAGATATTGAGACAAAATTCTTTAATCACTTCTTAAAAGGAGGTGATAAAGGTGGAGCAACAGGATTACCAGAAGCACACGTTTTTGACTCAGGAAGTAAAGAGTGGAACTCCTTTGAGCAATGGCCACCTAAAAAATCAATGAAAGCTTCTTTCTTTTTAGGGAAAGATAATGCTCTTACGGGAAGTCCTTCTACAAAATATGATGCAGAAAAGTTTGTAAGTGATCCAGCAAACCCTGTACCATATGCAGAGGGTAAAAAGATGGTATTTACACCACGTAAATATATGTCTGACGATCAGAGATTTGCTGCGGCTCGTGAGGATGTACTTGTTTATGAAACGCCTGTGCTAGAAGATGATCTTACTCTTGTAGGTGATATAATGGCAAAGCTTAATGTAGCAACCACCGGAACATCTGCAGATTGGATTGTAAAAATCATAGATGTATATCCAGATGATGTCCCTAACACTCAAGAAACAGAAGAAGGTGTAGAGATGGCTGGTTACCACCAGATGGTACGCAGTGAGGTAATGCGCGGTCGTTTTAGAAAGAGTTTTGAACGCCCTCAGCCATTTGTTGCAGGAGAGAAAGATGAGGTTTTTGTTAAGCTACAAGACGTGCTTCATACATTTAAAAAGGGACACAAATTGCAAGTACAAATACAAAGCACTTGGTTTCCTCTTATAGATTTAAATCCGCAAACGTATGTGGATAATATTTTTGAAGCAAAAGAAGAAGATTTCACTAAACAAACACATAGTGTATTCCACTCTTCAAAAATTGAATTTAATATTCTTACCAAGTAAGAGTACTAATCACAATAATCAAAAAAGCCTGAGAAATTCATTTCTCAGGCTTTTTTGTATAAGTATAGTTGTAAAAAGAAAAACACCCCTGCAAAGCAGGGATGCCTTTCACCCCTAAATTCATGATAGCTAAATAAATAGCTCACAGTCCCCTAATCTCTTAGGTGCGCCAAATATAAAGTACATTTTCTAGTTAGCGACAACTTTTTATGGTAAAAAGTTAATTTTTAATGATTTAAAAAGAAAAGCACCTCTGCGAGTGCAGAGATGCCTTTCACCCCTAAATAATGTCTATTCTATTATGATATTCTCAATATGACTTGCGGTGAGTGGTTTTATAATGGATAAAAATTCTTTTAATCTATTGTAAAAGTAGGGTGATTTTACAAAAAGCTGTAGGGGTGTTTGCCCCTAAAACAGCTTATTGAAATTGCAGGGGTTGATTACCAGAGTATTAACTATATTTATGCAAACAATTGATTAGATGCTAACTAAGGTTTATGGAAGTGCTGTTTTTGGGGTAGATGCTACTACAATTACGATAGAGGTAAATGTAGATAAGGGAGTAGGCTACCACCTAGTAGGGCTACCAGATAATGCAATCAAGGAAAGCAGCTATCGTATTGCAGCAGCATTACAAAATAATGGTTATAAAATACCAGGGAAGAAACTTATTCTTAATATGTCTCCCGCAGACTTACGCAAGGAAGGGTCTGCATATGATTTACCTCTTGCTACAGGCATACTTATTGCCACCGAACAGATTAAAGGAGAAGAGGTAGAGAAGTATATCCTTATGGGAGAACTTTCTCTTGATGGAGGTTTACAACCCATAAAGGGAGCTTTACCTATTGCAATCAAAGCTAGAGAAGAAGGATATAAAGGATTTATTTTACCGGCTCAAAATGCAAAAGAAGCAGCAATTGTAGATGGACTTGATGTATATGGTGTAGAAAATATAAGTGAAGTAATTGCTTTTTTTGATCAAGGAACACCTCTTGAGCCTACTGTTATAGATACTAGAGCGGAGTTCTACAAAAGTCTTGAGCATCCAGAGTTTGACTTTGCAGATGTAAAAGGTCAAGAATCCATTAAGCGCTGCATGGAAATTGCGGCAGCAGGAGGTCATAATATTATACTCATAGGGCCACCAGGATCTGGTAAAACCATGCTTAGTAAAAGATTACCTAGTATTTTACCTCCCATGTCATTGCGAGAAGCGCTGGAAACTACTAAGATTCATTCTGTGGTGGGGCGTGTAAAGGAACACCAAGGCCTCATGTCTGAGCGACCTTTTAGAAGTCCGCATCATACTATATCAGATGTAGCGTTAGTTGGGGGTGGTGCTTATCCTCAACCTGGTGAGATATCTTTATCTCATAATGGTGTTTTATTTCTGGATGAACTGCCAGAGTTTAAGCGTTCTGTATTAGAAGTGATGAGACAGCCACTCGAAGATAGAGAAGTTACTATATCCAGAGCGCGGTTTACGGTTACTTATCCTTCTAGTTTTATGCTTGTCGCGAGTATGAATCCTAGTCCTGGAGGCTATTTTAATGATCCTAATGCTCCTGTTACGAGTAGCCCTGCAGAGATGCAGCGCTATTTGAGTAAAATTTCAGGGCCACTTTTAGATCGCATTGATATTCATATTGAAGTGACTCCTGTGCCTTTTGAAAAGCTTAGTGATGAGACTAAGGCAGAGTCAAGTGTTGATATACGTAAACGTGTTACAGCAGCGAGAGAATTGCAGGTAGAACGCTTTCGCGAAAGCGTAAAAACTAACTATAACGCTCAGATGAATGTGAAGCAAATAAGAAAGTATTGTGCACTTGATGAGGCATCTAAAGAATTATTGAAAACTGCAATGGAACGTTTAAATCTTTCTGCCCGTGCTTATGATCGTATTTTAAAAGTGTCAAGAACTATTGCAGATCTCGAAGGTGCTGCTATTGTGACAGGCACTCATATATCTGAGGCAATACAGTATAGAAGTTTAGATCGAGATGGTTGGTTAGGTTAATATTTTCTTAACAAACTATATTTTACACAATAAAATAGAACACTTTATCGTCGATAAGTGTATTTCATCGATAATATTGTAACAATGTTTAATTTGTGATAACAGTAAGACTGTTCGTTTTTTTTTAATAATATCTTTGTTTGACGTGATAGAACCCCCTTACTATGATATCAAAAAAAAAATCTCCAGATCATACTTCTAAAGAAGCGGTTAGCCTTGATAGTTTAAGAAAATTCTTAGATCAGGTAGAGGGTTTTTTCTTTAGAATTCAGTTTGACAAACGTTCTAAAAGTTATTCTTTTCCTTTCATTACAGAGAATGCAGAGGCACTCTACGGACTTACGCTAGAGTATCTTCAAGATAATGCGCATGTTATTTCAGATTTAGTACACGTAGATGATAGAAAGCCAGTATTAGATGCTATTTATAAATCTATGAAAACTTCGACTCCGTGGATTCAACAATTTAGATTCCTATTACCATCTGGTGCTCATGGCTGGGTAAAAATACAAGCTACTCCAGAAAAGCTTTCTGAGAATGTAACAAGCTGGCATGGGTATGCTACAGATATCACTGAGATGAAAAATATTCAGCTAGAACTACTCAGTGTCAAAGATCGATTTGAGTTTGCTCTTGAAGGGTCAGAAATAGGAGTGTGGGATTGGGATATTGAGAATGATGAAGTTTATTACTCAGATAAATCATTAGAGTTTTTAGAAATTCCCAGGGATAGTTTATTACTAAGTGATAGTACATGGACAGATAAAGTTCATCCGGATGATAAGCAAATGTATTTTGATGATATGAATGCTTACTTTGAGGGGCGCACTAAGTACTATTCTGGACAGCATCGAGTGTTTTCTTCAAGTGGTGCCTATAAGTGGATTCAAGATAGAGGTAAAGCTGTAGAGTGGGATGAGAATGGAAAGCCATCTCGTATGATAGGAACTCACGTTGATATCACTGCAATGAAGGAGTATGAAGAAGATATTCTTAATAAAAATAAGCTCATAGAGAGTCATAATGGACGTCTCAAGAACTTTGCACTCATTGTTTCTCATAATTTGAGAACACATGCAGGTAATTTAAAAACAATTCTCCAGCTCATAGATGATGCGCAGAGTCCAGAAGAGAAGAAAGAACTAGCACGCTATCTTTATGATATTTCAGATGGTCTTAGTGGTACTATTAGTAACCTTAATGACATAGCTTCTTCAAATAGAAACTTATCAGACAAGCCAAAACTTATTCTCTTGAGAGAATATATAGATAAGACAATAAATACACTAAAAGCTCAAATAAGCGAGAAGGATGTTATTATCTTATGTGATATTCCTAACGATATACAGATTACTTATAATGCTGCATATTTAGAGAGTATTTTATTTAATCTAATCTCAAATGCAGTTAAGTATAGCGATAGTAGTAGGCAGTCTATTGTAAAAATTAATGCAGAGATGACATCTATCAATGATTTATTACTCTCTGTTGAAGATAATGGATTAGGACTTGACCTTAATGCCAATGGAGGGAAACTATTCGGATTATATAAAACATTTCACCGCAATGAAGATGCAAAAGGTTTAGGTTTATTTATGACCAAAAACCAAATAGAAGACATGGGGGATGAGATAAGTGTATCTAGTGTAAAGGGGGAAGGCTCTATCTTTAGCGTACTTTTTAAAAATAAATTACCGTAGGTTAATATATCAAGTGTTCTCCGTACTTTGTGCTTATCATATATAATTTAAATATGTTGAGCGCAATAGATGGATAATAAATTCAAATTATCAGGTCCTGGTGTACTAGTAGCTGCCGCCTTTATAGGTCCGGGCACTGTTACAGTATGTACAATTACAGGAGCTGCATATGGATTTACACTACTATGGGCTATGGTTTTATCTATAATTGCTACCATAGTATTACAAGAAATGGCAGCTCGTATAGGTCTTGTCTCTGGTAAAGGGCTAGCCGGCGTTATAAGAGATTCCATATCAAATAAAATTACACGAACTTTTGCAGTTATCTTAATGCTTTGCGCTATAGCAATAGGCAATGCGGCATATGAGGCAGGTAATATAAGCGGAGGCGTTTTAGGTATAGAAGCACTCGGGTTTTCGAGCTCATTAAGTTTAGGTACTTTGGATATTAATAGTTGGTCTTTAGTGCTAGGAATCCTCGCTAGCATTATCCTATTTATTGGAAATTATAAAGTGCTAGAACGTATACTTGTCACACTTGTTATTATCATGAGTATGGCTTTTGTTACAACGGCATTTGTAACCAAGCCGGATATAATAGCTGTTTTAAGAGGTAGTTTTATTCCTTCTTTTCCAGATGGTAGCTTACTCACTATTGTTGCACTAGTAGGTACAACAGTAGTTCCTTATAATTTGTTTTTACATGCATCATTAGTCAGTGAGAAGTGGGATAATACATCAGATTTACCAGCTGCGCGACGCGATACAATCGTTGCTGTGGTTTTAGGAGGTTTGGTAAGCATGGCCATTATTATTTGTGCTGCGGCCATACAGGGAAGCGAGATAAAAAATGCAGCCGACCTTGCTCAAAGTCTAGAGCCACTTTTTGGAGATTATGCACGGTATTTTATTGGGTTAGGGTTAGGAGCGGCAGGCTTAACATCTGCCATTACAGCTCCTCTTGCAGCAGCATATGTTGTACAAGGTTGTTTAGGTTGGGAACGAGATCTCAAATCAGTTAAGTTTAGATCAGTCTGGCTTACTATACTTATACTTGGTATCATTTTTTCATCCATTGGGTACAGCCCTGTAGAGATTATCCAGTTTGCGCAAGTAGCAAATGGAGTATTATTACCTATAATTGCTGGTTATTTAATCTGGATAGTAAACAAACGCGAAGTATTAGGGAAGTATGTAAACACATCACTTCAAAATGGAATTTCAATCGTTATTTGGTTAATCGTTTTTGTACTAGGTGCGCGCACTATCTTAAAAGTATTTGGTCTACTATGATCCATATAGATCTCAATAGCGATGTAGGTGAAGGTGTGGGGAACGAGGCTCAGTTAATGCCGTACTTAAGCTCTTGTAATATTGCTTGTGGTGGTCACGCAGGAGATACAGCAACGATGCTGGAGGTCCTCGCTTTCGCGAAAATATCTAATGTAAAAGTTGGTGCTTACCCCAGTTACCCAGATCGTAGGAACTTTGGTCGTGAGGCTATGGCTATTTCTAACGCACTCTTAAAAGAGTCGATAACTTCTCAAATTAAACTTCTTATTAGTCTCGCTGCACAATCTGGACAGCAAGTATATCACGTAAAACCACATGGTGCGTTATATAACGAAGCTGCCAAAAATGAAGAAATAGCTCATCTTATTATAGATACCATACTTGAGATAGATGACCGTCTTGTGCTCTACGTACCTCATAATTCTGTAATTGCATCGCTAGCTGTTTCAAAACTAGCTATAAGCATAGAAGGCTTTGCAGATAGAAATTATAATGATGATTACTCACTAGTATCTCGCAGTCTGCCAGATGCGGTATTAACGTCTCATAGTACAATCTTACCTCACGTATTACGAATGGTAAAGCAGCGCCAACTCAAAACAGTAAACAATCTTACACTTCCTTTTGACGTAAATACACTTTGCGTTCACGGCGACACAGAAAATGCATTACAGATTGTAAAAGAAATTCACAAAGCATTTACTCAAGAGAATATTTTGATAAAATGATGTACCAGTGTGATTTTCATATTAGTAGGTTAGGAGACTATTCATTGTTAATTCAAATAGCTAGTACTCCATCTAAGGATCTTTTGAATTGGCTGCTCACCAAAAAAGATGATTTGTCAAAACTTTTCAATGCTGAGGTAGTACATACATATAATGAGTTGCTTCTTAAAGATTGTATTTCTATAACCACAAACATAGATTCTTTAATTAATCAAGTCTCAGCTTTACTCAATGTTCCAGTATCTAATAATGATTGTAATGGCGTCGTACACCAGATTCCTGTTTGCTATAGCAGTCTCTATGCTCCAGATTTAGAAGAATATGCATTGCAAGTAAAACGCACAATACCTGAAATTATAAAAATCCATACAAATAGAGAGTATCCTATCTACTTTTTAGGATTTCTTCCGGGTTTCCCATATTTAGAAAATCTGGATGCTCGATTACATCTTGATAGAAAATCTGTTCCATCACGTTCAATAGCAAGGGGAAGTGTTGCCATTGGAGGAACACAAACAGGTATTTATCCTCAAGATAGTCCTGGTGGCTGGCACGTAATAGGGAGAACTCCTATTTCGTTATTTGACGCAACAAAAGCAAAGCCTAGTCTATTTAATGCAGGCGATACAATTACATTTTATGCCATAAACGAGCGTGAGTATGAGAAGATGGTAACGTCTAATAATTTATGAAACCTTCTATTTCCATATTGCATCCAGGATTTTATACAACCGTCCAAGATAATGGTAGAGCAGGCTACGCACATCTAGGAGTTCCACAAAGTGGTGCTATGGATAAACATGCTTTTATGATTGCAAATGCTATTCTCAATAATTTACCTCATTCAGCAATGCTAGAGTGTACTTTACTGGGACCTACTATAGTATTCAATCATGATGTCAACTTTGTAATTACAGGTAGCAATGCAGGAGCTACGCTAGATGGGGCTCAGGTAATGGAAGGCGTTCCTGTTTTGGCGAAAGCCAAACAAGTATTAAAAATGTCTAAAATAAGCGGAGGATCTAGATGCTATCTTGCATTTGCAGGAGGACTAGATTCTCAAGTCATATTAGGTAGTACGAGCTGGTATTACCCACTCACACCACAAGGAAAGCTCACTGCAGGGATGGAGCTATCGCTAGGTGTCTCAAGATATGGCGCGTCAAAAAATGCACATCTCAAGATGCAATCACAATCTGGGGTGTCATATTCATCTATAGCTACTATCAACGCTAACAAAGGGCCTGAGTTTTCAAAACTCAGCTACACAGAGCAGCAAGAATTAAATAACCGTGTTTTTACGGTTTCAGACCTATGGAACAGGATGGCAATACAACTTGTTGAGACATTGCCAAACGCTCTAAAAAGTATATACACAAGTCCTGTTATACCAGGAACAGTGCAGCTCACACCCGCTGGAAAATTTATTATTTTAATGAATGACTGTCAGACTACAGGAGGTTATCCTCGAGTGCTACAAGTAGTTGCCAGCGATCTTAATAAGCTAGCACAAATGCAACAAGATAGTCAGTTTAGATTAGCCATTCTTTGATTGTCTATGCTCCATGACGATGTCACTTAATAATTGAACAGCATCACCCGTACCTAGCATTTCATCAAGTTTTAAAGCATCTTTTCTAATAGCGTCGTGCTTCTTCATTGTTGTCCAGAGGTTGTTGATATAATCCGCGTAGTCTTGATCCTCGTTCCAGTGAGTAAGTTCAAGGCGACGGCTGCGGGCATAGATTTTTTGTAAATTCAGTTTGCAAAAAATTAGGGTTGATTGCATAATAATTGGTCTGGCTTCTTTTAAACGTTCGGTTTTAGTTGGTCTTCCCATAAGTATATTATTGTGGGGGGAAAATTGAACATACGTAAAAGTACTAGGGATGCAATTGTTTTAGTAGGGGTAAATGCCCTATTTTTTTATGTAGTAATGTTATTAAAGCCAGTTCATAAACTTCTTGAGTATACCTATTTTTCCTTTGTAAGGAGCATAACGCATGGGCACATCCATCCATGTGCCACGACTTACAATTGCCTTTGCATGACTAAAGGTGTAAAATGATTTTTTACCATGATAGCTTCCTATTCCTGAGTGACCCACGCCGCCAAATGGCAGCTTGTCATTTACAAAATGAACAAGTGTATCATTCATTGCTCCTCCACCAAATGAAAAGCTATTATTAAACCATTTTTTAAAAGATCGCTTTTCTGAAAACACATAGGCACTTAGTGGTTTCTCCATAGCATTTATAATTCTCGCAATGTCCTCTTTGTTTTCATAAGTAAGTACAGGGAGAATCGGGCCAAAAATTTCATCCTGCATTACTTTGTCTTTTACAGTTACTTTATCAAGCACCGTAGGGGCAATGTAAAGTTCATCCATATTAGTATTTCCGCCTTTAAATACTGTTGCATTTTCAAGCATGCTTGAAAGTCTATCAAAGTTTTTGTCACTGATGATTCTTGCAAAATCTGGAGATATAGCAGGATCTGCACCATAAGCATTTGTGATTTCCACATCTAGTGCGGTGAGCAACTTATCTTTTACAGAAGTATGCACTAGGATATAATCTGGAGCGATACAGGTCTGTCCAGCATTAACAAATTTCCCCCAAACAATTCGCTTTGCGGCTAGTTGTATTTTGGCAGATTGCTCAACGATACAAGGGCTTTTTCCGCCTAGCTCAAGAGTTACTGGTGTAAGATGTTCTGCAGCTGCTTTGTAAACTATTTTTCCCACGGGAACACTTCCTGTAAAGAAAATGTAATCCCATCGTTGTGCTAGCAATTCTTGTGCTACCTCTTTATCACCCTGAACAACTGCTACATGTCCATTATCAAACACTTCAGAAATTATCTTTGCAAGTAGTTCTGATGTTTTAGCAGTGAGTTCGCTAGGTTTTAATACAACCGTATTACCAGCAGCAATTGCGCCTACTATTGGTCCTACGGCAAGCTGGAAAGGATAATTCCACGGTAAGATCACCAGCGTTGTGCCATATGGCTCATACATGATTTTATCACTAGAAGGAAAATTTAAAAGCGAAGAAGAAACCTTTTTTGGCATCTGCCATTTCCAGATTTCTTTAATGGCCTTATTAAGTTCCATCATGACAATACTCACTTCTGTAGCAACACTTTCAAAAGCTGGTTTTTTAAAATCATCTGCTAGTGCTTTGATAATCTCTTGCTCGTGGTTTTTTATGCTTTCGCGAAAGCGTACCAAGCAATCTTTCCTGAAGGCAATATCCTTAGTTTGTCCAGTTGCAAAATAATCTCGTTGTGTATCTAGTAGTTGAGGAATAGTCACGGCGGTATGTTTTTACCAAAAATAGGGACTTATTAAGGGAGCCGTGGTGATTTTCTGAAAGATTTAATATAAAGTATTGCATAAGGATATTGCTATTAACTTAAAAGGTGAAGAATCGAGTTTTTTTAATTGACTAAGTATGAATTATATAACGCTGTTTTTCTATTAAATAAGACGATAGATTCTTGTAGAAGTATGTTTTGTTCTGTATTAATTAATTGATATTCAGATTTTTAAGTCTAAATGAGTTGGTTTGGTTGTCGGTAGCTTTATTATTATAAACTGTGCAGTTGATATTAGAATAATAATTTTAACCATTCCAAACACATTATACTCTTGAAGGAACTTAATAAATACAGCAAAGCGGTCACTCAAGACCCTACACAGCCAGCAGCACAGGCAATGTTACATGCCATAGGTCTTACAGATGCAGATTTTAAAAAGCCACTTGTGGGTATTGCTAGTACAGGTTATGAAGGTAACCCGTGCAATATGCATTTAAATAAGCTGGCGGTAGATATCAAGCAGGGCGTACAAACATCCGATCTGGTAGGTTTGATTTACAATACCATAGGGGTTAGTGATGGTATATCAATGGGAACTCCTGGTATGCGATACTCTTTACCTTCACGTGATATCATTGCAGACTCAATGGAAACGGTGGTGCAAGCGATGTCTTATGACGCGCTTATTACCGTTGTGGGATGTGACAAGAATATGCCTGGAGCTTTGATGGCGCAATTACGTTTAGATAGACCTTCTATACTTGTTTATGGAGGAACTATAGCACCTGGATGTCATGAAGATAAGAAGCTCGATGTTGTTTCTGCTTTTGAAGCATGGGGAGAGAAAGTGGCGGGCAGCATTACAGAAAAAGAGTTTAAAACCGTAGTAAAAAAAGCATGTCCAGGAGCTGGTGCATGCGGCGGTATGTACACTGCAAATACAATGGCTTCTGCCATAGAAGCATTAGGAATGAGCTTGCCATATACGAGTTCTAATCCTGCAGTTTCTCCAGATAAAACAGCAGAATGCGCTAGAGTAGGTGCTGCTTTGAGAAACTTAATTGAAAATGATATTAAGCCTTCAGATATCGTGACACGTAAGTCACTAGAAAACGCAGTAAAGCTAGTCACTGTATTGGGAGGTTCTACAAATGCAGTTTTGCATTTTCTTGCAATCGCAAAAGCTGCACAAATCGATTTTAAACTTGAAGATTTTCAGAAAATAAGTGATACGACTCCTTTTCTAGCAGATTTGAAACCTTCTGGAAAATACTTAATGGAAGACCTGCACAAAGTGGGAGGTGTTCCTGGCGTATTAAAATATATGCTTGATCAAGGGATGCTTCACGGAGACTGTATGACCGTAACCGGCAAAACCATTGCAGAAAATCTAGCTGAGGTTGATCATCTGAAAGCACATCAAGATGTAATTCATACCGTAGAGAATCCTATAAAGGCTACAGGGCACATCCGTATACTGTATGGAAATATAGCAAGCGAAGGTTCGGTTGCAAAGATCACTGGGAAGGAAGGATTACACTTTCGCGGAAGCGCACGTGTATTTAATGGTGAGTATGAAGCAAATGCTGGCATAGGTGCTGGTAAGGTAAAGAAAGGCGATGTTGTGGTAATACGATATGAAGGGCCGCAAGGTGGTCCAGGAATGCCAGAAATGCTTAAACCTACAGCAGCAATCATGGGCGCAGGACTTGGTAAAGACGTTGCACTTATTACAGATGGACGTTTTTCTGGTGGGACACATGGTTTTGTGGTGGGGCATATCACTCCAGAAGCACAAGATGGTGGTGGTATTGCACTCATAGAAGATGGCGATATCATTGTAATTGATGCAGAAAATAATACCATAAATATGGAGATAAGCGAGGAAGAACTTGCAAGCCGTCAAGCAAACTGGATTGCACCGCCTCTTAAAGTTCAAAAAGGATCGCTCTACAAATATGCGAGAATGGTTTCCTCTGCAAGTGAGGGCTGTGTTACAGATGAGTTTTAGAAAAGTGGAGTGACAAGGAGTTACCTTCAAGTTTTTCTCTTCTGTTTAATATTAGAGGTTTGAAGGTTTAAGAAGATAATAAACAAGGGCACATTTAAAAATAATGCCACATAAATACCTGTATATGGAGACAACAACCATACAAAATCCAGCAAAGACAACTATCACAATGAGCGGTAGCGAGGCATTAATACACTGCTTGCTGGCAGAGGGAGCAGATTTAATTTATGGATATCCCGGTGGGGCGATCATGCCATTTTATGATCAGTTGCACATACATCAAGATAAAATACGTCATGTACTTACGCGTCATGAGCAAGGTGCGACGCATGCGGCACAAGGGTTTGCTAGAGCAACAGGAAAAGTAGGTGTTGCTATTGCGACTTCAGGGCCAGGAGCCACAAACCTAATTACAGGTATTGCAGATGCTCAAATAGACAGTACACCTATGGTTTGTATTACTGGGCAAGTAGGCTCGCATTTATTGGGAAGTGATGCATTTCAAGAGACCGATATTATAGGGATTTCTACGCCTGTTACAAAGTGGAATCATCAAATTACAAGTGCTAAGGAAATACCAGAAGTACTGGCAAAAGCTTTTTATATAGCGCGTTCTGGAAGACCAGGCCCTGTATTAATTGATATAACAAAGGATGCCCAGTTTGAAGAGTTTGAATTTTCTTATGAAAAATGCGAACACATACGTAGTTATGTGCCTGTACCAGAAGTAAAGGAAGAACAATTACAAGCAGCTGCACAAGCTATAAATAGTGCAAAACAACCCATGATTGTATGGGGGCAAGGTGTTATTCTTGGTGAAGCAGAAGAGGCCTTTAAAGCCTTTGTGGAAAAATCTGGAATCCCAGCTGCGTGGACAATCCTTGGAGTATCTGCAATTCCTACAGATCATCCGCTTAATGTGGGTATGGTGGGGATGCATGGTAATTATGGACCTAATGTACTTACTAACCAATGTGATGTGTTAATAGCAATTGGGATGCGCTTTGATGACCGTGTGACAGGCAATCTTGAAAGTTATGCACAGCAAGCTAAGGTGATTCATTTTGAAATAGACCCAGCTGAGGTAAATAAAAACGTAAAAGCAGATATACCGGTATTAGGCAACTCTAAAGAAACCCTAGAAAGAATTTTACCGCTGATAGAAAATAAAGAACATACCGCTTGGCATCAAAAATTTAAAGACCATTATAATATAGAGTTTGATAAAGTAATAAAGAACGACATTCACCCCACAAAGGAAGGTCTAACCATGGGGGAGGTCATAGAGCTTATCAATACTAAAACAAATGGCGAAGCCATTATAGTAACAGATGTGGGACAGCATCAGATGGTAGGTATACGCTATGCAAACTTTAAAAAATCTAAGAGTAACATTACTTCTGGAGGTCTAGGGACGATGGGCTTTGCCCTTCCAGCAGCAATAGGAGCAAAGATGGGAGCGCCAGATCGTGAAGTAGTAGCTATCATAGGAGATGGTGGTTACCAGATGACTATACAAGAGCTGGGCACTATTTTTCAAACCGGTGCTGCAGTAAAGATTGTAGTGCTCAATAATGAGTTTTTAGGAATGGTGCGCCAGTGGCAGCAACTGTTTTTTGACAAGCGTTATGCCAGCACAGAGATGAAGAACCCTAACTTCTGTAAGATAGCAGAGGCTTATGATATTGAAGCTCAAAAAGTGAGTGATAGAAACGGCCTAGAAGATGCTATTGCTCGTATGATTGCTTCAGAAAATAGTTTCTTTCTAGAAGTGATGGTAGAAAAAGAGGACAATGTATTCCCTATGATTCCTACAGGAGCATCGGTATCTGATATACGCCTAGCTTAGGATTTTTCTATTAAGAACATTACGCCGAAATTCCTTAAATAATCTAGCTGCAATAAAAATAATAAGTACTTAAACTCAATAGGTATGAGTGAGCAAATAACAACATATACAGTTACCATATACAGTGAGAATAACATTGGGTTACTCAATCGCATCTCTGCTATATTTCAACGTCGTAAGATTAATATTGAGAGTCTCTCTGCTTCAGAGAGTGAGATAGATGATGTTTTTAAGTTTACACTAGTGGTAAATGTTACAGAACATCAAATGGAAAAAATTAAAGGTCAGATAGAGCGCCAGGTCGAGGTAATCAAGGCCTTTTATCATACTGATGAGGAGACCATTTTTACAGAAAGTGCACTTTTTAAAATCAAATCTGAGTTGCTTTTTGAAGAGCCTCAAATTCAGAATATCATTAAAGATAGTCATGCTCGCATAGTCACAGTAAATAAAGATTTCTTTGTGCTAGAGAAGTCAGGCCGCAGGTCTGAAATTGATTTGGTACACCGTGAGTTAAAACCTTTTGGTATCATGCAGTTTACTCGTTCGGGTAGAATTGCAGTTACTAAGACAGAGATGCCTATCTCTTCATTGTTACAACAAATAAGAAATGAGCAGGAGACCGCTTTCGCGAAAGCGTAATACCTCAAATACAGAGTCTAAAAAACAATAACTAATCATTATAAAGACGTATTTCTAACCACCGTCTTTACCGAAAATTAATTAGAATGAACTACTTCAACACATTGCCACTTAGAGATCAACTGGCACAACTAGGGAAATGCCGTTTTATGGATGCTAGCGAATTTCAAGATGGAATTGCGGCTATAGAAGGCAAGAAGATTGTGATTGTAGGTTGCGGTGCGCAAGGTCTTAATCAAGGTCTTAATATGCGTGATAGCGGTTGTGATATCTTATACGCATTACGTGAGGGAGCGATTACAGATAAGCGTCAGTCTTTTAAGAATGCAACAGATAATGGATTTACAGTAGGGACGTATGAAGAACTTATTCCTACTGCAGATTTAGTGTTGAATCTTACACCAGATAAGCAGCATACCTCGGTAGTAAAAGCTGTAATGCCTTTAATGAAAAAGGGAGCAACACTTGCTTATTCTCACGGTTTTAATATTGTAGAAGAAGGAATGAAAATTCGTGAGGATCTAACGGTAATCATGGTGGCACCTAAATGCCCTGGGTCTGAGGTAAGAGAGGAATATAAAAGAGGTTTTGGAGTACCTACCTTAATTGCAGTACACCCTAATAATGATCCAGAAGGAAAGGGGCTAGCACAAGCAAAAGCCTATGCAGCAGCGACAGGAGGACACAGAGCAGGTGTTCTAGAGTCTTCTTTTGTGGCAGAAGTAAAGTCTGATCTTATGGGCGAGCAAACCATACTTTGTGGAGTGCTACAAACGGGATCAATCCTTTGTTTTGATAAAATGGTAGAAAAAGGGATTGACCCTGCATATGCTGGAAAATTAATCCAGTATGGTTGGGAAACCATCACAGAAGCCTTAAAACACGGCGGAATCACAACCATGATGGATCGTCTTAATAATCCGTCTAAGATTAAAGCTTTCCAACTAGCCGAGGAATTAAAAGAAATTATGCGTCCGCTATTTGAAAAACATATGGATGATATTATTTCTGGTCATTTCTCAAAAACAATGATGGAAGACTGGGCTGCAGATGATAAGAATCTTCACAAATGGAGAGCTGCCACTGGAGAAACTGCTTTTGAAAAACAAGAAATCACTACAGAAGAGATTACGGAGCAAGAATATTTTGATCACGGAGTTCTCATGGTAGCGATGGTGAAAGCAGGAGTAGAGCTTGCTTTTGAGACCATGACTGCTGCAGGAATTATAGAAGAAAGTGCGTATTATGAGTCGCTACATGAAACGCCACTTATCGCAAATACGATTGCTAGAAAGAAGCTTTTTGAGATGAATCGTATTATATCTGACACAGCAGAGTATGGTTGCTATCTTTTTGATCATGCCTGTAAGCCTTTATTGACCGACTTTATGAAGAAGGTGGATACTAATATTATAGGTTCCGCTTTCGCGAAAGAAAATGATGTAGATAATCAAGAATTAATTGCTGTAAACGATGCAATACGCAATCATCCTGTTGAGGAAATAGGAGCTACACTACGAAGAGCTATGGTTGCAATGAAGAAAGTAAAAACAGCCTAAACAAAAGAGCTGCATTGTTAATCTGTAAAAGATTAGGGTGTAATAAAGTTCAAAATATCAAGTATGGATACTATGTGTAAATGACAGTAGCAACAACAATATTTATTCCCACGTTAAAGTCAATTACTGATGCAGCAAATAGGGTAAAGAAGGTTGCCATAAAGACACCATTTATGCGCAGCTTTACCTACTCAACAAAGTTTGATGCAGAAGTTTTTTTAAAGCGTGAAGACTTACAGCAAGTACGCAGTTATAAAATACGAGGCGCTTATAATAAGATAAGCACGCTTACAGACAAGCAAAAAGAAGTAGGCATCGTATGTGCTAGTGCTGGTAATCATGCGCAGGGCGTAGCTTTGTCATGCTCACGTTTAGGTATTCATGGCACTATCTTTATGCCTTCTACTACACCTAATCAAAAGGTGGAGCAAGTAGAAATGTTTGGTGGAGATTGGATTACTGTCGTGTTAGAAGGTGATACTTTTGATGACGCATTTGCTAGAGCTAGTCATATTTGTACCACAGAAGGAAAAACATTTGTACATCCCTTTGATGATGAAAAAATAATAGAAGGCCAGGCAACTGTAGGCTTAGAGATTTTAACGCAATCTGAGCAGGCTTTGGATTATGTTTTTGTTCCAGTAGGTGGAGGAGGATTGATAGCTGGATTGTCTAGTGTTTTTCATCATCTATCACCTAAAACAAAGATTATAGGAGTAGAGCCAGCGGGGGCTCCAGCGATGCTGACTTCGCTCTCAAAAAAGGAAAATACTACGCTAGATGAGATTGATAAATTTGTTGATGGTGCGGCAGTGCAACGAGTAGGCGATCGCAACTTTGCAATTGCTCAGCAGTTTGTGGATAGGGTGGTTACCGTGTCTGAAGGTAAGATATGCCAGACTATTCTTGATTTATATAATAGAGATGCTATAGTAGCAGAACCCGCTGGCGCAATGACGCTCGCCGTACTAGATCAATTTGCTGAAGAAATTAAAGGTAAAAATATCGCTTGTATCGTAAGCGGAAGCAATAACGATATTACCCGTACCGCCGAAATCAAGGAGCGTGCATTGTTACATCAAGGATTAAAACATTATTTTATTGTGAAGTTTCCGCAGCGAGCGGGAGCTTTGAAAGAGTTTGTGGCTGAGGTTCTCGGACCCACAGATGATATTACTTATTTTGAATATTCAAAAAAGACAAGTAGGGAGCAGGGACCAGCAATCGTAGGTCTAGAAATTAAATCTTCAGAAGATTTACAGCCGCTTCTCGATAGAATGCGTGCGCGTAAATTTTATGGTGAGTATCTTAATGATAAACCAGCGTTGTTTCAATTGCTTGTTTGAGTGTAATCAGATTTTCGCGAAAGCGTATCAAACCGTATAACAACAAAAAGGCTCAAATTCATCATATGAATTTGAGCCTTTCTTATGTATTATAGTCAATTATGCTGCTTGTGGTAAGCTACGTGTTAACCAGCCACTTTTACCTGCTGTTGCAATGGCGTAAGGAGTGATCCAGAATAGGCCAAACGTATAGAATAAACTGTATGAGTATGCATAAAAAGACTCGCCGATATTATATTTTTTACCGTAAAATAGGGCAGGGAATGTAGATAGTACAAGGATGCTTACAAGTGTTGAAGTTAAGAATAGTACTGGGTGAGTCGCTATAAAAAATAACATAAAAGCTAGGAAGGGATATGTCATGATAATTTGCAATGACTGACTCAGAAAGAGCAATCTTGTGCCTGCTTTAGAACCTTTTCTAAAGTCTGTAAACACATATTTTGCCATTGCAATATTCTCACGCACGTTGCTTCGTCCCCATCTAATGAACATTTTATAAAGTCCTTTATAGTTTTCCGGTACATTAGTATATGCGTAAGCATTTTTTTGGAATAGTACGTGCTTACCTTGGCTAAGAATCATATTAGTCATCGCACGATCCTCACCTATGTCTGATGGTTTTCCCATGAAGGTTTGATCAATCCATTCTTCTAGACAAGCAAAAACAGCATCCCTTCTATAAGCTGCCAGTGCACCAGGAGTGCATAATACAGAATTGAGGTTACTCTCTGCCGATCTCACAAATTCAAAACTAAGTACAAAACTTACATCAAGCATTTTAGGTAGTAGTGCTTTCTCATTATTTAATACTCTTATGTTACCTGCTACGGCACCACAGTCTTCATTGTTAACAAAGGGACTTACCAGATTACGAAGCGTGTCTGGAGTAACAATAGAATCACTGTCTACGGTGATGAAAACTTCACCATTTCCTTCGTGAAAACCACGATATAATGCATGACGTTTACCCATATTTTTAGGCTGTTGGCATATGGAAACACGGTTTCCTAATTCTTTTTTGGCTACCTGCATCCAGTGCCATGTGTCATCTTGACTACCATCATCTATAGATAATAGTTGGATTTTTTCTACGGGATAATCACTATCTGCAAGACTTTGTAGTGTTGCATATACTTGCTTTCCCTCGTTATAAGCGGGAACAATTACTGTAACGGTAGGCAACTGTTCATCTGTAACAGAAGCGACTGGTTTGTAACGGAAATAATTATAAAGAGTATATAAAAAGAAAGCACTTTTGTAGGCTAGAAAGACGGAGGCTACCGTCATAAATGCATAACCAAACACAGTGCTTTTACGTTCAAAATCAAGTTGTGAAAAGTCATATCGCAGCATGTATGCTATATATGCAGATATCACTAGCAGTAAGAATGTTGTAATGAGGACAGTGGTTCCCCAAGGGTTTACGGCTATTTTTTTTGCAATTGAATGGTTCTTGGTAGCAGTTGATGCTATTTCTTCTGGATGGTTGTTTGTAGTGTCCATATGTTTTGAATCAAGTTTCTATATCAAGTTGAGATAGTTTTACGGACAGAGAGATCGTTTGGATTTCAGCGGGTGTTGCTTTTAACATGAAGTTAGGTTTCTTAACATATTTTGGTGGTTTTTATGTTAAATAAAAAAGCCAACTCGCAGTAACGAGTTGGCTTTAGTTTATTAGTTCGCTTTCGCGAAAGCGTGCTTATTTATTCAATAATATCTGCGCCTTCAGGAATGTCAAAGAAACTTTTTTCAACCTCCGGATTAAAGCGGATGTTGTCTATTGTAATATTAGTAATATGCTCTCCAGCTTCTTCGTCTTTTGTTAACCAGTGTGTGTGGAAACCTGTAGGTAGCTCAATGCCGTTTACGACGGTTGTTCCTTGAACTTCCATAAGTTTTTCTGGAGCAGCGCCGCCATTAGGAAAGTATTTAGGGTATGAGACGATG
Source organism: Dokdonia sp. R86516 (assembly GCF_044596715.1). Taxonomy (NCBI): domain Bacteria; kingdom Pseudomonadati; phylum Bacteroidota; class Flavobacteriia; order Flavobacteriales; family Flavobacteriaceae; genus Dokdonia; species Dokdonia sp. R86516. The sequence continues at coordinate 2,000,121 of NZ_CP138998.1, forward strand.
TAACGCACAACGTCAACTTTATGGTCTTCCTTACCTACATAGATAATATAATAATCATCTGGAGCGTCTCCAGTACCTTCACTAAAGGTAATTTTCACCACGTCATAGTTTTTGTCTTTAAACGTCTTATCTTCTAGTTTTTCAAGATTTACACCTTCGCCGTCTAAGATAAAAGGTGAGCCTGCAAGGTAGTAGGGTGTAAGTGCCCAGAAGCGCATATCAAAAGGAAATGCTGTTGAGTCTGTTACTTGCTTCCAAGCTTTTTCTCCATCCCATCCAAAACGTTGTGTAGTGTCTTCTGGTTTCCAGTGTACCGCTTTATTATTCCACGTGTCTAGTGTTTCATCTGTATAGCGACGAGTACTTCCATCTAAAGGGACATAATCAAAACGGAAAGAAAGTGGTCCATTTTCAAAAAATCGTTGCAGTCCGCCATGAGCTTCCATAGATTGCCATACAATCTTTCCGGCTTCAGTACTGTTTAATCTTTTTTCGGTTTTGGCTACACGCTCGGTAATCCATGAAGTTTGAACTCTTGCAAGGTTTTCATTTACAGTAGCTACTTCTGGTGTAGGAGTAGTAGTGTTTTCTTGTTTGCAAGATGTAATTGTAAGCAGTGCGCTAGCTGCTATAGTAAGAAATGTATATCTCATAATTATGGTTAGATTATTAAATATCTAGAGTCACACAAAACTGGTTAAACTTACAGCGAAGTATGTTAGGATTTTCTTAAAGTTTTTATAGAGTGGGTTACGCTTTCGCGAAAGCGTACAAAAAACAAAAACCTCCTTTAAAAAGGAGGTTTTGTCAACGTTGCGATTTGGGGCAATGTTAGTGAATAATTAATTTTTGAGTGTGTGTAGTTTGTAATTTCTGCACTTTAATGATATAAGCACCCGTACTTACATCTTGTACTGGTAATTCTACTCTTGTAGTTTCGCTTTCTGGTGTCCATTCTTTAATAAGTTGTCCTAACATGGTAAATAACTGTACAGACTGTACATCATAATCTACCCTTTTATTTATTATAATGTTATGCGACTGGCTGTTGAAGTAAACACTTAAATTATCTGCTTGCTCAGCATCATCAATAGTCTCCGTGTCTACCACCTCGATATCTTGATCCTCTTCTTCTTGTTCATCTGTTTCTTCTGCAGTATCCTCCGTCTCTTCTTCTGCCTCTGCAGTTTTTTCAAGAACGATATAGAATCTGTCTAAGTAAGTTCCAGCTTCTAGCGTAAGAGTGAATTTCTGATCTATAGTGATATCTGTGTAGGTGTCTTGAAGTGCATCAAATAAATATACAGTGGTATTATCTGTATTTACATTTTCAAGAGCATCTACACCAATAGAGATTTCACCATCCATAGGTAATCCTATACGTAGAGGAAATTTTCTGTCATTTTCAATACTAGGAACTCCAAGAATTATTGCTTTCTCATCATCTAGCATCCACATCATATCCTCTTGTGGGTGATTGTCTATCACTGCATCATAAGCTCTATCGTACCCAAAAGTCGTATTCTCATCAATAGTCATTAAAAGCTGTCTGTGATAAGCACTAGGGGAATCAAAACCTATTCTAAATTTCTCTCTCAGATCTTCGTGTTGTACAATTTCATCTTCTGCGTTAAGAGTACTTTCTGTTTGTTGGTTTTGTCCATTAAAGAAAAACGAACCAGAAGATGCTTCTTTAGCAAACACGCGTTGTGTATTATTAAAACTAGTAGTCCCAGTAGTAGCTCCTCTTACAAAGAATCCTTGACCTACGGCTATAAATTGCGTAGGAGTATTGGTACTTGCGCCGCTCGTATTTTGAGCAGGATGACTTACTGCAGGAGTACCCCCACTTAAAGTATAGAGTGCATATCCAGCTTCATAGTCTGCTAAGAAGTGATTACCTCCACCCCAGTGCTCCCAGAATGAGAGTGTACCCGTTAAGTGCGGATTATCATTAATAAATTTATTTGCATCAAGAGCAGAAGGGAAAGGGTTACCCATAAGGTAGTCATTACCGGCATTTATTGTTTTATCAATAGATGTTGCGTCTGTTCCATTATTAGGCTTACCGATAAACACGTAGTTCTGAGGGTCTGTTACTGCGCCGCTGCCAGGACCTTTCATAGTAAAACCATCACCAGTTTCAAGGGTTCCATAAGGTCCTATCTGTTCCCATGCGCTATACGTATCTGCAGGATCATTTCTGTATGTGTATAACCAGTATGCACTTACGGTCTTTGGTGTAGAATTAGCCCCGTTATAGCCAGTACTAAAGTTTAATGACTGAGGGTTGTTTTCATCTGTACCATCATTCATAATAGAAGCGACAGTGTGTGCTTCATTGATGTCTGTTATATTTATTGGACCTACTGGAGATGACCAGATGTTATAAGAATAGGTATCTGATGTACCCTGCTGATCTCTTTCTAATCTTCCTGAACTTGTAGCTGCTAAGTCACTATTTTCTGTTTGCACTAATTGTGACTCTCCTACAAGATCCATTATGCCGTCTAATCTTAAATAGTGAGATACTTCTATCTTACTATCATTCCCAATGGTTAACTCGGCTGTATTTACATCAAGTGCTAGAACAGTGTTATTAGAAGCCGTTGAAACATTGTGAGCTGTTTGAACAATATTCCAGTCAATGGTTTGCGTTCCATCAACTATTGAAGGCGCTCCTGGTAATGCTTGTGTATCCCCGTTAGTCCATGTGTTAGTGTTTGCCCATACCCCATCTGCTGTCGAAACATAAGGTAGTGGAGCCGTTTGGAAATCTACCGTTTGAAGATTTTTAATAGCTGCTACGTAATTATTATCAGATTCATCTTTTACGTTTGTGAAAGTGTATTTATTCATAGGTAAATACATCTCTAGGTCTGCCCAAGGAATGCTAGCTACTTCGTTTTTAGAGATGTTTTGAGGTATGATTTTACCATTAACAGAGTCATCGGTAAATTTCTCTATTTCCTGATTCATGATGAATTGTAGTTGCTCTTGCGATAATGCTTGATTCCATACTCTTACCTCATCTATAGTTCCATCAAAGAATCTTGTAGGGCTCTGGTAGTTTGCAGCAGCTACTAGAAAGTGTTGATTTGAACTTGCCGGAGCATTGCGCACAGCAGAGGTATCTTCTATACCGTCAATGTAAAATGTAACTCTATTTCCATCATATATTACAGCAACGTGGTGCCATTCATCCTGAGGAAGTACAATAGAAGAGTTTAAAGCTTCAGTAGTGCCTGCTGCATTTTTCCATACAATTCGGGGTCTTCTAGCGTTGTTAAGTAGAAGTGCATACCCTTCTGTATATGGACCAATATTTCTTTTTGAAATAATATCGCTATTATTTGCATTTGCTCCTCGTTTTACCCAGGTCGATATAGTGAAAGGCCCAGTAAGATCTGCAACATCGTCTGCATCCATATAATCTCTTGTACCATCAAATGTAATTGATCGCTCATAGATATATTCTGGAGCATAACCGAATGTGATGTATTTTTCACCTGTAAAATCGTACGTAGTTTCTAGTTTAGAACCGTTAGATGTCATTATGCGATAGTCTGACGTCGGGTCAAACGTAGGAGAGTCTGAAATAAACATAAAGAAATTTCCTGGAGGGGTAATAGTTGCTGATAATAGGGATTCTTCTAAAGATACTTTTACAGCACTTAAATCACCAGTTTCAACGACTTTCCAAGTACGATTTATAGAGATAAAATTCACATTTGTGGATAATCCAGGAATGTTTAAACTCATATCTACAGCGATAGGCGAGGCCGCAGATAGTGATGCATTATTGTTACCCCACATTAAAAAGTTTTTGTCATCAATAGTCGCTGAAGCAGAATTAATGTGATCGCTATTTGTATCGTAAATAGTTTCGATTCCCATTGTAATCGCTCCATCAATATGACTCGAGATAGATTGTTTTTGATTTAAACCACTCGCATCATCCCTACCTATTCCTGCAATGTCATGTGTAAACCCACTATTATTAACAGCATTCCAGATAATATTTCCAGCACTGTCAACGTAATTTTCATCTCCGGGATTTGCATCATCGTTTGTAGGGTCACTTGTAACAGAGTGTAATGTAATACCATTTTTAATAGCTAAGTATGATTGGATTCGCTTTTGGTCGAATAGCGAATTTGGTAATCTATAACTAATAAATTCTGTGATTTGCCCTTCAAAAAATGATTGGAAAGCATGACCTACTAGCGTAATTCTTCCTACTCCTAAATTGAACTGGCTATTTGTTACTTCTGAGTATGGCATGTCGTTACCACTTACAGAATATGTTCCAGTATAATTGTCAATACGAACACCGTTTTTGTAAATTTCACTGGTAAGTCCATCACTACTTGCTTTCACATTTAGTATGATAAGTTCGCTATTCATTTCATCTGCAGTACTTACATAAGCTCTTCCATAATTACTACCATCTGCGGCAGATGTATTTTGAGGAGTTGCTCCTATCATATGACTTACGAGGTTATCTTGATTGTTGAATCTTTCAGAACCTGGATTAACCCATAAGCCAGTTCCATCATTTGCAAATGCACCTCTTTCTACACGCCCAGATAGTACGCCCTCTATTACACCAGATTCATTAAGTTGGGGCGTTCGTAACACCACCCAATAATCTGATGTGTCAAATCCACCTTTTCCCTTAAGAACTTGGTTGGCAGATGTGTCAAATTCAACTAGAGGGTTGTAATTAGCATTGATTGCTGCACTGTTATGATAGGTTGGTGGTGCGAGCTCTGCAGTAAATGCATCATTATCACGAGCTCTGTCTTGCCATATATTAAGTAAATCACCACTTGACACAGCGTCGATGTCGTTTGCTTTAAGCCATAAACTCATATTAGGAGTAACAGCTCCTGGTGCAATTACTGGATCTGGATCTGGATTATCTTGGGTGCCTATTAAAAATACATTATCAAAATTTGCCCCATCATCTGTTGTTCCGCCGTCTGATGCGAAGTAGATACGAAACTCAATGGATTGTCCAATTGTGTTACTAGGTAGATCTACAAATTGTTGCGTGAAATCTGATCTTCCGGGAACATTAAGATCTGATTCATTATCACCTGACCAGCCATTTTCATTTATTCCTATGGCACGAACCTCGGCTTCGTTATACCAGTTTGATGTATCCGTATTATCACCTAGCGGACTCCATACACCTGCTCCGTTAAGACGATATTGTACTTGCATACCGTCATCAGGGTCTGCATTAGTATTAATTCTCATATCTAATAGAAAACGAACATTTGAATAACCACTCAGTGATATAGGAGGACTTGTTACGTAGGTCCTTGTATTGTTTGCGTAGTTATCATAATTATCTGTATACCAGTAGTCACCTTCGGCACCTAATTCTACACTGTTTGATCCGTATCTCCAGATTGATCCTGAAGTTGAACTAGCCGTCCAATTGCCATCATCTGTATCAAAATTTTCATAGTAGATGGTGTAATCAAGATTATTATTTACTATACCAGCTCCTTGAATATTGAATAAATATAGCCCTTCATCTGTGTCATTGTTTTGAATCCTAACAGTTGCGGGGTGTGTAATTAGAGCATCTGGAGTGTATTTAATTTGAAATGTGACAAAATTTCCACCAGCTATCGTATTGTTTGGAATAAGAGATACCTGAAACCTAGAAGCACCAGCTCCTACAATATCTATGTATGGGCTGCCTCCAGTGAGTAGTAAATCGTTAATTCCTTCATTTTCAATTACAAATGTTTTTGTTACAGAATAACCAAGCTCAACACTTCCGAAATTAGTGTTGTCAGTTAATGATGGTGTAAGATCATTATTACTTATTTCTATTCCATCACCCGACAGAACAATCTCAGGTTCTACATCCAAAGTAGTGCCAGATATAACAAAATTAAAAGGGTTCTCGTCCGGATCATTAGAAGCAATTAATACTTCTGCATTATGTATTCCTGTAAGTAGCGGATTATAGGTGATTTCAAAAGTAGTATTACCTCCTGGAATTATTGTTGTTGCAGGTGACTGTGTTATAGTAAAGTAATTAAATCCAGGAGTACCAGCAGCGATTATTGTTGGTGTTCCCGCTAAAATTAAATCTGCAACTCCTGTGTTTGAAATTCTAAATATTTTAGAGATAGGTGCTCCTACAGTTGTTGTTCCGAAATTTGTGTTGTCTGCCAGTGTTGGAATAGCATCACCATCTGATATAATTACTGAATTACCCGATAGACTAATATCTGGTGTAGGACCGTTAATCCCAGTGATTGATATTGCATCTATCGCCGTGTCTGATCTGTTGTTACTTCCGGTACCGTCGGTAGCAGAGAAGCGAAAGTAAACAACGGAGCCCAAGTAGGCATTAAGGCTTATTGTTTCTGTTAACCAAGGAGATGTTTCATCCGCCTGCTGTTCTCCATTTCTAGAAAATAAATTCGACCAAGAACCTCCTCCATTTGTACTTATATCTAAATTAAGTGATCCATTATTACCATGCATATGATAGTCAAATTCAAAAAGAGCAGAGGTGTAATTAGTAAGGTCAATACAATCTGAAATTAATCGGGCTACTGAACCTGTACTTGAATTACTAGCTTCTATATAAGCATATTGATTGCCGTCTGATGCGGTAGATGGACCGGTATTATTCGTTGGAGTATTCCCAGAACCTATAGACCAGTCAAAATTATCTGCGGTAGTTTGTGACCATCTACCAAAACCAGTTTCAAAACTTTCCGTATATAACGTTGCATCAATGCAATTAGTTGCAGGTAATCCCCTGATGATTACATTGTCAATAGCAGCCCCATTATTATCGGTCAAAATATCACCAATATTATCACTTCCAAAAACTACTCGAATTTGAATATTTGCTGCGTTATTAAAATTAGTGTCAAATGCGCTAAGATTTAGCGTAGGAGCATTAGTGAAGGCATCACCACCTGTAGGTGTGTTATCGCCAGACCATCCATCGGTATTATTTGCTATGCCATCTACATCTGTATCATTATAGAAGCCACTAGCTGCTGTTCCAAGAACAGACCATGGACCTCCATTTATGCGATACTGAAGTTGAATTCCATCTCTCCCAGGTTGAGTTTTGTAAAAATGATCTAAATCAAGGGTTAGATTTCCATAACCCGTTAAATCTATTACAGGACTTTCTAGCGCAAACAGGGCATTATTCGCATAAGCAGGATATTGATTGTTAAAAGCACTACCCCCTATAGTAAAAGATCCATTAGTATTTATGCTTTGTGTCCAGGCATTATCACCAGTGGTATTTGAGAAGTCTGCATTAAATAAAACAGTTTGCGCGCTAACGGTTGATACAGCTTGTGCAATAACCAAAATTACGGAGGCGAGAAGTAATACTCGACTAATTGAGGGGTTTTTCATTTTGTCAGATTTGTCGCTACAAAACCGTTGGGGTGGGTGTTGTAGTGAGTTGGGACGGCTAAATTATGAAAAAAACTAGATTTATAATAGGAAAACAACTAAAAATGTGTAATTGAGCTGATAATTGTGTATTTCATCGATGTTTTTACTTAAAAACAAGCAGGTTGTACTTGTAGTTTTTTGAGGTACATGTGTATTTCGTCGATGATTTTGTTTACTTTGCTGAGTGTAATTTGCTTGCTATTAGGTTTTTAGTATTGAGGTAATTATGGTTTCATGATAAACTTCAACTTGATTGGATAGGGTGATAAATTTCAAGTTTTCGCGAAAGCGTAATTCTCAAAAACAAAAAGAGCATTCTATAAAGAATGCTCCTTTCGCCTTGAATTAACACTAAATAATTATTTTTCTGACTGCGCCCTCTTCTTTAATCCAATATATGCACCTGCAGCGATACCAATTGCTATAAATCCATCTATGGGTGCAGCTGGAGCTTCGTCGTTTACATCATTTGCAAAGACTATTTGAGCTTGAACTCCCGCACTTATGAATAAAAAAAAGAGTGTAGTTAGGATATATTTTTTATATGTAGTCATATGAAAATTTTTAATTTATTGAATAACAATTTTATGAGAAATCTTGATTTCTTTATTCTCTATAGATAGTATGTACATACCGCTACTTAGTTGGTTAAGATTATCAATTACAGTCTTATTACCATTGAATGATGCCTCCTTGGTCATTATCGTTTGTCCTAATAAATTTGTGATTACCACATCTACCTTGCTTCCGGAAAATGCAGTAGAGGTGATTGTTAATCTTCCATTTGTGATAGGATTAGGATACATTGCAAAATCAACGGCTTCCTCAGCTGTGGTTGATAACACCTCGCGCTGATATATAATTTCAAAGCGCTTTGTATCTACACTTGTCTCCATATTACTGTCAACGCTAAAGGAGATAGTGTTTAATCCTTCTTCTAGTAAGGTAGTAACACCTGTATGATTATCCTTAAGATATGTTTCTATGTCTGTGAGTCCATAAAGCTCAAGGTCTAAGGTGTAATCGCTTGCACGATATAAAGCATTGTAAAGTTGTATCTGGTCGTCTTCTGTAGGCATAGCTACTTTATCCACGCTTAGTAAGCCTCCATCTCTTAAAACGCCCATGTTCTCATCGATATTGAAGAACTTTGAAACATCTTCTGGAGTTACGTCATTACTATAACGATCATTATACAGAATTACAAAGTTGTCTTGTAGACCTGCGTCTTCACCATAGTGTTCACTTCTGTATAATCTACCTATGAGGTGTGGTGATGTTGCAATCGCATTTGATGAGTTGCTGTAAAGAGGCACTTCATTACCTGTGACTTTATCTATCTCGTTGAACACAATTTGAGTACTGCTATCTGTTACAGTAGCGTCTGTTGCTGTAAATATAGCTTGTCCTGGTTGTATGTAATGGTAGTTTTTAGAATTTGCTCCATTACTAGAACCACTTCCGTCTAAAAGAACAGTTACATATTGCCCTCTAGCGCCTAGTGTAGCATCCCATACCCAAACTTCACCAGTTCTCACATTTGTAGAAGAGGCTAGTGTCGTATTGATATTTATGGAAGCTTGGTATGGATTTCCTATAAAGTTAAAAGCTCCAGCATTATGGTTAAGTGTGCTACCACTGAAACTGACAGGTGAGGTAGCGATAGTTCCAGTCGCTCTTAACGTTGTGGCAGTAGGAGTTGCAGCGTTACTTGTAATGTTAACACTACGATCACCTCTTACTAGAAGTCTAATAGGTTCACCAGCAGTCAAGGTAGTTACATCTGTATTGGTAACATCTTGCCAAGACTGCAAAGCATTGTCTAATTTAAAAATAGATCCATTTCCAGAAGCTGTAGCATCAAAGCCACTCTCACCCGTTACGGAACCTGAGATATGAGTACCATAACCTGGGTTAGGATTCATGTTATCGGTAGGAAAAGATGTGCCTGTATTATGAACACCTTCTTGCCAGTTTGCATTGATACTTGTCACTGTGGTTACTGGACTAGAAAGTAATCTAAAAGCCCTCCTTGCTGGAATGTATCTTTCTGTAGTTACATTACCAGAGATAGTACCTCCAGTGATAACATCGATCATTGCAGTTCTTGTAGCATTACTCAATAAGGTGAGTGTATCTCCAGTATTAAGAGTTCCATCTGTTAATGTCAATAATTTATTGATTGAAAGTGCCGTGCTTAAGGTAACACCTTGAATGGTATCACTATTATCAATAACTAAGTTGGCGATTTCAAGAGCATTACCCGCAATTTCTTGAGGAGAGCTTCCCGTCATTAAAAGTGTACCACTTGCTCCTGAGATGTCACCCGCATTAGTAAGGTCACCATTTACATCCAGAGTAGTAGCTGCTAGATCTAATGTTGCACCAGCAAGTATTGTTACATTATTTACTACTGTATTTGCAGATAGGGTAGGAGCTCCAGAACGTACTTCGATATTATCATTACTTGAAGCGATACCACTGGGATCTTGTGGTGTCCAAGCTCCTGCGTCGTATATATAATCTGCAGGTTCAATAGTAATAGTGTAATCTTCTACTTCTCCATAAAAGCCAACCTCACAAGGGGTTGATACTCCGTTAAATTTATTACTTACTCTCATTCTAGCATTCCCTAGTGTTGCATCAATAGGTACTACAATTACAAGTGGAGAGTTTTCGCTAGGTTGATCATTTTTATTTATATCTGTACCTAGGTTATAAGATTCACCAGCATCTGTTAGGTCTCCATTTCTATTCCAGTCTATCCAGACAGTAGTGATGTGACTATTACCCCCTAAAGTATTAAGGTGAACTAGGAGATTATGAGAAGAACCTCTAGCGAGCGTTGCTGTTGCTATTGTAAAGTCAGAGTATGCAGGTTCGGGTCCAGATGGATTATCTATACCTTCGAGAATAACACGCGTTATTCCATTTGCAAACTCTGTACTTCCCTCTGATGTACAATATATCAATTGTGTGGTAAAAGTAATATTTGCGCTATATGGAGAGTCTCCACCAGTTGCACAAGTAGCTTTTACTTGGGCTTCGTATGTTTTATCAACTTCTAATGTTGTTAAGTCAATACTGTTGATTGTTGTGTTAATAGTAGTGTAGTCTGTAGTACCGCTTTCGCGAAAGCGTATAGTATACATGCTACTTGCTGTTTCATTCCATGAAAGAGTAGCGCTTGTAGATCCTACAGTTGAGGCTACTAATCCATCTGGAGCTGTGGTATATGGCTCAATTGTAACTGTTGCTGTACAAGTATCTGAATTATTTCCAGTATCTGTCACGGTAAGGGTGACAGTATTTACACCAACGTTTGAACAGTCAAAAGTATCAACATCTAGTGTTAAGCTTGCGATTGTACCATCGTCTGTAGATCCATTGTCAATTTGTGTAGCGAGAATAGTTACCGTACCGTCTGCTCCTAATGAAGCAGTAATATTTCGACATACAGCTGTAGGAGGCACAGTATCCGGATCTTCTATAGTGGCTAACAGTTCTATATTATCGATAGCCATGTCACTACTGAAGCCATTTCCAGTGGTTCCTACAAATCTTATTTTAATAGTTTTATTTAAATATGGTGTTAATGCTGCACTTTCCGAACTCCATTGGTTTTGTGTAGCTCCAGTATTTCCATTTTGTGTAAATAGAGGCGTCCATGTGAAGTTTTCATCATCAAGCACTTCTACAATTAAATTACCCATATTGTTTCCAAACATATGGTAGTCAAAGTTGAAAGTCGCACTAGAGGCATTAGATAAATCAAAACAAGGACTTGTTAATATTGCTGTAGCATTATTACCTAAGTTTTCCCCTGGAGCGTCAGGATCTTCTGTAGCTTCTGTGTATAAATAGAAAGTTCCATCATTTGCTCCGTTTGGACCTGTACTTCCAGAGGGAGTGCCTCTAGAATTTCTTGACCACTCTCCATCATCACCTTGATCTTGTGACCATACGCCTAGTCCGGATTCAAAACTTTCATTATAAGGGAAACTTGAGATAGCTGTTTCTGTACATAACTCAGGAGTATAAGCATCTAAGGCTAAAATTTTAAAATCATCAAAAATAAAACCAGTAAAATCCGTGTTATATCCATCGCGTATATTGCTTCCATCACTATCAAACCTAAAGCGGAGTTGCACTCCAGTCTGTCCTAATAATGTCGTGTTGTTTTCAAAGTCGATAAATATTTCTTCTCGTATCCACTTGTTAACGCCATTTACAATCTGATCACCATCATACACATAGGTTCCATTTGATTCTTGATGATTACTAGGGTTATTTGGACCTCCTTTAGTACTATTAAAATGATTATTAACAGATGTAGGTGCAGCAGGTTTATTGTACTTACCACATATTGCTGTCCAGTTAGTTCCATCTGTCGATGCTTCCAGCTGTACTAAATCAAAATTACGCTCTATATCCCAGAAGGCATTAAATTGTATTACGTAACCCTCTGAAGAGTCAAAATTTTGTGGTGTATTTAAGGTAGTGGTTCGTACTTGGTTATCCCCATATGACCCGCTAGAGACTATAGATATTGCATTAGTACTTCCATTATATCCATTAGTATAGTTTACCCAATTACCAGTCCAGTTTGAGATACCATCTGCATCTATTAGAATTGTAGGGTTGTAATATTTTCGAAATACAGCTTTGTATATATCATAATTGCTGTTACTTAAAGTAACTTCATATTCTATAAGTTCATTAGGTTGAATACTGCCATGTAGAGTTATAGGTAAGCTTACTTCTCTTTGTTCTAGCTTACTCATGTTACTCAATGAATTGAGAGGTAGTGCTGTTATGCTATTGATATTTGAGCTTACTGGATTAACTGTAAGCGTCAAATCATCAAGTGTCTGACCTATATATTCAACTGCGAAGTCTAGTGTAGAATTTAATCCATTTATATCTGTATTTGTAAGGTCGTGTAACTGAGCATAACTACCAGCAGATAGACTGGTAATCAAATTCATTCGTAAAGCTCTTTTTGCCACAGGTACAATATGTGTAGGGTCTGGAGCAAACTCGTCGCCATTTTCTGGAGTAAAAGCAATAATATTCTTTCCAGAGCCCGAATTAGTGTAAGAACCTCCTCCTGATGGATTGGTGGTTACTGGAGGGCCACCAAGCATCCAGTCATTAAAATCTCCATTAGCTGGATATAATGTATTTGGAGCGGAGCCATGGATGTAACGGTTGTAATGGGTTACATTTTGCATAAGCTCTTGGAACTCATCTTCACGACCAGAAGGTGCTGCAGAGGTACTTCCATTATATGATGATGTTACAATTGAATTTAAGCCTGAGTGGTGATTGATCGCTACTTTTAAATCTTTGGACTGTACAAAATCAGCTATGATTTGTGTTTCTGGTTCAGATGCTGGAGATGGACCTCTATAAGTTCCAGATATAACGCTAGGCGAAGATCCTGCATCATCTATTCCCCAATAGTATGGAGAGTTTCTATTAAGGTCAACCCCTTGAGTGTATTGTCCATTACCAGTGCCTGGTCTAAGGTTCTTTCTTTGGTTTCCTCCACCATTAGGAGCTTGAATACCATTATAAATATACCCATCAGGATTAATAACAGGTATAAAGTAAAGCTCTTGATTATCAATCATATTTGTGATAAGTGGATCCACATTATAGTTTTCTAAAATATACCACATGTAGTAGATGATATTCATCACACTACTTACCTCTCTTGCGTGAGCTGCTCCCGTAATTAACGACTGAGGTTCACCAGCTTCATCTGTATCTGGATTGTCAGATATTTTTACATACCACATAGTTTGGGGAGCTATATCTGGGTTTGTTCCAGTATAACCATGTGTTTTCTGGTTAGTAGGCGAAGCGTCTTTAGCAACTGAAATAATGTTAGGATACATTTGCTGCATGAGAGTCAATTGATCTAAGATTTCTTGGTAATTATAAGCCCCTCCCATAGAACCTAGCGTAAAATTTTGAGGAGTCCAGTCTACCTCACTGCATTCGTCATATTGAATAGCGCTTGGAATGCTTTCAGAACTTTGACTAAAAGATCTTGTAGTTTGACCTAAATTAGCAAGAGGGCTAGGAGACTTTCCTTGGCTAATACTTTTAAGTCTCTTTAATTCAGTTTTAGCTTGAGGTAGATTACGATTATTTCTTTCGCTGATGTACTTTGTCAAATTATCAATAGTAATTTGATGAGGAATATTCAGCTCTTTTAGAATATTAATTTCATTTTCATTTAAATCCAATTGTACACCTGTAGAAACGCCTTTACTACCACAAGTAAAGTCAAAGCCTTTCGTGTATAATAGTTTTAATGTCTCTGGATTTTTTGTCTTAATGATAACTCGCTTTACAGTACCATCAGAATTCAAGGTAGTGTGATTGTGGTTTACAGCTTGTGATAAGTTAACCTGCCCTTGCGAGGTAGTCATAACACCAAATACAAACACAAAAACGAGGATAACAACCTTTAAGTAGGTTTGCTTCATAACAATAGTAGGTTTAAGTCAATTAAGGAATTTGGGATACCTTAATTCATTAGGGGTTTATTTTTAAAGCTGCTAAACTAGAAAAAAACCTACGATAAATGTTAATAAAAATGTTAAATTGTGTATTTTGTAGATTATTAATGCATTTCGTCGATATTTTTGCTCATTTTAGATTTTCGTACTAGTATAATTATTTGTTAGTTTAATTTATTGATTGTTAGATTTTTAAGGTGTTTTTATATCTTGCTTAAATTTTTAGTATTATTTAGAAATAAAACTATCATTTAAAGGAATATTAAATTATTTGTAATCTGTACATTTCATAGAGATTTGCCCTCTTTTATGGCCTGTTATACTCTTTAAATAATTCATTATGAGAACCCCACGTAGATATTCGTTACTTTTAGGACTTTTTGTTTTCGTATTATTTCAATCGTGTCAAGATGATCTTGATGATGTACTTCTTAATCAAAATCTAGAAGTATCTGATATTATTGATACTTCAATAGCTGTTACAGACCAAACAACACAACTCATCACAGACTGGAATACACTCTGGTTAGATGTAGATCAATATGCATACGGGATGAGACCAGTTGCTACTGCTAGATCCTTAGCTTACATACATCTCGCGGCATATGAAGTAGCGGTTGCAGATATAGAGGGCTATCAATCTAATGTGAATAATCTTGATGGATTAACCATTGATTTTAGTGAGCGTCCAGATAGCGTAGACATCAAAACGGCATTAAACACTTGCTATGCAATCGTTTTTGATCATTTCATGTATAATGTGCAAGGAGATGTAGATTTGAAAATTGGCCAACATAAAAATGCCCAAGAAACTAGACTTCAAGAAGGTTTGAGTGCAGAAGTAATTGCAAATTCTATAGCCTGGGGAACCTACGTTGCAGAAGAAGTAATTGCATACAGTCAAACTGATACCGCAGCTGAATCTCAAATAATAGAACCACAACCCTATGCTTATGAACCTCCTGCAGGTGAAGGCTACTGGACCTACAGTGCAGATGAGGAGAGAGCTTGGTTTCCTTATTGGGCCAGTGTAAGAACATTTGTAATATCTTCAGAAGAGACATCAAGTGTGCCGCCAGCAATTAATTATAGCACTAATGTAGATAGCGATTTTTATAATGAAATGATGGAAGTGTATACCATCAACAACGCAGCTAGAGAAGAAGATAATGATGATTTGTGGGTAGCAGAGTTCTGGTCTGACGATGTAGAAGGTCTTATGATGAGTCCTCCTGGTCGCCAAATTTCTATTGCAAATCAATTGATAGATCAAATGGATGTGAGTTATGAGCAATCACTTATGATACTTTTAAAGTTAGGCTTTTCATTAAACGATGCTGCTGTTTCCACTTGGGCAGATAAGTATGAGTATATGGTAATGCGCCCTAGTGTATATATCCAAGCGCATATTGACCCAACTTATCAAACCAATTTATATAGATTTATTAATTGGCCTAACCCGTCATTCCCAGGGTATCCCTCGGGCCATTCTGCATTTTCTTCGGCGGCAGCTGGGATATTTATCAATGAGTTTGGAAACACTATCAATTTTACAGACAAAACACACGAAGGTAGCACCGAATTTAGAGGAGCGCCTAGACAGTATAATTCCCTTTCAGAAATGGCTCAAGAAAATGCTTTTTCAAGACTTCCACTAGGAGTACATGTGAGAATGGACTGCACAGAAGGATTACGTCTAGGTTATGAAGTATCTGATGCTATAAATTCATATAACCTTAGTGAATAGTTGTTACGCTTTCGCGAAAGCGTGATATAAAGATAAATTACTGTGATCTTCTTGAGATAGTGAGGTGCTACCATAAATTTACTTAGTAAAAGATCAAGAAGAAGATTTGCGGAAGTTTTTTTCAAAACCACGAGATACAAACACCACACACCAATTTAAACCCAGAAATTTGATATCTTGTAGTACGCATCTATTATAGTACCTACACCATAAATATATCTCGACCCTATTATGAAATATTTACTTCCTTTTGTCTTAGTATATCTATTACTTCTTTCTTGTGAGGAGCCAAAGCCACTTAGTTCTGTAGACCCAGTGAACTGGGAGAAGCGAACAGTGAAAGGGGCCATAAATGATTCGCTCGAGTCGGGGAGTACTTTTTTATCTATTTACTCTCAAATTTACCTACGCACAGAAAATGATCAGGCAGACTTAACGGCGACCATAAGTTTGCATAATCCTAATCGAGAAGCGCAGGTGTATGTGGACAAGGCAGTGTACTATAACACCTACGGCAAGCCAATACGTGTGTATTTTGACAAAACCATTTTTATCAATCCTATGGAGACCGTTCAGATTGTTATAGACGGCGTGGATAAAGAAGGAGGCACGGGTGCAAATTTCATCTTTGACTGGAAAATACAGCCTGATACTAATGAACCTATCATCGAGGCGATTATGATAAGTACCTACGGCCAGCAAGGAATTTCTTTTGTGACTACAGGTAAAAAGCTGTTGCGCTCATAACCACATCATACTCTTTTTAACTAAGCAATTAGATAATCTTCGTGTACTAGTACAGGTAAATATGAAATCTAGCTTATATGCTGAGAGTCATAACGACAACAGTGATTTAATATTCGCTTAGTTTGCCTTCATTTTTGTGGGAATTCAATAAATAATTGTGTAAATAATTGTGAGTATCGTAATTATCTATATATTTGAGATTATAAATTGGTCAACCAGTTTGGATAACCAATTTATTTAAAGCTCAATTTTAAAATTATTACACTCCTAAATAGCAATGTGGCGAGTGATTGATTTTAGATAATTATAATGTAAGTGTATTGCTTTTTTTGCTTTCGCGAAAGCGTACTCTTAGTACTCACAACATATTTATGACTCGATATCTCTTTATTCTTCTTTGTAGCCTTATTGTCTTTACTTCTTGTAAGGAGCCTATTACTTTAGTGTCACAGACAGTCACTACCCCAGAGGAATTAAAAGAGGCAATTAAAGAAGCAAAGCCAGGAGATGTAATTAGTCTTAAAGATGGGGTGTGGAAAGATCTAGCTATCAAATTTTACGGAGAAGGTACGGAGGATAATCCAATTACTCTTAAGGCAGAAAATGCTGGGAAAGTAATCTTAGAAGGTAACTCTTCACTTAAACTAGGAGGGAAGCACCTTGTAGTAGAGGGACTTTATTTTAAAAATGGTTATACCACAGAGAATGCCATTATACGTTTTAAAATAGATGATGAGAGGATTGCATATCACTCGCAAGTAACAGATTGTGTAATAGAAGATTTTACAAATCCAGATCGCGATAGTAAAAACCACTGGATAGAATTATGGGGACAGCACAATACATTTGATCATAATTATATTACTGGTAAAACAAATCAAGGGCCTACGCTTCGCGTGTTTTTAAAGGGTAATGAAAATGTAAATACCTATCACCAGATTAAGGATAACCATTTCGGACCACGTCCTAGAAAAGGTGGGCCTCGTGCAGAGACTATGCAGCTAGGAGACAGCTATACGTCTATGACACCGGGTTATGTAAATGTAGAACACAATTATTTTGAAAAGTGTAATGGAGAAGTAGAGATTATCTCAAGTAAGTCTAATTATAATACCTTTAAAAATAATGTCTTTTTTGAGTCAGAAGGTTCGCTAGTGCTTCGTCACGGTAATTATGCGACCATAGATGGTAATGTATTTATAGGTAATGACGCATCTGAGTTTATAGGAGGTATACGTGTTATAAATACGGGTCATCTTATTGTAAATAACTACTTCTATAACTTAAAAGGAAATGAATTTCGTGCTCCTCTGGCAGTAATGAATGGTATTCCTAAGTCACCACTCAATCGTTATAATCAGGTTACAGATGTGGTAGTCGCTCACAATTCATTTATAAACACAAAGACGCCTTGGCATTTTGGAGTAGGAGCAAACCTAAGTCAGGCAGAAGTCCTTCCGGCTTCAGAAATACGCTCTGCCCGCGCAGAACGTATGATTGTTGCAAATAACTTAGTGTACGGAGATATTGAAACTACAGAAATCATCAAAAATTACGATAGCATCACTGGGGTTACTTTTAAGAATAACATCCTTAATGTAGAAAATAAAAGTGCTTATCAAACGGATGGTTTGTTAACCAAAGAAGTAACATTATCATCACCTACAGAAATCTTTCAGTCGCCAGAGTCACTAGAGACTGAGATGTACAACGGCTTTGGTTTTGATAAGATTAATGAAGATATTTTTGGAAACAAAAGGGCGTCTGGCAATAGTGTAGGTGCCATCTTAGGAGCCACTACAGGTGCATCGGCTTTACTCGACATAACTAATTATGGGACGTCATGGTTCAACCCACATCCAGAAAAGCAAGCAGGAAAAACGATAAAAGTGTCAACTATAGCAGAGCTTACAGAGGCTGTTGCGACAAGTAATGATGGAGATACTATAGAGCTTAGCGCTGGTAATTATGAGATTAATGAAAAGTACGCTTTCGCGAAAGCGGTAACTCTTCAATCCTCATCTTCAGAAAAACCAGTACTTACATTTAGTAACACTGCCAAAGGTTTTGAGCTACAACCAAGAGCAAAACTCAAGCTCAAAAACATTTCACTTAAAGGAACGTCAACTACTGATGCTTTTGCAACCCTTGACAAAAACATGGGGCAGTCTTATGAACTGTGGCTTGATAATGTAGAAATAGACGGATTTAAAAGTGTGTTAGAAACCAGTAAGGCATCTTTTGCAGATACCATCATGATTAAAAATAGTGTGATTGAAAACACACAACGTGGCATCCAACTCAATAAAGAAGTAAATGATAAAGGAGATTATAATGCAGCTTTTGTATTTATAGAAGATTCTCAGTTTGAAAATGTAGCCAGTGATGTGTTAGATTACTATCGAGGTGGTTATGATGAGTCTACCATAGGTGGAAGCCTTGTAGTTACGGGAAATACGTTTACAAAATGTGGTGCTAGTGATAGCGCTAATATCTTACTACAAACAAGAGGTATTGTAAATGTTACCCTAGCAAATAACACATTTACAAATAATCGTGTGAAGTATGTCGCGGTTCTTTGGGGAGAAAAAGGTCAAGAGCCAGTAGACAATACAGTGTCTAACTCTGGTGAAATAAAAGTAGTTCAAAATCTGAAACTTAAACTGGTTTACTAATGTATAAGCCACAACAGTTCCCTTTATTGAAGTGGTGTTTTTGTTTATTTTCACTTACGCTTTGTTCTCAGAAATTACCATCAGATAAGGTGGTAGCTGTAGAAGACCTTGCTGTTTATCTAAAAAAAGAGGTGAAAGATGAGCTTGGTGATGACACAGTAGAGAAGCTTGCTGCTCATTTTAGAACTGTTTTTCAAGAACGTTACTTTTACGACTGGACAGAGAATGATACTCGTTTTGAGGAGTATAAATCCTTGTATCCTGCGATGGAAGTTTCTCATACTGCTCGTGCTCAAGATCACTTAGATAAATTTGACGCCAGTACGCACTGGAAGTTACCTTTTAATTATAAAAATAATACTCCTATCAATGCATACGGTCTCAGGCACCTAGCGAGACAGCATAAAATGGTGGATATTTCCTTTCTTTATCGCTACAAGGATAAAGATGCACAATACATTGATTACTTCACAGGACAGCTGCAGTCACTCAATGACGCTTTAATCGCAGGTGAATATGAAGCCATTCCCGATGGAAACGGAGTTTACGAAGCCTTTAGGTCTGGTTACAGAGTTCTCAATTGGCTACAAATTCATAATGGATTTCTTGGAGAGAAAGCATATTCAGATGAGGAGCAGCTTACCACCATCGCCACCTTATTACAACACGCTTCACACCTATATGAGAATAATGCCGAGTTTAAATCTGGTAATCATCAAACGAGAGGGTTGAGTGCGCTGGCTATGCTTGCTATTATATTCAATGATTTTCAAGATGCAGATTTATGGTATGAAAGAGCGATGAGTATTCTCGAGCAGCACTTGCAGCGCGAGATCAATGAAGATGGTTTCCAGTTTGAACGTACCATTCACTATCATCAAAGCGATATTGATAACTACTTTTATATCTATCAACTCGCTCAAAAAAGCAATAAGAAAGTAAGCGCCATCTGGGAAGAACGTTTAAAATCTCTTTTTACTACACTTACTAAAATCGCATTTCCAGATGGATCTGCACCAGTATTATCTGATGATACAGATGCACCTTGGGCAGAGAAAAACGATATTTCTGGAACACTTACTTTGGGGTATCTTTTGTTTGATGATTCTGAGATGGGATACTTTGCAAAGAGCGCGGTAAAACCTAAGTATTTATGGAATTTAAGTAAAGTACAACTAGGTGCCTTAAAAGATATTAAAGCTACGACACCTCAAGTAGGCTCTTATGCTTTTGAAGATACGGGATATTATATCATGAGAGAAGGCTGGGATGACCAAGATAATATGCTTGTTATAGCTGCTGGACTTGATGCAGATAAGCCTGACCATCAGCATGGGGATATGCTGGGTATTCAAGCAATGGCAAATGGAATGGTAGTATTACCTAACTATCAAGTACGTTACTCGCTAGAAGATCTTGAACTCTTTAAAAATAGCATGGTAAAGAATGTGGCACTTGTAGATCAAGAGTTACAAGGCAAGCAATACACTTCAAATAAAGGAGGAAGCGGTTTTGGGAAATTTAAAGAACTTCCTACACCTAAGGTCTTAGGATGGAGCGCAAATGCTACAGCAGATGTTTTTGTAGGTTCTCACAACGGATTTGAAAATGTAGGAGTCAGCTATACTAGACAAGTCATAAATGTTGAGAATGAATTCTGGATTGTTAAAGATAATTTTCAATCAGAGGCTCCACATACTTACAAGCAAGTATGGCAGGGTCATTATAGTAGTGAGCATAGCCCAGCGCTACTTAGAGCTACTTTTGATAATGGAAGCGGCTTAGATATTTTGCAACTACAAGCGGTAGATACTGTAGTTACAGACGGTAAACGTGGTAAAGAATGGTCTGTTGTGCAAAAAGCAGCTACAAATAATTTCAGTTTTGTGACGGTGCTTTATCCATTTGATACCTACGATAAGAGAATAGATGAAGATAGCATGGGTAGTGTATTTGCCGGTTGGTCAATTAGCACTACTAGTGATACTCAAAACAATAGTATCACCTTATCTAAGGATGATACTAACATATCATTTGCTACTTCACAATTAACAATAGGTGATGTGATTATTGATTTTTCACAAGAGGCAGATGTTATGACGCAAGTAGAAAACGACCGTTTATACATTACACTATTAAGTGATAAGCCTAGCACTGTTACGATTACCCAAGGAAAACAAAACATATCTCAGCCGCTAGCTCCCGCAGCTCTGCTAGAATATAAAATTAAGTAAGACTTTATGAAATTAATTAGCAGAAATACGGCTCTTGTAGTTGGTATCACACTTTCGACTTTATTCGTTTCTTGTGATGAGCAGGGAACTAGCCAAGACAATCCGGTCGCTACTACAAGTGGCGCAAACCCAAATGTAGTACTTACCGCAACTGAGGTTGATGATATTAGAGCTAAGTTGGGAAGTGTTCCGTTGTTTGATAATTCGCTAGCTGTAGCAAAACAAGAAGTAGATGCAGCAATGGAAAAAGGGATACAAGTGCCTATCCCAAAGGACATGGCTGGAGGTTATACCCACACACAGCATAAATTAAATTATACCATACTTCATAAGGCAGGGGTGATTTTTCAGCTCACGGGAGAAGAGAAATATGCACAGTATACGAGAGATGTATTAATGAAATATGCAGAGATGTATCCTTCCTTACCGCGACACCCTCAAGAGCGCTCTTATTCACGTGGGAAGATATTCTGGCAATGTCTCAATGATGCAAACTGGCTAGTGCATATGAGCCAGGCGTATGACGCCATACGTAGTTGGATACCAGAAGAAGATCGCGAGACACTTGATACAGAGCTATTTCGTCCTTTTGCAGATTTTCTGTCTGTAGAAACGCCACAATTTTTTAACCGTATTCATAATCATAGCACTTGGGGTACCGTCGCTGTAGGTATGATAGGTTTAGTGATGGATGATGAGGAGCTTGTAGACCGCGCATTGTACGGCATTAAAAACGATAGTATTTCGTCAACCGCAATGGATAATGATGGCGGCCTCATAAAGGCGGAAGGTCAAAAAACAGGTTTTCTTGCAAATCTAGACGAACCTTTTTCACCAGATGGCTATTATACAGAAGGACCGTACTATCAGCGATATGCGATGTATCCTTTTTTAGCTTTCGCGAAAGCGTTAGAAACCAAAAAACCAGCGCTTAAAATATTTGAATATAACGGTGGAGTCTTAATAAAAGCAGTAGATGCATTACTCAACCTCACCGATGAAGATGGTGAATTTTTCCCTCTTAATGATGGTCAAAAAGGAATGTCTTACAACACTTCTTCCTTAGTATCTGCAGTGGATATTGCTTATTACTATGGAAATCAAGACGCACGTTTACTTTCGGTAGCGCAACAGCAAGGACAAGTAGAGCTTGATATTACCGGTCTTGCAGTAGCACAGGCAATTGAGGCGGGTAAAGCAATCCCATTCACAAAGGAGTCTGTTTTACTACATGACGGTCCAAAAGGCAATCAAGGTGGTGTTGCCATTTTAAGAGCAAACTATGAGTCTGGCACTACAGCACTCGTAATGAAGAACGCGAGTCACGGGCTTAGTCATGGGCATTTTGATAAACTCTCTTATTCTCTTTACGAGGATGGGGAGGAGATATTACAGGATTACGGTCTGGCACGTTTTGTAAATGTCGAACAAAAGAATGGTGGCGGTTATCTAAAAGAAAATACGACATGGGCAAAACAGACGATTGCTCATAATACGGTAGTGATTGATGAGACATCACATTTTAAAGGTAGTTTTAAGGAAAGCTCAAAGCATCATCCTGAGATTATCATTTTTGATACAAATGATAAAAACCTACAAGTAGTAAGCGCTACAGAAAATAACGCTTATCCTGGAACGAAGATTACACGTACTATGATGATGTTAACACCAGAAGGTAGTAGCAAGCCATACATCATAGATATTAACCTAATAAAGAGTGACCAAGCCCATCAAATAGACTTGCCATTTTACTATCATGGGCAGGTGATTTATACTGGTTTTGATGTAGAAGCATCGGGAGAATTACGACCGCTGGGAACTAGAAATGGCTATCAACATATATGGAAGGAAGCGACTGGTAATCCTAAGGAAGTCAGTAGCCAGTTTACATGGCTTAACAACAACAAGTTTTATAGCGTCACCACACTTTCAGATAGTAAGGATACTTTTATTCTTGGAAGTGTAGGAGCAAATGACCCATCGTTTAACCTACGTAGAGATCCTATGTTTATACATCGTAAAACGGGAGTAAAAAATGCAGTGTACGCTCAAGTAATAGAGTCTCATGGTACATATAATGCGGTTACAGAAAAAGCACAGGATGCATATGCATCTGTGGCATTTATAACTCAAGAAAAAGCACCAGAAGGATATGTGGCTTTAAAAATCACTATGCAATCTGGAGAGGAGCAACTTGTGGTGTTAGTAGATAACGCTTTCGCGAAAGCGCAACACTCCATTACTATATCAAATCAAACATACACCTGGAAGGGTAGTTATACATTAAAACAAATTAAAAACTAAGAATATGAAATCATTTGGAGCAAGTAAAGAATTTATAGAAGGAAACGACATTGAGTGGGAAGTTGTAGGTGAAGGAGTAAAACGTAAAATAATGGGCTATGATGACAAAATCATGCTTGTGAAAGTACACTTTGAGAAGGGCGGAATAGGACCTATGCATGAGCATTATCACTCACAAGTAACATATGTAGAAAGTGGGTCTTTTGATGTAACTATCAATGGTAAGACAAAAACATTAAAAGGAGGTGATTCTTTTTACATACCACCACATGAATTACATGGAGCAATTTGTACTGAAGCAGGGGTGTTAATTGACGTATTCTCGCCAATAAGAGAAGATTTTATGGAATAGTTAATATTTTAACACTATAATTTTTGTATTAACAGAATATTATACTCATATTTGGTAAACCAATTTGGTTGACCAGTTTGGTAAACCAAAAAAAAGGACAGCTTCGACACCGTCCTCTTTATTATTACTTCTGGTACGAAGTATAAATAAGCTCAGTAAGCTTATCTATTGTAAATGTATGAAATAGCATACAGAATAGAGAGCAGTTAATAGGTTTCTGAGGATTATTTAATAAAACAAATTAATTTAATCTAAATCATTAATTATGAATGTAAAAACTAAGTTTTCCTTAGTCCTTTTTCTTTTGTGCGGTGTTTTACTGTATGGACAGGAAAGTTACTTATTAAAGGGTACTGTTGTTTCTGAGGAAGACAATTCTCCTATTCCTGGAGTGAATGTATCGGTGCTTAATTCTCAAACGGGAGTTTCTACTGATTTTGATGGTAACTATGAGATTTCTGTTACCGCAAACGATATAGTACAGTTTACTTATGTAGGTTTTACGCCACAAGTAGTAACGATAACTGGACAGACTAGAGCAGATATAGTCTTAAAAATTGATGCCGGGACATTAGATGAGGTTGTGGTAATTGGGTATGGGTCTCAATCTAGAACAAAAATCACAGGTGCTGTAGGAAAAGTAAAAAACGAAGATCTTGATCAAATAGCTGTAGGAACCGCAAATGAAGCCTTGGTAGGTCAAGTAGCAGGTCTTAACATACAAGCTACAGAAGGAGAAGCAGGATCAAATTCAACTATCAACATTAGAGGTATTGGGTCAATAGCAGGAGCTAGTGGGCCTCTTCTTGTAGTAGATGGTGTTGTACTAGATGCCGAATTTTTAAACACGGTAGATGTAAATGATATTGAGTCTGTAGAGGTTCTTAAAGATGCGGCTTCGGCAGCAATCTATGGTTCACGAGCTTCTGGAGGGGTTATTATTATCTCTACTAAGCAGGGTAAAGAAGGTAAAACACGTTTTAGCTACAATACTTTTACTGGTTTTAAAGAAGCTAGACAAAGCGATGATTATGATATAAGTGTAGCAAAGTCACATGCAGAAGAGCTTGCACAAACTGGCGAACTTTCTTTACGTTCTCAGTATAGAGAGCTTTTAGGTATAGATGAGTCTTGGCAAGACCGCATTTTTGATGGTGGTATTATTGAGAGTCATTCCTTAAGCGCTAGAGGAGGTAGTGAGAAGACAAAGTTCAATACTTCACTTTCTTACCTTCACGATGAAGGCGTTCTTCTTACAGATGATTTTAAGAAATATAATTTTAGATTAAAAGTTGACACAGAAGTAAATGACAAATTTTCTTTTGGTGCAAATCTAGCTCCTTCTTATACCAATAGAAGGCGTTTTGACGGGTCTACTCACGATATTTTGAGACAACAACCTTGGTTACCTATTTTTCATGATGCAAATTCTATACAATATGTAGATCGCAATGTATATCCTGATGTGCAAATAGGTGATTATGCTAGAGAGCGTCACTTTGATAACTATGATCTTTTTGGAGATGGAAGTGAGCTAGTTGATATAAGTACTACAAGTAATCAAAACCCTGCAGCAAAAGTATTAGAAAGACATCGCACAGATAAGCAATTTAGAATGTACGGTAACTTCTATGGAAAATATAAGCTAGCTAAAGGTCTTAGTTTTAAAGCCACTCTAGGTGGAGATTATCAAAGCAGAAAACAAAGACGCTGGCAAGGTGTAGAGGCTAGTCGTAACGGAGCTTCTGCGGCACAGTTAGATCTTGATACATTTGAGCAAATTCACATTTTAACAGAAGGGTTATTATCTTATGATACCTCTTTTGGATCACATAATATAAGTGCAATTCTTGGAGCCTCTGCAGAGAAGTGGGACCGCGAGTATAGCGCAATTGGAGTCAATGGATATTCTAATGATTTAATACAGACTCTGGGTGGAGGTACTTCTGTAATTGAAAATGTTTCTTATGACACAGAAGAACGTCTAGTCTCTTTCTTTGGACGTGTTAACTATTCATATGAAGACAAGTATCTGGCTTCTGCTAGTTTGAGAACAGATGGTCATTCATCTTTTGGTGTAAATAATAAGTATGGTTATTTTCCAGCTGTTTCTCTTGGTTGGAACCTTGCTAGAGAAGATTTCTTAAGCGAGAGTGATGTGATAAGCGATTTAAAGCTAAGAGGAAGTTACGGATTTACAGGGAATAAAGATCTCAATTTTGGAAGCGGTGTAACTGGGGATAATATTGAGTTATATCCTTCTTTACAATTGTATGGACCTCTTTCTGCAGTTTTTGGAAACGAAGTTTCTAATGGATTAGCACCAATAAATATTGCAAATCAAGGTTTGCAATGGGAACGTTCTAGTGAAGCAAACGTAGCTTTAGATTTTGGTTTCTTTAATGGTAGGATCTCTGGGTCGATAGATGCATATAATAAAGTTTCTGACCAGCTATTGTTAAATGTGCCTAACTCTACAGTATCAGGTTTTAGGGAAGTACTTGCAAATCGTGGAGAGGTTGTTAATAAGGGTATCGAGGTAGAATTGAGAACTCGAAATATCACTAATGAAAAATTCACATGGAGAACTACAATACTTGCATCTACTAATGATAATGAATTGACTGACTTTGCTGGGGCAAGCGGACTTATCACTAACGTAGATGATAAACGAGCTGCAGAGTGGATTACACTAGAGGGACAGCCTATATCTTCTTTTTACGGTTTTGTGGTAGATAGAGAAGTGCCTGTAGAGTTTGTAACAGATCCATACGCAGTAGTAGGAGGAGAAGCTCAGGATGTTTACGTGAGAGATTTGAATGGAGATGGTTTAATTGATGATGATGATAAAACAATCATAGGAAATCCTTTTCCAGATCTCGTTTGGAGTATAGCAAATGATTTTCAGATTGGCGATGTTGATTTTAGCTTCACCTTTCAAGGTAGCTACGGAGCAGAAGTACGTAACATAGCAGATCAATACATATTTAACCACTTTAGCAGTCGTGAGGGAACTAACCTTAATGTAGCTACAGATCAGAATTTCTTACAACAAAAGATCTTTACAGATGCTATCATATCAGATGCATCATACGTAGCGCTACGTACATTAAATCTAGGTTACACATTAGACGCAGACCTCATAAGTCAAGTAGGTCTTAGTAAGGCTAGGGTGTATGTTTCAGGACAAAACCTTTTATACTTCACAGCAGATGGTTACACAGGATGGAATCCAGAATCATATCAAAATGAAGGTGCGCTTAATGTAGGGTACCAGCGTGGAGGAAATCCTATAGCTCGTACTATTTCATTAGGGTTAAACTTAGAATTTTAAATTTAAAAGACAGAACTATGAAAACATATAAAATTTTAACCATGTTATTAGTTGTTGTGAGCTTTACATCTTGCGGTGACGATTTTTTAGAGCCTGTACCAACAGCTGTGTCGGTAGGAGATACTTTTCCAACAAATGAGACTGATCTAGAATCTGTTCTTACTGGAGTTTACGATGCGCTACAAGGAGTGAATAGTCTTGAAATTACAGATAACAATCTTAATCATGGACAGCAAATAGAGTTTTACGTAACAGAAATGTTAAGTGATAACACAAGATCAAAAAGTGGAGAAGGAGAAGCAGGACAATTTGATAGCTTCACTGTACAAACTACAAACGGTTTTGTATTTGATTACTACCGTAGTATGTACAGCGTCATTACAAGAGCAAATCTAGTTCTTGAAAATATTGACCTAGCAGTTACAGATGGTGATCGTATAGAGGGAGAAGCTCGTTTTATGAGAGCACTAGCTTATTTTAATCTTGTGCGTTCTTTTGGAGATGTACCATTAATAGATGGCCCAGTCTCAATAGAAGATGTAGAGACACAATTTACACGTGTTCCTACTAGCGAAATATACAGCTTCATTGTTGCAGATTTACAATCTGCTGCTTCTAAGTTAGGAAGTACAACAACTGCAAATAGAGCTTCAAAAGCTGCTGCCCAAGGAATCTTAGCCAAAGTTTATTTAACGCAAAGAAGCAACTATGGAGAAGCTCAGAGTTTACTAGAGGAAATTATAGCAAGTCAAGAATATGCTCTTGAATCTGATTTTAGAGATGTGTTTTATAATGAAGCAAATGGTGAGAATATTTTTACTGTAGGTTATGTAGCGAGTTCTTCACTTGATAGTCAAAACTTTTCGGCAGAGATGCTTAACGGTGTTGGTCGTACGAGTGGTGTAAATTATGTGACAGATGAGGCTATTGCCGCATTAGATGAGTTTGGAGGAGATAGAGCACAATATTCAAAGAGAGTAGATGCAGGACAGCCTACACAAACACAAGTGGTAAAGTATTTACCTAATGGTGATGCGAGTTTAGGAATTGAGCCTACAAGCTCAGATCCTACAAGTGCAGGTAATGATTGGATTATTCTTAGATATTCTGATGTATTACTTATGCATGTCGAGGCTATTTTAGCTGGAGGTGCAGTAACTCAATCATCAAACGCCTTAGAATCTTTTCAAGAAGTAAGAAACAGAGCAGGCTTAACTGATATTGTAGAAGAAGTTACATCAGAGCAATTACTAATAGAACGTCGTGTTGAATTAGCTTTTGAAAATCATAGAATCCATGATTTGAAAAGATTTGGAGCAGCACAACAAGTACTAACTGATTTTTCTAATGCCAACGGACATAGCTTTAGTGCTACAGATCTCTTATTACCACTTCCTCAGTTTGAGGTTAACTTGAGTAATGGTCTATTAATACAAAACCCTGGCTACTAACAATAAAATTAATACGATGAGATATTTTATAACAACAAGAAAATTTGTTTTTCTTTTAATAGGTATGGTTATTTCAGTTTCTTGTGAAAATGAATTAGATCTTCCAGAGGCGGGAAGTCGCGCAGATACAATGCCTCCAGAAGCAAACTTTTCTGCTACGAGAGATGTAAATAATTTTGATATTTATACATTTTCAAACCTTTCAACAAGCGCAACAACATATGCTTGGGATTACGGAGACGGTAATACGGCAACGACGATTGATGGTCAAAATCAATATGCAGCAGAAGGAGTATATACGATTACATTAACGGCTTCAGATGCTTTAGGTGTGACTAGTACATTTTCGTCAGATATAGAGGTGATTGAACCAGAAGAGCCAGATGCTATTATTCCAGTAATACTTGAAGCTAGTTTTGAAGACAATTCTTTACCTGATGGTACTGGAGATGGACGCGACTCTTGGAGAAACTCTGATTTAGGAGGAGTTATCCAGATCAATACAAGTTCTTCTGTTCCTGATGGAGGGCAAGCTGCAAAATTTCCAAGTGATGGAAGCAGAATTGCTTACCAAGAAATTGAGCTGACTCCTAATACAGATTATAGAATCACCTATTCTTATAGACTAGAAGGGTCAGGAGGAGAAGCTACGGTTGCTATTTTACCAGGTGGAGGTTACACAGATCTCACTGTAGCAAAAGACGCTGCAATTGCTGAGTTCACTGGATCTGCAGAAGATTACACTCTTACGACACTTGATTTTAACTCTGGGGTAAGCAGCACAGTGAGTATTCTTATCTATAATGCAAATGTAGAAGCAAGAGTAGATAATTTTACAGCAGCAGTACAATAGAACAATTATGTTTAGAACTTTCATATTATTAAGCACACTATTACTTTCTGTAAGTTTGTCCTTTGGGCAAACTTCAGAAAATAGTGGTAACTCATCTCTTGAAAAAGATGAAGTTAGTGCTAGTAAAATATCTAAAAGAAAGAAAAAACGTAAAAAATATAAGTTACCAAAGGTAGATCTATCTCATTGGAAAGTAACCATTCCAGTAGGTGAGCCTAAGATTATTGAAGTAGATCCTCCAGAGATTTTGGATTATGCCACAAATGAAGTTTTAAAACCCTACATGTACAATGACTCTACAAAAGGAGCTCTTGTTTTTCATGCGGTACCTGCACAGACCACTACAAATACAAAATATTCTAGGTCAGAGCTTAGAGAGCAAATAGTATCAGGTAATAATTCTGTAAACTGGACTTTTGCGCAGGGTGGTAAACTTAAAGTGAAAATGGCCATGGATAAAATCTCTCGTGATAAGAATGGCAAGTATCACAAAACAATAATTACGCAAATACACGGTAGGCTTACTAATGAGCAGCGTGATGAGATTGGACAGAAAGATAATAATGCGCCTCCTATTTTAAAGATTTATTGGCAGAATGGTAAAATAAGAGTAAAGACAAAAAAGTTGAGAACACCTAATATTGGACCTGTAGGAATTCTAAAAAAAGAAGCATGGGTTGACGATGAAGGATTTAATTTTGAACAAAATGTAGGTTTTAAAAAATTTACTATTGAGGTAGAAGTAGAAGAAGGTAAAATGGTAATCTCTCTCAATGGTCAAGAGTATAAAACTTATGAAGGTATACACATGCAACGATGGGGAGTTTTTGAAAACTACTTTAAAGTGGGTAATTATCTTCAAACAAGAGATGAGAATGCTTTTGCAGATATTAGAGTTTACGATATAGAAGTTAGGCATTAATTAAAATGGTAAATCACATTGTTATCTATTATAAATCAATAACTTTCTATAACTTCTCAACTAATA
This sequence comes from Dokdonia sp. R86516, assembly GCF_044596715.1. Taxonomy (NCBI): domain Bacteria; kingdom Pseudomonadati; phylum Bacteroidota; class Flavobacteriia; order Flavobacteriales; family Flavobacteriaceae; genus Dokdonia; species Dokdonia sp. R86516. The sequence goes on from NZ_CP138998.1 coordinate 2,030,797, forward strand.
TTTGAAAAAGTTGAGTAGAGCTATTAAGGAATTAAATTGTTACGATATGAAACTGGAGACACGTACAAAGACAATTGAAAATAAAGATGCGGGAAGGGCAATCATAAGTCAAATTAGGGATATTATTAATCTCAAAAATTTGGAGCCAGGTGATAAGCTACCTTCAGAGCGTATGTTATCTGAGCGTTTTGAAGTGACTCGCAGTAGTGTGAGAGAGGCTATTCAAAAATTAGAGTTTTATGGAATTCTAAAGTCTATACCACAAAGTGGAACTTTTGTGGCAAACATTGGGGTTATTGCTCTTAATGGGATGATAGATGATATCCTTAAGCTAGAAGATCCAGATTTTAAATCACTGGTTGAAACACGTATTCTCTTAGAGCTTAAAACTGCTAGACTCGCTGCATTGAGACGCACAGATAGTGATCTCAAAAAAATGCGACAAGCGCTAGATGCTTACACAGAAAAAGTAATCAATGGTAAAGATGCGGTGCAAGAAGATTTACTCTTTCACCTAGCCATCGCAAAAGCGTCAGGTAATAGTACCATGAATAATTTCATGCTCATTATAACTCCAGAAATAATCACAAATTTTGAAAAGTATCATGTTTGTGACTCTGGAATGTCACAATCAGCTATAGAAGAGCACGAGAAAATATACCTCGCAATAGAGCAGCAAAAACCTCAAGAAGCAAAAGCAATGATGAAAAAACACTTTAAAGCTTTGTATCAATATTGCTATAATATTTAAGGTATAAAGTACGCTTTCGCGAAAGCGTAAAACTCAAAGAAAAGTTGAAAATATTTAAAAGTCATGCACGCATGGCTAGGGTAATTATTTGCCTTATTTAAAGTAATTAATTAGATATAAAATTATAGTTTATGAAACTTAAAGGACTAAGATGGTGGGTTGTAGGACTTATAGCGCTGGCAACTGTTATTAATTATATAGACCGTCAAGCTCTCGTTGTTTTATGGCCTAGTATAGCAGAAGATTTATATCCAGATAAGACCACTACCGAAAGAAAGGAGATCTACGCTTTAATATCGGTGGTTTTTATGTTTTCATATGCTTTTGGACAATCCATCTTTGGTAAAATTTTCGATAAGGTAGGGACTAGGTTTGGATTTGTATTATCAATAGGGTTTTGGTCTATCGCTACAGCACTACATGCGCTAGCAAATGGAGTATTGAGTTTCTCAATCTTTAGATCAATCTTAGGGATTTCTGAAGCAGGTAACTGGCCAGGAGCGGCCAAAGGAAATGCAGAGTGGTTTCCAGCCACAGAGAGAGCATTTGCACAAGGATTGTTTAATTCTGGCGCAGCTATAGGTGGTATCGTTGCAATTCCAACCATTGCTTTTTTGACTGTTTATTTTAGCTGGCAAATGATATTTGTAATCATAGGTCTTATAGGATTGTTATGGTTAGTTCCTTGGTTAATTTTAGTAAAAGCACCACCTAAAAGTCACCCGTGGCTAACAGAATTAGAAAAGCAACATATTCTAAAGGGGCAAAAAATAAAAGAAGAAACAGAGGAAGATGAAAAACTAACGGAGTATAACCCTGGGGTAGGAGAGTTGCTTTCTAAAAAGCAAAGCTGGGGTGTAATTATAGCCTCTGCAGCGATAGATCCAATATGGTGGCTGTTTGTTTTTTGGATCCCTATATACCTTTCAGAAGTGTATGGTATGGATGTAAAAGCCATTGGTATCTACGGATGGGTTCCTTACGTAGGAGCTATGTTTGGAGCATGGTTTGGTGGCCTATTAGCACAAAATAGATTAAAATCAGGATGGAATATTAACAAGACTCGTAAGATGGTAATAACACTAGGATGTGTCATTATGCTACCTGCGCTTCTTGCTTTATCAAATCCAGGATCACCTATAGCAGCTGTTTTAATAATGGCAGTAGTGCTATTTGGGTTCCAAACGGCGATAGGAAATGTACAAACATTACCAAGTGATTTGTATGGTAAAAAGACAGTAGGTACGCTATCAGGCTTTGCTGGAACAGCAGCAAAACTTACAGGAGCAGGACTCGTAGCATTAGTACCAGTATTAACTGAAGGTGGTAATTATACACCAGCATTTGCAATAGGGGCGGCATTAGCATTTATTGTAATTGCGAGTGTGTGGATATTAATCCCAAAAATTGAACTTCTTAAATCAAATAGATAATAATAAAAAGTAAAAAGTAATATTATGAGTAATAAAGGAAAAGTAGCTATTATAACTGGTGCCACAGGAGGAATAGGATTTGCGGTAGCAAAACGATTAGGTAACGATGGATATACCGTTATAATAAACGGAATTCAAGATGAAGAAGGTGCAAAAAGACTTGAGGAGCTTAAGGCAGAAGGTATTACTGCCGAGTATTATGGCTTTGACGTAACTAATGATGAAGCGGTAACAGAAAACATTAAAAAAATAGGGGAGAAGTACGGTAAGATTGATGTGCTAGTAAACAACGCTGGTGGACTAGGTGGTCGTTCAAGATTTGAAGAGATGACTACAGAGTTTTACAGATTTGTAATGGCGCTTAACTTAGACTCCGTATTCTTTGCTTCTAGAGCAGCAATACCATTCCTTAAAAAAGGAGATCACCCTACAATTATTAATTATACTTCTAACGCTGGGTGGAATGCAGGTGGACCAGGAGCAGGTATTTATGGTACTTCAAAAGCTGGAGTGCATACAATCACGAGAGCACTAGCAAAGGATCTTGCAGAATATGGTATCCGTGTGAATGCAGTATCACCAGGAACTATTGATACACCTTTCCACAAGCAAATTAAGGAGACTAAGCCAGAAGTATTTGCTTCATGGGCAAATAATATCATGTTAGGTCGTCTTGGTCAGCCAGATGATGTAGCAGGTGTAGTATCATTCCTTGCGAGTAAAGATGCAGCCTTCTTAACTGCCGAAACAATTCAAGTAGGTGGTGGTCAAGCATTAGGTATTTAAAAAAATATATATTCTTAGAATATGAGTAAAGTAGTCACTTTTGGTGAGATTATGTTACGGCTCTCTACAGAGCGATTCTTGAGATTTTCTCAAGCCAAAACCTTTGGGGTAACCTATGGTGGAGGAGAATTTAATGTAGCAGTCTCACTTAATAATCTAGGTGTCTCTGCAGATTTTGTTACTAGGCTTCCTAATAATGAAATAGGCGATACAGCACTTCAAGAAATTAAAAAAATTGGAGTAGGCGATAAGTATATAAAAAGAGGTGGAGATAGACTAGGGATTTACTTTCTAGAAACAGGAGCTGGAACAAGAGCTAGCAACGTGGTATATGACCGCGCTGGTAGCTCTATGGCTACTATCACAAAAGGATGTTTTGACTGGGAAGCTATTTTTGAAGGTGCCACTTGGTTTCACTGGAGTGGTATCACCCCAGCAATATCAGAAGCAGCAGCGCTAGAGTGTCTAGAGGCTGTAAAAGTAGCTAGTAAGATGGGGCTCACCATCTCTACAGACTTGAATTACCGTTCAAAGCTTTGGAAATGGGGCAAGGAGCCTAAGGATGTAATGCCAGAACTTCTTAATTATAGTAATTTAATATTAGGAGATATAGACACTGCTTTTTTTATGCTAGGTGAGGACAAAGTAGGTCCTAACTATCAGGATGAAAAATCACTTCCTGTTTTGTATGATAAGCTTTTTAAACTATGCCCTAACCTCAAGCAGGTGGCGACCACATTAAGATACTCTGTGAGTGCATCTCACCAGCGCATAGGAGGATTATTATATGATGGTGAGCAAGTGTATAGAGCACACATACAAGAAGTAACTCCCGTGGTAGACCGCGTAGGTAGTGGAGATGCATTTATGGGTGGTCTAGCCTTTGGTCTCATAGATGACCCTATGAACAAGCAGCGTGCAGTAGATATTGCTGTAGCGTCTTGTTGTTTAAAACATACCATTTATGGTGATTACAACTTGGTCTCTTTACAAGATATAGAACGATTTATGGATGGAGATCAATCAGGAAAAGTTTCAAGATAATTATGGCAAGATTTACAAGATTAGAAGTAGCACAAGTAATGAAAGACACGGGAATTGTTCCTTTGTTTTATAATGAATCTGTTGAGGTAGGAAAGCATATATTACAGGCTTGTTATAACGGTGGTGCTCGAGTAATAGAGTTTACTAGCCGCGGTGATAATGCACATAAAGTGTTTGATGAGTTGTGCGCTTTCGCGAAAGCGGAATTACCTGAGTTAATACTTGGTGTAGGTAGTGTCACAGACGCAGCAGCAGCTTCTTTATACCTGCAACTAGGAGCAAACTTTGTAGTGACTCCCGTACTGCGTGAAGATATCGCCATGGTGTGTAATAGAAGAAAAGTGCTATGGTCACCAGGCTGCGGATCGCTAACAGAAATTGCTCGCGCCGAAGAGCTAGGCTGTGAGATTGTAAAACTATTTCCAGGAGGTATTTATGGAGCCCAGTTTGTAAAAGCTATAAAAGGACCATGTCCTTGGACTTCGGTGATGCCTACAGGTGGTGTTTCTCCTACCAAAGAAAGCTTAGAAGAATGGTTTAAAGCAGGAGTAACCTGTGTAGGCCTAGGCTCAAAACTCATAGCAGTAGATGATAATGGCGCATGGGATTATAAGAAAATAGAAGAAAAGACAGCATTAGCTATCGACTTAGTAAAAGTTATAAGAGGTAAATAAGAGCGTCATAAGGCTCACAATTATTTGAATTAGTTTGTTTATTTACATTTAGTTTGTATTCAAAGGGTATCGAGAGATACCCTTTGTTTTTTTGTGATTTATTTAAATCTTGTAATAACTCGTTGAAGAGTGATTATCTGTTTGTTGAAATATAATTGCAGACACATAGAATAGTAATGTTCTTGAGTTATATACTCATCACATTCTCTTTCAACAAAAAGTCATATATTCATCATGTCTTAGAAACAATTTTTAAATATACATCAGTGTTATGATGAATTATTATGGAGAATTGTAATATATAGTAGAACCAGACATAACCCCACTATTTATGGATAACTTAATTACGTTTGCAATTACCGTATTTACGGGCTTTTTTGCTATAACTAATCCTATCTCAAACATGACTATCTTTTTGTCACTCACAGAGGGAGCAGATAAAAAGACAAAGCAAAACATCAATAAAAGAGCAAACATAGTTGCGTTTATTATTGTTGCTGGTTTTGTGTTGTTAGGCAAGTTTATCTTTGAGTTATTCCAAATAACAATACCGGCTTTTAAGATATTTGGAGGTATTCTAGTATTTCTTATTGGTTTTGATATGCTACAGTCTAAAAAGGTCAATGTCAAGCATCTTAAAGAAGTAGATATAGATGAAAATATAGCAATCTCACCCTTAGCTATCCCGATTATCGCAGGTCCAGGTACGATTGTAACCGCAATGAACTCAGTATCAGACGCAACTTACATAGAGATAGCGGTAGTGATTTTCATCTTTGCTATTATGTGTATGCTCATGTATATGACATTTAGTGCTAGTAATCTTATTGTTAGGTTTTTAGGAAATAACGTAATCTCTGTAATAGGTAAAATTATGGGTTTAATAATAGGTATTATAGGTACGGGGATGATTATAGAAGGAGTAAAAATCTCCTTTGATTTGATGCCATAAACTGTAAAGGCAGTATCATGTAATGACATAAATGCTATGCCTATAAATTTATGGTGAGTATATCATACTTCTTTTAAGAGTGTATTGTTTTAATTGACAAGAGATTTTTTTTATTTAAAAACCACCTCTACAATAGTTGCTTCGTCCTTTCTGGCTTCGTTAGAGATAAAAAGCTTTCCGTCAGGACTAAAAGTAATTCCCTCTGGCTGGGCAAAGTCGTCTTTATCAAGCTTGTATACTTTTTTAATTGTACCATCGCTATCTAGTATCGCGAGCTTTGGGTTTTTACCTTCGAGCACATAGTAATCGCCAGTCACTGGATGTATTGCTACGTCAGACGGACTAAAGGTGCGATACGCTTTCTTCTTTTTATAATCTTTAAGCGCTTTATCTTTCATATTAATTTGTATGAAAGGCTGGGCGTCCATCTTTTTTGAATCTAGTGGGATGTAATATATGCCCTTGAAATCATCAGATTGATCGCGATCTTTAGGTGTTACTACTAAGCTATTTTTTTCGGCATCTAGCGTGAGTGTTTCTATATTATTACGAGCGGTAAATGCTGTTTGGAAAGTAGTTGTTATAGGTTCGCTTTCGCGAAAGCGTGATACCTCATAAATCAAACCATCACTACGCATCACATAAGCATCCTTGTCATTAATCACGATACCCTCATAGTCTCCACTACCAGCAAATGTTATCTCTTGAATGACTTTTTCTTTTTTCAGATCATATATAAAAATAATGCCGTCCTCATCTTCTACACAAGCAATGGTGTTATTTGAAATCCACGAGATGCCACTTACTTCATTTAAAACCTTCGGCATCTCCCAGGTGTTTAGAATCGTATAATCTTTTTTAGATTTTTTCTTAATCGTTGTTTTGTCTTTTTCATCGCTCTGGCCGTTGTAGCTATTTGCACAACTTATAGTAAGAATGATAGCGAGAGTGACAATAAATAGGTGTGGTATATATTTTCTATAGTTCATTAGATTTCTTTTTAAAGATACTGTGAGTGTTTTTTCTTGCTTCCGCGAAAGCTTAAAACCTATATTAGGTAGCTGGGTCACGTTTAAAAATCTGAATTAAATCAAAAACAATCACACAAAATACTACCCAAACAAAGCCTGCAATAAATCCACCTGCAATATCTGAGGGATAGTGTACTCCTAAATAAATACGACTTATACCGATACTTAAAATCAGGATTAAGCACAAAGTGATAAATAGGACTTTGTAGAATCTCTTAATAGGAAACTTACTTATTAAAAACAATAAGGTCCCGTAAAAAGCCATCGCCATCATAGCGTGCCCACTTGGGTAACTTAGAGTTTCTACCGTAACGAGGTGTTCTACATCTGGTCGGGCTCTATTGATAAGTTGTTTTAAGAGAAGATTAGAACTAAGTGCAAGTACCATTACAAATGCAAGCTGGGCAACGTATCTCCATTTTTTAAACGTAAAGTAAAATATAATTGTACATAATATAAATGTGATTACATAACCTAATGCATCACCTAGATCTGTGACAAAAACAAAATAACTAGTGAGGTAAGGTGTTCTGAAACTAGCTACATAATTAGAGATTGCCGTATCAGACTCAGCTAGATAGGTGCTTTTTAAAGTTTCTGTAAGGGATATAAATAATTTTATACCGCCTATAAAGAGTGCTAAGGCTATGGTTGTGGTGATAATATAAGCCCATCTACCATCATATTTTTTAAATACCTTGACTAGTAAACTTTTAATCCAATAAATAAGTGATGCTAGTTTTTGCTTCATGCTTTATAATTACCATTCTGCACAAATTTAAGTATCAAAAATTAGTAAAGTCTAAAGAAGATTATAATGTTACGTTCTAAATTTATTTTTAGAATATGTCGTTAAGACAGAAAGCACTGCTATAAAGCGCTTATATTTATTTAGTTATGCTAAAAGTAAATGTGCACTTTGAAGTGTAAACGGATCCAGCCTCTAAAAGAGTAGATGGAAAATCAGCTCTATTGGGGCTATCTGGAAAGTGCTGCGTCTCAAGACAAAAACCACCTCTGTCAATGTAGGTTTCATTATATTTTCCAACAGGAGTAGAGGATATGTGATTACCACTATAAAACTGCAATCCAGGCTCATCTGTAGTAACAGTCATCGTAATTCCTGAGGATGGACTACTCACTTGTGCGACATCTCTCATATCTTTCCCATCAAGAATAAAATTGTGATCATAGCCACCTGCGAGTACCACTTGTTGATGTGTAGCATTAATGTCTTGTCCTATTTTTTTAAAATTTCTAAAGTCGAACGGAGTATTAGAAACCGCTTCTATATGGTCTGTAGGGATACATTCTTTATCTATCGGGAGGTATGACCTTCCGTGTATTTGGAGCAAGTGATTGCATATAGGCTCAGTTTTATCTAAGTTGAGATTAAAGTAAGAGTGATGAGTGAGGTTAACATGGGTTGTAGCATCTGTTGTTGCCTTATAAGATATATCTAAAGCATTCTCCTCTGTGATTTTAAATATAACAGAAACAGCTAGATTTCCTGGAAATCCACCTTCAAGATGTGGTGATAAGTATGATAGCGTTAGTGTGTTTGCAGTATGTTCAACAAGATCCCAAATCACTGTGTGAAATGCATCACTTCCAGCATGTAGATTATGATGGCCATCATTTTTTTCTAATGTAAAAACCTTATTGTCAATGGTAAATTGACTACTTGAGATGCGATTTCCATAACGGCCAATAGTTCTTCCAAAATACGGATTAGTCATTTTGCGATAATCAGATAATCGTTCATACCCTAAAACCACATCGTTTTCTTTACCCAAAGCATTCTTTACCCACAAACTAACGAGTGTTGCTCCATAATTTGTAATCTGGGCGGTCATCCCGTTGGAGTTCTGTATCGTAAATAAGCTTGATTTTTTTGACCCAAAAGATTCTTGAAAATTTGTAGCTGGAAATAACTGCATAGTAGTCTTTAAAATTTTAATAAACATAAGAAATCCTGCGGTCTATTGTGGACATAAATACACAGATACAACATTTGTAATAGGATACGTTTTTTTTAAAGCAGTTTCAAAAGAATTATATACATAATTTGAGGTTTACTTTTCAACAAGAAATTTGCTCATAGTTTATCTAAATCATCGATTGTTGCCACTATTTTGATGGCCAAAAAGTGCTAGTTCATTAGAATATGATAATCGGTCACTAGAAATAAAATATCTTAATTGAGGTGTGAATATAGAGCTGTAAATTGTTGTTTTTACTGCTATTCGCATCATTTGTTCTATAAGATGCTCGATTTGTTCTAAGCTCAATTTAGGTCTAAGACTATTTTTAGCTTCTTGTTAAACATACATTATCCACGCATTTCTTATTGTAGCAAAAATGCAATTGAGTATGACCACATTTAGCATTCTAGAGTACATAAAAAGTAGCAGCAACTCTTCTTTAATGTGATGAGGTAACTGGTGAGTTTGAGTATGCATTCATAAAAATCGTGTGTATGATATCCTTATTAATGATAGGAAACAGATAAAACTTATTAAAATTTAAAATAACATATATTGTATACTATAGGATATGACATCGGGAGTTCGTCGGTAAAAGTTGCCATAGTTGAGGCTGCGACGGGCAAAAAACTGGCTTCATTGCATGAGCCACCAGGCGAAATGGAGATTATCGCCATACAAAGAGATTGGGCAGAACAAGATCCAGAACAATGGTGGGATTACATTTGTAAAGCGACAAAACGCATTCTTCAGGAAGCAAATATAGATGCCACTAAAATTACTGCCATCGGTATTTCATACCAGATGCACGGTTTAGTACTAGTAGATAAAGAGGGTAATAGCCTTCGCAATTCTATCATATGGTGTGATAGTAGAGCTGTAGCAATAGGAGACAAGGCATATCAAGATTTAGGTCATGAGTTTTGTGCCACAGAGTTACTTAACGCACCAGGAAACTTCACTGCATCTAAGTTAAAATGGGTTAAAGATAACCAGCCACATATTTATGAACAGATTCATAAATATATGTTACCAGGAGACTACATATCCTATAAACTTACAGGAGAACTAGTAACCACAAAAAATGGTCTAGCCGAAGGTACTTTATGGAATTATAAAACAAATAAAGTCGCTACAGAGCTTCTAGATTATTATGGTATTGATCACAGTCTTACCCCTGATGTTGTAGATAACTTCAAAGATCAAGGTAAAGTGCACACTGCTGCAGCTAAGGCTACAGGTTTGCCAAAGGGAATCTCTGTGACCTACAGATCTGGTGACCAACCTAACAATGCACTGTCACTCAACATTTTTAGACCTGGAGAAGTTGCCGCCACCGGCGGAACTTCAGGGGTGATTTATGCAGTAACAGATCAAAGTGAATTTAAAGAAATACGTAAAGTAAATCATTTTGCTCACGTAAATTATACAAAAGAGCATCCCACTGTAGGGAGATTACTCAATATTAATGGTGCGGGGATCCAGTATCGCTGGTTACGCAATAATAGTGTAGAGAATTCATACGAGAACATGAATCGTAAAGCTTCAAAGTTACCTATAGGATCAGATGGAGTTCTTGTAATCCCTTTTGGTAACGGTGCAGAACGTATGCTGGATAATAAAAATGTGGGTACGCACTTTTGTAATCTCAATCTCAACCAGCATAGCAACGCTCATTTATATAGGGCTGCACTGGAGGGTATTGCTTTTTCATTTGTCTATGGGATGGATATACTTAAGAATGATCAAACCGAAATCAACGTTATAAGAGCAGGAAATGATAACCTATTCCGTTCTGAAATATTTGCAAATACAGTAGCAACCCTCATAGGTCAAGAAATAGAGATTTATAATACTACGGGTGCCGTAGGTGCAGCAAGAGCTGCCGGACTTGCAGATGGTGATTTTGATCGTTTTGGAGAAAGTATTACAAAGAACGACCACGTGATGACCTATATCCCTATTAAAAATAAAGAGCCCTACGAAGCGGCATATAATGACTGGAAAACAGAATTAGAATTCATAGTACAAAAACATAACTAATGGCAACAAAAACTTATTTCAACAACATAGAAAAAATCAAATTTGAAGGCAAAGATTCAGATAATCCGCTTGCGTTCAAATATTACAACCCAGACCAAGTAGTGGCAGGTAAAACTATGCGTGAGCATTTTAGATTTGCAATTGCTTACTGGCATACCTTCTGTGGCCAAGGTTCAGATCCATTTGGTCCAGGAACACAAAACTTTCCTTGGGATGCACCAAAAGATCCCATGGATGCCGCTTTCGCGAAAGCAGATGCAGCATTTGAATTTATCACAAAAATGGGATTTGACTACTTCTGTTTTCATGATTTTGATCTTGTAGAAGAGGGAGCAACCTTTGCCGAAAGTGAAAAAAGAATTCACGGTATTACAGACTATATCAAACAAAAGCAAACAGATACTAGTATCAAATTATTATGGGGAACGGCAAACTGCTTTTCTAACCCTAGATATATGAATGGTGCTGTGAGTAATCCAGATTTTAATGTCCTTGCAAGAGCAGGCGGACAGATAAAACTGGCACTAGATGCTACCATGAAATTAGATGGAGAGAACTATGTGTTCTGGGGTGGTCGTGAAGGATATATGTCTTTACTCAACACAGATTTAAAACGTGAGCAAGACCATCTAGGTCGTTTCTTTGGAATGGCTAGAGATTATGCACGTAGCCAGGGTTTTAAAGGGAATTTCTTTATCGAGCCAAAGCCTATGGAACCTATGAAGCATCAGTATGACTTTGATGCTGCTACTGCAATAGGCTTTTTACATGAATACGGTCTTGAGAAAGATTTTAAAATGAATATAGAGGTAAATCATGCTACACTTGCGCAACACACTTTCCAGCACGAGCTTGCAGTATCTGCAAAAGCGGGAATGCTAGGTAGTATCGATGCAAATCGTGGTGATTATCAAAATGGATGGGATACAGACCAGTTCCCTAATAATATTCAAGAAACAACAGAAGCGATGCTTGTATTCTTACAAGCTGGCGGACTGCAAGGCGGTGGTGTAAACTTTGATGCAAAAGTGCGTAGAAACTCCACAGATATGGAAGATGTTTTTCTTGCACACATAGGCGGTGCAGATACGTTTGCACGTGCTTTAATCACAGCAGATAAAATTCTTACATCTTCACCTTATAAAAAGATGGTGACAGATAGGTATAGCTCATTTGATGGAGGTAATGGAAAGGATTTTGAAAACGGAAAACTAGACCTTACTGATTTATACAAAATAGCTCAAGAAAACGGAGAGTTACCATTAATTAGTGGAAAGCAAGAGCTTTTTGAGAACATCATTAATCAATACATATAATCTTAATTAGATGTCAAACGATAAAAAATCAGGCTATTTACTCAAACTTACTGTAGTTGCAACGCTAGGAGGGCTCCTTTTTGGGTATGATACAGGTGTTATTTCTGGAACCGTAGGTTCTCTGGATAGCTTCTTTGTAATACCTAAAGGGCTTAGTGAGACAGCAGCAAATGCTTTCAAAGGCTTTATAGTGTCCAGTGCCCTTATAGGCTGTATTATAGGTGGAGCCTTGAGTGGTTTTGTAAGTCGCTGGCTAGGAAGAAGGAATGGATTAATTCTTGCGGCTATACTTTTTTTGATATCTGCCATAGGCTCGGCGATGCCAGAGTTGTTTTTTGAGAGTATAGGACAAGGTGATCATACATTTAGTACTGTTTTTATCGTTTACAGAATTATTGGTGGTATGGGAGTTGGACTTGCGTCTATGATGTCACCATTATACATTGCAGAGATTGCGCCTGCAAATATTAGAGGGAAGCTTGTTTCTTACAATCAGCTGGCTATCGTTGCTGGATTTATGGTAGTTTATTTTGTAAACTACTTTATCTCAAAAACTGGAGGGTCTGACGAGTGGCTTAATACTTTAGGATGGCGTTATATGTTTGCTAGTGAAATTATACCTGCAGGGCTCTTTTTCATATTTTTATTAGGAGTACCAGATACACCACGCTCATTAATGCTACGTAACAATCCCCAAGAGGCACTTAACGTACTTGAAAAAGTGAACGGAAAAGTGGCTGGGCAGCATATTTTAGATCAGATCAAAGAGTCGCTCACACAGCACTCTGGTAAATTACTATCCTTTGGATGGCTAGTGATTATCGTGGGGGTCTTACTTTCTATACTCCAGCAATTTGTAGGTATTAATGTGGTTTTATATTATGCTCCTGAAATCTTCAAGAAGATTGATCCTAATACGGACGGTGCGCTGTTACTCACCATAATTGTCGGTGTTGTAAACTTCTTATTTACTATCGTTGCTATAAAAACGGTAGATAAATATGGACGTAAACCTTTAATGATGATAGGTGCGTTAGGAATGGCTATTGCAATGTTCTCATTAGGATTTGTCTTTTTTACCGGTGCTACTGGATATCTCGCACTAGCATGTATGATGGTTTATGTGGCAAGTTTTGCTGTGAGTTGGGGTCCTGTTACGTGGGTGTTACTCTCAGAAATTTTTCCTAATAAAATTAGAGGTCGTGCAATGTCTATAGCCGTTGCGGCACAATGGATAGCAAACTATCTAGTATCACTCACTTTTCCTATGATGGATGATAATACCTATCTAACCGAGCAGTTTAATCATGGTTTTGCATACTGGGTTTACGGAGGTATGAGTGTACTAGCGATGCTTTTTGTGTGGAAATTTATACCAGAGACCAAAGGAAAAACTCTGGAAGAGATGGAGGACGTTTGGATCAAGAAATAATTGAGGTAGAATACGCTTTCGTGAAAGCGTAAATCAAATACATTTAATATTTTGCGACTATTCGTGACAATTATAGTATTTCAAACTGTTGAGAGGCTATTTTAATTAAGATATAAAGTATTATTATACTTCAAAACGCACAGAATTTCTAGAAGAGTGTACTTGAACTTATCTATTAAAGAGATGGTAAAACTGAAAAGCACTATCGTAACTATTACTATGAGGTAGCAGAAGCACTTGAGGTCAGTTTGTTTTTGTGAAAGACAGTACCTTTAGATTTCAATAACTTTTTTCTTCATGATTTTCAGAAAATTACCTTTACTGATTACGATATTGTTTTGTCTTCAGTCATTTTTGACTCAAGCACAGAATGCTACAAAATCCTTAAATTTTGTAAGCATAAAGGATGGAATATCTAAAGTAGGGATTTCGTCTATTATACAAGATGATTACGGTTTTATCTGGATAGGTACCAACGGTAGCGGATTATACAAATTTGATGGTGTAACATATACTTCATATAGATATGAAGTGAATGCCCCTGCTTCTTTATCTAGTAATCTTATTTATAGTATGTATCTAGATACAGAAAACACACTATGGGTAGGTACAGAAGATGGTCTTAATCGTTATAATAAATCTTTAGATAGATTTGAGAAAGTCTTTTTAGGTAGTGAAGTGCTAGCCAATATATCAATATTGAGTATAGGAAACTCTAAAGACAATGAGCTATTGTTAGGAACAGAGGCGGGGCTGATAGTACTCAAAACAAAAACTTTAGAAAGCAAATATATAAATGATTATGATGGCAGAAATACTATTATACAATCTAGTCTTAAACTAGAAAGTGAATCACATCAAACATTTTTAGGAACCTTAAATGGATTACGTGTTTATAATGAACATACTAACCAAGTGTTATTGCCTTCTAGTGAATTAGAAAACACTCAGGTTTTTCAAAGTCAAATTCAGACGCTTGTTTTTGACAAAGAAGATAACTTATGGCTAGGTACTATTTCTGAAGGTATTTATAAGCTCACCTTAAAAAATGGGACCACAGTAAGTAAGGTGAAGCATTTCCCGCTTTCGCGAAAGCGTATACTTTCTGCAATCACTTTATCAGATAATTCTTTATTGTTCGGTAGTGAGAACGATGGTTTATTTCATTTGAGAAGTAACGGAACGCTCATTAAACATTATCTATCTGATCGTACGGATGATAATAGTATTTTATCAAACTCTATCTGGTCACTTTTTCTGGATGATAATGATAGAGTATGGATGGGGTATTACAATAATGGCGTAGCTGTAAGTGATAGCTTATATGATAAGTTTGATAATATTGAGAGCTTATCTAATAATGAAAACTCACTTAAAGAAGATTCTGTTACTGGTATGTCACAAGATGCCAGTGGTGATATCTGGATAGTGATGGACGGTGGTGGTCTGGATATTTATAGTCCCATTTCAGGTAAGATAACACACGTAAACGGAGAAGGTTATGGTTTGTACCAAGGTCTAGATAGTGACTATCTTCAAACAATTTTTATAGATAGCAAAGAGAATGTGTGGATAGGGAGCTGGGATAATGGTATCTACTTCTTAAAGAAAGGTTCTAGGGTATTTAAGAATTTTAATAGACTAAATACGGATGGAGCCCTTATCTCTGATGCTATTTTGAGTTTTGACGAAGATGAAAATGGAACAATCATTATAGGTACTTTTTATGGAGGGTTGCATACTCTTGATCCAGTCACTAAGACAATTGTACATCAAGATGGCGAAGCTTTTAAAAGTTTGGGCATTGAGACTAGTGATGTGCGTAAGGTGCTCGTAGACCGTGATTCTGCGATATGGTTGGGTTCTACAGATGGACTCTTTAAAATTGACCAATTTGCAAATAAAGAGTGGCGGGCGATTTCATTAGTAGACCGAATGGAAAAGCCAGGCGAAAATAGAAAGAGTGCGCGCCATATATTATCCTTATATCAAAGCTCAAATGGTGATATGTGGATAGGAACTAGAGGTGCTGGGGTGTGTCATTATAGCATACGTGATGATTCCTTCAGTTGGCTAAACACTAACAGCGGATTGAGCAATGATAACGTAGTAAGTATTATTGAGGGTAACGACGGCAATATGTGGTTTGCAGGTAATTCTGGAATTACTAAATATGATGTATTAAAAAACACGTTTACAGAATACACCAGTAGTGATGGTTTACTCTCTAACGATTTTAATTTTAATGCAGTCTTAAAGGATGGTGATGGTACATTATATTTTGGTAATTATAGGGGAGTTGACTTTTTTAACCCAGCCGAGATTGTAATAAACAACAACGTTCCTTCTTTATATTTTACAGGTTTAAAAATCTATAATGAAGAGGTAGATCCTTCACAAGAGGATGCTCCTATTAAAAAATCAATCGCTGAGACTAGTGAAATTATATTTAATCACAAGCAATCTGTATTTACTATTGAGTATGCTGGAGTAAGTTTTACACGTCCTGAAAAAAATCAATATGCCTACTATCTTGAGGGGCTAGAAACAACTTGGAATTATGTAGGAAATGCAAGAAGTGCTACTTATACAAATCTAGATAATGGCGATTATACTTTTAAAGTAAAGGTTGCTAACAATGATGGTGTTTGGAATGAAGATGTTCTAGAATTAAAAATTAAAATTCTTCCTCCTTGGTGGAAGACTAATCTAGCGATTGTATGTTATATCTTGTTATTTGTACTAGGCCTTTACGCTATAAGTAAGATTTCAAAGCAACGCTTACGCGAAAAAGAGGCAATCTCAAACGAGCGTGCTCAACGTGAACAAGAAGACATATTACACGAGAAAAAGCTACAGTTTTTTACAAACATCTCACATGAGTTTAGAACTCCACTTACTTTAATGATTAGTCCGCTGAAGGATATTCTCAATGACACAACACTCAATTTACCACAACGTATAAAGGAAAAGCATCATATCATTTATAAAAATACCGATCGATTATTTAGGCTCATTAATGAATTGATGGACCTACGTAAGCTCGAATTGAACAAATTACGAATACGAGCAAAGAAGATTAATGCACTTAGTTTTACCCAAGACATTATCTCATATTTTAAAGAGGAAACATTTAATCGTAATATATATCTTTCTGTAGACGCCGCAATCCCAGATGTGAAGTTATATGCAGATGAAGGCATGCTTGAAAAAGTTATTTTCAACATCATGTCAAATGCTATAAAAGTAACCCCAGACGGCGGAGCAATAAATGTAGAGGTAAAATTAAACGAGGCTGGCGAGATAATGCCGTTAATTAATCCCGATAAAAAAATTGCAGTAGTCGAAATCATCATTAGCGACACTGGACCAGGACTTAAAAAGAAACAACTCAAACGTATATTTAATCGTTTTTACCAAGTAGAAAATCTCAATAAAACTTATTATGGTGGGACAGGTATAGGTTTAGAGGTTGTAAAGGACTTGGTACAGCTTCATCGAGGTGAAATCAAGGTAGATAGTAAGTATGGGGAAGGAACAACATTTAGAATATTATTGCCCTCTGGTAAAAAGCATTTTAAAAAGAAAGAATTAATATCAAAAGAAACAGATCTCGAGATACAGAAAGAAAAAACACCACAAACATTCATAACAAATATCCCAGAAGAAATTGATGTTCTACCTACACATAGATCGCACACCCTATTGATAGTGGAGGACAACGCGGAACTTAGAAAATACTTGCGTAGCGAACTTAAAGGGACGTATAAAATTTTACAGGCGGCTAACGGGGTTGAAGGACTTAATGTTGCTAAAGAATCGAATCCAGATATTATTATTACTGATGTGATAATGCCTGAAATGGATGGTTTTGAATTCTGTAAGCAAATTAAAAATGACATACGCACAAGCCACATTCCCTTATTAATGCTCACAGCCAAAGCGCTCATAGACGATCGTATAGAGGGAATAGGGTATGGCGCAGATGCCTATATGGTAAAGCCCTTTGATTTTAGACTACTCAAATTACGTTTGGAGCAGCTCATTAAGAGTAGACAGTTGATATTTGATAAATACTTTGGAGCCATAAGTGGATCAGATGAGAATGCTAGTGCAACCTCTATTGATAAAGTATTTATACAGAAGGTACTAACTTATGTAAATAATAATATGAGTGATTCTAATTTAAGTGTCGAGTCATTAGCATCAGAACTTAGCCTTAGCAGGAGTCAACTCTATCGCAAGGTTAAATCACTCACGGGGCAAACAGTTAATGAATTTGTGCGTAAGCTTAGATTAGAGCGAGCTAAACAGATATTGCAAACTGAAAATGCAAACGTAAGTGAAGTCTGTTATAAAGTTGGCTTCTCCTCACCTTCATACTTTACGAAGTGTTTTAAAGCGCATTTTGGAATTCTACCTACGGAGGCTCAGCCTAGAGATTGATTAATATATAATCTTCTATTTCCTTTAAGAAATACATTATAATAGCATTTTTTAAAACATCACTTACAATCAAATCTCTTCGCTAGATACATTTCTCCCTTAGCAATTGGCTAGTTTCGGTCATGTAAGAGAAATGAAGCACGATATAGTTCAAATGTTGCATTTGGGGCATATAAGCACTTAATCGCAACATAAATGGTATGTACTGCTTAATGTCTTCTAACCAGTATGTTGATAAAGAGATTAAATTTGGGAGTGTTGAGAATAAAATTCTTGCATTTATAAATAGTTTAATTTTTACAGTAGCCGAATGAATAGAATACTTACTATATCAATTTTAGCAATATGTATTGCATTGCTCTCGAGTTGTGAAGAAAAGGCAATCTCTTATGAGTTTGCATTTCAAAACCAGAAACTTCCACGAGAAGATCGTGTTAAAGATTTGATTAGTCAAATGACTTTAGAAGAGAAAGTTTCTCAAATGCGTTATGATGCTCCGGCTATCGAGAGATTAGGGGTGCCTGAATATAACTGGTGGAATGAATGCTTGCACGGTGTGGCGAGAGCTGGACTAGCAACAGTATTTCCACAAGGAATTGGAATGGGTGCTACTTGGGATTCGGACTTAATTCACGATATGGGTGTAGCTGTTTCTGATGAAGCTCGAGCAAAACACCATAAGTTTGTAAATGAAGGTAAAAGAGGTATTTATCAGGGTTTAACGTTCTGGACTCCTAACATTAATATATTTAGAGATCCTAGATGGGGCCGTGGGCAAGAAACATATGGAGAAGATCCTTATTTAACTAGTCGTATGGGTGTAAACTATATTACGGGACTACAAGGTGATGATCCAGATTACTTAAAGGTGGTTGCCACTGCAAAGCATTTTGCGGTACATAGTGGTCCAGAGAAATCTAGGCATGAGGATAATTATCATACTACAGATAAGGATTTATACGAAACTTATTTACCTGCCTTTGAGGCAGCAGTCAAAGAAGCAAATGTACACTCGGTAATGTGCGCTTATAATAGGTATCGAGATGAAGCTTGTTGTGGTAGTAATCTATTACTTAATAGGATTTTACGAGATGATTGGGGATTTAAAGGATATGTTGTTTCAGATTGTTGGGCAATCAATGATTTCTGGGAACCTGGAAAACATGGATTGGCAGAAACTCCAGCAGCCGCAGGAGCATTAGCAGTTGATAGAGGTACAGATTTAAATTGTGGAAGCGTTTATGATCCTTCTCTTACGGAAGCTGTTCTCAAAAAGCTGATAGATGAGTCCAAATTAGATATTGCGCTAACAAGACTGTTTTCTGCGCGTTTTAAATTAGGAATGTTTGATGATAATGTTAAGTGGGCAGATATTTCTTATGATGTGGTTGCAAGTGAAGAGCATTATGAATTGTCTAAAAAGGTTGCGAGAGAATCAATGGTGTTACTCAAAAATGAGAATAACCTCTTGCCATTGAATAAGGATATAAAATCTATTGCTGTTATAGGTCCTAATGCAAATTCAAAGCAAGCATTACTAGGGAATTATCACGGTACACCTGCAAACTATTATACACCGCTAAAATCCATACGAGAAAAACTTCCAAATGCTCAAGTACATTACGCTTTAGGAAGTGATGTTGCTGAAGGTTGGCCTATTCTTGATGTTGTTCCAGCTTCTGCATTATCACATTCTGGTAAGCCTGGTTTAAAAGCAGAATATTTTGCTAATCGTTCATGGAAAGGTAAACCTGCATTTACTAGAGTAGATGAAAATGTAAATTTCATTTGGATGCCAGAAAAGCCAATTGATAGTTTAGGTACTGATACCTTCTCGGTACGTTGGTCTGGAGAGCTTACAGCCCCAGAGAGTGGTACCTACAGAATTGGGGTGAAAGCGAGTAGCGCTGCTAAATTATATGTAAATGATTCTTTACAGTTTGAGTTTATGGATGACCACGAGCCTAAGACTAAATATTTTGATGTAGCACTTGATAAAGGAGAAGTAAGTAAAGTACGCATTGACTATTATAATTACCATGCAGATCCGCAAGCTCATTTTGTCTGGGCAAAAATGAATCAGGATTTAATTACTCCAGCCCTAGAGGCAGCAAGAAAGTCTGAAGTTGTTATTCTTTGTTTGGGTCTCTCACCAGATATTGAGGGAGAAGAGATGCCGGTATTACTAGAAGGATTCGATAAGGGTGACCGTTCAGAAATTACACTCCCTAAAACTCAAATAGAACTTATGAAAAAAGTTCAAGCACTTGGTAAACCAACCGTTGTTGTTTTGATGAATGGAAGTGCTCTTGCAGTTAATTGGGCTGCAGACAAAGTGCCCGCTATACTTGAAGCTTGGTATCCAGGTGAGTTTGGTGGTCAAGCAATAGCAGATGTGTTATTTGGAGATTATAATCCTGGAGGGAAATTACCTGTTACTTTTTATAAGAGTGTTAATGATCTGCCTGATTTTAAATCTTATGACATGGAAGGTAGAACCTATAAATATTTCAAAGGAGAGCCACTTTTCCCTTTTGGTCACGGACTGAGCTACACAACTTTCAAATATGACAATCTTACTCTAAACGAACAAATAGGAGTAAAAGCACCACTCAAATTTTCGGTAGATGTTCATAATACAGGAGATTTGGATGGAGATGAAGTTGTTCAGGTTTATGTAAAACACAAAGGAGTAGAGGGAATGAATCCTAATCGTAGTCTTGTTGCATTTAAGCGTATTTCATTAGCAGCAGGATCGTCTAAAACGGTTTCATTTGAGGTTGCTCCTGAGACCTATGCACGAATAAATGATGATGGCCAGAAAGTTTTTGAGCCACAAGATATAATTGTTGAGGTAGGTGGAAAGCAACATGGATTTGAGGGAATAGCAGATGCGCCTACCACAGAGGTGTTGGTGAAAAATATTATTATTAAGTAATATCTGATTGTTTCATGCCTTATAATTACCATTTTGCACAAATTTAAGTGTCAAAAATTACTAAGGTCTAAAGAAGATTATAATGTTACGTACTACGTTATTTCATACCTAGGTTGCATACAGTAAGATAATTGTGAAGTTACAACCTTTGTCATGCTTATTTGTATTGATAGTATCTAGAGTAATTAACTCTATAAAAAGCTGAGGAGTTGCTGAATACGGATAGTTTATGTTTTAACCAAAATTTGATATAATAAAAAAGGCTTCACATTTCTGTGAAGCCTTTTTATTGTTGTAGCGAGAGGGGGGCACGATCCCCCGACCTCCGGGTTATGAATCCGACGCTCTAACCAACTGAGCTACCTCGCCATAATTATAAATTGCAGTTTTAAAGAGAAAGCAATTTACGTTGTTGCTTAAGCAATGTTCCTAAGCGGGTGCAAATATAAAATATATTAGTGGTTGTGCAAACCTCTTTCTTAAATAAAATCAATTTAATTACTTTGTTCTCCTAATTACTTTCAATATATTGTCATACCATTAAGAAATTTCTATGAGCGATAAAATTAAATATGAGATTGAGTTTGTTGTAAGGGCTTCTCCTTCTTTGTTATACCAATACATAGCTACTCCATCAGGGATGAGCGAGTGGTTTGCAGATAATGTAAATTTAAGAGGCGACCACTATACTTTTATTTGGGATGGAAGTGAAGAAAAAGCAAAGCTTCTTACTAAAAAGAATGGTGATCGTATAAAATTTCAGTGGGCAGCAGACGAAGGTGAGGAGTATTATTTTGAATTACGCCTACAAGTAGATGAGATTACAAAGGATGTATCACTTATGGTAACAGACTTTGCAGAGGAAGATGAAGTAGATGAAGGTAAAATGTTTTGGGAAAATCAAATTTCAGAGTTGAAACAAGTAATAGGCTCATCATAACTAAAGCCTAATTAATATCTTTGCACCGCCTCCCAAAAAGGCGGTTTTTTTATGATCAATCACAACGGAACTTTATTCTCACCAGAAGACGCGCAACTTAATCCATTTAATAGAGGTTTACTTTATGGCGATGGACTTTTTGAAACAATCAAGGCAGTAAACGGGAAGCTTCTTTTCTGGGAAGACCACTATTTTAGACTCATGGCTTCTATGCGTATTCTCCGCATGGAAATCCCTATGGAATTCACGCCAGAATTTCTCGAACAAGAACTCTTAAAAACACTTGAAGCATCAAGTTTAATTGATCAAACTGCTCGTATACGCATTACGGTGTATAGATCTGGTGGTGGTAAATATCTTCCGGAGGAGCGTGGTGTGGGCTATTACGCTTTCGCGAAAGCGCACGCTAATCCATTTTATCTTCTCAACGAAGAGCCGTATGAAGTTGAGTTGTATAAAGATCATTACATAAATGCAGATTTAATATCTACGCTCAAGACTACAAATAAGATTGTACACGTTACAGGGAGCATCTATGCTCAAGAAAATGGATATGATAACTGTCTTCTAGTAAATAATGAGAAAAATATAGCCGAAGCACTTCAAGGAAATTTATTCTTAGTAAAAGGAACTCATATTAAAACGCCGCCACTCTCTGATGGTTGCTTGCGTGGGGTTATAAGGAAACAACTCATCAGTATAATAGGATTGATGGATGAATATACTTTTGAAGAGGCATCTATATCACCGTTTGAATTACAAAAGGCAGATGAGCTTTTTATTACAAACACAATTATGGGAATACAGCCCATTACAAAGTATAGAAAGAAGCAGTTCAAGATAGATACAGCCTCAGCACTTCTTAAAAAGCTTAATGTAAAAGTAAGGTTGGGTTAATTATATTGTGGATTCTCAGGCGCATTAGACCATAACGCATAATCGCCGCCTATCTCAATAATTTTATCTCTCCACAGTGCTGTGTGGTTATCTTTAAGTAGCTCGTCTTGCTGTTCATTTTCAAGAATTACCCAACTGTTCTGGATAATCTCTTGATTAAGTTGGTTACTGTCCCACCCACTATATCCAAGAAAAAATTTAATTTTCTCACAGCATATCTCTTCATTTATGATAAGCTCTAGAGCTCTTTCAAAATTTCCTCCCCAGTAAATGCCTGATGCTATCTCTAGACTACCTTCTATAAGATCTGGCGCAGTATGTATGAAATATAAGTTCTCTTGCTCTACGGGACCACCATTGTATATGGGCATCTCACAATCTTCTATACCTTCTATTAAATCTGATAGTTTGACATCCAGTGGTTTGTTAAGAATAAACCCTACAGAGCCTTTATCATTATGATCTGCAAGAAGAATAACAGACCTAGTGAATGAAGTATCACCCAGTATTGATGGTTCGGCTACTAATAAATGTCCCTTTGTAGGATATGCAATCATAATAGTGACGTTTATTTATATAAAACTACTTATTTTTTTTATTACAAAAAATATATTTCGAATATTTTTAACTTGTAAAAATTTGAGTTAAATAATTGTTTTAGAGGTATTTATGATTTTGTTGTTTTATGTTTATTGAAAAAAAACATAGACGTAAGGCAATAAATAGAGGATGAACCGCTTACTTGTACACTAAAAGAGTAATTTTTTAAATTCTTGAGAATACTATTCTATGAGTAATGTATGCCTATGATTAAGTATTTTTACTAGACCAATATAATTCTATTGAAAGCACAGTATAAAAAACATATTTTAGAGTTTAAAAGACCTAGCGGTACTTCGCGAGGTATATTACGTACTAAAGAGACGTGGTATATAATTATTCAAGATGCTGGTAAAACTGGTGTAGGTGAGTGTGGTATCCTCAGGGGTCTTAGTTATGATGACGTGCCAGATTATGAACAAAAATTACAATGGGTGTGTAATCATATTTCAAATGGGCCTCTGGCGCTTTGGGATGAGCTAATGGAATATCCAAGTATACAGGCAGGTGTCGAGATGGCGTTCTTATCACTCGCGTCTAGCGATCCGTTCGTTCTATTTCCATCTTCTTTTACAAAAGGAACATCGGCTATAGATATTAATGGACTTGTGTGGATGGGAGATGAGGATTTTATGAGAACCCAAGTAGCCGAAAAGCTTGAGCAAGGTTTTGATTGCATTAAAATGAAAATAGGTGCTATTGATTTTGAAGACGAAATGGCGATTCTTTCCTCTATAAGAAAGGATTATAGTAAAGAGCAGCTTACCTTGCGGGTTGATGCAAATGGTGGTTTTGCTTTCGCGAAAGCTAAAAAAGTTCTAGCCCAACTAGCCGAGCTAGATATTCACTCGATAGAACAACCTATTGCTACAAAACAGTGGAAGGAAATGACAGAATTATGTGCCAGTACACCTACACCAATAGCGCTAGATGAAGAACTTATAGGAGTGACAGATCTCGCTTCAAAACGTGAGCTACTAGAAACTATAAAACCGCAATATATTATTTTAAAACCTAGTTTTGTAGGAGGTTTTAAAGGAAGTCAAGAGTGGATTGATGTGGCAGATTCATTAGGAATCGAATGGTGGATTACCTCTGCATTAGAAAGTAATATTGGGCTTAATGCAATCGCACAATGGACGCATAAAATAGGAGCAAAAGGACCTCAAGGACTGGGTACAGGTAGTCTTTTTACAAACAATATACCTTCACCACTAGAAGTAGTGGATGGAACTTTAAAAATTAACCCCGAGCAGTCTTGGGATTTTAAAATATAATATATGTATATAGAGCAGGCGTATAAGAGTTTACACGAGGGGTGGAGATACATAGTAGGTTTCTTAATAATATTCTTTGTAGGATGGCAATTTTTAGGAGTAATCCCTATAACGGTAGGGTCATGGATGAAAGCTGGCGATATAGATACCTTTATGGAAGCAGGTGAAGAGAACTTCTTTCCACTTTTTGAGGGAGAAAGTAATCTCTACTTAATACTTGCACTTTGCACCTTTTTAGGAGGGTTACTTGGACTCGTTGTTGTGGTAAAGTATATTCATAAACAGCGATTTACAAAGCTAGTAACCGCTAGAAAAAACATAGATTGGTCCCGTTTTTTCTTTGCATTTACCATTTGGGGTATATTTTCTGTGGTATCCACAGTAGTGGCCTACTATTTTGCCCCAGAAGATCTTGTGTGGAATTTTAATCTCATGCCTTTTCTTGGGCTTCTAGCAATCACCTTAATATTGTTGCCCTTACAAACTTCTTTTGAAGAGTTTCTTTTTAGAGGGTACTTAATGCAGGGAATAGGAGTCGCTGCAGGTAATAAGTTTGTACCTCTTATTATCACATCACTCATTTTTGGACTCATGCATGCACTTAATCCGGAAATTGAAAAGCTTGGATATAGTATTTTATCTGTGTACATAGGTCTAGGTTTCTTTTTAGGAATTATAACGCTCATGGATGATGGAATGGAGCTCGCATTAGGGTTTCATGCGGCAAATAATATGTTTATTGCACTTCTAGTTACTTCAGATTGGAGTGCATTGCAAACCAACTCTATTTTCTTGGATGTTGCAGAGCCTTCAGCTATAGGCCAAATAGTTCCAATCTTTATAATACTGCCTATTCTTATGTTCGTTTTTGCGCGAAAATACAAATGGTCCAACTGGAAAGAGAAACTCACAGGAAGTGTAAAACCTCCTATTACTGACTAAGTAGTTGCCTAGGCATACATTTTACGTTTGCTTAATATTAATCTTACACGGAACCCGTATATTTAAATAATATGACGGAGCTTGTTGAAAAATATACGCGCTTACATCCTAAATTTAAGCTTAACGGCGCTTCATTTACTATTGCTTCATTAAAGGAGCAAGCGCACACCTTTATTAAAGAAGGTGAGCCTTATGAAGAATCTGTAGGTGAGTTTATCTTAGAATGGCTAGATGCTAAGAAGTATGTGACAGTACATACATCTGGATCTACAGGAACACCTAAGCCTATTAAAATAAACAAGAAGCACATGATTAATAGTGCAAAGGCAACAGCAAAACATTTTAATGTTTTTGAAAAGACAACGGCATTGCTGTGTCTTCCTGCGCATTACATCGCTGGTAAAATGATGCTTGTGAGGGCGATGACATTGGGATGGCGTATAGATATGGCGCAACCAAAATCCAATCCGCTGGATGCTGTGTATAGAACGTATGATTTTTGTGCGATGACGCCTTTTCAGCTTGATAATTCACTATCAAGATTACACTTACTTTCTAAGCTCATTGTAGGTGGAGGAACAATATCACCAGCACTTTCTTTAAGGCTGCAAGGACTTAAAACTAAGGTTTATGAAACCTATGGAATGACCGAAACCGTTACTCATATTGCAGCGAGGAGAGTTAATCCTAAAAAAAATAAAGAAGGAATTATTCCTTTTAAAGTGCTAGATAAAGTCACCGTAGAGACAGATAGCAGAGACTGCCTTGTTATAAAAGCTCCTAAAGTGAGCTCAGATCCGGTGATTACAAATGACCTTGTAAAGCTCATAACCTATAAAAAGTTTATCTGGCTAGGTCGTATTGATAATGTGATAAATAGTGGTGGAGTAAAATTGTTTCCAGAACAGATAGAAGCTAAGTTGGCGCCATATATACACGTTCCATACTTTGTCGCTGGAGTCCCAGATCAACAGCTGGGAGAGCAATTAACGTTATTTGTAGAGCAAGAAGAACCTCTTTTTATTAAAGAGCATATTACTGATATAAAAGATTTTGGTCCTTTTGAACTTCCTAAAATAGCAGTTTCTTTAACTTCCTTTAAGCGCACAACAACAGGTAAAATTCAACGGGGTCAAACCTTAAAAGAGTATTTAAATAGTTTATAGGTTTGAGGCTACGCTTTCGCGAAAGCGTAAATACCTACACTAGCTTATCTTAATTTTTGATAAGGGGCCTTTATCTATAAACCTAAATCAGAAGTTTTTCATTTTAATAACAGAGGGCAAAAAAGAAAATAGCATAAATAATTTGGGCAGTGCCATTACTTTGAATACATTAACGATGTTGCTAGAAATCCTTGATGTAATTAAGGATTGATGATTTTAGGCATCATTATTGGATATGAGTAATCACAAAATAATTATGCATATTTGCAAAAACTGATAGTCGAGATGATGAGATATTTTATAGTAGCAGTAATGATGCTATGTTTAGCGAGTGTAGAGGCTCAAGGATACGGTAATCCTTATGGGAATTCAGGAAGAAGAAGAAGCACAGTGCCAGCACCTCCTCAAGGAAGTCAAGCAGCCCCAGAAAAGCCAGATCCTAATTTATTGAGTTTAGACCGTTCTAATATTTACCAAGAGATGTTTGAGCTAGACGTTTTTGGGAAGGAGGTTCTTAGAAGTTACTTAAAGGATTATTATACTGTTTTACTAGCTATTCAAGATGATAAGAATATGGCTATCGATGCAAAGCGTAAAAAAGCGGAGCTAGAAAAAAAGAAGTTTGAATCTCAGTTACGAGATATTCTTACAGAAGAACAAGTAGTAAAAATTATAGCGGAGGAAGAGTCTGGAAGAACCGGTAAAAAGGTTGCTAAGGAAAAGAAGAAAGAACGCAAAAAGAGGCGCAAAAATAAAGGGAATGAATAACAGAGACATTCTTTAATTTACAGAAGAAAAGAGTATTCATTTGAATACTCTTTTTTGTTTTTAGTATTTTTAAGGACTAGCAACTTAACTATGAAAGCATTACTATTACTTTTACTACTTCCATTTACATGCATGTACGGTCAGATTTTAACAGAACGAGATAGAGCAGACGTAATCGATGAGGTCTTGGCAGATAGATTTGATAATTTGTTACCTACTTTAATGGATCGCGCAGATATCGATATGTGGGTTGTGATTTCTAGAGAATATAATGAAGATCCGGTTATAAAAACGATGCTTCCCTCTACTTGGCTCAATGCGAGAAGAAGAACCATATTAGTTTTTTATAGAAATAAAGAAAAAAACACAATCGAAAAGCTAGCAGTAGCTAGATATAACGTAGGGAAGAATATCATCTCTGCGTGGGATAAAGAAAAACAACCAGATCAATGGGCACGTCTCTTAGAGATTATCGAAGAGAGAAACCCTTCAAAAATTGGTCTTAATTATTCTGATGATTTTGGTCTTGCAGATGGAATTGTAAAGACAGATTATGAGGCATTTATATCAAAACTATCATCTGCTCAACAAGCAAAAGTAGTCTCTGCACAGAATCTAGCTGTAGGATGGCTAGAAACACGCACGGCACTTGAAATGAAATATTTTGAACAGCTAGTAGATGTGACGCATGATATTATTAAGGATGCCTTTAGCTATAAAGTGATTGTCCCAGGTGTTACAACTACAGATGATGTGGTGTGGTACTTACGCCAGCGAGTTACAGATATGGGATTAGAAACATGGTTTCACCCTACAGTTGATATCCAGCGTTCTGAAGAGAAGTTAGAAAGTCATATTGTGTCATTTTCTAATAGACCAGAAGGAAAAGTAATCCAGAAGGGAGATTTACTTCATTGTGATTTTGGAATTACCTACCTACGTCTCAATACAGATTGCCAGCAGCACGCATACGTTTTAAAGGATGACGAGAAAGAAGTGCCAGCATTCTTGAGTAAGGCTTTTGCAGATGGTAATCGT
This sequence comes from Dokdonia sp. R86516, assembly GCF_044596715.1. Classification (NCBI taxonomy): domain Bacteria; kingdom Pseudomonadati; phylum Bacteroidota; class Flavobacteriia; order Flavobacteriales; family Flavobacteriaceae; genus Dokdonia; species Dokdonia sp. R86516. The sequence goes on from NZ_CP138998.1 coordinate 2,059,256, forward strand.
GTGCAAGATGTGCTTGCCTCAAATTTTATAACAGGTAAAACAGGTAATGAGATACTTTTAAAATCATTAAAAGAAACTAAGGCAGAAGGTCTTGTTCCTTCTATCTATACCCATCCACTTGGACTATACGGTCATGCCGCTGGCCCTACGATCGGGATGTGGGATTCTCAAGGAGGGGTGCCAGGTACAGGAGATTACAAACTCTACGAGAACACGGCATATGCTATAGAACTTAATACAACAGTAACCATTCCGGAGTGGAATAAAGACATTAGAATTATGCTTGAGGAAGCAGGATTCTGGGGTGAAGATGGCTTTAGGTATGTTTCAGGAAGGCAGGAAGAAATACTTATTGTTAAGTAATATAATTACGCTTTTGCGAAAAATTGAAACAAAATCCTAAGAGTCCTTTCTAGGGTGATATTGCTCCATCACACGAGCGAGATCACTTCGGTCTACATGCATATAGATTTCGGTAGTTGTGATGCTCTCGTGACCTAACATTTGCTGAATACTTCTCAAATCGGCGCCATTTTGTAAAAGGTGGGTAGCAAAGCTGTGACGAAACGTATGCGGACTAATACTTTTCTTAATTCCAGCTTTTACAGCGAGATCTTTTATGATTGTAAAAATCATGGCACGTGTGAGCTGGCGACCTCTTCTATTTAAAAATAGAATATCTACATGCTCCGGCTTGACGTCTATATGCGTTCGTATTTCATTACGGTATATGTCAATGTATTTCTGAGTATGCTCACTTATAGGGACAAAGCGCTGTTTGTCTCCTTTACCTATCACATTTATAAATCCCTCTTCAAAATATAAGTCAGAAAGTTTTAAGCTTATTAATTCTGTGACACGCAGACCGCAGGAATAAAGCGTCTCTAGCATTGCGCGATTACGTTCTCCCTGAGGCGTAGAAAGATTAATGGCGGATATAAGAGCGTCTATTTCCTCTTCGGCGAGTGTGTCTGGTAGTTTTCTTCCCAGGCGAGGAGATTCTATAAGATCTAATGGATTGTCTTTTCTATAATCTTCAAATATCAGATAATTGAAAAAGCCTTTAAGCCCAGAGATAATACGAGCCTGTGATCTAGCTTGTACTTCCTTTGCTATGGTATATATAAAATCTTGAATGTCATCCTTACCTATAGTAATAGGGTCTGGGGCACTGTCTAATTGCTCAAGATGGCGCGTTAGTTTTTTTAAGTCTCGAGCATAGTTGTCTATAGTGTTCTCAGAGAGACCACGTTCTATGCGTAAGTAGCTTTTATAGTTTGATATGCCTGTTTCCCATTTCACGAAAGTGAAAATACAATTATTAAAGGATTCTCAATTAACAAGAGTTTAGAAAGTGCCTAACACGCATTTAACAGGATGATGGATAGCTTTGAATAACATTTAAAAACAAACACAAACATGAAAAAAATAGTAGTAGTCGCAATCGCAGCCTTATTTGGAACTGTAGCAGTTCAAGCACAAGACGAGGTGTCTTTTGGGGCAAAGGGAGGAGTTAACTTTGCAACCGTAGGAGGAGATGATTTTGATGATCCAGATGCAAGAACAAGTTTCCATTTTGGAGGATTTGTAGAAGTGCCTATCTCAGAGAAATTCTCAATACAGCCGGAGGTTTATTATTCGGGTCAAGGGTATGATATCCAAAGTGTTGATAACGGAGACGATGTTGAGTTTCAGCTAGATTATATTAATGTGCCAGTACTTGCAAAGTACTACTTTGTAGATGGGTTTTATGGGGAAGTAGGACCACAAATAGGATTTAATGTAAATAGCGAGATCGATTCTAATCCTGATGGTGATTCTGGAGATATTAGCTTTAATAACGATGCCATAAACACGGTAGACTTTGCTGTTGTAGGTGGCTTAGGATATAAACTTAACAATGGTTTATTTTTTAACGCACGTTATAATCTAGGACTTTCTGACGTTTTTAGTAGTGAAGATTTAGGAGATTTTGACCTTGATGCTCGTAATAGAGTATTTATGTTAGGAGCTGGATTTGCATTCTAGAAATGAATTAGTAAGAATTGTGAAAAGCGCCTCACTGTAGGCGCTTTTTTTACGCCTTGTAAATCTGTATTTTTATGCTTTCGCGAAAGCGTACTCAACAACTATATCCTATGAAATTACTTATAATTAATGGCCCAAATTTAAATATGCTCGGTAAGCGTGAACCAGAAATTTATGGGACTCAAACATTTGAAGACTATTTTACAAAACTTCAATTTGCATATAAGGATACAGAGCTTAGCTATTTTCAAAGCAATATAGAAGGAGAGCTCATTTCAAAATTGCACGAAGCAAATGATACGTTTGATGGAGTGATTTTAAATGGAGCAGCTTATACGCATACCTCTGTGGGACTAGGGGATGCTGTAGCATCTATAAGTACGCCTGTTATAGAAGTTCACATTTCAAACACATTTGCTAGAGAAGAGTTTAGGCATCATTCTTACTTGTCAAAATACGCAAAAGGGGTAATTGTAGGTTTTGGTCTTAGAAGTTATGATCTCGCCATTGAGAACTTTTTGATGAAGGATTAAAAGAGATTTTAAACCGCTATGCAAAGCAGTTATTCTCTAAGCATGTCTTTTAAGTGAGATAATTTGCCATCTACATTACTAGGTACAGAAAGTCCTAGAATTTTACATATCATAGGGTATACGTGAATGTTTTTTACAGAAGGTAATCTTCCTCCCGCGTTTATCGCTGGACCTTTTGCATAAAGAATGCCGTGCATATCTTTTAAAGCAGGAGTGAACCCATGTACACCAAAGACTTCTTGGTTTCCAGCTTTTCTTCTTTCGATACTTTTACTTGAACTAAAGTAATACCCATCATCAGGAATTATTTGTATGGGTCCCCAGTTTTTATTCTTTGGGACATACTCAAAATGTGGTGTGTCTTTGGTTTTATAAACCGTGAATTTGTTTTCTAGTTTCTTTAATTTATTGAAAATTTTATCAGTCTCCGCACTAGTATGAGGGTGTATATTGAGAATGACACCGTTGTCAATCATGTTGTAAAGCGCATCGTTAATTAGTGGCTCCGTACTAATGAGTTTTTCAATAGATTGCTCTGCCATACCATGGTCTGAGGTAATAACAATATTTACTGGTAATCCCGTGTTATCAACGCGACTGAATAAATTTCCTAGTGTACTATCTAGTTTAAAAAGCGCTTCTTTAAGTTTCTCTTTACTGTTTGGGCCGTAACGATGTCCAGTATCATCCATATCAGAGAAGTATAGAGTGATAAGATGTGGTCTTGTTTGTTCGGGCATTTCTAACCACTTTATTGCCTGATCTACGCGTTCTTGATTGGTTACTTTCCCATCATAATTATAATAGTAAGTAGGGTGTACACCTTGAATATCTGCTTCTGTGCCAACAAAAAAGTAACTAGCTGTTACCATACCTTCACTATTTGCGTTTACCCATAATGGAGTTCCTTTATAAAAAGACCCATCTACAACGGTCTCTCGATTACCTATGCTGTATGTTTTTTTCTTTTCATAATTATAATATGAGTTTGCAAGCAGGCCGTGGTTGTCAGGATACATTCCTGTTGCAATCGTGTAGTGATTAGGAAATGTTTTTGTGGGAAAAGATGGTATCAAGGAAGCGGCTTGAGATCCTTCTTCTATAAATGAACTTAGATAAGGAGGATTATAAGTATTTACATAATCATGTCTAAAACCATCTAAGGATATTAATATAACATATGGTTTCTTTAAGGACTCCGCAGTATTTACCGTAGTAAGTGGTGAAAAGTTATTCACGTTTGAAGTGGATCCACACGATGCCAGCGCTAAGAAAATTACTAAAAGGAATAATGACTTATAGAGAGCGGAATGTTTCATAATACAACTGTTAAGTGCCGGTAGTAAAGCTAACTATTTTGAGAGGTTATAAAACAGAAAATCCTGCCTTAGGCAGGATTTTCTAAAAACTTTATAGGAATAAAGTGTAGCTCTTATAGGTGAATCACTTCATCATAAGCATCTGCTACTGCTTCCATCACAGCCTCACTCATTGTAGGGTGTGGGTGGATGGTTTTTAATACTTCGTGACCTGTAGTTTCAAGCTTACGTCCTAAGACAGCTTCTGCAATCATATCTGTAACTCCTGCACCTATCATGTGACATCCTAGCCACTCACCATATTTTGCATCAAAGATTACTTTTACAAATCCATCTTTTGCACCAGAAGCACTTGCTTTACCAGACGCAGAAAAAGGGAATTTACCTACTTTCAGTTCGTATCCAGCTTCTTTTGCTTGCTTTTCTGTCAGTCCTACAGATGCGATTTCTGGAGTTGCATACGTACATCCTGGTATGTTGCCGTAGTCTATTTTTTCTACGTTCATACCTGCAATTTTTTCTACACAAGTAATTCCTTCTGCAGATGCTACGTGAGCAAGAGCAGGACCAGGAGTTACATCTCCTATTGCATAGTAACCCGGCATGTTAGTTTGGTAAAAATCATTAACGATAATTTTGTCTTTATCTGTTACGATACCTACATCCTCTAAGCCTATGTTTTCAATATTAGTTTTGATTCCTACAGCACTTAATACGATATCTGCCTCAAGGATTTCTTCTCCTTTTTTAGTCTTTACCGTAGCTTTTACACCAGTCTTTGTTTTTTCAACTTTCTCTACAGAAGAGTTTGTCATCACTTTAATTCCAGCTTTCTTCATAGAACGCTCAAATTGTTTTGATACATCTTCATCCTCTACAGGAACAACGTTTGGTAAGTACTCCACAATAGTAACCTCTGTACCCATTGTGTTATAAAAACTAGCAAACTCAACACCTATAGCTCCGGATCCTACTACGATCATAGATTTAGGTTGCTTCTCAAGTGTCATCGCTTTACGGTAACCTATTACCGTCTCACCATCTTGCTTAAGATTAGGTAACTCACGTGAGCGAGCGCCCGTTGCGATTATAATATGGTTTGCGCTATATTCTTTACCGTCTACATCTACCTTTTTACCAGGCTTGATCTTTCCGAAACCGTTTATAACATCTATTTTATTTTTCTTCATTAAGAATTGAACACCTTTGCTCATTCCTTCTGCAACTCCACGGCTACGTTTTACAACTGCAGTAAAGTCTTTTTCTACTCCTGTTGCTTTAAGACCATAGTCTTCTGCGTGATTTAAGTATTCAAATACCTGAGCACTTTTAAGAAGGGCTTTTGTAGGGATACAACCCCAGTTTAAACAAACGCCTCCTAGGCTTTCTTTTTCAATAACCGCAGTTTTTAAGCCTAACTGGCTTGCGCGTATTGCTGTTACATATCCGCCTGGACCACTTCCTAAAACGATTACATCATATTTGCTCATATCTAGATTTATTTAAGTCTAATTATTGTAGTTCAAAAATACGGATTATCCCGTCATATATAAAACACAAAAACCGAAGTGTTTGCTTCGGTTTTAATTGTTGTTTTTACGCTTTCGCGAAAGCGTAATTCTTATTTTTCAAAATCTATACTTAGTGAATTTACACAGTATCGTTGTCCGCTTGCAGTAGGGCCATCGTCAAAAACGTGTCCTAGGTGAGAACCGCAATTAGAACATAGAATTTCCGTTCTTATCATTCCCAGTGATTTGTCACGTACATACTCTACAGTTCCTGGGATGGACTCGTCAAAACTAGGCCATCCACACCCACTGTCAAATTTTGATGCGCTTTCAAAAAGCTTTTGGTCACAGGCACCGCAATGGTAAGCGCCTTCTTCGTTGTGTAGATTATAAGTTCCAGTAAATGGGCGTTCTGTTCCTTTTTCTCTCAGTATGCGATAACGTTCTGGGCCTAGCTCCTCGAGCCATTCTGCCTCCGTTTTTTGTATTGGGTAACTCATATTATTTTGATTCTGGCACAAATACGAGTGCATCTCCATTAATACAATGTCTTTTTCCTGTAGTTTCCTTAGGTCCGTCGTTAAAAACGTGTCCTAGATGTCCTCCACATGTAGCACAATGCTCTTCGGTTCTTGTATAACCAAGTTTACGATCAGAGCTATATGCTATATTTCCTTCTATACCTCTGTCAAAACTAGGCCAGCCAGTTCCACTATCAAATTTATTTTTTGTTTTAAAAAGTGGTGTGTCACAAGCAGCACAGTGAAAAGTTCCCGCTTCTTTTACATTATTGAGCGGGCTAGAGTTAGGTCGCTCTGTACCTTCTAAACGCAATACATAATATTGTTCTTCGGTTAGCTGTGCTTTCCATTCCGCATCTGTTTTTGTAACCTCAAAGCTTTCTTTTTTGCTCTCTTGAGCAGAGCCTGTGCAACTAGTAAAAATGCTTAATAAAGCAAATACTCCTATTATTCTTTTCATATCAATTTTCTTTTTAAGTAAAGTTAATTCATTACTGTAGACTTGGTCGTTAAAGCATTGTGAAAATGACATGGTATTCTCAATTTTAAACTTGTATATAACGACATAAAATACACATATGCTGGTCATGTATTGTAATGATATTATAAATAAATTATGATATCCCTTGATTTTGTACCTTATAAATGTGAATAATTCATGCTTAGTTATTTATGATTTAACCTATATTTAATAGCTCATAAAGAGTTGTACTCTTAATAATAGTTACATTTAAGATATTACCTAATTACCTGAAACTATGAATATTCTTCATGTAAGTGCCGAGTGTTATCCTGTTGCAAAAGTAGGCGGGCTAGCAGATGTGGTTGGTGCTCTCCCAAAATATCAAAATCGCATAGGTCATACTGCTGCGGTGATAATGCCGTATTATAAAACGAGCTGGGTGGAACGGGCGACAGGTTCTATAGTCTTTTTTCACAACATAGTCATAGAGGGTACAACGTATTTTGGCGAAGTTATAGATGTAGATAATGAGCTGGGTTTTCCATTGTTTTTAGTCAGAATCACAGAGCTTACAGATAGAAGGAAGGTATATGGATATGAAGATGATCCATTGCGTTTTGTTGCTTTTCAAAGAGTAGTGCTGCAATGGGTGTTAAGTTTAAAGAAAAAACTAGATATCATACATTGCCATGATCATCATACAGGCTTTATACCTTTTATGATGCAACGTTGCCCAGAGTTTGATAGCCTTATGAAAGTACCTACCTTACTTTCTATACATAATGCACAGTATCAAGGTAACTTCTCACACGATATGGTTGGAATGTTACCACGCTTTCGCGAAAGCGATAAAGGACTCCTAGATTGGTACGGTGATATAAACCCACTTGCTGCTGCTATTAAATGTGCATGGCGAGTGAATACTGTATCTCCATCATATATGGTGGAATTACAAGAAAAAGCAAATGGACTAGAAGGCTTGCTTAGAGACGAAAAATCAAAGTGCGTGGGGATTCTAAACGGTATTGATGCCGAAACATGGAACCCTGCTACAGATGATTACCTTATTAAAAATTATACAATAAGAACGAGAGCTAAAGGCCGTGAGGCTAATAAAAAGGCTATTTGTGATGAGTTTGGACTAGACGCCTCAAAACCACTTTTCGGGTTTATAGGTAGGCTGGTCTGGGAGAAAGGAGCAGATTTATTACCTGAGATTATTGATACTGCTTTAAAACAGCTTGATATTAATATCATTTTATTAGGGAGCGGATCGCAAGAAGTAGAACGACAGCTAGAGGAACTTAAGATCAAGTATAAAGGAAGATATAATGCTCATATAGGTTATGAAGAAAGGATGTCACATCAAGTATATGCTGGAGCAGATTTTCTTTTAATGCCTAGTAGGGTTGAGCCTTGCGGTTTAAATCAGTTATATAGCTTGAGATATGGTTGCATGCCTATTGTGCGACGCACTGGAGGGTTAAAAGATACAGTTATAGATATAGGGGATGGCGGTCATGGTATTTGTCATGATCAAACTTCTGTATGGGATGTTGTATACAGCATAGAGCGCGCTTCTCTTTTTTATAAGGATAAGAAAGCCTTTAGTGCAAATCAAAAACAAATGATGGAGATAGACCATAGCTGGGAAAACGCAGCAGAAACCTATGTCTCATTATATAAAGAAATGATACCTAAGGAAGTCAACATAAATAAATAAAAATACCAAACTCTAAAAGCAACACAAATATGAATAAGGAAGTACTAGCAATAATATTAGGGGGTGGTCAAGGCTCAAGATTATATCCACTCACAGCACAAAGATCAAAACCCGCAGTTCCCATAGCAGGAAAATATCGTCTAGTAGATATTCCTATTTCAAATTGTTTGAATTCCAATATTAAAAGGATGTTTGTGTTAACTCAGTTTAACTCGGCTTCCCTTAATAAGCATATTAAGCATACCTACCAATTTTCTTATTTTTCTGACGCTTTTGTAGATATTCTTGCTGCAGAGCAAACCCCAGAAAATAAAGGTTGGTTTCAAGGCACTGCAGATGCTGTAAGACAGTGTTTACACCACTTTAAAGGTTATGAGTCTGATTATATTATGATACTCTCTGGAGATCAATTATATCAGATGGATTTTAATGAAATGCTAGATGCTCATAAGGCTTCTGGAGCAGAGATAAGTATTGCATCACTGCCGGTAAATGCAAAAGACGCGACATCGTTTGGTATTCTCAAAACTAAAGATGACAATATGATTGACTCTTTCATAGAAAAACCAGCTGCCGAACTTCTTCCAGAATGGGAATCTGAAGTTTCACCAGCAATGAAGAGCGAGGGTAAACACTATCTCGCATCTATGGGGATTTATATTTTTAATAAAGATTTATTGATTAATCTGCTAGAGGGGACGGATACTATGGATTTTGGAAAAGAGATTATTCCGCAATCTATAGAAAACCATAAGGTACTTAGTTATGCCTATGAAGGGTATTGGACAGATATAGGGAATATCGATTCCTTTTTTGAGGCAAACATAGATCTAACGTCAGATATACCTAAGTTTAATTTATTTAATAAAGGACAAAGTATCTTAACGAGACCACGTGTATTACCACCCACAAAAATCTCTGGAACAACGCTTGAAAAATCTATAGTAGCGGAGGGTAGTATCGTACATGGTAGTCGTATTGCAAATTCTGTCATAGGAATACGATCACGTATAGGTAAAGGTACAGTTATAGAAAATTGTTACGTGATGGGAAGTAATCGCTTCTTAGATCTTGAAGAGATTAACTCGGCTCGTGATAAAGGAATCCCACACGTAGGTATAGGAGATCGCTGTTTTATAACTAATTGTATTATTGATAAAAATGCAAAAATAGGTGACGATGTTCGTATTACTGGAGGAAAGCATCTAGACGATGTAGAAACAGATACTTATGTAGTGCGGGATGGCATCGTGGTTGTAAAGAATGGAGCTACTATAGTGTCAGGAACTATAATTTAATGGCAGAAGTAATAGCACATAGCTTATTTACAGCATTTGACATTGATCTCTTTAAATCGGGAAAGCACTACCGTCTTCATGATAAAATGGGTAGTCATCCTATAACCGTAGAGGGTGTAGATGGAACTTATTTCTCAGTATGGGCACCTAGTGCAAAACGCGTGTCTGTTATTGGTGATTTTAATTACTGGAACGAGGACGAGCATAATCTCAATGTGCGATGGGATGAAAGTGGGATTTGGGAAGGTTTTATTCCAAAAGTATCTCATGGTGAAGTATACAAATACAAAATTCACTCCAACCACAATGGTGTTGTCACAGAAAAGGCAGATCCATACGCGAGACGAGCAGAGCACCCACCTCAAACCGCTTCTGTAGTTTATAAAACAAATCATAACTGGAAGGATGGTGCGTGGATGAAAAAACGCCACAAGCATAATAGTCTTAGTGCACCTTACTCGGTGTATGAGATGCACCTAGGGAGTTGGAGAAGAAAGCAGGAAGAAAGAAACCGCAGCCTTAGTTATACCGAACTAGCCAGCGAACTCGTGGCTTATGTAAAAGAATTAAACTTTACACATGTAGAGTTTATGCCGGTGATGGAGCATCCCTATGATCCTAGCTGGGGTTATCAAATTACAGGATATTTTGCGCCTACCTCTCGATTTGGATATCCTGAAGAGTTAATGACTTTGATAGATGCGTTGCACCAAAATGATATTGGGGTGATTTTAGACTGGGTACCTTCTCACTTTCCAGAAGATGCGCATGGTCTTGGTAACTTTGATGGGACAGCCTGTTACGAGAACCCAGATAGAAAGAAAGGATGGCATCCCGACTGGAAGTCACTTATATTCAATTACGAACGTAATGAAGTGAGAAGCTTCTTGATTAGTAATGCGCTTTACTGGTTAGAGCAATATCACGTAGATGGCTTGAGAGTCGATGCTGTAGCTTCTATGCTTTACCTCGATTATAGTAGGGAAGAAGGCGAGTGGGAGCCTAACGATCAAGGTGGAAGAGAAAACCTTGCTGTGATTTCGTTTCTAAAGGAACTTAATGCAGAGGTGTATGCTAGTTTTCCAGATGTCCAAACCATAGCAGAGGAGTCTACTAATTTTCCAGCAGTGAGTAGGCCAGTATTTTCAGGAGGTTTAGGTTTTGGGATGAAGTGGATGATGGGATGGATGCATGATACGCTTGCTTATTTCAAGAGGGATACCATCTATAGAAATCATCACCACAATGAGATTAGCTTCTCAATGACCTATGGTTTTACAGAAAACTTTATGCTACCCTTATCTCATGATGAGGTGGTCTATGGTAAAAATTCTATGATAGGTAGAATGCCTGGTGATGAGTGGCAACGCTTTGCAAATCTTCGTCTTCTGTATACCTATATGTATACGCATCCGGGTGGGAAATTGCTATTTATGGGAAGCGAATTTGGTCAAGGTACAGAGTGGAATTTTCAAGAACAACTAGATTGGTACGTACTTGAATATGATATTCACAAAGCAGCACTAAGCGCTTTTAAAGATATTAATGGTCTGTATACAAGTACACCAGCATTGTACGAGAAGCAATTTGAACCAGAAGGTTTTGAATGGATTTCACATGACGATAATACAAATGCCGTACTAAGTTATATTAGAAAGGGTAATGATGAGAATAGTGTAGTTGTGTGTGTGTTTAATATGACACCTACACCGCAACCTCAGTATCGTATAGGGTTACCTTTTAAAGGAAGCTTACGCGAAATATATAACAGCGACGCAAGTAAGTATGCTGGTACGGGTGATTATCATAACAAAAGACTAGATGTTACCGAAACCTCTTGGAATGGAAAAGATTATTCGGCGGTGGTGAAAATAGGGCCTTTGGCGGGAGTGATTTTTGAATTGAAGAAGTAGTTAGTGACTACATTTCAATTTGGTAAACAGAGAAAATAATGAGGCTTATATAAATGCACACTTGCGGGACTCTATAACCCCGATTGTAATGAAAATCCCGCAAGAGCTGACCCAAGTCGCGATGAGGAATTGTAATGTAAAGCGGGATGAAGATCTAGCAAAAGAGCAATGATTGTGTGTTCTAAATCCTCTAAAAGTCATATAAATACCATTTCTGAGCTTACGAAAACGTTAGCGTTAATAACTAATTACGAATTAACTTCATTTTTACACGATATAGTGTTTATTTGAGAGTAAAATAACAATTACCATGATTGTAAATACCGAATTAGAGCAAAAAGGGAATCAATTTCCTAAAAAGGTGGTAGATGTCAAACAAGAGACAGATATCTTATATTTTACTACCTCAAATGAGGTGATTTTAGAACTTACTGTGCTGCGAGATAGTGTGATACGTTTTCGCTTTGCAACAGGTGGCGTTTTTGAGCCAGACTTTTCTTATGCGATAGATGAAGATGCTCCTCGTGGCTACAATCATCTAGAGCTTACAGATGATGATAACTATTATCATGTAAACACCGCAAAGCTTCATATACGTATTGAAAAAGAGAGCCTACAGACCAGTATTTATGATACAGAAGGTAATCTCATAAACGAAGACGAATTAGGTTTTCACTATGAGGAGAGCTTCCAGTATGGAGGTAATATAGTTAAGATGAGTAAGAAGGCGCAGCATGCTGAGTCCTATTACGGGCTAGGTGATAAGCCTATGCATTCTAACTTACGAGGAAAACGAGTACATAACTGGGCAACAGATCAATATGCATTTGCAAAGGATCAAGATCCAATATATAAAGCCGTCCCTTTTTACATAGGGCTACATCAAAAGAAGGCCTATGGTGTGTTTTTTGACAACACCTTTAAAACTTATTTTGATTTTGCTCATGAGCGTATGGGAGTTACAAGCTTTTGGGCTCAAGGAGGTGAGATGAATTATTACTTCATCTATGGTCCTGAAATGCCAGATGTGGTAGCGAGTTATACAAACCTTACAGGTGTTCCTGAGTTGCCACCATTATGGGCACTGGGGTATCACCAGTGCAAGTGGAGTTATTTTCCAGAAAGCAATGTAAAGGAGATTGCAAGTAAATTTCGCGAACTCAAAATTCCTTGTGATGGGATTTATCTAGACATTGATTATATGGATGGCTGGAGATGTTTTACATGGAATAAAGATCATTTTCCTGACCCTAAGAGAATGGTAAAAGAACTAGCAGATGATGGTTTTAAAACCATTGTGATCATAGATCCAGGGATTAAAATAGATAAAGATTATTGGGTTTATAATGAAGGTGTAGAAAATGACTACTTCTGTAAGCGCGCAGATGGCCCAGCTATGAAAGGTAAAGTATGGCCGGGAGAGTGTAATTTTCCTGATTATACAAACCCTGAGGTACGCGATTGGTGGGCTGGTTTATTCAAAGAGCTTATTCAAGATGTAGGCGTAAAAGGAGTGTGGAATGATATGAATGAGCCCGCAGTGATGGAGGTTCCAGGAAAAACATTTCCTCCAGATGTGCGTCATAATTACGACGGGCACCCTTGTAGCCACTTAAAAGCACATAATATTTACGGTACTCAAATGGCTCGCGCTACTTATGAAGGAGTGAAGAAATTTGCGTATCCTAAACGACCTTTTGTTATTACAAGGTCTGCATACTCAGGAGCGCAACGTTACACAAGTTCTTGGACGGGTGATAACGTGGCTAGCTGGGAGCATTTATGGGTAGCAAATATCCAAGTACAACGTATGTGTATCTCAGGGATGAGTTTTACAGGTACAGATATAGGAGGATTTGCAGAGCAACCTACAGGAGAGCTTTATGCAAGATGGATACAGCTAGGAGTTTTTCATCCTTTCTGCCGTACACACTCCTCTGGGCATCATGGAGACCAAGAGCCGTGGACCTTTGACGAAGGTGTTACAGATATCGCTCGTAAGTTTATCAACTTGCGTTATAGATTATTACCTTATTTATATACTATGTTTTATGAGTATATCAAGAAAGGCACGCCATTATTAAAGCCGCTTGTATATTTTGATCAAGATGATGCGCAAACGCATTATCGTACAGACGAGTTCATCTTTGGACATCATATTCTAGTTTGTCCGATACTAGAGCCAAATGCTAAAGGACGTCGTATGTACGTTCCTAGAGGACAATGGTATAACTACTGGACGAAGCAAATTGTACAAGGAGGTAAAGAGCAATGGGTGGATGCAGATATTGACGAGATGCCATTGTTTGTAAAAGAAGGAACCATCTTACCTAAGTATCCTATACAGCAATATGTAGGAGAGCTTGAGATAGAGCAAGTAGAACTTGAGGTGTACTACGGTCTTGGTAAAAATGCTTCAAAATTATATGAAGATGCTCAAGATGGATACGATTATAAAAAAGATCGTTACAGTTACCGCACCTTCAAAATGGTAGGTAGAGAGAAAGACTGGATTATACAGCAGCACAAACGTGGGGACTTTATCACTACATATGACACTTTTAGAATACACTTAATAGGTTTACCTTTTGAAATCACTACTATAGAGTTAGATAATGAAGAGATTTCTATGGAAGATGTGCATTTTGACCCGAAAGCTTGTGCTTTAATCATTAAGAAAGATTTCACAGAGCTACACCTAAGCGGTATTTAACATTTGCGTATTTTTATATTCTGATTTAAAACCATCATTATGAAACTTAAAAATACATTTGTTCTTATCATGACCGTACTTCTAGTATGTGCATGTAAGACAAGCCCGTTTACAGGCAAGAAGACCCTTAACTTTGTGAGTAACGATCAGTTATTTCCAATGGCATTCCAGCAGTATGACGCATTTCTATCTGAAAATAATGTGATTACTGGAACAGCAGATGCTAATATGGTAAAGCGTGTAGGTGAAAAAATAGCCGTAGCAGCAGAGCGTTACCTTACGGCATTAGGAGAGCCTGGATATTTACAAGATTACCGCTGGGAATATAATCTAGTAAAAGATGAAGCAGTAAACGCTTGGTGTATGCCAGGAGGAAAGATTGTAGTGTACACTGGGATTTTACCAATTACTCAATCTGAAACTGGACTTGCCATGGTAATGGGACATGAGCTTGCTCACGCACTTGCAGATCACGGTGCTCAACGTATGAGTGCTGCACAATTACAACAATATGGAGGTGTTGCCACTGCTATTGCTGTAGGAGGTCAAGATCAAGCAAAGCAGCAGCAAATCATGCAACTTTATGGTATAGGTTCACAAGTAGGAGGGATGCTTCCTTTCTCACGTAGCCATGAAACACAAGCAGACGAGATAGGTATTGTAATCGCTGCTATAGCAGGTTACAACCCAGATGAGGCTGCAGAGTTATGGAAACGTATGAAGGCTGCAAGTGGAGGTCAAGCGCCACCACAAATTTTAAGTACGCACCCATCTTCAGATAGTCGTATTGCAAATCTTACTGCCAAAGCGCCAATGGCCAGAGCAGAAGCTGCAAAATTTGGCGTGACGAGCTTCAAATAAGAAATTACAATAATATATAGTTTAAAAAGCTGTGCACTCGCACAGCTTTTTTATTTTAGTACTATGAAAGAACAACTCAAAAAAGGTGACAAGAAATTATTAAATGCTTGGGCATTTTATGACTGGGCAAACTCCACCTACAGTCTTGTCATTGCATCTGCTATATTTCCATTATTTTATGGAGCTCTTTTTAGAGGAGCCGGTATAGAAGAGATTGAAGTTTTTGGGATGATGCTGCGTCGTAGCCCGCTTATATTTTATACCACAGCGGTTGCCTTTTTAATAGTAGCTATTATTTCTCCTATTCTCTCTGGAGTGGCAGATTATCTGGGCAATAAGAAATTCTTTTTAAAACTCTTTTGCTATCTAGGAGCTTTCTCTACAATAGGTTTATACTGGTTTAGCCTTGAGCATATATACTTGAGTCTTACGTTATACGCATTGGGACTTATAGGTTTCTGGGGAAGTCTAGTTTTTTACAATTCATACTTGCCAGATATTGCGCATCCGGAGCAGCATGATAAGATAAGTGCAAAGGGATATTCCCTAGGGTACATAGGTAGCGTGCTGCTACTTGTAGTTTGTCTAGCAATGATACTTGGGTATGAAACATTTGGTTTTGAAGACGAAGGTTTCCCCACACGTTTATCATTTGTTCTTACTGGAGTCTGGTGGATAGGTTTTAGTCAGTATACCTACGCCTATTTGCCTCAAGGAAATCAAGCACAAGGAAAGCTTACCAAAGATGTGTTCTTTAATGGATTTAAGGAGTTAAGAGCTATTTGGTCGTCTATGCAAGACCAACTACGTCTTAAAAAGTATCTTATCGCCTTCTTTGTATACAGTATGGCCGTACAGACAGTGATGCTTGCTGCAGCATATTTTGGAGAGCAAGAACTAGAGTGGGGTAGTGACAGCGAGCGCACGACCGGATTAATTGTAAGTATACTTTTAATACAACTTGTAGCAGTGCTGGGAGCGATACTTACTTCAAGACTTTCGGCGCGTGTGGGTAATATAAAGGCATTGGTAATTATTAATATTATCTGGATTGTAATTTGTGGCTGGGCATACTTTGTATATACGCCGTTCCAATTTTACATTACTGCTGGGTTTGTAGGTTTAGTAATGGGAGGTATACAATCACTATCACGATCTACCTATGCTAAGTTTTTACCAGAAACAGAGGACACCACCTCATACTTCAGCTTTTATGATGTTGCTGAGAAAATAGGGATCATCATCGGTATGTTTCTATATGGTTTCATAGAGGAACTTACTGGAAGCATGCGCTATTCGATTGTGTTTTTAATTTTATTTTTTGCAGCAGGTGTCTTGCTATTACTTCGAGTGCCTAAAGACAGAACGGTAATTACATAGGTTACGCTTTCGCGAAAGCGTAGAAAAATCCCATTCTTAGAAGTAGTTGGGTTTCTTTAAAGTTTATTATTCAATATTTAAGTTGCTACGGCATATAAGAGATAGTTATGGCTGGATTTATTCAAGAATTCAAAAATTTTGCGATTAAGGGTAACATGATTGACATGGCAGTAGGTATTATTATAGGTACTGCTTTTAATAATGTGGTAAATACTATTGTAAAAAAAGTAGTGATGCCACCACTTTCGTTACTAACAGATGGTATAAACCTATCTGATAGAAAATACCTTTTACGTGCAGCCGAAGGGGAAGTGACAGAGATAGCAATAGGTTATGGAGAGCTTATAGAGGTGTCCATAGATTTTTTGGTAATCGCAATTACCATTTTTGTAGTGATTAAAGGAATAAATAGATTTAAGGATAAAGCAGAAGATCCTAAAAATACAGAAGAAAAAACTCCTAAAAATATTGAGCTCCTTTCAAATATTGAACATCTTATGCAAGAGCAAAATAAGTTGCTAAAGGCTCGCAATGGCTCATAACCTAAGCACAAAACAGTCCAATAATTTGATTATGTTTGTGTTTCAGATTTAGAAATTCCTACTACGATGAAAAAACTACACGTTTTATTTTTATTTATAATGATGATTGCCGTGACGGTGACCTCTTGTGATGACGAACCTCTAGAAGGGGTTTTTAGCGTTACAGGTGATGGCTCTGATCCTGATGCGATAGATCCCGATAGTGAAGAATGTCAGACAGCGTTTGATGTTCTGGCTGTAACGCAGGCTACATTTTCTGGAGCAACTGCTTCAAATTATGCTCAGGCTTGTGAAGCATACTCGATTGCCTTGCAGGCAACTATAGCAGTTTGTGGAGACTCCTCTGGAGAACTACAATCAATGCTTACAAGTCTAGGCGACTGCTCAACAGCAGACCCGTGTTTACAAGCTAGAGTAGCCACAAACGTTGCTTTGGCAGCTTTTAGTAATGCTAGTAGTGATAATGAAGAGCAACTTTGTGTTGCATATAGCAACGCCTTATCTGCTCAGATAGCTGCTTGCGGTGATGCAGATGGTAATATCCAATTGACTATTGATTCTCTAAATTGCGGAGGTGATTGTGCCGCTGCACAAGAAGCTACATTAGTAGCGCAAGAAGAATTTAATGCGGTAGATACAGAGGATGAAGATGCATTGATAGCTGCATGCCAAATCTATACGGCAGCATTAGAAGAAGAAATAGCTGCATGTGGAGACGAAGATGGAAGTCTTACAGCTATTCTAGAAGACTTAGGAGATTGCTCGTCACCAGCGCGAGATGGCTTTGTACAAGGAACCGTAGGAGGCGAGTTTATAAACTTTAATACAACGAATGTTTCCATAAATGGTTCTTTACTAAGCGTAGTGAGCACAGACATGGATAGGGGAGATACCTTTAAATTTGATATCGTGCTAGAACAAACAGGAGATAATGTGATGCAAAATACGATTCTAACAGTAGGAGGTGTTGTGCACACACCATCTATAGAAGCGACGACTCCATTTGTAAATAATATCACTGCAAACGATGGTACTACAATCGTAGGAACTTTTTCTGGAGCCTTTACAAATTCAGATGACGAAGAAGTACTCACAGTAGACGGAGTGATTAACATTGTCTATTAATATCTATAAACGACATTATTTTAAAGAGCATCTGTAATCAGATGCTTTTTTTATGTGTTGTTATTAATGATGGCTCATTTATTGTACATTTAATTCTATGAAAAAATTATATATGAAAGGTATAGCTATTGCTATGCTCATGTTTGTGACTGCGACTGTAAGCGCTCAAAGGGAGCGAGTAAAAGGAAGTAGAAATGTGAAAGATGTATCTGAAGTATTACGCCCATTTACAGATATTAAAGTAACAGATGGTCTAGAAGTAACACTTATAGCAGATTCTCAACCAGGCTATGATCTTGAGATGGATGATAACCTTATAGAACTCATAAGCTTTGATGTGCGTGATAGTCTATTGTTAGTTTCGGCTAGAAAAGATATCAGAAGTGCAAAACGTCTTAATATTACCGTGCGTTTTGTTACGCTCAATTCTGTAAGTCTAGATGCTAAGAGTAAAGTGAAGGCGCAATCCATTCTTAAAGCAGATTCTTTTACAGGAAACTTTCTAGATGATAGCCAGTTTCAAGGGGAGATAAAAGCAACCCAAGCTACCATAACGGCAAATTCAAATTCAAAAATAGAGATGGATTATATGGGAGATGATCTGACTGTGAGTGTTACAGATAACGCTTTCGCGAAAGCAGATATCAACACTAAAAAATTCACGCTCTCAGCATCTGAAAGAACAGACCTAGAGTTAATGGGAAATGCTCAAACGGTAACGCTTGATTTAAAAGATAATGCAGAGTGTAGAGCCCAAACTTTTAATACAGATGTGATTAATGTAATAGGCGCAGGAAGCACAACAACAATTGTAACTGCAGATCAAGAGATTGTTGTAGATCTTGCAGATAAAGCACAACTTCAAGTATATGGTGAACCTAAATTAACGATAGAACGTTTTACAGGAACTTCAAAAATCTTAAAGAAAGAGGAATAGTTGTATTCCATAAGTCAATAAAAAATGCCCTAATAAGAGGGCATTTTTTTGTTATAAAGAAGAGTTTAAAATCTATCCTCTTGTAATATCTCCAGATCCAGAAACCTTAGTGTCTTGCTTTGTGGGATTGCCCAGATACTCAATATCTCCAGACCCAGTTACACGGGCTTTGATACTTTTTTCACAAGCTACGCGTATGTCACCAGATCCAGTTACCTGAGCATCTACCATTTCTGCTTTAAAACGTCCTGCTTCTATATCACCAGATCCAGTAACTTTTACAGTATGGTCTTTTGTGTAGCCTTTGAGAATAAGATCACCAGATCCTGTAACGCGACTCTCTGTGCGATTTGCCTCCACAATAAGAGCAACATCTCCAGAACCTGAGACAGAAACCTCAAAAGTATTTGCTTTGATTACATCATCACTCATAATCTCCCCAGATCCTGATAATGATACACGATCTAAATCTCTAAAAGGAATTTTAATTTTAATATCCTTTCCGTAGCTCGTCTTTAGATTTTGCTTGTTTTGAACTTTGATAGTAAGTCTATCGCCGTTTACTTCTGTTTCAACATAATCTAGTAAGTTACTTTCTCCTTGTAATGTGATTTCTCCTTCATTACCTGCAACGAGTGTCACGTCAAAGAAACCTGCAATGCTTATCTCGTCATATTCACCTACGTTGCGTGTTTCGGTTTCTACTTGACCATTACCTTTTACTCCCTTTCCCCACCATTGCGCATGGATTTGTGTACTTGCTAAAAGAATAAAACTGAGTGCGATTAATTTTTTCATAATTGTTGTTTTGATGATTGATTATTAGTTTTTGAATAAAGTAACACCACCATATTCTGAGTTGATGTTTACGTGATTATTAGTATTAGAGTTCCCTCTATATCCTTCATAATACTTGTCTGAAGATTCTATACGCTCCTTATTAAAAGTTAGATCTTCCTTACCGCTTAATCCAGCATACTCGAGTTTAATAGCAAACGTAAAGCTGTATTGAGGATTATAACCCACTTTAATACCGGTGTAGTCACTTTGTATAGCGATGTCTCCAGCATCACTTGCCAGCTCCTCTATACGTATACTTCCATAATCTGCATTGATATTTAAATCTCCGTGAACCACTCCAATTTTTGCAGAGATGTAATCTCCTCGACCTATAATATCTTTAGTGTCTCCAGTAATTACAGAGCCATAGTCACAGTTGTAGTTTAAGTTTTCAATACGTCCAAATTCAGATTTACTATAATCTGCATTAAGTTCAATATCTCCACCTCTTTCTAAGAAGAAGCTTGAGTAGTCTGCATTAATGCGTCCACTTTTCATGTAACCTATGGTGCTGTTCTTAGTATAATCAAAGTTGAGGTAGTTATTTTCTGCTAGCAGTTCGCCTATCGTGATTTTCCCATAGTCACAATTTATTTTTGCATTACCCTCTAGGCGGTCTATGTTTATACCTCCATAATCATTGCTTACATCTACCACACTAGTTGCTGGAAGTTTAATGGTATAGTTGATTTCCATGTTTACATTGCTGTTCTTCCAGCTGTTCCACCATGATCTACTACTGCTTTTTTCAAAATTTGTTTTTGCGCTCACATAGCTACTTGATCCTTCAAAATTGACATCAATCTCGTCTAGTTTTTCTTTTACACGATCCTCGTCATTACCATTAGTCCTTACTAGAACTTCAATGACGATTCTATCTTCGTTCCAGCTCACCATATTGACATTTCCGTAGCTATTGTCAATCACTAGTTTTACATCTGGGTTTACAGTATATTCCTTTTTGATTCTCTTTTCCTTAGTGTATTTCCCCTGAGGATCTACACTTGCGGCCATCATGATAGAAGGGATCATGAGCACTATAAGTAAGAGTTGTATTATTTTCGTTTTCATAAGTTTATAATTTGAGTAACTATAGCGTTACGGCTTTTTCAATAGCATTTAATTCTTTGATGGCATCCATTTGTTCTACTACATGCTGTAGGAGGTCAATTCTATTCTGGAAGTTATCTATCATTGCGTAAATCACACGCTTGTCTTCTCCACTTTCAGAAAGGTCTTTCTTTAAATCATCATAGTTTTTCTCTAAGATTTCAAGTTGTTTTATGGCATCCATAACCATGGCTTGGTTTTCTGGATTCATGTTCTCCTTAATCTCAAAGAGCTCACGTTCTATTGTTTTTGTAAAGAAATCTTGCGTGTTTTCCATTTCTGGAGAAACATCTGCGAGTTCCTTAGCTTTAGGTGTAGCGTTAAACTGTGTAAACATTAATCCTGCAAGAAGAATCACACTCGCTGCAATAAACAGCGGTCGCATCCATTGTATCGTTTTTGTGTCCTTTGCAGGAATATCTTCTGTAGCTTGCGCCTGTAATTTTGCTAGAAAATTAGCTTTGTGATCTGCACTAGGTGCAGCGGTATCCAGGCGTCCTTCCAGACGTTTAAATACTTGATCTATAGGTTCCTTTTTCATTATTGTTTAATAGTTTTCGTAAGCTGTCTTTTGCTCTTGACACCATGGTTCTACAGTTTGCATAGCTTACATTCATAATCTCACTCATTTCCTCGTAGTCATAACCTTCTATAAGATGTAAAGACAGTGATTGTCTATAATTATCTTTAAGCATACTCATAGCATGAACGACTTCTTGTGCTCTCACACTTGTGAGGTCTACCTCACTCACACCTTCTGCATCATCTTCTATTTTATATAAATGATCTTCTAGCGGTGTCTCATCGAGCTTCTTTCCTTTGTTATAAGCATTGAGGCTGTTGTTTACCACAATACGTTTTAACCAACTCCCAAAGGATGCCTCACCTTTATAACTATCCAGCTTTGTAAAAGCACTCAAGAAGGACTCTTGCATAATATCTTCTGCCTCTGCTTCGTGTTTCACAATGCGTAGCGAAGTATTGTACATCGCTTTATAGTAGCGGTTATACACCTCCATTTGAGCACCCTGATTACCTTGCTGGCACAGTGTTATTAATTCGGTTATTTGATGGTTGGTAAAATTCACTTTTGGTTCATTCTATAGTAAAGATGCGTGTTTTATTTCTTTGTTACACTTTTGTGAAAATTTTATAACATTATCTTGAATCGCTCTAATACAAGTAGATAATTACATTATAGATAAAGAACGCGCATTTGTGTTGTTTCTTCAAATTTTCGCGAAAGCAAAGTACTCGCTTGGCACAACAATTGAATTAAAGCCTACAGTGAGGGTATCCATTATCTTATAATAGGCTAAACTCGCTATATTTAAAGAGAATACTAATAGTTATACATCCACAGGGCGCATAGGAATATGCGACATTGTGGCACACATTATATATGGCAAAACCAAAATTTACAACATTAGACAGATTGTCACTGCAAGAGATAGATGGAGATGCAGAATTAATCCCGTTAATGACTCCAGAAGATGAGGAGGCAATTAATAACGAGGAGCTTCCAGAAAGCTTGCCTATTTTACCTTTACGTAATACGGTGCTTTTTCCTGGAGTAGTTATTCCTATTTCGGCAGGAAGAGATACTTCTATAAAGCTTATTGATGAAGCAAATAAGGGAGGGAAAGTAGTAGGAGTAGTGGCGCAAAAGGATGAAGAAGTAGAAAATCCAACTGCAGATGATATTCATAAAGTAGGTGTAGTAGCACGTATTTTACGTGTGCTTAAAATGCCTGACGGTAATGTTACAGTTATCATACAAGGTAAAAAACGCTTTGAGGTAGATCAAGTAACGCAGGTAGAGCCTTATATGAAGGCTACTATTAAGGAATATGTAGAAGTACGCCCAGAAGCAGGAGATCAAGGTTTTAAAGCAGTTATCGATTCTATAAAAGAATTGTCGCTTAAGATTATCCAGGACTCTCCAAATATACCTTCAGAGGCTTCCTTTGCAATTAAGAATATCCAGAGTGATTCTTTCTTAATCAACTTTGTGAGTTCAAACATGAACCTCTCTGTTGCAGAGAAGCAAGAGCTTCTTAACATAGACGACTTGCATATGCGAGCACTTGAGACGCTTAAGTTTATGGATATGGAGCGCCAGAAGCTAGAGCTCAAAAATGATATCCAGAGCAAGGTTCAAAATGACATGAGCCAGCAGCAGCGTGAGTATTTCTTGCACCAGCAAATGAAGACTATCCAAGAAGAACTGGGAGGGGCAAGCTCTGAGGATGATCTAGAAGAAATGCGTGTACGTGCAAAGAAAAAGAAGTGGGATGCAAAAGTTGAGAAGCACTTTAATAAGGAGCTTTCAAAAATGCAACGCATGAATCCTCAGGTAGCTGAGTATAGCATACAGCGCAATTATCTTGATTTATTTTTAGACCTTCCTTGGAATGAGTTCTCTAAAGATAAATTTGATTTAAAACGCGCGATGAAGATTCTAGACCGTGATCATTATGGTCTTGATGATGTGAAGAAACGTATTATAGAATACCTAGCGGTACTAAAATTACGTAATGATATGAAGTCGCCTATTTTATGTTTATACGGACCTCCAGGTGTAGGTAAAACCTCGCTAGGAAAATCTGTTGCAGAAGCATTAGGGCGTGAGTACGTAAGAGTAAGTCTAGGTGGAATGCGTGATGAGTCTGAAATACGCGGTCACAGAAAGACATATATAGGAGCAATGCCTGGACGTATTATCCAGAGCTTGCGTAAGGCAGGAACTAGCAACCCAGTTTTTGTACTTGATGAGATAGATAAATTAAGCGCAGGAAACCAGGGAGACCCATCATCTGCATTACTTGAGGTACTAGATCCAGAGCAGAATAGTGAGTTTCACGATAACTTCCTTGAGATGGGGTATGACCTTTCTAAAGTGATGTTTATCGCTACTTCAAATAGTTTAAATACCATACAACCAGCTTTGCTAGATCGTATGGAGATTATAAACGTTACTGGATATACGATTGAAGAGAAGACAGAGATTGCAAAACGTCACTTACTACCTAAGCAGCTTAAAGAGCATGGTATGACAGATGACCAACTTAAAATAGCTAAGCCACAACTAGAAAAAATTGTAGAAGGATATACAAGAGAATCTGGAGTACGTGGCCTAGAAAAGCAAGTTGCAAAAATGGTGCGTTACGGGGCAAAAAATCTCGCGATGGAAGAAGAGTACAATGTGAAAATATCTAATGAAGATGTTATCGAGATACTAGGCTCTCCAAAAATGGAACGTAACAAGTATGAGAATAACGAAGTTGCCGGAGTAGTTACTGGTCTTGCATGGACGAGAGTAGGAGGCGATATCTTATTTATAGAATCTGCTTTATCAAAAGGTAAGGGGACACTATCTATCACAGGAAACTTAGGTAAAGTGATGAAAGAAAGTGCTACCATAGCGATGGAGTACATTAAAGCAAATGCCGAGATTCTAGGGTTAGAGCCTACCATCTTTGATAAGTATAATGTACACATTCACGTACCAGAAGGAGCCACTCCTAAAGATGGACCTAGTGCAGGTATTACTATGCTTACGTCTTTAGTTTCTTTATTCACACAACGTAAAGTGAAGAAAAATCTAGCGATGACGGGTGAGATTACCTTAAGAGGTAAAGTACTACCAGTAGGAGGAATCAAAGAAAAGATTCTTGCAGCAAAGCGTGCTAAAATTAAGGAGATACTCTTATGTGAGCAGAACCGTCGCGATATAGAAGAGATCAAACAAGACTACTTAAAGGGCTTAACATTTCACTACGTAAGTGACATGAGCGAGGTGTTAGAACTAGCACTTACTAAGCAAAAAGTAAAAAATGCAAAAAAACTAGCTTAAGGATAGTTTATCAAATTTTCGAGAAAGCGTTAAACCATAAAAAGGGAAACTCATCACGAGTTTCCCTTTTTATTTATCCTATAGTTCTAATTATTTCCCATCCCTCTCAAAATATACTATCATTGCAATCGTTAAGTATCATGATGCAGTACTGATTAATGAAAAAGAGCTTCTTTTTATTGTTGTTTACGTGTTCACTAACGGCATATAGCCAGTTAGGGGGACGTGCTACCTATCAGTTTCTCAACTTGATGTCATCACCTAGACAAGCTGCTTTAGGAGGGAAAATCATTACAAACTACGATTACGACCCAGACTCTGCGCTCTATAATCCAGCCAACATTAATTACAGGATGGATAATCAGCTTTCTGTAAACTATGTAAACTATCTGGCAGATATCAATTACGGTACCGCCTCTTATGCCTATTTATGGGATAGACGCACGCAAGTCTTGCATGCGGGAATCACTTACGTAAATTATGGAACCTTTGATGGTAGGGATGAGAATGGGAATGCTACAGGAGATTTTGGTGGTAGTGAGGCATCGCTTTCATTGGGTTATGCGATTAATATTCCGTACTCAGATTTTTATGTAGGTGCAAATGTAAAATTAATCACCTCCACACTAGCCGAGTATTCTTCGGCGGGAGGAGCGGTAGATCTTGGACTTACCTATAATTATGAAGATTGGGATCTTAATGCGGCCGTGGTAGTACGCAATATAGGAACTCAGTTTACACCTTATGTAGATACTTTTGAGAAGCTTCCGCTAGAGATTGATGCTGGTATTTCTCAGATATTACCTAACGTGCCTATACGCTGGCACGTGACGCTAGAAAACCTGCAATTATGGAACATCGCTTTTGAGAATGAAGCTAGAGGTACCACAGATCTTGACGGCAATACCACCACAGAAAAGATAGGACTTCTTGATAACGTAATACGTCACGCGATCGTGGGCGTAGAGTTGTTTCCTAAAGGAGGTTTTAACGTACGACTGGGCTACAACTTCCGTAGGAGTGAGGAGTTGCGTATTGTCAATCAGCGTAGTTTTGCGGGTATCAGTGCAGGCTTTGGGATCAAGATTAACAAGATGCGTTTCAATTATGCATATGCTCGTTATAACAGTGCCGCTGCTAGTAGTTTCTTTGGTCTAGGCATCGATTTACAATAATTCTTTTCAACTTTAGGAGCAGTCCATTTTGAGCATATTTGCAAGGTGGTTTCCCGCTTTTCATTACAATTCCTCGTTGCGCTATCGCTACACTGCGGGATTTTCATTGCAATCGGGGCTAGCGAGTCATGGTGTCGCTTTCTTCTATTTAAAGAAGCGAGTATGCTCATCTATACTAGTAGAAATAATCTTTAAATCTATATGGTAAGCACTAGCATACGTTTTCCTATTTTTGTGTAAAATACATACTCTTGAAAATTACCATTGCCATAGACGGATATTCATCCACAGGAAAAAGTACAGTAGCCAAACAACTTGCGGAGTGGCTAGAATACATTTATGTAGATACGGGTGCGATGTATCGCGCAGTGACCCTATATGCAATGGAAAACAGCCTTATCTCTGATGGTTTTTTTGACAAAGAATCTTTAGTAAAGCGACTTGATGATATCGAGATTTCATTTACAAGAGATACCGCTTCTGGAAAAGCAGAGGTTTGTCTTAATGGCAAGAGTGTCGAGAAGTACATCAGAACCCTCGAGGTTTCTTCCTTTGTGAGCCCTATAGCTACTATATCTGAAGTGCGTGCTAAACTTGTAGAGCAACAGCAACGCATGGGAGAAGAAAAAGGAATCGTGATGGATGGTCGTGATATAGGTACCGTAGTATTTCCTCAAGCCGAGCTTAAAATTTTTATGACTGCTAGTGCAGAGGAGCGTGCAAAACGTCGTTACAATGAACTTGTAGAAAGAGGTGATAAAGTGAGTTATGAGGCAGTACTTTCTAACGTAGTAGAGCGAGATCACATAGATACTACTCGGGAAGATTCTCCACTCGTAAAAGCAGCCGATGCTATTGAGATAGACAATACAGAAACTAATATTGAAGATCAGTTTCATACTATCTTACAACTGGCAAAAGATCGTATAGCAAAGCGTCTTGTTTAATCCATAATGTCTAGGCTCCCTAAAAATTTACAACTAGCGCTATCTGCATGTATTGTGATAGCCATGTCATTTGTTTATGGAGCGCATCCCAGTGTTATACTCCCTTACATTTTTGGTTTTGAAGTTCAAGACTTAGAGCTCAAGAATATTTTTAGAGCAATCATGGGAATCTACATTGCCTTTGGTGGTTATTGGATATATGGTATTATTAATAAAAACCACTGGAAATCTGCAACCATAGTAAATGTACTATTTATGGGTGGTCTCGCAGGAGGTAGGTTAGTCAGCACCATACTAGACGGATGGTCACCACAATACGGCGCAGGAATGATAGCCGAAGCTGTCATGATGTGGTGGGGTTTATGGAATCTTAGGTTTTATGATATTGAAGAATGATATTTACCAATTGATACTTGACAATTATGACATAATCCGAATAATCAATACGATCAATCTTTAAGTGATTGATAAGTTGCTGCTTATTTGTAAATCTCAATATAAGAAAAACGTCTACCGTGATAAGTATGAATCACAATAGACGCTTATTTTTACAGTTAGATTTATTCCCTAAAAATCACTCAATCCCAAGCCAGCTTTTCCATTAGGTCTTAAGATTCCTTTCTCTAGGCTAAACAATCCTTTAAAAGGATCATTCTCAAAATCTAGATGTCCATCAAGATCTGCATACACTGTATTAGGACGAGATAATGCAAAGTGCAATCCTGAGGAAATGCCAAGTCTACACTCGTCAATACAGCCTATCATTGCTTCTAGTCCAGCAGCTCTCGCTACAGAGTTGATATGCATTGCTTCCATAATGCCACCTACTTTTTGAATCTTGATATTTACCATATTCATACGGCTGTTTTGAGCAAGTCTAAAAGCATCTTTCAGTGATTTTAAACTCTCATCTGCCATAACTGGGATGTGAACTTTTCTCGTTACTTCTCCTAGTTTTTCTTCGTCTGCGACTAGGGTAGGTTGTTCGAGTATCTCTATGCGAGACGCTCTTGTTTTTTCAACAAATGTCACAGCCTGCGCTACGGTGTAGCCTTGGTTTCCATCAAAACGTAGGGTGAGGTGTGGATGATTTTCGCGCAAGCGGTGTATTTTTTCTACATCCTCCTCTAGCGATAATCCTCCTTTCAGCTTAATTATTGTAAATCCTTGGTCTACATATTCTTGAGCTTGCTTCAAAGTCTCTTCTACACTTAAAATACCTATTGTAATACTCGTTGCAATACTATCACGATAACCGCCTAAAAATTGATAAAGCGGCACATTCATCTTTTTTGAAGCAATGTCTAGCAACGCCATGTCCACCATCGCCAGCGCAGAGGAGATAACGCTGAGCAGTGGTTTTAACTCATCTAAAATGCGCGCATAGTTGAGTGCATTTTTACCTTTAAGATATGGAATGATCACAAGGTCTAGCGCTCTAGCCACATCATCACCAGTTTCCTTAGTTACCTCAAGATCTGGAGCAGCGCAACCTAAACCTATGATGTTGCTGTCTGTCTCTATTTTGAGAATAAAATTAGTTGCCTGCGATACAGTCTCATAAGCAATCGTATAAGGTGCAGTGAGTGTAAGTTCTAGACGCTCATAACTAACGTTTGTGATTTTCATGGATTATTTAATGTGTTTTTCAAGAACCTTTATTAAGCCTTCTACGCCATGAGCAAGTACATCAAAAGCGGGAAGGCCTATCTCGTCTGTAATTGCTTTACAAGCTGGTTCAATTTGTTCTGGTGTCATATTCTCGTGGTTTACTGTCACCGCAATGACCTTCTTGCCAGAGATTACCTCGATGGCATTAATCTGCTCTTGTAATGAGTGCAATTTATAGCCAGGGAATCCATCATATTCCAGACGTGTAGGAGCGTGTTGTAAGATTACATAATCTGGTCTTCCAGCCGCAAGGATTTCAAAACCTCCAGGGTATGCTGGGTTCATAAGACTTCCTTGGCCTTCTATCACGATTACATCAGGTTGCTCATTATTGTATGCACTCACTACTGCGTGTTCTATCTCTCCAGACACAAAGTCGTTAATGCAGCTATCCATTACCATGCTGTATTTTGCTCCTTGCATCCACGCAGTTTGACCGGTACCAATCATCTCCGCTTTTTTTCCGCCGTTGCGCAGTCCGTGTACGATTAACCATGAGGTTGTGCGTTTACCAATAGCGCTATCTGTACCTAAAACAGCAATCTTAAGGCAGTTTACTTTTTCTATTTCGCCAGAGAAAAAATGAAGGGTGTCGCGATCTGGAGTTTTACGCACGTCACGTATTTGGATATTGTACTCTTTGCTAAGCGCTACAAGATGCTCATCATTAGTAAGGAAATCATGCAGACCACTATCGATATTCCAGCCTTGTTTAATCGCTGTTGCAATAGTTGCTCTTGCTTCCTTAGGAAGACGCCCACCATCAGGCGCAAGACCGATCACAAGTGATTTAGGAAACTCTTTTTCGCCTTGTAATGATGAAATAGCAGTCTCGATGTTTTCAAAAATTAGTATTCCATTAGGTTTCCCGTCCAGCACTTCGCCAGCATCTTTGCCAGTATACGTACTATCTATAATTCCCACGACATTATAACGTTCTGTAAAGCGCACTAAGCCGTGAGCAGTTTTTCCGTTTGGAGTGTTAAAAGCGCCTTGACAGTATACAAGAGCATTTCCATCTATTGATTTTTTCATATATGTGTCCTGACTAAACAGGTATGTATTAAAGTTATATCCAGCGACTGCTGGTAGTAGTTAATTTTTTGCGGTAAGTACTGCTACAAAACGATCTGGAGCGAGGTTTTCTTTTTCATCAATTTCTAAGAGAGCGATAAGCCCAGCAGTTGATGCAGGAAGAATGCGTAATCCCTCTTTTTTGAGTAGGAGCGTACTCATCTCTCGCATTTTTTTATCACTAATGTTAAATGCTTTACCATCAGATTGCTGGATAGCATACAGAGCTTCCTCTCCATCAAAGCTGTGCCAGTTTATAAGTGGCTCATTGTACTTAGTTTCTTTAATCTTATCTGGATCAAGATCACGACAGTGGTCTAGTCCTTCTTTATGAGATTGAATAATAGGATTCTTACCTGTAGAAGAAGCTGCAATCATTTTAGGAATGCGAGAGGTTTTACCTCGTTTGTATAAACTCACAAAGCCTCTATAAATCCCAGCAAATAATGTCCCATTAGATACTGGAGCAGCACAATACTGTGGCGCATCACCCAGCTCATCTACAATCTCTACAGCAATTTGTGAGTATGCAGATATCTGTAGCGGTGTATTTGCACCTCCAGGGTTTGCATCATACCATTCATGTTCTTGTGCTAGTTTACTACTAGCAGTTACTACATCCTCATAACTACCTTGTAGTCTAAAAATCGTAGCTCCCAGACGTTCCATCTCTACAACACGATCTGTGTGATAAGATTCTGGAATGTATATGTTACAAGCAATTCCGCTTAACTTTGCAGCAAGTGCAACTGCGACACCGTAGTTACCGCAAGTGGCGAGTGACATGGTATGAAAATCTCTACGCAGGGCATCATATACTTGTGCAAAGGCAATTCTATCTTTTTGTGTTCCCGTAGGGTTATCACCTTCGTATTTGATGTATAACTGTCTAATGTCAAACTCACGTTCAAGAGATTTTGCTCTTGTTAGACCTGTATCACCTACTTCTAAGTTGATAATGTCTTCGTAAGATTCTAAACGGTCTGTAAGTGATTTTGTGGTGTCTTTTACAAACAGACTAAGTGCCATCGCTTCTGAGGATACTTTATTATCTGATGATTTTACACCGTCTTTAAGATTCATAATTTTAAAACTTAAACTTGTGGAGTACTACTTGGTGTGGAGGGAATACCGCTTTCGCGAAAGCGTACATCAAATCCATAAAAATAGGGCAGAAGGTATGACCAACTGCCCTATGGTTATAAGGTTATTGAGCTTATTTGATTAACTCAAGAGCAGTAATAGAAAGTACTTCATACTCCTCGTCATCTTCATTTACCTCTGTCGTTGAAGTAAAAGATACTTTGAAAGTTTTTCCCTTGTACGCGTCTGTAGTAAGGTCGTACTGCGTTGCTGCAGTCTCGCTTATTGCATCAAAAGAATGTGTAAGCTCATCTGCATCTTCAAAATAATAAGAGCCATCTGCATACCCTGTAAATGTAGCTGTTACATTATCTGTTTGTAGGTTAAGTGCAAGTGTTACCGCTGTAAAAAGGGCAATAAAAATTGTTTTCATAATAGTGTAAATTAAAAATTGTTGTTAATTTAAAAGTGCCGCGTGTGCGACCACTATTGAATAGATTTCCCAATCTAGGATTTTACCCTATAGCTTATACGTAGTGGGAGATAAGAATGTTACAAAAGGAGTTGCAATTTTTTTAAATAATTGCAATTATTTTTAGTCCTCTCGTTCTTCTTGATCTTCATCTTCTATATCGAGATCTAGATTGTCATCATCATCATATTCATCTTGGTCAAAGTCCTCCATCGCCACAACAAGGCGCTTACTTACTTTAACAAGGTATAAGGTGTCTTCTGTAGTTACTTCTACACAATCTACCATCTCACCTTGAGCATTTTTAAAAGAGATAATATGATGAGACTCATATCCATCTGGATACTTTGCTACTAGTAAGTTTAATATATCGTCATTGAGCTTTGTATAGTCTACAATGACGCGTCTTAGGTTGCTTGGTTTTCTCATTGTGCGTTTCTTATTAAAGATGTGTTGAGACACCTTAATTACATATCTAACAGGTAAGCAAAAATTAATGGCGCTACAATAGTCGCATCACTCTCGATGATAAATTTAGGAGTATCCATATCTAGTTTTCCCCAAGTGATTTTTTCATTAGGTACAGCTCCAGAATAAGATCCATAACTTGTAGTTGAGTCACTTATCTGGCAGAAATAGCTCCAGAAAGGAGTTTCTGTGCGCTCCATATCTTGGTAAAGCATAGGCACTACACAAATAGGAAAATCACCAGCAATACCTCCACCTATCTGGAAGAAACCTATTCCTTTTTCTGAGTTTGCTGTATACCAGTCTGCGAGGAATGTCATGTACTCAATGCCCGACTTCATAGTTGTGGCTTTAAGTTCGCCTTTCATCACATAGCTCGCAAAGATGTTACCCATAGTGCTATCTTCCCAACCTGGACAGATAATAGGCAAGTTTGCCTCTGCAGCTGCATACATCCAGCTATCCTTAATGTCTATCTCGTAGTATTGCTCTAATACTCCAGAAAGTAATAATTTATACATGTACTCATGCGGTAAATAACGCTCACCAGCAGCCTCTGCTTCTTGCCATATCTTTACAATATGTTCTTGAATACGACGGAAAGCTTCTTCTTCTGGAATACACGTATCTGTAACACGATTAAGTCCTTTTTCTAGTAAATCCCACTCATCTTGAGGAGTAAGATCTCTATAGTTAGGTACACGCTTGTAGTGGCTGTGAGCCACTAGGTTCATGATGTCTTCTTCTAAGTTTGCACCTGTACATGAGATAATATGCACTTTTTTCTGGCGTATCATCTCTGCAAAGATTTTTCCTATCTCTGCAGTACTCATTGCTCCAGCAAGGGAAACAAGCATTTTTGATCCCTTTTCTAGTTGAGCTTCATACCCTTTGGCAGCATCTACTAGCGCAGCAGAGTTAAAGTGTAGATAGTACTTCTCAATAAATTGTGATATTGCTCCTTTATTAGTCATTATAGTCGTCGTCTTCTTGATTAATTTTTTTACTCTTTTCTTGTAATCCGCTTACTTCATATTCTTCTTCAGCATTTTCTTGCTCAAACTTATAGCTAAGCATTTTGTAGTATAATTTTGCTGCTGCAAACTCAGATGGTTTACTATTTCCATTAGGACAAAGTTCTACAATATCAAAGCCTACAACATTCTTCTCTGCAAACACGCGACGTAAGAAGTCTAGCGTTTCATACCAGAATAATCCTCCAGGTTCTGGAGTTCCTGTAGCAGGAAGTACAGATGGGTCAAAGGCATCTAGATCAAATGTTACATATACATTTTCTGTCATTGCCTCAATCGCATTGTCCATCCAGTAATCATCTGTTGCCATCTCGTGAGCAAAGAAGACATTGTCTTCATTCATCACTGTTTTTTCTATGGCATCCATACTACGTATTCCTACTTGTACAAGATTTGTAGTTTGGTTTGCTTCATACACAGCGCATGCGTGATTGCAAGTAGAGCCTTCATAAGACTCACGTAAATCTGCATGTGCGTCTAGTTGTAATACTGTGAGGTTATCAAAAGTCTCATTAAATGCGCGTATCGCACCTATGGATACAGAATGCTCTCCACCAAACATGGTAACAAACTTGTTACGTTTAATGTTTTTCTTTACCATCTTGTGCACAGCTTCCACCATTGCTTCTGGTGATGCATTTTCTGTGATAGGATCTGCAAGGTGTATCCCTTGTTTGTAAACTTCGCTTTCAGTTTCTATGTCGTAAAGCTCCATATTTTCAGAAGCATGTAAAAATGCTTCAGGACCCTTGTCGGCTCCTTTGCCCCAAGTACTAGTTCCGTCGTAAGGGACAGGGAGTAAAACAATTTTAGCTTTTTCAGCTCCTGCATATTCTTGTGGTATGCCTGCGTACGTTTTCATGGTGATACTAGATGTTAGATGTAAAGTGAGAATGTTGTTTTCTCGGTGTTGTTACTGTTAGTGGTTATATAATTTATTTAATATTTTTTGTTTTGCTTTCGCGAAAGCGTGTTTAATACCCTAAAATGCCTAGCAATTGATCACTAGTCTGCTGCTCTGCAAATATTTCTGTGGTAATCTCTCCATCTTCATTGCGGTCAATGAGGATGTGCTTAGGAGAAGGAACAAGGCAGTGTTGCAGTCCGCCAAAACCTCCTATAGACTCTTGATATGCTCCTGTATTAAAGAAACCTATGTAAAGTGGTTTGTCCTTTTTGTACTTAGGCATATAAATCGCGTTCATATGCTGCTCACTGTTGTAATAGTCATCACTATCACAGGTAAGACCTCCTAATAATACACGCTCGTATTCCTCATTCCAGCGATTTACCGCTAGCATGATAAAACGTTTATTTATAGCCCAGGTGTCTGGTAATGTTGTGATAAATGAAGAGTTAATCATGTTCCACTTCTCGCGGTCGTTTTGTTGCTTTTGGTAAAGTACTTCATAAATAGCTCCACCGCTTTCACCAACAGTAAAGCTGCCAAACTCAGTAAAAATATGTGGCACTTTTACATCTGCATCATCACAAGCCTGTTTGATTTGTGCAATGATCTCATTAATCATGTATGCATAATCATACTCAAAAGCAAGTGAGTTCTTTATAGGGAAACCTCCACCTATGTTTAAGCTATCAAGTGACGGACAAATCTTTTTAAGATTAATGTACACTTTAATACACTTCATGAGCTCGTTCCAGTAATATGCGGTGTCGCGTATACCTGTATTTATAAAGAAGTGAAGCATCTTAAGCTCAACTTTCTCGTTATTTTTGATCTGGTTATTAAAGAATGGAACAATGTTTTTATATCCTATTCCAAGTCTTGAGGTGTAGAATTCAAACTTAGGCTCCTCCTCAGATGCGATACGAATACCTACTTTAAATTTACCATTGATCTGGTTGCTTAGTAGTTCTATCTCCTCATAATTGTCAATTACTGGAATTGCATTTTTATGACCATTGTTAATTAGGCGAGCGATGTTTTCTACGTATCTATCACGTTTAAAACCATTACTTATTACATAGGTGTCGTCTGTGATTTTTCCAGCAGCCTTTAAGCTCTCTACGATATCTATGTCAAATGCAGACGAAGTCTCGATGTGGATATTATTAGACAACGCCTCATTGAGTACATGCTTAAAGTGTGAGCTTTTTGTACAGTAGCAGTAGTTATAGCTTCCTTCATAACCATTTGCCTCGATAGCATCTGCAAACCATTTTTTTGCTCGCTGTATGTTATCAGAGATTTTAGGTAAATAAGTAAACTTAAGTGGTGCACCATATTGCTCTACAAGTTTCATTAGGTCAATGCCGTGAAACTCAAGATGGTTTTTGTTGAGATTAAATTCCTCTTGTGGGAAATAATACGTTTGCTCGATGAGATCAATGTACTTGGTCTTCATTGGTTTATTTTAAAAATGAAAGGTAAAAAAGGTATAGAAATAGGAAAGGTATCTCCTTTAAGAAATGGTTAAGTCTATGAACCTCAGATACGGAAAATAAAAACGGTAAATGGAGAGAATGCAAATTCCTCTAGACGCTTTAGAGCGATATTGATGGTACAAGACGGCCAGAATACTCGGTTCTCAAATCTTTGAGCAGCTGTTGGATTAAATCTTGTAATCATCCTAAGCCCGAATATGAAATTGTTTTTCATTAAGAGTAGGCAATAAGCTTGATTGATCAAACTTATTTTGCGCAGCAAACATAAACTCAAATTTCAATTGGTGAAATAGCTTGTCAAGTAATTAACAAATATTTAACCTTTAAAAGTTTGGTGTGTACTTTTTGACAAACAAAAATGACGTGTAATTTTGTGATTATGAGCTATCCACTGCCGTGAAAAACTCCTTAGATGAAGAAATTATAGTCTTTCAAGAAATATCACAGCAGGGGTGTTAATCGTTAAACTGTGTTAATCTTATCTTTTTAGAAAACCTTTCAAACCCTTTTCAGCGTACATATCCCAAACAATAATCAATTTAACTTAAAATTACGTTTATGAAATCATTAAAAATTTGTGGATTACTATTAGGAGCAGCATTAGTAGCTGCTAGCTGTTCATCTGATGATGAAGGAGGATCAACTGTCGTAACTGCAGATTCACGTGCAGAACTTTATGCATCAAGTAATAGTGATGGTGATGTAACAGTGTATGATGTGAGAGACACATCAAATATTACAGCTGCTAGCTTTGGAACTGTTTCTACAGATGCAGAGGGTATTTATTATGACGGTTCTAGTGATGAGGTAACTCAAGCATCTAGATCAGGATTACAATTAAATGCTTATGGAAACGTGCTTCTTTCAACTGCGGGTATTAATCTTACTGCCACTTTAAGTAGTAATGCAGTTTTAGTAAGTCCACGTGATCTTGCTGTTAATGGTAATCTTTATGTTGTTGCAGATAACGCAGACGTAGATGGAAACCCAGACACTGCAGACGGTAGAATATTTATTTTCCAGAAAACAAATGGCGAATTTACTCTAAGAAACACAGTAACTACTGATTTTGCCTTATGGGGAATTGAGTTTGTAGGAGATAACCTCTATGCTGTAGTAGATAAAACATCTGACGTAGCAGTATTTGCAAACTTTACAGCTACAAATACAGCAGATGCGGCAATCACACCTACTAAGAGAATTACTATAGAAGGTATCGTAAGAACACACGGTATTGCAGAGAGCAATGGTACAATGATTCTTACAGATGTAGGAGATGCAGCATCAGATACAGATGGTGGTTTTCACGTGATTTCAAACTTTGAATCTAAATTTGCTGCCGTAGCAAACGGAGAAACTCTTGCAGTAGCAGGAAACCAAGTACGTGTAGCAGGAGCAGCTACCTTTTTAGGTAATCCAGTAGCAGCAGAGTATGATGCAGCAAACGACGTTGTATATATTGCTGAGAGAGCAAACGCAGGTGGTAGAGTACTTGCATTTGCAAATGTAGAAGCTGGAGGAGATCTTACTCCAACTGTAAACAACGAATTAGAAGGCGCTTCATCTTTGTATTTATACCAGGAGTAGTAGTCTCATAAATCCATAAAAAAATCCCTCAAGAGAAATCTTGAGGGATTTTTTTATGTGTTATATCTTTTACTCTTCTTCCTCTGTGCTTGCTTGCATAGTTGAAAACACATTCTGCACATCATCATCTTCATCCAGCTTGTCGATAAGCTTGTTTACATCTGCCTCTTGTTCTGGAGTAAGTTGTTTAGTCACTTGAGGTATACGGTCAAAACCAGATTCTAAGATTTCGATTCCTTTTTCTTCAAGGGCGCTTTGTATCGCTCCATAGCTCTCAAAAGGGGCGTAGATATGTATCCCGTCTTCGTCTTCAAAAACTTCTTCGGCACCAAAATCTATAAACTCAAGTTCTATCTCTTCTACATCCTGCCCTTCTGCATTTACGCGGAAAGTACAAGTGTGATCAAACATAAATACTACAGACCCAGAAGTACCTAGGTTACCGTCACATTTATTAAAAGCTGCTCTCACGTTTGCTACCGTACGTGTATTGTTATCTGTAGCAGTTTCTACAAGTATGGCGATACCGTGTTGTGCATACCCTTCAAAGATTACTTCTTTATAATCGCCTTGACTCTTATCTGAGGCTCTTTTAATAGCGCGTTCTACATTATCCTTAGGCATGTTTACCGCCTTAGCATTCTGTATTACCGCACGCAGTCTTGAGTTTGAGTCTGGATCTGGACCACCTTCTTTAACGGCCATTACAATATCCTTACCTATGCGTGTAAATGCTTTAGACATTGCGCTCCAGCGCTTCATTTTACGTGCTTTTCTAAACTCAAATGCTCTTCCCATGTATATATAGTAATAGATATTTTCGCGTAAGCAAAAATCTCTTTTTTAGTAATCGTATAATTAAAAACGCGATCAATACAAATAGTATTGACCGCGGTAAAAATATGAAATCGGTTGATTTCTTTAAAATTTATAGTCTTTTATGCGCCTAAAATATCATCTATAGCCGCTGCAAGGTCAAAATCCTTTTCTGTAACACCATCTGCATCGTGTGTGTTAAGAGAGATTTCTAGCTCATTATATGTATTTGTCCAGGTAGGGTGATGGTCCATTTTCTCACACTCAAAGGCAATGCGCGTCATGGTTGCAAACACCTCGCGGAAGTTCTCAAACTCTATCGTGGTGTGTATCGCGTTATCGTCATACTCCCAGTCTGGAAAATCTTCTAGTCTATTCTTGATTTGATCGTCTGTAAGTTTCATATGCTTGTTTTTAAAGTGCTAGATAAAGATAGATAATTACGCTTTCGCGAAAATGTTATTACGATTAAATCTTTGTTAATGCATTCATACAATTATAGTAACCTAAACTTCATTCTATCCATTAATCGCCAGTTGTCTTTTATTTTGACAGATTTTGTTAAAATCACTTCAAAGTCAACGTCATTGCTACTGCATACTAGAATGATATGTCCCTTCTCAATAGCAATCTTATCGTCTGGTTGAGGTTCATAACGTACCATCTGTAACTTAATGTCTTCCCATTGCACGTTAAATGCGGTTCCCTTTCTTAGTACTTCTTGAAAATCCTTGGCAGCTTCTGTTTTAAAGTTGGCTATTATAGTTGCTACTTCAGGAATGTTTTCGCTAGAATTTGCTTGTATAATAGGAATGAGGTATAAGATCTCCTCTTCATTAGCCAGACTTTCTATGATCTTTGTGTCATCTTGGTTTTTCAATGCAGAGAAGATGTTCTTGACTAGTGTTGTTTTTTTAAAATTTTCTTGTGCAACCGCAGAGTGAAATACAAATAAGGCTATTAGTAGAAATGCTGCTTTTAGGGAATGTTTCATTAATGTGATGAAGTGATTTATTTTTATAATAATTAGTTATGCTTTCGCGAAAATAGGATACGCCCACATAATCTAAGCTAAGTAAATACTCTAAATAATAATTATTTCAGTTTTAGTTAAGACCGTTCATATTATCTATGATATTCATTTTAAGCGATGTCAGAAATATCCGCTATTTGTTACAATTTCGTCATAAGCAGTCTTAAGAAGATTATGGTTACTTCCTTTAATAAGATTCCACTTAGAGTCAGTGCCGCCAGGAGGAAAAATATATGCATCACTTGAACCCTCTGGGTATTGAATAGCTTTTTCTAGAACTTTCACATTAGGATAGGTTTGGTATCTTTTCTTGAGAGCTTTGTGATCAGTAGCGGTAACACAGTACGGCATATTCATTTTATGAATAAAGTCTTCAGATAAACGCGATGTTAATTTTACAA
Organism: Dokdonia sp. R86516; assembly: GCF_044596715.1. Taxonomy (NCBI): domain Bacteria; kingdom Pseudomonadati; phylum Bacteroidota; class Flavobacteriia; order Flavobacteriales; family Flavobacteriaceae; genus Dokdonia; species Dokdonia sp. R86516. The sequence continues at coordinate 2,098,096 of NZ_CP138998.1, forward strand.
GATCACTTCCCATTCTTCTTAAATCAGGATGTATAACAAGTCTGTTAACTTCTACAGATTCTTTTTGAATAGCAAGTAGGTTATGATTTGTAGAGTACCTGATGATTTCTTTAGAATTCATAATTAATCTAAAACCAAAAACTGGTTTTCCATCTAAACAGAATCCAAAATAACTAGCATCATCATAAAAGTCATCTATAAGTTGACCATTTTCTATTCGTAAGTTAGAGGGGTTTGATTTTGTTATTTCCCAGTTTATTTCATCTATGTATACATCTTTAAGGAGTATATAAAATTCATGCTTTTTTATAGGACTTACATTAAAATCAATCAGTTTGTTAAGCATGGAGATTGTGTGTGTAATTCACATTAGAATAAGAGGTGTTAATATTAAACTTCTATGTAGAGCTATTGTATTTTACACATTTGTAAGTGTACTGTGTTCTATTATAGATGATTGTATAAATATACACTAATTTGTTAATTTATGTTCAGTGTAATAATCTTGCTCGATTTTAACTTTAAATGATGCTATAACAAGAGCGAAAGGATACAGTTATATAAGTGTGCTGATGAATAAATTATAGAAAGAGAGTAAGCTTTCGCGCAAGCGTAAAACAGCAAAGGCGTAAAATTTTTCAATGTACGTATAATAGCTTCTCAAAACGAAACTACAAACTCTTTTTAAAATCTCGCTACGGATTTCCGCAAAGAGGTGGAAAAAGAGAAATATTCATTTAAAAACACATAGTGCTCATAAACAATAAAAGCCATAGCTCGTACAATACGAGCTATGGCTTTGAGTGAATATGTGTGCTTTTTAATTTCTTCCAGCCATTACACCGCCATCTGTATCCCATATTGCACCTGTTACCCAGGCTGCTTTGTCAGAGAGTAAAAATGTAATACTATTTGCGATGTCTTGAGCCTCACCAAAACGTCCTATTGGGTGAAAAGCGTTAAAACCAACGAGCGCTTTTTGAGCTTCTTCTTCACCGCCAAAAACATTATTATAAACAGGGGTATTTACTAGCGCAGGCGATACTGCATTTACACGTATGTTATCATCTGCAAGTTCCATTGCTAGGTGTTGCGTGAGGGAGTGTAATCCTGCTTTTTGCATAGAATATGCAGAAGATGGAGTTGCCTTTACTGCTTGCTTAGCCCACATAGATCCTACATTTACAATAGAACCACCTTGAGTAGCTTTCATTTTCTTTGCAGCACTCTGCGTGATAAAAAAGAAACCTCTATTAAGATCTTGGTAAGAGTTATAATCTTCCATCGTGTGATCTAAAAATGGCTTAGGGCCAAAGATTCCAGAAGCATTTACAAGATAATCTAAGTTTTCTAGCTCGCTGATTTTAGCAACTAAACCATCTACTTCTTGTGTGTTTGAGATATTCACGGTGTGTTTGATAAGGTTAGGAGCATCACTTATTTTATCTGTGTTTCTACCTACCACGTGTACCGTTGCACCACCTTCTAGTAAAGTGTTTGTAGTCGCATTACCGATACCGCTTGTTCCACCTATTACTAAGGCTACTTTGTTTTGAAATTCTTTCATAGTTCAATTATTTAATTATTAAATATAGACAGACAAGTCTGTCTTTTAGTATTCAAATTTTTTTAGGCAATCAGTCTTTCACAAATATTTTTTGACTCTAAGATAGGCCAGTCTTGTTGGTGCAGGTGACTTTCTCCTACAGCGCTCTCATAAAGTAAATAGATTTGTCTAGCAAGAGAGGCTGTTTGTGCCTCATCTTTTTCATCTAAGTTGGTCGCTACTAGTTTTGTGATAAGATCAATGAAGGTGTTTTTCTGTAATTGGATCTCATCTCTTATGAGCTTATTGTCTTTTGGTATTTCTGCTACTGTTTTTATACACCAGCATCCATTAAAATCCTTCTGTTTAAAGAATAACGTTAAGAAGTCAAAAATAGCAAGGAGTTGTTCTTTTCCTTGTGTTTTTGAAGTTGTAAATGCTTCAAAATTTTCAAGAAAGCTTACGTTTTTATGTTTGAGATATGCTAAGCAAATCTCTTCCTTAGATTTAAAATGATTGTAGAGGGTCGCCTTTGCAATACCAGCTTCAGCAATAATCTGATTGATACCAGTAGCATTATAACCGTTCTTATAAAATAAGTTTGAGGCGGTTTCTATAATTCTACTTTTTACTTCGGCGTGTTTCATTGAGCAAATGTAGCACAAAATATTCAAAAACAGACAGGTCTGTCTATTTTAGTTTTGAGTCACGCTTTCGCGAAAGCGTAACAATGGCAGCATCCATATTTGAAGGCTATAATTTATCAGATGACATTCTAATAATCTTTAATAGATTACATCATAAGGCTATATTTGTTAAGCTCATGATTGTTTCTGAAAATTATAGCAATCTTATTTATTCAAAACAATTACTTCTTTGCACTACTACACGAAATCAATATCCAGATTTTTATTTATGATGACAACAATTAAAACGCTGAAAAGATGGAGTTTTAGTATTTGCTTATTACTTCTTTTTTCTGCTTGTACAAAGGAAAATTCAATTCGTCCAAGTATTGAAAATAAGCTTGCTAATATGGATAGTCTGGTACAATTACAACCAGAGCAATCTATTGTGATACTAGATAGCGTGCTGAACGACCACGAAGATCTTAGTGTGCGAGAACGAGCATTACTTTTGTTTCAAAAAGGAGAAGCTCAATATGTAAGTTATCATTATGAGGAAGCATTTAATACTCAGCTGGAAAGCTATAAGCTTTTTGTAAACTTAAATGATAGTTATAATGAAGGTCGCGCCTTAATCACGTTAAGTGGCGCTTCGTTACATATGGGTAACGTAGAAAGTTCTCAAGCATATGCACTAAAGGCGTTGCATTTATCTAAACTTATTGATAATACTCGTATAGAAGGGAAGGCTTATAATCAATTATTTAAACTGCATTACCAGTTAAAAGATTATGAGAAGGCGTTGTCTTATATAGAAGCTACAGATAGTTTATATACCAAACAAGCAGACACGCTTTCTATTATAGCGATAAAGAATAATAAAGCGAGTATATATCTAGAGTTAAAAGAATATAACAAGGCATTAAATAGCTATTCTGAGGCTATGAATCTGAGTCAGTCTAAGGGTGATCCCAAGATATTAGTAAGTGTGCTCAATAATATAGGATACACATATATAGAGGCTGGAAAATATGAGAATGCAGAACAATTTTTAAGAGGGGCAATCAGGTTAAATAAGAATATTAATGTCGTAAATGCAGCACCATATAAAGGGCTGGGTAATTTATTTTTATTGACCTCAGAAATTGATTCTGCTCGCGTTAATTATGATAAGGCGCTTCGCATTTATCAATCCAATAAGGATGCGAAGGAAGAGATAAATGTGAGAGACAGGCTGGTGGCGGTTTCGCTTTTTTATGGTGATTATGCACAAGCTTTAAATAATCAAATAATTAGAGATAGCCTGCAGCTAGATGTAAGTAGGTTAGAGCAGGACAATCTTTTAGAGTTTGCAAATGTCAATTATGAAATAAAGAAGAAAGAAACAGAAATTGAACATCAACAGGAGATTAATACTCGAAATAAATGGCTATTAATAAGTATCGTATTGTTATTTCTTGCACTCCTTGTGGCAATTGGTTTTTACGTTTATAGCGCAAAGTTAAGAGCAGCAAATAAAGCTACAACACTAGAGCAAAGCTTACTGAGAGCACAGATGAATCCGCATTTTATTTTTAATACGCTGGCAGCAATTCAAAATATTACACTAGAGGGGAATGCTATAAAGTCATCTAATTATATTGCAAAATTCTCAAAGCTCATCAGGCAAAACTTTGATTACGTAAGGAAGGAGTCTATCACTTTAGATAAAGAGATAGCCATGATTTCTAATTATATAGAAACCCAGCAACTGCGTTTTAATAATGCATTTACCTATGTAATTCATCATGATCCAGGCATCAATCCTAAAGAGGTTAAAGTACCACCTATGATGTTGCAACCTTTTGTTGAAAATGCTATCGAATACGGTCTTAAAGAAAGAAAAGAAGGAGGAGCGCTAGAGATTAAGATAGAAAAAGAGGCAAAGCAGCTATTATTTGTTATTGTAGACAATGGAGTAGGAAGATCTGCAAAAGCAAAGCAAGAGAAAGTGACCGAAGAGTTACACGCAACCGCTATTTTTAAAGAACGTTTAAAAATGAGAAAAATGGGGGAGGAGAAATCATTTATAATTGAAGATCTCTTTGATGAACAGAAGAACCCCGCAGGAACGAAGGTCTCATTTAAATTGAAGCAGTAATGATTAAAGCAGTTATTATAGAAGATGAGTTTAATGCCTTAAATACATTAGACAAACTCATACGGTACACGCAAAAGGACATTGATGTGATAGCCAAAATTGATAATGTCCCAGAAGCAATTTCATTTTTAAAAGCAGAAAGTCTTGATCTTGTTTTTCTAGATATAGAGTTAATAGGAGGAAATGCTTTTCAAATACTAGAAGCACTTGATAGTATTGATTTTAAAATAATCTTTACAACGGCTTATGATGAATTTGCGATAAAAGCTATAAAATTTGACACCATAGATTATTTATTGAAGCCTATTGATTCTGATGAGCTTTCAGAATGTATAGATAGATTTAGAGTTGCTTATAAAAAAGAGCAAGTCTATAAAAATGCGGTAGATAAAGTCTCAGAGATCAATCAAAAAGAGATTGAGAAAACCCTATTAATTAAAACAGCAGAAGCACAATATTTTTTACAAACTAAAGATATCGTACGATGCCAGTCTGATGGAGCGTATACGGTATTTCATACAGTAGATAGAACTATAATGAGCGCTCGTAATCTTAAGTACTATGAAAATATACTAAGCGAGCACACCTTTGTACGCGTGCATCAGTCACACTTAGTAAACATAAAGTACATTAAGACTATTAATGCTAATAATACAGTACATCTTACAAACGGTGAGGAAATACCAGTAGCTACACGCAAAAAATCGTACTTAAAACAAGTGCTAGATACACTCTAAATGCACTTATAAAACCAAAAATAGCGAATGTAAAACGCTTGCTGGAATACCCTTATCCCTGTCTTAGTTTTGAAGTAGATAACAACTTTAAAAACAAAATATCATGGGATTAAAAGAAAAAAGATTTACTAAAACATTTCAAGAAGAGCAGTTTCCAGAACTACAAAAAGCAATCATTGAAGCAGCAGGTTTTGATGTTACTTTTAACATAGCATGGGACACATTATTTGAAGATCGCTTCTTACATCTTTATAGCGATTCTTATCCAAAAATTTATTTCTTACCAATCATCGAGGCATTTAAAGCTATCACAGCAGATGAGATGGGTAAGGAAGCGCTAGCCGAGAGCTTAAAAGAAATACATATTACTAATACTAAAGATCACCATAATCCTACAAACGGATTTACATTTTCTAATGGTGTGTTAATCTTGGATCACAGCCCAATATTGAACGCAGATGACGTAGAGAGCAGAGTTAAAGTGCTTACTAACGTATTAGAAAACAATTTGTAATCATAGGTGTCATTTAAGTAGAACTATTAAGAGGTATTGGTATGTATAGATTTATTGTTTCATTAATTTTTATAGCAGTATTACTGATCTTAGGAAGTTGCGGAGTTTCTAGCGCTAACGCAAAAAAAGGATTTGATACGTATTTGAACACGCATCATCATAACAAATATGATATCTTAACTTTTAAAAGGAACTTTAATGCGGCTACCATGAATCCTAATTTGTATTGGGTAGAATTAAGCCTTAAAGAAAACCCAGAGATTGTCATTAATTTTAGATGGGATGCGCAAAACAAGGATGTATATGTTCCAGATTTTTATGAAGACGATAGAAGTATTGAAGCCTTAACACAATATCAAAAGCAAGAAATTGTATTGAGGGAAGAGATGCATCAAGCCTTAGATAATGATGTAGTAGCCATGGAGGTAAATGTCTTTAATCATGAAATTAACATCACACTAGATAAGGATCCTTCCTTTGATGATTTTCAATTCTTCTCAAATAAAATTTGCAGTATATTAGATAAATATCCCAATACCTGGACGAGAGAGGCGCGTGTTGATTTCAGGCTCAAAGCCGAGCGAAAAGGTTTTTATGAACTAATCGTAAAACCTAATAATTATGATGATAGTAGGGAGTCGTATAGATATCATCCTAACTCCATAATTATCAATAATTACGGATCAAAAAAAGCCGATACTATTGATCATCTAGTGCAACAAGAGTTTTCAAAACCTAATGCTCCAGTTTATCTGAATCGAATATGGGTACATCAATCAGATTTAAGTTCGATGTACTTGGCTATCGAGAAGCACAAGCCTCGTGAAGGAGCTCAAAATCCTAATAACTTGACCGAGGGTGCTGGGATGTTCTTAGTAAAAATGGATTATGATGATCTGGATTTAAAAATCATGTCATACTACGATTATAAAACCATCTCCCGAGACAACATATTTCTTGATCTCATGGAGCAACTGCCAGATGACTACAAATACCTCATAGAGGATTCTTAAAACACCTTACATTATGAATACATCACCATACTATAAAGCGTTTGTAGCCCAGACGTTAGAGGGAGTCCTACAGTCTATTTTTAAAAAAGAAGAAGACGTTTTAATAGCGATTTCACTGACTAACGGAGTCTACCTAGAGGGGTTACTCATTGATCTTAAAAAAGATGATAATCACACTACAGCTATCTGTTTACGCACTCAAAACGAGGAAATATCCTTTGTACACATGCATAGCATCACGATGGTTACAGTAAAACAACCTAAAAAAATGGTCGTGGAGCTGTCACAAGGAGCGATAAGTAGACCATTATCATCCACTTCAAATGAGTTGACAGTACTACAACTCAAAATCTGGTTAAAAAATGAAAAAGCACAGTTAGGAAGTCAGATTAAACATATCAATGTAGAAGCACTAGATCTCAAAGAGGAAAACAATAGACTTAATGTTCAAGACCTATTTGTAGCATTTAAAAACTGTATAGAGTCAATTACAAAAGACAGCTTAGGAAAAGAAGCTTGGCTAGGTGTTGACAACATCGTCATACAACAAGCAGAAAAACTACAACTTACTATTGAGGCAAGCACACTAACTATATCAATTGCAATACACAAAGCCTTGCCTCAAAACCTTTCTTCACTACTAGAAGAAAAATTACTTCAATTATTATAAAAACAATTTTATCAATTATAAAAACACAACATTATGGGACTTAAAGAAAAAAGAATCATTCAAGCATTTCAAAAAGAAGTATTTCCAAAATTAGAAACAGAAATCAACAGAGCTGCCGGTTATACAGTGCCTTTACAAATAGAGTGGAACACGTTAATGGAAGATCGTTTCTCTCACCTGTATAATGATACATTTCCTAAAATTTACTTTTTACCGTTAATAGAAGCTTTTAAAGTGATTTGCGAGGACGCTATGGGGGTAGAGCTGTTAAAGGGAGGCTTAAAAAGTGTAGTGATTGTAAATGAAAATGACGAGCATAATCTAGAACGCGCTATCACCTTTGAAGAAGGCATTTTGAAAATAAATCACGGACCAGTGGTTAACGCAGACAAAGTAGAAGAAAGAGCTGAACGCATTACGTCACTTCTTGAAGAAAAACTAGAAGAGTTTGCAGAGGAAACTACAGAAGCTGCCACAGCAAGTACATCAGACACAGCTGCCGGAGATGAGCAAAAAGATGCTGGCGAGTCTACAGTGACTATACAAGAAATGTATAACCAGTCTATTGCACTCTCACTAGAGAAGCAAGAAATATTTGATGAGCTGGTTAAAGATTTAGGATGGAGTTTTGATATGCTCGAGGGTAAGGTAACCTTTGGTGATGATAAGGTCTTTGACATTCAAGTATTAGGAACCTATTCAGAAAACGAGAAAAGCTGGTTGTGGGCATGGGCAAATAATCAAAGCGGTATACCAGAAAAGTTTTTACAAACATCACAGGCAGTACAAGCATTAGGAAAGGCGTGTAATATTGAGGATTTTATAGCGCCAAAATTTGAGATTGACTCAGATCCCGGTATTTATTTTGCGACCATAGCCTCAGTAATGGCAAATGAGAGCTGTTACCTCGCGTTACCTTTTAAAGGCATAACAGTATATGTGACTATTACTTCAGAAGAAGTAGAGAGTAAGGTGAGAACTGCACCGGCTTTGTTATGCTCTCACTTCACATTTATTGCAGCAAACTATTCCTTCCCACATAAATACAGTCTGTATTTCTACCTTAAAAAAAAAGGCTATGAGGTAGAGTTGCCAGGTAATAACATTATTGCTCAAAAGGGCGAAGATCAAATTCTTGGAATCTTCGACCTCAAGGGAAGACTCATGAAACTATCTAATTCAAAAATAACCGTTCAAGCTTAACAATATGTCATACACATCAGAAACACTTTCAGCACTTGAAAAAGAACATCAAACAGCGCTAGCTACTGCACAAGATAAAATGATAAGCGAGTTAAGCGATGCGCAAGCATCTGGAGATCATGCAAAACTGCAAGAAGCAAGTGTAGATTTTCAAAATGTAACCTCTGAGCTAGCGACTGCATATGCAAAACGTATAGAAGAAATAAATGCACTCAATCACAAAGCCACTGTAGAGCAAGAACCAGAAATTTATGCAAATAAAAGAGCAGATGTAGATTTAAACCTACTTGTATATGATGGAGATAGAGACTATGTAATCGCTTTTCAAAAAGACGAGCTGATTCAAAAGACGCTAGAAAAAGTAAATAAAGGTAATAGCAAGTTTAAGTCTAGAAAACACCTATTAAAATCTAGTTTAAGACTTACAAAAACACTTGCGCCTATGCTCCATGAGATAGGAGAGCACTGCAAGCAAACCTTGAAACTTAAGGCAGATATTGAGTTTTTTGTATATCAAAGTGATATGTTTAATGCCTCATGCTATCCACCTGATGATAATAAGTTATACATCATTCTATCATCAGGAATACTAGAGCGTTTCTCAAAAGATGAGCTCACCTTTGTAGTAGGGCATGAGATAGGGCATGTGCTATTTGAACACTTTGACTACCCAGTGAGACAGATTCTTGATCACGGGGAGAATGATCTCGCACCTATACACGCGATGAAATTATTTGCGTGGAACAGAAATGCAGAGATAAGCGCAGATAGAGCAGGGCTGCTGTGTTGTCAAGATTTTGAAGCCGTAGGACGCACTTTCTTTAAGCTTTCTTCTGGAGTAACTACAGATTCTCTAGACTTTCAGCTTAATGCATACATAGAGCAGTTTAGTGATCTTGAGGAAGTACTAAACGACTCAAATCACGACCCTTCAGACTGGTATAGCACACATCCTTTTAGTCCGCTTAGGATTAAGGCACTCGAGCTTTTTAATAAGAGTGAGACCTATGCAGCCTTTAACGATACCATCAAGGGTGAGATTACAGAAGAAGCCATGGAGCTAGAAATCAAGCGCATTATGTCATTAATGGAGCCAGAAAACCTAGAGGACGAAAGCGAGCATTCAGAAAAAATACAGCGTTTAATGTTCTTAGGAGGTTACCTCATTTCTAATGCAGATGGCGTGGTAGACGACTCAGAGATCCAAGCGTTGAACAGTATTGTAGTGCCTAAGGTATTTGCAAACTGTATGATGACCATAAAAGGACTCACAGAAGACGAGATGATAAGCGAGGTGCAAGAGCTCACACGTGATTTACACATAGTGCTCTCCGTCATGCAAAAACTCAATTTACTACGTGACCTATCTATAATCTCCTATGCAGATGGCGAGATAGATGACAGCGAGATTATCGTGCTATACAACCTAGCAAGATTGCTACATATCAATACAGACTTTATAGACCGTGTCATAAGCGACGCACAAGGAGTAGACTAACAACGGTTTGAAGATTTCTACGCTTTCGCGAAAGCAGAGCTAGAATGGAGTTTAGGGGGCTCCAAAGAAGGAAAGGCAGCAATACTATATTGCTGCCTTTTTATTGTTGTGAGATTTTTGTGCGCTATGATGCTTGGTAAAAACAATAAGTACGCTTTCGCGAAAATGTGAAGTGATTTGATGCTTTAGTGAATCAAATTGAGGGTTTAATTTGTGGAAATAAAGTAGAAGTAATCTTGATTTATAGTTTCAATTCCTTTTTATCATATTAATCTTTATGTTGTTAGGTTGAATACTGTACCATAATCATGATTATGAAGTGGCGCCGTGCAACTGCGGGAGTCAATAAATATTAATGGTATTTCTTATAAGTTAGCTTTAATCAAGGATGCAAGCTCTTTATCACTTGGTCTTGGTACATTATCATCAATGATTTTTCCAAATTTGTCAAAAAGGAGATACCTTGGAATTGTCTTGATGTTGTAATTAGTATAAAGTTTTGACTTCTTCCAATTTGCAATTATATAATTATTTTCTTGAGTTGATAGGTTTTCTAATTTACTTGCACGAACCCAAGCTGAGTATTCCTTGTCAATTGAAATTTGAATAATTTCAAATTCTGTTTTATCAAAAGTTGCTTTTAAATCTTCTAGAAATGGCATTTCTTTTCTACAAGGTACACACCAACTTGCCCAAAAATCAACTAGCACTATTTTTCCTTTTTCTTTTAAGAGAATTTCTTCAAATGTCAATTGGTTGTCATTAACCAAATTGGATAAAATTCCAATAGTACGGTTGTTTATGTCTAATTTCTTAGCATTTTCTTGTTGGTTTTGAACGATTATCTGCCATTTGTTTTTAAACTTATTACTAGTGTTTATAGTGTGAAATTTTGCTAAGTAATTCTGAAATTTTGATTTCTCCAAAAAATAGATGCTTTTAAGATAAGCACTTAGTAACATTTCCTTTGTTGACTGATTAAATAGCTTTGTTTCTTTAGTAACAACATCAAATTGTACAGTGTTTGAAACTCTTTTATCGTTTTGAAAATATTTATATAACACCAAAGCTTTTAAAAAACTTACGTATTCATTGCGTTCAAATAATTCTTCACTATTTATTTTTATATCTAAACTATCAATATCCAATTGTAAATGCTGCTTTCTAGCTTCTCTTACTTTCGATGTTGCGTACTTAAGTTGCTGGTCAAGCTTTGTACTTCTGTAGAACTCATCTGAGATACTATTAATAGCTTTTAGACTATCCAATAGCAAGTTTGAGTTTTCATGTATTTGTTTTATAGAGAACTTATTGTTTTGAAATTTATCTTCGTCGATTACGATTGCCTCACTATTTAGATTTTGCTTAAACAGAAGGTAATCAAAGTTAGTTTCGCTCCATGATTTATCACTATTTAAGTGTGTAAAGACTGGATATTTAATTTGCTTAGAAGAATTAATTCTTATGTTTTCGACATTAATTAAAATGCTGTCGCCTTTCTCAATTTCAAGTTTGTAAAACATTGAAATGAAAGGGTCTCCACCTATTATATAAACTGTAGTGTCTGTAGGGATTGTTATAGATGACTTATTCTCCTGTTTACCTAGGTATAACATGTCAGGCATAGCCTGCATCTCATCCAGCGTTAAATTGGTAAAAAAAGAATCTATAGTGTCATTTACTTTTATAAATACCTCGTTTCTCTTTTTAGTTGTTACCTTATTGGTAACTAGAGGCTCGATAATAGTATTTATCTTTTTTTCGGTACAACTAAGTATCGAAAGAAGTAAAAGTATTGTGTAAAAATTTTTCATTTGTGAGCGGATAAAAACAATCTTATCAAGCAAACAGAGATCAAATCATAGAAGTCTCATTGAAAATTTGATATTACTTATAGTATGTGTAATTGCTTGTTTTTTAATTGATTGTCTAAATATACACTTATTTGTAAATCTAGCGCAGTGTGTATCTCTACTAGAAATAGTGATTGTGAGAATCTTTTCGCGAAAGCGTACATCAAATATTTTTATCCTAAAACTAGGCAATCCCTATGACATAATAAGCTTGACTATAGAGGCTAAGAATTAATTATTATAGAAGTCATTATGATGATAAAAGCTGCTATTTTTTGATAGTAATTGATCGATAATAAACCTGTAATTAAAAGTAAGTCGTTTGTAATACTTGACTTTATATATCCATCGCTTAAGCCTGATTTTTTGAACTCCATCAATTTCTTATTGTCCTCTAGTATACTCCATTTGTTATTCCAAAAACTATCTGACTTCCATTCAAACTTTTCATTGTCCAACGATATTTGTGTCTTAGCATTCCAAGAATTAAATGTTATCCTACCGATTATATTTTTGGATTTTAAATCTATAATATCCATTCCAGAGTCAAACAGTCCCTTCTTTATGAATTTATAATGAGATTCGTTTACCATTCCATAGAAAGTGGTACTAAATGCTTCTTTTTTGAGCTCTCCTATTTTTTTCTCACTCGAATATAATTCAGATGTTGATGAGAAAAATCCTTTAGTCCATTTATAGTTTATCATATTTCGTATTGATTCCCACTGGCGCAGCATAAAGAAAGCAACGCTTCTTGATAAGTATTGCGATTGCTAGACAGCCTGCAGTTGATTGTTTTTTGATTGATTGTCTAAATATACACTTATTTGTAAATCTAGCGCAGTGTGTATTTCTACTAGGAATAGTGAATGTGAGAGTATTTAAGTGTTCACGATTGATAAACTCATCTTTGCGATTTGTTGCAATTAATTATGATTATTCAATCCTTTCAAGAATACTATTACAACCCTCTACACAGCCATCTGGATTTTCTTTGTGCATTAAAAATAAAAGATCGTTTTTAGTCAAATGCTCTGCGAAGCTTTCGGTCAAGCTTCTAACTAAATTTCCGTGAAAATTAATCTCACAGTTAAAATCAAATGTTATGCTAGAAAGGTCATCATTGTAAAAATAGGTTCCCGTAGAGCAGTCTTCAAATTTTGTATAAATAAAAGATTTGTCATCATTTAATTGTAATGTAAATCCATTGTCAACTTCCTCCCAAACATAAACTGCAGGAGTCACAGAATCATCCTCTAAATTAAATGATCTAACCTGCTGCCATTTTCCAATAATCTTTTTTGAATAACTATTATTTTCCCCATCCACATTGTCAGTTTCACAAGAAAACACAATAAATGAGACTGTTAATAAAAGACATAATTTTCCTATAAATTTCAACATGATATGATAACTAGTTTTAAAATTACTTTCCAGCGTACATTAAATAGCTTTTCTGGATGATTGTAATTGCTTGTTTTTTAATTGATTGCATAAATATACACTTATTTATGATTCTAGCGCAGTCTACATTGTTACTAGAAATAGTGATTGTGAGCATATTTTCGCGAAAGCGTAGCACCACTCATTTTAATCACAATATGCTGTAAGCTGATAGTTTGCAAAAGCTGTTATGAACACCTTTTGCAATCATCAAGCATCGTAAAATTCATTGGTTTTAATAGTAAATCCTAGTTTTTTAAGTTTGGTTTTGAGTTCAGATAACGGGACACTATTAGGACTGTCTCTATACGTTATGTTGTTTACAGTAATCTCTGTAGCTCCGGCTCCTTTTGCTGGTATTACATTAGTAAAGACGAACTCGCTATCATAGTCAAATACCGTGAAGTCGTACATAGTGGCTAGTGCGTAATGCTGGGTAGTGTCTAGAGATAAAAGCCGTAGCTGGTTCGGTTGTATTTGTTGTGCTAGCTCCCTTGGGGTTCTATAAACCTTAGCGTGATACAAAGCGAGTTGTGCTGCGTGAATTTCATCTTCCTTAACTGCTAGTAAATCACTAGGTAGCTCATAAGATCTACGGAGTGTTTTTAACTGGCCATAGCTGAGTGTAAAGGTTTCTATTGGGGTGAGCTGCTCGCTTATACGAGTTTCTCTATCATAATACTCATTGATGTACGGCTGAGCCATTGCTATCTCATTATACCAACCTATATAGATGAGTGCCGCTGTTTTTCCTAATGACTCATTTCTAATACCTCCATAGACAGAGAGGCCAATCCTTATATCGCCAAACCACCAGTGCGCAGCATAAATAACACTGCCGCTGCTATATCCCTCGTTATACTTTTTACCATCCGGCAGCGGATTCTTATTAATGTTATGAGGTTCGCCTAGAATAGATATGAGCTGCTTCATATAAGGCGCGTGGTGCTGTTGAAACCATCCCTTTTTGATAGGTTTTAATCCAAATGAAATGGAGGAAATAGGTCTGTCATAAGAAGGTCCATAGAATTCACATGAAACACCATCTAAGCCTAAAAACCCGTTTGAAGGTACTTTGTGTAGCTTCCTGGAACTAGTGCTCTTGTTGAGGTTTTCACGCCCAAAGATTTCAAAGACGTCATTAAATGTTTGTCCCCATTTAAATGGTTTATTGTCTATCTCAAAGGTGCTCCAATCCATACTCTTCTAATACTAATCATTGTTTTTGGCGGGCTATAAATATATGCACTTAAGATTGCTGGATTATTTAATATTAATTGTTGAGTTAATCAGTTGCATTGTTGACTTGGTTTTGCGAAAGCGTATCTGTGCAGTTTATGTTATTGATAGACCTAAGTTAAGAGATCGGTTTGAGCGCATCCTTTCCAGTTAAAAAAGCTTTAGCCTCCTCGATAACTTTATCTACGCCTTTCATAAAGTCAGGTTTTGCCTGTCTTCCAGCTTCAATTTTGGCGTCTGTTTGTTCTTTTAATGTTTTCATTATTGCTATAGGGATTTTCAAATAAGATTTGATACAAATAAATGGATTGTAGCGGCTGATCTTACCATTGTTCTATAGCATAAATATACAATCTATAAGTAGGACGATAGGATTGCTTAAGGGAAAAGAATCTTAACGACAGTTATGGACCTCACGAAAACATGCTGTGCGTTAAATAGGACTAGTTAATCCAGTCAAATGCTTTTATGGAAATACCGGTAAAACAATCATCTGCACAATCATTAGGTGTAAAACCGCATAATGTAAGTAAGCCATTTACTTCAGTTTGTAAGGATATCGTATTGTTCTCTTGATCTACTACGAGGTATTCGCTTGCGCAAGAATTATATAACTCGTCTATTGTGAGTGGTGAAGCGCCTTCTGGGTTTGTTCCTAATGCAGCTTCGTTTTCAGAGTAGGTGTCTGTAATTGTTCTTTCTCCGGTCTCACTGTTTACAGTAAAGGCTTGATATACTCTAGAGACCACACTGTTATTTATCACTTTGATTTCTGTAGTGCTTCCATCACCTGTAAAGGAGATAATGTCTGTTTGATAGATGTAAGATTTCCCATTATCATTTTTTAAGTCTGTCCACTTGCTTAAACTTTCATCATATGATAAGCCAGTTTCACCATTCAAGTCTGTAAGTGTAGAAAGGCTATCTGTATTTGTGGTGTCGTCATAACTATCACAAGAGGTAAGTAAGAGTGTAGAAGCTAAAAGGAGGTTTAGAAAAAGTTTCATAGTTATGTTTTTTATCAACTAGGTAATACTAATAAATATTATGAATAAAGATTAACGACTTACGGTTAGAATATTGGTTGTTTTTTTGAATAATTTATCATTTATATTGTAAGTAATATTGACAAATTGCCCATCTTCCTTTTTAGCTCTTAGATTACAAATTTCATGGTTTTCACCTTCTTTTAAAAAGAAGAAATATTTTCCTTCAAGAAGATTCTCTGAAGCTACATCTTTATTTGAACAATCCCATTTAAACTCTAACTGAGTGTAACCTTGATAAGGAAACTCTCCGGCAAAAAATGTAAAGCAATCATCTATATCTTGAGATTTTGTATTTCCTTTATTATTGGAACGTACAATGCAGTTACTTTTATTAAATAATGAAGATTTTTCCTTTCCTTGCAGATGGTTAATGGAGAGGATTTTATTTTTATCGGTGATTCCAAAATATAGTTCATTTGTGCCTTTTATCTTGTAAAACACTCCGTTATAGTATGAATGAATTTCCTTTGAACTTATGATTTCAATTTCATTTTTAGACTTTTCAATAGTTGAGTTCTTTAAATGATATTTATAGAAGAGATTTTGTAAGTCTTTTTGTGATTGTTTCTCATTATCCGCACAACTTATGTTTGAAAGTAATAATAAACACACAATAGATTTGATTATGTGAAAGTTTTTCATTTTTTATTGAGTTTATTTAAAGTGCTGTCCTAGATTATCATCTTGTTGCAATTTCTCACTTGGTTAATATTTCGATGGCTTTCTAAATATATGGGTAGATTATTATAGAAATGGGCTTTCGCGAAAGCGTTAAAATTCTAAGAATCAATACTTTTTAGTGTTTAAGTGAAAATGGACTTAGCGAATCTACAAATAGATTTTCACACTTGTTTACGGTTTTCCTTTAGGCTTGTTATTTTTTTGTAAAATTTACGACAAGATCTTGTGTGTAATAAGCTTAGGCATATGGCTTTAATCTTTGTAATTAGTGGGTTTAATAGCCTTAGAAGAGTAAGTTTGTTCTTCTAGGAATGGAGGATAATTATGGAGACGCTTTTTTATCTCACAACCCCTTTGTAAATAAAGATAAAGGGTGTATTTTTGCACTCCTTTTTGGCCACCTTTAGAAAGCTGCCATTGAGGTATTTAAAAAATAAAACAAACCCTTTTACGGTTTCTAGGTTTATGAAGCTTTCGCAGAAACGTAAAATACAAAACCCATCTGTCTATAAAACGCTTGTTTTTAGGTAGATGTAAATTTTAGCAAATGGCTGAAGAAACAAAAAATCCTGAAGTTCAGGAAGAAGCTGCAGTAGCAGCACCAAAAGTTGAGCTAACTCCAGCTCAAGAAAACCCAGAACAATTTCTTAAAGACTTTAACTGGGAGAAGTACGAAGAAGGAATCGATACTGTAGATGACAAGCAACTTGAAGAATTTGAAGCGCTTGTAGCAAGTAACTTTGTAGATACACTTGATGACGATGTTGTAGAAGGAACAGTAATTACACTTACTGATCGTGATGCAATCATTGACATTAACGCTAAGTCTGAAGGAGTAATCTCTCTTAACGAGTTCCGTTACAATCCAGACCTTAAAGTAGGTGATAAAGTAGAAGTACTTATCGACGTACGTGAGGATGCAACTGGGCAATTGATATTATCACACCGTAAGGCACGTGTTATCAAGGCTTGGGATCGCGTTAACGCTGCACACGATGAGGGAACTATCGTAAACGGATTTGTAAAAGCTCGTACTAAAGGAGGTATGATCGTAGATGTTTTCGGTATCGAAGCATTCTTACCAGGATCACAAATTGATGTGAAGCCTATACGTGATTACGATCAGTATGTAAACAAAACAATGGAATTCAAGGTTGTAAAAATCAACCACGAGTTTAAAAACGTTGTCGTATCTCACAAAGCGCTTATCGAAGCAGATATCGAAGAGCAGAAGAAGGAGATCATCGGGCAGCTTGAAAAAGGACAAGTACTTGAAGGTGTTGTTAAAAACATTACTTCTTACGGTGTATTTGTTGATCTTGGAGGTGTTGATGGACTGGTACACATTACAGACCTTTCTTGGTCACGTATCAACCACCCGAACGAAATCGTTGAGCTTGATCAGAAACTGAATGTTGTAATCCTTGACTTTGATGAGGATAAAACACGTATCCAGTTAGGTCTTAAGCAACTTTCTAAGCACCCATGGGAAGCTTTAGGAGAAGAGCTTAAAGTAGGTGATAACGTAAAAGGTAAAGTAGTTGTAATCGCAGATTACGGTGCATTTATCGAAGTAGAAGAAGGAGTAGAAGGTCTTATCCACGTATCAGAAATGTCATGGTCTACGCACTTACGTAGCGCTCAAGACTTTGTAAAAGTAGGAGACGTAGTAGATGCTCAAATTCTTACTTTAGATCGTGAAGATCGTAAGATGAGCCTTGGTATCAAGCAATTAACGCAAGATCCATGGACAGATATTACTTCAAAATACCCTGTAGGTTCACGTCACGAAGGTATCGTACGTAACTTTACAAACTTCGGTGTGTTCTTAGAACTAGAAGAAGGTATTGATGGATTAATTTACATCTCAGATCTTTCTTGGACTAAGAAAGTGAAGCACCCATCAGAATTCTGTGAGGTAGGAGATAAACTAGAAGTAGTGGTTCTTGAGCTTGACGTAGATGGACGTAAATTATCTTTAGGTCACAAACAAATCGAAGCAAATCCTTGGGATAAGTACGAGGATGAGTTCAAAATGGGTACTACTCACAAAGCTGCAATCACAGAGATTGTAGACAAAGGAGCTACTATCGATTTTAACGAGGATATTACTGCATTTGTTCCTACTCGTCACCTTGAAAAAGAAGATGGTACTAAATTAGGAAAAGGAGAAGAGGCAGAATTCCAAATTATTGAATTCAACAAAGACTTCAAGCGTGTAGTTGCTTCACATATGGTTATCCATAAAGAAGAAGAAGCTAAGATCGTTAAGCAACAAGCTAAGAAAGCTAAAACTCAATCTGATGAGTCTAAACCTACTTTAGGTGATGCAAACGATGCTCTTGCAGCTCTTAAAAAGAAAATGGAAGGAGGAGAGTAATTCTCACCATCTAGTTCTTATACTAAAAGCCTCTCAGGAAACTGAGAGGCTTTTTTTTGCTTTCCTATGAATAATATATTGATTAAAATAGGATCATCACTTAGCAATAGAGTGAATGCTTTGTATTATGGTGTACGTTGTTCTATTGTACTAAATATGCTAGCTATTTTATGAATAATTAGCTAGTTTTGTCTCCTGCCTATGAAATCACTTAAGCCATCAGTTTCCGTAATATTAAGCACGTATAATGCTGTTGATTGGTTAGAAAAAACACTTTGGGGATATCAATTTCAAACGACCTTCGATTTTGAAATTGTTATAGCAGATGATGGATCTGGACCACAGACAAAAAAGCTTTTAGAAGACTTTTCAAAAGATTTTCCAGTTCCTATTGTACATGTATGGCAGGAAGATGAAGGTTTTCAAAAATCACGTATTCTCAATAAAGCCATAGTTGCCTGTAACTCGGATTACATATTAATGAGTGATGGTGATTGTATACCAAAAAATAACTTTGTTGAAGAGCATATAAAACATAGAAGGAAAGGTTATTTTCTTTCGGGAGGTTATTTCAAACTTCCTTTAGATATATCAAATTCAATAAATTATGCAGATATCCAGAATCAAAACTGTTTTGATGTAAACTGGTTAAAAGAGCGTGGTTTAAAATCTTCATTTAAAAACAAAAAGCTTACGGCTGGCAAATTTACTTCAAGAGCCCTAAATTTTCTTACTCCTACAAATGCTAGTTGGAATGGTCACAACGCTAGCGGTTGGAAAGAAGATATTGTGAAGGTAAATGGTTTTGATGAGCGCATGCAGTACGGAGGACAAGATAGGGAGCTTGGCGAGCGCTTGATGAATTCTGGTATAAAATCTATTCAGATACGTTATACTGCAATTTGTGTTCATTTAGATCACGCAAGAGGATACAAGACACAAGAAACTCTTGACAAAAATGCCGCTATTAGAAAAAATACTCGTGACAATAAAGTGACTTACGCAATTCATGGTATCAATAAAAATCATGATGTTACTATTTAGATAGCCGCTATTTTTATTGAATTATGAAGTTAAAAGAATATTTTCCATCCATACTTAGAAGTTTTGCGTTAAAAAACAAATCTGTTAGTAAGGTTAAGTCAAGAAACAAGAATACGGTGCCATTGATTGTGTCACTTACTACAATTCCTTCTCGTCTTAAGCTTGTTCAATATACAGTGAGGAGTCTTCTTTGTGCAAATCCTCAGCCAGATAAAGTTATTCTTTGGCTTAACGAATACTTAGAAAGTGCTGTGCCAGCAGGACTCAAAGCGTTAGAAGGTGATGTGTTTGAGATAAGATACTCGCCCTATACTTTTTCTCACCGTAAGCTTATCCATTCTTTAGAGCTTTTTCCTGATAGAATAATCGTGACCGTTGATGATGATGTGATGTACCATCCTAATTTATTAGGGCAATTGTACAAGTCTCACCTACAATATCCAAAGGATATTATTGCAAATAGAGTAAGGAGTATATCATACAATGAACAAGGAGAAGTCCTTCCTTATAAGCAATGGAAACATGTAACCTCTTCTTCCATAGAAGATATGACAATGATGCCTGTGGGAGTATGTGGAGTTTTATATCCTGTAGGGTCTCTTAATAAACAAGTTTTAAATGTAGATCTTTTTCAAGAATTATCTCCCAAAAGTGATGATCTGTGGTTTAAAACAATGGCGCTTTTAAATGGGACATTATCTCGATTTGCACCATATACTGTGGAAGACCCTATACCACTTGTAGGTAGCCAAAAGGTAGCCCTTAAAAAAACAAACGTTAATGAGGACCGCAATAGAGTACAGTGGGAAAACCTAGCGTTACATTTTAATATAGACTTAAAAGAAAAGTAGGAATCTTTTTGTGTATCATGGATTTGTCTCTCCATGACTTTGCATGGAAAGTTGCATTTATCTATCAAAAAATAATTTTCTAGCTGAGATCTTGATCTAGTCTACTAGATATCCAGTTTTTAATATGTGCAAGTAAAGCAGGATCTGCTCTTTCTAAGCTCTGGAAGGTTACAAATATTTTAGATGGATCTTCTAGAAATTGAGCCAACTTCTTTTTTACACTTGAAGGTTTCTTGTAAGATCTGAAATAAGTTAGTCGCGTGTCTTTTGAGTAGTGAAAGGTTCCCTTTTTAATTTCGAGATGCTCAGATAGGGAAGACAGTAAAAACTGACTCTTATCGCGGAACCTAAATGAAATATTCTTTTTGAGCAAGTCCTCATGTTCGTTAAAATAATCAACTAGCGTAGATTTTCTTACACTCATAGGGGTGTGATATCTTCTCACATACTTCTTTGTGCCAGCTAGCATAGCGCTTTGTTGCTGTAGTCTTTTAAAGCTTGTTCTATTAGGGTCTGGTGCTTTCCCTATAAGCTTGAGTAGCTTCTGAAAGTAAACTCTAAGTGTTCTGTCTTCATTAAATTTTTCCCATGAGCCGCGCAATACGGGCATTCCATTGATAAAAAAATCTTCGGGAGCGGTAGCTCTCATTAGGAAAAAATCATCATTAAAAACTATAAAGTGCTCAGATAGGTTTGGGATTCTATAGAGCATAACTTCTATAGAGATAGAGTTAAAGCTCGGTAAAGACTCCTCGTAGCCTCTAAAAATTACCGTATGATCTATAATTTCTAGGTTAACTCCATGTTCTTGGGCCTTTGTACATAGTCTGTCAAAGCCTTGTGGTACTTGGTTGTCGGTAACTAGGTATATGTTTTTTATAAACGGAGCAAACTTGATAATCGATGCTATTGCAATCTGCACTTCGCCTATCGCATTATAGCGAGTGCTTTCTGCTTTTTTAGAGAAATCAATCTTAGTAGCAAGATAGGTGTTGATTTTGTGCTGCCATGTTAAGTCATCACCATTAACCCATGTAATAACTGCATCTATTTGAATATCATTAGTCTGCTCCGTTGTCATATTATACCGCTACGTCATACTCTCTTAAGGCATCGTTAAGTGATGTCTTTTTGTTAGTACTTTCTTTACGTTTCCCTATGATTAATGCACAAGGGACTTGGTACTCTCCTGCAGCAAATTTCTTAGTGTAACTTCCAGGTATTACTACAGATCTTGCAGGTACACGTCCTTTCATTTCTACAGGCTCATCACCTGTTACATCTATAATCTTTGTGCTCATAGTAAGTACTACGTTTGCTCCTAAAACAGCTTCTTTCTCAACGTGTACACCTTCTACTACGATACATCTAGATCCTATAAAAGCACCATCTTCTATGATGACTGGAGATGCTTGTAGTGGTTCTAAAACACCACCTATACCTACACCACCACTTAGGTGTACGTTTTTACCTATTTGCGCACAACTTCCTACGGTTGCCCATGTATCCACCATAGTTCCCTCATCTACATAAGCTCCTATGTTTACATAACTTGGCATAAGAATTACGCCTTTAGAGATATAAGCTCCGTGACGTGCCACTGCATTAGGCACTACGCGAATACCACGATTTGCAAAGTCCTTTTTTAATGGAATTTTGTCATGATACTCAAAAATACCAGCCTCAAGTGTTTCCATTTTTTGGATAGGAAAATAAAGTACAACGGCTTTTTTCACCCATTCATTTACTTGCCATCCGTCTTCAGTAGGTTCTGCTACGCGTAGTGTACCGCGGTCTAGCATGTCTACTACTTCTCGTATTGCATTAATAGTAACTGGATTTGTAAGGTGTGAGCGATCTTCCCACGCCTCTTCGATGATATTTCTAAGTTGTGTCATTTGATAATTTTTAAACACCGAGAGAGATATTAATAAGTCTCTCAGTAGTCATTAATGGAGTTCAAAGATAAAGTTTCAATTGCTTTTTTAACAATTCCCAAGGTGTCAAAAAGGAAACAAGTTTGCAGTTTGTTGTTATATATAAAACAACGGTATAAACCTTAGCCTGCTAGAGAAGCTCACTTACTTCTTCAAATATAAGTTCATTGAGTGTGGATTTTTTATATTGATAATGTGAAGTAACAACGAAAGCCGCTACGACGAGCAATCTTATAGCTCGTTTTTCCTTATTTTTGCACCAAATTTTATAGATGGCACGCATCATTGCAATAGATTATGGAACAAAGCGCACTGGTATTGCAGTGACAGATGAGTTGCAAATGATCGCTTCTGGTCTTACAACTGTTGATACTAAGGATATCTTTACATTTTTAAAGAAATATCTTTCAGAAGAGAAAGTGGAGGCTATGGTGATAGGTGAGCCTAAGCGCATGAATAATGAGGCGAGTGATGTAGAGGTAGATATTGTACGCTTTCGCGAAAGCGTAGAAAAAAAACATCCCGAGCTTGAAATCATTAGGCAAGATGAACGTTTTACCTCAAAGATGGCTTTCCAGACTATGCTAGATAGCGGCATCGGTAAAAAGAAAAGACAAAACAAAGCACTTGTAGATCAAATAAGTGCAACCATTATACTGCAGGATTACCTGTATAATAAATAGATATGATATTACCTATAGTAGCATACGGAAGTCCCGTGCTTAAGAAAAAGGCAAAAGACATTACTCCAGAGTATCCTAATCTTAGTGAGCTCCTTGAGAATATGTATGAGACAATGTATGGAGCGCACGGCGTCGGCCTTGCAGCACCACAAGTGGGATTACCTATACGCATCTTTCTTGTAGATACAACCCCATTTGCAGATGATGAGAGCTTTACAGCAGAGGAGCAAAAGCAGCTATCTAGCTTTAAGAAGACCTTCATAAATGCAGAGATTCTAGAAGAAGAAGGCGAGGAGTGGGCTTTTTCTGAAGGGTGCCTTAGCATACCTGGTATAAACGAAGATGTTTTTAGAAAGCCTACGGTAACCATCAAGTATCAAGACGAAAACTTTAAAGAGCATACAGAGACTTATGATGGTCTTATAGCACGTGTGATACAGCACGAGTATGATCACATAGATGGTATACTTTTTACAGATAAACTCTCTAGTCTTAAAAAACGCTTGATAAAAGGGAAGCTCGCAAATATCTCAAAAGGGAAGTGCAGTGCAGAATATCGTATGCGTTTTCCGGCTGCATCAAAAAAACGCTAGTATTCTCAAAGTCTTCTGTGAAGATTAACAAATCCTTGCAAACAAAATTTGTAAATAAGTATCGCAAAGTGCATCTTTGCCACCCAATTTTAATAACATATGAGTTTAGATAAAGTAATTGCAATCGCTGGAAAGCCTGGAATATATGAGTTAAAGAAGCAAACACGTAGTGGTTTTGTGGCAGAATCTCTTGTAGATGGTAAGAGAATTACTGTAGGTATTCGTCATAATGTAAGTGTACTTTCAGAAATTGCTATCTATACCCTAAGTGAAGAAAAGCCACTGAGAGAGGTATTACAAGCTATAAAGGATAAAGAAAACGGAGCACCTACTATTAATCATAAAGTGTCAAAAGATGAACTTGAAGAGTTTTTCTTTAACGTAGTTCCAGATTATGATGAGGATCGTGTGTATGCTAGTGACATCAAAAAGGTAGTACAGTGGTACAACATCTTACAAGCAAAAGATATGCTCAATTTTGAAGCGCCAGCAGCTCCTGCAGCAGCTAGCGAAGAAGAGGAATAGTGCATAACTTTTAATAATATTAAAAAGCCTTTACAGTTTATGTGTAAAGGCTTTTTTAGTTTTAATGGTGGTTACGCTTTCGCGAAAATGTGCCAAACCAGAATACTGTAAATAACACTAAATAGAGGTGACAACAGCAAATAGTTGCCGCTACACTTACACAAGGGACGATGAATACAAGAGAAACGCAATTAAAAGCCTTTGATAGATTACTTACCATAATGGATGAGCTACGTGTGGGTTGTCCTTGGGATAAAAAGCAAACCATGGAAAGCTTGCGTCACCTCACTATTGAGGAAACCTATGAGCTAGGTGATGCTATTCTTGATAATGATCTAGAAGAGGTTAAAAAGGAGCTTGGTGATCTTTTATTACATATTGTATTCTATGCCAAAATAGGAAGCGAGACCAAGGACTTTGATATCGCAGATGTTGCAAACAGTATTTCAGATAAACTTATTTCTCGCCATCCTCATATTTATGGAGATATAGATGTTGCAGATGCAAAAGAGGTGGAGCGCAACTGGGAAAAACTTAAGCTTAAAGAAGGTAAGAAGTCTGTACTAGAAGGTGTGCCAAAGGGATTACCCGCACTAGTAAAAGCCAGCCGAATTCAAGATAAAGTAGCAGGTGTAGGTTTTGACTGGGAAGAACCACAACAAGTATTTGAAAAGGTACAAGAAGAACTTGAGGAGCTACAGCACGAAGTAAATGAAAACAATCAAGAGAAGATTGAAGCCGAGTTTGGTGATGTGCTCTTTTCAATGATTAACTACGCCCGCTTCTTAAAAGTAGATCCAGAAAGCGCACTAGAGCGCACCAATAAGAAATTTATAAAACGCTTTCAGTACTTAGAAGGTAAGGCCAAAGAACTTAATAAAGACCTTTCAGACATGACGCTTGCCGAAATGGACGCTTTTTGGGAGGAGGCTAAGAAGTTGTAATTGGTTTATAGCAATGTGTTTACATTTCTTTTTGAGTTTGGTGTATTATGTTTCCGGAAGGAATTTTAATTAATATTCAACTTCAACTTCAACTTCAACTTCAACTTCAACTTCAACTTCAACTTCAACTTCAACTTCAACTTCAACTTCAACTTCAACTTCAACTTGAGGTCTACTTCCCTCACTCAAACATCCTGTTCCCTCAATCTAGGTTTTTAAAAGGTGGTGTCTACTCTAATTTCACCTCATAATTAAAAACCAAAGGATATGAAAACACTTAGCACATTCATAATGCTGCTCCTTTTTATACTAGGAGTACAAGCACAAGAAATAATTATTTCAGGAAACGTATCAAATGATGGCGAACCTCTTCCAGGAGCTAATGTTCTCGTAAAAAACAGTGAGATAGGCGCTGTGTCCGACTTTAATGGGAACTACGAGATTAAAGCTGCTGCTACAGATACATTAGTCTTTACCTACGTTGGCTATAATTCAAAAGAGATTTCTGTTAATTCTCAGACTACTATAAATGTAATTTTAGAATACAGTGGTGAGCTAGATGAAGTAGTAGTTACAGCCATGGGTGTAAAAAGAGAGAAGAAAGCATTAGGATATGCTGTTTCTACCGTTTCTTCAAAACTTGAAGGAAAAGTTGCTGGTATACATATTACGGATGGCAAACCTTTATCTGGAATTTCTCAGAATGATCCTGCGTATGGCCAACTAACAGCGGGTGAAATAAATGACGTAGAGAAATATGCAGAATTTGTAAAGATTTACAACTCTGGAGAAGCAAAGGAAATTGCAAAGAAGTGGGGATTTAATCATGATGGTAGAACTGATATACAAGTAACGGATAACAGCGGACTGCCAGTAGCAAACGTAGGTGTTGCTCTTTATAAAAATAATAACCTCTTGATGAAAGGAATGACAGATACATCAGGAATGAGTATGCTGTTTAAAGGAAAATATAGTCCAACTGATACTTATCTAGTGCAACTGTATTACAGTGGTGAGATAGAAGGAAAGAAAATCTCTAGAAATCAGAAACAAGTCTCTTTTACAATTCATGAACATCAAGCTAGTAATGCTATCGATATATTATTTGCAGTTGATGCTACAGGTTCCATGGGTGATGAGATTGCATATCTCAAGTCAGAACTCAAAAATATAATGAATAGGATTGATACGAGTGTTGAGCAAAAGAGAGTAGCGCTTACGGTGTACAGAGACCATGGTGATGATTATGTAACTCGTGCAATAGATTTTAGCAGCGATGTAAATGAAGTAAAAGACTTCCTTTCGTCGCAGCATGCAGCTGGAGGTGGAGATTATGAAGAAGCAGTAGAGGAGGCGCTTAAGGTATCATTGTCACAGTCATGGAACGAGAAAGCAAAAGCTAGGATACTCTTTTTGATGCTAGATGCTCCGCCTCATTTTAATCAAGAAAACGTTGCCATGATTAAAAGTCAAATTGCAAAAGCAAAAGAGCAGGGTATAAAAATTATTCCAGTAGTTGCCAGTGGAGCAAATAAAGAAGTAGAGTTTTTAATGAGGTCTTTTAGTGTGTCAACTAATGGAACATATGTGTTCTTAACTGATGATAGTGGTATAGGAAATGATCACATAGAAGCCACTACAGAAAGTTTTAAAGTAGAAAAACTTAATGATTTAATGGTACGATTAATAGAGCAGTATGCAGGTGTGCAAACTACTGTTTAAGAGTAGTGTTTTTTTTGTGGATGATTAATAGCGCACTATATAAAGTAGTGCGCTATTTCTTTATATAGACTGTAGGTATAAATACTCCACTTTCTCCCTTGCCCATGGAGTTCTTCTTAAAAACTTTAAGCTAGATTTTATGGAAGGATCTTTTTTAAAGCAATTGATATCTACCTGTAAGCTCATTTCCTTCCAGCCATATTTTTCAACTAGAAATTCAAGTATATCTGCAAGCTTCACACCGTGCAGCGGATTGTTAGGTTGGGCTTTTTTCTCTTCCATAGGCTGCAAAGATAAAAGAAACTATTGTCTAAAAAGATTTACCGTTACCGTAGCTGCTTCTGTATTTGGAAACTTAGCACTCAAGGTTTCATCTCTTTTCATTCCAATAGCGGCAAGAGTGTCATGAAAGACTGGCACTTCTACAATATATTGATCAGAATATCCGTGGGTAGCGTCATAAGCTGTAACTGCAGTACGCCCTATATTACGAGCGGCAACCGCTGGTGGAATACTGTGTAATTCTATAAGCAGTAATCCATGTTTTCCTACATAAGGTGACCACTTACTAAAGTGAGCCGCAAGAGACGCCTCCACATCATTGTTAGATAGTCGTTTTCCTTCATATGAAAATGCGCCGGTTGATCTACTTGCATGCTCAAGCTTTTTCTCTGGTGCTTTCCAAACACGATTGTGATCTAAGAAAGAACGTACATTGAGAAGATCTCCTAGTGTTATATCATACTCTTCTTTTAAATCTGTCGCTAGTCTTTCTGGATCACCTATATCTCCCCACATTACTTTTGCCCAGATTTCAGATTGTATTACGTTTTGCTTAGTAATGTCGATGGCGGCTTGGTTGTAATCTGCTCCTACAAGGATGAGTGGGTATTCATCTAGATGCTTACCACGTAAAGTGTGACGCTCGATGAGGTTATAAAGGTGAATTAAAAATGCACCATTACCACAGCCCATATCTAATATCCCTTTAGGTTGCTCGTCTAGAGGTTTATTGAAAATATCAAGTATAATAGTATCTACCACTTTAAAATAAGTGGCATGAGCACCACCACTTCCCCAGACATTCATAGCTCTATCTACATGGCCTTCCTGATTTCCATCGCCATGGTGTTTTGCACTCAATGCATCACCAAAAATAAGATCATCAAGTTTACGTAGGGTAGGTATGTAAGATACGGTTACTCCGTAAGAGCTCGCTCTTTTTGCAAAAAATAGTCCTTTGTCTGTAAACTGGTAGGTCTGTCCTTTCTTATTAAAAAGTTCAAAATAGGAGAGCATATCTAGCAGCTTTTTAAAGTTTTCTCCATCTGCATGAAACTCCTCAGGCTTAAAGCTGGCTTGCATAAAATATTTATGAAAGGCACCATTCATTGATAAGTGCACAAGCGTTGGGCCTAAGATAGTTCCTTCTATATGTGCAAGTATTTGCTCTTGCACTTCGCGCTCCTTGGTAGTTGAAGATAAGGTGAGACCATAGGCTTCTTTGTATTTCTCAAAAATATCTTGGAGTTTTTTAAATGGAGCTGCCTCAAATTTTCTAAAATGATAATTCTCAGAAAGCTTTTGCAGTGCTGTCACATCTTCATACAGAGGAAACAGTGCAAATGCAATAGGCGATAATTCGTTTACCTTATAAACCACTTCATTATCCTCATTATTCACAGTTTGCTCAATCCATCCCTGAGATGCTAGTACACGCAATGCTACGTTCAAGTAGCCCTCGTTTACAGTAAAAGTGTTGCTTAAAGTAGTTAGACTCACTTCCTTTTCTTGCAAAATAAAGTCGGTTACTCCATTTTTATAGAGTGTAAACGCAGATGGCGCTGTTACTATACCATCCAGATGTCTAAAAAGGCGTTCTCTATAAGTGGTCTGTAATGTTTTTGACACCATAATATCAGTGTGTTAGTGGTTAGATTTTTATAAGTCTACTTGGTCGGTAGGATTATGCGCAAATTACTTAATAATTGTTTTTTAACATCAATTTAATTGCGACAGATTCTTATGTATTTTTACAGTGATGAATCGTACTTCAAAAATTATTTCTATTAGTGATATAACAACGCTCAAAGAGCAGTTATTATCGTGGTCTCAACAACATGAAGAGGTTGTCTGGCTTGATAGTAATAGCTATGAACGTCAGAATTATCCTGAGTATGAAGCCATCTTAGCAGTAGATGCTTTTACTAGTTTAAAGACAGATTATCAAGGTGCTTTTGACCAGTTGGAGGAATATCAAAGTTCAATTAAGGATTGGATTTTTGGTTATTTAAGCTATGATCTTAAGAATGATACAGAGCGTCTTACTTCAAGACATAGCGACAAGCTAGACTTTGCCGACCTACATTTTTTCCAACCTAAAAAATTGTTCTTACTCAAAGGAGACACACTGGAGATGTTATATCTAGGGATGGTAGATGATGAGATGGAGGATGATTATAACGAAATAATAGCTACCAGACCTGCCGAAACTCAATCCCAAGCACAGCCATTATCCATACAACTTAAGATCCATAAAGAAGCGTACAAGGAAAAAGTGTGCAGCATGTTAGAACATATTTATCGGGGAGATATTTATGAAGCAAATCTGTGCCAAGAGTTTTATGCGCTAGGAACTATAAACCCATTAGAAATCTATAAACGCCTTAATGCTATTAGTTCGCCACCTTTTGGCACCTATCTCAAGCTTGAGGATCAGTTCTTACTTTCTGCATCTCCGGAGAGATATATTAAGAAAATAGGGAGTAAGATTGTCACGCAGCCCATAAAAGGAACAGCAAAACGCGGGGTAGATGAAAAGGAGGATGCCGCTTTCGCGAAAGCGTTACAACAAAACTCAAAGGAACGCTCAGAAAACATAATGATTGTAGACCTGGTGCGCAATGACTTGTCCCGTACCGCCCTCAGAGGGTCTGTTGTAGTAGAGGAGTTGTGTGAGGTATACCCATTTAAGCAGGTGCACCAAATGATCTCTACCGTAACTTCAGAACTAGGTGTGGGCATCTCACCGGTAGACGTGATACGTAGTACCTTCCCAATGGGAAGTATGACCGGCGCTCCAAAGTTACGAGCAATGCAAATTATTGAGTCACTAGAGGAGTCAAAACGTGGCTTGTATAGCGGCGCTGTAGGTTACTTTACGCCAGATGGCGATTTTGATTTTAATGTCGTAATTCGTAGTATTCTATACAATGCAGAAAATGAATATATCTCATACTCCGTAGGTGGAGCCATCACTGCTGGCTCAGACCCAGATAATGAGTATGAAGAATGCTTGCTTAAAGCAAAAGCGATGCGTGCAGTTTTAGAAGGAGATTTGTAAATTAGTGCTTTAAACTACTTATGGCAAATACATTAGAAAATATAAAGCTCACAGAGGAAAGCATATCAATTAATGATAAGCGCATGGATGAATTATTGCTCTTTAGTACTTTATCTACTTCGTTGTTTCTTTTAATATATGCTTACAAACGTTTCAAGAATACTGATGTTGATATACTTACTATTATAACAGGGTCTTTAGGTGGCGTACTTTTAATATTGAGTGTTTTAAGTATTTTTCGCGTTTCATGGCAGAAAGAGATTAGCCTTTCAGAAATTGCTTACGTTCAAGATAAAACAGCCTTTACAGGACATAGATCTCTCATTTTAAGGTTGAAGAATAAGAAAATAAAGAACTTATTCTTAGAGCCTGCAGATATCCCAGAAATGCTCACACAATTAACACAGCATAATATTCCAATTAATACTAAGGGATGATTGAGTAACTAATTACCTTTGCATCGTAAAATCCTATTTTACAACAAAGGATATGATACCTAGTGCGCTTTCGCGAAAGCGTACTAACAATAAAACAACTAGCTTAAAGCATACAGCTTAGAGCCAAAAGCCAAATTATGAGCGACGATAAAAAGATCATTTTTTCAATGCAGGGCGTTTCAAAAACGTTTCCTGGAGCACAGACACCTGTACTTAAAAAGATATACCTAAGCTTCTTTTACGGAGCAAAAATAGGAATCTTAGGTCTTAATGGTTCTGGTAAATCTACTTTGATGAAAATCATCGCAGGATTAGATACAAACTTTCAAGGTGATGTAACTTCAGATAAAGAATTTTCTGTAGGGTATCTTGAGCAAGAGCCTAAGCTAGATCCAGAAAAAACCGTAATTGAGATTGTAAAAGAAGGAGCTGCAGAAACGGTTGCTATTCTTGATGAATACAATAAGATTAATGATTCATTTGGTCTAGAAGAGGTATACTCAGATGCAGATAAGATGGATAAGCTTATGGCTCGCCAGGCTGTCTTACAAGATGAGATAGATGCACGTGGAGCATGGGAGCTAGATACAAAACTAGAGATCGCGATGGATGCACTACGCACCCCACCGGCAGATCAAAAAGTAGGTGTGCTCTCTGGTGGAGAAAAGCGTCGTGTGGCATTATGTAGATTGTTATTACAAGAGCCAGACGTGTTATTACTAGATGAACCTACTAACCACCTTGATGCAGAGTCTGTGCACTGGTTAGAGCACCACCTAGCGCAATACAAAGGAACGGTGATTGCCGTAACGCACGACCGTTATTTCCTTGATAATGTAGCAGGATGGATTCTTGAGCTAGATAGAGGTGAGGGAATTCCTTGGAAAGGAAACTACTCTTCTTGGTTAGATCAAAAATCTAAGCGCATGGCGCAAGAGCATAAAACAGCTTCAAAACGTCAAAAAACATTAGAGCGCGAGCTGGAGTGGGTACGTCAAGGGGCAAAAGGTCGCCAGACTAAACAAAAAGCTCGTCTACAGAACTATGACAAGATGATGAGTCAAGACCAGAAGCAAGTAGATGAGAAGGTAGAAATCTATATACCTAACGGGCCACGTCTTGGTACTAACGTTATTGAGGCATCAGGAGTAAGTAAGGCTTTTGGTGATAAATTACTGTATGAAGATTTAAACTTTAACTTACCACAAGCAGGTATTGTAGGAGTGATAGGACCTAACGGAGCTGGTAAGACTACTATCTTTAAGATGATTATGGGTGAGGAAGCTCCAGATAAAGGAAGCTTTACCGTAGGAGATACTGCTCAAATCGCATATGTAGATCAGAGTCACAGTAATATAGATCCAGACAAAACCATCTGGCAGAACTTCTCAGACGAGCAAGAGCTTGTCATGATGGGAGGGAAGGAAGTAAATTCTAGAGCATATTTAAGTAGATTTAACTTCTCAGGAAGTGAGCAAAATAAGAAAGTGGCAACACTATCTGGTGGTGAGCGCAACCGTTTGCACCTTGCTATGACACTAAGAGAAGAAGGAAATGTACTGTTACTGGATGAGCCTACAAACGACCTTGATGTAAACACATTAAGAGCGCTAGAAGAAGGACTAGAGAACTTTGCAGGATGTGCCGTAGTAATTAGTCACGACCGTTGGTTCTTAGATCGTATCTGTACACATATTCTTGCGTTTGAGGGAGATAGCCAAGTATATTTCTTTGAAGGAGGATTCTCTGAGTATGAAGAGAATAAGAAGAAGAGGTTAGGTGGAGATCTAATGCCTAAGCGTATTAAGTATAAAAAACTAGTGAGATCATAAGTACTCACAGCTAGCAACAAAAAAGCCCAATACTCGAAAGAGTATTGGGCTTTTTTATTTTAATTAGGTAGTTATTTCAAGTTCTTAAAGAAAGAAGAAAAACAACGCACATAATGAGAGAACGATTATTGAAACAATGAGAATAGGTTTGTTTTTTATTTCTACTTGCATCTTGGGATAATGTTAGTTATAATCTATAGATGCAAATCTATGTAAAAGGTTGCGTGTGAGAATATTAATTTTTTGTAAGAGTTATCTTAACTTAACGTTTCTTACAGCAACATATTGTGATTTTTAACATTCCGCTTGCGCGAAAGCACAACAAACCCATTTCATAATAAGAGATGCGCTAGCTTTTAATTAATTAAACTTCCGAAAAAGATTGCGTTTAAAAATAGTTTGTTAGTTCCATACCAACTTCCTCTAAAGTTAGGGTTATCTGCAAACATCACGACGCGTCCTCGTCCTTTACGAGAGACCACAAGAGATGCACTCTTTTTCATAAAGGTGTTGAGATTCTTCTCAGAAATATAACCATCTATATGTGGCATCGCCGAATATTGAGCAACAGTGTTATACTCATTTTTACTAGGCTGCAACCAGACATTATTATTTTTATATACAGGCAGCTTGTCATACCTGTATCCAAAAGCTAGTGGGTGGGTAAGATCTAAGTCTACTTCAAAAATAGCCCCACCTAGGCGCTCTTTTCCTCGATTAGGTCTTTGATTCACATAAGGCTCGCGCTCCATAGTTTTTGTAGAGTCTTTCTTGTTTTCTTTTGTGAGCGTTCCAGAGGCTATTTTTGATTTGATAGCCCAGCTACTTGCAGTTCCAGAAGTAATTAAGGTGTTTCCTTGTGAAACCCATGAAGTGAGATTTTCTTGAAATCGCTTAGATAAATTTCCATAGCTTCCAGAAACCATTACTACAGTGTTGTATTTACTTAAATCTACCCTGTTAAGGTTGTTGCTCATCACTTTTGTAATAGGCATATGTACACGCGTATCAAGTAAATGCCATATCTCGCCAGCTTCGTACGAGCTTGTCCCATCTCCTATAATCATAAGCGCTTTTGGAGTATCCACTTTTCGGAAATTCTGACTTCCTAAGTCAATTCCTTTGATGCTAAAACCGGTATTTGCCGCATAGATTGGCACTTGGAATTTCTGTTGTCCAGATGTAATAATACGATACACTTCTTCTGGAGTTTTTTCTTGACGACTTACAGGCAGCATTAGTGTTCCGTAGTTGAAGTCACGATTACCACTCGTTGTTTTTGCAGTAAAAGGTTTGAACGCCGTCGCCACCGTCAGACCTTCACGCTGTAAATAAGCAAGCAAAGCAGGCGCATTATAATCATCATAATCGATGAGATATGCATAATCTGTTTTTGTTACCATTTGAACCTTAGTGAGCTCATCTGTAGACGTAACTTCGTTACCCAAGTTCGGTGTGCTAGACAATCCTTTGTGACGCATGTTGTAAAAATTACCCACAGACCAAGCGCTTGCATCATAGTAAACACTGTCTCTGTATTTCTTATAGGTTTCAAAGAAGGACTGCACCATTCTTTTTTGCGCTTGTTGCGTAGGGACTACATAACGACCATCTCCTTTGTCATATAACTTAATGCGATGTTTGAGAAGTTTGTCTATAAAAGCTTTTGTTCTGTTTGCGTCATAAGGATCTCCAAATTCATAAGCGGCTGCTTGATCTGTTTTTGCTTTCGCGAAAGCGGACTTAAAAAAATCTTGCTGGTACTTACGTAAAGTACCTTTATTTTCTACTGCAGCCTTTACAGTTGCCATTCCAGAAGTGTACTGATTTCTAATCGTAAATGGGAAACTTATAGTTCCGAAATCTGTATCCTGAAGATGCCCGCGACTACTTGCTTGTTCAAAAAGTAGTGCTAGTGCTCCCTGAAGATCCGGATATGACGATCCATAACCGGGATAGGTGCCGTCAAAAGATTCCTTTGTAAAATAAAAACTACCTATCTCATCAAGCGCACTTGAAAAGTAAGGAGCAAAAAGATTGTTGAGGTCTTCGTAGTTTTCTTTAGGCATAATAGGATCCATACTGCCAATGGGGAGCATAGGTTCGAAAAAGTGACTACTGTTTGTACCCATCTCGTGAAAATCTGTAACTACATTAGGGTACCACTCGTGATACCAATCTAATTTTCCGCGGCTTTCTGGATTTACGGCAAGTAGCCAATCACGGTTTAAGTCAAACCAGTAGTGGTTAGTACGTCCGCGTGGCCACATTTCTGTATGCTCTGCATCTATATTATCAGAAACTAGTGGTGAGCCTTTATAACTATTTGCCCACTGTGTGTGGCGGTCACGGCCATCTGGATTTATGGTAGGGTCTATAAATATGATACTGTTTTCTCTATATTTTTCGATTTCTGGATGTTGTGATGCCACGAGCGTGTATGCGGTAAGTAACGCCGCTTCAGAGCTGGATGGCTCATTACCATGCACATTATAACCTAGCTGTATAAAAACGGGAATATCATCATAATTGGTCGCGCGTTGCTGGGTATCTACAAAGGCGAGGTGTTGGCTTTTAAGCGTAGGTAATATCTCTTGATTGTTAATGCTCGATACGGTAAGCATAACGAGTTTGCGGTTTTCGTGAGTTCTTCCATATTCACTTAAGGTTGCTCTAGGTGATAATTCGGCTAGTTTTTGAAAATAGGATACTATTTGATCGTGGCGTGTATGTTGTTCACCAATCTTATAACCTAGAAATTGTGCTGGAGAAGGGATTGCAGCGTCAAAAGGTGCGTACTTTCCTGTAAAGTACTCTTGTGCGTGTAGTTGAGGTGATAACGCTTTCGCGAAAGCGAGTACTAAAAAACTTACAACTAGAATTCTATATTTCATTTGGATTGGTTTTGTTCTTTAAAAATACAGAAATAAATTTTGCACAATCAGTGCCTGAAAAATATTGTTTTTTGTACTACCTTTATTTGTGCACGGTTTTTGATACCTGCTAGATTCATCAAAAAAACGCTATGCGGTACTTTTACATTTTCTTGTTTATTTCATCACTTGCAGTTGCACAATCAACACCTGTAAAAGGGGTAGTTATTCCACAAGTAACCTTTGATAATTCGACAGATAACTATTCTTTATATCTACCAGCAGATTATAAGGAAGCCGTTAACTATCCGGTTGTGGTAATTTATGATGAGCTAGGTCGCGGGTCAAGTGCGGTACAGCAGTTTTCTATAGGTGCAGGATTAACAGAGAGTATAATAGCTAGCCCAAATTACAGACTAAGTGATACCCTTTCGATAGCTATAAACCAGAGTAAAGAATTTATAGAAAAGCTATCTCAAGCGTACGCAATTGATAAAGATAAAATTATCCTCTCGGGATATGGAAAAGATGGTGTCATTGTAACATCACAAGCACAGGCAGATACATCTATTTATGGAGTCATAGCAATAGGAAATGCATTTTTAGATAAAAAAAGTCTTCGTAGTAATGAGAATCTTAAAATAGCCTTGCTTTCTCCAGATGAGGGCAGTCAGTATTACAAGTTAAGATCTTACAGTCGTAATTATGGTCTGAGAAAAAATCTGGTCAGTTATCACACCTATGATGGTGTAGACTGGCCTAGCGCAGGATATATAGCAGAGGCTCTTACGGCTATTTTGATAGATGAAACTACGAGTGAGCAGAAGCTCCAATCTTATTATAATAGTGATGTAGCCTTTGGGAAAACAATGTACCGAAAGCAAGATGGTCTTAATGCTTTTGATTTTGTATCAACACTTAAAGACAAGTATAAAAAGCGCCTTGACATCGACGAGCAGAAAGAGCTTTTAGATAACATCAAGCGACTTAAGAATTATAGATCAGATCGCGATATATATGCTATGTTTAGTTACGGTGAAGACCTTATGGCAGAGGAGTTTCAATATAATATCCGAGAGGATATGAGTAATAGCTACTTTAATAATCTAGGGTGGTGGAGTTACCAGATGGACGAACTTGATATACAAATAGACAGTACAGACAATTCAATGATAAAACGCAAGTCGGCTATGCGTTTAAAGAGATTTGTACAATCTGAGGTTGAATTACAGTATAAAATATTAAAGCGTAAGGATACTAAGATTGAGCAATTGCTATTTGCAAACGTATTGAGGTCACTAGTAAACCCTAATAATCAGGATGCATTTATTCAATCTATATCATTGAGTGCAAGGGAAGGGGATGTAAATGCTACACTGTTTTATCTAGAAGAGCTTCTTAAAACTGGATATACAGATTATGAGGCGTTGTATAAAATTCCATACACAACCGCAGCTCGCATAAGTAAAGAGTGGAATGACATTATAAAAGCCTACCTAGGAAAGTCTAAGTATTATTAGGGACTTGAACTTCTTTTATTGAGGCAATTATAGATGGGGCATTGCTAGTGCTTACAAAAAACTCATTCATTTTATTTTTAGTTTTTAAGTGGAGATTGCCTCCAGTATGAGTGTTATATAAAGTTCCCTCAGGAGTGAACCTTATACCTATGCCCCAGTACCAAGGTATCTTTACACCTCTCGCTGTGGTTATATCTAGGTCATTTATAGCGATCTTTTTATAAAGTAGCCCTATCCCAAAACTAGCAATAGCATACTCACTAGTGATAATAATATCTAGCTTGTAAAATAATATGAGAATTATAACAAAAAGAAGGCAGCAAGCAATTAGCGTATAGGCAGCGGTATCATTATCTATCCACTGCTCGATAATGAAATAGGTCATAAAAGCAATTGAGATTACGCATATTATCCCAATCAAATAAAAAGGCTGCGTCTCTTTATAATGTGTTTTACTCATAATTGATTATGCTCGTTATTTGTGTTAATGGAAATTACGGATTTTAAATTATAGATTGTATCTATAATTTTCTAATCCTTATATTTATTGTTATTACTTGATTTTAAGCATGGTGACAATATTTTGTTATTGATTCAACTTGGCTCGATTTTTGGCTGTTCATTAATATGTTGACAACTAAGTTTTAGTTTTATAACAGTACTCATAAGTATTATTACATTTATCTAAATGGTAATTCAAAAATGTCGTTTATGGATTTTGGACAAGAAGGAAATAGTATATCGCTTATGCGCTTTGAGTCTATGCTTAAGACTAATGATGTAGTTTTCTTTGATGCTGAGGAATTTGAGAATATTGCAAATCATTACATTGAAAGTGGTAAGATTGCGCTTGCGCGAAAAGCTGTAAAGCTAGGTCTAGACCAGCATCCCACGTCTTCAAATTTAAGACTCTTTAAAGCCGAACTATTTATTTTTGAAAATAAATTTGACAAAGCAGATGCTATTCTCACGGAGCTACACTCGTTAGATCCTCATAACGAAGAAGTTTATATTCAAAAAGCAAATATATATAGTAAGCAGGATGATCACGAGAAGGCAATCCATTTGCTTGAGCAAGCTGTAGACCTAACTGATGACCCGGCAGATGTGTATTCTCTCATAGGAATGGAGTACCTATTTCTAGAAGATTTTCAAAATGCAAAGCTTAACTTCATGAAATGCCTAGAGGTAGATGACCAAGATTATAGCGCGCTGTATAATGTAATTTACTGTTTTGATTTCTTAGAAGAGCACGACGGAGCGATAGACTATCTAAATATGTTTTTAGATAATAATCCGTATTGTGAAGTTGCTTGGCATCAAATAGGGAAACAATACTTTGGACTTAAAAACTATGAGAAGGCACTATCATCTTATGAGTTTGCAATTATAAGTGATGATAGGTTTGTAGGGGCTTATCTTGAAAAGGCAAAAGTGCTAGAAAAGCTAGGGAGATACAATGAAGCGCTTGAAAATTATCAAATTACCTTAGAGCTGGAAGATCCTACATCATTTGCATTATTACGTATGGGTAAATGCTATGATAAGCTAGGAAGCGATGAGCTTGCTATTAAGCATTTTGAACGTTGTGTGCATGAAGATCCATTGTTAGATAATGGCTGGATGGCAATCACAGATTTTTATCAGCAAAGGTTAGATTATCAAAAAGCCCTATTTTATATAAATAAAGCAATAAATATTGATAGTGATAATGTCCTCTATTGGAAACGATATGCTACTATAAATCATAAACTTAAATTTCTTGAAGCGGCAGAGGAGGGTTACCGTCGTACCCTAGAATTAGGAAACTATGAGCTTGAAACCTGGTTATATAGAAGCGACATTCTCGTGCAGCTAGGTGAGCCCAATGCGTCTATTACAAACCTTACTCAAGCAATGGAGTTTTATCCAGAAAGCGCAGAAATTGCCTTTAGACTTGCTGGTCTTAACTATAGTAACGGTAATGATGTTCAGGGACGTTATTTCCTCATAAATGGATTGAAAATCGAGCCAGAATTCTCTATTATTCTAGGAGAATTATTCCCATATGCGGCGAGTAAAAAGGAAGTACTCGAACTAGTAAAGCAATACTTAGGTTAATACTATTCTAAAATCTTGTAGAAATGTAGGTGCTTATTATGAAAGCTAGTATTTTAGCTTGACGCGAAAAAATAAATACCTATGCCTAAACCATCAGCTTCCTATCTACTTGTCATTTTAAAAGGTATGGCCATGGGAGCAGCAGATGTTGTTCCGGGAGTATCTGGAGGAACTATCGCCTTTATATCTGGAATCTATCAAGAACTTATTGAAACAATTGATAAGTTAGATTTTGGTGTGCTTAAAGTATGGAAAAAAGAGGGTGTAAAAGCAGCTATACAACAATACAACCTCAAATTCTTAGGAAGTCTTTTTCTTGGAGTTGCCATAAGTATATTATCTCTTGCACGCGTTTTTAAATACTTGTTAGAAGTGTACCCTATAATGGTATGGTCCTTCTTTTTTGGCTTAGTACTCGCGAGTATTTTATACATAGGAAAACAAATCACTAAGTGGAATCCTACAGTAATTATAGCCATGTTACTTGGCGTAGCCGTAGCCTATTTTATAACCATTGCAGCACCTTCAGAGGCGCCTAATGTGTGGTGGTTTTATTTTCTTTCTGGCTGTATAGCTATTATAGCAATGATACTTCCCGGTGTTTCTGGTTCATTTATTCTAGTACTCTTAGGGTCATACGGTATGGTACTAGGTACAATTACAGATGCTCAAGATGCTTTGCTAGCTAGAGATTGGGCACTACTCCGTACTGCGATATTCAAGATTATACTTTTTGGAACAGGATGTGTTGTTGGACTCAAATTGTTTTCAAAAGTTCTTAAATGGATGTTTGAACATAAAAAGCAAATCACATTAGCCGTGCTTACTGGTTTTATGATTGGTTCGCTCAATAAAATTTGGCCATGGAAAGAAGTGTTGTCTACTAGAATAGATAGACACGGAGAGGAAGTTCCTGTAGAGGCTGAGAGTATTTTACCATCTTCTTTTGATGGTGATCCTCAGGTGTTGTATGCGGTGGTATTTGCCGTAATTGGATTTGCACTTATTTTACTATTAGAAAGAGCTGCGGTTAAAAAAACAGTTTATGCAGACTGAGACTAGATCACTTTCTGATAAAGTCTGGCTAGTACTCAAAGGGCTAGCAATGGGTGCTGCAAATAAGGTGCCTGGAGTTTCTGGAGGAGTAGTCGCATATGTAGCAGGTTTTTATGAAGAGTTTATTTACTCGCTTCAAAAAGTTAACGGTAAAGCTTTAAAGTTGCTTTTTGGAGGTCGTCTCAAAAGTTTCTGGAGATATATAAATGGCAAATTTCTAGGGCTACTTATTCTAGGTATGCTTATTAGTTATTTCAGCGTTTCACTACTGCTAGATATCGCTATTCGCAATTATCCTTTACTCGTTTGGAGTGCTTTTTTTGGGATGATTATAGGTTCTATTTATTATATAGCAAAGGATTTTGAAGAGTGGACGAGGCGCAATATTGTGATGCTCATATCTGGGATTATATTTGGTGTGGCTATAAGTCTTATGGAACCAGCTCAAGAAAATGACAACCTCATTTTTGTATTCCTATGTGGTATTATAGGTGTTTCTGGGATGACCTTGCCGGGACTCTCAGGTTCATTTATTCTTATACTTCTAGGTAATTATGTACTACTTCTTGTAGATGCTGTAAATGCACTGTTTGTCACAATGACGAGTGTTTTCGGAGGTGATTTTAGCTTTGTAGATGATCCTGAGCATATGCGTTTACTTACCGTTCTTATCGTTTTTTCGCTTGGTTCACTTACAGGTCTTGTGACATTATCTCATTTTTTAAGTTATTTACTCAAAAAGTTTAGATGGGCGACTAATGCTGCGATTTTGGGCTTTATTATAGGCTCGCTTGGCGTTGTGTGGCCTTGGAAGTTAGAAGTTTTTAAAAGGGATTCTTTAGGGGAGATAGCGATAGATAGAAACGGCAGTCCCATACTAGATAACTATGATCGTTACTTGCCTACAGAAATTAATATGGAAAATGTGCTCGCGGTATTTTTTATCCTTACGGGTATTTTTATGGTCGTGGCATTAGGTAAATATGGAACAAGAACAAAAGCTCGTGGATAAATACGGACTCATAGGAAAAGATATAGGATACTCATTTTCTAGAGGGTATTTTAAAAACAAATTTGAGAAGCTCGAGATAGCTGCAACATATGTGAATTTTGATGTCCCAGAAAAAGAGGCCTTAAAAGATCTTTTTTCTCCCGCTTACGCGAAAGGATATAATGTAACCATCCCATACAAACAAGATGTAATACCACTAGTAGATAATCTAAATACAGATGCCGAAGCCATTGGCGCTGTAAATACCATAAAAGTTGAAAGCGATGGAAGCTTAACAGGATACAATACTGACTTTATCGGTTTTAGAGATACATTATTAGAACATTTCGTAGATTCTCTTTTTGTAGGATTTGGCACTGCAGATTATGTAAGTAGAGACTTAAAATGCCTTATTCTAGGAACTGGTGGTGCATCAAAGGCGGTACACTATGCAATGAAACAGCTTGGTGTGCAATGTGTTTTTGTTTCGCGAAAGCGTAAAGAATCAACAATAACTTACGAAGATTTAGATAGAGAACTTATCGAGAGTCAGACATTTATAGTGAATACCACTCCGCTAGGGACGTATCCAGATGTAGAGGAGTCTCCAGATATTCCATATCTGTATTTAAATGAAACTCACGTGGCGTTTGACTTGATTTATAACCCAGCAGAGTCTGCTTTTTTAAGATATGCAAGAGAGCAAGGAGCGACAATAATTAATGGTTTGCGCATGCTAGAATTGCAAGCAGAAGCCTCATGGTCAATATGGAACAGCTAGAAAGCTGCATATTGCCCATATGTGCGCACTAAATAGTATATTTACCTATATTCAAATAGAACCCTAACATTGAAAGAAATGTCTGAAGAGAAGAAACCCCAAGATCCAAGTATTGAAGAGCATCTAGAAGAAACGGCTCCTGCCGCAGATCGCACGATGAATGCAGAAATAGAAGCGCTCGCTGCCGAGGCAAATGATACTGAATTATCTAAAGAGGAAGTAAGTGAAGCCACTGCTACCACAACAGATGCCACGGCTACAGAAACAACAGAGGGTACTAAAGAAGCTCCTGTCGAAAAAAAGGAAGTGCCAAAAAAAGATTATACCGTTCTTTCAAAAGAGGAGTTAATTGCAGAGTTGCAATTGCTTATTAAAAATGAAAGAGTTACAGATATAAAAGATCACGTAGAAGAAATTAACACCTTAATCAATGCTCAGTTTGACGCAGAGCAAGAGGAGGCTAAACAAGCATTTCTTGCCGAGGGTGGAAATATTATTGATTTTAGATTCTTCTCTCCGCTTAAAAAAGCGTTCAATGAAGTGTATTACGAATACCGTAATAAACGTCAAGAATTTTATGAGCGTAAGCGCAAGGATCAAAACGCAAACCTTAGAGAGCGTCAAGCTTTAATAGAAGAAGTAAAAGCGTTACGAGATGAACTAGGAGGAGCAGAAAGTGTAAACACTACCTTCAATAAATTTAAGGATATTCAAGAACGCTGGAACAATGCAGGTAACATCCCAAGAGACCGTTACAATCTGGTGTGGAATGATTATTACTTCCATATTGATGCATTTTATGAGTTACTGCACTTAAATCGTGATTTTCGCGATAAGCACTTCAAAGAAAATCTTGATAAGAAGTTACTTCTTATAGAAAGAGCAGAGGAGCTAGGAGCAGAGCCTAATATTAATAAAGCTTTTAAGGAATTACAATTGCTTCACCGCATGTGGAAAGAGGAAATAGGTCCTGTAGCACGTGAATATAGTGATGAAATCTGGGACAAGTTTAGTGCAGCTACAAAGAAAATACATGATGCACGCGATGAGAAGCAGAAGGAAGTAGAAGCTTTGTGGGTAAAAAATCTTGAACAGAAAAATGAGATTATCGCCCAGATAAAAGAGGTAGCTCAAGACGATATTAAGGCTCACAAAACAGTACAAGCAAAAATCAAGAAAGTAGAAGCTTTACGTGATGAGTTCTTTAAGGCTGGTAAAGTACCTAAAGAAAATAACGAAGAGACATGGGCTTCTTTTAAAGAGGCTACAAAATTATTTAACCACAAGAAGAATGATTTTTATAAATCTCAAAAGAAAGAACAATACGATAATCTTGCAAAAAAGCAGGCCCTTGTAAAAATAGCACAAGAGCATAAGGACAGTGATGATATTCCAGGAACGCTAGATGTGATGAAACGCATACAAGCAGACTGGAAAAAAGTAGGTCACGTACCTCGTAAGGATAGCGATAAAATCTGGAAGGAGTTTAAAGATGCGTGTAATCACTTCTTTGATCGCATGAAAGATTCTAAAAAGCAAGCAAATGCAGGGGAGCAAGAAAATCTAGAGAAGAAGCAAGCTTTAATGAAAACTGTAAAAGAAGCTAAGATGACTGGTGAGCGCGATGCAGATCTCACAGCAATCAAGGCTTTTATAGAAGACTGGAAAGCTATAGGCCGTGTTCCTTATGCTAAGAAAAATATCGATCAGGACTTTAATAAAGTACTTGATGGTCTTTTCAAGCAACTTGATATAGATAAAAAAGAAGCAGAGCTTATCAAGTACGAGAACCGTATGAGTATTATGGTTGATAGTGATGATGAAAGAGCTATTGAAAGAGAACGTTTCTTTATTCGTAAGAAGATAGATGAGGTAAAAGCAGAGATTAACCAACTAGAAAATAATCTAGGCTTCTTCCAGCATGTAGCAGATGATAACCCTATGGTAGCAGAAGTTCATAAGAACATTGCACGTCATAAGGAAGATTTAAACCTATGGAAATCTAAGTTGCGTAAACTGAGAGAAGCAATCACAGAAAGTCAGAAAGTAGAGGAGGAAGAAACGACCGATACAGAAGAAACTGAGGATACATCAGAGTCATAACTGTAACATTTTGAGTATAGTGTCGTCTTTATAGTATCAATCAATCATTAAAATCGACATTATGAAAACTCAAGTACAAAGAACATCGTCACAAAATCCGAGACAAGGAAGAAACTTAATTTTAGGAGTATATGTAATATTCTCCTCATTTTTAATTGCTTCCTACACGCTAGTACAATATTTCTCTATGTAGAAATAATAAAAAAACACAACTTAGGTTGTGTTTTTTTTTGCGCATAACTCAACGTCTTGCAATACCTATAAACCACAAAATCCGCTCCCAATTATGGAAGCGGATT
Source organism: Dokdonia sp. R86516 (assembly GCF_044596715.1). NCBI lineage: Bacteria > Pseudomonadati > Bacteroidota > Flavobacteriia > Flavobacteriales > Flavobacteriaceae > Dokdonia > Dokdonia sp. R86516. The sequence goes on from NZ_CP138998.1 coordinate 2,142,322, forward strand.
TTGCTTTTTCATAGCAGATTTTATCTATGCTACTTAAACTAAGTAGAAAGACACTATATATGTCGGTTGGTTATAAGAGACCTTACAAAAATGTATCTTTGAGTTTAAAATAAATTATTATGATGCGCATTCTATTATTTCTCTTTGTTGTTACTGCAACAACCATAAGCTGTGATGGTCAGAAAAAGAAGGAATCACCTGCTAACACGATTACCACCAATTATTACTTTATACGTCACGCAGAAAAAGTTTTAACAGATGCTAGTGATCGTAATCCAGACTTAACAACTCAAGGAGAAGAAAGAGCAGAGCGATGGAAAGCTTATTTTTCAGGTAAAGATATTGATGCTGTTTATTCGACAGATTATAAACGCACCATGCGCACTGCACAACCTACAGCAATAGATAATGAAGTTGCGATACAAACATACAATCCGGAAGATTTATTTTCGGAAGATTTTAGACTTGATACTGCAGGTAAAAACATTGTAGTAGTAGGGCATAGTAATACCACTCCTAATTTTGCAAATGCTGCGTTAGGTGACAAATCTTTTAAAGATATTGATGAGTCTGAATACTTTCACCTCTATCATGTACAACTAGTTGTTAATGATGAAACGGGAGAGGTGATTGATAAAAAGTATAATGCAGTTGTTGTAGACTAGCAGTTATCAGGACAGATAGTTACAGTGATATTCTCAAGCTCAATCTTACTTAAAAGATTGAGTTTGTTGTTTTCAAAGAGATTATCAAGCGTGGTAAGCGCAGGAAATTGCTCTTCTGGTTTGTAATTGCGATAATCTACAAAGCGTATTCCTTCTATAATACGTTCATTGTAAGCTTCTCTAAAACGCGTGCCACCGTCAGAAGTTTGATAATTATAAGCGAGGTAATTTACATGGTAATTTTCTTTGTTAATCCAGTACATGTATTCATCTTGAAAATCATCACCACCACCTTCTTGTGCAAATGTGACCATAATGCGGTAGTAAGATTCCCCTTTCACAGTGACTTCATCCACTAGTTTTTTTCTTACAGCTGGATCATTTAATCCGTATGGAAGCACAGAGAAATAATGAACAGAGTTTACACTATTTGCATAACGATTTTTCATGCTATCTGCTACTGGGATAGGTGCGCTTTCGCGAAAGCGTACAAATTCCCCATCATCTTTTATAACGTCTTGTTGTACTTGGCATTCGGCATCCGTACAACGCTCTAAGGTGCGTAAACCTTTATTGCGAGTGGCTCTGTAGTAGAAATCTCTAAATTTGAAATGAATACTAGCATGTTCAATTTGAGCACCTCCAGAAGCTGCTATAGCCTTATCTACAATCTCTTGTGCAGTAGGTGTTTTTTGAGAGCAGCTCGTAATAAATAGTACTATGATAATAGCCGAAAGCGATCGAAACATATAGGTTTTTTTGTGAATGGTATGGTCGTTATAAATAATTACTTCTTACAACATCTTGCATTACGGCTGCAAAAATACAATCTCTTTGTTGTTAAAAATAAGAACAGGACTCAAGAGGTGAATTTTTTGATTTCAAGATTATTTTCAGTTCAGATTTCTTTTCAACTTTGTACCTTTGATATCATGTCAAATACGGTTAACATAAAGAATAGAAAGGCGCGCTTTGAGTATGAATTACTCGATAAGCTCGTTGCTGGAATCGTACTTGCGGGTACAGAGATTAAAGCAATACGAGAAGGAAAAGCCTCCATAGCAGAGAGTTTTTGTGAGTTTAATGATCACGGAGAAATGTTTGTGATTAATATGACAGTGCAAGAATACTCCCATGCTACTTATTTTAATCATCAACCTAAGAATCAACGTAAATTATTACTCAATAAACGCGAACTCAAAAAATGGGAACGTGAGGTTAATAAATCTGGTCTTACTATAGTGCCACTGCGTTTATTTACAAACGAGAAGGGATTTGCAAAGCTTGAAATTGCACTTGCCAAAGGAAAGAAAACATACGACAAACGAGAGACTATAAAAGATCGCGATAACAAGAAAAACTTAGATCGCATCAAGAAGTCTTTTAATAATTAAAATTCATTTTGTCAGTTTAACATTTTGTTAGGCAACTATTTATAATTTTATAACGTCTTTTATAGAGTACTACACTCTATGCGTTTAAGATTACTTCTACTTTTATTATTTATCACCTTCCAAGTTGTTGCACAGTTCCCTATGTCTATGCAAGGACAGGTAACTCTTGAAGATAATGTTCTAGAGTCTGCTCACGTGACTAATCTCAAGTCGCAAAGGAGTACCACTACAGATAAAAACGGAATATTCTGGATACAGGTAGATGTGGGTGACGTATTACTTGTATCACACATATCTACAGCAGATAAGTATGCTATTATTTCTGAGAAACTCGCCCTTGAGCCATTGCTTACTATAAGGCTAGAAGTTAAAAGGAATGAGCTAGATGAGGTAGTTGTAAAAGATCAGCCGGATATTTCAGTACAAAGCGTAGGAATTGTTCAGGGAGAACAAAAAATTCCAACTGCAAATGAACGTAGGTTACACACAGCTGGAGACTTTAAGCCTATTCATCTACTTGGTTTATTAGGCGGGAGTCTTCAAGTAGATCCTATAATTAATGCCATCACTGGCCGTACTAAAAGGCTCAAACGTTATGTGGAGATAGATAAACAAATCGCCGTGTATGAAAGTCTATATGAATATCATGCCTATTTTATAAAGAATCGTTTTGAGATAGATGATACAGAGGTTGAGCGATTTTTTAACGAGCTAGTAGATCACCCAGACATAACATCAATACTCAAGAAAGATAATGAAGACCAGATTCGTATATGGCTTTGTGCTCAGTATATTATCTTTAGTAATTCATAATTATACTTTCTAAGACAATCAAATGCGCACATATTTTTCCTTAGTTATAATACTGCTTTTTTCTTTTGCAACCACTGCCCAGATTACAGGCACCGTAGTAAACAAAGAAAGTGAGGCACTTCCTTTCGTAAATGTGTTTATAGAAGATACTAATCGTGGTACCACGACTAATGGCGATGGGCAATACGCTCTGGAATTATTGGCAATAGATCAAGGAGAAACATTAAATGTAACCTTTCAATTTCTTGGGTACGCTACTGTTGTAAAACAAGTAAGAGTAAATTCTGCAGAAATGACAGTTTCTGTTGTAATGGAAGAATCTTCTACATCCCTTGATGAGGTAATCGTGCAAGCTGGTGTAAATCCAGCAGATCGCATTATACAGGGAGCAATATCTTTACGAGAAAAGAATTTACAAAACATAGGGGCTTATACAGCCTCCTTTTACTCCAGAGGATTGTGGAAGGTAAAAGATGCACCAGATAAAATTTTAGGGCAAGAGGTAGGAGATTTGGGAGGCGGACTAGATTCTACTCGTACGGGAGTTTTTTATTTAAGTGAGACCATATCGAACATCAAATATCAACGCCCGGATAATTTTAGCGAGGTGATTGTAGCAAGTAAAGTAAGTGGTGATGATAACGGCTTTAGCTTTAATACTGCGAGTGAAGCAAATTTTTCTTTTTATGAAAACACCTTAGATCTCAACGCGCAGATAATTTCGCCTATCGCCACTAATGCATTTTCTTATTACAAATATAATCTTGAAGGAACATTTTATGAAAAAAACCAACTCATCAATAAAATAACGGTAACGCCACGCAGAGAAAATGATCGTGTTTTTTCTGGAACCATATACATTGTAGAAGACTCATGGCAACTTTATGGGGTCGACTTGCAAACAGATGGAAATGCGATTCAATTTCCATTTATAGAAAATCTGAACTTTAAGCAGAATTTCAAATATGAGGAATCTCTTAGCCAGTGGGTGAAAATCTCACAAGTCATAGATTTTAGCTTTGGCTTTCTAGGACTTAAAGGTGATGGTAGATTTACAGCAGCTTATTCTGATTATGAGTTTGCACCTCAGTTTACGAAGGATTCTTTTTCGGCAGAGATTTTGTCCTTTGCAGACCAGGCAAATAAAAAAGATAGTGTATTCTGGGAGCGCAGTCGTCCCGTGCCTTTAACGTCACTTGAAATAAATGATTATATCAAGAAAGATAGCATACAGGTTATAAGAAAATCAAAGAAGTACCTAGATTCTATAGATGACCGAGGCAATCGATTTAAGATTACTTCGCCCATTTTTGGATATTCTTATACAGATACTTATAATAAATGGCGATTTGGAATCACGCCACCTATTAATAATATTCAGTTTAATACCGTTCAAGGTTGGAATGGAACCATGCAAGCGACTTATTCTAGTTGGAGTGATGAAGATTATAGTAAATCTCTTTCCGCTTTCGCGAAAGCGAACTATGGATTCTCAGAAGATCGTTTGCGTTATACATTAGGATTTACTAGACGTTTCAATCGTACCAATAGAGCTACTTTAAGCGTCACGGGAGGAGTTGATATTTTACAAGTAAATAATGCAAATCCAATATCTCCCATTTTAAATACAGCATACTCACTCCTTAGGGAAGAAAATTTTGCCAAGTACTACGAAAAGGAATTTGCGCAACTCTACTATGGACAAGAGATAGTCAATGGCTTACAGCTAAACGGAATTATTGCTTACGAACAGCGTAATCCTGTTTTTAATACTACAGATCAAACATTCTTCCCGAACGATGATCGTGAGTATACAAGTAACAATCCGCTTAATCCATTGGATACTGAGAATGGAGTTTTTAAAGCGCACTCCTTAGGAAAGTTACTCCTAAGTGCTACGACAAATTTTGGTCAGAAGTACTACAGTTATCCTAACGGAAAATTTAATGTAACCTCAGAAAAGTATCCATCGCTTACGTTGGTATATGAAAAGGGCTTCGGAGCTTCCGTTTCAGATTATAATTTTGATCAATTCCGCCTTATTGTTGAACAAGAATTTAATATAAGTAATAAAGGAAGAATGTCTTATGACTTACGCGCTGGCACCTTTTTAGGAACTGCAAAAGACGTTAGTTTTATAGATAGACAGCATTTTAATGGTAATCGCTCGATACTTCTAGAACCATCGAGACTCAATAGATTTGGTGTTTTACCTTACTATGAACGTAGTACAAATCAAGGGTATGTAGAAGGGCACATTGAGCACAATTTTAAGGGATGGATACTAGGCAAAATCCCGCTCGTAAATAAACTGAACTTTAATCTTATTGCAGGTGCACACGTTTTAAGTACTAATGAAAACTCGTTTTATAGAGAATTCAACGTAGGAATAGGTAATGTAGGGTGGGGTATATATAGGTTATTGCGTTTTGACTACGTGTATGGTCAAGGAGCAAGAGGTGGTAATGATGGTGCGTTTTTGATAGGGTTGAGTTTGTAAAAAGTTACTCAGGAAACACAACACTTTCATACGCTCCAAAGTCTGAATTACTCGTACGGCTTGTGCCTATAATATCTATCGGGAATTGGTTTGAAGCACTTTGAAGTCCGAGGCCGTTGCTTGCAGTGTTTTCTCCTACTTGAAGCATGTTTTCTGTTGGCTCAAAGAAGTCTGGATCTCCACCTCTTATAATGTCTTGATAGAAACTTACGTTTGAAAAATCAAATAACGGATTTTCATCAAAATCTCCAAAATCATCATCAAAACGAATCTGAGTATTGGTAAACTTAAAATTAAACGGAGCGCTATCATCTTTATTAAAGCCTAACTCCTCATTCTGATTACCATATATGATGCAATTTGTAAAATTTGCTTGAGCAAGTTCGCCTACTAAAAAGGTATCACCACTGAGAAGCGTATTGTCTATAAATACTGCGGGCGTATTTCTGAAGCTTTGCGTCCAGTAATTTGCAAAGGTGCTATGTGTGAAGTTGTAGCTACCGCCTAGTTGTATAAGCATCGCAAACTGACCACAATTGTTAATCACAGTATTAGAAGCCTCCACAGCCGAAAATCTATTGAGTAACCCCACAGCAGATGCATTGTAAATCTGAGTGTTGCTAAGAGTAAGGCTAGGAGTCGCTGAGTTGTTTGCGCTAGACTCATTGAGAATCCCTACGGTGGCATTTTTAATAGTCGCATAATTGATACTGTTGTTTACACTACCATCCGTAAGTAAGATAGTTCCCCACTGTCCTGGAACATTAGAAAAAACGGGTTCTAGTCTATCGCTTTCAAAAATGACTTCATTTTCAAGAAGCTCGGTATCTGTACTTAATAATCCATTTACTTGTAACGACGCGTTGTCTGCAATGAGTAAGCCGCTATCTGCGTGAAAGTGTATGCGTGCGCCAGCTTCTATATTGAGCGTTTTAGCATCAATTCCATTAGGATCTCCTACAGTCATATATCCATAAATTACATACGGCTTATCATTTGTAAATGTAAGTTCATCATCCATGAGATAGCGTCCTTCAAGTGAAGTTTCTACATTATTTACGGTAAGAGTTTCTACGATTCCAGTAGCCCCATCACGCTCTGGAAAAAGAAATATAGCATCTTTAACCAAGGTTACTAGATCCACTTGTTGTGTTGTACCTGTGCTATTAAACTCTATAACATCCGTATATAAAAAATCATTAGAGCCATCGCCTATGTTATTGATATCAAGTGTGGTTTCTACAAAAACAAAGATGCTATCATTTGCAAGAATCTCTACGTTCTCAAAAGTTCTCCCTGGCACTCCATCTACATTAAGTCTATAATTTGACGACTCACCACGTCCTAATCGCACACTAGGAATTGAAACATCCTCATCATTGCGATTATATACTTTAAGGTTATAAGTGCTAGAACCTATGTTTGTAAAAACAGTATCTAGAAAAATAGTATCTCTAGAAAACTCAAGATTCCCCGTGCTTGCTGTCGTTTCAAAATCATTACGACAAGAGCTAAAGGTTGTAATTCCAGCAAGAATGATGAGTAGATATATACTGCGCATGTAGTTGTAGTTTGTAACAAATATAACGCATTAAGTGTAGTGTTTTTAGTGTCCTTTTTCTTTCTTGAGACGCCTTTTTTCTCTTCTCTCTTCTTTCTTAATTTGTTTGTAATCAAGTAGGATAACTTCTCCTAAAAGCATGTTTTGATCCTCATCCTTAAAATTCACGTTTATTTCAAGTTGTGAGTCTATGAGTATTGTACGCGGTTCGTAACCTAAGAAGCTATACTTAATCGTTTCTCCAGGATACACTTTGAGACTATAATTTCCTTCAAAATCAGTTTGGTAAGCTCTTGAATTTCCATGAACGGTTATGTTCACTCCAGGTAATGGGCCAGTCATGTCGGTCACTTTACCTGTTATTGTTATTAATTTTTTCGGAGTTTTATGCTTTCGCGAAAGCGAACCAATTCCTAAACTATCATACGCATTAATAGGTAATTCAACGGGTGCAATATCACCCATAATTATTGTCTCAGTTGTGGTCTGTCCAGATGTCTCAGCAACCGAAAGCATTGCCATAGGGACTAGTAGTGCCGCTGCCGCTTGAGTAAAGCTCCTGCCTTTATCACGCGTTGCATAGATGGGAGTATCCAGCTGATCTTTTCTAAAACGACCACAAATCGAATCTCCACTTACTATACGGTCCCGTAGTTGTGTTGTAGTTTGCGATGTGAAGTCAACGACCTCTTTACTACATACAGCACAGTGTTTTCCTTGCTCTGTAGGAGTCATTGCAGTCCAGTCTTCATGACATGGCTTTGGAATTGTAATGGCGATAGGCTTTTTCATAATGATTAGATTAACTGATGTAAATCTAGTTAATCAAGCATCTTGCCAATAGTAATAATGAGTGAACCGCCTTTGTGAATGAGGGAACAGACTATTTTTCTACAACCTCTATTTCAAATAAGGTGTTCCAGTGCTTTCCAGTAACAAAAAGACGACCTTCATTTGCTTTATAGGCGATACCATTAAGTACTTCATTATCTGGGTCTAAACCAGATTGAACCTCTTTATTAAGTCCTTTCAGGTTTATAAGAGCCTCTAACGCGCCAGTTTTTGGATCAATAATGGCTATTGATTCTCGCTGGTAAGTGTTTGCATATATCTTCCCATCAATAAATTCAAGCTCGTTTAATTGAGACATGATACCATTATTGTGTGTAGGTTCTATATATGATTGCTCAGAAAGGTTAGAAGGGTCTAGTGTCCAGATTTTACTCGTTCCGTCAGACTTGTAAATTACGGTACCATCATTTGTAAGTCCCCAGCCTTCTTTACTTTTATTGTAAGTAAATGTTCCCGTTTTTTCAAAAGTATCTTTATTGTAAATGAAACCTGTATTTTTTTGCCATGTGAGTTGGTAGATATTGTCTCCCATAATCGTCATACCTTCTGCAAAATAAGAGTCGTCTAGCTTTATTTCTTTGAGAACTGCGCCAGTCTTGTAGTCTAGTTTTCGCAGTGTAGATTCACCGTAGCTTCCATTACTTTCATAAAGTGTGTCTCCTACAAATTCTAGTCCTTGAGTGTATGCATCTGTTTGGTGTGGGTATCTATTTATGATTTTATAACCATATACTTTAGGAGCTTTAGTGTGCAGTATATTTATTTTTTGAGTAGCAGTTGTCGTTCCATCTGGAGTAGAGATGGTTGCGGTTAAGGTTCTGCCACCTAATTTTGGCGAAGTAAGCGTAGTGGTGTATTTACCAGTGTCTTTATTACTACCTAAGCGCTGTCCATCTAGATCATAAACGACAGAATCGATAGCTATATTTTTTTTCGCTTTAAGCGAAATAGCAATCTCTCCACCATTTTTTATAGAATTTTTAATGGCACTAGTCTCGATTGTGAAGTTTCCATCTAGTGATCCTTTATCACCACAGCCTATGATGAGAAGTGGTAAAAGTAATAGAATGAGGTGCTTAGCGTATGCAGTCATGTGATGTTGAATTTTAAGGCAATTTAAAACAAAAAATCGGGCAAAAAAACCTTGCGACTTCTCAAAGAAGCTATATCTTTGCAGCGGCAAGTCCTACACAACCAGCTCCTGTCGAATCCCCCAGGGTGGGAACGCAGCAAGGGTAGATGGTCGTAGCGGTGTGATGTAGGTAGCTTGCCATTTTTTGTGCGCACAAGTCAAGCAATTTGACACTATATATAAAGAATCCCAAATTTCATAAGGTATTGAAATTTGGGATTTTGTTTTTTACGCTTTCGCGAAAGCGTAATTACTTTTCTAAAAAAAAAGCCATCTCACAATGAGATGGCTTTTTAATTTATAATGTACGAGTGCTTAATAGCCTACACGCTCTACAATCTCAAGACCGTAGCCTACGATACCTATGCGCTTAAGCCCTTCACTATTAGTCATTAGTTTTACTTTTGATATACGCAGGTCATGTAATATTTGCGCTCCTATGCCGAAGTCTTTTGAATCCATAACTACGTTAGGAGCTTTCATCTCTCCTTCTTTTTGTAGTGTTTTTAGTTCGCTTAATCTTCCTAGAAGATTTGCACTTGCATTCTCTTGATTTATAAAGACAATTGCACCTTTTCCAGCTTCATTTACCGCACGAAACATGTCGTCTAGTTTTGCGTCTGGATTGTTTGTAAGTGTGCCTAAAAGGTCATTATTAATTTGAGTAGAGTTTACACGTACAAGTACTGGCTCATCATCTTCCCAGCCACCTTTAGTAAGTGCTATGTGAACGGTGTCATTAGTAGTTTGCTCATACGCACGAAGTCTAAAATCTCCAAAACGTGTCTTGATCTCAAAGTCTTCTTTTTTGTCAATAAGGCTATCGTGATTCATACGATAAGCAACGAGGTCTTCAATAGAAACTATCTTAAGGTCAAAAGTTTTTGCAACTTCTAGGAGTTGTGGCAATCTAGCCATCGTCCCGTCTGCATTCATGATTTCTACAATAACTCCTGCAGGTTTAAAACCTGCGAGCCTTGCAAAATCTATCGCAGCCTCTGTATGTCCCGTACGACGTAGTACACCTCCTTCTTTCGCTTTAAGCGGGAAGATATGTCCTGGTCTACTTAAATCGTAAGGTTTTGTATTTGGGTTTATTAGTGCTTGTACTGTCTTTGATCTATCTGAGGCAGATATTCCAGTTGTAACCCCATTGCCCTTAAGATCTACAGAAACAGTAAAAGCGGTCTCCATAGGATCTGTATTACTTGTTACCATCATGTTAAGTTGTAACTCTTCACAACGGTCTTCTGTAATGGGCGTGCATATAAGACCACGGCCATGAGTGGCCATAAAGTTGATCATTTCTGGTGTTACTGCTTCTGCAGCAGCTAGAAAATCTCCTTCATTCTCACGATCCTCATCATCTACTACAATGATTACTTTACCATTTTTAATATCTTCAATGGCTTCTTCAATAGTATGTAGCTGGACGCTTGTAGATGCTGTCTTTTGCATAGGTAATATTTTGTACAAAGATACGGGAACACCTTTGTTTTGTGTGTAAATTTTAAGCGCAAAAAGTTATTTGCTGTCTTGATAATATCCCTGAACTCTTAGATGTTCTATTGTAATGCCTAATTGATCAAGTCTGTCTATGGCGGCTAAACGCATGTTGCTCGCATATCCAAGATTTTTGTAATTCTTTACAACATCCTTAAGTTGATTAGAAGAAAATGAGTCTAATAATTCTTTCTCATCTTCGGTAAGAACGTATGATTTATCAACCGTAGGAGCGATAATGGTTTTTTCTTTCTTTTTGGCAAATAATCTCTTAATAGGAGCAGGAACGATATCTACATCAAAAATACCTTGATCTGTAGTTGCTCTATACGTTAGATAAATACCTAGCGGTAAAAGGATAAAAGTACTGAGCCAACTAGCAACGAATGGAGTTATAGAATTATCTTCGGCGCTATTTTTTGCAAAAATCCCTATAAAGTGAAAGGTGAGGAATAGTACAACCCCTATAACGATAGGAAGCCCTAATCCACCTTTACGAATGATTGCGCCTAGAGGAGCACCTACAAAGAAGAGTAAAATACAGCTAAACCCTAACACGTATTTTTCATGCAGGGATATTTCAAATTTACTGAGACGCTTTACATCTACTTTGAGTTTATTCTTTCGATTCTCAAGATCTGCGACGGTATTATTCAAATTGGATTTTGCAATTTCTAGTATACGTACACGATCTTTTACTTCATAATTATCTAAAAGCGTGTCTTTAGCTACTTTATCTGGGGCAGCAACTCCAGAGTATAGAGAGTCTAGTGATGTCAAGTTTGCCTTGTGTATATACTTATCACTAAAGGTAGTTCTATCGTCCACATATCGCTTTGATAACTCTGTGATGCTAGAGTCTAGTAAGACAATATTCATCATCTGGTAGCTATTATTGATATCCTTATCGTCAAGATCGACTGCATCTAGTTCACTCAGGTCAATATTAAGTGTGTAGGTGTCAAAATAGCTCTTTGCAAATGGCTCTCTTTTTCGCTCATTATAATCCTTTTTTTGAACTTCGGTATAGTAATTACCGTCTGTAAGTTTTAAGGAAAGTGTAGGGGAGTCTATGGAGCTTATGAGTTCACCTTCAGAAGCGATAATAACAGTATAGTTACCTAGTCTTCCTTTTTCGGCTTGATGAATTACAATGTCTTTAAGGTATTGATCTCTATCACCATATTTCTCAGCCACACGCATGTTAAAATCTTCAGTAATCTCATTAAACTGTCCGCTACGTATGAGCATGGCTGGTTTAAGTTTACCTATGTTTCTGCGTAAATTTCTAAACTCAATTTGAGAGGCAGGGATTATATGATTTGCAAATAAGAAAGAACCTATCGCAAGAAGAATCACAAAGAAAATGACGCTCTTCATCGCGCGTTGCAATGAGATACCCGTGGATTTCATCGCCGCAAATTCATAATTTTCGGCAAAGTTTCCGAAGGTCATGATACTTGTGAGAAGTACAGATAGGGGTAGTACGAGCGTCACAAGACTAGGCATCGCAAAAAGTAAAAACTTGACAATAACGTCAAAGTCAAGATCTCTACCTGCCAGTTCTTGTATATATAACCAGACACTTTGTAAAACAAAAATGAACATCAAAATAGTGAAGATGCTCAGAAAGGTTCTTACGAACGTAAAAAGAATATATCGGTCTAGTATTTTCATGTAAAAAGCTGAGGGCGCAAACAAAAATAAGAAGTCTGCGCCCTTGCTACTAGTATTATACTATTATAATTTATTGATGTAATAATCTGCGTATTTTGTTTTGTCAAATACAAATACATTTTTGGCAAGCGGTTGATTAGGCTTAAATGAATTTACAGTAATCGTCACTTTAGTACCATTTTTTTGTGTGATAATCAGCTTGTGAATATGCTTAGTCTGCGCGTCTACACCAAGTAACGTATATTTTACGTCACTATTAGAATCCATAGGTGTAAGTTTTACAAACTGTATTTGTCTACCATTTACTTTCTGTACAATGTCCATCTTCTGTGTATAACCTTCATTAAAGAAGGATAACATTTTTGAAGGTGTGATTGCATTTTCATCTTGATCACTCATTGCACTAATGGTGATTTCCTCATCTTCAGGAACAATGGTATAAACGTTATTTCCATCAAATAATTGCGTTGTCCCCATAAGAGACAGCTTGTAGTTATTGCCAGCCATAACTACATTTCCTTTAGTCTCTTGATTTACACCTTCGGCTTCATTGCTTAAGGCATATTTAAAATCAATAGCGATGTTGTCATAGCTCTTTACCTTAGTGTCAACCTCTTTAAGAAGTGATTGTGCGGTTTGCGCTTTCGCGAAAGCGGTCATAAATAACAACAATACCACTGGCATTGCACGTTTTGCAAATTTGCGGTAACCTTTTACTGCGACAGGAACTAATACTTTTTTAAAAAGGATAGGTGCCAGCCAAAAAATAAGTTTCTTTTTCATTTTTATTTATTCATTATTTAGGAGTTGATCTAGTCCAGCCATATCTTGAACTAGAACTTGACGTGCTTTACTTCCTTCAAAAGGACCTACCACACCTGCAGCTTCTAGTTGATCTATGATTCTTCCAGCTCTATTATATCCTAGTTTAAGTTTACGTTGTAATAGAGAAGCACTTCCTTGCTGAGCTATTACCAAAACTTCGGCAGCATCGCGAAAGAGAGCATCCCTATCTGAAGCATCTATATCAAGACTTGTGCCACTCTCTTCACCTACGTATTCTGGCAATAAATGAGCGTCTGGATATGCTTTTTGATTACCTATATATTCTACAATACGCTCTACTTCTGGGGTGTCAACAAAGGCACACTGTATACGTACCACGTCGTTACCTTGTGTGTACAACATGTCACCACGACCTATAAGCTGGTCTGCTCCAGAGGTGTCAAGTATGGTGCGGCTATCTATTTTTGAAGTTACTCTAAAGGCAATACGAGCTGGGAAGTTAGCTTTAATAATACCAGTAATCACATTTACAGATGGACGCTGTGTTGCAATGATTAAGTGTATACCTATCGCACGTGCGAGCTGTGCAAGCCTTGCAATAGGAGTCTCTACTTCCTTTCCAGAAGTCATGATAAGATCTGCAAACTCGTCTACCACGAGTACAATGTATGGTAAGAATTTGTGACCATTTTCTGGATTAAGCTTGCGAGCTTTAAACTTTGCATTGTACTCTTTAATATTACGGCACATTGCATCTTTAAGAAGGTCATATCTAGCATCCATCTCTATACACATAGAGTTAAGCGTATTGATCACCTTAGAATTATCTGTGATAATCGCCTCATCTGTATCAGGCAGTTTTGCTAGGTAGTGACGCTCTATTTTATTAAATAAAGTAAGCTCCACTTTCTTAGGATCTACTAATACAAACTTGACTTCGGCTGGATGTTTTTTGTAAAGTAGCGAAGTTAGAATTGCGTTAAGACCAACAGATTTACCTTGTCCCGTAGCACCTGCCATAAGGAGGTGGGGCATCTTGGCAAGGTCTACCACAAATGTTTCATTTGATATGGTTTTACCTAGTGTAAGCGGTAACTCCATCTCTGCTTCTTGGAATTTCTTACTAGCCACTGCAGAGCGCATACTCACAATACGAGGATTCTTGTTAGGTACCTCAATACCTATCGTACCGCGCCCAGGAATAGGAGCAATAATACGTATACCTAGTGCGCTAAGTGATAATGCAATATCGTCTTCTAAGTTTTTAATTTTTGAAATACGAACCCCAGCCTCAGGTACAATCTCGTATAATGTCACCGTAGGACCTACGGTAGCTTTTATGTTTGAGATTCCTATTTTATAATTGTTAAGAGTCTCAACAATACGATTTTTATTTTCTTCAAGCTCTTCTTGATTAATCGTGATTCCTTGTCCGTTTGTATAATCTTTTAATAGATCAATAGGAGGGAATTTAAATTTGCCAAGTTCTAGCGTAGGGTCAAATTCGCCAAAATCTGCAACTAGTTTTGAGCTTAAGTTATCTGTGAGTTCTTCCTCTTCAATAGGTTTTTCAACCTCTACAGCTACTTCTTCTACTTCAATAACTTCTTCTTCTGGAGCTTCGGTTACTTGGAAAGTGCTGGTAGGTTCAGGTTCTTTTTTGGTGAGTGTAGGTTGCAAATCTTGAACGTTTTGTTCAAAAGCAGATGGCTTAGGAGGTGTTACGGTTTCCGCTTTCGCGAAAGCGGTCTCATCCTCAACCTTAGTTCCTTTTAAAAACTCTTCGGCTTCGTAAGTAGAGGAGTTATCTACAATAACAGGATCCTTTTCATCATCTGAAAACTCACCAGCGAGGTCGCTACGTTGTTTATTGATAAACGTAGATATGCGCTCTGGTGTAAGTTTTAAACGTACAACTAGGTAGACAATAGCTAGAAAAGCCATCACAATGATTGCTCCGGTTAGACCTAAATAATCTTGTAGGAAGTCATTGATTTCGTAACCAACGGTACCGCCAAGGATATCATTCTTTTTATGGAAGAATCCAAGAAATACAGCTAGCCAAAGCATAAGCAGTATTCCCCAAAACCAAAATCTTTTTAATGAAGTCTTTGCATAATCAAAAATGTAATGTACTCCAGTGAGCGAAGTAAGGATGCAAAGTGCGAGCGCAGGAACACCAAAACCTTTATAGATAAAGAAATGGCTTATGCGTGCACCCACCAGTGATAGCCAGTTTGAGGCTTCGTCTTCTCTCGTTCCTGTAGCAATAAGACTTTGATCTACCTTCCAGGTAAATAAGTATGAGATAAAAGAGAACAGCAAGCCAAGACCGAGTAAGAATAAAAAGCATCCTAAAATGATTTGCTGCTGGCGCGTCAATTTAAAGGAGATAGATTTTCTAGGAGTCTTAGTATTTGTTTTTTTAGCCGTGGATTTCTTTTTTGCCATAGAAGCGTTCAAGGTTGTTTTTTGGTGGGAGATAAAAGTACAATATTGAAACGGAAGTTTTCTTGGTTTATGATTCGTATTTATTGGCAATCATGAATAGTCTGTAAATTATAGATACTTGAAAATGGTAGATGAATAATCTCCATTAATATAAGAGGTATAGAAATTTAAAAGTAATCATATTAAAGGCAAGGAGACGCTATAATTATTTGCTTTTGTATTTTATGAGTGCTTATTATTTTTTCTTTCATAAACGTTTTTCCAGAATAAAATAACATGTGTTTTTCGATAAATAATCCATTTGGAATGTTTCGTACAGTTTTCCACTCTTCATAGGCCGTTGCAAATGTTAGAAAGGGTAAGTGCTCAGTAGTACTTTTATCAATAATATATAGATTAGTTCCTAGTTTCTTTCTTTTGGCTCTTTTTGAATTATTAGAAGTAAGCTTATATGAGCTATATGATACACCTTCTATTATAGTATCTTTAATTTCTGTAAAATCGTAATTTTTAACTTGATATTTATATGGATTCACGTACTCAGAGATATTTTTACAAGGAGCTTCGAGTGTTTCTAGCTGTTCAAATTGAATTCTTGAAATGTCCATTGTAATTTTAACTCCATTACGGTCTGTCAACTTGAAAGTGAAATTAAGGGAGTCCTTTTTAGTAAGCAGCGCGAAGTAGCTATTGTCATTTTCTTGGGTTAAATAGATTACCTGCAGCTTTGTAATACTATCATTTTTGTCCTTTTTACGCTCACCAGGTTTTACTATTTCTCTACTGTATGTACTTATCCGATCAAAGGCATATTTTTTTTGTGCTAGAATATTTGATGAAAATAAAATTAATAGTAGGAAAATGATTTTCATATAGTGCAGAATTTAATGTTTTTATATGTAGGTAGTTGTAAATATCGATAACAATAACTACCTCTCCTAGAGGTTAATAGTATTTACTTGCAAATGTCATTTGATAGTCGCAATTAATAGAGTTTAACCTTTGAAAACAATTCTCTGATAATGGGTTGGATTTTAATAAAGTGAGGCTGCTTTTTTAGTTGCACAAAAACCTTATAAAGTTGGCTAAACCATAAAAGATCTAGAAATATAGTAATAGAAAATTGAGCCTAAAAAATACGAGGAACATAGATAATCCCAGCCACAATCACAGACGCTAGTGCTGCGATACCTACTGCACCTGCAGCAATATCTTTAATGCGACCTATCTTCTCATGAAAGTCTGGATGTATAAAATCTGCAATGCCTTCTATGGCGGTATTGAGACCTTCGGCAGTCATTACAAGGCCTATGCATAATATTTGGGCAATCCACTCTGTGCGTGAGATGTTATAGTATAATCCAGCAATAGTAATTAGTATGGCAACGCCAAACTGTACTTGAATACTAGCCTCAGAGCGTATAAGTTGTATACCTCCTTGTAGCGAGTATTTCATTCCCTTAAGTCTTCCAGTAATAAATTTAATAGGCAATGGAGTGGAGGTGTATAGTTAAAAAAATGCTGAGTATAGCAGTTTGTGATATACTCAGCATTAAAGGTATGTATATTATTTAAGAGCGCTCATTGCACCTTCATAGTTAGGTTCTTGACCTACTTCTGGTACTTGCTCTGTATAAATTACTTTTCCAGTTTCATCGAGTACGACTACAGCTCTTGAGTGAAGACCTTCAAAGGCTCCTCCTGCAATAGTTACCCCATAGTTTTTTCCGAAGTTACCAGATTTAAAGTCAGAGAGTGTATGTACATTTTCTAGACCTTCAGCAGCACAAAAACGAGCCTGTGCAAAAGGTAAATCACGAGAAATACAAAGTACCTCTGTGTTTTCTGCACCAGAAATTTTCTCATTAAATGTGCGTACAGATTGAGCACAAACACCAGTATCTACCGATGGGAATATATTTAATACTACACGCTTCCCTTTAAAGTCTGCAAGACTTGCAGTAGACATGTCATTTTTTGAAAGTGAAAAATCTGGAGCTGTTGTTCCTACTTTTGGAAGTTCTCCTATTGTTGTTGCAGCGTTTCCGCCTAAAGTTATATTTGCCATATTAATTTTTTTGTTGTCTCGTAAAAGTAAAACAAAAACTATCATTTACCACTCGCTTAACATTAGTTTATCAAGTTGCTCTGGTATACTTACATTGAGAATAAAAAAAAGTACAACTGCCAGTGGCGGTTGTACTTTTAATAAGATGATGTGTAGGAGATCTTAATTATCTATAGACCCCATTACACGTTTCATAAAGCCGTTAAGAGCCTCTTTTTTTGCAGTACCGCTACGCATATCTTTATGCACTTCTAGCGCTCCATACATATTTGAGATAAGTTCACCTATAACGTCTAGCTCTTCATCTTTAAGAGAAGGAACCTCTGTAAGGTGCTCAAGTGTCTCTACTGTTTCAATAAGAAAATCTTGGTCATTTTCTTCTATAAAACCTACGAGGTGCTTAATTACTGGTAACTTCATTTACAAGGTCTTTAAGTACATCAAATTTATTAGTCTGTACTTGATTAGTAAATGATCCCTTTGTAAATGTTGCAAAAGTAGGAAGGTTATCTACCGTAGCCATTTTACGTGACTCAGGATTCTTCTCTGCATCTACAATAACAAACTTTACGTTTTCATTTTCTGAAGCTAGTTTCTTGAACTTAGGCTTCATAATACGACAGTTACCACACCATGTAGCACTGTATTGTACGACAACGGTCTCGTTTTCGGCAACAATCTGATTAAGATTATCTTGATCTAATTCTTGAATCATAGCTTCTATTTTTTTTTAGTTTGCGTGAGCAGCAAGGTAGCTAGCTACACCATCACGGTTTGCGTTCATCGCTTCTTTACCATCTTCCCAGTTTGCAGGGCAAACTTCTCCTTTTTCTTGTACGTGTGTGTAAGCATCTACAAGTCTCAAGAACTCTGCTACATTACGACCTAAAGGCATATGGTTTACACCTTCGTGAAAAACAGTACCTTCCTCATCAATAAGGTAAGTCGCTCTATAAGTAACATTATCACCATCTACCATTACAGTTCCAGTCTCTTCATCAAAACGCTCGTTTGTCACGTCAAGAATTCCAAGTTGGTTAGCAAGGTTACGGTTAGTATCTGCAAGAATAGGGTATGTTACTCCTTCTATACCTCCATTATCTTTTGCAGTGTTTAACCATGCAAAGTGTACTTCTGGAGTATCACATGAAGCTCCTATTACTAGCGTATTACGATCTGCAAATGCTTGTTTTGCAGCTTCAAAAGCGTGAAGCTCTGTAGGACAAACAAATGTAAAATCTTTTGGGTACCAGAAAAGAATGATTTTCTTTCCTTCTTCTTTTGCTTTTTCTAAGATGTTAATCTTAAAAGTATCTCCCATTTCGTCCATTGCATCTACCGCAAGGTTTGGGAATTTTTTACCAACTAAAGTCATTGTTTTAGGTTTTTTTATTCGAGTGCAAAAGTACTTAGAAAAGTAACGTCATATTATACTGTAAAATGGGATAATTTTATAGTAGTATTGGTTTTGCTTATGATTAAGTTTTAAGTGCGTATTGTGATGTGGTTACGCTTTCGCGAAAGCGTAAAAACCTATTTTGAAACGAGGTCATCACTTGTTCCAAACCTTCTATCTCTACCTGCCGAATGTACAGAAAAACCATTGCTTCTTACTAAACGATATGCTGTTCCCCAAGAGTCCGTCTTCCAAGTTTTAAGTAGCGGTCTACCATTAATTAAAGTGTCTATAGATGGGGTTTGCAGGTTTTTAGATTCGTATGAATGGATACGAGTGAGGATTTGAGCCATTTCATGTTCGGTATCCCGAACATTTAAAACTCGATCTTTATAACTAAAGTAGATTATGGAAATCGTTGCGGGAAGAAATATTGAAATAAAGATTACTATGAACGTAGGTTGACCAAAGAACTTTTTAAATGGCTTACGTTTACCTTCTTCTTTCTCTTCAATTTCTATAGATTTCTTATGCTTATAGTCTGCAGAAATAAGCCCAAAATCCACTAACAATGTTAAAAATAATTCTAACATTAAGCCGCCGAACGAGCATTCTTTATTTGCCTGATTTTAATATTAAACCCGGCAAAGAGAAGTGTCATAAAAGGTGAGAGCCAATTAAAAATGGCAAATGTAATGTACTCCGCTACGCCTACACCTAAAACGGTACTTTGATAAGCACCGCAAGTATTCCAAGGTATCAGTACGGAGGTAACAGTTCCCGAATCTTCTAGTGTGCGAGATAGGTTTTCTGGAGCAAGACCTTTGTCTTCATAGGCTTTCTTAAACATTTTACCAGGGATGACAAGCGCAAGATATTGGTCTGAAGCAATAGCATTGAGACCAAGACAAGAAATCACTGTACTAGCAAAAAGTCCAAAAACGGTATCTGCCACACTTAATAATGCTTTGGTAATACGAGCTAATGCTCCTATACCATCCATAATTCCTCCAAAAACCATGGCGCAACAAATAAGTAATATTGTCCATAGCATACCAAGTATTCCTCCTGAACTAAAAAGCTCGTTCAGTGTTTCGTTAGGCGTTTCGATAGCGGTATCTGTCCAGATAGCAGTGAGAATAGCATCTGTTTTTGAAGTAGATAGTATGTTTAAAATGTCTGGCTGAAAAATGTAAGCAAACACTGCTGCAAGAATAACCCCTACTCCTAAGGCAATTAATGGTTTTGTTTTTGTTACAATGAGTGCAATCACAACTCCTGGAACAATAAATAGGAGTGGAGTGATATTAAAGGTGTCATCAATAACACTTAGGAGTGCAGTGATATCTGCAGTACCAGTAGTGTCTATACTTAAACTTATGATGATAAAAACAATAAGTGTAATTACAATTGTAGGTACCGTTGTAAGTGTCATGTACTTTATGTGTGTAAATAAGTCTGTACCTGCCATTGCTGGGGCTAGGTTAGTCGTATCACTTAGTGGTGACATTTTATCACCAAAGTATGCACCAGAAATCACCGCTCCGGCTATCATACCTGCATCTATACCCAATGCTTGACCTATTCCAATTAATGCAATACCTACGGTGGCAGAGGTAGTCCAAGAACTTCCTGTTGCAATGGAGATAATGGCAGCAATAATGACTGAGGCTGGTAAAAAGATAGTAGGATTTAAAACCTGAAGGCCATAATATACCATAGCTGGTATGATACCACTCACAAGCCAACTACCAGCTAGAGCTCCTACGAGAAACAAAATCATGATGGGTACAAAGACACTTTTGAGATTTTCCCAAACTTCGGCAAGCATAATTCTTAAGGTAGATTTATTAAGAAAGCCTACCACTGCAGCAGCAGCTCCACCCATAAGAAGGATGTATTGATTAGAATACTCACCAAGCCACTCACCATCTTTAAAGAAAATGTTATAAGCCAAAAGCCCCATGAGTATTACCACTGGAATAAGTGACTCCCATAAATTTAATTCACGATTGTTAACAATATGGTGGTTTTTTTGGTCTTCCAGTTCTTTGTTCATGAGAGTGTGCGATTTCTACCCGTAATGTTACAATAATAGGTGGTATTCTGCAAGGTGTATGCGCAAAAACCAGCGATGTGAGATCTTATATGATTTAAAAATAAATATAACTCAAAGTGCTATCTTATTGAGTTATCACAAATTACTTGGTTCTAATGTGTTTAGAATAAGTCTCTTAAAAAAAAGCGAGGATAAAGCTGTAGTTCTTTACCCTCGCATATCAACAAAATTGAAAAAAGTTATGCCACTACAGATTGTAAAACTCCTATCTCTTCCATGCAAGATTTCATCATCTCATAAGTACGTTCTATATCTGCATCAAGGCCTATTGAGAACCTTATGAGACCATCTGTAAGTCCCATAGCTGCTTGCTCGTCTTCTGGAATTTCTGATGAAGTAGAAGTTCCTGGTGCGCTAAAAAGTGTTTTATAAAATCCTAAACTCACGGCTAGGTAACCTAGGTTCTTTTCTTGCATTAACTCCATAAGTGCATTTGCCTTATCTAGTGATCCTACATCTACTGTAAGCATACCGCCGTAACCATATTTTTCGTTCATGTGTCTATTAAACACTTCATGGCTTGGGTGAGAAGGAAGCCCTGGATAAACCGTTCTTAATCCTAACTTTTCAAAACGCTCTGCGAGATACATTGCATTGTGACTGTGTTGCATCATACGTATGTGCAGAGTGCGTAAATTTTTAAGAACAGAAGCAGCGCGTAAACTATCCATTGTTGGCCCTAGTAACATACTTGCTCCGTCATTTACATTGCGTAACGCATCTATAAATTCTTGTGTACCGCACACTACACCACCTACGGTGTCAGAAGAACCGTTTATAAATTTAGTAAGACTGTGTATCACCACATCTGCTCCGTGTTGCACGGGAGAAATAGAAAGTGGAGAGAACGTATTATCTACCACAAGTTTCAAGTTATGCCTTTTGGCAATTGCTGAAAGTGCTGCAATATCTGCAATTTCTAAAAGCGGATTACTAACAGACTCACAGTATAAAACTTTTGTGTCTTTTGTAATAGCAGCCTCCACTACCTCAAGGTTTGTGATGTCTACAAAACTAGTAGTGATACCTAACCTTGGTGCAAAATTCTTTAAGAATGCATACGTTCCACCGTAGATAGTACGGCTAGAGACGATGTGATCTCCAGCTTCACAGAGTTGTAGTAATACAGGGGTAATGGCTCCCATACCACTGGCGGCAACGTTTGCCGTTTCTGTTCCTTCCATTGCGGCAAGAGCTGCACCCAGATATAAGTTTGATGGAGTGCTGTGTCTCGAGTATAAATAACATCCATCTGCATTACCTTCAAAGGTGTCAAACATTGTTTTTGCCGATAAAAAAGTGTAGGTTGAGCTATCTGAAATAGAAGGATTTACTCCTCCAAATTCTCCAAAATACTGTAAATCTTGAATCTCGTTTGCGGGTTTAAATTTCATGGTTGATATCGGTTTTTGTAATTGAAACCTGTTTCGGTGTTCAAGCACATTGGTTGTTAGAATTATAGGATCAATGTAATTATCATTTAATTATTAAGCTGGGGAGCTTGTAATTATGTTTAGTAAATGTATGTGATTGTAGATTTATAGTCAACAGAAGAGGTTGATTATAGATTTTAAAACTGTATTTTTGATTAAAATTAGAATTTAGCTTTCGCGAAAGCGTAAAATAATAACCCTCACTGATAATTTTTCTAATATGAAACTAGACGAGATAGACAAAAAGATATTGCGTTTCCTACAACAGGACGCCAAAATCACAAATAAAGAGCTTTCTGCAAAGCTTAATCTCTCTGTAACTGCTATTTATGAGCGTGTAAAAAAGATGGAGCGCTCTGGAGTGATTGCACAGTATATTACACTTGTTAATAAGGATATCGTAGGGCTAGGTTTTCAGGTGTTTTGCCACGTAAAGCTAGAGAAGCACGCTCAAAATGCAATAGACTCTTTTGAAAAAGAGGTGACCGCGCTAGATGAGGTGCTAGAGTGTTTTCACGTAAGTGGTGACTATGATTATTTACTCAAAGTGCTGGTAAGAGATATGGAGCATTTTCGTAATTTTATGGTAACCAAGCTTACTACGCTTAAGTATATAGGGAGTACACAGAGCTCGTTTACTATAAGCGAGGTGAAAAACACTACAACAATCACGGTATGATGAATGGTAAGTATTATGTACTCACAGAGTTTTTTATATTATTCATAATACTACCATTAAGTCTATTATTACCCTATGACTTTAAGGTCAAGGTAGCTTCGGTTTTAATAGGTTTTACATATTTACTGGTGATGCTTTATAGAAGTAAGGCAGTAAAGTTTAAGGTTGAGCGGTCAATAAACTGGCTGTCTTTTTTTAAGGAGACAGCTGTGAAGCTTGTTGTTATAGCTATTGTTACTACCATTTACGTGTATATATTACAGCCTTCTAGCTTGTTTTGTGTACCACAGAGCAACCCAAAATTATGGGTGATGATATTGCTAGTGTACACCTTCTTATCTGTATGGCCACAAGAAGTGATTTATAGAACCTTTTTCTTTAATCGTTATGGCAGTTTCTTTAAAGACAAGCGATTACTTATTGTGGTAAACGCTATTGTGTTTGCAATGGCGCACTTGTTTTTACGTAACACTTTAGTGATTGTGCTTACTTTTTTAGGCGGGTTATTATTTGCTTATACCTTTAAGAAAACAAGATCTACCACACTGGTTTCTATAGAGCATGCTTTATACGGTAACTGGTTATTTACAGTAGGGATGGGGCAGATGCTTGCCTTCCCAGGGATGGAGGCGTGTTAATCTATGGGAAATGAGCATTTATCTTTAATTAAGATTCTAGTAAATAGTGTAATTTTGAACTATGGAAAACAAGTTTCATTCACTAAGACAACATTTTGAAGAGTTATACTCGTTGACAGATGAAGAATGGAATTTTATTGAGCCACACTTTCATTTTAAAACATTAAAAAAGCATCAATTTTTAATTCAAGCAGGGCAGGCTGTCGATTTTGAATACTGGATTATTAATGGCCTTGTGAAAGCCTATCACATAGACGATAAAGGCAAAGAACACATTCTCCAGTTTGCAATGGAGAAATACTGGGTGAGTGATCACTGTGCTTTTCAGCATCAAGAACCAGGAACTATATTTGTAGATTGTCTAGAAGATTCTGAATTTTTCTGCTTGTCATTAGAAGATAGGGAGAAGATTTGTCTTGCAGTACCGGCTGTTGCTAATTTCTTTAGAGTTAAATCAAATCACGGTTATATAAACCTGCAAAAAAGAGTGTTGTCATTACTGACTATGACTGCAGAAGATAGGTATCAATACCTAATTACTAAACTACCTGCTTTAATACAGCGCGTGCCTAAAAAATTAATAGCTTCCTATTTAGGCGTTTCCAGAGAGACTTTAAGTCGTTTTAATAGCTAAAAGTGATCTAAATCACATTTTTATATTGATCTACCTCACATTAAAACTGTGAGGTATGTCCTCGTACACCCCTTTGTTTTCATAGAATTTTGTATCCAACAATTAAAAACAAATTATTATGAAAACAACAACGATAGATAGTCATACAACGGTCACTAAAAAGAAGAGTCTACCAGCTGCTCTATGGGCATTGACTATAAGTGCCTTTGCGATAGGTACAACAGAATTTGTAATTGTAGGGCTGCTGTCTACAGTTGCAAATGACCTAGGTACATCATTAACATCAGCAGGATTATTAGTAAGCCTTTATGCTATTGGGGTAGCCATAGGTGCACCCATATTGACTGCTTTAACTGGTAAAATTCCAAGGAAACAATTATTGTTGGGCATTATGTTGCTTTTCATCATTGGTAATGGTTTAGCAGCAATTTCACCTAGTTTTGAATTGTTACTCTTATCAAGAGTCGTGACAGGTTTTGCACACGGTGTATTCTTTTCAATTGGGTCTACCATTGCCGCTAGTTTGGTGCCAAAAGACAAAAGAGCAACTGCCATTTCTATAATGTTTGCAGGTCTTACTGTGGCAATTGTAACTGGTGTGCCTTTGGGTACTTACATCGGTCAGAATTTTGGATGGAGGGCAACATTTATTGGTGTCGCAGTATTAGGATTAATAGGAGCAATAGCAAGTCTAGTTTTGGTTCCTAAAAACATCAAACAATCGGCTCCATTAAGATTAGTAGACCAATTAAAAGTGATTAAAAATCCGTCTATTTTATTGGTGCTTGCCATTACTGCATTTGGTTATGGAGGTACGTTTGTCACATTTACTTACTTAACACCATTGTTAGAAAAAGTGACCGGCTTCTCTTCAGATATGACTAGTATATTTCTTTTAATCTATGGGATTGCAATAGCTATAGGAAACATTGTAGGCGGTAAAGTTTCAAACAATAAACCAGGCAAAGCATTATTGGTGATGTTTGCATTACAAGCCATTGTGTTGTTTGTATTGTACTTCACGGCTTCAAGTCAGACTTTTGCCATAGTAACCTTATTTTTTATGGGAATACTTGCTTTTTCAAACGTACCTGCATTGCAATTATATGTGGTAAAAATGGCCGAAAAATACTTGCCAGGAACCGAAGATGTAGCCTCAGCATTAAACATCGCAGCATTTAATGTTGGTATAGCCATTGGTGCTTATGTAGGCGGAATGGTAGTGGAATCTGATCCAGGTGTCGCAGCAACGCCTTGGGTAGGAGGTATTCTTGTAATTGTAGGGTTCTTATTAACCTTAGTTTTATTTAAAAAAGAAAAAATATAGAAGTCATAAGTCTATATATTAGAAAAAAAGCCAATCGAAAGATTGGCTTTTTTAATTATACTTCATATTCTTTAGAGCTCATCACTCGCTTCTTCTTGTCCCATCATCATTAGGTAACCTTTTAAGAAGAGGTCTATGTTACCATCTAGTACAGCATCAGTGTTACCCGTCTCTACAGCGGTGCGTACGTCTTTTACAAGTTTGTAAGGATGTAATACGTAATTGCGTATTTGTGATCCCCACTCAATGGCTTTCTTATCTGCTTCTATCGCGTTACGGGCTTCCATTTGCTTGCGTAGTTCTAGCTCGTATAATTGAGAACGTAGCATCTGTAACGCTTTTGCACGGTTATCGTGTTGCGATCTCGAGTCAGAACAAGAGATTTGTATACCCGTAGGGTGGTGGGTAAGTTGGACCTTAGTCTCCACCTTATTTACATTTTGCCCTCCAGCACCAGAAGATCTTGCCGTCACAATATCATAGTCTGCTGGATTGAGTTCTATCTCAATACTATCATCTACAAGTGGATACACATATACCGAGGCAAATGAGGTATGACGCTTCGCATTACTGTCAAAAGGGGAGATGCGCACCAGTCTGTGTACACCGTTTTCACCTTTAAGCCAGCCAAAGGCAAACTCACCTTCTATCTCTAGCGATACCGTTTTTATACCCGCTACATCACCTTCTTGAAAGTTAAGCTCTTTTACCTTCCAGCCTTGTTTTTCTGCATACATTAAGTACATACGCATAAGCATAGATGCCCAGTCGCAACTCTCTGTGCCACCCGCACCAGCGGTAATCTGTAAGACACAGCTTAGCTCATCACCCTCTTCTGAGAGCATATTTCTAAACTCGATATCTTCTATAAAACTAGCCGCTTTCTCATAGCGTGCTTGTACATTTTCTTCTGGAGCTTCGCCTTCTTTTGCAAATTCATAGAGCACCTCTAGGTCTTCTACAAAGGTTTGAGCCTCCTCATAATCTGTTACCCATTTCTTTTTAGAACGTAAGGTTTTCATAAAGGCTTCAGCCTCTTTTGGGTCGTTCCAGAAATTAGGGTCAAAGGTTTTTTCTTCTTCGTTTTGTATCTCGATGCGTTTGCGATCTACGTCAAAGATATCTCCTTAAGCCGTCTACGCGCTCTTGGAGTGATTTTATGTGGTCTGTTGTAATCATATGCTTCCCTTGCTGGGTATGTAATTTAAAATGCTATAAACTTCTAGGTGTTGAGAATGTGGGTTTTTACGCTTTCGCGAAAGCGTACTCATTACTCATCTAGTAAGTCTGGTCTTCTTTCTTTTGTTCTTATATATGCTTGTTCTTCTCGCCATTCTTCAATTTTAGGAGTGTTACCACTCGTTAAAATCTCAGGAACTTTCCAGCCATTATAATCTGCTGGGCGTGTGTAAATAGGTGGAGCGAGTAATCCATCTTGAAAACTATCTGTAAGCGCCGAAGTCTCATTACCTAGCACCCCAGGAATTAAACGTATCACCGCATCACAGAGTATAAGTGCACCTAGCTCTCCACCGCTTAGTACGTAGTCTCCTATAGAGATTTCCTTGGTAATAAAATGATCTCTCACACGCTGGTCTACTCCTTTATAATGACCGCACAAAATGATGATATTTCCTTTGAGAGAGATGGTATTTGCCATCCCTTGGTCTAGTGTCTCACCATCTGGAGTCATATAGATCACCTCATCATAATCACGCTCAGATTTGAGCTTAGAGATACATTTATCTATAGGCTCAATCTGCATCACCATTCCTGCACCACCACCAAACTGGTAGTCGTCTACTTGCTTATAATTTGTATCTGTGTAATCACGTAGATTATGAAACTGCACATCTACTAATCCTTTTGCAATTGAGCGCTGCATGATAGAAGCTTCAAAAGGGCTTTTAAGTAAATCTGGTACAACGGTAATGATATCTATTCTCATAATCTTAATAAGGTTGAGCTATTGTAATTGGGGTATTATACTAGCGAGCCCAAAAGTAATGTAAATCGGGGTCTTTATTAAATCCTAGGCGCTCATAAAGTTGTTGAGCAGGGTTTGTAGTCTCTGTTTGTAAAACGATGCCTTTTTGCTTTAATGATAAGCATAGTTCTTTTGCACTGTTTATGAGTAATGTACCTATACCTTTTCCACGGTGCGCAGGAGATATATATAAATCATTAAGCAGCATCATTTGCTCCATACTCACTGATGAGAAAAGCGGATAAAGTTGAGTAAATCCTACGGCTTCCGTTTCTTCTCTGTCATAAAAGGCTATGAAAATAGTGCTCTCTTTATTTGTAAGCCTTTCTTTCAAAAATACGCTTGCTCCTTCCAGGTTTGAAGCTTGCCTATAGAATTGCCTATACCCGTCAAACAGTGGCGTTATGATATCTAAATCTTGTAAAGTTGCTTTGCGTATATGCATAAAAAAAATCTGTACTACAAAGTACAGATTTTTTGATTTTCTTAAAAATAAGCAGACTATCCTTTTGCAGACTTAAGTGCTTTGTTGCGCTCGTCTTGAAGCTGGCGTCCTAATTTTTGTTCTTTTTCTAGTGCCTTACGACGGTACTCATCAAACTCAACCTCTGTTTCATCAAGCTTATGTTGTGCTTCTTTAGTAAGAACGTTACTACTTCTAAACTTGTATATAAAAAATACAAGTCCAAGTAATAAAAGACCAATAATGCTCCACATCATAGTCTGGTAACTTCCTTTACTCATTTGGATCCCAAAGAAGTTTATAGAATCTTTTTCTTCTTCTGTTTCTGCAAGCGTGAGCTGTATTTTTTCTAAGTCGGCGCTTACTTTTGAGGCAGCTGTTTGCTGCTTATTCATTTCAGACTTTAGATTTTCTATTTCTGTTTGTAATACATCAATACGTGCCTTTGCATTTTGTTGCAAGCGATTCATTTTTACCTTTTCAATAACTTTAAATTGCTGGTAGTTATTTGAACCTTCAATGACTTCGGTAAATTGTTCGTCTATTGTTTTGGTAGCATCTTGAGCCTGTGACACAGAAAATGACAGGAGGAATATAAAAGCAAGTGCTTTGGTAAAAAATCTCATATAGGTTGTTGTTTAAATATAATTGCGGCTAAAATATAGCTTTAATGCTTGCCTCGGTTTACAAAAATACGTCAAAATATAGCTTTTGGACTTTTTTATTAAAAATTAAGAATCATCTTAATCACTTTAACTTTTTGCAAGGCATTTTGACGTTAGTTATTTTAATGATAAAGCCACCTCGGGAGGTGGCTTTATGTGTGTTCTCAAGATTACTTACTAGTAAACTATCTTGTTTTTACATCACGCTTTCGCGAAAGCGTAACACCTACAAGTATAATCCTAGTAATATGTAAATCTGCGCACCTTTGCAATGTACTTAGCAAGGCGTATAACTTGATGGCTATACCCATACTCGTTATCATACCAAACGTAAAGCACAACGTTTTTACCGTCCTTACGTACTATTGTAGCGTTACTATCATAAATACTAGGAGCAGATGATCCTATGATGTCGCTAGATACGAGTTCGTTATCAATAGAATACTTGATTTGCTCTACAAGAGCTCCTTCAAGCGCATATTTTTTAAGAAGCGTGTTGATTCCCTTTATGCTTGTTTTCTTATTGAGTTCTAGATTAAGTATCGCAAGTGAACCGTTAGGCACAGGAACGCGTATCGCATTTGAGGTAAGTTTCCCTTCAAAATGTGGAAGCGCTTTACTTACTGCAGCTCCAGCACCAGTTTCTGTAATAACCATGTTAAGTGCAGCAGCACGACCTCTACGGTACTTGCTGTGCATGTTATCAACTAGATTCTGATCGTTAGTATATGCGTGTATTGTCTCTAGGTGTCCAGTTTGTACACCTAATGTGTCATCAATCGCTTTAAGAATAGGAGTGATAGCATTTGTAGTACAAGAAGCCGCAGAGAAAATATTGATTTCATCTGGGTTATTCTCTAGGTGGTTTACACCGTGTACAATGTTAGGAATCCCTTTTCCAGGAGCAGTAAGAAGTACTTTAGCAGCTCCTTTGCTTACTAAATGTCTACTTAACTGTTCTTTATCACGGAAGGCTCCAGTATTATCAATAACCAGCGCATCGTTTATCCCATAGGCAGTATAGTCGATATCTTCTGGTGCATTTGCACTAATGAAGTTTACCGTAGTACCATTAATAATAAGTGCTTTGTTTTCTACATCTATAGACACAGTTCCAGTAAAGTCACCATGTACAGAATCACTTTTAAGAAGACTTGCTCTTTTTTCAAGTACAGTTTGATCTACAACACCACGGGTAACTACAGCTCTAAGACGTAGCTGACTACCTTTACCAGTGCGAGTCATTAACTCTCTTGCAACAAGACGACCTATGCGTCCAAAACCGTAAAGAACAACATCCTTAGGCTCGATAGGAGTTACATTTTCGGCAGGCTTTAAGCGCTGCGCTACAAAACTAGTTGCATTTGCATTATCCTCTAGGTGATACTCATAAGTAAGTTTACCTATATCTAACTTAGATGGAGGAAGGTTAAGTTGCTTGATTGCTTCTGCAATTTCAACACTATCAAAAATGGAGATAGGCTTCCCTACAAAGGCACCTGCATACTCGTGTAAATCTAGAATCTGACTCACGTTGCGATCCATTACTTGATTTCTAAATACTACAAGTTCTATGGCGTTGTCGTACCATAAATCACTAGCAATTTTAATAAACTCTACAGTTGCTCTACGGCGATCTGCTTGAAAGGATAGTTCTTTTTCGTACGTTTCTGATTGACTCATTACGATGTAGTTAAAAGGTTTGTTTTGGTTTTACGAAAATGTAAATTCACTTAAATTTTCGGCAAAAGTATATATTTTAAGTGGGTACGCAAACGATTTCGTGATTGAATTTAATGTAAAAAAATAACCCCTCCAGTATGGAAGGGTCATTCACTTTTAAGTGTGTATTGATTAATCGAAGATAAAACGGTTGCGTTCTCCTTTTCGATCTACAAAAACGATACTTACAGGCTCATTTACACTTTTGTTCTTAAAAATGTTTTTTACATCATCAATAGAGTTTACCATCACGTCATCTATCTCTGAGATTACGAGACCTTCAATTCTATAACGTTTCATAGCTTCTGTGAGCGTCTGGCTTATTACTACGCCATTTTTGGCTTTATACTTTGCAAGATCTTTTGGTGAAGCATTTTTAACTTGTATGCCTAGTCGTTCGATATCAAAAGTGATTGACTTTATTAATTTGACAGGTAATGTCATTTTAGTATCGTCTCTTAATATTTCAACCTGAACAACATCATCAGGTCTCTTTGAATTGATATATCCAGTAAGATCAGAAAATTTTGTAATATTAATATTGTCTAATTTCTTAATAATATCTCCAGTCTTTAATCCTGCTTTTTCTGCGCCACTTTCAAACTCTACACCAGCTACATAAAAACCTTCGGCAGTTTTTAGGTTTTCTGCTTCGGCAATTTCTGCAGTGAGTGTACCACCACTTACTCCTAAGATTCCTTTTTGTACAGAACCAAATTGCATGATGTCTTCCATAATCTTACGAGCGTTGTTTGAAGGTACGGCAAATGCGTATCCTACGTAAGATCCCGTTTGTGAGGTGATCGCAGTGTTGATACCAATCAACTCACCAAAGATATTAACCAAAGCTCCACCGCTGTTACCAGGATTAATAGCTGCATCTGTTTGTATAAAAGACTGGTAGTTTGCATCGCGTTCATCTATATCACGAGCTTTTGCAGACACAATCCCTGCAGTTACTGTTGAGGTTAAATTAAATGGATTTCCTACGGCAAGTACCCATTCTCCTACTTTTGTGCCATCACTATCGCCAAAGGGAATATATGGCAGTTCTTCACCCGCGTCTATTTTTAAGATAGCAATATCTGCCTTGGCGTCTTTACCTACCACTTCTGCCATAAAGGTTTTGTTATTATTTAAAGTTACCTCAACCTCTGTAGCGCCATCTATCACGTGGTTGTTTGTGATAATAAAGCCGTCGCCAGAGATGATAACTCCACTACCTGCACCTACAATGCCTTTGTTTGCCTGGCCGCCTCCTCTCAGATATTCCATCATATTACGAGGCTGTCTATATTCTTGTACGTTTTTAACGTGTACAACTCCGTTTACCGTTCTTTCGGCAGCTTCTGTAAAGTCTACACCACTTGCAGCAGCAGTGAGTGCTTCATAATTGACCGGTTTATAGGTAGGTGTATTATCTATCTGGGTAGGGTAAGAAGCTACTTGTACTGGCTCCTCAATAAAAAGTTTATATGATCCTAGCGTTATTGCGCCTGCTAGTACGGCGATTAAAAGTGTTCCTGCGATTTTTTTCATAGTCCGTTGCATTTAATCAATAATCGTTAAAATTAAAAATTTAGTATTTCTACGGTTTCTATTTAACTGCCATTTAACACGAGAAACGAAATCGAGATTTGCTATTTTTGTCGTAATAAAGCATTAAAAATGACAATCCCATTTTCAAAATATCAAGGTACTGGTAATGATTTTGTAATCATAGATAACCGTACTCAATACTTTCCCAAAGATGATACCAAACTCATCTCAAAGCTCTGTGACAGAAAGTTTGGCATAGGAGCAGATGGATTAATGCTGTTAGAAAATCATCCTTCGGCAGATTTTAGAATGGTGTACTATAATGCAGATGGTAATGAAAGTAGCATGTGTGGTAATGGTGGACGCTGCTTGGTAGCTTTCGCGAAAGCGTTATCTATCATAGAAAACAAGGCAACCTTTGAAGCGATAGATGGTTTACACGAGGCAAGCATAGAAGGTGATACTGTGCAGCTGAAAATGCAGGATGTATCCGAAATTAAGAAAGATGCTGCTTACACATTTTTAGACACAGGCTCTCCACATCATATTGCAATGGTAGATGATGTAGAAAAAGTAAACGTAAAAGTAGAAGGAGCAGCAGTGCGTTACGGTAGTTTATATGGTGAAGCGGGAAGTAATATAAACTTTGTACAGCAATTAGATAATGCTCATTTTGCAGTGCGCACCTATGAGCGTGGAGTAGAGGATGAAACGTTGAGCTGTGGGACAGGAGTGACAGCTGTTGCAATCGCAGCACATACAAATGGCTTAACCACTAGCAATAAAGTAGCGCTAGATGTACAAGGTGGGAAACTGTCTGTACAGTTTGAGAAAACTAATGATGGGTATTCTAATATCTATTTAATAGGTCCTGCAACATTTGTTTTTAAAGGAGAATGGCAATGAAGACATTGCAAGGAACCCACTGCTATTTAAGAGCACTAGAACCAGAAGATATTGATCACGTGTATCGTGTGGAAAATGATGAAGGTTTATGGAGTGTGGGGGAGACACTTGTTCCATTTTCAAAATATGTGCTTAAGGAATACTTAGCAAATAGTCACCGTGATATCTTTGACGTACGTCAACTGCGTTTAGTAATATGTGATAGTACTTCGCATGGTTTTGTAGGTCTTATTGATGTATTTGATTTTGATCCACATAATTTAAGAGCAGGCATAGGTATTGTAATTGCTGGTGAAGAACACAAAAGAAAAGGCTATGCCACAGAGAGTATAAGTCTTCTCAAAAATTACTGCAATACACATCTTAATTTACACCAACTGTATGCTAATATAGAAGAGGATAATAAGGCAAGTATCTCACTATTTGAAAAAGCAGGTTTTGAGTTAATAGGTATTAAAAAACAGTGGAGACGTAAACGCAGTCTCACTACAGGAAAAGAATCATATATAAACGAATTACTATACCAACACATATTCTAGATGTACATTAAAAAGATTTTACTACTTATAGTTGCCATAGGCATTGTTATAGGAGGCGTATTTGCTTACACAGTATACACTTCTATTTTTTCTGACAACACTGCGTTTAATAATGATCGCGCGCATTTATACATTGCAACAGGATCTGCTTTTAATGATGTGGTTGCAGATCTCTCGCCGCTTTTAAAAGACGAGGATTCCTTTATTACTGTAGCCGAAAAGAAAGGATATAATGATAACGTGAGGCCTGGTCATTACATTATAAAGAAAGGGATGAGTAATAATGAGATCATCAATACCATACGTATTAAAAACACACCTGTAAAAGTGGCTTTTAATAATCAAGAACGTTTACAAGATATGGCCGGTAGGGTAGCAACCCAAATAGAAGCAGACAGTACATCGCTTATTACGGCAATGCTAGATACAAACTTCTTGAGAGAACATGACTTTAATAATGACACTGCACTCACTATGTATATCCCTAATAGCTACGAGTTTTTCTGGAACACAAGTGCAGAGGATTTTAGAGCAAGAATGCTCAGTGAGTATAAAAAATTCTGGAACGCCACGAGATTAGCCAAAGCCGAAGCGCTTAATCTAACTCCGCAAGAAGTATACTCGATAGCAGCCATTGTGCAAAAGGAAACTGCCAAAACTGACGAGAGACCAAGAGTGGCAGGAGTTTACCTTAATAGACTTAAAAAAGGCATTAAGCTAGATGCAGACCCTACGGTTATCTATGCTGTAAAAAAGGAAAAGAATGATTGGGATATGGTCATAAAGCGTGTACTTTATAAAGATCTAGAAGTAGACTCTCCATATAACACTTATAGAAATAGAGGTATTCCTCCAGGACCAATATTTATGCCAGATGTTACAGCTATTCAAGCTGTGCTCAATCCAGAAAAGCATGACTACTACTATTTTGTAGCAGATGTGAAGAACTTTGGATATCACAAGTTTGCTAAGACGCTATCACAGCACAATGCAAATAGCGCTGCATATAGACGCTGGATCAACAATAAAGGCATCAATCGTTAAGTCCTTGTTAACTTTCATGTTAACAGGTATTAAATGATATCTCTAACACACTAAACCTCCTTATATTGAAGTTGTTACCGTGATTCTCATAGAAGCGCGGTTAACAGAAAATTCCTGTTACAGGAATATGTTCTTTTAATTACAATAGAATAATGGCAAGCCGCGCTTGCAAGCTCTTATGAGAATTACTAAAGATTAGATCACACTAAGTGGTCGGTAATTGTAAACTTTAATTCGATTCATTATATGAAGAGACGTTATTTACTATTAGTAGTATTGCTACCTGTGTTATTTATAATATCTACAGGCTTCATTGTAAAAGATGATAATGGCAATGCGATAGCCGCAATGTGGTTCAAAAACCAGGCAGATACTTTTGTAACTCCTACGCTTGAATCATTTGTACCCGATTTTCCAGGAGGATTTAATAGTCCTGTTTTGGGAACATCGTATATAGGCTTTAAAGAAGCTTTAGCTTTTAGTGAGTCCAGTGGTAATTATTTTGCAGTAAACAGACTTGGTTATAAAGGCAGATACCAGTTTGGTCAATCTACTCTTAAGTGGGTAGGTGTAGACAGTGCAAGAGATTTTATGAATTCTCCAGCCATGCAAGAAAGTGCATTTGATGCGCTTGTTGCAAAGAATAAATATGTTTTACGTGAGTATATCACTGCCTTTGATGGTAAAACAATAGGAGGTCATAAAGTTACCGAAAGCGGTCTCATAGCTGCGGCACATTTATGCGGAGCTGGAAACGTTAAGAAATTTCTTGACTCTGGTGGTGAGGATGTATTTGCAGATGCAAATAATGTACCTCTCACATCTTATCTAAGTCGTTTTGGCAACTTTGATACATCAATTATCCCCGCTAATGCGTCGGCAAAAGCTACTTTATAATTACTAAAAACCCAGACACTAATAGGTCTGGGTTTTTTATTGCTCTTTATTTAAGAGTCTTTATAGTGGAATGCCTTATGTTAAAATAGTGTTATGTCTTGTTATGGAGGAAGTTTTCTGGTCTACTTTTGCACCGTTATTGTATCGTCTATTGGTGTAAATTGACGTTTTGGAGTGGGATTGATTGTAGAGAGGAGAGCGTTTTTAAGTCTATTAGGTGTTGTGAGAGGTGTTAATAACCTCGTAAATACAAGTAAATGAGCACGGAAGAGTGCTTTTGGGTGATTTGCCGCTGAGGCTTGTTCATTACTCAAGATAGTTGTATTTTTGCGCGCCGAAATAGAGAGCATCTTAAGAAAGGTTTTAATTATAACCTTTTGGCGATCGAAAAGCGACCCTATGTTAAGAAACTTGACTAAAGTTACTGTATTACCTTTTATGTTAGGTATTCTGATGTTTTCCCCAGCATCTGAAGAAACATATGATTTTACTCACTACGCTACAGATGGAACATCTCTAGATTATAGTGTTGCCCTTCCTGATGAAACTGAAGAAGTTCCATTTGTTTTTAACCCCACACCACTTACCGGAAAAAATTATACAGGTTTTAAAGAAGCACTTGCTTTTAAAGAATCGAGAGGTGATTACTTAACGATAAACAGTTTTGGTTATTTGGGTAAATACCAGTTTGGTGCATCTACGCTTGATCTTCTAGGTATTACAGATGGATCAGAATTTTTAGCAGATCCGCTACTTCAAGAACAGGCCTTTTTATTGAATGCTTCCCGTAATAAATGGGTTCTTAGACGTGATATTAAGCGTTTTGAAGGACGCTGGATTGCAGGAGTACGAGTGACGGAGTCTGGAATACTTGCCGCAGCTCACCTTGCTGGACCTGGCAGTGTAAAGAAGTTTTTAAGATCTGGTGGAGAAATTGGTTTTGCAGATGCCTTTGGTACTAACATACGTAGCTATATGAAGCGATTTTCTGGTTATGATGTGTCTAATGTAAAAGCAGTAAAATACCCGTCCATTAATAAATCAACAGCTAGTCTTTAAAAGGTATAGCTTAGATAATAATATAAGACATCCAGTATCGTATAGATGCTGGATGTTTTTTTATGCGCTTTCGCGAAAGCGTAATTACCCACACCAGTAAGTCTGTCACTCTCGATGAGTAAGCTGATATTTAAAGTATGCTGCTACCTTTAGAAGATTGCAAAATGTCAGTTTGTCACTTATGTCGTTGTGGTACTTTTTTCGCTTTAAGCGAAGAACAATTATTACAAATCAAAACACATATAACATGTCAACAGGAAAAATTAATGTATCGGTAGAGAATATCTTTCCGCTTATTAAGAAGTTCTTATATAGTGATCACGAGATTTTCTTACGTGAGCTTATCTCAAACGCAACAGATGCAACCCTTAAGTTAAAACACCTTACCTCTATAGGTGAGTCTACAGCTGAGTATGGAAATCCTCAGATAGAAGTAAAAATAGACAAGGAAGGGAAGAAGCTTCATATTATAGATCAAGGTCTAGGGATGACGCAAGAAGAGGTTGAGAAGTATATTAACCAACTTGCATTTTCTGGAGCAGAGGAGTTTTTAAACAAGTATGAAGATGGTGCAAAAGATACAGGAATCATAGGGCACTTTGGTCTTGGTTTTTACTCTGCATTTATGGTGGCAGAGAAGGTAGAGATTATTACAAAGTCACATAAAGATGAGCCAGCAGCACACTGGACGTGTGATGGTAGTCCTAACTTTACACTTGAAGCGGCAGATAAGACAGAGCGCGGTACAGAGATTATCTTGCACATCGCAGAAGATAGTACAGAGTTTCTTGAAGAAGGACGCATCGCGGGACTACTTTCTAAGTACAACAAGTTTATGCCAGTGCCAATTAAGTTTGGTATGAAAACAGAGACGCTTCCTAAGCCAGAAGATGCAAAGGAAGAAGATCCAGCTCCTACACAAGAGGTTGATAATATTATAAACAACCCTAACCCAGCCTGGACAAAGCAACCAGCAGACCTTGAAGAGGAAGATTATAAAAACTTCTACCAGGAACTGTATCCTTCAAACTTTGACGAGCCGTTATTTAATATACACCTTAATGTAGATTATCCTTTTAACCTTACAGGTATCTTATACTTCCCAAAGCTAGGGCAGGATATGAATATGCAAAAGGATCGCATACAGTTATATCAAAACCAAGTTTTTGTTACAGATAACGTAGAGGGTATCGTACCAGAATTTTTAACAATGCTACGTGGAGTGATAGATTCTCCAGACATCCCACTTAACGTATCTCGTAGTTACTTACAGGCAGATGGAGCAGTAAAGAAAATATCTGGTTACATCTCTCGTAAGGTGGCAGATAAGCTTAAGTCACTCTTTAATAACGACAGAGAAGACTTTGAGAAAAAATGGAATGATATCAAACTCGTTATAGAGTACGGGATGTTATCTGAAGATAAGTTCTTTGAGAAGGCAGATAAGTTTGCACTATACCCTACAGTAGATAATACATTCTTTACTTGGGAAGAGCTTGAAGCAAAAATCAAAGAAAACCAAGTAGATAAAGACGGGAAGACTGTTGTACTTTATGCAAGTGATACAGATGCACAGCACTCATACATACAGAGCGCAAAAGACAAAGGATATGAAGTATTATTACTAAATTCTCCTATTGTATCTCACTTAATCCAGAAGCTAGAGACTAGCAAAGAAAACGTAACTTTTGTACGTGTAGATGGTGATCATATAGATAACCTTATCAAAAAGGACGAAGAGCAAATCTCAAAACTCTCTGACGATGAGAAGGAGACTGTAAAAACAGCTATTACAGATGCTATTGCAAACACGTCTTACACGGTGCAAGTAGAAGCAATGGATAGTAATGCTGCACCATTTATCATCACACAGCCAGAGTTTATGCGCCGTATGAAGGAGATGCAACAAGCCGGTGGTGGCGGAGGTATGAATATGTTTGGTAATATGCCAGAGATGTACAACCTAGTAGTAAATGGTAACCACAAACTGGTTACAGAGATACTCAATGCAGATACAGATGAGGCTAAAAAGCGTTTAATCACACAATCATTTGATCTAGCAAAGCTTTCTCAAAACCTCCTTAAAGGAGAGGAGCTTACTAGCTTTATCAAGCGTTCTTACGAGATGATTAAATAATTTTACTCGATATTATTTATATATAATAAGAAGTAAATTTTATAAAAGCCACTTTTCATTTATGGAAAGTGGCTTTTTGATTTTATAAAAGCGTAACTTTTTAAGTAGCTTACCGTCTTATGAGATAGTAGGGTAATAACTTCGCTCGCTACTGTGCAAACAACTACAATTAATAAACAATAAAGATTATGTCACTTACTCCTTCTAATATGCTCGAGCTGGGCACAAAAGCCCCAGAATTCCAACTTGTAGATACAGTTACAAATCAGCTGTGTAGTTATCATGATATTAAGGGAGAACGTGGTACTGTGGTAATGTTCATATGCAATCACTGTCCTTTTGTAGTGCACGTAATTGATGAGATTGTGCGTATAGCAAACGATTACCGAGTGCTTGGTTTTGGTTTTGTGGCGATAAGCAGCAATGATATAGTTGCATATCCTCAAGACGGGCCAGAGATGATGTGGCAAAATGCTCGTAAAAACAGCTTTACTTTTCCTTATCTACTTGATGAGACTCAAGAAGTGGCAAAAAATTATGACGCCGCCTGCACGCCAGATTTCTTTGTTTTTGGGCCTAATGATAAGTTGGTGTATCGCGGTCAGCTAGATAATAGTCGTCCGGGT
Organism: Dokdonia sp. R86516; assembly: GCF_044596715.1. Taxonomy (NCBI): domain Bacteria; kingdom Pseudomonadati; phylum Bacteroidota; class Flavobacteriia; order Flavobacteriales; family Flavobacteriaceae; genus Dokdonia; species Dokdonia sp. R86516. The sequence goes on from NZ_CP138998.1 coordinate 2,181,534, forward strand.
AATGGAATTCCTGTAAATGGACGTGACCTTAGAGAGGCGCTAGATAACATTTTTAATAGCAAGCCACAGTCTACACTCCAAAAGCCAAGCATGGGTTGTAACATCAAGTGGAAATCATAAATAGTGTAGTGGGATGAGTACGCTTTCGCGAAAGCGTGATTCAATAAATTTATCTTTTAAAATTCTTAAATATCAGTAAGCGTTAGAGTCGCAGTCTAGAAGTAAGCCGAAAGTAAAGACCGCAAAATCAAAGTAGTGCCACTTAAAATTAAGTTTTTAGGTGCTAGATTTTTTGCTCTCCCTTTTTCTGCTATTTTTACGTAAATCCTAGACTATTGGAAATTTTAGAAAATCTGCGCATCTTAGACGGTATCGACATTTTGCTCGTTGCTACTTTGATGTTTTACTTATACAGGCTCGTTAAGGGAACAGTTGCTATAAATATCTTTATAGGTATTGTGGTGATTTACCTTATTTGGCAGCTCACAGTACTTCTCAAAATGGAAATGCTTAGTACTATACTAGGGCAGTTTATAGGCGTAGGTATGTTTGCGCTCATTGTAGTATTCCAACAAGAAATTAGAAAGTTTTTATTACTCATAGGAAGCACAAACCTCACGAAGGGCGGACTCTTTAAGAATTTTAATTTTTCAAAAAAAGAAGGTGTTCTTAATTTAGATATTCATGCAATTCTAGGAGCTTGTGAGAATATGAGTAACACCAAGACAGGTGCACTTATCATAATAAGGAGAGCAACAAGTCTAGAATTTGTAAAAGATACGGGAGACCGTATGGAGATTGAGGTAAACAGACCTATTATAGAAAGTGTTTTTTATAAGAACTCTACGTTACACGATGGTGCAATGATTATTGAGGATAATAAGATAACAGCAACACGTGTTATTTTGCCTGTAACTCAGGAACGCAATATTCCATTACGCTTTGGACTTAGGCATCGTGCTGCAGTAGGAATTACAGAAAAGACAGACGCACTTGCCCTAGTGGTAAGTGAAGAGAGTGGTGCTATTAACTATATAAAGGATGGTGAGTTTGTACTCTTTGATACCATAGATGAGTTGCGTATTTTACTAGAAGAAGAATTGATGTAGCGCTATGTCTAAGAAACCATCAGATAATAGCAAAATAGATAAAAAGAGTAGTAAGCCTGCTAAACAAAGGAGAGATGTCCTCGTAGTTTCTGATCACTGTAAAAACTGCGGAACCCCAGTACAACTAGACCAGCGATTCTGTTCTCATTGTGGAGCAAAGCGCATGTATAACAGACTCAATACCCGTAATCTTCTAGAGGACTTCACAGAGCGTTTTCTCAATATTGAGAATGTCTTCTTAAAAACGTTTATTGTATTATTTACCGCACCAGAAGATGTAATCCATGGCTATGTAGAAGGTCTTAGAAAAAGGTATATGTCTGCATTTGGGTATTTTGCTGTAGCACTTACCATCACGAGTATCTATACTTTTTTCTTTAGAAATTGGTTTATTGATTCTGAGAGTTTCTCTGAGTTTTCAAATGGATTTGCTAGCGGATTCAAATCGCCTGATACTACAATATTGAATGATTACATGGACTTTGTGTTTGATTATCAAAGTCTCTTTAGTTTTCTATGTATTCCGCTGTATGCTGTGATTTCAAAACTGGTTTTTTGGAACTATAAGCAGTATAATTTTATAGAGCATATTGTCATCTATTTATACACCTATTCTCAGGTTCAGATTTTAATGTCTGTGCTTGGTATGCTCTTCATCTGGTCAGATATGGCGCAGGTGATTTTAGGAGTAGTGACTACTGTATTTCCTGTAATTTATACGATTTATGTACTCTATAGAATATTTGACTTAACAATAGAAAAGGCTATACTTAAAACTATACTATTTCTAGCCATACTATTACCACTATCATGCCTTTTTATGAGTGCTGTGGGCGGGATTATGTATGCTACTGGTATGCTTGACGAGTTTGTAGCAAATGTAAAACAGCAATCAGAGTTAACCAGAGCAGCTCGAGAAGCCGCTGTAAAAGCAAAGGACTCTATACGTGTAGATAGTATCAAAGCAGCTGTGCAAATCGTAAAAGATACGCTCAATTAATCTCTTGAATATTAAAACCAACCTATGTCTAAGTTATCTCGCGCTGAGAAAAAAGCTTTAAAAAAGAAACAGAACCAACTAGAAGTAAAGGATACCTGTGTAAACTGCGAGCAATTTATAGCGCTAGATCAAAGGTTTTGCTCACACTGTGGAGGTAAGCGTATTTACAATAAACTCACGTGGCGTAATCTACTAGAAGACTTTGTAGATCGATTTTTTAATCTAGAAAATTCCTTTATCAAAACGTTTGTTGCAATGTTTCGCCAGCCAGAAGATGTGATAGGTGGTTACATAAATGGAATGCGCAAGAAATACCTTCCTGCCTTTAGCTACTTTGCGATTGCGATTACTTTTACGAGTGTTTATTATTATTTACTTAAAAGCTGGTTTTGGGATAATTATATGACTGCACAAAAACTTGTTTATGATGAGTCTGTGCCGCAAGCGCAGCTAGAGCTTCAAGAAAGTATTGCCACCCTTTTTATGGAAAATCAATCACTATATATGTTTTTGATAATTCCATTTTTTGCGGTGATGTCCAAAATAATCTTTTGGAATTATAAAAAATATAATCTCGTAGAGCATTTTGTAATCTATTTATATGTCTATAGTCACTTTTCTATGATAAGTGTTGTAATGCAAATTGCATTTATATGGAGTCCTACTGCACTTAATATTCTAAGTGTAATAGTATTTTTATTAATGCTTATTTATACTATTTACGTGCTTAAAAGATTGTTTAAACTCACTATGGCTAGTGTGCTTGTAAAGACGCTTTTTTTCTTTTTAATATTTACCGTTTTTTCCTGTGTGTTAAGCTTACCAATAGTTGCCCTGGGTTTTATGTCTGCAATTGAGGTGAATCAAAACGGTGAAAAAGAAATAGACGACAGCAATTTTATAGGGAAATTTATGAAAATGGCCCAAGAACAAGAACGCCAAAAGAAAATCAAAGACTCCATAAAAAAAGACAGCCTCAAACGTTTAGAGTATGAGCTAGAGATCACTCCAGATATGATTAAAAATAGACCTCAGTAGGTATTCGCTTTCGCGAAAGCGTAACAACAATATTGTTCTCATAAAAATCTCTTAAACGAGTGGTGATTGTGAGCCTTTATTTGGTACTTTACTAGACCCAGCATAAAGTAATATATGAAACTATTTAAAAAAGAATTTACCAATAATGAGATCCTATTCTACGTAAGGCGTGCCTTGTGGATACTCTTTGCGTGGATGCTGGTGGCAAATATTATTTTTCTTTATGACTATGCAACGCTATCATCTGCAGATGCACTTACGTCAGATTTTGATTTTGAAGTTTCTTTTAAGGCAAACTTGCTAGTGTCCATCATGGCTGGCTTGATAGGAGGTATTTTTACCGTTAATATTATGGAGTTGTGGTTGCGTAAATATGCATTCTGGAGAGCGCTTATTTACATCACATTACTCTACATAGTTATTGCATTTATTGTGGGCACCGTAGGAGCTTATTACTATTATGCAGATTATTTAGGATTGCAATTAACTAGCGACGCACTTTTTAACCGTGTTTCCTCATTTTATACAGAGCATATTTTTATAAAGAATTTTGTTATTTGGCTATTCATAGTCCTGTTCACGCTTATCATTTTGATGATTAATGATAAGTATGGTCCGGGCGTTTTTCCAGATTATTTGATGGGGCGTTATTTCCACCCTAAAACAGAAACGCGCATTTTTATGTTTGCAGATATTAGAGACGCCACCAGAATTGCCGAAAAACTGGGCGAACAAGAGTACTTCAATTTCTTAAAAGACTTTTTTAATGATATCGCTCCAGCTATTATGCAAACTAAGGGCGAGGTATATCAATACGTAGGTGACGAGGTTGTAATCACTTGGAAGATGAAGAACGGCGTAAAAAATGCAAATGCCTTGCGCTGCTATTATCGTATGAAAAATACGATTTACAAGAAATCTATAAAATATTATAAGCGCTATAACGCCTTACCCGATTTTAAAGTTGGCTTTCATTATGGCCAAGTGACGGTAGGGGAACTGGGCAAAATAAAGCGTGATATTGCCTTTTCTGGAGATGTACTTAATACAACGGCTCGTATACAGAGCATGTGTAATGAGAAGGGTGTAGATATTCTTGCGTCCAAAGCTTTTGCAAACATTTTACCTAAGTTACCAGGCACTACACGAGTCGTTCCCGTAGGAGATGAGCTTCTTAAAGGTAAAAAAGAAGAAGTGTCGCTAGTGACTTTTGAGCAGGGGAATGTGAATTAAGATCTAAGCATGATTGCGCTTTCGCGAAAATGTGCTCAACAGACTAGCATTGAGAACTAGCTAGCTTCTGCTTGTGTAAACTGTACTTCATACAGATTACGGTAATGTCCATCTTCCTTAGCGAGAAGTTCTTTATGGGTTCCTTGCTCAATGATTTTACCTTTTTCCATCACAATAATCTGATCTGCTTTTTTAATAGTAGCAAGGCGGTGAGCAATGACAATAGAGGTTCTTCCCTTAGTGATTTTATTAATCGCTTTTTGAATTAACTGCTCACTGTGTGAATCTACAGATGAGGTAGCTTCATCTAGTACGAGGATAGATGGATTGCTTACATAAGCTCTTAAAAATGCTATGAGCTGGCGCTGGCCGCTAGAAAGCATTGAGCCTCGCTCTTTTACATTATAGTGATATCCATCAGGAAGACTAGAAATAAATTTATGAACGCCTATAGTCTTTGCGCTTTCTATCACCGTTTCCTCAGAAATGTCCGGATTGTTAAGCGTGATATTGTTTAAAATAGTGTCGGCAAATAGGAATACGTCTTGTAATACAACAGCAATCTCATTTCTTAGATTGTTCAGTTTTATGTTTTTAATGTCTGTCCCGTCTAGTAATATCTTACCGCTATCTATCTCATAAAACCTACTAAGCAAGTTAATGATAGTTGATTTTCCTGCACCTGTAGATCCTACAATGGCAATGGTTTGTCCAGGTGTTGCAGTAAGTGATATTCCCTTGAGCACCTCCTCATTTTCTATGTAAGAAAATCTAACGTCCTCAAAATCTATTTTACCCTGTACGTTGTCTAGTTCTAAAGTCCCTACGTCTTTAATAGATGATTGGGTGTCTAAGATGCCAAAAACACGATTTGCAGCAACCATTCCCATTTGTAAGGTGTTGAACTTATCTGCTATCTGTCTAAGTGGTGTAAAAAGCATTTGTATGTAGCTTATAAACGCAGTGATTAGTCCTATGGTGATAATATCACTTTGCGCAGCTTTAAGACCTCCGTACCACACGATGAGACCTATGGTAACAGAAGTACATATCTCTGCGATAGGGAAGAAGATGGAGTTGTACCACACCGTCTTGTTCCACGCGTCCATGTGCTTTTTATTAATCGCTTGGAATTTTTTATGCTCGATGGCTTCACGGTTAAAGATCTGGACGATTTTCATCCCAGTCACACGTTCTTGTACAAAGGTGTTGAGGTTTGCTACTTGCGTGCGTACTTCTTCAAAAGCTACTTTCATCGCTTTTTGAAATACACGAGTTGCATATAAAATCACCGGGAAAACAGCAAGAACAATGAGTGTAAGTCTCCAGCTCTCATAAAACATAAATGCAAGCACGACACTCATCTTTAATAAATCTGCTATAATCATAAACAGACCTTGAGAGAAGATACTTGAGATGGTCTCGATATCACCTACAGCTCTAGTTACTAATCTCCCCACTGCCGACTTGTCAAAATATTGCATCTTGAACGCAAGCATGTGATCAAAAAGTTTTACTCTTATATCCTTGATTACTTGTTGTCCTATCCAGTTAGAAAAATAAATAAATAGCAATTGAAAAAGAACTTCGCCAAAAAGTACAGCGGCCATAAGCCTTATATAAAAGAATAAGTCATCACTAGATCGTTGTGATATCCCTAAATCTATGGCGTTTTTAAGAAAATAAGGGCGCAGCGCGGCACAGAGAGAAAGTACAATGGCGGCTACGGCAGCTACATATAATCTACTGCGATACGGTGTTGTAAAAGCAAGTAAACGTTTAAATAATTGCGTATCAAAAGCTTTTCCTTTAGTCTCTGCCATGATCTTTATAAATTGTTTCTGGGTATAAAATCTCAGTCAAATATAAACCACGTCCAGGAACAGATTTTCCTGCTTGTGATCTACTTTTGCCAGTGATTACCTCGTGCATCCATGCAACGTCTCTTTTTCCTTCTCCTATCTCTAATAATGTTCCTACAATGGCTCGTACCATATTGCGTAAAAATCTATTTGCAGTGATATGAAAATGATATTCATCCTCTTTCTCTATCCACTCTGCACGAGTAATATCACAAAGATAGGTGTTAACGTCAGTATTTGATTTAGAAAAGCACTCAAAATCCTTATAGTCCAGCAGTATTGCCGCAGCATTGTTCATGGCGTCAAGATCTACGTCATAGCGTAGCGTAGGTGCATAATCTGCCGTAAAAGGGTTTTTATGTTTCCCTATGCGATACACATAAGATCTACTCGTGGCATCAAAGCGAGTATGTGCTTTATCTGCCACTTTAAAAATGCGTTTAAATGCGATATCTTTTGGTAAAAATCGGTTGAACTTATGGGTAAGATGATCTATGCCTTCCTGAGTAGAAAACTGGTCATCATTCCAGTCAAAGTGCGCATACATTTGTGTAGCATGTACACCGGCGTCGGTGCGTCCTGCTCCCATAATTTGGACGGGTTTTCGCAAGATTGTAGAGAGTGATTTTTCTATCGTTTCTTGTACCGTCACAGCGTCAGGTTGTCGCTGCCAGCCGTGGTAGTGTTTTCCAAAGTAAGAAAGCTCGATAAAGTAACGCACTGTGTTGTATTTTTGTGGCAAATATACGCTTTCGCGAAAGCGCACTCAAATGAAAAAGATACTCCTACTAAGCGATACACATAGTTATATAGATGATCATATCTTGGGTCACGTAGACTGGGCAGACGAGGTCTGGCATGCTGGCGACATAGGTGACTTAAAAGTGACAGATGCAATAGCAAAAAGAAAACCGCTTCGAGCTGTTTTTGGAAATATAGATGATACAGAAGCACGACAAGAATTTCCTCTTAATAACAGGTTTGTGTGTGAAGGGGTAGATGTTTTGATTACTCACATAGGAGGTTATCCAGGAAGATACTCTCCAGCCATACGCGAGGAGATTTATAGCAACCCACCTAAGCTTTTTATATGCGGGCATAGCCACATCTTAAAGGTGATGCCAGATAAAAAAAGAGGACTACTACATATGAATCCAGGAGCGATAGGTAAACATGGCTTTCACAAAGTGCGCACTATGCTCAGATTTACAGTTCATGCAGGCAAGATTGAGAATCTTGAGGTGATTGAAGTGGAGCGATAGTTGAGGTTCTTAGGTGTTGATTTTCAATATGGAAGGCTTCTGAATTGAGGATTGTAATACTTGAAGCTTACATTTTGTAGGATTGTAACATTTTCGCGCAAGCATATTTGCCTTCCCACTAGTAAATAGTATCTTTGCAGCTCATTAAAAATAAGGATAATGCAAGACGGAATTTACGCAAAGATACATACGCCAAAAGGCGAAATTACTTTAAAATTAGAGCACGAGAAGACGCCAGGAACGGTAGGAAACTTTGTAGCACTAGCAGAAGGTAACCTTGAGAACTCACAAAAGCCTCAAGGAACTCCATATTATGACGGTTTAAAATTTCACCGTGTAATTCCTGATTTTATGATCCAAGGTGGTTGCCCACTAGGAACGGGAACTGGTGATGGAGGATACAAATTTGATGATGAGATTCACCCAGACTTAAAGCATGATGCTCCAGGAAAACTTTCTATGGCAAATGCAGGTCCAGGAACAAACGGTACTCAGTTTTTTATTACACACATCCCTACAGATTGGTTAGACGGTAAGCACACTGTTTTTGGTAACGTTGTTGAAGGACAAGAAGTTGTAAATGCAGTGGCTCAAGGTGATGAGATGACAAAAATCGATATCATTAGAGTAGGAGCAGAGGCAGAAGCATGGAACGCTGTTGAAGCTTTTAGAACTTTTGAAGGTTCAAGAGCAAAGCGCATTGAAGAAGAAAGAGCAGCTCAGGCAGCAGAGATTGAAGCACTAGCAACAGGTTTTGAAACTACAGCTAGCGGTTTGCGCTACCAGATTATACAAAAAGGTAGTGGAGCAAAAGCAGAAAAAGGTAAAACCGTTTCTGTACATTACAAAGGAGCACTTCCTGATGGAACTGTGTTTGATAGCTCATTTAAAAGAAATCAACCTATTGATTTTCAATTAGGAGTAGGACAAGTAATTCCAGGATGGGATGAGGGGATTTCTTTATTAAATGTAGGAGATAAAGCACGTTTAGTAATTCCTTCAGATTTAGGATACGGAAGCGCTGGTGCAGGTGGAGTAATTCCTCCTAATGCAACATTAGTATTTGACGTAGAGCTTGTTGCTGTAAAGTAATTAGTTTCTGATACATATTTTAAAAGGTCTGACTTGCGTCAGACCTTTTTTTATGGAATTGTGTCAATTATGTTTTGTATCGCAAAGCTTTGCTATTTTTGATGATATGGAAGCACTACAATATCCTATAGGAAAATTTCAAGCACCTGTGCAGATTACTCAAGAACATCTCACAGCGTGGATTGAAACTTTAGACCAATTACCTGCTAGACTACGAGCACTTACAAAGGATTTAAGTGACCAGCAGCTAGATACTCCATATAGACCTGAAGGATGGACAGTGCGCCAAGTCGTGCATCATCTAGCAGATAGTCATCACAATAGTTACATACGTTTTAAATGGGCACTTACAGAAGATAATCCTATTATCAAGGCGTATGACGAGAAGGCATGGACAATGCTGCCTGATCTAGAAGGGGCACCTATAGAGTGGTCACTGCGACATCTTGAGGTGATCCATCATAAACTGGTGCAATTACTTAAGGTAATGACAGAAGAACAGTACAATAGAACCTTCACACATCCCGACGGAAATAAGGTAGTAACCTTAAAAGAAAACCTAGGGCACTACGCATGGCATAGTAGTCATCACTATGCGCATATAGAAAACTTAATGAAAAGAAGTAATTGGTAGCAATACACACAACGCATAAAAAAGTCCCACATAGTGAACTATGTGGGACTTTTATTTGACAGCAATGTACTACTTACAACTAATTACCATTTTATAATGGAGCTAGCCCAAGTGAACCCACTTCCGAAAGCTGCTAGAACCACTGTGTCACCTTCTTTTATTTTTCCATTTTCCCAGGCTTCGGTAAGGGCAATTGGGATAGAAGCTGCGGTTGTGTTACCGTATTTCTGGATATTGTTATATACCTTATCATCGCTCAACTTAAACTTTTTCTGCACAAACTGCGAGATACGTAAGTTGGCTTGATGTGGGATAAGCATGTCAATATCTGACACCTCTAGGTTATTCTTTTGTAAACCTTCCATAATTACTTCAGAGAAGCGTACTACGGCATTTTTAAATACAAACTGGCCGTTCATATAAGGATAGTAAGGTATGTCCTCTTGCGGATTAGTTTCAATAAGCTCAGGAACCCATTGCTCTGTGCTTGGTCCTTTAAGAGAAAGCTCTAGTGCATGCTCACCTTCACTATGTAAGTGAGAAGAAAGAATACCTTTATTAGTATCCTCTTCACGAGAAAGTACCGCTGCACCTGCACCGTCACCAAATATGACAGAAACACTGCGCCCACGAGTAGTAAAGTCAAGACCTCCACTATGATTTTCTGATCCTATTACAAGTACATTTTTATACATACCAGATTTAATAAACTGATCTGCTGTAGCCAGTGCATAGATGAATCCAGAACACTGATTACGCACATCTAGTGCAGGAACCGTCTCCATACCCATTAAGTGTTGTACTTGCACACCACATCCAGGGAAGTAATAATCTGGACTAAGCGTCGCAAAAACAATCATGTCGATATCCTTGTTTGTCAAGCCTGCGCGCTCTATTGCGATTTCGGCAGCTTTTACGCCCATTTTGGCAGTAGAGTTGCCATCACCCTTTTTTATATGTCTTCTTTCTTTTATACCTGTGCGTTCTTGAATCCATTCATCATTTGTATCCATCAGTTTTGATAGATCATCGTTTGTTACCACGTTTTCGGGAACGTACTTACCAAGACCGGTAATTTTAGAATTATACATAGTGTGTGATGTGTGTTTGAAAGAGTGTTTTGTGACTAGATACGCTTTCGCGAAAGCGTACTTGTCAATTTATCGGCTGTAAAGATACTTTTTTACATGGCGGAGATAAAGCGTAAATGAATCATTTATTATGCATGCATAAGATAGCGAGAGATAAACATAAAAAAGAGCGCCCGACTAAAAGCGCTCTTTTAAAAAACAACCTAACCAATAAAGTACCATAAAAGATTACGGTACACTTATTACCGTCTATGCCACAGAGTCTGCAGCTATATAATTTTTAAAATTATTGACTTTAATCTGTGCCTTTAGGTCATGCATCAAATTATAAAGTCCGAAGAATGTTCTGTTTATATACAAGAAGTGCTTACTTCCTCTATTGCCATTCATTTTACGTATTTCTGTATCCTTGCTATATTTCTCACTTAGCACTGCTATTTGATCAAAAAACTCACTATTTCTAAAGTCGAATTCCTCTTGCTGCATAGGTTGCGTAAACAAACTCAACATCTCGTGGAAAAGTGCCGAAAAGAAAGTTACCGTCTCTGCATCATCGTCCTCTCTAAGTATTTCAAGTTGATAAAGCTTTTGCTCAAATATCTCAGGATTGTTAATGTTTGCAGGTTCAGCTAGTTCAAAATATGGCACATAAAAATCTTCAGGTACATGTTTTATGCATCCAAAGTCTATTGCAATAAGGTTATGATCCTTATCTACCATAAAATTACCAGGATGAGGATCTGCATGTATGCGTTTGAGCACGTGCATTTGATACATATAAAAATCCCATAAAGCCTGTCCTAACTTATTTGCAGCTTCTTGATTTGTGTTATGTGCTACAAACTCGCTTAGATGCTCGCCGTCCATCCAGTCCATTGTAAGGATACGTTCACTAGAGAGATCCTCATAATAAGCAGGAAATGTAAGATTAGGTATTGCTGCACAGTCTTTTGTCATTGCAATACTTTGTGCAAGCTCAAGATTATAATCTGTTTCCTCAAGAAGCTTATCTTCTATTTCTTTAAAGAATTTTTCTTTTCCTTCGCCTTGAAGATTAAACATCTTTTTGGCAATAGGCTTTACTAATGCAAGATCACTACTGATACTGTCTGCGACTCCTGGATATTGGATTTTCACAGCAAGTTTTTTCCCATTTAATGTCGCTTGGTGAACCTGGCCTATACTAGCCGCATTCACACTTTGAGCCGCAAACGTATCAAATAGATCTTCTGGGTATTTACCTAAATACTTTTTAAATGTCTTACGCACTAAAGGTGCAGAAAGTGGGGGAACTGAAAATTGTGATAGGGAAAATTTTTCTACATATGCCTTAGGCATGATATTTTTTTCCATACTGAGCATCTGTGCTACTTTAAGTGCACTTCCTTTCAAGCTTTTTAAGCCATCATAAATATCCTCAGCATTGTCTTCATTGAGTTGATCCTTTGTTAATGAAGGATTAACCACTTTTTTACCATAGTATTTGGCATAATTTGCTCCTACCTTTACACCAGTTGTAACAAGCCTAGAGGCTCGCTGCAGCTTATTAGTAGGTATGTGGTCTATAGTTTTCATATATAAGGTCCCGTGAGGGATGTGTGTTTGTGTTTATTACTTGAAAATAAAATCTTTATGATTTTGATCCAAAATTTTCTTTGAAAAGAAATTTTCCAAAATCGATAATACTTTCTAGTGGTGTAGTTTCAAAAATGTCAAATATTGCATTTACAGATTTTTCAATAGCAACATCTGTTTTTTCAAATCCTGGAGAGTTGTCACTCATCCAATACTTCAATAAGAATAAGAATTGTACCCACGCACCTTCACTAAATAAACGAACAGGGTTTTTAGTTATCTTATAATTCTTTTCGTCATTTCCAGCTTCAATAAGATTAGATGCATAAGAAGTAAGATGACCTCTCAATTCTTTTAGTTGGCTCATATTTTTGAGCATATTTTTATGCTTGTCTAAGGCGTAAAGAACGTAGCTTCTATTTGCGGTAAGCAATTCAAACATCGTAAAGAAGTAAGAAAGCATTTTCTCTTTGTTAGGATAAGTTTCATAATCACTATCCATATTTAAGACAGCTAAGGTATTTGTATGAAATGCATTCCAAATGCCCGCTTTTAAGTTATCAAAAGATCCAAAGAATTGATAAAATTCGGATTCATCTATCTTTAGGTCTTTGCAAAATTTATATATAGTTTTCGGCTCCTCTCCGTGTTCTAACACATAATCCATATATGCAGATATAATCGTTGAAGAAGTTACTGCTTTCTTTTTGGCAGTTGTTTTTTTAGTCGGTGTCTTTGTAGTTGCCATAATACTTGTTGTTTGCTGTAAAGATACATTATGTTTATCGTTATGTCGATTTGATTAAACAAAAGTTAAGTTAAAATTATTTCAAATTATATGAAACGTAGTTGCTTCTCGTAGAAGATTGCTCTTATGTAGAGGGAGTTTTTTGTTTTACTATACGCTTTCGCGAAAGCGTACTTTTTCTAGTAGATAAGGAAGTGAATGACTGGTGCAAATAAAAAGGCTTGTGACACCTTGTCATACTTTGTCTAGTGGCATACTCCTTGTCTATTTGTGTTTGTTGAAAATTAATAACACTTAAATACATATATAATGAGTAAAATAATAGGAATTGACTTGGGTACTACCAACTCGTGCGTTGCTGTAATGGAAGGTAACGAGCCAACGGTAATCCCTAATGCAGAAGGTAAGAGAACTACACCATCTGTAATCGCTTTTGTAGAAGGCGGTGAGATTAAGGTAGGAGACCCTGCAAAAAGACAAGCAGTTACAAACCCAACTAAGACGGTTGCTTCTATCAAACGTTTCATGGGTAACAAATTTAGCGGTAGCGCTAAAGAAGCAGAACGTAGCGCTTACAATGTAGTAAAAGGTGATAATGACACGCCACGTGTAGATATTGATGGACGTTTATACACGCCACAAGAGCTTAGTGCAATGGTTCTTCAAAAAATGAAGAAAACTGCCGAAGATTACTTAGGACAAGACGTAACTCGCGCAGTAATTACAGTACCAGCATATTTTAATGATAGCCAGCGTCAAGCTACTAAAGAGGCAGGAGAAATTGCAGGTCTTAAAGTAGAGCGTATCATTAACGAGCCTACTGCAGCAGCACTTGCATATGGACTTGATAAGAAAGATACAGATCAAAAAATCGTTGTATTTGACTTTGGAGGAGGAACGCATGATGTTTCTATCCTTGAGTTAGGTGACGGAGTATTTGAAGTATTATCTACCGATGGTGATACTCACCTAGGTGGAGATGACGTAGATCAAAAGATAATTAACTGGCTTGCAGAAGAGTTTAAGACAGAGGAAGATATGGATCTTCGTAAAGATCCTATGGCACTCCAGAGACTTAAAGAAGCAGCAGAGAAAGCAAAAATCGAGCTTTCATCATCTACATCTACTGAGATAAACTTACCGTATGTAACAGCAACGGCTTCTGGGCCAAAGCACTTAGTACGTACATTGAGCCGTGCAAAGTTTGAGGCACTTATAGATGACCTAGTAAAAAGAACAATTGAGCCATGTCAAACAGCACTTAAATCGGCTGGATTAAGCACTGGTGATATAGATGAGATTATATTAGTAGGAGGATCTACTCGTATTCCTGCAGTACAGGCAGCGGTAGAAAAATTCTTTGGTAAAGCACCATCAAAAGGAGTAAACCCTGATGAGGTTGTGGCTGTAGGAGCTGCTATCCAAGGAGGTGTACTTACAGGAGATGTAAAAGATGTTTTACTTCTTGATGTAACTCCACTTTCATTAGGTATTGAGACAATGGGTAATGTATTTACTAAGCTTATCGAAGCAAATACAACAATCCCTACTAAGAAGTCACAAGTATTCTCCACTGCGGCAGATAATCAGCCAAGTGTTGATATCCACGTATTACAAGGAGAGCGACCAATGGCCGCAGATAACAATACCATAGGACGTTTCCAACTAACAGATATTCCACCAGCACAACGTGGAGTACCTCAAATTGAAGTTGTTTTTGATATTGATGCAAACGGAATCATCAAAGTTTCTGCAATAGATAAGGCTACTGGAAAATCTCAAGATATTCGTATCGAGGCATCTTCTGGACTATCTGAAGAAGAAATTGCAAAGATGAAAGCAGAAGCAGAAGCAAATGCTGAGTCTGATGCAAAAGCAAAAGAAACTGCAGACAAGATCAATGAAGCAGATGGAATGATTTTCCAAACGGAAAAGCAATTAACTGAATTTGGTGATAAATTATCTGATGATAAGAAAAAGCCAATTGAAGATGCACTTGCAGAGCTTAAAGCAGCTTACGAAACTAAGTCTGTAGATGCTATTACTCCAGCACTTGATAAAATCAATGAAGCATGGAAAGTAGCCTCTGAAGAAATGTACAAAGCACAAGCCGAAGGAGCTGGACAACCAGGACCTGATGCACAAGCTGGAGGAGATGCAGGCGCAGATACCGCTAGCGATGTAGAAGACGTAGACTTCGAAGAAGTTAAATAGCCTGTGCTGAGCGAAGTCGAAGCATAGACTTCAAAGAAGTTAAGTAATCATTTCGCGAAAGCGAAGTTATTTGAGACGTATAAGGTAATATCTCATATAGTCTTCAATTTATAATTAAGAGAAGCCTCACGACATATGTCGTGAGGCTTTTTTTATGAATGAATTTACGGTTGAGTAATAACCGTTTAGGATGCTTTGATCAAAAATGAGTTTCGTTTTGTATGATTTTCTGTCATAAAGGTCATATTTTCAGCGCATTAATGTCAGTTTATTCTATATTTATAAAGTGTAACAAAGATTTTTTGCTTTTGTAATCGATTGATAATCAGATGCGACAAGGTATTATAACGAGAGGTATGTGTATTTCATCGATATTAATTAACATAATATTAGGTTTGTATAAGCGGTCTGATTTATCTTCGTTGCACCTTAATTCAACTTAACTATGGGGAAATTATACCTTTTTCTTACTTTATTGTTATGCTCTACGGTCACGGCATTTAGCCAGTGTGCCGAGGTAGAGACTTTTACTGTATGCGACATGACTGTTGTAGATGGTAATGGTGATTCCATTCCAGATGGAATCATAAATCTTTATGAAGAGTTTTCTGCAATTTCTGGTACAACAATCACTCCTGCAGATGGTATGTGGTTTGACCCTAATTTTAACTTTGCACTTGATGTTGTAACAGGAGATCTATTTTTATGGGATCTCGATAACTCATCTGAAAATATCACAGACTACCAGTTTGAATTCCTTAACGGAGCAACAGGTTGTCCCGATGATGTGCAATTTTTATTCAATGTGGTGTTAGGTCCTTACTCAGGAACAGCAGCAAGTACTACTGCCGGAGGAATCAACCTTCAGGTGTGTCAAGGTGCACCACCGTTTGAATGTGATAGCACCACAAATATTGATTTATTTCAAACCATGTTATCTAATCCAAGTCCGCATGGTAATGGTGAGTGGTTCTACGTAGGTTCAAGTCCTAATTATGTTGGGATTTCAGGAAATAGGTTTCTTAATGTTAATATACCATATCAAGCAGGGCCTCCACTAGTTGACGAAGAGACCTTTGAGCTAGAATATCGAGTGCCTGGAATTACTCCTTGCTCAACAGAAGAAATTACGTCTGTCTTAGTATCAGTGACCAAAGAGCCATTTGCTGGATTTGCAAATTCTTTTGCGATTTGTGAGACAGAGTTATTAGCGGGTAATTTTGATATGGATATCAATTTACGTGACGATGGATATTTGGTCAATGAAAATATTGAAGGTATTTGGTTAACGGATCCTACAGGGCAAATATCTGGACCTGGTGATTCTATAATCAATCTTAGAGAAATTTATGACGACCTTGTAGCTACTACTCCAGAATTTGGATGTATGACATATGACTTCACCTATTTTGTAGAAAGTAGATCATCCATTTGTTCTGATCAACAAAGTACAATCAGATTTACATTCTATGAGTATATAAGACCTTTTGAACAAAATGACGTTCCAGAATTATGTGTAGGAGATGAAACTCTAACTACCTTGAATTTATATGACTATATTGATTTTGCACAAGAAGGTACTACATTATTTGATTACCCAAATAATAGTTGTACAAACTGGAGATTGGTCTCTGGACCATCAAATCTAGGGCTTGTCTCTAACTTGGATGAAATATGTTCACTTGTAGGAGATGTCGACTATACCAGTGCTGGTACAATTGATGTATCTACATTGACCGACAATACCTCTGCAGGAACTTATGTTTTTGAATTCATTGTAAATGAAAGTTATCATTGTGGTCCAGGTATCACGCAAACATATATAGGTCCAGATGGCTGCGAAGTAGTCGTGTCTGGAGACCAACCATGTGAATCTCAATCTACACAAGTTACTTTAATAGTTAACCCAATTAACTATGCAGGAGAAGATACTGCAGATCTAGAGATTTGTGAAACAGAGAGTCCATTAGTACTTACAGACTTATTAGAGGTAAATGATACTGAAGCTCCTATTTATGTAGGTGAAGACGGAGTATGGACTAATACAGCAAATGGAGACGTAGTTGATAATAACTTTGAAATACCAACTATTACAGACTCTCAATTATTCAACTTTGAATATACTACGATAACCGACAATGGATGTGAAGACAGTGCTACCTTAAGCTTTACTGTATACCAGCAATACGATCCAGGAGAAAGTGGACCTCTTGCAGTTTGTAGTGATGCAGCTGAGGTTGATCTCTTTACTCTTTTAGGCGGAACTCCAGACACAAACGGTACTTGGTCTGGCCCTGATGGTTTTGCAACAACAGATAATGTTGCCCTATTTACACCAGGAGCAAGTGTGGAGGGTGAATATATTTATTCTGTGCCAGTAAATGGAACTTGTGCAGAGGCTTCTGCAACGGTAGATGTAACTTTAGGAGATGCACTCTATGCTGGTGAAGATACTACAGGCGTTGAGTTATGTAATACAACGCTCACTGTAGATTTAATTACTCTGCTAGAAGATAATGGTACAGATACTATTGATACTAGTGGTGAGTGGACTGATGGCTCTGGAGCAGTTATAGTAAATCCATTTACAATACCGACAATTACAAATTCTCAAACTTTTGAATTTATCTACACCACAGGTGGTGGGGGTTGTGAAGATGCAGCGACATTATCTCTTACGGTTTTTGAACAAGGTGATGCAGGACTAGATGCAGCTTATGAAACTTGTCAAGATGGAACCACTATAAATCTCTTTACATTATTAGGAGGGACACCAGATACTAATGGTACTTGGTCTGGTCCTAGCGGATTTACAACTACAGATAATGAAGCAAACTTTGACCCATCTGTAAATGCCGCTGGAGCTTATGTTTATACTTTGGCCGCAAACGGAGCATGTGAAGCGGTTACAGCAACAGTGACGGTTTCATTTTTTGCTACTAATTATGCAGGAGAAGATACTACAGGAGTAGAGCTTTGTGACGAGAGTTTTACAAATCCTATAGATCTCATCACATTATTAGATACTAACGGGACAGATACAATATATGAAGGAACTCAGGGTGTATGGACAGACACTGCCACTGGCGATGTAGTTACTAATCCATTTACAGTTCCTGCGATAGATGAGCAGCAAGTATTTAGTTTTACCTACACAACAACTACAGATGATGGTTGTGGAGATGCAGCAACATTGTCGTTTACTGTTTTCGAGAGTAGTGATGCTGGAACGGGAGCTACTTTTCAGGTTTGTGAGGATGGAGCTGCTGTAGATTTATTTACAATTTTAGGAGGAAGTCCTGATAGTAACGGTACTTGGTCAGGTCCAGAAGGATATACTACCACAAGTAATGTTGGCTCTATTAATCCTACAACTGCGGTGAGTGGTGATTATGTATATACCATTGCAGCAAACGGTGCGTGTGATGCGGTGAGTGCAACCATATCAGTAACTATCGTGCCGGTTTCTAATGCAGGAAGCGATATAGATACTTTTGTATGTGCTGGAGATTACACCACTTCTTTATTTGGATTATTATCTGATGATGCCCAGCTTACTGGAGAATTTATAAATATTGACACATCTGAAACTATAGTAGATGGATTAATAGATGTAGGAGCCTTAGGTGAAGGTACTTTCTCATATCTATATATAGTTTTTACAGACGCTTGTGGTCAAGATGATGCAACTGTCACTTTTACCATTACACCTGTCATGGCACCAACAGTTGTGTTAAATGAGCAGTTTATCTGTATTAATGATGGGGTTACTCTAGGGAATCTAGAGGTAAGTGTAGAAGATTTTGTTTGGTACGCTTCCGCGGAAGGTGGAGATCCATTACCATTATCTACATTACTAGTAGATGATACTACGTATTATGTAAGTGCCGTAAATGAAAATGGATGTGAATCTCTGCGAGTACCATATCTAGCAGACGTTTTACCACTAAGCGACGGAAGATGTCAGATTGAAATCTCTGATGGAGTATCAGATAATGATGATGGTCAGAATGACTTTTTAGAATTAGGTACTTTACCAGATATCTTTCCAAATTTTGATATTCAAATTTTTAATAGATACGGAACTATAGTTTACAGAGGTAATAGAAATACGCCACTCTTTGATGGAAGTTCTAATACTGGATCTGGGTTAGGTGATCAATTACCTACTGGAGTATATTTCTATATCTTCTATCCTAATGATTCAAACTCAGCACCAATAGACGGATCTTTTTACTTAAGTAGATAAAAAAACAACCTCAAGATGAAATTTAAAATATTCATACTAGCGGCATTTTGTAGTTTATCTACGTTTGCTCAACAAGAACCACAGTACACTCAGTACATGTACAACCAAGGTGTGGTAAATCCAGCCTATATGATTAATGAACCAGGACTTATAAGAGTAGGTAGTTTGTACCGCTCTCAATGGGTAGGTCTGGATGGTGCTCCGAAAACTGCAAATGTATTTGCAAATATTCCTCTTAACGAGCGAGTAGAAATCGGTGTAAACTATGTAAATGATCAAATAGGGGACGTACTTACTACAAACAATTTTAATGTAAATTTTGCTTACAGAATTAATGTAGCAGAAACTACAAACTTATCTTTTGGATTAAAGTTAGGGGTAGATAATCAGAGTCTCGATTTTACAGATCAAAACGTAGGAGGAGATTTGGCTTTTCAAAATGGACAAACTACCTCACTAGATGTTGGAGTTGGTGCTTTCTTATTTAAAGATAATTACTACGTTGGGTTGAGTTCGCCAAGTGTTATACCGTATAAAATTGAGAATAATTTAGGCAATGGAGATTCCTCTATTCTATATAAGAAAGATCCTACTGCTTATTTAATGGCAGGTTATGTTTATGATGTTAGTGACGTACTTAAAATTAAGCCTTCTGCAGTTGCAAAATGGATAAGTGGTGCACCATTAACTTATGATCTCTCTCTAAACGCCTTATATGATGAAAAATTTGAACTAGGAGTATCATATAGACATCAAGATGCTATCGCAGCATTAGCAGGATTTAATATTACAAATGATTTAAAAATAGGATACAGTTATGACTTCAATGTGAGCGATCTTAATCGTTTTAACAATGGAAGTCACGAGGTAGTTCTATTATATACATTTGATTTGCTAGGCTTACAAAAACGTTACATCTCACCAAGATTTTACTAAGATGAAAAATATATACACATTACTTATTATACTTTGTGTAAGTGCAAGTGCATTTGGGCAAGTACAAAAGGGAGATCGTTTTTTTAATAAAGGAGACTACGCGGGTGCTGCAAAGTATTATGAAGTAGCTTTAAGAAAAAATAACTCTAAAGAAATATTAGGAAAGCTTATAGACGCTTATTATTTAGATCAAGATTATAGAAACGCATCTATATATCTTAATCAGCTAGTTGGACAGCGATTTAATGATGCAGATAGAACGTATGATAATGAGTTCAATTTTAAAATGTACCATGTTCTTAATGCTACGGTGAGTTCGGACAAGGTGGTAGATTACCTTGATCTTTATTATAAAAATAGAGGTGAGGATTTTGATAAAGTAACGGCTCTTGATCTTATCAAAGAGTTGAGAAAAAGGAATCCAAAATTTGACGCAACTAAGAGTAATATAAGCTCAGAAGCAGATGATTTTGGACCTGTAAGAGTAGGGGATAGTGTTTTCTTTACGTCAGATAGATTAAATGACGACGTGCTTAGAACTTTATTTGCAAAGCGTTTTAAAACAACGCAAAGACCATTTTTAGATATTTATGGGGTGAGAGTAAATGATAAGAACGAACTCGCTGGTCAGGCAGTTAGGCTTGAGCAAGGAGTAAACTCCCCATTGCATGATGGTAACTTGTGTTTTAACACGGCAGGAGATGAGATGTACTTGTCTCGTAGTGCATATGAAAATGGTGATAGTGGGAAGATTTTTGATGAGGAAGGAACTAATAGAGTGCATCTTTACAAAAGTGTTCGCATAGATGGCATATGGAGAGAGGCTGAGCGCCTATCATTTGTAAATGAGAACTACTCTTATATGCATCCTACACTTACCAGAGATGGAAAACGATTGTACTTTGCCTCAGATATGGAAGGAGGCCTTGGAGGGTTTGATATCTACTATGTAACTGTACGACTAGATGGTACTTATAGTACTCCCGTAAATTTGGGACCTACAATTAATACTATTCATAGGGAGCAGTTTCCGTTTGTTTCAAACACAGGAGATTTATATTTTGCTACAGATGGACGTTTAGGTTTAGGTCTGCTTGATATTTTTGTAGCACCACTTACGGTAAAAGGATTTACTGAGCCTATTAATCTAGGAGCACCTATTAATTCTAAATATGATGATTTTAGTTTAAGCTACTATTCTGATAATAACGGATTATACGCCACTAATCGTAATGGAACAGATGATGATATCTATAGTTTTGTACAAACTGGAGAAATCATAACTCGTGAGTTTCAAACTCAGTTTGAGGTTCGTGACGCAGATACAGATGAACTTATCTCAGATGCAGCAATACAAATCTTAGGATATCAAGGCAAGGAAGTTTATGCAAACCGTAAAAGTGATGCTGCACCTTTCCAGGTACCACTTACTGTAGATGATTATACGTTTATAGCTTCTGGAGATAATCATGAAGAAGGACGCATGGATATTCAAATAAGAGGAGTACAGACAACACCTTATGTAATCAAAGTAAAGAGAATATTTACAGATACTGAGCTCGCTCTTATGAAGGAAAAGAATCTTTCTAAGGACCTTAAAGAGAAAGATCCAAGTCGTTTTGAATTGCTTACAGATGTAAATGCACCACAAGTAGTGGAGAAAGAAGGTAAGCTGTACATGGCTGTAGCTCCTATTTATTTTGATTTTGATCTTTATGAAGTACGAGAAGATTCAAGAATTGTACTTGATAGACTAGCAGCTAAGCTTGTTAAATACAAACGTATCAAAATAAAAATAAGCTCACACACAGATAGTCGTGGTCCAGCAGCATATAATATGCCGCTATCAGAAAAAAGAGGAAAAAGCACCTTTGATTATCTAGTTAGTAAAGGAATTGATGCCTCAAGAATACAATACCAAGGATATGGCGATACACAGCCAGTGATTAATTGTCCTATAGGTAAATGTACAGAAGATGACCATCAGCTTAACAGGCGTAGTGAATTTGAAATCACTGGCTATTAATAAGCATTTCGTTAAATAACAAAATCGGCAATTCAATGAGTTGCCGATTTTTTTTTGTTTTACGCTTTCGCGAAAGCGTTATCTACACCATTAATTTACTCTTTTAGGGCAGTTAATATTTTTGGGAAGAATGATTTGTGAACCTCATGAATACCAGAAAATACTACTACCTCAAGACGATTGCCAAAAAGAGCAGACCCTTTAAGCTGTTGTTCTGTGACACGAGCTTCTGTAACATACTCATCCTTGTCTCCATAGAGATAAGTGACAGGGGTAGCGGTGGAAAGGTGCTCAAAATCTGGTGGATTTAACTCGGCTGGTATTGCGCCAGAATGTAGTAAAAGATAAGTGCAGTCTATTTTTCTAGAAGCAATCCATCTTGTAACGATAGATACACCTTGAGAATACCCCATCATAATCACGTTTACGGCACTTTTATCTATAGGCGCTAGTTCCGTAGCCCATAACTCATCAAGATAGTTAAAAACATTGTGCTTTTCTGTTTCTGTGTTTTCTTTAGTGAGCCAGCTAGCGCCTACATACTTAAAACGTTTGTCTTGGTAATACTTACTAGGTGCTTGAGGAGCTATAATGTAATTTTCTTCTGGGGGTAGTTCTTTAAAGTAATTTATAAAATATCTTGACAGGTAACCCATGCCGTGTACAACAAACCAAATATTCTTAGTTTTTTCTGATAGCTCATTAAGAGTGGAGTATGTATTTATATGCGTGTAGGAGATTTGTTTTTCTGTCATAACTAGTTTTAAATGTTGTGAGCTTTATCTTTAGGGTAGTTTAATTTCACAATAATGCATAAAAAAAACCACTCAATGAGTGGTTTTTTATAGAATACGATTACCTATATGTTAATACCTACAGGTAATAATCTTTTGTATTTACGTCTGTTAGAACGCATGAATTTTGCAATTTCAGGACTCGTTGGTACGAGGTTTATTTCTCTCTCTGCAACTTCATTAAATACTGCTATAATAAATTCATTCATGTGGTCTTCTGTGCCTTCTGGCATGAAAATTTTAGTCAGGAAGATTTTACGCTCTTGTAATGAGTATTCAATTTTTGCCATTTTGCCTGCAAATGTTGCTTCAAACTGTCTTTGGAACTCATTATCTGTCAATTCAACTGCTGTCGTCGCTTCCATAAATTTTGAAAAATATTTAAAGTATTTGTAAAATTATTAACGGGGTTATTAGAAATCTCTCCTTAATTTTGAACCCCTGAGAGGTAGAAATTAAAAGATAATCAAATCTTAATAATTTCTTTTTGAGAAAGTCTTGCAAATGTATAAAAAATTCCCGAAATAGAGCGCTTCGCTTATGTTAAACCCTTACTTATAAGTTACATGACGCATGTGTATTTAATGCCGGGTATGGCGGCCAATCCTTCTATTTTTGAGAATTTAAGTTTGCCTAATGATTCTTATCAAATACATTTACTAGAATGGTTTTTGCCAGTGCCAGATGAGTCACTACAAGATTATGCTTTGAGAATGACCACTCACATCGCACATGATAATATTGTTTTATTAGGCGTAAGCTTTGGTGGAGTCTTGGTGCAGGAAATGGCTAAGCACATCAAGGTGGCAAAACTTATCATTGTAAGTAGTGTTAAGACTAAGTATGAATTGCCACGCAGAATGAAGCTTTCGCGAAAGCTAAAGTTATACAAGCTACTGCCTATGCGATTGGTAGAAGATATAGATACACTCGCAAAATATGCTTTTGGTGAGACCATAAAAAACAGAGTAGCTCTTTATAAAAAGTATCTATCTATGAATGACAGAAAATACTTGAGTTGGGCAGTGAAAGAAATGGTCTGTTGGGATCAAGAAACTGCGCCGCAAGGAATAATTCACATACATGGAAGCGCAGATAAAGTGTTTCCGTTAAAGTATATTGATACCTGTATAAATATTGAAGGAGGAACTCACATTATGGTGATAACTCGAGCAAAATGGTTTAATAAAAACTTAATCGAACTGATTGAAAATGATTACATTGATTTAAAATAGAAAAGATGATGATAATGATAAAGAAAGTAGTTGCAGGTATAGCGGTAGTGGCTATCGCAGGCCTGGTTATAAACTCTGCACAAGCACCGCAGGAGGAAGAAATACTGCAAGACGAAGTAGAAGTGCAGGATGAAAAAATGACGTCAAATAGATTGCTTAATGACTATAATGTCTATGCTATACCTATGCCAGATGGGTTAAACTTTGCTGGCGAAGCGGTTCCTGTAGAAAATCCAGA
This sequence comes from Dokdonia sp. R86516, assembly GCF_044596715.1. Classification (NCBI taxonomy): domain Bacteria; kingdom Pseudomonadati; phylum Bacteroidota; class Flavobacteriia; order Flavobacteriales; family Flavobacteriaceae; genus Dokdonia; species Dokdonia sp. R86516. The sequence continues at coordinate 2,205,870 of NZ_CP138998.1, forward strand.
CATTAAAGAGCGTATGGATCGCGAGCTTCTTGTGAATACTTACTGGCAGTCTAATGCGCTGCTTATTTTTAAAAGAGCAAATAAATACTTTCCAACCATAGAAAAAATACTAGCAGAAGAGGGTGTACCAGATGATCTGAAATACCTGGCAGTAATAGAAAGCGGACTTACACAAGCAGTTTCTCCTGCTAGAGCAACGGGTTTCTGGCAAATTTTAAAAGAAACTGGTAGAGAATATGGTCTAGAAGTAAATGATAACGTAGATGAAAGATATCATGTAGAAAAGTCTACACGCGCTGCTTGTAAATATTTAAAACAGTCTAAAGAGAAATTTGGGAGCTGGACAGCTGCAGCAGCAGCTTATAACGCTGGTAATTATGGAGTTTCTCGCCGATTTAAAGAGCAGAATGTGCAAGACTATTATGATTTGCTTTTGGGAGAGGAAACCGGTCGTTATGTATTTAGAATTATTGCTCTTAAAGAGATTTTAAGTAATCCAAAGAAGTATGGTTTCAACTTTAGAGCAGAAGACTTGTATGCAGAAGTACCTACATACAAGGTAGAAGTAGATACGGCAGTGACAGACTTTGTAAAATTTGCAGAACGCTTTGGTATCAATTACAAGCTTCTCAAGCTCCACAACCCTTGGTTGCGTGAGACTAAACTCAATAATAGTTCAAGAAAAAAATATTACATAGAAATACCAGAAAAGGGAGTTTACAATCTTGGTAGATAATAACGACAGAATAAATTAAAAAAATAGGCATCTCATTTTAGTAAATGAGATGCCTATTTTTATTTATAAGACTGTGTAATATGGTATTTTTAATAAATCAAAATTTGATACAATGAATGCATCAGTTATTATAGCGCTCATAGCCATTGGTCTTATCGCTGGAGTGCTGAGTGGGATTATGGGAGTAGGTGGAGGCGTAATTATGATTCCGCTTATGATTATGTTACTACATTTTAATCAGCATCAAGCTCAGGGTACTAGTCTTGCAGTACTTGCTGTACCTGTAACATTTCTTGCAGCTTACAACTACTATAATGAGGGTTATGTAAACTGGAAATATGCAGCGGTTATCGCTGTCTTTTTTGTGGTAGGGGGCTTTCTAGGATCAAAACTAGCCGTTAATCTTGATCAAAAAACGCTCAAAAGAATTTTTGGAGCAATACTCCTTATTCTTTCTATCAAAATGCTGTGGGGTAAGTAACTATTTGTTAATTACTATTGGTTCATCACTCAATCGCTGCTGGTTATACAATAACTCTGTAAGCATACCTTTGTACAATTCAAAATTATTGGCAGTAGATATTGCTTCATCTTGAGACAGCTTGTTAGGTAGACGTCTCTTAATATCAATAATTTCCTTTTCTGAAGTAATGGTATAAGCAAGTGGTAGCCCTAATGAATGCTTAAGATTCTTGATGATTAAAGAATAATTATTTTCTGAGTCATCAACGTAGAGTATATCAATATTACGATCATATCCTTTGCTTAGTTTTTTTACTTGCTTTACATCTCCCCAAAACAAGAGAACTACTGCTACGTCATCACTATATTGATTAGCGAGTTCATTTAGTGCGGCTTTTTCTCCTTTACTGCTTATTCTCCAGCTAGAGTATGTGAGAAGCATTACAGGCTTTTCATAGTCTTCAAGAGCTTTATTTTTTTTTGAAGTGTTTTTAACCTTAAAGTTATTCATTAAAGATCCTACAAGTTTGTCTTCTACAAGATTGTCAAAAAGGACTTTGACTTTGTCTTGTTCAAGATTTCTAATCGCTTCTTCGGCTTGTAATAAATAAGAAGGAAGGTGAGCGTCTAGCGCTTCAGAAAAAAACATCTGAGAGTTTTGTGCTGTAAGGCTAGAAGCTGTTGTAAATACGAGTAAAAGTAAAAATTTTCTCATAGTCTAATGATTTGGGACTATAAAGATAGGATGGAGGGGAGGTCTTGAAAAATATTTTCGCCAACTGACTTATAAATTGGGTTAAAACGCAATATTTTGCGATTTTTCACCTTTTTTTGTTGCGTAAAGATCTGGTATTTAGTCTATTTAGTGAGAATATCATATTTGAATTGCATATCCTTAAGAGTATTTTACTTTACATATTAGCTATTAATCCCCATCCTTTTTAGTGGGCTTCAACAGTCTTCGTTGTTTTTTGAGCGGTAAATTTTGTAGGCGTTGTGTGGAGGTATTCTGGTTGCGCTCTAACAACGCTTCTTTTTCAAGTTTACCTTTTGTATCGAGATTTTCTTGACCATATTTTGGCTTGTTTTCTTCTCTGTTTTCTAGTGTTCCTTCTTTAATATCTGAACTTTCAGATAATGGTTTGATTGTAGGGTCATCATTAGTTGAAAAGAAACCCTCATCTATTTCGGGAAGAGGAATACCTTGAATCTTAGTAAGCACAAATGGTGCTTCTCCTTTAAATATATCCTCCTTGCTCAACAACTCCTCATCACCTCTCCAGTTAAAACCTTCAAAGGTTTGTGGTTCATTTTTAAATTGTGATTCGGGGAAAATGGTTCCTCCCGGACTTTTGAGTTTATTAATCTCGTCTATCGTATTTTCAAAAAAAGTAATTTCTATACGAGCAGAGGTGCCTCTGTCTATGCCTGTAAGGTCACCGTTTTCTTCACGCATATACATTATTGTCTCTGCGTTGTTTATAATGTCTACTTGTTTAAGCTGATTTTTATCATCAAAAAAGCCATATAGTTTCTGTCCTTTGACTTGATTAAATCCAGAAATCGTGTCTTTCTGAGCGATAAAAGCATTATCAAAGACCTTAAGCGAGTCAATTTTCTCTGTTTCTAGATTATTGAGAAGGTGAATGCTATCTCCAGTAATTTGACTTTTCTCACTCCATAATATAGGTTTTCCTATCATTTGCGTTAGTCCTGTGCGCTGGTTACTGTGTAGGGAGTCACTTTTACCGCTCATATTACTCTTGTAGAGTTTTACGTTTTTAAACGCTCTAATAATCCGATTCTCTGGCTTGCCGGTAAGTAAGAGTCTATCGCCATGTACATAAACAGAATCATTGTCTTCTACAGTAATAGCAACAGCTCGTTGTGTGATCAAAACAGAATCTTTTGCTCTATACACTTCAGCATAATGTCCCTTTACAAGGCTTCTATTTAAGGTGTCAAGAACTTTAATATTGTTAGTAGCACTCGCAAAGTTTCTATTTCTGTCAAAATAGAGACTATCTCCATACACTTGCCTATTGTCGTAATCTATTCTCGAGTTTTTTACAAAATAACCGTAGTCATTTGCTGTGTCATAAAAACCGCGCTCGCAATAAACCTTAGATGACGGGCTTGTTATTGTGGTAGGACCATATAAATAAGCATGTTCTGGGACGCTGTAAAAATCTAGTTGCTCACTATTAATTACGTACTCAGTATTTGTCACTACAACATCATTAATAAAAGAGATTTTATCCTGCTCTATATAGTAGCGACCTACGCGGCTAGTTATTTTGCTATTAGGTGATGTTACAACTCCTCCTGTGCGATAATACGCTTGCTGGCTTATACGATTAAAGTACATGGTGTCTGTAGTCACCGTAGTGGTGTCCTTCTTTAAGAAGACATCTCCTGCTGCATAAGCAAACTTCGTATCACCATTATATTCTATATATCTCCCACGCATAGAGATTGAGTCGCCCTGTTTTAAGCGTACATTTCTATATGCTTTTACGAAGTTCTCGTCTTTATAATAAAAAGCAAGATCGCACCACATTTCGGCACCTTCGTGTTGTATGTACACTTGCTTATTTGATTTCTGAAAAATAATTGCGCCAGGAAATTCTTCTTCATTGATGCGTTCAATGTCAGATTCTATGAGGATTTCTTTAGGTTGGTTTTGTTGCGCTTTCGCGAAAGCAGAACATAAAAACATCCCAGTAAGTAAAATGTAAAAGTAATTTTTCATCAGTGTCAAAAATAATCAAATTGCCTCCCGAAATCGATAACACTTTATCAAAAAGGAGGTGATACCGCTTTGTATCTACATTAGGGTATTCTTTTAACGTATTTTATTTGAGATAAGTGTATATAAAAAGCCTCCAGATATGAATCTGAAGGCTTTTTTATAATTTGAATTTTTGTAAGCTTATCTAAGTATCGTTTGAGTACGATCTGGTCCTACAGATACAATCTTAATAGGAGTCTCAAGTTCTTTCTCAAGATAATCTATATATTCATTAAGTGCCTGCGGAAGCTGGTCTGCAGTAGTCATGCCTGTAAGATCTTCAGACCATCCAGCCATTTCTTTATAGACTACTTCAACGTTTTCTGGTTCAATATTATAAGGAAGGTGCTCGATAGTCTCTCCTTTATATTTATATGCAGTACATACTTTCAAGGTTTTAAAACCAGAAAGTACATCACCTTTCATCATCATAAGTTGAGTAACTCCGTTTACACGCACGGCATATTTAAGAGCTACAAGATCTAACCATCCACAACGACGTGCACGGCCAGTAGTAGCGCCAAATTCATTACCTACGCGTCCCATAGTCTCACCATCTTCGTCAAAAAGCTCTGTAGGGAATGGTCCAGAACCTACACGAGTGGTGTAAGCCTTAAAGATTCCAAATACTTCGCCTATTTGGTTAGGAGCAACACCAAGACCTGTACAAGCTCCTGCTGCTGTCGTGTTTGAAGAAGTCACATAAGGATAAGTACCAAAGTCAATATCAAGTAGTGATCCTTGAGCACCCTCTGCAAGTATAGACTTACCAGATTTTTGTGCTTGGTATAAATACTCTTCTGAGTCTATAAACTTAAGTGTCTTAAGTGTTTTTATAGCAGCAAAGAATTCTGTTTCTAGTTCGTCTAGATCGTAATCAATCTTTGCATTATAAAAGTCAATCATTGAGATATGTTTGTCTCTCAATGTAGCATAACGCTCTTTCCAGTCTGCAAGTTCTAGATCTCCTACTCGTATACCGTTACGACCAGTTTTATCCATGTAAGTAGGACCTATTCCCTTAAGAGTAGAACCTATTTTTGCCTTTCCTTTTGAAGCTTCAGAAGCTGCATCTAGTAAGCGGTGTGTAGGAAGTATAAGGTGTGCTTTACGAGAGATCACCATTTTTGCTTTATAATCTAGTCCTTCAAACTTATCAAGATTTTGAAGTTCTTTCTTAAAAATCACAGGGTCAATTACAACGCCATTACCTATGACGTTCATTGCGTTGTCATGAAAAATTCCAGAAGGAATCGTATGTAATACGTGCTTTATCCCGTCAAACTCAAGAGTATGACCTGCATTAGGTCCTCCTTGAAAACGTGCAATAATATCGTAGTCCTTCGTGAGAACGTCTACAATTTTTCCTTTTCCTTCGTCGCCCCATTGGAGGCCCAGTAGTAAATCTACAGCCATTGTTATGTTAATTAGTCGTGTTTTTCTTTCCGTAAAAATAGAGTGAATGCTTGTCTATGGTAATATCAAAAACCTCTTCTATGGTTTTTTTAATAGACTGTATACGAGGATCGCAAAATTCTATTACTTCTCCTGTATCTGTAAGTATAACGTGATCGTGTTGCTTATCAAAGTATGACTTCTCATACTGCGCTTGATTATTACCAAACTGGTGTTTACGTACCAGCCCACATTCTAGTAAAAGTTCTATGGTATTATATAATGTAGCACGGCTCACCCTGTAGTTCTTGTTTTTCATACTAATGTAGAGCGTCTCGATATCAAAGTGCTCTTCATTACTGTATATCTCTTGCAAGATTGCAAAACGTTCAGGTGTTTTGCGGTGACCTTTTTCTTCTAGATAGGCTGTAAAAACGCCTTTTACAACGTCTTGATCCTTATTAATAGTAGCTTTTAGTGGCATCGTTTTTAGTAAAGGACGAATTTACGGATTTATACTCGAGTCACTTGGTCGATACCGTCTATTTTTTTAAGATTTTCTATCAAGGTTTTCAACAATTCATTGTTTCTCACTAGTACTGTTATTTTTCCCTTGAAAACACCTCCTTGCGTGGTGAAGTTTATACCCTTTATTTCTACATGCTGGTGTTTTGAAATCTCTGCGGTTACGGTATTTACGAGCCCTAAATTATCAATACCAGTAAGTATAATGTCAGTTTGATAACCAGTGTCTGATGAGTCTACCCACTTTGCCTTAATAATTCTATAGGCATAGTTACTCCTCATCGATATTGCGTTAGGGCAATTGTTTTTGTGCACCTTTATCCCGTCGTTTATTGTGGTAAACCCAAATACAGGATCCCCAGGTATAGGGCTGCAACACTTTGCAAATGAATAATCGAGTTTTTGATCTTCTGGACCAAAAACTAATGAGTCATAATTGTTAGTGATCTCATCTTTGTTGACGTCTGGCGGACTATTAGGCTTGCGTATTTTACTTTTTATAAATGACATTAAAGCGTTGCTGCGCTGTGCTGCAAACTCTTTAATCATTTTATTGTCTATTGTTCCGTTACCTACACGATAAAATAAATCAAGACTTGTGTTCAACTTAAAGTAAGAAACTAGTTCGTTTATAGTTTTCTCATTAAGAGGTATCTTTTGAGATTTAAGTTTACGATTTAAGATAGCCTTACCATCATCTGCAAGTTCTTTCTTTTCATCTTTAAGAGATGATTTTATCTTTGCGCGTGCTCTTGCTGTTGTAGCATAGTCAAGCCAATTGTTTGTAGGGTGCGCAGATTCTGATGTGATGATTTCTACCTGATCACCACTTTTAAGTTCGTGACTAAGTGGTACTAGTCTACCATTTACTCTTGACCCGCGAGTGTGAAGCCCTATTTCTGTATGTACACTAAAAGCAAAATCTAGCGGAGTTGCACCTTTAGGGAGAGATTTGAGTTCTCCTTGCGGTGTAAATACAAAGATTTCCTTATTGTATAGATTGAGTTTGAAATTTTCGACAAAATCTACCGCATTTTGATCAGGGTTTTCTAGTGCTTCCTGTAGTTTATTGATCCAGTCGTCCAGTGTAGAATCTCCGTCGTTTCCTTGTTTATACTTGAAGTGAGCTGCATATCCCTTTTCGGCGATTTCGTTCATTCGTTCAGAACGAATCTGTACTTCTACCCATCGTCCTTTGAGTCCCATTACAGTAATGTGTAGTGCCTCGTATCCCGTGGTTTTAGGAGAAGAAATCCAGTCTCTAAGGCGAGTAGGGTTAGGTCTAAAGTGGTCTGTAACTATAGAGTAGATCTTCCAGGCTAAGAATTTTTCGTTTGCCTTATCACTCTTATAGATGATACGTATCGCAAACTTATCATACACTTCTTCAAAAGTTACTCCTTGTGCGAGGATCTTCCGTCTTATGCTGTATATAGACTTTGGACGTCCTTTAATTTCATAATTAAGTCCTTCTTCATCTAGGGAGTCTTCTATAACCTTTTTAAACTCCTTTATATAGTCGTCTTGCTGTGCTTTGCTCTCTGTAATTTTGCCAGAAAGATCTTTATATACTTCTGGTTCGGTATATTTTAAGCTTAAGTCTTCAAGCTCTGTTTTTATATTGTACAGTCCCATTCTATGTGCTAGGGGCGCATAGATATATAGCGTCTCACTTGCAATTTTTGATTGCTTATCTGGACGCATGGAATCCATGGTTTGCATATTGTGGAGACGGTCTGCTATTTTAATAATAATCACCCGTGGGTCATCATTAATAGTAAGCAACATTTTTCTAAAATTTTCTGCTTGTAAAGAGACGTCTCTATCCTTTTTTAAGCTAGATATTTTAGTAAGCCCATCTACTATGCGAGCAACAGTCTCCCCAAACATTTGCTCAAGATCAGGTAAGGTATACTCCGTGTCTTCTACAACATCATGCAATAATGCACTAGCTATAGATGTAGCATCGAGACCTATCTCGCTAGCTACAATTTGTGCTACGGCAACTGGATGAAAGATGTAAGCTTCGCCAGATTTTCGACGTTGTGATTTGTGAGCATCTACAGCTACGTCAAATGCTTTGCGAATCATTTTTTTATCATCCTCTGATAAGGTTTGATAGCTTATGCGCAGCAGTTTTTTATACTGTCTTGTCAGCTCCTTATTCTCTGCCTCTATAAATTCTGTCGTTAATTCCATATGATATCTTAAATGTACCATTTTCTCATAAATGAACAATATATAATAACAACATCTTGAGATGATTTATATAACGATGTCTTATTAAGGTAAATGGGGTTGAAATTTTAGATAACGCTTTCGCGAAAGCGTACTAACATTACCACTTTCCTCTCTTATTAATTCTAAGTGCACATGACTGTTAATTCTTATCTTCGCCTGTAAAATTACAATATATGAGCATATTTTATATTCTAGTAGGTTTAGTATTACTAGTGGTAGGAGGGGAGTTTTTAGTAAGAGCATCTGTGGGGTTGTCGTTTAAACTCAATCTTTCTAAAATGGTGATAGGCCTTACGGTTGTTTCCTTTGCAACCTCTGCGCCAGAGTTATTAGTAAGTGTTCAAGCAGCGCTAGACGGTAGTTCTGATATTGCGCTAGGTAATGTAATTGGATCTAATATTGCAAATATAGGTCTCGTTCTAGGTATCACTGCGGTTATTTCGGCACTTGCGATAGACCGTGATTTTTATCGTTTTAATTGGCCTGTGATGATGTTCTTTTCTCTCGCCTTGTTTTTTTTACTTTCAAATGATGGAAAGCTCACCGCTGCCGAAGGTGGAGGCTTGCTTGTTGCACTTGCTGTATATTTATATTTCTTATTACGTAGAGCAAGAAAAAGTGCTGTGCTTGAAGAAGGCGATGGGGTAGATGAGGGATTGGGACAGGCGTCTTATTTCAAAATAATACTATGGCTTATTATAGGTGGTGCAGCGTTATATTTTGGTTCTGAGTGGCTCGTTTCTGGAGCCAAAGATCTTGCTACGGCTGTGGGTATTAGTGAGTATGCTATTTCTGTTACTGTTATCGCAATAGGTACTAGTGTTCCAGAACTTGCGGCATCTGTTATTGCTGCTTTAAAGAAGGAGAAAGCTATATCACTAGGGAATCTTATAGGTTCTAATATTTTTAATATTGCGTCAGTGTTAGGCTTTACATCCCTTATCAAGGACATAAACGTAGTAGATGATGCTATTTTAGGAACTAATATTTACTGGATGATAGGTTTTGCAGCCATTTTATTGCCACTTGCTTTTATTCCTGCCAAGCTACAAATAGGTAGAATAAAAGGATTAGTCCTTGTAGGAGCTTATATATTATTTATAGCGCTTGCATTTGCGGGATAATCAATACGTTTTTTAAATGTTGAGCAGTGGTAAATGGCATTAGATATTTACTACTCTTGTTATAGATCTCTTTAAAAATTTAAGTACGCTTTCGCGAAAGCGTAACACAAAAAAAATGCTCAACCTAAGTTGAGCATTTTTCACATTTATATAAATCAGAATTAAACTTTTGCAGTTTTTACAGTCTCGATAATACGACCTGCTACACGGTATGGATCTGCGTTTGAAGCTGGACGACGATCTTCTAGCCATCCTTTCCATCCTTGCTCTACAGTAATAATAGGAATACGTAATGATGCTCCACGATCTGATACTCCATAAGAGAAATCTGTAATAGAAGCGGTCTCGTGATCACCTGTAAGGCGCTCTTCATTGTGAGCTCCGTATGCTTTTATGTGTTCTTTAGTTACTGGGCGGAAAGCCTCACAGATAGTGTTGTAAGTTTCCTCAGATCCACAAGTTCTCAAGGTTGTATTTGAGAAGTTTGCATGCATACCAGATCCATTCCAATCTCCTTTTACTGGTTTAGGGTGATACTCAATGTACCATCCATACTGTTCAGTAAGACGGTCTAGAAGGTAGCGAGATACCCATATTTCATCTCCTGCTTTTTTTGCTCCTTTTGCAAATAATTGGTATTCCCACTGTCCAGAAGCAACCTCTTGGTTAATTCCTTCAAAGTTAAGACCAGCCTCGATACAAAGATCTGCGTGCTCTTCTACAAAATCACGACCGTGTGTATGGCGACCTCCTACAGAACAGTAGTACATTCCTTGTGGTCCAGGGTATCCACCTATTGGGAAACCTAAAGGTAGTTGAGTTTCTCTATCCATGATAAAATATTCTTGCTCAAAACCGAACCAGAAATCATTATCATCGTCATCTATTTTTGCTCTGTGGTTTGATGCATGTGGCGTACCATCTGCACTTAGCACTTCTGTCATTACTAAGAATCCATCAGTACGTTGTGGATCTGGGTAGATAGCTACTGGCTTTAGAAGACAGTCTGAAGCTCCTCCAGATGCTTGCTTAGTAGAAGACCCATCGAAAGACCATATAGGACAGTCTTCTAATTTTCCGCTAAAGTCGTTTACAACTTTAGTCTTGCTTCTCATATTTTGTGTGGGTGTGTACCCGTCTAACCAAATGTATTCTAGTTTTGACTTACTCATAATAGCATTTAATGTTTTAGTTAACGAGGGCAAATATAAAATAATTTTAAAAGGCAATTGGTATTTTAGGGCTTAGTTATTAAAAAATATTAATTTTTGTGAACAACCCCTTAAAATTTAGGGGGTCTGTAATTTTTGGCTATATTTTTTATATTTCCCTTATATTTGTGCCCTTGTTTAGGGGTGTTATTGGCTTTTTGGTAAGAACTTTTTCTAAACATCTTATAAAATATTTATAATCATTGTGTTATAGTGGTTTCTCTCCCATTTCATTGAAAATACTGTAGCCTTAATAATGTTAGACTAATTATGTCAAAAATCCGTTTTAAAGCCTTGCATGATGTGCAGCATAGACCAGCCATCACTTTTGATACTTTAGGAAGACCATCTTCATTATTTAAGTCTAATGTGTTTGGAGAGCAGGCCATGCGCCAATTTTTGTCTAAATCTACTATAGACAGTGTACAGACAGCTATAAGGAAAGGCGATAACATAGATCGCATAACTGCAGATGCCATTGCTACAGGAATGAAATCTTGGGCGCTTGAAAAAGGAGCTACACATTACACTCATTGGTTTCAACCGTTAACGGGTGCCACGGCAGAAAAGCATGATGCATTTTTTGAAATCACATCAGACGGTCACGTTATAGATAAATTTGACGGTGGGCAGCTTGCACAACAAGAGCCAGATGCCTCAAGCTTTCCTAATGGAGGCATACGTAACACTTTTGAGGCAAGGGGTTATACCGCATGGGATCCTACATCACCAGCATTTATATATGACAACACCTTGTGTATTCCAACGGTTTTTGTGGCATATACGGGAGAGGCACTTGATTATAAGACGCCTTTATTAAAAGCTCTAAACACGATTGATCAAGCTGCTACAGCAGTAGCTCAATATTTTAATAAAAATGTAAATAAAGTAACAGCGACTCTAGGATGGGAGCAAGAGTTTTTTCTTATAGATGCATCACTAGCAGCTGCGAGACCAGACTTGATGCTTACGGGGAGAACACTTTTAGGTCATGCTGCCGCAAAAGGACAGCAACTCGATGATCATTACTTTGGATCTATTCCTATCAGGGTGCTGGCATATTTAAAGGAGCTGGAGCAAGAATGCTTGTTATTAGGTATCCCTTTAAAGACAAGGCACAATGAAGTAGCGCCTAATCAATTTGAGATGGCTCCTATTTTTGAAGAAGCAAACCTAGCAGTAGATCATAATGCATTACTCATGGATGTAATGCAAAAAGTAGCGCAACGTCATCATTTTAAGGTTCTCTTTCATGAGAAGCCGTTTGAAAATATAAATGGTAGTGGTAAACATAATAACTGGTCACTAGCTACAGATACAGGAGTGAATCTTTTGAGTCCAGGTACCACTCCAATGAAAAATTTACAATTCCTCACCTTCTTTGTAAATACTATTAAAGCGGTTCATGAGCATGAAGCTTTGCTTAGAGCTTCTATTGCTAGTGCGGGTAATGATTATCGTCTAGGTGCAAATGAAGCGCCGCCAGCAATTATATCAGTATTTATAGGATCTCAACTCACACAAGTGCTTGATGAGCTCGAGAAAGTAACAGATGGAAAACTATCCCCACAAGAAAAAACAGATCTTAAACTTAATGTAATAGGTAAGATCCCTGAGATTTTGCTTGATAATACAGATCGTAACCGTACCTCACCTTTTGCGTTTACAGGTAATAAGTTTGAGTTTAGAGCTGTAGGTGCTACTGCAAATTGTGCAAACCCTATGACTGTGCTTAATGCTATTGTTGCTCAACAACTTATAGCTTTTAAAAAGGAGGTAGATGCTCTTATAGACAATAAGGACATGAAAAAGGATGATGCAATCTTTAATATCCTTAGGGAATATATAAAGGACAGTAAGAAAATTAGATTCGAAGGAGATGGATATGGTGCCCCTTGGGAAAAAGAAGCAAAAAAGCGCAAGCTTAGCAATAATAAGACTACAGTATCTGCTCTTGAAGCTCGAGTGAGTAAGAAAACGGTAGCATTATTTGAGTCTTTAAGCATTATGAATAATGTTGAGATTCAAGCACGTTACGAGATTGAGTTAGAAGAGTACGTAAAGCGCATACAGATAGAGAGCCGAGTGCTAGGCGATGTAGCTCGCAATCATATAATCCCTACGGCCCTGAGATATCAAAATGTATTGATAGACAATGTAAGAGGCTTGAAAGAAATATATGGTGAAGATTTTGCCGCTTTCGCGAAAGCGCAAACATCCATTATTAAATCAATCTCAGATCATACAGCTAGTATTAATAGTCTCATAACAGAAATGATTAATGCTCGCAAAGAAGCAAACGATCTTGATATTAAAAACAAGGCAACTAATTATGCTGAGGAGGTGAAGCCATTTTTTAAGGCTATTAGGAGAGATTGTGATAAACTGGAGCTTCTAGTAGAGGATGAACTGTGGCCACTGCCAAAATATAGAGAATTACTCTTCGTAAATTAAGCTGTTTTTACTAATTAAAGACGCAAGACTTTATAATGTACAAGTAAAAGATGACTGTAAGTTTCTTATAGTCAGTGTACTCGTAAGAAAAATCTGATTCTTATATACCCGCCTATATAAAGGGGTGTTTACCCCTGCGTGCTTAGCTACTGTAAACACTAGTGCTCACCGAAAAATGTTAAAAATACCATAACGTTTCATCGAAAACAGTAGGTAACTTCTTGGAAGAGAGGTAGATTTTCCTAATTTAGTACTCGTATTACAGCAATTACCTCCCCCCTTTGTAATATGTACTCCCCCGTAATAATAGATTAAAAGACGCACTTGTGATGACAATGACGATGGTTTGTTGTGTCTTATAAATAAGTATTTATTAACCATTTATATAATATTAATTTAAACTCAATTATTATGAAAAAAGTAATTTTTAGTGCCGCGGCACTCATGATCGGAGCGGTTGCTTTGGGGCAGACTACATCTGTGTCATCCGAAGCAGATTTTCAAGGAACACCCTTAACATCACCAATTATCAATACGGCAACTATTGAAAATGCTGATGTAGTAGGTACTGGATCTGCTCCTGGAAATTCAAACACGGGTCACTCTGTACAGAATGCTACTATTCCGGCAGCAGGAAACTCTATGAAAGCACGTCAGGAAGGTGAGAAGAACTCTATCGTAGGTTTTCAAACAGGGGCTTCTAACTTAGTTTCTATGCGTCAAACTGGTAATGTAAACGGTAACGCTGCAGATAGTGGAGAGGCTAACAAAATTTACTCAGAGCAAATAGGTGTTGGAAATGATGGACGCCTTGAGCAACAAGGTGATTTCAATCAAGCTATCTTGGTACAGGATAACACTGCATTTGCAGGTACTTTAGGTAACCGTGCAGACATTCAACAAGGGACAGCAGATCAAGCTGAAAAGAATTTTGCTGCTGTAGATCAATTTGGGGATGATAACGAAGCTAAAGTACTTCAAACATTTGATAACAGTGATGCATTTGTAATTCAAAGTGGAGAGCGTAATGCGGTTGAAATAAACCAACGTGCAGACCCAGAAAATAGCCAAGGTCATGAAGCTTTAGTTGAGCAATTTGGTAATGACAACAGCGCACTTGTTAATCAAAATGCTGATGGTATGAAAGGTCGTAACTATGCACGTGTATTTAGTTTTGGAGACAATAACCAGTCTGAGCAAACACAAACTACAAATAGTAATACTAGAGGAAACACTGCGCTTGTAAATCAAGGTGTAGATGCATCTATAGGTGGCTCGCTTTTTAACTCTGCAGAGTATGCAAACATTGTTGCTATCGATAACGTAATGAATGGTGGTGCAAACCAAGCATCTTCTTACAGCCAAGCGATTCAAGATCAGAAAGGTCATGATAACGTTGCTGAATCTCACCAGTTTGGAGCAGGAACATCTGCAATCAATGGAGATTATACTATGCAAGTTCAAGACGGAGAAGATAACGAAGCTTATGCTTTTCAAAATGCTTATGGAACTGCTACAGGTAGAGGTAATAGCGCAGATACTTTTCAGCAGGGAGATGATAACTACGTAGCTACGGGTCAAAATGGTCGTAACAACGATGTAGTGGTTTCTCAAATGGGAAGTGATAACAGTGCTATTGGAACTCAAAGAGGTAGAGACCATGTAATGGATTTACGTCAAAATGGTGATCATAACGCGATAGAGGCTTCTCAAAGAGGATTAGGTAACTCTATGGTTATCACACAGAATGGTGGACACAGCTGGCATGCAGATCAGGATGTTCCTGGTGGACTTCCTAATGGAGGAAACTCTCTAGATGTTATCCAAACAGGTCCTACTGGGGCACTAGGTACTGCCGCACAAACAGCACAGTCTGTTGGTAGAGCTGGCTTTACTGGACTTGCTGCACCAAGATCAGGATCTGGACTATAATAGTCTGTCTTTGATAGAAGAGATATTTATTGAGAAGTTTTATAACTATCTCAATATTCTTGAAGCAATGGACATACTCTATAGTATGTCCATTGTTTTCTTTAATTATTAAACTATTTAGCTATGAAAAATAAAATTAGAAATGGATTTTTTATTCTTTTATTGAGCTTGGCATATTCAATAACAGCACAGACTTATTCTGATGATTCTGAAACTCTTGTGAATGCAGATTTAGTAAAAAATAATACGATAACAACGTCAGCTGCTCTGCAAAGTTTTGGAATAAGCAATCAAAAGAATAATAGAAGTAATTCACTTCAAGGGAACACAATTTTTTTACAGCAAGTAGGTGCACTAAATAGCGCAGATATCTTTATTACATCCAATGCGAGTGAATTAAACATTAATCAAAATGGAGCTGAAAATAATGTGACATTAGGGTATAATGTTAAAACCGCTATTGTAGATATAAGCCAAGAAGGATTTAGAAATATAGCATTTGACTTTGTGAATGATCCTACTGCAAATGTCTCTTTAGAGTTGACACAAACTGGTGATAATTTATTTTTTCAGAGAGAAGGTACTAATTCCGTTATTGAATCTCTTCAATTTAATCAAACATCGGCATCACCGTCTATAATTGTAAAAAGTACAGGTAATTAAGGTTTGTTTCTTAAAGCAGATAAAAGATTTATGCTAAGAAAGTTGGGGTTTATTTTGCTGTATTTGAATTGTTCTTATGCAACCGCGCAATATTATAATAAAGATATAGCAGCGTCCATAAGAATAAATAAGAATAGCGAATTTATTCAATTTGTCGCCTTAAGCGAGAATCTAACAGATTTAGAACTAGCATTAGAATATGAGTTTAGTATTTATGAAACCAATAGTGATGGAACTATATCTAGAAATAGTGATAGACAGCGCTACGTAACTCGTGGTAAAGAAAAAAAATTATTACAGACATTGAATTTGTCTAATTCAGTAACTAATAAGGTAGTGCTTACACTCTTTATTTATGATAAAGATGGTAAACCTATTGGAAAGGATAGAGTTGAATTATTAAACGGGAGTCAGTCTGATATTGACATACAAGAAATCAATTTAATTTCATCTGCACAAGAAGAAGCAAAGCCACAAGATGGTTTTATACTAGAGGGATTATTGATAAAGAAATTTATCACAAAATCAGGTAAAGATTTTTATAGAGAGTTTTATAATAATTATCTCTTAAAAAATATAAAGACTGATAAAAATATTTATTTCACAGAAGGCCCAGTGCCAGGAAGACAGAGATCGACATTGATAACTGTAAAAGTGGAGAATACATTAGTATTACAATTTTTCACTAGACCAAATAATGCGTTTTTGAAAGAAATGGCATTAGCGGCTCTAGAAAGGGTTATAAGACAATTGCAGAACTTACAAAGTGCTGCGGAACAATTAAAAGATAATTAATAATGAGAATTTTTTGTTTTCTAGTTTTAGTTGCAGCAAGTAGCTTTTCATATGCTCAACAATTTAGTTATAAACCTATCAATCCATTTTTTGGTGGTGATACTTTTAACTATCAACAGCTTATAACGTCTGCAACAGCACAAAATAGCTTGACAGCTCCACTTGAAGAAGTTAAGGAGCAGTCAGAATTAGAACAATTTGGAAAACAATTAAGTCAAGATTTGTTAAATACAATTAATAGTCAGCTTGCTCAGCAACGGCTAGATAACTTGAATATAACAGAAGAGGGTACTTTCACTTTTGGAAACTTAAATGTAGAAGTTTTTGAAACATTTGATGGATTAGTTATCAATATACTAGACACAACTAATGGTGAAGAAACCCAAATTATTGTTCCAAATTAATTCTTTATGAAAAATGTTTCAAGACTTGCAATAGTTGTTAGTTTCCTGATTTTCAATTCTTGCGGTGCTTACTTTAATCAAAAATTTGATCAACAACCTGCTAGGGTTGGTGAATACTCAAAATCTACAAGCAAACTCTTAGATTTGCCAGAGGCAGCTCAACCTGTTGAGGTTGCGGTGTATAACTTTAGTGACCAAACTGGTCAATACAAAGCTGTTGAAAATGGGAGTACCTTTAGCACGGCAGTTACTCAAGGATCAACATCCATTTTAATTAAGGCATTAGAAGATTCTGGATGGTTTAAACCCATAGAGAGAGAAAATCTTAGTAATCTCTATACAGAACGAAATATTATTAGGAATACTAAAAAGGAGTACATAAAAAATCTTAATCCTAATGAACCACCTTTACCAGCATTATTATATGCAGGCCTTTTACTTGAGGGAGGTATTATTTCTTATGACACAAATATCGTTACTGGAGGATTGGGTGTTCGTTATTTTGGAGTAGGAGCATCAGCTAAATATCGACAAGATAGGATCACAGTATATCTTAGAGCAGTGTCTACTAGTAATGGAGAAATACTAAAAACAATCTATGTATCAAAAACAATACTTTCTCAAGCACTAGATGCCAACTTTTTTAGGTTTGTTAAGTTTCAACGTTTGCTAGAGGCAGAAACGGGAATTACCCAAAACGAACCTGTACAAATTGCAGTAAAGGATGCTATAGAGAAAGCTGTACACGATTTAATTCTTGAAGGAATTATAGACGAGTACTGGAGTTCAAAAGAAGGTAGAGAAACTAATAAGAGAATAGTAGATCAATATCTAGAAGAAAAGAGTATTGAAGAAGGGACTGGATTATATGATAGACTATTTGTGGATAATGAGTACAAAAATAAAATAGGCATATCGGCAGGGGTAAATCTTATAGATGGGGATTTACAACCTAAAAAGTTAGGTTTTTTAGTTAAAGCGAATTATGAAAGAGCAATAACGGAGAAATTCGGTTTAGGACTTACGGGAAGTATTTTTGAGCTTAATAATGGAGATGCTTTCTCTAACATTATGGGAAGTATTGAACTTAATACAGAAATTCAACTATTACCAAACGATGATCTCGCTCCCTATGTTTTTGGAGGACCCGGCTTAGTTGTCGACCTAGTAGACTCATCTACAGATGGTAAAAGTTTTGGTAGCATTTTTGGGAAATTACAATACGGAGGAGGTATTCATTATAAATTATCACCAAGGTTAACTTTTGACGTTTTCGCCGAACATAACATCATGCTCACGGATAAGTTAGATAATATTAGCCAAGGTAGAAGAGATGATTTTTACTTCAATTTTGGTTTTGGAATTAGCTACGGTTTTAATTTTAGGGGAGCTAAAAAGGATGATAATATTGAGATTACTGAGGAATTTAAAAATCAATAACAATGAGAAATTTACATACAAGCATATTACTTTTTGTTTTTATAACAGCAATGGCATCCTGTTCTGAAGATACTATTGAGGCAGAAAAAAGAGGAAGCGTAAGTGGTACAGTTATAAGCGAAGAAAATAACGAACCTCTTGATAATGTAAAGATTACTACTAATCCTGCAAGTAATACCACTTTTACAGATGTTGACGGTACATTTTTATTAGAAAATGTATCTGTTGGTAATTACTCTGTGCAGGCTGATTTAGATTTGTACACTACTGCGTTTGAGGCAGTAGAGGTGTTAGAGAGTCAAACATCTTCTGTAGCATTTGATTTAAGGCTTGCTGGAGATGAAAATGATGCACCCTCAGTGCCAGAATTAATATTTCCAAGTGATGGAGATGAAGATTTACCTCTTGAAATCACTTTTGCTTGGAATTCTGATGATACAGAAGAGGATGATATTTTTTACACATTACAGCTGAGAAATGGTACAACTAATGAAGTGGAAGAAGTTGATATTACAAATGACACTACAGCGACAGTCAGTAATTTGAATTTATCAACCATTTATTTTTGGCAGGTTTCTGCAAAAGATGAATTTAATGAAGAAGTAATATCTCCTATTAGTGCTTTTTCAACTTTTGATGCAGAGGACAATGAATTTTTGTTTGTAAAGAGAATAGATGGTAATAATGTTATTTATTCTGGAGCTAGAGACGATACAGACGAGACAGATGTTAACGTTTTACCTTTAACAAATAGCAGTACTAACAGCTTTACGCCAAAACGTAATAATGATGTCAATAAAATTGCATTTTTACGTAATGTAGGTGGTGATACACACATTTTTACCATGGATATTTCTGGTGTAAATCAAACTCAAGTCACTAGTCTTATTCCTGTTGCTGGTTTTCGACAAGAAAATCTGCAATATACTTGGGTTAACAATGGAGAACGATTATTGTACACTAATTTCAATAAATTACTCACTATTGATAATGATGGAGGTGGGAATGTAGTAATTTACTCAGCATCGGATAATGCGATTATATCTGAAGTAGCAATACCTGTTTTTAATAGTAATATGGCAATACTTAAAACAAACGATGTAAATGGTTATTCCGTAAGAATTTTTGCTATTTCACTTACTACGGGCGCAGAACTTTTTGAAGTTGCTTCTGGATTTGGTGGAGGATTTTCTGGACTAGACATTGATGCAAACGGTACAAAAATTATCTACTCTAGAGACATCGATCAATCTGAAAATCCAAACTATAGAGTTTTTAATAGTCGAATTTTTGAATATAATGTTACCACTGGTGCTACGCAGCAAATTATTACAGACGTAGCGGCAGGCCAAAATGATTTATTCCCATCATACTCTCCTAGTGAAGGTCAAATTATTTTTACAAGGGTAAATAATAATTCTGGAGCCATACCGTCGATATATGTTACAGATGTAGGAACAGAAGGCGATACTGAGTTGTTTACAAATTCTCTTATGCCAGATTGGGAGTAGAAAAGAATAGCAATAACAGGTCATTAATTAATGTAGTTTATAAATAAACTCACAGGAATTTTATACGAAAGAGCGCATTTATATAAATGCGCTCTTCTTATTTACTTAATATTCTTTCTATCTATTTCGCTCGCATTGCTTTCTTAAAAGCGCTTCTTGTAATTTTATTTAATGCGTAGTCAATAGGCTTTTTATCTTTTTCGTTTCGGTGATTGGGATCAGCTCCATTTTCCAGTAAAAGTTCAATTATATCAAGTGCATATTCGTTTTGACTAGCTAGAATGTGTAAAGCATTATCCCCCGCGTGATCTTCAATGTTAACTTGCGCGCCCAGCTCAATGAGGTTTTTCATGATTAATTTACTGTCTACATTTAATGATCTACTTACAGTGTGTATAGGGTAACTACCATTAGTAAATGCAATATTCAAATCAACCTCTGGACGGTTTAAAAGCATTAATACCCCTTCGGTAAAGTAATAATCTATAGCTATTCTCAAATGTTCTTGATCACATTTCGCCCCACTTTGTAATAATATTTTAAGCGAACCTATCATTTTATAGCGGATTGCATCTTCAATAGCAAGGGTTGGGTTTGCTCCATTAGATAATAATCTTTTTAGCACGGTTAAGTTTCCTTTGCGGGCTGCGCTGCGAATGAATTCATCGCCTTCCAAACTAGAAACATGATCCATCAATAATAAAATGAGAGGTTCGTTTTTAGTTTCCATTGCATTTGCTAGTGCTTCATTTGCTTTTGCACCGCTGTCTAATAAGGAATTTACTATTTCAATATTTTGAGTTTCTGTTGCGTTAAGTAAGGCGTTGTCAAGGTTAATGCCACCTTGATTCACAAGTAACTCAACAAGACCTAGGTTTTCATTTGTAATTGCCGACTCAATAAGAAGTGGGTCTGTGGTATCTGCTCCCATAGAGATTAAATACTGACTGATTGTTTTGTTTTCTATAGTTATTGCTTTATTGATTCCTTTACTAGGATTACTATTATTAGAAACCAAGAGTTTTACCATGTCAACATTTTCACCAGCTACGGCGAGCGGCAATAAATTATCAACATTCATATCTTCTTTTTTTATAGCAATCACAGACTCTGCAAATGGAAGGTTATTTTCCTTAATTGCTGCTGTCATAGCTACATCTGGGTTTCCTTCATATAGGTTAAGTACATCATTAAATAATTCAGCATCATCTTTTTGAGCAGCATAAAATAGTGCGCTATCGGGCTGTGCCTTATTGTTAAGTGCTACTTGGATAGCTTTTTTATTCTCCTTTTTAATAGCATACTCTAAAAGTTCAGAGGCATTCCCTCCATTTTTAAGTGAGATGTCTAGAATTTCAAAATTATTGTTGTCTGTTGCTGTATTGGGGATTTTATTACTGGTTATACTTGCATTCTTATTGATAAAGTATTTGAATAACTCTGTGTTGTCTAGCATTGATGAGACTTTGAGGGTGTTTTCATTTGCTTCAGTTACAGGTATGATTATGTTTTTAAGCTCGTTATTGCCATTTCTTAAAGCGCTATCTAGAAGTGATGCATCTGCAGTTGCGCCTAGTGTCGTAAATTTTTCAGCGAGATCAGCATCATTGTTCTTTACGGCTAGAGCCAGTTCTTTTTTGCCCGCTTCAAACGCGTCAAAATCAACGCTCATTAAAGCTTTTACAGATGGGTAGTGATAGGTTTCTAAAGCAAATGATAAATCATTATTAACTGGGGTAGCACCTTCCCTCAATAGTGCATAAATGATAGGGTCACTTTGATAAGCAACCGCTTTGTAAATCATATTATTCTTAAAAGGAGCACCTCTTTCCAAAAGGATTAATATCTTCTGTTCATCAAAGTATTCTTTAAGAAATAGTAATTCTAGGTCTTCGCTACTTGGTATCAATCCTTTGTCTAACACATAATTTAATATTTCTGAAGACTGTTTTGAGGTAATGATAGCGGCGATTAAACCTGGAATCCTTCTAGTTGCATTATGAGTTAATAAAATTTTCATGCGTGCTAGGTCACCTATACTTGCAGCTCTTACTATTTCTGTTTGTAATGCGGTATTGTAATGCTGTCCGCTATTTTCTAATAATTTTTTCTCTTTCTCAAGAGATAGTACGTAAGTAACTTCGTAAATATCTCCATCTATAGTAGTTATCTCTACATCTTTGTAAATATCCTTAGTTAGTGCTTCTTTGTAAAAAGTCTTTGCTTTTTCGGGTCCAGAAACTCTCAAACGCTTACGTTCTTTGCTTTTTACTAGTTTTTTTGTGTCATCCCATACACTAACATATCCTCTTTCTAAATCCTCAGGTTTTACTGTAATAAGTACCTGCTTATTGAGTTTTATTTCCTCGTCAGTAATTAGAGTTTCCAGTCGTATACCTCCGCGATCTATAAGTGGGGCTGTACGTAACATAGCCTCATCTTTTGAAAACCCTCCAAAGAATAAATCACCAGTGTAAGCATGCTCGTCACTTGATGTAGCGCCAGCACTTTTTTTTATTAATTTATCTATAGACTGTTTAAATCGCAATGAGTACTTCGTAAAATATTGAGAAGATTGCGGGGCGTGTAATTGTTTTTTTGAGCCGTTAATCGCTAGTTCAATAACACTATCTAGTAGTTGTATTCTCTTTTCCTTATCCTGAAGGTCTTGAAAGTCAACTTTTTTGAGCGCTATTGTCCAAGGTTCTAATGAGACATCAATTGCGGTGACATTATTTTCTAAGGTAGTTTGCCAGTCTGTAAACCATTGTTTGCTGGTATCACCGCCCCGAGTAAATAAACTTCCAGAGCCAGTCGTGATGTATGGATTTCTATTTTTTTGGGATTGATGAGACGTTTTAATCTCTTCAATTACTTTTTCTTTAAATTGATTCTGGTCATAAGGCGAGTATATAAAGTCATCATTTGTAATTAAATTTCTTTTCAAAAAAGTACCTCCTAAAGTAACTTCATGTGCATAATGTGTACCGTATCGATCTATAAATCCCTCAGGAGTAATATCACGGCCTAATCTTTTAAAATCTTCAACCATGGCACTATCTAGTATGGTAGAACCTGCAGTGACGAGTGTGTTTTTTGATAAAGGCACCTGTTTTTTAGTGTAAACTAATAGGGTTTTGTTTCCTTTATCGTTATTAAAACCTTTATAGTGTGCTTTACTATTTAGCGCTTGATAAGGTTTTGACAGCGCATCTGCATTTAAAATTTGTTTTTCAAAATCATATGGAGACGTTATAAAATGAAAACTTTCTGTAGGTCTAGCGTTTATAGAAGTGCGCCGTGTGTTTCCCCTAATTAGTTGTTTGCCCTTTGATGATGACAGCCAGTCTAGAGCGTCAACATACCGTATGTCAAAACCTTGACCTATAAGGTTAGGTAATTGTTTTTGCTGGCATAATATGGGGTTATTTAAAATTAATAGGAATAGGGGGAGCATAAAATATTCCTTTCGGAAAAAGCGTGTAGTCTCCAAAGGCTTAGATGTTAGTTATTTAAAATGGTCAATAAGTAACTAAAATACCCATAAAAAGGATAAGAAAAAATTCAATTAGATTAAGTTGTAAATAACTGGATTAAAGAGGTTTTGAGGTGAAATGTTTGTAAGAAATAACTGATTTTTAATGGTTTTTATCACGCTTTCGCGAAAGCGTAATTATAAAATTAAACACATAAGTAATTATTTTATAAGCTTGATCAAACTGTTTGTAAATCAATTTTAAAGCCCATTATATAATCCCTATTTTTGCGGAGTAAAATTTATAGATGAGCCAAGAAATTTCTAAACGATACGCACAACGCGGTGTCTCTGCAGGTAAGGAAGATGTACATAACGCTATAAAAAATGTAGATAAGGGGTTATTTCCTAAAGCATTTTGCAAGATTGTGCCAGATGCACTTACGGGTGATGATGATTACTGTCTTGTAATGCATGCAGATGGTGCTGGGACAAAGTCTGCTCTAGCATATATGTACTGGAAAGAAACGGGTGATATCTCAGTGTGGAAAGGTATCGCTCAAGATGCTCTTATTATGAATATAGATGATTTGTTATGTGTGGGTGCGACAGACCATATCATGTTATCATCAACAATAGGACGTAATAAGAATGTGATTCCTGGTGAGGTTATTTCGGCCATAATTAATGGGTCAGAAGAACTTTTGGCAGAGTTGAAATCTTACGGTGTGACCATTCACTCTACAGGCGGAGAAACGGCAGATGTAGGTGATCTTGTACGCACAATTATTGTAGATTCAACGGTTACCGCTCGTATGAAGCGTAGCGATGTTATTGATAATGCAAACATATGTCCCGGAGATGTTATTGTAGGTCTTTCATCTAGCGGTCAAGCGACCTATGAAAAAGAATACAATGGAGGTATGGGAAGTAATGGACTTACTTCTGCACGTCATGATGTGTTTGACAAGTACTTAGCCCAGAAATATCCAGAAAGTTTTGATGCAGCAGTGCCAGAAGATCTTGTGTATAGTGGTTCAAAAAAGCTTACAGACGCAGTGCCTAGTAGCCCGCTAGATGCAGGTAAACTCGTGCTTTCTCCTACAAGAACTTATGCGCCGATAATTAAAGATATTTTATCTAAATATAACTCAGACAGTATACACGGTATGGTGCACTGTAGTGGAGGTGCTCAAACAAAAATATTACACTTTGTTGAGGACTTGCATATTATAAAAGATAATCTATTTGAAACTCCACCACTCTTTAAGCTTATACAAGAGGAAAGCGGTACAGACTGGAAAGAGATGTATCAAGTGTTTAATATGGGACATCGCATGGAGATTTACTGCCCTCAAGAGGTGGCCGAAGATATTATGAAGATCTCAACTTCTTATAATGTTGATGCGCAAATAGTAGGTAAGGTAGAAGCTTCTACAAGTGGAAAGAGACTTACAATACATAGCGATAAAGGAACTTTTACTTATTAAGATATACTTTATATCGCGCTCTGAAAAGAAGATGATTTTAATCGCAAAAAGAGGTCTGTATTTTTTATAGGCTTTTTTTAATTCTAGAAAAGAAAGCGTTAACCTTTATTTAGCACAGTATAATAATTTGTAATTGGGAAAGTTAGCTATTGTTTTTAGGTTTTTTTTATGATTAAAGTAATCCGTTGGCCATAGTTTTTTCGTATATTTTTCATCCCAAGTCAAATGTTTAATTAGCTACCCCTAATAAGTCAAAGAGCTATCCGTATGGAGAAAATTACATCAGCAATAAAGTTTAGGAGATTGCCATTAATTATTGGTTTTGCAATATTGATTAATGTGATTGCCGTTATCACCTCAGATTTAGAAATAATGAGGGTGGTGCGCTTGATCACTATAGGAATATATATCGCTTACTATTTTTTACGCGCATCCCAAAAGAGTTTTATTGTGATTGCAATACTATTAAGTTTAATGGCAAGGGATATAGCCGTTATGTTTTATGAAACTAATCTGGGGCATAAAATGTACCTTATACTTGGTGTAATCGCTTATGCAACTATTTGTTTAGAGCGGGGAGATATACTCAAAGTTATAAGCAGAGATAAAAGCGCTTTGATTTTTACTTTAGTATTTATTGTGCTTAATACATTTGCTCTTAATGAAATAACAAAACTAGTGAGTATTGGATTTCAAGGTCCCTTCGAGCCATATCTCTTTTATGTTTATGGTGTATTTATGATTGTTTTTGGTGCAACAGCGATAATATATAATCAAGTCTATAACAGTAACAGATCACTAGCTTACATTTTATTTATGATAAGTTTTCTTACCAGTGATGTCACCTCTTTATTTGCGTATTATTTTGGGTATGAGATGCTTCTTTATGTAGATCGTGTAGCTTATGCCGTAGGCTTAGGTCTATTTTCTTATACCATCACAGCAACTAGCAGTCAGATTGAAGAGGCAGAGCAATATGATATGTTATCTTAGGTAATACAATATCTACCTGTTCGTTTTTTAATTAAATACCTCAAATTTAACCGTAGTACCTTTAATAAAAAATCCCTGACAGCAGTTGTAATTGTATAGTTGCAATTAGTAAATATCTTGATTTAAGATACTTAGGTTTACTGTTTTTTGTTAAAATCAATTATTTACGGTGGTTATAATTTTACTTTTGCTTACTTTTATTAACAAGTAAAATGCTTTTAGTATCCCCCCAACTAACAATTGACTAATGCAATTTTCATTACGCAAAGCAGATAATTATTTACCATTAATCACCGTAGGTCTTATACTTCTAAATATTCTGTCTGTTTATTCAGGGCAGTATGTTTATCTCTTAAGGTATATGCCACTTTTTACAGTATTAGTCTTTCTCATTTACTACATAATCAAAGCACCTCGTGTTAGGTTTATCGTGATTGCAATTCTTGTAATGCTATCGATGCGAGAATTTTCGGTTTTCTACTACTATAAAAATTTTGGGCAGATAGCCTACATTCTTTTGGGTTGTGTGACGTATAGCCTTATCATTATTAAACGGCTAGATATGTTCCAGACATTTTTAAAAGACAGGGTAGCCATAATACTTACTTTAGTCTTTATTGGTCTTAACCTATTTATTCTTAATGAACTAATCTCTCAGGTAAAAGCGAGTTATGAAGGATCTTTCCAGTCTGGTCTTGTTTTTCTTTTTGGAGTTATTATAAGTTTGCTGGGAGCAATAGCAGTTTTATATAATCAAGTTGTTAATAGTGATAGATCATTAGCATTCCTATTCTTTGTTTTTTGCTTTATTTTTTCTGATGTCGCCTCTCTTTTGGGCTATTATTATGGAATTAATTTTTTCTACTATATTGATTTTGTCTCTGCCGCATTAGGCTTGGCATTTTTTACATATACAGTTTTAGATGTTGTAAATAATGAAGATGAAAACAATGAACTTACTCAATCCTATTAATTGTTCTAACTTTTTTTGCTTTCGCGAAAGCGTATATAGACCTCCATTAACCTTTTATTCCTTGTTTAAATTATCGTAAATTCGCTACTTATTAGAGAAAGTAGATGTTAGAAAAATTACAGATAGTAAAACAGCGTTTTGATGAGGTAAGTGACCTAATCATACAGCCAGATATTATAACAGATCAAAAGCGCTACGTGCAGCTCAACAAGGAGTATAGTGATCTTAAGGCACTGATGGAAGTGCGCGATGAATATATAGAGCTTACAGATAATCTTAAAGAAGCCGAAGAAATCATAGCAGATGGCAGCGATGCCGAAATGGTCGATATGGCCAAAATGCAATATGAAGAAGCAAAAACTGGTATTCCTGAACTTGAGGAAAAAATCAGAATGATGCTTATCCCAAAAGATCCAGAAGATGCCAAAAACGTCGTAGTAGAAATACGTGCGGGTACTGGTGGAGACGAGGCAAGTATCTTTGCAGGAGATTTGTATAGAATGTACACTAAATATGTAGATAGCGTGCCTGGCTGGAAACACAGTACGGTAGACTACTCAGAAGGTACTTCTGGAGGATTTAAAGAAATCCAGTTTGAAATTACAGGGCAAGATGTGTATGGTACAATGAAGTTTGAGGCAGGAGTACACCGTGTACAACGTGTGCCTCAGACAGAAACTCAAGGGCGTGTACACACTAGTGCAGCTACAGTAATGGTACTTCCAGAAGCCGAAGAGTTTGATGTACAAATAGAACCTAAAGATGTACGTGTAGACTTTTTCTGTTCATCAGGACCAGGAGGGCAGTCTGTAAACACAACCTACTCAGCAGTACGATTAACGCACATTCCTACAGGTCTTGTAGCACAGTGTCAAGATCAAAAATCACAACACAAAAACAAAGAGAAAGCCTTTAAGGTACTACGCTCACGCCTGTATGATCTTGAACTTGCAAAAAAGCAAGAAGAAGATGCTGCAAAGCGTAACTCTCAAGTAAGTAGTGGTGACCGTAGTGCTAAGATTCGTACGTATAACTATCCTCAAGGACGTGTGACTGATCACAGAATAGGTTTAACACTATATGATTTACAAAATATTGTAAATGGTGATATTCAAAAAATTCTTGAGGAATTGAGACTTGTAGAAAACACAGAGAAACTCAAATTTACAGAAGGAGAATTATAGCATAACGGAGCTGATTATTATCTAGACCAGAAACAAGCAAAAATGAAAACAGCTGATTTAATTACTCAGATTAAAAAGAAGCAATCTTTTTTAATAGTTGGTCTCGATACAGATCTTGATAAAATACCTGAGCACTTATTAAAAGAGGAAGATCCCATCTTTGCTTTTAATAAAGCAATTATAGATGCCACTCAAGATTTATGTGTGGGGTACAAACCTAACACTGCCTTTTATGAGGCTTACGGTATCAAAGGATGGCAGGCGCTAGAGAAAACCATTAATTATATCAACGAGAAATACCCTGAGCAATTCACTATTGCAGATGCAAAACGTGGAGATATAGGGAACACTTCTACAAGATATGCTAAGGCATTTTTTGAAGATCTCAATTTTGACTCTGTTACTGTTGCTCCATACATGGGTAAAGACTCTGTAGAGCCTTTTTTAGCTTTTGATGATAAGCACACGATATTGCTTGCTCTTACTTCAAATAAAGGAGCATTCGATTTTCAAACTAAGGAAATCGATGGTAAAGAAGTTTACAAGCACGTACTTGAAACGTCAAAGTCATATACAAATAGTGAGCAGCTTATGTATGTAGTAGGAGCGACAAAAGCAGCGTATCTCACAGATATACGTGCAATCATTCCAGAAGCTTTCTTACTAGTACCAGGAGTAGGAGCCCAAGGAGGTAGCTTACGTGAAGTATGTAAATATGGAATGACTGAAGATATAGGTCTTCTAGTTAACTCTTCTCGAGGTATTATCTATAATTCTCAAGGAGAAGACTTCGCAATTGCTGCGCGCAATGTTGCACAGCAAATGCAAGAAGAGATGAGTGAGCTCATTTTGGAACATATTTAGTATGCATATCACTGATCAAATAGGCACTCGTCTAGCTTTTGATCGTACACCACAACGTATTGTATCATTAGTACCTAGTCAGACAGAACTCTTAGTTAACCTAGGGTTAGAAGATCACATTGTAGGTGTAACAAAGTTTTGTGTTCATCCGCTGCACTTGCGTGGGGAGAAAGAAGTAGTAGGCGGTACGAAGCAAGTAGATTTTGCAAAAATAACTGCTCTGCAGCCAGATATTATTCTTTGTAATAAAGAAGAAAACACCAAAGAGATTGTAGAGCGTCTTCAAGCAATTACTTCTGTACATACATCAGACATTATAACCGTTCAAGAATCTCTTGAGCTTATACTTCAGTACGGAGTAATTTTTAAAAAAGAGAAAGAAGCGCAACAACTAGCTACAGCTATTACAAAAGAGCGTACTGATTTTTTGAAGGAAATGAAGAAATCTACTCAAAATAGTGTAGGCTACTTTATCTGGAAAGAACCAATGATGGTTGCTGGTGGAGATACTTTTATAAACACACTATTAGAAGAAGCTGGTTTTACAAATGCTTTTACTTCTGTAGAGGGTAGATACCCAGAGGTCCAAGCAAAACAGCTAGTTGACCTTGATTACATCTTCTTATCATCAGAGCCTTTTCCATTTAAGGAAGAACATATCGCATTATTCAAAAAAAATACCACTGCTAGAGTGGTATTAGTAGACGGTGAGTATTTCTCTTGGTATGGGAGTAGGCTTCTTAATGCATACGCATACTTTAGAGATTTACGATCTCAACTAGAATTGCAAGAACTTTAGTTTAGAATCTAGTTGTAGGGCTTCAAAGGTAAGTACATCGCTCTGTTCATGATCTGTGTACTTTAGATTGTAAGCTTCTTCAACAAGTTTTTTGTGTTTGCGCTCCATATAGGTCTTAATGCGCTGGTGCTTATATTGAGAATTCATAGTACAATTAGTTAATTTGGGGTTAAACTTATTTTCTATTAATAAATGTATTAAAAAAAAACCGAACCAAACTATTGTAACTGCATAAAAATCAAGTAATTAATGTAGGAT
The DNA here is from genome assembly GCF_044596715.1 of Dokdonia sp. R86516. Classification (NCBI taxonomy): domain Bacteria; kingdom Pseudomonadati; phylum Bacteroidota; class Flavobacteriia; order Flavobacteriales; family Flavobacteriaceae; genus Dokdonia; species Dokdonia sp. R86516. The sequence goes on from NZ_CP138998.1 coordinate 2,235,590, forward strand.
TAATCTTGTTAATCTTGTAATGCAAACACGCGCTTAAGCAAATCTGTAGTTCTACTTTGTGTTTTTGTTCTTATTTCTTTTTCCTCAACAGCGATCATTGTGTAGACACCTTGTAGCGCTTGTTGCGTTACATAATCTGTAAGGTCTGGATTTACATTATTTGTAAGAGGTAAGTCATTATACTTTGTGATGAGGTTAGTCCAGATTTGATCTGCGCCTACTTTGGCAAAGCTATTTTTAATTACAGGGTTGAATTTATTATATAATGCCGTGTTTGTTTTTCCTTCTAGATATTGAGTTGCCGCATTATCTGTTCCCAGTAAAATGGTGCGTACATCGTTAAAGGTAATTTGCTTCACCGCGTCTACAAAGATAGGTGTAGCCTCACTTACCGCATCTTCGGCAGCGCGGTTTAGGGCTTTTATACCTTCATCTGCAAGACTTCCTAAGCCTATTGCTCTTAGTGTTTTATCTACTTTTTGTAACTCTTCTGGTAATAAGATTTTTACCAACTCATTTTTATAAAAACCATCTGTAGAGGTAAGCTTTGTTACTTGCTTATCAATCCCAAAATCTAATGCCTGCTTAAGACCACTACCTATCATCTGGTTGCTTATTCCAGAAGTTCCAGATTCTGTAGGTAAACTATCTATAACGCCTTGTAATTCGGCGCAAGAAATGAGTGAAAATAAAACGAGTACAGCGATGATCTTTTTCATAATAATGTCATTTAAGTATTGTGGTAAATATAATTGATAATTACGCTTTCGCGAAAGCGTAACCCAGCTTATTCATTTATTTTATGTAAAAATTATCGTCTTATTGCCATACACAAAGCATTTATGCTGTGCGTGTAATTTTATAGCTCTTGAGAGTACGATTTTCTCCAGGTCCCTACCTTTTGCAATGAGGTCTGGAATGGTGTGGCTGTGGGTTACACGTATGGTGTCTTGCTCGATGATGGGACCTGCATCTAGTTCTTCTGTGACGTAGTGGCTGGTGGTGCCTATAATTTTTACACCGCGAGCAAAGGCCGCGTGATAAGGTTTTGCACCTACAAAGGCAGGTAAGAAAGAGTGGTGTATGTTTATAATGCGATGCGGAAATTCATTTATTACCGTAGGCGTTACGATTTGCATATAGCGAGCTAGTACAATAAAGTCTACTTGATGTGCTTTGAGTAGTTTAAGCTGTTCTTGCTCTGCAGCAGCTTTTGTGTCTTTTGTCACTGGGATGTGATAAAATGGGATGTCAAAATTTGCCGCAATATGAGCGAGATCACTATGGTTGCTTATGATAAAAGGGATGTCTACGTTAAGCTCTCCAGCGTTGTAGCGGCCTAGTATATCATAGAGGCAGTGATCATATTTTGACACAAAAATGGCCATTTTGAGTTTTTGTGTAGCAGGATAAAGTTGCCATTGCATCTCAAAGGGAGTTGCCAGCTTTTCTTTAAAAGCTGTTTTAAACTGTGCAGTGCTAAAAGATGGATTTGTAAAAACACACTCAAGGCGCATAAAAAATACATTTGCCACCGCATCTACGTGCTGATCTATATAGGTGGTGTTTCCTTCATTTTCTAAAATGAAATTAGTCACCGAGGCGATAATTCCCTTTTGGTCTTTGCAGTGTATAAGTAAGGTAAGATGTGCCATAAGCTTGATTTTCTTACCTCTAAATTGCACATATTATAACGCAAATCACATATAAACTTTCTTTTTTGTGTAATTCATATTCAACTCGCTTTATTATTGAATATTACGTAAATTTACATCGTTATACATACTTAAAATTACAAATGGAACAAGCCACTCCTTATACTCCTAAGCATAAAGTTAGAATAGTAACTGCTGCTTCCCTTTTTGACGGACACGATGCCGCGATAAATATTATGCGCCGTATTATACAAAGTACCGGTGTAGAGGTAATACATTTAGGTCACGACCGCAGTGTAGAAGAAGTAGTAAATACTGCCATACAAGAAGATGCAAATGCCATTGCAATGACCTCTTATCAAGGAGGGCACAATGAGTATTTTAAATATATGTACGACCTTCTTAAAGAGAAAGGTGCGGGGCATATTAAAATCTTCGGTGGTGGAGGTGGTGTGATACTTCCAGAAGAGATTAAGGAGCTTATGGATTACGGGATTACCCGTATCTACTCTCCAGATGATGGCCGTGCGATGGGATTACAAGGAATGATTAATGACCTTGTACAGCAGTCTGATTATGCCATAGGAGATAAGCTAGATAATCAAGCGTCTCAACTTAGTGATAAAGTACCTACGGCTATAGCTAGAGTAATCTCTGCTGCCGAAAACTTTCCAGAGGTTGCAAAAGATACGCTTGATGCAATTCATAAAAAGAATGCATCTTCACTTACACCCGTACTTGGTATTACTGGTACTGGAGGCGCAGGTAAATCTTCACTAGTAGATGAGCTGGTGCGTAGATTTCTTATCGATTTTCCAGAGAAGACCATTGGTCTTATTTCTGTAGATCCTTCTAAGCGTAAAACGGGCGGAGCCTTACTAGGTGACCGTATCCGTATGAATGCGATTAACAATGAGCGTGTGTATATGCGCTCGCTGGCTACGAGACAGAGTAACCTCGCACTATCTAAGTATGTAGGCGAAGCCATAGAAGTTCTTAAAGCAGCAGAGTATGATTTAATCATCCTTGAGACATCAGGTATTGGGCAGTCAGATACAGAGATACTAGAGCATAGCGATGTGTCGCTTTATGTGATGACACCAGAATTTGGTGCAGCTACGCAGCTCGAGAAAATAGATATGCTAGACTTTGCAGATCTCGTTGCGATAAACAAATTTGACAAGCGTGGATCGCTAGATGCGCTACGTGATGTTAAGAAACAATATATGCGCAACAATAACTTGTGGGATACACCGCAAGATGAGTTGCCAGTTTTTGGAACCATTGCAAGCCAGTTTAACGACCCAGGGATGAACACGCTTTACAAGCGTATAATGGAAAAGGTAAACACGGTAAACGAGGCAGATCTTACGAGTACTTTTGAGATAAGCCAGGAGATGAGTGAGAAGATCTTTGTAATACCTCCAGCGCGTACACGTTACCTGAGCGAGATTGCAGAGAGTAATAGAGGGTATGACGCTTTCGCGAAAGCGCAACAAGAAACAGCACAACGTCTCTACGGAATATTTAAAACCATCGAGACCATAGCAGGAGTTACTCCAGCACTTGACAAAGCAGGTTTACAAATCACAGACTTTGCCGCCGAAACTACCGAAGAAGATAAAGATCTTGTCAAGTTGTTGCTGGCACAGTTTGACCGTAAAAAAATGGATCTCGATCCGTACAACTGGGAGATTATTACCGGTTGGGACGAGAAAGTAAATAGATACAAAGCGCCTGTGTATACCTTTAAGGTAAGAGACAAGGAGATTAAAATCCCTACGCACAGTGCCTCATTGTCACATACAGAAATACCTAAGGTAGCCTTGCCAAAGTATCAAGCTTGGGGAGATATCTTAATCTGGTGTTTACAAGAAAATGTACCGGGAGAATTCCCATACACTGCGGGACTCTATCCTTTTAAACGTACGGGAGAAGATCCTACACGTATGTTTGCAGGAGAAGGAGGACCAGAGCGCACAAACAAGCGTTTTCACTACGTGAGTTTAGGAATGCCAGCTAAGCGATTAAGTACCGCTTTTGACTCGGTAACTTTATATGGTAACGATCCAGGTCACCGTCCAGATATTTATGGTAAGATAGGTAACGCGGGAGTGAGTATTTGTTGTCTTGATGATGCAAAGAAATTGTACTCTGGTTTTGACTTAAGTCACGCAATGACCTCTGTAAGTATGACCATAAACGGACCTGCACCTATGTTGCTAGGTTTCTTTATGAATGCCGCTATAGATCAAAACTGTGAGAAGTACATAAAAGAAAACGGACTAGAAGCAGAGGTAGAAGCAAAGATTGCAGCTATCTATAAAGGAAAAACACGTCCAGCATACCAAGGCGATCTTCCAGAAGGAAATGATGGTCTAGGGTTAATGTTACTAGGCGTAACAGGTGACCAAGTACTCCCAGCAGACGTGTATAACCGCATAAAAGTAGAGACACTTACACAAGTGCGTGGTACAGTACAAGCAGATATTCTTAAAGAAGATCAAGCGCAGAATACGTGTATCTTCTCTACAGAGTTTGCACTGCGCTTAATGGGTGATGTACAAGAGTACTTTATCGAGCAAAAAGTGCGTAACTTCTATAGTGTGTCTATCTCTGGATATCACATTGCAGAGGCAGGAGCAAACCCTATCACGCAACTTGCACTTACATTATCTAACGGATTTACGTATGTAGAGTACTACCTAAGCCGTGGGATGGATATCAATAAATTTGGTCCTAACTTATCGTTCTTTTTCTCAAACGGAATCGATCCAGAATATGCGGTCATAGGTCGTGTTGCTCGTAAGATTTGGGCAAAAGCAATGAAGGAGAAGTATAAAGCAAACTCACGTGCACAAATGCTTAAGTATCACATCCAGACATCTGGGCGTAGTTTACACGCACAAGAGATTGATTTTAACGACATACGTACAACCTTGCAAGCCTTGTATGCGATTTATGATAACTGTAACTCGCTACACACAAATGCTTATGATGAGGCTATCACAACGCCTACAGAAGAGAGTGTACGTCGTGCGATGGCAATACAGCTTATTATCAATAAAGAGCTAGGACTTACTAAAAATGAAAACCCAATACAGGGATCATTTATTATAGAAGAACTTACAGAGCTTGTAGAAGAAGCAGTCTTACTAGAATTTGACAGAATCACAGAACGTGGTGGTGTACTAGGAGCGATGGAGACAATGTACCAGCGTTCTAAAATACAAGAAGAAAGCTTGTATTATGAAACGCTTAAGCATAACGGTGAGTTCCCTATTATCGGAGTAAACACCTTCTTGAGTTCAAAAGGAAGTCCAACAGTACGCCCAGCAGAAGTAATTAGAGCAACCGAAGAGGAGAAGCAATATCAAATCGAAATGCTAGAAAACCTCCACAAGGAAAAAGCAGATAAGATAGAAGCAGAGCTTGCAAAAATTCAAGATGCAGCGATTAATAACCGCAACATTTTTGAAGAACTTATGGAAGCAACTAAGGTTTGCTCACTAGGACAAATCACAAGTGCGCTCTTTGAAGTAGGAGGGCAGTACAGACGTAATATGTAATATTACGAGATAATAATTATTTAAAAAGGCGACCGTATGGTCGCCTTTTTTGTTTTTGAGTAATCTTGACCTGCTCAATCCTTCCACGGGCCACTTTCTGTAACGGGTATGATCCTATCACCTTTTAATCTAGAAAGCCCTTGATATCCACCTAGCCAGATGGTACCTGTAGCATCCTCATATATAGTCTGGATAGCATTGCTTTGCAAGCCATCGTCTTCATTATAGTTGGTAAAGCTATTTCCATCGTATATGTATACCCCAGCATTTTCGGCAGGAAACCAGATGTTTCCTTTTGAGTCTTCAAAAATACTCCACACTTCTTCTCCTGTAATTGCTCCATCTGTAGTAAAGTTTGTAAACTTAGTTCCATCATAACGGCTCACGCCTTTATGGTGTGTTGCAAACCAGATATTGCCTGTGCGGTCTTCTAGCATATCATTCACATTATTACCTGCGAGACCATCTTTGGAGCTTAAGGTATCTAGCGTATTGCCATCCCATATAAAAGCACCACCATTTGAGGCAAACCAAAGCTGTCCTTTTGTATCCTCCATTATGCTATGCACAATGGTCGTACTTGAGACACCACGAGAATTATCTACGCTGGTTTCTGGTAGCGGGAAAGGAGTAAAAGTTGTTCCGTCATAGGTGTTTATGCCACTCACAGCGCCTATCCATAAGATTCCTTTTGAATCTAGTAACATACTCCAGATATTATTTCCTGTGAGTCCCTGCGCTTCTGCGTAGTTTTTAAAAGAAGGTGTGTCGGTAGTTGAAGTGGTATTCAAATCATAGCTTACCAGACCTCGATTGGTCCCAAACCAGATGGTACCATTCTTATCCTCCAGAATTGCTCGCACTGCCTCGCCATTAAAACCGTCGTCTATAGAAAAGTAGTCTACGCTCGTTCCATTATATCTTATCACGCCATCACCATTAGTTCCCATCCATAAGCTACCTTGCGAATCTTGAAAGATCCTGCGTATAAATTGGCTTAATGGAGGAGGAGCCAGATCAATTGCACCAGGGCCCATGATTGTTTTAGTAGCTGAGGTGGTATCGCTCAAGGCGAAATGGGGAGCTTCATCTACAACAGGGGTTTGTATAGCTTCTTTACAAGAAATGCTAAGCAGTAGCACTATATAAAATACAATCAAAGTAATTCTGCCGAAGGTCATAGCGATATTTTTAAGTGTGGATACTTAAAAGTAAACTATTCAAATCAATTAGTAAGTGAGATGATTACTGATTGTCTTTTGTCCAGATAGTCTCAAAAGTTTCACACACAATGAGCATACTATCTATGGTCTTCACTCCGCTTTCCTTGGTGTAACTCTCAAAAAACGCTTGATGTGCTTTTTCCCATTGTCCAAGAGCATTGAATGCTGTTCCCATATCTAGGATAGCATAGGCTTTTGAAATATCATTATAAGCCACCGTATCAACGGTTTTAGTTTTTATAATTGCCTGCGCTTTTCCTTCAAAGTTTGTAATTATTTGTAAATCTTCCGCCTGTGGTAGATCTACGCCATATTTCTTGTACAAGAAATATAAACTAGATGAAGCTTGCTTTTTACCTAGCACCGTAAGCCCTGCGAGCCGATTTGCATCTTCCTTATTATCGTGAAAAAAGTCAGCATTGGGTTGTGGCTCGTTTGCATATTCTGAATGCGCCTGTTTAAAATCTCGCCACATAGCCGAAACACTGCTGTCTATATGCTCCTGCGTTTGTTCTTCTTGCAGTGAGGCCGTAACCTTTCGAGTAGGAGCCTCATTCTTGCAACCAATAGAAATCAATAAAAGAAGTGTGATTGCAATTTTCATGAGTTTGTTTTTAGAAGTACGCTTTCGCGAAAATGTAAAGAGCTGAAAGAAAGAGCAAAAAATAAATAATTATAGTATCAAATAAGTTATTGTAGACTGCCTTTGTCATTATTAAATCAGGAAGACCCTACGGTGAGAATTATAGATCAAAATTAGCTTAAAAGAATGTACTGAGTGTAGCCGAAGTAGGCTTTTTTTAACTCAGTTCTTTGTTGTGTGTAATTTTTTATTCCGTCATCCATTTTATCAAATCTTTTTCGTTTACAATAGCCCAAGAATGTGGATTTCTTTCTCCATTTGCTCTATAGCCTTTGTTCTCTGTTTTTATTAATTCGATATTTTTTTTCCAAATTCAGTTTTTAATTTGTCTGATAGTTTTTCAATGTAAAAGGCATTTAAATCCTCAAAATCGTTTTTTCTGTTTTCTTTCCACCATATCAAGTCAGGTTCTGTATAGAATCTGATTTTTAGATTTTGTAGACCTCTTAAATTATGGATATTTTGTGTTTCGTAAGTGGAAGGTGAGTTATTTTCATAATTGGCTATACCATTTTTTGGATTTCCAAACTCATTGTCAAAAAAGTCTTTAATCCACTTTGCTTCTTGAATAGATGGCTCGGAAAAGTTCAATGCCATATTCTTTTTGGCAGTATTATAGAGTGCTAAAAGGTCAATTGGCGAGTCTACTATAAAAACGCCTTTCGGTTGAATTTGACTTTTATTCTTTACGAGATAATCACTAATTAATAGACTTATATTTCCACCACTTGAAAATCCACCAATGAAAATATTTTCTTCTGATAAGTTTTGCCCTTTAACTATTTTCGTCAATTGTTCTGCCAATTCTTGTTTTTCTTTTTGGCTTAAATATAAACGTTGATTTAAGTTCATTGCTAAAACTGAAAAGTCGTTTATTACACTTATTTCAGAAATATTAAATTCGGATAATGTGTTTTCTGCATCACACGGGAAACAAGGAAATAAAATCAATAATCCTTTTTGATTTTCGGCTTTGATTAATTCAAATTCGTTCGTCTTTATAATTTGAGATTTTGGTTTTTCAGTCCGATTATTTTCTTCGGATTTTCCCTTGCAAGAAGTTCCAATTAAAAGCAGAATTATTATATAATTGACGATTTTCATAAATTGTGGGTAACAGGCCGCTATCTGTCACAATATGCAAGCAAGAACAACAAATTACCATGTTCAAAGCTTTGAAATATGCTTTTGCCAGCCCTCGCATTAGATTGAGCTTTACTTTTGCCAAGAACGGGCACTACTTGATTAGATATATTATACACTAAATGGGTATCCATTATAGCTTTAGAAAAACCTTTATGCCAAACAATATTTTCAATCTTCACAGTTACTTGAATTATTGAATCAGATGGAAAAGTATGGCTATTTTTTAGAATAAGTTTAGCTTTAGTTTTTTTGCCTAGTTCTTTTAACGACTCTGCAAAAATACTTCTGTAATTGAGTTTTTTTCCATTTGATAAAGAAAAATAATCATTCTTAAATGTTCCTTGCGATTGTATTCTTGTAAAATTACTTGATTCATCCCAAACAAAATGGACAGTTTTATTACAATCTAATTTAGAAATTAGCGTATTCATTTTTCTATTGGAAGAACATCCAATAATTAGAAAGCATGTAATTAGGCTAAAGAAAATAAGAAGTTTTTTTTCATTGGTTAATTCAAGAATATCTAAAATTTTGTACAACAAGCAAGTGCATAAAACGAGTGGGGAATTACTGATTTAATTTACGGTCTTATTTGTTTGCTCTAAATATACAATGAATTTTGAAGTTGCTGTTGTATGTAGCACTTTCAAAGTTGGCTATTACGCTTTCGCGAAAGCGGTACCCAAATATGGGAAGTGAAGAGCATTTGTTAGAGTAGCAAACAAGGACTTAAAACAAGTCTTAGCAATAATAAAATCAGGAAGACTCTACAGTGAAAATGATAGATCAAAACTAGCTTAAAAGCATGTGCTGAGTGTAGTCTCACAAGCTTTTTTAACTCAGTTCTGTGGTAGCATTTGTTATTTTTCTACCCATATTGTCTTATCCATTACATAATCAAATGTAATTTTACTATTAATCATTAATTCAGGGTTTATCAATCCATTCTCAATACTATTAATTCGTATTTTCAAATAATCGGCAACAGTCAAAGAATCTTTATAAAATGATTTTTGTACACTATAATTTCCGCTATCATTTTTTATAGTATGATGAATTGTGGATTCGGCATATCTTCCTCCAGAATGTGCATTCGGATTATCTTTTTTATGCACACCTTTCCATATTTCCATATCACCCGTTAGGTTATTATTTTTCCAGTCAAATGTATAGTCTTTGTCCAGTGAGAAATTTGTAGGGAAATTAAATTTAGACGTTATTTTACTAGGTTTTATAAAAGCTATTGGATATTTGGTGCTATCCGGTAATATTATTTCAAAATAATAAGACTCTCTTCGCTCTAATTCATCAGTTCTATATACAGGATATTTATCATAGTAATTTCCTGTTCTTACAAATAGCTCTAATGGTTTTCCATTTAATCGAATTTGAATGTTATCGTTAATAATACTTTTCTCACCATTAGTTAAAAAGGCATTAATCTTATTCAACGAATTTTGATTTGTACCGTCTTCAATAATTATTTCAACCTGTAGATTTGAAATGTTATTAGCCTCTTTTTCAGAAAGCGTAGCTGTATTACAGCTTTGGAAAATCAGTAATATGATTATTAAATGGTAGTATTTCATTCTAATTCATGCTAACAGCTCACTACATAAAGCGATTACCACTCCCCATAACTATCGGGATTGCTGATTTGCTTTAAATTATGGTCTTGTTTGTTTGCTCTAAATATACAATGAATTTTGAAGTTGTGCGCCGCACTGAGCGGCTCCTAAGTTGACTGTAAGAAGTATGCTTTCGCGAAAGCGTAATAAGTATGAGGGAAGAGAAAAAATAGCTATTATCGCACTGGTAAATAAATCCTTAAAACAATCCTTATCCATCATAAAATCAGGAAAACCTAAGATGAAAATTATAGATTAAAAACTAGCTTAAAATCTTGTGCTGACCGCAGCCGAAGTAGGCTTTTTTTTAACTCAGTTCTTTGTTGTAGCTAGTTTAATATTTACTTATTAATTCCGAAATATTATTGCCTGTAGTCTCCGACATTATATCCAAAAGATCGTCAACTGTTAAATTGTTATGCGCTTTGATTTTCTTTAAAATTTCAATTAACTGATCTTTATCATTTTCAAATAAATCTTTAAAAAACTTAAAAGATCTTCCGTATTGACCTACCTCGTTAAAATAAATGAATTTTGAGCCATACATTTTTCCTTTATCCACACTTTCAATTGGTCCATTTGCTCTCCAATCTAATAGATTTCCTTCTCCAGAGAACTTATTTGCTGCTGATAGTCTATCATCTATGAAATATCTTTCAGCTTCTTGCGGTGCGATTTTTTTACAGAATTCATAAGCAAGGTATTCAGATAAGCCATCTCTAAACCATCTGTATTCATAACCTTTAAGATTATATTTTTGAAGTAAAGTTCCTTCAATTATTTCATGCGAAAATGTGTTCCCTATTTTGTTAGTCAACTTAACTATATTCAAACTGTCTAATTCATATAATGGTATTGTCCAAGGAATATTTCGGCTTTTTCCTATGGTTATGGTATTGTTTGAATTTGTTGTGGTCAAAAAAAGATTTTCTTTCTCAATTTCATGAACTAGAAATTTATTTACTAACAAGCTATCTAAATGACCAAGCAGTTTTAAAGATATTTCACTTTCTTTTTTTAACCCTTCATCATAATATATTGTGTAACCAAATTTACTTATTGAATCGGCTGAAGATTTATCTAAAACATTTAAGTTGGTGATATTATTGACAGGGTCATCACCAAATATTTCCTCATTTATGTATGAAGCTCTTGTGGTTAAAGGAAATTTATGTGGTTCTAGCCTATTAATTACTTGAATTTTAGCTCCGGTGTCAGTCAGTTTGTATGTGAGTTCTAGTTTGTCTGATTTGTAGTTTTCATAAAATTTAGTTCCTTTAATTGAAAATATTGAGTCATTAATTTTCTTCACGAAATCGATTTCTATTTTCGTAATTATCGCAGATGATTTAAAGTTTAAGTAAGAATATAAGGAAGTAAAAGATGTATTGATATCACTGCCTTTAAAATGAAACTCTTGAGATAAATGTGGTTTTATTAAATCGTAATTCTTCTCATTTACAGCTTTTTTAATGTTATCTACAATATTTATTTCGGTTTCATTCGGTTCGCGTCTGTTACAACTTAAAAGTACTATAGAAATCATTAATAATATTAATTCTCTTTTCATAAGGTCATAATTGGTTATAACAAGCCACTGCATAACGCGAGTTCGGCTCCCGATAGCTATCGGGATTGCTAGTTCGCTTTAGTTTATAGTCTTATTTGTTTGATCTAAATATACAATGAATTTAGGAGTTGTGCGCCGCGCGTAGAGCTTTCAAAGTTGACTGTAAGAAGTACGCTTTCGCGAAAGCGTAATAAGTATGAGGGAAGAGAAAAAATAGCTATTATCGCACTGGTAAATAAGCTCTTAAAACAAGCCTTTGTTATCATAAAATCAGGAAAACCCTACGATGAAAATTATAGGTCAAAATTAGCTTAAAAGCTTGTGCTGAGCGAAGCCGAAGTAGGCTTAAATTCTAATTCAGTTCTTTGTTAGCAACTGCCCTTTTCACTCGAATATTGGTCTAGTTGAATTAGTTTCTTTTATGAAAATCAACGCGTCAAAATTCTTGATTAATGGAAGATAATAAATATCCTCTTCCGATTCTTTTGCATAACCGATTAACCTTGTAGGGGCGATTATTTCATCTGTTTTTAGTTCATTTTTTAAGTCCGTCAAATCTATAATAAACGAGTTATTATTTTTAGATAGTCTATTTTCCCAAAACAAGCTGTCGATAGCTTTTAATGATTTGGTTTTGAGTTTCTCCTTATAACTGTGGTCTCCGTTTATAAATTTTTCATCCATATACGAATAATTGCCTTTTAAGGTCGTAAGTCCAATTGTATAATACTCTTGATTGAAACCTTTTTTTAAATCTCTGCCCATAATCCCTATTTCATTATCTGTGATAATTTCGTTTGAAATATGTGCATTGTGAGCCCAAACAATAATCTTTTTGTCCGAATTTTTAGCCAAAAATGATATTCTGTCTGCCATTATTTCATCTCGACTTTGAAATGGTTTTTGGTTTTTAATGTTTACATAGTTGATATATGTGTTTTTCCCATTGAATAGAATTTCTCTGATTGATTTAGTTATTTTTTTTGTCGATTCTAAATAATTTTCAATTTCTAAGATGTTATTGTAAATAGAATTATTGATCTTGTATTCTTTTTTTAAATTATCAGTGGAACTTTTTGCAATATTGGATTCTAATTCCTGCAAAAGCTTATTCAATATTTTATCATTTTTTGGATTAATATTGTCTTTTAATAGTTCATAGAAAACCCAATAAGAATCGTCACAACCTTTAAACTTAATGTTATATTGGGTTTTATTATCCTTATACCATTGTAGGAAAGATTTCATTTCTTGGGTTTGATAAATTGAAAATAGGTGTTTACGCATTAAGCTATCTAATGGCCTTTTATCCAAATCTTTGTTCAAGAATTCAATATCATCGTAGGGATTTTCCAATACAACGACACTAAACCCTTTTTCTTTAATTAGTCTTTTTGTTATGATTTCTCTAATTCGATAAAATTCAGAGGTTCCGTGTGTGCTTTCGCCTATTGCAACTATTTTTTTGTTGCCGATTTTTTCTATCAAAGGGTCTAAACTATTGCGCAGAATTTCTTCGCTAGAAAAGTCTAGTTTTTTAGAGGCTTTTGATAAAGCCGACTCAAGTTCGTTAGAATTGTAGTTTTCTAAAGTTAACTTTTTTGTTTCTTTTAATTCCTGAATATCTTTGCCGTCAATACTCACTTTAAAGTCATCGAACCAAGCAACACCTTTTTTACCTAAAATACCGCCTACATAGATAGCTTTTGCATTAGATGGATAGGGAAGTTTTATAGAATATTCTTTCCAATCACTGGTTCCTCTTATTTTTTGATTTTGCATTGATTTAAATGCCAAATTTCGTTTTTTTGAATCTCCATCAATCCGCATTAAAAGCCCAACAAATCCTTTTACATTTTCGTATTTAATTCGACCAGAAAGTACAATGGTGTCTCCAACGTAATTTGCTGGTATTCTATAAGTAATACAACCAAATTTCCCATCTTTATCGGAAATAATTTTCCCAGCAGAATTGCCCTCACTGATAATTTCTCCCGTTAAATTTTCAAAATTCCCCCACTTAAACCATCCTGTGGGCATTTTTTCTTTTTGTGATTTAAAGTCGTTAAAGTCTAAATTGTATTTATTCTGACTTTTAACAGCTATTGGTATTAAGATTATTAGAACTAAAAAGTAAAATGTTTGTTTTATGACTTTCATATTTTAGCTGAATGTTTTTTTAGGGTTGTTCCTAACAGGCCACTAAATAAAGCGATTACCACTCCCCATAACTATCGGGATTGCTAGTTCGCTTTAGTTTGTAGTCTTATTTGTTTGATCTAAATATACAATGAATTTAGGAGTTGTGCGCCGCGCGTAGAGCTTTCAAAGTTGACTGTAAGAAGTACGCTTTCGCGAAAGCGTAATAAGTATGAGGGAAGAGAAAAAATAGCTATTATCGTACTGGTAAATAAGTCCTTAAAACAATCCTTATCCATCATAAAATCAAGAAAACCTAAGATGAAAATTATAGATTAAAACTAGCTTAAAATCTTGTGCTGACCGCAGCCGAAGTAGGCTCGTTTTTTACCTGAGTTCTTTGTTAATGTTGAGTCGCCATGGGTATTTGAAACTAAAAGGTGCAATTATAGTTGATTAGTGTGTTATCATCAATGATGTTTATAATTTGCTCATATTCTTCTTGACTGTCATCTATGCAGAGATAATCAATAAAAGGATAATTAGAATTCCCTACAGCACCTATGTCATTTACTAAAAGGGTATTAAGAACCGATCCGTTTTTTAATATTAAATTTTCAATATAATTTTCTGAGATGTTAAGATACTCTAATTGAGTTAGACAGTGAAAGTCAAAAATATTTGGTTCGCCGCCTTCTAAATATTGCATGTCTAATTTTTTTAGGGAAGGAATCTCGCAAAAATCAGTAATTAGGAAGCTATTTACTATGCTAAGATCAGAAAGATTAGGACAGTTATTCATGTTTATCTCTGTAAAATGAATTGGATATTCCCAGTCATCAGGGGAGACTAGAAAACTAGGTCTGTTATAGGAAAGGTCTAAATTGGTTAAGTTTTCTAGACCCTCTAAATTGATAGAAGAACAAAAATCTGTGTATAGATAATTAACTTTCAAAGTCTCTAATTTTCTTAAATCTGAAAAATCATATACTATTCGTTCTGAACTAGTATTCTCAACAAAACCGTCTGATGTGGTGTACGATAACTCTAAATACTTAAGATTTTTGAAATATTTAATTTCTCTCAAATCAATAGACCTAACGATTTTATAAAAGTCCATTTTAAGTATTAAACTTTCTACAGATTCTACCTCGCTTATTTGAAATTTTCCATCATTGTTTAAATCCAAATCAATATCTCCAATTTGGTTAATATTTGTATCAACACAATTTGTATTTAAAAGAGCGTATTTGAAATTAGGATCAGAAATTTCTAAAACTTCTTCTTCTATTTCTATTATTTCCTCAAGTTCTTCTGGAGAGTCTCCTGGTTCACACGAATAAATAAATGCTACTAGGATAAACACCAAAAACTTCAATATTTTTTTCATTGTGATATTTCTAATTGGTTACTATTTGAACAATGTACAATCTTTAGAGTAAATGCCACAAGATAACTCTTAAAGCGATTGCGGCTCCCAATAGCTATCGAGATTGCTAGTTTGCTTTAATTTACGGTCTTGATTTATCTGATCTAAATATACAATGAATTTTGTAGATGCTGCTGTACGTAGCACTTTCAAAGTTGGCTATTACGCTTTCGCGAAAGCGAAACCAAGTATAATAAGTGAAGAGCATTTATAATAGTAGGAAGCAAGGACTTAAAGCAAGCCTTAGTCATCATAAAATCAGAAAAACCTACGATGAAAATTATAGATCAAAACTAGCTTAAAAGCTTGTGCCGAGCGTAGCCGAAGTAGGCTTTTTTTAACTCAGTTTTTTGTTAGTCACTAGATTTTCCTTTTAGATAAGTTTCTGGGCTCAAAATAGCTAAATCACTCTTTTTAAAATCTTTTAAGTTTCTTGTTAAAACAATCTTTATTTGACCATTTTGTATGGCGGAAAAGTTTTGCAATGCATCTTCAAAATCTTTAAATTGAGAGTTTAATGCATCCAAGACAGCATTTTTATCCATTTTAATAATATCAATTATGTTCAGAAGTTGTTTAATCTTTTCAACTATAATATCATGCTTTGCAGTTTTTCTAAGTAAATAATAAACATTAGAAATTATAACTGGTGTTGTATATCCTTTTATTTCTTTTTCAGCGCAAAGATTTAAAATTCCTGCTGAATATTCGGCAAATGGTTTTCTATCAAAAAAGAAATCGAGTAAAACATCAGTATCAATTAGAACTTTATCCATTTAAATATATTTTTTTTCTAATCGATTTTTAAGCTCTTTTTTATAATCCATATCTTTAGGCATCTTGAAAGAACCTCTTAGAGATTCTACCGCAGGATTAAGCTTTTTGCTTTTGTTTTTCCGTTCTTCTTTGGTGAGTGTTTTTAAATAGTTTTCGATAATATCTGATAAACTGCGATTTTTTTCTTTCGCATAGTTTTTAGCTCTTTCAATTATTTCTTTTTCTATTGTTAATGTCAACTTTGTGTTCATAATGATCAGTTTATGAGTTACTGTTCACAAAGTTACAAAATAGCTATTGAATACGTGTAAATATTTATATTTAAACACGTGCTGTTAACTTGTAGCTGACAGGCCACTGCATATAGCGAGTGCGGCATACTTCGACAAGCTCAGTACAAGCTTTGCTGATTTGCTTTAATTTATGGTCTTGTTTGTTTGATCTAAATATACAATGTACTTTGGAATTGTGCGCCGCGCGTGGAGCTTTCAAACTTGACAGTAAGAAGTACGCTTTCGCGAAAGCGTAACAAGTACGAGTAAGGAAAAAACTAGCCTCATCGCACTAGCAAATAAGCTCTTAAAACAAGCCTTTGCCATCATAAAATTAGGAAGACACAACGATGAAAATTATGCATTAAAAGCTTGTGCTGAGCGTGGTCGAAGTAGGTTTATTTTTTAACTCAGTTCTTATTAGGCACAGTGTTTATTCTATTCCATATTTTAATTTAATTTCTCTTCTTTTATTATCATCTACTAATTCAAATCCAAATCCGGTTTGAGTACCAAAAATTTGATATCCGTATTTCAACCCATAAAATCTATCAATTAGCATTTTAAGTGGAACAATACCTATTTCTTTTTCTCTAGTTGCTGTTTGAATGATTGGCAGATATTCAGACATCATCTCGATATTTGAATGCTGAATAACTTGCCACATAACAGTTTGAAATTTATCGCCAACTAAACTTTTACCAATATAGCTGTTATATTTACCATAGAGAGAATCAATAAGTTTTTGATTTTTTTTATCTAAATTTTGTTGTTGTGCATTTAAGCCCTTATTCTTTCTGTATTTTAAATCAGTAACGTTTATCTGATTAATTTTTTTTACCAATTCAAAATCTAGTTTATTGATTTTACAGTATTTTCTTATATCAAATACATTTTTGTTTGAAGATGAGTTATTGCATTTCTCATATCTTTTTAAAAACCTTTTTTTTATACTATTATACTTTGATTTGGTTCGTATAGTATTTTCATAGTCAATTACGTATTCACAACTACCTTCGGCATTTAAAAATTTTTCAAATGCAATTTTCATATTAGCTTTGTTTTCTTTAAGTAGAATGAAAGCTTCCAGGATATTAAAATAGTCTCCAACATTGAAATTTTTATAATTATTTTTTGTTTCAGATTTTGTTTCATCAAAAATTCTATTAACAAGGTTAAAGTCTTTTTTTGAGATGTTAGAATGATTTTTCGGATTATGTTCTAAAACTTGTTGCTCAAAATTTTCATATGTAAATACAGATGTATTTTGAGCTTTAGTAGAAAGAAATAGAAGAACCGATAAAATCAATAAATAATTTCTCATTGAGTAGTATTGTTATAATGTGGGCAACAGGCCACTGCATAAAGCGAGTGCGGCTCCCGATAGCTATCGGCATTGCTGGATAGCCTGTATTTATTTGTTTATTAATTGATTGTCTAAATATACAGTTATTTGTGATTATGTCGCCGCGCGTGGAGCTTTCAAAGTTGACTGTAGGAAGCACGCTTTCGCGAAAGCATATTGAGTATGAGTAAAGAGTAAAAACTAGCGCTCATCGCAGTAGAAAATAAGCTCTTAAAACAAGCCTTTGTCATCACAATGTCAGGCAGGAGTGCCCTACGGTGAAAACTATGGATTAAAATTAGTTTAATAGCTTATGCTGGGCGTGGCTGAGGCATATTTTTTTAATTCAGTTCTTTGTTGTAAGTAGTCCTTTTACTTTTATTTCTCAATTAATTCTTTGAGACCTTTGAAATGTCCAGCGCCATACAAAACCAATATCTTTTTGTCATTAGATGTCTCGATTTCATTAATTAAATTTTCATTCCTTAAATTTAAAATAAATTCATTGCTAAACTTTTTAGTAAGCTCTTTCTGTATTTTTTTACATTTATATTCAGATGAATTTAAGTTTGTCCTGTAATCGCATTTCGAAAGTTCAATTTCGCCATATTTATGCTCAAATAACGAAATCAATTTATAATTTGGTATATCGACTTTCCTGTCAAATTCATCAATACCTAATTCCTTATTTCGCTGAAGTTTTAAACCTTTTTCATTTTTTAATTGAACTCCATTCTGAAAAACACCAGTTTTAGAGTTGTATCTATTGAAAATATTCCAACCGTTAATTTTTCTCAACTTACGAAAACTAAGATCATTTGAAGTTGAATCTAAATCAATAGGATTAGCAATAGACTCGTAATATACCTTAAATCCCTGTGATTTCATTGAATCAATTTGTTTTGAAATATCTGAATAATATGAATCTTCTCCGATATGTGTCATTGGAATAAAGAAAACTTCTTTTTGACCGAAATCTATGTTTTTAAGACTTATTTCTTTTGAATACCTTACTGTCAATGAAGGTGCTTTACAGGCTATTAAAGTTAATATAGCTATCAATGATATGACTACTTTATTTTTCATTTACGTGTTCTTTTGCATTACTTAAAACAAGCCACTGCATAAAGCGAGTGCGGCTCCCGATAGCTATCGGGATTGCTGATTTGCTTTAGTTTGCGGTCTTTTTTGTTTGATCTAAATATACAATGAATTTTGGAGTTGTGCGCCGCGTGTAGAGCTTTGAAATCCCGATTTACTTCGGGACGCTTTACGCTGTAGTTCTTGCATCCGACGAGTGAGGTACGATCGAAAGGAATGCACAGGCGCAACTACGTTTCACGCTTTCTATGATTTAGATGTATTCTTTAGACACTTTTGAGCC
Organism: Dokdonia sp. R86516; assembly: GCF_044596715.1. NCBI lineage: Bacteria > Pseudomonadati > Bacteroidota > Flavobacteriia > Flavobacteriales > Flavobacteriaceae > Dokdonia > Dokdonia sp. R86516. Next base: position 2,254,370 of record NZ_CP138998.1, read on the forward strand.
ATGCCTCCGACGAGCATAGCGAGAGGAAGGCATCAAAGAACGGCCTAGCCAACCTATAACCGATAATCAATAGAAAGGCATCAAGAGCTTTAAAATCCTAGCGGATTTACTCGCAATCGATCTATGCCCAACTCTTCGATATTTCAACGACTTTTGAGGTGTTCTGATTTTGAAGCGGAGCCATACGATGGCGGGAATTTCCAAGTATGCTACTGCCTTGGATGTGGCTTATCTTGAGATGAAAAACATGTCCTTTGGCAATTAGCCGTCCACGGTCTCAGCTATGAGTAGTTGCGTGGGTTTGTATTAAACTTTGCAAGTACACACCAAACTGCAAATCCGCGAGGATTTTTAGAAGTAGGCGAGAACAAGCAATTACTTATAGCCATTGTTGTGTGCAGTTTTTTATTCAGTTATTCTTTTCTTTAAGTCCATTCTTTCGTGCAATATTCTTGTTATCTCAACATAATTTTCATTCAGAGTTCTGTAAAATATTATATGTCGATTTGCCTTAACTCCCAGAAGTTGCTTTGATATTCCTTCGTAGTTTTTTCCAAAATCAGGATTTTCTGCAATTTCTTGACAATTAGAAATTAGTCCATCGTAATATTTGTCAGCTTGTTGTTCAGACCAAACCTCAAACGTATAATCCCAAATTTTTGATAAATCCTCTACAGCTTTGTTTGTTAACTTATATTGAGCCATTCGAATGCTTTTTCGCTTTTAGCGATTCAAGATGTTGTTTTGGGTCGAAGTCGTGAGCTATTCCGCTGTCAATTCCTTCTTGTATTGCAGTTTTCAAAGCTATTACTTTACTTTCTTCTTCCTCTAAAAGCCTTAATCCAGCACGAATGACTTCGCTAACGTTTTTAAACCTTCCTTCACTTATTCTGCTTTGAACGAATTGGTCAAAATAATTTCCTAGTGATATTGATGTGTTTTTGTTCATTTGAATACTAATTTTCTCAAATATACCAAAAATTGGTATAAAAGCTAAATTTTCTCAAATTGCACACAGCAGGCCACTGCATAAAGCGAGTGCGGCATACTTCGACAAGCTCAGCACAAGCTTTGCTGGATAGCCTGTATTTATTTTTTATTAATTGATTGTCTAAATATACAGTTATTTGTGGCTCTGTCGCCGCGCGTAGAGCTTTCAAATCTCGATGTACTTCGGGACGCTTTATGCTGTAGTTCTCGCATCCGACGAGTGAGGAACGAACGAGAGGAATGCATAGGCGCAACAACGTTTCGCGCTTTCTGTAAGTATGATGTACAAATAAAGACGTTTTTGAGCCCTGCCTCCGACGAGCATAGCGAGAGGAAGGTATCAAAAAACGGCCTAGCCAACCTATAACCGATAATCAATAGAAAGACATCAAGAGCTTTAAAATCCTAGCGGATTTACTCTAACTTGATCTATACCTAACTCTTCGGTATTTCAACGACTTTTGAGATATTCTGATTTTGAAGCGGAGCCATACGACGGCGGGAATTTACAAGTATGCTACTGCCTTGGATGTGGCTTATCTTGAGATGAAAAACATGTCCTTTGGCAATCAGCCGTCCACGGTTTAGCTATGAACAGTACGCGAGCAAATTGGCGTTTACTTTCCGCCACGTACATAGCAAAATCTTATTGCCCGCCCGAACGTGCCTTTTCGGTACGGGCGGGTTTTGATTTATTTTTTCTTGTTCAGAGCAAAATCCATAAGATTTTGCGGTCTTCATATAAATACGCAAACCTTTCGATTAAGCCCGAAGCCCGTATTGTTTATAGGTTGTGTTGTCATTAGTATTTCTCCATCAGGCTTTCAAATCCACTCATTAAATCCACAAGTTTTTTCCTTTCCTGATATCCAGGAAATTCATCTTCAATAAACGACTCTGGCTCGTAACTCCCGTATGCGATGTAGTTTTTTCCTTGATAAATGCCGAAATGATAATTTGCGCCATCTGAAATCACTTTGGTTATCATTGTTCCTTTTTTCGCCCCGGGTTTTTCTGTGATATTTAGCTTTGATTTAATTATACTGAGTTTGTTTTCGTAAACGCAATTTCTTAAATGAGCTCTATAATATTCAAAGTCCTTTTTCCTAACTCTTTTTCGTTTTATTTTGGTTTTTGAATCCGAATCAGTTGGCTGGAAAACATTGTACCGTTTTATTTTCCCATCATTTTGAAAAACAATGTATTTCCCGCTGATTCCTTTTAGCCAGTAGCCAGTGTAAGCTACTTTCACAATTAAGGAATTTCTGTCCCTTAATCTCAGTAAAGCCACATATTGGTTTTCGTTTTCAGATGTTCCATTCCATTCAATTTTAGGAATCAGCGAATCTTGAGAAAACCCTATGGTTGAGGAAAGAATAAAAATGAAAATCAGGACTTTATTCATATTAATGACAACAGGCCACTGCATAAAGCGAGTGCGGCATACTTCGACAAGGTCAGTACAAGCTGTGCTGGATAGCCTGTATTTGTTTATTTATTAATTGTCTAAATATACAAGTTTTAAGAAAGATGACGCTTTCGCGAAAGCTTAAAATCAAGAAGACATTGCGATGAGAATTATAGATTGAAATTACCTTAAAATCTTATGCTGAGCTCTGTAGAAGTAGACTTATTTTCAACTCAGTTCTTTGTTGTAAAACGTTTTTTATTCAATTCCAATTATTATCGGAATTTGTGATTTAACTTCTTTTTCATTTACACAAGCAGGATACCAATCAGTTAATTCAATCAGTAATTTTGTAATTTGCTTTTCCAATTCTTTATCTAATTGCCCTAAAAATCTAATTGGTTCCTTTTCAATTTTTCCATTTTCATTAATCACAACAAAGGCTTTTATTTTACTTGGCTTATAACCTTTTAATTTTTTGATTTCCTTTATTAATATCTTATAATCAGATTTTATACTTGGCACTTTGTCGGGATTTAGATAAACACCATTCTCGTTGGTGATTCCATACCAAATCTCATTTTGTTTAAGAGTCCATTTGTAATCAGAAGATTCTTTATCAATTCCTTTGAAAGTTTTGAACTTCCCTTTGAAATGTTCAGTTTTTACCAAAGAGTCATTTCGGAAATGGTCAATTACAAGAATATACTTTCCACGCAGTCCATTTGTCTTGTCAAAAGGATTTTCATTTAATGTCAGATTTACCTTTTTTACTTTATAAGTAATTAAATTATTTAAATCAACAACATCAATCCAATAATTATATGTCGCTTTTTTGATGTTCAGTTGTTTATCTATAATGAACTTGATGTCATTTCCAGTAAATCCAGAACTATAACTATTCTGAATTTCTATTTCCGAATTTGATTTGAGGTTTATCTTTAGGCTTTCAAAATTATTTTTTGGATTTCCAATATCATCAAATCGGTTAAATTCATCTTTGATTTCATACTTTTCAATATTTTTTTCAATCGTAACTTTTTCTTGTCCGAAAGTAAAATTTGTGATTAAAATCAGTATGATAACTTGAATTCTCAATGTTTCTCTTAAATGTTTTACAACAGGCCATTGCATAAAGCGAGTGCGGCTCCCGATAGTTATCGGGATTGCTGGATAGCCTGTATTTATTTGTTTATTAATTGATTGTCTAAATATACAGTTATTTGTGGTTCTGTCGCCGCGCATAGAGCTTTGAAATCCCGATGTACTTCGGGACGCTTTATGCTTTAGTTCTTGAATACGACGAGTGAGGTACGAGCGAAAGGAATGCACAGGCGCAACCACGTTTCGCGCTTTCTATGATTTAGATGTATTCTTTAGACATTTTTGATCCCTGCCTCCGACGAGCATAGCGAGAGGAAGGCATTAAAGAACGGCTTAGTTATCCCAGAACCGATAATCATTAGAAAGACACCAAGAGCTTTAAAATCCTAGCGGATTTCCTCCTGATTCGATTCATACTCAACCCTTCGATATTTCAACTACTTTTGAGGTGTTCTGATTTTGAAGCGGAGCCATACGAAGGCGGGAATTTGCAAGTATGCAACTGCCTTGGATGTGGCTTATCTTGAGATGAAAAACATGTCCTTTGGCAATCAGCCGTCCACGGTCTTGTATATGGCTCGTAGCGTTCAAATTAGAAAATTATTTTCGGATTAAGCACAAGTCAGATTTTTATGTTTTACTATTTATCTTTTTTATTGAAAGTCGTCAAATTTAAAAATTTGGCGACTTTCCAAATATGCCTTAACTTCGTTTAAGCAACTGATTAGCTATGAGCTATATACCTTGTTGTAGCACGTTTTTATTGGAAAGTTGAGTTCTTCCACACATTTATTAATTCATTCTTTTCTTTATCATTTATATAATTTAAGTTCACTCCGAAATCAAGTCCATTGATATATCTGCAATATAAATCTTGATAAAGCATAATTTCACCTTTTGGTCCATAAACTGTTATTTTGAACAAATCAAATTCCAAATTGTCAATTATTTCTTTGGAAGAAGTCGTATCTACTTTAATTCCGTTCTCTGCATAAGTATTGTAAAGTATTTCCTTAACAATTTCTTTTTGCTCTTCATATTCTCCATCATATTCAAGTATAAATTTTTCCGAGGTTGCTGCAAAAATATGTCGTCTATCTTTTTGAAAGCTTATAAGTTGTTTTAGACCGCTTGCATCGTAGTCAATTCCGTTCGCCTCATTTATCGCTTTTAGTCCTTTATCTTCTCTTTGTTGTGATTCTCCTCGTTGAGTAACATTCCAACCTTTTGGTATCTCGATTGTCCAACCAATTTCATTGCTATGATATTTATTTTCATTAACCGTTCCTTCATCGACTTGTTTATTTGGGTCAGTTTTACAAGAAACAAATAGGATTAATGTCAAAATTGTAAAAATGTTTATTCTCATATTCTGGGTTTTCTTAAATGTACTACAACAGGCCACTGCATAAAGCGAGTGCGGCATACTTCGACAGGCTCAGTACAAGCTTTGTTGGTTTGCTTTAATTTGCGGTCTTGTTTGTTTGATCTAAATATACAATGAATTTTGGAGTTGTGCGCCGCGCGTACAGCTTTCAAAAATGTCGTATTCGCGTTATGTAATAGTTGTGGCTGGTTGCAACCACGTCTCGAGCTTTCTATAATTTAGATGCAAGCCCTAGGCATTTTTGAGTAGTGGCCTGTGGACGGCTGATTGGTAGGGTGGGAGCTTTAAAATCCTAGCGGATTTGCTCTAACTCGATCTATACCCAACCCTTCGATATTTCAACGCCTTTTGAAGTGTTCTGATTTTGAAGCGGAGCCATACGATTGCGGGAATTTCCAAGTATGCTATTGCCTTGTATGTGGCTTATCTTGAGATGAAAAACATGTCCTTTGGCAATCAGCCGTCCACCGTTGAGCTATGAACAGTACGGGAGCAAACTAGCGTTTACTTTCCGCCACGCACATAGCAAAATCTTTTGTTTTGTTTTTTCTTTTTCTTGTTTAAAGCAAAATCCTAAAGATTTTGCCAACTTTATAAAAATACACAAACCATTCGTTTAAGCCCGAAGCCCGCATTGTTTATAGGTTTTGTTGGCAACAGTATTTTTTGCGAATAGTTTATAGTATATTTTTCAAGTCCTGTTTTCCAACAATCGCCATTATTTCAGCACTATCATCATTTATTCGATAGTAAATACTGTCCGACCCACAAACACATCTTCGATATCCGCTTTTTATGAAATCTACCGATTCAAACGAATAAGGTCTTTGAGCAATTATGTCAAAATATTTAAAAAATGAATCAAAATATTTGTCGGCTTGACTCATCCCGAACTTTTTAACTCCGTAATGATGAATTCTTATAAGGTCTTCTTTTGCGGAATTGCTTAATCTATATTTAGCCATTAAGAGTGGCTTTAGACTGCTTTAGTATTTCGGATTTGGTATCACTTGTAAACCCACTATTTTCTGCTTTATCTAGCTTAGATTTAATCCAATCAATTTGGACTTGCTGGCATCTTGCTTGTCTAATTAAATCATTCACAAGCTCGCTTTTACTTGAGTATTCCTGATTGTCTACTTGTGTCTTTAACCACTCGTCATTGGGTTGCGTGAAAGATATACTTTGTCTAGCCATAAGAAATATGTTTTGATGCTAATTTACACCAAAATCGAACCAAAATCAAATTTTTGTAATATTGTTGTACAACAGGCCACTGCATAAAGCGAGTGCGGCATTTTGCTGATTTGCTTTGATTTGTGGTCTTGTTTGTTTGATCTAAATATACAATGAATTTTGGAGTTGTGCGCCGCGCGTAGAGCTTTCAAAAATGTCTCATTTGCTTTATGCTGTAGTTGTGGCTGGTTGCAACAACGTTTGAGCTTTCTATAATTGAGATGTATGCCCTAGGCATTTTTGAGTAGTGGCCTGTGGACGGCTGATTGGTAGGGTGGGAGCTTTAAAATCTTAGCGGATTTGCTCTAACTTGATCTATACCCAACTCTTCGATATTTCAACGACTTTTGAATTGTTCTGATTTTGAAGCGGAGCCATACGATGGCGGGAATTTACAAGTATGCTACTGCCTTGGATGTGGCTTATCTTGAGATGAAAAACATGTCCTTTGGCAATCAGCCGTCCACGGTTTTGTGTATGATTTCGTTGCGTGTTTAAGCACTAAAGTTAGCAAATAAATCACAGATAGAAAGTCCGCGAGGACTTTCGTAAGTAGGCTATAACTAGCAATGAATTATACACGGTGTTAGCGGTAGTTTTTATTGTTTCGTATTCTATATGTTCGGATTATATTTTCTAATTGTTGTTGAGTAATATTTAATTGGTCAATTTCGACTTTTTCAAATATTTCTTCGTCATACCAATAAGTCAGATAGGATTTTGCGGATTTTCCATATCCTTCCTGAATAACTTGCTCATCTTCGATATTCGACCAATTTTTAAATTCAGTTGTTATTGTTTCTATTCCTTTATTATCGATAATTATTTGAGGTTTATTGTTAAGGAATTTTCGCAATTCTTTTATAGAACTATAAATTCCAATTAAACCCATTATTCCTCCCAATATGTAACTTTTATTCGTTCCTTTTATAATAAAATATATTCCAAGACCAATTATTAAAATTGAAATAATTAATTCAAACAATCCTAACGATTTAGAATACTTAATTATAGTTCTTGGTGGAAGAGAATAATCTTCTCTATAAATATCTTCTTTATCGAATTTTTTTTCAAGTTTCTTTAGTTCTTCTTTGTCTTCAAGAGTCCTAATTTCAGTTTTCTCAAATATATTTCCGTCATTCCAAATCAGTTTTTCTTGAATCGCTCTTTTCTTTAATTCGTGAACGTTTCTAACATTTTTAAATGCCCAAATTCGCCATTTTGTAATCATAAAACTCCAAACTGACCAAGCAATAACAAAACCTAAAATAAATCCAATTCCAATTCCCCATTTAGGAATTAAATTTTGATTTGATAAATAAAGAGATATTGCAGGAATTCCTATAATACATATAAAGACAGGAATATTCACGATTAAGTGTCCTCTAATTATTGCTTTATTAACTGAAATTTCTTGTCTCATTTAGTTCGTCGGTCAAATTACCGCTAACGTCTTGGCTATGAACAGTACGGGAGTAAATTAGCGTTTGCTTTCCGCCACGCACATAGCGCAATCTTTTGGTTTTGTTTTTTCTTTTTTTGTGTCAAAGCGAAATCCCAAAGATTTCGCAACCTCATAAATATAGACAGACTTTGGCGTTTAAGTCCTAAACCCGTATTGTTTATAGGTTTTGTTGTAAAACGTCTTTTCCTCAGTCTATTCCTAAATCGTTTGTAATAGAGTGTTTTAATTGAATTTCGCTTATCGGAATTCCCATATTTTCACTTATTATTCCCGATACGATTCTTTCGATTTCATATTTGTCAGTAATACTTTCAATATCAATTACTGTGTCAAAATTCAACGATATAGTCCAATCGATTAATTGTTTAATTGTTCCCTTGGATATTGGTAAAGTCCGTTTTATGGTTTTAATTCCCATAAATTTGACGTGAGAATCTAAATTCGGATTAAAATCAAGAGCAACTAATTCAGGTAATTTTAGTCCGGTTCCAGTTTCTAATTTTTCCCAATTCATTTTCAATTCCGATTGAGTAAACAATTCTGAAATTTTAGTATCAGGTTTTAGTGCTATTTTTTCAAAACCTAATTTTTCAAATGCTTTTCGAAAACGATAAAAAATAATCTGCGTTAAACATTTTTCAGTTGGATTAATTGAAATTCGTTTATAAACGGAATCAGCGAAGTCTTGAACTGTATAAATTTGTTCACATTCAGCGTCAGGAATCCTAATTCCAAACTTATTCTCTACAGACATTACTAATTCTACTGAATCTAATCCCATTCTTGGATTTCGTTAAATGTTGTACAACAGGCCACTGCATAAAGCGAGTTGGGCTCCCGATAGCTATCGGGATTGCTGGTTTGCTTTAATTTGCGGTCTTGTTTGTTTGATCTAAATATACAATGAATTTTGGAGTTGTGCGCCGCGCGTAGAGCTTTCAAACTTGCCTCCGACGAGCGCAGCGAGAGGAAGGCACAACATTCGCTTTATGCTGTAGTTCTTGCATCCGACGAGGGAGGTACGAGCGAGAGGAATGCACAGGCGCAACCACGTCTCGAGCTTTCTATAATTTAGATGCAAGCCCTAGGCATTTTTGAGTAGTGGTCTGTGGACGGCTGATTGGTAGGGTGGGAGCTTTAAAATCTTAGCGGATTTGCTCTAACTTGATCTATACCCAACTCTTCGATATTTCAACGACTTTAGATGTATTCTGATTTTGAAGTGGAGCCATACGACGGCGGGAATTTGCAAGTATGCTACTGCCTTGGATGTGGCTTATCTTGAGATGAAAAACATGTCCTTTGGCAATCAGCCGTCCACGGTTTAGCTATGAACAGTACGGGGGCAAACAAGCGTTTGCTTTCCGCCACGCACATAGCGAAATCTTTTTGTTTTGTTTTTTCTTTTTTTTGTCCAAAGCAAAATCCCAAAGATTTTGCGGTCTTCATAAAAATACGTAAACCCTGCGATTAAGCTCGAAACCAGTATTGTTTATAGGTTTTGTTATCTGCTGGCTTTTTCCGTTCTGTTTAGTTCAGCTAATAATTCCACCGCACGTTCTTTAACTTCGTTAGAGGAATGTGAACAGCAAAATCCTTCTTGAATTTTCCAACTACGATATTTATACGTTTTATTATTTAGTTCCAATTGATAGTCGCCAATTCCGACTAAATGTTTCTCCGTTTGCTCAGAACCCAATAAAATTCCTGGACTAAATTTCATTTCCGTTTCAGGTAGGTTAGTATTAAAATCAGATGACGTTAGCAAAATTCCATTTTCAGGTATTTCGATAGTTTTAGTCCAAGTATATGGATTTATGGAAAGTCCTTTTTCATTTTCAACTCCATAAACTATTGAAACATAGTCTTGGTCAAAGTCATCAGAGATTTCCAAGATTTGAGTTCTTTCTCCGTAAAAATATATAAATCCAACTACGTTGATAATTGCGAGTTGTACTAAAAATATTTTTCCTAAACCTATTTTGGCTTTTTTTAGTAAAAGGTCTATTAAGAATGTTACAATTGCCAAAATCCCGATGTAGATAGTTGCAAATGTTCCCCAACCAGTTTCGTCCATAAATAGCAAATAGACGCAGAATAATATTGCTGCAATTGCGATTATAAAAAATGGTGTGAAAAGTCGTTTCATTCTGTTTTTTGAGCTTGCAGATAACAGGCCACTGCATAAAGCGAGTGCGGCATTTTGCTGATTTGCTTTAATTTGCGGTCTTGTTTATTTGATCTAAATATACAATGAATTTTGGAGTTGTGCGCCGCGCGTAGAGCTTTCAAACTTGCCTCCGACGAGCGCAGCGAGAGGAAGGCATAATATTCGCTTTATGCTGTAGTTCTTGCATCCGACGAGGGAGGTACGAGCGAGAGGAATGCACAGGCGCAACCACGTCTCGAGCTTTCTATAATTTAGATGCAAGCCCTAGGCATTTTTGAGTCCTGCCTCCGACGAGCATAGCGAGAGGAAGGCATCAAAGAACCGCTTAGTCATGCCATAACCGATAATCAATAGAGAGATACAAGAGCTTTAAAATCCTAGCGGATTTACTCGCACTCGATCTACACCCAACTCTTCGATATTTCAACGACTTTTGAGATGTTCTGATTTTGAGGAGGAGCCATACGACTGCGGTAATTTGCAAGTATGCTACTGCCTTGGATATGGCTTATCTTGAGATGAAAAACATGTCCTTTTGCAATCAGCCGTCCACGGTCGAGTATATGAAAAGTAGCGCTGAAAAAGTGCGCTATCGATTCGGTTAAACTCAAGCCGAATTTTTAAATTTTTCTATTTATCTTTCTTTTCCCAAATAGCCAAATTTAAAAATTTGGCGACCTCGAAAAAATGCCCGAACCTTTGTGTTTGCAACTGCTCGCGCTATTTTTTATATACATTGTTACCACACGTTATTTCTTCAGCTCGATGGTCTTTAAAATAGATAATTTCTCATTTCCCTTAATTGCATAAAAGAAAGACGATAATTCTGATTGTTTTCCGCAAATAAATAGCAAACAAGTCTTTTCGATAGTTGCAATTTGAACTATATATTCTGACATATTTACTCCACGGACGGAAATATTATTTAAATAATCTACGTGGTCGAAATTCGATTCTAAAATACTCATTTCAATCATAAAATTCTTTAATTGAGTATCGAATCCTTTTGTGCCAATATGATATTTAGTTTGGCGAGTCTTGTCTGGAAATTTAGCAATAATTTGATTATTGACTTTGCCCGCAAAATCAGATATTTTGTTTAATGATTCTATTAAGTAATCGTGTTCAAGATGTATTTGTTCCGCAACACGAAAACCAAATTGTGGAAATTTTCGCACATATTCATTATCAGTGACACCATTTCGATGAACAAACAGATGTCGTCTAATATGTATTTCTTCGATTTCTTTAAAGCTGACACCTAAGTTCTTTAAATCTATATCAAACATCTTCTTATAATACTTCTCTATTTGTGTAAGACCACCACTCGTTAAATTTCTAAAATCTTTACTTATTATATCTTTTTGTAGCTTTTGGATTGAGCTTAAATTTAGAAGATAATTTTTTTGGAATGTCGCTGGTTCGTCTTTTTTAAATGGTGAAATATCTCTTTCAAAAATTTCCAAAATTACATCTGTCAAATAAACTTCAAGAGCTGTAATTGTAGAAATCAATATAAGTTGTCGCAACTTAAATGGATAAAGAGATTCCAATCTTTGGTATAAAGAAGTAGGGCTATGTTCGATTGAACCTATCGATGTCAGTAGCGTAGGGTTGATTTTTTTGTTTGATTTAAGTAATTTTTTTAGCCTTTGTCTCTCAGAAATATATAAATGATAAGTTATATCATATAGTTGTTTTGAATCTTTTAAATTATTCTTGAATTTGTTATAAGATTCATATCCTTGCATATATTACGATTGTTTTTTTCTAATGTGTGGTAACAGGCCACTGCATAAAGCGAGTGCAGCTCCCGATAGCTATCGGGATTGCTGATTTGCTTTAATTTGCGGTCTTGTTTGTTTGGACTAAATATACAATGAATTTTGGAGTTGTGCGCCGCGCGTAGAGCTTTCAAACTTGCCTCTCTCATCATCGACGAAGGAGCTTGATGCAAGATGAGATTCACAATAAGGCACAACATTCGCTTTATGCTGTAGTTCTTGCATCCGACGAGTGAGGTACGAGCGAGAGGAATGCACAGGTTGTAACCACGTCTCGAGTTTTCTGTGCTTTAGATGTATTCTTTAGACATTTTTTAGCCTTGCTTCCGACGAGCATAGCGAGAGGAAGGCATCAAAGAACGGCATAGTAATGCCATAACCGATAATCAATAGAAATACACAAAGAGCTTTAAAATCCTTGCTCATTTACGCTAACTCGATCTATACCTAACTCTTCGATATTTCAACGACTTTTGAGGTGTTCTGATTTTGAAGCGGAGCCATACGACGGCGGTAATTTGCAAGTATGCTACTGCCTTGGATATGGCTTATCTTGAGATGAAAAACATGTCCTTTGGCAATCAGCCGTCCACGTTGATGTGTATGGTTAGTTGCGTGGTTAAACAACTAAGTTAGCAAACTAATCACAAATAGAAAATTCCAGCGGAATTTTCGTAAGTAGGCTAGAACCAAGCGATTAATTATACACGTTGTTGCCCACAGTTATTTGTTCAATGTCCAGTTTATTATTTCCTTTAATGCACTTGTATCCATTTGGTAAAGAGATGTTCCTGCATCGGCATTTTTTTCGGTTAGCCAATGATTAAGTCCATCCATTATTTTTATTTGGATGTTCGTGTTGCTGAAAGATTTTAGTATTTCAGTTTCAGATTTTGGATTTACAAACTTGTCATTCCCTCCAATAATATATAAGACAGGAATGTTTATATTTTTATAAGTTTCTTCGTGATTTTGTTTTACATGGTCGATATGTGATGGACTAATAAATTTATAAAAGTCTTTTTTAAATCCATTTTCCTTTGCAATTTTCTTTGCTTTAACTCTTATTGTTTTAAAGTCATCATTACTAACTATTATCGGATAAATTAGGTTTAATAATTCCACAACTTGATCTTGGGTTTTTCCTTTAATTTGATAAAATTCACTAATATTATTTATTGTTTGATATTTGAAAAACACACCATATTTCTCAACAGGCGCACCCATTTGAATAAGAAAATCAATATTTTGATTATTTTTGTATGCTCCAATTGAGGCGATTCCGCCCAAACTATGACCTAAAACACCAATTTTATGAGATTTAGTGAAATCAAATTTTCTTAATTCCCAGAGTGCAAATGTCAAGTCGTCCGTTAATGAAGTTGCGGAAGTATTAAATTGACCTTCGGATTTTCCAATTCCACGTTCGTCAAATCGGTAAACTGCGATTCCATTTTTTAAAAATTCTTCTGCTAAAATAAAATGGGCATATCTTGTATCTCGTCCACTTCCAGGAACTATAATTACTATTTTATCATAATTAGTTTTAGGTGTTAATAAAGTTCCAGAAAGTTTGATATTTTCTTCTGTATTTTGGAAATCTAATTCTTGAAAGTTATAATTTTCTTTATTGTTTATTTCCTGCTCATAGTCAAACATATTTTGAGAATATCCATTGAGAAACATTGTCAAAAAAGTCAGAAATATGATATATATTCGGATTTTTCTCATAATTGTGGGCAACAGGCCACTGCATAAAGCGAGTGCGGCATTTTGCTGATTTGCTTTAGTTTGCGGTCTGGTTTGTTTGGACTAAATATACAATGACTTATGGAGTTGTGCGCCGCGCGTAGAGCTTTCAAAAATGTCTCATTCGCTTTATGCTGTAGTTCTTGCATCCGACGAGTGAGGAACGAGCGAGAGGAATGCACAGGTTGCAACCACGTCTCGAGCTTTCTATGCTTTAGATGAACGCCCTAGACGTTTTTGAGCAGTGGCCTGTGGACGGCTGATTGGTAGGGTGGGAGCTTTAAAATCTTAGCAGATTTGCTCTATAATCTATCTGTGCTAGGTTCTTGATTATAGCCCTTACAATCGCTCTTAAACCGATTTTGAAGCGTAGCCATACGATTGCGGTAATAACCAAGTATGCAACTGTCTTTTGTGAAGCTTATTTTGTCGTGAACTGCGAGCCCTTGGGCAATCAGCCGCCACGTCTCTGTATATGGCTCGTAGCGTGCAAATTATAAAATTATTTTAGGATGAAGCACGAGCCGAATTTTTTAATTTTTCTTATTATTTTTTTTCTCAATAAGCCAAATTAATAAATTTGGCGGACTAGCAAATATGTCTTAACTTCATTCAAGCAAGTAACTAGCTGTGAGGTGTATACGTTGTTGTGGCACGTTATTTCTACAGTATTAGTTTCGGCCCGATTATATTCATCCACAAAATAAACCCGATTATTCCACCTGTAAATCCGCTTAATATAAATGTCAATCTAATTTTATTCGGAATGATTTTAAAGATAACAAATAGCGATATTAGTAATCCAAGTAATCCCAATAAAATTGGAAAAGTGCCTGACCATAATTCAAATCCTTGAGAGATATTTTTTTCGTCGCCACCAAACCAAGTTCTATTTGGCGATAAAATTTCCCGACCGAATGACATAAAAAGATTAAAAACTTCTCTTAACCAAAACAAAGACAAGAAAACAGCTAACCAATCAATTATTTTCAATCCATTTTGCTGGATTTGTTTTTTGCGCCGAAGTAATATTATCAAGCCTATAATTCCCGTAAGTATTGTTTGTAAAGGACCTCCAATCGTTATTAGAAGTCTGTTTGATTTTAATTTTTCAATGCCAGTTTCGTATTCAGTCCGCTTTTCAAAATCAAGATTATTTGTAATTTCATTTTCGTACTGATTATAAATTTGTATTAAATTATCATTTAATTCGCCACTATCATAGTTCATACTTCCGTAATGCAGAGTGGTTTCATAACCTAAACTTTTGGCTACAATTATATGTCCGTATTCGTGGCTGACTGTTCCGATTGCAGTAAACAGAATGAAAGCAAGCGAGAAAATTAGAAGATTTTTAATGTCTATTCGGATGTTCATTTTAATGTGCCACAACAGGCCACTGCATAAAGCGAGTGCGGCATTTTGCTGATTTGCTTTAATTTATGGTCTTGTTTGTTTGATCTAAATATACAATGAATTTTGGAGTTGTGCGCCGCGCGTAGAGCTTTCAAAAATGTCGTATTCGCTTTATGTAATAGTTGTGGCTGGTTGCAACTACGTGTGAGCTTTCTATAATTGAGATGTATGCCCTAGGCATTTTTGAGTAGTGGCCTGTGGACGGCTGATTGGTAGGGTGGAAGCTTTAAAATCCTAGCGGATTTACTCGCACTCGATCTACACCCAACTCTTCGATATTTCAACGACTTTTGAGATGTTCTGATTTTGAAGAGGAGCCATACGACGGCGGGAATTTTCAAGTATGCTACTGCCTTGGATGTGGCTTATCTTGAGATGAAAAACATGTCCTTTGGCAATCAGCCGTCCACGGTCTAGTGTATGATTTCGTTGCGTGTTTCAGCAACTAATTTAGCAAATAAATCACAGATAGAAAGTCCGTGAGGGCTTTCGTAAGTAGGCTATAACTAGCAATGAATTATACACGGTGATAGCACCAGTTATTTTTTAAACTTCAAATTTTTAACTCTTCCTGAATCTAATTCGAAACCTAAAATTAATCCATTCTTTCGTTGAAATCGTACTAATCCTAGTTCCGTTGAAAATTGGTCTAAGTCACTAATTGTGCATTCACTAATTGATTGTGTATTTTCAATTTTAACAATTAAAATTTCGTTTTCTATTTCAAAACTATAATTCACATCTAGTTCTTTACTATAATAACTTCCTGTGTAATCTTTTAGGTCGATTCCTGAAGTATCAATTTCTTTTTTTCTTGCTGCGATTGTCTCACTATCATCTTGTAAAACTTTAAGTGTTTGTGTAAAACCATCTTTTAAATTAGAGAATGAAAAACTTATATTTTCATTTCCGGGTATTTGGAAAGTATTCCCACTTACTTTTAAAATGTTATAGGTTGATTTATTCCAAGTTTGAAGGACATTTAATGAATCATTTTTTATAGATAATTGAGCAACAACACCTGGTTGTATTTCATAATTACCAACAATTTGGCTTAGTTGAAATTCATCTTCTGTAACATCAATCTTTACTTTTTTATCTTTCTTAACAACCTTTTCAATTAGTTTATCTTTCAATAATACATCTGCTACTTGATTAGCCATTCTTGACGGATTGGCATCACCTCTGTTGGCAAATATTGCAATGGATAATTTTTGTTCCGGAAAGCGCAATAGTTCCGCTCTAAAACCAACAAAAGCTCCTCCGTGTCTAACACTTTTTAATCCTTTGTATTTACTTATCATTAAACCAGAGGCATAGTCAATAACTTCTCCATTATTTAATATACCTTGTTGCGTCATCACATTCCAAAACTCTCTACTTAAAACAGCTGACTCATAATATGCGTCATCCCATTTCTTTATATCATTTATTGTAGTAAAGATTCCACCATCACCAATCATATCTAATGTAGTCATACTGATTTTATAGTTCTCATTATTATCAGGAACATATCCAGACGCTCTGTTTTTTACTATTTGCGTATGGTCATTATGAAAATGTGTATTACTCATTTCAAGAGGTTCAAATATTTCTTTCACAGCAAATTCAGCCATATTCATTCCAGATACTTTTTTTACGATTTGACCAAGAAGCCAATATCCAGAATTACTATATAAATATTCTTCACCAGGTGCAAAGTTTAAATCAGTTTGATTTATTAGCCATTTCATAATATTGTCATCTGTATAATAATCATCATCTCCCAATCCTTTTAAGTAACTAATTTGCAAGTAATCTCTAATACCGCTCGTATGATTTAATAAATGTCTAATTGTTATCTTTTCTGCGTACTCAGGAAAATCAGGAAATAAGCTTTTCAAATTATCATCGAGACTTAGTTTGCCTTTTTCTGCAAGCAGAACAATAGATGCAGCCGTAAATTGTTTGGAAGTTGAACCTATTCTAAACACAGAAGTAGCAGAGTTTGGAATATCATATTCCATATTTGCCATTCCGTATCCCTTGGCATAAATTAGTTTTCCTTCTTTTATTATACCTAAGGCACATCCTGGAACATCTGTCTTATTCCATTCCGTAAAAATGCTATCTATCTCTTGACTTTCTTTAATTTGTCCAAACGAATAAACTGTAAAAGAAATAAGAAATAATAGTAGAAAATATTTTTTCATAGTTGTGTTTTTTTAATTGGTGCTAACAGGCCACTGCATAAAGCGAGTGCGGCATTTTGCTGATTTGCTTTGATTTGCGGTCTTGTTTGTTTGATCTAAATATACAATGAATTTTGGAGTTGTGCGCCGCGCGTAGAGCTTTCAAAAATGTCGTATTCGCGTTATGTAATAGTTGTGGCTGGTTGCAACTACGTGTGAGCTTTCTATAATTGAGATGTAT
This sequence comes from Dokdonia sp. R86516, assembly GCF_044596715.1. Lineage (NCBI taxonomy): Bacteria > Pseudomonadati > Bacteroidota > Flavobacteriia > Flavobacteriales > Flavobacteriaceae > Dokdonia > Dokdonia sp. R86516. Next base: position 2,271,491 of record NZ_CP138998.1, read on the forward strand.
GCCCTTGGCATTTTTGAGTAGTGGCCTGTGGACGGCTGATTGGTAGGGTGGGAGCTTTAAAATCCTAGCGGATTTACTCGCACTCGATCTATACCCAACTCTTCGATATTTCAACGACTTTATAGGTGTTCTGATTTTGAAGTGGAGCCATACGATGGCGGGAATTTGCAAGTATGCAACTGCCTTGGATGTGGCTTATCTTGAGATGAAAAACATGTCCTTTGGCAATCAGCCGTCCACGTTTATATAAACGCAAGTTATTACATATTAGTCATATATCATACCCATACCAGGTGTATAAACGAATGTTTTTACTTAATCCTAGCAATCTCGATTTTCAGCGTATAAACGCATGTTTTCAATTGTACACGTTTGCAAACGACTATTTGAATACTTGTTACAAGTCGCAAGAATCTATCAATAGACTTGGTATTATGATATCACATTTTTGCGAAAGCGTACTAAAGAGGCTAGTTGGTCATTTTGGTAAGGGACTTGATGCTCACTGCTTCTTTACAGTTATCTAGCTCCATCTTGAGATTGTTTCCTGCTTCGTCTTGTCCTATGATTACATAATGACCACATGGCTCGCGGCGAGGTACGCTCTCTCCAAAATCTACATCTCCTAGTTTTAATAAACGGTTTATAGTGACCGTATCTAGTTGCATGGCAGCCAGTGACTGTGTTGCTTCTGGGGTGAGATTATACGGTTTAATGCGCAAGTTTTTAAGCACACGCTCTTGTGGAAAGTAAGCACAGCTGGTTTTTTTACCGCTAAAAAAGAAAGCAAGTAAAACAAGCCCAATGGAAAAGCCACCGAGGTAATATCCTATACGTTTAAGAGTATGCATTGCTTAACTAGAAGATCAAAAGGTTGATGTCTCGGTAAGAAAGGTCAAACCAATCTGCTACCGATTTTTTGGTTAAAATACCGTGGTAAAAATACAATCCATTTTTTAATCCGCGGTCGTAGCGTAGCTTATTTTCTATACCGCCTTCCTCTGCAATGTCAAGTAGGTAAGGGGTAAAAATATTACTGAGAGACAGAGATGCTGTACGGGCAAATCTTGCAGGAATATTAGGCACGCAATAGTGGGTTATGCCGTGTTTCTTATAAGTAGGTTTATCATGCGTAGTAACTTCTGAGGTTTCAAAACAACCTCCCATATCGATACTTACATCTATAATGACGGCGCCATTTTTCATCCCTTCTACCATGCGCTCGCTCACTATGACCGGTGCGCGGTTTGCACCTCGCACAGCACCTATCACAACGTCACAACGTTTGAGGGCTTTTACAAGATTCTTAGGTTGTAGGGTAGAGGTGTATAATGGCCTGCCTACATTAGTCTGTATGCAGCGTAGCTTTGTGATTGAGTTATCAAAAATCTTCACATTTGCTCCTAGTCCGATAGCAGATCTGGCGGCAAACTCGCCTACGGTACCTGCTCCTATAATCACAATCTCTGCTGGTGGCACGCCGCTTATGTTACCTAGCAGCATACCGGTGCCTGTTTCTGGGCTAGACATAATCTCTGCCGCCATTTGTACGGCTGCGGTACCGGCAATTTCAGAAAGTGTGCGCACGGCAGGGTAGGTGCCGTCCTCATCTTTTATAAACTCAAAAGCGAGTGCAGTGATGCGCTTGCTAGCAAGTTTTTCAAAATATTGTTTCTTCTGGGTTTTGATTTGTAAGGCAGAGATGAGCACCGTTTGCGGGTTCATCATCTCTATTTCTTCTAGGGAAGGCGGTTCTACCTTAAGAATCATAGGGCAAGAAAACACTTTGGCAGTGTCTTGGGTGATTTCGGCTCCGTTTTCTGAGTAGTCCTTATCTGTGTAGCGAGCTCCTTTTCCAGCTTTAGACTCTACCATCACGCGATGTCCATTTGCAGTAAGCGCTCCCACAGCATCAGGGGTTAAGCATACCCTGCGTTCTTGAAAGTGTGTCTCACGCGGAATCCCAATAAAGAGCTCTCCTCGTTTCTTTTCGACCTCAAGACATTCCTCTTGAGGAAGCAACATTTCTCTAGTAAAAGGTGAGCTATTGGTTTCCATGTGTGTTTGTATGCGATTATCCAAAAGTAAGGAATAATTTAAAATATAGACTAGATATAAACCAAGACGCAGCTGTAGTGTGAATTGCAGTATTGAAGTAGTACAGCGTGGAATAATTATTAGTGAATTTGTTAACCCTACGCTATAGCTATGTGTCTAATAAAATTATTTTTTTAAAATTCAATTCATCATTTTAATTGGCCTAAGCAAGTTTTACGTGAAAAATGATGTGAGCTTAAGGTCAAGCAAATTAGCTACAGCTGAGTGTATGGTTTAAACTATAAGTTCATATCGATAAAGAAAATATTTATTTAATAAGATGATGCTTTTAATTTGTGCTTAAGCGAGGGAAATTTTTAGTAAAGTTTGATTAAGCCTAGCTTTTTCTTGTATCCGACGAGTGAGGTACGATTGAGAGGAATACACACGTTTTTTTGGCGATGAAAAAAATGAACAATTTTTATAAAATATGGTAGATTATAATTTCGTTGATTTAATGCGCTGTAGTTCTCTAATCTCCCATGTTTTAATAGTAGATAAATAATAATGCAGTTATGTTTCTCAAAGTAAATGGGAGACAGCTTTCGCGAAAGCGTAAAAAACCACATTGCCAATAATCTGTAAAGGCATTCTCGCATCTGTCTTGTAAAAAGTATCTTTGCACCCACAAAAGAAGATTATGAAATACGCTGAAAATATATTAGGAACGATAGGAGACACTCCTATGGTAAAAATGAACGCACTTGTAAAAGACCTTCCTTGTCTTGTGCTAGCAAAATATGAAACTTTTAATCCTGGAAACTCTGTAAAAGACCGTATGGCGTTACAGATGGTAGAAGATGCAGAGGCAGCAGGTGTTCTTAAACCTGGCGGGACTATTATAGAAGGTACTTCTGGTAATACGGGAATGGGTCTTGCCCTTGCTGCTATTATTAAAGGCTATAAAATGATCTGTGTAATATCAGACAAGCAGTCTAAAGAGAAGATGGATATCTTGCGTGCCGTAGGTAGTGAGGTGGTAGTGTGTCCTACTAATGTAGAGCCAGATGATCCAAGATCATACTACTCTACATCAAAAAGACTTGCCGAAGAAACACCAAATAGCTGGTACGTAAACCAGTATGATAATCCTTCTAACTGTAAGGCACACTTTAATAGTACAGGACCAGAAATCTGGGATCAAACAGATGGAAAGGTAACGCACTTTGTGGTAGGTGTAGGAACAGGAGGTACCATCTCTGGGGTAGGAAGCTATCTTAAAATGAAAAACCCAAATGTAAAAGTATGGGGAATTGATACGTATGGATCTGTATTTAAAAAATATAAGGAGACAGGTATTTTTGACGAAAATGAGATTTACCCATACATCACAGAGGGAATAGGGGAAGATATATTACCGCTTAATGTAAACTTCAGCATCATCGATGGATTTACAAAGGTAACAGATAAGGATGCTGCTGTATACACAAGACGCCTTGCCAAAGAGGAAGGGATGTTCTTAGGGAATTCGGCTGGATCTGCAATTAAGGGGTTGTTACAACTCAATGAGGAAGGAAAATTTGGTCCAGATGATGTTGTCGTAGTACTCTTCCACGATCATGGAAGCCGTTACGTAGGAAAGATGTTTAATGACGACTGGATGCGTGAGCGCGGTTTCTTAGACCAAGAATATAAGGTAGCAAGCGATTTGATCCAGAATCATATAGATAAACCACTTGTGACTGTAAAGACAGAGGAGCTTGTATCACACGCGATAGAGCGCATGCGTGATTATAAAATCTCACAAATCCCTGTAGAAGATGTGACAGGTATTGTAGGTTCTGTAGATGAGGGAGATCTTTTTAGAGCATATATGGAGAACAACGAGGTGGCAGACTTACCTATCAAAGATGTAATGGGAGCAGCATATCCTATTGTACAGAAAAATGCTACAGTAGCAGAAGTTTCAAAGCTTATCTCAAAAGAGAACAATGCAGTCTTAGTAGATCTGGGAGATGGGAAACATCATATCATTACAAAGCATGATATTATTAATGCGATGTAATTAAATAGCAATTTTTAGAAAAAAACGCGGGACATTGTCCCGCGTTTTTTTGTGCGCTATTGTGATGTTATTTTCATTTGTGAATTACGTATTTTGTTAGTAATCAGAAAGATGTATTTTAGCTTTGAGAAATAAGCTCCTATGCAAGAAGACTTTTTACATTACTTATGGAAATTTAAGAAGTACGCTTTCGCGAAAGCAGAAACAACCTCAGGCTTGCCCATTACATTAATCAACGTAGGACAACATAATCATCTAGCCGGGCCAGACTTTTTTAATACCACACTTGTAATAGGTGATCAAAAGTGGGCTGGAAACGTAGAAATACACTTAAAATCTTCAGATTGGTATGCGCATAATCATGAGGTAGATGCTGCTTATGACAATGTAATTTTACACGTAGTGTGGGAGCATGACGTAGAGATTTACAGAAAAGACAACACTGCCATCCCCACCTTAGTCCTCAAAAATCTAGTTGCCGAAGCTGCTTTGAGAAGCTACAAGGAGCTTTTTAATAACAAAGCACAACAATGGATTAATTGTGAGAACAGCATACGGGAAATTCCAGAGATGATACAAAGCAACTGGCTGGAACGTCTCTATTTTGAACGCTTAACGCGAAAAACGGAGCACATCACACCTATGCTTAACAAGGTAAATGGTGACTGGGAAGCGGCACTTTTTGTGTTGCTCATGCGCAGTTTTGGCACCAAAGTAAACGCAAACGCCTTTCAGTCCATCGCTGAAAAACTTGACTTTTCTACCATTCGTAAATGCGCTCAAGAACCCTTTAGACTAGAAGCATTATTATTAGGTATAGGCGGATTGTTACCAGAAAACACCATAGACTCATACCCGATGCAGTTACAAGGTGAGTTTGAGTTTGTTTCTCATAAATTTCAGATTGCGAGCGATGGAGTGCTACCCGTACAATTCTATAAGTTGAGGCCAGATAACTTTCCTACAATACGACTGTCACAAGTGGCGCAGCTCTACCATAAACACCTGAATTTGTTCCAAAAACTAATGTCTGCATCAACTATCGCTGAGTTATATGCTCTATTTGATATTAAGGCTTCTCAGTATTGGGATACACACTATTCTTTTGGGAAAGACCAGAAAAAACGTGCTAAGAAACTTTCGTCGTCATTTATAGATATCATCATCATAAATGCAATTATACCATTACGGTTTTCTTATAATCAATACCTAGGGAAAGATGAGAGTGAGGTGCTGCTGTCTATGATGCACGCTATCAAGCCAGAAAGTAACAGTATTATCAAGAAGTATAACACCTTAAGAGATCGCGCACAAAATGCTCAAGAAACCCAAGCCTTATTAGAATTAAAAGCTAACTACTGTGATCTCAATAAATGCCTGTCATGTGCTGTAGGTAATTATTTAATTAAGCATTAAAATTTAAATTTCGTTTAAGAAACCTAAAAAGGTGTGCTTATTAAAATGAACACACCTTTTTTAAAATAACTATACTCTGCTAGAGATTATAGGTATTCGTAATTTCTATAGAAAATTTAATTTCAATAAGTTTAACTAATTAATATCGGATTAAAATAAGCCTATTTTAAGCGACGATTAGATTTTTGTCTCACAACCAGTTGTCTTTTGCTGCAAAATGCTCTTAAGCGCCTTTAAATTGAATTTTGAGTAAAAAAATCTAGTTTTAAAATCCTTAGTCTTTAAATTCACTTACATAGTGCATTTTTACAGATGGATACTTCTGTTGTGTCATCTGTAATGTAAAAGGAGAATCTGCTAGAAATACGAGTTGGCCTCTTTTGTCTTTTGCCATAAAACGTTGTTTTACTCGTAAAAACTCTTTGAACTCTTCACTTTTTGGATCTTCTGGGTCAACCCAGCAAGCTTTTGATACACTTAAAGGTTCGTAGGTACACTTAGCCCCATATTCATGCTCTAGGCGGTATTGGATTACTTCATATTGTAATGCTCCCACAGTACCTATTACTTTACGACCGTTAAGCTCTAGCGTAAATAATTGTGCAACACCCTCATCCATAAGTTGGTCAATACCCTTAGCAAGCTGTTTAGACTTCATTGGGTCCGCATTATTGATATATCTAAAGTGCTCAGGAGAGAACGCAGGTATACCTTTATAATGAAGCTCCTCACCAGAAGTAAGTGTATCACCTATTTTAAAGTTACCAGTATCATGCAGTCCTACAATATCCCCTGGGTATGAGATGTCTACAATCTCCTTGCGCTCTGCAAAAAATGCATTAGGACTTGAGAATTTTAATTTTTTCTTGTTCCTAACGTGTAGATATGGCTTGTTGCGTTCAAAAACACCAGAAACTATTTTTATAAAAGCAAGTCTGTCTCTGTGCTTAGGATCCATGTTTGCGTGAATCTTAAATACAAAACCAGAGAAGTCTTTTTCGTCTGGGTGCACGAGACGTTCTTCACTCTTTTTTGGTCGTGGTGGTGGTGCGATTTTCACAAAACAATCAAGCAGTTCTCTTACTCCAAAGTTATTCAAAGCAGAACCAAAAAACACAGGTTGCTGTGTACCATCAAGATAATCCTGCTGATTAAAGTCTGGATAAACTCCTTGTACTAGCTCTATCTCTTCTCTAAGATTATCGGCAGCTTCGGGACCTACGAGCTTATCAAGTATTTCATCTTGTAGCTTTGAAACTTCGATTGTTTCTTCTATGTTTTTTCTGCTGTCTCCACTAAAGAGATTAACATTTTTCTCCCAAAGGTTGTAAATTCCCTTAAAGTCATATCCCATTCCAATAGGGAAGCTTAATGGAGTGACAGAGAGGTGTAATTTTTCTTCTATTTCATCTAGTAATTCAAAGGCGTCTTTACCCTCACGATCCAGTTTGTTTACAAAAACAATCATTGGGATGTTGCGCATTCTACATACCTCCACCAGTTTTTCTGTCTGTGGCTCTACACCTTTTGCAACATCCACTACCACGATAACACTATCTACAGCAGTTAGTGTTCTAAAAGTATCTTCGGCAAAATCCTTGTGACCAGGAGTATCAAGGATGTTTATTTTAATGCCATTATATTCAAAAGCAAGCACAGAAGTGGCTACAGAAATACCACGCTGGCGTTCAATTTCCATAAAGTCACTCGTAGCTCCTTTTTTAATTTTATTAGATTTTACAGCCCCAGCTTCTTGAATCGCTCCACCAAAGAGGAGTAGTTTTTCAGTAAGTGTTGTCTTTCCTGCATCTGGGTGAGATACAATTCCAAACGTTCGGCGACGGGCTATTTCTTTTTTAAAACTCATAGAATTCACTCAATATTTTAGAATGTAAAGATACTATATAGTGTTAAAGAAAGTGGGGTGTATTTTAAAGCTATTTAGATAGCTATTTTACTAATATTTAGGTTGGAATTGTACGCTTTCGCGAAAGCGGACTCTTTTTTGAAGCACTCAGTTATTTGGCTACTTTCGTTAAGACATTTTGTTTAAAATGTTATATATTGTGTAGTTTGTCGATGATAATAAGTAGCATAACTAATAGTTTGAAAACGTAATCAGCAGATGTAATAATCGCTTTATATTTGAGCACCCAACTAATTGATTTTACCTAATTTATCACATTTTGACAACGATGTGTGGATTAGTGGTTTTGATGTATTGGGTTTTTTTGTGTCTGATTTTTTTTGAAGATGCACCACCAGAGAATCAAAAATGAATGTTTTGAATTATTCACTTTAAAATGTAAGTAGCAATATGCTACTTCTTAGGTGAATATTTAATGCTAATATCATAGGGGTTTTAATAAAGACTCATATGGTCAAGATTAAAATAAATTATAAGGTTTTTATAAAATAGTAATATATGAAACTAAATTACTTAGGAGATTTAAATAGATTAAAGAGCGACTTTATGTTTAGAGTGGTTGTTTTGTTTGTGTTTATGCTCTTGTCTAATCAAATGTTTGCTTCAACAGTTTCAACTGTTGAGACACTTGTAGATGATGCTGATACCTTAACGGGTTGGAACTTTGCTTGTGGAGAAAACAAGACTGTTGATGAGTACGGTGCAAATGCAAATGGAAAAGCCTCAACAGATGTTGTGCTTCCTAACTCGGGAAATATTTATCAATACGTAGTTGAGATTGTTTACAAAGGAGCAAATCCTGGATCAACCATACAAATTAAAGATAATGCTAACAAGATGCATACTTTAAATAGGTTTGATGTTACAGGTTCAAGTAGTAATATTTGGGTTTATAGAGGTGTCATTCAAGGTAATACTTCTCGTATCAACTACTCAAACACCGTTAATAAAAGCAATTTGCAATCGATAGTTGTTTACGCTTTTAGAAATACAGTAGATGCATTTGCAAATTCTGGGGTGTTTACAAATTTAAGTGGATATAATAATAAGGTGCAGTTTACAATTGATATTCCTACTTTTTCAGAACCTAGGGATTTATTTGTTGAAACACCAATTTCTGAAATTACAACAGATGGTAGGTACTTACTGTTAAGAGCAGAAGCGGGAGGAGTTTCTGAAGAAATTATAATCACTGGTCCAGATAGTTCTTTGCCTGGTGGTACGTGTTGTTTAATAATGCCTACATTGGAATTATTAGATGTACCTGGTAGTGCTACGCAAGTAACTATTACAGTAGATACAAGGCATAGACAAAATGGTCAAAGTGTTAATGGTCAATCATGGATTATAGCTGGAGGAGTAAATGTGGACGCAGATTGTACTCCATCAATAGACCCTTGTAATGCGCAGGTGTCTGGTAACTTAGATAGTGATGGTGATGGTATAAGTGATCTTTGTGATCTTGATGATGATAATGACGGTATATTAGATACAGATGAGTGTGTAAATGCTGCGTCTGCCATATTACCGTTAAGTTTAGACTTTAGCAATGGAGTGTTTACTGATAGTGGAGCTAGTAGTGAGGTGGGTGATAAAATGAGGTATGTTAATGCTGGTACTTTTGAGGGTACACCTTTTGATTTAGAACTAGTTGTTATTTCTAATCCTGAACCAGCTACCTTAGATATCACTATTAACAACCCAATTTCTACAATATATCTAACAGGAGCAAATGTTGGCGCTCTTGCTGGCTTACAGATGAATTTTTATCAATCTGGAACTAATACGTTGCTGCCAATGCCTTTAGATGTGACGTGGATGGATGTGGACGGTATTCCAACTTCTAGTGAGGAGGTTATATTGAATACTACAGATGTACAGTTTTATCAATTATCAACATCTTCTGGTCTCTCAATAAGTAATTCTGGCGGAAAAATTAGAGCTAGAGGGGTAGAGGTTAATACAGAGAATACTGATGCAAATACACAAGATGCATGGTGGAGGACTAGATTCTTAACAACATCAAGCATTAATTTTGAATTAAGAAAACGTTTAGGAACTCCAGGTTACAACTTTGATGTTGAGCCTTTAACTAGTGCTGCTGCATTGGTACCTGTAACTGCTCCAGCCTCAGGTTGTAGTAATGATATTGATAATGATGGTATTATTAACGCTCTAGATCTAGATAGTGATAATGATGGATGTCCCGACTTTGTAGAGGGTAATGGTTCTTTCTTGAGTAGTGATGGTTTAGCAGCAAGTGGAACTTTATCAGACGGTAATAATGGTAGTGTAACAAATAACTTAGGTGTTATTGTTGACGAGAATGCAAATAGTGCTACTTATGGTGTTCCTTTAGTGGCTAATGCTGGTCAATTAAAAGGTTTTAGTCAAGATAAAACACAAAACCAGTGTGCGACTATCCTTGCAGATGATGATACAAGAACCGTGTTCTTTAATCTTCCTTTGAATATAGATGTAGTTGCAAATGATGACTATGGTGATAATGGAGCTTCTTTAACCGAGCCTGTAATAGTTACTGTAAATCCTGCACACGGAGTTGTTGAAATTAACGATAATAATACACCAGGTGACTTATCTGATGATACAATCATATATACACCAAATCAAGATTACTCAGGGTTTGATGAGTTCAAATATAAAATTGTAGATGTAAATGGTAATGAAAGTGAAGCAACTGTTTTTCTTTCTGTATCTGATGTATTTATAGTCCCTCCAGGAGAAAGAGGCTGTGATTGTGCACCTTTTTACGAAAATTCAAATTTTGCAAACCCTGTGTTAATTTCAGGAGTTGCACTGTCTGAAGGCGCCAAGTATAGGTTTTCAAACATTTTCCCAAATAATGCAAATGGAGTAGTTCTTGATGCGATTGTAGAAATTGTAGCTTTTAACAATGGAGCGACACTTCTTGATATTGACGTTGCAAATGAAGGTCTCCCTAGAGCATTCCAGCCTAAAATTAATAGTACTAATAACGGTGATCAGAGTGTGAAATTTGACATATCTTTTGTTGCTTCTGGTACAATGACACCTGTAAATATTTCTTTCTTCGGTAGTCCTTTTGATATTGATGGAGATAGTGTAATTACAAGGGAATATGCGGAGTTGAGTCTTCCAGATTCATACTACACCTCAGGAGATACGCTCATTGAGATTATTGATACAGGTGATGGAGTTAGAGGAACTTCTGTTAACCCTTTAACGGCTCCTGGTGGCGATATTTCTGAAGATCCTAGGTTTACTTTTAGTAACTATTGGGAAGGGAAGAGTAAGTTATCCTATACTATAGGTAAGCAAAACGGTAATTTTGATAGATTTTATGCGTTTGTGTTTGATAATGCAGAATATTTAAACCCTAGATCTACAATTCTTTCAGCTCCAGTTATCTGTGGTAACGTATCTGATGAAGGTGGGGATCCACTTCCTAATGTGGAAGTTGATATTATTGGTTCTGACGGAAGTAATAAAACGGTAGCAACAGATATAAATGGTAACTATAGATATGCAACTTCGATTCCTTCTGCTTTAGTTGATGTAACCTATACAGTTATTGAGAATGATAACTCAGGATATGTTTCATTATCTGATGTAGATGGAGCAAATGACAACAGAATAACTCGCGTGATAAACTTGATGTCTACATGTGGGAATGATTTTGTAGATGATGGTAGACCTAATGCTGTAAATGATGAAACAGTAGCTTTACCTTTAGAAACTATTAATGTTAATGTATTAGTGAATGATATTTTTGGTCCGGATCTAGCTGCTAGTGGACCAATTACAATTATAACTCAGCCAACTCTTGGAACTGCTATTGTTAATACCAATGGAACAACAAATGATCCAACTGATGATTTTATAGAGTTTACTGCACCACTAGTAAACACTTCTGTTATACAATTTGAATATCAAATTTGTGATAGTGATAACGATTGTGATAGCGCCATTGTTTCAGTAAATATAGGGGCTCTTATTAATACAACTGCGGTTGATGATATTGAGAATACTTTTGTTAATACACCTGTAGATGGTAATGTATTAACTAATGATTTTGATGCTCAAGGAGATGCTCAAACAGTTACTTCGTCTAATGTAACATCTACTCAAGGTGTTGTTGTGAATATAGCGCCAGATGGTTCTTACTCATATAACCCTCCAGCTGACTATGTAGGTTCAGATACCTTTACTTATACAGTTTGTGATAATGGTAATCCACAAGCATGTGATACCGCCACTGTATACGTTGAAGTGATTCCTACAACAAGTAAAAATGATCCACCAGTTGCAAATGCTGATACTGGAGTTACAGAAATCAACACGCCTGTAGAAGGAAGTGTGCTTTCAAATGATTTTGATCCAGATGGAGATCCAATAACGGTTACTGCAAATACAGATCCATCTAATGGAGTATTAGTAATCAATCCTGATGGAACTTACGAGTACACACCAAATACTGATTTTGTAGGAGAAGATACATTTACATATACCATCTGTGATAATGGTAATCCAGCTGAATGTGATACGGCAACGGTTACTATTCAAGTAATTCCAGACTTTGCAAACATTACAGTAGCAAATGATGATGCTTATATTGGTTCTATTGATACAGATGTATTAGGCAATGTATTGGATAACGATACAGATCCAGAAGGAGATGCTCAGACAGTATCTTTAGAAGCAGATCCATCAAACGGAAGTGTTGTTTTAAATTCAGATGGTACTTTTACTTACACACCTGATTCAGGTTATACTGGGCCAGATGAGTTTACTTACACAGTAACAGATGCACAGGGAGCAACAGATACTGCTACGGTTTCATTAGTGATTGCACCTTTAAGTAATACAACAACAGCGATTGATGATATTAATAATACCTATGTAAATACAGCTGTATCTGGTAATGTATTAACGAATGATGATGATGCAGAAGGAGATACACAAACAGTAAGTTCAAATACAGAACCTGCTAATGGAACACTCGTGATTAATCCTGATGGAACTTACGAGTACACACCAAACACTGATTTTGTAGGAGAAGATACATTTACATATACAGTATGTGATGATGGAAACCCACAGGCTTGTGATACGGCTATTGTTTACTTAGAAGTACTGCCAGAGCCTACGAGTAAGAATGATCCGCCAGTTGCAAATGCTGATACTGGAGTTACAGAGATCAACACGCCTGTAGAAGGAAGTGTACTTTCAAATGATTTTGATCCAGATGGAGATCCAATAACGGTTACTGCAAATACAGATCCATCTAATGGAGTATTAGTAATCAATCCTGATGGAACTTACGAGTACACACCAAATACTGATTTTGTAGGAGAAGATACATTTACATATACCATCTGTGATAATGGTAATCCAGCTGAATGTGATACTGCAACGGTTACTATTCAAGTGATCGCTGATACTACTAACATTACAGTAGCAAATGATGATGCTTACATTGGTTCTATTGATACAGATGTATTAGGCAATGTATTGGATAACGATACAGATCCAGAAGGCGATGCTCAGACAGTATCTTTAGAAGCAGATCCATCAAACGGAAGTGTTGTTTTAAATGCAGATGGAACTTTCACTTACACACCTGATTCAGGTTATACTGGGCCAGATGAGTTTACTTACACAGTAACAGATGCACAAGGAGCAACAGATACTGCTACGGTTTCATTAGTGATTGCACCTTTAAGTAATACAACAACAGCGATTGATGATATCAATGATACGTTTGTAAATACTGCTGTAACTGGTAATGTATTAACGAATGATGATGATGCAGAAGGAGATACACAAACAGTAAGTTCAAATACAGAACCTGCTAGTGGAACACTTGTGATTAATCCTGATGGCACTTATGAGTACACGCCAAATACTGATTTCGTAGGAGAGGATACCTTTACATACACAGTGTGTGATGATGGTAATCCACAAGCTTGTGATACTGCTATTGTTTACTTAGAAGTATTGCCAGAACCTACAAGTAAGAATGATCCGCCAGTAGCAAATGCTGATACTGGAGTAACAGAAATCAACACACCTATTGAAGGAAGTGTACTTTCTAATGACTTTGATCCAGACGGAGATCCAATAACGGTGACTGCAAATACAGATCCATCTAATGGAGTATTAGTAATCAATCCTGATGGAACGTTCGAGTACACACCAAACACTGATTTCGTAGGAGAGGATACATTTACATATACTATATGTGATAATGCTACTCCAGCTGAATGTGATACTGCAACAGTGACTATTCAAGTGATCCCTGATACTGCAAACATTACAGTAGCAAATGATGATGCTTACCTTGGTTCAATTGATACAGATATCTTAGGAAATGTATTGGATAACGATACGGATCCAGAAGGTGATGCTCAAACAGCATCTTTAGCAACTGCTCCATCAAACGGAAGTGTTGTTTTAAATGCAGATGGAACTTTCACTTACACACCTGATTCAGGTTATACTGGACCAGATGAGTTTACTTACACAGTAGCTGACGCTCAAGGAGCTACAGACACTGCAACGGTTTCATTAGTGATTGCATCTTTAAGTAATACAACAACAGCTATAGATGATATCAATGATACGTTTGTAAATACTGCTGTAACTGGTAACGTATTAACGAATGATGATGATGCAGAAGGAGATACACAAACAGTAAGTTCAAATACAGAACCTGCTAATGGAACACTCGTGATTAATCCTGATGGAACTTACGAGTACACACCAAACACTGATTTTGTAGGAGAAGATACCTTTACATACACAGTGTGTGATGATGGTAATCCACAAGCTTGTGATACTGCTATTGTTTACTTAGAAGTACTGCCAGAGCCTACGAGTAAAAATGATCCACCAGTTGCAAATGCTGATACTGGAGTTACAGAGATCAACACGCCTGTAGAAGGAAGTGTACTTTCAAATGATTTTGATCCAGATGGAGATCCAATAACGGTTACTGCAAATACAGATCCATCTAATGGAGTATTAGTAATCAATCCTGATGGAACTTACGAGTACACACCAAATACTGATTTTGTAGGAGAAGATACATTTACATATACAATTTGTGATAATGGTAATCCAGCTGAATGTGATACTGCAACGGTTACTATTCAAGTGATTGCTGATACTACTAACATTACAGTAGCAAATGATGATGCTTACATTGGTTCTATTGATACAGATGTATTAGGCAATGTATTGGATAACGATACGGATCCAGAAGGAGATGCTCAGACAGTATCTTTAGAAGCAAATCCATCAAACGGAAGTGTTGTTTTAAATTCAGATGGAACTTTCACTTACACACCTGATTCAGGTTATACTGGGCCAGATGAGTTTACTTACACAGTAACAGATGCACAAGGAGCAACAGATACGGCAACGGTTTCATTAGTGATTGCACCTTTAAGTAATACAACAACAGCGATTGATGATATTAATAATACCTATGTAAATACAGCTGTAACTGGTAATGTATTAACGAATGATGATGATGCAGAAGGAGATACACAAACAGTAAGTTCAAATACAGATCCATCTAATGGAGTATTAGTAATCAATCCTGATGGAACTTACGAGTACACGCCAAACACTGATTTTGTAGGAGAAGATACCTTTACTTATACAGTATGTGATGATGGAAACCCACAGGCTTGTGATACTGCTATTGTTTATTTAGAAGTATTACCAGAGCCTACGAGTAAAAATGATCCACCAGTTGCAAATGCTGATACTGGAGTTACAGAGATCAACACGCCTGTAGAAGGAAGTGTGCTTTCAAATGATTTTGATCCAGATGGAGATCCAATAACGGTTACTGCAAATACAGATCCATCTAATGGAGTATTAGTAATCAATCCTGATGGAACGTTCGAGTACACACCAAACACTGATTTCGTAGGAGAGGATACATTTACATATACTATATGTGATAATGCTACTCCAGCTGAATGTGATACTGCAACGGTTACTATTCAAGTGATTCCTGATACTGTAAACATCACAGTAGCAAATGATGATGCTTACCTTGGTTCAATTGATACAGATATCTTAGGAAATGTATTGGATAACGATACGGATCCAGAAGGTGATGCTCAAACAGCATCTTTAGCAACTGCTCCATCAAACGGAAGTGTTGTTTTAAATGCAGATGGAACTTTCACTTACACACCTGATTCAGGTTATACTGGACCAGATGAGTTTACTTACACAGTAGCTGACGCTCAAGGAGCTACAGACACTGCAACGGTTTCATTAGTGATTGCACCTTTAAGTAATACAACAACAGCGATTGATGATATTAATAACACCTATGTAAATACAGTTGTAACTGGTAATGTATTAACGAATGATGATGATGCAGAAGGAGATACACAAACAGTAAGTTCAAATACAGATCCATCTAATGGAGTATTAGTAATCAATCCTGATGGGACTTACGAGTACACACCAAACACTGATTTTGTAGGAGAAGATACCTTTACATATACAGTATGTGATGATGGTAACCCACAAGCTTGTGATACTGCTATTGTTTACTTAGAAGTATTACCAGAGCCTACGAGTAAAAATGATCCACCAGTTGCAAATGCTGATACTGGAGTTACAGAGATCAACACGCCTGTAGAAGGAAGTGTGCTTTCAAATGATTTTGATCCAGATGGAGATCCAATAACGGTTACTGCAAATACAGATCCATCTAATGGAGTATTAGTAATCAATCCTGATGGAACTTACGAGTACACACCAAATACTGATTTTGTAGGAGAAGATACATTTACATATACCATCTGTGATAATGGTAATCCAGCTGAATGTGATACGGCAACGGTTACTATTCAAGTAATTCCAGACTTTGCAAACATTACAGTAGCAAATGATGATGCTTACATTGGTTCTATTGATACAGATGTATTAGGCAATGTATTGGATAACGATACAGATCCAGAAGGCGATGCTCAGACAGTATCTTTAGAAGCAGATCCATCAAACGGAAGTGTTGTTTTAAATTCAGATGGTACTTTCACTTACACACCTGATTCAGGTTATACTGGGCCAGATGAGTTTACTTACACAGTAACAGATGCACAAGGAGCAACAGATACTGCTACGGTTTCATTAGTGATTGCACCTTTAAGTAATACAACAACAGCGATTGATGATATTAATAACACCTATGTAAATACAGTTGTAACTGGTAATGTATTAACGAATGATGATGATGCAGAAGGAGATACACAAACAGTAAGTTCAAATACAGATCCATCTAATGGAGTATTAGTAATCAATCCTGATGGAACTTACGAGTACACGCCAAACACTGATTTTGTAGGAGAAGATACCTTTACATACACAGTGTGTGATGATGGAAACCCACAGGCTTGTGATACGGCTATTGTTTACTTAGAAGTATTGCCAATAAGTGGACCTGATAATGAAGCACCTGTTGCTAATGCGGATTCAGGTATTACAGAGTTGAACACACCTTTGTCAGGTAATGTTCTGCCTA
This sequence comes from Dokdonia sp. R86516, assembly GCF_044596715.1. Lineage (NCBI taxonomy): Bacteria > Pseudomonadati > Bacteroidota > Flavobacteriia > Flavobacteriales > Flavobacteriaceae > Dokdonia > Dokdonia sp. R86516. The sequence continues at coordinate 2,288,486 of NZ_CP138998.1, forward strand.
ATGATTTTGATCCAGATGGAGATCCAATAGCGGTTACTGGAAATACCGATCCAGCTAATGGGTTGGTAGTATTACTGCCTAATGGATCATTTGTTTATACTCCAAATACTGATTTTATAGGAGAAGATACATTTACATATACAATTTGTGATAATGGTAATCCAGCTGAATGTGATACTGCAACGGTTACTATTCAAGTGATTGCTGATACTACAAACATTACAATAGCGAATGACGATACCTATAATGGTATTTCAAATACTGATATTTTAGGAAATGTTTTAGATAATGATACGGATCCTGAGGGAGATGCTCAGACAACATCGTTAGTATCTGATCCTACAAATGGAACAGTAATTTTAAATGATGATGGTACTTTTACATATACTTCTAATTTGGATTATGTAGGTCCTGATTCCTTTGTGTATCAGGTAATAGATGTTCAAGGTGCAACCGATATTGCAACTGTATATCTGACGGTGGGTATGGAATTAATTCCAGATTTTGCGCCGACGATATTTAGTGGAGTGACGACTATTGTGGGTAATACTGGAGTTATAGATTTCAGAGTATTAGTTGCTGAATTTGCTGGTCAAAATTCTAATGGGACTACACCAGTGGAACTTAGGATAGTCAAAAGTGATGATTTATTAATAACATTTGATCCTACAAGTGTGTTAGTCAACGGCTTTCCTGTGTCAAACACCGATTGGCTGTTTGATAATTCTAGTCCTACGCTTTATAAATTTATATATATTGGGAATAACGGTATCTTTCCAGCAAATAGCGCGTCAATAATTGGTTTAAATGCTGTTTATTTACCACTTATAAGCACTGAAGGAGAGTTTCCTTTGCAAGTCACAGTCAAATTTAACTCTGGAGGTGAAACTAATAATTCTAATAATAATGATGTGGATTATGTAGAATTCGATAATGACATACTTGATGATGATGATGATGATGATGATGATGATGATGATGATGACGATTAATATATTAACTATAAAGAATTTCCAATCTCAACAACCTTAAATACCTACAATGAAAAAAAATCTATTTCTACTCATTTTTACCTTTCTATGTTCGCTTGTAACCTATGGTCAGACGGTAACAGTAACTGATGCAAACGTAAGTCCTGATCCGCTTGATGGTTTGTCTTTAAATGGAGAAGGTATAGGAACATTTGTTTTTACAGAGAATGATGGTGTGGCTGTCCCTGCCTCTGCATTTGGAATGCCTAATGTTACTATTAGTATTAGTTTACAGTATGTAGAATTAACAGATGCCGATTTGGCTGGTATAACAGGAACTGTACTGTCATATTTCACAGTTAATTATGATGCTGGGAACAATGTCCTTGTTTTTCAACAATCATCTGAAATTCCTGCTAATTTTTCAGGAAATATTTCAATACCATTAACTGTCACTCAAAACTCAACAGAGAATCAAAGTTTCAATGGATTTAACGTGAATATTGCAGCAATTGATGGCCCAACTGATGCTCCTGGAAGTACAGCATACTTTACGCATACTAGAGGTGTTTTAGCAGATGTAGATATAACTGATACCTCTTTTCCTGGAGATACTTTGGATTTATCTGTATCAGATGCTGATTTGAATGAAGATCCTTCAATTGCAGAAACTGTCAACGTGATTGTGAAAAATGATATTACAGGTGAATCAGAGGTGATTATATTAACAGAGACAGGTCCAAATACAGGTGTGTTTACCGGAACTGTGGATACCATATATGGAGTTTCTGCGGGTGCTAATAATGATGGGCTAATTAACACCCAAGTTGGTGATACAGTGACAATTTTCTATAATGATCAGTTAGATGAGAACGGAACACTAACGGTATTGACAGATGTTGATAATGTATTGGGTGGAATTACTGGAATAGTAGATATAACTGATACATCAATTCCTGGTGATACTTTAGATGTGGTTGTTACAGATGGAGATCTTAATGAAAACGCTTCAGTAGCTGAAACTTTGAATGTTGTTGTTGTAAACGAAGACACTGGTGAGTCTGAAGTAGTTACTTTAACCGAAACCGGACCTGACACAGGCGTTTTTGCTGGTACAGTTGATACGGTCTATGGTGTTGTTGCTGGAGTAGATAATGATGGTGAATTCAATACACAAGCAGGTGATTCGGTAACTGTTACTTATGATGATGAACTTGATGAAGTTGGTAGCAATCCAGGACCAATCACAGATACAGATCTAGTTCTTGGTGGAGTTACTGGTGAAGTTACTATAACAGATACTTCAATTCCAGGGGACACTTTAGAGGTTGTAGTGACTGATAATGATTTGAATTTAGATGTCAATATTATAGATACAATTGATGTGGTTGTTGTAAATGATCAGACTGGTGAATCTGAAGTTGTGACTTTAACGGAAACCGGATCTGATACAGGTGTTTTTGCTGGTACAGTTGATACTGCATTTGGTGAGATAGCTGGTACAAATGATGATGGAACACTGAACACTCAAGCTGGAAATACTGTGACCGTAACATACGACGACGAGCTTGATAATACAGGTGGTAATCCTGCTCCTGTAACAGATACTGATAATGTTATTGGTGGAGTTACTGGTGAAGTAACTATTACTGAAACTTCAATACCAGGTGATACGCTGGATATCGTTGTAACTGATAACGATTTAAATCAGGATGTTGATAATATTGAATCGATTGAGGTAATTGTTGTAAATGATGAAACTGGCGAATCTGAATTAGTTACTCTAACAGAAACAGGTGCTGATACGGGAATATTTGAAGGTACTGTTGATACTGTATTTGGTGATAACGCTGGTGCAGATAACGATGGGATTTTCAACACTCAAGCTGGAGATACTGTAACGGTAACTTATGATGATGAGTTAGATACTTTAGGTAATGATCCAACAGCTGTTTCAGATACAGACAACGTAATCGGAGGAGTAACAGGTAAGGTTGAAATAACTGAAACTTCAATACCAGGAGATACATTGAATATTATTGTAACTGATAATGATTTGAATCTAGACATTACTAGTGTGGACACAATTGATGTCGTTGTTATAAACGATGAAACTGGTGAAACAGAAACAATCACTTTAACAGAAACAGGAGTTGATACAGGTGTGTTTGAAGGAACTGTGGATACCGTATTTGGTGATGCTGCTGGTACAGATGGCGACGGAATTTTCAACACCCAAGCTGGTGATACTGTAACTGTAACTTATGATGATGAATTGGATAGCAATGGTAATAATCCAGATCCAATTACTGATACCGATAATGTACTCGGAGGGGTGACTGGAGTTGTAGATATTACTGATACATCAGTTCCAGGGGATACTTTAGATATATCTGTTACTGATAATGATTTGAATGAAGATATTAATGTAATCGAAACTATCGAAGTTGTTGTTGTTAATGATAATACTGGAGAGTCGGAAATAATTACTTTGACTGAAACAGGTGCTGACACAGGTATATTTGAAGGTACCGTAGGAACAGTATCAGGTATAATAGCTGGAACTGATAATGATGGAGTATTTAATACACAAGCTGGTGATACAGTAACCGTAACATATGATGATATATTAGATGTAACAGGTAGTGATCCTACCCCTGTTACAGATTCAGATACTGTCTTTGGTGGCGTGACTGGTACTGTGGATATTACAAATCTTTCCATACCCGGTGATACATTAGATATTGTAGTTACAGATAACGACCTAAATCAAGATGATAATAGTATAGAAAATATAGAGGTTATTGTTGTAAATGATGTCACAGGTGAATCTGAAACTATCACATTAACTGAAACTGGAGTCGATACTGGAATCTTTACAGGGACTGTGGATACAGAGTATGGCGTAACAGCAGGTACTGACGATGATGGTATATTTAATACTCAGTCTGGTGATACTATTACAGTAACTTATGATGATGAGTTTGATGAAATAGGGTCTGATCCAGACGCAATTACAGATACAAATACGGTGGGCAATTTACCAGATTTTGGTCCAGTGATTTTCACAGGTACAACAACAGTTGCTGGTGATTCTGGTAATGTAGACTTCAGAGTTTTTGTAGCAGAGTATAATGATAGGCAATCAAATGGTACTGATACTGTTGAGTTAAGAATACCTAAAAATTCGGCATTTATTCTTACCTACGATTCGAGTCTTACTACATTAAATGGAGCTCCAGTTAGTAATTCTGATTGGATATTTGATGACTCTAATCCAGTCTTATATAAATTCATATATGTTGGAAATGGAGGTGTATTTGAAGGCTTAACAGCATCTATAGTTGGTATTAATGCTGTCTATAATCCACTACCAAATACTAATGGTATATTCCCGATTCAGGCAACCGTTCGTTATTTTTCAGGTGGAGAGGTTAATAATTCAAATAATGATGATTTCGATTACATAGAGTATAACAACAACTAGTAGTTGAAAATATCCTTATTATTTACGTAGAAAATTCATAAGATGAAGAAAATTTTAATAATAGTAATCATATTTACTTTAAGCTTAACGAGCTTTGGTCAATCTGTTTCGATTCCGGAAGCAAACATCAACCCTGCACCACTGGAGACTCTTGAGTTGAATGGAACAGGTACTGGAAGTTTTATACTTGCAGAGTCTTCTGGTCTAGAGGTTCCAGCATTAGATCCAAATACAGGATCGCCGAATGTTGTGATTGAGGTTGTATTTCAATTAGTTGAGTTAACTGACGGCGATACTAGTGCAATCACTGGAACACTATTAAATTATTTTACACCATCTTACGATGCGGTGAGTAATGTTTTGACTTTAAGTCAATATGCCACTATTGCGGGGGATGATTTTGGATCTTTGACATTCCCAATAAGTGTGATCGAAAATTCGAGTCAAGAAGATGCTAATAATGGTTTTCAAACTATTATATCTGCATCAGATGATAATACATTTGCTGGAGGAAGTGCAAGTATATTTACTTATACAGCAGATAATAATTTAAGTCTTATTAAAAGTCAGACAAGTCCTTCTGGTGTATTGAATGATGTGATTACCTATGATATTGTTGTTACAAATTCAGGGAATACAAATCTTACAGATATTGTTGTTACGGATGATAATGCCACTATAATCTCGGGGAATCCTATTGCTGAGTTAGCTCCTGGCGATAGTGTAACCGTTGTTGCAGAACATCAGATTACCCAAGCAGATGTTGATTTAGGCTATTTAGAAAATAGTGCTTCTGCCACAGGTAGTAGTCCAATTGGAGTGAATGATGTTAACGATATTTCAGATGCTGGGACAGATGTAAATGGAATAGAAATTTTAAACCCAGAAACTATTGAAACTCCAAATGGAGATGGTACTATTAATAATGATTTGACGGATGACCCTACAGTTACTGTTATAGAAAGATCTGATTTAATCGCATTAATTAAGGAAGGTACTTTTAATGATGTAAATGGCGACGGTTTCGCTCAGGCAGGAGAGACAGTAACATATAATTTTATAGTATCAAATACTGGAACGAGTACTTTAACCAACATTGTCATTACAGATGATTTGGTCGCTGTATCTGGCGGGCCAATTGATTTAGCAGTTGGTGACGTTGACACGGATACCTTTAATGCTGTTTATACTATCACGCAAGCAGATGTTGATGCTGGTGAAGTAACTAATCAAGCACTAGTAACAGCACAGAACCCTGATGGCGATGACGTAACAGATACTTCTGATGACGATAGTAATTTAGAGGATGATGATACTATCACAACTTTTCCAACAGATGAAGGAGCTATTGCATTAATAAAGGAAGGTACTTTCAATGATGTGAACGGAGACGGTTTCGCTCAAGCGGGAGAGACTGTAACGTATAACTTCACTGTAACAAACACTGGAAACGTAACTATTACAAACATTGTAATTACCGATCCAATAGTGGATGTTACTGGAGGACCAATTGATTTAGGAGTTGGTGATGTTGACACTGATGCTTTTAGCGCTGTGTATACAATTACACAATCAGATATTGATGGAGGCGGAGTAACAAATCAAGCACTTGCTACAGGACAGAATCCTGATGGCGATGACGTAACCGATACTTCAGATGACGATAGTAACCTTGAGGATGATGATACAATCACTACTTTCCCAACAGACGAAGGAGCGATTGCATTAATAAAGGAAGGTACTTTCAATGATGTAAACGGAGACGGTTTCGCTCAAGCAGGAGAGACGGTAACATATAACTTCACAGTAACAAATACTGGAAACGTAACAATTACAAATATTGTGGTTACAGATCCAATGGTTGCTGTAACTGGTGGACCTATTGATTTAGTTGCTGGTGCTTCAGATGATACGACCTTCACTGCTGTGTATACTATTACGCAAGCTGACGTTGATGGAGGCGGAGTAACAAACCAAGCACTTGCAACAGGAAAGAACCCTGATGGCGATGACGTAACCGATACTTCAGATGACGATAGTAACCTTGAGGATGATGATACAATTACAACTTTCCCAACAGACGAAGGAGCGATTGCATTAATAAAGGAAGGTACTTTCAATGATGAAAGTGGAGATGGTTTCGCGCAAGCGGGAGAGACAGTAACATATAACTTCACAGTAACAAATACTGGAAACGTAACAATCACAAATATTGTGGTTACAGATCCAATGGTTGCTGTAATTGGTGGACCTATTGATTTAGTTGCTGGCGCTTCAGATGCTACAACCTTCAATGCTGTGTATACTATTACACAAGCTGACGTTGATGGAGGCGGAGTAACAAACCAAGCACTTGCAACAGGACAGAACCCTGATGGCGATGACGTAACCGATACTTCAGATGACGATAGTAACCTTGAGGATGATGATACGATCACAACTTTCCCAACAGACGAAGGAGCGATTGCATTAATAAAGGAAGGTACTTTCAATGATGAAAGTGGAGATGGTTTCGCGCAAGCGGGAGAGACAGTAACATATAACTTCACAGTAACAAATACTGGAAACGTAACAATCACAAATATTGTGGTTACAGATCCAATGGTAACTGTAACTGGCGGACCTATTGATTTAGTTGCTGGCGCATCAGATGCTACTACCTTCAACGCTATTTATACTATCACACAAGCAGATATAGACAACGGAGGTGTAACAAACCAAGCACTTGCAACAGGACAGAATCCTGATGGTGATACTGTAACAGATACTTCTGATGATGATAGTAACCTTGAGGATGATGATACGATCACAACTTTCCCAACAGATGGTGGAGCGATTGCATTAATAAAGGAAGGTACTTTCAATGATGTGAACGGAGACGGTTTCGCGCAAGCAGGAGAGACTGTAACATATAACTTCACAGTAACAAACACTGGAAATGTAACAATTACAAATATTGTAATTACAGATCCAATGGTTGCTGTAACTGGCGGACCTATTGATTTAATTGCTGGTGCTTCAGATGCTACGACTTTCACTGCTGTGTATACTATCACACAGGCAGACGTTGATGCAGGTGGAGTAACAAACCAAGCACTTGCTACAGGGCAGAATCCTGATGGTGATACTGTAACCGATACTTCAGATGATGATAGTAACCTTGAGGATGATGATACAATTACTACTTTCCCAACAGACGAAGGAGCGATTGCATTAATAAAGGAAGGTACTTTCAATGATGTGAATGGAGATGGTTTCGCGCAAGCGGGAGAAACGGTAACATATAACTTCACAGTAACAAACACTGGAAATGTAACAATCACAAATATTGTGGTTACAGATCCAATGGTTGCTGTAACTGGCGGACCTATTGATTTAGTTGCTGGCGCTTCAGATGCTACAACCTTCAATGCTGTGTATACTATTACGCAAGCTGACGTTGATGAAGGTGGAGTAACCAATCAAGCACTTGCTACGGGACAGAATCCTGATGGCGATGACGTAACCGATACTTCAGATGATGATAGTAACCTTGAGGATGATGATACAATCACAACTTTCCCAACAGACGAAGGAGCGATTGCATTAATAAAGGAAGGTACTTTCAATGACGTGAATGGAGATGGTTTCGCTCAAGCAGGAGAGACTGTAACATATAACTTCACAGTAACAAACACTGGAAATGTAACAATCACAAATATTGTGGTTACAGATCCAATGGTAACTGTAACTGGCGGACCTATTGATTTAGTTGCTGGCGCATCAGATGCTACTACCTTCAACGCTATTTATACTATCACACAAGCAGATATCGATAACGGAGGTGTAACAAACCAAGCACTTGCAACAGGACAGAATCCTGATGGTGATACTGTAACAGATACTTCTGATGATGATAGTAACCTTGAGGATGATGATACAATCACTACTTTCCCAACAGACGAAGGGGCGATTGCATTAATCAAGATTGGAACATTTAATGATGTGAACGGAGACGGTTTCGCGCAAGCGGGAGAAACGGTAACATATAACTTCACAGTAACAAATACTGGAAATGTAACAATCACAAATATTGTGGTTACAGATCCAATGGTAACTGTAACTGGCGGACCTATTGATTTAGTTGCTGGCGCATCAGATGCTACTACCTTCAACGCTATTTATACTATCACACAAGCAGATATAGACAACGGAGGTGTAACAAACCAAGCACTTGCAACAGGACAGAATCCTGATGGTGATACTGTAACAGATACTTCTGATGATGATAGTAACCTTGAGGATGATGATACGATCACAACTTTCCCAACAGATGGTGGAGCGATTGCATTAATAAAGGAAGGTACTTTCAATGATGTGAACGGAGACGGTTTCGCGCAAGCAGGAGAGACTGTAACATATAACTTCACAGTAACAAACACTGGAAATGTAACAATTACAAATATTGTAATTACAGATCCAATGGTTGCTGTAACTGGCGGACCTATTGATTTAATTGCTGGTGCTTCAGATGCTACGACTTTCACTGCTGTGTATACTATCACACAGGCAGACGTTGATGCAGGTGGAGTAACAAACCAAGCACTTGCTACAGGGCAGAATCCTGATGGTGATACTGTAACCGATACTTCAGATGATGATAGTAACCTTGAGGATGATGATACAATTACTACTTTCCCAACAGACGAAGGAGCGATTGCATTAATAAAGGAAGGTACTTTCAATGATGTGAATGGAGATGGTTTCGCGCAAGCGGGAGAAACGGTAACATATAACTTCACAGTAACAAACACTGGAAATGTAACAATCACAAATATTGTGGTTACAGATCCAATGGTTGCTGTAACTGGCGGACCTATTGATTTAGTTGCTGGCGCATCAGATGCTACGAGCTTCAACGCTATTTATACTATCACACAAGCAGATATCGATAACGGAGGTGTAACAAATCAAGCACTAGCAACAGGACAGAATCCTGATGGTGATACTGTAACAGATACTTCTGATGATGATAGTAACCTTGAGGATGATGAAACAGTTACTACTTTCCCAACAGACGAAGGAGCGATTGCATTAATCAAGATTGGAACATTTAATGATGTGAACGGAGACGGTTTCGCTCAAGCAGGAGAGACGGTAACATATAACTTCACAGTAACAAATACTGGAAACGTAACGATTACGAATATTGTAATCACGGATCCAATGGTAACTGTAACTGGCGGACCTATTGATTTAGTTGCTGGCGCATCAGATGCTACAACCTTCAATGCTGTGTATACTATTACTCAAGCTGACGTTGATGAAGGTGGAGTAACAAACCAAGCACTTGCTACAGGGCAGAATCCTGATGGCGATGACGTAACAGATACTTCTGATGACGATAGTAACCTTGAGGATGATGAAACAGTTACTACTTTCCCAACAGACGAAGGAGCGATTGCATTAATAAAGGAAGGTACTTTCAATGATGTGAACGGAGACGGTTTCGCTCAAGCTGGAGAAACGGTAACATATAACTTCACAGTAACAAACACTGGAAATGTAACAATCACAAATATTGTGATTACAGATCCAATGGTAGCTGTAACTGGCGGACCTATTGATTTAGTTGCTGGCGCTTCAGATGCTACAACCTTCAATGCTGTGTATACTATTACTCAAGCTGACGTTGATGAAGGTGGAGTAACAAACCAAGCACTTGCTACAGGGCAGAATCCTGATGGCGATGACGTAACCGATACTTCTGATGACGATAGTAACCTTGAGGATGATGATACGATCACAACTTTCCCAACAGACGAAGGAGCGATTGCATTAATCAAGACTGGATTCTTTAATGATGAAAGTGGAGATGGTTTCGCGCAAGTAGGTGAAACTGTAACATATAACTTCACAGTAACAAACACTGGAAATGTAACAATCACAAATATTGTGATTACAGATCCAATGGTAACTGTGGCTGGTGGACCAATTGATTTAGCAGTTGGAGATGTTGACACGGATACGTTCAGCGCTGTTTATACAATTACACAAGCAGATGTGGATGCAGGTGGAGTAACAAACCAAGCACTTGCTACAGGACAGAATCCTGATGGTGATACTGTAACGGATACTTCTGATGATGATAGTAACCTTGAAGATGACATTACTGTAACAGACTTACCGCAAGGAGCTAGCATAAGTTTGATCAAAACAGGTGTATTTAATGATGTAGATGGTGACGGATTTGCACAAGTAGGCGAAACCATAACTTATAACTTCACAGTATCTAATACTGGAAATGTAACGGTGACAAACATTATTATTGAAGATCCATTAGTGATTGTATCTGGCGGACCTATCGATTTAGAGCCTGGTGAAACAGATAGCAGTACATTTGTAGCTGTTTATACTATTGTTCAAAGTGATATAGATGAAGGTTTTGTAACTAATCAAGCCATTGCAACAGGGCAAGATCCTGATGGTAATGATGTTGTTGATATTTCAGACGATAATAACAGTGTCGAAGATGATGAAACGATTACTAATCTTCCAATCGAAAGTTCAATAGCTTTAGAGAAAGTAGGAACAACTCTCGATATTGATGGTGATGGCTTAATTCAAGATGGAGAAGTAATTCAGTACACATTTACTGTGACTAATACAGGATCACTTCCACTGGATAACATTATGATAACTGACCCATTAGTAACAGTTGATGGAGGACCTATATCACTATTGCCAGGAGAGTCAGACAGCACAACATTTACAGCAACTTACATTGTAACTCCTTTTGATATAGCAAATGGATTTGTACTAAATCAAGCTATCGTAGATGCAACAAACTCAAACGGTGAAAGTGTAACAGATTTATCTGATGACCCTAACAACGATGAAAATGTTGATCCTAATATGGATGGTAACCCGGATGATCCAACACTCACTAATTTTGAAGGTGTTCTTAATATATTTGATGTTGAAGTGTTCAATGGGATCTCACCAGATGGTGATGGAGTGAATGACTTCTTCATTATTGAAGGAATAGATGCCTTCCCGGATAACAACGTTCAGATATTTAATAGATGGGGAGTTCAAGTTTTTGAACAAGATGGCTATACAAATGACCCAAGTACTGGTTTTAAAGGTATCTCTGAAGGTAGAGCTACTATTGGATCAGATGATGGATTACCAGCTGGAACGTATTATTATCTTATTACTTATCAGACACCAGACGGTCTGAAGAGAAAGAGTGGATATTTATACATTAATCGTTAATATAAATCACGCTTTCGCGAAAGCGTCATAACAACTATCATAAATAATATTTGACTTTTTGAAATTTTAATGAGATTAGGATAAAATAATCAAATTTCTAGATGAAGTACACTAAGGTAGCGTGAAACATCTTTTAAATTATTAATTATTCAAATTGAGCTATTTTTACCAAAAAGTCACTTATTATAGGTGCAACAAATAAAGTTAGAATGAAACAACTACATCTTATAGTCCTATTAATTATTACGGGTTTGAGTCTTACAGAAGTAAGTGCCCAACAAGACCCTCAGTATACACAATACATGTATAATACTGTAGCTATAAATCCGGCTTATGCAGGTAACAGAGGAGTTACCAGTATAGTAGGATTACACAGAAGTCAATGGGTAGGCCTTGAAGGGGCTCCACGTACACAAAGTTTAAGTATACATTCTCCAATAGGTGAAGGTAAAGTTGGACTAGGTTTATCAATCGTGAATGACGCACTAGGACCAGCACAAGAAACTTACATAGGAGCAGACTTTAGTTATACGATAAACACATCGAATAGTGGCAGACTAAGTTTCGGTTTAAAAGCAGGAGGACACGTTCTTGATGTTGATTTTTCAAAGCTTACACTTTTTGATGTTTCTGACCCTCGTTTTTCTCAAAGTATAGATAATAAAATCTCACCAATTATAGGTGCAGGACTTTACTACCATACGGATAGATTTTATGCTGGATTAAGCGCACCAAACCTTATTCAGACAGAACATTTCGATGAAAGTAATAATAGTAACTCAGCTAGTTTTGTGGCTGAAGAGCGTATCAATTATTACGGTATCATGGGATATACGTTTGATATTAATGATCAGCTTAAGTTTAAGCCTAGTACTTTAGTTAAACTTGTGTCTGGGGCACCGTTGCAAGTTGATATTACTGCAAACTTTTTAGTAATGGAAAAATTACATTTAGGAGCGGCTTATAGATGGAGTGCTGCTTTGAGCGGACTTGTAGGTTTCCAAGTTTCAGATAGTATGCTTATAGGTCTTGCTTATGACCGAGAAAGTACTGATTTAGGAAATACAGTCTATAATGACGGAAGTTTTGAAGTGTTTTTACGTTTTGAACTTTTCAACGAGTATGACAGAATGTTAACCCCAAGATTCTTTTAATAAAAGTCTACTATGAAATATATTACTATTGCACTCCTTTTATTAACTAGCATTGTAGGAAATGCTCAAGAAGGAAAAATAGAGAGAGGAACAAAAAATTTTAATCAGTATGATTTTGTTGATGCTCAAAAAATTTACCAAAAAGTCGCAGATAAAGGTTACGAGTCTGCAGACTTATTTAAAAGATTAGGTGATTCTTATTATCTTAATGCACGTTATGATAAAGCTGCTGTATATTTTGGTAAACTAATTAAAGAATTTCCAGAAGTAGCAGAAGCAGAAGCATACTTTAGATACGCACTTTCATTAAGAGCTACAAAAGATTACGCATTGTCGGATAGAATGATGTCTAGATTTTTTGATATCAAGGAAGATGATAAAAGAGCAGTGCTATTCAAAGAAACTCCGGATTACCTTAGGGAAATAGATTATCAAAAAGGTTCTTATGATGTTGCAATAACGACAATTAACTCTGGTTATTCTGATTTTGGCCCTATGCTATATAAGGATAAACTTATTTTTGCCTCAAATAGGGATACTGGATCTTTTACAAAGCGTATTCATAAGTGGAACGGTCAGCCTTTTTTAAACTTATATCAAGTAAGTTTAAATAAAGTAGATCAAGACGCTGGTAATAGGTATGTGGAGAAATTTAGTGCTTATTTAAATACACAATACCATGAAAGTACTCCTGTATTTACAGAAGATGGTAAAACTGTGTACTTTACCCGTAATAATTATAACAATGGGAAGTATAGAGAAGATAACGACGGAACAAATAAATTAAAACTGTACAAGGCATCACTAGTAAAAGGTAAATGGACAGATTCTCAAGAGCTTCCATTTAATAGTGATGAATACACAGTGGCACATCCAGCATTAAGCGTTGATGGTAAGCGTTTATATTTTTCATCAGATATGCCTGGTAGTTTTGGACTTTCTGATTTATGGTATGTGTCAATCAATGAAGATGATACTTATGGAACTCCTGTGAACTTAGGAAGTGACATCAACACTGAAGGTAGAGAATCATTTCCATTCATTAGCTCAGAAAATGATATTTACTTTGCCTCAGATGGTCATCCAGGTTTAGGAGGTTTAGATCTGTTTGTCACTGCTTTAGGAAAAAACGGTGAAACTGCAGAAATCTTGAACTTAGGAGAGCCAGCAAATACTTCAAAAGATGACTTTGCATTTGTAATTAATAATGAAGCAAATGTAGGTTTCTTGTCATCTAACCGTGGTAATAGAGGTATTGACGATGATATTTATATGCTTAAGCAAATAAACAAACCTTCTATTCCTTGTGATATTTTGTTATCTGGTGTTGTAACTGATAAAAATACAGGAGCATATCTTGAAGGTGCTACAGTAAGTTTATATGATACAAATAATAATCTTTTTAAATCTGTAGTGACTGGAGCATCGGCAGCTTTTGCTTTTATTCCTGATTGTGATAAAATTTTCCTTATTCGCGCAGAGAAGGAAGGATACAATACTTCTGAAAAAATGGTGACAACACCTAATGTTTCATCTGAATTAGAAGAGATATTACAACTAGAGAAAACATTAAAGCCTGTAGTTCCAGGTGATGACATTGCAAAAATATTAGACCTTAATCCTATCTACTTTAACTTTGATAAGTACGACATACGTCCTGACGCAGAGGTTGAACTTGCAAAGGTGTTAGTTTACATGGAAACATATCCTTCTGTACGTATAGACGTAAGATCTCATACAGATAGTAGAGGTAGAGATGCATATAACCTCAACCTATCACAAAATAGAAATATTTCAACTAGAGATTGGCTTATTTCAAAGGGAATAAGTGCCTCTAGATTAACTGGAAAAGGTTATGGAGAGACACAACTTGTTAACGACTGTGGTAATGGTGTACGTTGTAGCAAAGAGCAACATCAATTAAATAGACGTAGTGAATTTATAGTAGTAAGCAATTAGTACTAGAATCTCATATATTAATAATAAGAGCGCCTCAATTGAGGCGCTTTTTTTATGAGTTATTTGTATTTTTACAATGCTTATGAAAGAAGAATTAGTCATCCTTGTGGATGAAAATGACAATCAAATAGGGCTTATGCCCAAAATGGAAGCTCATGAAAAGGCTGTATTACATAGAGCTTTTTCAGTGTTTGTTTTTAACAATAAGAACGAACTTATGTTACAACAACGAGCATTACATAAATACCACAGCCCCGGTCTTTGGACAAATACCTGTTGTAGTCATCAACGTGAAGGTGAAAGCAATGTGGATGCTGGTATGCGACGTTTACAAGAGGAAATGGGATTTTCGGTCCCATTAGAAGAGACCATCTCTTTTATTTACAAAGCTCCATTTGACAATGGCCTTACAGAGCATGAACTAGATCATATTCTTATAGGTCACTCTGAGCAATCGCCAGTCATCAATGAAGATGAAGTAGGGGCTTGGAAATGGATGGATCTAGAAGATGTGAAAACTGATATCGCAAATCATCCAGAACTATATACGGAGTGGTTTAAAATCATATTTGATAAATTCTATACCCACATTAAGAGATGAGAATAACAGCACATAGAAAGGCGCATTTTAATGCTGCTCATAGATTATATAGAGAAGACTGGGACGACGCAAAAAATATGCAAATATTTGGGAAATGTAGTAATCCCAATTTCCACGGGCATAATTATGATCTCACCGTTAGTGTAAGTGGAGAAATAGACACTGAAACGGGATTTCTCATTGACTTAAAAATTCTAAAAGATATTATTAAAGCAGAGGTAGAGGATTACTTAGATCACAAAAATCTCAATCTCGAAGTTCCAGAATTTAAAAAGCTCAATCCTACTGCAGAAAATATAGCTGTTGTTATTCATAATCGTATAACAGCTGTTCTAGAAGATAAGTTTGATTTAGAAGTCACCTTATATGAGACACCGCGTAACTTTGTAACTTATAAAGGCGAATAAGTATGGCATTAAAAATAGGAGATAGAGCACCTGGTTTTACACTAAAAAATCAAGATAACGAGGCAGTTGTAGTAGACGAATTAATAGGGAAGGTACCTATGGTCATTTATTTCTACCCTAAAAATTTTACACCTGGATGTACTGCTCAGGCTTGTAGCTTTAGAGATCAATACCAAGATTTTACAGATGCAGGAGCAAAAGTATTCGGTATCAGTGCAGATAGTGTAGAGAGCCATAAACGCTTTAGAGCAAAACATAATTTGCCATTTGACACGCTTTCAGACGCCAGTAATAAGGTGCGTAAAAAATATGGTGTTAAGAATGAACTATTAGGACTGTTGCCTGGTAGAGAAACTTTCGTAATAGACGCAAGCGGAATCATAAAGATGCGTTTCAACAGTATGATGGCTGCAAGGCATATACCTAAAGCGCTTGCAGTTATTAAAGGATTGTAATGTAAATAACGTTTTCGCGAAAGCGTAATTATTTTATACCACCACAAATATAAAAGGGAGATGCTAAGCATCTCCCTTTTTATGTTATATAGATTTTACAAAATCTAAAAATACCTTTTTATGTAGATCGAGATCTAAATCTGGCGAGAGAGAAGCTCTCACGATGTAATCTTTATCACCTTCCTTTGTAGTTCCTTGTGTGGATGTCGCTGGAATTGTCCAGTAACAGCCTTTGAGCTGGCCGTAACTTACACAAAACTTACTTTCATTAGGAATCTCTGTAATCATTAAGTTAATGAGTTTAAGATTGAGAGCTCTTTTATATTGCTCTCTTTCTATATCATTGGCTCCTTTAGTTGGTAAGTCCAGAGAAAATACAGAAGGAGTAAATCCTTGTGCTGCTAGCTCTTCTGATACAAAATTAATTTTTGCATCTGGAAGTTCTTTTTCTATAAAGGTCACAAACTCACGCGTATTTACATAAGCTGCGGCTATGCGCTCGTTCATAGAAGGTAATTGTGCGGCTAGAATCTCATATTGTAAATCTGTCGCCTCGTTATCACAAAGCTCAAGGTGAAAAGAAATGCTCTTAATGAGGTCTTCTGCTTTATTATTAACTACGCAATAGCCTGCAGTACACTTACCACCACTTGGAAATTTTGATCCGCTGGCATAAGAAATAGTGCGCACGGTAGATAGTATCTTATCTTCTCCTAAGAAATGAACATTAGGGCAAAACGTTTGGTCAAGAATAAAAACAGGGTCTATTGCCGTTGCTCCAGTAGGGGTAGTGCGTTTTTTACTAAGCGCCTCTTTTAGTTGTAAAAGATCTGGAACTTCTACTCTTGGGTTCGTTGGTATTTCTGCAATAATATAGGGTACTGCGTCCTCTGCAGCTATTTTGGTAAGCACACTGTCTACGCTTTGCACCATATCATTATCACCATCTACCGGTAGATCTACTACTTCTACATTATCAAGGCAAGCAGCAACACGTCTAGCCTGATCATTTGTACCTCCATAACAGTTAGGAGGGACAATAAATTTAATCGCCTTTCCAGGGTGTTTATTGATAGCATCGTCTACTAATCCCATCATGATAGCATATTGTATAGAAAGTCCGCTAGAAGCCACTAGAGGCTCTGTGTCGGTTCCATTTACTTCTTTGATGAGTTCATGTACACGCGCTTTGTCTTTTGCTACATCACCTGCTGTGTAATCTATAGGAGCATTATTTACTAATGATTTTAATGCTACCAAAGAATTTGATGGCGTCATGGCGATAGTCTCTCTTCTGCGCACATGTTGGATATCTGAAATATAGTGTGCGTTCTTCTCACCATTTATAACGAGTAGACTCCCTATATTTTCATATACACTTACGTGAAAATCAACACTGTTTGCTATAGGTTCTGCCTTTATTTGGTCCTCTTGCGAGAGATAAACAGTACTCCCGTCAAAAGCCGAAATATCTTCTGGGCCGTCCACTTGATTAAGTTCAAAGTGGTATCCGTAAACTTTTCTCAAGGCTTCTGCATCAAAAATAGCAGGAAGTTTTCCCGTATAGTTGATTTGTGTCTTTTTACCGTCTAATAAATTCTTTCTCAGCACGGCAAGTACTGGAACGGTAATAGAGTCAAAGCTAATAACACTATCTGCTTCAAGGTCTAGTAATCTCGCAACGCTCCATTCTAGAATACTAGAAAGTGGGTGGCCTAACCTTATGTAATCATAAGCTGTAGGAAGATTTGCTAGAGCAACAGTAGTTGCATTTTTCTCGTTGTATAAAGCTTCAAATTCATCTAAAAACTCTGATTTTGCAAGCTGTTCATTATAAATATCCAATCGATGGGTGGTGAGACCTATCCAGTCGTTGGGCATATTATCGAGTACTTCTTTGATGTAGTGTAACATTTATAAGTTTTAAAAGTGTGTCTTCATCACATAAAGACACCTTGAATATTAATTTTTTAAAGGATAATTTTAGACGCTTTTATCAGCTATTCCTAACAGTAAATACTCTCAAATAGTACTTATTTCAATTAGTGTAAATGTGGCTAATTACAAGTAATGTAAACCATTAATTTACTTAAAAATTCACGTAAAGTATGAGCAGATAAAACGATTTTACAAAAGTATGCGAGTCGCTTGCAATAGCAAAGACTCGCACTGTGAATTATTATTTTTTAATGAAGGTTTAACAATGAAATGGCAGAGCTAGTAAATAGTCAAGCTATTGTACATTGAAAACTTATGGTGATGATTGTTATCTAATTTTTGATTATCGGCAGTTCGATAGATGATGCGTGTACCGCAGAGTGATGGATCTTATTATGCGCTACAATACCTTCTTTTTCATCATAATTATTTCCTCCTGTATTTAGATTGCGAGCAAAACGTGGGAAGTTACTGCTTGAGATTTCTACACGAATACGATGTCCCTTTTTGAAATAGTTACTAGTAGACATTGGTGTGAGGTCTAGTTTGTACACCTCGCCCTCCTTCATAAATACCTCTTTGTCATATCCTTCTCGGTATCTTGCACGCTGTATCGTTTCATCCAGATTGTAAGCTGTACCGTCTGGATAAACATCAATTAGTTTGATAGTAAAGTCGGTGTCTTTTACATCAGATGATACGTATAAGGTGCTATTTATAAAACCAGATACTTCTACACCTTCCTCTAGCGGATCTGTGGTATACACTAAGATATCGTTTCTAGTTTCCATTTGTTGTTGATCAAAAGCACCACCTTGAACGGCGTTGCCTGTACAACATACATTACCACCATAAGAAGGAACTGGTTGCATTGGGTCATAAGTAAAGCCGTCTGCATTATCTGCAGTAGCTTTAGTTGTAGATAATGTTCCGTCTCCAAAACGGCTATTGGCATTTCCATTACTCTTTAAATAATAGGTGGTAGGTTTTGCTTTTTTAGGTGGCCAGGTTTCGGCAGCTTGCCACTTATTGCTACCCATTGTGTAGTACTGAACCCTAGGTGTTTTTTCTTTGAAATCATTCTTTTCGCCCTTGAGCCATAAATCAAACCAGCCATAAATCTGCTCTTCATAATTGAGTGTTGCATCACCTACGCTGCGCTCTCCCACAATTGTATTTTCGGTTGCTCTTGTGTATGCACAGTGTAGGGTAGGAGCAATCACGAGATATTGATTATCTCTTACAGTGGCATCCTTAGTATTATTTCTAACGTGATTAAATAGTGCTAGGTTAGGAGTGATAGAAACATCATACCAAGAGGCAAACCAGAAACTAGGGACACCAATATCTTTGTTGTCATGATAGATTCCTCCTTCAAACCATGCTTTGTCGTTAGGTTTACGACGTATCATTTTGTCAAAAATCTCGTTCTTACCGTTGATGTTTTTTAATATATCTTGAATAGGTAAGTGCTTCAAAGCCTCTGCCATATCCACTGGCGGATTTTCTGGTGCTAAATCATAAAATCGTGAAATTCTAATTAAATCCTCTTGTGTCGCTCCTGCGGGAATACGAGGTTTAAATTTATCATGTTCCACACCATATAACCAGGAGAAAAAGAGCATTTGCTCAACACCACCGCGATACCAATTTCCTTGCTCTTGAATATCGCCTATTCTCCCTACGCCAGCTCCATAGCCTTGCGGTACCATAGCTGCATGTGAAGGATGGTCTAATGCTGCAACCGCCATTTGCCACTCTGCAGTAGAGGAGCAGCCAAGTGTGCCAATCTTTCCGTTAGACCAGGATTGATTTTTCATCCATGTAAATGCATCATATCCATCTGTGAGCGGTACTCCTAGAATATCCCATTCGCCTTCAGAGTAGTATCTTCCTCTTTCATTTTGAACCACGTAAGCATATCCTCTTTTTACAGCTTCTAGCGCTCTTTGTGCTGTTCTTGTTCTTTGTTTTCCATCACCCCAAGAATTAAAATTATAAGGAGTTCGCGAGAAAATTATAGGCACCTTACCGCTCGTCTTTGGTCTATAAATATCAGTAGCGAGGCGTATGCCATCACGCATAGGCATCATGACCTTTTGATCTACAATAGCTATTCGTTCAAGTTCGGCGAGTACATCGTTTTGTGCGTAAAGGGTGTCGCTCGATATCATAGACATCGCAAGCGCAAGAAATAGAAAAAACGTAATTTTCTTCATCGTATAGGGATATTAGATTGTAATAAGTATTACAATAATTAATCAATAAATATGATTCTAAATATACAATGAATTTATTGGGGCTGATAATTTTTGTGGCAACAAGTGTTTAGTTTTGAGGGTGGTAAGGTGTCACTCCTCCCTAATTAAACCTATTGCTTCCTTAATAAATAGTTCATTATCATAGTGTAGCGCACTCTCTTTTATCTCATGATCTAGTCGTAATCCTTTACGTTGCACACCTTCATCATTTGGATAGAAAGCACCCACTGCTGTAAAATCAATTTTAGTACCGTCCATGAGTGGTACTTCATTTCTATTCATAACCGCACCAAAGGTTTTCTCACCTATGGTAATACAGTTAGGTGATGCTTGGATAGCCATTCCCATCCATTCTGCCATGCTTGCCGTTGTTCTATCTACTAGCAATACTACTTTTCCTTTAAAGTAGTTCTTATTTTTCTTTCCCGCTTTAAATGGGTCCATGATAAAACTTGTCGCCGCATTTGCTCCATAGTTTCCATAAGCAGGTTTTACGGCGGTTAGCGTTTTTAAAAATCTCGTTCTCTCTGGATACAGGTACTTTGCGATATCTGCAGTACTTATATTTTTTGGGTAGTTACGTAGATCTATGATGACACCTTTAAATAGCTCAAAATCGTGAAAAGCTGCTTTCAGTTGGTTTTTATCAATCTTATTTAGATTTATATATCCAATCTTATCACTTATTTCTTTCCAATCCTCACTTTCAGTAGGTTTTAAGCGTTCATACTTTTGGTAGGGATATGCTAAAGGGCTTAGTTGGATATACTGTTCTCTGTTTTGACCATTTGTTTTTAAAATACTAACAAGAACCGAATCTTTAGTCGATGCCAGTAAATAGGTTTTTTCAATAGCGCGCCTTAGATGGTTCTTGTTTGAGGCACTTATTACATTAGAAAATTTAGTGTTGTAATAGGTTTCAAGTTTAACGCCATCCACGGCATAAATTACGTCGCCTTTAGTTAATGAGTCTTCTTGAAATATCTTTGTATTGTACACAGATGTAATCACTAAGGAATCATTAATGATTCTCCCGCCAAAGTTCGGGAACTTATCTAATGAATTTAGCGTGAAGCTATATTGATAATTGGAATGCGAATCGTTGAGCTTGCTAAATAAATGCTCCTTGGCTTTTTCAAAATTCTCCTTTCCTTCAGCGCTAAAAGCTGGTATTAGTTTGCTAAGAGTTTGTTCCCACGATGTATCTGTTAGGTATACATTCACATTCCAGTAATTCATCGTATTCCAGAACGAAGCAAGAAAGAGTAGCCTATGTGCATTATTAGTGTAATCAAAATCTGCTAGGGCACCATCATTACTAAAATCAATAGAACTGTTTAGTTTTTTAATATCAGCATAATGACTTTTATAGTTGGTGTTATTTTTTAAGTCACTAAGTAGCTGCGATAGCTGAACGCTATAACCAGACTCAAGAACCCACTTGAAATTATAGTTTTTGGTAAAAAGCTCTTGTTCAAAGTCCTCTTTTATGTCAAAATCTGAGGTGCCATAACTTTCTATCCAAGCAATCATTTCCTTGTCAAAAGCTTCTCTTGTCTTTAGTGAGGTCAGTTTTTGATATTCCTGAATAAATTCTGTATTGACGTTATAGGCGCCGTTACTTATATCTGGGTGGTAATATTTTAGTAAGCCCCAGATTTTAATAAAATGCTCCTCTTTTTCATGTTCATCTATTTGACTAAATGAACTGGTAAGATGTAAGCAGACTAGGAGAACTAAAATATGTTTCATGAAGGTATTAATTGTTTCAGGCACGCTTTCGCGAAAGCGTAATTACTCAAACCGTATCAAGTAAATGGGTAGACATTTTTCTATTCATTGTAATTTCTGACTACATCACCTTTTTTTAATGTACTTGCGTCTACGGCATTGTCAAATGTATACTCGGTAGATATGAGACCATTAGTTTCAGATGGAATTCTAACATTAAAATGTAGATGCTCAACGGTGGTGAAACCTGTCATTCCACTAATAGCGATGGGTTGCCCTTTCTCCACATAATCACCAAGCTCAACGATTGCTCCTTCATAGTTTAAGTGTACATATTGAGAGTACAAACCACTGTCAGGATGGTAAACGGTTAGGTAATTACTTCTATCATTGTCCCTCCATTGCTGGCTTGTACCATGATCTTTGTATTTCTCAATCAAGGCTACCACATATCCATCATCTACACTTACGATGGTATCCCCTATGCTTAGATCGAAATCAATAGCATACTTACTCGTGATTTTATTATGAGAAAAGCTGTTGTTAAAGCCTTGTATGATTTTGTATTGTTTGCCCTTTGGAAATGGTAATCCTATGCTGCTTTTATTAATTTTACGCTGTAAATCTCCATATTCAATGCTGTATTTTGGTTTTACAGTAGATTCTACATCAGGATAATGAATCTTAATGATGGTGTCTTGCTGTTTTCTCAAGGTTACATGCCCGAATAGTGTTGCTAGGTCAGGATACGTAGCATCTTTAACAAGCCTGACGCTTATGGGACACATAAGAGGGTTCTTTAATTGAAAAGATATGGTGTCATTTTCATACGCATCTTTAAAGCTTAATTTAGCAGAGTGCTCCAATTTAGGGAAATTGTCTAGGCTATTGCAAGCTGCAAGGCAAACGATAGATAGTAAAAGAATAAGTTTTTTCATATATTTTTAATCTGTTTAAAACTTGGAGAGAACACTTAGAATTCCAATGTTTTGATACTCTTTTTAATTCTGTTCTTAATTACATAAGGTTATTTTTTTACACCTTTAATTCCGCTGGCGCAACCGAAAAAATATTCAATATACTCAACTTCAAAATTGGCTTTATTAAAAATACCATATACATTTTTAGAGTTCCCGAATTCTTGAGTGTAAATACCTAGTATCTTGTAGGTCTCAGGACTTCCTAAAAATACTTTCCCTAAAATCGGAATAATATTCTTTAAGTAAAACATATAAAAAGGTTTTAAAATTCTGATTTTCGGTACAGAAACATCAATCAATGAGAACTTTCCGCTTGGCTTTAGAATCCGGTCAATTTCATTGTCCTATTTATTTACAATTTATTAGCTATTATTTTTCGTACTTATTTGTTGTTGTATTCCAAGTATTTTATTCTCAATTTCGCCATAAAACCCTAATATGAATTCTCTATTTGTTTGTATTTTCCATAAATACGAGAGTAAAATCTTCTTTTTATCTTCTGTTATTTTTAATGGTAAATTGATTCCTGAAATTTTACCATTATCATCAAAATTAAAGTTTGGCGCTAATTCATTATTTATCTCTTTAAAATAGCTTTCTTGAAATTGCATTTCTGAGTATTCTTCTTCTAATTTTTGTAAAGTATTATAGTTGTATTCATATAATGATATAATTTGAAGTCTTAAACTGTCATTGTTTATTAGCTCCAAACCTTGTGACTTTAAAGTTTCGTAACCTGCTACATTCTGAATAGACACGAAATCTCTAGTCAAAATAAAGTAATTAGATACTATGGAGTCTTTATCAATTCTTTTCCCAGAGATTAAATCTCCGAAATATTTGCAAGCTGAAATCCCCATCTGATGCCCCATTTTATTTAGTTTTATATCATCTAAATCTTTCTTTAATCCATTAGAAATTTCAATTAATATTTTATTCCCAGAATTATCATCTCTTCTATTTTCATTCCAATTATTCAAAGCAAAAGCTGAAATTACGGCTATGAATATTGATAAGAATTCAAATCCTCGATTCTTCCAGTTTGTGGTTTTTTTTCTCTTCACAAAGTTTTTTTTAATTATAGTCAACGGTCTCCTTTAAGAAAAGTAGCACTTTAAACAATACTATCATTTCAGGTTAAACTCAACCCTAATTCCTTCACTTCAATTTTTTACTTGCTCTATATGTTCATATTCAGAGGATAGTTGTATTCCGTATATCATCTTCATATACCAAATAGGAAGCAATTCATTTTCAATTCGTTTTTTGTCTACACTTTTAATAAATTTTAACTCCAATGCATTATCAATGCTTAAAAGTAAGCGGTATTTGAAATTTTGTTTTAACACCCTTACCATTCCGGGTTGCTGGATTCCACTTAGGTAATTGTTCAAGTCGGCGGATTGCTTTTTTTTCAAAATTTAAACTAGTACTATTTAGAGGCTCAAAATCAGTCAATTTTCCATTTTCATCTACCACAAAGCTGATGGTGATTTTTTTATCTATTCCTAGTAGTTGAGCAAAACTTGGGTATTTAAAATTTTTAGCAATCTGTTTGTAAAAAGACTGTAGCCCTGATTTTGGGTATGCCTTTGTATCCGTTTTGATATAAATAGTATCATTTCTTGATTCTCTTACAATGAAGCCCTCAATTTCTAATGAATCTTTATAAATTCTAACGATCTTTTCATTCTTCTTCTCGGAGTCACATTTAAAAGTTCCAGTGCCATTGGTTAGAAAAGGTTTTTGATTATTCCAGAGCTGTATTTGCTTTGTTTGTTCTCCTACAAGAAATTGTTCAGACATTTTATGTCCATCTTTACTGTAATATATTACGGTTCCCTCTCTGTTTTCTGTTTTTAGTTTGGGATTTCTGTCATATTGATTTGTTGTATTAAAATAAATGAATTCCTCAAGGTTATAGAGGTTTGTAAACCCGTAAAATTTCCCTGTTCTAAAGAGGCCGTGCTTGTTGTAATCCTTTATTTCAATAATACTATCTGTAGTTATGTATTCTCTTTTGTTAGTGCTTTTTAGATCGTCAGTTCTATAGTGAAACACTCTATCAAAATGAACAGTTTCTTGACTGTAGCTTTTATTTATAGTTGCTACTAGGAGGATGATGAAGATTAGGATATTGTTTTTCATATGTTTATTTCATTGATTCTTTTAACCATTCTTCAAAAGCTGATTTATCTTTTAAATGAGTTTCTGATAAATCTGGATTGTCCAAGTCTAATACATGTAGAGGATAATCAGCTTCACTAAATTTCCTAATAGACGCTATTGTATTATTCCAAGAATTATTCGTCCAAGGTTTGTCACCGCCAAAGTCCCATTTTGGGAGTGTGATTGAATTATTAATGATTGATGTTTTTAATCTATACCCTTTTAAATACATTAACTACAATTTCTTATTATTTCACACAATGGTCTCCTTTAAGAATAGCATCACTTTAAACAATACTAACTTTCCAGATTAAACTCAACCCTAATCCTCAAATTTTAATAGGTATACTATTCTCGTGTTTGTAATTCTGCCTTTATGTTCTTGTATTTTTTATCCAAAAATATAATCCCTAAAACCATTGCGATAGTAATTAGTGAGAAAGAAGAATCAATTCCATCATCATTCATGATCCAATTGTAAACAAAAAAAACAGCGGCAATTATGGTAAGTGTAGATAGCACTTGCATGATTTTTTTGGTGCTATTGAGTTTAGTTTGTAGCGCTTCTGTAGGTTTGTTTTTTAATTTCATCGATTTATCTTTTTTCCTTTTTAGTAACATTGATTTAAAAGTTATCCTCCCTAAAACAACCCAAAAAGCTTTTTTCTTTTGGCAGTATTAGGCCTGTTTAATTCTAATATATCTGTCACGGCGTGCTTGTCAAAACCGTCAAAAAGCGCTTCTACGCCTTTTTTAATCTTTACATTAACTTCATCGGTATATAGCGGTATTAATGAGTAAAAGTCAATGGTTTTGTTTGCCAACTTTAGTGAATGGAAATCTTCCTTAAAAACAATAGTTGGTAAGAGTACCATGGTGTTAAGCTGTGTGTTTGGAGCAAAAGGCTCGGCGGGTTTGCCATTGGGAATGGTGTGCCCGTAACCAACCCAGGTGTTGTATTCGTGAGGGAATCTAGCTATTTGTTTTAACCATCTAATAGGCCAGTAGTTGTTTTCATCCTTAAAGTCTTCTTCAGAGATTTTCCAGGATGCCGGTAGACAAATACTTATTTCTGCATAATCGCAATTTATAACATCGTCTGGTGTATTCATTGCCTTATCACTCATGCCAGAAGTAACGAGTGTATGAAATGGTCTTTCTTCTGTAGGCCTTACCCAGTGTATATCAATGTGAACTTGATTTGATACAAGTTCGTGAAATACCATATGAATCTCTCCAATATGTTTTTCAATATGATCTGATATATCATCTATATGATCTCCTCCTGTAGCTAACTCAAAATCATTTCTATTGGATTCTGTGTAACGATAAATAGGCGCACCTGATTCAGATTTTTCCATATTGTTTGGGGTTGTTTTTTAGCTCAGTTCTTTGTTAGGCATCGTTATTATTCGCAACGAGGTTTTTATCTATCAGTTTGTTTATTTCGTCAAAATTGCTTGGATAGGCTCCAAAACGAACTTTATCACCAATTTGTCCGTTGGATTTTATTATTTGATGATGTGGAAATCCATGAACTCCAAAATATTTTTCGAAAAAGGCTAATTGGTTTTTCGTAAGTAAATGATGTTGGCCTTTGAGTTTAAATTCATCTATTGTTTTTTCCCATTCCTCATTTTCCATATAAACTCCATAAAAAATGAATTCAACTTCTTGTTCATTAGTTGTTGCCATTAAATCGTTGAAGTTGGGAAGTTCTTGCATACAAGGCGCACAATTTTTAAACCAAAAGTCGTGATAAATAACTTTCCCTTTTGCATTATTATAAAGTGATAAAAGTTCCATCTTTTCACTTTCTGTTATGTCGTAATTTTTAATAAGAGTTATTATATCTAATTTCTCATTTTTTTCTAGTGACTTCACTTGGTTTAATAAATCATCGTTTACATAACTTGCCAGACTATCTTTATAAGTCTCTGGCACTTTATTATTCTTGCGATATAAATAAGCCATCAATAATTCACGCTCATCATTTTTCGGACGCTTTTTAAGCATATTAAATGCGATTGGAAAATTTGACAGGCTATCGTTTTTTAATTGTTCTCTTTTATCTGAATACTTGTCTGCTATATTGCTCATTATCCTATAATCTGTAGATAATGTTTTTAAATAGTTCAGGTATGATTGATAAGTTAATTCATCATTCATATTTGGATTGATTTCTTGAATGAAATTGAAATAATCATTTTCATCGTCAATTTCTTTATTGAATGTTCCATAAAATGGATATAAACTCAAATCATTTCCCGCACGATATCTGATTTGTGATGTACTCCAATCGATAAAAGTTTTGTCATTGATATTCTTTTCCTTTACAAATGAGTCAAATGTTGCTAACTGTTCCTGCATTTCAGAAACTCGTTTGTTTTTATAGTCCATATCAACAGACTTTCCGTCATTGCTAAATCCGTCAGGTGCTTGTGTAATCAAGCTGTCTATATAAGAGATATGGGCAAGAATAAGGTTGTTCGTAACTTCATTTACGCCTGAAGTTATCTTAAAACCATTGAATTTAGATTGCCAATCAGTCAGTTCTGCTATCGTTAATTCTGCATTTAATTCTTCATTAGGTGAAACGATGAGACTAAATTCTCTATTCTCGTAATTAAATACTAACTCTCGTTTTTTCTCATTGATGAAGTTATACGAAACCGTTCCGCTATCAGATATTTTCAGCTGTTGTTCAATAGGATTAATTCCGTTTTCAATTTTCAAGTCAATAAAGCTTTTATGCTCGCTTGGATCATAATCTCTAAAATTCAAATTAACTTCGGTGTAATTTTTAACACGGTTTTCTGTTTCCTTTTCTTTGCAAGAAGTCAAAAAAATGAATAAAATCAGAAGGGAAAATAATGTTCTCATAGTTTATTTAATAATGCACAACGTTCTCGTGTATGAAAAGTAGCGCTGGTAATATGCGGTCTGTTTTTGGATTGAACACAACCCTAATTACTTACCCAATGCTTTTATGAAACGCTCTTCGTTTATTATTATATCTCGGAATAAAACATGAGGAAATTCAATGTATTTTAATTCCTTAAATGCTTGGGTTATATGCTGTATGATCTCCTCCAGTAGCTAACTCAAAATCATTTCTGCTGGATCTTGTATAACGATAAACAGGCGCACCTGATGCAGAATTCTCCATATTGTTTGAGGTTGTTTTTTGATTTAGTTATTTGTAGGTGGTAGGTGGTAGGTGGTTTTTGTCAAAATTTTCTATTTGCCAGCCATTTTCTTTTATTTCACTCATTTTAATTCGCTCATTATTTATGTAAAAAATATCTTTCAAATACATCAAATCTTTTTTTGAAATATTTCGATACAATAAAATATTTTGTTTTAAAGAGAAAATGATTATTTGAATGGATTTGCTATCATTAACCCAGTTCGATTGAAAGTCATGGAAACATTTATGAAGTTTATTAAAAATACCAGTTCCTCTATCATTGCAAATAGTACCAATATTTGTGTTTTCTAACAGGTGTATAAAAGCTCCATCTTGTTTCTCTTTAATAAGTTTTAGGATGTCCTTGCCGGTATTTTTTATTCCAGAATTTCGATGCTTAAATTCTATATTTAGAATTCGTTTATAGACTTCAGCATCTCTTTCGAAAATACACATGTCTAATGATGCAGATTGGCCAGTTTTAATTGCAGAAATATCTTCGTAGGTTTTGCCAAAATAAAATTTACCAATTGTAGGAGTTTCTATTGAGTAATAGAATGTGGGATGTAGTTTTACAAACTCTTCGATAAATAGTAACCTAAGTTCTTGTTCTGAAATCCTATTTATGTATTTAGTTGAATTTACTTGAATCTTCTGAGGAAAAATAAGTTGTTCTTCGGAAAAATTATTGTGTCTCTCGTTGCCTAAAGCCGACAATCTCCTCAATACTAATTTACTTATTTGAAAAATATCAATTAAAGGTAAACTACTTTTGTATGTTCCGTTTAATTTAGCTTTCATATATTTTTTTAGATTTTTAAATAACAATTTCTTGCAAGAAAAATAACATGAACTTTCAAAAATCCTCAAGCCGCAGTTTTAGTAATTACTCGAGTTAGTTTTTATATACGCTGTTCTACACAGATAGTCTGTGCTCTCTATTCAGATTCTGAAATATTATTTTGTTTTTTATCCAAGTTGAAATCAATAATTTTTTCGATTTCATTCTCTAAATCGGAAGCTATTAAACCAAAATACTCTGCTGGACTAAAAAATATTCCAATCGCAAAAAATATTATAATAATTACCCAATGAGACAAAAGAACTCTAATTAACGCAAATGGTTTACTGTAATTAACAAAAAATCCTAATAAAATCACGAACAAAGTCAAAATTAATACTTCAAAAAGCCAACCAGCAGCTTTGTTAAGAATAGCATTGAAGACCGTTCTATTTTTAATCTTTAGTTCAACTTGCATTGCGTATCCAGATAATTCAACTTCAGTTGTTTTTTCTATTTTGAAAGGCGTAATAAGATCTTGTCCTTTAAACAAATCATTTAACTCGTTTAAATTCTCCTCATAATCTCCTTCTAATTGGTTAAGTTCTTTAACCAATTTTTCGGTGTTAGATTTATTTTTAACACGTTCAACAACTATTTCGGATATTAATTCTTTTTTGTCCTCTTTATATTCCTCGCTAATTTCATTGACTTTTTCATGATAAGTATCATCATCGTTACAAGCATTTAAAAAACAAAAAAGAATAAAGAAATATATGCCTTTAAAATATTGGCGAATCATTTTTTTTTCCACCATAATGTTTTGCCTTTTCTTCCACTTGATTCACTTCCAAATTTCAAATAACTTCCAGATTTCCCCTTAAAAAGGTGAAACTTATTTTTTCCGCGAGAGGTTTTTGCTAAACCTTCAAAAATTGACTCTAATAAGCTCATGTTTTTTTGTTTAATAGTCAGAACCACAATTGCATTTTTCTATTAATTCTGATTCATAATAATTTAGATAATCTTTTACTGTTTGTATTGTCTCGTTATAATTATAATCTAAAGATTTAGCGAATAATTTGTGATATAAATTCGGCGCGCTTTTTTCGTCTACTTTGGTATGCACTATATCATCTCTAAATTCTTTAAATTTTAATATTGTTTCAAATTTATGAGATTGGTGTCTGTGAAAACTCTTTTCTTTTACTTGTGGTATTACTTTTTTAATCTTCTCCTCAAAGGAAATTTGTCTTTGAATCTGTTCTTTATTATACAATTCTGTTTTCTGTTTTGAAAATCTTTTATATTCAAAGTCGTTAGGAATCTGGTGATTCATAAATGCTTCTAAAGAATTAAACAACGATGTAACATAATTTGAAACGAATCCAAAAAAATTATAAAATGCATTCATAACATTACCAATATCTCCTCCTTTTGTATTTAGTGCGACAAACATCTTTTCTCTTTGCTCGAAAATATCCGCAAGGTTATTTTGAGCATTTGAGAAATAAATTATAATCGGATTTGGTTCTGGAATCATAAATGTTTTATTACCAGTTCGGTATTTAAAACATTGAATAATTTTTTGACTATCAGTTAGAATATGAGGTATATAATCGTCAAAATCTCCTGCTTTATATTTTTTAATATCATCTTCGGTCGGTTTAACCGTTTGCATATGTTTATAGCCATCATCGGCTACATTATGAGATACTAAAAATTTCTTTTTGACGTGTTTCATTTAATTAATGGTAACGGTCTTGTACATGAATAGTAACGCTGAAAATAAGAGGTTACTTTTCGAATTAAACACAAGCCGAATTTTTCAATTTTACTATTATTTTGTTTTTTAAAAATTTGAAGATCAATAATAAATGACGGTATCATTTTCTTAAAGATTAATTCTTCAGTTATTTATAAAAGCTTTTAGAAAGTATTTTTCATTACACAGTGTTCAATATTTTCTTAACTTCATCTCGTAAGTATGGAACTTTAACTTTGTAATAATTTGTATATTCAGGATGCACTATTATTAAATACATATTGTTAACGTTTATATTATAATTTTCTTCAAGTATAAACCTGTAGAGACTTTGTTGTAAACAATATTTATTATAAGTAGTATCAGGGATATGACTTAATTTTCCGACACCACATTTTCCCCATCGGTTATTTTTGATTGGTTGACCGTCAAATACATTTATTATTTTTTTACTTCGTTTCCAATCGTAAATATCAAAATTTTGTTCATTCTTAACGATTAGATCTATCGTTCCAGCTACACCAAAATTATCATCAAAAATTCGCCATTCTGAACGGTGAGGTTCTAAATTAGGATGGTCATTGACAAAATTTTCAAATTGATAAAATTCTTCTGTTCGTTCGTATGTTTGTTTCAGATAAAAATTTTCAATTTGTTCGTGAAGAAAAGTTCCCAAGTTTGCCGCATCTTGACCTTTTTGATTCCATATGCGAACAATTTCTTCAATATCTAAACCAAACAATGGATTGTTCGGACTTAAGCGACTTGCGATACCCCATGAATCAAATTCTTGAAAAAAGCGTCCTACAATTGTACTTGCTGATGGAAACGTAACACCATCAATTGTGTAAATATGTTTATCAGAAAAGAATTTAATTCGTTGATCTCTATTATGTGTATTATGGTGATTAAAACTGATTTTTCTGCTTATTTCTTCTTTCCCAAAACTTGTGCTTTTCACAAATTTTTCTTCTTCGATCTCTTGTGGGTCAAAACCTCTTTCAAGAATTTCTTTTTCTTCTTCAATTCTTTGAAATTCATGGTTTAAATATTCTTCTCTATATTTTAATTTTTCCCATTTTTGGGATTGTACAACATCCCAAACTTTTTCAACAATTATCTTATTGACTGTTTTTAATTCTGACGGAATTTGAATGGATGAATCAATGCTTGAAATAATCTCTGCGATGTATTTCAAACATTCCTTTTCTTGTGTATGTATTTGGTATTCGGAAAATCTTATAACAATCCAACCTCTGTTTTTAAAATAGTTGTCTCGATTTACATCATCGCCTGTACAATGTGTTGGCTGCCTAGTAATACCTGCGTATGGCTCATCAATTTCAATATCAATTCTGATATTGTAGTCACTATAACCAATAATTGCTATGTCTGGTTCATAAGGTCTTGTGTTTTCTCCAGTATTTAATCTAGTATTTCCTGATATTTCAAAATTTTCTGAAAAGAAATGTTCAATTGATTTTTGAAATGAAGTCTCCTTAAAACCCCGTCTTTTAGTAGAACCATTTCTGTGTTTGCGAACAATAGAATTTTGATTTGGTATTTTTAAGATTGGAAAATCAGTCTCGCTTTCTGTTTCTATTAAATTATAATTGACACGTTTAATATTAGAGACTGCTTGTGGTATTTCTTTAACTGAAGTTGGAAGGACTTCTTTTTTTGCTATTTCTTGTTTTAATTGCTCTGTAGTCTTTACTTCAACCTCGTATGAAGATATGATTTCTCTAAGATCAGTAACTGTTTCTTTTTTTGTAGTAATGTTCTGCTTAGTATTTGGCTGAAAGTCCTCGTGGTTTGTTGGTTTTATTGGATTAAGTTTTGGTCTTTTTCTCGTAATTACTGTCGCTTTCGTTTCAATTGGTTTTATGTAGAACAGCTTGTTCATTATGTATTCCAAAAGAAATGCCAACAAAACGCTTAAGGTGCCTCCTATAATTACTAAATACCATTTGCTAGTAAAATTAAAAAAAGTAAGACTGATAATTATTCCAGTGATTCCAATGATAGGCCAATATGCATTTACTATTCTTGATTTCTTATTCATATACAATTATTAAGTCTTCAATTTAAAAAAGTAAAATCACTCATTCACTTTCTAAAAAGCTAATCTACAACCTCAAACTCACACTTCTTTACGCATTTCCTCATTTTGGGTGAAAAAATGTAAAATATTTAGTTTCAGTATGATAAATCTGGACGCTAGGCATCGTCATTTACTTCTATCCAGTAGCCATCTGGATCTTGGAAGTACACTTGCTGTATCCCGTCATTGCGCACATAATCTTTAGTGGGTGTTCCTCGCCAGTCGGCATAATCTATGTTGAGACTTTTAAGGTGCGTGATAAAGGAAGCAAGATCTGCGGTGGCGAGTGCAAGGTGTACTGCTTTGTTTGTGATTACGGTTTCGCCTGGTCTTGGGATGAGGTGCAGCTGCTTGCTATCACCTAGGGCGAGCCAGCGAGTAGGAGAGACAGAGGCGGTGTTTTCTATTTCGGTAAGCCCAAATACCTTTTGGTAAAAGGCAATGGAGACGGCTACATCTTGTACAGAAATAGCAACGTGATTTATAAAGAATGTGCTCATGATGATTGGTTTTGGAGGCTAAATATCTTCATTTTTAATGAAATACACTTCTTCTCGCTAGCAATAGTTATCATGGAACGCGGGAGGTGTGAGGTGTCAAATTTTCGCGAAAGCGTATCTATTGTTTTTGTTTACAAAAGAGCTATAAAATCATAGATTGTGGTTTTAATTCTTGTGATCAATCCGTACTTTGTACCCCTGCTATGGATTCAAAATTAGAAGTATATATTGAGGGCTTAAACGAGGCCCAACGCGCTCCCACACTACATAAAGACGGAGCATTAATTGTAATTGCAGGTGCGGGATCTGGTAAAACGCGTGTGCTTACCTTACGTATTGCTTACCTCATGTCACAGGGAGTAGACGCCTTTAACATCTTATCACTCACCTTTACAAATAAGGCGGCACGTGAGATGAAAAAGCGTATCTCTGATATTGTGGGTAGCTCTGAGGCAAAGAATTTATGGATGGGAACCTTTCACTCCATTTTTGCCAAAATCTTACGTATTGAAGCAGATAAGCTGGGGTACCCGTCTAACTTTACGATTTATGATACCCAAGACTCGCAGCGTTTAATAAGCGCGATTATAAAGGAGATGCAGCTGGATAAAGATATCTATAAGTACAAGCAGATACAAAACCGTATTTCTTCTTTTAAAAACAGCTTGATTACGGTACGTGCGTATCAAAATGATCCTGAGCTGGTAGAGGCAGATGCAATGGCAAAACGCCCGCGTATGGGAGAGATTTATGCAGAGTATGTAGATCGCTGTTTTAAGGCAGGGGCGATGGACTTTGATGATTTACTACTACGCACAAATGAGTTGCTTAATCGTTTTCCAGAGGTGCTTAATAAATACCAGAATCGTTTTAAGTACATACTGGTAGATGAGTACCAAGATACAAACCATAGCCAGTATCTTATTGTAAAAGCACTGTCTGATAAGTTTCAAAACATCTGTGTGGTGGGAGATGACTCGCAGAGTATCTACGCCTTCCGTGGGGCAAATATTAATAACATTTTGAACTTCCAGAAGGATTATGAGAATGTAGCAATGTACCGCCTGGAGCAGAACTACCGTTCTTCAAAAGTGATTGTGGAGGCGGCAAACAGTGTGATAGAAAAAAACAAAACCAGACTGGATAAAACGGTCTGGACGGCAAACCCAGATGGTGGTGAGATTATCGTGCACCGCTCTCCTACAGATGGTGAGGAGGGACGCTATGTGGCGAGTTCTATTTTTGAAAATAGAATGAACCACCAGCTCAACAATGGTGACTTTGCGATACTTTACAGAACAAACGCACAGTCACGTGCGATGGAGGACGCCTTGCGCAAGCGAGATATCCCATACCGTATTTATGGAGGATTATCATTCTATCAACGTAAGGAAATTAAGGATGTGCTGGGCTACCTGCGCGTGCTTGTTAATCCTAAAGATGAGGAGGCACTCAAGCGTGTGGTAAACTACCCGGCGCGTGGTATAGGTGGTACTACCTTAGACAAGCTTACGGTGGCGGCAAAGCATTATGGCCGCTCTATGTTTGAGGTGATGGATAAAATTGAACAACTGGGTCCCTCAATGAATATAAATCGCGGTACACAGACCAAGCTTAAGAATTTTGTCACGATGATTAAGAGTTTCCAGATTCTTAATGAGCAAAGTGATGCCTTTACCGTGGCAGAAACGGTGGCAAAGAAAACAGGACTTTTACAAGAGCTTAAAAAGGATGGAACTCCAGAGGGTGTTGCTCGTATAGAAAATATAGAGGAGCTGCTCAACGGTATGCGCGACTTTGTAGAGGAGCAAAAGGAACTGGCAGATACTACAGGATCGCTAGCAGAGTTTCTAGAAGATGTGGCACTTGCCACAAGTATGGATAATGATACGGGTGATGATGACCGCGTGGCGTTAATGACCATCCACCTAGCAAAGGGACTTGAGTTTCCATTTGTATACATCGTGGGTATGGAGGAAGATCTCTTTCCTTCTGGTATGAGTATGAGCACGCGTAGTGAGCTAGAGGAGGAGCGCCGCTTGTTTTATGTGGCACTTACAAGGGCAGAGAAGCAGGCATACCTTACTTATACAGAGTCTAGATATCGCTGGGGTAAACTGGTAGATGCAGAGCCTAGCCGTTTTATAGAGGAAATAGATGATAAGTATCTGGACTACCAGACGCCTATGATGAGAAACCGCTATAAGTCACTCATGGATATAGATGAATTTGGCGAGGTAGATAAAAGTAAATTACGATTAAAGAAGCCGGTGAGCGGTACGCCACCTAGAGTGGGTAACCCATCACAAGACCAGCTACGCAAGTTGCGTAAGATAAGACCTACTAGCGGTAATGAGCCAGTATCTTCGCTCGCGGGAGCGCTAGAACCGGGTACGGTGGTAAAGCATATCCGTTTTGGTAAAGGGATTGTAGTAGGACTAGAAGGAAAAGGCCAAGATCAAAAAGCAGAAATAAATTTTGAAAACGGCGGTCTCAAAAAATTGTTACTACGTTTTGCTAAGCTTGAGATTGTAAGCTAGTACGCACACAAGCTGATAAAAAATACAAATGCTGACGTCCACAAGATGTCAGCATTTTATTATGGTGATAAGTACGCTTTCGCGAAAGCTATACAGGAACACCTTCTATCCCGTAATATTATTGAACAATATGTATTTAATCTTCAATAGGTAAGTAGAGGTCGATGTAAGCGCCTATTTTTTGTTGTACATCGAGGTAGCTCGTAGCATCCCAATCTCCATGACCACCTTCATAAATTGTAAAGATATGCGGAACACCAGCATTAGAAAGCGCCGTGTCTAGTCGCTGACCATTAGTAAGCGGCACCAGCGGATCTTGATCTCCGTAAAACTGAAGGGTAGGGCTAGCACTTGCAGTGACTACTTTGGCAGGGCTTAACAGTTCGCTGTAATTTGCATCCTCGGGATAGGCAGTTTCATCAGTAAGTGCGGCTATGTAGGTTTCAAAACCTGGGCCGTCTGCATAAAATGGATCTGTAAAATCTGCTGGACCTACTATGTTGGCTACAAATTTTACTTGGTCATCCACATCATAGGTGTAGTCATACATCATTGCGATATGCGCACCAGCACTCAGCCCTATAAAAGCATACTCGTTATTAAATTGCAACTCGCTACTCGTATCATTAAGCTGATTAATCACCGCCTGCACATCCAGAAACTGATTAGGAAATGCAGGTATCGCTGGAGGATTTGCCAGTATGTAATTCATATTTACCACGCCATAATCTGGATGTTGTGATTGCACAAGATTTATAAAAGAAGATACGTTTTCCTTATCTCCTTCTGTCCAGCCACCACCGTGTATGAGGATAATCATTTTCGTTTTGGCAGCACTACGTCCTGCAGGTAAATAAATGTCATACACCTGCGCAGGGTCATTACCGTAGGGAACATCTGTAAGAGTAAGCGCCTCGAGCGCAACGGCTTCTTCCATCTCCATATCAGGAGTAATGACATCTGTGTTAGTCTCATCACTATCTGTGCAGCTCCAGCTCATGGCAGCGAGTACAAAAAGAATATATAGTAGTTTCATTAAGACAATTTTAAGGTATAACGCATAGATTTTACTTTTATGTTAAGGTTGCGTTAGTTTCTGCGAGATATTTTAAGCTTATAAGTAACTTTAAATAAAAAAGTTATGATTAAGGAAGGAACAAAAGTACAGTGGAAGTGGGGTAACGGCACCGCAGAAGGAAAAGTAACCGAAACTTTTACAGAGAAAGTAACCAAAACTATCAAAGGCAATGAAGTCACTCGCAATGGTGAGTCTGGAAACAAGGCGCTATACATCGAGCAAGAAGATGGTGATAAAGTACTCAAACTTGAGGACGAAGTAGAGCGCGTAGATTAGGTAAGTTACGCTTTCGCGAAAGCGTGATGAGCATATTAATTGTTACTCGTACATTCACAAAAAATTACAGCCATGTCAAAGTTTATAAAACTCTACGAAGAGAATCCAAATCCAAAGGATTTAAAAGAAATCGTAAAAATTCTAAAAAACGGCGGACTTATCATTTATCCAAGTGATACCGTGTATGCGCTGGGCTGCGACATTACAAATACCAAAGCACTAGAACGCGTAGCACAGATAAAAGGAGTAAAGTTAGCTAAGGCAAATTTCTCCTTTGTATGTGAAGACCTAAGTAACTTATCTGACTATGTAAAGCAGATAGATACTAAGACCTTTAAAATATTGAAACGAGCATTACCAGGACCTTATACGTTTATATTGCCAGGTAATAATAACTTGCCTAGTGTGTTTAAAAAGAAAAAGGAAGTAGGAATACGTGTACCAGATAATGAGATTACTAGAGCCATTGTGAGAGAGCTAGGGAACCCTATTATCTCTACGTCAATCTATGATGAAGATGAGGTGATAGAGTATACCACAGATCCAGAACTTATTTTTGAGAAGTGGCAGAACCGCGTAGACGTAATTGTAGACGGTGGCTATGGAGGTAACGTTCCTTCTACCGTAATAGATCTTACGGGTGATGAGCCTATTCTCATAAGAGAAGGAAAAGGAAGCCCGGAATTATAAAATAGATACCTATTAAAAAACCTCTCCAAAAGGAGAGGCTCTTAACTAAATCTAATTAAAGATTTGGGGTACTTACTAATCTAACCTAAAGACTAGTAACTTATTCGCCACCAGCTAGTAGGGTAGTTGTTTCTGTAAAGTTATTGTTATTGTATGTAAGCTCATCTAAGTTAAGAGCATTAAGCTTTGTAGGAAACGCACCTGTGAAGTTATTATCAAAAAGGTTAAGTTTCTTTAATTGTGGTAATGCAGCAATACCATTAGGCAAGTTACCAGAGAAGTTGTTACTACTAAGTTGTAAGTCTGTAAGTTTTTCTAATGAAGTGATTGCTACAGGTAGTTGACCTTTAAAGTCATTATTTGCAAGACTTAATCTTTTTAAGTTTTTTAATCCAGCTACATCGCTCTTTAATTCTCCACTTAAGTTATTAAAGAATAGGTCTAAGTACTCTAGGCTTCCCATCGCAAGGATTTCGCTAGGGATGTTCCCTTCAAGTTTGTTTAAAGATAAGTTGATTGTCTTAAGACCTTTTATAGATCCTAAAGAAGCTGGTATCGCTCCGTGTAAATCATTTTTTTGAAGGTTTAATATTTTAAGTCCTGTAAGGTCACCTATACTCGCTGGGATTGTACCAGTAAGATTGTTGTCCTTAAGACTTACCGCAAATACTTTATCTCTAAAAATAGTTACACCTGTCCAGTTTTCTGGAGTTTGAGAAAGGTCCCAAGAGTTTGTCCACTCATTTCCGTTAGTGCTATTGTATAAATCTACAAGAGCTTGCTTTTCTTTTGGAGAGATCTCTGCTACAAGTATTGATGAGCAGAAAAGAGCTAAGATAATAAGAGTAATATTTTTCATAATGGGGCTGTTTAATATTGCGATACATCGAAAGTATGGCGAAAACCTCTATGAAACACACAATTAAGACGATAATCGACCAAGTACACTAAATTTTAACATTTAAACGTATAAATTGTGTCTTTGAGCGATGATTTTGACGTTTAAGAGCACTTATTCAAATCTCATCTGTGTAGTTAAACGAAAAAAGCGACTATCTTGCCGATAGTCGCTTTTGTTCTGTAAGAGTTGTCTAATGAGATCCTTAGTTCCCTTCTTCTACCTCTACATCTTCTCCAGACATGTTTTTCATTTCTTGCTCAATCATATCATAAAATTGATCAATCTTAGGAAGTACATATATCTTCGTTCTACGGTTCGTAGATCTGTTTGCTGCAGTGCTGTTATCTACTAGAGGTACAAACTCGCTACGTCCAGCAGCAATAAGCTGTGCAGGATTTGCTCCTAAGTCTACTAGTTTTCTTACGATAGCGGTTGCTCTCTTTGCACTTAAATCCCAGTTGTCTATAAGAACACCTCCTTTATTATAAGGTACATTATCTGTGTGTCCTTCTACAAGCGCTTCAAAGTCTGGCTTTCCGTTAATAACAGTGGCAACCTTTCCTAAGATTTCTTCTGCTCTTGACGTAATGTTATAGCTTCCGCTTTTAAATAGTACTTTATCAGAAAGTGATATGAATACCACACCTTTCTCTACATTAACCTCAATGTCTGTATCATTGATACCTACCTCTTTCTTAAGGCTTGTAACTAGCGCCAGTGTTACACTGTCCTTTTTAGTAAGTGCATCTTGAAGACGATTAATCTTAAGGTCTTTTTCTTTTAAGCTTTCTAGAGACTTTTCTAAGTTAGACGCTCCTTGCTTAGTAAGCATAGTAAGGTCTTTAGAACTTTGTATAAGGTCGTTTCTGTCTTTTCTCATTTCTGCAATACGCTCCTCTAGTGACTGCACACGCGTAGTTGCACTTGCTTTTTCTTCTAGACAAGAGTTTAACTTTACCGTCGCAGAGTTAAGAAGGTCTTGAGTTTCTTGTTGTCTAGCCTCAAGCGCAGCATATTCTTTCTTAGAAACGCAAGAAGTAAGCAATAGGGCACTGGTAATACCAGCAATTAATAATCGTTTCATAGTTTGTGTAACTTTTAAATTTGTGATAAATGTACTAAAACAGCGATGCCATAGATACTTCTTAACAGTAATTTATGGTTTTTCATAAGTCCTTATACGTGTGCTTTTTCTGCACAAAATAGCTCCATATGATGGAAGTTGTATCAGCATAACGTCTTGATGATACTAGGCGTAAGCGCCTTTGCAATAGCGCAGGAATGTGCACGTAAAAACTTAAATGAGCCTTCAAGATAGCCAAAAGATGCTTAGGCTGCCCAGATAATAGAAACTTTAGTGCTGCAACACCGTCAAGTACAAGTCTTGAGAGTATAATAAATAGCGCCTTAAAACCATTAATGTTCTTCACAACATTAAAAAGCGTGTTTCTAAAATTATAAAAAGTCTTCTTAGGATTTGCAGAGGGTAGTGTAGCTCCGCCTAGATGATACACTTCGCTATTACCACAGGCGAGTACACGATATCCTTTGTTTTTAATACGCCAGCATAAATCTATTTCTTCTTGATGAGCAAAAAATATTTCATCTAGTGCTCCTACCTCCCAGAAGGTAGATGATCTCACAAAGAGACAAGCACCACTTGCCCACTGCACTTCTATAGTAGTATCATACTGGCCTGTATCTTCCTCGCAAGTATCAAAAAGCCTACCTCTACAATATGGATAGCCTAACTTGTCTATAAAACCTCCAGCTGCACCTGCATATTCAAAGTGCGTAGGTTTTTTTAAATCTTTAATTTTTGGTTGCGCCGCAGATACTCTAGGATCGTCAAAAAGAGCAATCATAGGTGCGAGCCAGCCCTTAGTTACTTGTACATCACTATTAAGGAGTACATAGATATCTGCCTTAATGGTTTTAAGTGCATCGTTATAGCCCTTTGCATAACCACCATTTTCAACATTCTTTATAATGTGCACGCTTGGGAAGTGATCTTGCACATAGCGTACAGAGTTATCTGTACTTGCATTATCAGCTACATAGATGGTAGCGAGGTCTGCACTATGCTCAATAACGGTGGGAAGGAATCGTTCTAGTAGTTCTTTTCCGTTCCAGTTTAAGATGACGATGGCTGTATTCACACTACAAATAAAAGGTTTTTATGGGATTCCGCTTTCGCGAAAGCGTACTTATTTTACTTCTCGCTTATAATCTGGAAGCGATCGTAAGAAGTCATAACGCTCTGCAACTGTGTCTACTTGGCAATAATAATGTGAAAGTCCGTTGCTCACCATCAGGTAATCTGCTTGTAATTGCAAATTATAACGAGCAATCTGGTCAAAGGTTTCTTGGGTAATTTTTACAGCAGGAGCTTTACACTCTACAATGAGTAGGAGGGAGCCATCTTTATTAAAAATGACGATATCATAACGCTTGCGAGTATTTCCTACTTTTATTTCTTTCTCAACATTGATAAGGCTTAGCGGATATCCTTTTTCGGTAAGAAGCCATTGTAAGATGTGTTGTCGCACCCATTCTTCGGGAGTAAGTACCAAGAACTTTTTACGAATGACGTCAAAAATATACCGTTTGTTTTCGCTACTTTTGAGCCTGAAAGAGTATGTAGGAAAAGAGAGTTGTTGCATACCACAATAGTACGAGTTCTGCAGGAAAACCCAAAGGTGAAGCACGCAAAAAACATAGTTGAAGACATTAAAAAAGGAATCATAAAACCTATTTACTTTTTAAGTGGGGAAGAGCCTTATTTTATAGATCAAATCTCAGATTATATAGAGCATAATCTACTTGATGAAGCCGAGAAAGGCTTTAATCAAGTGGTACTATACGGTCGTGACGTGACGATAGAAGATATTGTGAGCAATGCAAAGCGCTATCCTATGATGGCAGAGCGTCAGGTGGTAATTGTAAAAGAAGCGCAAGATCTCTCACGACAGATCGAGAAGCTGGTAGATTATGTAAAAAATCCGCAACCTACTACGGTGCTTGTGGTGGCCTATAAATATAAGAAGCTAGACAAGCGTAAAGCACTCGCAAAAGCCTTAAAGGAATACGGAGTGCATTATGAAAGTAAGAAGCTATATGAAAACCAAGTAGGCGACTGGTTACGACGTGTGCTTATAGATGAGGGATATCATATCCAACCTAAGGCGGCACAAATTCTAGTAGATTACCTTGGTAATGATTTGAGCAAAGTGGTAAACGAACTCAATAAGTTGATGCTTATTTTACCTAAGGGAAGTGAGATTACACCACAGGCCATAGAGGAAAATATTGGGATAAGTAAAGACTTCAATATTTTTGAGTTACGTAAGGCAATCTCAGAAAAAGATATTGTAAAAGCACAGCGCATTGCTCAATATTTTACACAGAACCCTAAAGACAATCCGCTAGTGCTGACGGTAAGCCAGCTGTTTAGTTTGTTTTCAAGTATTCTTAAATATCATGGATTACCGCAAAAAGATAAGACTACCGTAGCCAGAGCGCTTGGTGTTTCTCCATTTTTTGTGGGAGAATATATTACTGCAGGTCGCAATTACCCTATGAAAAAAGTGAGCGCATGTATCTCCTTAATAAGAGAGGTAGATGTAAAAAGTAAAGGGGTAGGAGCGAGCGCCTTTGCAAGTAATGACTTACTAAAAGAGCTGCTTGTAAAAATCATGAATTAAGATTTTACGAGCAGCTCTCAGAATTATTTGAAGTGTATGCTAGCTTATGCTGCAGCGATAACACTTATTTCTACATTCACATATTTAGGAAGATTTGCTACCTCTACCGTTTCCCTAGCAGGAGCTGTAGCTTCATCAAAATACTTTCCATACACACTATTGATCTTCCCGAAGTTTTCCATATCACTGATGAAAATAGAAGTCTTCACCACGTTTTCAAAAGTCATCCCAGCTTCTGTAAGAATCGCTTTGACGCTTTGCATAACAAGTTCAGTCTCTTCCTCGATACTACCTTTAAATAGTTCTCCCGTTGCAGGTATGATAGCAATCTGTCCGCTAGTGTATAGCATTCCGTTTACTAATGTTGCTTGGTTGTAAGGGCCTATTGGAGCCGGAGCATTTGATGTGGTGATAATTTTTTTCATGAGTAATGGTATTTGTTACGCTTTCGCGAAAGCGTGATTATACATTTATCGCTTATAATCGTTGATCTGGTGTACGACGTTTGTCATACTTAATATCACTTAATAGATTACCTG
Source organism: Dokdonia sp. R86516 (assembly GCF_044596715.1). Lineage (NCBI taxonomy): Bacteria > Pseudomonadati > Bacteroidota > Flavobacteriia > Flavobacteriales > Flavobacteriaceae > Dokdonia > Dokdonia sp. R86516. The sequence continues at coordinate 2,331,924 of NZ_CP138998.1, forward strand.
TAATCCCGATAAAGAAATTCCAAGAGGTTCTACTAGGGTCTGAATTTACAGGAGGAACCCAACTGAAACGCATATTCCAACTCTCAAGATCACGCGCAAAGTTAAGAGAGGTAAAGGTAATACCTGGATTTGCAAGATCATATCCAGTAGACCCACCTACGGTCCATCTATTTCCTAATTTTACATCTCCACTTACAACGATAGAGTGAGAGCTCACGTCATTTTGACGAGCATTGTTTGCGTATCCTACTTGATACCCAAAGCGTAAATTCCATGGAATTTTAAACCTATAAAATTCAATCTCTTTTTCTTCTTCGTCTTCTGGTTCTCTGTTTCCAGCATTTGTGTTTCCAGTAATGTCAACGCCTTTTCCTAATAAGTCATCTGGACGTCCACCACCAGCAAAGGTTTCGTTTTCTGTGCGATCTTTATTAACACCCGCTTGCCCATCCTTGTCAAAATCTCTACTAGAAAAACTGTACCCAAAACTCGCCTGGCCGCTGGTAAGTCTAAAGAGGCTACCACCATTATTTATATTAAGCGTGTTTATGCGCTGGTTTGCACTATTAAGCGCGTAGAGATCTAGGTTTGCACTGAAGTTGATGTCAAGTTTATCTTGTAAAACAGGAACAGATCCATTTACAGAAATAGGCGAGAGCTTGAGGTCCTCTGCAGCAAAATTATAAGAGGTCCTTATGTTGAGGTTGTTGATGAGCTTTATCTTCTTGGGCTCAGTATCTGTGCTATCCTTACTCCTGACTTTTGCTTCGAGTGTGTTTGCAAGACTAAATGAGAGCGAATTAGAAACGCGATTACTAGGGGCGCCAAAGAATCCTCCTTCAAATCTTGAGTACTCTACATCTACATTTTGAGGGTCTGTCACATCATTAGGGTCAGGTCGTGTGTAGGTCTCGTAAAACTGATCAAAAGCTGGGGTGTAAGACCAGCTTAACGATGGTCTTACTACGTGACGTATGGTTTGAATCTTACTGGTCTCCTTAAAATTAAAAGTTCCGTAGACCGTGGTACCAAGACTTAATCCTCCTCTGTAGGTTCTATACGCATCAAAGCCGTTTACTGTATCTCTTACTACGGTATTAGTCTCTTCATCAAAACTTTGATCTATCGTTTTAAAAACCCAGCTCTCCTCAAGACTACCACTTACCGAAGCACTGATGTAGTTAAATAGTTTAAAGTTGGTTGCAATAGGAATACTATGTCTTATACCGGTTTCTGCACTTTCAAACATAGCAGCTGTAAAAAACTCATCATCATTTGTTCTAAAACGGTTATCTGCGCGTAATGCATAACTCAGATTCAAATTTTTGATAAGACCTTTCTTAGATCCAGACTTGCCAGCAAAAGGATAAATTCTATCTACGTTAAGTTGGGTAGTAGGAAGTGACATCGTAATTTCTTCCGTACGTGAGTTTTGACTATGAGTAGCTGCAACCGTTAAGTTTACAGGCACTGTACCAGGGAATGTGCGTGAATAAGAAACAGAAGAACTAAAGTTGTTATTTAAGAAGTTACCTGTGTTTGCTTGATTAAGTGATTGTCTATAAAAGTTACTACTACCTAAGTTTACAGATGCCGAAAATCTACTGTTAGGGCTAGACTTTGTATCCTGACTGTGATTCCATCGTATGTTATATGTATTAGTCTCAGAAAAGTCTGGAAGGCCACGCTCACTAAACAAGATACGTTCTGAACTAAAGCTAAACCTACCATTAAACTTATAGCGCACTTTATAATCTGAGTCTGCTCTAAAGGCATAACTACCGTTTGTATAATAATCACCGGTAAGCGCTAGGTTAAAATACTCACTAAGCGCAAAATAATAACCTCCATTTGTTAAGGAATAGCCACGTTCTGTACTTTCTCCAGGTCCAGGTAGTATAAATCCAGATACGCTTGTTTCCTTTTCCATGGGGAAAAATGCAAATGGTAACCCTATAGGAGTAGGAACATCTGCGATGTACATATTAGTAAGTCCTGCAACAAGCTTCTTGCCAGGTACAAACTTTACTTTACGAGCTAGAAAGTAATATTCTGGATTATCAAGATCTTCTGAGGTGGTAATCTTTACATTACTCATAAAAATTACAGAGTCATTGACTCTTTTACTACGCTCTGCTTTTAAATTTATTTGCTGTCCGCCAGCTTTTTCTACACGCGAGCCATAAATAAGAGCTCGTTGTGTATCAAAATTAAATTTTATTGAATCTGGCTTTACTTCATTAGGACCTTGAACGAAATAAGGTATTTGGGAGTAGTTTCCAGCAGAATCTTCGATTCCTCGAGCAAAAACGGTGTTAGTTTCATAATCAAGAATGATTTCTCCCGCATTTATTTTCATATCCTCATAAACAATCTCTGCCTCATTATAGAGGTAGATTTTCTTTTTACGTTGTGATATGCGCTGGTAGTCTGTTGCCTTGTAAACAACCTTATCTGTAAGGGTTTCTGGCTTTCGTTTTATAGAATCTTGTGTGGTTCTAGTAGTGTCTTCTATAGCAACTACGGTAGGAGCGATAGAATCAAGCCTAGCAAAACCTTCTGTTGCCGATTGAATTAAAGTTGTATCCCTCGCTGGTACACGTCTGGCATCATTCTTGGGTGGAAGTTCTTGTGCACTTGCTGTAAGCAATGGTAGCAAGCAAAGAGCGAATACAATAAGAAAGTGTGCAGTTTTTGTTTGCAATGCGATTAGCCTATTTTTGTGCAAATAATTATCAATTAAAGTGTCAAAATTACGTATATTTTTTTCGGCTACAGCCCTAGAAATACAATTTTGAAAATAACAAGCGTGTAATGCACGTTACGTTGTTTATAGAGTTCAATTTAATACCTAACGTTCAAAAGAGTCATATTTGATATAAATGATGCGTAAAAAAAACTTTTTTAATATTTATTTAACAACTGTGCTTCTTGTAGTGAGTTGTTTTTCAGTCGCTTTCGCGAAAGCGCAATCCAATAATACTTCTAAAAAATTCAAGGTTGTTCTCGATGCTGGGCACGGTGGAGGCGACAGTGGTAACCGTGGGAATGGTTACTATGAGAAAAACATAGCGCTTAATGTAGTGCTAGCCTTAGGGAAAGAATTAGAAAAACAATCTGATGTAGAAGTAATTTATACAAGGAAAACAGATGTTTTTTTAGAATTATGGGAACGTGCAGATATTGCAAACAATGCAAATGCCGATCTTTTTATAAGCATACACTGTAATTCACACTCCTCACAAGCCAAGGGAACAGAAACTTTTGTACTTGGTATAGACGGTAATGCAAAGAATATGGCCATTGCCAAAAAAGAAAACTCAGTAATCCTACTAGAGGAAAACTATGAGAAGCGATATGCAGGTTTTGATCCTAATAGTCCAGAAACGAGTATAGGTCTTGAGCTTATGCAAGAGGAATACTTAGATCAAAGTATCAACCTAGCAAGCTTTGTAGAAAATGAATTTACAGGAAGCGTGAAGCGCAGCAGTCGTGGTGTAAAGCAAGCTATATTCTGGGTGCTGCACAGGTCTGTAATGCCTAGTGTACTTATAGAAACAGGTTTTCTTACTAATAACGAAGAAGGAAAATTTTTAAACTCTCGTGCTGGTCAAGAAAAAATGGCAAAGGCAATTAGTAAAGCTGTTACAAATTATAAGAAGAGTATACAGATGAACGAGCGTGTTGAAATTGCAGATCATGTGATTGAAAAAACTACGACACCTATTGCAACACCTAAGTCCAAGGTAGTAGAAGGCGTGACCTTTAAAGTACAACTTGCAGCGAGTAAACGTAAGCTAGAAACAAAATCTTATAATTTTAAAGGGCTCAGGTCTATAAGCCGCTCCAAAGATGGGCGTCTTTATAAATATTATTACGGAGCAACCTCAGATTATAATTTGGCGCGCGAGCAATTACAAGAAGCAAAGAATAAAGGCTATAAAGAAGCTTTTATCGTATCCTTTAATAAGGATAATATTAAAGTACCGCTTAATCAAGTGTTAAATTAGTCTTATACGTGAGGATTGCCTTTAACAATTGACCTACATTTGTTTTAACCAATAAGCATCTTATTTAATGTCTAAAGAAATAAAAACCGCCATTTTAGTTATCGCAGCGCTGCTGCTTGTAATATTTGGTTACAACTACCTCAAAGGCAATAATCTTTTAGATAAGAGTAAAATCCTTTATGCTAAGTATGATAATGTAGAAGGTCTTGCGCCTTCATCTCAAGTGACTATAAATGGATTGCCAGTAGGGAGAGTAATGTCTATAGACTTTGCAGATAGTAGCGGTAAACTTGTGGTTAAATTTGTAGTAGAAAAAGACTTTGAGTTTTCAAACAAGAGTCTTGCGAGAGTATATGGAGGAGGTCTTATAGGTGGTAAATCTCTGGCAATTATTCCTTCTTACGAAAAGGGAAGAAATGCTAAGACTGGAGATACCTTACCTGGTGAAATGGGTGAAGGGATCATGGAGCTTGTAAATGAACGTCTTACTCCACTTCAAAATCAAGTTGAAAAAGTTATAGGAGATACAGACTCGTTGCTTGTAAACGTAAACTCAGTGTTAGATAGAGATACGAGGGCAAATTTAAGAGACGCCATAGCAAACTTTACAGATGCTTCACGTGAGATGAAGGGAATCTCTAAGTCTGTAAATGGGTTACTAGCTTCTAATCAAGATAAATTTGACCGTACCATTACAAACCTAGATAAGATGAGTGGCAACTTTGCTACATTATCAGATTCGCTCTCAAAAATTCAAATGGGACAAATGGTTGCAGATTTAGAAAAAACTATCGCAGATTTCCAAGAATTATCTAATAAGTTAAATTCTCCTGAAGGAACCGTAGGTAAACTTTTGAATGATGACCAACTTTACTTAAATTTGGATCGTACAGCAAACCAGATGGGAGATCTTCTTCAAGATATGAAGCTCAACCCAAAACGTTATGTACATTTTTCACTCTTCGGGAAAAAGCCAGGAGAGTATACCCCGCCTAAAGATTCGTTACAGTAGGCGGGAGCTTAACTAACGAATTTATATGCAATACGTACAAAACATCATTTTTCTCATTGTTCTAGTTTTAGGAGTTGGTTTTTTTGTTAAAAACATCAAGAAACTTCTACGTAATATTAACCTAGGAAAGGACGTAGATCGATCCGATAACAAGCCACAACGCTGGCGGAATATGGCAAAAATTGCCTTAGGGCAATATAAAATGGTAAAAAGACCAGTTTCTGGTATTTTACACGTCGTTGTTTATATTGGTTTCATTATTATCAATATTGAGGTTCTCGAGATTATCATAGATGGACTTTTTGGTACACATAGAATTTTTAGTTTCTTAGGAGGAGTATATGACTTCTTAATTGGAAGTTTTGAAATTCTTGCTTTCTTAGTACTGGTTGCTGTTATTATTTTCTGGCTACGTCGTAATGTGATGAACATAAAACGATTCTTAAGTCCAGAACTTAAAGGATGGTCTAAGTCTGACGGTAATATTATTCTTTATTTTGAAGTAGTATTAATGGGGTTATTCCTCACAATGAATGCCGCAGATTTACAATTACAAATGATGGGTGCAGATCATTATGCCTCGGCAGATGGAAGTATCACTGGCTCATTCCCAATAAGTAGCTTCATTGCTCCACTTTTTGAGGGTATGTCTGTAAGCGCACTCGTTATTGTAGAGCGTGTTGCATGGTGGTTACACATTGTAGGTATCTTAATTTTCTTAAACTACTTATACTACTCAAAACACTTACACATTCTACTTGCGTTCCCAAATACTTGGTATGCTAAACTTAAGCCACAGGGAGAGTTTAATAATCTTAAGGCTGTAACAGATGAGGTAATGCTTATGATGGATCCAAATGCAGATCCTTTTGCAGCCCCAGCCGAAGGTGCTGAGGAGGTTGAGGTTGGAAAATTTGGAGCTAGTGATGTGACAGATCTTAACTGGGTACAACTTATGAACTCATATAGTTGTACAGAATGTGGTCGTTGTACAAGTGAATGTCCTGCAAACCAAACTGGAAAAAAATTGAGCCCTCGTAAAATCATGATGGATACACGTGATCGTCTTGAGGAAGTAGGTAAAAATATAGATGAAAATAACGGAGTATTTGTGATGGATAACAAGCAGTTGCTTGATGATTATATCACAAAAGAAGAGCTTTGGGCTTGTACTACGTGTAATGCATGTGTAGAAGCTTGTCCTATAGGTATCGATCCTTTAAGTATTATTGTTGACATGCGTCGTTATATGGTAATGGAGGAAAGTGCAGCGCCTACAGATTTAAACAATGCGATGACCAATATTGAAAATAATGGAGCGCCATGGCCGTTTAACCAGATGGATAGAGGTAACTGGATAAATGAAGCATAGATATTTTATAGTTGTAGTGTTATTGTTGAGTTTCGCTTTCGCGAAAGCGCAATCTCCTACAAAGAATTATAAAATTGACAGCTTACAATTTAAAATGTATACACGTCTATTTGTAAATGAACAGTTACAAGTAGATAGCGTTACTGTAAAAAAGATTTTTTGTGATTATTGTAGTGATTCTCAAATGGGTGTACTACGTGACGAAGCAATGAGACAATCCCTTATAGAGCGTTATAATCCTAAGTATAATAAACCAGGAGAACACAGACTGGCACTTTATGTGAGATTTAGTAAAGAAGATTTTAAGAATTTAAACGACAACCATGAATAAAGAAGACGTAGACAAGATGTTAAGTGAGAAACTAGAGGATGGTGAACACGTAAGTCCGGTGCTTCCAGAGGGAGTCAAAAATTACTTAATTGACATAGATGGTACTATTACAGAAGATGTTCCTAACGAGGAACCAGAACGTATGAGTACATGTGAGCCATTTCCAGATGCGCTTAAAACATTAAATAAATGGCATGATGAAGGTCATATTATTTGCTTCTTTACCTCTAGAACAGAAGAGCATAGAGCAGTTACTACAGAATGGCTTAATCGTCATGGGTTTAAATTCCATAGCTTACTTATGGGGAAACCTAGAGGAGGTAACTATCACTGGGTAGATAATCACTTAGTAAAAGCAACTCGTTATAAAGGGAAGTTTACAGACCTTATCGAGAAGAAAGTAACTATTGAAGTTTTTGAAGATTAATTAAATACCGTTTTTTACACGGAATACAAGAATATGAGCGAGACACTTAAAGTACCCACTATGGCCGAGTATGTGGCGCTAGGAAAGCAACCAGAAGTATTATTTTGGGTAGGTTGTGCAGGAAGTTTTGATGATAGAGCAAAAAAAATAACAAAGGCTTTTGCACGTATCTTAAATAAAGCAAATGTAGATTTTGCAGTATTAGGAGCAGAAGAAAGTTGTACTGGAGATCCAGCAAAACGCGCTGGAAATGAGTTCTTATTCCAGATGCAAGCAGTAACAAACATTGAAGTGCTTAACGGATATGAAGTTAAAAAAATAGTAACGGCTTGTCCTCACTGTTTTAATACACTTAAAAATGAGTATCCATCATTAGGTGGTAATTATGAAGTTGTACACCACACACAGTTTTTAAAATCTTTACTAGAAGATGGTCGTCTTACAGTAGAGGGAGGTAAATTTAAAGGAAAACGTATCACTTTTCATGATCCATGTTACTTAGGTCGTGCAAACGGAGTATACGAGGCTCCAAGAGATTTGCTACGTAAACTCGATGTTGAGCTTGTTGAAATGCGTAAGTGTAAAACTAACGGACTCTGTTGTGGAGCAGGTGGAGCACAAATGTTTAAAGAGCCAGAGCCGGGAAATAAAGATGTAAACATAGAGCGCACAGAGCAAGCACTTGAAGTGAAGCCTGATATTATTGCTGCTGGATGTCCTTTCTGTAATACAATGATGACAGACGGAATAAAAGGTAAAGAAAAAGAAGGTAGCATCGAGGTAATGGACGTTGCCGAAATGATAGCATCTGCCGAAGAATTATAAAATTATATTTTTTGAAATATTAGAAAAGCGGATTTCGAAAGAATCCGCTTTTTTACCTAAATAATAAATTATGCTTGTAGATTTTAATTCACTTTCTGACTCATCGAGAATCTGGTTATATCAATCTGATCAAAAATTTACAGAAGAACAAGTGGCTCAACTAGAGAAAGATATGGCTACTTTTTTAACAAGCTGGACTGCTCACGGAGCAAGCCTAAAAGCTGGTTTTGAAATTAAATATGACCGCTTTATTGTGATAGGTCTTGATCAATCTGAAGCGGCTGCAACAGGCTGTTCAATAGATAGTCAAGTGCGTTTTATCATTGCACAACAAGAGGAGCTAGGGGTAGATTTATTGGATAAAATGAATGTGACCTACTATCAGAATGATCGTATTCACTACAAAACACTGCTAGAGTTTAAGAAGATGGTGAAAGATGGGGCAGTAGGTAAAAACACCATTGTGTTTAATAACCTTGTTGCAAATGTTGGTGAGTATAAAACTAATTGGGAGATTCCAGCAATAGATAGCTGGCACGCTCGTTTTCTCAAGAAGGGAAAATAGAAGAATCTTGCAGCTTCTTAAGATGTTGTTAAGATTTGCACGCTTTCGCGAAAGCGTACCTCAAACCCTTTACTTTTATATTAGATTGTCATAGGCGCTGTCTGGCGTTATTATTGCAATCCTAATTACAACTTAAAATATTGCATTTATGGCGCCTAGACGCATTATCACCATATTATTTTTCTTATTTGTTTCTATAATTTCTTATGCCCAAGAGCGATACCCGCTCTATGCAAATGACATTATTGCTCAGCGTAAATGGGTAGATTCTGTTTACAAGCAAATGACGCCAAAGGAGCGCGTGGGGCAGTTATTTATGGTTGATGTGTTCTCTAGTGATCCTAAGGCTAAAATTGATAAAATTAAAAAGCTTATCAAGGAAGAACACATAGGCGGACTTATATTTTCTAAGGGTGGGCCTATGCGTCAAGCAAAACTCAATAATGAGTTTCAAGACCTTGCAAAAACGAAGCTTCTCATAGGGATGGATGCAGAGTGGGGACTTGCGATGAGATTAGATAGTACCTACGCTTTCCCTTGGAATATGACCCTAGGAGCTATACAAGATAATAATATCGTAAGGAAAGTAGGAAAGCGTATAGGAGAACATTCTAAGCGATTGGGAGTGCACATTAATTTTGCTCCAGTGGTAGATATAAATATCAACCCAGCAAATCCTATAATAGGAAATAGATCTTTTGGCGAAGATAAAATCAACGTTACAGAAAAAGCAATTGCCTTCATGGAAGGAATGCAAGAAGCTGGAGTTTTAGGAAGTGCAAAACACTTTCCAGGTCACGGTGATACAGATAAAGATAGTCACAAAACACTACCTACACTTAATTTTACCAAGGAACGCCTTCAGAGCGTAGAGATGTATCCTTACAAGCCTATTATTCAAAATGGTATAGCAAGTATTATGGTTGCACATCTTAATGTGCCAGCACTTGTGCCAGAAGTAGGAGTGCCTACAAGTATCTCACCTACTATCGTGACAAAGATGCTTAAGGAAGATTACCGTTTTCACGGTCTTATATTTACAGATGCTTTGAATATGAAAGGCGCTGCAAATTTTAAAGAGCCTGGAGATATTGACCTTGCAGCTTTTGAGGCAGGAAATGATATTTTATTGATAAGTGAAGATGTACCCTCTGCATCTGCCAAAATTATGAAGGCTCTTGAATCTGGAAAAATTACTGAGGAAAGACTAGCACACTCGGTAAAGAAAATATTATACGCTAAGTATAAAGTGGGCTTAAACAAATACAAACCCGTTGTTACCAAATATCTTCTTGATGATCTAAACTCTCGACTAGATGACGTGGTTTATAGTGAGGCAATAGAAAACGCAATTACTGTTACTAAGAATAACAATAATGTCCTTCCTGTTGTAAATATTGATCAGAAAAAGATTGCTTATTTAGGCTTAGGTGATGATGATGGATCTGCATTTAAATTCCAACTACGCAAGTATTCGCAGGTAGATGAGATAAAATCAAAAACTCTTGAAGCTGCTCAGAAGGCATTAGAAGATTATAATTATGTCATTATAGGTTTTCATAGATCTAATGCAAACCCTTGGAAGTCCTATAAATTTTCGGCAGAAGAGATTAGATGGATTACGGAGATTGCAAAAACTAAAACTGTTGTTTTAGACCTTTTTGTAAGGCCTTATGCAATGCTAGATTTGCAAAATAGCGCAGATATTGAGGCTATAATTCACAGCTATCAGAATAGCCAGCTAGCGCAAGAAAAAAGTGCGCAACTTATTTTTGGAGCTATACCTAGTAAAGGAAGGCTACCAGTTTCTCTTGGTAAAACGCCAATCAGGACAGGTTTACAATCTGGAACTTTAAGAAGGCTTTCATATGGAATTCCAGAAGAGGTAGGGGTAGATTCAGATACGCTTAATATCAAAATTGATTCCCTTGTAAATCTAGGGATCAAAAGAGCAATGATGCCAGGTGCTCAGGTACTAGTGGCCCGCCGTGGTAAGGTGATTTACGATAAAAGCTTTGGATATCACACCTACAATAAAAAGCGCGCTGTACGTCCAGAAGACATGTATGACATCGCTTCTATGACAAAAATACTCGCTTCTTTACCTTTATTGATGGAGCTTGAGAGTGAAGGGGCTATTGCATTAGAAAATAAACTAGGCGCTCTAATTCCTGCACTTAAAGGGAGTAATAAGGCAAATATTACACTCAAAGATGCGCTATCACACTATGGTCGTTTCAAGGCATGGATCCCTTTTTATATCAGCACACTAGATTCTGTTACAAAAAAGCCACTTGATGATTATTATAGCACGGCATACTCAGAAAATTATAATATCAAAGTTGCCGAAAAAATGTACCTGCGTACAGGGTACGGTGATACGCTAGTTAAGAAAATAGCAGATAGTGACCTTCGTTCTAGACTATCCTATAAGTACAGTGACCTTCCTTATTATTTGATGAAAAAATTTTTAGAAGATCACTACAATGATAATCTTGATGAAATTACAAGATCACACTTTTATAATGCCTTAGGAGCAAATTTCACAGGCTACAGACCATTGCGTAAGTATGCTAAAGATATGATTGTACCATCAGAAAATGACTCTTACTGGCGCAATCAGAAAGTGCAAGGCTATGTACATGACATGGGAGCGGCTATGCAGAGTAATATGGGTGGTCATGCTGGATTATTTTCAAACTCAAATGACGTTGCCAAAATGATGCAAATGTATCTTCAAAACGGATACTACGGTGGTAAGCGCTACTTTTCAAAAGAGACTATGGATCGCTTTAATACCTGTTATTACTGTGATAATAATGTGAGACGAGGCGTAGGTTTTGATAAGCCACAGCTAAGCGGTGGTGGCCCTACATGTGGATGTGTACCTATGACCAGTTTTGGGCACAGCGGTTTTACAGGTACATACACTTGGGCAGATCCAGAAAACGAACTTGTTTATGTATTTCTATCTAATAGAACATTCCCCACTATGGATAACCGTGCCCTCATAAAATCTGGTTTGAGAACCCAAATTCAAGAAGTCATTTATAATGCTTTAATTGATTAAATTTGAAGTGCTATTTATATACTCGTATTGTAAGTGATATGATGTGAGTACGCTTTCGCGAAAGCAAAAAAGAAATCTACCAAAAATCCTGTTATGAAAATTGCAATTGTCTGTTACCCAACCTTCGGAGGAAGTGGAGTAGTAGCAACAGAACTAGGAATCGCCTTGTCAAAAAGAGGTCACGAAGTACATTTTGTAACATATAAGCAACCTGTACGCCTAGCTTTATTAAATGACAATATTCATTTTCACGAGGTAAACGTTCCTGATTATCCTCTTTTTCATTATCAGCCATATGAACTAGCACTTTCTAGCAAGCTGGTCAAAATCATCAAGAAAGAAAAAATTGATATTTTGCACGTACACTATGCAATTCCTCACGCATATGCAGGATATATGGCAAAGGAAATGCTCAAGCAGGAAGGTATTCATGTGCCTATGGTAACGACGTTACACGGTACAGATATTACGCTTGTAGGTAGTCATCCATTTTATCGCCCGGCAGTAAGTTTTAGCATCAATAATAGTGATGTGGTAACTTCAGTTTCAGAAAGCTTAAAGCAAGATACACTGAGACTCTTTGAAATCTCTAGAGAGATTGATGTGGTGCCTAACTTTATAGATTTTGGCGCAGAAACAGATACCTTTACAGATTGCCAGCGCGATTTGATGGCAAATGAAGATGAGCGCATTGTTACGCATGTAAGTAACTTTAGAAAAGTAAAGCGTATCTCAGATGTGATCGAGGTGTTCTATCGTTTACAATTAGAAATTCCTTCTAAGCTACTTATGGTAGGTGAAGGCCCAGAAAGAGAAGCAGCAGAAGAGCGCGTAAAAGAACTAGGTATAGAAGATAAAGTGCGCTTTTTAGGAAACAGTAATGAAGTAGATAAAATCTTATGTTTTTCTGATTTATTCCTACTGCCATCTGAGGCAGAAAGCTTCGGACTTGCGGCGCTAGAAGCGATGGTAAATCGTGTGCCTGTGATTTCAAGTAACGCCGGCGGTATTCCAGAAGTAAATGTAGATGGAGTGACTGGTTACTTATCTAATGTAGGTAACATTGCAGATATGGCTCAAAACGCTATTAGAATCTTAGAAGATGATGATACGCTTGCAAAGTTCAAAACAAACGCAAGAAAAGAAGCGGCCAAGTTTGATATACAAAACATTGTGCCGCTTTATGAATCTCTTTATAAGAGAGCTTTAGAAAAAGTCTCTTGATTAAAATAGGTAACGTATCCCTAACGCTACGTCAAATTCTAGATCATCATCAAAGTCATTTAGTATCCCTATTTCTGGTCTAAAATCTAGCGATAATAGTAATGGGATATCAAAACGATACTCAATACCTATATCTCCAGCTGCGTTTACAAAAAACTCATTGTCATCATCGTCAAAGAAAGGAGCGTCGTTATCTACATCAAAAGCACCTACAGCGGCACCTACACCTGCATACCAGTTAAAACCGCCATCGATGTTCCATACCCACTGGTAAATTCCTGTTCCTTTTACTGCGTCAAAGTTGTTTCCAGATCTCCAAGCTAGTCCTAATTCTAGTCTGTTGTTTTCACTTAAAGCTCTTTGGTAATTTACTTCTGTACTGAATCCGTCGTTGTCTCCTATTCTCAGACCTATTGCATTAGGAGAGATTTCTTGAGCATAAACTATTCCACTTAATCCTAGAAAAAGTAGGGCAATAACTAGTGTTTTTTTCATTGTAATTGTTTGTTTGAATTGGCAAAACTATTAGTAATTATATAGTCATAACGTTAAGGGCTACATAAAGTTTTAGTTACTTTTATCTTAATGGAAATTAGTTTGAAAAAATTAGAAATCGAGTTTGATGGAGAGTTACATGTAGATCAACTACATAAAATTATCTATGCCACAGATGCATCTGTATATCGCAAGATTCCGCTTGCTGTTGCATTTCCTAAGACGGTAAATGATATTAAGAAATTATGCGCTTTCGCGAAAGCGCAACACATCACCCTTATCCCAAGAACCGCGGGAACCTCCCTTGCTGGCCAATGTGTGGGCGATGGTATCGTAGTAGATGTTTCTAAGCATTTTACAGAGATTATTCACTTTGATAAAGAAAAGCAGCAGGTAACAGTACAGCCTGGTGTTATAAGAGACGAACTCAATTTATTTTTAAAGCCCCACGGTTTGTTTTTTGGACCTAATACCTCTACTGCAAACAGATGTATGATAGGTGGCATGGTGGGAAATAACTCATCTGGAACCACCAGTATCAAGTACGGTGTTACAAGGGATAAAGTCATTCAATTAAAGACGGTATTATCAGATGGTAGTGAAGCTATTTTTGAAGAACTAGATGTAACTGGCTTTCGCCAAAAATTGAACCTTGACAACTTGGAAGGTTCCATTTATAAGACAGCAAACGATTACTTTTCTCAAAGTGCCGTTCGCAATGAGATCAAAGAGCAGTTTCCAAAACCTGAAATCCATCGCCGAAATACGGGTTACGCACTTGATGAAATTGCTAATGCTGCGCCATTTGAAGAGCACGGAAAGCCTTTTAATTTCTGCAAACTATTATCTGGGAGTGAAGGTACACTTGCATTTACCACAGAAATTACCTTGCAGTTAGATGTGTTGCCACCTGCTTATGGCGTTATGGTTGCAGGGCATTACAAGGATTTAGATTCATGTTTACAAGCTGTAGTTCCTGCCATGAAGCATGATCTATATACTTGTGAGATGATGGACAAGGTGATCTTAGATTGTACTAAGAACAATCGGGAGCAAGAGAAAAATAGATTTTTTATAGAAGGCGACCCAGCAGCAATATTAATGTTCGAGTTAAGGGATGCTACTCTTGAAGGAGCCATGCAGCAGGTAGAAGAGCTTATAGATAGTTTGCAGCAGGATGGGCAAGGATATGCATATCCTATATTACAAGGAGATCAGATTGCACAAGCAATGGACCTGCGCAAAGCTGGTCTTGGCTTGCTGGGGAATATGATAGGAGATAGAAAGGCCGTAGCATGTATAGAAGATACAGCGGTCGCGCTAGATGATCTTGCGCCATATATAAGTGAATTTACTGCGCTCATGAAAAAACATGAGCAAGATGCCGTGTACTACGCCCACGCTGGTGCGGGAGAAATACATTTACGTCCTATTCTTGATTTAAAAACTTCTCAAGATGTAGCACTTTTTAGACAGATAACTACAGATGTAGCGCATTTGGTTAAAAAATACAATGGTTCTATGAGTGGCGAGCACGGTGATGGTATCGTGCGCGCAGAGTTTATCTCTATGATGGTAGGCGATGAGAATTATGAGGTAATGAAAACCGTAAAAGGAGCTTTTGATCCTCATCAAATATTTAATGCTGGAAAAGTAATCGATGCTTTCCCGATGGATGAAAGCTTGAGGTATGAAGTAGATCGCAAGGAGCCAGCGGTAGATACACTCATGAATTTTGAGGATAATCAAGGAATCCTAAGACTTGCCGAAAAGTGTAATGGAAGTGGCGATTGTAGAAAATTACCAAGTGCAGGAGGTGCGATGTGCCCTAGTTACAGAGCAACAAGAGAAGAAAAGGATACTACTAGAGCAAGAGCAAATGCCTTAAGGGAGTTTCTTACTACATCAAATAAGTCTAATAAATATGATCATACAGAGTTAAAGGAGGTCTTTGATCTTTGCTTAAGCTGTAAGGCCTGTGCTAGTGAGTGTCCTAGTAATGTAGACGTAGCCACGCTAAAAGCTGAGTTTGAGTATCAATATCAGAAAGCTAATGGAAGCAGTCTTCGTACAAAGCTGTTTGCAAACACGACAAAAATCAATAAACTAGGAGCATTTTCTCCTAGAATATATAATACACTTCTTAAAATAACTGCAGGGATAACAAAAGCTAGCTTGGGAATAGCACAAGAGAGAAGTCTACCTTTATTAAATGTATTTTCAGATCCTGCAGATATATCTGGAAAAGCTAATTCTAGTGTAAATCAGAAATTGAAAAGTAAAACAAAAGTCATTTTATATATTGATGAATTCACTCAGTTTCTAGATGGAAACATTGGTCAAGATGCTTTAACGCTGTTACGTCACCTTGGTTATGAGGTGGAAGTTGTGACTAACCATGATAGTGGCCGCTCTTACATTTCTAAAGGATTTCTTGAGGAGGCAAAGACGCTGGCAAATAAGAATATTGAACTATTAAAGGATTTAGCAGAAGACACTATAATTCTAGGTATTGAACCTTCGGCTATTTTATCTTTTAGAGATGAATATCTTCGGCTTGCAGATGATGTAGAGGTTGCCCAAAAGCTTTCGGCACAATCATTTTTAATTGAAGAGTTTTTACATAGTGAAATCAAACGAGGTGTTATTACCTCCGAGCAATTTTCGGCGAAAGCCAAAAAACTAAAAATACATGGTCACTGTCACCAGAAAGCACTTTCCTCTGTGTCACATACGTTTGCCATTCTTAATCTTCCTTTAAATTATACTCCTACTATTATACCTTCTGGTTGTTGTGGGATGGCGGGTAGTTTTGGGTATGAAAAAGAGCATTATGAGGTGAGTATGAAAGTAGGCGAGCAAACGCTATTTCCTGCGATAAGAAAAGCAGATGGTGAGACTATTATTGTAGCCAATGGTACAAGCTGTAGGCATCAGATTAAAGACGGTACAGCACGAGTCGCTATGCATCCTGTAAGCGTGTTACGCGATGCGCTTTTAGAGTAGTAATTAATGGTACGTGACTATTGAGTATTAATTAAGAATATCTAGTTTGAACATTCTGGGCTCTAGGAGAATTTTTGAGCTGTTATGCGATTTTTTAGGCTGGATTTCTCTATAGTAGTTGAGACTCCATTTACGGTTATGGTACTCTAGATAGCTCAAGTTTTCAATCCAGTCGCCGCTATTTAGGTAAAGTGTGCTTCCTTTCGGAGTGTTTACCTGTTGTTTTGCTGGTTGATGTATATGACCACAGATAACGTAATCAAAATTATTTTCGATAGCGAGATCTGTTGCGGTTTTTTCAAAGTCATTGATAAACTTTACAGCTCCTTTTACACTATTTTTAATCTTTTTTGAGAGAGAATACTTTTCTCTTCCCATACTTACGAGCCATTTATTGAGGAGTCTATTAAATAGAATTAAAAAATCATAACCCCATCCGCCTAGTTTTGCAATCCACTTAGTGTGCTGTATGGATGCGTCGAATACGTTACCATGAAAGAACCAAGCTTTTTTACCATCTAGATTAAGAACAAGTTTATCTATGAGGTGGATGTTTCCCATGGTTGCATCGCTAAATTTTCTAAGCATCTCATCATGATTACCAGTGATATAGTACACGTGAGTTCCTTTTGAGGCAAGTGTGATTATTTTTTTAATCACTTTAAGGTGCTCTTTAGGAAAGAAACGTTTTCTAAACTGCCAGATATCAATAATATCACCATTTAAGATGAGTATTTCTGGTGCGATGGAGTTTAAATATTGACAGACTTCTGTAGCGTGGCAACCGTAAGTGCCTAGATGTATGTCTGATAGTACTGCAATTTCTACGGGTCTTTTCACCGAGATTGTTTTGCTTGTAAGGTCTTTAGATTTTAAGAGAGGATGGTAAAGTAGATGTTAAGAAGTATAAAAGTTATAGTTATATAATAGAGATCAAGTTAATTAATCATTAAGTGAGTTTTTAGTTTTTGATTATGGCCTTTTCAATTTACATTTGTTAAAAACACATACGATGGCAGGTAATACGTACGGAACTATATTTAAGGTCACCACTTTTGGTGAATCACATGGTAAGGCTATAGGTGGAATTATAGATGGATGCCCTGCCGGTTTGAGTATTGATTTTGATGCGATCCAGCATGACTTAGATCGTCGCAAGCCTGGACAGTCTAAAATTGTAACCCAGCGAAAAGAACCAGATACCGTAGATTTTTTGTCAGGTCTTTTTGAGGAGAAAACAACGGGAACTCCTATAGGTTTTCAGATTGTAAATACTAATCAGAAATCTAAGGATTACGGTCACATTAAAGATACCTATAGACCTAGTCACGCAGATTATACGTACGACAAGAAGTATGGTAACCGTGATTACCGTGGTGGAGGAAGATCTTCGGCTAGAGAGACAGCTAGTCGCGTAGTTGCTGGAGCCATTGCAAAGCAATTTTTGAAAGGGATATCATTTCACGCATTTACAAGTGCTGTGGGCGACTTAACTATGGATACACCATACCAAGATCTTGATTTTAGCGAGATTGAAAAAAATGATGTGAGGTGTGCAGATCCCGCTTTCGCGAAAGCGTGTGAAGAAAAAATTAAGGAAATAAAAAAACAAGGAGACACCATAGGAGGTGTGATCACTTGTGTAATTCAAAATGTACCTGTAGGTCTTGGAGAGCCGGTATTTGATAAACTTCATGCAGAGCTAGGAAAAGCAATGTTATCCATAAATGCTGTAAAAGGATTTGAATACGGAAGTGGTTTTGAAGGGGCAACTATGAAAGGAAGTGATCATAATGATCACTTTAATACCGATGGAACTACAAAAACCAATCTAAGTGGTGGGGTTCAAGGAGGTATATCTAACGGGATGGATATTTACTTTAAGGTAGCGTTTAAGCCAGTGGCAACCGTAATGCAAAAGCAAGAAACTATTAATGCATCTGGAGAAGTGGTAGAAATGCAAGGAAAGGGAAGGCATGATCCGTGTGTTGTACCTCGTGCAGTACCTATTGTAGAAGCAATGGCAGCACTTGTAATAGCAGATTTTGTACTACGAAATAAATCTGTTAGATTGTAGAAATAAAATTTCTAAGGAGGATAGCTAGTAAGGCTATTTGTTACCAAGGAATTAATAGTAATTTGAAATAATTTTAAACATCACATATTCAACTCACTAGTTGGATTTTTATTCAAGAAGGAACTACTACCTATGAAAAAATTAGCACTACACTGGAAGATTATTATTGGTTTAATTTTAGGTGTGGTTTGGGCACTGATATCTTCTTCGGTGGGATTAAGTGACTTTACAATTAATTGGATTGCCCCTTTTGGAACGATTTTTATCAATCTGTTAAAACTTATTGCAGTTCCTTTAGTTCTATTTTCTATCATCGCAGGAGTTGCTGGTATAGGTGATCCATCTAGTTTAGGTAGAATGGGTGGAAAAACACTTCTAGCTTATCTTATTACTACATTACTAGCTGTAGGATTAGGTTTGACACTTGTAAACATTATACAACCTGGAGCACTTGTAGATCAAGAAAGTCGTATAGATAACAGAATAAGTTATGAACTTTGGGCTCAAGAACAAGGTGTTGAAATAAAGGATGGTGTAAATTATTTACAAGATCCTCAGTTTATGGAGCGTGCTGGACGTGTAAACGAACTCGTAAAATCAAAAGGGGAAGATGCAACCGTTGCCGAAAAAATGAAAACTGCAAACGCGACTAAAGACGCAGGTCCTTTACAACCTCTTATTGATCTCGTTCCTCAAAACTTTTTTAAAGCGCTTACAGATAATGGGTTAATGTTACAAATTATCTTTTTTGCTATATTTTTTGGAATCAGCTTGTTGTTTATTCCTAAGGAAAAATCTGGACCGGTAATTAAGCTAGTAGACAGTGTGATGGAGGTATTTTTAAAGATGGTGGATTTTGTAATGCAAGCATCTCCATTTTTTGTGTTTGCTTTGTTGGCTGGTGTCATTAGTAAAATGGCGGGAGATGATATAGGAAAGGTTGTTGAAATATTTAAAGGACTTTCTTGGTATTCGCTTACAGTATTTTTGGGCTTGATGTTAATGATTTTTGTGATGTACCCATTGATTATAAAGCTCATTGTACGTAAGATTCCTTACAGAGGATTCTTTAAAGCAATGGGTCTAGCACAAACAACAGCTTTCTCTACCTCAAGTAGTGCTGCGACTCTTCCAGTAACGATGGAGTGTGTGGAGGATAACTTAGGAGTTGATAAGAAGGTAACGAGTTTTGTACTTCCTATAGGAGCTACAGTAAATATGGATGGTACTGTTTTATATCAAGCTGTAGCAGTAGTTTTTCTTGCACAGCTTCACATGATTGATCTTACATTAGGACAACAGCTTACTATTGTACTTACTGCAACATTAGCATCTATAGGATCTGCAGCGGTACCTAGTGCTGGACTTGTGATGCTTATTATCGTGCTGGGATCTGTAGATTTAAATCCAGCTTGGATTGCGATTATCTTTCCTGTAGACCGTATTCTCGATATGTGTAGAACGGTTGTAAATGTAACTGGAGATGCAACAGTTTCTTCTATAATTGCAAAAACGGAGGGAATGCTTAATTATGATGAGAATGTAAATCCAGATGACGCCTTTAATCCTGATAAATAGGTAGTTAGGCGAAAAAATGGCTTAAAAACATTTTGTAGGGGAAATCTTCATTACTTTCATAATCCCAGACTACTATTCTGTATATTAGCTACTTAGCTATGGTGTAAAATCATAGTTATGAAAGTATTTACGTGTTCATTGTTGCTACTAGCAACGTCTTTTTTACATGCTCAAGTGGGTATTGGCACAACTACACCTTCTAATGCTGCTATGCTCGAAATAAGCGGTGTTACTAGCAGAGGTGACTATAAGGGATTTATTCCTCCAAGAGTGGCGACCACGGCAAATCAAATTAGTATTGCACCTACCACTACAGATATAGGTCTTATGGTTTTTGTGGAGGAAACCGGTTGTCTAGACTTTTGGACTGGTACCGCATGGGAAAGTATTTATTGTTCAGGCGGACCTTCAGACATTTGGATCAACGAATTTCATTATGCAAATAACGGTACAGATGTAAATCAGTTTATCGAAATTGTTGGACCTGCTGGTTTAGATATCTCTGGTTATTACCTAGTAAGATACCGTGCAGATACAGGACAACCCTATGGTGTAATCCTTACATTTTCTGGAACTATAGACAATGAGGAAAATGGCTATGGAGCTATTTCTGTAGATGCTAATTTACGAAATGACACCAGTGGTTTTGCGCTAGTAGGTCCGGATGGTAAAGTGATACAGTTTTTAAGTTATGAAGGAACTATCACAGCTACTGGTGGTCCAGCAAATGGACTTACATCAATTGATGTGGGCGTCATAGAGACTACAAGTACAACCGCAACGCAATCTATACATCTTACAGGAACAGGCAATTCTTTTATAGATTTTACTTGGAGTACTAGTGCTGTAGGACAAAGTACAGCAGGAACAAAAAATGTAGGGCAAACTTTTAATTAGGAGATTATGAGTTTATCAAAACAGTCTTTGTGTGTAATTGGAATGATTTTCTATTCATTTGTTTTAATAAGTCAAGTAGGGGTAGGCACTAGAAATCCCTCAGAAAAGGCGATGCTAGAAGTAACTAGTCAAATAGATGGTGCGGGTGTTTATTTAGGTTTTATGCCACCACGGGTTCCATCTGACGCAGCAAGAGATGGCATACCAACAACTATTGCAGATAAAGGTATGATGGTCTATGTAGAGGCTACGGGCTGTATCGATATTTTTAATGGAGAATTCTGGGGTCATTTAAAATGTGCATCAGAGATTCCAGTAAGGACAGATATTTGGATAAATGAAATACATTATGAAAACGCAGGCCCAGATACAGGAGAGTTTATTGAGATCGCAGGAGTCGCCGGTTTAGATATTAACGGATATTCAATTGTGCTCTATAATGGCAACAATAATTCTGCATATAATACCCAATTCTTAACCGGACTCATACCTAATGATACTGGGAATGGTTTCGGCTTTGTAACTATTAATTATCCACCTAATGGAATTCAAAATGGCGGCGCCCTTCCAGATGGCCTTGCACTTGAAAATCCAGCAGGTAAGATAATCCAGTTTTTAAGTTATGAAGGTGTGTTTACAGCGGTAGGTGGCGTAGCAGATGGTATAACTTCCATAGATATAGGTGTAGAAGAAAATACCGCAACACCTATAGGCCAATCTCTACAGCTGAGAGGTGGTCCTGGAAATGTCTATGCTAACTTTAACTGGATAACTTCTGCTATTAGTACTCCTGGAGCAGCAAATAATGATCAGAGTTTCGATTAGGCATCTTTAACTATTCAACCACTCTTTTCAAGTACGTAAGTTTTATTTAAAATTATAAGCGTGCTTCTTCTGTATATCTACAAATAATATCTTGAGATAAAGTTTTAGTGTATAGCAAGTCTCAATTACAATTTATAGTCTTAACTATTGTTACAGTTATATTGTATTTTTAACCTTTATAAATTCACACCCCATTATCATGAAAAATAGTATTCTTTTGGCATTTCTCTATATAACAATTTTGAGCTGTAAAGAGCAAAATCAAAACAATAATGACTTAGAGAGTAAAGTTGAACAAGTAGTAACCTCTTCTCAAGAAAGAACAGAAACTCAAAAGTTAAAGTGGAGTGAAGAATTCAATGGTACAACTATAGATACTTCGCAGTGGAATTACAAGACAGGTGCTACTGGCTGGGGAAATGAAGAATTACAAAACTATACAGATGGGAATAATGTTGAGGTGGCAGACGGGTCTCTCAAAATCATTGTAAAAAAAGAGGGCAAAGGTCAAAAAGTAGGTGATTATACTTCTGCTAGAATAACTAGTACTCAGAAAGTGCAATACGGTCACGTAGCTATCAGAGCAAAAATGCCAGATTATAAAGGAAAAGGTATCTGGCCTGCATTATGGATGCTAGGTGCAGATATTACAGAGATAGGATGGCCACAATGTGGTGAGATCGATGTGATGGAATATGTAAGTAAAAATCCAGATCAAGTACTACAAACGATACATAGTGTTGCAAATAATCACTCTAATGGAACACAAATTTCAACAGATTTTATCGCGCTTCCTACTATTGAGGAGGAGTTTCATATCTATGGATTATTGTGGAAAGAAGACCAGCTTCAATTTTATATAGATAGCCCTGATAATATAACGCTTACCATAGATCGTCCAGAAGATTATAATAATGAAAACTGGCCTTTTATGAAGGAGTACTATTTTATACTCAATATTGCCGTAGGAGGTAATCTTGGAGGTAAGGTAGACGACCTCATTTTTCCAGCATCAATGGAGGTAGATTATGTACGTGTGTACGAAATGGATTAAAGGGACTATTACGCTTTCGCGAAAGCATACTTAAAACAATACCATGAACAATATTCAAACAATCGCCTTTGATGCAGATGATACCTTATGGGTTAATGAAACGTTCTTCCGTGATGCCGAAGATGAGGTGTGTAAGTTACTGAGCCCTTATATAGATTATGATGCATGCCAGCAACGACTTTTTGAGATGGAAATGCGCAATCTCTCTCTTTACGGATACGGGATAAAACCTTTTACTTTATCACTAATTGAATGTGCGCAAGAAGTTTCTGAAGGGAAGGTAACTAATGAGATTATTGCAAGCATTATAGATATAGGTAAAGAAATGCTTAACGCTCCTGTAGATCTTATTGATGGTATTGAAGAGGTGCTAGAGCAGTTATCTGATAAGTATAAACTTGTAGTGGCTACTAAGGGAGATCTTCTCGACCAAGAGCGTAAACTAGAAAAATCTGGACTTTCAAAATACTTTCATCACATAGAAGTGATGTCAGACAAGCAGCCAGCAAATTATCTTAAGCTAGTGAAGCACCTAGATATCAAACCTGATTCTTTTCTAATGATAGGTAATTCATTAAAGTCTGATGTGCTGCCAGTCTTAGAAATAGGAGGGCATGCATTTCATATTCCTTTCCATACTACATGGGCGCATGAGCAGGTAGATATAGAGATTACTCACGAGCGTTTTAAGTCATTTAAAGCTTCTAGCGATATTCTCAAGCATTTATAATTGCTATTTTATAAGAGTCATTTTATGAGTTACTCTTCATATTTATGAAGATTATTGATGATGTGATAAAATGAATTATTTAATTACGCTTTCGCGAAAGCGTGACACATCTTTTTGTTAACTTTAGATAAATCTCAACCCAAATATGATGAATTTTCACACACGTAAATGGATAAAACCAGAAGACTTAAATCCTAATGGAACACTCTTTGGCGGAAGGCTCTTAGAATGGATTGATGAAGAGGCAGCACTTTATGCCATCATTCAACTCGAAAACCCTAGGACGGTTACAAAGTATATGAGTGAGATAGACTTTCGTTCAAGTGCAAAAAAAGGTGATATTGTAGAAATAGGGATAGAAGCCACGGCGTTTGGCACTGCATCTCTTATATTGAGATGTGAGGTGCGCAATAAGATGACTCGAGAGATTATTATTAGTATTGAACGTATTGTGATGGTAGGTCTAGATGAAGATGGAAAGGCGCAGGCACATGGTAAAACGCAAATAGAATTTGTAAAAGATAGACTGGACAAATAGCGAGTGATAAACACTAATGTTAATACGTCCGTATTCTGTTAATGTTATCTAAAATTAATCTTGCTCGTTGCACTCAATTCTTATTTTCGGAGTACTTTAAATAAACTCCATGAAAAGAATACTACTTCTCTGTCTCATTGCCACATTTTTAAACGTTGAAGATTCATTTGCACAACGCAAAGAATTGAGAAAACGTAAGTCAAAAAACAAAAAAGAGCAGGTCTCACCTCCAAAAAAAGCTAATAAGGATGCAATCAAATCTTATGCTGAGGTAATTACAAAAGAAGCAGTAACAGATTCTGGCTTATTTCAAGTACACAAAGTAAAGAATAATTTTTACTATGAAATCCCATTTACAGCACTTGAAAAAGACATGCTGTGGGTTACTCGTATTGCTCAAATTCCTAATGGACTAGGTGGAGGATACATGAATGCTGGCTCAAAAACTAACGAGCAAGTTGTGCACTGGCAGCGTTTTCAAAATAAGGTGTTACTTAAGATAAAATCATATACAAATGTTGCAGATAGCACCAAGGCAATAAGCAACTCTGTACGAGTAAATAATTACGAACCTACATTATATGCCTTTGATGTAGCAGCCTTTAATCAAGACTCTACTGCCGTAGTAGTAGATGTAACAAAATTATTTTCTACAGATGTAAAAGCAATTAGTCCGCTATCTGGACGCTTGCGCAAACAATATAAAGTAAAGAAACTTGACGGTAGTCGTAGCTTTATCAATAGCGTTAAGAGTTTTCCAGAAAATATTGAAGTAAAGCAAGACTTTACATATGATGCCTCAGAGCCACCTACAGAACGTTCGGCAGAGAGTATAAGTTTACAAGTGAATCAATCTATGATTCTGCTTCCAGAAGTAGCAATGCAACCTAGATTATATGATCCAAGGGTAGGATTCTTTACTGTAAATCAGTATGATTATGGAAGCGATGCCTTAAAAGCAGATAAGAAAACATACATTCGTCGCTGGAGACTAGAGCCTAGTGATCCAGAAGCATATAAAAGAGGCGAGCTTGTAGAGCCTGTAAAACCAATAGTTTATTACCTAGATCCAGGAACACCAGAAAGCCTTAAAGAGTACATAAAACAAGGAATAGAAGACTGGCAGAAACCTTTTGAAACAGCAGGTTTTAAAAATGCAATTATCGCAAAGGATGCTCCTACGCCAGAAGAAGATCCAGAGTTTAGCCCAGAAGATATAAGATACTCTGTTGTAAGATATGTGGCGAGTACTACGCGTAATGCTGTGGGACCAAGTGTTTCAGATCCGCGTAGTGGTGAGATTATAGAAAGTGATATTATCTGGTACCATAATCACCTGCGTAGTTATAGAAATAGATACCTTCTTGAAACTGGAGCAGCAAATCCAAGTGCTAGAACTTTAAATACACCAGATGAAGAAATAGGAGAGATGATGCGTATGGTTATTGCCCATGAGGTAGGTCACGCATTAGGTTTTCCTCATAACATGGCAGCTAGTTATGCCTATGATGTAGAGTCTTACAGAGACGGAGCTTTTACACAAGAAAATGGTATTGCAGCTAGTCTTATGGATTATGCTAGATATAATTATATAGCACAACCAGGAGATACAAACATTCGTTTTGTACGCCAGATGGGACCTTATGATCATTATGCGACTAACTGGGGTTACCGCTGGTTACCAGACGCTTCTTCACCGTTAATGGAAAAAGCAACTCTTAATAAATGGATTCAAGAAAAAGCGGGAGATCCTCGTTTTAAATTTGGACGACAGTCTAGTAGCTTTGATCCGCAATCACAGACAGAATCTATAGGTAATGACCCAGTAAAAGCAAGTACCTACGGACTCAAGAACTTGCGTTATGTAGCACAAAATCTTCCTAGCTGGACGTCAGATAAAACAAACGACTACGGAGATCTAGAAGAACTTTATGGAGAGCTTGTAGGTGTGTATAGCAGATTTGTAGGTCATGTGGTAACAAATATAGGAGGAGTTTTTGAAGATATTAAAATGCCTTCACAATCCGGAGTCGTGTATACGCACCTAGATAAAGCTGTGCAAAAAGAATCTATGAGCTGGTTACAAAACAATCTTTTTGAAACTCCTACATGGCTTGTAGATCCGGCAATCATGCAAAACATAGATCACGCAGGATATGCAGAGAAGGTGAGAAGAACACAATCACGTTATCTTAATAGAATCCTGAGTTTTGACAGAATAGGCCGTCTTATTGATGCAGAGACTACGCAAACAGATTATTATAGCGCATTAGAAATGCTTTCAGACCTTAGAAATGGTATCTGGTCAGAAACTAGCAGAGGCACTTCGGTAGATTTGTACCGTCGTAATTTACAGCGTTCTTACTTAGATAGAATGGAGTTTTTAATGACAGACCAAGGACCGAGAGCGAGAGCTAGTAGACCAGGTTTTGAAGGAACTCTATACTATGATGTAAGTGTATCAGATGTGCGACCGCTAGTAAGAGGTGAGCTAGGAAAACTGCGTAGCAAACTACGCTCAGCGCGTAATAGTAATGTAAATACGATTACAAAATATCACTATGAAGATGCCCTTGCACGCATAGAGCAATTGCTAGATCCTAAATAAAATTACTCACAGTCAAAATCGATGTCGAGCACTTTGAGACCATAGTTCTTTGCATTATAATTAAAGTGCCACCACTCGGTACGAATAGGTGAGAAACCAAATTTTTTCATAACAGACCATAATTGCTTTCTATTTGCAGTTATGGTCTCATTATGTGGGTGATCAATATGAGCAGCTTTACCAAAAAAGTCATAGTCACTCCCCATATCTAGCGGAGTGCCATCAAGCTTAACAATAGTCATATCTATGGCAGCTCCACGATTATGTATGGAACCACTACCATATGGATTTCCTACGTAACCTGGATTAGGATAAATTTCCCACATTTTCTTCTGTACAGATAATGGTCTGTAGCAATCATATAGCTTTATCATGTAGCCTAACTCACAGAAGTAATTATTTGCATCTACAAGCGCCTCTGCCACCTCTGGTATGAGTAAGCATTGCACACAGTCATAAACTGTTTGTTTTAAAAAATTATCATCTGTAGCATAACGTACATCGTATGCAAAAGTTGAGTCAAACTGGTCTATATTTACCAGCGGACTTTCATCATCACTTTGAAAGGTTAGAAAAAAAAGGGCCGATACTACTAAAAAAAGCGTGCGATACATTCTCATACTGGAAAATTACGATTAATTTGGTTTTTTTCACGCTTTCGCGAAAGCGTAATTACATAATACTACATCTTACATGATAGATTTACCTCAAATAAAGACAAAGAGACTTGCAGTACACCTCACTACAAATGCCGAAAAGCTTGTAAAACAAGGACATCCTTGGATTTTTGAAAATAGTATAGCAAAGCTTAATAAAGCTGGAACCTCTGGTGACATTGCCATTCTTTTTGATAATCGATCAGATAAAGTGTTTGGAATAGGATTGTATGATCCAGATTCTCCTATAAGAATAAAGGTTCTTAGTAACGTACCGGCAACAATAAATGAGGAGTTCTTTAAAACTAGAATAAAAGAAGCATTCTTCTTGAGAAAACAGCTATTAAGGACAAACACCAATAGTTATCGTCTCATTTTTGGAGAGAATGATGGTTTTCCAGGACTCATAGCAGATGTTTATAATGATGTCATTGTTGTAAAAATTTACAGCGCTATCTGGTTTCCATATCTCGAAGAAATATTACCTGAGCTTATTGAAACCTCAAAAGCAAATACAATGGTATTGCGCTTAAGTCGAAACGTAGCCAAAGGTAAGTCACATGGATTTACAGATGGCCAGATTATATATGGAACTCTTAGTAATGAAGTGATTCGTTTTGTAGAACATGGAGTGAATTTTTCGGCAAACGTGATTCATGGGCATAAAACAGGATACTTTTTAGACCACCGCAACAATAGAAAAAGAGTAGGAGACATGGCAAAAGGTAAGACGGTGCTAGATGTTTTTAGCTATGCTGGAGGATTCTCTGTACACGCACTTGCTGGAGGAGCAAAAGAGGTGTTGAGCCTTGATATAAGTGCCCAGGCATTGCAAGTTGCACTAGAAAATGGTAAACTCAATGAACATAGAGGAAAACATAAGATTCTAGCCATAGATGCTTTTGTAGGCTTACAGCAACTTATAGATGATGGGGAAAAGTATGATATTGTTGTGATAGATCCACCAAGTTTTGCCAAAAGTGCAAAAGAAGTTAACACAGCTAAAAATAGTTATGCTAGACTGGCTCAATTAGGAACCAAATTAACAGCCAAAAGAGGGATGCTTGTTCTAGCATCTTGCTCATCTAGAGTAGAAGCAGAGGCGTTTTTTGACATCTGTGAACTCAATATTAAAAAGGCAGATCGCAAGTTTACAGTAGAAGGAAAGACGTATCATGATAGTGATCACCCTATTAGTTTTCCAGAAGGAGCATATCTCAAGTGTGGTTATTATAGATTAAACTAGTGTTGGATTATGGCTTTTAGATTTTTCATGCTTCTTATTTGTATCTCATTTTTTTCTTGTAAAAAGGAAAAAAATCTGGTATCTACAAATATTGATAAGCTCGTTCTTATCCCAATTCCAGATCAGATAGTTGAGGAGGATTACGGTTTTCTCTTTGATCAAGAAACGAGAGTGATGAGTGATACATTGCCAGAAGTGCAAGCAATTGCCACGCAGTTTAAAAGTCTTTTAAAACAAACGCCTTTTCCATTAATACTAGATAATGAAGTAGATGAAAATGTTGTTTCATTTAATATAGTGTCCAGTGACAGTATACCTTCTCCAGAGGGATACGTACTTGCTATAAATAACAAGAGGCTGTCACTTGCTGGATCTACACCTACTGGTGTCTTTAGAGGTATGCAAACGCTATTGCAAGTATTACCAGATGCTCTTATCGCAGGCAAGCAGATTGATAGTCTAGTCATCCCAGGTCTAAAAATTATTGATGAACCGCAGTACGAGTATAGAGGTATGATGCTAGACGTTGCGCGTCACTTCTTTACCGTAGATGAAGTAAAGCGTCTCATTGATCAAATGGCATTGTATAAACTCAATAAATTGCACTTACACTTAACCGATGATCAAGGGTGGCGTATAGAAATAAAATCATGGCCTAAACTCACAGAAATAGGAGGGAGCTCGTCTGTACGTGGTGAACGCCCAGGGTTTTATACTCAAGAGGATTATAAATCCATTGTAGCTTATGCTCAGTCAAAATTTATTACGGTGATTCCAGAGATTGACATGCCTGGACATACTAACGCAGCACTGGCATCTTATCCAGAACTCAACTGTAATGGTAAAGCTACTAAGTTGTATAGGGGAATGCGTGTAGGTTTTAGCACCTTGTGCGTAGATAAAGATATTACGTACGCCTTTGTAGAGGATGTGATAAAGGAAATAGCAGCAATGACACCTGGAACATATATACATCTAGGAGGTGATGAATCTCATGTCACTTCAAAAAAGGATTATAATATTTTTCTCAATAAAGTATTTTCAATAGTAAAGAAATATAAAAAACAAGTGATAGGTTGGGAAGAGATAGAAAGTGCCGGTGTAGATAGTACTTACATAGTACAACACTGGCAAAGAACCACTACCGCATCACGAGGACTTGCTCAAGGTGCAAAAGTTATTTTATCTCCTGCAAAGCGCATGTACTTGGATATGAAATATACTAAGAAATCACCTGTAGGTCTTACTTGGGCTGGAACGGTTGAGGTGGATAGTGCTTATATCTGGAAACCATCACAAATTTTTAAGGATGTGCCGCCTTCACAAGTGTTGGGAATCGAATCTCCTTTGTGGTCTGAGACCATAAAATCCTCTGATGATATTGAATATCTTGCTTTTCCTAGGCTTATAGGTCACGCCGAGTTAGGCTGGAGTAAGCGTAAAAATTATAACTGGGATTCCTATAAGTTGCGATTAAATAAGCATTATAATAGGATGAATATCTTAGGAATAAACTATTATAAATCCCCAGTACTTAAAACTAAGATTAAGCCGTAGTCTTTTTTACATTATATTCTCTTTGCTGCTCTGACGCCCAAGCAACCGCATCATTGAGGTTAAAGAATTTTTTAATTTTAGATTTAAAGAAAAGACGTTCTATAAGTATATCAGACTTTTCTTTTTCATTATAAGATACTACAGCAAAAGCACTAATAGAATTGCGAGCCTTAAAAAATTTAAGCCAGTCTTGAGGCACTAAAGAGTAGGAGTGTACGCGGTTAGATATGTAAGCTACCTTATTATTTTTGCCGTAATGGTTTTCGGCTAGATTGATAAGTTCTTGAGCCATATTCCAGTCAAAGAGTAAACCTTCATTAATTTCTGAGATGATAAAATCCTCAAAAAAATAGTAAGTCCCTGTGTCTAAGATGTACACGTCTTCTAATACATTGTTGAGATTTGATTCTGATACTAACATATTACAAAGATATTACTATTATCAAAAATACTATATGATAACAGTAATATGCAATCGTATCAATCTGTAAATATGCGTTTTATATCGATTAAGTACTCAAATTAAAGGGTTTAAATACCTATTCACAACCACTAGTGAATCCTGTTGCATCAAAAGAAGTTTGCACTAGACCATCTTGCCCGCCATTAATTACTTGAATTACAAGATTACTCATCCCAC
The DNA here is from genome assembly GCF_044596715.1 of Dokdonia sp. R86516. Taxonomy (NCBI): domain Bacteria; kingdom Pseudomonadati; phylum Bacteroidota; class Flavobacteriia; order Flavobacteriales; family Flavobacteriaceae; genus Dokdonia; species Dokdonia sp. R86516. The sequence continues at coordinate 2,362,667 of NZ_CP138998.1, forward strand.
TTCCATCACGTTTTGGGCTGCAGTATTCAAACAAGTAAAAGCTATTTGCTTGTCCTGCTACTCCATTAGAAATATCATTGAATACAGACTCTAACTCTGCAGCATCAGCTGCAAAAACACTTTCTGTTTATCCTATTTTAGAAAGTATGCCTTCATCTATCTCTGAGCCTAAGCCTATAGTAAAAAAGCTTATATCATCATCTGCATTTGAAACTGCATCTACCGCCTCTTGTTCTGTATATCTTGCTGCTTGATCTGTTCCATCTGTAAAAACTACGACAGATGCTGCAGCAAATAGTTCTTCATTTTCAGAAGTATCAATAATATTATTTGCGATTTCAGAAGCCTTAATTACGGCCCCATATAAATCTGTAGAAGGATCATTGCTTATGTTTTCTGTAATTCCATCTATAGCTTCTTGAAGTACAGCTGCACTCGTGGTAAGTGGTTGTAGCTCATGAAGAACATCTTCTCCATCAAACCAGTAAATAGCCATTTTAAATGAATCTGTTGAGATTGCTGGCATCACATTAGATATGAAACTGCTAGAAGCTTGTTTAAGCTCTTGCAAGCTTGTGCTCAATACACTATTACTTAAGTCTAAAACTAGTAATGTATTATTTGAAAAAATTTGAGCATTTGGAGATATAACCCCTGATGCCTCAGAATTTGAAATTTCATTGTAGCAATCATTATTACGACCTTGTTCAAAAATCGTAAAATTAGAAGGCGTTAACCCTGCCACAGGACTTCCGTCGCTACCGTTGACTTTAAAGAATACCGACACCTTTGAAGGTAATGTTGTAAACGATTCTTGTATCGTAATATCAAGCTCTTGGGTTCCTAAGTTAAGACAATCTATATCTGTTGCGCTATTTCCATCATCATCTCTTGAGCTACAAGAAAAAGACAAGGAGGCTAAGATAAAAATAGCAAGTAGTGCACGTAGTTTCATAAATATCATTTGTTTGATGAGGTAAGAACGCATTACATTTTAATTTATTTCTTAATATGTTGTAATGAACAAGAAATTTTGCCAACTGATATATTGAGCTATAAATTTCAAATATTTTATCTTTGATTGCGTTTGTTTGCTGGTACGCTTTCGCGAAAGCGTACTTTTAAGAAACAATGGCATACTTTATGGTAAATATGCATGGAAGCCATAATTTTAAAATGTTACATCGACTCACTTACTATTTGAAAACTACTTTCCCCATATCAATTAAGGTTGTTCCATTATTAGTCTTACTCTTGGTTACTCTAAGTGCACAGGCTCAAATAGATGCGCCTAGTGCTTCTATAGAAATTAAGGGGAAGCAGCCTAATGATGTACCAGCGCCTGTGTTTATAGCACCTATGGCACGAGAAAAGAGCAGTGATGTACAGTCGGGCTCCCTTATTTTTAAGAGTAAAGTAAAGCTTAAAGATCCTTTTAAATCAAATGAGAAAAGAGAGATCAATTTTATGGAAGGCACCGACTTTGCAGAGAAAACGTATACTGCTCTAGAGAATAAAATGAATAAGTCTCAAGAAAAAGATATAGAAAAACTTCGTCCAGAATATTTTAGAAACCAAAATCTAGGAGACTTTAAAAGCGGTTCTAAATTTGTAAACTTTACGTATAGAGATCACGGCGCTGTAGATGGAGATCTAGTAAGTGTGAGTGTCAATGATACGATTGTGCATCCTAGAATATTTCTTGAAGGCCAGTTTCAAGGATTTTATCTCGATCTTAAAAAAGGATTTAATAAAATAGAAATTAAGGCACTTAATCAAGGCTCAGTAGGAGCAAATACAGCACAGTTTGTAATGTATGACGATATGAAAAAGGTGATTTCTTCAAACACTTGGTTTCTAGCATCTGGATACACAGCAACCGTTGTCATCGTAAAAGAAAACGACTAGTCTAAGCTTCTTCAAAAGATTGCATCGACACTAGTTTGTGATACATACCTTTTTTATCAATAAGCTCTTGATGTTTTCCTTGCTCTACAATTTCTCCTTTTTGCATGACTACAATCTCATCTGCATTTTGAATGGTAGAAAGTCTGTGAGCAATTACGATTGAAGTTCTGTTCTTCATCATGTTTTCTAGCGCTTTCTGAACGAGTCGTTCACTTTCTGTATCTAATGCTGAGGTAGCTTCATCTAGAATCATAATAGGCGGATTCTTGAGAACCGCTCTAGCAATAGAGAGGCGTTGTTTTTGCCCTCCACTTAATTTATTACCACTATCACCTATATTAGTATCAAGCCCCTTTGGAAGGTCTTTTACAAACTCCCATGCATTGGCAATTTTTAATGCATCAATAATTTCTTGGTCAGTGGCGTTTTCTTTACCTAGATTAATATTATTACGTATGGTATCATTAAAGAGAATAGCGTCTTGAGTGACTAAGCCCATGAGGTTACGTAGGGATTTTTTAGAAATATCTCTTATATCTGTATCGTCTATTTTTATGTTTCCTTTATTAACATCATAAAAACGAGTAACTAGATTTGCAATAGTACTTTTTCCAGAACCAGATTGCCCTACTAGTGCTACAGTATGTCCCTTCTTTACATTGAGTGTGAAGTTCTTGAGTACACTTTCCTCATCATACTTGAAAGAGATGCCCTCTAAACCTATACGACTGTTAAAAGTATCTTTGCTAACGGCTTTGGGGTTATCTTTTATAATTGTTTCAGTTTCTAAAACTTCTAGAATACGAGCGGCAGCAGCGTCTCCCTTTTTAACGGAATAACTTGCTTTTGCTATTGCTTTTGCAGGGGTTAAAATTTGGTAAGCTAAACCCATATAAACAATAAACTGAGCCCCATCTAATCCTCCAGAACCATCTAATACCATATTACCACCGTACCATAATAAGATTCCGATAACTGTAATTCCCAGAAACTCACTTACGGGAGATGCTAAGTTTTGCCTATGTGTAAGTGTATTACTGTATTTTTCAAAATTGCTAGTAGAGGTTTGAAACTTGGTTTCCATTCTATCTTCGGCTGCAAATCCTTTTATAATTTTAAGATTGGCTAGTGTTTCTTCTACGAGGGACAAGAAATATCCTTGTTCTGTCTGTACTTGACCTGATTTCTTTTTGAGACTTTTTCCAATTTTTGAAATTATAAATCCAGCTACAGGAATAAAAATAAAAACAAACAGAGTAAGCTGTGCACTCATGAATAACATAGTGCCTATCGCAAATAGAATAGTGAGAGGTTCTCTTATAAAAAGTTCTAGTATCGATAAAAAGGAATGTTGTACTTCAAGAACATCAGAGGTGATTCTTGCAATAGTATCTCCTTTCCTTTTTTCTGAGTAGAAACTCAAGTTAAGATGGACAATACGGTTGTACATCTTATTACGAATGTCTTTAAGTACTCCATTTCTAAGATAGGTAATGAAGTAGTTTGCTAGGTATCCAAAGACGTTTTTTAATAAAAAGGTCACAATGACAAGGCCAACCATGATACCCAATACATAAACGTCTCCATGCAGATCAGTTTGCGTATTGATAAAGTAGTTAAGAGAGTCATCTAGAAAGGTTTTTAAGCTGCTAGAAGATTCAAGAGTAGGTCTTATTCTCACAGGATCCACTTGTTTAAGTAGCACTGTAAGCATGGGTATAAGGGAGACGAAAGCTAACGTACCAAAAAGAGCATATAAAATATTAAACAAAATATTTAAAAATCCGTATTTCTTATAAGGAATGGCAAACTTGAGAATCTTCTTAAAATATTCCATAGGGTGTTTCCGCTTGCGCGAACTATTGAGTTGTTTAAACGCCTAATGCATTTTTTATACCAGCAAGACGTTTATCTAGTGAAGCAGAAATTGTGTCATATTCACTCAGCGAAGCTAGCGGATCATTTACACTTATATAGAACTTTACTTTAGGTTCTGTACCACTTGGTCGTGCTGCCACTTTGCTGCCATCTTCTGTATAAAATATAAGCACATTAGACTTAGGAACATCAATGGTAGTGGTCTCTCCCGTAAGCAGGTCACGACTAGTAGACGATTGGTAATCTTCTACACGTATCACTTTACTTCCATTAATTTCTTTCATAGGCTCTAGGCGAAGATTTTTGAGCATTTGCTTGATTTCTTCTGCGCCAGATTGTCCTTTTTTTACAAGGGCAATGAGTGTTTCTTTGTAAAAACCGTGTTTTACGTACAGCGACTTCAGTTTTTCAAACAGTGTTTGTCCTTGTTCTTTTGCTTGCGCAGCAATCGTACAGGCGAGTAGGGTAGCGGTCACGGCATCTTTATCTCTTACAAAATCTCCTACCATGTACCCAAAACTTTCTTCACCACCACCTACAAAGTGCTGGTTAGGGTAATCCACAATCATTTTGGCAATCCATTTAAAGCCAGTAAGTCCTGTTTTACATTCTACATCATAGGCATCTGCAAGTACATCCATCATAGGTGTAGACACAATGGTGCTTCCTATAAATGGTGCTGTGTGTTGATCTGCGCTTTCGCGAAAGCGTTCTAATAAATAATCAGTCATTAAGATCATAGTTTGATTACCATTTAAAATGGTAAGCTTGCCATCATCACCTCTCACAGCAATACCTAGGCGATCACAGTCTGGATCTGTACCTATGACTATATCTGCATTTTTTTCTTCACCAAGCTCTAGCGCCATTTTAAGAGCGGCAGTTTCTTCTGGATTAGGAGAAACCACTGTAGGGAAATTACCGTCTGGAACCTCCTGTTCTTTTACAATATTAAGTGTGGTGAAACCAGCTTGTCTCAACGTATCTGGAACGAGCGTGATAGAGGTGCCGTGTAATGAGGTAAATACAATATTGAGGTCCTTCTTTGTTTTACTAGTAAGACCAAAAGATACATTTGCAACACTTGCATCTATAAAAGCTTTATCTACATCCTTATCGACAAGTTCAATAAGGGAATCATTTCCTTCAAATTTTATGGCACTAAAGTCAAGCGCCTCAATCATAGCTATAATTTCGGCATCTTGTGGTGGCACAAGTTGTCCACCATCTTCCCAGTACACTTTGTAACCGTTGTATTCTGGAGGGTTGTGACTTGCAGTGAGTACAATACCGCACTGGCAATCTAGATGACGCACAGCAAAACTCAATTCTGGTGTAGGTCTTAGATCAGAAAATAAGAAAACTTTAATGCCATTTGCCGAAAATACATTTGCAACCACTTGGGCAAGTTCTTTACTATTATGACGGCAATCATAAGCAATAGCGACCTTTATGTCCTTATTAGGAAATTGTTTATGCAAGTAGTCAGATAGACCTTGAGTGTTTTTTCCTAATGTATATTTATTAATTCTGTTAGTCCCAGCTCCCATGATACCGCGCATACCGCCAGTACCAAATTCTAAATTCTTATAGAAACTATCTGCTAGCTCCTCTGGATTGTGAGCGATATTTTCTTTAATGGCTTGCTGAGTTTCCTCATCAAAGGTTGCTGTAAGCCATGCATTTGCTTTCTCTAAAATAGCGGGATCGTGGTATACCATAAGGATAAGTGTTGTTTACTAACAAAAATACGATTTTGTTATAATTTGTAAAGCTCCCACGATTGTTGTCTACGTGGTGAGCTACGTGTTATATAGTCTCTTTAATATTATATCTCTTTTTATCACGTTTTGATCTTAGTACGAGTTCTCCTAAGAAGCCAGCAATAAATAGTTGAATACCTATAAGCATCGCAACAAGTGAGATGTAAAATTGTGGTCTCTCCGTAATAAGTCTACCAGCTCTATTCACAAATAGTTTATCTACACCTAAATAGCCGGCAAACCCAAAACCTATTACAAACATGAGTACACCTAAGGCTCCAAAAAGGTGCATAGGTCGCTTTCCAAAACTTCCTAAAAACCAAATTGTGAGTAAATCTAAAAAGCCATTTAAAAAGCGCTCCATACCAAATTTAGTCTCACCATACTTTCGAGCTTGATGCTGTACTACTTTTTCACCTATGTTTGAAAATCCTGCATTCTTAGCAAGCACTGGGATGTAGCGGTGCATCTCGCCATATACATCTACGGTTTTTATTACTTCTCTTTTGTAAGCTTTTAAACCACAATTAAAGTCGTGTAGTTTGAGTCCGCTAGTTTTTCTCGCTGCTGCGTTAAAGAGTTTGCTAGGTAAATTTTTTGCGATGACAGAGTCGTAGCGCTTCTTTTTCCACCCTGAGACTAGGTCATACTTATCTTGGGTAATCATTCGGTATAAGTCTGGAATCTCCTCTGGATTGTCTTGCAAATCTGCATCCATAGTGATAATCACATCACCTTCGGCAGCTTCAAAACCTGCGTGTAGTGCTTGTGATTTACCGTAGTTGCGGTTAAAGCGAATTCCTTTGATGTTATCACGCTTTCGCGAAAGCGTATCTATCACCTCCCAAGAACCATCTGTGCTTCCATCATCTATAAATAGGATTTCATAAGAAAAACCATTGGTTTCCAGAGTTTCTGAAATCCAATGGTGTAGTTCTTTAAGTGATTCTTCCTCATTAAGTAGAGGTATGACAACAGATATTTGCATAAATAGTTTTTAAGCGTCTGCGTATGGGTTTTCTTTTTTCATTATTAAACCTCCTATTAAAGAGATAATGAAGCCGAAAAATAATGACAGCATGATAGCAATAGGAATCATAAAGCCAATCTTAGTAAAAGGTTCTTGAAAAGAAATAGTCTGATCTATTTGTGAGTCTGTCATGTCTGGATACATCTCAATCATTTGAGTACGTAGCGCATCAAGTGCTAGTTCTGAGTAATTAGGTTCCAGAACTTGAGTGAGTACGAGAACCCATAGAGCACCTAAAAGTGCTGCTATTAGTGATACTCCTAAGCCAATTTTAATCGCTTGTCCAAGTTTTAAAAAACCTCCGTTACTTTCTTTAAAAGCTTTTAAAGCTAGAATAATAACTACTACTGTCATTATAAAATTGAGAACCCCTAATGACCAATGAGGGGCAAGGAAGTTATCTGTTACGTATAATATTACATTAAAGAGAATGGCTAGTATACCTAGTACTAGACCAAATTTGAGCATTACATCTTTTGCAGATGTTGGTTTGTCTTCTAATATCATAATAATGGTTGTTTTGGGTTATGGTCAGTTAGTACACAAATATACAATATCGTTACACCGAGCGTAGAAAAATCGTAACTTCGTGAAATAGGTGATATTTATTTTAAAAAATAGTTGTTCGTTTTTAAAATTTGTGTAAATTTGCACCTCGAAAAATAGAATAATTTTAAGTACGATTATAATGAAAGCAGATATACACCCAGAAAATTTTAGAGTAGTAGCATTTAAAGACATGTCTAATGATGAGGTGTTCTTAACAAAATCTGCTGCAGATACTAAAGAAACTATTGAGATCGAAGGAACTGAGTATCCTTTAATAAAATTAGAAATCTCTAGAACGTCACATCCATTCTATACAGGTAAAGCTAAGCTTGTAGATACAGCTGGACGTATTGATAAGTTCAAAAACAAATACGCTAAGTTCAAGAAGTAATTTCTTGATCTTATTTAAGTACAAAGCCTCCTTTTTAGGAGGCTTTTTTTATTTGTAATAGTTAAGTAGGTGGCGCTAATGCTTCGGTGGTTTGTTGTATAGATAGGCAGTAGTACTTTACTACAGTGTTATTTTTGAGTGGGACAAGGGCAAGTGTGATTAAATTATACTTGTAACCCTAGTAGTCTGGTTCTGGTTGTTATGATTTTTATAGACATTTTTATATAATCTGTAATTATTATACGACTGATAAACCACTACAAATACTTAAATTTGCAACCTTTACAATAGCAGATAACTATGTTTGATAATTTAAGTGATAAGTTAGATAAAGCCCTACACGTACTCAAAGGTCACGGTAGCATTACGGAAGTAAACGTTGCAGAGACGCTTAAGGAAGTGCGTCGTGCTCTTATAGATGCAGATGTTAACTTTAAGACAGCAAAGGAATTTACAAACCGTGTTAAAGTAAAAGCTCTTGGAGCAGATGTATTAACTACGCTCCAGCCTGGACAGTTAATGGTTAAGCTAGTAAAAGACGAGCTTACAGAATTAATGGGAGGTGATGCAGCTGGAATTAACCTTTCTGGTACACCGTCTATTATTTTAATGTCAGGATTACAAGGTTCTGGTAAGACAACTTTCTCAGGTAAGCTTGCAAACTTCCTTAAAACCAAGAAAACAAAGAAACCTTTACTAGTTGCCTGTGATGTATACCGTCCAGCAGCAATTGATCAGCTACACGTAGTAGGAGATCAGATCAAGGTAGATGTATATTCTGATCGTGATGAGAAGAACCCAGTCAAGATTGCTCAAGATGGTATCGCTTTTGCAAAAGCAAACGGTCACAATGTAGTAATTATTGATACAGCAGGTCGTCTTGCTGTAGATGAGGCAATGATGAAAGAAATTGCAGATGTACACACTGCAATACAACCACAAGAGACACTTTTTGTAGTAGACTCGATGACTGGTCAAGATGCTGTAAATACAGCAAAAGCTTTTAATGATATCCTTAACTTTGATGGTGTTATCCTTACAAAGCTAGATGGTGACACTAGAGGTGGTGCTGCAATCTCTATTAAATCTGTAGTAAACAAACCTATTAAGTTTATAGGTACTGGGGAGAAAATGGAGGCGATAGATGTATTCTATCCTTCACGTATGGCAGATCGTATTCTTGGAATGGGAGATGTTGTATCTCTTGTAGAAAGAGCTCAAGAGCAGTTTGACGAAGAAGAAGCTAGAAAACTGCAAAAGAAGATTGCAAAAAACCAATTTGGTTTTGATGATTTCTTAAAACAAATACAGCAAGTAAAGAAAATGGGTAACATGAAGGACCTTATGGGAATGATCCCAGGTGCCGGAAAGATGCTCAAAGATGTAGATATAGATGATGATGCTTTTAAGCATATAGAGGCAATCATACACTCTATGACGCCTAGTGAGCGTGAAAATCCCGCTACGATAAACGCCAGTCGTAAAAAACGTATAGGGAAAGGTTCTGGTACATCTGTGCAACAAGTAAATCAGCTACTTAAACAATTTAATCAGATGAGTAAGATGATGAAAATGATGCAAGGAGGCGGAGGCCGCAAGATGATGCAGATGATGAATCAAATGAAATAAAATTATCCTAAAAAGGCGCCTTAACGGGTGCCTTTTTAATTTTACAAATACAAACTAAACCATAACGCTATTACCTATGACTATTCTTGACGGGAAGAAAACATCAAATGACATTAAAAACGAAATCAAAGCCGAAGTTGATAAAATGAAAGCAAATGGTGAGAAGGTTCCTCATCTTGCTGCTGTGATTGTAGGTAATGATGGAGCTTCTCTCACATATGTAGGGAGCAAAGTACGTGCATGTGAGCGTGTAGGTTTTGAGTCTACTATGGTGCGCATGACAAACACGACTAGTGAAATTGAATTACTAGATAAAATTGAAGAGCTTAACCAAAACGAAGATATCGATGGTTTTATAGTGCAGCTACCACTACCACCTCAGATAGATACTCAAAAAGTATTACTAGCAGTAGATCCAGATAAGGATGTAGATGGTTTTCACCCTACAAACTTTGGAAAGATGTCTCTTGATATGAGTACATTTATCCCTGCAACGCCTTTTGGTATCCTTGAGCTTATGGATCGCTACGGTGTAGAGACTAAGGGAAAACATACCGTGGTTATAGGACGTAGCCACATTGTAGGTAGACCTATGAGTATATTAATGGGGCGTAAAGGTTTCCCAGGAAACTCTACGGTTACCCTAACACACAGTCATACTAAGAATATAACGCAAATTACATCACAAGCAGATATCATTATTACTGCACTAGGAGTTCCTGGATTTCTTAAAGCCGAAATGGTAAAAGATGGAGCTGTAATTGTAGATGTGGGAATCACTCGTGTACCAGATGAAACTCGTGAGAGAGGATATTATATTACTGGTGATGTAGACTTTGAGCCTGTAAGTAAAAAGGCGAGTTTTATTACGCCAGTACCAGGAGGAGTAGGGCCTATGACTATCGCAATGCTACTTAAAAACACATTGCTTGCACGTGAGCGTCACAGAGCGATGTCTAAGAAAAAGTAATTAGGCATTTCTTGCGGCTCCAAAGAAAATAGGAATCGCAATCATGAGCATGCTCATAATTCCTAGGATAGTAATAATCCAGTTATATCGTTTGCCAATTAATCTTGATAAAACATATAGCAAAGCTGTTGCAACTCCTAGAATAAGTGGAATCCCAGCAACCGAAGCTGCGTTCTTGCTTAGCGTACCATAATCGCCATAGTAGAGCATTGCGGTACAGATGATAATAAAACAGCCCAAAGTGATTAAGTTCCACTTTGGGCTGTTCTTTTTTTGTGTAAAGCTCATATTATTTGATGACGTTTACATCTGTAAAGTATAGCCTAAAGCTACCATCTTCACTCTTGTGATCTGTTGCTATAGAGAGCCCTTCGATATTTTTGTAACCTTCAAAAGTTGTAATCATAGAAGGCTCTGTAGCATTTCCTTTTCTAAAAACCCATTCGGTAATTACATAATCATCTCCGTAGTAAAAGTCGTAGGCATCTCCTGGTGTGTAACCTCCTTCATTTCCGTAGAGAAGAGTGAGTTTTTTAGTTTGCTTTCGCGAAAGCGGACTCATTACACTATCGGTTACTTTTATTGAAGTTCCCTCATCCCAAACAAGTTGATAAGGAGCAAGAAGCCAGTATTTGTCATTTATAAACCCTTGGTCTGCTTGCATTGATGTGCTGTCTACAGTAGCGCGATTGTATGAAATAGTATCTCCAGCGGCAATCATAGTCACATCATTTGTGACTGGTTTCCATGACCATGAACGATTTGCTACAGTAGCGCCGTTGCGATCTACATTAAATGTAAAGTCAATTTGCTTTACATCTTTCCAGTTTGCAAGACCGTTTGCATAAGCAATTTTTTCTGCTTCTGTCGTTGGTGTAAATGTAGCTTCAACTTTTAAGTTGTTTGTATCTCTTGTAGAAGTAGTATTCTTCTCTTTACAGCTTAAGATAACTAGAGAAGATGCTAGAAGCATTGAGTATAATTTCATAGTGTTATTTTTGAATTACAAAAATAACTAAAAAAAAGCCCTGTATAAGATTATACAAGGCTTTGCTATATTTATTATAGATTACTGTACTACAAGAACGTTGTCTGTAGATGTCTTGTTAAGTGGGCAGAAGTAAACATACTCGCCTTTAGTGAGTTTTGTAACGTTTGAAGTTCCTGTCGTATTGTTAGGTACTACTGCAGTTACATAAGCAGTTTTGATGTGATTTTCTGGATTAGAAATATCTTTTCCTTTAGGTACTAAAACAAAACCTACATCTGTACCTACATTGTTATTTGCAATTGAAAACGTGTAAGTACCTTCACTTACTACGATTTGCTTTTGAGTAAACTCTCCTTTAGTTTGCTCTAATGCGATTACTTTGTTTGAGCTCTCCTTCATCATTTTATCTTGAGCTTGTGCAGAGAAAGTTACTGTTAAAATAAGTACGAAAATTGAAATTATTTTTTTCATTGTTTTGGATTTTGAACGTAAATGTTTTTTAAAAATCAGTTTAGTAATTTCATGTTGGTTATAGTGATCACTAAAGCTTTACCATTTGAAATTCTTATGCTCGGTTGGACGGAGCTTTATGGCAACGCTTACATTTCAATAGCGATATTTTTTTGATTAGGTGGTAACTAGTTGTAAGTCAATTGTAAATAGCGCTTTTTTTTATGCTAAGTAATCCAAAAACAGTTTTTATAACGTATATAAATTTATATAGTGGTTCTCAAATGGATTGAGTCATTTGAGATTGATAAATAGAATGCAACGAGTTTCCTAAATGAATCCCTCATTTTAAAAACTGTCTGGTAAAGAAATGCTAAGAACATTTCATTTGTAAACAGTGGAAACAAAAAAAGCCTTTCCGTTATGGAAAGGCTTTTCTATTTAACTTTTTAATGATGCTAGTCTACTGCGTCTTCTACATCATCTACTGCATTTTCTACTGCGTTTCCTACTTTTTCACCAGTAGTTTTTTCTCTACAGCTTGAAAATGAAAGTGTGAAAATTGCGATTGCTGCTAGTGTTAAAAATTTCTTAGTCATTGTTTTATGGTTTATTGATTAATTTGTTTTTATAACTTTTTTCCAGTGGCTAGTCTGTAGAGAATACCTACTACAGCTAGTACAAGTAAGATGTGAATTAAACTTCCAACTGCATCTCCAAAGCCAAAATAGCCTACGAGCCAGCCTATAATTAGAAGTACTACAATAAGTGATATAATATCTCTCATAACAATTGGTTTTATAGTTATTTGATATTAAAAGTAGTTAGCTTACTGAGATTGAAGTATTTGCTTAACGCTATTTAACATAGCCCTCTTAATGTATTGACAATTTTCTTTAAAGAGTTTAGTGTCCTTGAGGCACTAGTTCTGTCTAGTCAATTGTAAAGACCATTTTTTAAATCCTGTCTCGAGTTTGTGAGCAGTATGTGCTAGCTGTTGTACACTATGACAGCGATTACGATAAAGTATTTCTAGTTTTTTGCAAAGCTTTGAAAGTTGGCTTATACGCTCTTCTATATGCTTTTGAAAGTGCAGCTTCTTAGAATAGTCGGCTGTTATAGAGGCTTCAGCAATAGACATGGGTAGTGATAATGCTGTGTGCGAAATAAACTCAGATAGGTTTGTGGCCAGCTCTTTTTCTGAAGGACAGTTTAAAATGCTTTGTTGCAAATTTCCTTTAGAAAGATTTCGCGAAAGCGTAAAAAGATCCATAGCTTCATTGTACAAAGCAAGACGCTTTATATCAAAAGATTGTTGAAGTTTAGGTTCTTGTACTATTTTCATCGTAAAGTAAAAATACAATTAGAATGGTTATTGTAAATTTGGTTTATTAAGCAAAAGAGGTTTTTTGCTTTAATAAAATTGTATTTTTAGCTCTTAAGTTTAAATTGTATGGTAGATACACTTAATAATCGTATTTTAAAATGTTTGCAAGAAAATGCAAGACAGTCTAATACTGCAATCGCAACTCAGGTGGGAATTAGTTCTCCTGCTGTGGGGGAGCGCATAAGAAAGATGGAAGACTCAGGAATTATACTAGGGTATAAGGCAGAAGTATCAGAAGAAGCGCTAGGATATCAACTTAAGGCAATTATTACGATTAGAGCTTTTATGGGGAAATTGAAACCCTTTTTAGAAAATGTAAAAGGATGGGAAGAGGTGGTAAATTGTTATCGTATTACTGGTAATGAAAATATCGTGATGGAAGTCGTGTTGCGCAATCAAAAGCACCTTGAGCAATTTATAGATAGAGTTATATCTTACGGAGAGTCAAAAACACAAATCGTATTATCACATGTTGTTGCTCAAAACCCCATTCTCAAATAAGTAATAGGTGCTATTATTGAGAGTCCTTCTCGTCATTATCGTCCCAGTCCTCATCTTCATCTAGGTTGTCTAAAAATGAATTGAAATCTGAGCTCATTGCTTGAGCCGGATCATCAAAATTTATACCTGGTGGATTAAATAGGCCCCATCTATCAATAATATACTGTGCGGTATCAAAAGTTTGTACCCATCGTGCAAAGATAGGTCTGAGCATCTCAATGGCATCTCCTAGTAAATCGAGATATTCTACATCTTTATAGCCAGAGGCTAGTAAGCCTTTTGAGTCTTGAATAATCTCTCTAGCTGCCTTTCTTACTACAGTGGCATTCTCCATTTTGAGGTCATAAAGATCTACCCCATGAGCAGTGGCTATGGCAGATGGAATAAGAATCGCATTATCCATCATTTGTTGTGTATATCGCTGGTAGAGCGCTTTTTTATATTGAGAGTTAGGATTACTGTCCTCTAGTTTTATACCTTCTATAATATGTTCCACTAGATGCAGGATTACAACACCTTGTCTAAAAACTGGAAGTTTGCGCCACTCATCAATTCCTTTGTCATAGCGATTGTTTTCATCTTCGGTCATAGCGCCTAATATTACATTATTTATATGACCTTTACTGTATAATTTTATAATGAGAGGAAGACATATATAACCAAAGTTAGACTTTTTATTATCGTCAAAATCGACTCTCTACGATACCCTACAACTTCTCGTTGAGTCGATAAAAAAATCCGATTAGAGGGTCTTTTTAATTACTGGTGGCTATAGATCTTATGTTTTAAATTATTGATAGTTATTAAATCATCAACAGAGTTACATGATTATTGTTGAATTTATGGCATGGTTAAGCTATTGTAAGAAATGCCCAGAAATACTAAAAGTGCTCTAAAAAAAAATCCTAATATTTCTCCTTTTGTCTTTATAGGTACTCTGTCAAATTATACTATTTTTGTCTATGCAAAATAACGTCCTCATATTAGACTTCGGGTCTCAATACACGCAGTTAATAGCACGTAGAGTGCGAGAATTAAATATATACTGCGAGATAAAGCCATTTAATAATCCGCCTAAAGATTTGTCTTCTTACAAAGCTGTAATCCTATCTGGATCACCGCATTCTGTAAGAGGTGAGGATGCTCCGCATCCAGACCTTTCAGAAATAAAAGGTAAAAAGCCACTTCTAGGAGTTTGCTACGGAGCGCAATACCTAGCTCACTTTTATGATGGTGAGGTAGGACAATCTAACACTCGTGAGTACGGGCGAGCAAAACTCTCAGTGGTAGACGAAGGCGAACTTTTCTTAGAAGGTGTTTCTGCAGGTAGTCAGGTGTGGATGAGTCACAGTGATACCATCAAGAAATTACCAGCAGGAGCAAAGCGCATAGCATCTACTCATGATGTGGAAAATGCCGGATATAAACTTGAGGGGGAAGAAACTTATGGAATACAGTTTCACCCAGAAGTATATCACTCTACAGATGGAAAGCAGATTTTAGAAAACTTCTTAGTGAAAATTGCAGGAGTAGCACAAACATGGACACCAGATGCCTTTGTGGATACTACGGTTGCAGATCTAAAAGCAAAGCTTAATGATGATCGTGTGATTTTAGGACTTTCTGGAGGTGTAGACAGTACTGTTGCAGCTACATTACTTCATAAAGCAATAGGCAAGAATTTATACTGCATTTTTGTAAATAATGGATTGTTACGTAAAGACGAATACACTCAAGTACTCAAGCAGTACGAAGGTATGGGGCTTAATGTAAAAGGTGTAGATGCTTCGGCACGTTTCTTGGAAGCGCTAGAAGGAGAGAGTGATCCAGAGACTAAGCGTAAGGCTATAGGACGCGTTTTTGTAGAAGTATTTGATGACGAAAGTAAACTTGTAGAAAATGCAAAGTGGTTAGGTCAAGGTACTATTTACCCAGACGTAATTGAATCTGTAAGTGCAACGGGAGGACCTAGTGCAACTATAAAATCTCACCACAATGTAGGTGGATTACCAGATTATATGACACTTCAAGTAGTTGAGCCTTTAAGAATGTTATTTAAAGACGAGGTGCGTAGAGTAGGAGCGAGCATGGGGTTGTCACAAGAACTTTTAGGAAGACACCCTTTTCCAGGACCTGGTCTTGCGATTAGAATTCTGGGAGATATCACCGCAGAGAAAGTACGTATCTTACAAGAGGTAGATCATATATTTATTAGCGGTCTACGTGAGTGGGGATTATATGATAAAGTATGGCAAGCAGGTGCTATGTTATTGCCAGTAAACTCAGTAGGAGTAATGGGTGACGAGCGCACGTATGAAAAATGTGTGGCACTTAGAGCTGTAGAGAGTACAGATGGAATGACGGCAGACTGGGTAAATCTTCCTTATGAATTTTTACAAAAAGTTTCTAACGATATAATTAATAAGGTAAAAGGCGTTAATAGAGTAGTCTATGACATAAGCTCTAAGCCACCTGCTACTATTGAGTGGGAATAATTCTTAACTATGAAAAAATATATTACTGTAATTGCGATTGTTGTTTTTAGCGCTTTCGCGAAAGCGTGCTCAACACCAGCAGCTGCATTATCTAGCTATACTGCTACTGTTCAAAAGTTTGTTTCCCACCAAGTAAAAGCTGGTGAAACACTAAATGATATAGCCGATAAGTATGGTATAACCACAAAAGATATCACAAGACTCAATCCAGATGCTCGTGAGGAGGTTTACGAAGGCTTAGTTTTAATCTTGCCATCTACAGCAACTGTTGCAAATAAAACAGAGACCGTTGATCAAGACAACTTAAAGTTTAAGACGCACAAGGTAAAGCGCAAAGAGACACTTTATAGCATTTCTAAAAAGTATGGCGTTTCTCAAGATGTGATAAAACGTTTTAATAAGTCTTTATATAGTGAAGTGTTGCGCAAAGGTGATAAGCTACGCATACCTGTTAATTATTCAGAAACTAGCACGCCAGATGCGGTGGTAAGTTTACCAGAAACACAGGTGTCATACATAACGCATAATGTAATTGCAAAAGAGACTAAGTACGGAATTGCTAGAAAGTATGGAATTACTATAGCAGAGCTTGAAAGTACAAATCCGTCGCTTAGAGATGGGCTAAAGATAGGGGATGAACTTAGGGTTCCTAAAGCAAATTTTGCAAAGAGTACTATCATTGATAATGATGAGTATGCCTTTTATGAAGTACAGAAGGGAAATACACTATATAGCCTGTTACGCATTTTTAAGCTAGAAGCAGACGAGCTGATAGCATTAAACCCTGCACTAGACGAAGGTCTTAAGGAAGGTATGATTCTCAAAGTGCCTAAAGGAAGCCCAGGATCTGGCACGCCTACACAGGCCGTTGCAGAAAACCAAGGGAATCCTGAGGTTACCATTCTAGAAGGTGAAAAAGGATCTTTGCTCAATCAATTAACAGACTTCTCACCAAAACGTATTGCTGTAATGCTTCCTTTTGGAGTGGGGCGTGTAAATACAGGGAATACAGAGGTAAATGAAAATTTACTTAGAGATGATCGTATTCTTAGACTATCATTAGACTTATACAGTGGTATGCTTATGGCAGTTCAAGATGCAAAAAAAGCTGGTATTTCTACTACGGTAGATACCTATGATACCTCATACAATCGTAAAGATGGCGCGGCAACAAATGCACGCAAAGTAGAAACTATTATACAGTCAAATGATTTTTCTGGGGTTAATGCTGTAATAGGGCCGCTTTTAGGAAATAATATAGATAGAGTGTCATCACTACTCAATTCACGCAACATACCCGTGATATCCCCTAGGTCTAACAAGGTAGCTGGAAGAAAAAATATTTTTGTGTCATGGCCAGAGGATAAACTATTAAGTAAAAAGATGCTTTCTTATTTAAAGGCTAATGGATCCGGTAAAAATATCGTGGTAATAGCAGATAAGAAAAATAGCTCAACATTGTCAAAATTGAGAGCTATTTTTCCAAATCTTAAGACGGTAACTCCTCGTTCTAACGATAAAGGATATTATCTATATCCAGATGATATACCATCACAACTTTCTAGCGAACTAGAAAACTGGGTAATTGTAGAGACTAATGATGTGCCATTAATTAGCAGTGTAACTACTAGTCTTAATGGCCAGTTAGGTGCTCTTAAGGTTGTAATGTTTACTACAAACAGGGGTAATGCTTATGATAGTGATGAGATACAGCATGATCACCTAAAGAATCTTGCTTTCCATTTTCCATCTGTAGAAAAAGAGTATGAGTACAATAAAGCAAAGGCTTTTATTGACAGTTATGAGACGATGTATGGTGTAAGTCCTAGTGAGGCAGCAATAAGAGGTTATGATGTTATGTATGACACACTACTACGTCTTGCATACTCGTCAGACTTATATGCTGCAGCAGCTACTGGTGTGGAGACAGATTATGTGGAAAATAAGTTCAAGTATGGAACAAGAGCTAAAGGAGGCTTTTCAAACAATGCCGTGTATCTTATGAAATATACAGATACATTAGAACTTGAAGAAGTGCCATTTGTAGAAGAATAAATTGATTTACATTGAATTAAAAAAAGGGATTGACGTAAGTCAATCCCTTTTTTAGTTGCTAGCATAAAATTCTATAATCCTCCATTTGCTTGTAAATCTTGAATGCATAACGCGTCAAAATTAGGAAGTGATGCTGTATTACTAGAATTAAAGATAGTAGTAACGGTTTGAAAATACATTAAGCAATCTTCTACGCTACAATGTCTACCATTTTCCTCGTCATGGTGATCTGAGGTTAGTGGTGTCCCACCGTTTACAAGTCCAAAAATATGACCAAACTCATGACGTATAGTACCTGTTTCAATCGCAGTTCTATTTCCAGGAGTTATTGTATTCTCACTGATATCTTTTAGTGTTTTCTCATAAATAACCATCGAGGTATTTCTATAGGCAGTGCCTAATACCACAGAAGTATCAGTGTCAGTAGGGTTACTTTCGTCAGAAAAGAATAACCATACTCCTATCTCATCACCATTATTAAAAACAGATCGATTTGCATCTTCTATGGCCACGATGTCATTTATGTCATAAGGACCTTCGGTATCAGTTGTGATTGTAGATTCTACGATTGTAATACCATCTGGTTTGTTAAGTCGCTCTTCTAGAAATGGAATTAATAATTCTATAGTGCTATCTGTTGGTCTAAAACCCGCAGGATATGCAATCTCAACCCGTAGGCTAGTAAACTCATCACTAGATAGCAATTCATTTGCTGAGGTTCCTAGAGGTTGCTTATTTGCAGCATTCTCTGCTGGGTCAGATGATATTGTGGTTGGGTCATCATCGTCACAACTTATAATAAAAATAAGTGATAGTATTAAAAATGCAAGCTGTTTCAATGATTTCATGTGTATAATGTTCTATATTTATGCCCTTATTATAACAACAAAAATGATGAAAAAAATATTTATAGCCGTATTTCTCTTTACTTCTTTAGTTGGATACTCGCAGGAGAAAACCTACCACGAGCAAGTTTTGAGATATTTTCAAGTGAATGGTACTGCAGATCAGTATAGTAACGCAACAAATGGTCTTTTTGATTTATTAAAAAATCAATACGCTAGTAAGAATGTTCCAGACGCTGTGTGGAACGAATTAAAGACAGAAACGCCAAAACAAGTAGATCGTATCTTAAATATGCTGGTTTCTGCATATAGAGGAACCTATAATCAGGAGGATATACAGAATATGCTTGCTTTTTATGAAACAGGTGCTGGACGTCAAATACTAATAGACAAAACAGCATTAGATTACGAACAACAAAAAGAAGTATCTGTATTTTATAATACACCTACAGGACAAAAAATACTGACAGCCGAACAAGATATTGCTCAAAATATTGGTGAAATATCAGAAATCTGGAGTAGAGATCTATACAGAATGATGGTAGATAAACTTGCCGAAAAAGGATATACTATGTAAGGCTAAGCCTTGCTAAATATTCATAATGATCACCTTCTAAAATGAGCTCACAGTTGAGCTCATTTTTTTTTGCATACCATGCAAGTCTTTCATAGTCTAGATAAAGCCAGTCAAAGCTAGAGCTCTGCGCTCCTTTATAGCTCATCGAGTATGTTACTTCTCCATAGTAATCACGATGTGTATCCATCCAGAAACCTCCATCTTCGTCCTCAAACATAAATGCAATGTCTGATCCGTCTATAAGTATCTGCCCATCTTTGTTGAGTAATGTTTTAAGATGTTGTAAATAGCTGTCTATTTTTGATATACGTTCAAAAATTCCTGTGCCATTCATGAGTAATAAAAGAGTATCGTAGCTGCCTTTATGTTCTAGAATATTAGAGTTTACGGCTTTTTGTAAACCACGCTTTCGCGAAAGCGTAACAGCACCCTCACTTATATCTATTCCAGTAACATCAAGACCTTGTTCTTGTAACCATAAACTATGGCTGCCAGCGCCACTACCTATGTCAAGTATGGCACCCTTAGAAAGTGATAATGCTTGTTGCTCTATAGCTGGCATCTCTTCAAATGGCCTAAATAAGTAAGGAACGGGGATTACATCATCTTCTGCAATAGAGGAGTGCACCACGATATCTTCTGTGTACTTGTTATCAATAAAATCCTGGAGCGCAGCCCCAAAAATATCTACCTCTTTTGCCATAGCTTTATGATTACCTTTGCGTCATGGAAGATTTTATTAAGGCCCTCCCGCAGCTTGCCAAAGATAAGCAGAATGAGAATAAAAAGTTCTTTGCAAAGCTACGCAGTAAACCTCCAAAAAAGTTAGATTACATCATGCAAGAACTCCATGAAGAGGAGTTTGAAAGAACAGATTGTCTCTCTTGTGCAAACTGTTGTAAAACTACGGGACCACTCTTTACAGATAAGGATATCCAGCGTATCTCAAAGCACTTCCGCATGAAGGAATTTGACTTTATTAAGACGTATTTACGTATCGATGAAGAGAAGGATTATGTCCTGCAAGAAACACCATGCACATTTCTAGGAGCAGATAATTATTGCTCTATCTATGAGGTAAGGCCTAAAGCTTGTAGAGAGTTTCCTCATACGGATAGAAAGAAATTTCAGCAAATTTCTAAGCTCACTATGGAGAACATAAAGATGTGTCCGGCTGCCTTTAATATTGTAGAGGAGATGAAAAAAAGAATCAAAGTGTAGCCAATAGACTTTAAAGCGAACAGCTATATATCTTAAAAGCTCTTAGCTAGTTCAATACCTCCAAACACGGCAAGAATACCAAGTGCAAAACTTGCAATGGCATACAGCGCAAATGTCATAAAATCTCCAGATTTAAGAAGTACGTGATTCTCATAAGCAAAAGTAGAGAAGGTGGTAAAGCCACCGCAAAAACCTGTTGCTAGTAGCAATGTAGTGTTGCTATTGAGCGTGTTATTTTTAAGTGCCCATCCTAAAATAAGACCTATCAATAAGCTGCCTATAATGTTTGCGGCAAATGTGCCATAAGGTATACCAGAACTAGGGTCATTTATAAATTTACCTAGAAGGTATCTTGCAATACTTCCCGTACCACCACCTATAAAAACGAGTATTAAAGTTTTCAAGGATGTTTATTTTAAATCTTCAATAGGTACATAAACTTCCGTAATCCAATCTGCCGGATTAGGATGATCTTGAGGATCTGTCACGTAGACTTCAAAAGGCTTTTCCTTAGAAAGAGTATATCCTTTATCTTTCACATGTTTCATGGCAGTAGTCCATGCTTCCCCTAGATTTATATAATTGCCACGAAGTGTTACCTTAACGGCAGTCACGGTAGGCATGTAACCGCTAAAAACGTTTGTATCTCCAGCTACAATGATCTTTTCACGTACGGGTAATGCATTGGTCATAATTACATCACCATTAGGAAATGTCTCATTGTAGATAGTAAAAGGCATCCCAGTTACTGCAATATTATTTTCAGACATAAATGTAGAGATGCCATTATAATTTTGAGACATGATAGTAGGTACAGAAGAAGCTTTGGCAGAAGTAGTTCTGTAAAGATAAAACCCTCCACTGTATTGGGTTATTCCATCTATATTGATTTCATATTTTCCTATTTCCTCACGAGCAGCTTCCTCAAGACCAGTAAGTCCTTTCTCGTACATTTCTTGCATATCGGCCTCAAAGTCAACTCCTGTAAACGCAAAATATACTTTATCCATAAGTGTATGCTCACCTTTTATTCCCCATGTAGCTATAGTTGCAAGCTGCTCTGTAGTTTCAAAAGTCCAGTACACCTCCGGTTTACGTTCGCCTCCTGGTGTTTGTAGCGTCATATCTTGTTTTAAAGAATTATGAGGCACAGCTTCTGTTGTAGTCATACTACCATCTACCTCACCTTGCCAGCTATATGAAGCTCCTTCGCCAGAAGTTTTATCACTGTAATTAAAAACCATAGTAGGCTCTTCTTTTTTCCAAGGACCCCAATCTTCCCATGTTTTGTATTCGTTTACAATATCGTAAACCACTTCTCGTGGGGCATTAATTTCCTTTGTTGCTTCTATTTGATAAGTACCATCTTGAGTACCAAAGTATATAGCTCCAGCAATAACAACAATAAGAATAACGAAGAGTAAAAATTTTAAAAATTTCATTGGAGGTAGTTTGGTTTTGCAGTAAAGATAACAAAATTCATCGTGTGGAATTTCCCTATATTTACGTGCACAAATTATTACATAACTTATGAGTTACAAAGGAATATATACGCTAGCAATTGCAGCGGTTCTCGCAGTAGGATGTGGAGAAGAAAAGAAAGATGATAACGCTTTCGCGAAAGCGGAAACAACAACAACAGATTTTGATTTTACAGTAGGCCAGTTTGCCGATATCAAGATATTACGTTACCAGATACCAGGTTTTGAAGACCTAACACTTAAAGAGCAAAAGCTGGTGTACTACATGACACAGGCAGGACTTGCTGGACGTGATATCATGTGGGCTCAAAATTACCGTCACAATCTCGAGATTAGAAACGCTCTGGAGACGATTTATACATCTGACAAGGTTTCAAAAACCGGAGAAGAGTGGGAGCAGTTTGAAACATTCATGAAGCGTGTATGGTTTGCAAACGGTATACACCATCATTACAGTAATGCTAAGATGAAACCTGATTTTTCTCTGGATTACTTGAAACAATTACTTGCCGAAAGTGGAGCAACATTAGAAGGAGAAGCTTTTGAAGTACTCTTTAATGATAAGGATAGCAAGAAAGTAAACCTAGCTAAAGATGTTGATATCGTACTAGAAAGCGCGATTAACTTTTATGGCCCAGATGTAACTACAGCAGAGGCAGAAGCATTTTATGATGCGATTAAAGTAGATGAAAATGAGCCTATAGAAAAAGGACTCAACACGCGCCTTGTAAAAGAAGACGGTAAGCTTGTAGAACAAGTGTACAAGAGTGGAGGATTATATGGCGAGGCTATAGATAATATAATCGGTTGGTTAGAAAAAGCCCAAACCGTTGCCGAAAATGAGCAGCAAGGAAAAGCTTTAGGACTGCTTATTGAATATTACAAGACAGGAAGCCTCGATACTTGGGATGATTACTGTATCGCTTGGGCAACTTCTACAGAAGGAAATATAGATTGGATTAACGGATTTATAGAAGTTTACAATGATCCAAAAGGGTATAAAGGTTCTTATGAGACTATAGTTCAAATTAAAGATTTTGATATGTCAAAAAAGATGGCAGCACTATCTGTAGATGCACAATGGTTTGAAGATAACTCACCATTAATGCCAGAGCATAAGAAGAAGGAAGTAAAAGGAGTATCTTACAAAACAGTGATTGTAGCAGGAGAAGCAGGAGATGCCTCACCATCTACGCCTATAGGTGTAAACTTACCTAACAATAACTGGATACGCCAGACGCATGGTAGTAAATCGGTTTCTCTAGGTAACATAATCAATGCTTACAACAACGCTGGTGGATCTGGACGTCTTAAAGAGTTTGCACATGACGAAGAGGAGATAGCATTAGAAGAGCAATATGGACAATTAGGAGATAAGTTACACACAGCTTTACATGAAGTAGTAGGTCATGCCTCTGGACAGATTAATAAAGGAGTAGGAACTCCTAAGGAAACACTTAAACGTTACAAATCTACTATAGAAGAAGGACGCGCAGATCTTTTTGGGCTATACTATCTTATGGATCCAAAACTTCAAGAAATAGGATTAGTAGAAGACTGGGAAAAAACAGGAATGGCTGCTTATGATGGCTACATCCGTAATGGTTTGATGACGCAACTTATACGCCTTGAGCTAGGAGATAATGTAGAAGAAGCGCATATGGTAAATCGTCAGTGGGTTAGTGCTTGGGCTTTTGAGCGTGGTGCAAATGAGAATGTAATTGAGAAAGTAACTCGTGATGGTAAGACTTACTTTAATATCACAGATTACAAGAAACTTCGTGCAATCTTTGGAGAATTACTGAGAGAGACACAGCGCATTACTTCAGAAGGTGATTATGAAGCTGCAAAGGCACTTGTAGAGAATTATGGTGTAAAAGTAGATCAGAACATACATAAGGAAGTACTTGATCGTAATAGCCAGTTTAAAAGCGCACCTTACAGTGGTTTTGTAAATCCTGTAATCGTTCCGCAAATGGAAGGTGAGAAAATTACGGGCTTCACTATTGAGCAACCAGAAAGTTTCGAAAATCAAATGCTTGAGTATTCTAGCAAATACGGTCATTTAGATTAAGTGTAATAAGTACGCTTTCGCGAAAGCGTAATACCTAAAACCTCCCGTCTTGAAAAAGATGGGAGGTTTTTTTATAATGTAATATCAAAAAAAATCTCCACTGCTATATATTGCAGTGGAGATTTTAAATAGTTGGGTAAGTTTATTTTTACAAATCTCTTAGTACTCTACTTACAGCGTGTATTACACCATTTGTAGCTTGTACATTTGTAGCGACTATTGGGTTTGCATCGCCATCTGGGTCAATAACCGCTGCAGGATCTGCTTGTAGAGTCACATCTGCTCCTCCTAATGGAGTTACTGCAGTACCATCAAGATCTGCAAGGTCTTCTGCTCTTACATTTGAATTAGGAATCACATGTAATTCTAATGTTGCAGCAAGAGTTTCTGTAGGAATATCTGATAACATCTCTAATTCTAAGTCTGCTAGTAAATCTTCAAAAGCATCGTTAGTTGGTGCAAATACTGTAAAGGGTGCTGGTGACGTTCCAAAAGGTGTCTGCAATGCAGCTACATACCCAAAAGATTCATCTGCAGTTAATGCTGCAACAAGTGTAGAAAAGTTAGGATCTGCAGTAGCAAATGTTGTGATGTCTGGAAGTCCGATTACGGTATCAACTACATGTATTACTCCATTTACAGTTACAATATCTGCTATAATTACATTCGAGCTTCCGTTTAATGTTACACCATTACCTGTGTTTACATAAAGGCTTATTGGTGCGTCATCATTTCCTTCAAAAGTAGCTGCGGTATTAACGTATGCATTAGTTAAAGTAGATGATATCGCTACAGCTCCTGGTACTACGTGGTTTGATAATACTTGTGCTAGTGCTTCATTATCTACATCTTCAAGAGTATTATCTCCTAAAAATGTTCCAAAAGCATCGTTAGTGGGAGCAAAGACTGTAAAGTCTGCTTCTGTGTCACTAAGTAAATCTGTAAATGTTGTATTCCCTTCATCTGTAAGGGCTGCAACGAGTGATGTAAGAGCTGGGTTTGTAGTGGCAAATGTTACCACAGTTGGTAAATCAATTACTGTATCTACAGCATGTATCACTCCATTATCTGTTACTATATCTGCAGTAGTTACTGTAGATTGTCCATTAAGCACAACACCATCTGTTGTATCTACATATAAACTTATGTTTGCGTTAGAAGAAGGCTCAGTAGCTAAGTTACTTACGTAACCAGTTGATAGTTCGCTAGAAGTTACTGTTGTATTAAGTACATGATTTAATAGTACTTGGGTTAATACTGCGTCATCTACATCCTCAAGAGATGCTCCGTTTAAAAATGTTTCAAAAGCTGCATTATCAGGTGCAAATACAGTAAATGTTCCACTGCCTGCTAGTGTAGCATCAAGATTGGTGCGTTGTAAAGCGGCTAGTAGAGAGCTGTAATTCTCATTACCTGCTACAAAGTCTGCAATAGTGTTGCTCTCTCCCTCAATAATGTTACCATTATCGTCATCATCGTTACAAGAAACTGTAACTAATAGCGTTAATGCAATAAACGCTAATTTTGTAATGCTCATTAAATTTTTCATAGTAATGTAGTTTGATTTTGTTTAACACAAAGCTATAATGAGTAAACAAAGTAAAATCCCAATAAACAGTTAAAATGACGAGATTAACAATTCTTTTAGTAATTCTAGTAGCGCAATATCAGCAGTTAAGTATGGCACAAAGCTATAATCAATATGATGATGAAGGTAAGCGTCACGGGCAATGGCAAAAGTTTTTTGATGGAAGTAAGCAGTTACGATACACAGGAACATTTGACCACGGCAAAGAGCAAGGCACCTTTAATTTTTATGATATTAAGGGAGGTCATCCCACTGCGGTAAAAATATATACGCCAGATTCACCTCATATAGATGTAACCTTTTTTACAACAGATGGAAAAATTGTAAGTAAAGGAAAGATGAACGGTCGAGAGCGCTTAGGGGAATGGCTGTCATATCATCAAGATGGAAAGTCAATTATGATAAAAGAGCGTTATGTTAATGGGAAATTAGAAGGAGAACGCATGGTTTATTTTATAAATGGTTTACTAGCCCAGCAAGAGTTTTATAAACGTGGTTTAAAAGAAGGCAAAACCATTTATTACTCAGAAGAAAAAAAAGTACTCAAAGAATTACAATATAAGAATGATCAATTAGAAGGACCCGTGCGATTGTATAATGGCTTTGGACAACTAGAGATAGAGGGTGCTTACAAGAATAACCGTAAGCATGGTCTCTGGAAGTATTATAAAAATGGAACTGTAGATAAAGAAATTAAATATCCTCGTAATAAAATAGGAGTACAGTAATCAAGGTGCAAGTTTTGAGTATAAATATCAACTACTTCTTGTGTAAAATAATGCACTCTTATTGTGTAAATTTGCATCCTCAATTATGAGCAGTAGTAACAGCTCACATAATGGCAAAGTAAAGCTATAATAAGTAGTGTTTTGCAAACATATATTAGAAAATGAAAACGGTAGTAGTAGGTCTTAGTGGTGGAGTAGATAGTAGTGTTACGGCTCACTTATTAAAGGAGCAAGGATACAACGTGATAGGTCTTTTTATGAAGAACTGGCACGATGATTCTGTAACGATATCTGATGAGTGTCCTTGGCTAGATGATAGCAATGACGCAATGCTCGTGGCCGAAAAGTTAGGAATTCCATTTCAAACAGTTGACCTAAGCGAGCAATACAGAGAGCGTATCGTAAACTACATGTTTAAAGAATATGAGATGGGACGCACTCCTAATCCAGATGTTCTTTGTAATCGGGAGATTAAGTTTGATGTGTTTATGAAAATTGCACTTTCACTCGGTGCAGACTTTGTAGCTACTGGACATTATTGCCAAAAAACATCGATAGAAGTAGACGGTAAGACTATCTATCAGCTTAAAGCTGGGGCAGATAATAATAAAGATCAATCCTATTTTTTATGTCAGTTATCGCAAGAGCAATTGGCAAAAACCTTGTTTCCAATAGGTCATTTACAAAAACCTAAAGTGCGCGAGATTGCTCTAGAACAAGACCTGGTGACTGCAGGAAAAAAGGATTCTCAAGGACTTTGTTTTATAGGTAAAGTACGATTACCAGACTTTTTACAACAACAGTTGAAACCTAAGGAAGGTGTTATTGTTGAGGTGATGGAAGATACTATTCCAGAAGTTGCAGGTGGTATGGAGGCTAGTAACGCTTTCGCGAAAGCGGACTTAGAAAACCTTGTAAAAAAACCAACATACAGCGTTGCCGAAGGGAAAGTAGTAGGTAAGCACCAAGGAGCACATTACTTCACAATAGGCCAGCGCAAGGGACTTGCAGTGGGTGGCACTGTAGAGCCTCTTTTTGTGATAGATACAGACGTAAATGAAAATGTAATTTACACAGGTCAAGGGAAAAATCACAGAGGATTATACCGCAAAGGGCTCTTTGTAAAAGAGGAAGAAATACACTGGATACGAGAAGATCTCACGCTTGCTATAGATGAAACTATGGAAGTAGAAGCAAGGATACGCTATAGACAGCCACTAGAAAAAGCAACACTTTATAGAGTAGAAGGTGGTATGTATGTGATTTTTGATAATCCTCAGACCGCCATAGCCGAAGGTCAGTTTGTGGCATGGCATCATGGAGAAGAGTGCTTGGGTTCTGGAGTTATTTCGTAACTTACGTACTCATTTCGTAGAGCTTAGCTCAACGTCTCGCTTATGAATCTAAAATTACTCTTTGTACTGCTTTTTATGACGGCTTATGGAAACGCCCAGCAGGATGCTTGGGTGTTTTTTGTAGATAAAGAAAACGTTGCCACAAGTCTTGATAACCCTATTTCAATTCTTTCTCAAGAAGCATTAGACCGCAAAGAACTTCACGGTATAGCTGTAGATGAACGAGATGTGCCCGTAAATGAGGGTTATATCACTCAGATTAAATCTCAACCTGGCGTAACTGTACTAGCAAAATCTAAGTGGATGAATTGCGTTCACGTGAGAGGTGCAGAAGCAGAGATTGCAGCATTAGAAGCATTGCAAATTGTAGATTATATAGAGTATGCAGATCGAAGCATAAATAGACAACCTAGTCCGTTTGAGTTTTTAAAAGATGATCCTTTGCCACAAGATTCACGATTGACATTTAATTACGGGGCTACAAATAATCAAGTGACTATGCTCTCTGTAGAAGAGTTGCATGAGCAAGATTTTACAGGAGCAGGTATGGTAATTGCCATTATGGATTCTGGTTTTCCAGGGGTTGATGTAAATGCAGGATTTTCAAGATTGAGAAATGCAGGGAACTTATTAGATGGATATGATTTTGTAGGTAGAAATAACAATGAATTTGATTTTTCAAATGATAGTCATGGTACTAGAGTAGCAAGTGATATTGTGGGCTTTATTGAAAATCAATTTGTAGGGACGGCTCCAGATGCTGCGATTTACTGTTTTAGAACAGAAGATGTGGCAAGTGAGAATCCGGTAGAAGAATCTTACTGGGTCGAGGCTGCAGAAAGAGCAGATAGTCTAGGTGTAGATGTAATAAACACATCACTGGGGTATAGAACTTTTGACAATCCCAATTATGATTACAGTTACGATGACATGGACGGTGAGACTACCTTCATTTCAAGAGGAGCGACAATTGCTTTTGAAAAAGGTATGGTCGTGGTAACTAGTGCAGGAAATAGTGGAGCAGGAAGGATAAGTGCACCAGCAGATGCTGCCGGCTCATTTGCGGTAGGGGCCGTAGACGCTAGAGGTGACTATGCAAGCTTTAGCAGTTTAGGCCCTTCAAGTGATGGTAGGGTTAAGCCAGATGTAATGGCAAGGGGTGAGGGTAGTGCCGTTATAGATCAATATGATAATGTAACTACAAATAACGGAACAAGCTTTAGTTCGCCAATAATTGCCGGAGCAATCGCAAGCTTTTGGCAGGCAAATCCAGAGCTTACAAATGCTCGTGTAATGCAGCTCGTTCGGGAGAGTGCAAGTATATATGACAATCCCAATGAACGGCTGGGGTATGGTATTCCAGATTTTGGAAAGGCATTAGCTGAGGTTGCAAATACCTCAGAAACTAGTGAGGCTCAAGAATATGATGATTTCCAAATTTTACCTAATCCTGCATCTGAGATGGCAGTATTAGTCTTGCCTAAGGAGGTAGAACAAGTAGAAGTAACTATTTTTGATATTTTAGGGAAGAAGATTACTACCATACGCATGTCACAACAGGTAAATGAACTTCCTATCTCAACACTTAGAAAAGGGGTGTATCTCATCCAAATAAACGATGGAGCCTCAATCGTTACTCAAAAATTTATAAAAGCATAATGAATAGAATTACATCCCTATTTAAGGTTAAGTATCCGCTTATACAAGGTGGAATGATATGGAACTCAGGTTGGCGTCTCGCAAGTGCCGTGAGTAATGCTGGAGGTCTCGGGTTAATAGGAGCTGCTTCTATGTATCCAGATGTTCTAGTGGAGCATGTAGAGAAATGTAAAGAAGCAACTAATAAACCATTTGGGGTAAATATACCTATGTTGTATCCTAACATAGAAGAGCACATGAAAACGGTAGTAGACTACAAAGTCCCTATTGTCTTCACGAGCGCTGGTAATCCAAAACTATGGACTAAAGAATTAAAGAAGCACGGAATAAAAGTGGTGCATGTAGTAAGTAGTGTAAAGTTTGCCTTAAAATCTCAAGAAGCAGGAGTTGATGCAGTAGTAGCCGAAGGTTTTGAAGCAGGAGGTCACAATGGTAGAGAGGAGACTACAACATTTACACTGATACCTATGGTTAAAGAAAAACTAGATATACCTCTTATCGCTGCTGGTGGTATCGCAACAGGTAGAGGTATGCTTGCAGCAATGACTTTAGGTGCAGACGGTGTGCAGGTAGGAAGCCGTTTTGCCGCAAGTGAAGAGTCTAGTGCGCATCAATTATTTAAACAAGCGATAGTCGATACGCAAGAAGGAGATACCGTACTAACGCTTAAAGAACTTGCGCCGGTTAGACTGATAAAAAATAAATTTTATGAGCAGGTAGCAGAATTATACACTACGGCACCTTCAAAAGAGCAACTCTCTCAACTGTTAGGGCGTGCGCGTGCAAAACGTGGTATGTTTGAAGGAGATCTCGAGGATGGCGAACTAGAAATAGGTCAGATTTCTGGACTTATACATGATATAAAGCCAGCTAGTCAAATAGTCTCAGACATGATAACAGAATATACGGAGGCAAAGAACGCATTACTTAATTTTGATAACTGGTAGTTTTGTACAAAACGAACTAAAAAAACGCTCTGGTTTACCAGAGCGTTTTTTTTGTTATAATATGTTTGAAGAGAGACTAGTTACTCTTTTTAACGTATTGAGTAACAATCACAACTTGTTGTCCTTGTATGCGCCCTTCTATGTGCTCAGCATTATCATGTACCAGATTAATATTACGCATAAACTCTCCACGTTTTGCAGTAAAGTTGGCTCCTTTTACATCTAGATCTTTAATTAATACAACACTATCGCCATTAGCCAGTCTTGTGCCGTTTGAGTCTTTGTGGATGATGGTATTTTCATCTTCCTCTATGTGCTCTCCTGTAGCCTTTGCCCACTCAAGTGTTTCTTCTTCTAGGTACATCATGTCGAGAAGATCTTGTGGCCAACCTTCTTTGCGTAATCTTGTAAGCATACGCCACGCTACAACCTGTACTGCAGGTTCTGTGCTCCACATGCTGTCATTAAGACATCTCCAGTGGTTTACATCTACTTCCTCTGGATTATTGATCTGATTGATACATGTTTTACAAGCAAGAATATCATCCTCCCTTGGTTCGACGATAAAGGGAGAAAGATCATATTCATTACTACATAGTTCGCATATAATGGTGCGTTTGTTAAGTTCTCTTAAGCTCACAGTACTCAATTTATAGGTTGTAACAGCAAACTAATTTGCTGTCGTTTTAAGGCATTGCCTTGATAGTGCTGCGAAGTAACAAAATTTCCATCTAAGGTGCTTTATTCCCTACGCTCTTTTTCTTGTTTATAAAACTCACGACCTAGTTGCGCGAGAAAGGGGATACCTATATTTTCATACTCATAGGTATCATCATTAAAAATTGCATTTTCGTTTACTAATATGGTGGCGGAAAGTATAAAGCGTATGTTGTTTGTTGTGTCAACAATATAGGCAGTCTCTGTAAGCGTTCCATATGCAGATCCCACTTTATTGTAAATTTTGATATTGCTAGGTATACTATCTTCTGAGTCTCCATACATGAAAAATTTCACGTAGCTGTCATAATACTCTGGTGCATTGTATTTTGCCTCATGAGGTAGTGCTTTCATGGCATTTAAAAAGCGAGCCCGACTTTCATCAGTAATGTCAAACTGTTCAGATGCTGGAAATATCTCTGGAGCTATAAGCTTTTTCATTAATAGATGTTGCTCTTCTAGTGGGAAGTAGTTCTTCTTGCTAAAATCCATTGGAGATTCTTTTAAAACTCCATGTTTTTTATAGCCTTTACCTTTGTTAATTCCTTGAATGGTAATTGGAGTAATATCGCTATCTGTTTGATTTTTTAATTCAATTACCTCTTCTGTATATCCTGGAAAAAAATGAATATCGTTTCTTCTAGCTTTATCAGCATCTGGTGTAGATAGTCTATGGACGATACGGGTCTTGCTAAGCCCTTTTTCGCGCAAGCGGTTATTAATATAATCTCTACCTAAAATCTCATAAAGTCTGTTATAGGATTCATTATCACTTACTGCAAAAATCTGTCTAATATCGTTAGACACTGTGTGTAGGTTGTCATTGTTGTTTTCAATATATGGAGTATCAATATGAAGTTGTTCATTTCTATCCATAAACTCAGTGGCTAGTAGCGCTACTGGGAGTTTTACAGTGCTGGCAGGGTAGAAATATTGATTACTATTTACATTATACTCGTAATCTGTAAATAATAGCTCACCAGTATTAGACGTGTCAATTTGTGTAAACAGTATTTGTACTTCATGTTTTTCAATATTGTCTACAACAGTCTTTATAAGCTCATTTTTTGAGCTTAATGCTGTCTCGATAGGATTGCTGCAACTTGCAAATATTACTATTATAAATACCCAATATTTCATAATATAAATGTACTGAGTATTCATAAAAAAGACCAGCTGTTTGCTGGTCTTTGTGATAGTTTTATGTGTAATTATTCTTTGAGAATTACCTGGTTGCTTATGAGATCTTCAAAGGTCTCTCGTTTGCGTATTAAATGCGCTTCGCCGTTTTTTATTAATACTTCGGCAGGTCTGTAGCGACTGTTATAATTGCTGGCCATGGTAAAGCAATACGCACCTGCATTATCAAAGGCAAGAATGTCACCTTCAGAAATTTCTGAGATACGACGGTTATTTGCAAAAGTATCTGTCTCACAGATATAGCCTACTACACTGTAAAAACGTTCTCTTCCTTTTGGGTTGCTTATATTGTGAATCTCATGCTGGCTACCGTAGAGCATAGGTCTTATTAAGTGATTGAATCCGCTATCCACTTGAGCAAATACTGTAGAGGTGGTTTGTTTTACCACATTAACTTGTACCAGAAATTTACCAGCCTCACTTACAAGAAATTTACCAGGTTCAAAGGTAAGAGTGAGTGGTTTTCCGTACGCTTTCGCGAAAGCGTTAAAACGTTTCCCTAATTTCTCTCCTAGTTCTTCTATGTTAGTCTCAATATCTCCTGGTTTATAAGGTACTTTAAAACCACTACCAAAATCAATAAATGTAAGGTCGCTGAATTTTTGTGCCGCATCAAATAATATTTCTGTGGCATATACAAACACATCAATGTCGAGAATGTCACTTCCAGTGTGCATGTGTATTCCATTGATATTCATTCCGGTATTTTCCACAATACGTATTACATGCGGGAGCTGGTAAATACTTATCCCAAACTTACTATCGATGTGCCCTACAGAAATATTAGTGTTTCCACCAGCCATCACGTGCGGATTCACACGGATACACACAGGTATTTGAGGATGCTTTGTACCAAACTGTTCTAGTATAGAAAGGTTATCTATATTAATTTGCACACCCATTTGTGCTACTTCCTCTATCTCTACAAGTGATACGCCATTAGGTGTAAAGATGATACGATCTGGAGTAAAGCCAGCAAGAAGTCCTAGTTGTACCTCTTGAATAGAAACAGTGTCTAGTCCAGAACCCAAGCCTTTTAAATGCTGTAATATAGAAATGTTGCTTAAAGCTTTTACGGCATAGTTAAGTCTTAACTTTTTTACATGTTTAAATGCATTAGTAAGTCTATTGTATTGTGTAGTGATAGTCTCTGCATCGTATACATAAACTGGACTTCCGTAGGTGTTAACCACGTTTAAAAGATCTCTGTTTTTCATCATAACGTATTTAAAGCAAAATTAGGAGAGTTTTAGAAATTGATAATGTACAACGTCAATAAATGTTGAACAATAAGGTTAAAAATTGTTCATTATATAACAGTGAGCAGAAGCTTTTGTATTTTTCATAGATAAATTTAAGTTATGACAACAGCAGTACTCCCTATGTTTCCTCTAGAAATGGTAGCCTTTCCAGGTGAACCGCTCAATTTACATGTGTTTGAAGATAGGTATCAACAATTATTACAAGACTGTGAATCTGGAGGTATCACCTTTGGAATTCCTACTTATATAAATAATAGTCTTGCCTATGGTACTGAAATGGAAATTACACATGTAGTAAAACGATATCCTTCTGGAGCTGCAGATATTATTTGCAGGGGTTTAAGGGTTTTTAAGCTTATCAACTTTTATAATACGCTGGGAGAACGATTATATGCTGGAGGTGAGGTTACATTTATTGAGGAACGTCAAGAGCCCTTATCTTCTCGTAAAATAAGACTTATTAATTTGCTTTCTGACTTTTATGATGAGCTTGATATGAAAACTCCAGAAATTAATGTAGATACTATACGAAGTTTCACACTTGCTCATAAAATGGGATTGACCTTGGAGCAAGAATATGAGTTGCTACAAATTCCTTCTGAAGATAGACGATTGCAATATCTCATAGAACATCTAGAGATAGCACTACCTACGCTTAAATCTGTAAATAGGACTAAAAGACTAATTGCTCTTAATGGGCACTTCAAAAACTTTGATCCTCTAGACTTTGAGGATTATAAAATGTGATCTCAACACCTGTAGTTTATCATAATCAATCATTTAATAGATTAAATTGCGAAATCCTCAATAGTAATAGTTCTATTGAGGATTTTACATGTCAATTTATAATCAAATTCATGCTTTTTGCTAGGTTATTGCACAAAATTTAACAAAATATAGATTAATCATACAACTCCTATAGGATTTCAATATGTTGCTTTTCAGAGCTTTAAAATTGAAAAAAGGATTCTCTTTATGGCTTTATGAATATTTGCATGTTTTTAATGTTTATTTAATAAAAATATTAACGAAAACGTTGTAGTGGTGTGGTTAATGTATTTTAATTGTTAAAAAAAGTTAAATTTGGAGAAATGTTAACCCTTAATTAATTAATCCAAATGAAAAATCAATTCAAATTTAGTGCAATGGCTATCGCTATGATGGCTATAACGTTCACATCATGTGAAAAGGAAACCGAAGAAGCTATTGAGAATGATCTTGTAACCGAAGAACTTCTCGCAGAAACTAGAGAGGCTGTAACAGATGCAGGTGTTCTAGGCAAAATTAGAGAAGATCTTAAGCTTGATGCAGGTGCAGTAACAAAAGGGGATTTTCATCTTCCTGATGGTACAGTACAGCAACGCATTTACATAGGTGAAGATATTGTTGTGACAGCAAAGGAGCTTGATGAAATGACAGCAAACCAAGACACAAGACAGTTTAGAACAAATAACCTTGTGACTGGAGCAAACAGAACGATAGATATTATAGGATACACTGGTAATGACAACTTCGGCCTTTCTTCAAAGGGGCGTACTGCATTACAATGGGCTGTAAATAACTACAACCGTATCTCTGGATCTGCATTGCGTTTCCGTCTTACTTTTGGGACTAACTTCAATAACAGTGATATGGTAGTGTATGATAACACTGCAAATAATCCTGGTCAAAGTGGAGGTGTAGCTGGTTTTCCAAGTGCACAAGGACTTCCTAACAAGTTTGTACAGATTTATGGTCTTGAAGGATCATCTACAAACGTAAATGAGCATGTAATCACACACGAGATTGGTCACTCTATAGGTTTCCGTCACTCAGATTACTATGACCGCGCAAGCTGTGGAAGCGGTGGAGGTGAGTCTGCTGGATCTACGGGAGCAATACAATTACCTGGAACTCCAACAAGAGATTTTGACTCAATCATGCAGGCTTGTTTCTCAAACAGTGAAGATGGAGAATTCAGCTCAAATGATGTTACTGCATTAAGAGCTATGTACTAAGAGCTATAGTTTACCCACACTATAGGTAAATATGTAAGCACCTCGTCTGTAAAAGGCGAGGTGTTTTTTTTGTTATGCTTTCGCGAAAATGTGATAGGTGTTACTTAATCTCTTCGCGACCATCTGCATGCAGGGCAAAACGGCCACGCTCTTTAGGGTGCGTATGATCATAAGAACTCCAAGGCCAGCCACCAAAAGCCGTTTTTCTAAATTCGGAAATGGCTTCTTGAATTTCTTGAGGGTGATTCATTACAAAAGGTCCTTGTTGAGCAATTGGCTCATTTATAGGTTTACCTTGTAAGAGTAGGAAGCTTGCAGTGCTACGGCCATTTTTTATCTCAATCTCTTGATCACTTAAAAGATCAATACTATGATTTACTGGTATCTGATTACCTTCTATGGTTACTTTTTCTCCGCTATAAAAATATAGAGATCTATTTAGCTGAGCAGCTGCCGAGGGTAATTTCCATACAGCGTTTGGTTCCATAGTAATTAGCCAGATGGCCACGTGATTACTAGGATCCATTGCCCAAGAATCTGGAGCAGCATCGGGAGCTTTTACATCATTGTAATCTCCGGATATGAGTTTTATGCTTGTACTTTTTCCATAATCATCTTGTGAGTTATGAATTGGGATGTCTTCATTCCACAGCATTTTAAAATGTGGGTCAACCAACTTGTTCTTTTTAGGTAGGTTGAGCCACAGTTGAAATAATAACAGCGGATTCTCTTTATCATCATTCAGTAATGGAAACATCTCGCTGTGTTGCACGCCTTTGCCAGCGGTCATCCACTGTACATCTCCATTTCCAAAACGTCCAGCAGCACCTAGAGAGTCACTATGGTCTGCGAGACCTTGCTCTACAATTGTTACAGTCTCAAAACCGCGATGAGGATGCGCGGGAAATCCCGGTACTGTAGTGCCATGATACATATTCCATCCTTCTGGATGAGGTTCAAAATCCATTCCTAGGTTGCGTCCTTGTAGTGAAGCGGCTGGACCTAGCTGCTCATTGCCTTTTGGGTAGTTATCTAAATGATATGCACAAAAAAGAAATGGATCTTGGGTTTCCCACTGAAAACCCAGTTGTTTGATTTTTATAATTGCTGTCATAGATGTTTCCTTTTTTTGTCCTGAACATTACAAAGATATGCAGGAATATTATGTGTTGATGGCTGTTGTATGATGTCAAAATCAAAAGAGCATACATGAACTTTTAATCTGCTTACAGGCAGGTGGTTCAATTTTAATTGTTTTGCTTTTTGAATTAATCTTTTGATATGTTAAAATCCTTTTCACAACTTGATATAATTAACAAAGATTTCTGACGTTATCTTTAGGGAAGAAACTTAACTTTGGGGAGGTGTAAATGATACGTTTTGCTTTCGCGAAAGCGTACACATATTACAGTTTTTTAGTCTATTCCTGATAATGATCAGAACACATAAAACAACTCTTAACTATGCATAAAATCAAGTATGTACTTGTTGCATTATTTTTATATTCTACTATTGCTGTAGGGCAACAATCGGCTATATATACGAATGATCTTGTACAATTTAATAAGGCGCTCTCCTTATATAACAGCAAGCAATACCTCGCAGCACAAACTCTTTTTGAAGAAGTAAAAGGCGATACAGATGATACCACCGTAAAAGGTGATTGTGCTTATTACATTGCAAATGCAGCAGTACGTCTTAACCAGCAAGGGGCAGATGATCTTATGACCACTTTTGTGACAGAGTATCCTACGAGTACAAAACGCAACAGTGCATTTCTAGATGTAGCTCAGTATTACTTTGATAATGGCAAATTTGCTTATGCTCGTAAATGGTATGATCGCGTTGATGAAAGCACACTTACAGCAGGAGAGAAGGAGACTTTTTACTTTAATAATGGTTATGCTTATTTTAAAAGCAACCGTTTTGATGAAGCAAAGAAGTACTTAAACCGTGTACGTGATTCAAAAAAATATGGAGCGCAGGCTAAGTATTACATAGGCTTCATGGCTTATGAAGGTGATGATTATGAAGAAGCAAATGAGCTTTTTGAGGAGGTGGAAGCAGAGACTGGAGGAGCATATAATGAGGATCTTGCATACTTTAAGGCAGATCTTAATTTTAAGTTAGGAAAATTTGACGAAGCAATATCAGAAGGAAAATCTCAACTAGCCAGTGCAAATCCTAAAGAAAAATCTGAGCTTAATAAAATTATAGGAGAAAGCTATTTCAATCAAAAGAGGTATGCAGAGGCATTACCTTATTTAAAAGAATATAAAGGAAAGCGTGGTAAGTGGAATAATACAGATTACTACCAGCTAGGATATACTTATTATAAGCAAGGAGACTACACAAATGCTATTAATGAATTTAATAAAATTATTGACGGGAATAACGGTGTAGCACAAAATGGTTATTATCATCTTGCAGAATCCTATCTTAAGTTAGATAAAAAGCAGGAAGCACTTAATGCATTTAAAAATGCAAGTGAAATGGATTTTAATGCGCAAATTAAGGAAGACAGTGGTCTTAATTATGCAAAGCTGAGTTATGAAATAGGTAATGCATACAAGTCTACACCTGCTGTTATTACAGATTATATAGATGCGTATCCAAAATCTCCAGCTAAGGCAGAGCTAGAAGCGTTACTTATTGATTCCTATATCACTTCAAAAAATTACAAAGAAGCAATGCGCTTGCTAGAAAGCAACAGCAATTTTGATAATAAGGTAGCTTATCAAAAAGTAGCGTTCCTTTATGGTCTTGATCTTTATAATGAAGGTAATTATCCAGAAGCTGCAGCAGCATTTAAAAAATCTCTTAAAGAACCACGTGACCCCTTATATGTGACACGTGCTACTTATTGGAAAGCAGAGAGTGACTATGTTGCAAATGATTTTAAGGAAGCAATTATAGGATACAAACAGTTTTTAAATAACAGTAATGCTGCAAGTACACCAGAGTATAAAGACATTAATTATAACCTAGCCTACGCATATTTTTCTGATAAGCAATATGAAAAGGCAGCAAGCTTCTTTGAGTTGTATATAGCTAGTAACGTACAGGATGAGACTAAGCTCAATGATGCCTACTTACGTCTAGGTGATAGCCGTTTTATAAGTAGTAAATACTGGCCTGCACTTGAGGCCTATAATAAGTCTATAGCGCTTAATAAGACAGATCAAGATTATGCAACTTTTCAAAAATCGATGAGTTATGGTTTTATAAAAAAGGACGAGGACAAAATAAACGGACTTCAAACTTTCTCTACCAAATTTCCAAATTCTACTTATCGTGATGATGCGCTTTATGAATTAGGGAACATTTATGTTTCTCAAAACAAAAATGATCAAGCAATTACAGCTTATGATAAACTCGTAAGAGATTTACCAGGTAGCTCTTACGTGTCTAAAGCGATGCTTAAGAAAGCATTGATACTAGATAATAAAAACAAATCTGATGAAGCACTGGCGCTATTACGTAAGGTGGCTGGCGATTATCCAGGAACTCCGGAGGCGTTACAAGCAGTAACTACGGCAAAGCTTATTTATATAGATCTCGGCCGTGTTGATGAGTATGGTGAATGGGTGAGTACGCTAGAATTTATTGATGTGGAGGATGCAGAGCTCGATGATGCTGCATACGCTTCGGCAGAGAAGCAGTATGTGGAGAATAATGTAGGTCAAGCAGAACGACTTTTTGAATCTTATTTGAGTAACTATCCTAAAGGTCAGCATGCATTACAAGCTCATTTTTACTTGGGGCAGCTCGCTTTCGCGAAAGCGGAATACAACAAAACAATTCCGCATTACCAATATGTTATTGCAAAGGAGCGTAGTGAATTTACAGAGCAAGCACTTGCACGTTTAGGGCAAGTATATCTTACTGATAAAAATTACACGGCTGCAATTCCAGTGTTAAAGCGATTAGAAACAGAAGCAGACTTCCCGCAGAATATCGTTTTTGCTCAGTCTAACCTCATGAAATCTTTTTATGAAAGTGAGGACTTGACAAAGGCTGTAAGCTATGCCGAAAAAGTGCTTGGAAATGCAAAAATTGATAATGCAGTAAAAAGTGACGCACAAATAATAATTGCTCGCTCTTCTATAAAGGCGGGTGATAACGCCAGAGCTAAAACAGCTTATGCCGAAGTACAGAAAATTGCTACGGGAGCACTTGCAGCAGAGGCTTTATTTTATGATGCCTACTTTAAAAATGAAGCTCAAAACTTTGAAGCATCTAATGTTGCAGTGCAAAAACTAGCAAAAGATTATAGCGGTTTTAAAGAGTATGGAGCAAAAGGGCTTGTGCTCATGGCAAAAAACTTTTATGCACTAGGAGATGCTTATCAAGCAACATACATTCTAGAAAGTGTGATTACAAACTTTGCAGATTATCCAGAAACTGTAGAAAAAGCTCGTGGCGAACTAGCAATTATTAAACAAGCAGAAGGAAAAACAAATGCCTCTGTAGAAAAAGGGTAATTGCTGATTAATAAATCACTTGCTTTATAAATAAGACAAACGTCTAACGAATTAAGACAATACATTATATGAATCGTTCATTCAATACATTATATAACATAGGACTT
The DNA here is from genome assembly GCF_044596715.1 of Dokdonia sp. R86516. Lineage (NCBI taxonomy): Bacteria > Pseudomonadati > Bacteroidota > Flavobacteriia > Flavobacteriales > Flavobacteriaceae > Dokdonia > Dokdonia sp. R86516. The sequence goes on from NZ_CP138998.1 coordinate 2,402,906, forward strand.
GTTGCATTTGCAATGCTTTTTGTTCAAGTGGTTACTGCACAAGAAGAGGAGTCTACCATAGGAACAGAGGTGGTAAACGTTGTAAAGGCGTATACTCCTACTATAAGTGATGCTTTTAAAGTAAAAGCAACTCCTGCGCTTAATGACTCTATCACTACGGCAAAAAAGAAGGTGACCTATAGTATTTTTTCTGTGCCTGTAGCAAGTACGTTTACTCCAGCTAAAGGTAAAGCGGCAGTAGTAAAGAAAACAAAAAAGGAGAAGTTATATGATAACTATGCAACTGTTGGTTTTGGTAGCTACACATCGGTACTAGCAGAGCTTTATAGTAATTTTCAAATAAGCCGTACAGAGGATTTTGGTGTCTTTTTAAACCATAATTCTTCTCAGGGCGGAATAGACGGCACTGTAGTAGACGATTATTTTTATGATAGCAGGCTTAATTTAAGTTACGGTGCGCGCGAGCGTGATATGACATGGAGAGCAGATCTTGATGCAAAGCATCAAGTATATAATTGGTATGGAATTCCTGAGGAGCTTAAGACAATAAACGGAACTGGTAACACGCCTTTATTTAATGAAGATTTTGATGTGTCTCATTCTTTTCTCACAGCAGGATTAAATGGTAGTGTAAGTTTGCAAGATTCTTTCTTTAAGAAGGCAAATGCTACGTTGAGGTACTTTGGTGATGATCAAGACAGCGGCGAACTTAGAGCAGTAGTTGCGCCTACATTTGAGTTTCCTATTGCGGGAGAGCTTATTACAACAAAAGTAACAGCAGATTATGTAAGCGGTTCTTTTGAGAACGCATTTGATACCGTAGATACAGAAATCAATTATAGCTTTCTTAATGCGGGGATAAATCCAAGTCTTGTGATTTTAAGAGATGATCTTGAGGTGACTTTAGGAGTAGAAGCAATGGTGTCGCTGGATACTGAGGTAAGTAAAACAGACTTCTTTGTGTATCCAAAGATTACAGCATCTTACCGAGTGGCTGGAGATTATTTCATTGCGTATGCAGGACTAGAAGGCGGATTACAGCAAAATAACTACCACGATTTTGCTCAAGAAAATCCTTTTATCTCACCTACACTTACCATCAAGCCAACAGATAAGCAGTATGACGGTTATTTAGGAATGAAGGGTAAATTATCTGAAGCCTTGAGTTATAACCTACGTGCAAGTTATACGGCAGAGAGTGATAAGGCTTTATTTATACACAATCCATACTCGCAAAGCGGTAATGGCTTTGGTGCAAATGGATATGCAAACGGAAACTCTTTCTCAATTGCTTATGACGATATTAATACGGTAGGAGTATTTGCAGAGCTTAATTTTGATGTGAATGCAAACTTTAAAATGAAAGTAAACGGTCAATACAATACGTATGACACAGATAGCCAGCAAGAAGCTTGGAACCTTCCAGACTTACAAGCATCTGTTTTTGCAGATTATCAGATTACAGAAAAATGGTTTGCTGGGGTTAATTTATTTTTTGTGGGAGAGCGCAGTGATTTAGTATCTAGTAACGACCCTGCAGATCTTTTAGTTACAAACACAATACAAACTCTAGATAGCTATTTTGATGCAAATGCTCATGTCGGGTATCGCTTTAATAATCGCTTGTCTGCATTTGCTCGTGTAAACAATATTCTAGACAGTAATTACGAGAAATGGCTCAACTATGAAGTGCAAGGCCTTCAAGGAATGGTGGGAGCTACTTATAAATTTGACTTTTAAAAGCAACCTTTACACAAAGAGTGCATCTTCTATGTAAACCCCTAAGGTTATGAAGAGATTAATAGGTGCGCTAGCATTCATTATTATGCTGAGTTCTTGTAGTAGTGATTTAGACAGCGCTCTAGCAGATTGCAGTGCAGTATCTTGTGCGTCTGGTAATATTGTTATACAATTCTTAGACGCCGAAACTGGAGAAGATGTGTTTTTTAACAACACATATTCTTTTGATGAGCTAGTAGTTACAGATGTGTCAAATAACACAGAATTTCCTTTTTTTACGGGTATAGTTGATGAGTCGCAGATGGCTCAAGTAGCACTCAATGCTTTTTCAGAAAGTCGCTCAAATGTAGTGTTGCTTATAACCGTTCCTGATGGTTTTGAAACAGACTTGTCTTTTGACGTGGAGTTTCAAGAGGGAGAATGTTGTAATATAAATAACTACTCAGATGTACAGTTTTCAAATGTTGAAAATGTAGTGCAGAGTCAGGGTGGTTTTTTCTATAATGTATATCTTTAAGCCAGTCTGTTATTAAGATAGTAGCAGTTACTGTAAGATATTAAAGACTATTGAACAATAATTGGCACTGCGAACTTTGTAATCACCAGCGTAAAAACTTACGTGAGGGTTCAATTTGTAATCTCACAAAACGCAAACCAGACTTTAACCGTACGTGCTCAAAAAAACTATTTTCTACAAAATTCAAAAACAGGCTAAGAGAGGTAAACGTTGTTTACCAGCATACTATTCAAGATAAGTGGTGGAATTATAGCTATACAATACTATTTGGGTTGTTGGGAGTAGGCCTTTTTGGGTTATCTGCATATTCTCTAAGTTATGTTTCAGAGATGCATTCTTCACTAGCTCCATCAAATTCTCATGCCCTCAAGTTGTATCTCATTCCGTTTATAATTTTTGGTGTTGCCTTAAAAGTTTTATCACAAGCTATTGGCATGTACAATATGTACATTTTGAAAACTCGAGAGGCAAAACTCAAAAAAGATAGGGTAGACGCAGTTCTGGAGCTGTATAATATCACTTATGATTTAGAGATTGATCTTCACCCCAATTATAGGTCGCCTCAAGATGCAAAAGTTAATCTTGAGGTTCATAAACCTAGATAAAAACTATCAACGTACTAGGAGTCTTTTGTATTTTTAAACAAAAAACCAACGATGCGTAAAATTCTTTATTCTTTAGCAATCCTTCCTTTATTATTTTCTTGTGACACCAAGCAATCTGTAGATCTTATTGTTACAAATGCAAATGTGTATACGGTAGATAACGCTTTCGCGAAAGCGGAATCTTTTGCAATCAAAGATGGAAAATTTATAGCAGTAGGCACATCTAACGACATTACCGAAAAGTATGAAGCTGCTGAAACAATAGATGCTACAGGAAAAACTGTGTTGCCAGGACTTATAGATGGTCACTGTCACTTTTATGGACTTGGTCAAAACCTCCAAATAGCAGATCTCGTTGGTACTGAAAGTTATGATGAGGTAATTGCAAAAGTATCTGCCTTTGCAAAGGCAAACCCTGACGCAACAGTCTTGAGAGGAAGAGGATGGGATCAAAACGATTGGGCTGTAAAAGAATTTCCTACTAAGGAGAAGCTTGACGCTTTATTTCCAGATGTTCCTGTTGTTTTAGAGCGTGTGGATGGTCATGCATATTTAGTAAATCAAAAAGCGTTAGATCTTGCTAGTATAGATGCTTCTACAAAGGTAAGTGGAGGAGAAGTCGTACTTGTAGACGGCAAAGTAACGGGTGTTCTTATTGACACACCGCAAACATTAGTTGACGCAGTATTGCCACAACCTAGCACTGCCGAAAGTGCTCAAGTGTTATTAGAAGCACAGGAGCTTTGTTTTTCTTACGGTCTTACCACTGTAAACGATGCAGGTCTTAATAAAAATATTGTAGAACTTATAGATAGCCTTCAGCGAGCTGGAAGTTTGCAAATGAGGGTATATGCAATGTTATCTAATAATGAAGAAAATCTAGATCACTACCTAACTACAGGAAAAGTAAAAACAGATCGTCTTAATGTACGTTCTATAAAGGTGTATGGTGATGGAGCCTTAGGTTCTCGTGGAGCGACAATGCGTAAGGCTTATAGCGATAAGGATGGACATTTTGGAGCGATGATCACTCCATCTGAAGAGATGAATGATCTTGCAAAACGTATTGCCGCAGCAGATTTTCAAATGAATACACATGCCATAGGTGATAGTGCAAATGTAGTTGTGCTGAGAGCTTATGAAAAAGTACTAGCTTCTAAAACAGATCCAAGATGGAAAGTAGAACATGCACAAATAGTATCAAGAGAAGATTTTGATGTTTTTAGTGAGAAGATTTTACCTTCTATACAGCCTACACACGCTACTAGCGATATGTATTGGGCAGAAGATAGAGTAGGAGCAGAGCGTATCAAAGGAGCGTATGCATATAAAGACTTATTAAATCAGTCAGGTGTTGTAATCCTAGGAACAGATTTTCCTGTAGAGCAGGTAAGTCCGTTTTATACATTCTATGCCTCTGTTGCTCGTAAAGATTTAAAACAATATCCAGAAGGTGGGTACCAGATGGAGAATGCACTTACTAGAGAAGAAACGTTAAAAGGAATGACAATCTGGGCTGCCTATTCAAATTTTGAAGAAGACGAGAAAGGAAGTATTGAAACTGGAAAGTTTGCAGATTTTATTATCATGGATGAAGATATTATGACGGTAGAAGAGGATAAAATCCCTAACTTAAAAGTAGCTGCTACGTATGTGGATGGTGTAAAAGTGTATCAGCAGTAGGCGATACTGCTTTGCAATCCAGGTGAGGCTAGCAGTTTTTATATTAATCACAATTACACTATAATTCTATGAGCTTCCTTACCGCAGCATGGCGCCAGCTTGCTTTTATAAATTATGAAGTAGATCCAGCTCTTTTAGAGCCATATGTCCCTCATGGAACAGAGTTAGATTTTTATGAAGGTAAATGTTATGTGAGTGTCATTGCCTTTATGTTTATGGATACACGCATAAAGGGTGTCAAAATTCCCTTTCACGTAAATTTTGAGGAAGTGAATCTGCGGTTTTATGTGCGTAGAAAAGATGGAGGTGTTTGGAAACGTGGTGCAGTGTTTATAAAAGAAGTAGTTCCTAAGCCTGCAATTTCTATCGTAGCAAACGCACTTTATAACGAGAGTTATGAAACGCTACCTATGCGACATAAGTGGGATATTACAAGTGAAGATCGTAAGATTTCCTATGGATGGAAAAAGGACAACAAATGGCAGTCTATTGATATAGAAGCCGCTGTAGCTTCGCAGCCCATCGATCAGCATAGTGAGATGGAGTTTATAGCAGAGCATTACTGGGGATATGCGAGTCCTTCTAAGGTTAAAACTAATGAGTACGAGGTAACGCACCCGCGATGGAATCATTACCCTATAAAGAAAGCAACCTTTGATATTAACTTTGAGACGATGTACGGTGCTAAATTTAGTTTCCTACAAGCCCAGGAGCCTGCTTCTATATATTTGATAGAAGGTTCGGCAATAACGATTGAGGGCAAAACGGTGATTAAGAAATAACGAGCATGGCAGATATTCATAAAGAAGCGCAAGATCACCTTATAGAGATGGCTTATTATAGAATGCCTTTTGGCAAATACAAAGGTTGGTACTTGGTTGATCTGCCAGAATCTTATTTTGTGTGGTTTAGACAACAAGGTTTTCCAGAGGGTAAGCTAGGAAGGTTACTTCAAGAAATGATGGAAATTAAAATAAATGGTTTAGAACCCATGATTAAAAAAATCCAACAAAAGTATCCTAGACCAGCTAATTTAAGGAGGTAATTTAAAACGACTTGTGAATTATAAAGATTGCAGGTCTTTTGTGTAAGTCTGGTGCATTAGTTTTCCAGAAAGAAGCGCTTTTTGTCACAATATATTCTGTTGGAAGTGTGATATCACAAGCAATACAAACTTGAGTTTCAGGATGCACAGTATTGCAAATGTCTTCTAGCATCTTATTATTGCGATACGGGGTCTCGATGAATAATTGCGTTTGTCCTTGTTCTGAAGATAAGCGCTCTAATCGTTTCAACTCTTGCTTACGCTGTTGTGCATCAATAGGTAGATATCCATTAAAAGCAAAATTTTGACCATTCATACCGCTACTCATCATTGCCATGAGTATAGATGATGGACCTACAAGTGGCACAACTTGGATGCCTTTTTGATGTGCAATCTTCACCACCTCTGCTCCAGGATCTGCAACGCCTGGAACTCCCGCCTCAGATAATAAACCTACAGATTCCCCTTGTAAACATGGTTCTAGGTATGATGGAAGCTCAGATATATCTGTGTATTTATTTAACGGAAATAATTTTAAAGAGGGCTGCGATTTACTTGGAGATATCGCTTTTATGGAGCGACGCGCTGTTTTTTCATTTTCTACGATGTATGTATCTATAAATTCTACCACCTTCTTTACAGAGATAGGCATCACCTCTAGTGCACTAGTATCACCTAGTGTAGTGGGTATCAGATATAATTTTCCAGTTGCAGTAAATGAACTCATAGGTAGGTAGTTTATAGGTTGGGGTTATCGTATGGGTGCAATATAATTAGATCGCGGGATATGCACAAAATTTACTTTTGCAATGTCCATAATTTTAAATGCCCTAATTATGCTAGTTCTTTTGCGATATGATCGCATGCGGTATCCAGCATTTCATATACTCTCTCAAAGTCTTCTTGACTTCCGTGATATGGATCTGGAACATCTACTTTCTCTCCATGAAAAACTACATCTAGAATCATTGTCACTTTACGGCGCTGTTCATCTGTAGTGGCTTTTGCTAGTACATCTTCTAGGTTGTTTTGATCCATGACATAAATATGATCAAAATCATTAAAGTCACTTTCGGATAGCTGGCGTCCTCTAAGTCCTGAGATATCGACTCCATGAGATAATCCTACTTTTACGCTTCTGGGATCTGGTGGATTTCCCACGTGCCAGTCTCCTGTGCCTACGGAGTCTACATTAAAAAGAGTTGCGTCTAGTTTAGATCTTAAAATACCTTCGGCAAGTGGAGATCTACATATGTTTCCTAGGCATACCATTAAGATCTTTGTAGTGGAGGGAGCTTGTTTATTCATTACTCTAAGGTAATTAAATTTATTACGCTTTCGCGAAAGCAAAACCAAAAACCCTAAAAACAGTAAACCCCGACCAAAAATGGTCGAGGCTCACATACACATAGCACAAAACTTAATATTAATGCTCGTTTAAACGGAAATCTGGATAAGCACTCATTCCGTGTTCGTGAGGGTCAAGTCCTTCAATTTCTTCAGTTTCTGAAACTCGTAGTCCCACAGTTTTCTTGAGAACGAATAATATTATAAATGACGTGATAATACAGAAAACAGCATAAGATCCTACACCTATTAGTTGGCTCACAAACTGTGCTCCACTAGCTAAGCTTCCAAAAATACCAACTGCAAGTGTGCCCCAAATACCACATATTAAGTGTACTGCAATAGCTCCTACAGGATCGTCTAGTCTTAGTTTATCTACAAGTGCGACACCAAAAACGATTATGGCTCCTGCAATCGCCCCTATAGCAATCGCATCTGTAGGGCTCATTACGTCTGCCCCAGCTGTTATACCCACAAGACCTCCTAGTATTCCATTTAAAAACATGGTGAGATCATAGTTTTTATACAATAATGTAGATACAAGAAAAGCAAATACTCCTCCGGCTGCTGCCGCAAGTGACGTAGTTACAAGAGTAAGAGATGTTAGTGCAGGATCTGCAGATAGTACAGAACCTCCGTTAAAGCCAAACCATCCTAACCATAGTATAAGAACGCCAGCCGTTGCAAGCGGTACATTATGTCCAGGGATGGCTTGTGGTTTACCATTTTCATCAAACTTTCCTATGCGCGATCCAAGTAAGAATACCGCAACGAGTGCAGCCCATCCTCCTACAGAGTGCACAAGGGTAGATCCAGCAAAGTCATAAAAAGGTGTTTCTAGTGTTTGTAAAAATCCGCCTCCCCATTTCCAAGATCCAGCAATAGGGTATACAAACCCTACGTAAAGTAATACAAAGACCATAAATGGACCTATTTTAATACGCTCTGCTACGGCACCAGATACTATAGTTGCTGCTGTTGCTGCAAACATCCCTTGAAAAAGAAAGTCTGTCCAGTAAGTATAGCCTTCGTTATAAGTGAGGTCAAGAACGCCTTCTGCATTGAGTGGTGCATCAAGACCAAAGCCCGCAAACCCTAAAAACCCATTGAATTCTCCAGGGTACATAAGATTGAAGCCTACTAAGCAATAAAGTAGGAGACCTACAGTGATTATAAAAATATTTTTAAAAAGAATGTTGATAGTATTTTTTTGACGTGTGAGTCCTATTTCTAAAAATGAAAACCCAAGGTGCATGAAGAAAACTAGACCAGTACAGATCATCATCCATACATTATTTACAGTTAAAATTTCCATAAGTTGTTAATGCTATATTATTATAAGTTTTTAGACTATTTAAGTGTTTGATTTCCTTTCTCTCCAGTACGAATGCGATAGCACTCGCTTATGTCTGAGACAAAGATTTTACCGTCTCCTACATCACCGGTGCGTGCAGATTCGATAATTGTTTTAATGGTAATTTCTTCAAATTCATTATTTACTACGATGCTTAAATAGCGTCGTTGTATGTCGCTGGTGCTATAGCTCACGCCACGGTAAACAGAACCTTTTTTTTCGTTACCAAGTCCAGTAACATCCCAATAGGAGAAGAAGTTTACACCCACATCATGCAGTGCCTTTTTTACCGCCGAAAATTTGGATTTACGAATGATTGCTTCTATTTTTTTCATGTTTTAGGTTATTTAAAATTTATATATGCCTGCGATTAGAAATGAAGATAATGAGCTGTTAGGCTCAAGGTCAGTATCAAGGAAGGTGTCTTCACTTGCGCTGTCTAAGCGAAATTCTGGTTTGATAGTAAGATCACCTACGGTATAACTTCCAGTAAGAGTAACTGCAAGTACAGATGCATCTCCCTCTTCATCATAACCTCCTATGGCTCCAGCACCACCTTCTGTTTCTGCAAAGTATTCTCCTCTCAGTCCTAGGGTGAAAGATTCTGATGTTTTGTATTGTGGGTATAGTGCAACTCCATAAAATGAAGCTCCGTCTGTGTCATTGTATGTTGCGTTGAGACCTAGGTAAAAGTCATCTGATAGATCGTGACCAGTAGTAAGATCTACTTGGAATGTACTTTCTGTACTTCCTCCTTGCTTTCCATATAAGAAATTAAGGTAAGTGGTTTTGTAACCTAATTGAGCGCCTAGTGTGTAATCGTTATCAAAATTAAATTCTGTAGCATCTGTCTGGTTGAGTACAACCACCATAGCGCTCCAATCTTCAGATAAAGTAAAGTCTGCTTTTATACCCGTATGAGAGAATGGTCCATATGAAAACATATAAGACGTTGAGTAGTTAAAGTTGAGAGTAGGAGAGATTACTTCATAACCTAAGAAGGTATTAAAGTTTCCTAAGGTAAGTTTTACTTTATCCGAAACATTCCAGTATACGTAAAGTTGGTTTACAATGTTTGAAGAAGGTCCAGATAAAAAAACCGCTTCTTCACCTCTAGGGCCAAAAACTAAATCTGCCACAGCACCTACTTTTCCATTTTCACTTTCAAAAGAGCCTATCACATTTGCCATACCAATTGCAAAACCATTGCGATTTGCAAAAGAGGTATTTGGGGCAATTGCATCCTCGCCATTGGGTCCAGAAAGGTTTTGTCTAAAGTATGTGTCGACACTTCCCTCTACAGTAAATTTTTTCTTTTTTGAATCTTCTTGAGCAAATATGCAAGTGGATGTAATAGCCAGTACTAAGAACGTAACAATGGACTTCATAAGAGTGTAATTTTTTGTTGATTAGTTCTCAAATGTATCTTAAAATTTAGTTAAGGGTATAAATTTTATAGGTGTTTTGTAAATTTTTATGGTTTTTTCAAAATTACCCCTATTAAATTAGGGGTGTTGTAAATTATTTGCTGATTTGTTGTGATATGCATTTCGACATAATTGAGTTTTGAGGGCTTTTTTAGTTAAATAATTGAGGATAATTTTAAATTTGAATCTATTCTTTAAATTAACTATAACGTTATCGTCGTTTTTAACCGCTTTTAACAGTTTGAATTTGACAAAATAAGCGGGCTTATAATGCGGTTATATGAATTTAATACCACCTAAATTTTATTAATCGTAATAATGAATGGTGCTTTTTGTGACTTAGATAAGTAGGATTATCTTGTGAATAAGAAACAATGGTATTACCATAAAAATGTACACAATGCTTAAGGATCAAGGATTATATTTAAAGGAGTTTGAACACGACGCGTGTGGAGCGGGATTCATTTGTAGTTTAAAAGGAATAAAGTCAAATGACATTATTCATAAGGCGTTAGAAATTCTTGAAAAGCTAGAACATCGAGGGGCTGTAAGTGCAGATGGAAGAACGGGAGATGGTGCTGGGATACTCATAGATATTCCTCATGATTATTTTCAAGCTAGCTGTGATTTTGATCTACCTCAAGAAGGGAGTTATGCTGTGAGTAATGTCTTTCTACCTCGTAAACAAAATCAACGAGATTACTGTATTTCGGTGTTTGAGAAGAGTCTTGCAGATCAGGGTATACATATTATAGGATGGAGAGATGTGCCGGTAGATAAATCTATCTTAGGTGAGATTGCTCAGGTTTCAGAACCCTTTGTAAAGCAAATCTTTGTTTCTTATAATGGTGGTCATAAAAATCCCGCTTTCGCGAAAGCGCAACAAAAACCCACTCCAGAATTTGCATTTAATTTAAAATTATTTACTGCACGTAAAATTGCTGAACATACTATATATGGTTCTAAGCTTTCTGAAAGTTCATTCTTTTATGTGCCTAGCTTTTCTACCAAAACAATCATTTATAAGGGGCTATTAATGCCTCAAGACATTAAGGTGTATTATAAGGACTTGATGGATCCTAGAGTTGTGACGCGTCTGGCGCTTGTGCATCAGCGTTTTTCTACAAATACATTTCCTACTTGGGATCTTGCACAGCCTTTTAGATACATGTGCCATAATGGAGAGATTAATACCTTGCGAGGCAATGTAACTCGTATGTACTCCAGAGAGGAACTTATGGAGAGTCCGCTTTTTGGAGAGGATATCAAAGCAATCCTTCCCGTAGTAATACCAGGTAAGTCTGATAGTGCATCTATGGATATGGTGGTGGAGTTGTTGTTAATGACCGGCCGCTCACTTCCAGAGGTAATGATGATGCTCGTTCCAGAGGCATGGGAAAAAAATAAGGAGATGTCTCCTGCCAAACGTGCTTTTTATGAGTTCAACTCTTGCCTTATGGAGCCTTGGGACGGGCCTGCATCTATTCCTTTTACAGATGGTAATTATATAGGTGCTGTACTTGATCGTAATGGACTGCGCCCATCGCGTTATTCTGTTACAAAGGATGGTTATGTGATTATGTCTTCAGAAATTGGGGTAGTAGATATTGAGCCTAGCAATGTGCAATTTCATGGTCGTCTAGAACCTGGCAAAATGTTTCTAGTAGACATGGCGCAAGGTCGTATCATTAATGATGAAGAAATAAAAGAAGAGATTGCATCGCGTAACCCATATCAACAATGGCTTGATGAAAATTTAATCCACTTAAGGGATATTCCTTATAATGAGTGTCCACTATTTTTAGATGAAGCACCACTAAAGGAGCGTTTAATCACCTTTGGATACACGCAAGAAGATATAAACACCATCATATTACCTATGGCTGCAAATGCCAAGGAGCCTATAGGTTCTATGGGTAATGATGCTCCTATTGCTGCGCTTTCAGAAAGGCCGCAGCTCATTTATAACTACTTCAAGCAGTTATTTGCTCAGGTTACAAATCCGCCTCTTGATGGAATAAGAGAAGAGTTGATTACAGATATTTCTCTAACCCTAGGAGCCGATTATAATATTTTTGACATTAATGCTGCACATTGTAGAAAGTTGAAAATTCAAAATCCAGTTATATCAAAACAAGATTTAGATAAGATTAAAAGTCTAGATGATAAAAACTTCAAAGTGGTTTCTGTGCCGATGTTATATCAGGTAGAGAGAGGTCATAATGGTCTTGAGGAAGCACTAGAAAAACTGTTGCAAAATGTAAGTAAGCAGCTTGATGAGGGATCAAATATTGTTATTCTATCAGATAGAAATACGTCAATTACAGAGGCGCCTATACCGGCGTTGCTAGCATGTTCTTATGTGAACAACGGACTAGCAACTCATAAAAAGAGATCACAATTAAGTTTAATAATTGAATCTGCAGAGCCTAGAGAGGTGCATCATTTTGCGTTATTATTTGGTTATGGCGCGAGCGCGATTAACCCTTATATGGTAAATGAGATTATAGAAAATCACCCAGAAGATCTTGAGCTTGCTAGTGTAGATGTAGAAGAAGCTATTCAAAACTTTAATAAGGCTGTAGGTAAGGGAGTGCTCAAGGTGATGAATAAGATTGGTATTTCTACACTCAATTCATATCGCAGTTCGCAACTATTTGAATGTATAGGTATCAGTAAAAAAGTAGTTTCAAAATACTTTCCGCGCACAGTGACTAGAATTGAGGGTGTAGGATTGCATCAACTAGAAGGAGAAATAAGTAAGCGTCATAAAGCTGCATACGATAAAAAAGAAATTGCTGCAGATTTGCCACTAGAAATAGGTGGTGAGTATAGATGGAGAAGAGATGGTGAAGCGCATTTATTTAACCCACTTACGATTGCAAAACTTCAAGAATCTGTACGAAGTAATAAACCTGTAATCTATAAAGAGTATGCAGATCGAGTAAATAATCAGGCTAAACAACTAATGACTATTAGAGGCTTGTTTGAGTTTACAAATTATGATCCTATAGATATAGATGAAGTAGAGCCTTGGACGGATATTGTAAAACGTTTTAAAACGGGAGCAATGTCTTATGGGTCTATTAGTAAAGAGGCACACGAGACACTAGCTGTAGCGATGAATCGTATAGACGGTAAATCAAATTCTGGCGAAGGAGGAGAAAACCAAGAGCGTTTTTATAAAGATGTAAACGGTGATTGGAAAAATAGTGCAATTAAGCAAGTAGCTTCTGGACGATTTGGCGTTACCTCAAATTATCTAACTAATGCTGCAGAGATTCAAATAAAAATGGCACAAGGTGCTAAGCCTGGTGAAGGGGGACAGCTGCCAGGCCCTAAGGTGAATCCAGAAATTGCAAAGACACGTAACTCTACACCATATGTAGGATTGATTTCTCCACCACCGCATCATGATATTTACTCTATTGAGGATTTGTCACAATTAATTTATGATTTAAAATCTGCAAATAGAGAGGCACGTATAAATGTAAAATTAGTATCAGAAGTAGGTGTAGGGACTGTAGCGGCTGGTGTTGCAAAAGCTAAGGCAGATGTGATTTTAATCTCCGGTCATGATGGAGGTACAGGTGCAACGCCACTTACGTCATTAAAACATACGGGGCTTCCGTGGGAATTAGGACTCGCCGAAGCGCAGCAAACACTCGTTATGAATGATTTGCGTGGCCGTGTGAGGCTAGAGTGCGATGGCCAACTCAAAACAGGTAGAGACGTAGCAATTGCATGTCTTCTAGGGGCCGAGGAGTTTGGTTTTGCAACTGCACCGCTAGTGGCTTCTGGCTGTATAATGATGCGTGTTTGTCACTTAAATACTTGTCCTGTGGGAATTGCTACACAAAACCCTGAGCTACGTAAGCGATTTAAAGGAAAACCTGAGCATGTGGTAAACTTCATGTATTTCGTTGCGCAAGAGCTTCGCGAGATTATGGCAAAGCTCGGTTTTAAGACAGTAGATGAGATGGTAGGGCAAGTGCAAAAGCTAGACCGAAACAAGACCATTGATCAATACAAAGCTTTAGGATTAGATTTAACTCCTATTCTGCATAAAGTAGACGTTAAGGAAGGGCAATCCCTGAGAAATATCGAGAAGCAAGACCATGATCTAGAAAAGGCATTAGATTTTAAAATTATATCTCAGGCGCACCCTGCATTGTTTAGAAAAGAAAAGACAACGCTTGATCTTAAGATTACAAATGAAGACCGAGCGGTAGGAGCCATCTTAAGTAATGAGATTTCAAAAATTTATGGAGTTAATGGGCTGCCAGAAAATACCTTAAAAATCAATTTTGAAGGTTCGGCTGGACAGAGCTTTGCGGCATTTGCCACTCATGGATTGACGCTTTCGGTTACTGGAAATACAAATGACTATATAGGTAAAGGGCTTTCTGGAGCAAAAGTTATTGTAAAAGTACCTGTAGAGGCGACTATTATTCCTGAGGATAATGTGATTATTGGAAACGTAGCATTTTACGGTGCCACCGCTGGAGAGGCTTATATTAATGGAAAAGCAGGGGAACGCTTTTGTGTGCGTAACTCGGGAGCTAGAGCTGTGGTAGAAGGTATAGGTGATCATGGTTGTGAGTACATGACTGGAGGTGTAGCGGTGATTTTGGGAGCTGTAGGAAGAAACTTTGGAGCTGGAATGAGTGGTGGAATTGCATATGTGTATGATGTAGATAGTACGCTTTCGCGAAAAGCAAACTCAGAGGGCTTAAACTTCTTAAAGGTAGAAGAAACTAAAGACCGTGAGGAGCTAAGACAGTTGGTTGAGAACCATTATAATGCAACACAATCTCCACTAGCACAACGTTTCCTAGAAAATTGGGATGTGGAAATAGGTAATTTCACGAAAGTGTTACCAGAAGAATACCGCCAAGCTTTACTGAGACTAGAGGAAGAACAAAAAATAGCAAACTAAGAGATGGGAAAAGTAACAGGATTTTTAGAATTTGAGCGTAAAGATGAACGCTATGTAGCGCCAGAGGAACGCTTGAAAAATTATAAAGAATTTACCGTTCCGCTAGAAGAGGTTGACCTTAAAAAGCAAGGAGGTAGGTGTATGGATTGCGGGATTCCATTTTGTCATTCTGGATGCCCGTTGGGTAATCTTATACCAGACTTTAATGATGCCGTCTACAAAGGACGCTGGAAAGAAGCTGCAGGAATATTACATGCGACAAATAATTTTCCAGAATTTACTGGAAGACTTTGTCCTGCTCCGTGTGAGGAAGCTTGTGTTCTTGGTATTAATGCAGACCCTGTAAGTATTGAAAATATCGAAAAAAATATAGTAGAGCGTGCTTTCGAAGAAGGATGGATTACGGCGCAACCACCTGTAAAACGTACAGGAAAGTCTGTTGCCGTTATTGGTTCTGGTCCATCTGGTCTTGCAGCGGCACAGCAACTTAATAGGGCTGGGCACGCTGTAACAGTTTTTGAAAGAGATGCAAAGGTAGGTGGGCTACTGCGCTATGGTATTCCAGATTTTAAGATGGAAAAACAGGTGATTGATCGTCGTCTTCAGGTCCTTAAAGAAGAAGGAATCACCTTTAAAACGAATGCAAATGTTGGACAAAATATAAGCGTAGAGGCTCTTCAAGATGAGTATGATGCTATTGTACTTTGCGGTGGTGCTACTGTGAGAAGATCTATTCCTATTAAAGGAGCACATCTTAAAGGAGTGTATCAAGCAATGGATTTTTTAAAGCAAAATAATGAGCGTCAAGATGGTTTAAATAACTGGGAAGAAGACATTGTAGCGACCGATAAGAAAGTTATTGTAATAGGAGGAGGAGATACAGGTTCTGATTGTATAGGCACGAGTAATAGGCAGGGGGCGAATAGTGTGACTAATTTTGAGATACTCAATAAACCTACTGTAGAGCGACCAGCGGAGCAGCCTTGGCCATATTACCCTATGCGACTACGCACGAGTTCTTCACACAAAGAAGGGGTTGATCGTGTATTTAGTATATCAACTAAGGAATTTGTGGGTGACGCTGCAGGAAATCTCACAGGATTAATTACCGCAGAAGTGGAGTGGATTACTCATGAAAGTGGAAGGCGTGAGCTAAAAGAGGTTCCTAATTCAGAAAAAGAATGGGAATGTGATATGGCATTTCTAGCTCTAGGTTTTACCGGGCCAGAAAAAACACTAATTGACCAATTACATCTCGATACAGATTTGAGGGGTAACATTAAGGCAACTGATTATAGTACTAATGTTTCTGGTGTATTTGCAGCAGGTGATATGCGTAGAGGGCAATCCCTTATCGTCTGGGCAATTTCAGAAGGACGTCAAGCAGCACATCACGTAGATAAGTTTTTAATGGGAAGTTCTGAGCTTCCATTAAAAGATGAGGAAAGCGATTTGCCTAGACGTTAACTATTTGTGATGTTAATTGTATATTGATATTTCTAACAATAGAAGTAGTATCATGAAAATTCAAAAAAGTTCAAAAGGAGAATGGATATCAACTTTTGGAGGAGTGCTTGTTTTAATAGGAATCATGTGTATGGTTTTTGAGGCCAGTAGTTATTTTATTTTTGGATTTCTCATAGCGGGTATTCTTGTTACGAGTGTTGGGGTGGTCAATTCACTTAAGAGTGGTGTCGTAAAAAAGAAAATAGAAAAAGAGAATTAAATTTGACTATAACAGTAAAAATAACAAAGCCTCTACATTTTCATGTAGAGGCTTTGTTATTATAATCAATTCAAGATAGAAGTTACACAGATAGCTTTTTTCCTAAATCTTCTACATATTTTCTAAACTGCTTGTCTGTGCTAGCAAGGTTATCTACCGTTTTACAAGCGTGTAATACGGTTGCGTGATCGCGTTGTCCTATTTGAGAACCTATACTTGCAAGAGATGCCTTTGTAAGCTTCTTTGCAAAGAACATAGCGAGCTGTCTTGCTTGTACAATGTGACGTTTACGAGTTTTAGACTGTAGTGTCTCTACATCCATCTGGAAGTAATCTGATACAATCTTTTGTATGTAATCTATAGATACTTCGCGCTTCGTATGCTTCACGTAGTTGTCTACAATCTTCTTAGCTAGATCTAATGTGATTTCTTTCTTGTTAAAAGAAGAGTGCGCAATAAGTGATATAATAGCACCTTCTAGCTCTCTTACATTTGTCTTGATGTTATTTGCAAGAAATTCTACAATCTCTTCTGGCATCTCAACACCATCTTGATACAGCTTTTGCTTTATGATGGCAATACGCGTTTCAAAGCTTGGGTGTTGTAGCTCTGCACTTAATCCCCATTTAAAACGAGAAAGAAGGCGTTGCTCGATGTCTTGCATATCAACCGGCGCCTTATCTGAGGTAAGAATTACTTGCTTACCATTCTGATGTAGGTGATTAAAGATATGGAAGAACACATCTTGAGTTCCTGCTTTACCACTTAGTAATTGAATATCATCTACAATAAGAACATCAATAACTTGATAGAAATGTATAAAGTCATTTCGGTTGTTCTTTTTTACAGACTCAATGTACTGTTGTGTGAACTTCTCAGCAGATATGTATAAAACAGTCTTTGCTGGATATTTATCTTTTATTTGAACACCTATTGCGTGTGCAAGGTGTGTTTTTCCTAAACCTACACCGCCAAAAACGAGTAGTGGGTTAAATGATGTTCCTCCTGGTTTATTTGCCACAGCCATTCCAGCAGATCTTGCTAGACGGTTAGACTCACCTTCAAGGAAATTTTCAAAATTATAATTAGGATTAAGCTGTGATTCTATTTGTAAATTTCTAATACCTGGAATTACAAAAGGATTTTTAAGCTCTGGATTTTTATTTTTAAATGGAGCATCAACATCTTGAGATTTCATAGCACTTCTATTTGCACTAGGAATTTTTTCTGTAAACGGTTGATTATTTCCATAAGTGTTTTCCATTCTGATTACATAAACCAGTTTGGCGTTTTCACCTAGTACTTTGTTAAGCGCAACTTTAAGAAGTTTAACATAGTGTTCTTCTAGCCATTCATAAAAGAATTTACTAGGCACTTGTATGCTTAATGCGTTATCTGTGAGCTTGACCGCTTTAATCGGTTCAAACCACGTTTTATATGCCTGGGGTGTAATATTGTCCTGAATAAATGCGAGACAATTATCCCATACAGATTGCGCAGTTAGAGTCATTCGTTGAGTTAAATTATTGGTTGTTTTTTAGTACAGAATGCCTTTTAAAAAGATTATCGTATTGTTGATAATGCTCCCTTTAAAAGCTAAGCAAATATGTGAACAAAAAAAGTAATAAAAAAACGAGTGAAGGGTTGTTTTTTCGCAAATTTTGTTGCATCATTTGTAAGATTTAAAATTACAAAAAATAAGACCTCTTTACCGTGAAAAACCATAATACTTTTGTTAAAGTTCGCTACTCAGAAACCGATCAGATGGGCTTTGTGCATCATAGTAACTATGCGCAATATCTTGAAATTGCGAGACTTGAGTGGCTAGAACAGCTTGGAATTTCTTACAAATGGATGGAGGAAAATGGAGTGATGCTTCCAGTATATAATTTAAATACGACCTTTAAAAAATCTGCATTGTTTGATGATCGCCTTAAAATAGAAACTTCACTTAGGAATATTCCTACGGTGCGTATTATGTTCGATTATAAAGTTTATAACCAAAAGGAAGAGTTATTAACAGTGGCAAGTACAGAATTGATCTTTATAAATACTAAAACGGGGAGACCTATGAGGTGTCCAAAATACATTTTAGAGAAACTCTAGTTAATCTTCTTTAAGAAGGTTAATTCCATAGACTTCATTAAAAGCCTCAATTACCTTTTCAGACTCTTTCCTGCGTATGGCCAGATGAAAGACGCAGTCCATTTCCATTTTCTGCTCGATAATGGTGACTTTGTAGTCATTAATTAAACGCATCGCTTTGTTGAGTAAGGAATATTCAAATTGTACAGAAAAAGGGATGTCAATCGTTTTCTCTACTATGCGAGCATTCTCAAGGGCGAGTTGTGCCCCCGTTCTATAAGCATTGATTAGACCGCCTACACCTAATTTTGTTCCGCCAAAATATCGTACAACTACTACAAGCACATTAGTCACATCAAAAGATTGTAGCTGTCCATAAATAGGAGCGCCGGCACTGTTAGAAGGCTCGCCGTCGTCATTTGCACGGTATTGTTCGTATTCCTTACCTAACACATAAGCATAGCACCAGTGCCTGGCTTGATAGTGTTGCTTTTTTAATGCATCTATACGTTCCTTGACTTCTTCCTCTGTGGTAACGGGAAATGCATAGCCAAAGAATTTGCTATTACGATCCTTGAAGAGTGTTTCTTCAGAAGGTGATAAAATGGTGTTATAAGTGTCTTTTTGTTCGATGTTTTAATTTTTTTAGGTACGCTTTCGCGAAAGCGTAATCACACTACTTTTTATTCTTTTTTACATGTTTCAACACTAAGAAGTTCTGAGCATTGGGTTCAAAACCTGAAATGGTCTTCTGTGTAAATCGCACCACTTCGTCATAATAAAGCGGAATGATTGGGGACTGCTCTATAATAAGAGAGTCCATTTTTATGTAGTACTGTTTGCGTTCATTAATCTCTGTAATACTTAAGCTTTTCTCGTAAAGACTGTCGAAGGTCGCACTTTTAAAGTGTGTGTAGTTAGGTCCATTAGGAGTGAAGTTCTTACTGTAAAATAAACTCAAGTAGTTTTCGGCATCTGGATAATCTGCTATCCAACTAGCGCGGAAAGCGTCTAGCTCACCACTACTTTTCATCTGGCGTAATGTAGATGGAGGCATCACATCAATTTGTACATCCAGTCCTACTTTTTGTAGCTCTCGCTGTATGTACTCGCATATATCAAGGTACTGACTGTTTGTCCCGATAGTGAGTTGTGGTGACTGATCTCCAGTTTGTGCAGTGTACTGAGCTACAAGTTCTTTAGCAAGTGTAGGATTGTAACTATAACCTTCTATCTCATTAAAACCTGGAAGTCCCTTGGGAATAAAACCGTTTACTGCAGGTTTTCCTATTCCATTACGTAAATAGGTGATCATTTTCTCACGATCAAAACCGTAGTTTACTGCCTTACGTAATAAAGTAGATTGAACTTCTGGAGTGTTACTATCAAGATAGAAACCTATGTACTCCGTGTTAAGCCATGGTGTTTTTTCAAAATTCACTCTGTCTTCATACTTCTCGCGTAGTGTTCCAGAGGCAGTGAGTATCTCGTCTTTATAAGAAGGATCAAGACTATTTAAAAAGTCAATATTGCCTTGAGCAAACTGTAAAAATTCGCTTTGCTTGTCTGGTAAAAAAGTAATGGCAACAGCTTCTAAGTAAGGAAGGCTATTTCCAGCAGCATCTTTTTCGTAATACAATTCGTTTTTACGAAGAACGAGTTTTACACCTTCTTCCCAACGTTTAAATTTAAACGGACCAGTACCTATAGGGTTTGATCTAAATTCATTTCCATAAAAAGTTGTCACTTCCTTAGGTACAACAGAGCAGTATCTCATGCTAAGCAATCCTAAATATGCAGGAAAAGGCTGCTTTAATTGCACTACAAAAGTACTGTCATTTTCTGCTTTATAATGATCAACGTTACTAAGCACCCAGCTTCCTGGGGATGCAATAGCTGGGTCTGTAAGTCTATCAAAGGAATATGCAAAGTCACTTGCAACTACATTCCTCGTGCTATCAACAGTGTTGAAAGCTTCATGTTTATGAAACTTAACTTCATCACGTAGTGTGAAAGAGTAGGTGAGGGCATCTTCAGAAATAGTCCAAGACTTAGCGATGTCTGGCTGCACATTAAGATCATTATCTAATTGAACAAGTCCATTAAATAACTGATTTACCGGCCAGATAATCGGCGGATTGCGAGCAAAAGCAGGGTCTAATGTCGAAATCTGGTATTGCTCGTTGTATCTAAACACTTCATGATCTCGATCTGTGCTTTTACTGTTTGAGCAACCTACTGTACATAAACTTAAAAGCACGACAGCGAGCCATACAGCTGCTGTCCATGTGCTAGATTTTCTCAAAAAGTGATTGTTTTTGTACAATACGGAAGTGCTTCTGTGGTGATTTTAAATACTTCGTTTTATTTCTCCCATTCTGTATGGAAGATTCCCTCGCGGTCTAATCTTTCGTAGGTGTGAGATCCAAAATAATCTCGTTGTGCTTGTATAAGATTAAGTGGTAATCTCGTAGAAGTATATGCGTCAAAATACGTTAACGAGTTTGATACTCCAGGAAGCGGGATGCCATTTATAGCTCCATAAGCAACAAGTTCTCTAGCCGAGTCTACCGTGCTTTGTATCTTCTTGATAAACGATGGAGATAATAAAAGGTTAGGTAGCTCTGTGTCTTCTGTAAAGGCATCTGTGATATCTGCAAGGAGCTTTGCTCTTATAATACATCCAGCTCTCCATATTTTTGCAATTACCGCAATATCGAGGTCATATCCATATTCCTTAGACGCGTCTGCTAGCTGATGCAAACCTTGAGCATAAGTAATGATGTAAGAGAAATAAAGTGCTTCTTCTGTAAGCTTAGTTAGCTTTTCTTTATCCATTGTTGCCACTTCTGGACGATCGTACAGAGAATCTGCAATGGTGCGCTCATCTTTAAGTGCAGAGATTTCTCTCATACTCACAGCGATATCGATAGAAGGTACGGGAATACCTAGGTCCATCGCATTTTGTGAGGTCCATTTTCCTGTTCCTTTCTGTTTTGCTTTATCAAGAATCTGGTCTACAAGGTCACCACTAGTAATGGTGTCTTTTTCGGCAAAAATTTCTGATGTAATTTCTACTAAGAAGGATTGTAGTCGTCCTTCATTCCATGATTTATAGGTTTCGTGCAGTTCTTGATTAGATAAGTTGCCTGCTTTTTTAAGCACGTCGTATATCTCAGAAGTAAGTTGCATAAGTCCGTATTCAATACCGTTATGCACCATTTTTACATAGTTTCCAGCAGATTTAGGTCCTAAGTAAGCAACACAAGGTTCTCCGTTATATTTGGCAGATACTGCTTCAAAAATGGGCTGTACCGCTGCATATCCTGGTTTTGATCCTCCAGGCATGATGCTAGGTCCTATACGTGCGCCTTTGGCTCCTCCAGAAACTCCTGCTCCAAAAAAGTGAATTCCTTTTTCAGATAAGTAAGCTTCTCTTCGGTCGGTATCTGTAAAGAAAGAGTTTCCTCCGTCTATAATAATGTCTCCTTTATCTAAGTGTGGTAGTAAACTTTCTATGACGATGTCTACTACTTTACCTGCAGGTACTAGTAGCATGATCTTACGTGGGGATGCTAACGCTTTCGCGAAAGCGGATACATCAACCGTCGCATCTACGCGTTTTGGGTCGCCGCCTTCCTCAATAAGCGCTTTTACTTTTTCTGGGTCAAGGTCATTGCCCATCGCGCTAAAGCCATTATCGGCTACATTTAATATAAAGTTACGTCCCATTACGCCCAGTCCAACTAAGCCAAAATCATAAGAATTTTCCATAAATACAGTTTCATTCCCCACAAATGAACCCAGAAAAGTGAGTCAAATTTAGAAGTGGGCATTGCTCTTCAAAAATAGTGGAAAAATAATTGTTTTTGTGAGTAAGTGGTAGGGAAGTCGGTTGGGAATGGACGAAAGTTTCAATACTTTTGAAGCACCTTAAATAAGTCATTCATATGCGCAAGACAGAGAATCAGTTATTAGTCATTTTTGGCGCCTCGGGTGACCTCACTGCCCGAAAATTAGTTCCTGCATTATACAAGCTTTATAAAGATAAACACCTGCCTGAGCATTTTGCCGTGTTGGGCGTAGCGCGTAGTTTTATGACCGATGAGGAGTTTAGAAAGCGTGTTGTGCTAGAAAGTAAATACTTAGATGACAGTGAGGAATTTCTTGCTACATTTTCTGAGAAACTATTTTATGAAGATCTCCATAAAAAGTACGATGTAGATTACCGTGAGCTCAATGAGCGCATACAAGATATCAATACCGCATACCAGTGTGATAATAATATCATCTTTTACTTATCTACACCTCCTAGTTTGTTTGAAGCCATTGCAAAGAATCTTACTGCAAAAGGACTTAATGATGAGCGTCTAGGCTGGAAACGACTTATAGTAGAAAAACCTTTTGGCTACAGTCTGGAGACCGCAAAGTCACTCAACGAGGGATTACACAGATATTTTAAAGAATCGCAGATTTACAGAATAGATCATTATTTAGGTAAAGAGACCGTTCAAAACATACTTGTAACTCGATTTGCAAATAGCATTTTTGAGCCCTTATGGAATCGTGATTACATAGATCACGTAGAGATTACAAATGCAGAGAGTGGAGGCGTAGAGTCTCGCGGTGGTTATTATGATAAGTCCGGAGCATTGCGAGATATGTTTCAAAGTCACTTATTACAGCTTGTTGCATTAATAGTAATGGAGCCACCATTAAGTGCAGATCCAGAAGAAATACGTAACGAAAAATTAAAAGCACTCAAGTCATTACGATTAATGACTGACCCAGAAGTGCTTGATAAAAATACGATACGCGGACAGTATTTAAGCAGTGAGATAGATGGTGAGCGTGTAAATAGTTACCGTGAGGAAGAAGATGTAGATCCAGATAGTATTACAGAAACCTATGCTGCGGTTAAGTTTTTTGTAGATAACTGGCGCTGGGCAGATGTTCCTTTTTATGTGCGTACGGCAAAACGTATGCCTACTAAGGTTACAGAAGTTGTGATACACTTCAAGTCACCGCACCACCAGATCTTTAAAAACTCAGACATTAATAAGGATAATAAACTCATCATACGTATTCAACCTGATGAGGGTATCTTAGTAAAGTTTGGTGTGAAAGTGCCAGGACAAGGATTTAAGGTAGAGCGTGGTAATCTTGATTTTTACTACTCTAGCTTAGGTGATACAGATATTATGGAAGCTTACGAACGTCTATTGCTTGATGCAATGCAAGGTGATGCTACTTTATATTCTCGTGCAGACGAGGTAGAAGCAGCATGGAGATTTACAGATCCTATACTTGAATATTGGACAAGTCGTGATGTAAAGATGTATGGATATGCGGCAGGAGTCTGGGGTCCAGAATTTGCAGATGATCTTATAGAAGGTCAAGGCGGCTGGCGTAATCCAGGAGCACATCTAGCAGACGATCCAGGATACTGTGTGATAGAATAATAATATTGAGTTGTTACCCATTTTAACTAGCGTTCTGCGGTTGTAATTATAGAATAGAAAACAATGACACTACATATATCAAAAACAAAGCAAGAAGTAGCACAAGATTTTGCTACTTATTTAATGGAAGCTGCAAGTGGTAAAGAGCGTTTTACTGTTGCACTATCTGGAGGAAGTACTCCTAAAATTGTTTTTGACTTACTTGCAGAGAAGCATACAGATGCCGACTGGTCTAAGTTCCAATTTTATTGGGGTGATGAGCGTTGTGTTGCTCCTACAGATGAGCAAAGCAATTACAAAATGACCGTCGATCATTTGTTTTCAAAAATCAATATCCCTGCGGGAAATATACATCGCATCCTTGGCGAAAATAATCCAGAAGCAGAAGCTATACGCTATGCAGAGGTTTTAGAAAGTACGCTCGCTACGGAAAATGAGGTGCCTCAATTTGATTTAGTGATACTAGGTATGGGAGATGATGGTCACACTGCATCTATATTTCCTCATGAGATAGAGCTTTGGGACTCATCAAACTGGTGCGAAGTGGCGACACATCCAGAATCTGGACAACAACGCGTGAGTATTACGGGCGATATTATCAATAATGCGCAAGCTGTTGCATTTCTAGTTACTGGAGCTTCAAAAGAAGAAAAGGTGAAAACAATCATTAATCAAGAAGAAGATTTTAGAGATTATCCAGCAAGTCTTGTTTCACCACTCTCTGGAGAACTTCATTGGTTTATGGACGAAGATGCAGCAAGTGGGTTAGATCAATAGTTTTATCCGAAAATAATAATATGTTGTCGTAATTTATATCTTATGAAAGTAGCTAGTTGTATTGTCTTTTTTCTTTTTGCAATAACAATACATGCTCAAGATGTAATTACAGGGACACTGCTAGCTAGACAAGACAGTCTTGCCATCGAGAATGCCTCTGTCTATTTTAATAATACCACAATTGGCGCTATATCTAATGCGCAAGGAGATTTCAAAATCACTAGAGATAATGCGATACAAACCGAACTTATTATAAGTGTTTTAGGTTTTGAGACGCTTATTATCCCTCACAATCAACTTGGCTCTTTAGGAACTTTATATCTTAAAGAAAGTATCGATTCACTAGATGAGGTAATATTAGATGACGATACTTGGTCAAGAGAACGTAAAATGAGAGCTTTTAAAAAGCACTTTATAGGTCCGGTATTAAATACAAAGGGTGTCAAGATTCTCAATGAAAAAGATATCCGGTTGAGATACAGCGCTACTAACGGGATGCTGTATGCAGACAGCAATGTGCCTATTAGGATTAGAAATAAAAACTTGGGGTATCTCGTATCTTATGATCTCATGGACTTTGAGGTTACTTATGAGAAAAGTCTCAATGGATTTAATATGGCAAGAAAGTCCTTTTTTGTAGGGACTGTGTTTTTTGAAAATATTAAAGAAAAAACGAGCCGTAAGATTTTAAAAAATAGAACTGCAGAATATAAAGGCTCACTACTTCACTTTCTAAGAGCGCTACGCGATCATAAATTGGTAGAAGAAAAGTATAGAGTTTTTCTAGGCAAATATGAGACTGCTCCATATGCGCCTTTTAAAATAATTGCAACAGATAAAGGACATGAAGTAACCCTTCTTGAAGAAGATATCCAGATTCTTTATAACCAAGACGAGCAATCAAAACTTGAAGCTACAGCTTCATTTTTTATTGATTCATTCGGAAATCACAGTCCTGTTGATGTATTGTATACAGGCGGTGCGATGGCAGCACGTAAGGTAGGAGCAATGCTACCTCTCACTTTTGAACTAGCAGAAGAATAGTATGCTAATTTTTTAACTTTTCGCTTAGATTAATATTTGAAAATTACGCTTTCGCGAAAGCGTACTAATCTTCACAAAGCACCACTTAATATAGTATTTTTGCAATCTTAAATTTATATTATGATTGCAGTAGATAACCTTGCCGTTGAGTTTAGCGGAGACACACTTTTTGCAGATGTTTCTTTCTCTATTAATGAGAATGATAAAATTGCCCTAATGGGTAAAAACGGAGCTGGTAAGTCTACCATGATGAAAATTATCGCAGGAGCATTAAAACCTACTCGTGGTAACGTACGAACTCCTAAGGATGCAGTCATAGCATACTTACCACAGCACTTACTTACAGATGATGATTGTACGGTAATGGAGGAGGCTTCTAAGGCTTTTTCTACTGTTTTTACAATGAAGGAGGAGATGGCTCGTCTTAACAAGGAGCTTGAAACTCGTACAGATTATGAGTCTAAGGAATACATGGACATCATCACGAAGGTGACAGATCTTGGCGAGAAGTTTTATGCGATTGAGGAGGTAAATTATGAAGAGGAAGTTGAGAAAGCGTTAAAAGGACTTGGGTTTAAACGTGAGGATTTTACAAGACCTACGAGCGAATTTTCTGGAGGATGGCGCATGCGTATTGAGCTAGCCAAAATCTTACTACAAAAACCAGATCTTATCTTACTGGATGAGCCTACAAACCACGTAGATATTGAGTCTGTGATATGGTTAGAGGATTTCTTGTTGAATAAGGCAAAGGCTGTCGTTGTGATTTCTCACGATAAGGCGTTTATTGATAATATTACAAATCGTACGATAGAGGTTACAATGGGACGCATTTACGATTATAAAGCAAATTACTCACACTATCTTGAGTTACGTGCAGATCGTCGTACACATCAAATCAAAGCCTACCAAGAGCAGCAAAAATTTATTGCAGATAACCAGGCATTTATAGATCGTTTTAAAGGAACCTATAGTAAGACCAACCAAGTTTCTTCTCGTGAGCGTATGCTAGAAAAGCTTACCATCATTGAGATTGATGAGGTAGATAACTCAGCACTAGCATTGAGATTTCCACCAGCGCCTAGGTCTGGAGATTTTCCTGTAAAAGTGAAAGATCTTACTAAGAAGTATGACAATCATACGGTCTTTAGTAGTGCAAATATGGATATCGCTCGAGGCGAAAAAGTGAGTTTTGTAGGTAGAAATGGCGAGGGTAAATCAACGATGATTAAAGCCATACTTGGTGAAATCGAGGTAGAAGGTGCTTGCGAACTAGGACATAATGTAAAAGTGGGTTATTTTGCTCAAAATCAGGCTGCATTATTAGATCCAGATCTTACCGTTTTCCAAACCGTAGATGAGGTTGCCAAAGGCGATATGCGCACGCAGATTAAAAATATATTAGGTCGCTTTATGTTTTCAGGAGACAGCCTTGATAAAAAGGTAAGTGTACTTTCTGGAGGAGAGAAAACGCGACTAGCGATGGTGAAGTTACTTCTTGATCCGGTAAACTTATTAATACTGGATGAGCCTACAAACCACCTAGATATCAAGTCTAAAGATGTTTTAAAGGAGGCACTACAAACCTTTGATGGAACACTTATCCTAGTTTCTCACGATCGTGATTTCTTACAAGGCTTATCTAAAAAGGTATTTGAATTTAAGGAGAAGCGCGTTATTGAGCACTTTGAAAGCATAGACGATTTCTTAAAAAGAAACCGTATTGAAAATCTTAAAGAAATAGATTTAATGAAGTCTTAAGTCGCTCTAGGTAACGAGCGACTTAAGACCTAAGTTTTAATACATCGTATTAGGATTTGCAGATTTTTTTGGAATTTGCTGTATAGCATCCCAGTGTTCTACGATTTTCCCATTGGTGTCAAATCTAAAAAAGTCCATCGTGATGTATTGATCATCGTCTGGCCATATTTGATGCGTATGTAAGGATACAAGGTCACCTTCGGCAATGGCGCGTACAAAGTTGATTGATTTTTCTGGATACTCAGCCTGCATTCTTTCAAAGTAAGATATGAATCCTTCGGTTCCATTTTCTACGTCGGGATTGTGCTGTATATATTCATCACCAACGTATAAAGAAACCGCCTCTCGCGGATTTCCCTCATATGCCATTTTGTAAAAAGCGATGGCATTTTCTTTCATGGTTTCGGTTTTAGACATGATGTGGCTTTTAATGATTAAACTGATTACCGTCATTTACTTCGACCCAATATCCATCTGGATCTTGGAAGTATAGTTGGCGTACTTTATCTGGACGTGTTGAAATTTGGTTAGCACTTCCTGGCCAGTCGTAGTAGTTGAGGTTTCGTTTTTCTATGCTTTCGCGAAAGCGGTCAAAATCACCTACAGCCAGTGCAATATGTACACCTTTAGGTATTTTCTTATCTAGGCTATCTACTTCAATAATATGTAATTCTTGTAAAGTCCCTAGTCTAAACCACCTTATGTGTGGCTGCTCTGTACCATCTTTAATTTCTTTCAAACCAAAGACCTCTTGATAAAAAGCCACACTTTCATCCAGATCTGCTACGTTAATCGCATAATGATCTATCGCAACTTGAAATCCTGACGCTGAGTCTAGATTAGTGGGTGTTGTACTTGTTTTTTCTGTACATGAGAAAAAACATAACGCAGTAACTGTAAGAGCTACTGCGTTTATAAATAATTTATTTTTCATCATTATTTTCCTTGGTTTACTGGCGGCGGTCCTGCTGGTACAATCGCTTCGTACACGGCATCACCTTTACGTTCTTTATATTCTGCTTTAACTTCTCTTACTAGCGTAGGATCTTCAAAAAGATCAAGCATCGTCATGCTCATTGCTTTACTAGCATATGTCATTCCTTTGTGACCAATAGACATCCCTCCACAAGCAACGACAGCCCATGAGTGCCACGGTGTATCCTTAGGAGCAGTGGTAACACCAAGGTTAATATTTGCTACATTCCAGCTCACATCACCTACATCTGTACTACCGCCACCTGGATTTTCTCTAGTTGCTTCAAGTGGTTTGATAGTGCTATCCATACCTACCTGAGGCTTTCCAGTTACTTCTTGAATTTTTTTACCAAAGGCAATTTCTTCTGGCGTATAATTTATAGGCCCTAGAAGCTCAAGATTGTTTTGCATTACTGCTCCACCAGTTCTATTGACGAGTACTTCATAAATCCCAGAAATAAGAGATACTTTATAATCTACATCTGCGAGGATGGCTGCGCCTTCAACCATTTCTTGTAAGCGTTCATACACGGGCATCATCCCTTTACGTTCTGTGTCGCGCACGCGCATCCATAGACGCGAGTAATCTGGAACTACATTTACCACTTGACCACCATCTTGTATGTGGTAGTGCATGCGTACGGTAGGTTTTACGTGCTCACGATAATAGTTTACACCTGTTGTATAAATTTCAAGTGCATCAGAGGCAGAGCGTCCATTCCATGGGTCTGCGCTGGCGTGTGCTGCTTGACCAAAAAATTCTATTTTAAAATCTACCAGCGCGAGAGAGCTTTGTACATCTGCTTTCATTTCTGCTGCTGGGTGCCAAGAAATATTTACATCTACATCATCCCAAAGACCTTCTCGTACCATCCATATTTTCCCAAAGAATTTCTCTTCAGAAGGTGTTCCCATAAATTTTACGGTTCCTTTGATTTTTCCGGCTTCTATTTGTTCTTTAATGGCAATGGCAGCACCTAAACTCGCTGCGCCAAACATATTGTGACCACAGCCATGACCAGGCTCGCCTTCGTTAAGCGGATTTTTAGTTGGCTCTGTTTTTTGAGAAAGTCCTGGTAGTGCATCAAACTCTCCCAAAACACTAATTACAGGACTTCCAGATCCATACGTAGCGACAAAAGCCGTAGGCATTCCTGCAACGCCACGATCTACTTTAAATCCATTTTTCTCAGCATAACTGGCTAGAATTTCAGCCGACTGGGTTTCTTCAAAAGCAGTCTCGGCGATAGACCATATCTCATCAGAAATGCGGATGAGTTCTTTTTCATGTTTTTCAACAGCCGCGATTACTGCTTGTTTGTTTTTTGATAGTTGTTGAGCAGAGACGCTTAGCGTGATCATACTCAAAATGTAGAGGAGTGTCAATTTTTTCATTAAAGTCTAACATTTTGGTTGGTAGCTTCTAAGATACACAAAATCAAAACTCCAGAAAATGTTATCGTTACGATAGGTTGCGGCTTATCACTCCATACCATAATAATGCAGCCCACGCCCAACATATAATCGCATATATAACTCTCAGAATATGTACAGAATGTAGTTTGTTGCGTAGAAAGTGCCAAGCAAGTCCAGCCCAGATAAAGCCAAAAGACCAAAACATCCCAACACCTATAGTTGCTGGCCATACCCAATCGCCTGTCCAATCATTAAGGGTGGGATAGGAGGTAAATAAGAATGAAACGGGATAATACAGTAACGCTCCTAGAATTCCCATACTAAAGAGTCCCATAGGAAGTATTGCTACAAAAGCTATGATGGAGAATCTGGTAGTGTATGATAAGGACTTCCAGAAAGTGAGTATGGGTGCTAGCATGGTTGATTGTTAGCTACTAATATATGAAAAGTACGCTTTCGCGAAAGAATAATGAAGGAAGGTTACAGCAACATACTAGTATTATTTGGAGTTATGTGTAATCTTTTTAAGGAAGCCATTAATTGTTATAAGGGTAAACCTATATTATTTAAAGTTTGAAATTAGCTAAGCTCTAGCAGGTTTGGAGTGTGGATATTTAGTCTAACGGATGTTTTATTTCAAAGTACTTTCAAAAACTCCTATATATTCCAAAACCTCAGTTGATTTTAATTTAGATTTTTGACTATTTATTCCCTTTTCAAATATTAAAACAAGTACTTTCTTGTTTAGTTCTGTTTTTAAATGTTTTATGCTTTCTGGGTTTTGTATCATTCCACATAGATATTCAACTTTGTTACCCTCAGTAATTGTTTCAATAAAATCTCCATCCAAATAACAGTTTAAATCAGATTTCATTTTCCATTTTGGATTACTACTTTCCCAAATTTCGTAATCTCTATCAGATACAGATTCATCAGGTTCAGGTTCCCAATATGATTCAGTATAAGATGTCGCGTCTTTTCTAGTTTTAAAGTCTCCTAAAAAAACGTGTACCTTCATATTTTTGATATTTTTCTCAAATTTATGTACAATAACCCATGGTATAAAAGAAATACACTTCCTAATAGCTAAAGGAATTCCTGATTCACTTTAATGCCTAGTCCCATTTATTCGACCTAAATATACAATGAATTTGCATACAGAGCGTAGCGTTCAAAAAGGTGTTTGCAATAAGCACATTTTCGCGAAAGTGTAAAAAGAAAAGCTATACGATACCGCCATTTGCGTATAGCACTTGGCTAGAGACCCATTTTGAGTCATCGCTTACCATAAAGAGAACCGCTTTTGCGATATCTTCTGGTTGTGCAAGTTTGTTAAATGGGGATTTACTTTTAAGTTGCTCAATAAATTCGGCAGATTTGCCTTCTACAAATAAATCGGTTTCTGTAGGGCCAGGAGCAATACAGTTTACAGAAATACCACGTCCTATTTCTTGACTTACCACCCGCGTCATTTGCTCAACAGCTGCTTTGGTAGCCGAGTAAATAGCGTAGCTGGGCAACATCATTTTTGTAGTACTAGATGAAAAATTAAGGATAGTTCCGTTGTCAGAAAGGTCGTGGTATGCGCGTTGCATGGTGTTAAATACACCTCTCACATTTACATCAAATTGTGATGTAAAATCATCTTGCTCAATAAGTTGAAAAGGCTTGTTTTTCATGATACCTGCACAGTTGATAAGCACATCTACTTTGCCGTAATGAGCAATGGTTTTATCAAATAACACCTGTACATGTTCTGGATTACTTACATCTGCTTTTATAGCAATCGCATCACCGCCGTTCTCTTTGATAGTTTTTAATGTTTCAGAAGCCTCTTTGTCGCTTGATGCATAATTAATGACCACTTTTGCGCCATTTGCAGCAAGTAGTTTTGCTGTCGCGCTGCCTATACCTTTTGACGATCCTGTGATGAGTATTACTTTATTAAGTGAGTTAGTCATGGTTTTCGGTTTTAAGTGTATAGGTATTAAGAAGTTGGTACACAGCAATTATAAGCAAAGCTATGGCAATATATACGAGCATCATTTTAGGCTCGGGACGTATTAAATATTCTGTGAGTAGTCCACCTAGCATTGTTCCCGTTAGTAGTAAATATCCTAAAATATGAGTAACCTCTCTTTTTCTTGTAAGCGTAAGCGAGAGAATAAGTAGTATAGCCGTTATTAACTCTACAATTCCCGTCACGTATCGCGCGATGTTGTTTGGGATTCCTATTACCTCATTAAAATTAGAAAAACCTTTAACGCTTTGCTCAAGACCTATCAGTTTTGGTAATGCAAAATATCCTATTGCCACAATGGTTATTATGGTTAGTATTTTTGCTATAGTTGTTGTTTTCATAATTATTTTTAAAACAAATCTCTAGTAAGTACGAGACGCGTCAAAAGTAATTATGTGTTCTTTGTGAAAATTTTGGCAGCGTTGTTAAACCTACTTTATTTTGTAAGGTTTTTGAATTTTACTACCTGTGTAGTTGCGCTTTCGCGAAAGCGTACTAAGCCACCGCTTCCTTATACGTCTTCAAACAACGCTCTCTAGCTTCTTTGTGATCTACCATTTTCTCAGGATACTTATCCGTATCATGCTCTGGAATCCACTTTGAGATGTATTCTTTTTGCTTGTCAAATTTATCCACCTGCGTCATAGGATTAAATATGCGGAAGTAAGGTGCTGCATCCACTCCAGAACCTGCTGCCCACTGCCAGTTTCCTACGTTTGAACTCATGTCGTAATCCAGTAATTTTTCGGCAAAATAGGTTTCTCCCCATCGCCAGTCTATAAGTAAGTGTTTGCATAAAAAGCTCGCCACCAGCATGCGCACTCTGTTGTGCATATACCCCGTAGCATTGAGTTCGCGCATACCAGCATCTACTAGTAAGTAACCAGTTTCACCATTTTTCCACTTTTCAAATTCATCTTCGTTATTACGCCAGTCTATACGGTCGTATTTTGATCTGAAGGCTTTATCCTTTGTATGTGGAAAGTGATACAGAATTTGCATAAAAAACTCCCTCCATATGAGTTCGCTCCAGAAAATCTCATTGGTTTCAGCGATGGCTTTTTTCATCATTTTACGCACACTCACCGTCCCAAAACGCAAATGCGGACCTAAATGTGAGGTGCCATCTTGCGCAGGGAAGTTGCGTGTATCTTCATAATTCTGGATAAGAGTAGGAGTGACGTCATACTCGGGAACTTCAATAGATGATTTTTCAAACCCCATGTCTGATAAACTCAGATTGGGCAGGCGACTGTGTTCTATAAGATTGTCGAGATGCTGGGAAGTATAGTGTATGGTAAGATCTTTATCTGCATCAAAGCGTTCTTTCCACTTATTCTTAAATGGTGTGTAGACTACGTATGGATCACCATCGCCTTTAACCACCTCGTCTTTTTCAAAAATCACTTGATCTTTGAAGGTCTTAAATTCAATATCATTTTCTTCTAGCAATGATGTAATCGCCTCATCTCTCTCCTTTGCATATGGCTCATAATCACGATTTGTAAAAACCGTAGCTATCTCATAATCTTTACTAAGCTGCTTGAAAATCTTTTCTGGTGTGTCATAATACATGGCTAGCGAGCTACCATGCTCATCCTGCAAGGTGTTACGCATTTTTTGCAGCGTTTCAAAAATGAACGTCACACGAGCATCATCTTTTGGTAATTTATCGAGAATTTCTTTATCAAAAATGAAGATAGGAAGCACGGGTAGATCACCTTTTAGTGCTTCAAGAAATCCTACGTTATCATCTAATCGTAAATCACGACGAAACCAAAAAATATTTACTTTATTACTGCTCATAATTGTTGCATAAGAAAGCTCAAAGATACTAATCGCATCTCTGAGCCTTGTGAAAATGAGTTTTACGCTTTCGCGAAAGCGTACCACCCATAATTAATAATTGTAGGGGTTTAATTTACGTTAAGCGTGCTCATTCCTCCATCTACACCGATTACTTGTCCGGTTATCCAAGAGCTCTCATCACCTAATAAAAAGGCCGCGATGTTTGCAATGTCTTGGCTAGTTCCTACGCGTTTAAGTGGGTGACGAGCGTCCATCATTTCTTTTTTCTTGTCATTGCTCAGTAACCTTTTGGCAAGTGGAGTATCTGTAAGCGATGGAGCAATCACGTTTACTCTAAGCTTTGGAGCATACTCGGCTGCTAGTGCTTTTGCAAAACCTTCGATAGCGCCTTTTGCTGCCGCTACACTCGTGTGGAAAGGCATACCTACCTTTACTGCTACGGTACTAAAGAATACTAAACTCGCTTGCTCAGATTTCTTTAAATGTTCCATAACCTGATGCACTACTTTAATCATACTCAAAAAGTTAAGCTCCATGTCATCCCTAAAAGTGTCTACACTCAGCATTTTAAAAGGCTTGAGGTTGATGGTCCCAGGGCAGAATACAAAACCATCGATATGATCCGGCAGCTGACTCAAATCTAGTTCATCCTTTTCTGTGTCGTACTCGATGTAATTTACATCAAGATTTCCTAGATTTTCATTGGTACGCGATGCAACGTATACAGTGTGATCGTGATGCAGTTTGCTGGCTATTTCAAAACCAATCCCGTGACTTCCTCCTATTAATAGTATATTCTTTCCCATAATATTGTTTGTTATTGCGGTAATGCAGTTATGCGATTATATCTTGTTTTAAAGTTGTGGTAGTATCTGTAGGAGCTTTGTACACTCCAAATTTTTCTTCTAATGCTTTCTTTCTATATTCAAAAATCTCATCAAGCTTAGGTTGCACGAGATAGGGATGTGCTAGTCTACCCAAAAATCCTGCAGGTACCGCATAGTCTACAATGTCTTCCATCTCTACACCTCCCGGTATTGCTTTGATAAAGTGCTTATGATGCCATAATGCATATGGACCATATTTTTGCTCATCTACAAAGTACTCTCCTTCCTTCACACTTATAATCTCTGTCACCCACTTCATCTTAATATTAGAAATAGGAGTTACCGTATATTGTATGAGCTGTCCTGCATATACAGGTCTATCTGCACCAGATAAGATATTAAAGTTCATATATGATGGCGTGATGGTGCCTAGATTACGGGCATTTGATAAGAAATTCCAAGCCTCCTCCACAGAGATAGGAACATTTTGCTTGGTATGTATTTGGTAGATTTTCATAGACTATTTATTGAGAGTTTAAAAATACAATCAAAATGTTTAATTACAAGCGCATAAAGGTTAAACAAAAATTAAATTAAAATAGCTTTCGGTTTCCAGACTTATAAGTTGAGGACTTCAGAGGTACCTTAAGTAGGCGGCTGCGTCAATAGTGAGTGCAAAATTTCAAACAAATTATATGAATAAACAGTAGTAATCCTTTTTAAGAGAATGCGTTGATATTAAGATTTTGTTAACACTTAGCCTTTGAGAACGCCTTATTTTTGTGAGAGACTTTTTCGCGAAAGCGTAAGAAGCACCTTAACTAATAAAACAACAATGATGAAAAAATTACTTTTTGTAGCTTTCTTAGGTCTTATGACTGCTGGAGTTACTGCACAAATTGACACACCAGCACCTAGCCCTGCGGCCAAAGTGATGCAAGTTGTAGGCCTTACAGATGTTACACTAGAATACTCACGTCCAGCTATGAGAGGACGTACTATTATGGGAGATCTAGTTCCTTACGGTGCAATGTGGCGTACGGGAGCAAATGCAAATTCTACGGTAAGTTTTTCTACTCCAGTAACAGTAGGAGGGAAAGAGCTTAAAGCAGGTTCTTATGCTGTATACACAAAGCCTATGCAAGATGCATGGGAAGTATATTTTTATACAGATACAAGCAACTGGGGAACTCCAGCAACTTGGGATGAAAGTAAAGTAGCAGCGAGTGTAACTGCAAAAGTGCAGACTACTAATATGGCTGCAGAGTCATTTACTATGGGCATCAACCACATTAATAATGATGGTGCACACTTAACAATGCAGTGGGATAAAACGTATGTTGCAGTACCTTTTAATGTACCAGCAAACGAGACTGTAATGGCTCAGATTGATAAAATCATGGCTGGACCGGGAATGGGCGATTACTATGCAGCAGCAGTTTACCTTTCAAGCACTGGGCAATCTCTAGAAAAAGCCAACACTTATATGGAGAAAGCAATGGCTATGAACAAAGACCCTAAGTTCTGGCAACTACGCCAGCAGTCTTTATTACTTGCAAAAGTGGGTAATAAAAAAGGTGCTATCAAGGCAGCAAAAGCATCTCTAGAAGGAGCTAAGAAAGCAAAGAATCAAGATTATATCAAGATGAATATGGACTCTCTAAAAGAATGGGGAGCTATGTAAATTATTCTTTTTCGCTTTCGCGAAAATAGGAAAGCCCTCACTAGAGGGCTTTTTTTATGTATAATAGTTCAAAAGCAACATATTTTACGAGTAAAAAGAGCGACCCATTATCTATCTAACTTCGCAGCTCTTTGTATCTTTGTGTAACTTTTAAAAACAAATTATGAGTTCAT
Organism: Dokdonia sp. R86516; assembly: GCF_044596715.1. NCBI lineage: Bacteria > Pseudomonadati > Bacteroidota > Flavobacteriia > Flavobacteriales > Flavobacteriaceae > Dokdonia > Dokdonia sp. R86516. The sequence goes on from NZ_CP138998.1 coordinate 2,439,322, forward strand.
ACGATGTAGCCGTTATAGGCTCTGGTCCTGGTGGGTATGTTGCAGCAATACGCTGTGCACAACTAGGAATGAAAACTGCAATTATAGAAAAATATAGTACACTAGGAGGAACATGTCTTAACGTAGGGTGTATCCCTTCTAAGGCGCTTCTAGACTCATCACACCACTATGAAGATGCCATCAAGCACTTTGAAGAGCACGGTATCGAGGTAGGTGATGTAAAATTTAACCTAGAGAAAATGATCTCGCGCAAGCAAGGTGTTGTAGATACTACTACAAAGGGTATCGAGTTCTTGATGGGTAAAAATAGCATAGACGTTTATCAAGGGGTAGGTTCTTTTAAAGATGCTACGCATATCAATATCACAGGAGAAAAGAACGAAACTATTGAGGCAAAAAATACCATTATTGCCACAGGTTCTAAGCCTAGTACATTACCTTTTATCACACTAGATAAGGAACGTATCATTACTTCTACAGAGGCGTTAAAACTTCCAGAAGTACCTAAGCACCTTGTTGTGATAGGTGGAGGAGTGATAGGTCTTGAGCTTGGACAAGTATATAAGCGTCTAGGTGCAGAAGTAACCGTAGTAGAGTATATGGATCGCATAATCCCTACTATGGATAGTGCGCAAAGTAAAGAACTACTTAAAGTCTTCAAGAAGCAAAAAATGAAATTTGCACTTTCTCACGGTGTTACTGCTGTAGAGAGAAACGGAGATGAGGTTACTGTAAAAGCTACAGATAAGAAAGGTAAAGAAGTTGAGTTTAAGGCAGATTACGTGCTTGTAGCCGTAGGACGTCGTGCTTATACAGATGGTCTTAATCTTGATGCCGTAGGTATTAAAACAGATGAGAGAGGAAAAGTTGAGGTAAACGAGCACTTGCAAACTAATGTGTCAAACATTTATGCAATAGGAGACGTGATAAAAGGAGCGATGCTCGCTCACAAAGCCGAAGAAGAAGGAACACTCGTTGCCGAAATTATGGCAGGTCAAAAACCTCACATTGATTATAACTTAATTCCAGGTGTTGTGTACACATGGCCAGAAGTTGCCTCAGTAGGTAAAACTGAGGAGCAACTTAAAGAAGCTGGTGTAGCATACAAGTCTGGACAGTTCCCTATGCGTGCACTAGGACGTAGCCGCGCAAGTGGAGATACCGATGGATTTGTAAAAATCCTTGCAGATAAAACTACAGATGAGGTACTAGGAGTACACATGGTAGGAGCTCGTGTAGCAGATCTTATTGCTGAAGGTGTAACCGCAATGGAATTCCGTGCAAGTGCAGAAGATATTGCACGCATGAGCCACGCACACCCTACATATGCAGAAGCTGTAAAAGAAGCAGCACTAGCTGCTACGGAAGACAGAGCGTTACACGTGTAATCACAGTAACATATTATAGAGTACTAAAAAACCTGCTAGTGATAGCAGGTTTTTTTTTTGGTTTGTGGGTTATTACTCTCGTAAAGGAGTGCTATAGAAGTGTTTGTTTCAGTATTTTACAGTATTAAGTTGTGGAATAATTTGTAATATAATTATGTCGAATTATTTTCCTTGCATTTCTAAGATTTTATTTAGTATCAGTAAGCATCTATTTAGAGTTAATACGATAATACATAATGCAAAAATATCATAGTAAAAAATGTTTTTAATTAGTTCCTTGGGTAATACAAGTTTAAAAGAATATCCAATGAATGCTATAAGAATCAATGATTTGATGCTATTTCTCAAAATTCTTGTCGTTTCAAAATATAAGTCAGATGCAAAGAATAAATTGAAAATACTGTCATCAGCTGAAGTACTTTCTTTCGATACTTTGGAACTACTTTTAAAGGTTATAAGTAGAGTCAATAATGTAAGAATAAAACCACCTGCAGTAAAACTCACATTAGCCAAGTCCGATGAAATTGAAACAGAGCGTTCTGATTGCGCAAGTGGAAGGCAAAATTTCAACTGAATTAATAATACAATGAAACTTATTGAAATCGAAATAAGATAATCATAAAACACAGGTCTTTTAAAATAGTAATCTAGTATCATTAATTAAAACTAATCATAAATTCATTAAAATCCTCTTCAACTAACTCATATAGGTGACGTTTTTTCTTTATACTTTTCATTTCCACTTCATACTCTAGTTCTTTTTTACCTTTAAGAAGATTAAAGAAATCTTCTTCACCATCTTTGTTTTCATATTTCACCGTAAAGTCATCAAAGCAATCAATATGGAATGGACATTTTTTAAACTTTTGAATTAGTGTAGTGACCATTGAGTTAGCTTCTCTATTTAATTCTTCACTTATAACATTGCTACCTGGTGTCTGAAAAAAGGTTTCGATTTTTATATAATTCGGTTTTAATCTATTTCCAATCGTATTAATACCCGTAAAGTATTGCCCTTTAATGTCATTATCCATTTGAGCAATTTTACTTGGTTGTATTTTAATTTGCATATTTAGTACATTTCTCAGGCTCTTTAGAGTTTTGTCAATTGTATTGCTTAGATATAAATTTGTTTCAAGGGCTTTTGATAGTTTAAGTTTATCCTTCGCAACGTTCCTCAAATAATATTCAATATCAGACATCCTTGGGCCATAATGATTATACTCAATGCAGACTATAGAATAATCTCTACTATAGTCTATAAAGAAATGTGTTTCTTCTGCTATTGAACCTAAAGTCTTAATTGGAACCAATTCAAATTTATCAGCGGGCTTTATTTTTGGTATTCGACCAGAACGTAAAAGTGCTAAGGAACATCGTATTCTTCTATCTTTTGGAATAAATACAGCACTGGTCATAAAAAGTTCTCTTGGACTTTCGTTTTTTCTATTTCTATGTTTGTCAATTAAATATCCTTGACCATTATGCAATTCGTTTGTCAAAAAGGTTACAGTTTCTTTTAAAATATTAGAGCTATTATATTCATTTTCTAAGTGGGAATATGGTTTGAATCTTACTGAATAAAAGTGAAACCTTAGTATTTCCTTTGCCATACGTTGTTTAGTCTAATTTTAATATTATATTTTTATTTAAAAGCCAATCAATAAAGTGAGCAGATATTTATTACAATAGCTACTGATTCTGTCTTTTATTTGATTTCTAAATATACACACTAGACCCCATCGAATGTGTTTTTACTTTCAACGTTATCAACATCTTATGCACTAAGGGTGAATGGCTCCAACTTTCATACACCTCATAAAACATCAACCAAAAAAAAGAGCTAAACACATTGTGTTTAGCTCTTTTTAAATCGTCATCAAACGGTAATAGTAGCTTGAGTTTATATCGTATTATTTAATAGCCTTTACTGTAAAAACTAAACTACCTGTAGTAATGTTAGCATTAGTAATATTTGCTAGTCGTACTTTTGCAGTATTTGCTGCAGTGATAACGCAACTCCACATTAACCCTGCAGGAGGTAGTGTTTGAGGTGCACAATTGCAAGCCATTCCTACTCTGGCACCTGCAACCGTAATATTTGCCGAATCAAAAGTGCTTCGTAGGGCTACAGTGGTAGATATCGTTATGGAAGAACTGCGACTTCCTAATACAACTTCATCACGAGTATCTGTATTATCAGTAAAATAGAGATTAGTTCCATTATACTCAAGAGCTCCAGCTTCTGGTGTAGTCATGATGGTTCCTTGACTTAGCTTTATAGGTGCAGATTGTGCTGCTGTTGTTCCAGGTCTTATGTGTAAAGTGGCAGTAGGGTTTGCTTCGGAAAGTCCAGTATTACCCGTGCTTCTTACAATTATGCGTTCCCGTTGAGTAGTAGTACCTTGAGGTGTAGTATTAATTACAAAGCGAGATGGCGTATTTCCTGGAGAGGCCATGCCGTCCATATAAAATCTAAAACCACCTATTTCTTGTATATCATTACCATCGTGAGTTTTTGCTATAAATGAACCAACTTCACCATTACTAGCAAGTGCTGTTGGACTATCTAGTGTTCCTCCTGTATTGTAAACAATTACATTAGGTGGGTTAGTATTTGCACTTGTAATTTGAAAATCATTATCTCCAGGGCCTCTAAACTCAAAACGCTCTATAGGATCTTCTGTTCCAAAACCTATGCGACCATCATCTGTAATCACGATTTGTGTGCCTGTAGTACTGGCTTGAGATGCAAAGATTAAATCATCTCCAGATGCGTTTATACCATCTCTCCACTCATCTGCAAAACCTACCCATCTCGTTTGCGAGTGATCCCAGTAATAAAAGCCACGATTATCTGAACCGTCTGTAGTATTTAAAAAGACTAAAATACCATCTTGATCTGCTGTAGGGTCAACAACAGGAAAAGCTTGAACTCTCGGAATTAAGATTCCATCTGTATTACTAGGCAGGGCTTCGTTACTAGCTGTAATGTCAAGAGTACTAGCAGGTGACGTAGTATTTATTCCTACTTGGCCAAAGGACTGTATCGAACAAAGTAATGATGCAACAAAGAGGACTGTTGTAATGAATTTCATAGCAATAGATTTGGGTTAACCAGTCGTAAAAATAGTAATTGACTGTAAGTCAGTAATTCAAAAGTGAGATTTTTCGATATAATCATAATTACTCACGATTAACTACCTAGATGGCTGTTGTATAGGGGTTAAAAGAACTGAATAGACAGTTCTGGTAGAGACAAAAGCTTTTAGTTAAAGTGTAATTAAGACTAGAAAATGCATTTTAAAAGCAGTCCCAATTTTCAAGTATTTTGAACACCAAACGAGATTTAAAATAAGGTCATTTTGTATTTTTGCACCTCTTAAAAATGAACACTTATGTGGTACAGACGCCTTCTTAAAATATCCATTATATTTTTATACTTAATTATCATTGCTGGAGCAGTGGTACGTATGACGGGAAGTGGTATGGGATGTCCAGACTGGCCGCAGTGTTTTGGGTATCTGGTACCACCTACAGAGGAGAGTGAGCTGCGATGGGAGCCTAACCATCTGTATGAAGATGGACAAGTAATCATACTAGAGGAATCATTGCGTATTGCTCCTACAGATTTTACTTCTGGAGATTCGTATAACGAAGCAAACTGGGAGACGTATGAGAAGCATGATTATGCTAGTTTTAATGTGTGGCATACGTGGATAGAGTATATAAACAGGCTTGTAACTGCACTTGCAGGAATCCCTATGTTACTCATGGTTATCTTGGCTTTCTGGTATTGGAAAGGTAATAAATGGCTCATTTTTGCCACGTTCATGGTGTTACCTCTCATGCTTTTTCAAGCGTGGCTTGGTAAGCAAGTGGTAGATTCAAATTTACTTCCTGTTAAGATTACCATTCACATGATAGCGGCGTTATTTATTGTAGCCTTATTGTTATTCTTATGGTGGAAATCTCAGATAAAGGAAGGTGTACAGGATACGCTTTTGCGAAAGCGTATTTATGACCCACGCTTTAAAAACTTAATAGTCATAGCAAGTTTACTCACACTTGTGCAGATAGCTCTGGGAACGCAAGTGCGTCAATATGTAGACGAGCGTGTGGCCGAAGTAGGCTATGAGGCTAAAAGCTTATGGCTGAATCCTGCAACTATATGGTTTTATGTGCACAGATCTTTTTCTATACTTGTGACGCTATTGAATCTTTACATATTCTGGCGCAACAGAAGCTTATTTTTAGGTCATACTATGTTACTTAACTGGGTGCTTATTTTTATAGGGCTGGAGGTAGTAACTGGGATTGCTATGTACTACATAGATTTTCCATTTGGTACGCAACCTTTACACCTTGTAGTGTCGTCATTATTGTTTGGCGCACAATTCTACGTATTGTTAGAAAGTTTCCCAAAAAGGGAAGCCCTCTCTCCTGCGTAGTTGTTTAAAACCAATTATCTTTACCATCTTAAAATTTTTACAATGATTTACCGTTTTAGAGCAATTCTAGACACAGAAGAAGACGTTTTTCGCGATCTTGAAATTGAAGCAACAGATACTTTAGAAGATTTACATAATGCTATAAATCAGTCTTTTGGGTTTGATGGAGCAGAGGTTGCCGCTTTTTACTTAAGTGATGAAACCTGGATGCAAGGAGAGGAGTTTGCACAATTTGATATGGGAGAAGGTGAGAGCCAGCTACGTATTATGAATGAGACTTCGCTAGATGGTCTTTTAGGAGAACATCAGACGCGTCTTATCTATGTGTATGACTTTTTAAATATGTGGCGTTTTCTAGTAGAACTGGCTGAAATTACAGAGCCAGAAGATGGCATGACATATCCTAACTTGATGTATGTACAAGGCCAAGTGCCAGATCAAGCGCCAGAGTTTGAAATGGAAGATCAGGAGCTAGGAGCAGAGGACGACGATGATGATGAGTTTAATGACGACTATAACATCGACGATTTTGACGATCTTAGTTTTGATGAAAACTGGAACTAGTTTGCTTTAAATTTTACGTGGTACCTTGAGCCTGTTATTGCAAGCTCATAATTAACAACCAATACCTACAAATGATAAACTTATACAGCGCCCAGATAGAATCACTTTCCATTCATCGTATTGGAAATAAAGGTAAAGCAGAAGGGCTTTTTGTATCTCAAGATCCATATCCATTAAGTGACGAACTTACACCACTTATTAAGGAGTTTTTCTTTAAGCCTTTTCGTGAGAAAGAGGAGAATTATTATAAATTCTTCCATGAGCAAGACATAGAGTTTAACACGCTCTTTAGTCTAGCCAAGAAAATCTTTGATAACCCAAGTGGTACACACTTACTTTCTGAAGATATCGCAAAGCATCTTTATGCACAAAGTGATCACCCGCATATCAAACCAGGAGAGTTATACATTGTACACTTAGATGGTGTGCAGATTGATAATATTAAAACAGATGCGATAGGAATCTTTAAGAGCGAACTTAAACAGGATTTCTTACAGTTTCGCGAAAGCGGGACAAACCTAGAGATGATTCTTGAACAAGGGATTAATCTTAATAAACTAGATAAAGGGTGTTTGATTTTTAATCATAAAGAAGAGGAGGGGTATAAAGTACTCTCTGTAGATTCTAACCGCTATGATACGAAGTACTGGCTAGAGAATTTCTTAGGAGTTGAGATTTTTGAAGATGAGACTTTCTACACTAAAAAGTACTTGAAGTTCTGTCAAGACTTTGCAAAAGACGTTGTATTACCTGCAGAGGACAAGAAGGAAGAAGTTCTTTTTATGAACCGTGCGGTAAATCACTTTGCAAAGAACGATACCTTTGACGAGTCTGCTTTTATGAATGAGGTGATTGAAAATCCAGATTTAATACCTGAGTTTAGAAACTATAAAACAGAGCAATCTCCAAAATATAAAATAGAAGATCTCACCGATTTCTCTATAAGCAACAAGGCCGTAACAGCCCAGCGCAAAAAGATAAAAAGTCTTATCTCACTCGATACCAATATTCAAATTAAGCTAGACTTTGTAAATGGAGAAAGTGCAGAGAAGTTTGTTGAAAAAGGATGGGATGAAGAAAAGCAAATGTATTATTACTTAGTGTACTTTAATAAAGAACAGAAGTAGTAAGAACTTTTAAATACTAGAAAAGCGTAGCACAAAGTGCTACGCTTTTTTTATGCGCTAGTTACTAGCGGTTAGATTTCTTTTATAAGTCTCTTTAAACTGATGTCTTCGTAGTTACGTTTTACAAATTCTAGGGCCGCTCTCAGTATAGCTCCCATATTTGCTGCACGTCTAAATTTCATATCATTTGTAAAGTCGTAAATATCTGCTCGCAATTGTTTTACATGGTCACGTGGTGAGATATTATCTGTTGCCATTACCCTAAGCAATCTAGTGAGACGTTTTTTACCATTAATAATACGCTTTGCTAGTAGTGCTCTCTCCTCATTGCGATATTGCTCTATAGATCTATTATCTAAGCGTTTTGCAACAAGCCTAACAAGTTTTATATTTTCTTTAAAAATTGCAGGTTGGTACACTTTAAAGTTACCTTCATAACACTGCTGGTCAAAATCTATAGCTCGTATTTTATAGCGAACTAAGTCAAAATCATGGGTTGGTATAATCACATAATTATAAGCTCTCATATCGCCTAATAACGTAATCATACAGCGCTCATTAAACTTTACAAATTCTTTGGCTATTTGGGCAAGTCCTAAGTCATCACAATCTTTAAGGTGTTCATTGATAAATTCGTCACCAGGAATACCAGCAATATGCTCTTCAATGAGCGTATTTTTATAAACTAAAAAATTTATTCTGTTAGGAGAAAGTATGTGCTCTAGTTCTAGTCCATAAATTCTACTCGCGTCTGCTTGTTTTACATAAAAGTATACGTAGTTATTATTGTACACATTTAAAACTTTGATGCGAAAAGGCTTAGAGTTTCCAAATGTACAGTAGTCTATGCCGGCTATCTTTAAGTAGTCGAAGATGTTTTCATTACCATCAGAGTGTAGTTGGGTATATATACTTTTGAGATTGTATTCAATTTCATTTTGTTCAAACTCGGGGTAGTACACGCGTATCCATAGCGTGTCATTATCTTCCTTGTCATAAACCGTAATACCACCAGAAAAGCGTAAAAGATCTTCATAAGAAATAGAAACCTTTGTAGTCCTTCCATAATTATCTAGATAAGCTAAGAGCTTCTCATTTACAGGGAAGGAAGGTTTCTTCTTTGACATTAACTTTTTCTCCATGGGGCGTATGCTTTTTAGTAAAGATACTAAAGGCTTGTAACAAATACTGGAGACAGACGTCTTGTAAACACTAGCAATCAAAAAACAACCAAGATATTGGAAACTATTTTAACGATTAACAATCTCACGAAGCATTACGGCCATGTGAAGGCGGTAAATGATCTCTCGTTTACGATAGAAAAAGGAAACGTGTACGGAATTCTAGGACCTAACGGAAGTGGTAAATCTACTACCTTAGGAATGGTGCTTAATGTGGTAAACCCCACAGCAGGAACCTTTCACTGGTTTGACGGGACAGATACTACACACAATGCCTTAAAGAAAGTAGGAGCAATTATAGAGCGTCCTAATTTTTACCCATACATGACCGCAGCACAAAATCTTGCTTTAGTTTGTAAGATTAAAGATGTCTCACCAGATAAAATACAAGAAAAGCTTACTGTTGTAGGTCTACTAGATCGCATGCACAGCAAGTTCAGTACGTATTCCCTTGGGATGAAACAGCGTCTAGCTATTGCTTCTGCATTACTCAATGATCCTGAGATTTTAATTCTAGACGAACCTACTAATGGTTTAGATCCTCAAGGAATACACCAGATAAGAGAGATTATAAAAAACATTGCAGCAGGTGGAACTACCATTCTCTTAGCATCTCACTTACTAGACGAGGTCGAAAAAGTATGTACGCATGTTGTAATCTTACGTAAAGGAGTAAAACTTTATGCTGGTCGTGTAGATGCTATGAATGCAAGTCATGGGTTCTTTGAGCTACGTTCTGATAATCTTGCACTATTGAAAACGTATTTGGAAAGTCATTCAGACTTTGGAGAAGTAAGTATAAAAGATGATCTTCTCACGGGGTTCTTAACAAATCCGCTTGACGCGAAAACGTTAAATACCCAACTACATCAGCAAGGGATAGTACTTACGCATCTAGTGAAACGTAAAGAAAGCCTTGAAGAGCAATTCCTTGAATTAACTAAAAACTAACCAACCAGATGTTACGACTACTTACCATAGAATATCATAAACTCAAGCACAGTAAAACGTCTCGAGTACTCATCATAGGCTACTTTATTTTACTATCGGCAATAGCATTGCTTGCCTCTATAAAATTTAATCTTTTTGGAGCCGAGTTTCGTCTGGCAGATCAGGGTATATTTAATTTCCCTTACATATGGCATTTTAATACCTACGTTGCGGCAATACTTAAATTCTTTCTCGCTGTGGTGATTGTCTCCATGACGGCAAATGAATATAGTAATAGAACACTCAAGCAAAACTTAATAGATGGATTAAGCAAGAAGGAGTTTATACTCTCTAAGTTTCTTACAGTTGTCGTATTTTCGGCAGTATCTACCGTATTTGTAGCAGTGATGAGTCTTATTTTAGGCTTTGCATTTTCAGACTTTACAGAGGCATCTATCGTTTTTTCTGATATGGAGTACTTACTAGCATTTTTCATCAAGCTAGTTGCATTCTTTTCATTTTGTCTCTTTTTAGGGATACTCATAAAGCGTTCGGCTTTTGCGTTAGGTTTTCTACTTATGTGGTATTTCTTTGAAGGTGTAGTACAATTAGTGTGCTTGTTCTTTCAAGAGAAGTATGACATGGAAGGCTTACGCAGCAGTGTAACACAGTTTTTACCGCTAGAATCTATGAGCAACTTGATAGAAGAGCCTATTACTAGATTAAATGTAGTACAATCTGCAGCAAATCAAATTCAGGCAGACGTGCTTTCGGATTACACAGTATATTTCCACGAGATTGCCATTGTATCTGTATGGATATTCATATTTATCTATGCGAGTCTTGCTTTACTTAAAAAGAGGGATTTATAAGATCTCGCTTTCGCGAAAGCGTACATACATCAAAGCGCTCACATCATCGTGAGTGCTTTTTTTATATACAAGCTATACATAATGTAGGCGCTAAAGTACTGTCAATCTTTAAAAAAGAGGTATTTTCGCGTTTATAGCTATGACTTTTAAAGACCTCAATCTCGATAAATTTTTGTGGAATGCCCTAGACGATATGGGATTCACTCAACCTACTCCTATACAAGTGGATGCACTCGCTCCAGTAATGTCTGGTGGAGATGTGGTTGGGATTGCACAAACTGGTACGGGTAAAACCTACGCGTACTTACTTCCTATACTTAGAACACTACCTTATTCTCGTCAAGAGAATCCGCGTGTGCTTATCCTTGTCCCTACACGAGAATTAGTGCTGCAAGTGGTAAGTGAACTAGAAAAGCTTACAAAGTACATTGATGTACGTGTGGCTGGGGTATATGGAGGTGCAAATATTAATACTCAAAAAGCACTTATTGCTCAAGGGCAAGATATTGTTATTGCTACTCCAGGAAGGTTATATGATCTTGCAGTGAGCAGGGTACTGCAACTCAAGAGTATCCAGAAGGTCGTGATTGATGAGGTAGATGTGATGCTAGACTTAGGTTTTAGACCACAGCTCATGAATATTTTTGATATTTTACCTAAGCGTCGCCAGCATATCATGTTTAGTGCAACAATGACAGAAGATGTAGATGCTTTAATAAAGGATTACTTTAATAAACCACAGTACATTAAAGTTGCAAAAAGTGGTACTCCGTTAGAAAATATCACGCAGATAGGTTATAAAATGCCTAACTTCTATACGAAGGTTAACTTCTTACTAGAAGAGCTTGCTTTTTCAAAAAGGTATCCTAAAGCCTTATTATTTGTGCGAGATAAACGCATGGCAGATAGGCTGTACTTAAAACTAGAAGAAGCATTCCCGGGGCAGGTAGATCTTATACACTCAAATAAAACTCAAAATTACCGTATCAATAGTATCAAGGCCTTCTCGGCAGGTAAGGTACGTATGATGGTTGCTACAGATGTCATGGCGCGTGGTCTTGACATAGATGATATTACACACGTAATTAATATCAATACTCCTCGCTTTCCTGAAAATTACCTGCACAGGATAGGTCGTACAGGGCGTGCGCAAAAAGAAGGAGTTTCTATTGTGTTAAGCACTCCAGAAGAAGATGAGTATCTAGCTGAGATAGAAGCACTAATGGGAGTAAAGGTTGCTATAAAAGACCTTCCTGAAGATGTGCAAATCTCAAAAGAACTTACACCTGAGGAGCGCCCAGAGGCAAAAGAGATTTTTAATCCGCATCGATGGAATAAAAATGACGATGATGCTCCTGGACCTGCTTTTCACGAGAAAAGTGAGAAGAATTCAAAGGTTAACCTAGGCGGTTCTTATCGAAGAGAAATAGCAAAAAAATACAAGAAACCTAAGACTAGGGGAGACAAGAACTACAATAAAAGAAATAAACGTAAATAATAGAACAATGCGTCGACTACTACAGATGTTAGGGATCTGTCTAGCCGTACTACTATTAAACTCCTGTTTTGATAATAGTAAGTATGATCCACAGCCATACGTAAGATCTCTGGAAATCATAAAATTATCTGAGCAAGATTACATTCATGTTTCTTTTCTACAAGATCAACATGGAGGTTATATTCCTTGTAACGGTTATATACGCGTTCAAGAAGGTGAGGCATTTATTTTTGACACACCTATAAACGATACTCTTTCTGAGCAGCTTATCTCATTTGTGCAAGAAGACTTAAAGGCAACTATAAAAGGGGTACAAGTAAGTCACTCACACATGGATGGGGCTGGTGGTATTAACGCTTTCGCGAAAGCAAAAATCCCCACCTACGCTTCTGCCAAAACAGCGGCATTACTAGCTAAAGATTCCGTTGCAGTGAGCAATTCATTTTTACAAAAAGACAGTATACAGATAGCCAAAAACTTTATCATTTTGGAATATCTTGGTCCTGCTCATAGTGATGATAACTCCATTGCATACATACAAGCATCAGATATTTTATTAGGAGGTTGTATGATCAAGCCATTAGATGGAACAAAAGGAAATCTAGAAGATGCAAACCTTGATGAATGGTCAAATACGGTAACTGCACTACAAAACCAATATCCAAAAGTACTACTGGTAATCCCAGGACATGGAGGTAGAGGGAACAAGGGGTTACTAGATTATACAATCAACATGTTTAAAAAAAATAATCTAGAAGAAAAGACCACTGCTGAAACTATGGCAGCAGTAACAAATTAACACTATAAATCAACACCATCTTTATAAGTGATTATCAAATAAATTATGGAAGACAATAAAAAAGTAGCGGGTATTGCACCAATAGCCGTAGAACTAGAAGAAGGAAAGAAATATTCATGGTGTACGTGTGGACACTCTGAGAAGCAACCTTTTTGCGATGGAGGGCATAAAGCGGCAGAAAGTACACCTAGCTTACGTTTTGAAGCGCAAAAAACAGGAACTGCTTATTTATGTAATTGTAAGATGACAAAGAATCCTCCATACTGTGATGGTAGTCACAAGACGTGTGAGATAGGATAAGCTTAACTAGCTATCACTAAAAAACCCTTAGCATTTCACAGATATGCTAAGGGTTTTTTATTAAAATAAAGACCTTCTCTATTTAATGAGTTTAATGTCTTTTGCTTTTTTCATCATAAAAGCAATGGCGGCTTCTTTTTCATTAGGTATTTCACCTTCTAAAATAGCTTCTTTAATAGCCTCTTTAAGTATTCCGATCTCACGGCTGGGTTTAATGTTAAAAGCTTCCATGATTTCTTCTCCAGATACTGGCGGCTGAAAGTTACGTATGTGGTCGCGTTCTTCAACCTCTTTCATTTTTTCGCGTACCACTTTAAAATTATTGTGATACCTTTTAAAACGCTTTGGATTCTTAGTCGTAATGTCTGCCTCACATAAAGTCATGAGATCTTCAATGTGATCTCCTGCATCAAAAATAAGTCTTCGTACGGCACTATCTGTGACATGATCTTCTGAGATAACAATAGGTCGCGAGCTCATAAGTACCATTTTCTGAACAAATTTCATTTTGTCATTTAATGGCATCTTGAGGCGTTTAAATAATTTGTAGACCATTTTTGAACCTACAAACTCGTGCCCGTGAAAGGTCCAGCCTACTTTTTTTGAAAACTTCTTTGTTGGTGCCTTACCTATGTCATGTAATAAGGCAGACCAGCGTAGCCAGAGGTCATCAGTATGTTCTGAGATATTATCTACTACTTCTAGCGTGTGGTAAAAATTATCTTTATGTTTTTGTCCCTCTATCTCATCTATACCTTTTAACGCCATAAGCTCTGGTAAGATGTATGGAAGTAGCCCTGTTTTTTCTAGCAGTAAGAAACCTTTAGAAGGAGTAGGACTCAACATTATTTTATGAAGCTCATCTACAATGCGCTCATTTGTGATAATCTTAATGCGCTCTGCATTTTTAGTTATGGATTCTAGCGACGTGCGCTCAATCATAAAGTCTAATTGTGATGCAAAGCGTATTGCGCGCATCATACGTAAGGGATCATCACTATAAGTAATATCTGGATCTAGAGGTGTTCTTATAATCTTACGCTCAAGATCGCTTATTCCATCAAAGGGGTCAATTACATCGCCATAACCGTTATCATTAAGTTTAATAGCAAGTGCATTGATAGTAAAGTCACGACGATTTTGGTCATCTTCTAGTGTGCCATTCTCTACGATAGGATTCCGACTATCGGCAGCATAAGATTCTTTACGAGCTCCTACAAACTCTATATCCATATTACCAGAACGTAACATGGCTGTACCGTAAGTTTTAAAAACTTGTACTTTTGGTTTATTCGGTAAAATTTGTGATACTTTGCGAGCAAGAGTAATCCCACTACCTACAGCGACTACATCAATATCTTTAACTTCTTTATTACGTTTTAAAAGGTAATCACGCACAAATCCACCTATAACGTAGGTTTCTAGTTCAAGTGCATCGGCAGCATTAGAAATGGTATTAAAGATAGGAAGGGAGAGTGCATTCTTTAGATTCATTGCTAGAATTTAAATAGAGGTAAAGGTGTTTTTTGGTACATTTTCGCGAAAGCGAGATAATACCAAGCGTATTTTTATAAATTGAGAGATAGCAACGACTTGATTAAAAGTAGGTGCTACATAGTTTAATCTCTTATGATGGTTACTTTACCGTCTTCTGTAAGTTTTATAATTGCGCTAGGTTTTGTTGAAGTGCGATTGCGATCTAGATTCACAACATAATCTACACCATCTATAATTTCTTGAGAAATCTCACTGAAACTTTGTGGAGTAGGTTTTCCAGACACATTTGCGCTTGTAGAAACAATAGGTTTTCTAAACTTTTTAAGTAAAAAGTTACAAAACTGATTGCGACATACTCTAAATGCAGTGCTGTTATCTGGTGCAATCACATTAGTTGCTACGCGTATAGGGTCGTCATAAATGATGGTAGTAGGTTTTGCAGCATATTTAAGTATGTCATATGCCACTTCAGGAATATTTTCGACATACTGGTTAAGCATTTTAAAATCACTTACAAGACAGATAAGAGATTTACTCTCTGCGCGCTTTTTAAGTGCATAAACTTTATCTACGGCATCTGGGTTTGTAGCATCACAACCTATTCCCCATACAGTGTCAGTAGGGTAAAGAATAAGGCCACCTCTTTTTAAAACGGCTAGTGCTGCGTCGTGTTCTTGTTTCATGAAATAAGTTTAAATGCAAAAATAACCTATTCTTTTTTTATTAGTATACTCTGCGGCACTTTGTAAAGGGAAGGATTGCAATTTTATATATTTGCGAGATATAATGTATTAATGCTTTGCCACTAGTTAGGTTTATCATAGGAACAAATTCTTATGGATTTCTAAGGTAACAGTTTTAATTACCATCTTAACGAACTCATATCTGTGAATATAGTTTTCTCTAAAAATTTTAAGGGTGATACAGAAGCAATCACGCAGAGTATCACAGATTTTGATACTTCAGGAAAGAAGTTTGATGAGCGTAAGCGCAATTCTCTAAAACTTTTTGAAGTAGGCGGGAAAGTCATTAATGTGAAGTCTTTTAAGGTTCCTAATCTTGTCAATCGAATAGCTTACAAATATGTGCGCAGCTCAAAAGCAGCGAGATCTTTTGAGTATGCTCATAAACTTTTAGAAAAAGGGATACTTACACCAGAGCCTATAGCTTATTTTGAAGAAGAGGGATTGTTGTTTGGACATAGTTATTATGTTAGTAATCATCTTAATTATGATCTTACCTATAGAGAACTATGTGAGGCATCTCCTTACCTAGGAAATAAAGATATACTGAGCGCTTTTGCAAGATTTACGTATAATTTACATGAAAAGGGAATTCACTTTCTTGATCATTCTCTAGGTAATACACTCATTGTTATTACAGAAAAAGGCTATGATTTTTATTTGGTAGACCTTAATAGAATGAAATTTGGCCCTATGGACTTTGTTACGCGCATGAATAATTTTGCACGTTTGTCTCCACGTCCGGAGGATATTGCGGTGATGGCTAGCGCTTATGCCTTAGTAAGTGGTGAAAATGAAAAAAATGTATATGATGCGATGCTTGCAGGAGTACAAAAATTTCAAGAAGCATTCTACAAAAAGAAACGACTCAAAAAGAGATTGAAATTCTGGAAGTAGTATTTCTGTGTGGAGCGGTAAAGAAAATTCATGTAGTCACAAGACTTTGCTAATAGTGAAGTAAGTAATTAAATAAGCACTACCTTCGTGCCTTTAAAGAAGTGGCTACATTTAGGTCATTTCACAAAACCTTTATATGTCATTTAAATCTTTAGGGCTCTCTGATGCCCTGCTCAAAGCTGTGAGCGAAAAAGGCTATACAACGCCGTCACCTATTCAACAAAAAGCAATTCCGGAAGTATTAAAAGGCAAAGATGTCCTTGCTAGTGCACAAACAGGAACAGGAAAAACTGCAGGATTCACATTGCCTATGATTCATAGGCTCATAAGTAACCCAAAACAAGGACGCCGCAAGATAAGAGCACTTGTGCTTACACCTACAAGAGAACTTGCTGCACAAATACAAGAAAATGTATTAGAGTACAGTAAGTATGTAGATATTAAATCCATGGTAATCTTTGGAGGAGTAAACCAGAATCCACAAGTACGTACTTTGCGTCAAGGGGTAGATATTTTAGTTGCCACTCCAGGTAGGTTATTAGATTTACAAAATCAAGGTCTACTAAGTCTCTCTGATGTGGAGTTCTTAGTACTTGATGAAGCAGACCGTATGCTAGATATGGGCTTTATACACGATATTAAGAAAGTGTTGAAAATGGTTCCTGCCAAAAGGCAGAATCTTCTTTTTAGTGCAACCTTTAATACAGATATCAAGAAATTTGCAAATAGCATCCTTACAAATCCTGTACTAGTAGAAGCGACACCAGAAAATACAACTGCCGAAAAAGTAGATCAGAAAACCTACAGAGTAGATAAGTCTCGTAAGACAGAAATGCTTATAAAGTTTATAAAAGAGGGAAATTGGGATCAAGTACTTGTGTTTACAAGAACAAAACACGGTGCAAATAGACTATCTCAAAAATTAGATAAAACAGGAATCTCATCTGCTGCGATACATGGTAATAAAACGCAAAACGCAAGAGTAAAAGCACTCGCAGGTTTTAAAAGCGGTAAAGTACGTGTACTTGTAGCGACAGATATTGCTGCACGTGGTCTTGATATTCCATTATTACCTTATGTAATTAACTATGAGCTGCCTAATGTACCAGAAGATTACGTACACCGCATAGGTCGTACAGGTAGAGCAGGAGCAAGTGGTCAAGCAATTTCACTAGTAGGAGTAGATGAGGTAGACTATGTAAAAGGTATAGAAAAACTTTTGGGAGAAAAACTACATAGCGAAGTTCTAGAAGGTTTCCAGCCAACAGATACGCTTGCACAAATTAAAAAGCAAGCTGCCGAAAATAAAGCCAGGCATCAGCAAGGCCGTCGTAACTCACGTAATGGTGGAGGACGAGGCAAAAATACTGGAGGAAACAAAAATTCTGATAGTAGAACAAAAAATTCAAGAAGACGTTAATCGTTGTCTTTTGTTATTATCAAACCCTTTATCTATATGGATAGAGGGTTTTTTTATGCTTTCGCGAAAGCGTATGTTAAGAAAACTTTATTATCCTTAAACTTATTTAGAATAATTAAATATAAGGTTGTTTGTTTTTCAATTGCTTATTATTTTCGCGAGCTCAATACTTATATATATTATGAAAATACTTCGCTACTTTTTGATTCTTGCACTTATAGTCCTTGTGGTTATCCAATTTATCAGACCTGACAAGCAGGAGGGTAATTACCTTGCTATCGATGCTTTTGAGGCAGAGACTAACATGCCAGCAGAGGTTAAAGCAATATTTAGAAACAATTGTTATGATTGTCATAGTGGTGTAACTACATATCCTTGGTATGCAGACATAGCACCATTATCTTTCTGGGTTAATGATCATATTAAAGATGGAAAAAGACATTTTGATGTGGAAGAGTGGAATAACTACTCGCTTAAGAAAAAAGACCATAAACTAGATGAGCTTATAGAAGAAGTAGAAGAGGGAGAAATGCCATTAAAGTCATATACGTTGCTTCATGGAGACCTCTCTGAAGAAGAAAAAGAGCTTTTAGAAAATTGGGCAAAAGCCACTCGATCCCAGTTACAGAGCAAGATGGTGGTTGAGTAGGACAAGCAAAAATCAATTTTAACACATTCTTATTCTTATTTATTCTAAATAAGCTTGCGAGAACAAGAAATGACTATTATTTTTGCCGTCGTAAACAAATTCACTATTTATATTAAGTCTAAATAAAAATGAAAAACTTCTTACCAATAGCATTAGCAATTACGACAATCGCCTTTACATCATGTGAAGATGACGATAGCCCAGTAATCGAACAAGAAATTGAAGTAGTCGCACCAGCAACTTATTCTTTTGAAAGAAATGGAGAAAGCACTGTGAGCTTCTCAGGCCAAACAACACGTATCGCGATGGCACAAGAAATTGTGAGCGAGATGAGTGATTTTGATAATGCTTCAGTAGCATCATTAACAGATATGTTTGCAAATGAGAACAACCCTTTTGAGGATGCAGATTTAAATGCGTCTGATAAGAGTGTAAAAAGTAAAGTAGCTGCTTCTACAGATTATTTTTCTACAAATGCAGCCGCCTCTGCCGAAATTAAAGCATATATAGAGTCACACTTTACAACTCAAGTAAATGAAGTGTTTCCAGCTCAAAATACACAAGCCTCTATAGGTGTTGCGGGTCAAATAGCAGATGGAGAAAGTACTCGCTATGTAGCAGCAAATGGTTTTGAATATAATCAAGTAGTAGCAAAGAGTCTTATAGGTGCTTTGATGGTAGATCAAATGCTAAACAATTACCTAGGTACAAACGTACTAGATGCGGGTACTAATGTAGCAGATAATGATGCAGATATACTTGTA
Source organism: Dokdonia sp. R86516 (assembly GCF_044596715.1). Lineage (NCBI taxonomy): Bacteria > Pseudomonadati > Bacteroidota > Flavobacteriia > Flavobacteriales > Flavobacteriaceae > Dokdonia > Dokdonia sp. R86516. The sequence goes on from NZ_CP138998.1 coordinate 2,458,402, forward strand.
GAGGGTAAAGCTTATACAGATATGGAGCACAAGTGGGATGAGGCTTTTGGATACCTCTTTGGTAACAGTGTAGATCCAGCAAATGCAAATGCTACTATAGGTACAGATGATTTCTTCTTAAACAGATATTTAGGTCGTGTAGAAGGTGATGAAGACTTTGCAGGTATCGCTCAAGATGTTTTTGATGCTTTTAAACTAGGTCGTGCAGCAATCGTTGCAAAGGACTACGAATTGAGAGATGAGCAAGCACAAATCTTAAGAACAAAAATATCTGAAGTTATTGGAGTGCGTGCGGTTTACTACTTACAACAAGGTAAAAATGCAGTAGAGCAAGATAACTTTGGAACTGCATTTCATGATTTATCTGAAGGTTTTGGATTTGTATATAGTTTACAATTTACACGTAACCCTGATACAGATGCACCATACTTATCTAGAGAAGAAGTGCAAGGAATTGTGAGCCAACTTACAGCTGGTAACGGACTTTGGGAAGTTACACCTGAAACACTTGATTTGATTTCAACTACAATTTCAGATCGTTTTAACTTCACACTAGAGCAGGCAGGAAGTTAACAAGAGATAACACCTATTAACAGGGAGCCCATTGGCTCCCTTTTGGTGGTAAAAAGAAGAATTAACTATGAAAAAGATTTTTGGAATTATAGCAATTGCTTTGTTCTTTTATGCATGTGGTAGTGATGATACAACCATTACAACAGACGATAGTGGAACAGAAAACACAAGTAACTTTGATCGTAGCGCGATGCTTACTAATTGGGCAGATAATATTATTGTGCCAGGTTATGTAGATTTTAATGCAAAGGTAAATGCGCTAGAAAGCGCAACAGCAGCATTTACTGCAGATGCTAGTGATCTTACCGCAGTGCGTGCCGCATGGTTAGACGCTTACACAACATGGCAACGAGTTTCTATGTTTGAAATAGGTCCAGCTGAAACGGTGAACCTACGTCTTAACGTAAATATTTACCCAGCAAATGTTACAACCATAGAGAGTAACATTGCTAACGGTTCTTATGATTTTGGACTTTCATCTAACCGTTCTGCCAAAGGTTTTCCCGCAATCGATTATTTATTATATGGTCTTGGAGCAGACGACGCTGCAATTCTTGCTGTTTATAATGGAGCAGAAGGCGCAGATTATAAGCAGTATTTAATCGATGTAGTTGCAGATATGAAGCAACTTACATCATCAGTATTAAGCGAGTGGCAAGGTTCTTACAGAGCTGCATTTATAGAAAACGATGGAGCTTCGGCGACGGCGTCTACAGATCGTTTTGTAAATGATTACATATTCTATTACGAGAAGTTTTTACGTGCTGGTAAAATGGGAATTCCTGGAGGCGTATTTTCTGGTAATGTAGAAGTTGGCAATCTAGAAGCACTGTATGCAGGTAACCTTTCTAAAGATTTATTCTTAGTAGGTCTAGATGCAACTCAAGATTTCTTTAATGGAACAGCTTATAATACTAGCGCTCAAGGCGAAAGCTTGTCATCATACCTAGATGAGCTTAACGCTATTGAAGGTGATATATTTTTAAGTTCGATTATTAATAATCAGTTTGATGTTGCACGTGCTTCTGTAACCGCTTTAGGTAGTTTTGAAAGCGAACTTTCTCAAAATCCGCCTACAACATTCTTAGAGTCTTATAATGAGGTACAGCGTCTTGTACCACTTCTCAAAGTAGATATGGTAAGCGCGATGAGCATTAGTATTGACTTTGCAGATGCAGACGGAGATTAGATCTTAGATGATACAGCAAGTCAAAAGATATTTAAATACACAAAGAGAGGCCGCACCACTAGCGGTCTTTCGTGTGTCTTTTGGGCTGCTCATGCTAGCCAGTCTCATCAGATTCTGGAGTTACGGGTGGATTGAAAAATTCTATATTGCGCCATCCTTCCATTTTACATTTTATGGTTTTGAATGGGTGCGTCCTTTTGGGAATTATACCTATTTATTATTTGCGATATGTGCGTTAAGTACGATCATGATTACCCTAGGTTATAAATACCGTTTGGCAATCATTGTCTTCTTTTTAAGCTTTACTTACATAGAGCTCATGGATAAAACCATGTATCTCAATCACTACTACTTCATCAGTATGCTTAGTTTCCTGATGATTTTTATACCTGCAGGTTCTTATTTTTCGATTGATGCGTTACAGCTTTCGCGAAAGCGTACCACAACACCTATACAGTTTGTGCCTCGTTGGACTATAGATAGTATAAAACTACTTCTGGGGATAGTGTATGTGTATGCTGGCCTAGCAAAACTTAATAGCGACTGGCTCATTAAGGCTATGCCTCTTAAAATCTGGTTACCCTCTAAGTTTAATATTCCATTTATAGGAAACTTGCTGGGAGAGGAATGGGTGCAATATGTTTTTAGCTGGTTTGGAGCGGGATATGACTTATTTATTCCATTTTTTCTGCTCTGGCGCAAGTCGAGGCCTTTTGCATTTATCATGGTAATTATCTTCCATGTGCTCACCCGAGTACTATTTCCTATCGGGATGTTTCCGTATGTGATGATAGTGAGTGCGTTGATTTTCTTTGATGCAGGTTTTCATAAAAAGATTATTAACGCTTTCGCGAAAGCGGTAAAATACCCACAACAGTTATTACAAACTACACAGCGCTATGTACCTAAAAATTCTAACCTAGCAAGGACTTCTGTAGTCATAGTAGCAGTGTTTTTTACTATACAACTGCTCTTGCCATGGCGTTACCTAGCGTATCCTGGGGAGTTATTCTGGACAGAAGAAGGTTACAGATTTTCATGGAGAGTGATGCTTATGGAAAAATCTGGCTATGCACAATTTAAAATAGTGGACGGCGTAAGCGGAAAGAGATTTTATGTAGATAATACAGATTTCTTAACGCCATTGCAAGAAAAGCAAATGAGCTTCCAACCAGACTTTATTTTAGAATATGCTCACTATCTTCGCGACCATTTTGAGGGGCAAGGTCATCAAGAGGTAGAAGTCTACGTTGAGTCTTATGTTGCTCTCAATGGAAGGTTAAGTACCGCTTATGTTGATCCTAAAGTGGATCTCGCGCAAATAGAAGATTCTTTTGCTCATAAAAATTGGATTATACCATTTACAGATGAAATTAAAGGTTTATAGTACGTTATTATTGATTTTATGTGCGCTTTCTATGAGTGCACAATTTACATTTTCAGGTAAAGTAACAGACGCCACTGGTGCTGGTATTCCAGAGGTTGAGGTATATGTGCGCCAGGCAAATATGGTGGTTACTACAAATGCTTCTGGTGCATTTACATTTGATAATGTGCCATCTGGAAACTACGCTGTAGTTGTTTTTGGTTTTGCTTATGAGCTTATAGAAGATCAAGTTTCTATTACCAGTAATATCACTAAAAATTATAGCCTTCAAGAGCTTGGAGAGTCACTTTCTGAGGTGGTGCTTACAAGCCGTCGTGAGAAGATTTTTGCACTTCGCTCACTTAAAAAAGTAGAGGGAACAGCAATTTATGCTGGTAAAAAGAGTGAAGTAGTACTTGTAGATCAACTTACGGCAAACCTAGCAGCAAATGCACCTAGACAGATTTATAGTCAAGTGGTAGGACTTAATATTTATGAAAACGGAGATGCTGGATTGCAACTCAATATAGGTGGCCGTGGTCTAGACCCTAACCGCTCTGCCAACTTTAACATTAGACAGAATAACTATGATATAAGTGCAGACGTTCTTGGATATCCAGAAAGTTACTATACGCCACCGGCAGAGGCTCTTAAAGAAATTCAAGTAGTACGTGGTGCTGCATCTTTACAATACGGGACACAGTTTGGCGGATTGATAAATTTTAAATTTAAAGAGCCAGTAAAAGACAAGGAGATTGAATTAATATCAAGGCAAACTGCAGGTTCTTATGGGCTGCTTACCTCTTTTAATAGTTTAAGCGGTACAGTGGGGAAGTTCAGTTATTACACTTATTTTAATTACAAAGAAGGAGATGGCTGGAGACCTAACTCTCAGTTTAACAGCCGTAATTATTTTGCACACGCTGCATACCAGCTTAGTGAGAACACTAAAATAACTGGAGAATTGACTTTGTTTAATTACTTAGCAAAACAAGCCGGAGGTCTCACAGATGCTCAATTTATAGAAGACCCTAACTTTAGTAACCGTGATCGTAACTGGTTTGATGTAGACTGGAAAGTATACTCTTTACGCCTTGATCACGCCTTTAGTGCGAAAACAGATTTTAGTTTAAATGTTTTTGGTCTAGACGCACAACGTAGTGCTGTTGGTTTTAGAACGAACAGGGTATCTCAGCCAGATGACCTAGAAGAACCTAGAGAACTTCTAGTGGATAGCTTTACAAACTGGGGTGCGGAGGCGCGCTTACTTACGAGATATAAGATAGGAGTGAAGGATGCTGTTTTCTTGATAGGAAGTAAGTATTACGATGCAAGTAACAGTCAGCAGCAAGGACCTGGAACTACAGCAGACGATGCAGATTTTAGTTTTGCTACAGAGCAGTTTCCTAATTATGAACGTCAAGCTGAATTTGATTTTCCTAATAGAAACCTAGCTATTTTTGGGGAAAACATTTTTAATGTGACAGACAGGCTTTCTATAACTCCAGGTTTGAGGTATGAGCAAATCAAAACAGAAAGTGAAGGTTCTTTTAATAATGTGGTGGTTGACTTAGCAGGTAATGTACTTCTAAATGAAGATGTAGCAGATAATAGAGTATTTGACCGTGATTTCTTACTATTAGGTGCAGGTGTAACGTATGATCTATCTCCAGCAGTTGAATTGTATGGAAACTTTAGCCAGAATTATCGTTCTGTTACTTTTAATGATATTAGAATTACAAATCCATCATTTGTAGTTGATGAAAATATAACTGATGAGGAGGGATTTACCGTTGATTTAGGAGCTAGGGGCCGCATAGACAACAAGTTTGCATATGACTTTAGTTTGTTTGGTGTGCGATATGATAATCGCTTAGGAGAAGTGCTTTTTGAAGATAATGACGGTAGTATAAAGAGACGTCGTGGTAATATAGGAGATGCATTTATTTACGGCTTAGAATTTTTTACAGATTGGAATATAAAAAACACATTTTTTGAAGACCAATCAGATTATAAACTTAAACTCTTTACAAACCTAGCGCTTACAAGCTCAGAATATTTAAGCTCTGATGCAAATGGTGTAGAGGGTAATGAAGTAGAGTTTATTCCAGCTGTAAACTTCAAAACCGGAATTAATTTTGGTTATAAAAACTTAACTGCAAGCGCGCAATACACATATCTCACTGAACAGTTTACAGACGCATCAAATGCACCTCAAGATGTGAATGATAATCAGCGTGGTATAGAGGGAACAATCCCTTCATACGGAGTACTAGATATTTCGGCAGCCTATACTTGGAAGCGTTTTAAGTTAGAGGCTGGATTAAATAATGTGCTAGATGAATCTTACTTCACTAGACGTGCTACAGGATATCCTGGCCCAGGAATTATACCTGCAGAGCCAGTTACTTTCTATACGACACTTCAGATTAAGTTATAGAAGTTGAGTTTTACTCCATAACAAAGCCATCCCATAAGTTTATGGGATGGCTTTGTTATATGGTGATGTTGTGTTACGCATTGCCTTGTGGAGCCCAAGAAGCGCAGAGCATTCCGGGAGCAGCTTGTGTAGGGTTTGCGCAATCACTTTCATGATAGCGAGTGCAAGTAACGCAGTTACGATCGTCTTTTAAAGCAGCTTTCATATCAAAGCTATCACAGGTGTATTGAGCACCTACGTGTACTTCATGCTTTTTGCAAAAATTACCATCTTTTAGTTGGTTACAGTTTGAGCAGTTGTGTGCGAGTTTGATAGCCATAATTTTATCTTTTTAATTTATTTCTCCTTTAAAGTTAAGTATTAATAAAGCATAAAGATTATAATTAATTGTTAATCAGACTGTTTGTATTTAGATTGAGTAAGAATAGTTATTCTATACTTGGCGTAGTTGCTAGATAATTATAATAGCAAATTAGGTTAAGCGACTGTAGTTTAAAGAATGAAGGTTGGTAATTATTAGATTGCAGTTGATTTCCTTACATATTGAGGAATAAAATGTATCTTTACACGCAATTAATTGTTAGCGTGGATTTATCGTTTATTCGCTTTCGCGAAAGCGTAATAATCCATTCTCACTTCTTAAAACAATAATTGCGATGACTGCACACGAGAATAAAATCTTAGGAGAAGGACTTACATACGATGACGTACTTTTAGTACCAGCTTTTTCTGAAGTACTTCCAAGAGAGGTTAGTATACAATCAAAATTTACCCGAAACATCACACTTAATGTGCCTATTGTCTCTGCGGCAATGGATACAGTAACAGAAAGCCGTATGGCAATTGCTATAGCGCAAGAAGGTGGAATAGGCGTGTTGCATAAAAATATGACGATTGAGGAGCAAGCTATTAAAGTGCGCAAAGTAAAGCGTGCCGAAAGCGGAATGATCATCGATCCAGTTACATTACCTCTTGAATCAAATGTAGGCGATGCAAAAGCAGCCATGAAGGAGCACAGCATTGGAGGTATTCCTATTGTTGACGATGCCGGAAAATTGATAGGTATCGTAACTAACAGAGATTTACGTTTTGAGAAAAACAATGATCGTCCGGTAAGCGAGGTAATGACTTCAGAAAACCTAGTAACTGCTGCCGAAGGAACTTCACTACAACAAGCAGAAGAAATCCTTCAAAATTATAAAATTGAAAAGCTACCTGTAGTAACAGATAGTAATACACTTATAGGTCTCATCACTTTTAGAGACATCACAAAACTTACTTTAAAGCCTAATGCAAATAAGGACATCTATGGTAGACTGCGAGTTGCAGCTGCAATTGGTGTAACAGGAGATGCTGTTGAGCGTGCTGGAGCTTTAGTAAAAGCGGGAGTAGATGCTATTGTTATAGATACTGCTCACGGTCATACAAAGGGTGTGGTAGAAGTGTTGAAATCTGTAAAGAAAGAATACCCTACACTAGATTGTGTTGTAGGAAACATTGCAACTGGAGCTGCTGCAAAGTATTTAGTAGAAGCAGGCGCTGATGCAGTAAAAGTAGGTATAGGGCCAGGATCTATATGTACTACACGTGTAGTAGCAGGTGTTGGTTTTCCGCAGTTTAGTGCAGTACTTGAATGTGCAGCAGCAATTAAAGGAACAGGAGTTCCAGTAATTGCAGATGGTGGAATACGTTACACGGGTGATATACCTAAAGCAATTGCTGCAGGAGCAGATTGTGTGATGCTAGGGTCATTACTTGCAGGAACTAAAGAATCTCCAGGAGAGACTATCATTTATGAAGGGCGTAAATTTAAGTCTTATCGTGGTATGGGTTCTGTAGAAGCTATGAAGCAAGGATCTAAAGATCGTTACTTCCAGGATGTAGAGGATGATATTAAAAAACTTGTTCCAGAAGGGATTGTAGGTCGCGTTCCTTACAAAGGAGAGCTTAATGAAAGTATCCATCAGTTTGTAGGTGGTCTTAGAGCAGGAATGGGATATTGTGGAGCTGGAAGTATAGAAGCATTAAAGGAAAATGGCCAGTTTGTAAAAATCACAGCAAGTGGTATTAATGAAAGCCATCCACATGATGTAACTATTACAAAAGAGGCACCTAATTACTCTAGATAAGTAGGCTGCATTCTAAAAAGCATAACTTAAATTATAAAAGGCAATCCAGCTTAGGATTGCCTTTTGTTTTGATTAAATAAACGGGTCAAGTGTCTTAAAGTCTCCTTAAAATCTTGTACTTTTACACCCCGTAAACGAACTACAGAAAATCCTTCAATGGCATCTACAAAATACATCTTCGTAACGGGCGGAGTTTCTTCTTCTCTAGGTAAAGGTATCATCGCAGCATCGCTAGCTAAATTACTTCAAGCCAGAGGCTACAGAGTTACTATCCAAAAATTAGATCCTTATATAAATATTGATCCAGGTACTTTAAATCCTTACGAGCACGGTGAGTGTTATGTAACAGATGATGGTGCTGAGACAGATCTTGACTTAGGTCATTATGAGCGTTTTCTTAACGTTCCTACTTCGCAGGCAAATAATGTTACAACAGGACGTATTTACCAGAGCGTAATAGACAAGGAACGCCGTGGAGAGTTTTTAGGTAAAACGGTTCAGGTAATTCCACACATAACAAATGAAATCAAGGAGCGTATCCAGATTTTAGGTAAAAGCGGTGATTATGATATCGTTATTACAGAAATAGGAGGTACTGTAGGTGATATTGAATCACTGCCGTATATAGAAAGTATAAGACAACTTAAGTGGGAACTAGGAAAGCAGAATTCGCTAGTTATTCACTTAACACTTATTCCTTTCCTGGCAGCTGCAGGAGAACTTAAAACTAAGCCTACGCAACACAGTGTGAAAACGCTCATGGAAAGTGGGATTATGGCAGACATCTTAGTATGTCGTACGGAGCACGAATTAGGATATGAGCTTAAGTCAAAACTGGCTCGTTTTTGTAATGTAGAGCAAGAGGCAGTTATAGAATCTAGAGACGCAAGTACAATATATGATGTACCTAATCTCATGCTAGAGGAAGGACTAGATGTAATTTCACTTAAAAAATTAGATCTTTCTGATACTACACAACCAGAGCTTACTGGATGGAATGAGTTTCTTGCAAAACATAAAAACCCAAAGTCTACAGTTACTATTGGGCTAATAGGAAAGTATGTAGAATTACAAGATTCTTACAAATCTATACTTGAGGCTTTCATACATGCAGGAGCAGAAAATGAAGTAAAGGTAAATATAGAGAGTATCCATAGTGAGCACATTACTCCAGATGTAATCAAAAACAAAATAGCAAAACTAGATGGTGTTCTTGTGGCACCAGGTTTTGGAGAGCGCGGTATTGAGGGTAAGATCAAAGCGGTACAGTATGCTAGAGAGCATAAAATTCCATTTTTAGGAATTTGTCTCGGGATGCAAATGGCAGTGATAGAATATGGTAGAAACGTATGTAATCTAGCAAAAGCAAACTCTACAGAGATGGATGCAAATACTCCGCATCCAGTTATAGGCTTAATGGATGAGCAAAAGAACATCACAGAAATGGGTGGAACGATGCGTTTAGGAGCTTGGGCTTGTAAACTTGAAGGAGGTAGTATTGTAAGTGATGTTTATAAAGAAGAAGTTATTATGGAGCGTCACCGTCATAGATATGAATTTAATGATGCATACCGTGAGCAGCTAGAAAAAGCTGGTATGAAAATAACAGGAACAAATCCTGACACGGGACTTGTAGAAATTATAGAAATAGAGGACCATCCATGGTTTGTGGGAGTCCAGTATCACCCAGAATATAAGAGTACGGTATCTAATCCACACCCATTATTTGTGGCATTTGTAAGAGCAGCGGTAAGTTATGCTCAAGATAGTACTCGTGTCACTATGTCATAAAGTACAATAATGGAAGCAGAATTGCTTTGAGAAAATCACGCTTTCGCGAAAGCGTAATAAAAACACTACCTAAATACAATTGATGAAAAAGAATTTCGACACAAACTCTCTTATCGGAATGCTCCTTATGGGAGGGATTCTAGTATGGATTATATATTTTAATAAGCCTACTCCAGAAGAAATTGAAGCACAAAAAGCAGCACAAACAGAACAACTTCAAGAAACTGATGAGGATGTTGCTTCCTTGCCAGTTATGGATACTACGCCTGCAGTAGCTACAGACTCTTTGAGTAACATAGCATTGCAAAACAAACTTGGAAGTTTTGCTTACTCTGGATCGTTACCATCTGCAAAAGAAGGTGCAACCACTACGATTGCAAATGATGTATTAGAGGTTAAAGTAAGTAATAAAGGAGGTTATATTACAGAAGTAAAGCTGCTTAAACACAGTACTTTTGACTCTATTCCTGTATACCTTATTAAAGATGGTAATAGCCAATTTAATGTAAGTTTCAGCACTGCAGATAATCGTAATCTTAATACTAAAGACTTGTTTTTTGAGCCTACGTTATCAAAAAATGGAGGGAATGATGTTCTGTCTATGAAGCTTAAGGTGTCTCCTAGTGAATACTTAGAGTATCGTTATGAGCTCAAAGAAGGAGATTATATGATGGATTTTGGGATGAAGTCTCAAGGGCTTTCTTCTCGTCTAAATACGTCTAACCCTATGCGCATGCAGTGGGATTTTAAAGGAATGCGTCACGCACGTAGCCAGTCTTACGAAAATAGATATACACGTCTTACCTATAAGTATGAAGAAGATAAGACAGATAAGTTATCTCCAGCAGGAGATGACGATGAGATAGAAGAAGATCTTGTATGGATGAATTACCGCCAGCACTTCTTTAGCTCTATGCTTATTTCTGAGACACCTTTTAAAGAGGCAAGATTATCATCTACAGATTTATATAAGGAAGCAGATGATAGAGACGAGAAAACTATATTTACAAAAGAGTATAAATCTGACCTATTGCTTGAAGCAAAAAATGGTGAGATAGACTACGCTATGCAGATGTATTATGGACCTACAGATTATACAATCTTAAAGTCTTATGATCAAGGTCTAGATGAGGCAATGCCATTAGGATGGGGAATCTTTGGGTTCTTAAACAAGTACTTGGTAATTCCGTTTTTTGCATTTTTATCTGGATTCTTACCAGCTGGAATCGCAATTATTGTGATGACTATTTCAATAAAGTTATTATTGTCACCAGTTCAGTACAAGCAGTACACTTCTCAGGCTAAGATGAAAATCTTAAAACCAGAAATTGCAGCAATTTCAGAGAAGCATAAGGACAATGCGATGAAGAAGCAGCAGGAAACAATGGCGCTTTACAGTAAAGCAGGGGCAAGTCCCGCCGCAGGTTGTTTACCGGCTTTATTACAGATTCCTGTGTTTTATGCGCTATTTACATTCTTCCCATCTGCGTTTGATTTAAGAGGAAAGAGCTTCTTATGGGCAGATGATTTATCTAGCTATGATGAGATTGCAAAGCTTCCGTTTGAAATTCCTTTTTATGGAGATCACGTGAGTTTATTCCCAATACTTGCAGCAGTTACTATTTTCTTCTCAATGAGATTAACTACAGGTAACCAGCAAATGCAACAACCTACGCAGGAAGGAATGCCAGATATGAGTAAAATGATGAAGTACATGATGTATTTCTCTCCACTACTTATGCTTGTTTTCTTTAACCAGTATGCAAGTGGATTGAGTTTGTATTACTTCATATCAAACCTTCTTACGATTGGAATTATTTTGGTAATCAAAAACTTCATCATTGATGAGGAAAAGATTAAAGCAAAAATTGAAGTGAAGAAAGCTAAGCCTAAGAAGCAAGGTAAATTTGCTAAGAAAATGCAACAGATGATGGAGCAGGCAGAGCAACAACAAAAAGGAAGAAAATAATATATTTTCATACTTTATAAGAAATAGAAATCCCGTCTTTATTGAGACGGGATTTCTTGTTTTTAAAGAAGAGTTGTTTGTGATTGTATCACGTTTTCGCGAAAGCGAAATAAAAATTCTTATCCCCATTGTAACAAAAGTAATATTGCTTCGTCTTCCTTATAACTAACCAATTAATCGATGGACCAACATACGTTCATAAAACTTGTGACTCCTTTTAAGGATAAAGTGTACCGCGTTGCAAAGCGGTTACTCGTATCTGACGATGAGGCTCAAGATGCTACGCAGGAAGTACTACTGCGTTTATGGACGAAGAGGTCCGACATAAAAAAATATCGAAGTGTTGAAGCATTTGCGATGACGATGACAAAAAATTATTGCTATGATAAGCTTAAGGCAAAAGGAAGCAATAATCTTAAAATCGTTCATAATAATTATGAAGATCACTCAGGAAATACTAGTAAGTATATAGAGGTTGCAGATGAGGTAGCTTGGGTTTTTAAACTCATGGAAGATTTACCAGAGCAGCAACGACTTATTGTACAAATGAGAGATGTTGAGCAAATGGATAACGCAGAGATTGCTGTGATACTCGAGATGAATGAAACTGCTGTAAGAGTAGCCTTATCTAGAGCTCGCAAAAAACTAAGAGAAGAATTGATTAAAAAACGAAACTATGGAATCTCATAATATAGAGAAGCTACTAGATGGTTACTTTGAAGGAGCAACTACGCTTAAGGAAGAGCAAGAGTTAAGAGCTTATTTTACAAGTGATCATGTGGCGCCACACTTGGAAGAATATACTAGCATGTTTACAGCATTTAGTGTTGCTTCTAAGGAAACATATGATGCACCAATAGTGCTACCTCAAAAACAACGGTCAACATCTATTTACAGATTTACAGCTAGTGCTGCAGCAGCAGTTATTGTAGGGTTAGTATTATGGACGCAAAGTACTCAGGTAGATGCTAGTATTTCTACTAACTATGAGAATGAAGAACTAGCCATCTTAAAAACAAAACAAGCACTTGGGGTGATGTCCCAGATGATTAATCAAAGTACGACACAGCTGGAGGTGGTACAAGAGTTTGATAAGGCATCCAGCACTTTATTTAAATAAAAATTCAAATTAAAAATATTATGAAAAAGTCAATAATGTTAGTGGCATTTGCCCTAGTAACCTTAGTAAGTTACGCACAGAGTCCTTTTGATAAATACGAGGATGTAAAAGGAGTTACATCTATTGTAATGAATCAAAAGATGTTCAAACTGCTTAGTAAAGTAGATCTCAACTCCTCTGATCCAGAAATGCAAAAGTATATCAACCTTGTAGATAATCTTGAGAATGTAAAGATGTACACAAGTGCAAATACGGGAGTAATGGACCAGATGAGCGGTACAATGAAGAGCTACATTACAAGTAGCAACCTTCAAGAATTAATGAGAGTAAAGGACGATGGTAAAAATGTAAAATTCTATTACAAAGAAGGAAGTAGTGAAGATTATGTAAAAGAATTTGTAATGTTCTTAAGCGGAGATATGGAAGGTGAGAAGCGTGCTGTATTCTTTCAAGTAACAGGAAACATTGATCTCAAGCAAATCTCAAAACTTGCACAAGATTTAGACTTTAAAGGTAGTGATGCCCTTAAAGAAGTAGGTAACGCAAAAAAATCGTAAGATGAACACATTTATAAAAGTAACCATCACTGCAGTGCTAGCTGTTGTTACACTGGCCAGTTGTAGTAATAAGCAGTCTTTACAAGAATATTATGTAGATAATCAAGAGAATGGAGATTTCATTCTTGTAGATGTACCTACAAGCCTGCTGGGTAAGAATGTAGAGGCATTAACAGAGGAGCAACAAAAGGTTTTTAAGACCGTGCGTAAGATCAATCTTATGGCATATCAAACAAAATCTGGAGACACTGCAGCCATGCAGATAGAGCGTGATAAAGTAAAAGATATCCTTACCTCAGATGATTATGAAGAGCTTATGAAAGCTTCTGGAGATATGGGGCAAATGCGCCTTTATTTTAAAGGAGAAGAAGAGGCTATCGATGAAGTAATTTTCTTTGGTGCAGATGAGAATAAAGGATTCGTTCTGGCTCGTCTGTTAGGTAATGACATGAATATAGGAGATATGATGCGCATGGCAGAGTCACTTAACAAAAGTGATATAGACGTATCTCAGTTTGGCAGTATTATGGAAGTTTTTGAAAATCAGTAATGATCAAAAAATGTTGAACGCATGAGTCCTATTTGGCGATAGGCTTTCCATATATAAAGAGCATCCCTTGGGGTGCTCTTTTTTTTGTTTGGAGCATATTGGTCGCTGTGTAACCGGACACTAGGTTTCCCGCTTTCTGTTGCAATTCCTCGCGCCGGCTGCGCCAGGCAGCTGTGGGATTTACACGGCAATCGGGGCTAGCTTGGAGGGTGTTGTGTGTCCCTACTATATTCAGCCCGCTGATATTAGCTATTTTGATATTTGGATTTAATTTTTTGAGCTAAACACGTATCTTAGACAACCTTAACAGCAATCCATGAAAAAATATCTAGTTCTCACCGTTACCTTGCTAGTCGCAAGCTCTACGTTCGCACAATTTTTAGAAACAAAAAAAGACCTCGTTACAGAAAAGGGTTTCTTCACCCTTCATTATGATGAAAGCGAGGATAAAGTATATGTCGAAGTAGATAAGCTGGATGAGGAGTTTTTATACGTACACTCCTTACGCACAGGTTTAGGAAGTAATGATATCGGGATAGACAGAGGACAACTAGGAGGAACTGCGGTTGTCAAGTTTCAAAAGGCAGGTAATAAATTATTACTAGTCCAGCCTAATTTAAAATACCGAGCAAACACTGATAATGCCTTAGAGCGTAAATCTATAGAGGAAGCATTTGCAAAGTCGGTGCTGTTTGGGTTTCCTATTAAGGAAACAAAAGGAGGGAAGTACCTCATTGATTTCACACCATTTTTACTAGAAGACACTCATGGAGTGGCTGCTAGATTAAAGCGAAGTAAAGAAGGAGCCTATAAATTAGATAAGACTAGAAGCGCAATGTATATGGAACGCACAAAAGCATTTCCAGAAAATACAGAGTTTGAAGCGCTACTTACGTTTAAGGGAACCCCTACTGGCAGAAACATAAGAAGTGTAGCTCCAGATGCGAGTGCACTCACAGTGGTGCAACATTACTCATTTGTAAAATTACCAGATGATAATTATACACCTAGACGTTTTGATCCAAGAGCTGGAAATATCTCAACTACATATCTAGATTATGCAACACCTATACAAGAGCCTATTGTAAAACGTTATGCAAACCGTCACCGTTTAGAAAAGAAAAACCCAACGGCAGCAGTAAGTGAGGCGGTAGAACCTATCATATATTATCTAGACCCAGGTACTCCAGAACCTGTTCGTTCTGCGTTATTAGAAGGAGCCAGCTGGTGGAATCAAGCCTATGAAGCTGCTGGTTTTAAAGATGCTTTTCAAGTAAAAATGTTACCCGAAAATGCAGACCCTATGGACGTGCGATATAACGTGATACAATGGGTACATCGCAGTACAAGAGGGTGGAGTTATGGAGCAAGCGTAACAGATCCACGTACGGGTGAGATTATCAAAGGTCATGTAAGTTTAGGGAGTCTGCGTATTCGTCAGGATTTCCTTATTGCTCAAGCGCTCATGAATAAACCTTTTGCCGAAAGAGATGATAATTACAAGCCTATGCTAGAAATGGCGTTAGCTAGAATACGCCAGCTAAGCGCTCACGAAGTGGGACACACCATTGGTTTTGCACATAACTTTGCTGCTAGTACAGAAAATAGAGCAAGTGTGATGGATTATCCTCACCCTACGCTTACATGGGCTGGTGACGAAGTAGATTTTTCTAATGCCTACACCACGGGTATAGGAGCTTGGGATAAAGTAACTGTTAACTATAGTTACGGAGTGGTACCTCAGGGAACATCAGAAGCAGTATTTCTTGATAATATACTTACTACCGCAGAAAAGGCCGGATTACGATACATTACAGATAGTGATGCGCGAGCTCAAGGTGGAGCACATTATAAGGCCCATCTTTGGGACAATGGATCAGATGCGGCAGAAGAATTAGAAAAAATGCTTGTTCTTAGAAAAGGTGCAATTTCAAACTTTTCTATAGACAACATCCGCACAAATGAGCCATACTCAATGCTTGAAGATGTTTTTGTCCCTTTATATTTCTATCACAGATATCAAACCGAAGGAGCAGTAAAGATGATAGGAGGTCTTGATTATAACTATGCAGTAAAAGGTGATAATAATCTCAAAGTAACAGAAATACTGGCTCCCAAAGAGCAGCAGAGAGCTTTAAAAAGTGTTTTAAAAACTCTTACCGCTAGCCAACTAGCAATTCCCAAAGATAAATTGGCTTTATTTCCACCTAGAGCGCAGGGCTATTATCGCTCTCGAGAAAGTTTTAAAAGTAATGATGGAGTAGCATTTGATGCACTAGGCGCAGCAGCGACAGCTAGTGATATGACATTAGGTTTGTTATTGCACCCAGAACGAGCAAACAGGCTAGTGCAGCAGAAGGCCTTAGATAGTAAGCAAATGGGATTAGATGGTATGTTAGAGACTTTAGTTGAGACTACACTTTATTCAAAAGAATCAGATAGTTACCGTAAGGAGGTGCAGCAGACTATAAATTATAATGTACTGAAGCACCTAATGAACCTTGCAAATCATCCAAAGGCAATACCTCAAACTAAGGCTTTTGCAAAAGCACAGTTAAAAGAGGTGATGTCTAATTTTGGTTCAAAATCCTCTGATGCTAATGCTGCATTTATGGTAGATGAGATTCAGGACTTTTTAAAATCACCAGAGAAGTTTAAAGTTCTCCCATCACCTAAGATTCCTGATGGATCGCCTATAGGGTGTTTTGAATAACATTTTCGCGAAAGCGCATACATTATTAAGCCAATCATAATGGAGATTAGCTAACAATCTCCTTAATTAATACCTATATTTTTTGATGAAAATAGATTTACGTTCTGATACAATTACAAAGCCTACGCCTGAAATGCTTGAATATATGATGCGTGCGGAAGTGGGCGACGATGTTTATAAGGAGGATCCTACGGTAAATAAGCTTGAACAGCGTATTGCAGAGATGTTTGGGATGGATAGCGCGCTCTATTTCCCTACAGGAAGTATGACTAATCAAGCTGCCATAAAAATTCACACCCAACCTGGAGAACAACTCATCGCAGATAAGTATGCACACGTTTATAATTATGAGGGTGGAGGAGTGTCCTTTAATAGTGGAGTTTCATGCAAGCTTATAGATGGTCATCGTGGTTTAATAACTGCAGCGCAGGTAGAAGATGCTATAAATCCACCAGATTTTTATCATAGCCCGCTTACAACATTGGTATGTCTAGAAAACACAACTAATAAAGGTGGTGGTGCTTGTTATGATCTTGATGAGATTGTAAAAATTAAAGAAGTTTGTGATGCCCATGGTCTAGGATTACATCTAGATGGAGCGCGTTTATGGAATGCATTTGTAGCTACTGGTCAAACGGCTAGCTCTTATGGAGAGCTATTTGATACGATTTCTGTGTGTTTATCCAAAGGACTTGGAGTTCCTATGGGTTCTGTTTTAGTAGGTAAACAGCAATTTATGAATAAAGCAATGCGCGTGCGTAAGGTATTAGGTGGAGGAATGAGGCAAGTGGGCTTTATGGCAGCTGCTGGTTTATATGCCTTAGATCATCACATAGATAGAATGGCCGATGATCATTCTAAAGCAAAAGAAATTGGAAAATTACTTGACTCGTTATCATATATAAAATCTGTCGAAGAAATAGAGACCAACATTTTAATATTTAATCTTAAAGAAACTACTGATGAAGCTGCTTTTTTGAGTTATCTCATTGATAATAATATTGTTATAAGTGATATGGGGCAGGGTAAGTTGAGAATTGTTACTCATTATGACTACAGTGAAGCTTCTCATAAGCTTGTTTTGGACGTTTTGAAAGGATTTGAGGGGGCTTAGTTTTTGGTAAAATGTGCACCAATATTCGCACAAATCTCAAGATTGATTTTTTAAGTGCATTTTGCCGATGATTTAGTGTATTTCGTCATAAAATAAAATTCTTAAAAAAAAGTTAACGCATTTGTTAGGGAAAGCACTTATTTTTGTACTTTGAAATTGAAATTCACAACAATTACTTTTAAAATCAACATTATGAAGAAAATTTTATTTTTATGTGCCTTTGTAGGTTTTGCATTTGCAAATGTTCAAGCGCAAGATTTACCAACAAACCCAGAGCCAGGAAAATGTTATGTACGTTGTACTACTCCAGACATTTATGAGACTCAAAGTGTTCAAATCCAAAAGACTCCTGCTTACAAGGTTCTTAAGGTAGTACCTGCTCAATATGATACAGTTACTGAGCGTGTTATGGTAAAAGAAGCTTCTAAGCGTCTTCGAGTAATTCCTGCTACTTACAAAACTGAAACAGTAACTTATGTTAAAAGTACTTCAGGATCTTCTTTAAGAGTAATTCCTGCATCTTTTTCTAACGATACTGAAACTATTGAAGTAAAATCTGCATATGCGCAGTGGGAATTAGGTGCTCCAGCTCCTGATTGTGCTTCTTCTAACCCTGACGATTGTCGTTACTGGTGTTACAAAGGATACCCAGCAGAATATACTACTGTATCTAAGCGTACTTTAGCTTCTGATGCAACTGTACAGTCTACTCCAGGTGCTTCTGCAAACGGAACTTACACTGTAAGAGTAATTGATCAGCCAGCACGTGTAGTTGAGGAAGAAATCCCAGCTGAATTTGCAACTATTACTAAAACTGTAATGGTAAAAGATGCTACTACTACTGAAGATGTAGTTGCTGCAACTTTTGACACTGTATCTAAAGAAGTTCTTAAGCAAAAAGGTGGTCTTACTACTTGGAGAGAAGTTGAGTGTGCTCTTGTTGAGTACCAAGCACTTCCAATCAACTGGAATACTAACTCTGCAACATTAACTCCTGCTGCTAAAAGCATCATCGACACACGTCTTATGCCATTATTAGCTCAAAACCCAGGTGTAAAATTAGAGATTGCTTCACATACTGATTCTAGAGGAGCTGCTTCTTCTAACCAGGATCTTTCTGAGCGTCGTGCACAGTCTGTAGCAAACTACCTTATTTCTAAAGGAGTAAACAACAGTCTTCTTGTAGCAAACGGATTTGGTGAGCGTAAGCTTAAAAACCGTTGTGCAGATGGTGTTTCTTGTACTGAGCGTCAGCATGCTGCTAACCGTCGTACTGAATTCCGTCTTATCAATAACTAAGACTTTATAAAACATTAGCTAACCAGCCCAATGTTAAAGCGCCTTCGTAAGAAGGCGCTTTTTTTATTTATAGTAATCTCTATTATTGATTGAATACTGTAAACCAAAAAAAAAGCCAATCAAATTAATTGATTGGCTTTTAATTTTTAATATTGGGTAGTGCTTATTTGAACATATCCATACCAGGGATGTTAGGCATCCCTTCTTTGGCAACTGCTGCCATCTCTGTATCGTGAATGCTTTGTGCTTTTTCTAAAGCTTTATTGAGGGTTAAGATTAAATAATCTTCTAATTGCTCTTTATCTTCAAGTAGACTATCATCAAGAGTGATCTCCTTTAAGCGTCCACTGGCTGTAACTGTAAGTTTTAACAAATTATCAGATGATGACTCATCCACAAGAACTGTTTTAAGACGTTCCTTTGTTTCTTCTGCTTTTACTTTTGCTTCCTGGAGTTTACCCATTAAGCCCATCATATCTCCAAACATAATTTTGTGTTTAATATTAAGAAAACAAAGTTATTAAATGATTATGAAGCTATTTACAAGAACGGAAAATAGTTAACCGTACACGTTGTATTTTTGCAAGCAGTTTTTAAAACAAAATACTTTGACAAAGCCCATATTACCTCCTGTAGCTAATAAAATTCCCGTACAATTAGAAAAACACGGAGACATTCGAACTGATGAATATTTCTGGATGAAAGAGCGTGATGCTCCTGAGGTTCTTGATTATTTAAATCAAGAGAATGAATATTATCATAAACTTACAGCTCATACTAAGGACTTTCAGCAATCGCTTTTTGAAGAAATGAAAGGGCGTATCAAAGAAGATGATTCCTCTGTACCATATAAACACAACGGTTTTTGGTATTATCGCCGTTTTGAGACTGGAAAAGACTATCCTTTATATTGTAGAAAAGAAGCTAGCTTAGATAGTGAAGAGATTGTTGTTTTTGATAATAATAAAATGGCAGAAGGACATTCTTATTTTAGTCAAGCCAGTTATGCTGTATCTGAGGATAATATGATTGCTGCTTTTGGAATAGATACAGTAAGTAGAAGACAGTATACAATAAGGTTTAAAAACCTCAAGACTGGAGAAATTTATCCAGCTGAAATTAAAAATACTACTGGTGGTGCCGTTTGGTCTAACGATAATAAAACCGTTTATTACTCGCGTAAAGATGAAGAAACGTTAAGATCTAATCAAATATTTAAGCACACCTTAGGTACAGATCCAAGTAAAGACGAGCTTGTTTATCAAGAAAATGATGAGACATTCTATACGTATGTTTTTAAGTCAAAGTCTAAGGACTATATTATGATAGGTTCTGACAGTACGATGACAAGTGAATTTCGTTTTGCATCTGCGGCAAAAGGGACTACTGATTTTAAGGTTTTTCAAGAACGTACAAGGGGGCTAGAGTATGCAGTATCTCATTATGACGATTCTTTTTATATACAGACTAATAAGGATAAGGCGACCAACTTTAAACTGATGAAAACGCCAGTTTCTGCTACTGGAATGGAAAATTGGGTAGATGTTATACCTCACCGTGATGATACCCTACTAGAAGATGTAGAGATTTTCAAGGATTTTCTTGTGGTAAGTGAGCGCAATAATGGTTTGAATAAAATTCACATTAAACGATGGGACAATACAGAAAGCTATTATTTGCCATTTGATAATGAAACCTACGATGCTTACCCTACCACAAATATCGATTTTGATACTCAGATTTTAAGATATGCATACAATGCTCTTAATACACCTGCGTCTGTCATAGATTTTAATATGGTTACCCAAGAAAAAGTAGTGCTCAAAGAGCAAGAGGTTTTGGGTGGAACCTTTGATAAGAATAATTATAATATGGAGCGCATCTGGGCAACTGCTCAAGATGGCGTTAAAGTTCCTGTCTCTATAATCTATCATAAAGAAACGCAGCTAGATGGTACAGCTCCATTATTACAGTATGCTTATGGAAGTTATGGCAGTACGACAGATCCTTCTTTTTCTACAATAAGATTATCTCTTTTAGACCGTGGTTTTATATATGCAATTGCTCACGTGAGAGGAGGTGAATATTTAGGTAGAAAATGGTACGAGGATGGAAAACTCCTCAAGAAAAAGAACACGTTTACAGACTTTATTGATGTTTCAAAACATTTGATAAGTAAGTCTTATACTTCGGCTAGTCATTTATATGCTTATGGAGGTTCGGCTGGAGGTTTATTAATGGGTGCAATTATAAATATAGCGCCAGAGCTTTATAATGGTGTAATCGCTGCTGTACCATTTGTAGATGTAGTAACTACGATGCTTGATGATACTATTCCGCTTACTACAGGGGAGTATGATGAGTGGGGTAATCCTAATGAAAAGGAATACTATGAGTACATGAAGAGCTACAGTCCTTATGACAACGCTTTCGCGAAAGCGTATCCAAATATCTTTGTAACCACTGGATATCATGATAGTCAAGTGCAATACTGGGAACCAGCAAAATGGGTGGCAAAATTAAGAGAAATGAACGTTGCGGATACAAAAGTCATGTTTCATTGTAATATGGATGCTGGTCATGGTGGTGCTTCTGGACGCTTTGAAGCCTTAAAAGAAATTGCCGAAGATTATGCCTTTTTGCTTGATTTAGAGTCAATTAACCAATAGTGTGCCAGTTTGCTGTTTATAACTGCATGATATTGAAGTGAAGTAGAGGAAAGACGTTCCACATTTTTGTGTTACTTTTGCTCTGTTTTGCACGGCTCTTTTTTAGGATTGTGCAACGCTTTAATCAAGATATATGAATAAGGATTTAAACGTGTATGATAATGTGTTACAACTAGTAGGTAACACACCGCTCATCAAGTTAAATAAAATTACTGAAGGTTTTAAAGGTCAATTTCACGCAAAGGTAGAGGCTTTTAATCCAGGACACTCATCAAAAGATCGTATTGCTCTTCACATTATAGAAGAGGCAGAGCGCACAGGAGTCCTTAAACCTGGAGATACGATAATTGAAACTACTTCTGGAAACACTGGATTTAGTATTGCAATGGTGAGTATAATTAAGGGGTATGAGTGTATTCTTGCTGTAAGCTCAAAATCATCGCCAGATAAGATTGATGCTTTAAAAGCGATGGGAGCAAAGGTGTACGTATGTCCTGCAAATGTAAAGGCAGACGACCCAAGATCTTATTATAGCGTTGCAAAACGTTTACATGAGGAAAACAAAGGATCTGTATATATCAACCAGTATTTTAATGAGTCAAATATGGATGCTCACTTTAATACTACGGGACCAGAAATCTGGAATCAAACAGAAGGAAATATCACTCACTTAATTGCTTGTAGTGGAACAGGAGGTACTATATCTGGTACTGCAAGATTTTTAAAGCAACAAAATCCAGACATAAAAATTATAGGGATTGACGCCTATGGATCTGTGATTCAAAAATATCATGAAACTCGTGAATTTGATGCAGCAGAAATCTATCCATATCGTATAGAAGGACTAGGTAAAAACTTAATACCTACAGCAACAGATTTTGATGCCATTGATAAGTTTGAAAAAGTAAGTGATCAAGAGAGTGCGCATACAGCAAGAGAAATTGCAACTACAGAAGGTCTGTTTGTAGGTTATACAAGTGGAGCAGCTGTACAAGGTCTTAAGCAACTCGCAGCACAAGGAGAATTTGATGACAATAGCAAGGTGGTTGTTATATTTCCAGATCACGGAAGTCGCTATATGAGTAAAGTATTTAGTGACAAGTGGATGAATGATCAAGGTTTTTTTGATAGTCAAAATGAAGAGACAGTAGCGACTATAGAATACATAAAGTAAACATCTAGAATATTACGTATATTTAAGCTCCTACCTATGTAGGAGCTTTTTATTTTGGGCATCATATTGCAATTGTTTTTGCATTTGTTCAAAATATCAAAAAGGTGTACTTTTGCACCTGTTTTCAAAACAAGTTTATGAGAGATTTATTTGATAAAATTTACAAGGATAAGGGGCCATTAGGTAAATGGGCTTCAGTGGCAGAGGGATACTTTGTTTTTCCTAAACTAGAAGGACCTATTTCTAACAGAATGAAGTTCCAAGGGAAAGAAGTAATTACATGGAGTGTAAATGATTATTTAGGTCTTGCAAACCGTCCGGAAGTACGTGAGGTAGATGCGCAAGCAGCAGCAGACTATGGTGCGGCTTACCCTATGGGTGCTCGTATGATGTCTGGTCACACTGCGCTACATGAGCAATTACAAAACGAATGTGCCGAGTTTGTACAAAAAGAAGCGGCATATCTTTTAAATTTTGGTTACCAAGGTATCATGTCTACTATTGATGCATTAGTAGGTAAAGATGACATTATCGTATATGACGTAGATACTCACGCTTGTATTATAGATGGTGTTCGTTTACACATGGGTAAACGTTTTACTTACAAGCATAACGATATGGCAAGTATCGAAAAAAACCTTGAGCGAGCTACAAAAATGGCAGAGCAAACAGGAGGAGGAATCCTTGTGATTTCTGAAGGTGTTTTTGGAATGCGTGGTGAGCAAGGAAAACTGAAAGAGATAGTTGCCCTTAAGAAAAAATTTAACTTCCGTTTATTAGTTGACGATGCTCATGGTTTTGGAACTTTAGGAGCAACGGGAGCAGGGGCAGGAGAAGAGCAAGGAGTACAAGATGATATAGATGTATACTTTGCAACATTTGCAAAGTCTATGGCATCTACAGGAGCTTTTATAGCTGGAGATCAAGAAATAATAGATTACTTAAAATATAATTTACGCTCACAAATGTTTGCAAAGTCATTGCAAATGCAACTTGTGGTCGGAGCACTTAAGCGTCTTGACATGTTACGCTCTATGCCAGAACTTCGCGAGAAGTTATGGGAGAATGTTAATGCACTTCAAGGAGGTCTTAAAGAAAGAGGTTTTGATATAGGAACAACGCAATCTTGTGTAACACCTGTATATCTTAAAGGGAGTGTGCCAGAAGCAATGGCGCTTGTAAAAGACTTACGCGAGAACCACGGTGTGTTTTGTTCTATTGTAGTATATCCAGTGATTCCTAAAGGGCTTATTCTACTTAGAATGATACCTACAGCTTCACATACACTTACAGATGTAGAAGAGACTCTCAATGCTTTTGAGGCAATACGAGAACGATTAGATAATGGAACATATAAAAGACTTTCTGCTAAGGTAGCAGAAGCTTTTGGAGCATAAAGTTCTAATAAATAATAAAAAAATAAGCCGTTACTTTTTGAGTAACGGCTTATTTTTTTTAAAACTATTTTAAATTTATTCTTGACTATCAGTAGATGAAGACATTTGCAATTGGTTATCAAATTGTAATGTTCTAATAGGGAACGGAATATTTACATCATTTGCATCAAAGGCTTTCTTTATCGCTAACATTCCTTGGTGCTTGGCTGTTAGTTTTTGTTTGCCATTTACACAGTCTACCCAAAATCTACATACAAAGTCAATTGAGCTTCCTCCAAAGGCTGTATAAAAGAATTCTACCTCTTCCTTATCACCTTCTTGAGGGAATTTACTTGAGATGGTATCCTTAGTAAGTTTTTCTACCATTTCAAGGTCAGACTCATAACCTACACCACATTCTATGATAATGCGCATGCGCTCTGTAACCGAATAATTTTTCATCGGGTTATCAGTAATTGTTTTGTTAGGTATCACCACAATATTATTATCTGGCTCCCTTATACTAAAGTTGTTGAGCTTAATATCTTCTATAAAACCTACATATCCACTAGTTTCTACCCAGTCTCCTATATTTACTCTTTTTCTAAATGATAAAATAATACCCGCGATTCCATTTGCAAGAGCACCTTGCAATGCTAGACCTATAACAAGCCCAGAAACTCCTGCACCAGCAATTAAGGTATTCAATGTTTTATCTAAGTTTAATACGCCTAAGGCAAGAAATATTCCTACGAGGACTACAAATACAGCGAGGGCTCTACCTATAAGTTTAGTGATAGACTGTTGCGGTACATATCGTTTTACAATTTTTTGGGAGTACTTATTTACAAATCTCGATACGAAGTAAGCAATAAGTAAGACTAAAAGAGCAACGCCTAAATTCGGTAAGTTTCTTATAAATGCTTCTACCCATCCCCACAATTTAGTCGATAGGTTATTTAATGATTCGGTAATCTTATCCATGTCTTTTTTTTAGTTGGATTTCAATTTACTTCTGCTTCTTACCTTGCACAAGGGCTTTAACCATCATTAACGCGTGTACTATGATATTTTGAGTAAATATTAAGAAGTTCAATGGGAATTGTCACGCTTTCGCGAAAGCGTTAAAAAACATTAATCCTCCGCTTAAGGATTTTGTGAAGCTCTAGCCGAAAGAATCCCATCGCCTATTATCTCCTTAATGTTTTGCTTGTCTTCTGTACTCATTTTAGGATTTGCAACATCAATATTTACCATAGGAAATGCTATGTTGTAGTACATAGCAAAATGATCTGACCCAAAATATGCGAGTCGTTTCATGTTTGTTACATGCAGATCCTTTGAGTAAAATAAATGGTCTAGGGGAAACCTGAGCAACCAGTAATTTGCATGAAAGGATGGATAGAGACCACGACCTACGCGCGGGTCTAGATATCCTGTGATTTTGCTAAAAAGTCTAGAAGTCTTAGACCACACCACATCATTGAGATCACCGCAAACGACGGTTGCATCTTTAGATTCTCTACATTGCTTACCTACCAGCATCAGCTCTGCATCACGTTCTTTTGAAGTTTCATTTTCTGATGGACTAGGAGGAGCAGGATGTATTGCTATAAGATTAAAAGGTTGGTCTGCATAGGTTATCTCGCAGTGTATGGATGGAATGTCCTTTTCTACAAGATATTTAATCTCTGAAGATTGAAACGGAATTTTTGAATACACATGCATTCCATAAAAGTTATCTAATGTTGCTTTTACGGTGTGAGTATACTCTGGAAAAGCTTGAGATATTTCTTTATCCCACTTTTGATCAGACTCCATGGTGATAAATATATGAGGATTGCTCTCTTTTATGATAGTTATAAATTTATCGTAGTTCGTGTTAGTCTGCAATACATTTGCGGTAACGAGTGTGAGCTGTTCTTTATGGAACTCTGCCTTAGGCTTGCGTCTGTGATAAAAAGGTGTGTAAGGTCTTATGAGCCATAATTGAAATAAAAGTACCGCTATCATCACAGCGATAAATACTATTTGTGTCACAGTGAAGACCTTCCAGGATATAAATGCAACTCCCAATAAAAGTAGCTGAATAACTACTGTTTGAATTCTCACAAAATCAAAAAAGCGTATGCTCCAGTGTGTCGCCGGAAGCAAGGGGAGTAGTGGCCCTATGATAAATATTGAGAATAGTAGTAGTAACATTATAGTAAAAATAGAAAAGCATCGCGATAGGAGCGATGCTTTTTAGAATTGTTTGTGAAGAATAAACCTAAATTTCTCCTAAGAGCTCTTTCATTTTTGCTCCTAGTGCAGGGCCTCTTAGATCTTTTGCTATAATAACGCCATTTTCATCTAGTAAAAATGTCGCAGGTATTGCTCGTACTCCATAACTTCTAGGGATAGGATCTTGCCAAAACTGTAAGTTTGAAACGTGATACCAGTCCATATTGTCTTTTTCTATAGCTTGTAGCCATCTTTCTCTTTGACCTGGTCTATCAAGAGATACACTAATGATATTAAGACCTTTGTCGTGATATTGCTTATAGATATTAACAACATTAGGGTTTTCCATACGGCAAGGACGACACCATGAAGCCCAAAAGTCAATGATGGTATATTTGCCTAGAGTCTCTGAGAGTGATAGGTCTTTACCTTCTGGAGTTTTTGCGGTAAACTCAGGAGCTTTATTCCCTATACTGGCAAGTCCGCTAGCGATACGTTGTGACTTGAGTTGTGCGATATAGTTTTCTACACTTTCTCCCACAGTAGAGTTTTGAATATCCTCAGAAAGACTATTATAATATGCTTCGGACTCTTCAATTTTCAAGACTTTCTCATTTATTAAGTCAGATAGTGCGATTACGGAGACCATTTTGTCAGTATTTTTCTCAACTACTGCTTTTTTATCGGTAATAAATTGCGTGTCCATGGCTGCTATTTGGTCACGGATAATGTTTACCTTAATTCCATCTGTTTCTCTCTGTGCCTTTTGCATCTCTTGAATGAGCTGTTGTCTCTTTTTGTTAGTCTGCATAGCAGTCTTACGGTAATTATTAAACAACTCATTTTCTATACTACCTGTGACTAAAGAGCTAGATAAGCTATCTTTGTACAGAGTTAGAGTAAGTGGTTGCTCATCTTTTACTAGCAAAAGTTGGCTAGTAGCTGTAGCCTCACTTAGTATTAATAAACCAGTGCCTTCTGTTATAGCTTTTGTAAAAGTGAATTTACCAGCATTTACAACGGCAGTGTCTAAAGGAATACGTTTATTATTAGGCCCTAATTCCTCTAAGATAAGTGACGTACCATCAGCCATACCAGCAGCGGTACCTTTTACAGGAGTACTATTATTATCTCCACAGGAGAATAAAGAGAATAAAATTACAAGAATTAGTAATTGTTTCATGAGATCATATTTTTATAATAACAAAAATAAGGTTTACAGTTATTAATAAAGAAGAGAAGAGGAGTTTTGAAGACCCAATTTATGAAAACCGGAGTACATTTTAGAGATCAAGAGTTCCCGCTAGAATTGCATTTTAGTGTAGGTAAATTATTGAGTCATTATAAAAATAATCTCGCCTCAGATAATTTAAGATTACAAAGGCGTGCAAAAGAAATAATGGAAATTGTCTCTGAGTATCCAGAATTAGAAACAGGAATAAAAAATCTGGATAGCCTGAGCACTTATAAAAATCAAATAGATGATCTTTTTAGTGATTTATTTCCAAGCGCACTGCAACAAAATGAGATAAAAATTGCCTCAATGCCTTTTCAAGAGGCTGTATTACAATCTACAGAGAGGTATGATAATATACTTCTCAATGCCGGCGATAATTTTATTCCAGAGATTAAAAATTTTAATGATGACCACTATTATCTCATGGGATGTAGTATTATTCTCATGCAGTACTATGGTTTTAAAATAGACTTTAGGCGTCCTTTTTATTATGAAATTCCTGATGGTCTAGGAATGACACGTTTCTATAGGATGCTCTATAATGGAGATTACATTGATATAGAGCGTAAGGAGGGAACACCTAAAATAACTGAAGAAGAAGTAAACATACTCCTAGATAATTTTGATAATATAGAATTGTGGAAAGAAAAATTTCCTCCACACAGTTATATTTTTAAAGGATTTGTGGTGGCAAATTTATATGACGCAACCACCGAAGTTTCTATATCAGATTTTAAGTCGGGATTACTGCGTTATGAAGATGAGGATATAAACTTTACACACGATTTCCATAGAATTTTTCAAGCCATATTTGGTCTTCCAGAATTACAAATAGGTTTCTCAAATTATAATAAGGAAGATGAGGCTTTTGAGCTTGTGCCATTCAAAGACATAAGTAGTTACCTGTTGTACGGAGATACCGAGGCTTCATGTAATACCATACTCTGTAAAGGATCTTATGAAGCCGTATTTAATACAGGAGATTACTTTGCTGTTTCAGATATTGAAAAACATCACAAAAGCGACAAGAGCATAAAGATGTATCAAAATCTTTATGACCAAGGTATAAAAAGTGTTATTCTAGCCCCTATACGTCACAAAGGTGTTTTACTTGGTATTCTAGAGCTGGCCTCTCCTAATAAAGGTGCTCTTAATAGTATAAATGCAAATAAACTTGCAGACATTATGCCGTATCTTATTGATGCGGTTTTACGTAACAAAGAGCAACAAGAAAATGAAATAGATCTAATTATTCAAAATGAATGTACATCTATTCATAAAAGTGTGTATTGGAAGTTTGAAAAAGAAGCAAAACGTTACTTAAGGTTACAGATAGAAGGAGATAGTAACGTGCAATATAGAGATGTTGTTTTTAAGGATGTTTATCCATTATTTGGTCAAATTGATATTAAAGGATCTTCTGAGTCTCGTAATGCGGCTACTCAAAAAGATATATTATTACAGTTACATAATGCCATTGCGATATTAGAAGCTGCTAAGACTAATGAAAGTCTACCTATTTATGAGCAACTTATTTTCAATCTTAATATATTTTTAGAGAAAACAAAAGAGAAATTAGAGGTAGATAGTGAGCGTAAGATTTTAAATTTCTTGAGTGAGAATATCCGACCATTATTTACGCATTTACTTAAGAAAAGTGACGAGCTTAATGAGCTAATTACTGCATACAGAAGCCAGATAGAAGATAGCCTAGGTCTTGTATATCGTCATCGTAAATTTTATGATGAATCTGTAATGTTATTAAATAAGCGTCTAGCTTCTGTATTACAACGCAAGCAGAAAGAGGCGCAAATGATGTACCCTCATTTTTTTGAGCTATTTAAGACAGATGGGGTAGAGCACAATATGTATGTAGGTGAGTCTATTACAAAACATAATAGTTTCAATAAGATTTATCTTTACAACTTAAGGTTGTGGCAACTACAAGTAATGTGTGAGATGGAAAATGAGCATTTCTCGCTTGCGCAAAAAATGGATCATCCACTTGAGGTAGCCTCTATGATTCTCGTGTTTAATACATCATTATCTGTACGTTACCGTATGGATGAAAAAAGATTTGATGTAGATGGAACTTATAACGCTCGTTATGAAGTTGTAAAGAAACGTGTGGATAAGGCTTTTATAAAAGGTACTACAGAACGTATAACACAAGCTGGAAAAATCACTATAGTCTACTCACAAGAAGCAGATGAGCAAGAGTATCTTAGATATATAAACTTCTTACAATTAAAGAATCACTTAGGTAATGAAGTAGAAATCCTTGAGTTAGAAGACTTACAGGCGGTTACAGGTTTAAAAGCTATACGTGTGAATGTATTGTATAAAAAAGTAATAGGTAAAGAGACAAAAGAATTTTATACCTATGAAGATCTCATAGAAGAAATAAAAAAATAAGATAACACATAAAAAAACGGGTTCTGTAAAGAACCCGTTTTACTTTTTATAGTAGTGTTGATATTACATTAGTGAGGCCTTCTACATCCTCCATGACTTCAACAGCTTGATCTCTGTATGCAAAGAACACGGCAAAAGTAAGTACAGATATTACAATACCTACCATAAATATATTATAGGTAATTCTTAATAGTTTATACTTTCTGTCGAGTACGACTCCAAGAAAATATAGATCTTTAGTAAGAGCAGAATATATATACTCTTTATCTTGAAGCATTTCTCCTATCGCCCATTCGTAATCTTCTAGTTTCATTTTATGAAAATTACCAAAAAAGAGTAGGTTCACCTTTTTCAACTTTACATCTTCTCTGTCAAACTCGCCCCTAGTGACATTAGGTCGAGTAGCAATTATAGACATAATCATTGATATCATGGCAAAAAGTACAAACACAGCCGTTGGGTAAATAAGGTGAGCATTACTAGGAGACTCTAGTTTTGGGATCAGGTTTGCAAGAGCAAGAGAAATCACAATCGCATTTACAGAAAGCAATATGTTTGCTTTAGTATCTGCAATATCACTTAATTTAATGTGATTGCGTAGCGCGATACGATACATAGACTGGATTCCTTTTTCTGGGCTAGCATCTTTAAGCTGTACTTTTAGTTTTTCCTTTTTACGTGCCTTTTTAGCTTTCTTTCTTGCTTTTGTAAGGTCTTTTAAGTTACTATCTTTTTTAGGTTTCCAGTTTTCTTGAGCATAATGCGTGTAGTAGCGATGCTTGACAGTAAACATCTCAATATTTGCTTTATTCCACTCTTCGGCGGTAAATTCTTTAATGCCTTTAATTTTTAATTCTTGACGCAAATATTCGCTTGCTTCAGGAAAATAATTCTTTGCAAAATGTGATGCATCTGCATCTCTCAATACTTTCTCTAGGTACGTTTGAGGTTCTACACGCATATCTGTAGCGAGAATCACCTTTTTGACTTCTTCAATGATGGTAGTCTCAACTCCTTGTTCTTTTAAGAACGTTTCAGCCATTTGAGCACTACGCGCTTCATGATTTTCGGTTCCATCTACATATCCTATGTCATGTAGTAGTGCGCTAAGCTGTAAGATGAGCTTTTCTTCATCTTTAAGACTTTCTTCACTATTATCAATTATTTCTTGGGTACTTTTAAGTACTCGTTTGGTATGGACATAGTTATGATATATACATGTCTTAGGTAGTTCATTATCAAATAGTTCAGAAATAAATCTATCTGTCTTTTCTAGTAGTTCAGTCATAGTTACTATAAGCCTGTTAGACCTCTAATGTACATTAAAAACAAGGACATGAACAAATATTACCGTTTTCTTAACTTCTCAGTAGCCATTTTGCTTAGTAGTTGTGCGACTTATTCTCCTAAATATGCAGATGAGTCAAGCGAGCCTTCTCGTTTTGATAATAGTTCGCTTTCGCGAAAGCGTATACATAAAACCTTCTACCTCATAGGCGATGCAGGAGGAGATAAAGATGGTGGTAGCACCTATGCTCTTGACGCATTTAAGAAAGTGATAGACACGGCACAGACAGAGAATGACTATGCAATCTTTTTAGGTGACAATATTTATGATGCGGGACTTCCATCAAAAAAACACCCAGAAAGGGCCGAAGCTGAGCGCAGATTAAACATACAAGTAGCAGCAGTTGAAAACTTCAAGGGTAAAACCATTTTTATTCCTGGAAACCATGATTGGTATGCAGATGGCGTAGAAGGTGTAAAGCGTCAAGAGAAGTATATAGAAGATGCGCTAGATGATAAGGAAGCATTTCAACCTGAAAATGGATGTCCTATTGAAATGAAAAGCATAAGCGACTCTGTGGAATTAATGATTATAGACACGCAGTGGTATCTAGAAGACTGGGACAAGCACCCTACAATTAATGATAATTGTGACATTAGAAATAGAACTGATTTATTTTTAGAAATAGAAAATGAGTTCAAAAAGAATAACGAAAAGACTATTCTTGTAGTAATGCATCACCCGATGTATACAAATGGGATACATGGTGGAAAGTATGGTATAAGAAAGCAATTGTATCCTACACAGAGTAATTTACCACTACCCATTCTTGCGTCACTTGTTACCCAAGTAAGATCACAGGGTGGAGTGTCAATTCAAGATCGCTATAACAAGCAATATAATGAGTTAATGCAGCGCATCTCTGTACTTGCGAGAGATACAGATAAAGTGATTTTTGCATCAGGACATGAGCATAGTATCCAGTATATAGAGCATGATGGTATAAAGCAAATCGTGAGCGGAGCAGGAGCAAAGAACAGTGCTGCAGCTCTAGGAGACGATGGTTTGTTTTCTTACGGAGGTCAGGGATTTGCTATTCTGGATGTATATGAAGATGAGTCTTCATCTGTAAGATTTTATGCGGCAAATCAAGGAGAACCTACTTTATTATATAAAAAAGAGGTTTTTGCTCCTCGTAAGGAAGTAAACTTAGATTCGCTACCAGATATATATCCAGAGACTGTGATGGCTACAGTGTATGCACAGAATAATACAGATGTGTCAGATGTACATGAGTCACTATGGGGAGATCATTATAGAGCTGTTTACGGAACTCCAGTAACCGCTAAAGTTGCTACGCTAGACACACTCATGGGCGGCTTTACAGTAGATCGTAAGGGTGGAGGTCACCAGACGAGATCTTTACGACTTAAAGATAAAGATGGGAGAGCTTATAATTTAAGAGCAGTGAGAAAGAGCGCAGTGCAGTTCCTACAAAGTGTTGCTTTTAAAGAGGTTTTTGTTCAAGAAGAATTCAGAGATACATTTACAGAAGATTTAATTTTAGATTTCTATACTTCTGCACATCCATATGCTTCCCTTGCGGTGGCAGAGCTATCTGATGCAGTGGGTATTTATCACACAAACCCTAGCTTAATTTATGTGCCCAAACATGATGCACTAGGTAAGTACAATGCAGAGTACGGGAATGAACTATACATTATAGAAGAACGCCCAGACGAAGATTTTCTAGATGTTCCTTCTTTTGGAAACCCTGATAGTATTGATAGTACAGATGATCTTTATGAAAACTTACGTAAGGATGAGAAGTATCAAGTAGATGAAGACTCCTATTTACGAGCACGTATTTTTGATATGCTTATAGGTGACTGGGATCGTCACGCAGACCAGTGGAGATGGGCACGTTTTGATAGTGATGGAAAAAAAATATACAAGCCTATTCCAAGAGATAGAGATCAGGTTTTTTCAAAATTTGATGGTGCTATTTTAGGATTACTCAAAACATTAATTCCAGCGTCTAGACAGTTTCAAAATTATGATGGAGATCTAGAAAATGTAAAGTGGATTAACGAGGCAGGTATAAAAATGGATAGAGCGCTCACCAAGAATTCTGTAAAGAAGGACTGGGTAGCACAAGCTCAATATATACAAGATAACCTCAGTGATGAAGATATCGCGAGAGCATTTACAAAATTGCCTCTTGAAGTTCAAGATGTAGGTGTAGATGAGATTAAGGAAAGTCTTAAAGAACGTAGAGGTAACATTGTTGACATCGCAGGTGAATATTATGATTATTTGGCTTCGCTAGTAGTACTTACTGGAACAGATAAGGATGATCATTTTGAAATTACTCGTAATGATAAGGAGACTAGAGTCCAGATATCAAGAATAAAGGATGGAGAAGTTCAAACTCCTTTTGTAGATCGTGTTATAAATTCTGATGAGACTAGCGAGATATGGATTTATGGTCTTGATGATGATGATAGCTTTAAGGTAAGTGGAGAAGGAAAGTCGCCTATAAGAATGAAAATTGTAGGAGGACAAAACAACGATATCTATGAGATAAAAGACGGTCGTCGCCTCAAGGTTTATGAGCACAAAACATTGCCTAATACAATAAAAGAAAAAGGAGGAGCAAGTTTTAAAATGTCAAATATTTATTCCTTTAACACCTATGACCCTTTAAAGAAAAAGAGTTATGCAAATAACATTTTACCAGCTATAGGTTTTAATCCTGACGATGGTTTCTTGATAGGAATAAATGATGTGTTTACTACAAATGGTTTTAAGAATGATCCTTTTAGTAGTAAGCATACGCTAAATGGAACTTATTCATTTGCAACGGAGTCCCTAAGTTTAAAATATGAAGGGAATTTTGCAAACGCTTTTGGGCAGTGGAACTTGATAATAGGAGGTAAGTTTACAAACGAAGCTTTTTCTCGTAACTTCTTTGGTTTTGGTAACGAGACTGTAAATAACGATGATGATTTAGGGCTTGACTTTAATAGAGTTCGTAATGGAGAAGTAGGCGCACATATAGGAGTAGAGAGTGACAACACCTTTGGTAGTAGATTGCGATTTGTGTTTAATTATGAGCGTATTGAAATTGAACCTACAGGTGGCCGAGTGATTGATGACGCTAGCTTATTTTCACCAGATCGCAGTAATTTCTTTGGAGGGCAATCTTTTATAGGTGTAGAGGGAGCTTATACTTATATAAGTGCAGATAACCAAGCTAACCCTACGAGAGGGATGGATTTTGCAACAGTAATAGGAGCGAAGCGCAACATAAGCGATGGTAGTAGAATGTATGCATATGTAAATCCTAAATTAGGGTTCTACAATGCACTATCTAAAAACAGAAAGTTAGTCCTTAAAACACTTGTGCAAGCTCAAGTGCGTATAGGTGATGACTATGAGTTCTATCAGGCCGCATCATTAGGTGCAAATTCTGGTTTGAGGGGTTATAGATTCAATAGATTTACAGGAGAATCATCCCTAGCTGGTTCGGCGGATTTGAGATATAGTTTCAATAGATTTTCTACAGGCTTAATTCCTATTCAGATAGGTGTTTTTGGAGGAGGAGATGTAGGTCGTGTTTGGTTTGATGGAGAAGATAGTGAGAAGTGGCACAATAACTTTGGTGGAGGTTTCTGGTTAAATATGGTAGATACTGTATCTGGCCAACTAGGAGCGTTTGCTGGTGAAGATGGTATGAGAATCGATTTTAGATTCGGTGTAAGATTGTAATAATCCTTTATAGAAAGACTTTAAAATCTCGCATTAATGCATAAAAAAAGCTCCCCATTTGGGAGCTTTTTTTATATGTACTATTTTTGAATTTGTGTAGGTTCTAGAAGACTAAGACTTGATTCTTTTTTAGGGTGTAAATATCTTTTTCACGCTTTCGCGAAAGCGTAACTCTAAAACTAGTAGTCTATTATAATCCGAGTGATATTCCGAAGCCTAATCTTCCACCTTCTGGACCGTCAAAGTAGCTTATATTTCCTTTAAGAGCACTAGCGGTAGAAAGATTAACACCACCACCATAACTATAATGTAGTGTGTTGTTTTCCATGAGTTCGCTCCAGACTCTTCCAGTATCATAACCTGCATACATATCTATTCTCAACGGGAAAAAGGCAGTTTTAATAGGTTTCAATTGGAAAGCCAGATCTGCTGAAGCTGCAAGCGCTTGTTTGCCTATAAAACGATCTTGCCTATACGATCTCAACCCTGTATTTGCACCTAGCGAAGCTGCTTTATAGAACGGTATATCATTTCCAAAGCGCAACTGTCCCGCTATACTAGTTTTAAGTACAAGATTACGAGATCTATCTATTGCGTTCCAAAGCGTAAGACGAGGATCTAGCACTCCTACAGTATTAGTACTGGTTACTTCATCAAGAAAACTTCCTCTTATAGCCACATCCATCCCGCGAGTAGGGAATCGCTCATCATCAATACTATGATAATTATAGAGTCCTGTTATTACAAAATAACGAGCATCTACTATACTAGCATTATTTTGAGGTCCCACATTTATATCTTCATAAGATATGTCAATCTCAGAAGTAGTTCCATATTCTCCATTGTAGTACATCCCTATACCACCTGTGAGGTACTGCATATTAATGCGGTTTGCGTCAAAAGAGTTAGTAGTGTTGTATGGTGAACTATTACCTTCTCCGAAAAAGTTTTCTGTAAAATTTGCAGTAGTTGCTCGTCCAAAAACTTTGAAATTCCAGTCATGAAAAAGGTGCGCTTTATGCCATGATAGTTTAATATCACCTGCTTGAGTGAGGGAAATATAGCGAGCATCTAGCTCAAATTTTGTAGTAAAAGGATTTCTTTCAAATCCTAAAGTAGATTTTCCAAATTGTATTCTTGGAGAGAAACCTTCATCTGGATTATAGACAGCCTCAAGACCAAAGCTACCTCCTTTTTTAGGTGTTCTCTCTGAATCGTAAATGCGGTTTTCATAAATGTCATCTATGTGCCTTGTCGCATTCCCTTTATCTACAATCTTATTTTTAGTAGATTTTTGATCGTATATGGTAACATTATTTCCACCAATAATTTCATAAGTATCATTGTCTAATCCTCCAGATAGCACAATGTTAATCGCACTTTTATGTTCACCTTGCACTTCAAATACATCTTTGTCATCAAGTCCATAAATCCAGATATCTTTAGTATCAACAGGATTAAAAGTACGATCAAATAATACGTTTCCTTTTTCACCATCTTTAATTCTATAGCCCGTTACACGTACATCATCATTAGCAAGATTCTGGATATCAAAATGGTCATCTTTATCAGTTCCCTTGAGCACTTGAAACTGTAGAAAGTGCTTGTAGTACCTCTGTACAATGTCTTCTAAGTTGTCTTTACGTGAGAGAAGATCAGTTTGAATATCTTTCCATATCTCATCTTGAATTTCAATTGGAGCCTCACTAAAAGCCTTTTTTACCACTTCAGGTGTGATATTTTGCTGGATATACTTCATCTCTTCTATCCACACAGACTTGTCTGAATGCATCACTAAGGCGCGGTCGAGATTAATAGCGCTCTGGCTAAATTGTTCTATGTATGGAATATCTGGGCCGTAATTACCAAACTGCCTCAAACCACTCATCACTTTTTGCATGGAGGTAAGGAATGAACCATCAAACTTTGCAAACACTTGATCGCGATCCCTAGGAACAGCAGTGTATATGGTAGTTCCTTCTTTCTCATCTACTTGGCTTTGTGCCCAGCGCCATTGATCCTCATGTCTATCCCAATCACCTATGAGCATATCAAAAATGCGAGCTCTTATATAAGTTCTTTCATCAAGTTGATTTTGATCATCTTCGCGCAGTTCTTTAAAAAGATCCTGAGTGCTTTCTACCTCCTTACTAAATTTGAACATATGTGAATCGTCAAAATCACCATCAGGTTTTTCGACTATCATATATAATTGGTCACCATGTGTTTTATTAAAGTTGCCTAGAAGTTTTTGCTTAGGTACATAGAATAATTTAGGATGCGTATGTGGTAATTTTATCGCACCTGCTAGCCTAGGAATAGCAAAAGCACCATAAGGATGTGCAGCCGTGTAAAAATCTTTAATAATACTTGCCGGCACTGTTCCTTTAAAATAATTGTCTCCATCAAGATCATTGTATCCAGCAGATTTAAGAAAGGCGATTGGGTCTTTTGCAATAGCTCGCATGTTATACTCTTTATCGTCTTTTGTTACTAGACGCAAACCGTTGGTCTGGTTTCCACCACCTGCTCTTTCTACAGTAAGTCCTCCGTACAGGGTATCGAGTAGTACAACGGGTGCTTCTACATCAACTCCGTATACATATCGATAATGTTTACCCCAAAATTTTTCATACTTCTCAGATTTCTTTACAGCCTCTGCAGGATACACAGATGCCTTCACTGTTTTAGGAAATACTGTAGTAAGAGAATCAAGGTTATAAGGTTCTGGTTGTTTAAAAGCTCTCTGGCTAAAGGCTTCTTTAAACGCACCGTCTTGCAAAGTAAAGAAGTGAACAGATGATGAGTTGTCTTCATAAATTCTTACTTCTGTATATCCAGGCTTTGTTGAGGTAAACAGTCCTCTCTTGCTCAAACGGGCAGGTTTTACACTACTTCCCGTTCCCGTAATTACTTGCTTTATAGCTCCGTGATCTATGTACTGCAAAGAGCGTTCATGACCAGAAACTATAATTACCTTAGGAACATCAAACGCAGCTAGTTCTATGGTAGACATTAACTCGTTCATAAGAGGGTTATAGCGGTCTTGCTTAGATAGACCTCCTTGTGATCTTAAAAATGATAACGATGCTCCTACTAGAGGTATAAATGCATTTTCAGAAGTAGGTTTATATACAACAGTAGACGGGATTTCTCCCCCATAAATACCATTTGAGTATAAAGGATGATGCATAGCAATTAGCACTGTTTTGTGACGAGCTTTACGCATTTCGCTAGCGAGCAAGGTATTAAATTGTACTCTTGTCTTTAACTCGCATTTATCATTAATTCCGTCCGTTTTACTCCAGTCTTCTATATACCATTGTGAGTTTATGAGTATAAGCTCTATTTCATCATTCACGCTTATCACCTCTAGCGGACAACCATTTTTAGGTAAAAAGTGATCTTCTTCCTTATAAAAGTCTTCAATGTATGTTTCAATATCTTCAAGACCTTTTACACCTCTCTCGTTCCATTCTTGCTCTCCAGTAAGAAACAATGAAGTTCCTTTGAATGATGTAGATAGCGATAATTGTGCATCTAGTTGAGATGAAACCTGGCTATCCTCTAGATTGCTATTATGTAGATTATCTCCTAAAAATAAGAGATAGTCATCTTCCTTTGATAACGATGCAAATTCTTTTTCTAATGAGACGATTAGTTGGCTATTTGGACCTTTCGAGGCTGCACCAGCATTGGCTATAGAAAATATGCTCGTGTATTCTCTAGAATTGGAGTCAAAAAAAGTACTATTATCTTTATCTCTATAATTATCGCGATGTACAGCACACGCTATAAATAGCAGAGATACAATAGATAAGCCAAACATTTTATTAAAGAAGAGTAGTCTTTTATTCACAAGAAATATTTTTTTCAATGTACATTTCTTTTCTCCTAAATAGTTGCCATAGATCTATTAAAGTATGTTAATAAAAAAGGGTCCTGCTTATATAAGCAAGACCCTTTAGGTAATTGTACTGTATTGAAATTTATATGCGAATGAAATCCTTATTGAGATTGGTATCTTCAATCATATCTCTTGTGAAGCTTAGATGCCCCTTAGTTGTTATGATTCTAAAGCGATAATCTTTCATTCTAGTTAGGGTGTCTAGAAGTAACCACTTAGATTTTAATAATTTTGGTTTGGAACTTTTTAAACTCACTTCAAAAAAGTATTTGATACCACGTTTTTCGGCTACGATATCTGGAGTGAGAGAATTCCCTGTTTCCTGTCTTTTAAACGAAATAGGAGTCTCGTAACCTTCGGCGTCTGCCTTAATATTTTCGAATCCCTTGTTTTCTAGATATTCGATAGTTTCTGTTAAAAAAGCGTTGTTCTTGTTTTCTGTTTTATCTGAGTATATCATAATCAGTAAGATACAAGTCATAAGAGCCATTAAGTATTAAGCTCGGGTTAAAATAGTTACAATTAATGTTAAAGATAGTCTTGATGATAGATACGCTTTCGCGAAAGCGTAACACAAAGCAAATTACATCATCGAGAAATTGCAAAGCTATTGATAAGACATACCTACATAAGCCACCCAGTGCGTGCTATCTGCCTGTGCGGTATGCCCCATGTGTAAATCGTCAACCTTAATATGAGTATTGTGTAGACTAGATCGCCAGTCTATAAACGTACCAGTAAGGTGCGGAAGTTTTCCATCTTTATTAGACGCTCCCGTAAGTTGCTCTATGCGATTTGCAAGCAGTAAGCCAAATGGAGTGGAGTATCTACCACACCAAGTCCATTTATAAGCCTTATAATCGTCAGCCATAATGGTTATATCGTTGAACTTTTGAACCCTCTTTGTGGTGAGTTCTCCCTGCAGCGTCTCCTTTACAATATCAAGATCCTTCTGCCTAGCCTGAGCTGTCCCTATACTGTCTGTGCCAAAGGGAGCGAGATTACCGCTTCCCCAGCCCTCAGAACCGTAATGTATAGCATCATTAGAAATTACGACAGCAATATCTTTACCATATATTAGATTCTCTTCCTTCATGAGCGCAGCAATACCACTTCCTATATCATCAGAAAATAACTGCATGTTTTGGAATGTGTTGTAAGGAACGAGCATAGGTATGATTTCTAGAGCAGGGTTTTTGCGTTTTAAAAAAGGGGTTATAGCTTCTAGAGAATGTTCTAACTGCATCATAGAATCATGCACGACGTATGTTTCT
This sequence comes from Dokdonia sp. R86516, assembly GCF_044596715.1. Taxonomy (NCBI): domain Bacteria; kingdom Pseudomonadati; phylum Bacteroidota; class Flavobacteriia; order Flavobacteriales; family Flavobacteriaceae; genus Dokdonia; species Dokdonia sp. R86516. The sequence continues at coordinate 2,498,546 of NZ_CP138998.1, forward strand.
TTTTTGAGTTTAGTGAGGAGTTTATCTCTAAGGTTACTTACAGGAATAATGCCATCGGGAGATTGCCAACTATCATAACTCCCAAAAATGATACGATCTTGTAAGTCAAAATTTCTTGCTCTGTGAGCTACGCCCACAAGGATAATTGTTTTGGCTTTTATTCCAGAGAGGGTTTTGTAATATAATCCTCCAGCATATCCATAATCATCATGTGGGCATATTACAGCTTTGTAGGTTTCAGAATTTGGTAGTTTATCTGCGTCATCCATTCTACTGATTATACTATCCATTTGCCATGAATATTGAGCAAAACCTATAGTATCCTCTTGATGCCTTATATGATTTTGATGTAGTGCAGCCTTTGCTTGAGGATTTTTATCGCAAGCAACGACACAAATACAGCATACAAATAGTAATAGAATAAAACGCATGTACAGTGAGTTAGACTATAAATATATATAAACTTTAATCACTAGAAATTGTAGGCATTTCCATATTAAGAAGATGCTGTTCTTTTAATTGGGATTGTGCTCTCTCGAGAATTTCCTTGGATGGTTTTTTAGCTTTTTGTTCTTTTGCTTTCTCTGGTTCAAAAGTAAGTTCTGTATACATCGGGAAATGATCAGACTTGATGTCTTTTGTGCGGTTTAGTGTCTTTACACGAAACTCTTCAGAAACAAATAGATGATCAAGTGGCCAGCGCATAAGCACATTTTGAGCATTAAATGTGTTGTAAAAGCCACGGCCTATTCGAGGATCAAGTAATGTACTTGTCTTTCTAAATAATGAGGTAGTCTCAGACCAAGCAACATCATTAAAATCGCCCATGACAATTACGGGCATTTCTCTTTTGTAAACACGAAGTGCCGTGGTCATCATCTCTGTATCTCTGTCTGAACTCATAGGATTATGCTGTGGCATAGGTGGAGTAGGGTGAATAGCAAATAATTGAAATTGTTCTCCGCTCTCCAAAGTAATTATCGCCTCCATAGAAGGAATTTCTTTGTCTACAAGATGATTAATTTTGTTCTGAGACATAGGTAAGCGTGAGTATAGCAACATCCCATAGGTGTTATCTAGTGGCTCGAGCATAAAATAAGGGTGTGATGAAGACAAGGTTTTATGTACAGCATTTTTCCATTGCACATCTGTCTCCATGAGTAATATAATATCTGGATTTTTTTGGGCTACTTGGTCGAGTAGGAGTTGGTACTCCTTATTCTTCTGTAATACATTGGCTGTATAAATTTTCAATGTATTTGATGAGTCAGTAATTGTGCTTTCTTGAGCCTCAAGATCTGCAAATGGCGTGTAAGCATAAATTTTACTTAACTGAAATAAGAAACAACCTATAAGAATGATTACAAAAAGGTAATCTTTATAATACTTTATGTCAAACCGTATGAAGTAGGTAAGGATAGCAATGAGTGTAAGTCCCGTAAGCTGAGCGTGCGGAAAATCAAAAATGCGTATCCACCAGTAATCTACGGCAATAAGAGGTAACAATGTTAAAATGACAGCAATGATGCCAAAACCTTGCAAGAAGTTTTTGAGAGTGAAATTCATTTAATTGGATTGGTTGGTTACGTAAAATTATCCTTAAAAATGCTTAACTCTCTTAAAGCCATATTAAATGGGAAAGATTTAAGATTTTAGAACGTCAGATACCGCTAGGCTTTCGATTAATAAAATCGCGAATCTCACAGTGTTCTATATGTATCCTTATCTCAATACTACAGCAGTTCCCATTGAAGAGATTCCCAACTTAAGACCTTCATTTATGACCTCTACATCCATTGTAACTCCTACAATCGCGTGAGCTCCCATTTCTTTAGCTTTGGCTTCCAGTTTCTTGAGTACTTCTTGTTTTGCAGCATCTATTCCTTCCTCACTTCGCTCATAAATCTTGTCACTATTAAGTGAATCTCGAAAACTAAGCCCTTTAGTATCGTAAATCTTTGCATAGATGAAGTCTGTAATCACACCTAAGTACTGTGTGATCTCTCTACCTTGTATACTGTTTGTAGTTGTTATAATCATTTATATAAGTTTGTATGTAAGTAGCTTTTAAGATGGTTTTGTTACGCTTTCGCGAAAGCAATAAATATAACATTGATAGTTTTATGAAGACAACCTATCTTTTCTAAATTAAACCTTATTGCATCCTCAATGCATTTTCTATTGCCTGTTCGACCGCTACGGAGGGTTCTTGAATATTGGCATTTATAATCTTACCATCTTTCCCAATGAGTATGTATTTAGGAATAAAGTTGATGTTGTATTGTTGACCGTATGCTTCACTTCTTCCATCTTCAATAAATAGATTCTGACCAACTTCTGAGTTTTCTTTGTTTAGAAAGTCCAACCATTTCTCTTTAGAACTATCTACAGACATGAGCAAAATCTCTATATCGCTATTATTTTTATACTTATTAGCAAGTTCTAAAACACTAAGTCTGTGATTGAGACAAGCTCTGCACCATGTGGCCCAATTGTCTATAAAAATTACTTTTCCTTGGTGATCTTCAAGTTTGTATTGATTTCCAAATGCATCTTCTGCTGTAAATAAGTAAGCTTTTTCCCCACTTTGAGAAGCATAAAAAGAGCTGGATGATTTTTCAAATAAGTAATTGTATGGATTTTCTTTTTCTGAAATGAAGGTTTGAGTAAGTACCTCTGTGTTAAATAATCTTTCATGTTTTTCCCAGTAAGTAGGTGCTTCCATCAAACCTTTGATATAGCTCGCTCTTAGATAATCAGCAAGCTCCTTGTTACTCGTCTGTTGATCTATGAACGCTAAAAAATCAGTAATACTTTCTATAGTATTATTATCTCTTAAATATTCAATTTCGTATTTGTAGAGATAAATATCAGGAAGAGATTTTGATGATAGCGTAATCTTTGGTATTCTATTGACAAAATCAAAATAGCTGTTATCTGGTTCCAATTCTTTCATCATTCTGCCATAATAGAATAAAAAAGAATAGATTCTCGCATCATTCTGATAGTGTAGCAATTCCAAAATATCAGTACCTATTTCGTCCTTATATAAGTCAATGTTATTAGCTCTCTCCTGTCTGAATGTTTCAAATACAAGCGGAATTGTATCTATGTTATTTGTACCAAAAAGTAAACTACTGTTATCATTTATAAACTTGTTGTTGCTGTGCCAGAGATTGTTGAGTAGTGAATCTGCTTTATCATGGGTGTTTATAATACCATCTTGATTAAGAAAAATGTTTAAACTTTTATTATTGGCTAGAATAGCCAGATAAGGATCATCATTATTTTTGTGATTTATAGTTACTGCAGTAGGACGTACTAAGTTTACAGCTTGTAGCCGATTACTATCTGAGATTTTTGCAACCAGTCTTTCAGTATTAAATTCTGAAATATAGATAGTGTCTACGGAAGTCTCAGTTTGTAAACTTATTTGTGCAGGGTTGTTTTCTTTTTGGCAGCCAACTAATGAACATATAATTACAGCTAGTAAAAGATTTTTTAGATTCATGCTTATGCAACTTTTATAACCACTTAGTTATTAAAGTACTAAATATACTCCGTGCTAATTCGTTTTACGACTAATTGTATATAAAATACAGTGTACATATGTTTTTTTCGCGAAAGCGTAATGTAAAACAATAACTGAGGCCTCTACTTAAAACTGCATAGGCACTTCGATAAGTAATATTTTAGAATCAGATTGTGCGGTAATTTCTAGCTCGGCAATGTCATAAACTCCTATGGCATCACGTCTGTCTAGTAGTTCGCCAGCGGCGTGAGCACTACCTTCAAGTACAAAAACAAAAAGGCCATTCCCTTTTTTATGCAGTTTGTGTACAAGCGTTTGCTCTTGTGTAAACTCACCCATATGAAACCAAGCATCTTGGTAAATCCATACACCCTCATCATCTTGATTTGGTGATAGTATTTGTACAAATTCATTTTTGAGGTGATGCTCATTTATTTTAATCTGATCATATCGAGGCGAGACTGGACGCTGGTTAGGCATAATCCAGATTTGTAAAAACTGTACCTCGCGATCCTTATTTTTATTATACTCACTGTGATCTATTCCAGTCCCAGCACTCATCACCTGGATGTCACCTTGCTGTATCACCGTCTGATTACCCATACTATCCTTATGCTCTAGATCACCAGAAAGCGGGATAGATACAATTTCCATATTGAGATGCCTGTGCATATCAAAACCTCTCCCCGCAGCAACAGTGTCATCATTGAGTACACGCATTGCCCCAAAGTTCATACGGTTGGGGTTATGATAACTCGCAAAGCTAAAAGTGTGAAAACTCTGTAACCACCCGTGGTTTGCGTTTCCTCGAGTGTTTGCTTTATATAGAATCGTTTGCATAGGTGATAAATTAGGGATTGAATAGCTCTATTTTTGGTTATAAAGTTACGATATGTGAACTTGTTTTTAAATGTGATTGTTACGCTTTCGCGAAAGCGTAAACCTCATACTACTCTACGTAGGATATATTTTTAATAGTGAGTTTCTTCTCCTCATTACCTAGCTGAAATGTAGTTGTTTCATCCACCTTTTTGCCAATAAGGGCTCTAGCAATAGGAGCGGTGAACGCAATTTTTTTGTCTTTTACACTAGCCTCATCTACGCCCACAATCTGGATGGTAATGGGCTTAGGCATACCAGCGATGGTATAGGTGACTGTGGCGCCAAAACGTATTTCTCCCTCATCCTTTATGTGATCAAGTAGTCTTGCGCTCTGTATGCGTTCCAGTAGTAAGTTGCGCTTCCCATTAAGTACGGCGAGTGCGCGCCTACGCTCGCGCTCATCTGTCTCATCTAGGGTGGAGATTTTATTATCTAGTGTGCTAAGCTCTTCCTTAAGCTGCGTTAATCCGTGGCTTGTGACGTAGTTTGTCACACCATCTGGTAGTGCTGCCCTAGGCGGAATTATAGGAGTTTCTTCTTGGTCATCTTCTTTTACAAATCCTCTGCTCATCTTCTTTATTTTTCGTTCTTCATTAAGGCTATACTGCGCTCAGACCAGCTTATAGTGCGTGGTCCAAAACATTCTAAAATTGCATCTACACCTATCACACTTCCCTTAGATAATCTGCCTAATACCGCTAGTGGCACAAAACTTTTACCCTCGGGTACTTCTACATAGCCATAATCGTCTGTCCGTATGCCTAGATCTGTATGTTTAGGCTCAATCATTTCATAGCTAAGCAAGTTTTTAATGATAGGTGTATCTACGGTGACAAGTTGTGGAGAATCTAGTACGGCGTTAAGCATTACATCTACGGTAACTTTTTTAACATTCGATTCAAGTTGCCAGCCTCCGTCTACGCAAGTGATTTCTGGATTATTTACAAAGTCAAGATCTAAAAATCCTGCTTTTGCAAGCGCAATAAGTTGTTGTATGCTTTCAACGGGTGGACCGTAAGAATATCGTTTTGATGCTTCGTCTAGCGCAATAACTTTGGCAACCACATCATCTGCGATTGCTGGATATGAGAACTCTCTGTAGATGGTAGGCTGGCAGTGTCGCCATACTTGACCTATAACGTAGTCAAGGCTTACCGGTGCTTCTCCCACTGCCATTTCCACTTGTTGTTGCATCATTTGCAAGACAGGTTTTTGATGGGATAGGAGTAGGGAATGCGCTAGTGATTTATTGTTGAGGTAATTTATCGTCAAAAAATAAACTTCTTCTTCGGTAAGATCGTGTTGTATGACTTTGTCTCCTAATTTTAAAAACAATGGAGCAACAACAGCTGCCATTGCTTCTAGTAGAAAGTATTGATCTTTTGCAGGGTGATCGCCGCAGGCGCCTTTATGTATCGCTTTCGCGAAAGCGTTTATAGCATCATCACTTGGCATAAACCACTTATCTACCGCTTTATTTATAGGTTTTGGCACCATAGGAAGTCCGTCTAAGGAAAAGGGAACAAACCGCTGCGGATGGTTTTCTCCAGCGTGAAAAGCTACTTCTTTGGAATCATTATCAAGTATTTCAAAATGTGCACCGCGTCGCAAGGTGAGCGCACGTATCTGATCAATCATAGCAAGTCCAAAACCTCTAAAAGCAACTACGCTCTCTGAGGTAATGTTTGCATTTATCATTTTTTCTACAGGATAGGCTTCTGTAAATAGTAGGGCGTTATCAGTTTGTGTAACGTGATCTTTCCACTCTTGCAGTTGCTCTGATAGCTCCGTATTCTGATGTCCTATTGTGAGAACCACTTCATCTATTGCGGTGATGGATGTATTTTCTGTAATTGCTGTGAATACTGGTGCGATATAGGTGAGTTTGGTAACAGTTTCCTCAACAATATTTAGCAAGTCAAATCCCTTAAGCGCACTTGCAATAGTCTCAAAACGAGTGTTAAGGTAGGTTCCCATCTTTGCCCGTGGAGGAAACTGATCTGGATACGTAGCTGGTGGATTTTGTTGTTCTTCTGGTAACCACTCCGTATATGAGGGAAATGCAGGGATGATATCATCACCAAGTTTTATTTCTGGTCTGCCAGGTAAGTCTTGTAAGGCACGCTCAGTGATATTAAGCCAGTTGCTCGCTACTTGCTCAGGATTCCATACCCAGCCTGCTCCTGGGTATTTAAAAGGTTCAAATAAGGTGACTTTTATTTGAGCTTCTGGAGCGTTATTGTAGAGCGCGGTAAAAAGGCTTTCGAGAGCAAAAAGTCCTCTAGGACCTCCTCCTATTATGGCATAGTGTTTCATAGGTTGGTTGTTATACTCACCCTTTATAATAGAGCAAGTGTAACAAAGCTATGGCATTACTACGCTAGAAGGTAGTTGTTTAAGATTGTGTTAGGAGTTATTTAATACCCCATACTGATAGTCACATCATTTGTAAAGCGCTCGTTGTTAACCACAAACCGTGTGTGCAACTCTTTAAATAAATCCATAAGCGGAAGTACAGGGCTGTTCCAGTTGTCAAATTCTAGATGATATTTTGCTATCAACATATAATGATCATCCTCGTTTGTACCCGTAATTATAGGCTGGAAGCTATCTTCTTGAGCAATTTCTTTTAAGATTGCAATATGACTGTTGTTTCTTAAAAACTCGGTCATTTGAGAGCTGTCACTATTGATGTTAAAGCGCTTTGATTTGCCTATAAAAAGTGATTTAATATGCGAGTTTGTAGTAAGTTCAAAAGTGTGACTCTCTGGCTGTTTTGGTAACTTCATAGAGATATGACCAGAAAATTCTTTTCCAGTGATATTAATGATATTCATCTCAGTATCTCCTATAGGTATTTTTAATAAATACTGAACCTTAGGAAGGCGTATGCCGCCACCTATACTAGTATCTTGATCTTGGTATAAAAAAGTACCTCCTTGCTCTGTCGCTATATTTTGAAAAAATGATTTATACATACCCTATATGTAGGAAAGTATTTCACTTTGTTACATTAACTACGTTTTTTTAATCTGTTAAAGTCTAAAAACCAACGCATACGCAAACGTAAGGTACTTTATCAAGTATTATAATCGCTAGTAGCTAAAACATTTTTACAAATCTAGCGTACACTATTAGTTTTAATAGTTAATTGGGTAGTTGTGATGTATTTAATTCTACTCAAATTTTTCACTAAACTCTTTTAGATTCTTTAAATCTGTTTCATTTTTAATATATGCTTGTGCATCTTCTAGAATGAGGTGTGCTTGGGAGTCTATTACCTCCTTATAATTATCGTCTATGGTTTTTACGTTTTTTAGGTAATATAGTGAGGTTAGCATTTTTGTCATCATGATGAAATCAGACTTACAGTACTGACGTAGGCTGGCAAATATGAAATATAGCAGTTCTTCAAAATCTACTGTATCTAGTGATACCACTGCTTTACTCTTATCATTTATTACATAGCTATTATCTTTTTTCTGCATTCTTAATGCAAATAGCTCTGTGAGATAATCAACGCAAGTAATGGCAGTACCTGGGTCATTTATACCTGGGCTCATGGCTTTTACTGCAATTTCTGTGAGCTGTTTAAAACCAAGTACATAATTGAGTTTTACTATCTCACTACGAGAAAACCCAAAGCATGACTGTAGCATCTCCTGATTTTCTTCATCTAGCTCTTTACTTACTTTTACAATAGGAACATCTACTAGTACAAATTCTCCTTTAGAAACCAGCATTTTTATAGAGATGTCACAGTCTTTTGCCAGCTTGGACAGTGAGTCAAATGCTATATCATTGAGATATCCAGATGAGGTGCTTTTATAACCATGCCACTCAGAAATATCGTCAAAAACTTCTAAACCTTGAACTTCACTTTCTTTATCAATTAATGTTTGTAACCTTTTGTGAGCTGAAGAAAAGATGCGGTCTGTAATATTATTAATCTGTATAGCTTGCGATATAGAATGTATAAAATAGATAAAGGCTGCAAGTACATGAATACTTAAAATAATTCCCACAAGCACTGCAAAACCAGGTAACTGATGCTTGTCATCACTAGGCACAATACTCAGCAATACGATAATGCAATAGATGATTACAGCAATATAAAACCCTAATACATATTGGTGCTTTTTATTTGATATAAGTCCGGGGAGGATACGAGGAGAGTAATTACTCGAGGCTTGATTGAGTAATAACATCACCATAGAGAAGCTAAAAACCATAAGAGAGATGATTCCCCCTATAAAAGTGCTCAGTAAGGTGCGAGCGGTATCTGCGTTATTGATCACTAACCATGGTATATTTTCCATGAAATATTTAGAAACTCCTTGCTCTTCTATATAAAGCATTAAAAAAGCAAAGGCAAGTCCGGTTAATGCAATAAGACTTGGGAAGAACGCTATGTTTCCAGTAATCTGGCTATATAATAACTTGAGTTTTGTGTAAATTTTATTCATCATTGCAATTTCCGTAAAATAGTTTGAGTAGGATTCTTTTTTAATATTAGTTAACAGTGTGACTAGTGTTTAGGGTATTACGCTTTCGCGAAAGCGTAAAAAATTATAGAAATAGGACTTCTATAGTATCACCCTACAAGGGATAGTCCCACTAACCGGAACATGTAAGTCTTAGTGCGCACATTAAGGGCTACTTCTAAATAAAGTACATACGTTGTTCCAATACATGAGTAATATCGAGCAATATTTTAATAAGCTCAGCTTCTACCAACTAAACCTATAATATGTTTTAACATTTTTTAATAGTTGGCGTTAATTGTATGGTAAAAAGAATATTTTCGCTAAAGCGTTTATAATAAAATCCAATTCTTTGCATTAAACGTATAACCATTAAACAACTATTAAATTATGGATAACCAAAAAAGTGGAAACGGGATTAAGATTATTGCAGGTATTCTTGCGGTACTTCTTGTCGTAGCCGGTGCCTTTGCTGTAAAACTGTATAACCAAGAGAAGGATACAAAAAGCCAACTCACAAAGGAGAAGAACGTTGTACTCTCAGATCTTAAAGAAATGGTGAGTAAATATGATGTAGTTATTGAGGAGAATAACCTCAAAGACACAGAACTTAATGATGCACGCGATAGAATCCAGAAACTTATAGGCGATATTGATGCAAAAGACGCAACCATTGCGAGTTTAGGAAAATATAGAGCTGAGGTCTTTAAACTACGTAATGAGCGTGATTTCTTATTTGCTCAAAATGATTCTTTACGCGGAAGTAACCAGATGCTTGCTATGCGTATAGACAGTACTACTTATGAACTTGAAGTACAGCGTGGAGTAGGGGACTCTCTTGCACTAGAAAATAATGCCCTTGCAGAAAGAGTAACATTAGGATCTGCACTAGCAGCAAATAAGCTTAGAGCGGTGGGAGTTATAGAGCGTTCTTCTGGTAAACTAGTAGAAAACTCAAACAATAGACGTGTAGATAAACTTAGGGCTTGTTATACAGTACCTCAAAACAGACTTGCAGAAGCTGGAGATCGTGTATTATATGTACAAATCATTGATCCTTCTGGAGCTACATTAGGAGAAAACAAGCAAGTTGCCTTTGACGGTAAAGTGGTTAACTATAGTGCGATTTCTAAGTTCTACTATGAGAACACTGCACTTGATATTTGTGAGAATGTAGGTAAAACAACAAAGGATTTTCTTGAAGGAAAATATGAGGTAAACGTGTTTGATAAAGGAGTACTTATTGCTCAAACATCATTCAGTTTAAAATAGAAGATACTTAAGTAGGTTAAGTAAGAACCCGCAATGCGACCTAGGTCCATTGCGGGTTTATTTTGTTATAAACGTTACTATAGTTTTTTAGTCAAGATTAGGATACCAGTCTAACTGTACAACCTCAATAGCATCACTTCCTTTGTTTACAAGAGATTTAAACGTACTAACATCACTTAGGCCGTCAGATCCTCTATAGTGAAAAGGATATACTTGTGTAGGTTTAAAATCTAAAACTGCACTAGCGGCACTCTCCACCGTCATAGTGTAAGGTAAGTTCATACATACAAAGGCAACGTCAATATCTTGTAAATTGCGCATCTCAGGTATATCTTCTGTATCTCCAGAAAAGTAAACTCTCTTACCATCTTTCTCAAGTACGTAGCCATTACCCCATCCCTTTTTGTGACGGCGTTTCTCTACTGGACCTAGATTATACATCGGTACAGCGTTTGTCGTAATACCTAAAATTTCTACTTTTTCTCCGTTATTTAAGATATCTAACTTTGAGCTAAAAGCCTCCGGCATTTTTTCTGCTACAGATTGTGGCACAACGATTCTTGCGGTTGAGGTGTCTAGACCTTCGAGCGTTTTTACATTGAGGTGGTCTCCGTGTAGGTGTGTAATGACAATAAGATCTGGCTTTTTATAACCTTTATAAAGCTCAGGTTTTCCCACTGGATCTACATAAACGGTTCTGCCATCCCAGTTAAGAATAGTAGACGCGTGCTCAATAGGGATAATTTCAAACTCCTTAATTTCTGAGTCTGTTGTGGTAGTTAGTTCTTCCACTTCTTCTACCGTGGTAACGGTTTCCGTTTCTTTTACTGTTTCTTTACAGCTACTCATCGTACAAGCGATAAGAAAGAGGGTACATAAATATTTCATAACATTGTTTTAATGGATTACATTAACAAAGTTATCGTCTCGTGTGTTACATTATGACAAAAATTAGTTAAATACGAGTTCCATTTTAATGTTTGCGCGCTTGTAGACCACATCTTCTTCAAGAGGAATTTCTATAAAACCCCATTTTTTATAGATATGAATGGCATTTTCTAGCGTACGGTGTGAGTATAAGATGAGTTTGTTGAGGTGTTGCGCTTTCGCGAAAGCGATACAATGTGCAATCAATTGCTGCCCAATACCCATTCCTCTCGCCGAAGGTGAAACTGCCATCTTTGTGAGTTCTAACACACCCGTATTTCCAGTAGGCATTAGTGCTACCGTACCTAGAATTTGATCATCTTTTGATGCAAAGAAGATAAAACCTCCTTTGTTTATGATATATTCTTCAGGATTACTCAACACTTTGAGATCATAAGGCTCTACGTAGAAAAAGGCCTCGAGCCATTCTATATTAAGAGTTTTAAAGTCTGCAGCAAATTGAGAATTGTATGGAATGATGTTCACAGTGATTGATTTGTAAAAGTTGTGATTGTTTTAATGTGATTCTACAGCGCTTAGTTCTTGTATACACTCTTCTCTTATCTTCCATATTTCATCAAGACTATATGCTAGCTTATCTCTCTCTATCCAATCCTGTAGTACAGATTTGTGATAGTCTTCTTTATAATCCTGTATCTGATCTGTATCGATAGTGGTTTGCATAAGTACCGCATCTCTCCATTTCATACTGTATGTTCCAGCAAAGGTATAATCGTACATCTCATCATCATATGCCAGTACGGTATGTGCCTCCAGTATATAAGGTAGGTCATACTTTTCAAGCACATTACCTATGCCTGGGGTATTGGTATTATCCATGGCATAAATTATGAGCTCTAGTTGTAGTCCATAAATGGCATGTTCATCTGTGAGTGCTTTTAAAGTTGCGTGTTTTGTACTACATGTGCCTTGCCCTTCGGTAATCACAGATCCCAATTCTAAAGGGTTTTTTAACCTACCATATGGAAGATTATGTATAGCACGTATAGCATCGTAAAATGTTCTTATTCCTTTATTAATAAAAATGTCACCTACGGTATTTCCTGGTGTAATGTTAAAGTTAGGTATGATCATAAAATTCCTTCGTCTGCGCATCATTATTTACTGGGGAAGTATATAGAGACAATAACTTAACGCATTATAAAAAGGTAGGGGTTTTCGTGATTATTAAATATGCTATTTTTTATAATTGGATAAAAGTAATTGGCTCCATGAACTAGGAGATCTCTTAATAATTTAATTCTAATAGTACTTTTAACCGTCTTAAAGGTAGGAACTTTACTTCATTATATATCTAAGATTGTGCGGAGAATTTCATATTAAAATGTAAAATATTGAACGTTAGTAATGTAAGAATTTTCTTGATAAGTCCCCTTCTAATCTATAATAAATTGGCTGATTTACTGTAACCCTTTTTTGTATTTTTAGATTTGAAAAAAACATACACTATGAGTAAATCACATAAAGGTCTTAATACCATTTGTACGCATACAGGAGAAATCAAAGACGAGCAGTTTCAGGGAGCTGTATCTCCTATTTACTTATCATCTTCTTATGCCTTTATGGATGTAGATGTAAAGCGTTACCCACGCTATTTTAATACTCCTAATCAAGAAGGATTAGGTAAGAAAATTGCTGCTCTTGAGAAGACAGAAGCGGGGATGATCTTTGGTAGTGGTATGGCGGCAGTAAGTACTGCATTGCTGGCTTTTTTGAGAAGTGGCGACCATGTTGTACTTCAAGAAACTTTATATGGAGGTACGTATAACCTAGTAGTTGAGGAGTTTGAAAAGTACGGTATCACATATTCATTTACAGAGGATTTGAGTGAAGCCGCTTTCGCGAAAGCGATAACTCCACAAACTAAAGTGATTTACATTGAGACACCTTCTAATCCACTTATGAAGGTCACAGATATGAAGATGGTTGCTACACTCGCCAAAAAGCACGGCATTGTGACTATGATAGATAATACATTTGCCTCTCCAGTAAATCAAAATCCAGCAGATTTTGGGATTGATATTATACTTCACTCTGCAACAAAATATATGGGAGGGCACAGTGACATCTGTGCAGGTGCTATTGCTGCGAGTCAAGAACATATGGATCGCATCTGGAATCTGGCAAAAAATCTAGGAGGAAGTCTAAGTGACCTTACCGTATGGATGCTTGAGCGTAGCATGAAAACCATGGCACTACGTGTAAAAGCTCAAAATAGAAATGCAAAGAAAATAGCAAAATGGCTTGATAAGAAAGACGAGATAAGTCGCGTGTACTATCCGGGACTAAAATCTCATCCAGATTATAAACTAGCCAAAGAGCAGATGAGCGGTTTTGGAGGGATGATGTCCTTCGAGTTAGCATCACATATAGATGCCGAAGATTTTCAAAAAGCGCTACAACTTATCAAACCATCTATGAGTCTTGCAGGTGTAGAGAGTACGATGCTATGTCCAGCACAAACTTCACACTCATTACTAGGAGAAGAAGAGCGAGCAAAACAAGGTATCGCAGATGGCTTAATTCGTTTTTCTGTAGGAATAGAGGAGAAGGCAGACCTGATGGAAGATATAGACCAAGCACTTAAGGCTGTTTTGAAAAAGACAGTACTAGTCGCAGATTAAAACTCGATTGCGCTTAACCTTTTATTTATTCTTAAAAGTGGGTAATTAAATAAAGGGAAATGTCATTCACACGTAAGTTTGATGACTATATAACAATAACACAAAAGATACTCGCACAGCGAGCATACATATGAAACTAGATATACTTGCCATAGGAGCACACCCAGATGATGTAGAATTAGGCTGTGGTGCAACCATAGCAAAGGAAATTGCAAATGGAAAGAAAGTAGGAATACTTGATCTCACAAGAGGCGAACTAGGAACTCGTGGGAGTGCAGAGATACGTGATGAGGAGGCTGCAGCTGCAGCAAAGATTCTAGGTGTAGCAGTACGTGAGAATATTGCACTTGCAGATGGTTTCTTTGTGAATGATAAAGAGAGCCAACTCAAAATCATCGAAGTAATAAGAAAGTATCAGCCAGAAATAGTGCTTTGTAATGCTATTACAGACAGGCATATAGACCACGGCAAGGGAAGTAAACTTGCAAGTGATGCTTGCTTCTTGAGTGGATTGAAAAAAATAGAAACCTCTGTAGATGGGAAGGCTCAAGAAAAATGGCGTCCTAAAACGGTATATCATTATATACAATGGCAGCACATCGAGCCGGATGTAGTGGTAGATGTAAGTGGTTTTATGGATAAAAAGTATGATGCTGTCTTTGCATACAGCTCACAGTTTCACGATCCAAATAATAAAGATGGTGATACACCAATTTCTAGCGAAACCTTCAAGGAGAGTATTAATTATCGCTCTAGAGACCTTGGACGTCTCATAGGAACAGAATATGGAGAAGGTTTTACTGTAGAGCGCTATCCAGCGGTAGAAAGTTTATTTGATTTAAAATAAAATGGTGATGATACAACGGATTTTAATTGTTTGTTTTTTAACGTGCGGAGTGGTTGCGATAGGTCAAACGTCTTCGTTTCATTTAGATAGTATACCTACCTCGATACCTTTCAGACACGTGCCAAATGTATCTACCTTAGATACCCTTGAGAAGTCACCTTCTCAACTGCTTAAGAGATATGATATGTCAGGAGATCTCATTGTTGATGAAAAGATTGCGTCTAGTAAACAGAAAGCATATACCATGAGGGTTTATTCTGTTAAATCAAATGACGAGATGAGAGTCGTTATCCCAGATACCACCACGAAGCAATACTTAAGAATATATGGAGTAGATAAAACCACATTAAATAACTAGGGAATAAATATTCTGAGTTATAAAAAAGCCACCTACGGGTGGCTTTCTTGTGCTTAATGTTTTCAGCTAAACTATATGTTGTCAACTTATGAGCATAAAAAAAGTCTTCAGATTTCTCTGAAGACTTGAATAAGGGTGGAAGACCGGGTTCGAACCGGCGACCTCTGGTACCACAAACCAGCGCTCTAACCAACTGAGCTACAACCACCATTTTAATTGCGAGTGCAAAGATAATTAATATTAGAAGATGTGCAACTTTTTCTAATAAAAAAAGGAGTGAAATTTTTCACTCCTTTTTCAAAGTGTTGATTATTAGGTGAATTTACTTAAATAAAACACATAATAATTTTAATAATAATTTATTCTTCTTTCTCTGCTTTGTCTACTACAGGTCTATCCTTACGATTTGCAAGTTCCCAAGCAGTTGCAAAGACAAGTTTTGTACGCTTTTCTAGTAATGGGTAATTGATTTTATCTGGTGTATCACCTATTTTGTGATAATCTTCATGTGTTCCATTAAAGTAAAAAATAATAGGCACATTCTTCTTTGCAAAGTTGTAGTGATCTGAGCGGTAGTAAAAACGGTTAGGCTCATTCTTTACATTGTATCGGTAATCTAGATTAATATCAAAATACTTTGCATTTACGGCAGATGATACATTGTGTAAATCTGTACTTAATTTATCTGATCCTATTAAATAAACATAGTTATTGTCTTCTAAGTGTGCATCGTCATTACGACCTATCATATCGATGTTGAGGTCTGCAATGGTGTTCGCTAGCGGGTATACTGGATTTTCTGAGTAGAATCTAGACCCGTATAAGCCTTTCTCTTCTCCTGTGACGTGTAAAAAGAGTATAGAGCGCTTAGGTCCTTTTCCGTCTTTTACAGCTTGTTTAAAAGCCTCTGCAATCTCTAGTAATGCCACAGTACCAGATCCATCGTCATCTGCTCCGTTAAAGACATTGCCTTTTGAGTCCATTCCTACGTGGTCTAGGTGTGCAGAGAGCACAAGTACTTCCTCAGGCTTCTCTGATCCTTCTATAAAAGCTAGCACGTTTTCAGAGTCGTTTAAATCACTTCCTTTTCTAAAAAATGTTTTAGGTACAATCTGGTAGTAATCTCCCTTATTTCCAGGTGCTACTTCTAATTTCTTATAATAATTTACTAAGTATGCAGCTGCTTTCTTTTGTCCTGGATCTCCAGTATTACGCCCCTCAAAATCATCTCCTGCAAATACGTAGAGCATGTCTTGTAGCTCATTTGCAGTAATAGTGTTAGTGTATTTACGTACGTCATTCTCATTACTTTCAAGAGCAGTGACATCTATAAGTACAGGTTCAGAAGGAGCAGCAGGTGCTACTACTTTTTTTGATTCGTTACAAGAAAGGGCAATAAGTCCCAATCCCATTAGGGCAAAATATTTTTTCATTTATAAGGAATTGTTTATTCTGATAAAAGTACTGAATTCAATTGGATAAAATATGAGATAGCTTAGTGTGTTTTTTTTTGCTTTCGCGAAAGCGGTACTAACCACATTTATAGGTGAGTAATCTCAAAATACTACATGTAAAAAAAGGTCACTCTATTGCTAGAGTGACCTCGTTATTATAAAGATATGAAATCTTAGTTGTTAAGCATTACTGGCATTACGAGCATTGTAACTTGCTCTCCTTCATCTAGTCCATCTACTGGAGTAAGGATACCTGCTCTATTAGGTAGTGACATCTCTAGAGAAACATCATTTGCATTCATATTATTCAGCATCTCTGTTAAGAAACGAGAGTTGAAGCCTATTTGCATATCATCACCTTGATAATCACAAGTAAGACGCTCTTCGGCTTTATTACTGTAATCAATATCTTCTGCCGAAATATTAAGTTCTGCCCCAGCAATTTTTAAGCGAATCTGGTGTGTAGTTTTATTTGAGAAAATAGAAACACGACGTACAGAGTTTAAAAACTGATTACGGTCTATAGTAAGTCTGTTTGGATTCTCTTTTGGGATTACTGCTTCGTAATTAGGATACTTACCATCAATAAGACGACAAACAAGCTCCACATTATCAAAAGTAAATTTGGCATTACTCTCGTTATACTCTACCGCAATCTCATCATCAGAAGTAGAAAGTATTCCTTTAAGTAAGTTAAGAGGCTTCTTAGGCATAATAAATTCAGCCGCTTGAGATGCGACTACATCTGTACGACCATACTTTACAAGCTTGTGAGCATCTGTTGCTACAAACGTAAGTCCGTCTGTGCCAAATTGAAAAAATACACCACTCATTACTGGGCGTAAATCGTCATTTCCAGTAGCAAAAATAGTATTGCTTATTGCGGTAGCTAGTACACTTCCAGGTATTTTTACAACACTAGGGTCTTCTAGTGATACTGCATTAGGAAACTCTGCACCATCTGCAAAAGCTAGTGCATATTTACCATGATTAGAGCTTATCTCTACGGTGTTGTTTTCGTGTTGCGTAAAAGTAAGTGGTTGCTCTGGGAACGTCTTAAGCGTGTCAAGAAGTAAACGAGCTGGTAACGCAATCGCACCATTATCACTAGACTCTACATCTAACTTTGATGTCATGGTAGTTTCTAGATCTGATGCAGAAACTGTTAGTGTATTTCCATCTAGTTCAAAAAGGAAATTATCGAGTATAGGAAGGGTGTTGCTATTATTTATCACACCACCCAATACTTGTAATTGTTTAAGGAGGTATGTACTAGAGACTATAAATTTCATAGAAAGTTAGGTTTTGCAATACAATAAAATGGTATCAAAAGTGACGCTATTTATGCCTCACTCACTACTTACAAATATATTTTAAATGCGACGGCTTTTATAATTAACTTATCAACATCTATCGCGTGTAGCGACGCTTCCTAATTGCGTTGTAGATGAGTCCAAAGATAAGTAAAATAACCAGCGGAAGCCCAATAGTCAAGACTTGCCACGTGCTTATACTTTGCGCTGTCTTTTTCATATCGAGAAAAGGAAGTGCAATTTCTTTAGTCCTTATGTTAATAAGCCCACTGTCATCGAGAAGATAGTTAATCGCATTGAGTAAAAACTCTTTATTCCCGTAGCTGGTCCTTGTGTAATAATCAAAACCTAATTCTAGTGGTTGCCCTCGTGCATCAAGGCTATTTGAGATTATATCACCATCGGTTATGAGAATAAGCTTAGGATTTTTTTGTGCGCTTTCGCGAAAAATACTACGATCACTTCCATCTGGTAAGACTCTATTAGTAAAAGCTGAGTTGAACGTGCCTTCTAGTAGAACAGCAAGTGGTTGCTGCCCGCTTTGGAAATCACTCTCTAAAGGTTCAATATCTACTTGGCCTAAAGAGATTTCTCGTGGCGTACTTTCTATTTTGGTATAAATACTAGACTGTAGTAATACTGTTTTATTTACACCACTATTGTTGTCTAATAAGGTGATAGGGTTTGCATAATTGAAAAGAACAGGCTTTTCAATATTAGTGTTAATGGGATGCGTATTCATACTAGGTACTTGCGGTCTATACAACCACGGTAACTGTATGTACTGAGCATCACTTCCATCACCAGATGCAACGCTAAGTGGGGCAGAGTAGAGGTCTACTACTAAGGATGGGTCTACTCTAATTCCGTATTTAAATAATTGGTCATCTAGATTAATATCTCTAGGAAAAGCAATGGTTTTTCCTTGGTCATTACGCAAGCTATCATCTTCCATGGCTACTGCATCGAGCATCCAAAGGCTGTTACCACCATTCATGATATATTGATCAATCACATACTTCTGCTTGTCTGTAAAGGCTTTTGTAGGTTTTGCAATAACTACTAGATCAAAGGTGTTTTGTAAAGCTTTGAGTGCCTTATCTGGATCTTGGTTTGCAAATTCTAATGGGAAAGGAGCGATATTATAGGTGTCACCTAGTTTGCGAAACAAATCTGCAATATTTGCATCTGGTAGCTCGCCATTATCTCTTAAAACAGCAATACGCTTAGATTTTGCATTAAGAGTGCTGTGTAAACTTTCGGCAAAGGCGTACTCAAGATTTTGGATGGAGCCATATACAAGCTGTTCTGGAGAGGCACCTACTACATTTTTTACGAGTGATACGGGTTGAGCTTTATCATTAAAGTTTATGGTAGCCCAAGGAAATATAGTTTGCGTGGTTTCTTTTCCGTTTTCTTTTACTTTGAGAGGGATGGTAGTCATCCCAAATTCATTGAATTGTCCCGCAACTTCGGCTACATTTTCTCCTTCTTCTACTGGGTTAGAAAATTCAAACCTTATATTATCGTTATAGGCTTGCATTTCCTCTAGCAGATAGCGCGTCTCGTTTTGAAGTTTCTTAAACTCTGCTGGAAAATTTCCTTCGAGAAATACATCAATAATAAGCGGACTATTTACTTGATCTAATAAATCAAGCGTAGGATCACTTAAACTATAACGTTGATCTTGCGTTAGGTCATAGCGTTTGTGCGCTAGCGAGCTTATGATATTTAATGCAATCAAGACTATGATTGCTACTAGGAGGTATGATATATGTTTTAAATTTTTCACGAAAGTGTACTCCTTTTATGCAGGTTTAATACCGTGATAACGATAAAAAATACGGTTACACTAATAAAATAAATAAGATCTCTAGTATCTACAACACCACGACTTATGCTACTGTAATGAGCTTGTAAACCCATTAAATTAATAAAATCTCTCACACTGCTTGTTGTGCTATATGCTGCTATGCCTTCAAGTCCAAAATATAGAAAGAAGCTTAAGAATACTGCGATTATAAAAGCTATGATTTGATTACTGGTAAGGCTAGAGGCATATATTCCTATTGCTGTAAATGTGCCCGCCAGAAACAATAAGCCTATATAGCTGCCTATGGTAACTCCTACATCAAGATTTCCCACAGGATTACCCAGCTGGTAGATAGCAACTACATAAATAAGTGTGGGTACAATAGCGAGTATGATGAGCGTGAATGCGCCTAAAAATTTTCCTATCGTTAACTGTAGTTTTGAGATAGGTTTTGTGAGTAAAAGTTCTAAGGTTCCTACTTTCTGTTCTTCACTAAAACAACGCATAGTAACAGCAGGGATAAGAAATATAAATATCCATGGTGCAATCTGGAAGAAAGGTGCGAGATCTGCAAATCCAGTTTCTGTGATATTAAAAGACCCTTCAAAAACCCATAGAAATAAACCGGTAACTACGAGAAATAACCCAATAACCAGATATCCAATAGCAGAGGAAAAAAATGAGGATATTTCTTTTTTAAGTATAGCGAACAAAGTGAATTATTTTAAAAAGTAAATTTACTGTAGTTTTTTGTTTCTTAAAAGGTATTTATTGAGGATAGCTTGACTGCGGAGGTCCATCAATAGGGATTTTTGCTCCTAAATATGTAGGCTCTTTGTTAATGCTGAGCTCAAGAAAGGCTTTGACATTTGCTAGTAATTCTCTGCGTTTATTTGCGCTTTCTCTTTGGTAAGTTCGCTGGTCTCCCACAAAGCCGTAATAGGTAAGGCCAAGTTGATTTGCAATATACAGTGCTCGTGGCAAGTGAAACTCTTGAGTAACCACTACAGCCTCCTTTACATTAAATACAGAGCTAGCTCTATACATACTGTCGTATGTGTCAAAACCAGCATAATCTAGGAAGATATCATCTTCTGGAACACCTCTATCCATGAGATATGCTTTCATTGCCTTCGGCTCGTTATAGGATGCAGTGCCATTATCTCCTGAGAGTAAAAAACGCTTGACTTTACCTTCTTTATATAAGCTAAGGGCGCTTGATACACGATCTTCTAGCATTGTAGATAGATTGCCGTTTGCTCTTACACTAGCACCCAAAACGATGACTGTATAAGCTTTTGGAACCTGCGAAATAGCTGTAAATGTTTGTTTTTTTGTGCTTTCTTCAATGTGGTAAGAAAGCGCATAAACTCCACAAATAAGAAGGATAATCCCAACGAGAGTGACGGCAATTATTTTTTTTAAATGTTTAAGCACTAGGCGTTATCTATGATTTTAATAGGTTTCTTTTCATCATTGATAGCTACAAAAGTAAATGTTCCAGCTACGGCTAGCTCACGGTCATAATTGTACATATCTTCTTTGTAAATCTCAACGCGTACCACGCAACTTGTATTGCCCACTTTCTCTATACGAGCTATTAATTCTACAATAGTTCCTTGAGGAATGGCTTTAGTGAAGTCTATTTGACTGGTAGAAATGGTAACCACTTTTTTTCGGCTAAAGCGTGTGGCGCATATAAAAGCTGCTTCATCCATCATGTGCATTGCAGTCCCACCAAAAAGAGTGTCATAATGATTTGTGGTGTTGGGAAAGACCGCTTTAAAGATGCGAGTTTCTGAGTTTTCAATGCGTTCTTTGAGAGTAATCATAATTGTTTAATCATTTTACATATTTAATAGACAAAAAATATGCAGTGCTTACTTCTAAGTGTATCTTTGCAAGGTCTTAAAATAGAACAGATGCCACAAGTAATAGAAGCTTTAAAATGGAGATATGCGACTAAAAAGTTTGACAATACGCGCATGCTACCAGAGTCAAAAATAGAAATAATCAAAAACGCCTTTAACCTTACTGCTACAAGCTTTGGCTTACAGCCCGTGCGATTAGTAGTGGTAAGTAATAAGGAGAAACAAGAAGCACTTGTTCCTTTAACAATGAACCAGCGTCAAGTAGCAGATGCCTCACATGTACTCATTTTTTGTATCGAAAAACAAGTAGATGAAGATTATGTTAAAAATTATTTTGATAACGTAAAGCAAATCAGAAATACTCCAGAAGAAATCATAAAGCCATTTAAGAATTACCTTCTTGATCACTTTAAGAAAGCGACAGATGTAGAGAATGACTTATGGGCTTCAAAGCAGGCATACCTAGCAATGGGTAATTTACTTACAGTTTGTGCATTTGAAGAAATAGATGCTTGCCCCATGGAAGGTTTTTCACCTGAGGGATATGATGAGTTTTTTGATCTCACTAATAAAGGTTTACAGTCGGTTTTAGTAATGCCTATAGGGTATAGAGCAGAAGATGACATGTTTTCTACTATGAAAAAAGTGCGCAAATCTTTGGACAATTCCGTTCTTGATTTGTAACTTTCGTTTGAATATAGGGCTGCACTACAATATTGTGGCAGGATTCTTGTTATTTTCTAAAAGTTTATAACTTTGCAGTAGCCCTAATTTTAGTACAATGAAACATATAGCATTTTTATTATTTTTTATTTCAACAGTAACATTACAAGCTCAGGAAGCCAAATGGCATACTGATTTTGACAAAGCAAAAAAGGTAGCACAACGCCAAGGGAAACCTATTATCATGTATTTTACAGGTAGTGATTGGTGTGGTCCTTGTAAAATGCTTAAGAAAGATCTTTGGAGTACAGATAAGTTTATACAGCAAGCAGATGATTTTGTTTTACTTGAGGTAGATATCCCTTTTAGAGAAGACATAATTTCTCCAGAGCAAAAGAAGAAGAATTTGAAGCTTCAAGATAAGTATAATAAGGACAAATCTTTTCCTACCGTATTGTTGCTTGACTCAAATGGTAGAAGAAAGGATGAAGTTTCAGGATATAGTATGCTTAGAGATACAGCTCCGTACTATGCATTTTTTAATAAAGCAAGACGTTCTAGATAAGTTACAAGTTTATAAGTTTTATATATGAAAACGTTCAGCACTATGCTGAGCGTTTTTTTTATGCTTTCGCGAAAGCGTAACCTTAAAATTACGCTGTATAAAGATACTCTCAACAAAAACTCACATGTATTAATTAACAATAAGCGAACTTCTTATCTTTGACCACCTTTAAATAGATTTATGTCAAAAGTAGTTTTAATCACTGGGGCTTCCTCAGGAATAGGTTTAGCCATAGCTCAGTTTCTTGTAAACCAGTCGTATACTGTATACGGAACAAGTCGAAACCCAAAAAATAATATAGAAGAAGGAGTGCATATGGTTGCGCTAGATGTTACAAAACCGGCGACTATAACAGCAGCAGTATCATCTGTATTAGAAAAAGAGGGGCACATAGACTATTTAATTAACAATGCTGGAATGGGTATCACAGGACCTTTAGAGGAGACACCAGATGCCGAAATTAAAAGAGTCTTTGAGACTAATTACTTTGGAGCATTAGAAGTAATAAAAGCAGTGTTACCCACAATGCGTAAACAGCGCAGTGGTATGGTTATTAATATTACCTCGATAGCAGGTTATATGGGCTTACCATACAGAGGTATTTACTCTGCAACCAAAGGAGCCCTTGGTATTACTACTGAAGCCTACCGAATGGAACTTAAGGAGTTTAATGTAAAAATGACTACCGTTGCGCCTGGAGATTTTGCAACTAATATTGCTGCAGGACGTTACCACGCACCAGTGCTTGAAAACTCCCCATACAAAGAAAATTATAAGAATACACTATCCTTAATGGATGCACATGTAGATGAAGGAATGGATACCATAATCATGGCAAAAGTAGTAAAGCGCGTGATGGAGTCTAAAAACCCTAAAGTACATTATCGTGTAGGCTTTTTTATGCAGCGTTTTAGTATTGCACTCAAGCGTTTACTACCAGATACTTGGTATGAAAAACTACTACTTAATCATTATAAACTTTAGTTAACAAACAATTAAACGCGCTTGTAATTTCTACTTATCACTTTTAGTTACATTTGTGTATAATCATAAAAGAAAAGACTATGAAATTTTTTATAGATACCGCAAACCTTGACCAAATTAAAGAAGCACAAGATCTAGGAGTTCTTGATGGTGTGACTACAAACCCATCATTAATGGCCAAAGAGGGCATTACTGGACGTGAAAACATATTACAACATTACAAAGATATCTGTGAGATTGTAACTGGTGATGTAAGTGCAGAGGTAATTGCAACTACTTATGATGAGATGGTAAAAGAAGGGGAGGAGCTTGCTGCATTACATGATCAAATTGTAGTAAAAGTACCTATGATTAAAGATGGAATTAAAGCCATAAAATATTTTTCTGATAAAGGAATTCGTACAAATTGTACGCTAGTATTTTCTTGTGGGCAGGCATTACTAGCAGCAAAGGCTGGGGCGACATATGTTTCTCCGTTTATAGGAAGACTAGATGACATCTCAACAGATGGATTAAACCTAATTGCAGAAATTCGTCACATATATGATAACTATATGTTTGAAACAGAAATTCTAGCAGCATCTGTACGTCATACAATGCACGTAATAGATTGTGCAAAAATAGGAGCAGATGTAATGACAGGACCTTTATCTTCTATAGAAGGATTATTAAAGCACCCACTTACAGATAGCGGCCTTGCAAAATTCTTAGCAGATTACGAGAAGGGGAATAACTAATACTAGTATACGCTCACAAAAAACCCCTTTCACTTCAAAGTAAAAGGGGTTTTTTCTATTGCTATAATGTTATAAAGCCTATTGATTTAAGTAAGCCAGAAGTTCGTTTTCAAATTTTGAGTTGTGCAGGTTTGCGTGACTATTTAAAATCTTTCCGTCCTTGTCAAGAACGATAGTCTTGTTAATGTCATTGAGTACAAGCTGTTTTCTAGCTTGTTTTGGTTTTGCAAGTCTATACTCTTTAGACTCATCAAAATTATTTTTATTTAAGTGAAGCATCCACTTATTATGCTCTGTGTTTACATTAATGGCTATAAAATTGAACTCTGGGTACTTTACTTGTAGTTCACGGGCTTTTGCATGAGAGTTATCCATGTGAGCCATTCTTAAATAAGACCAGAAAAATAATACTGTAGGCTTTGTAATACGACTAGACAAGGTGTTCATTCCAGAGTCTGCGCCTATAATCATGACATCTGGAATCATATTTCCGGCCTGCATTGATTTGTTATTGTCGTATAACGCATTAATCAGGGCAACTGTCTCGGTAGAGGTGGAGACCTCTTTTATTTCGTCAAAAAGCTTATCAACTTCTTCTAAGTTGTTACTATTAGCAATAAAAATACGCGACATTTGAGATAAAAGTCTCTCCTTGAGTTCTTTATTAGTTATAAGGCTGTCAATTACTGCTATCTGATGGTGGTTGTGTATGTATGAGGTACGGTTATAATCATTTTCCTTTCCATAGCGTTGGTAGGTTAAATTATTAATGTAAGAAGAAAGATATCTTCTAAAGCTATAAAGTTCTTCAAGATTAGGGTTGTTTACATCTATGCTTTCGCGAAAGCTGTAAAAATCACCAGGTAAGCTAGCGATAAATGATAACTTGTCTTTTCCATAATGTGCAAATGGATACCACTCTTTACGCTGGTAATTATCAAATTCTGTTACAGATCTGGCTATTTCAATAAATTCATCCGAATAATCTTTATCAAGTAAAAATTTATCGAGCTCCTCTTTATGAGTAATCGCCATAGAATCTAGCGTCTTCTGAAAGTTCTTTGGGTTTTTTTGATATTTTTTTTTGATGCTTTCATTTTCACTCTCCCAGTGTAAATACATGTCAAGTAAGAATGAACTTTTATCTGCGCCATAGCCAGAAAAACTAAGAGACTCATCAAAATCTTTAGTATTTACTCTCAATAATATACTGTCACCTTCTTCTATATGCACAAGTTGGTGTTCTCCGTGCTCGAGTCTATAAAGACCTGGCTGGAAATCATCAAATTTGTATAAAAACCTATTTCTCCTATCTAGGGGAATACTGTCTGTAACCACTTCGCCCTTGCGAAGCAATACATAACTCTGTACGGGGTTAATAATCTGTCCCCCTAAATATGTTCCTTGAGCTTTATCATTTTCTTCAAAAACGCAGCTAGTAAGGGTAGTAGAAACTATAAGTAAGAGTAGGAGGTACTTCATAAAAGGTCAATTTACACTGAATAAGATAGCTTATGGTGTTATTTCCAAAAGTAACTTTAATGACTTTTGCATATTGTTAACATATCGTTAAAAGCATTTTGTGTTTGTTATCATTATAATTTCTTTAATTATAGGTATTTTTGCACGCTCAAAATAGAAGTTTTTTATGTTATCAGTCTCTAATCTTTCAGTTCAATTTGGTAAACGTGTTTTATTTGATGAAGTAAATACTTCATTTCTTAACGGTAACTGTTATGGCATCATTGGTGCAAACGGTGCTGGAAAGTCTACCTTTTTAAAAATACTTACAGGCCAGCAAGAGCCTACCTCAGGTCATGTGCACCTTGAGCCAGGAAAGCGTATGTCTGTACTAGAGCAAAACCACTATGCTTATGATGAGTATAATGTGCTCGAGACAGTGGTAATGGGTAATAAGCCTCTTTATGAAATAAAGTCTGAAATAGATGCCCTGTATGCAGACTATACTGATGAAAATGCAGATCGTATCGGAGAGCTTCAAGTAAAGTTTGAAGAAATGAACGGATGGAATGCAGATAGTAACGCTGCAACCATGCTTTCTAACCTAGGTATCAAAGAAGAGAACCATTATACTATGATGGCAGATCTTGATGGTAAGCAACGTGTACGTGTTCTTATAGCGCAAGCGCTTTTTGGAAATCCTGATGTACTTATCATGGATGAGCCTACAAACGACTTGGATTATGAGACAATCTCATGGCTAGAAAATTTCCTTGCAAATTATGACAACTGTGTGATTGTTGTATCGCATGACCGTCACTTCCTTGATGCGGTTTGTACACACATATCAGATATTGACCATAATAAAATCACTCATTATAGCGGTAACTATACTTTCTGGTATGAGTCTTCTCAACTAGCGGCTAGACAACGCGCGCAGCAGAATAAAAAGTCTGAAGAGAAGAAAAAGGAACTTCAAGAATTTATCGCTCGTTTCTCTGCAAACGTTGCAAAATCTAAACAAGCAACATCTCGTAAGAAGATGATTGATAAGCTTGATATAGAAGAAATTAAGCCTTCAAGTCGTCGATACCCAGGGATTATATTTGATAGAGATCGTGAGGCTGGAGATCAGATTTTTAACTGTGCTGGCTTAAGTGCCTCTCTAGATGGCGAAGTTTTGTTCAAAGGAGTTGATATGAATTTGAATAAAGGTGATAAAGCGGTGTTATTTTCAAGAGATAGCCGTGCAACCTCTGCTTTTTATGAAATCATAAATGGTAATCAACAAGCAGACAGCGGGACTTTTGATTTTGGAGTAACGACTACACAATCTTACTTACCTTTAGATAATGCATCCTACTTTCAAGATGGAACGCTTAATCTTGTAGACTGGTTACGTCAATATGCGCAAACAGAAGAAGAGAGAGAAGAAGTGTTTTTAAGAGGTTTCTTAGGTAAGATGATTTTCTCAGGAGAGGAAGCGCTTAAAATGTCTAATGTTCTTTCGGGAGGAGAGAAGGTACGTTGTATGATTTCAAAAATGATGATGAAACGTGCAAATATCCTTATGGTAGATGAGCCTACTAACCACTTAGATCTTGAGTCAATTACGGCATTCAATAATGCACTTAAAAACTTTAAGGGTACAGTGATGCTTACAACACATGATCACGAGTTTGCGAGCACTGTGGGTAATCGTGTGATAGAATTAACACCTAAGGGTGTTATAGATCGCTATATGAACTTTGATGAGTACATGAGCGATAAGAGTATAAAGGAACAGCGCATGGCAATGTATGAGTAAGGCTACGCCTTACTCTTGTTCATGAAATGTGTAATAAGCATATAGCTACAAAAGACAATAAGACCTCCACTTATTATAATACGGAAAGTAGGTAAATCTTCACCTTGAAGTAGTGGTAATAGTCTCCAGATCGAGAGTCCTAGAAAAAATACATATAAGAGAATACGGCCAGAAGATAATTCTGGCTTTTTCTTTTCTGGTGCAGGCCTCGTGATCCTGTTTATAGTAGCTTTAGGTGCTTCTTGCTGCGATAAGTTGCTTAGTTCCTCATCAGATAGTGCGTTGTTTGAAAAGTCTTCAAGAGCAATTTCTACAATATGTTTTGCTTTTACCAGATACTCTTTATCAACAAGCAGTCTAGATTGATCAGGAGACCCTAGGGCATACCCAGCGAGCTTAGCACTCTCGTTATCATCTCTTACAATACTCGGGATATCTTTTTCCTCAAGTATGGTTTGTAATCTCTTTATTTCTATGATGGATCCAGTGTGGATTTTTTCATAACGAGAGTCTGGAAGTATGCTCATATATTATTTTGGTCAGGTTATCTTGTTTTATCGTACTTACTATTCCATATCGCTTTGTTAAAGTTCTTACCTAATGCAAATGCATAAAATAGAACTACCGCTCCGATGGACTTAAACATAAAGAAAAATACCATAATATCTTGACCAAAATCTTGATTCTTTGTAAAAAGACCGTCTGGTGTTAATAATGTCGCGATTATGCTAATGAGTACTGTCGTAATTAGTAAGTTTTCAATAGACTTAAATGACCATGCCCATTGTTTTCTAAAAGGGTTAAGATCATTACCCCACTGGTGGATAAGATAATAATAGCCGTTACCCATAGGTGCAAATAATAATGGGTCGTCTGCCTTTTCTAGAACAAACATTTTAGAAGGAGCAATGATTTTAAAACCATCAAGTTCCGTGTGATGTGTGTTTTCGAGGTGTTTAATATTGTCAAGTACTTCTTGAGGATATTTACCCTTGAAATATTTGGTGTCGAGAAAACGTAGCCTATAGTCTACGCAAATTTTCTCTATTTGTTTAATGTGAAATATTTTTGAGGTCTCCAGCAAGTCAAAGTCAAATTCATTATAACCTGTCTCAGAAGCTCCGTTTAGGGTTTTGAGTATTCCGCTTTCGCGAAAGCGGTCTTGATTAAAAACTCGCTGTACTTGTGCTAGAATATCTTGTTCTTGCTCGCTTTTACTGCGCTCACGAAGTAACTTGTCGTGAATGTTGGTTCTGGATAATAGCATCTTTTTTTTCTTTTAAAGATACAATACAAAAGACATAATGTCAATGGGGATTATTGATACTACGAGTTTTATGTATTAATTAAACAAAATAGTTAAGAGATTATGAGCCAAAAAAAATGCTCTTAGATACATCATGTATCTAAGAGCATTAAAATAATAGAGCTATCTAACTATCGAAGCGTAGCGCCTAGTTCTTTTTCAAAACGCTGTTGTAATTTATTCATCGTTTTGTCTATTTGCTTATCTGTAAGTGTCTTTTTTTCATCTTGTAGCAAGAAGCTTACTGCATAACTTTTCTTTCCTTCAGGGAGATTTTTACCTTCGTAAACATCAAAAAGGTTGACGTCTTTAAGTAATTGTTTTTCGGTTTGCTTTGCGATGGTTTTAATGTCTTCAAACTTAACGTTTGTATCTAATAAAAGTGCAAAATCACGACGCACAGAAGGGTATTTTGGAATGTCTTTAAACTTGACATCATTACGAGCCGCAATCTCTAAAATAGCATCCCAGTTAAAATCTGCATAATACACATCTTGTGATAAATCAAATTTCTTGAGGATACTTTTCTTTACAATACCGTAACTTACTACTTGTTGCTTTCCTAGTGAAAGCCCTACAGCCTCAGAAAAAATATCGTTTTTCACCGCAGAAGATTTAACTCTTGAAATTCCTAGTTTTTCAAGAATAGCACTTACCATTCCTTTTAAGTAAAAGAAGTTAGTAGGAGAGCTTTGGGTAGTCCATGACTCCTCTGTACGACCTCCAGTGACAAAAAGGGCAAGGTGCTTATCTTCTTTGCGCTCTTCAGTGTAGTTGTGGTACGTTTTACCAAACTCAAAGAGCTTTATGTTACTTCTTCGTCTGTTTACGTTGTAGGATATCGCTTCTAGTCCAGAAAATAGCATAGACTGGCGCATCACACTCAATTCTTTCCCTAGCGGATTAAGCATCTCAACTTGATGTTCTTCCTTTAGGTTCTCAGAAAGTGCTGTGTATGCTGGCGTAGTGAGACTGTTTGCCATCATCTCATAAAAACCTTGTGCCGCAAGCTGGTTTCCTATCACATCACTTACTTTGTGATCGTCAAATTTTGAACTGGAAGATACCGTAGCGTTGAGCTTATTGCCAAAGTTGATATTGTTGTAGCCGTACACTCTTAAAATTTCTTCTATTACGTCTGCTTCACGAGTAACATCATTTCTAAAAGCAGGAATAGTCATCCCAATACCACTTTCTGTAACATTGTTAATCTTAATATCTAGAGACATCAATATTCCTTTAATAACTTCTTTAGGAAGCTCTTCTCCTATAAGTTTAGTAGCGTTATCAAAGTTTAAAAATACCTGCTGATCTTCTATTTTCTTTGGGTAGATGTCTACAATCTCGCTAGTAATTTCTCCACCAGCAATTTCCATAATAAGAAGCGCAGCTCTTGTAAGAGCATACTCAGTAATATGCGGATCAATACCTCTTTCAAAGCGGAAAGATGCATCTGTATTTAATCCATGACGTTTTGCTGTCTTACGCACAGCAACGGGATTAAAATAGGCACTTTCTAAGAAAATTGCAGAGGTGTTTTCTGTAACTCCGCTATGCGCTCCTCCAAAGACTCCTGCAATACACATAGGTTTCTCTGCGTCACAAATCATCAAGTCGTCTTCATGTAACTCACGTTCTACGCCGTCTAGTGTAGTAAACTTAGTGCCTGCTTCAACAGTGCGCACTTCAATTTTATCTCCTGCAATCTTGTTTAAATCAAATGCGTGTAGCGGTTGTCCAAGATCATGTAATACATAATTAGTTGCATCTACAATATTGTTAATAGGAGAGAGGCCTATAGCTTTAAGTCTGTGCTTTAACCACTCTGGAGATTCGCTCACTTTTAAGTCACTAATTACAACTCCTGCATAGCGAGGCGCTTTTTCTGCATCTAGTACTTGCACATCAATTTTGTGCAAGCGTTTCTCAATTTTAAAAGAAGATGTTGATGGAGTGATAAGCCCTTTATTAACCTCATGTTGTAATAAACCGGCCTTAAGGTCACGGGCAACACCCCAGTGACTCATCGCATCTGCACGGTTAGGAGTCAATCCTATTTCAAAAACTTGATCATTTTCTATTTCAAAAACATCGGCAGCTGGTGTTCCAGGTATAAGATCCTCATCAAGAATCATAATTCCATCGTGGCTCTTTCCTAATCCTAGCTCATCTTCTGCACAGATCATTCCGTGAGATTCTTCACCACGTATTTTACCTTTCTTTATTTTCCAAGCTTCACCTTCTTCAGTGTATAGTGTAGTGCCTATAGTTGCTACGGGTACTTTCTGTCCTGCTGCTACATTAGGAGCTCCACATACTATTTGTACAGGCTTATCTGCACCTATATCTACGGTGGTTACCTTGAGCTTATCTGCATTTTCATGCTGCACACAGGTAAGTACATGACCTATTACAATTCCTTCTAGACCACCTTTTACACTTTGGTAGGTGTCTATTCCTTCAATTTCTAGACCTAAGTCTGTAAGGAGGTTTCCGGTTTTTTCGGCACTCCAATCTATATCGATAAACTGCTTTAGCCAGTTGTAAGAAATCTTCATAAAACGTTGCGATTTTAAGACGTCAAAGATAGAATAACCTAGCTAGTGAGCAAAGCAGATGAGCGAGTATCTCAGTAGTTTTTTTAGGCTCCATGGAGTGAATTAGACACTAGTTTTGTAAAAGTATGTTTTAACAACTTGTCATCTCGCTAGAAAGTGGCAATAAAAGTTGTTTTATGGGTAGTTGTCATTTTTTAAATATTAGGCGGCGAGACTTTATGCGTCGCTTACTATTTAAAACTTCTGTAAGGCGCTTTAAAAGAATGAGACTGTGTTGGTATATCTTTGATTTATGAAACAGATACTTATTCTCATCTCATTTATTGGCATTATTTCTTGCAAACAAGACAAGGTGGTAATCACCCCTCAAACATTGAATTCAGGATTTTGGAGAGCTACACTAGCTGTTCAGGATCAAGAAGAACTTCCTTTTGTATTTGAGGTAAATGATGATGAAACCATAACCATTTATAACGCAGAGGAGCGTATAGAAGTGGATGAAATTGAGATTAATGGCGATAGTATACGTATCCAAACTCCTGTTTTTGAGGGATATTTTGCAGGACGCTTTCGCGAAAGCGGGAATCAAATAACGGGCTCCTTCATAAAGCCAAGTCTTGATCGCGTGGTGCCGTTTACAATGAATTACGGAGTAAAAGAACGTTTTGTTTCCTCAGCCGAAGTATTGAGCGAGAATACAGCAAGTGTGAATGTAGATGGTAGTTGGGAGACTGTTTTTAGCCCAGATAATGCTAAAGATCGATATATCGCCAAAGGTACTTTTAAGTCAGATGGTGATATTGTTACGGGTACTTTTAGAACTACAACGGGTGATTATCGCTATCTCGAGGGAAAATTAGATGGTGACGAACTTAGGCTGTCAACTTTTGACGGAGCGCATGCTTTTCTCTTTGTAGCAACCGTAACAGACAGCACTATGCAAGGACAGTTTTATAGTGGTGATCACTGGAAAGAGCCGTTTGTAGCAACTAAGAATGACAACTACGAACTTCCAGATGCAAACACCTTGACTTATTTAAAAGAGGGGTATGATAGACTTGCATTTTCTTTTCCGGATAGCAGTGGGGAAGTGGTGTCACTAGAAGACAAGCGATTTAAAAATAAGGTAGTACTCGTTAAGCTTATGGGTACGTGGTGTCCTAATTGCTTGGAAGAATCAAAATTTATAAAACAATATTTGAAAGAATTTCCATCAGATGATCTTGAGGTAGTTTCTTTGGCTTTTGAATATGCGCCCACTAAAGAGAAGGCGTTTGCGAGCATTAAGCGTATGCAAGAACGATTAGATATTCCGTATCCGATACTTCTAGCTCAATGGGGAGATTCTGATAAGAAAAAGGCAGCCGAAAAGCTACCTATGCTTAATCATGTGCTTTCATATCCTACACTCATTTTTGTAGATAAGAAAGGAACTGTGAGACGCATCCACACTGGATATAATGGTACAGCGACAGGGGAGAAGCATCTTGAGTTTAAAGAGGAGTTTGAAAAATTTGTAGCACAGTTGCTAGCTGAGTAATTACGATATGTAACTCCAGATGTTCTTAAACTTCATCATCTGGGCATACATGAATCTGATGATTTGATTTTCTTCCTTTTTAAAGGTAGGGTCGTCCTTAACCACAGCCCATGCGTAACTTCGGGCTACTTTAAGAATGTCATTGTCCTTGATAATATCGGCTATCTTTAGGTTTAACGCGCCACTTTGTTGAGTCCCGGTAATATCACCTGGACCACGTAGCTTGAGGTCAACCTCTGCGATCTCAAAACCATCATTAGTGCGTGTCATCGTTTCTAAGCGCACTTTGCTGTCACTTGACAATTTATGACTGGTCATTAAGATACAATAACTCTGCTCTGCGCCACGACCTACACGACCGCGTAATTGGTGTAGCTGACTTAGCCCAAAACGCTCCGCACTTTCTATAATCATCACTGAGGCGTTAGGTACATTTACGCCAACTTCAATAACAGTAGTGGCGACCATTATTTGTGTTTCGCCTTTTATAAAACGATTCATTTCAATCTCCTTATCGGCTGGTTTCATTTGTCCGTGGACGATAGAAATTTGATATTTTGGCATGGGAAATTCTCGCGAAATACTCTCATATCCATCCATCAAATCTTTGTAATCCATAGCCTCAGATTCTTGGATTAATGGGTACACAATATAGACCTGTCTTCCTAGTGCAATTTCGTCTCTAATAAACTTGAAAACTTTGAGCCTATTTGCGTCATATCTATGCACTGTTTTTATGGACTTTCTACCCGGTGGAAGTTCGTCTATTACACTCACATCTAAATCACCATAAACGGTCATGGCAAGGGTGCGTGGAATAGGGGTGGCGGTCATCACAAGTACGTGTGGAGGGTACTCATTTTTATGCCATAATTTACTGCGCTGTTTTACCCCAAAACGATGTTGCTCATCGATTACCGCAAGCCCAAGATTCTTAAATTTGACCTTGTCTTCTAGCAGTGCATGAGTACCAATTAAGATGTCTAACTCGCCATTTTCAAGCTTTTCATGAATGATTTTACGTTCTGAAGTTTTAGTTGAACCTTGTAATAGTGAAATACTGGTATTCAAGTCTTTACATAACTCTACCAAACCTTGATAGTGTTGTACTGCCAGGATGGCAGTAGGTGCCATTAAACAAGCTTGAAAACCGTTGTCAAGTGCCATGAGCATTGACATGAGTGCCACAATAGTTTTCCCAGAACCTACATCTCCTTGTAAAAGACGATTCATCTGGGCATTTGTGCCTAGATCATGACGTATTTCTTTGAGCACTCGTTTTTGTGCACCCGTTAATTCAAAGGGTAAATGGTCATTATAAAAGGTGGTAAAATTAGGCCCTATTTTTTCAAATGGATACCCTTTTATTTTGGTTTTATGGTTTACATTTTTGAAAGCTAATTGTAGCTGAATGTAAAAAAATTCTTCAAACTTTAAGCGGTATTGTGCCCTTGCTAAATGCTCTTGAGATTGCGGGAAATGAACGTTCAAAAGTGCCTCTCTTTTTGGCATCAATTTGAGCTCCGTTATAATAGGTTTTGAGAGGCTCTCAAACAGGTGACTTTTACACTCTAAAAAGAGGGTTTGCATCACACCATTTATCACCTTATTTGTGATCCCTCGATTGCTCAATTTTTCGGTAGATGGATAGACCGGTTGCATTGCAGATTTGATACTTTTTTCATGATCTGCAAGTAGCTCCATTTCTGGGTGAGGCATAGAGAAATTACCATTGTAATAATTACATTTTCCAAAAATCACATAAGGCGTATTTAACTTTATACTCTCCCTAATCCATTTGTGTCCCCTAAACCAAACAAGCTCCATTTGTCCAGTTTCATCTTTAAAGGTAGCGACGAGTCGTCGCCCTTTTCCTTCTATCATTTTGAGTCCTGAAAACTTACCTATTATTTGTACATCGGCATTATTACGTTCTAGTTCGCCTATTTTGTAATACTGCGTTTTATCGATATACCGATTAGGAAACAAGTGCATTAGGTCTTGGAAGGTATGAATACCCAGCTCAGAACGGAGCAGGTCTGCTCTGTTAGGACCTACGCCTTTGAGGTAATCTATGGGAGTCTGTAAAAAAGTGGGATTCATTAAAGTAAAAATAAGGTCTTTAATTCAGATTTTCGAATTGATATTTAAAAGATAGTGGCTTAAAAGTTGTTATTTTTAAAATATGAAATACCTATTCCTGTTTATATTCTCTTGTTGCGCTTTCGCGAAAGCGTATGCTCAAATGATATCTGCACAAACCGCTACTGTTGATTTTAAGACCATCAATGCGTCATTGTCCTTAGATTTTGACAGTAAATCCATTTTAGGAACCGTTGAAACGACCTTTATGATTTTACAAAATGTAGATCAAGTAGTCATGGATGGCGTCGCAATGAAGGTGGTAGATAAAACACCGTCAATCACTGTCACTGCTACAGATAGCACCATTGTGCTCACTGGGAAATTTAAGGCAGGTACGACTTACAAAGCCCAATTTGATTATCAAGTGAAACCATCAAAAGCGGCTTACTTTGTAAATAATAACGGCAAAGAAGAATTCTGGACGCAGGGGCAAGGAAAGTACACCTCGCACTGGTTACCGAGTATTGATGATATGAACGATAAGATTGTTTTTGACTTAAAAGTAGCTGGACATAATAGCAAGACCATTATTGCAAATGGAAAAGGTAATAGAGTCTTAAAGGATTATGGTGCTCTGTTTTCTTCTTTTGATATGCAACAGCCTATTTCTAGTTATCTCGTTGCCCTCGTAGCGGGCGATTATGACATGAAGAGCGAGACTGCTAGTTCTGGTGTCCCGTTGGAATATTATTACCGTCCTGAAGATTCGCTTAAGGTCGAGATTACTTACAAATACTCTAAAGAGATTTTCGACTTCTTAGAAACCACGATTGGAGTGCCTTTTCCTTTTCAAGATTATAAGCAAGTCCCCGTAAAGGATTTTCTGTATGCAGGCATGGAAAACGCAAGCCTCACTGTGTTTTCAGATAGTTTTATGGTGGATGAGATAGGCTACACGGATCGCAATTATGTCAATGTAAACGCACATGAGTTGGCACATCAATGGTTTGGAGATTTAGTAACAGAGACTAGCAGCGAGCATCACTGGCTACATGAAGGTTTTGCTACGTATTACGCATTGCTCGCAGAGCGTGAGATTTTTGGTGATGATTATTTTTATTTCAAGCTTTTTGAAACCGCAGAGCAGCTGCGTGAACTCAGCGATATGGGCAAAGGACAAAGACTCGTAGCTGCTGGAGGTAGTAGCCTCACGTATTATCAAAAAGGCGCATGGACAGTGCATATACTCCGAGAACAAGTAGGAGCCGAAGCTTTTGATACCGCAGTGAGAAACTACCTGACTAAATATGCTTACAAAAACGTCACTACAGACCTATTTATGGCAGAAGTAGCCGCAGTAACAAGCGTAGATCTCACTGCATTTAAGAAAAACTGGTTATATCAAAGTGCCTTTCAAGCTGAGGAAGCGCTTGCTTCCCTCAGGGAAAACACATTTATGCAACAGTATTTCCAATTGCAGTCGGGTAGAGCAGTAGCGCTTTCTTCTAAGTTTACAGCGCTTATGAATGCCATAGCTACAAATAACGATTATCTAGGCGCAGAGGCAATCTACCAGCTCTCGCAAGAATCAATAAATGCTACGCTTCCGGCATATAAAAGCGCCATGGAAACAGAGAATGTTTTTATAAGACAAGCTATTGCTAGTTCGCTTGAGGAAGTTCCAGAAGCGCTGGTCCTTGAGTTTTATGAGCTACTTAGTGATAAGAGTTATATCACACGTGAGCAGGCCATGATTAAATTGTGGGTATATCACCAGCAGCGCAATGATCCTAAGTCACAACGTAAAGTATTAGATCTTATGGATAATCAGATGGGATTTTCAGATGGCAATATAAGAACGCTGTGGCTTGCGTTATCGCTCGCTACGCCACAATATAAGCCTGAAGAATCTTTAGCTCGTTATAAAGAACTTATAGGTTATACAGCGCCATCTCAACCGTATCAGCTACGGGAGAATGCATTTAACTATTTAAGACAGCTAGGATCTTATGAGGAGGAGAGCTTACATAACCTTATAGAAGCTAGTGTACATCACGTTTGGCGTTTTCGCGAAAGCGCAAGAAAGCTACTTACTAATGCCCTTAAAAATCCAAAAATAGCCGCTATGCTTCTAAATATAAAAAGCGACCTCTCAGAACAAGAAATCGCCTATTTGCAACGTATAAAAGCGTTATAATTAGATAATCTCGCTTACTTCTTGCTTGATAAATTGTAAAGCCGTGTCGCTAGGAGCTGGGGTGTCCATAAGATCACGTAAGATGGTCTCACGCAATTTATCACTGGTATCAACTTTATCACTCATATTCGTTTTACGTATGAGGGCTGCAGTTGCACTTTTGGCAGTGCGCACCACGTTCCAGCACTCTTGAGTAATATAAATTTGCTGTGATAAGTTATGCTCAAATTCTTCTGTAATGGTGCGTAATAAAAGCGCTTCATAATCATTAGCATCATCACTGTAAGGCTTTACACGTGATACTAGATTGCCCGGGGAGATGCGCTCAAGAAATAGCGTTATGCGCTCATAGGCTTGTAATTTTTGAGGTAACGCATTCGCCTGATTGGCTTTATGAAGTTGAAATCTGCGTTGTCCATCTTGCTCCTTTATGTACTGGCTAAAAAAGTAATATGCCAGCAACGCAACAATCACTGCAGGTAGAAGGTTAAAAGCGAGATTAGTAAGGTCTTGTGTCATATTAAGTAGGTTATAATTGCTATGTTCTGGATGAATAACAAACTTACTTGCTTTTTAGTATGCAACCAAATGTGATGTGATTATTCGCTTTCGCGAACATTGGATTTGCATCAACCCATGCCATTAGATTTGACATGAGAACTCAGTAATAAGTTGGCTCATAATTACCCGTTCTCTTTTTCGACATTAGGTAAGCGGTAGCTTTTTATGGCACCCCAAAAGCCTAAAATAGATAGTACAACAATGACTATCTCTACAGATATCAAGGATAGCGCAGCGCTCAATCCTCCTGTAAAAAGTAAAATAATCCCTATGATGGTGTTACTTACAGAGACATAATTTGTTCTTTCATTACCCTTTGCCATATCTATAACATACGTTTTCCTGCCTTGACGCACGCCACTGTGCGCAATACCGAGGATAAAAAACGCCAAGGGGTATAACCATAATTGTGTTTTTAAACTAGATGAAAAGCTTACAAGAATGACTAGTACAATACCGCAAAGCGAGGCTATAGTAACTGCATATGCCATCGTATTTTTACTAGATTTATCTGCTAGTTTACCCCAGGATGGCGAACTTACAATAGAGGCAAATCCATTTGAGATAATGAGTAACCCTAAGAGATAGCTCGTTCCCTCAACATTATTTTGCGCTAGCGTAACGTAAAACGGTGCAGATAGGGCAGAGCAGAGTAATAATGATCTTGCAATGACAAAGTTTCTTAGGTGGCTATCGTCTTTAAGCAGTTTAATATTATCTAAAATACTGTTTTGCTCACTCTCGTCTGTTGTAATGTCTGTTGGGAATTCTTTGATAAATGCATAAATTACCGCTGCAATGACCCACATGGAAGCTGCAAAGAATATGAGGTTTGTATAAAACTGTATATCCTCATTAGTTTTAGATTTATAGGTAATGTACAAGCCTGCAGCAAGAACTAAAACACCAGCAAAAGAGGAAGTATATCCTCCTAGTTTTCCCCTCCTCGTTTTTGGGATAGTCTTTCCTTTTACATCCTTAGAACTCACAGAAGCTAGAGCACGCGCAAGGCTAAAAATGATTAAACATACAATGATTAACCATCCTGCGTTTTGTTTTTCAAATTGTAGAGCTACAATCCCAATTGCAGCGATAGCAAGACCTTGAATAATAGCACCTACCACCCAGATGTACTTACGTATGGGTTTTCTTTTTACATAGTTTGAGATAGCAACTTGCGGGATAAGGGCACCAGACTCGCGTATAGGGACAATGAGACTTATGAGAAAAACCGGTGCTCCCACATAGTTCATGAGCCAAGTGAGCACTGTTTTAGGGTTACTCAGTGTATCACCCAGTTTTGTAAAGGTGTGTGTAAAGATTATACTAAAGTAGTTTGTAGCAACATGTTTACAGGCCTCATCTGTAATGCCTTTACAAACCCGCTCATCGCCTTCATTATTTAAGTACTTGTAGAGTTTATTGAGGGAAGATGATGGCATAAAGCGTATTAAGATATTTACATAATAACAAAGCGATAAATATACGTTTATTATGTCTTTCAGTCTTTAATGGAAGTTATTGATGGATTAGTGCGCTTTCGCGAAAGCGTACTACTATTGAGAATCCTGTACTTAAAAGAAATGTAGTCTTGTAAGTTGGTATGAATGAATATTCCAAATATGCTATTGTAATAAATGCTATGAGAGCGTCCTACCTAAGATAATGCGGTCGCCTCTATCTACAGATTTTACTTGATCCATATACTTCATATCAAGTTTTTCTAATACTCTTCTAGATGCTAGGTTGTTCGGACTTACAGTGGCGATAATCTGATCTAGTTGTAGGGTCTCTGCTGCATATGAAATCCAGTGGTGACCTATCTCTGTGGCAAATCCTTGTCCCCAGTAACTATCATTTAATATAAAGCCAAATTCACAATACTCTTTATCTTGATACTTGATTTTATGGATACCAGAGACTCCTATAAAACGATTGCTCTCCTTTAAAATGACACACCAGAAGCCAATTACAACCTCTTGCTCATTTATAAAATCTGTATGAAGTAAGGAATCAAATTCGCTTCTAGTAAAAACGCTGCCTTTTAGTGTAGATGCCATAACCCGATTATTGGTGCAAAACATATCAGCAGCATCTTCTAGATGTTTTGGAGATATTGGCTCAAACCTTAGTCTGATAGTTTCTAGCATAAATAATAATCAAAGATTAGGAAGTGGAACTTTATGGACTCTAATCTGCCAATAGTGAATAGCAATTTATCTTACATTAAAGATACAAGAATTTATGGTGAAGTATACGCTTTCGCGAAAGCGTAACAGCCATTGAAATATCTATAAAAAAACAAGCTCTTAATACAATCATGAGCCACAACTTATAGCGCAAGCCAAAGGTTTATAATGGCATAGATTGAATTAAAAGCTTGTAGTAATGGACTAGAACGCTAACTGCTTAATGCAGCTTTTTTATTCTAATGTCTTATTCCTCATCTTCATCTTCTTGAAACTTGAATTGGTGCGCTTGCTCTAATTTGGCTAGCTGCGTTAATTCGTTCAAGTAATTCTGCTCTTGAATAGACAAGGTAGTCATCATTCTTGAAGAACCACCAGATAAGATAAATGCGATTATTTCATCAATAAGGTTAATAATTTTATCAAACCACTCTGGTAATTTGATGCCAATTAACTCTATAATCGCGTAGATTACTTTTTTGATTTCCTTTATGATTCTATCAATTCCAAGTTTTCCTACGAGGGAGCCTATACTTGGGAACATCCCTTTTGCATTTTTGGCAAGTGATACACCTGAGCTTATTTTTAAAACTTCAAGCACATCACGCTCTTGTTGTTTTGATGATTTTTTTGCGCTCTCTCTAATGAACTGATTGAGTTCAAAAATTTGATTATTAAGTGATGGTGCAAATGATTGTATCACCGCCTTTTCATCTTCGTCCTCTGCATTTTTTAATGCGTGCTCTGTAATTCCGGATACTAAGGTTTCAAATTCACTTAAAAATTGTTCAAGAACGTTGTCTGATTTTTTTGTTTCTGCAGGCATGTCAAAAGTTTTATGATTTATATTGACACAAAACTATCTTTAGAGCATTGATATGTAGTTAGTTAATCGCTCATTTTCATTAAGCTTAATCTCCCTTTATACAGCGTGAAACAACTCTTGGTTTAATAGGTTGAGTGATTAGATGGTGGTTTTGAGGTATGGACGATGAGTTTTTATTTCTACAATAATCTTGTGAAGCGAGCTGATAGTAATAGTTCTTAGTTTATTTATTATTAGTCATTTGATCAGCCATAATAACTGCGTTGTGCGCATTTAAAATGCTACTTGAAGAGCAAAGATCTGAGAAGTCAACTTTTTTGTTATAACTACCTGGAGCATTTACTTGCATATTAATTTTTGTTCCTGAATTGAGGATGATTTCCTTGACTTGGGTTGCTGTTAGACTTGGATAATAAGAACGTATTAATCCTGCAACACCTGCTACCATAGGTGCAGCCATAGATGTTCCGTCTTTAAAATCGTAGTCATTATTAGGAATTGTCGCGTAGATAGAATGTCCTGGAGCAAAGATGTCAACATTAAGCTTCCCATAGTTTGAAAAAATACTTACTAGATTTTCTCCATAATAACTATTTGTTGCACCAACAACAATAACATTATTTGAAAATTCAGTTTTTAGATTTTTAGAATCATTAGGATACTGAAAATTTTTATCAAGATTTATGTTTTCATTACCAGCCGCAATGACAATTAGGACATCATTTTTTGCAGCGTACAATATTGATTCATAAACGAGTTCTTTATAGGGTGAGAATTCCTTCCCGATACTGGCATTTATAATCTTAGCACCATTGTCTACAGCGTATCTTATAGAAAGGGCAACATCCTTATCATGCTCATCACCACCAGCTCCATTTAATCTTACTGGCAGTATAAGGCAGTTATCAGTTATTCCATTGATACCTTTTTCATTATTTCTAGTCGCAGCTATTATCCCCGCTACATGCGTAGCATGCTCTTCATTATCTATGTTATTGTTAAGACTATTACTGCCGTATTGTGTGTCTTTTATGTCGGTAAGATTATCTCCTAGGGTCGCTCTTAAATCTGTTGTTATGCTATTCCCAGAAATAAGAATACTATCGATTTCTAATTCTCTTCTATTAGACTTTATACGATTTACTATATGATAAGGGATGTCAATATTTATAGGTTCATGCCTTGCATATTTCTGGCTTATTTTCTCAATAATTTCTATATGTTTTCTAACCGTCTCAATCTCTTTATTGAGGTTTGCATTTGTTGTTTCTATCGCCAGTACTTCCTTTAAGGTGTAGTCTGGTTTTCCTAAATGTGAGGAAAATGCATCATGTGATTTTTCAAGATTTACTAATCTATTTTGTACGACTTTGATATTCTTTTTAGCTCTCTTTAATCGAGATTTATAAGTCTTTTGAGCTTTAGATATTATGGATTTATTTTCTGCAAGAGACTGATTCATTAGTATTCTTTCATGTTCGAAGTTCTGAAAGGTCAAATCTCCAGCAAAGTTCCAGCCATTAATATCATCTATAAATCCATTCTTATCATCGTCTATATTGTTGTTTACTATTTCATTGGGATTCACCCAAATTTTGTTTTTTAGATCTTCGTGTTTTAAATCTATACCCGAGTCTATAACGCCTATTATTACTTGGGAATTTTTTTTGTTTTTTAAGAAAGAATAAGCTTTTTCTGTGCTAATCCCAGGAATAGAGTCTGTAGTCAGATCCGCATGGTGCCATTGTTTAAATTCAGCATTAGTTAGCTTTTTATTTGTTTGCGCATGGATGGTTACTAAGCCAAATACTACAACCAGAACGGGTAGCATGTTTGAAAATGTTTTTTTCATAATTAGAGAGAAGACCACTGTCTTGTAAAGCTAGCATTTATAGGAACTAACTTTTTGATTGAAAGAGAAGTCTTAATTTTTGATTGATGATTGTGATGAATTAATCAAATCTACTTAAACTAAATTTTATAAAAAAACTTTAATCTGTTCATTTAAAACGGCTTACACTTGTAAGTGCGATGTCATTAATCTTTTATTTACATTTTACAATAAGATAGTAAAACGCATTATTTAATATTTACAGGTGTTGTTTCTCCTTCAACGATCTTACCATCTGCTAATTTTATTAAAATCTTGAATTTAATATTAGCTGACGTCTCGTTTTTGTCTGCTTAATTCAATATATCCAGTTCAGACCGTAAATTACTGATTGCTTGTATTTCATATTTATCTTTAAAGAAACTAGTTTTAAATATGGAATCTAATTCAAGCATATGATTTAGCACTTTTTTCCTTCCTTTTCTGTACATGAAATCAGGATAGATTTTATACTCTTTCCTGATATTTTGTGAATACTTACTGTATTCATTTTCACTTTTGCCTAAAATAGATAGATCTAAATCTAAGAGAATATTTATGTCATTATCTGAAGATAGTTGGTGTTCTTTTGTAGCCTCAATCTGCACTACGCATTCCTCTATATGATTAAAAGAGGTTGCAGAAATTCTCTCTTTAAAAACCAGCGCGCTTTTGTGTTCATTATCACTTTGATTTGCTTTGTACACGATGTCGTGGTAATAAATGGAAAATAGTAACGCGTTTATGTTGTTAACTTGAGATTCAACATGCTCCAAATCAGAAATCATGTTTTCTAAATGTTCAAGATTATGATAATGACGAGATTTAGATGAATAACATTTCTCTATCTCATTCCAACATTCCAAGTTGTAATTGTTGTTATCAGAAAACTTTTCAATGAGATTTAGAAATTTTTCTTTTAGCATCTTCTTATTCTATTTATTTCAAAATACTCTTAAAACAGCAACCTATGTTTTTTCGAAACTTATTATTATTAATATGTTGCTTAAATTTACAAGTAATTATAGTGAAGTATACGCTTTCGCGAAAGCGTAATAATAACACAGCAATCGCTTTTACAAAATCAACTTATTTACGAATCTGTAACTTCTGAGTTCTTCTTTAAAATTTCAAACACACCCAAGATCAAAATCGTCATAATAATACCTTAAAGGGATATCATACCAGTGCTAGAAGCAAGTACGTCAATGATTGCGTTATTACCATTTTAAGAAAGAGAACTACTTTTAATATTAGTTGTAATAGCCAAAATGTCCAAACTCAATACTTTCATATCAATTTTGGACATTATATCAACTTATGTGTTTTCTAGAATATCGAATATCCAAAAATAAGAGATAAGGTTTTGTACTCTGAAGACCAAGATTCATACTCACCTAAAAGTTCTCTATTAGTGTTATATCTTATTTCTAAGCTGTATTTGTCATTTTGTTTAAACCCAATTCCTAAAGCAAGATTACCTGTTGTATTAACATCTAAGGAACTCAAACTTGAGCCATCACTTCTTGTAAAGTCAATGGATGAATTAGAACTTAAATCTAAAACATAAGAAGCGTTTAAAAATATTTTAGAATTTTCGTTTAGAAAGAAATAATGACGTAAACCTATTGGTATTTCAATAGAGCTATAATCTGCAGTTGCAGTTAGTTCTCCACCTGACACATTATCAGAATTAGAAGTTAATTCAGATTTGTAACTTTGATACGTAGGTT
Organism: Dokdonia sp. R86516; assembly: GCF_044596715.1. Classification (NCBI taxonomy): domain Bacteria; kingdom Pseudomonadati; phylum Bacteroidota; class Flavobacteriia; order Flavobacteriales; family Flavobacteriaceae; genus Dokdonia; species Dokdonia sp. R86516. The sequence goes on from NZ_CP138998.1 coordinate 2,543,026, forward strand.
CAACTATAATAGACCATTTATTATTATTGTATGGAAGAACGAACTCTGCCTCAATTCCAAAACCAAATCCTATTTCATTATCAAAATCAGTGTCTCTAGTATTAAAAATAGAGTTTTGAATCGTCAGTCCAGAACTATTGAGGCGGGGTCTTATTGATAAATTAAATCCATCTCTTTTTATCTTACTTCCATAACTTACAAAATCTTGATTTCCACATTTGTTATATTTCTCAAAATAATTAACAAGATCATTTTCAGTATAATTTACTCTCTCAATGTTAGTCATATTTAAAGTTTGACATTTTAACTCATTGTATAATTGTTGTCTAAACGTATTGTTTTCTATAATATTATTTTCTGTTGATTTATATTTTTTGAAAACTAGTTGTCTAATGTTTGAAGATTCAGTTTTGTAAAAAAATCTTTTAATATTACCATCCACATATTTAAACAAGGTAGAGTTCCCTTCAAGTAAAACTTTTAGAAAAAGAACTTCTTCATTAAAAACAGGGTTCCTGTTGAAAGTTAGATTTCTAATTGTCTCACTTGATCTATCAATGTTCACTATACTTCTGATATATTTTGAGGTATTGTCTATTCCAAACTCTTTAGTTTGTTCTAAAGCCCTTTTTTGCACCTCGCCTTCTTGACTGAGTTTAAATTCAAAATTAATTGGGTTATTTTTCCAATCAATATTTTTAATCAGGCAAATTGTTTTTTCGTTATTGTTATCGATATAATAACCTTTTTCAAAATAATTTTGAGAATAAGATTTGATACTTAAAATCAAAATAGGGAGAAGTAATAATAATTTTTTCATTATTTTTTAATTAGTGTTCTTGATATTAAAATTTAAATCTGCTAGGTAGTCTTCATTTATCATCTATAATTTTCTAAAGGCTGATTACTGAAATGTCGTCACAGAAAAATTTAGAAAACACGAATGCTAATCTACCATCTTTTTTTTGAAATACCCTACGGATTTCCTTATTTTTAGTAATATTGAAAATTGATTTGAATATTTATGTAGAAAATTACAGTTTGTGTTATTTGAAGATTAGGTGTGAATAGCCTCTTGAATTATTTGACGTTAAAGCCCTACCCACCAATCAATTCATAAATATTACCGTCGTTAATTGCCGAAATCGGCAAGAGCTTCTTATCTAAAGTTGTTGTTTTGTTCTTACCAATAGTCGACACTCTTTTACCTTCTATGAAATTTGAGCTAATGTTACCGGCTCCATCTTTTGCGGCGTTGCCGTAGTTGTTGTATTCAGAGCCTATGAGCATATAGTCGTTGTATGTTTTATCATATTTGATTTTTAACTCATAGTCATGTCTCATCGATTCGTGCTTCACATTGATCACATTGGCTCTGGCAACTTTTATCCTACGGTTAGGGTTTACATGTAAAAAGGCCGAGGTCAAATTTCCGGTTTGGCTTTTGAGTACAAAAGAACCATCTGCTTGGCCTTCAAAAATCGCAAGTCGCACATCTTTTGTGTTTGAGTAGTCTCTGTCGTTTTTTCCGCTGGCTAGTAATACCGCATAATCAGAAACGCCGTCTTTATTAAAATCTGACATTACTTTATTGAGTTCATTTCTAGAAATCACAAGTTCATAATCGCTCGGGATGAAATCATTAAAACGCTTGATTTTACTTTTGACTTCTTCTATAGATTTTATTGTGGGTTGTACAACTTCCTTTTTCTCTGGAAGCTGCTCTTTCTTTTCGGTGTTATTGCAAGAAATTAATACGATTGAAAGGAGTAGAAGTGTTAGTCTGTTCATGAGTGTGGTAATCTAAGGTCGTAAATGCTGTTACTGGGTTATTTTAATACTAGGTGTTGCTGGTTGATTTGCTACTTTACAAGCGCTTTTTGCACTTCAAGTGGTCTATCGGTTGCAAAGACGTCTATGCCAAGCTTTGTCCATTCTTTATAGAGTACATCGCCTCTTGCTTTGGCCTTTTTATCAAGGTTACCTAACGTACCTAGCATACACATCACTCCCTTTTCATGCAATTTGGCATACAGTGATGGATTTGATTCTATGGTTCCCGTAAAAGCCACCATATTTTTCCATGGAATGCCAGAGCTAGCAGCTGTATCAAACTCTTTCATATTTCTAATGCTCACAGAAAGTACAACCTCAGGATTTAACTTGTAAAGTTGCTGTGCCGTCTCCATAGAGTAAGTAATAATCACCGATTGCGCTAAGGCATCATTTTCCTCTATGAAACGGAGTACAAGTTCTGGATCAACGCTGCGCTTAATGTCAACCGTGAGTATAGCATTTTCCTTTTTTGCCCAGTCTAACACATCTTTAAATAATGGGATTTTATAATTAGTAATGGAGTCAAAATCATCTTTGAGGTGGAGTTGTGATAGTATTTCCCAATCTTTTTGATTAACTCTTCCAGAGCCTGTTGTTGTTCTTTCCAGCGAACTGTCATGCATAAGAAATAGAACGCCATCTTCACTACTTGCCACGTCAATTTCAAACAACGCGTTTGGAATAGACTCTTTGATGTATTTCATGGTTTCTAAGCAGTTCTCAGGGTAGCCTGCATAACTTTTACCACCGCGATGCGCACTGATTAATGTTTCGCCATTCTCAGTATAACTGAAGAACTCTTGTAGCGTATTTGTTTTCTCTGTAGACGGATTGCATCCTGCAATAAGAATTCCAACAAGGAGTAGGGGAAGTAGTAGTTTTTTCATTGGTGTGGTTGAGTGTGATGAATGTTTTTTTGTTTTCTTATTTAGCCATAATCTTTTTGTAAATAATATTATCGTTATCAATAACAATTTTGCATAAATAAACTCCTGGAACCATAGAAGTATTTGAGATTTTTATAGAACCTGATTGTTGTGATAAGTTTTCTCTTCTCATTAATTTACCATGAATAGAATAAATTTCAACAAGAACATTTGAATTTTCAATATAATCACCAATTATATTTAATTCATCTTTAAAGGGATTTGGCCAAATGTTGAGACTGTTATTATTCATAGCAATCTTACCTAAATTAAGAGTCAATGGAGAACATTCTGTATCTGTGGTAATAGAGCTATTCAATATAGGGCTTAATTCTACAATTGATAAAGAACCTAAATCAAACCAGTCATATATATCGACATTATTTATGTCGTTTGTTCCCCAGTAATTATTTTGTGCATTAATATCTAACTCTCCAGTTTCGTTAAGATTATTGATTTGATAACTAGTTTCATTATCCAAAAAATTGTTATTAGAGATTACTCCGCTAAAGCGATTTAAACTTAATGTTGAGACTGCTGAATTGTCAAAAAAGGTATTGTAATTAATTCGATAAGCATCAAAACTAAGACTTCCCCAAATGTTTATTATTGAATTATTTAAGGCAACATTACTTTTGAAAAAATTATTATTTAAGCTAAATGTAGTTGTGTAAGAAATCTGGTATTCAAACTCAACAACATGACCAGAAGACGTAGTGTTTTCTAAAAAAGCATTATTCTTGATATTTATAGTGTAAGGATTGTACCCATTCCTCATATACAGAGCACTATTTTTGTTTCCTGAGTTTTTTGAAATACTATTGCATGTTATATCAATATCAAAGCCTCCATCTATATATAGTCCAGCTCCATTAGAAGAAGTATTATTTTCAATTGTATTCTCTTTTATTTCGATAGTACCACTACCACTACCACCAGCCGAATACACAAAAATGGCATTCTTCGAATTAAAACTGATATTGTTATTAATAAATTTTAAAAGGCCATTACCAGAAGATTCAATCTGTATACCACCACCGTTGTTGTTATTTAAAGTTGAGTTTATAACTTCAATATCATTATTATTTAGATAGTTCGGTGAAATAATTCCAGCACCATAATTATCTGATATAGTACAATTATCTATTTTCGGGTTGGCATTATTAATATAAATACCATCTGAGCCACTGTTAGTAAAAGTAGAAAACTCAATATGAGGGCGAGATTTATTTATGTTGAGTATTCCTAAATCAAGACCACCACCATAACTAAAATTACAATACTTAAATATTGATCCATCTAGGTAATTTCCTTCAGAGTCATAATTAGCATCTATTGAAGTGTCACTAAATAAAATGTGATTCCAATCGCCATTATTCGGTGAAGTATTGTTTGAAGTAAAGGTTATCTTTTTATCAGGACTTCCTATAGCTTTTAGTTCACCATCAACTTGAAACGTTGTTCCATTTTCAAATTTGATAATTACACCTGGTTCAATTGTAAGAGAAACTCCATCTGCGACTAATGTATTTCCAGTAATTATATATGGTGAATCTTTTAGCAGCCAATTGCTATTATCACTAATATATCCACTTATTGTTGTCTGACATATTGAATTGAAAGAAATGAGTAGTAAGATTGAAAGTAATTTTATTTTCATAAATAATTTTTGATTGTGATGAATGATTTGTTCGTTGCTTTGTGGTAAGAAAGTCTAGACCTTACCTTACAAAGGTTAGAACCCGCTTATTCTGTAATATATTGGTGTTCAGAATAGTTTGAATTTGAGTTTGATGAATCATAACTCACTTTTGTGACGTAACCTTGTTCGTCATATTCTAAAAAATGACTATAAGTTTCTCCATTGTTTCCATTGTAAGTGGCGGTCAAAGGATTATCTCTCGATACCTCAAGACCAAATATCATAAAGAATGTACTGTGCTCATATTCCATGACGCTTCCATACGGATCTAGTTGTTTGCCAGAATCAAAATCCGAATATTCAAAACTATCAAAACCAGTAGTATTGGAAATAAGTTGATTGTTTGAATTACGAGTAAATATTTGTTCGAAGAGGCTACTTGGCATTGACGTTGAGTAGAACTTTGTTGAGTTTACATAGCCGTTAGAAAATTCAATTTCTAAGGTTTTATCACTGGCGTCAGAGACAAGAATTATGCTATTATTAGTTAGCGTTATGTCATTGTAGTTAATGGTTTCATCTATTCCATTTGGATTAATTACATCTGTGTAACGAGTAATTCCGCTTACATTGCCATTGGTGTAATTAACTGTAAAAGTTCTATTTAAATAATCAACCTCATTTAAGGTAACAGATTCAATCTTGTTTTCACTATTGTAAAATACTTCTTGAGTTGAAGATAATACCCCATCGTAATAACTGTTTGTTCTTTTGTAAAGCTTAAGAGAAGCATTAGTTTCTTCTTCCAGGATTGTAGGACTATCATCTGATGAACATGCTAATAAAGTGAAGCTAATGAGTACTAAAAGAAATAATTTTTTCATGATTATTTTTTGATTGTGATGAATGGTTTGTTAGTTGTTTGGTGATAGTAAAGTCTCGTATAAGTCTTACCGAGTGCAAATTATAAAATTACTTCCTGAAATAATATTACCCTTTTGTAACATTATTTGTTGGCGTCTAATTTCTCAAATATTTGATATACAATCGCAGTATGAAGTATCCATAAAGCAATCATGATTGGGTTAATCCCAAAACTGCCGATCCCTATTTTAAAAGCTGTATAGAAAAAATTTAGAAATCCCAAAGCACCTATTAATAATACTAATCCAAAGACAACGTAGTACATCATCCTTTTTTTGAAATATAAATAAGTAGAAATTATAACAGCACTTAAGCCTATATAATGTTCGAGTGTAAGTGTATAATTTGTAGTAGCAATCACTACGAACGAGATTACTAATAATATGATTGATATTGATAATGGTATAATGTCAAAATCTACTTTTTTCATATAGGTTAAACTATTATTAATAAGTTCTCATATTAATTCCTTCGCCATCATAGAATCAGGAAGACCCTAAGATGAAAACTATGGATCAAAATTAGCTTAAAAGCCTATTCTGAGCTTAGCCGAAGTAGACTTTTTTTAGTTCAGTTCTTTGTTGTGCTTAGTTTTTATTCAGTTCAGTTTTTATTTTTTCGTACAGTTTCTGCAATAGTAATTCCGAACTTTCAGATGCATTTAATTTTCCGCTTTGAAATTCAGATATTATTGCAAAATTTGGCATAATATCAATGTCATTCGATGGTTTTAGCAAAGAATCAATTGTCTGTTTTGTGTTGTATTCCGTAATAGAATTTAACTTAGTTTTTAAGTTAGCCTTTTCGTATTCAAATCGGTCTGTTAATTTTTTTTTTCGAGTTCGTTTTCTCCAACTGATTTAAGTTTGTTAATCAACGAATCCACAATACGATTGTGTTTAATTGCAGAATAATAAATCATTGCAGAATTTTCTCCATCATATTTTTTAATCCGTTTCGAGTTAATTTCATTAAAGATTTTTTCTATTTTTTTCTCCTCAATATTATTTAAGCTATCCAACTTAATTCCCATTGTCGAAAATGAATTTTCAACCTCTTTTGTAAGTTGATTACAAGAGGTAAAATTTAGGATTAATATTATTAGCAGAATGTTTTTCATCAATTAAGCACAACGGTATTGTATATGAAAAGTAGCGGGTTTTAAGCACTAACTTTTCGGATTATAAGTGACTGAAATTTATAAAATTCATTTTCGTTTAACCCCTTAAACCGCTATTTTTTATATATGTTGTTATCTCTCGTTATTTAGTATTTTGTTTGATTATGTCTTCAATATCATCTTGTAACATCTTATAAATCCAGTTACGAATTACACAAAGTTTGTCTACTTCTTTAGTGTTTAATCTATCTACGGTACGAACAGGATACTTATTACTACTATAATCATTGATTTCTAATATAAAATCTAGTGAGAATGCTTTTATGAATTTCAGTTTATCTTTTTTAAATGCTTCGCTTTCTTTTCCTCTATCTTTAAAAATAGTTTTATAATCACCTTTTACAGAAGTTTTGTATCCAAATCCGTCCCATTTTAGGTCATCAAAATTTCTTATATAGAAGAAATATTCATTTGGAATTGCTTTGTAGTATTTAAAACTATCTTTTATTGTTGGGAAGAAATGCTCAACAAAATCCAGATAAGAATTTTCTAAGTATTGATAGAACTTATCAATGTACAATTTGGCTTTTTCTTCGCTATATTGATAATTTCGTATTTTATGAATATTAAATTTTTCCTTTTTTTCTCTACGAAGTTTTTCGAATTCTTTAGTATCCGAAATTGTTAAGTCTGGACAAGGCAAATGATGTTCCTTTAAAATATGATAACCTTTGTCAAGCAAAATATTAACTATTCTATATAGCTCTTCAAATGGTGGGAAGTCACCAGTTATATTTAATTTAGGAATCTCTATTTTATTTAATAGAGCATCTTCAACTACTTTTTTTAATTGTGTTCGGTCAATACTTTTTCTCTTATAATATTCAGTTACTATAAATTTATAAAGTCTGTCTTTCAAGACTTTTAAGTCAATCGGATAAATTGCATTGAATCTTGGTAAATAATAATCTTCAATTTCAAAATTATAACCTAACTTTTCATAATAGACATAAAGTATTGAAGAAACCTTTTCTAGAAGTAGTATATCAGAATTATTGAAGCTTAGTTTTCCTTTTTCTATTATTTCTTCTAACTCCTTGTATATATCTTTTTTTATAACATTAATTTGATTAGCTACTAATAGCTTGTTGTTACTACCATACACTGAAATAACACCTCTGTCGAAATACAGATTTTCACCATTTTTACCAGAAAATGGATCTTTTAAGCAGTGGTGTTGGACTCTATTCTCTTTTACTAAATCTACAGGTAAAAGAGCAAAACCGTCTTCGTAAATAAGATCTTCTGGTAGTATAATACCAATGTCACCAAATGTTTCAGGATTAAACTTCTCTTTAAAATTTTTAAAATTAGAATGAATGTAATTTTCATAACCTATTACATATTCCAAAGCTTTATCTTTCTTGAATTTAGATAATGTATACAAATGAGAAGAGCTTGCATTTTCTATATAAAATGCAATAGCACTTTTTCCTATATGATTTTCATAGAAATCACTTAGAACAGTATAAAATTCTTCATCGCTTAACTTATCAAGTTTATATGAATGATAGCATATAACGAAATCACGAATTTTTGAATAGTAAAATGAAATATTATAAGAATCTTCTTTATTTGACTTTATTAGTATGTTCCTTGAAAATAAATCTTCGGGTATTTTTTTATCAAGTGAGAAATCTAATTTTTCAAGAAGATTATAGGCGTCAAGACCTTCATCCTTATAGGATTCCCATGAAGTGTATTTATGACCAAGTTGAATAGCACCAATTTTAGAAAGAATTCTAATAGCATTTAACTTGTCAATATCTGTTTTATTAAGAGACTGATTTAAAAATTTTTTAATTAACTCTTTATTATTTATTTTTTCTGGTATCTTCTTTCCATTATAAACTTCACTAAATATTTTTAAAAAGAAACCATTTTTCAGCTCCTTTAGCAATGAATTTGTTATTACTCCTTTGAAGCCAAATGCTTTTTGATACAACGGGACAATACCTTTTAATTCTTTATCTGTAAAATCATTTAAAACGAATGCTGGAGAATTATTTAAACTACTTACTTTATTATGTGATTTTTCTAATTCTTCAAATAGATGAGTTGGAGTATTTTTGATTTTTATAATTAAATTCCAAATATTTGATTTACAGCTAATAACAATTTTGACTTTATTTAAGTTTTTAGAAACTAGAGCTATATCGCTTAATTCTTGAGAAATATTTGAATTAGTGCTTTCATCTATAGCATCAATGAATACTAATATTTCTTTGTTTGCATAATGCCCTAATCCATCTAATTTTTTTAAAACAACATCTGTTTCTACTCTAGTTGAAAAAGCGATATTCAGATCTTTGGAAATACACTCCATTGGTGAGGTAATAATGGCTGCATTATAAAAAAAAACAAATTTTTCTTCTAGATTTTGAAGAGCTAAGGAACAAATCGCACTTGTCTTTCCTACTCCTGCATTGCCAACTAAACCAAAAATGGAACAATCGGAATTAATAAAATTCTTAAAAGAACTTTGAAGTTCGTTGCGCTGTACATGTAGTTCTTTGACAAATTTAGAATATGGACTATCTATACTACCAAAAATTGAACCCATTCTTTCTCTAACTTGTGAGTTACAAAAGAGTTTTAAGTTTTCTGGTGAAAATGCAATAAAGCTTCTGAGTGCTTCATATCTGATTCTTAAGTCATCATCTTCAGATAAAGTGCAACCATTTTTCCAGAAAGGAGATAGTTCAGAAATATTATTGTCAAATATTTCTTTTTTAGTAATTGAATCAAAAACCCTTTTTATTTTTCCATTAGTTATAATTGTAAAAGGAGCTATTTCGTCTAATAATCTTGCATAGGAAATTCCTTGATCGATATCATCATCAGTGATAGAAATCGAGTGATTTTTCACCTCAATTACAAATAGGTTCTTATTATTTCTTTTGATAAGAATATCTGATCTTCCTCTAGCATACTTTTTCCTTCCAAGTCTTATCTTGAACCCTTTCTCTAATGAAATTTCAGATACATCAAATCCTAAGTCATTTAGGTATGGTAATATTAGTTTACCTGTTATATCTTCTTCTGTCATAAGCATATTTCCAATCTATCCGATGATTTTGTTATTCTAATGAGAGATAACGGTTGTGTATATGGCTCGTAGCGCTGAAAAAACGCAACTACCATTCGCTTAAACTCAAGCCGAATTTTTAAATTTCACTAATTATTTTCTATTTTGAGAATTGTCAAATTGGCAACTTTCCTTAACGCACAAACCATAGTCTTAGCTTAGATCTGCTCTTTTTTTAAACAAATTTTGAAAATAATTACTCAATAAGTGTTAGCTCATTTAAGTTTTTATTTACAGACCATCTTTTGTATTTATCCAATACATTTTTTCCTAATAAATTATCAGTCTCATTAGGCATTATTCCAAAAATCACATTTTGTATAATGTGGTTTCCAATTTTCATTGATTTGATATTAATTCTATCACAATATACCTGTGAGCCATCGGCTAATATGTAATAGCTCTTTTCTAGATGTGTGATGTTATCATTTGATGCACTTTGTATTTGATCCATTATGTTATTAGAAATTATTGATTCACTAGCTCCTGTATCTAAAATGAAATCAATATCAATTTCATTGATCTCAGCATCTAAATGATACGACTCTAGATAATTTAATAAAGGAATCTTTATATGTTCATTATTTGCCTCAATCTCCTTATTAACAACGACTGCGCTTAAGCTTAATGATAAAGTGAAAAAAATGATAATGATGGATAGCCATTTAAAAAAATATCTAGGCTTTCTATTTTTCTTTAAATCAGCCATTAGGGTTTGGAATTTTTGTTACAATTTGTTTTATAAAATCATCATACCATATAGAATCCATTTTACCATTTAAGAACTTAAATAAAGGTTTATAAATTCCAAAAAGCCATAATAGAATAGCAAAGCAAAACTTTAAGTATATCAAAGCTAAAGCAAATGCGATTGGTCTCAATAAAAATTTGATTATGAAAATATGAATTCCCAATTTCTCACATTTTGTATTCATACTTCTAATATTAAATAGCACTTTGAAAATTGTGCCATCAAAATAATATTCTATAGAAATAAAAACGATAGAATAAAAAGCAATAGTTATGTAGGTAATACTGTCTGGAATTTCTGGCGTAAAAATCTTTACAAAATGAATTGTTAGATATATAAAAGCGAAGAGTAAACTATAATCTAGAATGAAAATAAGTGCTCTTTTTCTAAGTTCAATCATTTCATAATGATTTACCGGTCTTTCTAAATAGTCTGAACCTTCAATATTGAAGCGTAAAAAAGGATTTTTACTTTTTATTTTCATTCTTTATGTTGTTGAAGTATTTAAAACAATGAGTATTTTCAAGCAATCTAATATTTAAGACTTCTATTATAAATCTATATAAATTGAACCATTAGTATAAGATACTTCATCTCCAAAAATTGAATCGTTGCCACATCCTCCTCCATAATTATTGGTAAAAGAAAATGTCGCAATAAATTCATCTTCATTGTTTACCGTTACATTAATCATAGGATGATCTATATTTACTCCAAAATAGTCGCATGTGTTGCTATTGGAATTTGTTCTAAGATTAAATTCTCCTATAATAGTACCATCAAAAGAATCTCCTGTGTAGCCTAATTCTACATCAAAATCAACTATTATATCTGATTGATTATTAATTCTGGCCTCTACTGTGAAATAATCTGGAAATTCATCATCGTTTGCCGTTCCTTCAAAATGCTTAACGACTGTGAAAGTATTGAAAGAATAGTCAGTTCCATTAATAGTTACTTCAATTGTACTTTCATTTGTGTTTTCTAAATCACTGTCATCACTTGAACAACTTGTGAAAATTAATAAGCCAATTAAAACTAGATAAATTAAATTCAGTTTTTTCATTCTATTGATTGCGTTTGTTATATTACAAGTTCTATCCCCAAGAAATCTACCAAAACCCCCACCACAAACCAATGAATATCAGTTCATAAAAAGATTATTTAAGATTACCATTTATTGCTGTAAATAATCAATACCTACAAGCAAACCACTAATCTACCACCTCAAATCCAAACTGCCATACGGTAATCCTCATTTATAGCGAAATAATTGAAAATAAGTCACTTTACTTCAAAAGGATATCAATTTTCGGCAGCAGTCACGCTCTAAAAACCACCCGCTAAACACATTACTCATAAAAGCATAAGGATATAATGCGAGACATTTTCGCGTAAGCGTACTACACCCACAATGCTATAAACGCCTACTGGCTGTAAGGTTACAGAGCAGTTGCCGACAGATGTGTAACAATTAAATCCTACACGCGCTATGTCAAAAATCTGGTTTCTTGAAGATGTAAATGTTTTTAGCGTGTTGTGTCCCCATAAAACAAAGCAGTATAGAAAACGGCATAACTTCTCACAATACGGGAAGCAGGACTTTATTTACTTTGAGGAGGATGCGGCAAATAAGGTGTACTTGATAGAGAAGGGTAAGGTAAAGCTGGGCTACTATGCAGAGGATGGTAAGGAGGTGGTGCGGGCGATACTTACTAAGGGCGAACTCTTTGGCGAGAAGGCAATACTAGGGGAGGAGTCGCGCAGTGAGTTTGCACAGTCTATAGATGCAAAAACCTCGGTATGCCCCGTACCGGTGTGCCAGATGCAGGAGTTAATGCGCAATAACCACAGCTTTAGTCTTAAGGTGTATAAATTTCTCGGGATCAGGTTTAAAAAGTTAGAACGCCGTCTGGACTTGCTACTCTTTAAAGATGCGACCACACGTGTAAAGGAATTTATGACAGAACTAGCCGAAGATTATGGCTATTGCTGCCCAAATACGGGAGATACGGTGATCAAACATCCATACACTCAAAAAGATATCGCGAGCCTCATAGGCACCTCAAGACCTACGCTTAATGCGATTATGAACGAGCTTAAGGCAACGCAGTTTTTAGAATTTTCTCGCAATGAAATTCGCATAAAAGTGGCATAAAATCACCAAATGTAAGCTAGCTTACATTTAAGCAATCTTGATGGTTTTAGTTTTACACTATTAAATAAAAAAAACTATCAATAATGAAAAAGCAACTATTAATGGGATGCTTCGCTCTAGGAGCTATCCTTGTATCGTGTGACTCTGACGACGATACAACCACAAACGCAATCACACCAGAAGCTGGCACGCTAGCAGGAGGTCCTTTTACCTTCTTTGTAGATGGAGCTCCAGATATGGTAACGGGCGTGACACTCACTGGCGAACTAGCGGGAGATGTGACTACTTTTGTAGTGACAGATGACTCTAAAAACATCTTAGGAATCCCACCTACGCTTGAAGCGCTGGAGGGTGTAAACTTTGACGATGCTGGTGTGGGTGCTTGTTACATCTATCACCTTGCGTATCAAGATGGCTTGAGCGGACTAGCAACGGGTGAAAATCTTGATGACTTTGCAGGAGATTTTGAGCTCTCTAACTTTCTTGTAGTAAACCGCAACGCGGGACCGCTTGCTGCCGAAATCGTAGGAGGGCCTTTTGAGTTTTGTGTAGATGGTACGCCAGATATGGTGAGCGGTTTATCACTTATGGGTGATTCTGTAGGATCAGAGAGAAGCTGGGTGATTACCACAGACACTGGCGAAATTTTAGGATTACCACCTACGCTAGATGCAGTGCAGGGTGTAAACTTTGACGATGCAGGAGCAGGAATCTGCCTTATCTGGTACCTACGTTATGAGCCAGGACTAGAAGGGCTAGAAGTGGGCGCAAATGCAAATGACCTTACGGGAGTTTTTGATCTATCTGAACCTGTAGAAGTAGTACGTAACGAGGCCATCGCTGCCGAAATTACTGGAGGTCCTTTTACCTTTACCGTAGACGGCACACCAGATATGGTAAGCGGGCTAGGTCTTACGGGAGAGAGCGTAGGCGCTTTAAATAGCTGGGTGATCACTACAGATACTGGAGAGATTCTGGGATTACCACCTACACTGGCTGCGGTAGAGGGCGTAAACTTTGACGATGCTGGGACGGGCGTTTGCCTTATCTGGTACCTGCGTTATGAGGAAGGACTTACCGGTCTTATGGTGGGTGCAAATGCAAATGACCTAAGCGGTTGTTTTGACTTATCAGAACCTGTGACGGTTACTCGTAATTAAGTATAAAAAAACGTAAGTTTAATGCGTGTGTACGACTCATCGTACACACGCATTTTTTTATTCCCTATGGCTCAGAAAAAAAGATTTAGTTGGCAAAATATATTGTTCATCATTGTGATTCTCCTGCTTATTATCCCGCAGACGAGGACTCCTATCCAAGTGTCAATAAATAAGGTGAAGGTGGCGATATTTTCTCCGTCCGCTTTCGCGAAAAAGGACCAAACTCAACTCCAGTCTTTTGATTATAAAGTAAGCTCGCTAGAAGGAATCCCAGCCGAAGTAGGCGTAGGGAAGGGCAAAGTGACTTTTATAAGTTACTGGGCAACATGGTGCCCTCCGTGTATTGCCGAACTACCATCTATAGCCGAACTGTATGCAGATTATGGAGATAAGATTACGTTCTTGCTCATCACAAACGAAGATCCTGAAGTAGTCAAAAAGTTTATGACCAAAAGAGAACTAGACCTCCCAGCAGTTTTACCTGCGATGGAAACACCGGAGTTACTTTTTGAACGCTCGATACCTACGAGTTACATCATCGATCAGGAAGGAAATATAGTGGTAAAAGAAACAGGCGCCTCAGACTGGAATAGCGATAGCATAAGAACCATCATAGACAACCTACTCGGCGAAGATTAATCTTCTACCCGCCAGAATATAAACGGAATTTCCATTTCCTCTGAAGATATGGTTGCCGTAAGCACATCATCAAAGTAAGAATACCTAATCACCTTCGGGAATTCATTTTCAGGATTTACTGCTGTAAATGACTTACCGTCATTCTCGGTAATCTTAAAAATAGTGGGCGTTTCATTAAGACCGCTTATGTATAGTTGCCACTCGTTTTTCTTTTGTACAAGACGTATGCGCTCGTTAAAAACGGTGTCCTCGTCTTCTAAGGTGTACCCATGACCACGTAGCTCCGTAGCAGTAACTGTTTTCCAGTGTTCAAAGGTCTCGCTGCCGCCTTTACTATTAGTGCGCTCCCAGTCTCCTAATAAATAATCAAACGGTGTGGTAGGTTTTTGCACAGGAGCTTTCTCCTTACAAGCGATACAGCTCACTACTAGACAAGAAATGATAAGAATATGTATGCGCATATAAGCTTATGTTTAGTTGAGAAAACTAGTGGAAATATTATCCGTGTATGGTTTCTGTAACACTTAGATCCTTCATTACTTGCTTTTCAAAATCTAACAGCTCTTGCCACTTCGCATCTACTTTTGCTCTGTCTCCATACTGGCGCGCAAAGTTTAAGAACATCGTGTAGTGTCCAGCCTCGCTTATCATGAGTTTGCGATAAAACTTAGCAAGCTTTTTATCTTCAAGCTCCTCAGACAGTAAGCGGAAACGCTCACAGCTTCTACCTTCAATAAGCGCCGCAACCAACAATCTATTTACTAAACTCTCTACTCTTGATCCTCCTTTTGGGAAAAAGAAGCGTAGCTTGTGTACGTAAGCATCCTTGCGCTCACGACCTAGGTGTAATCCTCTTTCTACCATGATATCGTGCACCATTTTAAAGTGGCTCATTTCTTCCATGGCAAGATCACTCATTGCACTCACAAGCTCTGTGTATTCTGGAAAACCTATGATAAAGGAAATCGCACTGGAAGCAGCTTTCTGCTCGCAGTAGGCGTGATCTGTAAGTATTTCTTCTATGTTTTTTTCTACAATATTTACCCAGCGAGGATCTGTAGGTAATTTAAGGTGGAGCATCTGGATAGCTTCTTTATTTTCCATAGCGTTTTTTTTATAGGTCGAGATCAAATGTTTTCCTGAGGATATCTAGCGCAGGATTGTGTTCTCGTAGTTTATCATATCGTTCTTGAGCAGTATAGGCATATTTGCGCTGTACTTCTTCATTTACCGTAATTCCTAAAGTAATATCATAATTGTTGAGACTACGTTTTAAAAATTCAAGTAGCGGCCCTTGAGCACGTTCTACTTCAATTTTCATAGTCTCGTTAGGATACTCTAATTCAATGGTAGTCCCATTCAATGTCGGCTGATCTGCTTCTAGGTTAGAGGCAATAATACGTTCTCCTTTGGCAAGAAGACGTTTTACATACTCTGCCCAAGCAGCTTGCATTGCAATTTCTGTAAATGGCTCTGTAGGTAGATTTTCTACATCTACTTTTTTGTCAGCTTTCTTTAGCTCTAGCTCCTTTTTGCGCTGTAATCCTTTAAGTGACAACCCAGACACACGATCCTTGCGCAATGATAATTCTGGTACGCTAGGAGTAGTAGATGAGGCTTGAGGCGTTACAGGAGCAGCTTGCGGTGTTGCTGCTGTGTTCTGTGCAGGAGCTGCATTTTGCGTTTGAGCTTGCGTTGCTTGTGGAGCACTTGTATTTGGTGCAACAGTATTTTCTTGTACAGGTACACTTTGCTGTACAGTAGGCGGCGGAGTAGGAGTACTCGGCGTTTGCGTAACAGCTGCTGCTACTGCTGCTGCATTTGTAGCACTTGGTGCTTGTGTAGCTGAAGTGTTATTTGATACAACTGCCGTTTGCGCTTGTGGCGCTGTGCCAGTCTGTGTTTGATCTACTTTATAATAAGAAGGTGGTACTAAGAACGGACCGTCATTTTTTTTTCTCCATCAAAAGTGATAGAGGCAAGTTGCATGAGACAAAGTTCTACTAGCAGTCGCTGGTTACGGCTGGTTCTAAATTTAAGATCACAATCATTTGCAATATTGATAGCTTCCATTAAGAAAGCCATATCGGTTTTTTGTGATTGCTCGTAGTATTTTTTCTTAGTCGTATCGCCTACTTCCAATAAATGAATCGTCGGCGGATTTTTACAAACCATTAAGTCTCTAAAGTGAGAAGCTAGACCAGCAATGTAGTGATGTCCATCAAAACCACGAGACAAGATATCATTATACTGTACGAGTACCTGTGGTATATCGTTTGCAAGTAAATAATCTGTGGTGGTGAAATAGGTATCGTAGTCAAGAACGTTTAAGTTCTCTGTCACTGCATTTCGCGAAAGCGTTTTACCACTAAAACTTACTACGCGGTCAAAAATGGATAATGCATCACGCATCGCACCATCTGCCTTTTGAGCAATGATATGTAGAGCTTCTTCATCTGCTTCAATACCTTCTTCTTGCGCAATCTGTACAAGGTGCTTGCGAGCATCTGTTACTGTAATACGCTTGAAGTCAAAAATCTGACAACGAGAAAGTATCGTAGGGATGATTTTGTGTTTTTCTGTAGTCGCTAGTATAAAAATAGCGTGCTTAGGAGGTTCTTCTAGTGTTTTAAGAAACGCATTAAAGGCCGCAGCAGAGAGCATGTGCACCTCATCAATAATATACACCTTGTATTTTCCTACCTGTGGCGGGATGCGTACTTGATCTATAAGACTACGTATATCATCTACAGAGTTGTTTGACGCTGCATCAAGCTCAAATACGTTAAAAGCAAAGTCCTCATCTGGACTTGTGTTCTCGTCAGTATTGATTTGCTTTGCAAGAATACGTGCACAAGACGTTTTACCCACACCACGAGGACCACAAAAAAGTAGCGCCTGAGCGAGGTGGTTGTTGCGTATTGCGTTTTCTAAAGTGTTAGTAATAGCCTGTTGCCCAACAACATCTTTAAAAGTGGTGGGACGGTATTTTCGGGCAGATACTATAAAAGGTTCCATACTCACAAATATAAAGGGGTACGTAATATTATGCTAGTGAGTATGGACTCTTTATTGCTTATTTATTAACAGTAAGTGCAGAGAGCTTCTGGTCAATTACATGCACCATAATCTGGTAGCTGTGACTAGCCATTTCATCTTTATTGCTCCATTTTTTTGCGTTGCACATGGCTTTCCTTCGATACGCCATTAATCGCCTCAGTTTTGGCGATGAGTAGAATAGGGATTTCATACTAGAGTGTTTTTGTTTGCAATTGTAAAATATAATTTTTTTTACAATTACTTAACGATTTCACAATAATAAATGCACAAAATTACGAATGCTGCGATATTTGCTTTTCAATCTCTGCAGCTTCTGCATATAAACTATCGCTAGCACTTCTATCAGTTTTAGATAGTTGGAACGCCTTTTCTAATATCTGTTTGTGTTTTTCCTGAAGTTTTTCTACTTCGCTTTTCTTTTTAAATAATCCGAACATAACTTTTTTTTTACATAAAGATACGGTTTATAAGAGGTGATTTCAATGAGTTTATGACAGTTTTACAATTCAGTAATGAATTTCTACACTTCGGTAAGTACTACTTTAAAAAAAGAAGCTTTGATATGATATTTACACCATCAAACAAAAACAAACATTATGAACACAACAACAGAAAATACAAAGTACGATAGAGCAAGAGCAAGAGTAAGCGAGCTTAAAGAGTTTTATACACACCTAGGGACATACCTCATCTTTGTATGCTTCTTCTTAGTATTAAACTTTTATACCACAGGTTTTTTTTGGGCTATTTTTCCTATCGCAGGTTGGGGAATCGGGATACTTAGTCATGCTGCAAAGACCTTCGGGTGGAATCCTTTCTTCTCAAAAGATTGGGAAAAACGTAAGATAGATGAGTACATTCGTAAAGAGGACTTTAAATAAGATAATATGGAAACACAGAAAGAAAAGTATCAAAGAGCTACAGAACATGTGCAACGTGTTAGAAAATTTTATGGTAAGATTGTCAATGCAATCATTGTCTCGGCCGTGGTAGCAGCCATAAACTACTACGTCAATGAGTTTCGCAATCCTTGGGTATTGTGGGTAATAGGCTTCTCTTTACTGGGTATCGTTATTGAAGCAATTAAACTATACGGTGTCAACTTTTTTTTAGGCAAAGGTTGGGAGAAAAGGAAAATAGAAGAACACTTAAAAAAAGAAGAACAAGAATCACAGTCTAATACGTTATTTAAGAACTAATGGAATCAAATAATAGTAAATATGAACGCGCAAAAAAACGCGTAGAAGAAGAGAAAGGGTTTTATAGACACCTCACGGTTTATATTGTGATTAACATCCTCCTGCAATTATTCTATTCGGGCATGTTTTTTAACTTCGATGTGCTGGGTAATGCACCGTGGTGGGTACGATATACAACACCTTTTTTCTGGGGATTATCGCTGCTAGTGCATTGGATATATGTTTTTAAAGGCTTTCGATTTTTAACATTTATAAAAAAGTGGGAAGATCGCAAGATTCAAGAGTTTATGGATCAAGAGGAAGAGGAGTTTTCAAACCGCTTTCGCGAAAACAGGAATTCATGATACGTACGCTATTTATCTTACTATTAGTGAGCTTCTACTCCGTGCGCGCGCAGCAAAGTTTTGTGGTAGAACATGTAACCTTATTTAATGGCACCGAAATCTTAGCAAATCAATTTGTAAAAGTAGAAAACGGAATCATCAGTGAGGTGTCTTCAAACCCACTTACTGCACAGACTACCATAGACGGCACTGGGAAGTTCTTAATGCCAGCTCTTACTAATGCACATGTACATACATGGGCAGCACCACAACTACAAGAAGCAGCCCAAGCAGGTGTTCTCAATTTGCTAGACATGCACGGCATGGAACCTATGCAAGAGGCAATGATTAATCTACGTGATACCCCTGGAAATGCTAGATTGTATCGCGCAGGATATGCAGCCACTACAGAAGGCGGTCACGGTACACAATATGGTTTTCCTATTCCCACACTTTCGGGGCCAGAAGATGCGCAACAATGGGTAGCAGATCGTGTAGCTGCTGGAGTTGATTATATAAAAATCATTGTAGAACCTTGGAAGGCTACACTTGATAAAGAAACCGTAGCGGCTATTATTAAAGAAGCTCATAAAGCAGGTAAAATAGCAGTTGTACATGTGTCACGAGCGCAAGATGCTTTTGATGCACTCTCAAGCGGTGCAGATGGTCTTGTACATATTTATAATGATGCGCCTCTCACAGCGACACAACTCGATCAACTCAATGAAGATGCAAACTTCTTTGTGATACCTACCATACTTACCACAGTATTGATTCAGCCACTGTACTACAATAAAACTCCTGAAGAAACTGCCGAAATAGAAGCGCGTCTCCTAAAGGAAGTTAAACGCCTATATGATGCAGGAATTCCGATACTAGCAGGTACAGATCCACCAAATGCCAATATTAATATAGGCAGCGATTTGTATAAGGAATTGGCTTTTTTCGCGAAAGCGGGATTACCCATAGAAGCAGTGCTAGCAAGTGCTACCTCATTACCGGCAGATAAGTTTTCTTTAGAGAATGTGGGATACATCAAAAAAGGGTTTAAAGCAGATATGTTATTGCTTGATAAATCTCCTGTGGATGATGTGATGAACATAAACTCGATAGCAAATATTTGGAAAGAAGGCGTGCTTATCGCACAAGAATAAAGAATTAGTATTTTTACGTACATCAAAAAATCATCAAACAACCAATCCATGAACGTACTCATTATAGAAGACGAAAAACCATCTGCAAGACGCCTTAATAGAATGCTTGCCGAAGTAGGAGTTACTGTAAATGAAATGCTGCATTCTGTAGAAGAAGCTGTGGCCTGGTTTAAAACAAATACGCACCCAGATTTGATTTTTCTAGACATTCAACTCTCAGATGGGTTGTCTTTTGAGATTTTTGATCAAGTAGAGGTGAAGAGTGCTATTATTTTTACAACAGCGTTTGATGAATATGCGCTACAGGCTTTCAAACTCAATAGCGTAGATTATTTATTAAAACCAATAGACGACGAAGACTTAGAAAAAGCAGTAAGCAAATACAAGGAGCGCATGCCTAAGTCGCAAGACGTGTCACTCAACTTTGAAGACATCCGAAAGTTGCTAGGTGCAACGCCAGTTGAGCGAGAGTATAAAAAGCGTTTTACCACAAAAATAGGACAGCATATAAAAATGATTCCTATAGATGAGATTGAGTGTTTTTATAGTGAAAACAAAGGAACCTACGCAGGTACCGTAGATGGACGTAATTATTTACTTGATACTACGCTGGAGCTACTAGAAAACGATCTAGAGCCTGAGACATTCTTTCGCGTAAGCAGGAAATTTTACGTAAATATCAATGCCATAGCAGATATCATAGCCTACACAAACTCAAGACTAAAAATAAAGCTCAATACGTGGAATGAGCAAGAAATTATTGTGAGCAGAGAGCGTGTAAAAGACTTTAAAACGTGGATTGCCTAATCCTCAAGATTCTCATTAAAAGCACTAGGGAGCATTGTAGGAATTAATCGCACGAGAATAGGAAGTAGTAATCCTCCTCCTGGAAGTAAGAATACAGCGAGTGACGGTATGCTTTTACAAATGTCAAGTAGTTGTTTCTTTACTAGTTTACGTTCTTCTTTAGATAAATCACGGGTAGTAGACTGACCTAGTAAAATTACCAAGTCACGACTCTCTCTTATTTCTCTCACAAGACGTTTGCTATTACGTGATATAAGATTACCCACAGAAGAAGTCGTCTGACTATAAAAATGCTTTATAGGATTGCTATATTTAAGATATGATATCTCTGTGCCGTGTTCTGTCAAAAAAGTTTTTACAGCAAGTACCGCATCTAGATACCCTTTTTCATCAAGTCCCATAATCGTACAGAACTGCATTATGAATTCGCGTTCATGCTTATCGATTTTCTCATCATCCCATAGTGATAGACTACATAAATCTAGAAGGTATTGTTGCTCTAGGGGTTCTGTGATAATCCCGAGGTTAATCTCAGAAACTTCAGTATGCGTGTGCTTTATGAGTTCGTTATAACGTACAGAGCTTTCAAATAGTTTTATAAGGAGCTTGTTATATTCATCTTTACTTTCTTTTTGTTGCAATGCAAGCCATATAGATTCTGTAAGAACAGCCTCTAGGTTTTTTGCATACTCATAAGGATCACCCTGAGTAATGAGGTAGTGATCAAAACTTAAGATGTCTATAAACACTAAAGCATTAGTGATAAGATGGCTAAAACTCTTCTGCAGAGCAGACTCATTAGTTTGCACTCGCTGGTGGATAATTTTCTCCACCTTAGAGGAAGCAGATTCATTACCCAATGGGATTTTAATAAAGTACTGTTCCTTTTTGTCTAACAGTTTATAAAATGAAACGATAGCTTCTAGGCAATCTTCTTGCCTTGCATTTGTAATTGTATCGTAGTATGTAAAAGCAAGAGCATCAAAGAGGTTAATCTTCGTTTTCTCTTGTACCGTCCACTTAAGCTGTGAGGATTCACTATCCAGCAAGGTGTCTAGCGAGTGTCCATAAATAAAACCCTTGGCTCGTAGCGAGTCATAAAATTCACGCTCATCCATAGGCTTCTTAACAAGGTAGTCAAGAAGCCTTGGGAAGTGTTTATTTATCCAGCCTGTAGCAGAAGGATTCATAAGTAATTAACTAGTTGCTAGCGTTCTTTTGAGCTGTGATTTCTGTAATTTTTACAATCACCTCAACAGCTTTCATCATACTCTCCACAGGTACATACTCATATCTCCCATGGAAGTTATGACCTCCAGCAAATATGTTAGGACATGGTAACCCCATAAATGAGAGTTGTGATCCATCTGTACCTCCACGTATAGGTTTAATAAGTGGCTCTATGTCTAATGATTTCATTGCTTCCTCTGCAATATCTACAATGTGCATTACAGGCTCTACTTTCTCCCGCATATTGAAGTACTGATCTTTAATCTCTACGGTCACTACTTCTTTTTCTAGCTGCGCATTGAGCTCATCTGCTAGTTGGCTCATCATTTGTTTACGAGCTTCAAAGTGTCCTTTGTCGTGATCTCTTATGATATATTCTAGCGTTGTAGTGTCTACGCTTCCGTTAATATCATATAAGTGAAAGAATCCCTCACGATCAGAAGTATGCTCTGGAGTTTCTAGTCTAGGTAAGCTGTTTATGTAGTCTGTAGCGATGTACATACTATTTACCATTTTACCTTTTGCGTAGCCTGGGTGTACAATTTTACCCTCTATGGTAACCACCGCTCCAGCAGCATTAAAATTCTCATATTCTAGTTCGCCTATCTGGCTACCATCCATAGTGTACGCCCATTCTGCACCAAATTTTGCTACATCAAATTTATGTGCACCACGACCTATTTCCTCATCTGGAGTAAAGCCTACGCGTATTTTTCCGTGTTTTACTTGAGGATTTTCAAGCAAGTATTTCATCGCTTCCATAATCTCTGTAATACCCGCCTTGTCATCTGCTCCAAGTAGGGTAGTACCATCAGTAGTTACAATAGTTTGCCCTTTGTACTGCTTTAAATCATCAAAGTATTCTGGAGACAACACGATATTCTGTTCCTTATTGAGAACGAGATCACCACCATCATAATTCTCCCAAATCTGTGGTTTTACGTCTTTCCCCGTAAAATCTGGAGTTGTATCAAAGTGTGATATGAAACCAATAACTGGCACATCGTGATCTACATTGCTAGGCAGTGTCGCCATCACATACGCATGCTCATCTATAGTCACCTCACTCATTCCCATTGCTTCTAGTTCATCTTTGAGCTGTCTCGCAAGATCCCACTGGCACTCAGTACTTGGCGTGTTATCACTGTTAGGGTCACTTTCGGTATAGGTAGTTACGTAGCTTATAAATCTTTTAAGAAGTGCGTCTTTATCAATCATAATGGGTGGTTGTGAGTACGCTTTCGCGAAAGCGTAGAAATCATCATTCAGTTCTGCTTCAAAAATACCTCTTTTTGGACTATTTTTGCACCACAGAAACCACCGAAATGTACAAACTCCTCATACGCCCAATTCTCTTTTCCTTTGATCCAGAAAAAGTGCATTATTTTACCTTTAGATGGATAAAGCGATTACATAAATTAGGACTCTCCGGACTTCTTAATCGTATGGGAAAGGTGGAAGACAAGCGACTAGAGCGCAAAGTCCTGGGCCTTACTTTTAAAAACCCCGTAGGACTAGCGGCAGGTTTTGATAAAGATGCAAAGCTTTTTAATGAACTTGGGGACTTAGGATTTGGTTTTATTGAGATAGGTACCGTTACTCCAAAAGCACAAGCAGGAAACCCAAAGCAGCGTCTGTTTAGATTAAAAGAAGATCAAGGGCTCATAAACAGAATGGGCTTCAATAATGGAGGAGTAGCCGAAGCGGTAACTCGATTAAAATCTCGTATAAACAACAACATTATTATCGGTGGAAACATTGGTAAAAACACCGATACCAAGCCAGAAGATTATACAGCAGACTATCTAACTTGTTTTCACGAATTACATCCTGTAGTAGATTATTTTGTGCTTAATGTAAGTTGCCCTAATGTGTCAAGTCATGCAAAATTGAATGATAAAGACTATCTAGAAGAACTTATAGGTGCAGTACAACAGGCGAATAAGGCGTATGCAGTACAGCGACCTATTGTTCTTAAAATCGCTCCAGACCTCAATGACCAGCAACTAGATGAGATTATAGACCTTGTAAAAGAAACAGGGCTAGACGGTGTGATCGCAAGTAATACCTCTGTTAATAGAGAAGGTTTAATAACCACGGACGCTCGCCTAGAAGAAATAGGTAATGGCGGATTAAGCGGCAAGCCAGTTACAAATCGTTCTACACGTGTGATTAAATACCTATCAGATAAGAGTAATAACTCATTCCCAATCATAGGCGTAGGAGGAATTCACTCTGCGCAAGACGCTCTAGATAAACTTGAAGCAGGAGCATCATTGGTACAGCTCTATACAGGGTTTGTATACGAAGGTCCACAATTGATTAAAGAGATAAATAACGCCATCTTAGCGAAAGGATAGTAAGTTACCATCGTCTAGTAACTACACGCTAATCAATTCATACCATGAGGAACTCTCATAAACTTATTTTTGCATCCATTGCCGTCATGCTTTTTGCCATGAAACCTGATATCGCAACCTTTATCCCGCAATGGGCAAAGCTTGCTGCGGCAGGTCTTTTATTATTGCTAGGCTTTTACTCGATGTGGAAGGAACGACAGTGGTAGGGCTGCTTGTGTCTTGTTTTTTCTTATTTTGCATGGACTAACTAATTAGTATTCCTTTGATAGAATCTCTCATCGCTTTTCTGGCAGCAACTGCTTTGCTTGCGTTTTCGCCAGGGCCAGATAACATCTATGTACTCACACAGAGCGTTGCAAATGGTAGTAAATCTGGACTTGCAACCACTGCAGGGTTAATATCTGGATGTATTGTACATACTACACTCGTTGCTTTTGGACTATCGGCAGTGATTGCTGCTTCGCCTTTTCTGTTTTTTGCAATTAAAACGGTAGGAGCAATGTACTTGCTTTATCTAGCCTTTAAAGTATACCGTAGCGATGCGTCTATTAATCTCGCAGATGGTGCTCCAAAAAAATCATACACAGCCCTTTTTAAACAAGGTGTGATTATGAATATCCTTAACCCTAAGGTGACGATATTCTTCTTAGCATTCTTTCCTGGATTTCTATGGGAGCCAGACGGTAGTACGGTGTATCAATTTTATGTGTTAGGATTACTGTTTATGCTTGAATCCTTTGTCATCTTCGGGAGTATCGCACTCGTGGCAGGAAAAATCTCTCATGTACTTCGTACAAATCAGAATGCGGGTGTTGTTTTAAAGTGGCTGCAAATTATCGTTTTTATAGGGATTGCTGTTTACATTTTTATAGACGGCTAGTTTTCTAAGCGATACACAATCGCTTGCCATGGGCGGAGTGTAAACTCCTTGAAGGTCTTGTCATCTATTATTTTATCATTAGAAATGACTTTGATTTTCCTGTTATAGCTTACTGAAAGCGGTAACGAGAACTGTGCTGTATCCTCAGAGAAGTTTAATAGCACTAAGAAACGCTCACTCTCAAGCGTTCTCGTATAGCAATATACTTGCTCATCTTCGGGTTTGATACACTCATAAGCGCCATAAACAAGCGCTGGGTACTTTTTACGGACAGCAACAATCTGTTTGAAGTAGGAGAGTACCGAATCCTTTTTATTGAGTTGGTCTTTTGTGTTGATACCTATTTTGTAGTCTTCATTGAGCTTTATCCACGGAGTGCCACTAGTAAAGCCAGCGTTTTCTGTTTGATCCCACTGCATGGGCGTGCGTGCATTTTCTCTAGCAGCATGTTGCTCACTGTCCATAAAGACCTCAAGATCTCCGCCTCTGTTTTTTACAGTCTCATATCTGTTAATCGTATTAATGTCGCGATAATCTTCTATATCTGTAAAACGTACGTTAGTCATTCCAATTTCATCACCTTGATAAAAATAAGGAGTACCGCGCATGGTTAATAGAAATGTTTGAAGTAGGGTAGCACTGTTTCTCCAGTGTTCTTGGGTGTCATTACCCCAGCGGCTCACAGACCTCGGAAAATCATGGTTTGCTAGAAATAAAGATCCCCAGCCAGCTTTTGCAAATGCAGCATCCCAATCACTAAATACTTTTTTAAATTCTGGTAATGAGTAGCCGCCATCACGCATTTTAAAAACCTCTCCAGGAGCACGGTCTAAACTCATCAGGTCAAAGTGAAAGAACATATCCATTTCCTTGCGTTCTTCATGAACAAAATCTAGCGCATCATCAATGCTTATCCCTGGGCCTTCACCTACTGTAAACGCATCGTATTTTGAGATTACCTCCGTATTGAGTTCGTTGAGGTATTCATGCACTTTTGGGCCATTTGCGTAATACGCAATGTATTCATGAGGTTCTTTTGCGTCAATTTCGGGGTAGTTGATGTCTTTACTTATAAAAGGAATCACATCCATACGGAAACCATCAACACCTTTTTTAAACCAGAAGTGCATCATGTCATATATTTCGGCTCTTACTTTTGGATTTTCCCATTTGAGGTCGGGCTGTTTTACAGCAAAATAATGTAAGTAATAGGCATCTGTTTGCTTATCGTATTGCCATGCATTTTCTTCTACGTCAAAGTAACTCCATCTTTTTGGAGGTGTACCTTTTTCGGCTGGCCACCAGTGGAAGTAGTCTCGGTAAGGGTTATCGCGAGAAGTCCTACTTTGTTTAAACCACACATGCTCGTCACTACAATGATTAACCACGAGATCCATCACTAGTCGGAGTCCTCTAGATTTCATTCCGGAAAGCAACTCGTCAAAATCATCCATAGTGCCAAACTCTGCCATAATCTTGCGGTAATCACGTATGTCATAACCGTTATCATCATTAGGCGAATCATAAATAGGGTTGAGCCAGATAATGTCTACTCCTAGACTAGCAATGTAATCTAATTTTTCTATGATTCCACGCAAGTCACCTATGCCGTTACCAGTGGTATCACGATAAGATCTAGGGTAGATTTGGTATACAATTCCTTCTTTCCACCATGTTTGAGTTTGTAGCATCTTTTTCAGCGTTTAGGTTGTAACGAAGTTAGTAATAGATACGCTTTCGCGAAAGCGTAACAAACACTACCATCAATCCACAGAATTATGTAACTTTGACTCCCGAACAGATTTCGGAAAATTCTATGAGCCAAAAAGTACTTCTTACTGCGACAGAGATTAACATCATTCTCAATCGTCTGGCTTGTCAACTCATTGAAAATCATACTGATTTTAAAAATACCGTTCTTATTGGGATACAGCCTCGCGGCGTTTATCTAGCAGAACGTATCAAGAAGTTGCTCACCACAGACTATGGCATTGAGGCTATCAAGTTAGGTTATCTAGATATTACGTTTTATCGTGATGATTTTCGCCGTAGCGAGAAAACACTAGAAGCAAATAAGACCAAAATAGATTTTGTAGTAGAGGATAAGAAGGTGGTCTTTATAGACGACGTCTTATACACTGGACGTAGCATAAACGCTGCTCTTACTGCTGTTCAGAGTTTTGGGAGACCAGAAGAAGTAGAGTTATTATGTCTTATAGACAGACGTTTCTCTCGTCATTTACCTATCCAACCAGATTATAAAGGGCGTCAGGTAGATGCTATAAATGATGAACAAGTGAAGGTGTGCTGGGAGGAGAATGATGGAGAAGATACCGTATATCTAGTAAAAAGCTAAGTATTATGAGCGAGTTGAGTGTCAATCATCTGTTAGGAATCAAATATATAAACGAGGCAGATATTGATCTTATTTTTAAAACGGCAGATCACTTTAAAGAAGTGATTAATCGCCCTATTAAAAAAGTGCCATCACTACGTGATATTACTATTGCAAATCTCTTTTTTGAAAATAGCACGCGAACCAAGCTTTCTTTTGAGCTCGCAGAAAAACGTTTAAGTGCAGATGTAATCAACTTTTCGGCAGCAGCATCATCTGTAAAGAAAGGAGAAACACTTATCGATACGGTAAATAATATCTTATCTATGAAGGTGGATATGGTAGTAATGAGACACCCTAATCCTGGTGCAGGTGTATTTTTATCCAAACACATTAACGCAAGTATTGTAAATGCTGGAGATGGGGCACATGAGCACCCTACTCAGGCATTACTAGATAGTTATTCTATAAGAGAACGTCTAGGTGATGTTGCTGGAAAAAACGTGGTGATTGTAGGTGATATTCTTCACAGCCGTGTTGCGCTATCAAATATATATGCGCTTAAGTTACAAGGAGCAAACGTAAAAGTATGTGGTCCAAAAACACTTTTACCTAAATATATAGAATCACTAGGAGTAGAAGTAGAGCTAG
Organism: Dokdonia sp. R86516; assembly: GCF_044596715.1. Taxonomy (NCBI): domain Bacteria; kingdom Pseudomonadati; phylum Bacteroidota; class Flavobacteriia; order Flavobacteriales; family Flavobacteriaceae; genus Dokdonia; species Dokdonia sp. R86516. The sequence goes on from NZ_CP138998.1 coordinate 2,571,329, forward strand.
ACTTGCGCAAAGCGCTTGAATGGTGCGATGTGGCAAATATGCTGCGCGTACAAAATGAGCGAATGGATATTAGTTACTTCCCTAGCACAAGAGAATACACCCAGCAATACGGAGTGAACAAAAAGTTACTAGATTCTCTAGATAAGCAAATTGTAATCATGCACCCAGGACCTATAAACCGAGGTGTGGAGATTACGAGTGACGTAGCAGATTCAGAACATGCAATCATCTTAGATCAAGTGCAAAATGGCGTTGCGGTGAGAATGGCGGTAATGTATCTTCTAGCTTCAAAAATTAAAAAATAATGACGGTTACAGAAAAACCTACCTATACTATACTAGCAGATGATCGTACAGATGTCCGTGATTTTGCAGTGCACCTAGAAAACGTAGTGCCTACGCATTACGACCAAAAGAATCTAGTAATTGACTTGCTTAAGTATGAAAATCTTACACTTGAGGATCTTGTGCAATTCTTAAAGCTATCTAACTACCAGCGTGCAGATAAGAAGTCATTTATCTTTGTAAATACAGGGATCAATTATGATGTAGTTCCAGATGAGATGATTGTAGTTCCTACAATTGAGGAGGCTGGAGATATTATAGAAATGGAAGAGATTGAACGCGATCTCGGATTTTAAAACTTTTTATGCCTAGCAATCTACATCTTACCATTTTAGGTTGCTATGCGGCAGCTCCTAGCTCCTTTAAAAATCCCACATCCCAGGTGTTAGACATACGTAATCACCTATTCCTTATAGATTGTGGTGAAGGTACGCAGGTTGCACTACGCCGCAATAAGATTAAATTTTCTCGCATAAAGCACATATTTATATCCCATTTGCATGGGGATCATTTTTTTGGGCTTATGGGTGTCATTACGACCTTTAGTCTGCTCAAAAGAACTGCTCCTCTTACGATATATGGGCCTAAGGGGCTTAAAGAGATTATACTTTTACAATTAAAAATAACACAAGGGTTTACGAGTTATCCATTGCGATTTGTAGAGATTACAAGTAAAGAACCTACGATTATATATGAGGATGAGCAGGTGACGGTTACTACGATACCGCTTAAACATCGTATTTATACAAACGGTTTTTACTTTCAAGAAAAACCTGGTGAACGTAAGCTTGATATAAATGCGTGTCTCAACCTAGAGATAGATAAGGCCTATTATTCAAAAATTAAGCAAGGGGGAGATATTACTTTAGACGATGGGACGCTTATACCTAATGATAAGCTTACCTTTGACCCAGATACTCCCAAAAGCTATGCATATTGTAGTGATACAGCGTATAAAGAATCTGTTGCTACACAAATTAAAGGAGCCACCGTGTTATATCATGAGGCAACTTTTTTAGAAAGTCATTCACATTTATGCAAGCCTACAGGGCATAGTACAGCAGCACAAGCTGCACAAATAGCCGCAAAAGCAGAGGTGAAGAGTTTAGTATTAGGTCATTATTCTATAAGATATGGAGATCTAAATCTATTTAAAGAAGAAGCTAGGCCCTATTTTGAAAATGTCTTATTGGGAGACGATGGTAAAGAATTCACATTTTAAAGAGTTATGATGGAAGAAGAAATTAAAAAAATAGCAAAGCCAGTACTAGCAAAATTGCAAGAGCATTTTGATATTTTGATACCTCGTAACCTTTTTTTAGTAAGTCCTGATACACAGCTCAAAAAAATCCATACTATTTATGGATCTACTTCTGTAAAAGGAAATATCAGTATTACTTTCAAGATATTTATGCTTGAAGATCAATACATATGTGAGTATTTTTTACAAGCAGAAGGGTTTACAGAGCATCGCCGCTACAACATCTACACAGATCGTGTGGAGATGCTAGAGAACTTTGAAGGGCAATTTGCCGCATCAGGGGTAGATGATGAGGATATGGATTATGAAGAGTTTACGCGTATTAGAAAACACAATGATAAGGTGCGTAAATTGCTAATTAAAAAGAGATTTATGAAGAAGTAATGAGTTGCGCTTTCGCGAAAGCGTACTCAATTATATTTCGACGTTTTTGAGGTAAAAATTTAATCTATTTTTACGAATTATGGATTAATTCTAACTTTTATCTTCATTTTGGTCTTCGTACATTTACTGCAATGAACAGAGACTTACACGACTACAGAAAATCATACGAGAAAGGCGAGTTATTACTTGAAAACTCTGCGACAACCCCTATGGATCAGTTTAAAGCCTGGTTTAAGGAGGTGGAAGAAGCCGGAGGCGTTGCCGAGCCTAATGCAATGACTGTTGCCACTTTGGGTATAGATAATTTTCCAAAATCTAGAATTGTTCTTCTCAAAGAACTAGACGAAGATGGTTTTGTTTTTTACACTAACTATACAAGCGAAAAAGGGGAGAGTATTGCTCACCACAACAAGGTTGGGATTTCTTTTTTCTGGCCTAATCTAGAACGTCAAGTGATTATCAAAGGTGGTATAGAAAAGGTAACTGCAGAGCGAAGTGATGCTTATTTTAATGCACGACCAAAAGGCAGTCAGCTAGGCGCTTGGGTTTCTGACCAAAGTAGTGTGATCGCTGGTAGAGAAGTGCTTGAGGATAAGATGAAAGAACTCAAAGCCGCTTATGAAAACAAGGACATACCACGTCCAGCACACTGGGGTGGTTATATTGTAAAGCCCGTATCTATCGAGTTTTGGCAAGGAAGACCAAGCCGTTTACATGATAGAATACGCTACAGACTTGATAACGGTAAGTGGATTAAAGAAAGATTAGCCTCGTAATATGAAAACACTCTACCTCGTAAGACACGCAAAATCAAGTTGGAAATTTGATGTTATAGATCATGAGCGACCGCTTAATGAAAGAGGTTTAAATGATGCACCTGCTATGGCAGCCCATATTGCGGCAGCAATGCCTAAGCCAGATCTTATGATGAGTAGTGATGCGTTAAGAGCAAAAACCACCGCTTTATTTTTTGCACAAGCTTACGGGATAGATGATAAGCACTTAGTACTTGATTATAAAATGTATGATTTTGCAGGTGCAGACCTTGTTGAGGTGATACGTAATGTGAGTGATGAGGTAGATTGCTTGATGGTTTTTGGCCATAATAATGCAATGACTAATGTGGTTAATACGTACGGAAGTAAAACTATAGATAATGTTTCTACAGCAGCGTTTACTGCAATAACTTTTGATATTAATAGCTGGAAAGACCTTAAACAAGGAAAGACGATTTATTACAAAGCTCCTAAAGAATTATAATAATGACGCAAACAGACGAAAATAGATATATAAACCGTGAGTTGAGTTGGTTGCAATTTAACGCAAGGGTGTTGCAAGAAGCAGCAGATGAAAATGTGCCACTCATTGAGCGATTTCGTTTTTTAGGTATTTTTTCAAATAACCTTGATGAGTTTTTTAGAGTGCGATATGCTACTGTGCGTAGGATTGTAGATGCTGGAAAAACCGGAAGAAAAGCCTTAGGAGTATATTCTGCCGAAGAGCTACTAGTAAAGATCACAGAGGTAGTTATAGAACAGCAAACAGAAAGTCTTAAAATACTTGCAGATATTTACAATAAGCTCGAAGAGCAAAATATTTACATGCTCAAGGAGAATCAAATTACACTTCCAGAGCATAAAGCCTTTATTAAGGACTTCTTTACAGATCAAGTTTCTCTGGCGGTAGAGACCATAATCTTGCGAGAAGATGTGGAGTTACCACGTATTCAAGATTTAGATGCTTATCTAATGGTTAAGATGGTGCTATCTGATACAAAAAAGCCGTTATATGCACTTTTAGAAATACCTAGCACAATAGATCGTTTTGTAGTATTGCCTCAAGTAGATGGTAAGGATTACATCATGATGCTTGATGATATCATAAGGTATAATCTTGATACGATTTTTAGCATTTTTGATTATGACAGTATCACTGCTCATATGATTAAAATAACACGTGATGCAGAACTCGATATAGAATCTGATCTGGGTAAAAGTTTCTTAGAAAAACTTACACGAAGCGTTAAAGGACGTGAAGATGGAGAACCTGTAAGATTTGTATTTGATAAAACTATAGAAAAGGAAACACTCCAGTTTCTACTTAATAAATTAGGTATAAAACGTAAGGATAGTATCATACCTGGAGGTCGTTACCACAACCGAAAGGATTATATGAATTTCCCTACATTTAATAGGCAAGAGCTGTATTATCCAAGTGTAAAACCTTTGCCTATACCAGGTATAAGTCTTGAGGATAGTCTGTTTTCGGTTGTAGCCAAAAAAGATTTTTTACAATATACCCCTTACCAGAGCTTCTCTTATACCATCAAGTTTTTGAGAGAAGCAGCACTAGATCCAAAAGTGAGATCTATAAAGATTACAATCTATAGACTGGCAAAATTATCAAGTATTGCAAGTGCTCTTATAAACGCCGCACAAAATGGCAAAGAGGTAACGGTACAAATAGAACTTAGAGCGCGTTTTGACGAGGAATCAAATATGCGATATGCCAAGAAAATGCAGAATGAAGGTGTACGCCTCATTTTTGGTGTACCTGGTCTAAAAGTGCACAGTAAAGTTTGTGTTATTGATAGAGAGGAAGAGGGTAAGATAGTGCGTTATGGCTTTATAAGTACTGGAAATTTTAACCACGCTACAGCACGTATTTATACAGACTACACACTATTTACAGCAAATAAGGAAATATTAAAGGATTTAAATAAACTCTTTAATTTCTTTGATACTAATTATATCGTAAATAAATATAAGCATCTTGTAGTGGCACCACACTATTCTAGAAATAAGATGTATAGGCTTATTGAAGAACAAATAGAAGTTGTAAAAAACGGTGGGACTGGTTTAATACGATTAAAACTTAATAGTATATCTAATTATGAAATCATAGATAAGCTTTATGAGGCAAGTAATGCTGGTGTAAAGATAGAGATGATTGTACGCGGGGTATGCTGCCTTATTCCTGGAGTTCCAGGGATGAGTGAGAATATTAAGATTATTAGTGTTATCGATAAATTTCTAGAGCATACTAGGGTCTATATTTTTGGAGAACCAGGATGGGAAAAAGTATTTATTTCTTCCTCAGACTGGATGAGCCGTAATCTTGATAATAGGGTAGAGGTAACTGTACCTATTTATGATGAGGATGTTAAGAAGGAAATAATAGAGACTCATGACATTGCATGGAGTGACAATGTAAAAGCCCGTGTACTCAATAAAGAGATGGATAACAGATATAAAACAGATGATAAGCCAGTAATAAGATCACAATTTGCTACTTATGATTATTACGTAAATAAACTCTCTAAAGTATAGTGCTTACCATAAAAAAATATGCCGCAATAGATATAGGCTCTAATGCTGTGCGTCTCCTTATCGCAAATATTATTGAACAAGAAGATGGCCCTACATTATTTAAGAAAAATGCTTTAGTCCGTGTACCTATTAGACTTGGGGAGGATGTGTTTGTAAATGGCGAGATCTCTGTTAAGAATCAAGAGCGCATGGAAGATGCCATGAAAGCTTTTAGATTACTTATGAATGCTCACCAAGTGCTGGAGTATAGAGCTTGTGCTACTAGTGCCATGAGAGATGCTCGTAATGGTTTAGCTTTCGCGAAAGCGTTAAAGAAAAAAACAAATATCACTATTGATGTTATAGATGGTGAGGAAGAAGCAAAAATTATAGCGGCCACAGATCTTAATAGTTTTATTAAAGAAGACCGAACCTATATTTATGTAGATGTAGGAGGGGGTAGTACTGAAATAACAATTTATCACATGGGCAATGTGATTGCCTCTCGATCCTTCAAGATTGGAACTGTACGTTTATTAAATGATCTAGTTTCTGTTGAAGATTGGGAAATTTTAGAAAAATGGATTGCTTTAAAATGTGAAAATTATGATCATATAGATCTTATAGGATCTGGTGGGAACATAAATAAGGTATTTAAGTTAAGTGCAAAAAAGCCTGGAAAAACGCTATCATACTTATTTCTTACGCAATTATATAAAGAACTTAAAACGATGACTTACGAGGAGCGTATTGTAAAGCTTTCTCTTAACCCTGATCGTGCAGATGTGATTATACCTGCATTGCGTATTTATTTACAAGCAATGAAATCATCTAAAGCAAAGCAGATTATTGTTCCGAAAATTGGGCTGGCAGATGGGATTATAAAAAGCTTATACCATTCTAATAAATCATGATAATGGTTTGGAGTTTAATGTATATTTTTGTGTAAACTATAGATATACAAAACATTAGATCATGAAAAAATCATTATTTTTATTATTAACGGGACTATCTCTATTATCTTTTTCCTTTATTAACGCTCAGGTTACTTCTGGATTTAAAGCAGGAGTAAACTTTGCAGATGTTACTGGATTGTCTTTTGACAATGATGGAAGCTCTGGTGCAGAGAGAATTGAAAACCAACTTGACGGAAAACGCACAGGTTATTTTGTAGGTTTTCTGGTAGATATTCCTCTCTCTGAGAAGTTAAGTTTTATGCCAGAATTTATCTTTTCTCAACAAGGAAAAAATTTAGAGAGTTTTCGCTTAGATTATTTAAACCTTCCTTTAGGGCTTAAGCTCAATCTAAGTAATTTGTATATAAATGTTGGTCCACAAGTAGGGGTAAAAGTATGGGACCCTAATAAATCAGGTATTTTTTCAAACTTTGAAGCATCTGCATTTGGTGGGATAGGGTATATTTTTGATTCTAATATTTTTATAGAGGCTAGATATACTTATGGTCTAACAGATGTCTTTCAAGATAATAACAATTTTACTTTTAATAATGCTGGAGAGACTAGGTTTTCAGAATTAGAAGGTAAAAATGCAGTGATTCAACTAGGGATAGGTTATAGACTTTAATGAAAAATGTGTTCGTTATCGGGTATAATTTGTTTTTTATAGTTTATTTGCTTGGTTTTAATATTTTAGTGTAGATAACTGATTTATACAATTTATCTTTATACCCTGAGATTCCCAACGTTATCTCTATTTACTAATGACGAATATCTTTTAATTATGAAAAAAATAGTACTATCTATCATCTTTTTTGCATTTTTATGTAGCACACAGCTTTTTGCTCAGGGCGTACGCTTTGGATTTAAAGCGGGCTTAAGTGTGAGTGAAATAAGTAACCTCGAGTACACTATTGAGAATAATGGTTTAAATGGTGATCCAGCTGTTGCGCCTTTCAGTTCTATAGATGACAGCCGCTACGGATTTGCAGTTGCATTTCTTGCAGAGATTCCAGTAAATAATAAATTGAGCTTTCAGCCAGAGTTTGCATTTTCATCTCAAGGAAATAAGTATGAGGGTGTTCGTTATGATTTCTTACAAATCCCTTTAGGATTACGTCTTAACCTTAATAGAGTTTTTCTTATTGCGGGACCACAAGCAGGACTTAAGATTTCATTTTACGAGCAATCAGAAAACTATAAGTCGTTTGACTTTTCTGCTTTTGGAGGTTTAGGATACCACTTTAATGAGAGTGTCTTTATAGAGGCGAGATTTACTAAAGGCTTCTTAGAGGTTTTTGAAGACGATGCAGCAGTACGTTTACCATATACTCCAGAAGATGGCGAGCCACAAGCAAATAATAATAGTCTTGTGAATGGTGATAACTTCCTAGTGAATGGGTCGGGTACTAATCAATACATAACATTAAGCATAGGGTACCGTTTATAAACTTACCTTACACATAAATATAAAGCCCAGCTAATTCTCATAGCTGGGCTTTTTTAGTTTATAGAAATAGCTATTACATTTCTGTTCTTACTGCTATCCTTGTTATAATCAAAATGGGTATCATGATAGTATATCCTATAAAAAATGGAATTATATACTCGGGGAGGCCTACAATAAGAAATAGTGCAATTAGTAATAATTGAAAACCTAAGCCAAAAGTAGACACTATGGTCATAAGCCAGTTTGGTGTAATAGAACCCTCCTCAGCATTAGGGTCCACCTTATAAATAATAGCGTCAAATGCTCCGTACAAAATCCTGTACGTTTTATATAGAAAGGTAACCGTACTCTGCTGTTCGCCTGGTAAAGCCTTAGGAATACCTATTTCAATAATACGACTAGTAGTGTCGCCATTGAGCTTGCTACGTAATATCACGTAATAGTAATTATATAATGTTCCTTGCAGCTGGATGCATAAAAACGCAAGCACTGTCCAGTATAAACTGGTATTAGTTATAAAACCAATCGTGTAGAGGATTGCAGCGTTTAAAAGTATATCAGATATAGAATCTAGGTATCTTCCCGTATAGGATGGAGTATTTTTTATTCTTGCGAGTTCTCCATCTGCCGCATCAAGAATTGATTTTAAGACTAAGAAAAAAGCAGCTAGAAAGTAATACCCTTCAACTATGCAGGCAATTGCCATTATACCGCTTACTACAAAGGAGTATGTTACTTGAACCGGAGTTGCAGAGGTGTCTTTAAGGGTAAGGGCGATTTGACGAGCAATGTTTCGACCATAATCAGAAAGGTCAACAAATTTGTGGGCTTTAGGTAATTTTGACATAAACTTCTAGGTAATAGCATTTTTAAAAACCTAGAAGGTGCATTTAAAACAGCAATTTATATTGAGTACAAAGATAGGGTATAAGAGGGTTTATTTTGCTTTCGCGAAAGCGTAAATCAACCATTAATCTCGCGTTTTACAAAAGGGTATATAGAAAGCATAAGAAAGAAAATTATACTTACTACAACAGTTATAGATAGAAATCCAAATAAAACATGTAATCCAAAAAGAAGGGTGATAGTAGGCAGTATTACTCCAAATATAACGAGCAAAACAATGAGTATGTATGCCACTGTTATAACTTTAGGAACTTTACGTACAGATTGTGAAGTAAGGCTTAGTAATTGAGGTAATACCTCTTCAGACAGGTGCATACCAAATTTTGAAAGAAGTTCTTCACTAAAACCCATGTCTCTGTATCTTAGAGGATCTAGTTGTACTGCATACTTTAAAATTCTCTCTTGGTGGCGTTCATAGACGCGATGGATATCTAGTTCTTCCTTAAACTGATTGTACTTAAAACCAAAGTAATGATTCCATCCCATTCCTACTTTGTGTTCCGTCCACTTTTTAAGCATACGAACATCATATTCTTTAGGATTCATATATCCTTTTACACTACTCTTACTAGGGTCATTGAGCAGTAGTGATTTGGTTTCTAGGTAAAGTATTTCTGTTTCTCCGTAGCGATCTTTTTCTTCAATATATTCTAAAGCTAGTTTAGATCTACCTTTGTAGAACTCTTTAACTAAAAAATAATTGAGACTTGAGAATTCCTCGTCAATGTATTCTTTAAGCCCTGGTGTCCATACTGATGATCTTATAAGAATATCTGCAATATCCCTAAAGTAATGAACTTGCTGAGTCAATTTTTGTATTTCTTGAAATAATGAGTCTCCAGAAAATTTAAGACGAGCTGTTTTTGAAAGTATAAAGCCAAGAAGAACGACAACAAGAATAGAACTCAAAAATAAGAGTAATAGAAGTATGTTTTTGAGCTCAGGTAGATGGTCATTTGTAAAAAATAACTCTAAGCTTATCATCATAGTAATGCCTCCGCAAACGCTTATAAACGCCGGGATAAAGGGTGCAACCACTTTGACAAAATCACGCAATTTTATCTAATCTTTTGATTAATAATAGGTTGGGCCTTTATCTCTTGTGGAGACGCAGGAAGCAAATAAACCATTATTATTTGAATTTACAAAATCTTGATTTTGCTCTAGTGTTTTGAGGGTAATTGCAAGTAATTACTCATTTACAAAAGCGACGCTGTGACAAGCAACTACAGCAGCTGTCTCTGTGCGCAAACGGCTTTTACCTAAGGATACGGGAGTGATCCCTTCCTTTAGAGCTAGCTCAATTTCTTTTGTTGAAAAATCTCCTTCTGGACCTATGAGAATAGTGTATGATTCATGAGGCTTTAAGTAATCTTTGAGAGACTCTTTTTTGAGATCTTCACAGTGTGCAATAAAAGTCTTATCCATTCTTTCATGCTTCACAAACTCTGAAAATTGAGTGAGCGGATGCAATTTAGGAAGATGATAATGCAATGATTGCTTCATAGCACTTTGAATAATCTTTATGAAGCGTTCTTCTTTTATAACCTTGCGTTCGCTATGATCACAGAGTAGTGGTGTAATTTCTGTAATACCTATTTCTGTAGCTTTCTCTAAAAACCACTCAAAGCGATCATTAAGTTTTGTAGGTGCAACAGCTAGATGAAGTTTATAGTCTCTGGGCTCTTGGTAACTATAATTTTCTATTTGCAATCTACATTTGTTAGGATTTTCTTCTGCCACAATTGCATTAAAAAGATATCCTTTTCCGTTAGTTAGCTGTATTGCGTCACCCGTTTTTTTACGTAGTACGCGTATCACGTGCTTACTTTCATCTTTAGGTAACGTATAAGTATCGCTATCTGTTGTTAGTGTTTCACTATAAAATAACTGCATTCTTATATTTTTAATCGTGATTGAGCACTAACACCAAGATCTTGATACGTGTTTTTCTCAGATAGCTCATTGTATTTTAAATAACCTACAATTCCTATCATAGCTGCATTATCTGTGGTGTATTGAAATTTTGGTAAATAAGTATTCCACCCATATTTAGACTCAGATGCTTTTAACGCACTGCGTATACCACTATTTGCTGAAACACCACCACCTATGGCAATTTGAGTAATGCCAGTTTCTTTTACAGCTTTTTTGATTTTATCCATTAAAATATTGACAATGGTATGTTGAATAGATGCACAAACATCATCGCGACGATTATCAATAAAGCTTGGATCTGCTAGTTGCTGTTTTTGCACAAAGTACATGATTTGAGTTTTAAGACCACTAAAACTAAAATCCAGGCCGCCTACTTTGGGTTTTGTAAATGGAAAGGCTTTTGGGTCTCCGTCTTGTGCATATTTGTCAATTAATGGTCCCCCAGGATAAGGTAAGCCTAAGATTTTTGCGCTTTTATCAAAAGCTTCGCCTACGGCGTCATCTATAGTTTGCCCTATAATCTCCATGGTAAAGTAGTCATCTACACGAACAATCTGTGTGTGACCTCCAGAGATTGTAACTCCTAGAAATGGGAATGTAGGTTTATTATATCCATCTTCATCTATAAAATGGGCTAAAATGTGTGCCTGCATATGATTTACATCAATAAGCGGGATATCTAAGCCCATAGCAAAAGACTTAGCAAAAGAGGTGCCTACGAGTAAAGATCCTAATAAGCCCGGACCACTTGTAAAAGCTATAGCGCTTAGCTGATTTTTATCGATATTTGCCTTGCGTAAAGCAGCGGTTACAACGGGAACAATATTTTGTTGATGTGCACGTGAAGCAAGCTCTGGAACTACCCCTCCATATTCTTGATGAATGTCTTGGTTTGCAACAACATTTGAGAGTACCTTGTCGTTGTGTAAAACAGCCGCAGCAGTGTCATCACAAGATGATTCTATTGCGAGAATATAAGTAGAAGAAATTTTATTATTCATAAGGCACGTAAGTTGCAGTAAGTGTACAAAGTTAAAACAATAAGCCCTATCAAGAAATTTAAAAAAATAGCACTTCGCACACTTCTAGTGTTATTCTTGCTTTTTGGGCTCATTCTATTATTGTTTTCTCTTCCTAGCGTTCAAACTCGAATTGCCAAGAGCGTTACAGAGCGTATAAATAATACTTACGGAACCAGTATACAAGTAGATCGTGTAGGTCTCAAATGGAACGGAGATGTTCTTGCAAAAGGTACCTTGATTAAAGATCATAAGCAAGATACCATGATCTACGTAAGAGAGCTTGCTACAAGTCTCTATAGCGTTCAGAAGGCACTTGATAATAATATGGAGCTAGGGGATATTACACTTGAGGGTGTAAATTTTTACCTCACAAAATATAAAGGTGAAGCCACAGATAACTTAACGTTATTCTCACGCCAGTTTGCTACAAATGGTCCAAAATCAGGAAAGGCTTTCATTATGTCTTCAGATAATGTGTCAATTTCTGAAGGACGATTCATGTACGTAAACGGAGACTTAGAAAACTCTTTAGTACTCGATTATCAAGATCTTTCAACTAATTGGGAAGACTTTTATCTCAATAGCAGTTCTGTGGATGCTCATATTGAGTCACTATCATTTGACGCCATTAGAGGCTACCAGATAAGGTCCCTAGATGGAACTTTTCATTATGATCCAGATTTAATAACGCTCAAAGATTTTTCACTTACAACAGATTTTTCTAGTATCGAAGGTGATATCAAGTTAGATACTTCAGATGGAGCGCTGGATGATTTTAATACTTTAGTGGAGGTTGAGGCCGCTTTCGCGAAAGCTAAAATATCTACTAATGATATACGTCCATTTTATAGAGAGATTGCTCCAGACATTGATTTAGATATATCTGGGAATGTAACTGGACATCTTAACGACTTTAGAGTGCCAAATCTTAAAGTAACAGGATTAGGAAATTCTGTGATAGAAGGTGATGTTTATTTTGACGGAGTAGTAAGCGGTGATGACTTTAGAATTTCCGGAACATACAATAATCTCGAGACAAATTATTTTGACTTAAAAAGGTTACTGCCAGACGTGCTTTCTTCCTTACCGCCAGAAATGTCAAAATTAGGCCAAGTTTCTTTTCGTGGTGCAAATACGGTTACACTATCTACAGTGGTTACAGATGGTAATATCACAACAAATCTGGGAGATGTCTCTCTTGATCTATTACTTAAAGGATTGAGAGATGCAGATAATGCGGGCTATGAGGGTAATGTAAAATTTGACAACTTTAACCTAGGTAAACTGCTAGACGATAATAGGCTTGGGGAGACCACCTTTGATATGGATGTTGAGGGAAAAGGGTTTATACAAGAAAACATTAATACAAAGCTCTCGGGAAGTATTAAAAGCATAGGTTACAATAACTATTTATATAAAAACATCACAGTCTTTGGAAATCTTAAAGCGCCAGTTTTTGATGGAGAATTGTTGCTTGATGATCCTAGTGCAAAAGCAAAACTTAATGGGTTAATAGATATCTCAAAAGAGTTTAATAGTTATGATCTAGAGGCTCAAATTGATTATGCAGATCTTAAAATGCTCAACTTTATCAATGATAGCATTTCTATCCTTAAGGGTAATGTAATTATTGATATGAAGGGAACTAATGTAGAAGATGTATATGGAAGAATATCTTTTGCAGACGCTAGTTATCAAAACAAGAATAATACCTATAGCTTTAAAGATTTTGAAATTACATCAAAATTTGACGCTAAGAAAGTGCGTACAATTGATATCAACTCTACTGAGATTATAAGTGGCGAGGTGCGTGGTGTATTTAAATTTAATGAAGTAGTTCCTTTATTTAAAAATGCCATAGGGAGTTTATATACAAACTATCAGCCCGAGGTACTAACCGAAGACCAGTTTATGGATTTTGAGTTTACTATCTTTAATAAGATAGTTGCCATATTTGTTCCTGAATTAGATTTTGAGCCAGAGACTATCATAAGGGGGAGCGTGGTAGCAAATGATTCTGAATTTAAACTTACTTTCAAGTCACCTAAGATTGACGCCTTTGGCTACATGGCAGAAGATATCGAGGTTCGTGTAGATAACAAGAACCCTTTATTTAATACGTACGTAGCTGCAGATAGTGTAAATGCAGGTTTCTATGCTGTGTCAGATTTTAATCTCATCAATGTAACATTAAAAGATACTCTATTTATGAGGTCAGAATTTACGGGTGGTAAACGTAATGATGACTCGTTTGATCTTTCTTTATATCACACCATTAATGCAGAAGGAAACTCAGTTTTAGGATTTAAAAAATCAAAGATTATTTTTAAGGATAACCCTTGGTATATCAACGAGCAAAATGATAGAAAGAACAGCGTAGTTTTTGATAATAACTTCAAAGATATTGATATTAATACCTTGGCATTGAGCCATAAAGATGAACGCATTGATCTTAAAGGACAGCTTAGAGATAGTACCTTCAAGGATATCAAAGCAAATTTTAAAAATGTAGACCTAGCTAAGGTAACGCCAGATCTTGATAGTCTTGATTTAGGAGGGCGTATCAATGGTAAACTAGATATTCTACAAAAGAATGGTGCTTATTTCCCTAATACTTCTCTCGCTATTAATGATTTTTCGGTAAATGGTACCAACCTTGGACAGCTAGATTTAAATGTTACAGGTAATGCAACCTTATCAAAGTATAATATAAAGTCTAAGTTAGAGCGTGACGGTCTCCGTTCCTTAACAGCAGATGGTAGTATAGACGCATCTGGCAAGGTTCCTTATATCGATATGGATGTAGGTCTTAAAGAATTAGATCTTAGTCCATATAACCCTATGGGTAAGGGAGTCATAGATCAGATAAGAGGACTGGCAAGTGGAGAAGCTAAAGTAATAGGAGATTATAGAAATCCTGACATCAATGGGAATCTTACACTCGAAAATGCGGGAATCGCCATTCCTTATTTAAATGTAAATTACGATTTCAAAGGCATTTCAAATGTCAAACTAAATAAGCAACAATTCATTTTTGAAGCAATACAACTTGAAGATGTCAAGTATAATACCTTAGGAGCACTTAATGGTTCTATAAGTCACAAATCCTTTAGTGACTGGAAACTTGATCTTGGAATTTCGGCAAATAGAATTGCAGTATTGGATACAGAAGAAGATATAGAATCTTTATATTATGGTACGGCATTTCTAGAAGGAGAGGCCTTTATAAAAGGACCTACAGATAACTTGGTTATTGATGTTTTTGGAGAGACTGCGAGAGGAACTACTTTTAAAATACCAATAGATGACTCTGAGGCTCTAGGTGACAACTCCTACATTAAGTTCTTAAGTCCAGAAGAAAAAGAAGCGCGCATTAATGGCGTACAAGTTATTACAGAGGCTGTAAAGGGACTTTCTGTAAACTTTGATCTTGATATAGATCCAGATGCAGAAGTAGAGGTTGTGGTTGATAAAGCAAACGGCAGTACTTTGAGAGGTAGAGGAGTAGGAACACTCTTAATACAACTCGATACTAACGGCAAGTTTATAATGAACGGGGATTTTATTGCTACCGAAGGAGTCTTTAATTTTAGGTACGGTGGTTTTATTACAAAAGACTTTGTTTTGCAGCAAGATGCAAACATACGTTGGGATGGTGATCCAGCAAAAGCACTCTTAGATGTAAGCGCAATTTACAGAACGCAAGCAAATCCAGGAACGTTACTGCAAACATCTACAGTAAATAGAAAGATTCCTGTTAATGTGGTCATCAATTTAGATGGAGAGCTCCTCAAGCCAGATATTACCTTTGATATAGATTTTCCTGGAGCTGGTAGTACTGTGGTATCAGAGTTAGAGTTTTTATTACAAGATAGAAATGCCAAGGAACTTAATGCGATATCTCTAGTATCTCAAGGAGCTTTTTTAAGTTCGGCAGATATTAATACGGCTTCTGCTGCGGTAAATAACTTACTCGAGACTACGTCATCTATTTTATCAGGGATACTTTTTAATGATGACGACAGTATTTTTGACGTAGGTATAGATCTTGTACAAGCAGATCGTGATCCTACACTGGATGTCCAGTCTGCTGGTAGAGTGGGAGTGACATTGTCTACACAGATTACAAACCGTGTCCTCATAAATGGTAAAGTAGGAGTTCCTACGGGCGGTGTGAGTGAGAGTGTGATTGTAGGAGATGTAGAAATTGACTTTCTCTTAAACGAAGATGGTACACTTCGCGCCAAAGTTTTCAACCGCCAGACAGATATTCAATTTATAGGTGAGACAGAAGGATACACACAAGGAGTGGGATTATCGTATGCGGTAGATTTTAATACCTTCAAAGAACTTCTTCGAAAAATCTTTAAAGGCAAAATCAAAGAAGCTGTTGAGCAGGCTAAAGGTGAAAAGGACGTGCCTAAAAAAATTGCTCCAGACGGAGTACAGTTTAATCGCTAATTAGACTTTTTTTACGCTTTCGCGAAAGCGTATTTTTCATATTCTCCTTCTATTTTCTTCATTTTTTCTTCCAAATTCTCAGAATCTGAAAAAACTTTTCAAACGAAAACGTTTGAAATTGACAATGTCGCAAAATACCCTCTAATTCCTTGATATTTCTAGGGTAAGTTTCCTAAATTTAATTTTTATTGGCTCTTATATGACAAAAAAAATAAACAAAATCGCAGTGATGACCTCGGGGGGAGATGCTCCTGGGATGAATGCGGCTGTGCGTTCTGTAGTGCGTACTTGCGCCTACCATAATATAGATTGTGTAGGTATTTACAGAGGGTATGACGGAATGATTGAAGGTGACTTTATTCCTCTTGATGCTAGAAGCGTTCGAGGGATTATCAATAAAGGAGGAACCTTTTTAAAATCTGCAAGATGTCAACGCTTTAGAACAAAAGATGGTAGGCAGATTGCACATAATGAAATGGTAAAAGCTGGTGTAGATGCACTCGTAGTTATAGGTGGTGACGGTACATTTACTGGAGCGCTTCATTTTAGTGAAGAGTTTAATTTTCCAGTGATAGGAATTCCTGGTACTATAGATAATGATATTTCTGGTACAGATCGCACATTAGGTTATGATACAGCACTTAATACTGCTGTAGATGCGATAGATAAAATACGTGATACTGCACACTCACATGACAGACTCTTTTTTGTAGAAGTGATGGGCCGTGATGTAGGTCACATTGCTCTTAATGCTGGAGTAGGTGCTGGTGCTGAAGAGATCTTAATACCAGAAGAAGATATGGGTATAGAACGACTAGTAGAATCTCTACAACGTTCTAAAATATCTGGAAAATCATCAAGTATCGTTGTCGTAGCCGAAGGTGATAAAATAGGAAAGTCTGTTTTTGAACTTAAAGACTACGTAGATGAGAATATGGAAGGCTATGATGTACGAGTTTCTGTACTAGGGCATATGCAGCGAGGAGGATCGCCTACATGCTATGACCGTGTGCTAGCTAGCCGTATGGGAGTAAAAGCTGTAGAAAGCCTTATAGAAGGTAAAAGCAATTTTATGGTAGGTACCATACATGATAAAATGACACTCACACCGCTAGAACAAGCAATTAAAGGTGAGAGTAAAATAAATAAAGAATTAATCCGTGTGTCTGAGATAATGACCACATAATAATAGAGAAGAACAATGGCAAATTTAAAATTAGGAATAAACGGTTTTGGACGTATTGGACGTATCGTATTTAGAGCGACAGTAAAGCGTGATAATGTAGATGTAGTAGCAATAAACGATCTACTGGATGTAGATCACCTAGCGTACCTTCTTAAATATGACTCTGTACACGGACGCTTTGATGGAACTGTAGAGGTAAAAGATGGACACCTTGTTGTAGACGGTAAAACTATACGTGTTACTGCAGAGCGTGATCCTAAAAATCTTAAGTGGGATGAAGCTGGAGCAGACGTTGTGGCAGAGTGTACAGGTATCTTTACAACTCTAGAAACGGCAAATTACCATATAGAAGGAGGAGCAAAGAAAGTCGTAATATCTGCGCCTTCTAAAGATGCACCTATGTTTGTAATGGGAGTAAATGACGCAGATCTTACTGCAGAGCACACTGTTGTGTCTAACGCTTCTTGTACTACAAACTGTCTAGCACCTATGGCAAAAGTTATAGAAGATAACTTTGGACTTGAAGAAGCGCTTATGACTACAATACACGCAGGTACTTCTACACAGTTTGTAGTAGACGCACCTAGCCGCAAGAACTACCGCTTAGGCCGTAGTGCTTTAAATAACATTATACCTACATCTACAGGAGCTGCAAAAGCAGTAGGGAAAGTATTACCTGCAGTAGATGGAAAACTTACAGGGATGGCTTTCCGTGTACCTACGGCAGATGTTTCTGTAGTAGACTTAACCGTGAAGACTTCAAAAGCAACTTCTGTAGAAGCTATCAAAAAAGCATTTAAAGATGCTGCCGAAGGTTCTATGAAAGGTGTGGTAGGTTATACTGAAGATGCTGTAGTATCTCAAGATTTTGTAAGCGAGACACGTACTTCTGTATTTGATGCAGATAGTGCAATAGAGTTAAACCCAACTTTCTTTAAGCTTGTGTCTTGGTATGATAACGAGTTTGGATATTCTAATAAACTAGTTGACCTTGCAGAAAAAGTAAATACACTTTAAGATGCATTAACGCGCTTTTGTAGTAATATATACTTAGCTGCTCTTAAATAGGAGGTAGGTGTATATTGCTGTAAAAGCGTTTTTATATTATTTTTCTTCATACACGTATTATATGATTTTAGTAGTAGATAGCGGTTCGACAAAAACAGATTGGATTGCGCTAACTGATGATGGTAAAAGTCTTTTTCAAACACAAACTTTAGGATTAAATCCTCAAGTTTTATCTCGAGAAATTTTAAGAGAACGTATTGTAAACAACTTTGAGCTTTATAAACATAGAAAAGATGTAAAAGCACTTTACTTCTATGGTGCTGGTTGTGGTACAGAGCGCCCTCGTGTTTTAATGAGAAGTGTTTTTGATGAGATATTTACTCAAGCTACTGATATTGTTCTTAAAGAAGATACGTATGCAGCATTATATGCTACAGCCACAGAGGGAGAGAGAAGTATTGTCTCTATATTAGGTACAGGGTCAAACTGTAGTTACTTTGATGGTACAGACATCATTCAGAAAGTAGTTTCTCTAGGTTATGTAGTAATGGATGATGCTAGTGGTAATTACTTTGGACGTCAACTCATACGTGATTATAAGTTCGGGAAAATACCGACTGCGCTAGCCCAAAAATTTGAGTCAGAATATGACTTGAGTTCGGAAAACATAAAGAATCACCTTTATAAAAATCCTAACCCTAATACATATCTAGCAACCTTTGCACGTTTCATTATTGAAAATAAAGATGAGGAGTACTGCCAGAGCGTCATCAAGGAGGGACTTTCTGTATTTGTAGAACATCAAATTGTTCTCCAGTTTCCAGACGCAAAAGAAATACCTATTCATTTTGTAGGTTCTATAGGCTTTTATTTACAAGCCGAGCTTAAGGAAGTATTAGGTAGTTTTGGACTTACTGCTGGTAAGATTCTTAAACGACCTATAGATGGCCTTGTTGCGCATCATAAAGAACACATACTTGCCAAGTAGCAACACTATTAATTATAAAAAGAATACTACTGGAGTAGATTAAGTTTTAATAGGGTTATACTGAGAATTATAACCCATAAAACAACACGTATCCAGTTTTTTGAAACAAGTGACCTAAGATCTCCATCTGTGTGAGTATTTTGGGTCACTTTTTTATGTAACGGTACAAATATAAGTGCAGTGCTAACCCAGGTAGATAATACAAAGACTAGATAAATAGTCCCTATCATATATAAACCACCAGTAAATACAGTATAAACGGCTAGTAAAAGTTGTACAACCATAAGCGGTCCTACTATTACAGCAATCTTACCTGTATAGTTGTTATGCCAGCTTACAAGATTATCACGATCATAAAATAAGAAGCTAGGGTATATTATGAGTTGTACGATTAGAATAAGTACAACCAGAGCCGCATCTACTGCAAGACCTACAAGGCTTAGCAAATCTATCATAATACTATCCAGAATGTTTTAGTTCTATTAAAAATCTTTTCTATAAGTTCTTCTGCGTTTGTGTAGTTTGTGCTCATAGTTTTTCCACAGTTGCTGGATGGCTTTGTTTTCTTCTAGCTCAGGGTTTGTCTCAACTTGAGTGATACCTCTCTTGTTAAAAAGCTCTTGCATTTTTTGGAAGATTACCGCAGTAACTCCTTTGTTTTGGTATTCTGGATCAATACCTATGAGATAGAACGCAGCAGTATCATTTCGCTTTTTCGCTTTAAGCAAGTGATAAAACCCAAAAGGGAACAAGCTACCATTAGCTTTTTTTAGGGCTTCATTAAAGGATGGCATTGTAATCGCAAATGCCACTAACTTCCCATCTTTATCTTGCACACATTTAATAAAATCTGGATGTATGTACTTGATGTATTTTTCCTTGTAATGATCAATCTGGTACTGCTGTATGGGTACAAACGTACTTAGCTTGTCATAGGTTTTGTTAAGCAAGCCAAACATTTCATTTACATAAGGTTTTACATCTGCAGAGGTTTTAAATTCTAGCGGACTAAGCTCATAGCGTTTAGCAATAATATCTGCAAACTTCTTAACTTTTGGGTTTTGTTTTTCTGGTGGGTCAATCTGTATTTTAAACTCTACCCACTCGGCAGCTTTCTCAAATCCTAATTGTTCAAAGTGATCTTTATAATATGGGTAATTGTACCAAGTAATCATGGTATTCATATACTCATAACCTTCTACAAGTAATCCTGCTTTTTCCATGTTTGAAAACCCTACAGGTCCCTCAATAAACTCGAGGTTATTTTCTTTTCCTATTTCTGTAACCTTAGCAAGAAGTGCCTTTGTAACTTCTATATCGTCAATGGCGTCAAACCAACCAAAACGCATTTTAGGTTTTCCTTGTTCTTTTATTTCAATGGCATTAATGATTGCGCATATTCTTCCCACTACTTTCTCTTTTCCATTTTCCGCTTTCGCGAAAGCAAGAAAATAACGAGCCGTAGCATTTTTAAAAACTGGATTTTTTGCGGGATCCATACTATCTAGCTCATCGGCCACGATAGGAGGTACCCATTTTGGTTCATTTTTATAAAGGGAAAATGGGAACTTAACAAATTGTTTAAGTTCTCTAGGGGTTGTCATTTCCTTAAGGGTAATCATTGATTGCATTTAGGGGAGTTAGTTTGTATCGTTGCTTTGACCATCTGGATCTACAGCATCTTTACGTTTCTTTTTATTTATGCGTTTTGCTTGTCTCTTAGATGAACTGTTCTTGTCATCTGCCGCATTTTTATCCTTTATGATTTCGTCTTTTTCGTGTAAGTCTAGTCGGTATGAAACCCCTGCAGATACGTTCCATCTAGATGGAGTATCCTTGAAGTTTACAAGACCACCTAGGTCTACCTGAAGATTTTTTGTAATTAAATATGCCGCACCACCTCTTACAATATAGTCGGAATATAAATCACCATCTATAAGCTGATACTCTGCAAAACCTGCAAATTTCTCATTAAACGAGTGTGTGAGCGTAGTAATCCATGAGTTGGTAGGAAAGTTTGTGCCTACTCTGTCTAAGATTATGTTATTTACCCATACCCAGCGTCCCCAGTTGTGCTGTAGTACTAAAGCAATATTTGGGCTAATACCGTCTTCTCTTACTGTATTAAACTGACTATTTGTAAAATCAAAAACACCGGCGGCATAAACACTTACAGCTGGAATTAGTGTCTTCCACTTAAAACGATTATTAGCATGATAACTGTATAGATTTACCTCGTCTTGAGCATATTTATAAGGATCATATACCAGGTATTTTGCTCCTATTTGTACAGTTTCTAATCCAGAAATAGGGTCTAATGGTGCAGAGCCAGAGTTAAAGGAAACTTCGTTACGTTGATAACGCATAAGTCCATTTAATTCTAGATTTTCAAAAAACAAGCCATATCTTAAATTAAGATTATAGCCTATAATATCTGTATCCGTTTCCAACAAGGAGTGGGTATCGTTACCTATATCAAAGCCTGTCTCTACTTGTAGAACACGAGTACCTACGCTAAAAGCACCTTGAGATTCTCCAGGTCTGTTTGAATTGATTGTCTCTGTATATTGAGCTATTGCTGAAGTAACAACTGCAAAGTATATAAAGACTGAGGTGAAAAAACGCAACGTATGCATAAGTTTGTAGGTTAGTATATCAAATATAGGAGATTTTATCTTTTTTTTAAGCTTATACGGGCTATTGTTGCGATTCATAATTACTAATTTTGTTTAAAAGCTATATTTATGCTCTTAGTTGCAGAAATTCCTAGTTTCCTAAAAACCTTAGCCATCATATTGATGGTTTATTTTGGGTTGCGATTCTTAGGTAAATTACTTTGGCCTTATCTGGTAAAATATATTACTAAAAAAGCAGGACAGAAAATGGAAAATGCTTTTAAAGGTTTCCAGCAACAAGCACAACAGGCACAGAGACCTACAGCTCAAACTAAAGATGTGCCTAAAAAGGCGTCAAAAGTGGTAGGAGAATATGTAGACTATGAAGAAATAGACTAGTTCTTTTATTTTTACCTTTCCAATAAATTACGTTCCAATTTTTAAATTCTAGTTCGGTTTCAAGATTGTAAGGACTTATCTTCGCGCTATGTCTACACTTGTTCAAATAAACGTACTCCCACACCAAGCAGAAGATGATGATTACATCGCAGAAGTTGCCTTTAAAAAAGCGCGACTTAGAGCAGATGATGTAAGAGAATGGGATATACGCAAGCGATCTATAGATGCTCGCAAATCTCCAGTTAAAGTCTCACTACAAATAGAATTCTGGAAACATGGAGAAGAGCGTCCACAGATTCCTCCTTTTGTACCCCAAGATGTTTCAAACGCAAAAGAAATAGCGATTATAGGTGCTGGTCCTGCGGGATTATATGCCGCATTACGCGCTGTAGAAGGCGGACTTAAACCTATTGTTTTTGAAAGAGGAAAAGACGTGCGCGCAAGAAGACGCGATCTAGCTGCGATTAATAAAGAACATATTGTAAATCCAGACTCCAACTATTGTTTTGGAGAAGGAGGAGCAGGAACATATTCTGACGGGAAGTTATACACGCGTTCAAAAAAGCGAGGTAACGTACTTAAAGCCCTTGAGTGGTTTGTACACTTTGGCGCGGTAGAAGATATCTTAGTTGATGCACACCCACATATTGGTACTAATAAATTGCCTAAAATCATTACTGCGATGCGTGAAGCCATCATCCAGTATGGAGGAGAGGTGAGATTTGATACGAAACTTACAGACCTCAAAATTGAAGATAGTGCCATTAAAGCAATACAGGTAAATGATACCGATTGGCTCAATTTCGATAACGTAATTCTTGCCACTGGGCATTCTGCTCGTGATATATTTTACTTACTTCATAAACGTAACATTAAGATAGAGGCAAAGCCGTTTGCAATAGGTGTGCGTATTGAACACCAGCAGGAGCTTATAGACGATATACAGTATCACTCAGATGGTGATAATCCATATTTACCACCAGCTTCTTATAGCCTAGTTCAACAGGTTGATGGGTTAGGAGTTTACTCTTTCTGTATGTGTCCTGGAGGGATTATAGCTCCATGTGCGACAGATCAAGAAGAGATTGTAACAAACGGATGGAGTCCTTCTAAGCGTGATAATCCGTATGCCAACTCCGGAATTGTGGTTAGTGTAACTCCAGAAGATTTGCCTAATTACAAAGAAGGAGACCCCTTTGTATGTTTAGACTTTCAAAAGTCGGTAGAGCGTGCATGTTGGGAAGCGGCAGGTAAAACTCAAGCTGCTCCTGCACAACGTATGCGAGATTTTATTGACGGTCGTGTGTCAAAAAACTTTCCTAAAACCTCATACCAGCCAGGAATTGTAGCAGTAGATCTTAATAAAGTGCTTCCAGATTTAATAGCCAAACGATTGAAGAAAGCGTTCTTAAGTTTTGGTAGAAAAATGAAAGGTTATCTCACTAATGATGCGGTTATACACGCTCCAGAAAGCCGTACTTCATCTCCTGTTTCTATTCCACGAGATTGGGAAACTCTTGAACACGTAGAGATTAAGGGATTATATCCTTGTGGTGAAGGTGCTGGATATGCTGGAGGGATTATCTCGGCGGCAATTGACGGTATAAACTGTGTAGATAAAATTGTCGCAAAACAAGAAGCACAACTGTAAGCTACTCAAAATCTTGTTGACAAGTAAATTATAAAATCATCACTTAATTGTTACTTCTGGTTGTGATACCACAATTGAAACTGCTATTTTTACGTAGTGAATGAGAATGTAAAAATTATTGAGTGTCCTCGTGACGCGATGCAAGGTATAAAAGACTGGATTCCTACAGAGTCTAAGGTTCAATATATACAATCGTTATTACGCTGTGGTTTTGACACCATAGACGTAGGTAGTTTTGTGTCGCCAAAGGCGATTCCTCAAATGAAGGATTCTGCAGAGGTTTTGCACAGTCTTGATTTATCAAAAACCGATAGTAAATTACTTTCTATTGTGGCAAACTTGCGCGGAGCACAAGATGCCGTACAGCATGAAATGGTAGATTATCTTGGTTATCCATTTTCTATCTCAGAGAATTTTCAAATGCGTAACACGCATAAAACTATCGCTCAATCTGTAGATTTACTCAAGGATATTATAGAACTCGCTGATTCAAAGGATAAAGAGCTAGTCGTTTATATCTCTATGGGATTTGGTAATCCATACGGTGATCCATGGAATGTGGATATTGTAGGGGAGTGGGCAGAGAAGCTCAGCGGTATGGGAGTAAAAATACTTTCCTTATCAGATACGGTAGGTACCTCAGATGCAGAGACGATAGATTATCTATTCTCTAATCTTATAAAGCGCTATCCAAAAGTTGAATTTGGAGCTCATTTACACACAACGCCTAGCACTTGGCACGAGAAAGTAGATGCAGCTTATAAAGCGGGTTGCCGTAGATTTGACGGTGCGATTCAAGGTTTTGGTGGTTGCCCAATGGCGGCAGACGATCTTACAGGTAACATGCCTACAGAGAAACTCGTTTCTTATTTTGCCTCCGTTAAGGCAGATGACAATGTGAATGCAATGAGTTTTGAAAGTAGCTACAACGAAGCTTTAAAAATCTTTCAGAAATATCACTAGGAGTATTTTTTTGTTACGCTTTCGCGAAAGCGTACCTCAACAACTCATTATCTTAAATAACCAGTAGTCCTGCTTCTCGCAAACTGAGCATCGCCTTAGAATACCAGAATAACTCAAAATTTTCTTGCGTTTCCTCATACGAAGTTTTGAGAGCGGCGTAAGTCGGTAATTTATCTTGATGTGGACTCGCCATTTCTAGCATGTCAATTAGCCAAAGTGCATCCTGAGAATCTACGGTAATTTGTGTAGTTCCCGTTTGATCTTGAAATGTAAGCTCTGTTAGTTCGCGCTTTTTCTTCTTAAATGTCTTGTGTATAGGAGCAAAGCCCAGCCACAAAATTCTAGAGGTAGATTTTGTATTAAATTGTAATTCGTCTTGAAGACTATCTTCTATCACATGTGGATGAATCGTTGTGCGAGGAACCTCAAAGTCAAACCATTCTTGCAAGCCCTCATCAAATCCAATACCGTGCATGTAGTTGAAGAGAGATTTCTTGAGACCGTAGCTGAATTTGCTATGGTCAATACCTGTTTTATCACTAAAGTCTACATCATTGTTTGCAAAGGTGATCTCGTTATAATGTGGAGTTACTCCGTAGCTCTCAGGGTCTTTGCCTACAGGGCTGTGCGTGGTAAGGGCAAATTGATGCCAGAAGCCAGATTGTATAATGCCCAGCTCAAAAAGCTGGCGTACCATCTCAAGACTATCTATCGTTTCTTGCTCCGTTTGAGTAGGATATCCATACATCAAGTAGGAGTGCACCATAATATCTGCTTCGGTAAAATTGAGTGTAACTTGAGCAACTTGTGCAACAGTCACTCCTTTATCAATAAGCTTCAATAGCCTATTTGAAGCGACTTCTAGTCCGCCAGAAACGGCAATACAACCAGAGGCTTTGAGAAGTCTACATAAATCTTTAGTAAAGTTCTTTTCAAACCTGATGTTTGTCCACCAAGTAACGACTAGTTTACGTTTAATGATTTCTAGCGCAAGCGCTTTCATCAATGCTGGTGGTGCAGCTTCATCTACAAAGTGGAAACCAGTTTCTCCTGTTTGCTCAATCAGTATTTCCATACGATCTACGAGAATACTCGCAGCGATGGGCTCGTAAATTTTTATATAGTCGAGCGAAATATCACAAAAGGTACATTTTCCCCAATAGCAACCATGCGCCATGGTAAGCTTATTCCAGCGACCATCACTCCACAAACTATGCATAGGGTTTGCAATCTCAATCACAGAGACATACTGATCAAGCAATAAATCTGAATAATCTGGAGTTCCTAAGTACGCCTGTTTATAGTCTTGACGGAGCGTATTATTTTTATAAGTAACCTCACCATTTTCAAGAATGAATGTGCGCTTATAGGTAGGTTTTTCAACGTTTTGCACAACATCTTCCACAAGAAGTTCTACTGGGAGTTCTCCATCATCTAGCGTAATATAATCTACAAATTCAAAGACTCTCGTGTCTGTTAATTCTCGTAGTTCTGTGTTAGGAAAACCACCTCCCATAGCTACTTTGACTGTTGGGTAGTGTTCTTTAATCCACTGCCCACATCTAAAAGCACTGTATAAATTTCCAGGGAATGGAACGGAGAGTAACACTAGTTTTGGTACGCTTTCGCGAAAGCGTGCTTCTAAAATATCAATAGTAATCTCATCTACAATAGTGAGGTCATCTTGTAGCGAGGTGTATAACTCATTAAAAGAGTTTGCACTCTGCCCCAAACGTTCTGCATAGCGACTGAATCCAAAATTAGGATCAATACACTCCACAATGAAATCTGAGAGATCTTCTAGAAAGAGAGTAGCAAGATGCTTTGCTTTGTCTTGCATTCCCATCTCACCAAAAGCCCACTCCATATCATCTAGCTGATCAAATCGAGAAGCACGTGGTAAGAAGTTGCCGGTGCATATTTGTCTTGCAAGGGTTTGATTTTTTCCTTGTAAGAAGGACATTACGTCATCAAGTAGCTTAACATAGGTATCTCGCATTGCATAGATACGCCTGCAATTATCTGAAACAATCGTGTCATGCTCGTGAGCAATCTCAAAAAGCCTTGTAAATTCCTTTGCCGAAAATAATTGCAAAATCACCTCTATACCAAGATCCATCTGGAATGATGAAATGTCTTTAGTATTTAAAAACCCTTTAATGTATGCCGTAGCAGGATAAGGGGTGTTGAGTTGCGTAAATGGCGGAGTGATGAGTAAAATATCTTTCAAAAAGAATGCTTTTTCTAACGGGGCATAAAGATACTTGAATTACTCCACACTATTGATATAGGCAGTGGGACACTTTAAAAGGAAGCCGACTTATTGCGGATTTCTTTCCATGTATTTTTTGAGCATTCCGTTGGTCTTTTTTTGAATCGAGTTGCGCATAAATCCTGACCATCCTAATAAAACTCCTGGCAACCCAAGTGCTTGTTTGGTCCAGCTATACATATCAAAAGTGTCGTGATGTTCTATGATTTTACCATCCATAAATGTAAAGTTTGCAGTCACATGATTTACTACGGGACGTTTTTTTGGTCCGTACGGATAGTGGGCTGTCCACTGTGCGCTTCCAGTGGTGGCTGTGGTTTCAATGTTACTATAGCTCACTTTATTGGCTCCTTTTCCACGCTCGATAAGCATGTGCCACATGGCTTTTGCTTCTTTGCCATGTAAGGTTCCAAACGCTGGATCAGAAAAAATAATGTCATCATGATAGCAATCAGTCATTCCTGCAGCATCTCCGTTAGTAAACGCTTTGTAAAATGTTTTAGTTAGAGTATTGTGGTTCATGAGGTTCATTTTTAGCTTCAACTAGATGGTATGGCAATTATTGAAGTAGTAGCATATTTGTATAAAAAAGATGGGTACACTTTCGCGAAAGCGTACCCATTATTTTAATTAATCCATTCCTCCTTTACGGGTAGGAGATCTAGGAGTAGGCCATTCTCTAGGCTCTCCAGAACGACGGTCTATAGGCAATACCGCTCGCTCACGAGAAGTAAACTCTGGGTCTTCACTAGCCATATAGGTTAATATGGCTGTAAGAATTACGTTGTTACGTATATCGTCAAAAACTATTTTATCATAGGTGTCACGGTTAGTGTGCCACGTGTAGTTCCAATATGACCAATTAAGGCTACTTAAGCTAAAACCTGGCGCACCAGCTGCTTGAAAGGAGGCATAATCAGATCCTCCGCGTGCGGGAGCACCTGGAAACGTAGTCTCAATTTCATTTGTAATTTCATTTGGCACTGCACTAAGCCATCTACTAAGATAATCATAGCTTCTTAAGAATCCGCCACCATTAAGGCGTACTACGCGTCCAGTACCATTATCTTGATTAAAAGATGCCTGCACCTTTGCTACAATCTCTGGATGATCTTCTACAAATGCTCTTGATCCGTTAAGACCTTGCTCTTCACTTCCCCAGTGACCTACAAGAATAGTGCGCTTTGGGTTAGGGTAAATTTTCTTTAAAATACGCATAGCTTCCATCATAACTAGCGTTCCTGTACCGTTGTCTGTTGCTCCTGTACCACCATCCCAAGAATCAAAATGTGCTGAGAGTATCACATACTCCTCTGGTTTTTCGGTTCCTTTTATTTCTGCAATAGTGTTAAAAGTAGGTACAACTCCAAGCTCTTTTGAAATGGCTGTAATATTGATTTTAGGTGTGTGACCAGACTCAGCAAGTCGGTATAGCATCCCATAATCTTCAAGCTCTAAATCTACGGTTGGGATTTTCTTCGTGCGGGCGCTAAAGATTTTATTCACACCAAAACCTCTAGACCAGTTTGAAGTAACAATCCCAACAGCACCAGCATTTTCTAGTGCTTCTGGTAGACCTCTACTTGTAAATCCTGTGCGTTGTATGTTATCATTCCATAGGTTAGAAAGTGAGTCGCGTTGTCTTTTCATTTTGGCAAAAGACTTTTCGGTTGCAAACTCCTCCCAGTTATAATCTGGTCGTCCCGTGATTTGTGGTTTGGACAGGAGTACAATTTTTCCTTTTACGTTCTTGAGCCACTTTGTAAAATCCTTAGCATCTTTTACCGTAGGTAAGGTAATTACCTCTGCAGTAACTCCTTCTTTTGATGTGCTAGGATTCCATGCGAGTTGTGTACCGCGTAGACTTTGTACACGTGGTTCTAGCATATCTATGTGTGAGATACCACGTTCCCAGCCGCGCCATTCTCCGTACTGCTCATTTCTCGCGTCAATTCCCCAAGATTTGTATTGAGCTACTGCCCAGTCATTGGCAGCTTGCATTTGTGGCGTTCCTACAAGTCTAGGTCCTAATACGTCTGTAATCTCGTGTGCTAGCGTTTCTAGCTGTGAGTTTGTGGTGGCTTCTTTAATAAGCGCTTGAACGGTTGGGTTGTCCTTTTGGGCAAATAGCGAGGTGCTTAAAAGAAGACCTAGCGCTAGTGTGCTGTATTTTAATTTCATTTGGATTGGTTTTTAAGATGGTAGAAGTTACGAATGCATTTTAAATTAAGAGCAAGATGACTCACAATAAAGTGCTTACATGCTTGTTAATTAAAATTATTCGGAGTTTTGTAATCAACTAGTTATTAGCAATGACTGTTTCTACACCATTAGAAACATGAGTAATCGTAAAAGAGTAGTCAGTGAGATTTGCCTTTAAGGTGGCTGTATCCTCATGCTTTTTCCAACTAATTTCCAGCTGACTAACATCTTCAATTTCTATGGTCATTGTTCCAGAAAAAGCAGCAGCGGTGTTGCGTAAACGCAGTAATTCTAGTTGTTTTGAGACCACAGGTTTTTCTAGACCGCGCTCAATATCTTCTTGTGTTAATGTAGTGCGGTTAATTTCTTTATGACCTCCGGTTCCAGCAGCGTCTGCCGCCTCATAATCATTCTTTCCTGCAAAAAGGTCTAAGTACCAAACCTGGGGGATTCCAGGCATAAATATTTGTAATGCACGAGCAAGCAAGAGCTTGCGGTCATCTTCGCCCAAGGCGCTGTAAAACGTGGCGTTTACTTGATAGTAGGAGATTTTGTTTCCTTCGGGATCATAGATATTCTTGACACGTCCACCACGACTTAAAATCGTTTCAATGATATGTTCAATTTCAGTGTCTTTTAGGAGTCCTGGATGGTTATTTCCTTGTGCATCTGTGATTCCTTTCAGGTCGAGTACGGGTATCCCGTCGTGACAACCTAGCATGTTTACGGTTTTATAACCTTTGGCAATCACTTCTTTTGCCCATGACAAAAGAGCGCTAGCGCTTCCAGTTTCAATGGTGTGAATAACAAGTCCAGGGAAAAAGAAATCATAGATTTGATATCCTTCAGAAGCAACTTCGTCGTGTAGGCCTAAACCATATTCAGAATGAATTTCTGGCAATAAAGTAAGATCATACTTTTGAGCAATCTGGTTGATACGCTCTAGATATGTCCACGTCCCAGGTTTATTGAAAAAGTTGGTTTGTCCCACTTCCTTATGCAAATAAGCAAAAGCATCTAGGCGTAAGATTTTACACCCAAAATCGGCTACCTTTTTTAGTGTTTCATCATAAAAATCCCAAACCATTTCAGAATTTCCATTTACATCCATTTGCCCTAGGTAAGACCGTCCTTGCTCTATAATCTTAACAAGCTCTGGAATGTGAGGTGTTACGCTTTCGCGAAAGCGTACTTCAGAAATATCATACCCACCAGCAATGGCATTATTTATAAGAGCTACGGTATCCTTTTTATCCTCGGTTGATAGTTCGCTTAAAGTTTTTAAATCTTCAATGGTAATTTCGTGATACGTGATTTGCTGATAAAAAGTGTTCCAGTACGGGCGTTCTGTACCATCTGGAAACATTACTTTGAGCACTGGTAAGCCAGGCTTACGCATGAATAACTTATCTAGGTACTCTTTTTTGGGAACAGCGACACCATTGTTGTAGGCATCTGCATTACCTTCCCAAAAGGTATTCCAGTCAATAAAAAAGTCTTTATAAATAGAGTTGTCACCGTTTTCTAGCATGTCTTTAAACTGTGGTGAGCCTACAGAAAGATGGTTAAGCACAATGTCAAACTTAAGCATGACATCTAGCTTTTTAAGCGCATCAAGATCCTCTTGACTAACCAAATCTGAATTTATATTATAGTCTATGATGGAGAAACCGCGGTCTAGATCACTGTTAAAAAAAGTGGGTAGTACATAAAACAAGGAGAAGACATCCTTAAGTTCTGGACGCTGCAATAAGGTAACAGTATCGCGTAGCTTTTTACCTATGCTATCTGGATAAGCATTAAGCATTACACCATTGGGAATCTTAGACTTCATAAACACGAATTAATTGTGAAATCTAAAAATAGCGAAATTGATAGAAGAAAACACTTATATCAACCGCTTCGTCTAAAATTATTGTGCTTTACGCTGCGCAGCGATAATCTCGCCAACGGCTTGCCTATATTTTACAGGATTTCCTGCTTTTTTGATAGCCTTATACACCTTATGCGGATTGTGAGTAGACTGTGAGAAAAACTCCCAGAATCCTAGCATTTTCATCTTGATAGGCGTAGGGCCAGATAATGCCGCATCATACTGCTCGTAAATCGTATCGTGAAAAGCTCTAAAAGTTTCCCAGCGCTTTGCAGGATACTCTGTCGTATCTGCTTTAATCATACTTGGTAAAAACGGATCTGCAATGAGACCTCTACCTATCATAAAATGCTTGATAGAAGGAAAGCGCTCGCGCATTTTTCTAAACTGCTCAACGCTTGTAATATCACCGTTGTAGTACAAGGTATGTTTTGCCACGTCTATACATTTCTGAAATCCTTCCAGATCAACACCGCCTTTATAGAGCTGTTTACCAAGCCTAGCATGAATAGCCACATTTTTAAGGGGATATTTATCGAGTACTTTAAAAGATTCTAAAATCTCATTTGGGCTCTCATAACCTAAGCGCATTTTCATAGAGATGGTCACATTAGACTCGCTATGTGCACGATCAAGAATATGGTCTATTTTTTCTGTGTTACAGATAAGTCCAGAGCCCATTCCGCTTTTTGTAACCATCGGGTAGGGGCAACCTAAGTTCCAGTTGAGCTCTGTGTAGCCCAGTGACTCAATATATTTAATCACAAACATAAACTCATCTGCACTTGCCGTCATCACCTGTGGGATTACCTCAAGTGTCGTGTTTACTGCAGGATCAAGGTCGCGTTGATAAGATCCTTTTATCTTCATTTTCCCATTGAGACGTATGTATGGCGCGTAGTAAGTGCCTATACCACCAAAAAAATGCTGTTGCGCATTACGGAATCTAAAGTCTGTAAAGCCTTGTAAAGGCGAGGAAAGAAGAGTAAAGGACATTGAATCTATTTGGCAGCAAAGATAAATTTAAAAAGCATGGTATGTCTTATGTTTTTTACGGTTTGCGAAGTTCGTGTGGGACGAGTTTGTCAAGAACGTACCTTTCTAAAACAAACCTTTTGTCATCTTCACATATTATGACTAGCTTCGGATGGTGATTCTAGCACCATCCATCCCAGAAATTCAAAAACATATTGATCATTATTGGATACTCAATGATGCAGGAATATTATCACTCGGAAGTCCGTTTATGTATGCCTATCCTGGCATTACTCCAGATATGATTATTGTATTAAAAGGGCATTACACGATGACTTACATGGGAAAAATTTATCATTCTGATGCGAGTAGGCTTTTTAGCTTCATTCACGATCAGGTTTATCTTGATTTATCTGCTCTTAAGCGATGTATAATTGTGAAGTTTAAATCACGTGGACTCTCATCCTTACGTCCATTTTTACGGGCAGATGCGCAAACAATTATGCGTGACTCTGTGGCGTGTCTAGATGATGTTTTTGGCGTTGCAATTAACAACTTCATTAGCTACTTAGACACACTTCAAGCTCCCCAAGTCGTTACTGCGTTAGATGAGTGGTTCCTCGAGCAGTATAATAAACAAGCAGAAGGTTTTGTAGTAGAAATGGCACAAGAAATAAGCAGCACTTTTGACATGAAAACCATCATGGATGCTACGGGATATTCATATAGCACTATGGAGCGTCATTTTAAAAAAGACACAGGGCTTACTCCTAAGCGGTTCCAGTCGTTGCAACGTTATAAACTTGCTTTACGAGAGTTATACATCACTCGTAATAGCGACTGGCAGCATTATGTAGTCAAATATGGGTATTATGATCAGTCGCATTTTATTAAAGATATTAAGCGCTATACCTACCTCACACCAGGGCAATTGTTAAAAACCGCTGCCTTTATAAAAGTGCGACCTATGTAATTGTGACGAATTTTTACAATGGACGTTTTCGCGAAAGCGTCATCTTTACCAAAAATAAAAACAATGAAATTCAGATACTTTTATATTGCTCTTTGTGCTTTACTTACAAGCTGCGGAACTTCTCAAAAAGCTGTTGATTATGATGCAAATCCAGCTATTAATCTTCAGCGTATTTTAGATGAAGAGACAGGAGAGAAGTTGGCTCACTCTACGGGTTTATCACTCACCGTAATTTCGCCTAAGCTTGATATTGACTTTACAGGTGCAGCGGGCTTTGATAGTTTAGAAAAGGATAGAAAACTTGATGCGGCACAACCTTTTAGGATTGCAAGTCTTACAAAAGTCTTTGTAGCGGTTGCTATTATGCGCTTGCGCGAAAATGGCCAACTAGCATTAGACGATGCTATCACACAATACATTAGTCAAGAGCATATTGAGATACTAAGAAAAGGCGGTTATCATCCAGATGCAATTACGATACGTCAATGTTTAATTCACTCTAGTGGCCTTTATGATTATGCCGAAGGTGGTCCAGAATATATTGAGGTAGCTTCAAAAACACCCTCAAGACGATGGACGAGAACAGAACAAATCCAGTTTGCGATGGATTATGGCAAGCCACATGCAGCAGCAGGAATAGAGCAGCATTATAGCGATACGGGATATATATTACTAGGGGAGATCATTGAAAAATCTACTAACACAGGACTAGCCGAAGGCTTACGAAGTCTTTTAAAGTTGGATAAAATTGGGATGAACGCCACCTGGCTTGAAACCTTAGAACCTAGCCCAGAAGGATTATTACCGTCTGTAAAAAGGTACGTGGGACCGCTTGATGCGTCAGAGTGGGATGCCTCTGTAGATTTATATGGTGGTGGCGGTCTGGTTTCTACCACAAGAGATTTAGCGATGTTTCTACAAGCGCTTTTTGACGGGCAAATTTTTGAGCACGAAGATAGTCTTGCCGTAATGCTTTTACAAAAGGATTATGATGCTGCGGGAAAGCAACTACCTATACAGCGACTAGGTTTTAGGAGTATACAAGGAAAGAAAAATGATATCGTAGCCTATACTCATTCGGGTTTTTGGGGTACACTTTTTATTCATTTCCCGGAGTATCAGTGTAGCATCGCAATTAATAATACTAACGATGCAGATAGTGAAGCTTTGCAACGTGTAATTAATTATATGCTTTGGTTAGGTAAGCAGTCATAAGTTATAATGTATACTAAAAGTTCCCTGCTTTTTTACGCTTCCCGAAGTGAATTCGGGACAAGTTTCGCGAAATGAATTCAGGAAGAGTTTCGCGAAAGCTTATTTCCTTAAAGACGAGGCTTTATCATTACGTAGCGAAAATCGATAAAACAAAAACGAAGCACCTAAGCCAACTGCCGAAAACGCAGCGAGTAGCCAGAACACAGCCTCATGACCCGAACGACCAGGCATTCCGTCTAAAAAGTAGCCAATCATAGGTCCTGCAAAAATATCTGGTGTGTAGCCTATAAATGAAATAACGCCTACCGCAGTACCTGTGAGATACAACGGAATATTTCCTTCCTTCATCACGGCAAAGTACAGTACCCGCGCAGCATACATACCTACGGCTGTGATAATGATAGAGAGAAAGAATAGGATGGTAGTTCCTTCATGAAGCACTCCCGAAGCGAATAATATGGCACCAAGAACAGACAGCACAAAACCTACCATCAAGTATACAGAAGCTCTAGATCTATCTGCTAGAAAACCAATTACCACGCCTACTACAGGACGAACAAAAAGTAAGAAAGTACCCGTTTTGGCAGCGTCCACCTCATTGTATCCCATGACTACATTTGCATATAGCGAGAAGATATCTGTGATTTTATAGCCTACATATGCACAAAGTATAATGACCATAAGCAAGCTTACAGAGGGTAGTAGCATCACTTGTTTTATGGTGTTTACGGTTATTTTTTCTCGATTGATTTCCTCAGCTGCTACATCACTTTTAAGAAAGAAAAACACAAGAACCCCAATAATCGCTACAATGGCAGAGGAGTAATAGATTACAGAAGTAAACGCCTCCGCTTGCTGTTCTGGTGATAGTTCGCTTCCATTTTCTGGAGCGAATAGCGAAAAAATAAGCACACCCAACGCTCCAAATAACGCACCTACAAGGCCGCGACCGCCATCTAGAAAGCCGAAGGCTTTCCCTTGGCTTTTCTCACCACCCCAAACACGCGTAGCTTTAATCATCGCTGCCCAAAACAAGAAAATCGTTGTAAAACCCCAAAAGCCATACAGCACTTGCAAAGTGACTAGCGACGGATTATTAGCATATACAAGTCCGCCGAAGGCGGTTAGCACAAGCGCTACACCCATTAACTTAC
This sequence comes from Dokdonia sp. R86516, assembly GCF_044596715.1. Lineage (NCBI taxonomy): Bacteria > Pseudomonadati > Bacteroidota > Flavobacteriia > Flavobacteriales > Flavobacteriaceae > Dokdonia > Dokdonia sp. R86516. Next base: position 2,606,833 of record NZ_CP138998.1, read on the forward strand.
GAGGAGGAAACCTATCTGCCAGCGGACCGCCAAAAAGATACGACACTAGCGCTACCAGACCATAAATAGAAAAGCAAAAACCAAGCTCTGTGTTGTTTATCTCAAATACATCAAGCACCGTCGCCCTAAAAACCCTAGCCAGTACAAACGGCAATATAAAAACCGCCTCTCCCGCTAGTATGAGCAATAGGATGTAGGTGATGGAATGTTTTGGCGGTTTGGCGTCCATAGGTTGAGTGGTGGTGTTTACTCAAAGATATGGTTTTGGTGGGGATGGGTGGGAGTATTTTAAAAATCTTAAAATATGTTTTATCTAATTAATAGTAAATGTGCGAACTGTAAATATTTTATGAATTACCGCGTAACTTGATATAAAAATCGCAAATTATCATTACATTTGCTAAAAATAGATCAAATCGTTTTTTGATAAAATTATAATTATGACAAGTTTCGGACATTTTATTAAAACTGAAAGAGAAAAAAGAGAGTGGACACAAACTGAATTTGGAGCAAAAATCGGAATTAATTCAAGTGCAATTAGCAGGATTGAAAACGGAACGCAAAAATTCAGTAAATCTAAATTAAAATCACTCGCTACTTTATTTGAATATGAATTTCAAAAAATAACGGACTTGTTTTTTGCTGATAAATTTGCGAGAGAAGCGTTTAAATACAAATGTTCGGATTCTATTTTTTCAGTAGCAGAAGATACTGCACACTATATAAAGAATACAAATGTTAAACAAGCTGAATTGGATTTATGAAGACTAAACTAAAATATATAGACTTGTTTTCAGGAGCTGGTGGCTTCTCATTAGGTTTTGACAACAAAGGTTTTCAAAATGTATTTTCCATAGATATTGAACCACAATTTTGTGAAACGTACAAGCATAATTTTTCAAATCATCAACTTATCGAGAAAGATATTTGTGATTTATCTGACTCTGAAATAAAATATCTCAAAGAGTATGACGAAATAGATGTTGTAATTGGCGGACCACCTTGTCAAGGATTCAGTATTGCAGGAAATATTGGTAGAAAGTTTGTTGATGACCCAAGAAATAGATTATTTAAAGAATTTGTAAGAGTCGTGAAAGTGGTAAAACCAAAATTCTTTGTAATGGAGAATGTTGCAAGATTATACACTCACAACAAAGGTGCAACAAGAAACGAAATAATAAAAGATTTTGAAAAACTTGGATATAAAGTGGATTGTAAGATTTTAAATTCAGCAGATTACGGTGTTCCTCAAGTTAGAAAAAGAGTAATATTTATTGGTACTTCAACAAATCAAAAAATTGAATTCCCACAACAAGAAGTAGAAAACTATGTTTCTGTAAAAGAAGCATTATCAAAATATCCAAAATTAAAATCTGGTGAGGAATCTTCGATTCCTAATCACATTGCAATGTCACATTCAGAACAAATGCTTACCAAAATGAGTTATGTTTCTGATGGTGGAGATAGAAATGAGATTCCAGTAAATATTAGACCAAAGTCTGGTGATGTTAGAAAATATATAAAATACGCAAGTGACAAACCTTCGGTTTGTGTTACTGGAGATATGCGTAAAATCTTTCATTATGAGCAGAATAGAGCATTAACAGTCCGTGAACTTGCAGAATTACAGTCATTTCCGGATGACTTTGTTTTCAAAGGAAATAGAATATCACAACAGCAACAGGTAGGTAACTCTGTTCCACCTAAAATGGCAGAAGCAATTGCAAAAGTAATTATCAAAATGAGTAAAAATGTTTAAGTATCCTAAAGTCAACTATATTGGCAATAAAGAAAAAATTGCAAAATGGATTTGTGACCAATTTCCAAAAGATGCGGATACACTTTTTGATGCTTTTTCTGGAGGTTGCTCTTTAAGCTATGAAGCTAAATGCAGAGGTTTAGAAGTTTATACAAATGACATTTTAGAAATAAATTATCATATTGCTAACGCTTTAATCAAAAACAATAAATCTCTTTTAACCAAGGAAGATATTGATCTCATATTTTCTGGGAAACCATTTGAAGGTTTTATGTTCGATAATTATTCGGAAGTATATTTCTTTCCAGAAGAATGCAAAGAACTTGATTTATATAGAGAGAATATTGAAAAGTTAGATTCAGATGAAAAAAAATCATTGGCTTTTTCTTTAATAAGAAGAGCTATGGTAAGAAAAATGCCATATTCTCGTTTTAATCTTAATTGGGACAAAATTGTTCAATTACGTGATGAAGAATACAGTTATGAAAAGTACAAACGAAGAAGAGCTTATCACAATCAATCATTCAAATTTCATTTTCTAAAAAATTTAGATGACTATAACAACTCTGTATTTAACAACAACAAAGAAAACAAAGCATATAATGACGATATTTTTAATTTAATAGATAAAGTTTCAGCAGATATAATTTATTTAGACCCACCATACACAGGTACTATGAATAATTACTTTGGCTTTTATGGTTTGGTAGATGATTTTATTACCTCAAAGAAAACAAAGCCTTTTGAGAATAATTTTATTAATAAAAAAAATGCTGTTGAGTTGTTTGATAATTTATTTTCAAAATTATCCCAATTTAAATACTGGTATTTAAGTTATAATAACTCGTCTTATCCTTCAAAAAGTGAACTTTTATATTTACTAAATAAATATTCTGATAATGTTCAAGTCATTGAGAGAAAACACGTTTACAAAATCACAGGAAAAGAAAAAAAAGAAACTAATAAAGAATATTTATTTATTGTGAAAAATGAGTTATCCCAAAAAAATATTAAAAAAAAATATGCCAAAGCAGAATTATGAAAACTATTGGAAATTAACCAATGCCTTTACAGATTATAATGGGCAGAAATTTTTGGATACTTTGGCTGTTTGCATTCAATTTATTGATGATTTCAAAACAGAAGAATATTCAGAGGATAAATATTCAAGGCTGCAAGACGAAATATATAAAGTAAATCCAATTAATCATATTTCAATTCGAAAATCAATTAACCAATTAGTTAAAATGGGTTTTGTTAATTCTTTTTTAGTTTCATACCATCCTCAAGCTCAGGAATATATTAGTGCTCGAACTAATAAAAAAAGAGTAACATTATTATCAAAAATTGTTTACTCAAATTCAAGTTTTAATCGAGCTGTAAATAATGAATCTTCTATTAAACAAATTAATTTTTTGGTTCAAACTTTAATTGAAAAAGGAAAGCTATCTAAAGAAGAAATAATAGCTTTAATGCTTGTAGATATTGAAGCGCAAAAAGAAACTTTTTTACCAGAAAACGATTTAAAAAAATATGTAAAGGAAGCAAACAATATTGGATTTTTAAAAAGGAAATATAATCAAATTGGCTATTTATCTAACTTATTAGGTAAGTTAGATGATTTAGTTTTCGTTAATGATGATTTATACTTTAAGGAGGATGCTGAACAAATTTTTGGAGAAGATTTAAAAGCTGTTTCAAAACGGAGAGACCCATATTTGCACAGATTATACAAAAATCAATTACAAGACGAATGTGAAGAAATATACGGAAACCCAATGTGTGTTTTAGAGCAACTAACTTATCCTGTATTAATTGCAAGTCATATAAAACCATTCATTGATTCAGACGAAAATGAAGCTTATGACCCAAATAATGGTTTACTTTTAAGTCGGACAATTGATTCTCTTTTTGACCTAAAATATATTTCTTTTTCGGACGAAGGAGAAATGTTGTTCTCAAGCCGAATTGCTGAAGATGTAAAGGACTTTTGGGGAGACTATAGGCTTGAAAATAGTATTTTGAATGATAAACGTAAAATTTTTCTTGCTTATCATAGGAATTTAATGATAGAGAGAGATGCTAAAGTTTGAATGACGTTCACAAAAGAAATCGGCGAGAACAATGAGTCTTTACTAGATTTTAATTATAAAGTATTTCTAAATATATTCTACAAAAAAACCACCCAATTCCTCGGGTGGTTTTTAGTTTGTTACACTTTCGCGAAAGCGTACTTATAAGAAATCAATAGCGCTGCGTACTACTCAATGGTGAGTACAAGGTCATTTTGTGAGACCATATTGCCGTCGCTTACGGTGATGGATGCCACTCGGCCGTCTTTTGAGGCGACTACGGTGGTTTCCATCTTCATGGCTTCTATGATAAAGAGTGGGTCGTTTTCCTTTACCTCTTGCCCTTTTTTGACAAGCACTTTATAGAGAGATCCTTGTAGGGGAGCGCCTATCTGGTTGCTGTCTTCTGGGTCTACTTTAAGATTTTCTACTTTCTTAATGTTGAGCGAGGTGTCGTGTACTTCGACAAAGCGGTTTTCACCATTTACTTTAAAGAACACGGTGCGCATTCCTTCATCACTAGGTATCCCAATAGAAAGTAACTTGATGATAACAGTTTTACCAGGCTCTAGCTCAATGAGAATCTCTTCTCCTAATGCCATACCGTAAAAGAAATTCTTAGTAGGTACGAGGGCCAGGTTACCGTACTTCTTGTAATTTTCATGCGCTTGCTCAAAAACCTTAGGGTAGAGCATGTATGATAAGAAGTCTTCCATCTCTAGAGGACGTGTAAATCCTTTTTGGAATTTGGCCGTAAAGGTTTCATATTCCTTGTCAAAATCTACAGGAGCCAGATGCGCGTTAGGGCGGTCTGTATAGGCGTCTTTATTCTTTAAGATGATAGCTTGTAATTTTTTAGGGAATCCGCCTACGGGCTGTCCTAAATCGCCTTTAAAGAAATTAATCACAGATTCTGGGAAGGAAATTGTGTCGCCACGTTCCATCACATCTTCTGGCGTAAGGTTATTAGTCACCATAAATATCGCCATATCACCCACTACTTTTGAGCTAGGTGTTACTTTAACTAGGTTTCCAAACATACTATTTACAGCTGCATACATCTTTTTTACTTCGGCAAAGCGATCACCAAGACCTAGCGCCGTTGCTTGTGGTCTAAGGTTAGAATATTGCCCTCCAGGAATCTCATGTTCAAAAACCTCTGCGGTTCCTGCTTTGAGTCCAGACTCAAAAGGGTAGTAGAGCTCGCGCGTGTCTTCCCAGAAATTTGAAAACTGATTGAGTTTATCCATCTCAAAAGGATGCTCACGTTCTTGATATTTCATCATCTCCACCACCGCATTAAAGTTAGGTTGAGACGTAAGTCCTGATAGTCCGCCTAGGGCTACATCTACCACATCTACATTTGCTTCAATGGCTTTAAGATAAGTAGCCGTCTGTAATGACGACGTATCATGCGTGTGTAAGTGTATCGGTAAGTTTACGGTGTCTTTAAGCGCTGTGACAAGTTCTGTAGCGGCATACGGTTTTAAAAGTCCTGCCATATCTTTTATGGCAATCATATGTGCTCCTGCGTTTTCAAGATCTTTTGCTAGTTGGGTATAATACTTAAGATCATACTTAGTTTGCTTTACATCAAGAATATCTCCGGTGTAGCTTATTGCACCTTCGGCGATTCCTCCTGTGAGGTTACGCACGTACTGGATGCTCGGTTCCATGGCTTTTACCCAGTTAAGCGAATCGAAAATTCTAAAAATATCTACGCCATTCTCCCAAGATTTTTCAACAAATTTCTCTATCAAGTTATCTGGATATGCCTTGTATCCTACGCCATTTGATCCTCTCAAGAGCATCTGGAAAAGAATATTAGGCACCGCTTTACGCAGTTCGCGCAGGCGTGTCCACGGGCTTTCGTGCAAGAAACGCAAGCAAACATCAAAGGTTGCACCTCCCCAAACTTCCATACTAAAAGTGTTAGGGTGATTTTTTGCAAAACTAGATGCTACCTTAAGCATGTCATACGAACGCATGCGTGTAGCCAGTAGGGACTGGTGAGCATCACGCATGGTCGTATCTGTAAAATGTATCTTTTTTTCTGCCATGAGCCATTTACAGAACTCCTCTGGACCTAACTCTGTGAGTAAGTCTTTGGTCCCTTTCGGGAAAGGGTCTGAGAGGCTGTATAATGGGGTTTCTGGTGTTCTAAAAATCTTAGAGTCGTCCTTTTTCTTTACGTCAGAATTTCCATTCACACTAACTTCTGCAAGAAACTGAACCACTTTTGAAGTTCTGTCTTGTGATAGCTTGATGTCAAAGAGGGAAGGAGTATTCTGTATAAAGTTTACGGTAGTTTTTCCGTTTTTAAAGGTATCTGTCTGGATGACATTTTGCAGAAAATGAATGTTAGTCTCTACACCACGTATTCTAAATTCTTTTAATGCTCTAACCATCTTACGAATGGAGCCATCAAGCGTTCTACCATGTGCAGAAACTTTGACAAGCATAGAGTCAAAAAACGGACTTACTTTATACCCTTGGTAAATACTTCCCGCATCAAGACGAATTCCCATACCAGAAGCACTACGGTAGGTAGTAATCTTCCCATAATCTGGCGTAAAGTTATTTACAGGATCTTCGGTTGTAAGGCGGCATTGTATCGCAAAACCATAAGTACCAATAGATTCCTGACCGTAAATTTTAATCTGCTTGTCTGATAGGTTGTAACCTCCAGCGACAAATATCTGTGTTTTTACGAGATCAATTCCTGTTACCATCTCAGTAACCGTATGCTCCACTTGAATACGCGGATTTACCTCAATGAAGTAAATATTATCATCTGCATCTACCAAAAACTCAACAGTACCAATATTGTTGTAGTTTACTTCGGTAGCAATGGCAACGGCATATTTGTATAGATTATCGCGTAGTGTTTGTGATAGTCCATAAGAAGGAGCCATCTCTACCACCTTCTGGTGTCTACGTTGTACAGAGCAATCACGCTCATACAAGTGTCTGATGTTACCGTGGGTGTCTGCTACAATCTGTACTTCTATGTGTTTAGGGTCTTCTACGTATTTCTCAAGAAACATGGTATCATCACCAAAGGAGTTAAGCGCTTCATTACGAGCCGAGTCAAAACTAAGCTGTAAATCTTCTTCTTTACGTATGATGCGCATCCCGCGACCACCACCACCAGAGGCGGCTTTAAGCATCACTGGATAGCCAATTTTTGTAGCTTCAGAAAGTGCAATATCAAGGGTGTCTAGCGCAATTTTATTACTTTCTATTATAGGTACATTACACTTTTGTGCTACTTTTTTTGCAGTGATTTTATCACCTAGTGCGTCCATCACCTCAGGTTTAGGACCTATAAAAATGATACCGTTTTCGGCGCATTTTCTAGCAAAGGTGGAGTTTTCAGACAAGAAACCGTATCCGGGGTGAATGGCATCTACATTTTTTGATTTGGCTAAGTCAATAATCTGATCCATATCAAGGTAGGGCTTGAGTGGCTCATTATTCTTGCCTATTTGGTAAGACTCATCTGCTTTATTGCGATGTTGTGAGTATCTGTCCTCGTAGGTATAAATCGCAACTGTAGCGATATTAAGTTCGGTACAGGCACGCAGTACTCTAATGGCAATTTCCCCGCGATTGGCGACAAGGACTTTTTTAATTTTCATTGTATAAGATAGGTTGTTGTGTTACGAAATCGTTGTAGTAGTAGGGTACAAAAAAAGCCACTTCAATAGGAGAAGTGGCTTTGATTAAATTAAATTTTCGCGCAAGCGAACATAAACACTTTTAAGTCATTTTCAATACGTAATCTATTACACATAGTTTTAGTGACTTATTAAAGTGTATTATGCGTCAAAGCGATATTTTCCATGTTGCTCCACATCTGCAGCAATCTGGTTACGTAAGCCTATTACGTTAGGCTGGTTTGTGTACTTTGTAAAACGCTTAAGACCCATAAGCATCATACGTTGCTCATCACCTTCGGCAAAAGAGATAATAGCTTCTTTAGCCTTCGTTTGGATAATATCTACTGCGTTGAATAAGTATAATTGCGTCATTGCAAGTTGCGTAGTCTGGCTCTCAAGACCAGAACGCTTGATATTCTTCTCTGTACGTAAGATTGCACTCTCAGACATATAGATTTCAATCAAGATATCTGCAGCAGCCATTAGTAATTGCTGGTGTTGCTCTAGCTCTGTTCCATATTTCTTTGCAGCAGATCCTGCTACCATTAAGAATACTTTCTTAAGGCGCTTAAGAAGATCTTTCTCTTCAGATAATGTTTCAGAAAAGTCTGGTGTATCAAAAGAAGGAATACCCATAAGCTCTTCACCTACAGCAGTAGCAGGCCCCATAAAGTCTACATGACCTTTCATAGCCTTCTTCACCATCATTCCTACCGCTAGCATACGGTTAATCTCGTTTGTACCTTCATAGATACGAGCGATACGAGCATCTCTCCAAGCAGATTCCATAGGAGCATCTGCACTAAAGCCCATTCCTCCAAAAACTTGGATACCTTCATCTGTTGTATTCTGTACATCTTCAGAAACGGCAACCTTAAGGATAGAACACTCAATAGCATACTCCTCAACACCTTTAAGCTCTGCTTCTTGGTGTGTGTTTCCTTCTGCATGACGCATCGCGATACGATCCTCTATGTTCTTTGCTGCTCTGTATGATGCAGACTCATCTACATATACATTTGTAGCCATGGTAGCAAGCTTTTGTTTGATTGCACCAAAGTTTACGATAGGAGTTTTAAACTGTACACGCTCCTTAGCATATGTTACTGCCTCGTTTACTACACGACGTTGTGCATCAAGACAAGCAGCTGCGAGTTTAATACGACCTACGTTAAGTGCGTTCATTGCAATTTTAAATCCATTACCACGCTCAGAAAGCATATTCTCTGCAGATACTACTGTATCGTTAAAGAATACCTGACGTGTAGAAGAAGAGTGGATACCTAATTTCTTCTCTTCGTCACCTAGTGTGATTCCGTTAGAAGGATCATTTTCTACGATAAATCCTGTGATGTTCTTATCGTCTTCTATTCTTGCAAATACGATAAAAAGGTTACAAAATCCTGCGTTTGAAATCCACATTTTCTGTCCAGAAATCTTGTAAGATTTTCCATCTTCAGAAAGTACTGCTTTAGTTTTTCCTGAGTTTGCATCAGATCCAGCACCTGGCTCTGTAAGACAGTAAGCTCCAAACCACTCACCACTAGCGAGTTTAGGCACATATTTTTGTTTTTGCTCTTCGTTACCGTATAAAGTAATTGGCATTGTTCCAATTCCTGTATGCGCTCCAAAGGCTGTACTAAAAGATCCAGTTGCACCAGAGATGTAATCACAAACAAGCATTGTAGATACAAAGCCCATTCCTAATCCACCATACTCTTCTGGTACTGCAACACCTAGTAAACCTAGCTCACCAGCCGTACGCATTGTTTCTTCTGTGTATGCATAATCTTTCTTTTCAAAACGCTCCCAGTGTGCCCATAGATCACGATCTACAAACTCTCTAGTACTGTCACGCATCATGCGCTGCTCTTCATTAAGATCTTCCATTGTGAAGACATCTTCACAAGCTGTTTCTTTTACGATAAATTGTCCACCGCGTAAGATATCTTTTTTTGTTTCTTCTGTTGCCATAATTAGATATTAGATTTGAGATTTTAGACGTTAGATAGGGGGTAATCATCCTTCTAAAATCTGATCTCTATTTTTAAATTGTGTTATTTTTTTAATTTTTCTTTTCACGCTTTCGCGAAAGCGAATTTTAAACAGATGAGACACTCCTTATAATAAGAGGTCTCATCTATTTTATTATTTAAGGAATTCGTAAATTCCTGCTGCTCCTTGTCCAGTACCTACACACATAGTAACCATCCCGTATTTACCTGACATGTCACGCTTGCGCATCTCATCAAATAACTGTACCGAAAGTTTACCACCTGTACAACCTAGTGGGTGACCTAAAGCGATCGCTCCTCCATTTACGTTTATAATATCTGGATCAAGACCTAGCTCACGGATAACTGCAAGAGATTGTGAAGCAAATGCCTCGTTAAGTTCGATAAGCTCAATATCATTTTGCTTAAGACCTGCCTGCTTCAATGCCTTAGGAATTGCAGCTACAGGACCTATACCCATGATACGTGGTGGTACACCAGCCGCAGCATAGTTTACCATACGAGCGATAGGCTCGATGTTAAGTTCTTTTACCATCTCCTCACTCATTACCATTACAAAGGCAGCACCATCACTCATTTGTGAAGAGTTACCTGCAGTAACGCTACCACCTTGAGCAAATACAGCTCTTAACTTTGCAAGGGCTTCTTTACTAGTTCCAGCACGTGGTCCTTCGTCTTTATTTACCGTATAAGATTTAGTTGCTCTCTTACCATTTGCATCAATATAGGTTTGCTCCACATCGATAGGAACAATCTGATCTTGGAAACGGTCTTCGGCTAGTGCACGTAGGGCTTTCATGTGTGAGTTGTATGCAAACTCATCTTGATCTTCACGAGATACGTTAAATTCATTTGCAACAGCCTCTGCCGTGTTACCCATTCCCCAGTAGTAATCTTCATGTCCAGACTTTACTACGGTATCGTAGTTAAGTTCTGGTTTAAATCCTGTCATAGGTACAGAAGACATAGACTCTGCTCCACCAGCGATAATACAATCACCCATTCCGGCTTGAATCTTTGCTACTGCCATACCGATAGTCTCTATTCCAGAAGAACAGAAACGGTTTACAGTTACACCTGGTACATCAATTACGTCAAGTCCCATTAAAGAGATAAGACGTGCCATGTTAAGACCTTGTGATCCCTCTGGCATTGCATTTCCAACAATTACGTCATCTATGCGTTTTTTATCAAACTCTGGCAGCTCCTTCATCATATACTGAATCGTTTCTGCAGCAAGCTCATCTGCTCGCTTGAATCTGAAGACACCTTTGGGAGCTTTCCCAACGGCTGTTCTATATGCTTTTACTATATATGCTGTTTTCATAATAACAGTGTTTCTTTATTAGGTTATAATCTCCCTCGTTGAAGAGGGCTAGGGGAGATGTTATTGTGTTTAGAAAATTATATGCTGATAAAATCTAAACTTATACATCCCCACCAACCTCCCCTTCAAAGGGGAGGCTAAGGGCAATTATATATTAGTTACGTAAAGGTTTTCCTTTTTGTAACATGTGCTGGATACGCTCTAGTGATTTTCTCTCAGTAGCTAGTGATAAGAACGCTTCACGCTCTAGGTCTAGTAAATACTGCTCAGAAACTCTTGTAGGCTCAGAAAGATCTCCTCCAGCCATCACGTAGGCAAGTTTATTTGCAATCTTCTTGTCATGCTCAGAGATGTAGTGAGAAGCTTCCATAGAATCTGTTCCTACTAAGAACATTCCTAATGCTTGCTTACCTAATACAAGTACATCATTACGTTTTGCCGGTTGAGTATATCCTTGGTCTGCCATCTGGCGTGCAACAGCTTTTGCTGTAGCAATCTGACGATCGCGATTTACCACCACGATATCTTTACCATGCTTAAGGATATTAAGATCATAGGCTTCATGAGCAGAGGTAGAGACTTTTGCCATACCAATAGTAAGGAAGTGCTCTTGAAGTACATTTAACTGTACATCACCTTTATCAAACTTATCTGATGCTCTTAAGGCCATTTCCTTAGATCCACCACCACCTGGTATTACACCTACACCAAACTCAACGAGTCCTATGTAAGATTCGGCAGCAGCTACTACGCGATCTGCATGAAGTGTCATCTCACATCCACCACCTAGTGTCATACCGTGAGGTGCAACAACCGTAGGGATAGCAGAGTAACGCAAACGCATACATGTATCTTGGAAATACTTTACAGCAGCATTAAGCTCATCGTATTCTTGCTCTACGGCAAACATGAAGATCATCCCAATGTTTGCTCCTACAGAGAAGTTTGTACCTTGATTACCTACTACGAGACCATCAAAATCTTTTTCGGCCATATCAATAGCCTTATTAACTCCTGCAAGTACATCACCTCCTATAGAGTTCATCTTAGAACGGAATTCTACGTTTAAGATTCCGTCGCCTAGATCTTGTACAGATACTCCCGTGTTTGAGAATACTTCTGTTTGTTTTCTGATGTTATCAAGAATGATAAATGAATCTTGACCAGGTTTTTTTACATGCGCTTTCGCGGAAGCGGAGTATACATGCGTAGCACCATCTTTTACAGAGTAGAATGTCTCTATTCCAGCAGCAGTCATATCTGTTACCCAAGAGGCAACCTCAAGACCTTCTGCTTTCATTAGTTCGATACCTTTTTCTACACCTACAGCATCCCAAATTTGGAATGGTCCGTGCTCCCAGCCGAAACCAGCCTTCATAGCATCATCTATCTTGTAAAGCTCATCTGTAATCTCAGGAATACGATTCTGAACGTATGCAAATAAGTGTGCAAAAGACTTGCGGTAAAACTCACCAGCCTTGTCCTTTCCACCTACGAGCACTTTAAAGCGATCATACACGTTATCGATAGACTTTGTAAGCTCTAAGGTTGCAAATTTTGCTCTTTTTGCTGAGCGGTAATCTAGTGTATCTAGGTCAAGCGTAAGGATTTCTTTTTGTCCTGTCGCATCTACACTCTTTTTATAGAATCCTTGACCTGTTTTTGAACCTAACCATTTATTCTCCATCATCGTGCTGATGAAACCTGGTAAGGCAAATAATTCTTTTCTTTCGTCCTTAGGGCAGTTCTCTGCAATACCGTTTGCAACATGTACAAGGGTGTCAAGACCAACAACATCTACCGTACGGAAGGTTGCAGATTTAGGGCGTCCTATAACTGGACCTGTAAGTTTATCTACTTCTTCTACAGTCATCCCCATTTCCTTAACGGTGTGAAATAATGACATAATTGAGAAGATACCGATACGGTTACCTATAAACGCTGGAGTATCTTTTGCTACTACAGATGTTTTTCCTAAAAATTGCTCACCATAATTATTTAAGAAATCAAGAACGCTCTGGTCTGTTTTTGGCCCAGGGATGATTTCAAATAATTTCAGGTAACGTGCAGGGTTAAAGAAGTGTGTACCACAGAAGTGCTTCTGGAAGTCTTCACTGCGACCTTCAGACATAAACTGGATAGGAATACCAGAAGTGTTTGAAGTAATAAGTGTACCAGGAGTTCTATGTTTTTCTAAGTTTTCAAAAACTTGCTTCTTAATATCAAGTCTTTCTACAACTACTTCTATAATCCAGTCTACATCTTTCACTTTTGCAATATCATCCTCAAGGTTTCCTGTGGTGATTCTATTTGCAAAAGACTGGTTGTAAATAGGAGAAGGCTTACTTTTTAAAGCAGTAGTAAGTGCATCGTTTACCATGCGGTTACGAACTACTTTATCTTTAAGTGTAAGACCCTTTGCTTGCTCTTTAGCATTGAGTTCTCTAGGTACGATGTCTAGCAAGAGTACATCTACACCGATATTTGCAAAATGACAAGCGATACCGCTTCCCATAATTCCGCTACCGATGACGGCTACTTTCTTTATTCTACGTTTTGCCATTATTTTACTAAGGTTTCTTTTTGGTTAAAAACTTTTCTATTTTGAATCAAATCATTGATAGTATCAATAACTTCATAAAAGTTATTGATTTTTTCTTCACTTATAGTATTTCTCACAGCGCCATTAAAGGTCTTTACTTTTGTTTTTGAGAAATCTCTTTTTTCTTTTCCAAATGGAGTAAGATGTATAAGAACTCCGCGTCCGTCTGCTGGATTAGGTTTGCGTTCTATCAAGCCTTTTTCTTCCATAGTCTTAAGTGTACGAGATAGGGAAGTAGCTTCCATTCCCATACGAGGGCCTAATGCTGTAGAAGGTGTTCCTTGGTCTGGATCTATACTTAATAGCGCAAAACCAACGGCCATCGTTACATCAAACTCTGCTGCTTGTTCATTATACATTTTCATTACTGCTTGCCAAGTGGCTCTCAAACAGTAGTCTATTGTTTTGTCATTCATATGGTTTTATTCCGAAATCGTTGTAAATATACAATAATTTACTATGCACGCACAGTAGTTTTTGCGAATTTTATTGATTATTAGTCATTATTTTATTTCTGTAGTTGCTAATACATTGACTGTAATATACCTCAACTTTGCAAAAATTTTGTAAATTCTATGTTATTATATCGTCTTAGTCTGTTCAATACAGTCAAAATGATAATCTATAAACGTTCACCTGTTAAAAGGAAGCCATTATCTTTGTCTACTGAGCCAGCAAATACAATTCCCTAAATGGCGACTTAAATTTATTACCAGTATGATAGCACCAGCAACACCAGTTAATGAGTTTAAGCGCATGAAAGCTTTACATGGTCTAGACCTTCTAGACACAGCTCAGGAGCCAGATTTTGATTACATCACAAAATTAGCTGCATATATATGTATGACTCCTGTAGCCCTAGTTACTTTAGTAGATGAAGACAGGCAATGGTTTAAATCAAAAGTAGGATTTGCTCCTTGTGAAACTTCGCGAGATAGCTCGTTTTGCGCACATGCAATTTTAACTCCTAATGAGATTTTTGAGATTCCTGACGCTACAAAGGATTTGAGATTTGTAAACAACCCACTTACAAAGGGAGACGCGCCAGTTATTTTTTATGCTGGAATTCCATTGCGCACTAAAGATAAAATGGCTGTGGGATCATTATGTGTTATAGATCATAAACCTAATAAGCTTAATCAAGAACAAAGAGAAGCACTTATCACCTTAGGGAAACAGGTCGAACGACTTTTTGAATTGAGATCTGTAAATGCTAAACTTAGAACTACTAAGGAAAACCTAACTAAGCATAATTCATTACTTCAGGATTTTGCCGGTACTGTTTCTCATGACCTCAAGATGCCACTAGCAAACCTCATACTTACATCAGATATATTAAAAAAGAAATATAATGACGAGATAGATGAAAAAGGTAAAAACTACTTGAGCTACCTTAAAAAGTCATCTATGTCTATGAGTAAGTATATCACTAATATTCTTACGCATTATGAGAGTACCGCTTATGATAAGGATGATGTGCATGAATTCATGCTTAATGATATGCTTGAGGATCTTGTAGACCTTCTTAATATTAACTACGAATGTGAAGTTCATTTCCCAGAAAATAATATAGAATTACATTGCAACAGATCTGCACTAGATCAGATTTTCTTAAATCTTATAGGAAACAGTCTTAAGTATAATGATAAGAAGCATACAGTAATAGATATTAAAGCTACACAAACGGCTAAGCACTTTGAATTTTCTGTAAGAGATAATGGTCGTGGTATTGAAGAAGATAAGGTTGATAGCATATTTACTCTTTTTAGTACCGTAGGACACCTTGATAAGAATGGAGAACGCGGCCATGGAATTGGACTTTCTACGGTGCAGAAACTTGTAAATAATCTTGGTGGTACGATAAAAGTAAAGTCGAAGCTTGGAAAATATACAGAGTTTATCTTCACCATAGCGAGGTAGCTAAGTACGCTTTCGCGAAAGCGTAACACTTCATGTCATTGTCACATCAAGCCTATTCTATTTATCATAAGGTTATTGCTGCCTAATGAGTATGCTTCAGGTTGGAATCGTTATTTTTAAGTTAATTATCACTTAGACATACGTTAATCTATAGTAGATCGGAATAGGGCTCAACTATATTAGTGCGCAACAAACCAATCTAACAACACTACATGTTGAAAATTACCCAGTTATTGCTCACTTGTCTTACTATTTGTATAGCAAGTGCACTGTATGCTCAAGACTTACCCGTAGCAACTATACAGAAGAATATTAAATCTTTTAAAGAAAATCCGCGAGGCCCTTATAAAAAAATAGAGTGGTTTTGTGAAGATGGTACGATGCGAGAAGCACGTGACCCTTGTCCAGATGATATAGGTGGTGGTGTGCAGCACGCAAGTTATAGTGAAGATCTAATAACGCTAGGTACTAAGTATCACCTCTTTTTTGCAGATATACTTGCAAACACAGATAAGGTTGCTTTCTGGGATGTTACAAATGATAATAGCCGCATCAAGCAATATCAACTAGCGAGATACCTCGCCAGTGTAGATAATGGATGGGTACAGCGCAAGTCACAGTTTTATCGTGGTGCCATCCAGTCTGAAGATGAGGAGGCGTGGGGCGTTGAGTTTTACGAGTGGTTATTGCGTAGCGATACTCGTTTTAGACAAAACTACTATTTACTACGCCAGACCTTACGTGATATTCCTCACGATGGAGATAGCAACATTGCCCAGCGTATGCGCAGTGAGTCAAAAATACTCGCAGAGACTTACCCAAAGTTTATGGATGCCCGTATTAAAATACACGGCAAGCCCAGTGTGAGTGACATCCAGATGGTTCAAGAGTTTAGAGCAAAACATAAGGGAGACCTCTCTGATGAAGTGAAAAAGCAGTTTGACCAACTAGAAAAAACGCTCGCCGAGTTTTATACACCTATCAATTTTAAGGAACTACAGAGTCAAGTAAACGCTATCTCTGTAAAAAATGATCTAACAGAACGCATTAGCACGTTTTTAGAAACAGCTGCTCAGGATACCTCTGCGCAAACACTTGTGCCAGAAATTGCAGATGTACTCTGTTATATACGTCAAGACGTACTTAATTTACGTAGATCAAGTGATCGCCTTGCGATGCTAGATTTATCTAATGAGCTGGAAGATATATTACTCATAAAGACACAAGAGTGGCAACCAGAAACATTAAAGGAGCTGCTTTATAAAATACAAACTCTTTCATATGCAGCAACAGGTACAGGACTTATTGAGTTAAATGAGTGGGCAGCAGTAGAGCCGTATTTACAAGCAGATAGTTACCATAATGATAAGAGTGTCGAGCAGCTTAACGATTTCCTGGCGACAGCTAGGGGTGTTGTAGAGTGGAGCGCCTCACAAGTGAAGGCAAAGTATCAAGAAGTTGTCGATACCTACGCAACTTTTGAGCCTAAGGCTTATGGATTTATAGATGACCGCGTGCGATCTTCTGTTGCATTAGATTTAGGTGAGAGTGTGAGCACGCTAGGTGCGTTTATAGCAAAACATTCTGGGCTTGAAAATAAGGTAATGGATATAGATGGACAGTCCTCTGTGAGAGGATTAAATCCTGGGTATGCCTACGGTGAGCTTGTTGTTATAGAAGGTTCTCCAGAAGGTATAGAAGTGGATACAGAGAAGATATACGTTTTTGAAAAACCGCCGTCTGACCTCAAGCCTGTGGCTGGTATTATGACGGTATCAGAAGGTAATCTGGTTTCACACGTGCAGTTACTAGCTCGTAATTTAGGAATCCCTAATGCGGCATTATCGCAAGAAAATCTTCAAGATTTGAGCAAGTATAGCGGTAAGAAGGTCTTCTATGCTGTTTCAAATAAAGGAAGTGTGATTATAAAAGGTGAGGACGATATTACAGATGAGGAGCGTGAGTTATTCTCAAAGAAGCAACGTTCTACAAGTCAGGTAACCGTGCCTGTAGAGAAGATAGCGCTCGATAAGAAAGACATCATAAATATGCGTGATCTTGATGCAAGCGCGTCTGGAAAACTAGTAGGCCCTAAGGCGGCAAACCTTGGACAGCTCAAGAAGATGTTCCCAGAGCAGGTGGTAGAAGGTCTTGTTATTCCTTTCGGCATTTTTAAGGATCATATGGATCAAAAAATGACCAATTATGAGGGTTCTTACTGGGAGTTTTTAAATAACGCTTTCGCGAAAGCGGAACAAATGAGAAGTAACGGCGCGTCATCAAAAGAGATAGAGACGTACCAACTGCAAGAGTTGCAGCGATTACGAGAGGCCATAAATGTGATGACGCTCAAGCCGTCATTTGTAAATAGCCTGCGTGCAGATTTCCAAAAAGTCTTTAAATCGCCTATGGGTAAAACTCCTGTATTCTTGCGTAGTGATACAAATATGGAAGACCTTGAAGAATTTACGGGAGCAGGATTGAACTTGACGCTTTTTAATATTCTTGATGAGGATAAAATCTTAAAAGGGATTAAAGACGTGTGGGCTTCTCCATATACGGAGCGTAGTTTTAAATGGCGCCAGCAGTATCTAAGTAATCCAGAAAATGTGTTTCCTTCTATACTTATCATTCCTTCGGTAGATGTGGAGTATAGCGGTGTGATGATTACAAAGGGTATTAATCAAGGTACAGATGAGGATCTTACTATTGCCTTTAGCCGTGGTGCAGGAGGAGCAGTAGATGGACAAGCCGCCGAAACGAGACTTGTTACCGCTACAGATGCACGCTTACTATCGCCAGCGAGACAGGCAGATTTTATTAGACTGCCAGCAACGGGAGGTGTGAAGAGAAACATCGCAACCTTTGACGAAGAGATTCTCAATGAGAAAAACATAAAGGATATACGTGCCATTGCCCAGTCTATAAGAACACGACTACCAGAAATGACAGGTTCTGATTATGACGGGGCTTATGATGTGGAGCTTGGTTTTGAAAATGACAAAATATGGCTGTTCCAGATACGACCATTTGTAGAAAATAAAACGGCGAAGTCCTCAGAATATCTCGAGGCAATCTCACCAAAAATTGACAAAGACTTTTTAATAACGCTTGATGCACCTATAAACTAATGAAAACATATATCACACTAACATTCATCGCTTTATCTACTTTATTTGTAGCGATGCTTTATCCTATAGACGGGTATGATACAACGGGTATAAAACGATTATACCGACTTCAAAAAATGGAGATGGATAGTATTGCAAACAAGCGTATTCCTAATGGCGCTTACTTAAAACTAGAGGATATCAAGCTTAATTTGCTTTCGCGAAAGCGTGATTCTCTTGGAGCAATACTTGTAGAAGACAATGATTTTGCTAGAAAGATTGCGAGAATTACACCTGGCGGAAACTACTCACTTGCGGTACTTGATATGACTAATCCAGATAGTTTAAAGTATGCGGCTCACAGAGAAAATGTAGGGTACCAGCCAGGAAGTGTAGGTAAAATTGCTGTTCTCAACGGTTTCTTTACAGAGCTTGCAGAGGTATATCCAGATAACTTTGAGTTGCGTACGGGGCTTATGTGTAATAAGCGAGTAAAGGCTCGCTACTGGGGAACAGGAGATCACCACACAATACCTGTGTATGATATAGACAGTGATAAGTTAACAAAGCGACAAGTGGTTGCTAGTGATGAGTTCTCGCTGTATGAATGGGCAGATCATATGGTCTCTGTGAGTAATAACGGAGCTGCGAGTGTGCTGTATAGAGAGACAATGCTGCTAGACGCGTTTGGACGAAAATATGCAGACCTCACCGAAGAAGAAGCAGAAAATTACTTTGTAGAGACCGATAGAGACTCTCTTACGAGTCAAGCAAACCGAGTGGTAAATCAGCCATTAAGAGATCTAGGAATTACAGAAGACGACTGGAGACTAGGAGGGATGTTTACACGTCCTGCTGGTAAGTACGTAGGTCGTGAAGGTGGAAGTATAGGGACTCCTAAAGGACTTATGAAATTTCTAGTAGCGCTAGAGCAAGGAAATGTAATAGATGAAGAAAGCTCGCTTGAGATGAAGCGATTATTATATATGACTGACAGACGTATACGCTATGCACACTCTAATAGACTGGATGATGCGGCGGTGTACTTTAAGTCTGGTTCGTTTTATAAATGCGATCGAGAGAAAAACCCTAACTGTAGTGACTATGCGGGTAATGTGTTTAACTATATGAACTCAGTGATTATTGTAGAGCAGCCTAATGGTAAAAAATACATTGTATGCCTGATGACAAACGTACTTAATAAAAACTCTGCAGGTGCACATATGTACCTAGCAAGTAGTATTGATAAGGTGGTAAATCCCACATAAAAAGCATTTACAGTTCTATTAAAACGCCTTCTAGTTGTTACTAGAAGGCGTTTACTTTTGTTGCTGTTTTACCCGTTGTAGACTTGTAGATACACGCGTAGCAAGTTTTGCAATGTTTGTGTTTTTATGCTTTGTAAAAGATTGAGTAATGGCAATATACTTTGTGTCCTCTAGTATCTCAATGAGGTGGAGCATAGCGATGTTCATCTGTCTGCTGCGATTACGTATAAGGCTTCGCACTGCATCAAATTCTGTTTGTTCTACCATTTCTTGAGAATGTAGATTATCAACATCTGTGTCAATAATATGTACTTCGAGCAATGGCAGGATCTTATTTTTAAGTTTGATATGTAAGAGGTTGTCTAAAAACTCTATGGCGTTGATTCTCGCTGTATCATCTTTACTTTTAATACCCAAAAACGCAGCACTTATATCTTCTTGATTGTAACGTATACTTAATAGTGTAAAGATGCTATGTAGACTTTGATCTACTTGTTCTCTTAAAATGAGAACTATGGCTTCACGGGCGAGTAAAACATCTGTTTCTTTAGCTTCCTCTGGTGAGTCTGCTGGCGGATTGTTTACAAGTTTTGTGAAGGTAGCAAGGGCGTTAAGCGTGCTTTGGTAGTAGTTGCTCTCTAGTAATATGTATCTAGAGATTTTGCGCTTATCAATAGTAAGCGACGGGTTTTTACTACTTAGTTTTAGTAATGACTTTGAGGCATTTTTACGTACGATGAGGTTGTTACTACCTAAAAATTTGAATAAGATTCTTACTGCATTTTGAGAGTTAAATGTTGCTATAACCTTAGGTAGATTTCTTTTGATATCTAGACTAAAGGCATCTTCATTTTCTAGCCTGAGAAGTGTTTTAGTAATCTCTGGCCCATATTGAGTAAGGCTTTTTATGGCTGCTTTACGTAGTTTTTTATTTTCTAGAAACTGGAGGAGATTCCCTACAAAGAGCGGGTCTGTGGTAATGCCTGCAGCTTCAATAGCTATCTTTGCTACCTTTTTATTTTTATTACTGAAGTGAATAGAGATAAAGTAGTAAAACTCATTAAGCCCAGAGTAGGCGATGCTAAGAAGCAGGTCAGAAGTTTCGGCAACATTTTCTAGTCCTTCTGGTGTGCCTAGTCGTTCTATTTGAGTCGCGATACGGTCTCTTAAATTAAACTGCTTTCCAAGATTTGTATTGAGGCGTGCATCTTGTGCCAGGCATAAAAGCGCGGCATTTGCAATGGGCTTTTCTGGATGATCTAGATAGGTTGTAAATAATTCTTGATCGTCTATTTTGGTGTGATGAAGTAAATATTGTAATGTGGCTATTATGAGTGCGCTATCACTAGTATGAAGGAGGGCTTTGATTTTATGTAATGCCGTACCTTCTTTGTAATAATACAACTCCTCAATAGCCGCTATTTTTATAGCATTAGAAGGATGGTCTAAAAGTGCTACTATTTGCTTTTTTAAGGGATTAAGCCTAGCAGATGATAATCTAGATAATAAAGTGAGAATCTCGCTTTCTTCACCATTTTGTAAAATATGTCTTGCAGTAGCGATGGTGCGTTCTTTTCTGAAGTTTCGTTTGGACTCATCTTTATTGAGCAGTAAACTCTTGAGGTTGGACCTAAACGAATCAAAGTAGGCATCTCTTAGCTTGTAGATTAATAAGAGCCATATAAACAAGAAAAAGATAGTAAGAATGGTCACAAACTTGGTGTCTAGTTCCATACCCTTAATCACAAAAATGAGCAGAAAACCAGCAATACCTGTGGCTACACTATCTACCACAATATCTATAAATGATTTTGCTTGGTTCTTTATAGCATACGGTATGGGTAAAATAGAAAGCTCTGCAGCTGCTTTGTTTATAGACTGCTTAAAGCTACCGTCTAGCCCTTTTATGATAATAAGCACCCAAAGCTCAGGAACCGTAAGAAATAGGAGGGAGCCTAAGGCAATACCTAGTGGTAGTATAAGCATTGTTGAGGTTACGCCTAGATAACTTAAGACTCTATTAGTAACAAAAAGCTGTATGAGTAAAGCCACTACGTTAAAAGAAGAAAACCAGAACCCTAGAAAAGAAGCAAGCTCATCTGAGTCTGGAATGGCCTTGTGCGCAAAATCACTAAATTGAAAATCAACCAGCTTTGCCACCAGTACACTTATCCCGATTATAGATGCCAAATACAGTAAATGCTTAGATTTTAAGATGATTTGAAAAGCATTACGATCTGGGTTAGACACTTGGTGTATCTCTTTCTTTCTCGTGTACATAGAAAGCGTGCGTAATCTTAAATTCCAAATACGATAGAGTATAGGCACACAGCATAAAATGAGAATCCCTGCTATAAGAATAGACGTTTTATTCCCAAAAGCCGCCGAAATTAAGGTCGTTAAGTACCCACCAAAAATTCCACCAGCAATAGCGCCAGAACCTATAAAGCCAAAGAGTCTCTTTGCCTCTCTCGCATTATAAACCATATTTGCCAGTATCCAGAATTGTGAGGTCACCACCACGGCAAACAAGGATATGAGAACATAGTAATAATAAAGCAGCCAGACCTCAAGAAATTTATAATGCAAGGCGACAGAAAGCAACATAAAAAAGAAGCCAAAAGCGCATAAGGTTATCGTAGCGACCTTTTTAAAAGAATATCGTTTTAGAGATTTGTTATAGAAGTAAGAACTTAAAATAGCCACCGCCGCAACAAGAAGATACCCGTAAGGTAATCGCTCTGCACCAAGAGCAGATAGAAATAATGCGTTTACAGTAGGCTTTACAATAAGTAGCACTGTAATCACCAAAAAGATGTACAGCTGCATAAAAAAAGAGATGGTGATCTCACCATCTCTTATATCAAAGGCTTTCTTGTAAAGACTTTTAAGCATTCATTGCGTTTATAATGAGGTTCCCTAGTTATAGGCTAAAGCTCGTGATTTTTTCATTGCTTTTTCTAAAGGAATTACTAAATCTCTTACAATTTGCTCACCCTGTGCATCTTCTATAAGAGCCACTAGTATATACTTGCGCTCAGGTCCCCATACCAATACAGAGTCAGAGTGCCAGTTTTTCCACGATCCAGACTTTCTATAAATATCTGCCTTAGGAGCAATTTTATCTAGCGTGTTTACAAATTTGTGGTGTAGCGCTGGGTCTTTCATAATATCCAGCATCTCTTCAGACTTTTCTGTACTTACTAGATTACCCATTGCAAGCTGGTAGTAAAAACTACATACCTGTCTAGCTGTAGCCGCGTGACTTAATCCCTTCATAGGGTCTGGGTTACGTTTTCCGCCAGCAGCATATCTCTTGCCTACCCATAAACCACCGCCTACTTCTTCATCATAAAGCTTGAGCTGGTCACTGCGCAGTACCTGTTCTATTTTATCATAGCCCACACGGTCTATCATACGAGTAGAGGCAGCATTATTAGACTTACTTATCATAAGTCGCATATCCTTACGTATTTCTCTAGAGTCTTGTAGTTCGCCATTTTCTATAGCATCCATTGCGGCAAGAAGTATGGCAATCTTAGGTAAACTTGCGGCATACATCATAAACTCATCATTGATACCTGCATACTCTATATTCTCTAAGTTGGACATATCTACAACGCCTATAGACATTCTATTAGACTTCACTAGATTTTTCCATTTTGAGTTTTTATTAATCTCTTGTATTAAAAGCTCTCTCAATATAGGACTCGTATGAGTCTCAAGAGGCTCTACAGAGTCCATCTGTATAGGAAGCTCCTGAGCACTAAGTACAGAAGACACTATAACGCACACTATAAGCGTGATATATTTCATAAAATTCTATGTATTTATAGTTCAACCTAAGTATACAAAAAGGCTGCCAAAGATAGCTAGTATTACTGTTAATTCCATCCCAAACTGTTAATGTTTACAGCGTTTGTTTGTTAAGATATTAACGGTCTATAATGAGGATTGTTGTGGGTGAGATTTATAGGGTTGCGCTTTCGCCAAAGTGGAAAATCAGAAAGTTCGTATAGTGAAAATTATAGAACAAAAAGAGCTTAGAATTTTGTGTTTATTAAAGTTGAGGTTGTTGTGTTTCTAACTCAATGCTTTGGTGCCATTTGGCATTATTTCATTATTTCTGTCAGATAAACAATCCCGAAAATCCAACCAACATAGAGCAGCGTATAAGTCAGCGAGTAAATTGCTGAAATTCCCATATTTCCTTTTGTTTCTTTTGATTTATTAAAAACAAATTTTAATGCTCTAAAAAAAATCCAATATAGCATTGCCAAAATTATAAATAAGGAAAACCAAAAAACGACTTCGAAAACTACTAGTAAAATCACAAACAAAATTGACATCGCAATCCACAACAGAATTGATAAAATAAGTCCTCCGATTCCATCTCCCACTGACGGTAATTCCATTGTTGGTCCTAAGTCGTTATGAGGAATGAAATTTCCATTTTTAAATTTTTTAAAACTTCTAAATTTTGGAAAATTATCAATTAGTCCGATTCCAGTGTAAAGTCCATAAGTCATAAACAGAAATAGAGCTGCAGCTATAATTCCAAGTGACAAATAAAGATTGTAAGTCAGGCTCCGATGGTAATTTACTCCAGTAAGATAGACAGTCAGAATTGTGATTCCTATTACAAGTAATGAAACTATAAAAACAGATTTTCCTTTCAGATATGGTCGTTTGACTTTCAATTAAGAGTGTTTTTAGACTATTGGTGGCAAGATCTTAGAAGCTGTCGAGACTGATCGTGCGCCTATGTTTATGTTTTTTAATTGATGCTTAAATATAACTTATTTGTCATAGATAATGCTTTCGCGAAAGCGGAATTGCTATTTTGGATAAACGATAAAATTTTTAATTCTAAATAAATAGCAACACTTTATTGCTTTATAAATTGCGTTTCAATTTTTTGAAACAATAGTCATTTTTCAATAGTTTGGAAATTGATCTAATTAGTTTTTTAGATTGCTTTTTACTCTTAATAGGAATAAATATATCATAAAATTCTTTCGACTCTTTATACAATATCAGATTCAAAACCATTTTTGAATCATTCCAGTTGAATGTATCAAATGACCTTATATTTTCGTAGGTGTTATTTTCAATATTTAAGTATAAGTTTTCTAAATATTGCTCTGATTCTAATAGATAGATAAGTTTTGAATTCTTAATTGAATCTGTCTTTATATCGCCACATTGTTCCATTGTTAAGTCCTCAACTTCCCAATCTTCAGTATAAATTCCAATAGAAAAATCTTCAGTTGGAATTATCAAATTCATACATAAAGTACGTTTAGAACTTTTTATTTCAATAAGAATATCTTCATAATTAACAACTTTCTGAGCAGAGGCAGAAGCTGCTATGACAAGAAATAAGATATTGCAAACAAACTTCATATTTAAATACCCCCTAAAACCCTACCGCAGTATCATCACCACGTCTATCTGCCCCGCCTTCTAGTGTACCATTAGGGAGGACTAAAATACCGTCTACTTTACCTATTACGGGAGAGCGTTCCTCGTTGGTTTCATAACCTTTTTCTTGCAGTCCGCTTATGATGGCTGGATCAAAGCTGTTAGGTTCAAATAATACCACATCTGGTAACCACTGGTGGTGAAAACGTGGTGCGTTTACCGCCTCCTGCATTGTCATCCCAAACTCGTGTACATTAAGCACCGTTTGTAACACAGAGGTAATAATGGTAGACCCTCCAGGCGTACCTACGGTCATCCAGAACTCGCCATCTTTTTCTACTAGGGTAGGAGTCATACTAGATAGCATACGCTTTCCTGGCTCAATTTTATTTGCCTCGGCGCCTATGAGCCCAAACATATTAGGCACTCCAGGTTTACTAGAGAAGTCATCCATCTCATTGTTTAAAAAGAAGCCTATGTCACTCGCATATAACTTAGATCCATAAGCACCGTTAAGCGTGGTTGTTACTGCAATGGCATTACCATACTGGTCTACCGCGCTGTAGTGCGTTGTTTCCATACTCTCATAACCTGGCAAGGCACCGTGTGTCATATCGCTAGACTTTGTAGCGGTGTCCCAAGAGAAGGTTTCCATTCTGTTTTTTGCATACACATCAGATATGAGTGTGTCTATAGGGATGTTTACAAAATCTGGATCTCCTAGGTAAAAACTTCTATCTGCATACGCGCGACGCTCTGCCTCTGTAAGTAGTTGTATACTCTCCACACTGTTGTGATCATATTGTGAGATGTCATACGGTTCTATCATCTGCATAATTTGTGATAAACAAACCCCACCAGAACTAGGCGGACTCATAGAGATCATTTTTAAGTTATCATACTCAAAGGTTACCGGTGTGCGCCACTTTGCTTCGTATGCCGCAAGATCTTCCATTGTGATGATTCCACCTTTAGATTGTAAGAAGTCTACCAGTTTTTGGCCTGTCTCTCCTTTGTAAAATTCGTCTTTACCATTTGCTACGATGCGCTCTAGTGTTTGTGCGAGAGCTTCGTTTTTAAGGGTGTCCGCTTTCGCGAAAGCGTTTACATATATAATACTATCTCCGTTAAGCTCTTTAAATTTATCTTGTAAAGCGCCAAACCTTCCTGCTTGGTTTTCTGTAATCACATACCCATTGCGAGCAAGGTCAATTACGGGCTTGAGAATGGTCTCCATAGGTAGTGAGCCAAATTTCTCGTGCACGGCAAACATACCTGCAAGACCACCTGGCACACCCACAGCAAGACTTCCCTCTGTGCTTAAACCTGGTATTACATTACCGTCTTCATCTAGGTACATATCACTTGTAGCCGCACCGGGTGCCATCTCTCGATAGTCTAGCGCTCCTATATCACCATCTTTAGTACGGTATACTAAAAAACCACCACCACCTAGACTGCCGGCAAACGGGTATGTCACATTGAGCGCCATATCTGTAGCAATCATTGCGTCAAAAACGTTACCACCTTGCCTCATAATCTCAACGCCTATGCGTGAAGCCTCTTCTCTCGCCGAAACGACCATAGCCTCTTGAGCAATAAGTCCCTGTACGGGTGCAGGAGCAGGCGCTTCTGTCTTACAGTTTATAAATAATAGGGGAATACAGAGTAAGAGTAAATACTTCATAGGTTGGATTTGTAATTATATGATAAACTTAAAGTTCTTCTAGTTTTAATGCAACAAAGGCTTGTAATTCTTTAAAGAACCGTGTGAACTCATCTTCAAAGGCTTCATAATGTTCGGCAAGGTCTTCTATGGCTTTATCCATCGCTACGCGGCGTTTTGTGCGTATGTTCATATTGTAAAGCACAGTACCTATACCTTCCATAGTTGCATAGCTGAGGAGCCAGTTTTGCTCCATCATAGGGATCATCATTTTCTGTATGCGACCCGTGAGCAAGTGGTGATGGTCTTGTAGTAGCTGGTAAAAGTCATCTATGTAGACATCTAGTGATGTATCGTGATAGTTGTTCCAGTTTTTGGCTAGAAAGTGATCATAAATAATATCTACTATCACACCAGAGTAGTGACCATACTTTGCGTGCAGGCGTTTTGTACTCTGCTTTACAATAGGATGACTATCTGTGTAGCTATCTATCCAGCGATGCACGAGTATACCTCGCTGTATATCATCACTATACTTGAGGTACTTTTTACCTTTTATACCATCTGCCATAAAGTTGCCTATAGTTTCCAAAGGTAAGCCATCGGTAAGGTAAATGTGTGCGAGAAAATTCATAGTGGTGAAGTTAATAGGAAAAATTAACCTGTTCAAAGATTTTATGAGGCATTGTGAAGCAATGCATTCTTGTTAGGCTGGTACGTATGTGTTTTAGTACTTTTGTTTAACAATCAAAAAAACGAAGATTAATTACGCTTTCGCGAAAGCGTACTCAAAATTTACATATGACATTAATAAAATCTATATCAGGAATACGTGGTACCATAGGAGGTCGCACGGGTGAAAACCTTACACCAGTAGATGCAGTAAAATTTGCTGCAGCATACGGTGCGTGGCTTAAAAATGATCGTAATAAAGAAACCTACAGAGTAGTAGTAGGGCGTGATGCACGTATATCTGGATCTATGATACAAGAGCTTGTGATGAACACGCTCGTGGGTATGGGAATCCATATTATAGACCTTGGTCTCTCTACCACACCTACGGTAGAAGTTGCCGTACCTATGGAACACGCAGATGGTGGTATTATACTCACTGCCTCGCATAACCCAAAACAATGGAACGCGCTTAAACTATTAAACAGTAAGGGTGAGTTTCTTAATGGAGTAGAAGGGGAGAAAATTTTAAATTATGCAGATAATGAAGATTTTACCTTTGCAGAAGTAGATGATCTAGGTAAAATCACAAAAAATGATGCCTACATAGATTTGCATATAGAAGAGGTAAAAAACCTTGAGCTTGTAGATGTAAACGCTATTAAGGATGCTAAGTTTAAAGTAGTGGTAGATGGTGTAAACTCTACGGGAGGTATTGCCATACCAAGATTACTAGAAGAGCTAGGCGTAGAGGCAGTAAAATTATACTGTACACCTAACGGGGAGTTTCCTCACAACCCAGAACCCCTTAAGGAGCACCTAGGTGACATTTGTAAGATGGTGGTAGATGAGAATGCAGATTTTGGAATCGTAGTAGATCCAGATGTAGACCGTCTGGCTTTTATAGATGATAAGGGAGAAATGTTTGGAGAAGAGTATACCCTCGTTGCTTGTGCAGATTATGTACTAGGAGAGACTAAGGGTAATACGGTGTCAAACTTATCTTCATCACGTGCGCTACGTGATATCACAAGAAAACACGGCGGAGAATACTTTGCAAGTGCCGTAGGAGAGGTAAACGTAGTACAAACTATGAAGGACCAAAACGCTGTAATAGGCGGAGAAGGAAATGGTGGAATTATCTACCCAGCATCGCACTACGGTCGTGATAGTCTGGTGGGTACGGCGCTTTTCCTTACACACCTTGCAAAGCTTAAAATCTCTGTGAGCGAACTCAAAGCTAGTTATCCTCCATACTTTATGAGTAAGCAAAAGATCCAGCTCACACCAGGTCTTGACGTAGATGCATTACTAGAAAAGATGGCTGCCAAATATGCAAATGAAGACGTGTCTACGGTAGATGGTGTAAAAGTAGATTTTGAAAATCACTGGGTACACTTACGTAAGTCTAATACAGAACCTATTATACGTATTTACACAGAGGCAAGCACACAAGCCGAAGCAGACCAAGTTGCAAATGATATGATTGCTACTATAAAGGAAGTTGCAGGAATATAATCATTGACAGTAGTAAAATCCTGAAATCAATTTTGTTTTATTTTAAATCCACATTATAATGATTAATTATCGCATAATATTTTCTCTTGTTTTTTTACTCTGTTCTATGAATGTCTTTTCACAAAACAATCTTTCTAATAAAAAAGAAAGTAGACAAGCCATTAGGCTTATGAGTAAGGAGGACTTGTCAAAATTTAAAATAGATACTGAGGAATCTGAAAACGAAGTATTAGATTTTAAATTACGAGTAGACAAGCGTCCATCAATTCTTATAAAAGGTAATAAAATCGATGGAAGAGGTTTGTCTCTAATTCAAAAAACATCTCGTGGATCACAGGTCATCGTATATGATATAAGACGAAAAAATGTCGACTCATTAAAAGTTGGAACTTATGAATTTGTTGTAAGAGATTAAAATTTATGTTTATACAATTTTAAAAAGGAGCGCCACGGCGCTCCTTTTTTGTAGACTTTTTTAATAAATTTACATCCTAAAGTTTTGATTATGAATACATTAAAGTCTACTAAGCCTAGCGGTAAACTAGAGAATTACTTTACACGCTTTCGCGAAAACATCATTGGCATTAACCAAAGTTTTCAATCTCCATACGGAACAAAGCAGCTTTTATATACAGACTGGACCGCCTCAGGAAGATTATATGGTCCCATAGAGGAGAAGATGTTACGCGACTTTGGTCCCTACGTAGCAAATACCCATACAGAGACGACCGTCTCTGGTACTGCTATGACAATGAGCTATCATAAAGCAAAGCACATCATTAAAGAGCACGTAAATGCAGATGAGAATGATGTACTCATAGTGGGTGGTAATGGTATGACAGGTATGATTAATAAATTTCAGCGCATACTGGGATTAAAAGTGCCAGAAAACATAAAGAAATTTACAGAAGTACCTGCAGAGATAAAGCCCATTGTTTTTGTAACACATATGGAGCATCACAGTAATCAAACTACGTGGCTAGAGACCACGGCAACAGTAGTAGTCGTGCCTGCCAAAGAAGATGGACGCTTTTGTATACAGATGTTTGAACAAGAACTACTCAAATATGAAGATCACCCTTTTAAAATAGCATCTATTACTGCTTGTAGTAATGTAACAGGTATACAGACACCATATCACGATGTGGCGAGACTTATGCACGCTCACGGTGGTTTATGTTTTGTAGACTTTGCGTGTAGTGCGCCTTATGTGCATATTGATATGCATCCAGAGAATAAAGAAGAGCGCCTAGACGCTATTTTCTTCTCTCCACACAAGTTTTTAGGAGGGCCAGGCTCTTCTGGAGTTTTAATCTTTAATAAAGATTTATATAAAAACGTGGTACCAGATAACCCAGGAGGAGGCACCGTATCGTGGACAAACCCTTGGGGTGAGCATAAGTATATAGATAATATAGAAGAGCGTGAAGATGGGGGTACTCCAGGTTTCTTGCAAACCATACGTACGGCCTTATCAATTAAAGTAAAAGAAGAGATGGGTGTAGATAATATACTCGCTCGTGAGCACGAACTTATAGACATCATTTGGAATGAGCTAGAAACGGTAGAAAACGTAAAAATTCTTGCAGGTGATCATAAGGATAGACTAGGTGTTATTTCTTTTTATATAGAAGAGTTGCACTTTAATCTAGCAGTCAAATTACTCAATGACCGTTTTGGGATACAAACTAGGGGCGGTTGTAGCTGCGCAG
This sequence comes from Dokdonia sp. R86516, assembly GCF_044596715.1. NCBI lineage: Bacteria > Pseudomonadati > Bacteroidota > Flavobacteriia > Flavobacteriales > Flavobacteriaceae > Dokdonia > Dokdonia sp. R86516. The sequence continues at coordinate 2,637,560 of NZ_CP138998.1, forward strand.
GAACTTATGGGCATTATTTACTCAATGTTGATCAAAAAACATCAAACTCCCTCGCTTGTGAGATTGATGCAGGTAACTTAATACAAAAGCCAGGATGGATACGTATGTCTATTCACCCTACCATCACAAATGAGGAAATAGCTTATGTATGCGCGTGTATAAAAGACCTAGCCTTACACCATAAAGACTGGTCTCAAGATTATATATACCAACCTTACTCAAACGAGTACTTACATAAAGACGATAAGGCAACCTCTTTAAGTCGTAGTACGGCTATAGACTCTTGGTTTGAATTTTAATGCTATTTCTTAGACTTATTTATTTCAGAAAGGACTTCCTCCTTTTTGCCTAAGAGTTTAAAACGTTTATGAGTCCAGAGGTAATACTCTGGATTTTTACGTATTTGAGCTTCAAGGGCAGCGGCATAATTTGTCATAATCTCGCCATCTTCTGTTTGAGAACCATCTGGTGTAATGAGTTGGAAAGATCCTTTGTAGTAGCCACGTTTTATCTTTTCTGTACCGTAGTAAAATACGGGTAGTTTAAACTCTTTTGCAATACGTTCTACCCCAGTAAAGAAAGGTAACTCGTGACCTAAAAATTGTGTCCAGTAGCGAGCACGGTGAAATCTAGGCGATTGGTCTGCTACAAAGCCGTAACAGCCTGTTTTATTCTCACTCTCATTTTTTCTTATAAAGCGCATAGTATCCTTAGAGTCTATAAGATAGGTGTTCCATCTACTACGTATCTTGCGTATGAGATTATCAAACTGTTTGTGTTTTATCTTTTTATATACTCCGTAACCCGGATTTTCCATAGATAGTTGTAGTGCAAATATCCATTCATAACTTGCGTAGTGTCCCATCATAAGGAGTGAGCTTTGTCCTTCCTTATCATATTTTGTGATGAGTTCCTTGTTAGAAAATTGGTAACGTTCAAGAAGATCCTCCTTTTTTATATTCATAGATTTTATCATCTCCAGAAACATATCACAGAGATGGCTATAAAATTTACGCTCTATGGTATGGAGTTCTTCTTTAGATTTTTCTGGGAAGGTAGTCTTTAGGTTATATCTCACTACTTTCTTACGATACCCTATAACTTTATAAATAACAAAATAACAGAAATCTGAAAGCAGGTAAAGCCCTTTAAAAGGGAGTATGGAGATGAACCATAATAGTGGGTAAAACAACCAGAAAACAATAGCTTTCATTCAGATATAGTTAAGATATTAATCTCACAAATATAGCTATCTTTACAAGTAAAACTTAGTATTTATGGCGGATTTACATCCAGTTACAATTGCAATTATTTTAGCAAATGTCTTATTCTCTATGAGTGGTTTTAAAAACTACTCAATGTTTGAAAAATATAAATTTAATGTAGGAGCTATACGTAGAGGAGAGCAAGTACGTATGGTATCTTCTGCCTTTTTACACGCAAACACGCAGCACTTATTATTTAATATGCTCACTCTGTATTTCTTTGCAAATGCTGTAATCTACACTATAGGCGTACCTAGATTTTTACTGGTGTATGTTTCTAGTTTACTATTAGGAAATTTACTTTCTTATTTTCTACATAAAGATGAGTATCACTACTCTGCAGTAGGAGCTAGTGGCGCAGTAATGGGGGTAGTGTATGCTGGGATACTTCTCAACCCAAGGTTAGAAATTTATTTTATGCCAGGTTGGGTATTTGGAGTGGGGTATATGATTTACTCTATTTATGGTATGGTGAAGCGTAATGATAATATAGGGCACGATGCCCATTTTGGAGGTGCTATTGCTGGATATGTAATTGCCATTATCTCTGCGCCTATACTTCTAGAAGAGCGACTTTTAATAGTTATTGCGCTAGCTTTACCTATTATTGCTTTCTTTATTCTTTTTAAATTAGGAAAGATTTAAGGAAACCTCTTTTATTGTTTTTTATATTGAGAGAAACAAAAAACCAATAATTATGAAATATATAACCGCATTAATTCTATTAATCACAATGTCTATATCTGCTCAAAACAACACAATGCAACCCCTAGTAAATGTTACCGGTGAAGGAATTGTTAAGGTAGTGCCAGACGGTGTAAACATACGCGTGCGCGTAGAAAATCAAGGAAAGGAAGCAAAACAAGTAAAAGCAGAAAACGATCAAGCTATAGATAATGTTATAAAGTTCTTACGTAGTCAAGGTATCGATAGTAAGTATGTACAAACAGAATACATAAACCTTAATAAAAACTATGATTATAACAGTAAGACCTACAACTATAATGCAAACCAAACACTTACCATAAAACTCAAGGATTTAAAGATGTATGAAGGTGTAATGGCAGGACTTCTTAATTCTGGTATTAATCGTATAGATAACGTACAGTTTACCTCTTCACAGATGGATGCTCTCAAGGCAGATGCTCGTGTGAAAGCAATCAAAAATGCCAAAGATAAGGCCACAGCATATGCTGGTGCTTTAGGTCAAACTATAGGTAAAGCAGTACAAATAAGTGAGCAGGGTAGTGCTTCACCACAACCACCTATGTACAAGACTAGAATGATGTCTATGGAGATGGATAACTCTGCAGGAGGGGAGACCATCGCTCCAGGAGAGCTTACGATTACTACAAAAATCTCTGTAAGTTTTGAATTAAAATAAGCTTAACTAAGATTAACGACTTGTTAACCATTCTTATAGCTTTCTCAAAGTATCTTTAAGATATGAAAAGGAAAGAAAAAGAAACCAACAAATCTGAGCGCGAAAAAGAGATCGATGCACGCATCGTAAGAGATGATCCGCAACCCATTTCTATAGGTAACGGAGTGCATAGAGAAGCGTCTAAACTTGCGATAAAAGAAGCAAAAGATGAAGCGCTCCAGAGAGCAAAGAAAGAAAATTAAGTTGCATTACAACAAAGGCAAAGAATACTATTCTTTGCCTTTTTACTTTTACGATAACGCTTTCGCGAAAGCATCATTTACAAATTATCTGTTTCTAGAACTTCTTAGATTCTTAAATTTAGGTTCCGTATTTTTTTCGGCATGAGTTTTAGCAGAGTCTGCTACGAGTCTATGTATTTCGGTCATTTCCTCGTCAGTGATATAGCGCCATTTTCCTTCTTCTACATCTAAGGATATATTCATTATTCTATTTCGCTTTAAGCGAGTAACTTCATAATCTAGTGCTTCACACATTCTACGTATTTGCCTGTTAAGACCTTGAGTGAGTATAATTTTAAAAGAAAATCTACTTAACTGCTCCACATGACAAGTGCGGGTTACCGTGTCTAGTATAGGTACACCGTTTCCCATTTGCTGTATAAACGAGGGTGTGATAGGCTTATCTACCCACACTTCATATTCCTTCTCGTGGTTATTGCGAGCGCGCAATATTTTATTTACAATATCTCCATCATCAGTAAGAAATATAAGCCCCTCAGAAGGTTTGTCTAGTCTACCTATTGGAAAAATGCGACTAGGGTAATTAATATAATCAATAATATTATCTTTCTCTACACGTGTATCAGTTGTGCAAACAATACCCACAGGCTTATTAAACGCTATGTAAACGGGTTTTTCTGTGGTGGCAGAGATAAGTTGGCCATTTACACGCACTTCGTCACCTTGAGTGATCTTTGTACCCATTTCTGGGATTTTGCCATTTATGGTCACACGTCCTTGCTCAATTAATTTATCGGCAGCGCGGCGGGAGCAGTAACCTACTTCACTTAGATATTTATTTATGCGGGTTTGTTTTCTTTCTTCCATAGAGCTACAAAAGTACTATATAATTGAACAAAAAAAATGCCAGTCGTGAGACTGGCATTGCAAGTTCATAAAAGTGAACTAAAAAGTTATATGTGCTTAGTCAATTACTCTGACGTTTACTGCATTTAATCCTTTTTTACCTTCTTTTAATTCAAACTCAACAGCGTCACCTTCTCTTACCTCGTCGATAAGTCCTGTTACGTGTACGAAGTGCTCTTGGTTTGCTTCTTCTTCATTGATAAATCCAAAACCTTTAGTGTCGTTGAAGAATTTTACTGTTCCTTTGTGCATTATAATAATTTAAATATGTTAAGTTACAAATTTACAGTTATTTAATGCAGAAACTATTAATTGTGGCTAATTGTTTTAAAATTGTTTTTCGTACGCTTTCGCGAAAGCCAGAACTCATCTAATCCCTATCATATAGACGATTAACAAGCAAAAAATTAATCGTAAAAGCAGCTTTTTATCCAAATTAGGTCACATAGTTCATAAAGATTGTCTGCCTAATCTCGTAACTTGCGCTCAAAACCGACAAGCATGGCTCTTACAAACAATGATATCTTTAAAAAATTACGTGTAGCGCTTCAATTGCGCGATGATGAAATAATTGAGATATGTAAGCTCGTAGAATTCCAAGTTTCTAAGAGCGAATTAGGAGCTATTTTTAGAAAACCAGATCACCCGAAGTACATGGAATGTGGTGACCAGTTTTTGCGTAATTTTTTAAACGGTCTAGTGATACACAAGCGTGGACCGATGCCTCCTAAGAAGAAGTAGGGCTATTGTGCCACTTTTTTAGTCGAGATAACTACTTTCTTACCATCATCTAGCGTGGTAAAAAATAGGTATACGTCTCCACCATCTTTTATCTTTAACTTTTTACGTACCACATCTACTTGCATAGGGAAGTTGCGAGTAGTGATATTTGCTTTATTGATTTGCAACTCTTTTGCTACTTTCTTAGAGTAGGGTAGTACCTCTAAAATTTCAAAGCGTCTTCCAGCAAATTCTTTTAACTCTGCCGATGTGTAGAGGTGTGAGTGTTCATGAAGTTTATCTACATTAAAATGATCACAAACCCAATGAAAAGCTCCGCTTTTCATAAGTGCAGCATTAGGCTCATACAAATATGTCTGAGGTGCTGCATAAGTGGGAGTAGACTCAAAAATGGCGGTATAATCAAATTCAAGTAGAGGATCTTCTGAGTCTAAGTTAACAACGGTAACTTGAGGAATACTCATTTTCTTAGACGATAGCTTCCACAGTAATTCTTTCACCTCGTTTTTAAGAGCAACGATGTGAATTTCGGCAACATGTTGTAGTTCTTCTAGCCCCGCCGAAATATCTAATAAGGGCGCCGTTTTAATCCATAAGCTATCACACTTAGAGAGTAATAGATTTTTGTACAAAGGAACATTAGGTAGGCAATCCTTGAGCATAAACACCTTTCCCTTTGTGTCTGTACGTCTTCCAGGATCTAAAAAAATGGTGTCAAATTTCTGCTCAGTATTAGAAAAGAATTCTATGGAATCACCTACTATAAAATCAATATTAGATTGTTGTAGTGTAATCGCATTTCTTTTCGCGAAAGCGGAAAGTTCGCCATTCATTTCTATGTGCGTTACGTGCTTTGAAATTTGAGCAAAGTAAAATGCATCTATACCAAACCCTCCAGTACCATCTACAATATGGTCACCTATCATAAGACTCGATTTGTAGCGAGCTGTAGCTTGTGATGACGTTTGTTCTAGGTTGAGTTTAGGTGGGAATAAAATACCATCTGTCTCATGCCACAGCGGTAATTTTCCCTTTGCTTTACGTTTACCTTCTAGCTGTTGCGCTAGTTCTTGAACGCTTATTTCTTTAAACGGACTACCCTTGAGAATGAATGAGTGAAGTGGTGTTTGTTCATGAAGCTGTAAATAATCACGCACTTCAGGATCTAAAAGCATGGTGTTCATTACAAGTCCTGTGTAAGTTTTTGAACAATTTTATACTCACTTAAAAATTCCTTAGAAATCACTTTAAGTGCAGTGTATACAGGTACGGCAAGAATCATCCCAAATACCCCAAACAATAATCCTGCAATGATGATAGCAAGAAATATTTCTAATGGATGTGATTTTACACTATTGCCAAAAACAAAAGGTTGTATGATAAAGTTATCTACCATTTGTGCAGCTCCATAGCATAAGAAAATCCAAAATAACTTGGGTAATATGACAGTTCTAAAATCCATATTGATATTGCTAGATGTCACAAGTAATAGCATCACACCACCACCTACCAGCGGACCGATATAAGGAACTAGGTTCAAAACCGCACAAAATAGCGCGATTGCAAGTGCATTGTCTATCCCAAAGGAAAGCAAGATAATCCCATAGAGCACAAACATGGTAAACACCTGTATAATTAGGCCGATGAAATAGCGAGAAAGTAAGTACTTAATCTTTTCAAAAACACGTAAAAACTTGCCTTCATTACCTCTTCTAGCAAAAACTAACAGGCTGTTTACTAAGAGTCTATTGTCTTTTAAGAAAAAGAAAGTGATAAAAATTATGGCAAAAATTCCTATTCCAGCAGCTCCTAGGTTTCCGATAATACTGTTTAAAAATGTTGGGATAATCCCAAAATCAAAATTCTTGACAAAGTCGGCTTCTTGTACACCTTGTATGATGGTCATTTTATTAATACCAAAATAGGCTGCAATCTCTCCATATAGTCTGTTGATATTAACCTTTACATCATCAAAATTAATCTGACTAAGATGCTGACTTTGATCAATCACCACAGGTATAAACAAGGCTAGTACGCCCATGATAATCATGAGAAGTAACAAAATGGTGACTACAGATGCCCAAGTGGGACTAAACTTAAGTGAGTAGCGCAAGAACTTTACAATAGGTCTTCCTACTAATGATAATACAGCAGCTACGGCGAGATAGACTATAACACTTTGAATGGTGTACAACAACCATAATACCATAAGAACGCCTACCACAACGCCTATTGCTCGTAGTATACCTATGCTTATTATTTTTGCTTTGAGTGGTTTCATTTGCGAGTGCAAGATACTATAATTATGACCTTGTAAGTTCATAAAGAGCGATTCCTGTAGCTTGAGCCACATTCATACTGCTGTTAATTCCATACATCTCAATATGAGTTGTAATATTACATTGTTCAAGAGTATCAGCAGTAATTCCTGTACTTTCTGCACCTATAACAAGAACGACTTTATCTAGCCTAGCACTATCTATTGTGCTCAGTGCTATACTATTTGAAGTGATTTCTAAGGCAATACTAGTAAAGGAAAGGTCATGTAGCTCTTGCAATGTATTTTTTATAGTATCGCTTGCGCGAAAAGATACTGTCTTTTCTGTGTTTCTAGCTGTTTTACGTAAACGACTACTTCCTGTATCTGGCTGATTGCCACAGAAAATAATTTCCTTTACACCAAAGGCATCTGCAAGTCTAAAAATACTTCCAGCATTTGCAGGGCTTGTTATATGCTCACAAACAAGAATAATCTCTTTATTGTGAGTAGATGGTTTGTGATGATTATGGGCGAGTTGCACGGTCTGGTGAATTAAATATTAGTTCTCAAAAGCATATTTAACAATATTTGCACCCATTTGTAGTGCTTTCTCGCGTACGCTTTCTGGATCTCCATGTACTTCTGGATCTTCCCAGCCGTCACCTAGGTCTGACTCTGTAGTAAAAAGCACTACAAGTCTATCTTCATAAAAAAGTCCTAGCGCTTGTGGCCTTTTGCCATCATGCTCATGGATTTTAGGTAATCCTTTGGGAAATCTATATGCGCTAGAAAATACAGGATGAGTAGCGGCAAGTTCTGTAAGATCTTGCTCTGGAAAGATCTTTTTAAGTTCCTTAGGCAAGTACTCAGCCATTCCGTAATTATCATCTATGTGTAAGAAACCACCACTTATAAGATAATTACGTAGGTTTTCTACATCATTGTCTGTAAAAAGAACATTACCATGTCCTGTCATATGCAATAGCGGGTATTGAAAGATGTCTGTGCTTCCTGCATCTACAGACACAGGATTTACATTCATCTTCGTATTGATGTTTTTATTGCAATAGGTAATGAGATTAGGTAGTGCTGTTGGATTGCTATACCAGTCTCCACCACCTTTATATTTGAGCACTGCTAAATCTTGCGCTTTCGCGAAAGCGAACATAAATAACGTGATAACAAGTGCGAGAATACTACGCTTCATAGATTTTTTGATAAAAAATAAAAATAGTGAATCCCTATATGATGGAAGTCCTAATTAACAAGAAAGTTGTGCCAGAAAACTAAAGTGCTGTAGATTAGGTGTTATCATTCTAAATTGTAAGAATATATGTACAAGTCGCTTGTGTTTAATTAAACGAGTATTTAAATTTACTCATGTAAAGTTGTAACAATTTTATCTTGCTGCGACTTACTTACTAACAATAACTTTAAAATCTAATATGAAAAAGAAAATGTATGCTTTAGCAGCTCTTTTGTTAAGTGGCGTTGCCCTTAATGCTCAAGAGGTTAGCTTTGAAGAGTATGATCTTGACAATGGAATGCACGTTATTCTCCACCAGGATAACAGCGCTCCAGTAGTAACAACATCTGTAATGTATCATGTGGGTGCAAAAGATGAGGATCCAAGTAAAACTGGTTTTGCTCACTTTTTTGAACACTTATTATTTGAGGGTACAGAAAATATTGAGCGTGGTGAGTGGTTTAAGGTCGTTTCTTCAAATGGAGGACAAAACAATGCAAACACCACACAAGATAGAACGTATTATTACGAAGTGTTTCCTTCTAACAACCTAGAATTAGGTCTATGGATGGAATCTGAACGTTTATTGCACCCAATCATCAATCAAATAGGCGTGGATACTCAAAAAGAAGTAGTGCAAGAAGAAAAACGTTTACGAGTGGACAATCAGCCATACGGACGTTTTCAAGAAGTAATAGGGAAGATGCTTTTCAAGAAGCATCCATACCGCTGGACAACAATAGGATCTCTTGATCACCTTGCTAGTGCAACACTAGAGGATTTTCAAAAATTCAGCGATACTTATTATGTGCCAAATAATGCTGTGCTCGTAGTAGCTGGAGATATTGATGTTGCAGAAACTAAAGACATGATTAATAAATACTTTGCACCTATACCTAGAGGTAAAGATATCGCACGTAGCACTTTTAAGGAAGATCCTGTGGTTCCTGTAAGAGAGAAGTTTTATGATCCTAATATTCAGATCCCTGCAATATTCATGGCATATAGAACACCTGCTCAAACAGAAAAAGATGCTTATGTATTAGATATGGTATCTTCTGTATTAAGTGATGGGAAGAGTTCAAGGCTTTACAAGAAACTAGTAGACGATCAGAAGAAAGCATTACAAGTATTTGCTTTTAGTGGTGCGCAAGAGGATTACGGATCTTACTTAATAGGTGCATTACCACTAGGTGATAACTCTCTAGATGATTTAATAACAGAAATGGATGAGGAGATAGTAAAACTTCAAACTACATTAATATCTGAAAGAGATTACCAAAAACTTCAAAATAAATTTGAAAACCGTTTTGTAAACTCTAACAGCAGTGTAGAGGGTATTGCAAACTCGCTTGCTCGTAACTACATGTTATATGATGATACTAATCTTATTAATACAGAGATTGATATCTACAGATCTATAACAAGAGAGGATATTAAAGCAGCTGCTATAAAGTACCTCAAAGAAAATGAGCGTGTAATATTAGAGTACTTACCAGAATCTCAAAAAGAAAATTAATGAAAAAGCATATTATATTAGGTGCACTATTAATGCTAGCAACTGCTGGTTATGCACAAGTAGACAGAAGCATACAACCTAAACCAGGCCCAGCTCCTGAGATTAATCTTAAAGACCCAGCATCTTTTAAGCTCAAGAATGGTCTTAAAGTAATGGTTGTTGAAAATAAAAAATTACCTAGAGTATCTATTCAGCTCACGATGAATAATCCTCTTATTGTAGAAGGAGATAAGGCAGGCGTTGCTTCCCTTACCTCGTCTATGTTAGGTAAAGGTTCTAAAAACATTGAAAAGGATGTTTATGAGGAAGAGGTAGATTACTTAGGGGCAAACATAGGTTTTGGTTCTCAAAGTGCATTTGCTAGCGGATTATCAAAATATTTTGAGCGTCTTATAGAGCTTACAGCAGATGCTGGTATCAATCCTAACTTTACACAAGTAGAGTTTGACAAGGAAAAGGAGCGTCTCATAGAAGGTTTAAAATCTAATGAGAAAAGTGTAAGTGCAATTGCAGGTCGTGTACAAAGCGTTCTTGCTTATGGAGCAGATCACCCGTATGGAGAATTTACTACAGAAGAAACGGTAAACAATGTAACTCTTGCAGATGTAAATAAGTTTCACTCAGATTACTTCAGACCTAATAATGGATATTTAATCATTATAGGTGATGTAGATTATGATAATGTAAAGAAGATTGTAACTAAGAACTTTAAGAACTGGAAAAAAGGGAACATTCCTGAAACTCCATTCTCAGAGAAAGATAATGCATCAACTACAGAAATCAACTTCATTAACATGGATAACGCTGTACAGTCAGAAATCGCCGTGCAGAATACGGTAGAATTAAAAATGACTGATGCAGATTATTTTCCTGCCTTAATTGCAAATAATATCTTAGGTGGTGGTGGAGAAGCTCGTCTTTTTAACAACTTACGTGAAGATAAAGGATACACATACGGTTCTTATTCTAGAATAGGATCAAACGAGAAGACGGTAACACGTTTTAGTGCTACAGCTAGTGTACGTAATGTAGTTACAGATAGCTCTGTAGTAGAGATTGTAAAAGAGATTAACCGCATGGGATCTGAGCCAGTATCTGCCGAAGAGCTTGCAAATGCAAAGGCAAAGTATACAGGTAGTTTTGTACTAGCTTTAGAGCGACCACAAACTATAGCAAACTATGCCTACAATATTGAGAGCAAAGGACTTCCAAAGGATTTCTATAAGAATTACCTTTCTAACATTGATAAAGTTTCTCAACAAGACGTGCAGAATGCTGCAAGCAAATTATTTAAAGGAGACAAAGCTCGAATCGTAGTTACTGGAAAAGGAAGCGAGGTAATTGATAATCTTAATAAGGTTGTTATTAACGGTAAGGCTGTACCAGTAAAGTATTTTGATGTGTATGGTAAAGCAATTGCAAAGCCAGAATTTAAGAAAGAGCTTCCAGCAGACTTAACTGTAAATAAAGTGCTTGAATCTTACATTGCTGCTATAGGTGGTAAGGATAAGGTTGCCGCAGTAAACTCTGTGTTTATTAAGGCGCAAGGGACAGTACAAGGTATGACTCTAGATTTTGAACTTAAAAAGACGACTAAAGAGCAATTTGTACAAAACATCATGATGGGAGGTAACTCTCTTTCTAAACAAGTTCTTGATGGTGATAGCGCTTATATGGTAGCACAAGGGCAACGCAAAGACCTAGAGGGTGATGATATTGCAAAAGTAAAAGCAGAATCTTCTCCTTTTCCAGAAGTAAACTGGTTAAGTGGTGGAGCTACTCTAGAAGGTATGGAGAAAGTAGATGGTGAAGATGCCTATGTTGTAAAAGTTGATGGAGGTAAAATGGCTTATTACAGTGCAAAGACTGGACTTAAACTTCAAGAAGTTTCTGTACAAGAGGCACAAGGTCAAACGTTCAAGACTACCATCGTATATAGCAAGTATCAAGATGTAGGAGGAATCATGTTTCCATTTACATTGAGCCAGTCTTTAGGGCCACAGGCTATAGAATTTAATGTTACAGAGATCAAAGTAAATGAAGGAGTTTCAGATGCCGATTTTGAGTAATCATTAATCATATAATTTTTAAAAGGTCAGCAGTAGCTGGCCTTTTTTTATGCTTATATTTTTCCTTACAGATAGTTCTAAACTTCTTATTGCTCCATTACTTCTTAGAATTTTTAAAAAAAAGCTAGAAGTGTATGGTTTTACGCTTTCGCGAAAGCGTAATAATAACCCTGTAAAGAAGAGAAATTATAAAATTAATGATGTATTAATTGGCTATTTGTTAATGAGGTGAACTCATGACCGAGTGTAATTATGAGATTCTGAAATTTGACAACGCTATATACTAAATGAAAAGTGATATGTATTTTTAATAAAAATAATATCCATGTCTAGAGAACCAAAAATTGAGAGATTTAATTCAAATGTGAAGTCAAAATACGAGGTATATAACGCCATATTTATGACACTTCCCTTTGATGGTATTTCAAATACAGGAGTCTTACTTCCGCTTTTTCATTCTATTTGTAAAGCTGGATATGAAGACAATAAAAATCCTTCTGAAATCATAGAGTATTTCTTTGAAAGATATATGAGAAATGCCTCGGCAAAGGAAAGGGAAGATTTGCTGTTTAAATTTATACAATATATAGAGCGTCAAGTAGTACTTTTTGATGCGATAGAGGATGCTTCATATCGTATTGTAAACAATATGGACGGACGCGGAACACTGCGTAACATAAAAGAAGAAGCAGAGGCAACTGGTAAAAAGGAAGAGCTTATTGCTTACTTAAATACTTTTAAAATAAGACCAGTACTTACTGCACACCCTACGCAGTTTTATCCAGGAGTGGTGCTAGGTATTATTAATGATCTTAGTGAAGCAATACGAGAAGACCGTCTAGAAGACATTAAATCATTACTGGCTCAATTAGGAAAAACACCTTTCTTCAAGAAAGAAAAACCTACGCCTTATGACGAGGCTGTAAGTTTAATATGGTATCTAGAAAATGTATTTTACCATAGTGCAGGTGCTATTTATGATTACTTGCACAAGCATTTAATACAAGATGAAGCTTTTAGCAACTCCCTAGTAGATTTAGGGTTTTGGCCAGGTGGAGATCGCGACGGTAATCCATTTGTAACTACAGAAATCACACTTAAAGTTGCTCGTAAATTGCGTAGCACGGTACTGAGAAATTATTATCGCGAGCTAAGACAACTGCGACGTCGTATTACATTTCAAGGTACAGGGGAGCTTCTAGGTTCATTAGAGGCTGCGTTATATAAAGCGATCTTTGTAGAGGGTAAACCAGAAATCGATCAAAAGCATATTCTTGCGGTCCTTAAAGAGGTACGTGATGTGGTAAGAGATAAACATCAAAGTTTATACTTAGACCATATTGATAGCTTAATTCATAAAGTAGAACTATTTGGTTTACATTTTGCCTCGCTAGATATAAGACAAGATAGTAGCATCCATAAAATTGTTTTTGAAGAAATAGTAGCACATGCTCAGATAGATGGTAAAGCCATATTTCCAAAAAATTATCTCAATTTGAGCGAAAGCGATCAAATAGAATTTTTAAATAAGGTTAGTGGATCATTAGATCCTAATGATTTTGATAACGAAGTGGTTACAAAAACACTAGGTTCCATTTATGCCATGAAAACTATTCAAGAAGAGAATGGTGAAAAAGGCTCTAATCGTTACATCATAAGTAATTCTCAAAGTGCATTGCATGTCATGCAGGCGTTTACGTTCTTAAGACTATGTGATTGGGATATGCCTACAGCAGATGTTTCCCCACTTTTTGAGACCGTTCCAGATTTAATTGCGGCTCCAGAGGTTATGGAGGCGTTATATACAAACCCAACATACAGTGCGCATTTAAAGCGTCGTGGCATGCGCCAGACGATCATGCTAGGCTTCTCTGATGGAACCAAGGATGGTGGATATCTCATGGCAAACTGGAGTATTTTTAAAGCTAAAGAAGCAATGACCGCCATGTCTAGAAAATATGGTGTTACCGTAATTTTCTTTGACGGTAGAGGAGGGCCACCAGCACGCGGTGGCGGAAAGACTTACCAATTTTATGCATCTTTAGGACCTAAAATTGAAGCTCAAGAAATACAGCTTACAGTACAAGGACAAACCATTAGTTCAAATTTTGGGACATTAGATTCATGTCAATATAATCTTGAGCAATTACTAAGTAGTGGTGTTGCAAATGAAGTTTTTGCATCTGCAAATAATGATATTACAGATACCGACAGAGCAACACTAGAAGCACTAGCTCAAAAGAGTTATGAAGCATATACAGCCTTTAAACAGCACGATAAATTCTTGCCGTATTTGGAGCGTATGAGTACGCTTAAATATTATGCAAAAACAAATATTGGTAGTAGACCAAGTAAACGCTCTCAGAAATCTACACTAGATTTTGGAGACTTAAGAGCGATTCCTTTTGTGGGCAGTTGGAGCCAACTAAAACAAAACGTTCCAGGTTTTTATGGTGTAGGTACTGCGCTGGCTTCTTTTGAAGAAAAAGGAACACTTGGGGAGGTGAAAGAGCTTTATAAAAACAGTTCATTCTTCCGTACGTTGCTTGAAAATAGTATGATGAGTCTTACTAAGTCATTCTTTGGTTTAACGGCTTACATGGCAGATGATAAGGAGTTTGGTGCTTTCTGGAAAATCTTATTTGATGAGTATGAACGTAGCAAGCGATTAATGCTTGAAGTTTCAGGACTTAAAGAATTAATGGAAAATGAGCAAGCTGGTAAAGCCTCCATACAAGAAAGAGAGCGCATCGTATTGCCACTTCTTACTATCCAGCAATATGCATTAAGAACTATACAAGAAATGCAAAAATCTGGAGAGCAGTCAGATAAGCTTGAGGTGTATGAGCAGATGGTGACGAGATCTTTATTTGGTAATATTAATGCTAGTAGAAACTCTGCATAAAAAAATCATCATAAGGGAGTAATGCGTTGCTCCCTTATAATAGTTAGAGTACCTTTGCGCTAGCAGGCCGCCTTATTGATCCAGCAATGGATAGGAAAGTCCGGACACCATAGGATAGCATAGCGGCTAACGGCCGTCACGCTAAATTTATTTTTAGTGGAGGACAAGTGCAACAGAAAGAATGTACAGGTAATGCTGTAGCGAACCCAGGTAAACTCTATGCGGTGCAATGTCAAGTATACTCACAGTTAAGTGCGATCCGTGCGTTGTGGGAGGGTAGGCAGATAGAGGTTACTAGTAATGGTAATCCCAGATAAATAATAAGGAATCTTTAGAATTATCTAGAGTGAACAGAATCCGGCTTATAGGCCTGCTTTTTTTAATATAATCACTTAGCGTTAAGTGCTTTTTATAACAAATAAATCCCGCTAGCTGCGGGATTTATTTGTTGTTGTATTTATTGTTTCGCTTTCGCGAAAGCGTGACTATAAAAATTACTATTCTTCTTCGTCACTTTCTGGCATCTCAAAAAAGCTAAAGGCATTCCCACCATAATTACGTGTCTGTACATAATTAGGAAATGAATCCATCTTAGTATATTTTCCGTGCTCAATAATGAGCAGCCCATCTTGATCTAGTAAATTTTGTTTAAAAACAAGCGTTGCTATCTTTTCAAAATCTTTAATGTCAATATCATAAGGTGGATCTGCAAAAATGATGTCATAAGTGCCTCTTGTACGTTCTAGATACTTAAATACGTCACTTTTTATAGTTTGAATTGAAAATTCAAACTCCTCTGCCGTTTTATTTATAAACTGTACACAACCATAATTTCCATCTACGGCTGTAATCTGGTCTGAGCCACGTGAGGCAAACTCATAACTTATATTTCCTGTACCTGCAAAAAGATCTAAAACCCTAAGCTGGCTCATGTGGTAGTTACTTCTCAGAATATTAAACAATGCTTCCTTTGCCATATCTGTCGTAGGGCGTACGGGTAATTTTTTTGGAGCTGCGATGCGGCGTCCTTTATATTTTCCTGAGATTATTCTTGTCATAGTAGTGTTGCGAGTAAGGATTGTGATCTAGTTGTGGCAGTAGATGGACTGTCCTTAATTATGAGATGTCTTATGTAAGTATGCGCTATATTGTAAAATTCGTCATCTTTTTCTATAGTGCCTGTAAGTGTTACGGGTGTACTTTCTGGATTAAGTTCTAGTTGTTCTAGAGTGAAGAGTAAGTAATATATAAAATCCTCCTTTGCGCGTATCTCAAATCTATTTATAAACAGTAATTTTTTATTCTTGACTACTCCCATCTCAAAATAGGAACGTTGTAAATTAACTAATACTTGAGCCTCTTCGTTATTTGAATATTCTATGAGAAGATGTTTTGCAAATATTGTAGTGCTGTGATAATATTCAAAGGATCCAAAAGTATCAAAAAAGAAGTTGTTTACGTTTGAATAAGGTACGTAGACATTAATAAGATCATAAAAATCTATCGTATCGTGGGCGATATAATCTGTACTTAAAATCTTAGTATTAAACTTGAGATAATCTGCTGCCTTCTCACTATCAAATAGGGCCTTTGGCACAAGTGTAAACAGCTCATTAGCATATACCACCGTCACCTTAGAAAACGGTTGTGCGAGCGCTTCTACTTCTTTAAAAGCTTTTTCTATCTCTAGGAGTAGAGTGGTAGGGTTCACGTTTTCGCGAAAGCGTACTACTTCTGCATCCTTCACATCTTTTGAATGGATGTGTTGAGTAAAAAAAGAAAGTCCATCCAAATGAATTTGGATGGACAGACTATATAATGAATTGGTATTGGTTTGTCTAGTTATCAACTCCGTAACTCTTAGGGAAGTTAGTGTTAGTATTTATAGACTCCATAGAACCTACAGTTAAAGCATCACCATTTACACCATCTACAGATACGATTTGCTTTTCTTTAGCAACGTAGTCTTTAGGTTGGTCTGCTAGAATGATATCTTTCTTAAGTGATATTTCAAATACTGGATACATAGTATTACTTTTTTCAATTTCTCCAGCATCCATTTCAAACTTCGCATTTACTCCTTCTATAGGAACATTTATCATTGTCTTATAGCGATCTGAACCTTTGAATAAAGAATCTTTTACTGATTTAGTACCTAACGTATCGATAACTACAATTTCTTTAAAAGTATCCACACGGAAACGTTTAGTTTTTTCTACATCAAGTACAGTAGTATCTCTACGTTGTGTAAGAGTGAATTCTGCTGTATCAATAAAACGAACTAGTTTATCAAAATCTTTCTCATACTTACCTGTAACGGTTTTATGAGCAAGCTGTGATTTTCTTAGGTCTAACATGTTCACAAGAGCAGCTTTATATCGCTCTTCTTTTATCTCATTAAATTTTACCTCTCCCCAAATTGCGTTAAAAAGAAGGTAACCTAAAGCGGCAATTACTACCCAAAGTACAAGCTGTATTACTAGTTTCATGTAATGATGTTTAATATTAGTTATGGTTAGGAACAAATCTACAATTTTTTTTTACACACAAAAATTTATTATCTCATTTTTCATTATGTAATTTGCGAGCATTCTCAAACATCTATGATTAAAGAACCCAGAGCATTTTACAAGCAGTTAGTTAAAGATTTTGTACACACGCCTACTTTAAAGCAGGACAGGCTGTTAGAGCAATTGTCAACCTTTCTATTTGACACATCTAAGGATAAAGTATTTGTTCTTAAAGGGTTTGCAGGTACAGGGAAAACTACAGTAATCGGGACTGTTGTAAAAAATTTATGGCATGCAGGTATGACATCTGTGCTCATGGCACCTACAGGAAGAGCGGCAAAGGTGGCGAGTAATTATAGCAAAAAGCAAGCCTATACAATACATAGAAAAATTTATTTTCCAAAAAAAGAGCGTGGAGGTGGTGTATCTTTTAGTCTACAGCCTAATAAGCACAGAAATTGCATTTTTATAGTAGATGAAGCCTCCATGATTTCAGACAGAGCTGCAGAGTCAAAGTTTTTTGATAATGGCTCGCTCTTAGATGATATGATGCAATACATTTATGGTGGGCATAATTGTAAACTCATTTTAGTAGGGGATGAGGCGCAATTGCCACCAGTAAAGCTTGATATGTCACCAGCACTTGATGTTCAACTGCTCTCTATGCACTATAATAAAAATGTAGAAACATTACAGCTTGACGAAGTAATGAGGCAAGCAGAAGATAGTGGTATCCTCATGAATGCCACTTCTCTGAGAGAACAACTATCAGAAGAGTTTTATGAAGATTTTAAATTTGATCTAAATGGTTTTAAGGATGTTGTAAGGCTTATAGATGGACACGAGATTATGGATGCCATTAATGATTGTTACAGCTCTGTAGGTACAGAAGAAACTGCAATCATTGTAAGATCTAACAAGAGAGCAAATCTATATAACCAGCAAATAAGAAATCGTATTCTCTTTCAAGAAGAAGAAATATCTGCAGGAGACCACTTAATGGTGGTAAAGAATAATTACTTCTGGCTAGATGCAAAAAGCGATGCTGGATTTATTGCAAACGGTGATATTGTAAAAGTATTAGAAATACTAGCTATTAAGGAACTCTACGGCTTTCGCTTTGCAGAGGTAAAAGTGCAAATGGTAGATTACCCACAAATGCAACCATTTGAGACTGTAGTAATGCTAGATGTGCTCACACTTGAGACACCAGCACTACCTTATGAAGATGGAGATCGGCTCTATAAAGAAGTCCAAAAAGACTATGTAGACGAAACTTCGAATTACAAACGTTTCCAAAAAATAAAAAACAACAAATACTTTAACGCCTTACAGGTTAAATTCTCTTATGCTATTACCTGTCATAAATCACAAGGTGGGCAGTGGGAAAATGTTTTTATAGAGCAACCCTACCTCCCAGACGGGATGAATAAAGATTATTTAAGATGGTTATATACAGCGATAACTAGATCAAAAAGTAAGCTGTACTTAATAGGTTTTAAAGATGAAATGTTTGTAGAAGCAGAGTAGCGTTGTTATAGAAAATTGCTTTAGGAGCTATTTCCCGCTTTACGCTACAATTCCTCATCGCGGCTACGCCAGCTCTTGCGGGATTTTCACTACAATCGGGGCTAGGGACTAGATAGTTATATATTTATGGCTAGTTTTTTGATTATAACGTCTGTATATAAATAAGTAAGTTTACAATTATGAGTTTTGAATTAATAGTAAGTATCATATTAGGATTTTCACTTGCCGCCGCCGCTGGTTTTAGAGTATTTGTTCCTTTATTAGTCTTAAGTTTATCTGCCCACTTTGGTTGGTTTCCAGTAAACGATACTTGGCAGTGGGTAGGTAGCGTTCCGGCGCTAGTTTTACTTGGTGTTGCTACAATATTTGAAATAGGAGCCTATTTTATTCCTTGGATTGATAATCTGCTAGATACGATATCTGTACCACTAGCTGCAATCGCGGGTACATTACTTATGGTAGCTACTATGGGAGATATGGACCCTACTATTACTTGGGCACTGGCCATCATTGCTGGTGGCGGAGCAGCAGCAGCTGTTTCTGGTACTACGAGCGCCACCAGATTAGGGAGTACAGCAACTACAGGCGGTATTGCAAACCCACTCGTTGCGGGTACAGAAACCATTGCAGCGACTACAGTTTCAGTAGCGAGCATCTTTTCGCCTATACTTGCACTAGTGATTGTATTGTTACTTATAGGTCTTGGCTGGAAGATTATTTCTAGGCTAAGAAGGGCCTAAGTTTTACATTTCTTTTTAAGTAACTTTGCAACTTGTTTTATGCTTTCGCGAAAGCGTAATTATAACCAGAAAAGACATCAAAACGTCAATATATTGAAAGAAAATCTGAAGATTATAGCAATGATACCCGCACGTTATGCGGCGTCTAGGTTTCCCGGTAAGATGATGAAAGATCTTGCAGGTAAGCCTGTTATTGTGCGCACCTATGAGAGTGTTGTAGCCACAAAGTTGTTTGACGAAGTATATGTAGTTACAGATAGCGATGTTATTTATAAGGCAATAGAAGCCGAGGGCGGTAAGGCCATAATGAGTGTTAAAGAGCACGAGTGCGGTAGTGATAGAATTGCAGAGGCAGTGGCTTCTCTAGATGTAGATGTGGTTGTAAACGTACAAGGAGATGAACCTTTTACTAGTAGGGAGGACTTAGCACCAGTACTAGACGTGTTTTATGGAGATGATGCTTCACAAATAGATCTTGCTAGTGTGATGATGCCTATGAAAGAGGAGCAAGAGATTGTAAACCCAAATAATGTAAAGGTTATTGTGGATAATTTTGACTTTGCACTATACTTCTCTAGGTCACCACTTCCATATGTGCGAGATAATGAAGTTGGTATAATTACTTATAAGCATAAAGGTATTTATGCCTTTAGAAAGCAGGCTATACTTGACTTTGCATCTATGCATATGACACCCCTTGAAAAGGCCGAAAAAATAGAGTGCATACGATTCTTAGAGTATGGTAAGAAAATTAAAATGGTACGTTCATCAAGACTTGCAATAGGTATTGATACTCCAGAAGATCTAGAAAAAGCAATTAAAATTTATTCGAATAAGTAGCGCATATGGGACTTGCAAAGTTTATATATAAAAATATTTTAGGCTGGAAGGTAAAAGGTGACTTTTCTCAAGACACAGTAAAGAAAGCTGTAGTAATCGCTGTGCCCCACACCAGCTGGCACGATTTTTATATGGGTATTTTACTTCGTACTATGCTTGATGTTAAGATAGGCTTCATCGGTAAGAAGGAGCTTTTTAAATGGCCAATGGGGCCTGTTTTTAAAGCAATGGGAGGTGCGCCTATAGACCGTACACCAGGTCAAGATAAAGTACAATCTATCGCAAATGTTTTTAAGGATAAGGAGGAGTTTAGACTCACAATAGCCCCAGAGGGGACACGTAAAAAAGTTGATAAGCTTAAAACAGGGTTTTATTACATTGCTCTTGCAGCAGAGGTGCCTATTATAATGGTTGCTTTTGATTTTGGTAAAAAGGAGCAACGTATATCTAAGCCATTATATCCATCAGGTAATATAGATGAAGACCTTGCACTTATTCACGAGTTCTTTAAGGGAGCTGTAGGTAAGGTGCCAGAATATAGTTTTACTCCAGATGAGTAGAAAGTTTATAAGTACTTAAATAAAATGCCTCAATACTATTTAAAGTATTGAGGCATTTTTTATTTGTAAGAGTGATTAGGATTTAAGCTTCTTTGTAAGTCCCTGCTGTTTTCTTTCTCCAGGCGTCTAGCATCCAGCTTGTTTTTTCTAGTTCACGTATGTAGGCCCCTATAAGGTCTATGGTACCTTCGTCACCAGCATCGTCTGCTTTTTTCACAACAGCGCTTAGTTGTTTGAGAATTTTTCCGTGATCTCCAAGTATCGTGTCTACCATATCTCTGTCAGACAGATCAGATTTTGACTCTTTGATGCTAGATGCTTCAAGATAATCTGAGAGATTACTCACTGGTGCAAAACGCAATGTTAGGATACGCTCTGCAATCTCATCGATTTTAATTTTGGCATCATCATAAAGTTGTTCAAACTGCTCGTGTAAGTCAAAAAAGTTCTCACCAGAAACGTTCCAGTGAAAATTGCGAAGTTTTTGGTAGTACACGTGATAGTCAGATAAAAGTATGTTGAGCTCTGTAACTGTCTCTTTAGTTTTCTTTGTGTCTAAGTTTAAATAATTCATAGTTCTTTGGTTTTTATATAAAATTACAAAGGCTTAGGGGTCTGAGGTTTATTTGCGGGTTAGTTTGGGATAAGTTTAACCCGATATGCTAAGATTGTGATAAAAAAAACAATGTTCTGACTGCATAGAAAATACTTTATATTTGGATTAAAAAAATAATGGATTCAGACCTGACTAATGAGCTTGAAGGTAAAATGATTTTAGTGACAGGAGGAGCTGGTTTTATAGGTTCTAATATCTGTGAGGTTCTTATTAATAATGGTGCAATTGTAACTTGTCTCGATAACCTTGTAACGGGGCATAAACATAATCTAGATGCTATTATAGATCATTCAAATTTCACTTTTATTGAAGGAGATATAAGAGATATTGAAACTTGTAAAAAGGCAGTATCTCAGAGTGACTATGTATTGCATCAGGCTGCATTAGGATCTGTACCAAGATCTATAAAAGATCCTGCAACGAGTAATGAAATCAATGTAGGTGGATTTTTAAATATGCTCATTGCATCTAAAGACAAAGGTGTAAAACGTTTTGTGTACGCGGCAAGTTCTTCAACTTACGGAGACTCTCAAGGATTACCAAAGCAAGAAGATATTATAGGGAAACCATTGTCTCCTTATGCCATCACAAAATATGTAAATGAGTTGTATGCAGATGTATTTCATAAAACCTATGGGATAGATTGTATAGGGCTTAGATATTTTAATGTTTTTGGTAGGAAACAAGATCCCAATGGCGCTTATGCGGCTGTGATACCTAAGTTTACAAAACTTTTGATGAATCAAGAATCACCAGTTATAAATGGGGATGGGAGTTATTCTAGAGATTTTACATATATAGACAATGTAATAGAAATGAATATTAGGGCGATGCTTTCTAAAAATAAGGAAGCCTTAAATACAGTCTATAATGTAGCTTATGGTGAACGCATTGATCTTATGGAATTAATTAAAATTTTGAAAAAAGAATTATCATTTTTTGATTCTTCAATAAGTAATGTTGAAGTGATTTTCGGTCCAAATAGAGTAGGTGATGTCCCTCATTCTCTTGCAGATATAAGTAAGGCAAAAAAATTATTAGGATATAATCCGGAATACAGCGTGCGTCAAGGTTTGGTAGAGGCTGTAAAATGGTATTATGATAATCTAGTCTAATACTAGATATTTGATTAAATTGCTTATTCTGCAATTTATAAAAATGAGGGCTTGTAAGCCTTTGGTGGTCTATATATAATGGAAAATATTAAAATAGGAGTAATTGGACTAGGGTATGTTGGTCTGCCTTTAGCTTGTTTGTTTGCATCAAAATATAATGTTGTAGGTTATGATATTAACAACAAGCGAGTAGAAGAAATTAATTCAGGTATTGATACTACCTTAGAAGTTCAAAGTAGCCATCTGAAAAGTGTTTTGCAATCAACTTTAAAAACTAACGGACTTAAGTGCTCAAGTTTATTAAATGATATTACAGATTGTAACGTTTACATTGTTACGGTACCTACTCCAATAGATGTGCACAAGAAGCCAGACCTCAAGCCTCTTTATGACAGTAGCGCTGCTATTGGAGCTATACTAAAGAAAAATGATATAGTCATTTATGAGAGTACGGTATATCCTGGAGTAACAGAGGAGGAGTGTGTTCCTATTTTAGAAAAACATAGTGGATTAATATTTAATAAAGACTTTTTTGCTGGTTATTCTCCAGAAAGAATTAATCCAGGAGATAAATTGCATACGGTAGATAAAATTTTAAAAGTTACATCTGGAAGCACACTTGAAATAGGTAGGAAGGTGGATGATTTATATGCTTCTGTAATAACCGCAGGAACGCACCTAGCACCTTCAATTAAAGTGGCAGAGGCAGCAAAAGTCATTGAAAATTCTCAAAGAGATATCAATATAGCTTTTGTAAATGAGCTTGCTAAGATTTTTAATCTTATGGATATAGATACTCAAGATGTACTCGAAGCGGCAGGAACAAAATGGAATTTTCTTCCTTTCAAGCCTGGCTTGGTAGGTGGGCACTGCATTGGTGTGGATCCATATTATCTTGCTGAAAAAGCACTAGATTTAGGGTATAATCCTGAAATTATTTTGGCAGGTAGACGCCTCAATGACAGTATGGGGGCATACGTGGCTAGTCAAGTAATAAAGCTATTACTTAAAAATGCTATTCCGGTTAAAGGTTCTGAAATTCTTGTATTAGGAATTACTTTTAAAGAAAATTGTCCTGATGTCCGCAACTCAAGAGTTGTTGATATTCATAAGAATTTAATGGAGTATGGGGTAAATTTGACAACATTTGATCCTTGGGTAAATAATGAAGAAGTTTTTAAAGAATTTGGAATTGACGTAATGACTGAATTGCCTAATCAGAAATTTGATGCAATTATTCAAGCGGTTTCACACGATAAATTTCAAAAAATAGATTTTTCATTATTGAGAAAAGATGCATCTATTATTTATGATGTAAAGGGAACAATAAAAGGTAATGTAGACGGTAGATTATAGATGAATATATTAATAACAGGAGGAGCAGGTTTTATAGGTTCTCACGTAGTGAGGCTATTTCTAGAAGTTTTTCCAGAGAGTCATATTTACAATCTTGATGCGCTTACATATGCAGGTAACCTAGAGAACCTGGCTGATGTAGAAGCGTCTAGCAATTACACATTTATAAAAGGGGACATCAATGATGCCCTCTTTTTGATGACCTTATTTTCCAAATATCAATTTGATAAGGTAATACACCTAGCAGCAGAGTCTCACGTAGATAGAAGTATTAAAAATCCTCTAGCTTTTGTGCAGACTAACGTAATTGGAACATTAAACTTGCTCAATGCAGCTAAGGAAATATGGAAAGATAATCTTGATAACAAGCTTTTCTACCATATTAGTACAGATGAGGTGTATGGTACACTTGGTGAGACAGGCTTGTTTACAGAGACTACATCATACGCCCCAAACTCACCCTATGCTGCGTCTAAGGCAAGCTCAGATCATTTTGTAAGAGCTTATGGAGAAACCTATGGTTTGCCATATATCATTAGTAATTGCTCTAACAATTATGGACCTAATCAGTTTCCAGAAAAACTGGTTCCTCTATTTATAAATAATATTATTTTAAACAAGGCGCTTCCTGTTTACGGTGACGGCAACTATACAAGAGATTGGTTATTTGTAAAAGATCACGCAAGCGCTATAGCAAGTATATTTAAAGAGGGAAAACTAGGCGAGACCTACAATATAGGTGGGGTTAATGAATGGAAAAATATTGATCTCGTAAAGTTATTATGTGATAAGATGGATGAGAAGCTTTCGCGAAAGCGTAATACCTCTCAATCTCTTATTACCTTTATAAAAGACAGGCCAGGTCACGACAAGCGGTATGCGATAGATGCCTCAAAAATTGAAAAAGAACTGGGTTGGAAACCATCTGTTACTTTTGAGGAAGGGCTAGAACTCACAATAGATTGGTATCTTGCCAATAGCTCTTGGCTAGAGAACGTCACTTCTGGAGCATATCAAGAATATTACAATAAAATGTATACTTAATGAAAGGTATTGTACTTGCTGGAGGATCTGGAACTAGACTGTCACCACTTACCATTGCTGTAAGCAAGCAATTGCTTCCTGTGTATGATAAGCCTATGATATACTACCCTATATCAGTACTTATGCTTGCTGGTATACGTGAGATTCTTATTATCACAACGCCAGAAGATAATCATCTTTTTAAAAGATTATTAGGTGATGGATCAGGACTTGGATGTTCCTTTTCTTATGAGGTGCAAGAACATCCCAACGGACTTGCAGAAGCCTTTATTATAGGAGAATCCTTTATTGGGAATGATAAAGTAGCTCTTGTATTAGGTGATAATATTTTTTATGGGAATGGTCTCAGTAAGCTATTACAAAGCAAAGTCACAGTAGATGGAGGTGCCATATTTGCATATCCTGTTCGTGACCCAGAGCGTTTTGGAGTTGTCGCTTTTGATAAGGATATGAATGTCACGAGTATCGAAGAAAAACCAGAGAGCCCACAATCTAATTACGCTGTACCTGGTATTTATTTTTATGATAATGATGTAGTTGCTATTGCAAAAGAAATTAAGCCCTCTCATAGGGGAGAGCTTGAGATTACAGCAATAAATCAAGAATATTTACTTCGTAAAAAGCTTACTGTAGGTGTTATGAGTAGAGGGATGTCTTGGTTTGATACAGGTACAGTAGATGCGCTAGATGATGCGACAGAATTTATAAGAGTTTTACAACGTAATCAAAGCACAATGATAGCTTGTCTTGAGGAGATTGCTTACAAGATGAATTGGATCTCATACGAAGCTCTTAAGGCAGGTGCTTCAAGATATGGTAAAGGGGCATATGCACAATACATAAATACACTATAGTGGAATTTCAAAAAACAGCATTCAAAGATTTAATTATATGCACTCCTAAGGTGTTTGAAGATGATCGAGGTTATTTTTATGAATCCTTTAATGCAAAAGCATTTCAAAGCTTTGCAGGATTTGAGCCAGAGTTTGTTCAAGATAATCAGTCGCAGTCTACATATGGCGTCTTGCGTGGGCTTCATTTTCAAATAGGGGAGTTTGCACAATCTAAGCTCGTACGGGTTGTAGTAGGTGAGGTACTTGATGTAGTTGTTGATTTGAGAAAAAACGAACCTACTTATAAGAAAGCTTATAGCATACACCTCAGTGCAGAAAATAAAAAACAACTTTTCGTTCCAAAAGGGATGGCGCACGGTTTTGTAACACTTAGCGATACCGCAACGTTTATTTATAAATGCGATAACTACTATAATAAAGAGAGTGAGCGAGGTCTGGCATATAACGATCCATCATTGCAAATCGATTGGTTATTAGATAAGCAGGATGTCATCCTTTCAGAAAAAGATAAGGAAAATACGATGCTTGCAGATTTACCTTCTAAACTGTTTTAAATGAGTACGCTTTCGCGAAATATACGATTACTCATTACAGGTGGTGGTGGTCAACTTGCTCAAGCCATTAAGGAGGAGGAAGTTACTTTTGAGAATGTTACGAGTATACATCTGTCAAAATCTGAGTTAGACATCACATCAATATCTTCTATTAAAAAAGCGATTGATTTACATCAACCAGATGTTATAATAAACACAGCCGCATACACTGCTGTAGATGCCGCCGAAGAGGATAAAGAGAAAGCTTTCCTAGTAAATGAAATAGGAGTAAAGAATCTAGCTCAAGCTTGTAAGGATAATGGAATCAAACTCATTCACATCTCTACAGATTATGTCTTTGACGGAGAAAAACCAGAAGAATACACAGTGGAAGATATTCCAAATCCAACAACGGTTTATGGCAAGTCTAAGCTTGCTGGTGAGCAGGCCATAATTACTTCAGGGCTTCTTGATTATGCTATTATAAGAACCTCTTGGGTGTATAGTGTTTACGGAAGTAATTTTGTGAAGACTATGTTGCGATTAGGTAATGAGAAAGACGAGATTTCGGTTGTAAACGATCAATATGGATCTCCTACGTGGGCAAATAATCTAGCTTCTATTATTTTACAGTTGTCAAACGTTCTTAGTGCACACAACGCAGGCGTATATCATTATACAAATGAGGGTGTCACTACGTGGTACGCTTTCGCGAAAGCGGTATTCAGCTACAAGAAAATGAGTGTAAATGTTTTGCCTGTGTCCAGCGACCGCTTTGTAACAAAGGCCACGCGCCCAAAAAATAGTAAATTAGAAAGTTCTAAAATCATCAACCTTTTAGGGATTGAGAACGTGCCTTGGGAAAAAAGTCTTGAGAAAATGCTGGTTAAATTATGATAAGTGATCAATTTAAAGCTATCGCTGTCAAAGCTGCGCTTCAAGCTGGTGATGTAATTAGAGAGGTGTATGCGACAGCATTTGAAAGCATTCTTAAAAGTGATGATTTACCTCTTACAGTTGCAGATACTCGTGCCCACGAAGTAATCTGTAGGGAGCTAAGCGCTACAAACATTCCTGTTTTAAGTGAAGAAGCCGCCGAAATCCCTTATGAAGAAAGAAGTACTTGGGACATCTTTTGGCTCGTGGATCCATTAGACGGCACCAAAGAGTTTATAAATCGCAATGGAGAATTTACTGTAAACATTGCATTGATAGTAGGAGCTAGGCCAGTTTATGGTATTATCTATATCCCTGTGTCTGATACACTATATCTAGGTGGAAGCTCACTAGGCAAAAGCTATAAAATTTCAAATCCTACAATAGAGATGGGGTGGAATCAAGTAGTGGATGATAAGCATATAATTTTCACAAATAAGTTAAAATCACAAAAAGAGATACGAGTAGTGACAAGTCGCTCTCACCTCAATGAGCAAACAGTAGCGTATATAGAGGATTTAAAAAAAAATACCAATTCGGTAAGCTTACTTCCTGCGGGTAGTGCGCTTAAATTCTGTCTACTTGCAGAAGGAAATGCAGATAGATACCCTAGATTTGCTCCTTGTATGGAGTGGGATACGGCTGCTGGTGATGCTATATGTGAGACCGCTGGAATTACTGTTTTTATTGCAGGAACAACCCAGAAATTAACATATAATAAGAAGTCCTTATTTAGTCCTAACTTTGAAGCTTATTAATACTGTTTATGAAAATTCTTGTTACAGGTGGCGCTGGTTTTATTGGGTATCATCTTTGTGAGCAATTGCTCAAGGAAGGGCATACTGTAGTGGCTCTTGATAATGTTAACGATTATTACGACCCTAGTCTCAAGTATGATAGATTATCTCAATTAGGTATATCAAAAGCAGAAGCATCAGTCTGGAATTTGACAGTGGCAAGCCACAAGCATAAAGCACTGCAATTTGTGCGTATGAATCTTGAGGATAGGGAAGCGTTGCCTGAGCTTTTTAAAAAAGAGTCTTTCGACCTCGTATGTAATCTTGCGGCTCAAGCGGGTGTGAGATATTCTATTGAAAACCCTGAGGTATATGTAGATACAAATGTTGTAGGTTTTTTAAATATATTAGAATGCTGTCGTAATAACGATGTAAAAAGGCTTGTTTACGCAAGTAGTTCTAGCGTATACGGCAATAGTATAGATGTTCCATTTACAGAAAAACAGCCTGTAGACGAGCCCATAAGTATCTATGCCGCTACAAAAAAATCTAATGAGTTAATGGCGCATACCTATGCGCATCTATTCGGTATAAATGCTGTTGGTTTACGTTTTTTTACAGTGTATGGCCCTTGGGGAAGACCAGATATGGCAATGTTTTTATTTACAGATGCGATAATAAATAATAAACCTATTAAGGTTTTTAACGCGGGTGATCTCTCACGTGATTTTACATATATATCAGATATTATAGCCGGTGTTACGGCTGTAATACAAAATGAAGTACAACCCGGAAATACGATTTTAAACATAGGTAATAGCAAGCCTGTAAAGCTATTAGACTTTATAGAAGCCTTAGAGCTGGAACTTGGAAAAAAAGCAAAAAAAGAAATGCTTCCTATGCAAGATGGTGATGTAAACCAGACTTGGGCAAGTGTAAAGGCTATGCGTGAACATTATAAGTATCAACCATCTGTAAGTGTCGAAGATGGGATAGCGGCCTTTGTAAAATGGTATAAAATTTATTATAAGGATTAGTACGCTTTCGCGAAAGCGTAAGATTTTCCTGTCATTAGTGTGCAAACTGCTATATTTGCGATTTGCCAATAATTTGAAAAATATGAGCATAAAAAACATTTGTTGCATTGGAGCAGGCTATGTAGGAGGACCTACAATGTCTGTAATTGCGTTAAAATGTCCGGATATAAAAGTTACTGTAGTTGACCTTAATGAGAAGCGCATCGCAGCTTGGAATGATGAAGATGTAAGTAACCTACCCATTTATGAACCAGGCCTAGCTGAAGTTGTAAAAGAAGCTAGAGGTAGAAATCTATTTTTTTCTACAGAAGTAGATAAGGCGATAGATGAAGCAGAGCTTATTTTTATATCCGTAAATACACCTACTAAAACGTATGGAGTAGGTAAAGGGATGGCAGCAGATCTAAAGTACATAGAATTATGTGCTCGCCAGATTGCCAGAGTAGCGACTACAGATAAAATTGTAGTAGAAAAATCTACGCTACCTGTACGTACTGCCGAAGCATTACAGAATATACTTCACAATACAGGTAAAGGTGTACGCTTTGATATTTTATCAAACCCAGAATTTCTAGCCGAGGGTACTGCAATTCAAGATTTACTCAATGCAGATCGTGTACTTATAGGGGGAGAAAATACTCCTGGTGGTCAAAAGGCTACCGAAGCTCTTGCAGACATTTATTCAAATTGGATTCCAGAAGAGCGTATCCTAAGAACAAATGTATGGTCCTCAGAGCTTTCTAAGCTTACAGCAAACGCCTTTCTTGCACAACGCGTTTCTTCTATTAACGCGATGTCTGAGCTTTGTGAAGTTACTGGAGCAGATGTTCAAGAAGTTGCCAGAGCAATTGGTACAGACTCGAGGATAGGGCCAAAGTTTTTAAAGGCTTCCGTTGGTTTTGGTGGATCTTGTTTTCAAAAAGATATTTTAAACCTCGTTTATATTGCAAAGTCATATGGACTTAATGAGGTGGCAGATTACTGGGAGCAGGTCATTATTATGAATGATCACCAAAAAAGACGATTTGCAGAAAAGATAGTAAAGACGCTGTTTAACACCGTTTCTGGTAAGAAGATTACATTATTAGGTTGGGCATTTAAAAAGGATACTAATGATACCCGAGAATCGGCAGCCATTTATGTGGCAGATTATTTGCTCAATGAACAAGCAGAGGTAGTTATATATGACCCAAAGGTTTCTGAGGAACAGATTCTAGCAGATCTCGATTATTTAAACACGCGTTCTGAAGCTGAAAATAGAGCTTTGGTTACAGTAGTTAACGACCCTATGGAAGCCGGTGATAATGCGCACGCCATTGCTATTATGACAGAATGGGATGAGTTTGTTAATTATGACTGGCAACAAATTTACAATCAGATGCAAAAGCCTGCTTTTCTTTTTGATGGAAGAGCTATATTTGCTACAAATAAAATGAAAAATATTGGATTTGAAATATATGTTATTGGTAAAGGTAAGTAAGATGAAAGATAATTTAGGAAGGTTACTTTTAATAGTTCTTATGTTTTCATTTAGTGTTTGTTTTTCTCAGGAACAGACCTTGAGTTTATCTCAGATTTCATCAGTTAATATAGATGATCTGTCAGATAGTCAAATTGAATCATATTGGCAGAAAGCTAAAGACCAAGGTTATGGCATAAACGATATTGATTTAATTGCCACAGCTCAAGGAATGCAATCTTCTGAAATAGTAAAGCTTAAGACGAGAATTAACCAATTGAATTCTGGGGTAGTAGCTAGCTCTAGTGAATCTTCAGTGTCTGTTGTCGCTTCAGGAAAAAAAGAAAAACAGTCTTTTGGTCTCACAGGTGATGAAGAGTTAAAAAGAGACCCACGTAGTTCTATTTTTGGATATGATTTTTTTAAAAATCCAAATATCAGTTTTGAGCCATCTTTAAATATATCTGCTCCTAAG
Organism: Dokdonia sp. R86516; assembly: GCF_044596715.1. NCBI lineage: Bacteria > Pseudomonadati > Bacteroidota > Flavobacteriia > Flavobacteriales > Flavobacteriaceae > Dokdonia > Dokdonia sp. R86516. The sequence continues at coordinate 2,668,439 of NZ_CP138998.1, forward strand.
AACTATCTTTTAGGTCCTGGTGATGAGATTACTATAAATATTTATGGAGCTGCAGAAAATGTCTATGTGAAAGAGGTTGGATCTACTGGTGTTGTAAGAATCCCTAATGTAGGACCTATCTCAGTTACTGGTCTAACTTTAGATCAAGTACGTGCGAAAATTAATGGAAGTTTAAGAAGAGTTTATGCAGGCATAGGAGCGCCTGTTAGTAGTCCTTATAAAGTTTTTACGGATGTCTCAATTTCTAATATAAGGAGGGTTCAGGTTAACATTATTGGTGAGGTTAGCGTTCCCGGTTCTTACTCTCTATCTTCATTGTCAACTATTTTAAATGCATTATATGCATCTGGTGGGCCTTCTGAAAATGGAACTTTCAGAAATATTATATTAGTTAGGGATGGAGATATAATATCACATTTTGACATTTATAAATTTTTAATATCAGGAGATTCAGATGATAATATGTATTTAGAAGATCAAGATGTAATCATAGTTAACCCTTACAAGGAACGTGTGGTGGTTAAAGGTGCTGCAAAACGTCCTGGAATTTATGAATTAAAATCTGATGAGACTTTTTTAGATCTTTCGAAATATTTTGGAGGTTTTACATCTAATGCCTACAAAGATAGATTAACCATTGAGCGCAATACGGGCACTCAGCGAGAAGTAAAAGAGATTGACTTAACCAAGTCGAATTTAGTAGCATTGCAAGATGGAGATAAAATTAGTATCGGGGAAATTATAGATCGTTATCAAAATAGAGTGACAATTTCTGGAGCTGTATATAGATCTGGGCACTATGAATTAAAAGAAGGAACAAAACTTTCTGATATTTTTGCTAAGTCTTTGGGGGTTACAGATGATGCTTTTTTAGGAAGAGCTATCATCAACAGAAAAGTAGATGGATATCAAACAAAAGTAGTAGCATTCTCGGTTGCTGATGTTTTGAGTGACAAATATGACCTTGAATTGCTTAGGGAAGATGAAATCTATGTCTTTAGTAAAAGTGAGTTATATGATCGTCAGAATATTATGATTTCTGGAGCCATAAATGATCCTAAGACAATTTCTTATACTCAAGGTCTTACCATTAAAGATGTGATTCTTATCTCTGGTGGGGTTAAATTTGGAGCAGATCTTAGTAGTGTAATTGTTTCTAGACAAATAGTTGATGATGAATTCAGTACACTAAGTGAACAAATTGAGGTTCCAATAGATAATTTGCAAGTAGATGAGGGGTCAGAATTTGTTTTAGAACCAAATGATAGAATTACTGTACCTTATCTTAAAGGTTTTGAGAAGCTAAAGGGTGTTAAAATCAGCGGTCAAGTAGCTTTTCCAGGAGATTATACAATTACTGATAAGAATCAACGAGTTTCTGATTTACTTGAAATGTCCGGAGGCCTTTCTCCATATGCTTATACCGAAGGAGCTACACTTATTAGAAAATTATCTAGTGAAGAAGATCAAGTGCAGAAAGATTTGTTGATTGATATAGCAAAAAGAGATTCTGTAGTTCAAGTGGGAAATCGTGATCAGGTTTTTAGAATAGGACTGCAATTAGATAAGATTTTAAAAGATAGCGGTAAAGGTTCCAAGTTTGATATTATTTTGGAAACTGGAGATGAGCTTAATATCCCAAGTCTTAAACAGACCGTAGAGGTGCAAGGTGAAGTGCTTGCTCCTGCATTAATTAGTTTTGATAATAGCAAGTCGCTAAAAGATTATATTAATGGATCTGGAGGCTTTACATCTACCGCAAAAAAGAATAAGGTTTATGTTATTTACCCTAATGGAGAGGTAAAGGCTACAAAACATTTTCTATTTTTTAGGAACTACCCTAAAATTGCACCGGGGTCAGTTATATTAATACCACCAAAACCAATAAGTACTGGAAAAGGAATAAGTGTTCAAGAGGTAATTGGTATTACTACAGGTTTAGGCACTATAGGTTTGCTTATTGATAGATTCTCAAATTAAATAATATAAACTCTAATTATTGAATTAGTGTGATGTATTTTGAACATATCTGTAGGTTCTTATAGTATGGCATATAAATTGGTGCGGGTTTGTAGGCCATAGTTTTTTTATTGTATTAAAAATAATTATAGTTATGTGGTTTGCCTATCAATAATTTAGTTTAACAGTGAGGAGTAGTTTTATTTTGACAGATTATTTAAATTAAAGATGTTTATGAAGAAAGATTTTTTTGTTGACGATAAGGTTAACGTATCTTTTTTAATTGATTTATTGCTTTCGCGAAAGCGTTTTATCATTAAGGTCAGTATACTATTTTTTGTAGTTGGTCTTATAGTTGCATTATTTTCAAAAAACTATTACACGGCAAACACAGTACTTCTACCTCAGGTAAGTAGTTCTGAGATTAAGGGCGGAATAGGTGGCCTCGCTAATCTTGCTGGCATAGATTTATCAGGCGGTAATAAGTCACAGAATATTTCTCCTATATTGTATCCTCAGATTTTTGAAAGTTTAAATTTTCAAAGAGATGTCATTAATGAACCAATTAAATTTTCTGATTTTGAAAAGAAATTAAGTTATAAAGATTATTATACAAATCATTATAGTCCAGGATTTTTAACTTTAGTGAAGTCCTACACCATAGGTTTACCAAGTAAAATTATCAAATCTTTTTCAGCAGATAAACCTGAAGTAGTTATAACAGATACTTTAAATTCTGATATTTTATTTTTATCAAATCAAGAAAAAAAAGTCTTAGATGTTTTTAAAAAATCTACTAATTTATTGATAAACGCTAAGGAAGGTTATATTGAAATAACAACTACAATGCCTGATGGAGTTGCTGCTGCTCACTTAACTAGATTGTGCTGGAAAAAACTAGAAGGAAAGGTTATTGATATGCATGTTGCAAAGGCCAAAAATGAATTAGAGTTTTTAGAAAAACGACTTTCGCTTAAGAAGGATGATTTTGAAAGTATACAAAGGAGGTTAGCTTCTTATAAAGATGCTAATAGGTTTAATGACACGGCATTGAGTAATGTAAGACTACAGAAACTGAATTCAGAATATTCACTTGCTTACAATATTTACAATGAAGTCATAACCCAAGTAGAGTCTCAAAAACTACAGGTTGAGAAGGATACGCCTATCTTTATGGTTTTGAAAAATCCGATTGTGAAAAGTGAAAAATCTGGACCTAGTAAGGCGATAATAATAATTGGATTCCTTTTTGTTGGAGTCATTTTATCTGTACTTTGGATTATATTTAGAGTATATTGGAAAGAAGTTATATTAAATAATTAAATAAGTAATTAATCACTATGTTGAATAACAAATCTATTTTGATAACTGGGGGGACTGGCTCCTTAGGTAAAGCCCTTGTAAAACACATATTTAGTAAATATCCAGAAGTAAAGAGGCTAGTTATTTTTTCTCGAGATGAGCAAAAGCAATTTGAAATGGCGCAGGAATATCCACCTTCAGATTATCCTCAAATAAGGTTTTTCATAGGAGATATTAGAGATTACGAGAGGGTAAAAAGGGCGCTCAAAGGAATAGATTACGTCATTCATGCTGCAGCTATGAAGCATGTGCCTATTGCAGAATATAACCCAATGGAATGTGTTAAAACTAACATATTGGGTGCTGAAAACTTAATTAATGCTTGTTTAGAGACTGAGGTTTCAAGAGTAGTGGCTCTTTCTACAGATAAAGCAGCTGCGCCTGTTAACTTATATGGTGCAACTAAACTAGCCTCTGATAAGTTATTTGTAGCAGCAAATAATATTACAGGCTGGAATCCAATAAAGTTTAGTGTCGTACGGTACGGAAATGTAATGGGTTCTAATGGATCTGTAATACCATTTTTCCTGAAGAAAAGAGAAGAAGGTGTTTTACCTATTACTGCGGAGGATATGACTCGCTTTAATATCTCATTACAAGGTGGTGTTGATATGGTAATGCATGCATTAGAGCATGCGTGGGGAGGAGAGATTTTTGTTCCTAAAATACCAAGTTATAGAATCTTGGATATTGCTGAGGCAATTGGTCCAGAATGTGAAAAACCAGTAGTTGGGATAAGACCAGGAGAGAAAATACACGAAGAGATGATTACTAGCTCTGACTCCTTTTATACATATGATTTAGGTAAATATTATACAATACTTCCAGCTACGCATAGATGGAAACTAGATGAGTTTATATCTAAATTTTCTGCAAGCAGAGTAGCCGACGGATTCAGATATAATAGTGGAGAAAATGAAGATTGGGAGACTGTAGAGAACTTAAGATCTTTAATAGTCGAACATGTAGATTCAGATTTTAAAGTTTAAAATATGAAGCATATAATTCCTTATGGAAAACAGCATATTACGCAGGGAGATATAGATTCAGTGGTAGAGGCATTACAAGCAGACTATCTTACTCAAGGACCAAGAATTTTGGAATTTGAGTCAAATTTTGCTAAGTACGTAGGGGCTACATATGCTGTAGCAGTTTCTAATGGCACTGCTGCACTACACCTCAATGCATTAGCTTTAGGAGTAGAACCTGGACAAAAGGTAATAACTACTCCTATCACTTTTGCTGCATCTGCAAATTGTGTACGTTATTGTGGTGGAGAGGTTGTTTTTGGAGATATAGATCCTGATACTTATTTACTAGATAGTAATAGTGTTAGAAAAATACTAGAAAATGATCCAAATGGTAATTATGTAGGTATAATTCCAGTAGACTTTGCAGGTCGTGCAGTAGATTTAGAAGTTTATCGAAAACTTGCAGATGAATTTGGTCTTTGGATTATAGAAGATTCTTGTCACTCTCCAGGAGGATATTTTGTAGATAGCAAAGGTGTAAGACAACATTGTGGTAATGGAAATTTTGCAGACTTAGCTATATTTTCGTTTCATCCAGTAAAGCATATAGCTTCTGGAGAAGGAGGAATGATTACGACCAATAGTGAAGAATTATATAATAAACTACTCGCATTAAGAACTCATGGGATCGTAAAGAATGATGAGTTATATACAAATGATCCAAGTTTTGCGTCGGCTTCAAAAGATGTAGATACGTATCCTGCTTGGTATATGGAAATGCAAGAATTAGGTTATAATTATCGTATCACTGATTTTCAAGCTGCATTAGGTAATAGCCAGCTCAAAAGAGCAGATGAGGGCATTGAAAAACGCCGTGCTATTGCAACTAGATATTACAATGCCTTTAAAAGCGAAAAGTTTATAAAGAGTCAGTCTGGAGTTATTGAAGGTCACGCATATCACCTCTATGTAATTGAAGTAGACGATAGGTTAGGTCTTTATAATTACTTGAGAGAACATGGTGTTTTTGCACAGATACACTATATTCCCTGTCATCTAATGCCATATTATAGAAATTTAGGTCACAAGGAAGGCGACTACCCTAAATCAGAGGAATATTATAGAAATTGTATTAGTTTACCAATGTATCCTACCTTAAATGAAGATGAACAGGAATTTGTTATAGGTAAAATAAAAGAGTTTTATGTCTCATAATAATCTGTGTATCATTCCTGCAAGGGGGGGGAGTAAACGCATTCCCAAAAAAAATGTACAACTTTTTTTAGGTAAGCCTATAATAGCATATAGCATTGAAGCAGCTCTAAAAAGTAAATGTTTTACCGAGGTTATGGTGTCTACTGATGATAACGACATTGCTAAAATAGCTGTGAAGTATGGAGCGACAGTTCCCTCTCTCAGAAGTATAAAAAATTCTAATGACTTTGCTACATTACAAGATGTTATAGAAGAGGTTAAATCCGATTATGAATCAAAAGGAGAAATTTTTGATAACATTTGTTGCCTTTTTGCAACGGCACCATTAGTAACACCTGACCTTTTAGTTAAAGGTTATGAGTTTTTAATTAATAACCGTGCAGATTCAGTTAGACCCATAGTAAAGTTCTCATATCCTATCCAAAGAGCCTTTAGGTTGTCTCAAAGTGGTGAGGTAGAGATGATTAATTCGGAGTATCTTAAAACACGCTCTCAAGATTTAGAACCTGCATTTTATGATTCTGGGATGTTTTACTGGATGAATTTTCACAAAGGACTTAAAGGAGAAAAACGTTATGCATTTGAGGTTAAGGAAAGTCAAGCGCAGGATATTGACAATGAAGAGGATTGGATTTTAGCAGAGTTGAAATTTAAAATGCAAAACGACATATAACAAAACTTTTAGTAGAATTTCTTATATAACAAGCAATTAGTATTCTTCTAACTATTTATTAAAGTAATATTAAGATGTATAGCTTTTTTTTTATTCCTAGTACTAAGGTCCATAAGTTAAAGGATCTAAGAAATTTGGGAATAAGTGAATTTGTAATTGATTTTGAAGATGCTATTAAAGCATCAGAGAGAGAAAATCTAGTGAATACTTTATCTAAGGATAATGATTTATTAGATTGTTATTTGAGACTACCTGTTTATGATGAGTCGGAAACAGTGGTTAGTATAAAATTTTTGATTCCATTTCTAGAAGCTGGATTTAAGAAGTTTGTTATACCTAAACTTAATAGCCGTGATGATTTGGATATTCTTATATCTCAAACTAATTCCTATAACATATCTATTGTGATTCTTATTGAAACACCCAGACTCTATTTGGAGCTACTCTCTGGCGTATCTAATTATAAATCATGTATTGAAGGCATAGCTCTGGGAAGCCATGATTTTATGTCTGTTGTAGGAGGAACTCATACTTTAAAAAATCTAGATATCTTAAGGCAGAATATACTTTATATGGCTCGAGCTATTGATGGTATAGCAATAGATATAGCATCAATGGAGCTCAATAATTTAGAAAATTTTGGAACAGAGTTAATTGATGGCTTCAATAAAGGCTTTGATGCTAAATTTTTAATTCATCCAAAGCAGTTTGAAGTATTTAATGAGCACCAATTTTATACTGAAGCAGAATATCTTAGAGCTCTCAAAATAGTATCCTATCTAAAAGAAGTAAACAGCATTAATGAAGAATTTAATCCAATAGTCGTAGATGGTCAAATTATAGAAAGGCCACATATAGAAAGGGCATTAAAAATTGTATCAACTTATAAAAAATAATATGGAAGCATCCAATCTAGGTAATTACTACGAATACTTTGCCGTAGGAAATACAATTAATCATAGTTTATCAAAGACCATCTTTGAAAGTGATAATAATCTTTTTAGTTTATTAACTATGAATCATCATCCTGTCCATACAAATTTGGATTTCGTAGAAAATCATCAACATGGCAAAATATTAGTAATCGGTACACTAGTATTTAGTCTCGTTGTAGGGATGACTGTTCCTGATATAAGTGGTAAAGCTATTGCGAATTTAGAATATGAAGCTGTTAAGCATTTAGGGCCGGTTTTTATTAACGATACTATTTATGCAAAAACGGAAGTTTTAGATAAATGGGATTCTAAGTCAAAAAGTGATAGAGGTATAGTTTATGTGGAGACAATTGCATACAATCAAAAAAATGAGGATATTCTTAGTTTTAGAAGAAAAGTTTTAATACCAAAGGAAAATAATGGATAAGTTTTTAATGCGTAGTTTAATGTTTGTTCCTGCACACAGCGATAAACTTTTATTGAGTGCATCAAAGTCTATTGCTGATGTACTGTTACTTGACATAGAAGACTCTGTGCAACCACAATCTAACAAACAAGTGGCTCGAGATAAAGTTTTAGAAGCTATGAGCAATGGGCTTTTTAAGGGAAGGCACGTTTTTACTAGGATCAATGATCGAGAGAGTGGGGAGCTGCTTAGAGATGTCACACAATTAACAGTAGATGGTATTGATGGATTTATGTATCCAAAAGCAAAGAAAGGAGAAGATATTTACTTCTTCGATAAGCTTCTAGAAACTGTAGAGTTTGAAAAAGGTTTTAAAAAAGGAACATTTAAAATAATCCCATTAATAGAAACAGCATCTGCCGTATTGAATGTGCAAGAAATATGCACGGCATCAGATAGGGTAATTGCGGTGGCATATGGATCGGAAGATTTTATTACAGACTTAGAAGGGATACATGATAAAGAACATTTAAGTTTATTTACCCCCAGAGCTATAATAGCAATGGGTGCCCGCGCAACTGGTGTAATACCTATAGATACTGTTCATGTTAGAGTTAAGGATTTGGAAGACCTAGAAGTTAATTTGCAATTATCTGTAAAATTAGGCTATGAAGGGATGTTAGTCCTTAATCCTATGGAAATAGATCTAGTACATCAATACTATAGTCCTTCAGAAGAGCAAGTTCAGCATGCTAAAGACATATTAAGATTAGATATTGAGGCTCAAAAAAACGGACAGGGTGTAGCTATTATTAATGGAAAATTTATAGGCCCTCCATTTGTGGCCAAAGCTAAAAAGGTTTTAGAAAAACATAACTTAGCAAATACTTCTTTATAATGAAAAAACTAATTATTATAGGTGGCTTTGGAAACGGAACTGTTGTACAATCAACTGTAGAAGATATTAATGAAGTAATTCCCCAGTGGGAGATACTTGGATTCTTAAATGACAGAGAAATTGGATCAATTAATGGTTATCCAATAATAGGTAAGATCACTAAGGAGGTGGTTGACCAGTATTTAAAGGATGAAGATGTTTATTTTTTTTATAGTCTTATATCTGTTAAGCTCAACTTTAATTTTTTACATAAATTGACAGACTTGGAGATTCCATTGGAGCGATTTGCAACAATCATTCACCCTACAGCAGTAGTCTCAAAATATTCAAAAATTGGATATGGAGTTTGTATACAGCCATTTGTTTCAATAGGGCCAAACACGACTATAGGTAACTTTATACATATTTTTGCTCAATCATTAATAGGTCATGGAGCAAGTTTAGATGATTACTCTTATGTGGCAAATAACGCTTGTATAGGTGCAGATGTACACCTAAAAGAAGGGGCGTATTTAGGCACTAATGCGACAACTCTTGAGTTTGTGTCGCTAGGTAAATGGTCTATTACAGGTATAGGAGCAGTAGTTTTAAAAGATGTAGAAGACTATGCAAAAGTGGTAGGTAATCCAGCGCGTAAAATAGGTGAGGTGAGTAGATAGAGTTCCGAGAAAGCATTTAAATACTAAGTCCTTCACTTTAAATAATTAGAATATATAATCTATGAAAATACTTTTTAGAGTTGATGCAGGAGGTAGTGTAGGTCTTGGTCATTTTTACAGAACTTATGGATTAGCAAAAAGTATTTCTCTAAAAGGGCACAACGTGCACTTTGTGCATTGTGATTCTGAATTTTGGGATTTACAATTAGATTTTGAGTTTGAACATACAAGTTATTCAGATAAGGAATGTAATTACAAAATGGTAGCTTTGAGTAATAAATTGCATTGCGATTTTTTATATGTAGATGGTATTCTCGAATTTCCAAGTGACCTCTTTAATGGCTTATCTGTGCAAACAAAAACTGTATTTTATCAGAATATTTCTCCATCAAGACATTTATGCGATATATTTATACTTCCTTCTATTCATCAAACCAAGGAATTTTTCTCATCTTTTTTGAATTCTGTCGCTATATATCAAGGATTAGAATATGTGCTTTTTAATCCGCAAATAAAACTTCTTGAAAGTAAGTGTTTAGAAAATTTAAATGAGGTAAAAAAAATAAGTATTGTAACTGGTGGAAGTGATCCTAAAAATGTTTTATTAACTCTTTATGAATTATTGGATTTTAATAGTTTGCAGGATATAGAGTTTAACTTTTATGTAGGTAATAATTATATGTTTGTACCTTTGTTACCTCTTAAAACTCCTAAAAATGTAAATTTTTTAGATTATGACTTTTTAAGCATAAATGAAAGTCAGATAGTAGTATCAACATTTGGGGTAAGTACTTATGAGCTCTTGGCCTTAGGAATGCCTGTTATAAGCTTAGGACATCAGGAAGCAAATAATGTTGCCTCAGAAGTTTTATCAAATAAAACAGATGCCTTCATGCATCTAGGCTTAATAGATAATATAAATCCATTGCAAATTAATAAAGCAGTTAATGATCTTATAAAATCCAGAGAGTTGAGAGAAAAATTTAATAAAAGGGCACTGTCTTTATTAGACTTTGATGCCGAACAACGTATAATTTCAATTTTAGAATTATAGTATATGATTTTTGATAGTGGACTTTTTATAATTGCAGAAATTTCTGCAAACCATAATAACGATTTAAATCTTGCTTATAAAACTATAGATGCAATTGCAGAGACTGGAGCAGATGCTGTAAAGATTCAAACCTATACTGCAGATTCGTTAACTATGAATGTAGATAATGAATTTTTTGGTCCTAAAAAGGATGGGCTTTGGAAGGGTAAAACTCTATATGATTTATTTGAGAAAGGGAGTTTGCCATATAGCTGGCACGCGGATATCAAGAAATATGTAGAGAGTAAGGGATTGATATTCTTTTCTTCGCCATTTGATAGAGCTGGAGTCGATCTTCTAGAAAAACTAGAGGTAAAATTGTATAAAATTGCTTCTCCTGAGATTACAGATATTCCATTGATAAGATATGTAGCTTCTAAGGGGAAACCTATGATTATCTCTACTGGAATGGCAGATTTAAGTGATATACAATTAGCCTTAGATACTTGTAGAGCTGAAGGGAATATAAATGTAACACTCTTAAAGTGTACGTCAGAATATCCTGCACCTGTAGACATGGCAAATCTAAAAACAATTCCTAATTTACGAGATACATTTCATGTGAATGTAGGCCTGTCAGACCATACAGTAGGTAGCACAGTACCTGTTGTTGCTGTGGCGTTAGGAGCTACTGTGATAGAGAAACATATTACTCTTAATAGGGCTAGTGGAGGGATAGATGCATCGTTTTCAATGGAGCCTCATGAATTTAAGGCTATGGTTGATGCTGCTCGAGATGCTCAACTATCTTTAGGTACGATAAGCTACAAACTTAAGGACGCAAATAAACTTAGAAGACGTTCACTATTTGTACATCAAGATATAAAGAAGGGTGACATTATTAGTTTAGATAATGTAAGGACAGTAAGACCTGGGCATGGATTACACCCTAAATACTTAGATGAAATTTTAGGTTCCATTGCAAGTCAAGATATTAAAAAAGGGACGCCATTGCAGTTTAATCATTTTTCAAAGTAGCATTTAATGCTTTTAAAACTTTTTAAAAAAACCTTAAAAAATAAACTCATAATTTATTTAGGATCAAGGTATGCCACTTATTTTGTACAATTTATAACATCACTTATCATAGCTTCAAAATTAGGACCTACTAGTTTTGGTGTTTGGGGAGTTATTCTTTTACTTCTCAATTATTTTAGAATTGTAAACTTTGGTGTTGCAAATGCCTATAATATTTTTGCAATACAAAATAAATCAGATGAGATTAAGGTTAAAAAGGTTACAGCCTCGTCATTACTTATTCTAACTTTTTTAAGTATTGTAATAGTGTTTATAGCACTTTATCATCATTTTATAGGGTTTGAGTATATTTTAAAATATGACTTAGGGAATTTATTCTATTATACGTGCATTGCTGCGATTTTAACGCACTTCAATACGTTATTTATGAATATATATAGGATTAAAAATAGACTGTTTGAGATAGGTTTATATCAATCTGTTATTCCACTTATACTATTTATAGTTGCGCTTTTTTCAAATTCTGACAAGTTATTAGAGTTTCTTACACTATCTTACGTAGCAGGTAATATAATTGCGCTCATTATTTTTATATTTAATGGGAAAATACCTTTCGGTGAGTATCCTTCTTTGGAATGGGTCCGTAAAATTATAGATAAAGGAATTTATTTATTTATTTATAATCTATGTTTTTATTTCATTCTTTTATCAATTAGGACTTTAATAAGTTTAGAGTATACTGTAACGGAGTTTGGTTTTTTTTCATTTTCATTTGCATTAGCAAATGCTATACTTATGTTCTTACAAGCACTCACTTTTATTGTGTTTCCTAAGGTGATAGATAAATTTAATACAACAGATAAGGTTTATGTAAGTACTTTAATAAGCAATATTAGAGATAGTTATGTTGCTTTTTCCTTTGGTTTAGTTTTTGTCGCAATTATATTTTTTCCAGTACTCATATATTTTGTCCCTAAATATGCAGAGGGGTTATTATCATTACAGCTCATCGCTCTTACAATTATATTATACACCCAGTCCTTTGGATATAATACTTATTTAATGGCTCAAAATAAAGAACGTACCATTGCAAAAATTGCTTTGTTCTCCTTGAGTATTAATTTAGGAATGGCGTGTATGTTGATTTATGGTTTTAATGTTGCTTACGATAAGGTAATTATTGCAACATTAGTTAGCTATTTTATGTTTGCTTATTTAGCAATGTTTTTTGCTAAAAAAGAGTTGGGATTAAAAAACTCACCTTTTTCAAACTTAAAAGAAATATTTCCACTTCGATTATTAGTACCCTATGTTGCTGCACTTATAATTATCTTTTTAGAGTTAAACTTTTTTTTACCAATACCACTAATACTTTTTATTATACTTAATAAAAATAAATTGAAAGGTGTTATTTTAAAACTAAAAACCATTTTTACTAAGCCAGATATTATAAACCTAGATTAACCATTGCAAAAGTTTTTTCCAAACATAGAATTACATCAGATTACAGAGAGGCGTCTTAGAACAAACTCGCTTATTCTCTGCGCATATCTTATTGTGGCATTCCTATATTATGTAGGGAACGATTTAATGAGATTACCTCTTTATGGTCTCGTTCTAGGTATATCTACGTTAGGAGTATTGTACACAAAGAGTATTGATCAAGGCTTTAGATTTAAACTGTTGCCTGTAATAATATACTTTTTCTTTCTAGCTACCACTATCTTAATACAAACTGTAAATGGCACGTTATCAGTTTTTATCTTAATGTTGATAGCTGGGCCTTCATTAGCCTACTTTGTATATAACAATAAGTTCTCCACACGAATAATCAAAATCCCTATTTTAATTTTTGGATTTTATTTCATGGCGTTCTATGTGCTTAAAGGGACTTTAGAAGGTGCTTTTTTACAAATGAGTGTGAACTACGTATCTGTGGTAATGATAATGAATACTGTGCTTATAGGATATGTAGAAAGCAATCAAAAAGTAAAACTATCATTATGGCCTTCACTTATTGGTCTTTTTTTAGCACTTATCGCTCAAGGTAGAGCCGGTATTATTATAACTTTTTTATTAGTAATAAATGTTCTTTTTGTGAGGTGGAGACTTCTTACTACGAGCACTAAGATCATATCTGGGTTTGCATTATTTGCATTACTTGCATTATTCATTATAAGCCAACTAGATACTATAATCTTAATTTTTGAGAACTTCACGCTATTAGAAAGATTTACAGAAAGGGGTATTGATTCCCCATCACGAGATATTCTCAAAAACGAATATCTTGCTCATATGAATACTAAGAATCTTATATTAGGATATAACTATACAGATAACCCTTGGTTTAAGCATTATGGTGGCAATCCCCATAACTCATACATACGACTTCATCATTTTTTTGGCGCTTTGTTTTTTGTTATAATTCCACTTTTAATAGTAGCCCTTTTTAAAATTTTAAAAAGAAGTTACTTCTTATTCTTATTGTTTTTTGCTGTACTTTTAAGAGCATATACAGATACTGTTTTGTTCTTAACATTATACGATTTTATAATTATACTATTTGTTATGTGGGCTTATGGTAAAGCGCAAGCGAACAAACTTACTGAAAGCTTATAATGAAATTATCTAATCAAGAATACATTAAACAATTAGACTTTTTAGAACAGAAAAACGGTCTTTATGATATAGTATTAGGTGGTGTACCATTATGGAGGCTTATCCGGTTTAGATATAGAGTATCCTTCCTAAAAAATGTAAACGGTTTTACTAATAAAACTACAAAAAATAACATAGATATTATTCATATTATAAAATGGTCTATTGTCTCTGTTTATGAACTTTGTAAAGTCTTGCTTTCGCGAAAGCAGGATACTACATTATTTTTACCTTTTCCTCGTTTGGAATTTGAAAGTGGTATTTATTATGATAAATTTACAGACCCAGTTATTGCTAAAACAACTTTTCCAGGAGATACGGTAATTTTTCAGAACAGCCTTGGAGGAAGATATTCTAACCCGCGAGCAAATGGGGATAAAACCATTAAAATAGATTGTCTTAGTTATATATCTAAAGTGGTAAGTTTACTACTACTGCCTTTTGTGTTGTTTTTTTATAAGTCGAGATTAAGTCTGTTAAAAAAACGTCTTGCAACCATATATTCAATAGAAAAATTCTTTAGTTTAAAATTAGCTTTGATTATAGGGACATTTGTAATTAATAGACTGTTGTATAAAATTCTCTTCAAAATACTGGATGTGAAGAGTGTTTTTTTAGTAAGCAGGACAGTTTTTATACCGCAGATAGTTGCTGCACACGATTTGAAAATTCCTATTTACGAGCTTCAGCACGGTGCTACACCGGCAGAGTCTGCACTATATACGGGGCCTTATAACGCTAAAGTCGATCCAGATTTGTTTTTATGTTTTGGCAGGATGTGGGTTGGAGAACAATTTGGATTACCCTTGCCTCAAGTTAAAAACATCGGGTGGGCTTTAAAAGATTATCAAAATTTATATAAAGGTGTTGTTCAAAATCATAAAAGGTTATTATTTATTTCATACCCCGCAATTACTTCAAAAATTATTAGTGTACTTAAGACTCTTTCTTTAAATAATACATACTACACATATGTACTAAGGTTGCATCCTCAAGAAGTATTAAGTGATAGTCAACAGAAAGATTTAAAAGCATTACCTAACGTTAAAGTAGAACTTTATACAAAAAATGTACAAGAGTCTATATTAGAATCTAAAATAGTTTTTGGAGACAAATCGACAGTACTGTATGAAGCTTTGAGTTTAGGTAAAACTGTACGTCAAATTAATTTCGGAGAATTAAAGCGAGATCATTCTTCACTTGAAGAATCTTTGTTCAAACCTCTAGATACTTTGGATGATTTTTTCATCTCTTTAGAAGATAAAGATGAGAAGATTACACATAGCACCGATATTTACAGTAATTTTGATAGCTCATTAATGAACGATATTTTAAATATATGATAACAGTATTAGTTACTTGTGTAGGCTCTGGAGTGGGACAATCTGCGATAGATTCATTAAATCTTAGTAGAGATTATCGCATTCTAGGATGTGATGGAAACCCCAATGTTTACGCCCACAGTTATTGTGATGTCTTTGAGGTGGTGCCAAGTATTTATGCAAAAGAGTATCTAGACACTATAATAAATTTATGCGATAAGCACGATGTAGACCTTATCATTCCAGGTCATGATCATGAGCTTTTTGTATTTGCTACTGAAATTGATCGATTTAATAAAGCTGGCGTGTCTGTTATTGTCTCAAAGCCTGACCTTATAGAAATAAGTAGGGACAAAAAGATTTGGTTTGATTATTGGAAACCTTTAGGGTGTAATATCGTTCCAACATACTTTGTAAAAGATTTTAAAGAAGAACCAGATACTACAATCTTTCCTGCTATTGTAAAACCATCCGGAGGATCTGCTTCTCAGGGTATTTCTATTGTAAATACGCTCAAAGATCTTGAAGGCCTTACTGATAACGATATCATTCAACCATATTTGTTTCCTGAGAAAACCGATCCTAATTATGAAGCTATAAAAAAGGCAGTTGCTCAAGGTGATTTCATACAACGTTCTGAAATTTCAATTCAACTTGTTTTTTCAAGCTCTTCTAAATTTGAAGGAATTTTTATCTCTAAAAATACTCTTAAAAATGGGGTCCCGGTATTTGTAGATCCTATAAACCCTGAGACTTTTGAACATTTGGATGAAATTTTAAAATTTGTACCTATTTGTGAAGAAAAAGGAGTTCGGGGTCCTGTTAACATACAAGGGCGTATTTCTGAAAATGGTTTATTCTTTTTTGAAATGAATATGCGTTTTACCGGTATTACAGGTAATAGAGCGCTTTTAGGTTTTAATGAAGTACAATATCTAGTAAATGATTTTCTTAATTTACCCAAAACTGCTATTAGTTCTTATGCTCCTGGCAAGAAGGGTGTACGTCAGGTTGCCTGCACAACTATAGCTAGGGAGAAAGATGATTCATCAAAAAAGATTATAACAATTCTAGGGGCAGGTAGTAATTTAGGTCAAAATTATTTGAATGGTAAAGATGTAGATAGTGATATTTCTTATAACCTTATCTGTCGTAAGACATCGTTAGAAAAATATACGAATCTTTTCAAAAGAGAAGATGTAACTATCTATGATACTTCAGATGTCAATGTTGATCAGGTTTTATGCCAGTCAGATACTTTGATAAATTTTATAAGCGCGCTTGCTCCAGAGCCAGACGCTCATAAATATGATGCAATTTTATTTTTACAAGAGCTCTCTCATAAAATAGCAAAGGCGAAAATCCCGTTTATTTTGAATATTTCTTCACAATCTGTCTACGATCAATTTAGTGTTATAGATAAAACAGAAGAAATCGAAGTAGTGACAAACAGTCTATATGCTTTTCAAAAGGTACTTATAGAGAAGATATTTGCTGATTTCAATAAATTTTCTCCTATTTCTAATGTTGTGTCATTACGGATAGCCAGAATTATGAATCCAAATAATATTAGTTCTTGTGGTTTTTTCGGTGGAATGATAAAAAGATACATTGCAGGAGAGAAAATAATATTGGACACTCCAGACAATAGAACAAATCTTGTTCATATAGATGAAGTTGTTACAGCTATTGATTTTTTACAAGAATTGAGTTATACTCAAGTTTTACCTGAAATCTTAAATTTTGGGGGAGAAAATATAACAATGGCATCCTACAGCAAACTCATAGAAAGCGAGGTGAAGGGTAGTGGCTCTTTTGATTTACTAAAACAGGATAAAAATGTAGTAAGTGCTACTATAGATGATTCCAAAATCACACAATTAGGATATTCAAAAAATCTGAAATTAAGCGATATTATTAAAGAAATTGCGAGTAAATTTTAAAAGTTGTGTTATGAGAAAAAAACTTTGGAATATCTTATCTTCTCTTTACCCAATGTACTTAAATAAGATATATTCTATGAATATATCTAAAAAAGCAATTATATCTTACAAAGCAGTTTTAGATAAAAGTATCAATCCTAGAGGTATATATATAGGTGACTTTACTTGGGTGCTTGCCGGAGCAATGATATTATCGCATGATCATAGTAGATCACTAAAAGCAGATACTAAAATTGGTTCTAATTGTATAATTGGAATAAGATCTATTATCTTACCTGGTGTTGTATTAGGTAATCACGTAGTAGTAGGTGCAGGTGCCATTGTTACAAAGTCAATGCCTAGTAATAGTGTTGTAGTAGGTAATCCAGCAAGAATTATAAAACGAGGCGTGATCGTGAATGAAAAAGGTCAAATTAAAGATGGCGGTAAATCTCTTACAGTCTAAAGTCTATATTAAATAGTTTCAGAACTTAAATTTTGTTAATGTATAAACTATATTTAAAGCGTTTACTTGATGTTGTAATAGCTTTTTCAGCTTTTATTTTTTTATTACCAATTTTCATTGTGGTGGCAATTTTAATTTCAACCAAAACTAAGGGTTCTATTTTTTTTAAACAAAAACGTCCAGGATTATATGGTGAGATATTTTCTGTCCTAAAATTCAAAACAATGACAGATGAATGTGATAAAAATGGACAACCTTTACCAGATGAAGAAAGAATAACAAAAGTTGGACAATTTATAAGATCTACATCTTTAGATGAAATTCCTCAATTACTTAATGTTATTAAAGGTGATATGTCACTAGTGGGTCCAAGGCCTTTACTTACTAAGTATTTACCTCTTTATAATGAAAGTCAAGCAAGACGTCATAACGTAAAACCCGGAATAACGGGATGGGCTCAAGTTAATGGGAGAAATAGTATATCTTGGGAAAAGAAATTTGAACTTGATGTGTGGTATGTAGATAATTTGAGTTTTATTCTAGATGTCAATGTTCTTTTTAAAACCTTTTTAAAGGTAATAAAGAGGGACGGTATAAGTTCTGAGACGTCAGTTTCAATGGAGACATTTACAGGTAGCAAAAAGTAAATTTAAATAAATGAGATTTTTTTTTTAATTTTTCTAGCTTCATTTAATCTTTCTTCGCAAGTAACAGTAAGACCTAAAGATTATCAACCAAAACAATTTATTTGGAATCATAGCAAAACTCGAATTAGTAATGATAGTATTCAACCAGGTCTAGCAGTTTACTGGGAAAATTATGTGGATTATCATAACAACGGCAAATCGCAATTCAAAGTTCATTTAAAAGAACCTATTAAGGTTTATGAGGCAAAAAAAGAGCAACCTTGGGGTTTTGTTCAGTTTCCAAAAATTTTCAATGTACTTGATGGTCGAATAGCTGTAACTTGGAGTATGAATCCTGATGACATAAGTGCTAACAACAAATATGGATGGAAATACTCTAATGATTCTGGTAAAAAATGGACATTTAAGTGGAATGATAGGCCCTATATGATTGGTCACCTCTTACCTAATGGAGATTATTTGAAAATGTTGAGTTTATTCTCCAAAGAAAATCAAATGACATTACCTTCACCTTACTTAACAAAAAAAGAGAATGATGGGAAAATTTGGAGATTTTATGAGAGAGATGATGTTCCTGATAAGTATTTAGGTTTCGTTCAGAACAGAATAAAGAGGGGGTCAGATTCTGTCATACGAGAGAAAGTCCCAAAAAATAATTTTAAAGTTTTATCTTATTCTCAAAATGGAATTTTTGCACAGCAAGCTTGGGGTAAAATTAAAGCAACAAAAGACGGCTATCTTTTAAAATGTATAAATCCAGGTTTTTACAAAAATGGTAAAGGAGGTGTATCTTCCTCAAGTGTAGATTTTTATATATCTTATGATGATGGAGAGTGTTGGGATTTTCAAGGTTCTATACCTTCTAGTAAAGAAAATCATAAAGTTGATAAAAATCGTCTTATAGGTTTTCAAGAACCCACATTTGAAGTTCTAGCCAATGGGGATTTAATTTGTATAATGCGTTCGAGCCCTAATTATCTTGTGGGCGATATGTTCCAGAGTATTTCTAATGATAAAGGCAAAAGTTGGTCAGACCCTGTAAAGATTACTAGTAATGGTGTTTTACCGCAATTAGAAAAACTAAATAACGGTATAGTAGTCTTGTCATCAGGTCGTCCTGGTGTGCAAGTACGTTTCTCCTTAGATTCCTTAGGAGTAGAATGGTCAGAGCCTTTTGAAATGATGCGTTATCATGGTCTCTCAGGTCAAGTATCTTGTGGATATACGGGAATTCTACCTATATCAGATAATTCTTTTTTATTGATTTATTCATATTTTAGAAATAGAGATGAAAACAACAATATAAGAAAAGCTATTTTTGTTAGAGAAATAGAAATAAGCAAATCTTAGTTTTATTTCCTAAATATAAAACATCATCAAAATTTCAATTAAATGCAGAATTCTAAAATATGGCTATCATCTCCACATATGGGAGGAAATGAACGTAAGTTTGTTACTGAAGCTTTTGACACAAATTGGGTTGCTCCATTAGGTCCTAATGTAAATGGTTTTGAAAATGATCTCAAGATTTATCAAAATGAGGACGTAGAGGTAGCCGTGTTGAGTTCTGGTACCGCAGCTATACATCTAGCCTTAATACAATGTGGTGTAGTAGCAGGAGATGAAGTAATCTGTCAATCATTTACTTTTTGTGGTAGTATTAATCCTATAATGTATCAAGGTGCTACACCTATACTTGTAGACAGCGAACCTGAAACCTGGAATATTTGCCCGATTCACCTAGAAGAGGCTATTGAAGATAGGATTGCTAATGGCAAGAAACCAAAAGCAATTGTGGCTGTTCATCTATACGGAATGCCTTACAAGGTAGAGGAGATAAACAAAGTAGCTGCAAAATATAATATTCCTATAGTAGAGGATAGCGCCGAAGCCTTGGGGTCTACATATAAAAACCAAAAGTGTGGAACATTCGGGAAGTTTGGGATTTTATCTTTTAACGGTAACAAAATTATTACTACGAGTGGTGGAGGAGCTATAGTTTGTCAAAATAAAGCAGATAAGAGTAATGCTGTATTTTTAGCGACACAAGCACGTGATGATACTCCACATTATGAGCACACTACGATAGGTTACAACTATAGGCTCAGTAATATTTCTGCAGGTATAGGACGAGGACAAATGGAAGTTTTAGACAAGCATATTGCTTTACGAAGAAAGATGCATGACTTTTATATTGAGCAGTTCAAAAACATTAAGGGTGTTACGGTTTTCTCAGAGCCTTCTAAAGACTATTTCAGTAATCATTGGCTTTCAGCAATTATTATAGAACCATCTGAAACTAATGGTATCACTAGGGAGCATTTACGTAACGCTTTCGCAAAAGCTGATATAGAATCAAGACCACTATGGAAACCTATGCATTTACAGCCTGTTTTTAAAGAAGTTCCATATTACGGAGAAAAAGTTTCAGAAGAATTATTTGATAAAGGTCTATGTTTGCCATCCGGTTCAAATCTAACCAACGAGGATAGAGACCGCATAGAAAACGTTATATTTACAATCTTTAAAAATGATTAATGTTTCAAAGAGTAATAAATGCTATTAATAATCTATTTTCTGATGAAAATAGACTTGATATAAGGAATGTGCGGTATTTACCACGATGGTCTGTGCTTTTTATGGATACTTGTACCATAACCTTATCATTGTTTATTGCTTATTTTCTACTTGACGATTTAGGTATTCAACCTTTGAAAGTACTCGGATTAAGTCAGCAATTAGCGCTTATTGTAGGGGTTAACTTTATTTTCTTGTTAGTTTTTAAAACATATGCCGGTCTCATAAGACACTCATCTTATATGGATGCGCTTAAGTTGCTTTTAGCTTCAGCTACAAGTCTTATAGTCTTAATTTTAATTAACTTTTTAGTGATTTCTCTATTTGAGTTAAAAGTTTTTATTATAAGCGGGCTTATCGTTTTTTCAGTGATAAGTTTTGTACTCCTTTTTTCTTTTAGATTAGCTATCAAGCAACTTTATGAGTCTTTTAAAAGTATCAAGCTTGATGAAGAGATTATTCCTGCCGTTGTTGTAGGTATAGATGAAGGGGCTATTTCTATAGCGGCCGCTCTAGAAATTGAACATCCTCAGCGATTTGTAATTCAGGGATTTGTTTCAAAAAGACAGAATAAAAGTTTAAGAATTTTAAGTAAACCTGTTTTAGAGTTGAATGAAGGAATTGAAATTTTAGTTGATAAATTAAAGGCTTCAGCCATAATTTTTGCAGGTAATTCTCTCAATGCAGAAGAAAAATTTAACTTAGTTAATAATTGTTTAGAACACGATATAAAAGTTTTCAATTCTCCTCTTGTAATTAATTGGAGTGAGAAGACTACCGTTACAGATCAATTAAAATCGTTACAAATTGAAGATTTATTAAATAGGGAGCCTATTAAGCTTAATGATGAAGTGAAGGCTAAAAAAATCTCTGGCAAAATAGTGTTAGTGACAGGTGGAGCAGGTTCGATAGGTAGCGAAATTGCGAGACAAGTGGCCTCTTACAATCCTCGTAAACTCATCATTTTAGATCAGGCTGAAACGCCATTACATTCTTTGTCATTAGAAATGATTGCATCATATCCAGATGTAGATATGGAATTCATGATCTGTGATGTTGCAAATCGAAACCGTTTGAGAGTTTTATTTGATAAATTTAAAATCAATATAATTTATCATGCTGCAGCTTACAAACATGTTCCATTGATGGAGAGTAATCCTTCAGAAGCAATTGTTACAAATATTTATGGTACTAAAAACTTAGCCGATATTGCAGTTAAGCATAAAGTAAGTCATTTTGTAATGGTTAGTACAGATAAGGCTGTTAACCCTACAAACGTAATGGGAGCGACTAAGAGAGCTGCAGAAATTTATGTACAGTCAAAATATTTTAAAGAAATAGGAAAAGGGAAAAATAATACGACCAAATTTATTACAACGCGTTTTGGTAATGTGCTAGGGTCAAATGGATCTGTAGTTCCATTATTTAAAAAACAAATTGAGGCAGGGGGGCCTGTTACAATTACTCATCCTGATATTATTAGGTATTTTATGACAATACCAGAGGCCTGTCAGTTAGTGTTAGAAGCTGGAACGTTAGGTGGGGGTGGCGAGATTTTTATTTTTGATATGGGTGATCCTGTTCGTATAATGGATTTAGCTGAAAAAATGATAAAATTGGCAGGTTATGAAGTTGGTGAAGACATCGAAATAAAAATAACAGGGCTTAGACCTGGTGAAAAGCTCTATGAAGAATTATTGAGCGATCAAAGTAAAACTTTACCTACCCATCATAAAAAAATTATGATAAGCGAAGATATATCAGGAGACTATGATGATGTAAATAATAAAGTATCTGATATTATCAAAGCAGCTATTAAAAATGATAATATTATAAGCGTAGCAAAACTTAAATCATTTATTCCCGAATTTAAGAGTAATAATTCAGAATATGAATTGTTAGATATAACTGTTGCTGGAATTGATAATTCCAATAGTAATAGTTTGTCAGTAAAAGCTTCTGATAAGAAGATGATCTAACTAAAGGAGATACATACTTCTAATATTTCTCCTATATTGATGAGAACTAATGCAATTTTAATTATTCTTTGGTTATATACATCAATTTGTGTTGGCCAAGATACTTTTAAAGTAAGTAGTATAGTTCAATCTAGAGTTCTTGCAGGCTCAGGTACAATTCCTTTTTGGAGCTTTACTAATAGTCAAGGTTTCTTAAGTGGGTCAAGTAGTTATGGGGTTTCCGCTTTCGCGAAAGCGAACTATAGCATCTCAGATAATCATATGTTTACCCTAGGCGCTGGGGCTTATATTTCTGACGGGTTTAATGATAACCTAAGAAGAAGTAACCTCTACCTTGAATATAAAAACAAATGGATTTTAGTAACTGCAGGTGCAAAACAGCTTACTCCAGAGAAGTATAATCTTTCCACTATAAATAATAATATTTTACAAACTGGAAATGCACGACCACTTCCAGGAATTATAATTTCCAACACGAGACCAATTAAATTATCAGAGAAATTTTCTTTAGATGCAGCGTTAGCCCAATATAATTTGAATGATGATCGCATTACGAAAAATGCTCAGATTCATTATAAGATGATAAGAGTTAATTGGACTATAAATGAAACAAGTTTACTGTCAGTAGCACTTAGACATTATGCACAATGGGGAGGTACGCTTTCAGATGGAACTAAGCTTCCTAGTGACTTAAAAGCTTTTGGTAGGATATTTATTGGAGCAAATGGAGGGGATATAGACAACCCAAATGAAGCTATAAATGCCTTAGGCAATCACTTAGGTAGTTATAATGTTAATTATAAAAAATACTTCAAAAATGGAACATTAGCGCTCTATCATCAATCATTGTTTGAAGATCGATCTGGACGAGAATTAAATAATTTTCCTGATGGTGTATGGGGTATAACTTATTTACCTAAAGGAAGTAAGTTGATTAGGTCAATACTTTATGAATATATACAAACGGTATCGCAGAGTGGCGCTCCTAGACCAACAGAAGGACTTAACCAGCAGAGTGGTGATGATAATTATTTTAGTAATAATATTTATCCATCTGGGTGGACTTATGAAGGTGCTATTATAGGATTACCGTTAATTAATCCCTTCGGCAACACAATGACGCCTAGTAATAACAGAATGATAGGTCATCATCTAGGTATAGCTGGATCACTAGGGAAGATTGACTATACAATTAAAGGGTCTTATATACAGAATCTTGGAACGTACAACTCGCCCATTAAACCTAGACAACAAGCGTTTTATAGTTATGCAAATTTTTCTTATGACACCAATATTCTCGGAATTATCAATCTTTTTTTAGGAGCAGATTATATCAATGACTTCTCTAATGCAACAAGTATAGGAATAGGGTACAAGTACAACTTAGAGTGATTATTTTTCAAAATAGCTTAAATATTCGAGGTAGCTTACAATTGAAAAGCTTTTTGTTCTTTTGAAATTGATTATTGCATTCCTAGTTATATAATTTTAATAATTTTCACTTAAGTCTTTTCTATCTCGTCTTCGTATCTCTTATAATGGAGTTTATCTTTGTGAAAAGGTTTGATTTTTTCATTTGTAATGAATTTACTTATTGCGTAGAATTCATATATAAATAGTCACTGAAGTAGTATTTAGAAATTATTCTTAGAGTATAAAAATCCCTAACAAAATAAATATGTCAAAATTATACACTCCATTCAAAATAAGAGGTTTAGAATTATCTAATAGAATTGTAGTTTCTCCCATGTGCCAGTATAGCTCAGTTAACGGAATGGCAAATGATTGGCATCTTGTTCATTTGGGTTCTAGAGCTGTAGGAGGGGCCGGATTAATAATTACTGAGGCTGCTGCAATTTCTCCAGAAGGAAGGATTACACCATCAGATATGGGAATTTGGTTAGATGAGCATATTGAGCCTCTAAAGAGAATTACAAATTTTATTAAAGAGCAAGGTACAGCAGTGGGAATTCAACTAGCACACGCTGGTAGAAAGGCAAGTACATTACCACCTTGGGAGGGGAGTAAAATACTAACTAGTGATGATGGTGGATGGGATCCTGTAGCGCCATCACCTATAGCGTTTGATGAGAACGGCCTTATGCCAAAAGAACTCTCTAAGGACGAAATCAAAGATATCATAAAGTTATTTGTGGATGGAGCTAGAAGAGCTGTTGAAGCAGGTTTTGATGTTATTGAAATACACGCAGCACATGGTTATCTCTTAAATCAATTTTTATCGCCTCTTACTAATAAAAGAGAGGATGAATATGGCGGTACATTTGAAAATCGAGCGCGTATGTTATTGGAGGTGACAGAAAGAATTCGAACGGTGGTCCCTGTTCAAATGCCTTTGTTTGTACGTATATCTGCTACAGAATGGGCAGAAGGTGGTCATACCATTGAAAATTCTCTAAAAATTTCTCAGCTTCTTAAGGATAATGGAGTAGACTTGATAGACTGTTCAACGGGAGGTGTTGTTAAGAATCAAGAAATTCCAGTTAAAAAAAACTATCAAGTTCCTTTTGCAGAAAAAATCAAAAAGGAAATTAAAATAGCCACGGGTGCAGTAGGCTTAATTGATGACGCCATTCAAGCTGATGATATTTTAACTAATGATCGAGCAGATTTAATATTTGTAGGTAGAGAAATGTTACGAAATCCATATTTTGGATTATTAAGTCCAGAACTAGGAGGGAAGAAGATTGCTTGGCCGAATCAATATCAAAGAGCAAAACCTAAAAAATAGCTGTAACTTTTTGAAAATAAGTGATATATAATTATAGCTGTTTTAGAATAATAAAGTCAAAATTATTGTTCATCACCACTTGCCGATTGCTTAACAATATAGAAACATTGAACACTGAGTTTGATTGTAGATTTGCAAAAATCATAACTAAAAACTCTCTCAATGAAAAAAAAACTACTCAGTGCACTTTTGTGCATTGTATTGGCATTTCTTAGTGCTAATACGAATGCTCAAGGTGTTTTTATTAATGAATTGCATTATGACAACGCAGGGGGCGATGTTAATGAAGGAATTGAACTTGCTGGACCTGAGGGGACAGATTTAGCAGGATGGTCATTAGTTTTATATAATGGTTCTAATAACGAACCTTATCGAACAGTAGACCTTACGGGAGTAATAGCCAATCAACAAAATGGTTATGGAACCGTAAATTATCCTATTACAGGAATTCAGAATGGAGCTCCAGATGGTATTGCTCTTGTAGATGGAACAGGTAACTTGGTTCAATTTATATCATATGAAGGAGAACTTACTGCTATAGGAGGTCCAGCAGATGGCTTGACTAGTAGAAACATAGGTGTGTCAGAAGGAGCAAATACTTCAACCGAAAGTTCACTATCTTTATCTGGAAATGGTACAGAAGCAGGTGATTTTACTTGGGAAATTACAACTTCAAATACTTTTGAAGCGGTAAATACGAATCAAGTTTTTGGCACCTTGATTATCACGCCTATGATTAATGAATTTGTATTTAATCATGCTGGTTCTGATACCGACGAATTTATAGAAGTTCTTGCAGGGGACAATGAAGACCTCTCAGCCTATTCACTTTTAATTATTGAGGGTGATGTAAATTCTGTAGGAACTATTACTTCAGTATTTCAATTAGGTACTACCACTTCAGATGGGCTTTACACAATACCTTTTCAAAACAATGTGTTTCAAAATGGATCTCAAACGATTCTTCTTGTCACAAACTTTAGTGGTAACCTCGGAGAAACTATTGATACAGATGTAGATGGTTTAATTGATTTTAATCCTTGGGATGAGATTATTGATAGTGTAGCGGTAAGTGATGGTGATGAAGGAGATTTGTCATACAGCGATGTTGTACTAACCAATGATTTTGACGGAGGAATTTTTACAGTAGGTGGAGCATCTAGAATTCCTAGCCGAACTAATTCGGGAAGTACAACAGACTGGATTAGAAATAATTTTAATGGTGCTGGTCTTCCAAGTTTTCCAAGTGCAATACCATCAGCAGGGGAAGCTATTAATTCTCCAAACTCTGAAAACATGGTAGTTTCTTCAGAACCAAAAGACGACACAGTATTAATCATTAATGAAATTGATGCAGACAATACTGGTACAGATACCATGGAATTCGTAGAATTATATGACGGTGGAACAGGTAATACACCTCTTGATGGTTACACCGTAGTATTTTATAATGGTTCTAGTGATTCAAGTTATGCATCTTATTCTTTAGATGGTTTTACTACAAATGCACGTGGCTTTTTTGTTTTAGGAAATGAAGCGATATCTTCAGCAAGTATTGTTTTTCCTAGTAATGGGATTCAGAATGGAGCAGATGCCATTGCCCTTTATAAAGATGCTACATATGATTTTGTTAATGGAAGTCCAGTAAATCTTGACAATCTTCAAGATGCCGTTGTTTACGATACTAATGATGCAGATGATGATGGTTTGCTTATACTTCTAAAAGAAGGTCAAGAACAGCTTAATGAAGATATTTTAAGTAATAAGGATATATTCTCTTTACAGAGATTTACAAATGGATCAGGTGGTTTGAGAGAAACTACAACTTATGTGAGTGCATTGCCTACTCCTGGAGCCCCAAATAGCAATGCTACTGAACCAATTACTTTAGTCATTAATGAACTTGATGCAGACACCCCAGGATCAGATTCACAAGAATTTCTTGAAATTTACGATGGTGGACAAGGAAACACTTCCCTTTCAGGATTTGTTGTTGTTGCTTATAATGGAAATGGCGATACTGTCTATAATACCTTTGACTTAGAGGGTTATATTACAAATGAAGAAGGATACTTTGTTTTAGGAAATGCAGATGTTTTAAATGTAGATTTAGTAATTTCTGGTAACTCCTTTCAAAATGGAGCAGATGCTATAGGTCTCTATCAAGGAACTGCCGCTGATTTTCCAAATGGATCAGTAGTAACCCTTGATGGACTCGTTGATGCAATAGTTTATGGAACTGATGACGATACTGATTCAGAGTTAATTATATTGTTAAATCCAGAACAAGAACAACTTAACGAAAATCAAAATGGAAGTAAAGACTCAGAGTCTTTACAGAGAATTCCAAACGGACAAGGAGGGACAAGAAATACAGCAAACTATGTAGCTCAAACCCCTACACCAGGTAAGGCAAATGATGCTATTGTTGTTCCAGGGGAAATACTTACTATATCGCAGGTAAGAGCAGCGGCTGAAGGAGATACCGTTACAACTACTGGAATATTGACGGTAAGTGATCAGTTTAATGGACCTGCATTTATTCAAGATGCAACGGGAGGAATTGCAATATTTGATAATCTTGTTCATGGTGAGAATGTATTTACTATTGGTGATTCTATCACAGTTACAGGTACTAGAAGTGCATTCAATAATCTAGCACAGATAAGTCCTGTCAATGTTGTTGAAATTAATTCACCACCTACAAGTATTATAGAACCTATTACCATTGAATTATCACAACTATCTAATTATGAAGGACAATTAGTGCGTGTTTTAAATGCAAGTTTCCCAAATCCAGGTGACTTACTATTTGGAAATTCTAACTTTGAACTTACAGATAGCAGTGGAACAGGTCAGTTGCGTATCGACGGAAATGCATCTTCACTTATTACATTAACACAACCTAGTAGTTGTGATATTGTAGGAGTTGTAGGTCGTTTTGGCGATAATTTCCAACTATTACCTAGACTAGCAGGTGATATACCATGCGCTACTCCTTTCGAAAGTCCAGATGAAACCTCTGATGTTTCAAGGGATGATAGCTTTGATGTAGTCGCGTGGAATATTGAGTGGTTCGGGGATGAAAATAATGCTCCGCCAGCTGGCAGACCTATGTCTGATGAAATACAGAGAGATAGCGTACGCACAGTACTAAGAAGATTAGATGCAGATGTAATTGCTGTAGAAGAAATTGCAGATGATGTACTTTTCGCAGAACTAGTAGATGGATTAGAAGGCTACGATTATATCCTGTCTGATGCTGTTTCTAATCCAACAGGAACACCACCTTTTCAAAAGCTTGGTTTTATTTATAAAACTGCTACGGTGAATCCTGTGAAAACACAAGCTCTATTAGCTACAATACACCCATTATACAATGGAGGTGATGATAGTGCTTTAGTAGATTATCCTAGTACTACAGATCGTTTTTATGCAAGTGGTCGTCTACCTTTCTTAATGACTGCAGATGTTACTATAAACGGGAGCACAGAGCAAATAGATTTAATAGCATTGCATGCACGTGCAAATGGTAGTACGCAATCTCAAAATAGATATGATATGCGTCGTTATGATGTAGAAGTACTTAAAGATTCTCTAGATGCACAATTTTCAGATAGAAAGGTTATTCTTTTGGGAGATTACAATGATGATGTAGATGAGACGGTTGCAGATGGTGTGCCCACAACAGAATCATCATTTATAACTTACGTACAAGATCCAGAAAACTACAACGTTGTTACAAGTGTATTAAGTGATGCTGGATTTAGATCTTTTGTATCTAGAGAAAATATGATTGATCATATTGCCATCACAAATGAACTTTTTGAGAATTATATCGAGAGTAGTGCATCAATAGGATATCAATTTTATGATGAAGATTATGCATTCACTGCATCTGATCACTTTCCAGTTTCAGCTAGATTCTTATTTGATACTATAGAGCCTCTAGAAGTGGTATCTATAGAAGCATTTGACATCACTTGTTTTGATGCAAATGATGGAGTTGCAACCGTTTCTATAACAGGAGGTGTTGCTCCGTATAGCTTTGTTTGGAGTGATGGGCAAACAGAAAATTTTGCCGAGAATTTATCCGAAGGCACCTATTCAGTAATTATTAGTGATAGTAATGATGAAGAACTCTTAGTTGAGAACATTACTATATCTAGTCCTACACAGATAACATTTTCAGTTTCTGAGGATGTGACTATATACAAGGGTTATGATTCTAATTGTACAGTATTATCTGTATCTGATATTGTGGCAGAAGGTGATACATCCATATTATGGAGTACGGGGGAGACTACAGAAAGTATTACTTTTTGTTCTGAAGAAACAACAACCGTAACAGTTACAATAATGGATGATAATGGATGTGAGACTACAAAGGAAATTACTGTTACAGTAGAGGATGTAACATGTGGTAATAATCCATATTACAAGCGAGTTCAGCTTTGTTACAAGGGGCGCTCACTTTGTGTAAGCCGTTATGCTGCAAGAGTATTTTTACGAAAAGGTGCAACACTAGGCGCTTGCGGTAACTCTTCAATTGTTATTTCTAAAATTAAAGTATTTCCTAATCCAGTAATTAAAGATGCTAATGTTAAAATCACTAGCGCTATGGATACTGATGTGACTTTTGAACTATATAATATCTTTGGTGTTCGTGTATTTTCTCAAAATGCAACAATTTCTCAAGGGCAATCTACAACATCACTTCAATTAGGAAATTTACATAGAGGCTTTTACTTCTTAAAGCCAACTGTAAATGGAGTAGTGCAAGGGACGAAAGTTCTTATCAAGAGATAATAAGGTAGTACTATATCCCAATAATTTTAAGGCTGAGCAATACTGTTATTGCTCAGCCTTTATTATTTAATATACTCAAATGAAGGTTTTCTAAATACTAATACTCCAAAACTCTTTTTTGATGAATGTAGGATTGATTTATAAAATGTTAAAGAAAAATGCTAAATCAATCTACTTTGCAAAATATCTAGGAAGATTCTTATATTTTTTTGCTGGCTATCGTAATTACTTTCCGATACAAAAGTTTGCAAAAATATTTCCAAGAAGCTCATCATTAGTTACTTGTCCCGTAATTTCTCCAAAATGATAAAGTGCCTCTCTAATATCTATTGCCATAAGGTCTCCTGAGAGATCTGTATCTAGTCCATATTGCACTTTTTCTATCTCTTCGAGTGCTTTGAGTAATGCATCGTAGTGTCTACTGTTTGTAACAATAGTCTCGTCATTGCGCAGGGCTCCAGTGTTTACAAATTCAAGAAGTTTAGTTTTAAGACCGTCCACTCCTTTATTTTCTTTGGCAGAAATTAAATGAAGATTTGGTATTTGATTACTTATTGCTGTGATATCATTTTCAGTTACTCGATCAATTTTATTGGCAACAATAATAAGAGGCTTAAGAGGAAACTTGTTTTTAATTTTTTCAATCTCTGTTTTAAAGATCTCAGCATTTGCAAGGAATTCATTTGCACTAAAAAGCAGGATCACAACTTGTGCTTGTTTTATTTTTTCAAATGTTTTCTTTATTCCTAGGCCTTCAATTACATCTACAGTTTCTCGTATGCCAGCTGTGTCTATAAACCTAAAACCAATACCACCTATAGATAGCTCATCTTCTATGGTGTCGCGAGTGGTACCAGCAATGTCTGATACAATGGCGCGTTCTTCGTTGAGCAGCGCATTTAATAATGTTGATTTCCCTACATTAGGTTCGCCCACAATAGCTACGGGGATTCCATTTTTTATCACATTACCTGTTGCAAAAGAATCTATGAGACGCTTGAGTACTTTTGTGATGCGAGCGATGAGCTCTTTAAATTGGCTGCGGTCTGCAAACTCAACATCTTCTTCAGAGAAGTCTAATTCTAGTTCAATGAGGGATGCAAAGTTTAAAAGCTCTTGACGCAGCTGTGCTATTTCATTAGAGAAGCCTCCTCGCATTTGTTGCATTGCGATCTGGTGAGAAGCTTCATTATCACTTGCAATAAGATCTGCAACAGCTTCTGCTTGACTCAAGTCCATTTTACCATTAATAAATGAACGTAGCGTAAATTCTCCAGCCTGCGCAGCACGACAGCCCGACCTTAATAGTAACTGTATGATTTCTTGCTGAATATAATTAGATCCGTGGCAAGAAATTTCGACGGTAGGCTCGCCAGTGTATGAGTTTGTGCCTTTAAATAATGAGACTAGAACTTCATCTATAGTGCGCTCACCATCCATAATATGTCCTAAGTGAATGGTATGTGTTTTTTGCTCTGATAACACTTTACCACTTACAGATTTGAAAATAGGGGAGGTTATTTCTAGGGCTTGAGCTCCAGAAACGCGTATTACAGCAATTGCGCCAGCGCCTGCTGGACTTGCTAAAGCTACTATAGTATCTTGTACATTCATCTTTGCAAAATTACGTAAACGTGTAACATTTTCGCGTAAGCATACACATATATAGTATCAATCAACAATCAATCATATGGAAATCGTACAACAAACTAATTTTGCGCGTGAAGATAGAACGCTGCTAGCACTTACTCATCTATCCCAACTTCTAGACTATATAACTGGTTTTGGAGGTTTTATAGTACCACTTATACTGTGGCTTTCTAATAAAGACCGAGTAATTAACATGGATGAGCATGGGAAATCTATTGCAAATTTTCAGATAAGTCTGTTCATTTATTGCATACTGAGCATCCCTGCAATACTAGTATTTGGGTTAGGTCTCGTTACTTTATTAATACTTGCGGTGTTAGGCTTTATTTTGCCTATAATAAATGCAATACGAGCTAGTAATGGGGAAGAGCCTAATTATTATATCAGTATAGAATTCTTTAAGTAGACTGGAGATATTTTTTATCCATCCAAAAAGTACCAAATGGAATAATAGAGCATAAAAGGACGATTCCTACTGTTTTATTGTTCCATTTCATATAAGATTTCATCATAATTGCCATTACTACATAGGCAAGAAATAGAAATCCATGAGCCATACCAATAACTTTATTAGGTGCTCCATTATCAAATATATACTTTAATGGCATGGTGATAAAAAGGATTAATAAAAATGATATTCCTTCTAATACACTGAGAATTCTAAAGGTCTTAAGCATCGTATATTTTTCAACAAAAATAAGGGCAAACTAGTAATAAGCCTACTCATCAAAGAGTAACTTTTATTTAATTTCAAATAGTATTATCTGACTAAGTTGTTTTCCAAAGGAGTTAAAATTATTATCAGAGATAACGACTAGTGATCTATTTCCATTTTCAAAATTAGGACCAAGAGTCATTCCTTCAATATTATCTACAATACCATCTGTGAGCTGACTACGCACGCTACTAAAATCTAATAAAAGTTTCTTGGTCACAGGGGTGTAAGAGGAATTAGAAAGACTATTTAGGTCGTTTACATCTGTTGCATTTTTCGTTGAAACTTGGTAAATCTTAACATCATTTCCACCATCATCATGGCCCGATGCATAAGATCGTTCAAGAACTAGGAAAGAGTGTTCGTTATATGACAAAATTTCAGTCACGCCGTTTACTTCAAGCTTACCTTCTCTAGCTACTTTATCTAGCATGTATGGATACTCTTTTGTAAACGTTTTACGCTCATGATCTATATATGCAATACGTACGGGAGAGTTTGCGTCACTTGAAGTAGGTACAATACCATCTTGTTTGAGTGGTAATTCTGTAGTTACCCAGAAACCTTTGTTATCGTAATTTCTAGAGAGCGCTTCAAAAACTCCATTGTTGTGTGGGCCACTAGCAATATCGTTTTGAACAAGATATCTAGAAGGAATCGCAATAGCGCTTTTAAACGCTCCATCCATATTTGATGTTCTTATAAAAGGATTAATCCCCTTGCTTATATTTCCTTCACTTGACCATATAATGTCATTAGAAGGAGTTACCCGCAGTGATTCTGGATCAGCTAGACCACTTTTAAAAGCAATACCTAAGGTATCCTTAAAATTTACCATCGAGGTGAAAACAGGTAATTGTAACTTGCCATTTTCAATCTTAATATCTGCAATATAAAATCGCGGATTTTTTCTATCGTCACTTATGATATACCACTTACCATCCATATAATCGATACTAGATAGGCCACCCACAGCTATACCTTCATACATAGCATCGGCAGGAATAATCACTTCATTTACAAAGTCGAGCTGTCTTATTTCTTGCGTTTTACTTTGAAGAAGGCTAGAAGATTTACAAGAGAGTAACAGGGTTATGATAAGAAGCGAATAGATTTGTTTAAAAGCCATTTGAGAACGAGTTATGTTATTTACAAAGGTGTCACTTTTTTAGATTTAGTTTAAGAAAATTTCTTGTTTGCTTTCGCGAAAGCGTGATTATCTTTATAAAAAACACGTAATCATGGAACCATTAAAAGATAAAGTTGCATTAATAACTGGTGGAACTAAGGGTATAGGGCGAGGTATAGCCGAAGCCTTGTTGCATCAAGGAATGAAGGTTGCAATCACAGGAAGAGATGAGAAAGGTGCCAAAGAAGCAGCTCATGAACTAACTGAAAATGATAATTACATACTCGGTATTGCAGCAGATGTAAGAAATTATGAAAGCCAGCAAAATGCCGTAAAAGCTGTACTAGATAAATTTGGGAAAATTGATGTGCTCATTGCAAATGCAGGTCTAGGGCATTTTGAGAGTATTGCAGATATGTCTATAAAACAATGGGATGAGACCATTGATACGAACCTAACGGGAGTTTTCTACTCAGTAAAAGCCTCTCTTGAAGCGCTTAAAAAATCAGAAGGTTATATTTTTACAATTTCTAGTCTTGCAGGAACAAATTTCTTTGAAAAAGGAACAGCTTATAATGCGAGTAAATTTGGTTTGACAGGCTTTTCGCAAGCGCTTATGTTAGATCTTAGACAAGATAATGTAAAAGTGAGTACCATAATGCCAGGCTCTGTAAGTAGCCATTTTGGAGGTAGATCACCAGAGGAAGGGACTGACTGGCGTATACAGCCAGAAGATCTTGGCCAAATTACCGTCGATCTACTTAAAATGCATCCAAGAACTTTACCTAGTAAAATAGAGGTGCGACCATCTAAGCCACCTACTAAATAGTAGTATTAGAATATCATATAAAGCCTTCAATTTTAGATAAAATTGAAGGCTTTATTTTTTAATTCAAAAATTGTTTTTATTAATGGTTTGTAAACGTACGCTACTTCACTATAACGCTCAATGATATCATCGTGTAAAATTTTATTTTATGAGTAACTCTGATAACCATTTTTTTGCTTCATCAACAGAATTGAAAGACTCAAAGGGTTGATTAAAAAATTGTTTTTCTAGTACTACATTAGATTTAATGAGTGGATTATCAAATACAACAGCAATAGCTTTGAGTCCAGGATGACTTCCAGCATCCATATACACAGTAGGATCTACAGAGTATGAATTGAGCCTGTGTGAGATATAACCAAAAGGCTCATCACTAAAATAGTCTTTGCAAAATGATAATAGTAACTGGTTAGATGCTCTATCAACATGAGAGCCTTCTTTCATGGTACCAATGACAAAATTCTGTTCGATTTGGATTTTTCCAAAGTCAAATTCTTTAATATTTTTCAAGTGGGTGTAGGGGATTAAATTGGCTGCAAAACTCCTTCTTTTTTTAAGAAGATAAAAGTGTTTGTTGCAAAAAAAATCATTGCTTACCAGAAAGCAATACCTCCTTATAATCTAAGGCTTCATCAAGTGTTTGATACACAGCAAAAGGTTTTTTAAAAAACAATTTTTCAACTCTAAATGATTCTATAAGGCTTTTGTTTGGACAAACAGCTATAAACCCTTTGAGGTTTTCAATTTTTGATGTTTCTAGATAGATAATGGGATCAATAGAGTAGGAGTTTATTCTGTGGGTTATATATACAAACTCTTTATTGCTATAATATATCTCTGCAATTGCTAGTAGAATATCATTAAAATTAGGTTGTACTGTAATTCCTTCGTTCATTACGGTGTAAACATAATCATTATAGATAGTTAACTCTCCGAATGATAAGCTAAGGTGGTGTTCTATTGGTTCTGTCATAGGTTTGTTAGGGAACTTGAACATTGAATATACTAATAAATAGAAATACAAACATCTATTTACCAATACATTAACTATGTATGCATAGTATTTTAAATAAAAAATCCCCGAAAAGTCAGTTAGACCCTTCGGGGAAATAATTATAAACCCTTAGCGTTACCTACGACTCTGTAGGGGTTGCCTTTTTGATATCGATTATAAGTTCGTCTTTCTTCTCATCAAAATCCATAAATATGCTATCACCTTCTTTTAATTGAGAATTAATTATCTCCTCGGCTAGTGCATCTTCTATATATTTTTGAATAGCTCTTTTAAGTGGTCGTGCCCCATATTCCTTATCAAAACCTTTATCACTTATATAATCTTTTGCTTTTTCACTAAGTGTTAAATCATATCCTAGACCTTTAATTCTAGTATATAGTTTTGCAAGTTCGATATCGATAATCTTATGGATATCCTCACGCTCTAATGCATTAAATACTACTACGTCATCAACACGATTTAAAAACTCAGGTGCAAATGCCTTTTTAAGGGCATTCTGTATAATACTTCTTGCATTATCATCTGCTTGCGTTTTACGTGAAGCAGTACCAAATCCAACACCTTGACCAAAGTCTTTAAGCTTCCTTGCCCCGATGTTTGAGGTCATTATGATAATAGTATTTCTAAAATCTATCTTACGGCCTAGAGAATCTGTTAAGAAACCATCATCTAGCACTTGCAGTAACATATTAAATACATCTGGATGCGCTTTTTCTATCTCATCTAGTAAAACCACAGAGTAAGGCTTACGTCTTACTTTTTCTGTGAGTTGACCACCTTCTTCGTATCCTACGTATCCAGGAGGCGCTCCTACAAGCCTTGAGATAGAAAACTTCTCCATATACTCACTCATATCAATACGGATGAGTGCATCTTGATTATCAAAAAGCTCTTTTGCAAGAACCTTTGCAAGTTGCGTTTTACCTACACCAGTCTGACCTAAGAATATAAATGAACCGATAGGTTTGTTAGGGTCTTTTAATCCAGCTCTGTTACGTTGTATTGCTTTTGCAACCTTTTTTACAGCCTCATCTTGACCTATTACGTTTTCTTTTATTGTTGCTGGTAGTTCTGCAAGTTTATTGCTTTCTGTTTGTGCAATACGGTTGACAGGGATTCCTGTCATCATACTTACTACATCAGCAACATTTTCTTCAGACACTTCTTCTTTGTGAAGTTTTGCGTCTTCTTCCCAGCGCTCTTGAGCGATTGCAAGTTCCTTTTCTAAGGTTTTCTCATCATCGCGCAGCTTTGCAGCCTCTTCATATTTCTGCTTCTTTACCACAGAGGTTTTGAGTTCTCTTACCTCTTCTAGCTTATTTTCTAATTCTAAAATCTTTTTAGGAACATCAATATTAGTAATATGCACGCGAGATCCTGCTTCGTCTAGAGCATCTATAGCCTTATCTGGAAGAAATCTATCGGTCATATATCTATTAGTAAGTTTTACACACGCTTCAAGTGCCTCATCTGTATATGAGACATTATGGTGCTCTTCATACTTACCTTTAATATTTTGTAATATCTCAATCGTTTCTTCTACAGACGTAGGTTCTACAATTACTTTTTGAAAACGTCGCTCTAAAGCACCATCTTTCTCAATGTGCTGGCGGAATTCATCAAGCGTTGTTGCACCTACACATTGTATTTCGCCTCGAGCGAGAGCAGGTTTAAACATATTTGAAGCATCAAGAGATCCTGTTGCTCCTCCAGCCCCTACAATGGTATGTATCTCATCTATAAATAAGATAATGTCATCATTCTTTTCAAGCTCGTTCATCACGGCTTTCATACGCTCTTCAAACTGTCCTCTATACTTTGTTCCAGCTACAAGGCTAGCAAGATCAAGAGTAACCACACGTTTGTCAAAAAGGATACGAGATACCTTACGTTGTACAATACGTAGAGCAAGTCCTTCTGCTATGGCAGATTTACCTACTCCAGGCTTACCAATAAGGAGAGGGTTATTTTTCTTACGCCTACTCAATATCTGTGATACACGCTCAATCTCTTTACTACGACCTACTACAGGATCTAATTTACCCTCGTCTGCCATTGCAGTAAGATCACGTCCAAAGTTATCTAAAACCGGAGTTTTACTTTTCTTTCCTCCTTTAGGCGTGGTAGGGCTATTAAAAGGATTTTCTTTTGATCCTTCATCGCTATTATCGGCATCATCACTAAATGATTCTGATTTAATAGGCTCTATATATTCATCGCTTTCGTTTGCCATCATTAGTTTAAATTGGTCTTTTACACTGTCATAATCTACTTTAAGTCGATTGAGCAGTTTTGTGGTAGGATCATTTTCATTACGTAAAACACATAATAATAAATGAGCCGTATTTATTGATGAACTTTGAAAGAGCTTTGCTTCTAAGAATGTGGTCTTGAGTGCTCGCTCTGCCTGGCGAGTAAGATGTAAATTCTTCTTATCATTACTCTGTAAGTTCAAGTTGGGGTTTGCTGGGCTTAGTATCTCAACCTTGCGTCTCAAGTGCTCTAAGTCTATATTTAAAGCTCCTAAAATATCGATTGCTTTACCGCTTCCGTCTCTTAACAAACCAAGTAGTAAGTGCTCTGTACCTATAAAGTCATGACCTAATCTTAAGGCCTCCTCTTTACTATAAGCAATCACATCTTTTACTCTTGGTGAAAAATTATCGTCCATATCTATCTTCTCTTTCTTAGGTAAATTTAAGCAAACTGGTTCAAAAATCATTCCGCTTAAAGTCATTAGTCCAAATTACCAAAAATACCTGACAATTTGCCTTTAAGGCCTTTGGGTAGTTATTAAGAGACTTTGTTAAAATTTGTTGATAAAAAGTGCGCTTTCGCGAAAGCGTACCCCCATAAAAACCCTCCAAAATCACTACATTGCTAGCTAGTAAAAATTTGACATAAAATCTAATCAATTTATATATGGCTGAAGGAGAAAAGCTGATCTCGATTAATATTGAAGATGAAATGAAATCTGCTTACATCGATTACTCGATGTCAGTTATCGTATCACGTGCACTACCTGACGTACGTGATGGTCTCAAACCAGTACACCGTCGTGTTCTTTACGGAATGCATGAGTTAGGAATACGAGCGAGTGGTGCTCACAAAAAATCTGCAAGAATAGTAGGAGAGGTACTAGGTAAGTATCACCCACACGGCGACACCTCTGTATATGATGCAATGGTGCGTATGGCTCAAGAGTGGAGTTTACGTTATATGCTTGTAGATGGTCAAGGTAACTTTGGGTCTGTAGATGGTGATAGCCCAGCAGCAATGCGTTATACCGAGGCTAGAATGCGCAAGATATCTGAAGATATGCTTGCAGATATTGAAAAAGACACAGTAGATCACCAACTTAACTTTGATGATACACTTAAAGAACCTACCGTATTACCTACACGTGTACCAGGGTTACTTATAAATGGTGCATCTGGTATTGCTGTGGGTATGGCGACTAATATGCCACCACACAACCTTTCTGAAGTTGTAGACGGTATACACGCTTACATAGATAATAATGACGTTACTATAGATGAACTTATGGAGCACGTAAAGGCTCCAGATTTTCCTACCGGAGGAACGATTTATGGTTATGACGGAGTACGTGAGGCTTTTAAAACAGGGCGTGGTCGTGTTGTAATGCGCGCAAAGGCAGAGTTTGAAGAAGTAAAGGGTAGAGAGTGTATCATTGTGACCGAAATACCATATCAAGTCAATAAGGCTGATATGATTAAGAAAACGGCCGATATGATCAACGATAAGAAGATCGAGGGTATATCTGCCATACGTGACGAGTCAGACCGTAATGGTATGCGTATCGTTTATGTTATAAAACGTGATGCTATCCCAAATATCGTACTTAACAAGTTATATAAGTACACGGCACTACAATCATCATTTAGTGTAAATAACATTGCTCTTGTAAACGGACGTCCTGAGATGTTAAATCTTAAGGATATGATACACCACTTTGTTGAGCACCGCCACGAGGTAGTAGTGAGAAGAACAGAGTTTGAGCTTAAAAAAGCAGAAGCTCGTGCTCACATATTAGAAGGTCTTATCATTGCTTCAGATAATATAGATGAAGTAATTGCCATCATACGTGCAAGTGCAAATGGTGATGAGGCGAGACAAAACTTAATAGAGCGTTTTAAACTCTCAGAGATTCAAGCAAAGGCTATTGTAGAGATGCGTTTACGCCAGCTTACAGGTCTGGAGCAAGACAAACTACGTAGTGAGTACGAAGAGATAATGAAGACTATAGAAGACTTAAAAGATATCCTTGCAAAGAAGGAGCGTCGTATGTCTATCATTAGAGAAGAGCTTCAAGAAATAAAAGATAAGTATGGAGATGAGCGTCGCTCTATTATAGAGTATGCAGGAGGTGATGTAAGCATCACAGATCTTATTCCAGATAAAAAGGTAGTAATTACTATCTCAAATGCTGGTTACATAAAACGTACATCACTTACAGAATACAAAACTCAAAATAGAGGAGGAGTAGGTACAAAAGCATCTACTACTCGTAATGAAGATTTCTTAGAACATCTATTTGTAGGGACTAACCACCAGTATATGTTATTCTTTACACAAAAGGGTAAATGTTTCTGGATGCGTGTATTTGAAATACCAGAAGGAAGTAAGACTTCAAAAGGTAGAGCTATCCAGAACCTTATTAATATAGAGCAAGATGACGAGGTAAAAGCATTTGTATGTACAGGAGACCTTAAAGATGAAGATTATATAAATAATCACTACATCATTATGGCGACCAAAAAAGGACAAGTGAAGAAAACAGCGCTAGAGCAATACTCACGTCCTCGTACTAATGGTATCAACGCGATTACTATTAAGGACAATGATGAGCTACTATCTGCAAAGCTTACAACAGGAGAGAGTCAAGTGATGCTTGCGCTTAAATCTGGTAAGGCAATACGCTTTGAGGAAAGTAAGACGAGACCTATGGGAAGAAACGCCTCTGGTGTTCGTGGCATAACTCTTGCTAATGATGAAGATGAAGTAGTAGGAATGGTGTCTGTAAATGATACAGAAAGTAATATCCTAGTTGTTTCAGAAAAAGGGTATGGTAAGCGTAGTAGTCTTGAAGATTACAGAATTACAAACCGTGGAGGTAAAGGAGTAAAAACAATCTCTGTTACCGAAAAGACTGGAGAACTAGTATCTATTAAAAACGTTACTGATGCAGATGATCTTATGATTATCAATAAGTCAGGTATCGCTATAAGAATGGAAGTAGCTTCACTAAGAGTTATGGGGCGTGCAACACAAGGAGTACGACTTATCAACCTTAAAGGAAACGATTCTATTGCCGCTGTCGCGAAAGTAAAAAGTGATGAGGACGATATAGATGATGAAGATGACACAGTAGATGGAACTCCGGTAGAAGGAGGGACAACTGCTTCAGAAACAACCCAAAACGAAAACTCTTCTGAAGAAGAAGAATAGAAACATAAGGGTTGAGAAAAAAAGAGTAATTTTGAAACCCTTATATTAATTAAACCATTACAATGAAAAGTAAACTATTTTTAGCAATAGCACTTGCCGCAACATCGATGGCATTTGCACAGAAAAAGGAAGTAAAAGCTATAGAGAAGGCAATTAAGTCTGGTAGCTATACTCAGGCAAAAACGCTACTAGGAGCTGCCGAAGCTCTAACAGCTAATATGGATGAGAAAACAAAAGAGAAGTTTATGCTTCTAAAGGCTCAAGCATATTTAGGAGTAGATAATCAAGATCCAGCAGATCTTGAGAAAGCAGCAATGGCTTTTGGAGATTTACGAGATACTAAGTACAGTAAAGAAGCAGAAGCAGGTCTTGCAAATGTTACAAATGCTTATATCAATGGTGCTGTAGCAGATCAAAACGGTCAAGATTATGCCAGCGCAGCAACAAAACTTGAAAAAGCATACAACCTAAGTAAAAAGGATACAGTTTACTTATACTTTGCTGCATCAAATGCAATCAACGGTAAAGATTATGATACTGCATTAGGTTATTATGAGCAACTTAAAAACTTAGGTTTTCAAGGAAGAGAAGTATCTTATGTAGCAACTAATGTTGAGACAAGCGAGGTTGAAAATTTTCCAAGCAAACAAGAAAGAGATCTTCAGGTACTTGCAAAAACACACGTAAAACCAGAAGAGCAGTTAGGAGATTCTAAAAGTGCAGAAATAGCAAAAAATATTGCACTTATCTATATTTCTAAGAATGAAAATGAAAAGGCACTTGCTGCAATGGCAGATGCTCGTAAAGAGAATCCAGATGACATCTTATTATTACGTTCTGAGGCAGATATCTACCTTAAGATGAAGAAAATGGATAAGTATCAAGAAGTAATTGCTAAGGTTCTTGAGAAAGACCCAAACAATCCAGAGTTACTATATAACTTAGGTGTAAGTTCTGATCAGCAAGGAAATAAGGAAAAGGCAAAGGAATATTACATGAAGGCTGTTGAGCTTGATCCTACATATGCTGCAGCTTATAATAACATTGCTGTTCTTATCTTATCTGATGAGCGTGCAATTGTGGATGAGATGAACAGTTTAGGAACTTCAAAAGCAGACTATGACAAGTATGATGCTTTAAAACTTAAACGTCAGGATGTTTACAAGAATGCTGTTCCTTACTTAGAAAAAGCATTAGCAGCAAAGCCTGATTACCTTGATGTAGCAAGATCTCTTTACGGAATCTATGAGCAACTAGGTGAAACATCTAAGGCAGATGCAATGAAAGCAAACATTGAGAAATTAGAAGGAGGAAACTAAGTCTTCTATCTTTTATAAAACAAAAAAGCCACTCATTTGAGTGGCTTTTTTTTGTTAGATAGTATAATATTAATCTTATCTAGATAATTTTCTTAATAACTCTCAATTTGTGAGTGTGTATACCTTTATGAACATTATAAATACCAGAATGATCTAATCGATCAATTCTCACTTCTCCATGAGCATGTATGATATAATTATCTTCCATGATAATACCTACATGGGTAATTAACCCTTCGGCATTGTCAAAAAAGGCTAGATCACCAGGTTCACTTTCCTCTATAAAACTTAATGCCTCACCTTGTGTTGCTTGCTGTGAAGCATCTCTTTTTAGAACGAAGCCATTAAGTCGATATACCATTTGAGTAAAACCACTACAATCTATACCAAAGGTTGTCCTACCACCCCATAAATACGGAGTTTTAAGATAGAGTAGTGCTGTTTCCACAAGCTGCGTTCTGGAGGTTTTTCCAGTGTGACTATTACCATCATAAGAATCTTTAAGAAGCGCAATATTTTCAACAGAAGAACCTAATACTACCGTGAGTAGTTGATTATGTTCTGTTGTAATAAATTGTACAGGATCAGTGGTTAGTGTTGCTTGTTGCGCTTTCGCGAAAGCGTACTCCTCTTCACTAATCTCTATGTATTGCTTATTATCAATCCATCCCTCATATTTGTCATGAGAAAGTTTAATACGGCTCCATTGCTTGCGTTGCTCCACAACCTTAAAATGTTCACCATATAGAACTTGGTTTACAAGTTCGCTAGGATCTGAAGGTTCGGCGCGCATAGGGACTATACTAAGCTGGCAAATACCGTATCGCATAGGGTATAACTATTCTTATTTATAATTTTCTATTACCATAGCAGAGGCACCTCCACCACCGTTACAAATTGCGGCAGCACCTAGTGTTGCATCGTTTTGCTTCAATACATTCATAAGTGTAATAAGAATACGCACTCCGCTACATCCTAATGGATGTCCTAAAGATACTGCTCCTCCATTTACATTTACATTTTCGTCTGTTAAGCCTAATATTTTCATATTTGCTAGACCTACTACAGAGAATGCTTCATTAAACTCAAAAAACTCAATATCGCTCTGAGCTACACCTGCTTTTGCTAGGGCCTTAGGTAATGCTTTTGATGGTGCAGTAGTAAACCACTCTGGCTCATGTGCAGCATCTGCATAACTTTTTATAGTACAAAGAGGAGTAAGGTTGAGCTCTTTTGCTCTTTCTTCACTCATTACGATTACAGCACCAGCACCATCATTTATAGTAGATGCATTTGCAGCAGTTACGGTTCCGTCTTTTGAGAACGCTGGACGTAAAGCAGGAATTTTTTCCATTTTTACATTTGTAAATTCTTCATCGCGAGATACGATAACATCATCTCCACGTCTTTGTGGTACCGGTACTGGTACTACTTCATTATCAAACTTTCCAGCTTCCCAAGCAGCAGCGCTACGCTTATAAGATTGGATAGCATAAGCATCTTGATCTTCACGTGAGAATTTATATTCAGTTGCACATGCATCTGCACATACACCCATCGCGTTACCATCATAAGCATCTACAAGACCGTCTTTTTGCATGCCGTCTACCATAGTTTGCGGTCCAAATTTATGTCCATTACGTAATTGAACATAATGAGGAATAAGACTCATATTTTCCATCCCACCAGCAACTACAATATCTGCATCTCCTAGTGCAATGGCTTGAGCAGCCATCATTACAGCTTTCATTCCTGAAGCGCATACTTTATTTACTGTCGTACAAGGTACCGTTATAGGAATTCCTGCTCCTATCGCAGCCTGTCTTGCAGGTGCTTGACCTACACCAGCTTGTACCACGTTACCCATGTAAACTTCACTTACAAGTGCTGGGTCAAGGTTAATTTTATCTAAAGCACCTTTTATAGCGATTGATCCAAGTTTACTGGCAGTAACAGAGGATAAAGCTCCCATGAAACTCCCTATCGGTGTGCGCGCAGCCGCAACTATAACAACGTTCTTACTCATATATTTGTGTGTTTGAAGTACTAAAATTTTCTCTTGCGAATGTAAGGAAAATTTGAAGATTTTAGAATCTATAGCGACGGTCTAAGTGGTATATCAAGCGATATTAATTTAGTATTTTAGCTTCATACTAGACAACCCTATGAGCAGCACCGCACAAAAGTTTTATAAACATCAAGATCTCATCTACAAGCTCTTGCTTGTCTTTATTTGTGCAGGGTTTATTGTTTATTTCTTCCCAAAAAGCGGGAAATTCCAATATGAGATTCAAAAAGGTTTTCCATGGCAATATGAAAATCTATATGCAGATGAAGATTTTGCCATTCTTAAAAGTGCCACAGAACTTGAAGAAGAGCGTAGTCAAGTAAAATCACAATCTGCAGTGTACTT
This sequence comes from Dokdonia sp. R86516, assembly GCF_044596715.1. Classification (NCBI taxonomy): domain Bacteria; kingdom Pseudomonadati; phylum Bacteroidota; class Flavobacteriia; order Flavobacteriales; family Flavobacteriaceae; genus Dokdonia; species Dokdonia sp. R86516. Next base: position 2,713,256 of record NZ_CP138998.1, read on the forward strand.
TAATTATAATCAAGACATTGTAGACAACATCATAGCATCTTATGATGAAAATTTTGATAAGGTATTTCCTGATAGTATTGATTACCAATTTCCAAAAGCAGAATTGAGAAGATATGGGAGTAATTTGCTAAAAGGAGTTTACAAAACTGGGGTTATAAAAAATAAACCTGTCTATGATTCTAGTCGTCTCATCTTCATTAAAAAAGGAAATGAAGTGTTTGAAATGAGGTTGAACCAAATTTCTGTGCTTAATAATGTAACAGATAATCTCACGTCTGTTATTGAGAATGGCGCTTACGCAGCGTATTCTAATAAATTTCTTCAGCTATATTTTGATGGGCTAGAAGCAAATGTTTCTCTAGATGAAGTTCTCACTAAAGAAACTCTCGATATTGAGCTTAGTCAGATTTCAGAAACACGCAATATAGTGCCTAAGGGAAGTATTGTGATTGCAAGAGGTCAGCTCGTAGAAGGAGATAATTTACAAAAATTACTATCTCTAAAAGCCAAATATGAGTCGCAAAACATAAGTGATTCGCGTTATAATTGGGTGCTCTTTGGATACATCTTGTTAGTGCTCCTAGCACTCGTAATGTTGCTTCTTTTTATACGAACTTATAGACTTTCTGTATTTTTAAATAATACTAAAGTAACCTTTATATTTTTTAATGTTCTAGTGATGGTACTTCTTACAACGATAGTTGTAAAGTGGAGTCCTCAGTATGTATATGCTGTCCCTATGTGTATACTACCACTCATTATCAAAGCCTTTTTTGACGCTCGATTGGGACTTTTTACACATGTAATTGCAATACTATTACTAGGGTTTATTGTGCCAGATAGTTTTGAATATTTTTTCTTACAAGTCATTGCGGGTATCGTGACTATCTTAACTATACCCGAGCTATATAAAAGAGCAAATCTTTTTATATCAATTGGTCAAATTACACTCATTTATATTCTAGCATATTTTGCATTTAATATTATAAGTGAAGGTGGAATGGAGGGACTGCAGTGGGAAGACTTCGGAATGTTTTTACTCGCTGGCCTGGCAACATTGTTTGTACAGCCCCTCATCTATATTTATGAAAAGATCTTTGGCTTGGTAAGTGATGTTTCATTATTAGAATTATCAGATACTAACTCAAAACTTCTCAAGCGTCTTGCAGATGAAGCTCCAGGTACTTTTCACCATAGTCTTAATGTAGCAAACTTATCTGAAGCAGCAGCAAATGAAATAGGTGCAAATGCCATGCTAGTTAGGGTAGGAGCACTTTATCACGATATTGGGAAAATAGAAAACCCTACAGATTTTACAGAAAACCAAGCTACAGGAATTAATAGTCACGATGATTTATCACCAAAAGAAAGCGCGCGTATTATCATAGATCACGTGATTAATGGTATTGAACTCGCTCGTAAATATAATTTACCTGACAGAGTTATAGATTTTATACGCACGCATCACGGTACTAGTACGGTGCAATATTTTTACTTTAAAGAGAAGGAAATTAATGAAGACACATTAATTACAGATTTTCAATATCCAGGACCATTACCTTTTAGTAAAGAAACTGCGATACTTATGATGGCAGATAGTGTGGAGGCTGCTTCCAAGAGTCTTAAAAATCCAACATCAACGCTTATTGACGCATTTGTTGAAAAGATTATTAAAAAACAAATGGATGAAGGACAGTTTCTTAACGCAAATATTACGTTCAAAGAAATTCAGCAGATTAAGAAAGTACTTAAAAAGAAGCTTAATAACATTTATCACCTCAGGATTGAATATCCAGAGTAGGTAATTGTTAATTCAGTTTGTTGGGTTATTACGCTTTCGCGAAAGCATAAAAAAACGAGATACAAATTAATGTATCTCGTTTTATATTTTAATCTGAGTTGTTCTATCTCAATGTAGGAAAATTTGAAGGGTTTACTTCATTCATCATACTGTATATTTTCTCAAATATGTCATCTGCCGATGGCTTAGAGAAGTAATCTCCGTCTGTTCCGTAAGCAGGTCTATGAGCCTTAGCAGTCAACGTCTCTGGTTTACTATCAAGATATTTGTATGCATCTTGCTCATTTAATACCTCATTAAGTAAGTAAGCACTAGCTCCACCTGGCATATCTTCATCTATGACTATAAAACGATTTGTCTTTTTTATACTCTCAACAACATCGTGATTAAGGTCAAATGGCAATAATGATTGGGCATCAATTACTTCGACATTGATACCTACGGTTAAAAGTTCTTTTGCAACTTCCATTACAATACGTAATGTACTTCCATAAGATAGAACCGTAATATCTGTTCCTTCTTTTACAGTCTCGACAACCCCTATTGGAGTCTTAAATTCTCCTATGTTCGTTGGCAAGTTTTCTTTTAATCGGTAACCGTTTAAGCATTCTACAACTAGTGCAGGCTCATCACTTTCTAATAGTGTGTTATAAAAACCAGCAGCCTTAACCATGTTACGAGGAGTAAGAATGTACATACCTCTCAAAAGGTGCACGATTGCTCCCATTTGCGATCCACTGTGCCAGATTCCTTCTAAGCGGTGTCCTCGTGTTCTTACAATAAGTGGTGCTTTTTGCTTACCATGAGTTCTGTAACGCAATGATGCGAGATCATCGCTCATAATCTGGATAGCATATAAAATATAATCAAGGTATTGAATTTCGGCGATAGGGCGCAAGCCTCTCATAGCCATTCCTATTCCTTGACCAAGTATCGTTGCTTCACGTATTCCTACATCTGCAACTCTGTGCTCGCCATATTTCTCTTGCATTCCTTCTAAGCCTTGGTTTACGTCACCAATGGCTCCAGCATCTTCTCCAAAAACAAGTGTATTAGGATATTTGCTAAAGATAGCATCAAAGTTATCTCTCAAAATTACACGGCCATCTACAAGATTTTCTTCACCGTAAGTAGGGGCAACACCTTCTATTGAAGTCGCACCATTTCCATTTTCATTATATAAGTGTGCGCTGTATTGAGGTTGGATTGTCGCTATATAATTATCAATCCATGCTGCAAGTTCTGCATGAAAATCAGATTGCTCTCCTATTGTGAGGCGCAAAGCCTTACGGGCAGTACTAAGCAGGTCACATTTAAGAGATTCCTTGTTCTCTACTAGTTTTTCAAGCAGTGGTTTTATAAAACTTCCATTACTTGAGGTTTTTACAAGTCCTTCAAGTATTGATGTGATTTTTTCCTTTTCAGTTTTAATAGGTCTTAAAAATGCTTCCCAAGCAGCTTTCTTGCCATCTCGCACTTTCTTTTTAAGATCTTTATCTATAACAGTAAGTTCCTCATCTGTAGCTAGACCTTGGTCAATAAGCCATTTTCTGAATTGTACATTACAGTCATTTTCACGCTCCCATTGTAATCTATCTTGGTCTTTATAGCGTTCATGAGATCCAGAAGTAGAGTGTCCTTGAGGCTGTGTAAGCTCAACAACATGAACTAATACTGGTACGTGCTCTTCACGAGCAATTTTTCCAGCACGTTCATATGCATCTACGAGAGCTGGATAATCCCACCCATTGACCTTAATGATTTCGTACCCGTTATCTTCTTCGTCTCTTTGGAAGCCAGCAAGTATTTTAGATATACTCTCCTTTGTAGTTTGATGTCTAGCATGAACAGAAATTCCGTATTCATCGTCCCAAACACTTATTACCATAGGTACTTGAAGTACACCTGCGGCATTAATAGTTTCAAAGAATAAACCTTCACTTGTACTTGCATTACCTATTGTACCCCAAGCAACTTCATCACCATTGTGTGAGAAGTTTTCTTTTTGAGTTTCTGCAACGTTTCTATATACTTTAGAGGCTTGTGCAAGACCTAATAGTCTAGGCATTTGGCCAGCAGTAGGAGAGATGTCTGAGCTTGAATTCTTTTGAGCAAGTAAGTTTTTCCAGTTACCGTCATTATCAAGACTATGCGTTGCAAAGTGACCACCCATCTGCTTTCCAGCACTCATAGGATCAAATGCTATATCAGTATGTGCATATAAACCGGCAAAAAACTCTTCTATAGACAAGTGGTCTATAGCCATCATAAATGTTTGATCTCTATAATATCCAGATCTAAAGTCACCATTTTTAAAAGCGCGTGCCCAGGCAAGCTGTGGTAGTTCTTTTCCATCACCAAAAATTCCAAATTTTGCCTTCCCTGTAAGAACTTCTCTACGTCCTAAAAGACTACATTCTCTACTAGTAACAGCGATTCGATAGTCTTCAAGAACAGATTCTTTAAAGTCATCGTAAGATAATGCTGCTTTGGTATTAGAAGTAATTGCCATATGTTAAAAAGATTTGTCTGTAAAAATAGCCAAAACATACCCATAATGCAATATGTAAGTGCGTTAAATACTTATAATTTTCGCATTATAAGTTGATTTAATAGAAGCTATTTTCAATAAAAGGCAATATTTTGTGATTCTATTAAGAATATGACAACATAAACCGTGGTTTTTGAGAATCTTTAATACCACTTTCGTGAAAAAAGTCTTATCACGGTATCAAAGCTTATTTGTAGTTGAAATCTAATTTTTTGATCATAGTTAGGCTGGCCAATTTCCCAACCCAAATTAGAATATAATGGAAAGTAAAGTTCAAAGTAGTCATCGAGTAAGCTTACCTGTATTCCTGAGTCGTACACCAGCTTTCCATTTGCCTTCTTATTTTTAACAACTCCCACATCTCCATACGCATAAAAGTACTTCCATAGTGTTGTACTGGCATTTGCGGTAAACATCCAGTCATTTGCAAATACAGGGGCCACATCATCTAGCTGCGACTTAAAACCGCCTTCGGCTATAATGATTTGTTGAGAGAATAGACCGCTATCTTCAGATCTTCCATAATAATTGTAATCAAATAAATAATCTGTTGGTCTATCTAGCGCAAAACTGAAAAAATCACCATCTGCTTGTGTGTTATTATAAGTAAATACACCACCAAATAATCTTACATTCAACTGTCTATTATTAAGAAAAAGTCTTCTGTAAAATATATTACCAGATACTTTTCCAAAGTTTTTGGCAAATTGTACATCACCCGCAACATTTAATGTATGAATAATTCCAGGGTTTGATCTTCTATATCTTAAGTTTAGTACATCATAGTTAGGGGTAGGCAATGCAACAAGTGGATCCTCTTGCCTTTGTACACTCACAAAACGAGCAGATACACTCTGACGCTTATCTGATCTAAGGTTGGAAGTTCTAAAAGATAAATTAACAAAAGGAGTAACCCTGGTAAATAATAAATCTGGGGCGTAAGAAAATCGATTTCCCGAAATACCATATCTCAATGCATACAACCCTTGATTTTGATAGTCATGCCTATAAGATATCGATGCGCTACCTATTAGTTTTTTCGATTTTAAACCTATTTGTGGTTCAATCTTATAATTAAGTGCTTTGGTTAGCAATGTTTTATTATAAAGAGTAATACCAGGAATAAATCCATCATATATATTAAACTCAGCTACAGGCATTACAAACAACTGATTTTTTGCCGGATTTTCAAAATCTTGTAGAAATTTGAGCTGTAGAGGCTTGTCTATACCTAAAAATGCTCGAGGTTTCTCATAGTTGTTTCTCAGATTATTTTCTGGAATAATGTTTTCATAGTTTAAAACAAATCTATCTGCTTCTTCATTTGAGTAAACAAGTGTTTCTGTTTTTTGAGTACCTGAAACCCAGCGCTTGCTTGTTAGACTATCATTTTTGAAGCTATAAACAGAGATAGGAGAGGAGCGACGCTCTTTCTTTTTTACATCTACATAAATAGAGTCACCTTTAACTTTAGAATTTTTTAAAGCGTAGTCTATCCTTTTATTAGAAGTTATGTAGTCTTTAAAAAACCAATCTACATCCTTGTTAATTTGAGCATTGACTTCTTTTTCAAACTGTGATGATGTGAGTGGTTGAGACTTATATTTTAGGTAAAAATTCTTAATGATCTCATCAAGTCTATTATCTCCTATGTAATCATTGAGGTAATTAAGCCCTACGCCACTTTTGTATGAAGTCCCTATATTCTTATTATACTTGATAAGCTCATCATACGGAGTGTCCAGTGGCTGGTCAAGATTTAATCTAGAAATATGAGTAGATAAAATATTAAACTGATCATTAAATTCAAGCTCTGATGCATAGAACTGTCGCACAAGCCAGTATTTTTCTAAGGAACCTACAACCTTAAGGTCAGGATAATAAGTGTCCATGTAGTTTTGTAATATGTAGACTTTAATACCATCTATGAGCCACCTGTCTGTTCTGGGGTTAACTAGAAGTGTATTGTTTACATAATTGTTAATCGTAGTCTTGAGAAGCTTAATTTCATATTGAAACCCATCAGGAAACGGGCTTATGAAGCTAGGTAGTTGATTAAGTCCATATACTGGTTGTTCTTTATAATCAAGATCTGTTACAAGAATTTTATCAAAAGGATATGGGCCTAAATCTTTATGTAGAAAACCTGCAATTCGGTCAGATATTAGCGCTCTTAAGGGGGCGGGGATTCTGTAATCATGTAGATTTGATACAATATTTACATAGTCTGTTTGAACCTCTTCATAGTCAGAGTTTTGAAGCAAGAAAATCTTAGCATCTGTTCTACTCTTCCCTGTGAGCACCGTAAGTTTTTCACCCGGGTACTGAGAGCTTGAAATATCATTTTGCTCAAGATCTGTGACTAATTCATATCCTTTGGGAATAGAAAATTGTAAACGGATGTCTGTTTGAGGAAAATAGCGATCATTAAGATTCTTATTGCTATAGTACTCCCAGCCATTATTATATACGGCCGGTGTAACAAACCAATATCTCAAGTTGTAATCACCATTTCTAGCAATCCCGTAGTCTGTAAATTTTACATCTGGAAGTACCACTGTATAATCAAGTGTCATTCTTATAGAATCACCTGGTAATAGTGGTTCACGTAATAAGACCTTGATAATATCAGGATGTCTTTTGGGTCTTGTAAATTGAAGTATTGTTTCTTGACCCGCAATAGAAGTCATTTTAGTAAAACCACGATCACTATCAGGTGCAAGATGAAATTTCTTATCAAAAGAATCAGAAAACCTCTTTGCCAGTGGTGTGGTTTTACTAGAAAAACTATGAGCCCAATCTGTTAAGTATATATCTGTCCATATATCACTAGACGTATTTGTAATTGTGATAGTATGATTGAGATGTATAGACCGTTCATCTGGAATCAATTGTGCATTAATTTCCATTGTATGCTGGCTCGTGGCTCCTACACTTAAGAGAAGCAATGAGATAAAAGCATACAGAGATTTTAGGGTTTGTCTCAACTAGAAAAGGGATGTGTTAATTTGTAATAGAAAAAGCTGTTTTTGTTTTACTGTTATATGTAGTTTTCACGCTTTCGCGAAAGCGTAACACCTTTAGAAATTAGGACTCAATTGGTATTCATCATAGAAATTATTAAGCACCTCAATTACCTCATCTGAAGTATCTACAAGGTGTATAAGATCCATATCTCCAGCGCTTATGTTCTGGAAACTGTCAAGCAATGTTGTCTTTACCCAATCCATAAGTCCTCCCCAAAATTCTGTACCTACTAGAATAATAGGAAACTTCTGAATTTTGTGCGTTTGAATAAGTGTGATTGCCTCAAAAAGTTCATCAAGCGTACCAAAACCTCCCGGCATTACTACAAATCCCTGTGAGTACTTTACAAACATTACTTTACGTACGAAGAAGTAATCAAAGTCTAAGCTCTTATCACTATCAATATACGGATTGTCGTGTTGCTCAAAAGGAAGTTCAATGTTAAGTCCTACAGATGTCCCTCCAGCAAGGTGTGCTCCGCGGTTACCCGCTTCCATGATACCTGGACCACCACCAGTAATAACGCCATAACCGTTATCTGCAATTTTTTCGGCAACTTCGGTAGCTAGTTTATAATACTTATTGTCTGGTTTTGTTCTCGCACTACCAAAAATGGATACACATGGGCCTATGCGGCTCATTTTTTCAAATCCATTTACAAATTCTCCCATTATCTTAAAGATTGCCCAAGAATCATTTGTTTTTTTCTCGTTCCAGCCTTTAGGTCTATTTTCGTTGCTCATAATTATGTTTAGTGTTGTTAATTTAAAACCATATTGTACATATGGTTTTATGCCATTTCCTTCTTTAGGAACTGTGCTGTATATCCTTTGTTTTTTTTAATTATTTGTTCTGGGGTGCCTATGGCAACTACCTCGCCACCGCCTTTTCCTCCTTCGTATCCTATATCTATAATGTGATCTGCCATTTTAACCACGTCAAGATTATGCTCAATAATGAGAATAGTATTCCCTTTGTCTACAAGTCGATTAAGAACGTCCATTAATACCTTAATATCTTCAAAATGAAGCCCTGTGGTAGGTTCATCAAGTATATAAAAGGTATTTCCAGTATCTCTCTTGCTCAGCTCAGACGCTAGTTTGATACGCTGCGCTTCACCTCCAGAGAGGGTAGTGCTCTGTTGTCCTAGTGTAATATACCCTAATCCTACGTCTTTTATTGTTTTGAGCTTGCGATATATTTTAGGAATAGGTTCAAAAAATTCTGTCGCCTCGGTCATCGTCATCTCAAGTACGTCTGCAATTGACTTTCCTTTATAGCGAATTTCTAAAGTTTCTCTATTAAAGCGTTTTCCTTGACAGGTCTCACATTCTACATAAACGTCTGGTAAGAAATTCATCTCAATCACTCTCAAACCACCACCTTTACAAGTCTCGCAGCGACCACCAGTAACGTTGAAGCTAAAACGTCCAGGTTTATAACCTCGTATAAGGGCTTCAGGAGTTTTAGCAAAAAGACTTCTGATCTCGTCAAAGGCCTTGGTATATGTTGCAGGGTTAGACCTTGGTGTACGGCCTATGGGTGTTTGATTAATATCAATGACTTTATCGCATTCGTCTAGTCCCTTAATGCTCTTATAGGGCATAGGTATCTTTACACCATTAAAATAATGAGCATTCATGATAGGGTAGAGTGTCTCATTAATCAATGTAGACTTACCACTTCCAGAAACTCCCGTAACGGCAATCATTTTACCTAAAGGAATTTTAATGGATACATTTTTAAGATTGTTTCCTGTAGCTCCTTTAAGCTCGATAAACTTACCATTTCCTTTACGTCGTTTTTTGGGTATGGTAATTTCTCTCTCTCCATTTAAATATTGTGCAGTGAGTGTATGGTGATTAAGTAAATCATCTGGAGTTCCTTCACTTATAATTTCTCCTCCAAAACGTCCCGCTCTTGGTCCTATATCAATCACATGATCTGCACGCTCAATCATATCTTTATCATGCTCTACAACGATGACAGAATTCCCTATATCACGTAGAGAAATAAGCGAATTAATAAGTTTTTCATTATCACGTTGATGTAACCCAATGCTAGGCTCATCTAATATATATAAAACACCTACAAGTTGCGATCCTATCTGTGTAGCAAGTCTGATACGTTGTGCTTCTCCACCAGATAAAGACTTAGAGCTTCTATTTAAGTTAAGATAGGTAAGCCCTACATCTACAAGGAATTGAATCCTTGAATTAATTTCTTTAATTATCTCAGATGCAATCTGTAGTTGTTTACTAGATAGTCGTTTTTCTACTGTTTTAAACCACTCTTGTAGCTCCAGTATATCCATAGAAGCAAGATCTGCAATACTACGATTATCAACCTTAAAGTAGAGCGATTCTTTACGTAGTCTTGAACCTTCACAAACAGGACAAGCTACTTTATCCATGTAGCCCTTTGCCCATCTTACGAGAGATGTAGACTCACTATCCTTATAGGTGTTTTCTATAAAATTTGCTACACCTTCAAAGTCTATTTTATAATCTCTAGTAACCCCTAATTGCTTTGAAGAAACAGAGAATTTCTCGTTTCCTCCATAGAATATAAATTCCATGGCTTCTTTAGAGATTTTCTCAATTGGGTCTGTGAGTTTAAAGTTAAACCTCTCTGCAATGAGTTGTAGTTGTTTAAATATCCAGTTGTTCTTTTTAGGTCCATGTGGATCTAGACCACCAGCATTAATAGATAGGGTTGGGTCCGGAACAATCTTTTTAGGATTAACTTTATATAATTCACCTATACCATTACAGTTAGGACAAGCGCCCTTAGGTGAGTTAAATGAAAAGTTGTTAGGCTCTGGATTAGGGTATGATATACCCGTAGAAGGACACATCAAGTTTCGGCTAAAATATCGTACCTCCTGAGTATCTTGGTCAAGCACCATTAAAACATCATCACCGTGATACATTGCGGTATTTATGCTTTCGCGCAAGCGTTTATCATCTTCATCACTTTTTTTAACAACTAAGCGATCTACAACTATCTCAATATCGTGCACTTTGTAACGATCTACTTTAAGTCCTTTTACGATATCCTTTACTTCACCATCTACACGTACTTTTAAAAAACCTTGTTTTGCAATTTGCTCAAATAATTCTCTATAATGCCCTTTACGTGAGCGTATGGTAGGAGCGAGGATATTAATCCTTTTTCCTTCAAAGCTTTCAGTAATGAGCTGTTGGATTTGCTCATCGTTATAACTCACCATCTTTTCTCCAGTATTGTAAGAGTAAGCATCTGCCGCTCTTGCATAAAGGAGACGTAAGAAATCGTAAATTTCTGTGATGGTTCCCACGGTAGATCGCGGACTTTTACTAGTGGTTTTTTGTTCGATAGCAATAACTGGAGAAAGTCCTAATATTTGATCAACATCTGGACGTTCTAATCCACCTAGAAATTGTCTAGCATATGCAGAAAACGTTTCTATGTAACGACGTTGTCCCTCTGCATAGATGGTGTCAAATGCTAGGGAACTCTTTCCACTTCCAGATAATCCTGTAATAACCACGAGTTTTTCTCTCGGTATCATCACATCTATATTCTTCAGATTGTGGGCGCGAGCACCGTAAACTTCAATACGTTCTTCGTGATCTATCATACATTTTTACAAAGCAACAAATTTACCGCTTTGCGCCTTAAATAGAAAGCGAGTAGCACTATAAGAGATTGTTAATATTAACGATATTGATAGTTGTTGTTGTTACGCTTTCGCGAAAGCGTAAATAGCCCACAAAATCTATTTTAAACTACACTGTATATTAAAATATGTATGGCAGTATTCTCCACGTGCGAGCCTTGTATAATGAATACACCTCACCAAATTTTTCTTGTAAGAAGATTTCTTCCCTATATATTTTGAGGATGAGCACGGTTACTAATAATACATAGTAAATCCACATAAGTGCACTATGTGCTTTAAGTATCGTAGGTAAAAATAGTAAGATGATTCCTGTGTACATAGGATTTCTCAAAACGCTGAAAATCCCTTTGGTAAAAGAGTCTCTGCTTTAACCTCTGGTTGAATATTGAAATTTCCAATCCTTATACTAAAAACACCCCATAATGCGACAAATATGCCTAAAAATTGAATACTTAAAGAGGGTATATCCCAATGTACAAGTTTGCCATTCCACATGATGAGGATAATTAAGCTCAACTGTGATATAACTAGTGCTATCGAATATAAAGGCATAAACGGATAGATTTTTTGAACGAGATACTACTCCAATCAAAAAAGGTTGCGCAATGCGCAACCTTTTTAAATATTATAAGTCGTAAATGTCATTATAGAGGTGAATGTAATTCTCTCTAATGATTTTACGTTTAAGCTTCATGGTAGGAGTGAGGTGACCACCTTCTACTGTCCAAGCATCATGTGTAAGACGGAAGGCTTTAATTTTTTCCCACTTAGCAAATGTCTCATTTGCCTCGTTTACTTCCTGCTGGTAGCGATCTTGAACACGCTCTGATGCAAGAAGCTCATCTAAGTTAGAATAGCTTATGTTTTTCATCTTTGCCCATTCTTCTAAAAATTCAAAGTTAGGCTGGATTAAAGCAGCTGGCATTTTTTGGCCTTCTCCTATCACCATGATTTGCTCTATAAATCGTGATTGTTTAAATCTATTTTCTAGAAGTTGAGGAGCGACGTATTTACCTCCAGAGGTTTTAAACATCTCTTTTTTACGATCTGTGATTTTTAAGAATCCATCCTCATCAATGTGTCCTATATCACCAGTATGGAAATAGCCGTTATTTAATACTTCGGCAGTTTTTGCTTCATCTTTATAGTAACCTATCATAACGTTAGGCCCTTTTACAAGAACTTCACCATCCTCTGCGATTTTAACTTCAACGCCTGGTAGTAATTTACCTACAGTTCCTATTCTAAAACCACCATCACGCATATCGTTTACAGAACATACAGGAGAGGTCTCCGTAAGTCCATAACCTTCCATGATTCCCATTTCGGCAGCATTAAAAATTCTCGCTAGTCTTGGCTGTAATGCAGCACTTCCAGAAGCAATAAGGTCAAGGTTTCCACCTAAACCTTCTTTCCACTTTGAAAATATAAGTTTACGAGCAAGGGCAAGTTGTTTTTCATACCACCAGCCATTCTGACCATATGGTTCATATTTAAGTCCAACCTCTACAGCCCAGAAAAATAACTTCTTCTTAATCCCTGAAAGAGCTGCACCCTTTGCAATAATCTTATCATAAACCTTTTCAAGTAGTCTAGGTACTGCTGTCATAACTTGAGGTTTTACCTCTTTTAAGTTATCACTAATAGTCTCCAAAGATTCTGCAAAGAAAATGGATACACCTTTATATTGATATAAATACATCAACATACGTTCATAGATATGACAAACAGGTAAAAAACTTAAGGCCCTAGTGCCAGTCTCGGCAAGGGGCAGGCGATATGCACTGGCAAGTGCATTACTCACGATGTTTTCGTGAGAAAGCATTACTCCCTTAGGACGTCCAGTTGTACCTGAAGTATATATAAGTGTTGCGAGATCCTTAGTTGTTACGGCAGCTTTAAGCGCATCTACCTCAGACTGATTAGAAGTGTCTTTTCCTAATTCTAAAACTTCAGACCAATTTTTACAGTCATTAATTTCGTCAAAAGAGTATACCTCAATAAGAGAAGGTACTTTGTCTTTAATTGCCATTACTTTATCACGCACCTCATTACACGATACAAATACATACTTAGACTCGGAGTGATTGAGTACATAAGCATAATCCTCTTCTGAAATGGTAGGATAAATTGGTACGTTTTGAGCTCCTAGTTGTAAAATTCCGATATCACAAATATTCCACTCTGTACGATTTGTCATAGAAATGACAGCAATTTTATCATTAGACTTCACACCTAGTCGTAATAGTCCGCGACTTATTGCATTTGCTTGATCGATATATTCTTGAGTAGATGTAGCAACCCAAACACCATTCTTTTTAGTGTTGAGTGCGTCTGAGAGATTAAATTTTTCCAGTTGATAATAAGGAAAATCAAAAAGTCTGGTAATTTCCATAGATAGCTTTTAAATAGTGTTACAAAATAGGAAAAATTGCACGGTTTTTATTGAGAAATTCATAAAATGAGATAGGATATTTAACAAAAGTAATATATCCCTTTGATTTTCTTTAAGATGCGATTAAAGTAAGTTTTTAACAATTTTTTAAAAAATATGGTTTTTGGCTTTATTTAGGTCAAAATGACGCGTATCAAAGTAAAAAAGATAAGCTTTAATTTTTAAATTTTGTCAAACATGATTCTAAAAAATCATGAATTTCTTTAAAAAATCATTTCTGCAAAGGGAGATTAGACTCTAGCTATTTCAATCATGAACGCAAAAAAAAAATGCCTCACTTAGTGAAAAGTGAGGCATTCTGTAATCAAAAGTATATGGTATTATGAGTTTTTCTCAACCCAAATTCTTGCGTTAACAAAAGCTTCAACCCATGGACTCACTTCGTCATTGCTTCCAGCAGGGTAGTGCGCCCAGTTCCATGGGAATGTAGAACGCTCAATATGCGGCATCGTTGCAAGGTGACGACCTGTAGTATCACAAATCATCGCTGTATTAAAGTCAGATCCGTTAGGGTTTCCTGGATATCCTTCATAGCCATAAGTCGCTACGATATCATAAGCACTTGCTCCCATAGGTAAATCAAATCTACCTTCACCATGCGATATCCATACGCCTAGTGTAGTTCCAGCGAGCGTAGAAAGCATCACACTGTTGTTTTCTTCTATCTTTACAGAAGTAAAATTACTCTCGTGCTTGCGGCTGTTGTTATGTTTAAGTTTAGCTAACTTCTCGTGATCTGGATTTATAAGATCAAGTTCTAAGAATAATTGGGCACCATTACAGATCCCCACAGAGAGTGTGTCTTCACGTGCAAAAAAGTTTTTAATCGCCTTATTTGCTTTCTCATTATACTTTATGGCACCAGCCCATCCTTTGGCAGAACCTAATACATCGCTGTTAGAAAATCCTCCTACAGCTCCAAGAAACTGAATATCTTCTAGTGTTTCACGTCCAGATATTAAATCTGTCATGTGCACATCTTTTACATCAAAACCTGCGAGGTACATCGCATTTGCCATCTCGCGCTCAGAGTTACTTCCTTTTTCACGTAAGATTGCTGCTTTAGGTCTAGCTTTACTACTCTCTAATGTTGGTTTCTTTCCTGTAAAGTGTGCAGGGAATGTATATTGTAATGGTTGTACTTTATAATTGTCAAAACGGTCTTTAGCAAGACCATTTGCTGTTTGCTTATTATCTAGCAAATAAGAAGTCTTAAACCAAGTGTCACGTAGCGATGCAATGTTAAGTCCCAATTCTACACCACTATTTTTGATTGTAAGCTCTGCAGTGCTTGTTACCGTTCCTATTTTAAAGAAAGGAACACCGTTATCAGCAAGTACATTTTCAACAGATGGGTCTGCTTGGAAAACTAATCCTGCATTTTCAGAAAAAAGTAATTTGATAAGATCTTGTTCTCCAAGTGCAGTCAGGTCTAGGCTTGCACCTAAGTTTACATCTGCAAAACAAAGTTCAAGTAGGGTAGTGATAAGTCCGCCACTAGCGATATCATGACCAGCTTGAATTTTATCATCTTTAATAAGTTGTTGTATGGTGTTAAACGCTTTCGCGAAAGCGGTATCACTCACAACACTTGGCGCTTCATTACCAATAGCATGACATACTTGTGCAAAACTAGATCCTCCTAGTTTATGTGTATCTCCAGACATGTTAATATAATAAATAGCACCTCCATCTTTTTTAAGTACAGGTTCTACTACCTTATTAATGTCATTACAATTTCCAGCTGCCGAAATAACCACAGTTCCAGGGGCAATTACATCACCATCTGGATATTTTTGTTTCATTGAGAGACTATCCTTACCTGTCGGAACATTTATCCCAAGGTTGATTGCCATTGCAGATATTGCTTCTACAGCCTTATACAAACGAGCATCTTCTCCTTCATTTTTACAAGGCCACATCCAGTTTGCCGAAAGGCTTACAGACTGTAAACCATCTTTAAGAGGAGCCCACACGATATTTGTAAGTGCCTCTGCAATGCTGTTTTTACTTCCTGCTACGGGATTAATAAGACCAGAAACTGGTGAGTGTCCTATAGAAGTAGCAATACCTTCTGTGCTTTTAAAATCAAGTGCCATCACACCCACATTGTTAAGTGGTATTTGTAATGGGCCGACACATTGTTGTTTTGCAACGCGACCACCTACACAGCGATCTACTTTGTTAGTAAGCCAGTCTTTACAAGCCACAGCTTCTAGTTGCAATACCTGCTCTAGATAATCGTGGAAATGCTCAAGTTGATAATCTGGGTTTTTATAATCACGAGCGACCGTCTTGTCAGTCATTATTGTTTTTGGAGAGCTCCCAAACATATCATCTAGGTGCAAGTCCATAGGGCTTAAGCCTGTTGTTTTACTTTTAAATGTAAAACGATGATCATTTGTAACGTCGCCTACTTCATACATAGGTGAGCGCTCACGATCTGCAATGCGTTGTAGCATATCGATGTCTTTCTCTCCTATAACAAGTCCCATACGTTCTTGCGACTCGTTTCCTATAATTTCCTTTGCAGATAGGGTAGGGTCTCCTACGGGTAATTTGTCAAGATCGATAAGACCACCAGTATCTTCTACAAGTTCAGAAAGACAGTTAAGATGTCCTCCAGCACCGTGGTCGTGTATAGATACGATTGGGTTTACATCACTCTCAACCATACCACGTACTGCATTTGCCGCACGTTTTTGCATTTCTGGATTAGAACGTTGTACTGCGTTAAGCTCGATTCCAGAGTCAAAAGCTCCGGTATCTGCACTTGAAACGGCAGCGCCACCCATACCTATTCTATAATTCTCACCACCTAAGATTACAATTTTGTCACCATCTTGTGGAGTGTCTTTAATTGCTTGCTCACGTTTACCGTAACCAATACCACCAGCTTGCATAATTACTTTGTCATACCCTAGACGCTGACCGTCTTCTTGATGTTCAAAAGTAAGTACAGACCCAACAATTAAAGGTTGTCCAAACTTGTTTCCAAAGTCTGAAGCTCCATTTGAAGCTTTAATAAGTAGGTCTATCGGGTTTTGATAAAGCCATTTACGTGCGTCCATTCCATGTTCCCAAGGACGTTCTTTTTCAAGTCTAGAATAAGGAGTCATATAAACTGCTGTTCCAGCAAGTGGAAGTGATCCTTTACCACCAGCAAGTCTATCGCGTATTTCTCCACCAGAACCTGTAGCAGCTCCGTTAAAAGGCTCTACGGTAGTTGGGAAGTTGTGAGTTTCTGCTTTTATTGAAATAACAGAGTCAAAGTCTTTTTCGGAATAGAAATCAGGTTTATCTGCTGTATTAGGTGCAAATTGAGTTACACGTGGTCCTTCTATAAAGGCAACATTATCTTTATATGCAGATACAATCGTATTAGGATGTGCTTTTGATGTTTCTTTAATCAATTTGAATAATGAAGAAGGCATCTCTTCTCCATCAATCACAAAGGTTCCATTAAAAATTTTGTGACGGCAGTGCTCCGAGTTTACTTGGCTAAAACCAAATACTTCAGAATCTGTAAGTGGTCTTCCTATTTTGGTAGCTACATCATTTAGGTAAGCAACCTCTTCATCGCTTAACGATAAACCTTCTTGCTCATTATATGCAGCAATATCCTCTATTGATAAAATAGGTTCTGGAGTAACGTTAACCGTAAAAATATCTTGATTTAATGCAGCGTACTCTTGAGAGATCATAGGATCATAATCAGGAGTGCTTTCTGTAATTACGCCTGTAGCATCTTCTATAGATGGGAAAGGGTTAGTTTGGACTTGCTGTGTTGAGGAGTCCGCTTTCGCGAAAGCGTGAAACTCTTCTATTCTTATAATATTTGAGATTCCCATGTTTTGGGTAATCTCTACAGCATTTGTACTCCATGGGGTAATCATGGCTGCTCTAGGGCCAATAAAAAAAGCGTCAATATGAGACGCTTCAATTTTTTGAGAGTTGCCAAAAAGCCATACGAGCTTAGCGGTATCGTCCTGTGTAAATGCTTGTGTACTTTGTACTGCGTAAACAGTGCCTTGAGGGTTTCCAAAGAAGTGGATCATCCGATTGGTTTTGTTGCGTTGTTTAAGGACGTAAATTTACTACAATATTTATTTATATTATAGGTAGGATAATATCTCTTTAACCTGTTCTTTTAACGAGTTGTTAACCATTTATAAAGATAAAGGTCTCAAAATATGCTATCTTTAGTAAAAAGAACATAAAATCCCCAAATTATGAAGAGAAAACTACTTTTCCTGTTACTGTTCACTTTTTCAATATATCTCACTGCACAGGAGCTATTACCTCCTTCAGAGATTACTAAGGGAAAATTTGTAGGTAAAACTGCTCCGCTTAGAGATCAGCCTGTAATTATTGCAAATAGATCTAAGGGAGTCTCAGAGATTACAATAGTTCCTAATAACTTACGAGGAAATCGAAAAGTAAATGACCAGGCACTACCATTAGGTGCCGATCCAATTGCACAATTTACCTCTGGACAGTTTAGAATGCTCGAAACAGAAGCAAATTTTGGAGGTGGAAATTCGAGTCAATCTAATTTTACTCCGCCAGATCCTTCTGGAGCAGTAGGGCCTGATCACTATGTACAAGGTATAAATAGCGTTATAAATATTTTTGATAAGCAAGGAACTCAGCTCTTAGGCCCAGTATCATTAGGTGATTTTCTAGGTAATGGACAAAATGAAGGTGATCCCATCGTTATGTATGATCAACTAGCAGATCGTTTTTTTGTAAGTCAGTTTCAAACATCTAACATTGCTAGTTTAAATAATATTCTAGTAATAGGAGTATCTGAGACTCCAGATCCTACAGGAGCTTATTTCTTATATCAATTTCAATTAGATGCTTTTCCAGATTATCCACATTATGCGGTCTGGCCAGATGCGTACTATTTAACTGCAAACAAAAACCAAGGAAACACGACCTACGCATTAGATAGAGCAGCGATGCTCGCTGGAGAGGAAAATGTTACTCTAGTAGGTTTTAATCTTCCAGGTATAGTGCGTAACCCTAATACTGTTTTTAGTCCAGAACCAGCAAACCTAACTGGGTTTTCATTTCCAGAAGATACACCAGGTTATATTGTGTATTTACAAGACGATGGCTGGGGCGGTGCTATTACAGAAGATCACTTGAAGGTATGGGAGTTAGATGTGGATTTTGATGAGCCTGGAAAATCAACCGTATCAATGCCATTAGAAATACCAGTTGCTCCTTTTGATTCTGTGTTTGGAGAATTTGGAGAGGGCGATCTTGCGCAGCCAGGAACTTCTAGAAAAATAGATATGATAGGAGGTGTTATTTCATATGCCGCAAACTATAGGAGTTTTGAAGATCATAACTCGTGGCTTATCACCTTTAATGTTGATGTAGATGGAAATGATAGATCAGGAATACGCTGGACAGAATTACGTAACAGCGATACTGAGCCTTGGAGTGTCTTCCAGCAAGGTACTTATGCCCCAGATGATGGTCAAAGTCGTTTTATGGGAAGTGGTGCAATGGATGCTCAAGGAAATATAGGACTTGCATTTAATATAGGAAGCATTAATGATTTTATCGGTATAAATTATACAGGGCGTTTTGATGGTGATGCCGCTGGAGAGATGACACTAGGAGAAGAAGTTATTGTCCAGGGTTCTGGTATACAGACTTTTTCTAATCGCTTTGGTGATTACTCACATTTAACAATGGATCCCAATGATTTTTCCTTCTGGCATACTGCCGAATATTTCTCTGCAACTAATTTCTGGGATACGCAGATAGCTTCCTTTAGATTATCAGATGGATTTACTAATGATGTAGGAGTAATTGCTATTGACTCTCCGGTAGATGGTATTTTCACAACTACGGAAACTGTTCAAGTAACAGTTAGAAACTTTGGGACAGATGCCCAAGTAGATATCCCTATCTCATTATCAATAGATGGGGTAGTGGTAGCAAATGAGGTTATCGCTGGGCCAATAGCTGCCAATTCTAATATGGAATACGAGTTTACAGCAACCGTAGATTTATCTACTCAAGGAGAATCATACAATATTGTTGCAGAAACAAGTCTAGCAACTGATCAAGCGCCTGTAAATAATGACGCTATGAAAACAGTAGCTCATTTATTTGAAAATGACCTAGGAGTATTAAGTATTACAGCTCCAGAGTCAGCTGGAGGGCTGTCTGAAGAAACAGTAGTTATTCGTATTAAAAACTTTGGAGCAAACGAGCAGTCAGGATTTGAAGTACAATATACTGTAGACGGAGGAACTCCTATAGTAGAAACATTTACGGGTACTATTGCTCCTGGAGCAATAGAAGAATTCTCATTTGCAGTTCAAGCAGATATTACAGTATTTACCACCTATCAGTTAGAAGCAAGAACAAATAGCGTGGGAGATCAGGACCCAGCAAATGACGTAGCAACAACAGAAGTAACTAACTCTTGTATGCCTCGTGCCACCGAACCTAATGGTGCTGGTTGTCAAGCAGACGGGATTAAGCAATTTATATTAAACACCATTAATGTAGATGATGGCGGTGATGGATGTAATACAGAACCTTCAAACGGTCCTCAAGGTTATGCAGATCGTACTGACTTAGAAACAACTTTAAGTAATGTAGCTGGTCAAAATGAATATGTGCTTCAAGCTCGCCATAACTATGATGCAGGAGCAGGTATCGAAGTACTCTCGGTATGGATTGATTTTAATGATAATTTCATCTTTGAAGAGTCTGAGCAATTAATTCAAGGAGTTCCTTTTCCAGGAGCAAATACTTTGGATAGTTTTGATCTGGTAATTCCATTAGATGCACCTATAGGCAGCCATATTTTACGTGCCAAAGCTATTGATGGAGCAGAGCCAGGTGATATTAATAATCCATGTTCTGATTTCCGTTTTGGTGAAGTGCAGGATTATACAGTTATTATAGATGATACATTAAGCATCGATGATTTTTTACAAGGAACTACAGACTTGGTCATCACATCCTTAGAAGACAATCAATTTGACGTGCAATTGCCAACAGATTACGATGGTAATGTGTATGTGGGTGTTTCTAATCTGTTGGGGCAGCAATTAACGTATAAAGCAATAGCTAGAGGTAATGATGGTTTTAGAGTATTATTGAACTTAGCTAACCTTTCGGCAGGAGTTTATATAGTCACAGTAAATGATCAAACAGGCCGCTTTACTAAAACTAAGAAG
Source organism: Dokdonia sp. R86516 (assembly GCF_044596715.1). Classification (NCBI taxonomy): domain Bacteria; kingdom Pseudomonadati; phylum Bacteroidota; class Flavobacteriia; order Flavobacteriales; family Flavobacteriaceae; genus Dokdonia; species Dokdonia sp. R86516. Next base: position 2,733,968 of record NZ_CP138998.1, read on the forward strand.
ATTATAGTACAGTAGATTTAAAATTGTACAGCTCGAACCTACTCATAAAGAAAGAGCCTTGTTATCACACGATAACAAGGCTCTTTCTTTAAGTATAATCTCAAAACATTTTATATGTTTAATGAGAAGTGATCAGGTGGTTTTATTGCTTTCGCGAAAGCAAAGCCATATAAAATCCGTCGTAACCAGTTTTTGCCGGGCTTACAGTTTCTTCCTTATCTAGTTGAAACTTCTGGCCTTGTTCTGTAGCTAGAAATGCTTGTACTTGTTCTTGGTTTTCTCTAGGCAAAATAGAACAAGTAGCATATAGCATTTTACCGCCGTCTTTAACAATTTTACTATAGCTATCTAGCAATTCTGCTTGCCTTTGCACCACCTTATCTATAAATTCTGGCTGTAATTTCCATTTCAAATCTGGATTACGCTTAATAGTTCCTAGCCCAGTACATGGAGCATCAATTAATACGCGATCAGCAGTGTTATAAAGTTTTTTAAACACCTTAGTTGATGTAATTTCTCTTGTCTCTATGTTGTGAGCTCCAGCTCGCTTAGATCTTCTTTTAAGTTCCTTAAGTTTACCTTCGTAGATATCCATGGCGATAATTTGCCCTTTATTTTCCATTAGGGCTGCAAGATGTAATGTTTTTCCTCCAGCACCTGCACAGGTATCTACAACGCGCATTCCTGGTTTTACATCAAGCATGCGTGCTACTTTTTGAGATGAAGCATCTTGCACTTCAAAGAAACCACTTTTAAAAGCTTCTGTAGTAAATACATTTTTACGTTCTACAAGCTCCACAGCATCAGGATATCCATCTAATAATCGAGTGTCAATATCTTGATCTGCAAGGGTGTTTCTTAAGTCTTTTGGAGTGGTTTTTAAGGTATTTGCTCGTAATACTACTTGGGCCTGTGTATTTAAAGCAGCAAGCTCTGCAGCCCACTTTTTACCAAGAGCTTTCTCACCCATCTCATCCATCCAATCTGGAATAGATTCCTTGAATTTTCTAATTTTTGAAAGTTCGTCAAAACGTCCTTTAATTCTACGAGTAGGTATAGGTTCCATTTGTTTCCAGTCTGGAACTTCAATACCTCTTAATGTAGCCCAAACTGCAAATAATCTAAATAAATTAGGTCTGCTGTACGGTGCTTTTACTTCTGCAATCTCTGAGTATAAGCGTTGCCAGCGCACAATGTCGTAAACAGTCTCCGCAATAAAACCTCGGTCACGAGAACCCCATCTTTTATCAAACTTAAGAACTTTTCTTAATACCTTATCAGCTTGTTCTCCATCATTAAATATCATTCCTAATGCATCAACAGCTGCAAAGACTAAATTTCTGTGTAATTTCATACTATATTTTGAGGGTGTAAAGGTATTGGTTCTTTAGGGAATAGTGCTATTTTTACTAAAATTTTGACAATGCGAATTTTATATACTTTTTTTCTTTTATTTCTAGTTGTAACATCTTGTAAGGATGTAAATAATAATAATCAAACTGCTGTAATTGAGGATGCTAACGTTTTTACGAAAGTGGATATCGAATTTTTACATCAGGATAGTACAAGCATACGAGCAATAGAAGTTGCTAATGATGCCGTCATGTATGCGGGTAGTAATGGTCACTACGGTATTTATGAGATGAATCTGGATCAAACCAAATCTACCGATGCTGCGATGGCCTCTCAATTTAAAGTTACAAATAAAGGGAGAATAGATTTCTTAGGTAAAAACCCTGCTTTTAGGAGTATTGCTAGTACGAGCAAAGCATTTTTTATATTATCTATAGAAAATCCAGCACTTTTATACCGCTATGATAGAACTACTAACCAAGTATCTCTTGTTTATACAGAGCAAGAAGAGGGAGTTTTTTATGATGCTATGACCTTCTGGAATGAGGAGGAAGGAATCGCAATAGGAGATTCTGTAAACGGTTGTTTATCCGTTATTATTACTAGAGATGGTGGTACTAGCTGGGGTAAACTGGATTGTGGGTCACTGCCTAATCAATTAGAAAAAGAAGGAGCTTTTGCCGCAAGTAATACTAATATTAAAACGATAGGAGATGAAACGTGGATAATTACAGGTGGTGGTACTTCTAGAATGTATTACTCTGCAAACAAAGGATTTTCATGGAGCATATATAACCTTCCAGTAGCGCAAGGAAAAGATACTCAAGGTGCTTATACCATGGATTTTTATGACAATAAAACAGGTATTATATATGGAGGTGATTATACTACACCTGAGGACAACGTAGATAATATTGCAACTACTAGCGACGGTGGTAAAACCTGGATGATAACAGCATCTGGTGAAAATAACGGTTATAAAAGTTGCGTGCAGTATGTTCCAAATTCAAATGGGAAAGAAATTATTGCAGCCGGATTTACAGGTATTTCTTACTCAAGCGACTCAGGTGCTTCTTGGAAGCAACTATCTGATGCGCCATTTTTAACGGTAAGATTTGCAAATGATTCTACAGCTTATGCTGGAGGAAAAAATGCGTTAGCCAGGCTTAATTTTAAAAGATAATAAGCTTTTGTTACGGCTCTCTGTGATCGCGCTTTCCATTTTTGTCACCACGAAGTTTATGCAATAAATCTCGTCTAAAATCTCCTTCGGCTTTAAGAAGGATGAGTGTCTTTTTATAAGAAAGCTTGTTTTGCAAATTCAAAAACAGTGCTTTCCTAGCGTCAAGTTTTTGCTGCTCAAAAGACTGAATGTTATCAAGTGTATTTTTTGCAGTATTCTCGTCCATTGTTTCAAACAGATCTCTGGTTTCTTTAAGAACTTTTCGTTCTCTATTATAAATCTCAGACATACGTTCTCCGTAAGTATTATAAATAGGCCAAAACACCTGTGCTTGATCTGGAGTTAATGCTAGTTTTTCGGTTATATATGCAACCTTAAGCGCTTGTATTCTCTCTTTTTTTGCATTTCGATCTTCTTTTTGACCTACTGCAGTCGCAGTGATCATTATCGTAATTATAAATGTTATAAGTAGTCTCATAATTTAATCTAAATAAAAGTGGTAGCTATCTGTGCGATCATCTAGATAGTCTATAATAATTGATTCGTCTAAGGCAATATCATTTTGAAGTGCATCTATGTCTTCATCAGATAACCAATCTGCAAATTCTATTTGTTCAAGATCACTTGCTTCGCTATCAAGATATTCTGCAATAGCAATACTCTCGATTCCGGCAGTTGTGTCTAGTTGTGACCATACAATGCTAACTAGGAGTAGGAGGGCAGCGGCAATCCCTGCCATGGAATAGTAATAGCTTTTTAGAGATATTACTTTAGTATCAGTTTCTTGAGCTGGTATATTGTCTTCTTCAAGCTTTCGCGAAAGCGTAGCAAGAATCTCATTTTTAGAGTTCTCAAAATATCCATCAGGAGTATCATAGCGCTCATTACTAGAGCTAGATAATGTAGCTTTTAAAGTTATATCATCAAGAATTTGATCACGACTCGTGTCAAAATAATCCTGAGGAACTTTAAAACCTCTTTTAGACGGTATGTTGTTTGTTTCTTTCACAGTTCTATAAATAAGACTCTTAAAAAGTTAAAAGGTTTAATCTGCTTGCAATATGGCGGTTACTTTTTTTGTAGCAATATGGTAAGAGCTTTTAAGAGCTCCTACAGAAGTACCAAGTATCTCACTCATATCTTCATATTTCATATCTTGATGGTACTTCATCTGGAATACGAGCTGCTGTTTCTCTGGTAATTGGGCTATTGCCTTTTCTAATGCTAGCTGTATATCGTCACCATTAAAATAGACATCACTCTCTAGATTTTCTACCATACGCGTTTGAAGCTCTTCATTTGAAATTTGTAAATGTCGAGCACGTTTCTTAATAAACGTTAGCGATTCATTGGTTGCTATTCTATATAACCAGGTATAGAGCTTACTATCTTCTTTGAAGTTTTTAATACCCTTATATACTTTAATAAATACGTTTTGCAGCACATCATCTGCATCTTCATGATTTTTTACAATACCTCGTATGTGCCAATACAATGGCTTTTGATATTTATCAAGTAACATGGCAAATGATCCATTATTGGGATCTTGCCGTAATGCGAGTATGAGGTCCTGCTCTTCTATGTGATACGTTTTAACTAACTATAAGACTTCTAATGTACTTAAAGGTTTAATCCAGATAACAATTTGTAGTCCTAATTGGCAGATATTAACATGTAAACACTATTAATATCGATAAAATACATTTAATAACGATTAAATACACAAATAACTTGTAGGATTGAATTAAGGGTTTTATATTTGAATCATCATTAAAATATGGTCAATTAGAATCCCCAATTCATATATTGATTAACAAAGATTTTTTAGTGTCTAGACCCCAAAGCTAGCACTGATATCTAACCTACTTAACCTAAAAAAGCCCGTAAAAACGGGCTTTTTTTATGTTGTAATAAAGTATAGGAGATTATCCTAAATACTTCATTAAGATTTTACTTTTAGAAGTATGACGCAATCTTTTGATAGCTTTCTCTCTAATCTGGCGTACACGCTCACGGCTTAGATCGAAAATATCTCCTATTTCTTGAAGTGTCATAGCCGGTTGATTACCTAAACCGTAGTTTAAACGTACAACCTCTGCTTCTTTCTCTGTAAGTGTATCAAGTGCTCTGTTAATCTCGATGCTCAAAGACTCTTGCATAAGCTCTCTATCTGGGCGAGGTGACTCGCTAGAACTTAAAACGTCATATAAGTTGTTATCATTTTCACCTTCGGCAAAAGGAGCATCCATACTTAAGCTACGACTTACGTTTTTAAGTGAGATCTTTACTTTTTCTTCAGAGATATCAAGATACTTTGCTATTTCTCCAGAGGTAGGCTTACGCTCGTGTACTTGTTGTAAGTAAACCATTGCCTTGTTAATCTTGCTTATCTCACCTATTTTATTGAGAGGTAGACGTACCGTACGTGCATGCTCTGCAATAGCTTGTAAGATAGATTGTCTAATCCACCAAACTGCATAAGATATAAATTTAAAACCTCTAGTTTCATCAAAGCGTTTTGCTGCTTTTACTAGACCTACGTTTCCTTCATTAATTAAATCAGAAAGGGATAAACCTTGATTTTGATATTGTTTTGCTACAGATATTACAAAACGAAGATTTGCTCTTGTAAGAGCGTCTAGTGCTCTTTCATCTCCTTTTTGAATACGTTGTGCTAACTCAACCTCTTCTTCGGCAGTAATTAAATCAATCTTGCTCACATCCTGAAGGTAGTTATTCAGGGATTTCGTCTCTCTATTAGTAACCTGCTTGGTGATTTTGAGTTGTCTCATGTATTATCTTTGTATTAAGTGAGTATTACCTCATTATAACCTAAATGATTCATAAAAGCAAGTATTTAACTAAAACTGTTAAAAAACATGCGCTAAGCCCAGTAAAACTGAGATTAGTAAAAATTATGTTATGATAATTTTAAGATATGATAAGGTTAAAATAAAGTATAAACTCTATTATTGAGTATATATAACGTACAAAGGTAAGATTTGTTACATTTAACTCATAATTATAGCGCATGAAAATACAATTACACCTTATTATTCTTTTCATTTTCAGCATTTTCATAAACTCTTGTGGTCAAAAAGAATCTACTGAGAGTACTACCGCAGTCGAAAATAATCTCATTAGTTCAAAAGATAGCCATACAGCGTTTAATGATAATTATGCCCACATCGTCTATTTTTGGTTTAAAGACCCCACTAACGAAGAGGACAAACAGTTATTTGAAAAATCTCTGCGCACTTTTTTGGACAGTTCGTTATATGCCAAAACACAATTTATAGGTACGCCTCCTGTGGCTACCCGAGAGGTTGTAGATGATAGCTTTACTTATAATTTGGTATTAAGTTTTGATTCGGCAAAGGATCAGCAAGCGTATCAAGATGAGGCTGCTCATAAAAAGTTTATCGAGGAGTGTGCTCATCTGTGGGAAAAAGTTATCGTTTATGATGCTACAAGCATAAGATAATTGCCCAGTAGTTACAGCTTTCAAATATAGTGACGATGGGGAGTTACGCTTTCGCGAAAGCGCAATTATAACTAGTTTTGTGCTATGTCAAAAAAGCAAAAGAGTAGAGGTAAAGTAACAATAACATCTGCATTTAAAAGTATTATCTGGCCACGACGAAAGCTAGTCTTTATAGGTCTCATTCTTATCGTAATAGGTCGTCTCGCTAGTCTCATATTGCCCTGGAAATCAAAAGCTTTACTAGATGACATTATCCCGAATAAAGACATGGCTGCCTTGTATGATTTACTGTGGATGGTAGGATTTGCGCTTCTTGTACAGGCCATCACATCATTTTTATTGACACGCATATTAAGTGTACAAGCACAATATCTCATCTCAGAACTTAGAGCTCAAGTACAGAAAAAAGTATTGTCATTACCTATTAGCTTTTTTGATAACACAAAATCAGGAGCGCTTGTATCACGCATCATGAGTGATGTAGAAGGAGTGCGTAATCTTATAGGTACAGGATTAGTGCAGCTCGTAGGAGGAACTATAACAGCAGTTATATCACTAGTGCTATTGATACAAATTAACGCCTTAATGACTCTGTTTGTGTTTTTGCCAGTAGCCGTTTTTGGTTATGTTGCCTTACGTGCTTTCAAATATATTCGTCCAATTTTTAGAAATAGAGGTAAAATTAATGCCGAAGTAAAAGGAAGACTTACCGAGACGCTATCTGGTGTGCGAGTAATAAAAGGTTTTGGAGCAGAAGATCAAGAAAATAAATCCTTTGAAGAAGGTGTAGATAGATTGTTTCAAAACGTTAAAAAAAGTCTTACTGCCACAGCAGTGATGTCTAGTAGTTCTACATTTTTACTTGGCTTAGCCTCTGTGGGAATCATGGGTATAGGTGGCTATTTTATGATACAAGGAGAGATGACTACGGGAGAGTTTCTGTTTTTTACACTCTTGCTAGGCTTTATGATTGCGCCGATTGTGCAGATGAGTAATATAGGGAGCCAACTTACAGAGGCGCTAGCAGGATTAGACCGTACGGAAGAATTAATGAATATGACGCCTGAGGATGAAATAGGGAATCGGGATATTGAACTAGAAAATTTTAAAGGAGATATAAAATTTGAAAATGTATCCTTCTCTTATGAAAAAGGTAAAGAAGTGATACATAATATTTCCTTTGAAGCAAAAGCCGGAACAACCGTAGCACTTGTAGGTAGCTCTGGTTCGGGTAAGTCTACTATTGCAGGATTATCTGCAACATTTTTAAATCCTCAACAAGGAGTGATATCTGTAGACGGGCAAGACTTATCACGAGTAAAACTACCTAGCTTTAGAAAGCACTTAGGGGTTGTATTGCAAGATGAATTTCTTTTTGAGGGAACCATACGGGACAATATAATGTTCCCTAGACCTAATGCCTCAGAAGAGCGATTACAGGAAGCGGTAAAGGCTGGATATGTAAATGAATTTACAGACCGTTTTGAAGATGGGCTTGATACACTTATAGGTGAGCGAGGTGTAAAGCTATCTGGAGGGCAACGACAGCGTATTGCCATTGCGAGAGCAATACTTGCTGCTCCTAAAGTGATTATACTAGATGAAGCAACCTCAAATCTAGACACAGAAAGCGAAGCGCTTATTCAAAAGTCATTATCACAGCTTGTAAAAGATAGAACAACTATCGTTATTGCCCACAGGCTTAGTACTATTAAGAAAGCAGATCAAATCCTAGTCATAGAAGATGGTCGTATTGCGGAGCAAGGTACCCATGATGAACTTATTGAGAGAGAAGGAAGGTATTTTGACCTATACACCTATCAAGCGAAGATTTAGTGATTTTTCAAATAGCTATTAGATAAACAACTCACTTACAGTATAAGTAATATGCAAGAACTATTTGCTCTTAATCGTAGGCATATTTTTTAAGCATATCAATAGTAGTATATTCTAATGCTTTTTGATCTGTGGCTTCCAATTTTATAAGTGGTGCGACCCCAGCTTTTTCTGCTTCTAGCCATCTTAAAATACACAAACACCATCCGTCACCAGGTTTGAGTCCTGGAAAATTCCATTGTGGAATAGGGGTGGAGAGGTCATTCCCTTTAGATTTTGTGTATGCAAGAAAATCCTTAGTCATAATAGCACAGACTACATGGGTTCCTTGATCTACAGCAGCAGTCCTACAATATCCATCTCTAAAAAATCCTGTCATAGGGTCATAACAACAAGCTATTAATGGCGTTCCTAATATATTGATAGGTACAGATTTACTTTGGCTCATGTTTTACTTAAATTTTGTTAAGTAAAGGTCTTAAATCTTAATCTAATGATAAATTATAAGAGATAAATTAATATATTAAATGAAACGCATGCATTACCTGCCTTAAAATCTTAATTTTAAATAAAAAAAAGAAAATGGAGTATTTATCGATTGTTTTAAAATGTATCGTTGGCTTAAGCATTCTTAATGTATGGCTATTACGTAAAGGACAATCTTCACCTTGGAGAGGGGGAGATGCAAACTCATTAAAAGAAGAGTTTGCTCATTATGGTTTATCAGAAACTACAATGAAAGCCGTAGGAACAATTAAGTGTTTACTTGCAGTAGGACTCCTTGTATCTATTGTGGTGCCAAGTTTGGAATTTTATAGTGCATTGGGTATTGCTGTAATGATGGTAGGCGCGATTGCAATGCATTTAAAAGTGGGCGATGCGTTGAAGAAATCTTTCCCTGCATTTCTATTTTTAGCACTTTCGGTATTTATTATTCTTATCTAATAAACGTTAGATAGTATGCTAGGTAAGCATTAAGTACAAAAAATATAAAAGATGGCAAAGCGGCCATAAACGTATCTTTTATTTTAAGCCGTACACCCCAACCTAATAACATAAGTAATGAGATTCCTATAAGAGCCGCAACTTGTAGCGGCATGTAGAAAAACCCTAATAAAACACCTAAGCCACCTATAATTTGTGCTACGCCAGTAATTTTTCTTTGAAGGGTAGATAGTCCAAAACGCTCAAATTCGGTAGTCATAAAATTGGATGACAAACAACTCACACCATAATAAAGGAATGAAAAGCCTATTAAACCGATAAGTATTGTATGTGCTATTGTCATTTAATAAATATATGCTATTGGTAAAGTTAACTTCCAAACAAATAAAAAGCGACCAAATGGTCGCTTTTTATCGTTAAGTGCAAATCGTTACTTAATGTATTGATTACTTTGTTCTTCAAGGTTTTCATTAGACTCTCCTCCTTGACTATATAACATATTTTCTTCATCTTTTATACGGTTTGTAGTTTTCTTGCTAGCCGCGGTGCGTCCAGGAACGTCAAGGTCTTTCCCAGAAAAGTCAACTTTTTCTACTCTATTAGTTAACGCCACATCATCACCACCATCCAGACGAATATTATTTTCGATGTCTTGTCCTAATACTTTAAGGTCTTCACTCGTAATATCAGAGTTGTATGATGTGTCTTTTTGATCTTCCTTTAACTTGTTATTTGTATTTGCTTGTGTTTTCATATCTATTGTTTTTTATAAAGTTAAGAACAGAATCAAGTAATAAAATGACCTTTAACCCATTGATAAGAAAAGGATAACAAAAGGTGTTAAAAGCATGAAGTAGTGGGGTCGATAAGTTATTACGCTTTCGCGAAAGCAAAAAAATCACTTTATTTTTTGTATCTTTACAAATATTCACGCATACCTTATCAAAAGGTAGATTGCACAGTTCAAAATTCTTTTACAGACTTAATGGTATTTTAAACTGCGTAAACGTGAGCGTTACGAGATATTCTTGTAGCGACTTCATTTAATACGATAAAAGAGTTAATGGCTAGACCACAAGAAACCTTTGGTAAAAAAGAACGAGAAAAGAAAAGGCTAAAAAAAGCTGAAGACAAACGCAAGAAAAAAGCTGCGCGTAAAGAGAGCGGAGAAAAATTAAACGAATTTGTATACGTAAACCACTTAGGGCAACTAGTGGATACTCCACCAGATCCATCGCTTAAAGAAGAAGTAGATGTAGAGGATATTGTTTTAGGTATTCCTAAAAAGGAAGAAGGCGATGAGCCAGATCCTATCAGAACTGGTTTTGTAGAATTCTTTGACTCTTCAAAAGGTTTTGGATTTATCAAAGATGCCGATACTCCAGAGAAGTACTTTGTACACATTTCTGAAGTACGTGATGGTGAACTTAAAGAAGGCAATAAAGTGTCTTATGAAATAGAAAGAGGACAGAAAGGAATGAACGCAGTACGCGTGAGTAAAGTTTCTTAAAGTAATTCTTTTACCTCAATAACTTGTCTAGGCTCCAGACCCATTAGGGTTTGTGAGCCTATTCTTATTCTAACAAGTCTGAGTGTAGGAAATCCTACAGCACTCGTCATCTTGCGTACTTGTCTAAATTTTCCCTCTGTAATAGTGACAGATATCCATGGAGCCGGACCATGACGAGCATCCCTTATCTTTTTTGAACGTTCCGGAAGGTTAGGAGTTCCTGCAAGTCTCCTTACTTTAGATGGTTTAGTAAGGTATTTCTTGCCATCAAAACCTATTTCTACTCCAGCAGCCATTTCTTCAATCGCTTGGTCTGTAATATCGCCATCTACTTGAACATAATACTCCTTTTCAATACCTGATCGATTAATGGTATCTGAGAGTTTACCATCTGTTGTCATGAGTAATAATCCCTCAGATTTTTCATCAAGACGACCTATAGCCATTGTGCCCTTAGGAAAGTCATAAAGCTCACTCAAAAATCTCTTTTTCCTAGCCTGGCGCTCATCATTACTAAGCAACTGACTAATAAAACCATAGGGTTTAAATAATTTGAAGTGAGTATGGCTCATATCTAATTAAAGGAAGAGAAAAGAAATTGAGTTGATTGTTAAGAAGTGTATTGTGTAATATTATTCTTTAAATCTCCAAGCTAGAAATCTTGACTTCTTATTACCCTGAGACATATCAACAGTTCTATGCTCTGCTTTAAGCTTCTCAAGTTGCTTTTTAATCTTAGGAAGGTGCTCACTCTTTGAAACTAAAGTTGTAAACCAACCTACTTGGGATTTAAAATTTACACTTTCCTTGACCATGCGCTTAATAAATAGTGCTTCTCCACCATTACACCATAGCTCATTAGATTGTCCCGCAAAGTTACGTTCAACTTCTTTGAGTTTAAGTCCTTTTGATTTTTCTTTAGTTGCTTTAAAAGCGTCTTTTTCAGAGCTGTAAAAAGGAGGATTACACATTGTAAAATCGTAATGCTCGTCAGGTAAAATTGCTCCTTTAAAGATATTAGCACGATCCTGTTGATAGGTAGCTGTTAAAAAACCTTTGAGGTGTGTGTTTTTTTCAAGAATAGCATTTGCATTTCTAATTGCTTTTGCATCAATATCAACTCCTTTCATTTTCCATTTAAAAACAGATCCTGCTAGAAGTGGATACACAAAATTTGCACCAGTACCTATATCAAGTCCATGTGCGTCTTCCTTGCCTAAAAAATCATTGAGATAATGGAGATAATCTACACGTCCTGGGACTGCTGGACATAAATACCCTTCAGGAATCTCATACCAGTTTAATGAATAGTCATTTAATAAAATAGCACGATTAAGTTCTAATACTGCTTTAGGATTTGTAAAATCTATTGTTTGAATACCACGGTCTGTTTCTAGAACATAAGGAGCAAGCTCTTTATTTGCTTTTCTAAGCTGTTTAAAGAGATAAGGACCTATATTTTTGTTATTTGGGTGCATAGAAAGATAATTAGTAGTACCGTGATTATATGTTATCATGGCCTTTTATAAACCACTATATATCTCGTTATCATATACTGTGATTAATGGTGCAAAATTACCAATTATACTTTCCTTAATAAGAAAAGGTAGTCTTTTTATTTAAATCTTTAAGAAGTAAATAGCTATGCTAATTTCCCGCGGTATGCTAGAGAAATCATATTATGTGATAAAAGTAGGTTTTTATCTTTCACATAAGATGAGAGATAAGATATAACGAGTTTTTTTTGATCTGTAGTAAGATGCTTATATGCAGGCTTAGCAATCTGAGTATCCCACTTTGTACCTATGACATTGTCTAACGCAATGCGTAGATAGCAATGGTTTTGAAAATTAAGATCAGGATAATGACTTACTAATAGTTTAGGTATTTCAAGGTAATAGGTTTTAAAATCTAAGGCTGTGTCCATAATTAAGCAGAAATAGCAAGTGATACAATAAGCGGGTTTTTATGTCTACGTAAATAACTTCTCAATATCATGTCTGTATGATACGTACTTTTTTTAGGTAATAAATGTGAGGCTACTTCATCAAAATGACGCACCTGCTCCGTCTCAGGTACAAAGCCAAAACCTCTATAAACACCTTTCTCTATATATATAAAAGCTGTTTCATCATCTGTACGACCATCTTCTTTAATAATGTAACTCTCATTTTCTGCATCAAAGGATTGTAATGCCGCTCGAACTCGGAGATTATAATCAGACACAGATTCATTATCACTACAAATACCTTTGCAATTTTTTAAACTGTAGTGCGAGCATTCATCAAAAGTTGCTTGAAGTCCGCAAAAACGAGGACATAACTCAAACATCTCACATAGCTCCATGAGTCGCTCTGTCGCTTTTGCCCTTGTGTACACTTTTTGAGTAGCAGTATGACGATATTTTGTCTTGACTACCGCGAGCTGTATGATACCTTTTCTATTCTCATAGGATATAATAGAGTAGGTACTAGCAGGTATTTTTTGCGCCCTATTAAACTTTGGGTAATATTGCTGGATATATTCAGATTCTAATAATAGTGCACAAAGTTCATTTCCAGTAACTTCATAATCTATTTGATAGGTTTCTTGACCTAATAAATATTCCTTGTTTTTCTTGTCGTAAAAATGCGAGAGGACTCTTTTTTTAATATTAATGGCTTTGCCCACGTATATCACTTTACCTGCGCGATCTTTAAATAGGTATATACCAGCAGTCTCTGGTAACTCTTGAATAATGCGAGATGGTAAATGAGGAGGGAGCGTTGCTTCTTTAGACCGAACATTGAGGAAGGAACTCATTACTTTTCCGTCTTCATCCAGTGCTAGCAATTTTTTAAAAAGAATAACGGTAGCATCTGTATCTCCTTCGGCTCTGTGGCGATTGTTAAGAGGAATTCCTATAGAGGCGCAAAGATTACCCAACGAGTAACTGAAGAGGCTAGGTATAAGCTTTCGCGAAAGTCTTACCGTACACAGTTTCTTTCGAGTAAATGAATGACCGAGTCGCTTGAATTCACTGCGTAATACATTAAAATCAAAAGTGACATTATGTGCTACAAATATGGCTCCAGAGGATATCTCAATAATGCGATCTGCGATTTCATTAAACAGTGGTGCATCTGCTACCATAGCATCATCTATCCCTGTAAGATTGGTAATAAATGGTGGGATGTATTGTTCTGGGTTTACTAGTGAAGTAAATTTATCTACTACCTCACCATCTTTAAGGCGTACCGCACAAATTTCTGTAATGCGATTGCCGTTAATTCCTTTTCCCGTAGTTTCTACGTCTATAACACAATGATATGTAGGCTCTGTCTCATTCATAAATGAGTTACAAAGTTACTCTTTATTTTGAAATATTAGGAATAATTCCTAAAAAATGGAAAATATTATGAATGCTATTCAAAAAGTGTGAATGCTATTAGAGGAAAATCAGTGTTTGATTTCGTCAAGTGCTTTTTTAAACTCTTCCCAGCTTACATTATCATTACCATCCTTACTGTATCCATCTATGAGTGCAGATGCAACCATAGACCTTATAAAACCACTTATTTCTGCTTTTTTCAAAAGTTCTTTGATTTCATCTTTGGATAAAGTACCATTACCATCTTCATCAAAAAAAGCAAAAGCCTGCTCGGGACTATCAAATTCTTGTGTGATTAAAATTTGAAGTTTCTTGAGAATCATGTCTTTAGTTGCCATGTGCTAGATTTTTGTGAAAGTGAACTATTACTGTATTCACTTAGGGTCTAAAAATACAACTTCACTTACTGGCATCAAATAGATTGAAGGCTATGATTTTAATTTTTCACGAAAGTGAAAACCTTATGAAAATGAAAACACTGTTTTAACAACGCCTTAACCGCTATGAGCGAAAGCATGCGCTAGCTTTGCAAATAAAAAGGTATATGAAAGATTATAAAGAACTCTTAAGCCCATTAAAAACTGAACATTTTTCATTAAAAAATAAAGTAGTAATGGCTCCTCTTACGAGATCAAGGTCTACTGCGGGACATATCCCGACAGATATCATGATTCAATACTACGGTGAGCGTGCAGGAGCAGGACTTATTATTACAGAAGGAACATCGCCATCACTTAATGGTGTAGGATATCCTCGTATACCTGGTATTTATAGTCGTGAGCAAGTAAAAGCATGGACGCCAGTAGCAGCTGCTGTACACAAAAATGATGGAAAGATATTTATGCAACTTATGCATTCTGGACGTATATCACATCCAGATAATATGTCTGAGGAGGCAGTGATTTTTGCACCATCTGCTATTAGACCAGAGGAAACGAAGATGTATGTAGACGGTAAAGGTGAATTATCTATCCCAGAGCCTACAGCGATGACTGTTGAAGATATAGAAAATACCATAGAAGAATATGTTACTGCGGCAAAAAATGCTATTAAAGCAGGTTTTGACGGTGTAGAAGTACATAGTGCAAATGGGTACTTGCTAGATCAGTTTTTAAATACTGGAACAAATAAGAGAGATGATCATTACGGAGGATCTGTAGAAAATAGATGTCGTTTTACACTTGAGGTTACAGAACGTGTTATAGCGGCAATAGGGAAAGAAAAAGTAGGAATCAGACTTTCTCCTAATGGAGCAATGAATGACCTTGGGCCTTTTGATAGTCAGAAAGAAACATTTGATTACCTATCTGCAAAATTAGAAGAGCTTGCGCCAGTTTATATACATCTCGTAAACCACGAGTCTATGGGTGCACCTGGCTTACCGGCAGATATCCAGAAAAATATACGTGACCGTTTTAGCGGTTTGCTTATTCTAAGTGGTGGTTATGATGCTGCAAAGGCAAATCAAGACTTAATGGATAATAAAGGAGATTTAGTCGCTTTTGGACGTAATTTTTATAGCAAACCCAGATTTAGTAAAGCGTTTTGAAGAAAATGCTTCTCTCAATGACCCTAATCCAGATACATTTTACACACCTGGTAAAGAAGGTTACATTGATTACCCAACACTCGAAGAGCAAAAAGAGAACTCATAACTTTTAAACCCTTGCAAGAGGGTTTTTTTATGGAAGAAATAGACAACTATATGACGGCAGACCAAGGCAAGCAATCCTTTAAAATTAAGGATGTGCCTCGCCTTACGGTTGACACTTATAAAAACTGGATGGCATCAGAGCCATTTAAGCTAAGTGCTATTGTTGCATATTATGCCATTTTATCACTACCTGCACTTGTTGTTATTATTTTAAACATTGTAGGTGCAGTCTGGGGCAGAGACATTGTTCAAGGAGAGCTACTTGCTGAAATCACTAAAGTTTTAGGACAAGAAACAGCCGAGTCTATACGACTCATGATGGTAGACCGAGGAGATGAAGAAACTGGTTTTTTTACAGCTACGGTGGGTATATTAGTATTATTATATGGTGCAACGGGTGTTTTTTTTCAATTACAGCAGGCACTAGACACGATATGGGGAGTAAATCTCAATGAGCAAGATGGGATTTTTAATATTATAAAAAGTAGGGCAAAGGGTTTTGGATTTATTTTGATTATTGGTTTCCTACTTCTCATCAGTTTTATAGCCACTTCACTACTTAGTGCTTTTTCAAATAGACTTGCAGAATTCTTACCAGCTTCTTTGATAGAATTTATTTTTATAATCGACATATCCATTTCGCTCATAGTGATTTACACGCTATTTGCTGCATTATTTAAGTTCTTGCCCAGTGTTTATATTAGGTGGAAAGCAGTACGAGTAGGCGCTGGTCTTACAACGATTCTATTTATATTAGGAGAAGTTGCAATGGCCTACTACTTTAATACTATGGAGCCTGGTTCTACATATGGAGCAGCAGGATCTATAATCCTCATCATGCTCTGGGTTTCTTATAGTAGCCTAATTTTATTCTTTGGAGCAAATTTTACGAGAGTCTATGCAGACGCCTACTATAATGAAGCTCGCCAGTTAAAAACAGGAATAGGTTTTAGAAGATTTCAACATTTTAAAAAGAAAGAAGAATAGTTACGCTTTCGCGAAAACTAGACATAACAATAAACTAAATAACCAAATATGACAGAAGTAAAAGCATACGGTGCCCAAGATAAAGATGCCGATTTAAAAGAAATGACGATAAAGCGTCGTGATACACTCGCTACAGATGTAAAGATAAAAATCACATATTGTGGAGTTTGTCACAGCGATATACATACAGTAAGAAGTGATTGGGGACCAGCAATGTACCCTGTAGTTCCAGGTCATGAAATAGTAGGAGAAGTAATAGAAGTAGGATCTGAAGTAACTGGATTTAAAAAAGGAGACGTTGTAGGAGTAGGCTGCCTCGTTGATTCATGTCAAGAGTGTTCTTCATGCAAAAGTGACCTTGAGCAATTCTGTAAAGAAGGAGCTACGTGGACTTACAACAGTAAAGACAAGCATACAGATGGGCACACTTTTGGAGGGTACTCTCAAGAAGTAACTGTAGATCAAAACTTTGTACTTAACATACCAAGTAATCTAGATATAAAAGCCGTTGCACCTTTATTATGCGCAGGTATCACTACGTTCTCACCATTACACCACTGGGGTATCAAGGAGGGAATGAAAGTAGGAATTGTAGGTCTAGGTGGTCTAGGCCACATGGGAATTAAGTTTTCTCATGCTATGGGAGCAGAGACAGTTATGATCACTACTTCAAAAGGAAAGGCAGATGATGCAAAACGTCTAGGTGCCGATAGTGTTCTTATCTCTAAAGATGAAGATGCGATGGAAGAGCAAAACGGAACATTTGATTTTATATTAAACACGGTACCTGTAAGCCATGATATTAATCCATATTTATCACTTCTAGGCGTAGATGGTACTATGTGTATGGTAGGAGCTATAGAACCATTACCAGATGTACATGGCGGTAATCTTATTATGGGACGTAAGAGTGTTGCTGGTTCTCTTATAGGAGGAATTAAAGAAACTCAAGAAATGCTTGATTTTTGTGGTAAGCACAACATTGTAAGTGATATAGAAATGATTGATATGAAAAACATCAACGAAGCCTATGAGCGAGTACAAAATAACGATGTAAAATATCGTTTTGTTATTGATATGGATACCCTATAATCGGTGTCTTATTTATTGAAAATTTGTAAAAAGCGAGCTATAATGGCTCGCTTTTAATGTTTTTAACGTCTTTTCTTACAGTTTTAACGATTACTTAGCGGTCATTCTTTAGTCTCCTTATGATATTTGTAAAAAAGAGAAATTACCATGTTTTTAAACAAATCGATACTGTTAGGAGGATGCGTTGCCGCACTCATGGCGCTATCTTCTTGTGATAATAAACAAAGGAATCAACAAATAAGAGAAGAAGCGCAACGTGAGATTTTTCAAAAGAAATTGTCAGAAAAAGCTTTGAAAGAACAGATTACCATCGAAGATAATAAGGTTCATGGCTTGGTGTCAAAAATTAATCAGAAAGAAGAACTTTCAGAATTTGAATTACAAATTAAGGAATTAGACATTGATGAATGCTTAGTAAATAAAGGAGTCTTTACTGTATTTGCTCCCATAAATGAAGCGTTTGAAGATAAGAACCTCGACATTCTCGATAACGAGTCTGTTAATTATAATAAGGCAGAGGCAAAAACCGCACTCAAGTATCACCTTGTAAAGAATAAGTGGACTACCGAAAAACTAACTTCAGAAATTATAAATAGTGGAGGGTCACTAGAGTTGACCACTCAAAATGGAAGCAGTATACAGGCCGAGTTAGATAAGTCAGCTATTATTCTCAACGATAATTATGGTAATAGCGCAAGAATCATCACATCAGATATAAGCCCATCTAATGGCTCTTTATTTATAATAGATAATGTCTTGCGAGCTGACTAGCAGTACTATAAGCCTTTCTCCAATCCAGAAGTCATTTGTTTATACTTAGATTATTAAATCTTAACCTCTAATTACGCTTTCGCGAAAGCGTAACTCACAACAATGTTAAAATTTTAATAGTAGTTCGATACTATTTAACAGAAGATTACGTCGTCAAATTATGTTAAAAGCGAATATGGGCGTTAATTTGTTAAAGCTTATCAAACCCTCTATTTTCATTGTCAGAAGAACAACAATCTATCCAAAAAAAGCCTAAGAGAAACTATCGATGGCTGCGCATTATTGGTCGAATCTTACTGATCATATTTCTTATATTATTCTTAATTATTTTATTCATACGCAGTGAGTGGGGACAGAATATTATAGTTTCTAAAGCAGTTACCTATTTATCTGAAAAGACAAATACCAAAGTTGAATTAGAAAGGGTGTTTATCACCTTTGATGGTGATATTGCGGTAGAAGGACTTTATATAGAAGATAAAAAGGGTGATACACTGGTTTACAGCAGATCATTAGAGGCAAATGTCCCGTTTCTTCCCATAATTCAAGGTTCTGGAATAGGAATTGAAGATGCACAGTGGGAAGGCGTTCGTGCAAACATCATAAGAAAAGATAGTATCTCTGGGTTTAACTTTGACTTTATAACAGAAGCATTTGCTAGCCCATCAACTGCAGTGTTAGATACCACTACGACAAAGCCTCTTGATATAATTATAGGAGATCTTTCCTTAAAGGATTTTGACATCACTTACAATGATGGTGTGACAGGAATTACGAGTAGCTACGTTTTTGATGTTCTTGAAGTAGAGATGGATGTAGTAGATCTCGACGCAATGAGATTCACTGCTAATAGCGGTTTAATTCAAAATGGACGCTTTAATATATACCAAGTTCCTGTACCTTCAGATCCGAATGCAGAAGAAATTCCGTTACCATTTCTAGCTTTTGATGAGTTAACACTTAACAATGTAAGCGGTAACTATACTGGCACAGAAGCAGGAATTGATTTTGACTTCGATTTCAAAGAACTATATGCCGAAATTCCAAAAGCAGATTTTAATACGTTTACCATTGATGTAAATACAATTAATATTGCAGATAGCAACTTAGGTATTGATATGACTACTGTTACATCTAGGACAGATAATGAAACGGTTGCGAGTTCCATTTTTCCGGCTTACAGTATTCAAATAAACGAAGCGCTAATAAAAAATACAGATATTGCCTATACAGTAGATGGAGCAACTCCTTCTAAAGGTATATTCAATCCCAATGCTGTTATTCTTGAAGATATCGCCTTTGACGCATCAAATACATTTCTAAAAGATTTTAAAGCGGGTAGTACTATCGATCATCTTTCGGGTTATGAATTTAGTGGTATTCATCTTAAATCTTTAGCAACAGATTTTATCGTTTCTGAGCAAAATCTAGCTATCAATGATTTAAAGCTTCAGTTAAATAATAGTGCTTTAGATGGTAATATATCAATGAATTACCCTTCGTTTGAATCATTTGCATCGCAACCTGAAAAGGTAACTCTAAATGTCTCAATACCAAGCGTTAAATTTAATGTTAAGGATGCTTATCGATTTCAGAAAGACTTAGCAAACAATCAATATGCAAGCGCATTAAGCAAGCAATTAATAACTGGATCTGTAAGTGCAACAGGATCGTTGGCTTCACTTGATGTTCCATCATTACGCGTGAATTGGGGTAATGAAACAGCGATTTCAGCAAGTGGTTCTCTTAGTAATCTAAACGATGTAGATAAGCTCCACATGAGCTTACCAAAAATACAAGCACAAACAACCAAGCGAGATATTTCAAAGTTTGTAAGTACAGACTCGCTTTCTATTAATTTACCTGAGAAGTTTAAACTAGTAGGGAGTGCAAAAGGTAGTATTGAGGATATTATAGCGAACGCAACAATGACTACAAGCCAAGGTGCAGCAACCATAGCTGGTATATTTAAAAATAGCAACAGAATTGCATTTGAGGCAGATCTTGCTGTGCAGGAGTATGCGATGGGAGAATTATTGGGGAACGACCAATTAGGAGCACTCACCTTATCTGTTAAAACTAGTGGATCAGGAAGCACCATAAATACACTCGATGCTAGTGTAGATGCAACTGTAAATACTTTCCAATATAATAAGTATGCCATTAAGGACCTTAACCTCAAAGGTCAAGTCACAAATGGTAAAGGAGCATTTGAATCTACTTATAAAGATGAAAATCTTAATATGACGTTAGATGGCTTAGTGGTGTTAGATTCTATAGCTCCTGAAGCCTCTATAGATCTAGACATTATAGGAGCAGATCTTCAAGCGCTTGGTCTCATGCAAAGAGATGTGCGCACAGGTTTTAAACTAAAAGGAAATTTTAAAGGTAATGCAACGAGTTATGATGTAGCTGCAACGATGGATGATGGTATTATTGTTTACGATGACCGCTCATACCTTATCGGGAATCTAGATGGTACTGCGAGAGTTCGCCCAGATAGTACCTCAGTTACTTTTGATAATAAAATCATGAATCTTGATTTAAAATCAAATGCAGATCCAGCACGCATAACAACAGCACTTCAAGATCACATTTATAGCTATTTCTATAGAGATGTGGCTGTTGCAGATACACTGGTGAATCCTGTAAATCTTATTCTTAAAGGAAAAATTAGACAGTCGCCTTTGCTTAATGAAGTGTTTTTAGTAAACATGAAAGATCTTGACACGGTATCCATTGATCTAGACTTTGCACAAGCAAAGCGTGTATTAAATGCTTCTATTAAAGCACCACATATTAATTATGGAGGTAACGAGATTGATAGTCTTGCATTTGTAATGAACACAGATAAGGATGATTTTAATTTTAATCTAGGCTTTAAAGGAATAACAGCTGGTCCACTTGCAATTCAGCGTACAGAGATAAGCGGTAATCAGACCAATAATGAGCTAGCATTAGATTTTCTTGCCTATGCGGGAGGAGAGAAGCTTATACAAGTTCAATCTGAAATTACTGGAAGTAGAGAGAATCTCCGTTTTCATGTATTGAGAGATAGTTTGATTTTTAATAAAAAACAATGGGGAATCCCAGTTACTAATGAAGTCCTCATCACAGATAAAAAATTATCCTTTAACGATTTTCGCTTTAAGCGAAATACCCAATCAGTAGAGATTACAGATAAGCTTCCTACCATTGAGAAAGACCATATCGCAATAGACTTTAGGAATTTTAAGATTAGCGAATTTCTAGCTTATCTCAATCCGAATGAGCAACTAGCTACTGGAAATCTTAACGGCGATTTGGTGTTAGAAGAGCCTTTTGGAGATTTAGGTTTCTTGGCAGACTTATATGTGCAAGAGCTAGGTTTATTAGGAGAAAACTTAGGCACAGCAGAGCTTACAGGTAGGTCACTCAATGGAGATCGTTATGACTTTAACTTAGGTGTTCAGGGTGGAAGTGTAGACCTTGATCTGACTGGTGATTATGTAGCAGACGTAGATGGCGCATTGATTAATATGGATCTCGATATTAATGAGATTAAAATGGAAGCTATAGATGGCTTTTCTCTTGGTGAACTCAAAGATGGCTCAGGAAGTCTTGAGGGTAATTTTAAATTAAATGGGGCACTAGCAAGCTTAGAATATCAAGGATTTTTGAGGTTTAAGAATGCAGGATTTATAGTGTCAAAGCTCAATGCTCCTTTTTCTTTGAAGAACGAAACAATCTCCTTAGATAACGATGGAATCTCAATGTCTAATTTTACAGTATTAGATGAAAAACAAAACACACTTGTAGTCTCTGGGCTCATTGGTACGGAGAGTTTTATTAATCCAACTTTTGATTTAACAATTAACGCAAAAGATTTTCAAGCTTTAAATGCTAAGCCAGAAGATAATGACTTCATTTATGGTACGGCTGTTTTTGATGCAAAAGCGAGTATCAAGGGGGATTTACAAATTCCAATAGTTACACTTGATGCAACCGTAGGAGGTGCTACAGATGTTACTTATGTGATGCCTACAGCGGCAGCAAACATAGAATCCAGTGACGGAATCGTAGTTTTTGTAAATCGTGAAAATCCAGATGCCATACTTACAAGAACAGAAGAGGAGACAGGAACAATTACAGGTTTTGATTTTAAAGGACTTTTTAAGGTTAATAAAGAAGCGCAAGTAACTGTTCTTATAGATAAAGAAACAGGCGATAATCTTAAAGTACAAGGAGAAGGAGATTTTAATTTTACATTACAACCTAATGGTAGAATGACGCTCACGGGTGTGTACGACGTAACTAGTGGTCAGTATGAAATGAATCTTTACAATCTAGTGAACCGCACATTTAAATTAGATCCTGGTAGTAGAGTAAGCTGGTCTGGTGATCCATTTAATGCAAAACTTGATGTACGTGCTGTATATGAAGTTGAGGCTTCTGCATCACCTTTAATGGCAAGCGCAAATGCAGGAGCAGATCCTGCTCAAAGTAGTAAATACAGACAGCAGCTACCGTTTTTAGTATATTTAAATATAGATGGCGAACTGCTGAGTCCAAAAATTAATTTTGCGCTTGATTTGCCAGAAGACGAGCAAGGCGCCATAGGTGGCCAAGTTTATAGCCGTGTGCAGCAAGTAAACCAGCAAGAAGGAGAGCTTAACCGTCAGGTGTTTTCATTGCTGGTATTAAATAGATTTTACCCAGATTCTAATTCTGATGGAAGTCGCGGTGGTTTTGCAAGTATTGCAAGAGATAACTTGAATGACGCTTTATCGGACCAGCTTAATATTTTTTCAGATAAGTTATTAGGTAAAACAGGATTTCAACTTGATTTCGGATTAGATAGTTTTACAGATTATCAAGGAACCACACCGCAAGAGCGCACACAACTAGATATTGCAGCACAACGTAAGTTTTTTGGGGATAAGCTTACAGTACGCGTGGGCAGTAGTGTTGATGTAGCTGGTCAGAGTGCCTCTGGCGAGAGCAATCCGCTTATAGGGAATGTGAGTCTAGAATACGAGCTTACCGAGGATGGTCAATACCGTCTTAAAGGTTTTCGTCGTAGTGAGTTTGAGAATGTAATAGATGGACAAACGATTGTAAGTGGTATTTCACTTATATTCCAGCAAGAGTTCAATAAATTTAGTCAGCTGTGGGATGCCATTTTAAGAAAGAAACAGCAGCAGCTTGTAGAAGAGGAAAAAGCTAAGAAAGAAGCGACTCCACCTGAGGAAACTATTGAAAACAATAAAAACAACTAGCACGTGCAATACCGATTATCTACATATTTTTCAGCTCTAGTTTTGATTACTTTTTGCGCATCTTGTAGTGTTGAAAAGTACATTCCAGAGGGAGAACGTTTATATACAGGCGCTGAAATTATCATAACGCCAGATAGCACCATCACAAATCAAAGCTCGCTACAAACAGAGCTTGAAGGCGTCTTACGACCTACACCTAATTCTAAAATCTTAGGAGGTTATCCTTATTTAAGTGTTTATTACAAAGCACAGCGTGAAAAACCAGGAGTAAACAATAAATGGCTTAATAAAAAGATAGGAGAGGAGCCTGTTTATCAATCTGATGTAGAGGAATTTGAAGTAGAATCATTACTACGTAACAGACTAGAAAACCGCGGATTTTTCTATAGTACGGTGAGTTCACGCTTTCGCGAAAGCGAGACAAAAAAAAGAGCCTCCATCATATATGATTTAAAAGTCCCTACGCCATACCGCATGGAGACGTATCAACTCGATACATTATCACCGCCCATTTATAGGGAAATGATAAGCACGGTGGCTTCCTCACCGCTTGAAAAAGGCATGAGATATGACTTGTCTAACCTTAAACTTGAGCGAGATCGCATTGATTACCTCCTTAAAAGAAAAGGATATTACAACTTCAATCCTTCGTTTTTAATATTTGAGATAGATACCAATCAATACAGCAATAAACGTTTTGATATGTTCTTGAAGATTAAGAAGGATGTGCCTAATAAGGTCATTGTACCTTACAAGATAAACAAGGTAAATGTGTATCCTAATTATGCGCTCAAAGACTCGTTACAATCTGATGTGGTTCGCTTTGATAGTCTTAATTTTATTCAAGAAGAGCTTTATTTTAAACCTAAATACCTTGCGCCATTTGTACAACTTGAAGAAGGGCAATTGTATCATCCAGATGTCTCCCGTAACACTGCGCGACGCCTGTCTACTATAGGAGCCTATAAATTTGTAAATATCCAGTATGACGAGATTGATAGCTTGCGCACAGATAGCTTGGGTATTCTTGAGGCAAATATTTACTTGTCGCCATTAAATAAAAGAGCCATACGAGCTGAAGTGCAAGCAGTGACCAAATCAAACAACTTTGCTGGACCTGGATTGGCTTTAACCTATAGCAACAGAAATCTTTTTAACGGCGGAGAGATTCTTAATATCACAGGATCTGCAGGATACGAAGTACAACTAGGAGGAGGTGAGTCATTAAGTAGTATAGAGTTAGGTCTGGCCAGCGAACTCGTATTCCCAAGAGTGATTTTTCCTATTGATATTTCAACAGATTTTTTTGAGTATAATATTCCAAAAACCGTTGCAGCACTCGGTGTGGATTATTTGAGCCGTTCTAAATTATACACCTTATTATCTGGTAATGTAGGGTTTGGCTATGTGTGGGATGCAAATAAATATGTCACACACCGTATTAATCCTATTTCTGTGAGTTATACGAGACTCTCTAATACCACGACAGAATTTGAAGATATACTCACCGAAAATCCCTTATTGAGACAGAGTTTTGATCAGCAGTTTATTGCGGGACTCAATTACAGTTTTACCTATAACGGGATGGTAGATACGCAAAAAACACATCAAATCTTTTTTAATTCTAATTTTGAACTTGCAGGTAACGCCGTTAGTTTGCTGGGTAAAGATGATGCAGACACTCAAAATAAGACATTTATAGGATTGGAATATGCGCAGTTTGCAAAGCTAGATGTAGATTTTAGGTATCATTTTAATATGGCAAATGAGCAGAAAATCGCAACGAGACTCTTTGCAGGATATGGGTATGCGTACGGCAACTCAGAGATATTACCATTTGTAAAGCAATATTATTCTGGTGGGCCATATAGTGTGCGCGCCTTTAGAATACGCTCTTTAGGTCCTGGAACATCTTCTGGAAACCAATCTAGCGGAAATTTCTTTGATCAAATAGGAAACATCAGGCTAGAAGCAAATGCAGAGTACCGTTTCCCTATTTTCAGTTATCTCAAAGGAGCCTTTTTTGTAGATGCTGGAAATATTTGGAACAGTACAGAAAATGAAGATCTTGAGGGTAAAGATAAGTTTACATCAGATTTTATCAATGAACTAGGAATAGGCGGTGGTTTTGGGCTTAGAGTAGATGTACAGGGCTTTGTGATCCGTTTTGATCTCGCAGCTCCTTTTCATGATCCATCATTACCGGAGGGCGAGCGATGGGATTTCAAATTTGACGAACCAATTTTTAACTTTGCTATTGGATATCCGTTCTAAAACAATCTCGCTTTCGCGAAAATGTGAAACAAACCCTTATCAGTAAGAAATCACACTAGAGCTAGGGGATTTTTATAGTACAAGAATTATTAAACCAACAGACCAAACAATACATACTTACCTTATTTTTGAGTTATGAATCAAACTGACCAGAAGATTTACATCATAGGCGCTGGAATAAGCGGCCTTGTTGCAGCTATTAACTTAGAGAAAAAAGGCTACGCACCCATAATTATTGAGGCTACAGATAGGATAGGAGGACGTGTAAAAACTGATATTGTAAAGGGATACCAGCTAGATCATGGTTTTCAAGTGCTACTAGAAAGCTACCCGAAAGCCAAAGAGTATCTCGATTACAAAAAACTTGAATTACAATCCTTTTTACCTGGAGCTACTATTTATAAAAATAGAAACTCGCAATCTATAGGAGATCCTACACGTAGTCTCAAAATGCTTATACCGACTATGAGCTCATCTATAGGCACACTAGGGGATAAGGTTAAAATCTTAAAGCTTAATAAAAGTCTCAAGAATAAATCGCTAGAGGATATTTTTGAGGAGGAAGAAACAACCACTTTAAAGTATTTGCAAGATAAAGGCTTTGGTATAGCGATGATAACAGATTTCTTTAAGCCGTTCTTTAGTGGGATATTTTTAGAATCTTCACTAGAAACATCTAGTAGGATGTTTGAATTCGTTTACAAGATGTTTGGTACTGGTATGGCAACATTGCCAAAAGCTGGAATAGGAGCTATACCAAATCAATTACAAGAGCAGCTAGCGACTACTCAGATTAGACTAGATACAGCTGTTAAGGAGGTGTCTGGACAAACAATCACATTAGAAAATGGAGAGATTCTAGAGAGTGACTACATCATCATTGCAACAGAAGCAAGTCATATAGTTCCTAACCTGAGAGGTCAAGAGACTCCTTGGAAATCATGTGTGAACCTATACTTTGAAGCAGATGCTCCTAAAGACGGAAAACCACTCATTGGTCTGGTGGCAGATGAGAATACGAGAATTAATAACATATTCTATCAGAATACTCTAGAGACAGCCACAAGTGGCTCAAAGAGTCTATTATCTGTTACTGTAGTAGATGATAATGATCTGAGTATAGAAGCGCTTAGCGCAATGGTATCTTCAGAGCTTAGTACATATTGTGGTATAAAAGGAGCTACTTTTCTCAAATCATATGAAATAAGAAAAGCACTACCTAAGCTTAGCAATCTCCGTAACAATTGTGCACCATCAGAAACGCAGCTTACTAATAACATTTTTCTTGCTGGAGATCATTTATTAAATGGTTCGTTAAATGCAGCAATGGTATCTGGAGAAAGAGCAGCAGAAGGTGTAATCGAAAAAATAGAAGGGCTTCTAAAGTAATTTTAGGAACCTAAATTAATACCTGAAAGAGGCGATGATTTTATAATCATCGCCTCTTTTTTGTGCCATACATTCTGTTTGTAGAGCTGGTAAGTTTCAGAAAATTATAAAGCAGAATAGCGAGCGAAGTGCACTAAATTTTTAAATTCTCAGACTCTATAAATAATGCTTGTTTAAGACTTTTGTTTAGCAAATCAATGGTGAATGAATTATCAGTAATTATCCACTATAGACGTTGTCTATATAGTGTTTTAAATATTAACATACTACTTTAAATCAGCTAGTTGTGAAGTTTTTATAAAGTAATTGTTTAACCATAAGAAATAGCTATTTAAGATTGTTAACCGTGATTTTAAGTTAATTTATGATGATAACTGCATAGTAGAAAGAGTAGTCATTTTGAGGGTTTTGATTGCTGTATTAGGTTAATTTTTAGACAAGACTAAAAGTCGCAATTCATCATATCTATGAGATTGTTGTGTTGCCATTTTAAGCTTTCGCGAAAGCGTAATTGTTATCATTTACAATCTTTACCGACTCATTCTTTTCTGATGTTTTATTCAAACTCAACGAGCTTATTAATATCTTTAGAGTGTAAAAATTTACTATGACTGGAGCTATCCCAAAACAACATTACGACCTCATTTGTGTAGGCGGAGGAATTATGAGTGCAAATTTGGCATTACTGGCCAAGATGCTAAAACCAGAGTTGAGCATCTTAATTTTAGAACGACTAGGAGATGTAGCTCAAGAAAGTTCGGCTGCTTGGAATAATGCAGGAACGGGTCATTCTGCTCTTTGCGAACTCAATTACTGCCCTGAAGAAAGTGATGGATCTGTTTCTATTGATAAGGCAATTAAAATATGCGAACAGTTTGAAATCACAAAACAGTTCTGGGCGCATCTCGTAGAAGAAGGTTTAATAGAGGATCCTCAGGCATTTTTAAAGCCTATACCACATCATAGTTGGGTGACTGGAGAAAAGAACGCAGATTATCTAGAGAAGCGTTATGAGGCGTTTAAAGATCATTTTATGTTTGATACTATTGAGTTTACTCGCAATGTGTCAAAAATGAAGGAGTGGTTTCCGCTTATCATGAGAGAGCGCACAGAAGATGAGGTAATGGCAGGATCGCGCATAGATCGAGGGACAGAAGTTAACTTTGGCGTTCTTACAAAGCGATTATATGAGATTCTAGAAACAGAATTTGATACTCCTGTTCATTTCCATAAAGAAGTAAAGGATCTCGATCCGCTTGAAAATGGGAATTGGACGGCAATTACAAAAGATTTAAAAACAGGAACTAAGCAATCTATAGAGGCAGATCATATATTTATAGGTGCTGGTGGTGGTGCTTTGCTATTGCTAGAAACTGTTGAAATAGAAGAGAAAGATGGTTTTGGAGGCTTCCCTGTAAGTGGAGAATGGCTTGTTTGTAAAAACAAGGAAATCATAGATCAGCATTATGCAAAAGTGTACAGCAAGGCAGGCGAGGGTGCACCACCTATGAGTATGCCGCATCTAGATACTAGATACGTAGATGGGGAGCGACAATTAATGTTTGGTCCTTTTGCTGGTTTTAGTCCTAAGTTTTTAAAACAAGGGTCTAATTTTGACTTACTTGATAGTGTGACGTTTAAAAATATACCTTCTATGCTTGGTGCTTTCTGGCACAATCTAGATTTGACTAAATACTTGATAGGTCAGATTACCATGAACTTTGACGACCGTATGAAAGACTTACGCACTTTTATAAAAGATGCAAAAAATGAAGACTGGCGCATAGAAGTAGCTGGACAGCGCGTACAGACTATAAAACGAGATGAATTTGCAGGAGGGAAGCTTGAATTTGGGACTCAAATCGTAAGCGGTTCTGATGGAAAAATTACTTGTTTACTTGGTGCATCGCCAGGAGCATCTACAGCGCCTAGAATTATGCTTGATGTTCTTGAGAAAGCCTTCCCAGAGATTATGGAAACAGCTGAAGGTAAACAACGATTAAGCGAGATTGTACCTAGCTACAAGCAGGAGATAACCAAGGAGCATTTTAATCAAGAGTTAAAACGAACCTCTGCTTTATTGAACCTAGACTAATTGCAAGACAAGGAAATACATAAAGTAGGATTTGGAGGTGGCTGTCACTGGTGTACAGAGGCGGTTTTCCAATCATTACGTGGTGTTCTGACTGTAGCGCAAGGATATATTGCTTCAGAGGGAATACACGCTTCCTTTTCTGAAGCTGTTATTGTGCATTATGATAGGAATGTTATACCTCTGGAGGTATTAATTGAAATTCACCTTCTCACGCATAAGAGTACAAAAATGCACAGCATGCGAGATACCTATCGATCTGCGGTGTATGTTTATAATGAGGAGGATACCGCTTTCGCGAAAGCGGTATTAAACACCTTACAAAAAAGCAGCGAAGAGAACATAATTACTGCCGTAATGCCTTTTAAAGACTTTAATCCTTCAAGAGAAGAAATTACAAATTACTATAAGAAAAACCCAAATAAACCCTTCTGTGAGCGTTACATATCACCTAAGCTGGGGGAACTTAAGAATACGTTTGCTCACAGAATGGTCGATTTTTAATGGTGCGAGTGAACGTCTATCGTGATAGGTTTCATTTTTATCACTCCTGTGCGGTGTAATACTTTCATAATTACATAAGTAACATCAATCTCATACCAGTGTACACCTCCAAAGTTAGGTCTAGCTGCAAATTTGTGGTGGTTGTTATGATATGCTTCTCCCATCATCAGGAAGTCAAAGCGAAATAAATTTTTAGAAGTGTCCTTAGTCTTGAAGTTTGTATATCCTAGTATGTGACCAAACCAGTTGATAATCACTCCATGTATAGGTGCCATAGCAAAAGCAATAGGTAGTAATAACCATTGCCACCATGCTGTTGCAAACACCGCAAAGAAAGCGATATATAGACCTACCCAAAGTAATCTTGATAGACGCGAACTTGCAAAAGTATCAAAGCTCTTCCATTGTGGTACGTTTTTCTTAAACTTAGGGTCTACCTCAATACGATCGTTATTTATGTCTTGATAAATAGTCTTAGTCTTCCACATCATTGCAAATAGATTTGCATCGTAAGAAGGGGAGTGAGGATCCTTTTCTGTATCTGTATAAGCGTGGTGCATGCGGTGCATTATGCCATAACCGTATGCACTTAAGTAACTAGGTCCTTGAAAAAGCCAAGTTAATATAAATGTGATTTTTTCTGTGGTTTTAGACATTGTAAATGTCTGGTGAGCTGCATATCTATGTAGAAAGAATGACTGAAAAAATAACCCGCTATACCAGAGGATTACTATAAAGAATATTATAAGCATTTTTTTTTACAAAGGTACTTTCACAAATAATGCCAGACAATGAACCTGTATTAACTAATACGTTTGCGTATGCGGCTTAGAGCCTGTGGTGTCACGCCTATGTAAGAGCTTATATATTTAAGAGGAATTTCCTTAAGTAGCTGAGGGCGTTCTTTAAAGATGCTCAAATAACGCTCTTCGGCAGTTTGGTCTAGTAGTGATTGTAGTCTTTTTGACTTTGTGATAAAAAGATTTTCGGCAGTAAGTCTGCCTATAAGATTACCGATAGCTGTTTTCTCGTAAATTTCTTGTAAATCATTATAAGAAACACTTAAAATTACGGTATCAACAAGCGCTTGCACAGAGTGATCAGATGGTTCTTGAAGTAAAAATGAGTCATACGCACTCACAAATTGGTTTTCAAAACAAAATCCAAAGGTGATTTCTTTATCAGATGACTCTTTAGGTATGAATAAACGCACAGATCCTTCTTTAATAAAAGAGATATAGTTTTCTGTTACACCAGCTTCAAGGATAGTTTCTTTCTTTTTAAACGTGCGTTCTACAAGCTTTGACGTAAAAAGTTCCCAATCTATGTCAGATACGGGAGCAAACTGGTTTATATAGGTGCGTATTTCGTCCAAGATGGTGTTTAAATAAAGGTAAAGATACTACTCAAGAGCGCAGTTTACTTGAATAAATTACAAATTCTATTGTTGTTTTATTTAAAAATAAAGATATACTCCGCATGCATAAAATAGTTAAGTTCGTAACTTATAAATTTTAATCCATTTAAGGCCTTACAATGAAGAAGGAAACCTACTTAGCCATACTAGCTTTTTTCTCAATTT
This sequence comes from Dokdonia sp. R86516, assembly GCF_044596715.1. Classification (NCBI taxonomy): domain Bacteria; kingdom Pseudomonadati; phylum Bacteroidota; class Flavobacteriia; order Flavobacteriales; family Flavobacteriaceae; genus Dokdonia; species Dokdonia sp. R86516. The sequence goes on from NZ_CP138998.1 coordinate 2,765,252, forward strand.
ATGTTTTTTGGGGGTCAACCTATTTATGGAATAAAATTGTAGTAACCGAAGTTCCTGCTTTTATGCTGGCCGGTTTACGTTTTACCACTGCAGGTCTCATTATATTTTTAATAGCAGGACTTAGTGGAAAATCACTCAAAATATCTAAAAAACAATTAGGTAACTCTGTACTAGCGGGCTTTTTCTTTTTGGTTTATGGAAATGGTGTTTTTGTATGGGCTCTCAACTATGTAGATAGTGGTTTTGCAGCACTTCTAGCGGCATTACAGCCACTGTCAATTCTCTTGCTCATGCGTATTGTACAGAAAAAGGGATTAAAGCTCAAGTCAATAATTGGTGTAGTTTTAGGTTTAATAGGGATGTATTTATTGGTTTCTCAAAGGGAGATAGCTATGCAAGAAGGAGCAACCCTAGGCATTATAATGATTTTCACCTGTATTTTGAGTTGGAGTATAGGGAGCTTATTTGTCGCACAAGCAGATTTACCTAAAAATTTCTTTATCACCACAGGTTATCAAATGGTGAGTGCAGGTATTTTATTATGGACATGGAGTTTCATTATAGGAGAAACATGGAGTTCTCCGGTTGATTGGAGTTCGCGAGCACAAATATCTATGCTTTGTCTCATCGTTTTTGGGGGTATAGCGGCATTTACTTCGTTTAATTACTTACTTAAAAATGTATCAACAGAAAAAGTTGCAACCTCTGCATATATCAACCCTGTCGTTGCTTTGTTCTTGGGTTGGTACTTTCTAGATGAAAATGTGACAACTCAATCTATAATTGCAGCCTGTGTATTGCTAAGCGGTGTATATTTTATAAATAGCGTACGAAAAAATGATAAGACGCAAACAAAGAAGATGCGTTTTAGAAGAGGTAGGGTATAAATCACTTCCTTAAAACAAAAAAAGTCCCACCGTACAGATGGGACTTTTTTTACTTGAAATCGTTTTATGACTTTACTGTATTTTCAATATTCTCTGCAGTAATATCAATTACATCTTCTGCGTGATCTACGTTTCTGTTTACAGAGTTCTTAGCTTTGGCGGTTTCGCGCTCTAGGGCGTTCTTTAAGCTTGTAAGTTTTTCAGAAACTTGGTCCTCAACTTCGTTGTAGCTTTCTTTAAGAGTATCTCCAGCTTTTCTTGCTTTGTCTTTTAAGGCTGCTTTCTCCTCAGGAGACATTTTATTGTATTTATATAATCCTAAAGCTCCTGCTGCTACAGCGAGTAGACCTAATATTCCTTTTGTGTTATTATTCATAATTATATGGGTTTGATTGTCGTTCCATAAAGATAACGAGAAATCTGAGCAAGTAATATTCTCGCATTTGGATTATGTTTTAATTAGTACATTTTTGGCAATAAACAGCTGTTTTTTAAGAAATAACAAGCGGTTACTGTATGTTACTTGTTGGGGTTATGCTTTCGCGAAAGCATAAAAAAAGCGACTCAAAAAGAATCGCTCTAATTTCTATTAAGCTACTGCTGTATTACTTGCATAGTAATGCAGTATATTTTTGTAAAATGCTACATTACTTGCAGTATTGCGTATACAAGATTTTAAGAATTTTTCTAGGTTATCATATTCAATAGTTACCTCTGCACCTTTGTTGAGAGTGTCTAGACCTAAACAAACTTCATTAGTATCAATATTTAAGACAACAGATGAAGCATTAAAAAAATGTTTGATCAATGCAATGTGAAGCTGTTGAAAGCTAGCACTACGTTGAAATCTAAAATCTGTTGAATATTCAATTAAATCATTGAGACTTTTTAAGATAGTGTCGTTAGAATGTTGCATAGCTTTTGATGTTTTTGGTTTCGTAAATTTAAAATCTAAAGTGTTAACAAAAATCTAAGGCTGAACGTTTTATAAATAGTTTAACGATACAAGCAATCATGGCAAGTCATAGAGAAGTATTGTAATATATATAAAATCCATGGTTCAAAAACTTAATAGTTAGCAGTATTTTAAATTTCAACAATCTAGATTACAGTGTATTACTTCCATATTAATTCTAGAGAGCTATTTGTTTTTTAAAAATCAATACTGTGATATTAACATTTTACTTTCAAAAACTTTTCTTAAAACGTTGTACTTCTATAACTCATCTCGGCTAATCCATTGATATGCCTAAAACTCTATACAGAGATACTGCTTTGTAGTTTGTGGCACCATCTTTGCCTATTACTAAGTATTAATACATTAAATTATAATACAATGAATAAAGGAACAGTAAAATTTTTCAACGACACTAAAGGTTTTGGATTTATAACTGAAGAGGGAGTTGAAAGAGATCACTTTGTACACGTATCTGGATTAATCGATGAGATTAGAGAAGGAGATGAAGTGAAATTTGACCTTAAAGAAGGAAACAAAGGATTAAATGCAGTTAACGTAAAGGTTATCTAAGTTATATATACTTCCAATTAAGAGAAAAGCCCGTCATAACTGACGGGCTTTTATTGTTTAAAGTGAATTAGTGAGCCATACACTATTAACTCTTTATAATTTATTTATATTCCATTTTAAAGGAGTACTTTCGCGCTCTGATAAAAGCCCTGATTATGAAGAGAATAAATGAGTACAAGAAACTCTTTGGAGTTGAAAAAGAAATTGACCTTAAAGCACTTAAAAAGAGCTACCGTAACCTTGTAAAAGAGTGGCATCCAGATAAGTTTCAAGATGGAGACGCAAAACAAGAAGAAGCAGAGATACAAAGTCGTCGTATTATCGATGGTTATCACTTTCTAGTAAGCATGGCTCCAGAGACCAAAGCCGCAAATCTAGAAGCATACACAGAGACGATAACTAAGGCTGCCATTGCAGATTATCAACACAAAGGATTACTACTTGAAATTACATTTACAGACGGTACAACGTATGAGTACTTTGGAGTTACAAAGCCTATTTATATCAAAATGGTAAATGCAGGAAACCTTAATCGTTTTGCAAAACGTAATATTTACCCTAAGCATAACTACCGCAAGTCTAAAAGACATTTACAAGAAGCTTAAAAATAGCTTCTTTTTAAACTGAATAATCAGATAGATTTAAGAGGATAAATAGGATTTAAAATAAGACAGAGACTATGACAAGTACTTTTACTGCATTAGGCGTGATGGATGCCATCCAGAAAGCCTTACAATCACAAGAGATTACTTCACCTACAGATATACAGCAGCAGGCCATCCCGGCTATGCTTACGTCTAAAAAGGATGTCATAGCACTCGCACAAACCGGAACTGGAAAAACGGTAGCCTTTGGGGTACCGTTATTACAGCTTATAGATCGTACAAATCCAACTACCCAAGCAATAATTCTAGTACCTACTAGAGAACTAGGGCAACAGATACAATCTAACATGGCGGCACTTGCGGTAAACCTTCCTAAGGTGAGTATTGCCGTTCTTTATGGAGGTGTACCTGTAAAAGATCAGATAGAAAGACTTAAGGAACCTGCTCAAATTATTGTAGCAACACCTGGACGTCTTATAGATCTTATGGAGCGCAAGGCTATAAACATCACACAAGCAAATTATCTTGTGCTTGATGAAGCAGATGAGATGGTAAGCTCACTTAAAGATAGTCTAGATACTATTGTTACTGCTATGCCTAATAATAGAAGAACTTTTCTATTATCTGCTACCATGCCAGGAGCAATCAAACAAATAGTTCAAAATTACCTTTCTAAGAACCCAATAGAAGTTAGCGCCGAAATGGCGACCCTAGGTAGTCAGAAAATTACACATGAATATGTAGTTGTTGAGCCTATTGAAAAACTAGACGTTTTAATGCATTTCTTGAACTCAAGAATAGGGCAGAGAGGTATCATCTTTTGTAAAACAAAAGCAGCAGTTAATAAACTAGCCAAAAATCTAGCGATTAATAAATTTTCTTCGGGAGCCATCCATGGAAGTTTAAGTCAGGCTATACGTGACCGTATGATGGGGCAGTTTAGAGAAGGGCATATTGACATTCTGGTAGCAACAGACCTTGCTGCTAGAGGTATTGATGTAAAAGGTATTGAATACGTTGTAAATTATCACCTTCCAGAATTTTACGATATGTATGTACACAGAAGTGGTCGTACAGCTCGTGCTGGTGCAACTGGATATGCGCTTACTATATTACAAGAAGAGGAAGTAAAAGAGATTCCTGAGTTTGAACATGAGCTTGGTATTTCTTTTTCCGCTTTCGCGAAAGCGTCACCACAACAAATTGAGGATAATAATACGGTATTATGGGCTAAGAAAATCTTCAAAACTAAGCCTAACAGAGAAATTGCTGCGGAGCTAAAAGAAAGCGTTCACGCAGTGTTTCATCACTTGACAAAGGAAGAACTCATTGATAAACTGATGGCAGAACGTATCGCATCTACTCTTAAAAGTAACGAACCTAAGTCGCTTCCAAAAAAGAAGAGGAAAAATAAGCTTTAAACACAAGAAGCTGTCGTTTTCCTTTGGTTAGTTTAAGTTTTCATTGCAATAGCTCAGCATTATATTAGTAATTTCATATCTTAAACTGATGATAAAACAACTATTTATATTTGTTCTGACTCTATCTTGCAGCGTTGCTTTAGGCCAGCAAATAACTCGTGAGAAGTTTAATGATTCTTTACAAGACTTGCCTTCATTCTCTAGTTACCAAGACAATTACTTTGTAACGGGCTTACCTACAAACAGAGATATAGATCGCAATAGCGCAGATGCCAAATTTCAAGTAAGTTTCAAACAGATTATCTCAAGAGACTTACTTCCGTTTGAGTCCTATTTGTATTTGACATATACACAAAAGGCATTCTGGAATATTTATAAAGAGTCATTACCTTTTAGAGATGTTAATTTCAATCCGTCTATCGCTATAGGTAAAGCCATTTTTAATAAGGACAATCAATTGAGAGGTATAGCCTCACTTGAATTTGAGCATGAATCTAACGGGAGAGACAGTATATCTTCTCGTAGTTGGAATCGTATTACCGCTGGATACACAACACCTCTTTTTAAAAATACTACAGCACGATTTGAGCTTTGGCTGCCTTTTGGTTACCAAGAAAGTAATGAAGATCTTTTAGATTATGCAGGAGTAGGGGAAGTACACATTAACCATGAGATTAAACATGATAAGCTCACGTTAAATCTTATGCTACGCAAGGGACTAGGTTTTGATGGTAGAGGCGTGGTGCGCTCTAGATTATATTATAATCCTTTTAAAACCAGCAAACTTAACCAATACATCATGCTTGAGTGGTATTTAGGCCAAGCAGAATCATTACTTGATTACCAGCAATCAAGTAGTATCATAAGATTAGGATACGTTATTAAGAGTACAGAGTTTAACTGGTTTAGGAGTAAGAAATAGCAAGTTTTAACGTGTTCATTGATTAAGAAATTATAATAATTTTTATAATATAATTTCTTAATGATTATGATATAATCTAAGCCATCTCAAATTTAATTACATTTGAGAATGATAAAAAATCTTCTTTTTCTCCTCGTAATCGGTTTAATTTCATTTTCTGCCTCTGCTCAATCAGATGTACCTTCTCAGCAATTTTGGGATACGCTGAAGGCGCATTGTGGTAAAGCATATCAAGGAGTACTTGAACAACCTAAAGAAGATAAGGCTTTTGGTGGTAAACAACTCACTATGCATGTACGTTCTTGCAGTGAAAACGAGATTAGAATCCCATTTTTTGTAGGTGATGATAAGTCACGTACGTGGATACTTACTATGAATGACGGAATTATCTCATTAAAACATGACCACCGCCACGAAGATGGTAGCGAAGATGAAATTAACTTTTATGGTGGTACAGCCAGTAACACTGGAAAAGCAAATATTCAATTTTTTCCTGCAGATGTCCACACACAGCAAATGATTCCCGGAGCAGCGACTAATGTGTGGTGGATTACCGTAGATGAAACATCATTTACATATAACTTAAGAAGACTAGGTACAAATCGATTGTTTACAGTCGTAATGGATCTCACAAATCCTATAGAAACTCCAGACGCACCTTGGGGATGGGAAGAATAATTTAAATCTATTTAATAATAACCTTATGAAAAATCTTATTTACTCAGCAGCCATAGCTGTTTTAGTGATTTCATGTGATACTAAAAGTGGAAATGAAGATATCGCTCAGCAAAAACAGAAAGCTATTGCCTTTGACGGTATAGATACCTCCATTGCGCCTGGGGATAATTTCTACAATCATGTCAATAAAACATGGTATGATAATGCCGTTATTGCAGATGATCAAGTAGGAGTGGGAGCGTATAGATTTTTAAACATTCCGCAGCAAGAGTTATTAAAGAATATCTTAGAAGAGGTCTCAACGCAAACTCATCCTAAAGGTTCTGTAGAACAACTTGTAGGTGATTTTTATGCGTCAGGTATGGATACTTTAAGTATTGATAAACGAGGGATTGAACCTATGAAACCTATTCTCAATCGAATTGAATCCATTAATAATGTTTCAGAGATGATGGGCTTTGTGAGCAAGCAAATCATGAGCGGAGATTATTCGGTAATAGCTCCTTACATATCTCCAGATCAAAAAAATAGCACCGTGAACATTCTGCATGTTGGTCAGACTGGTTTAGGATTACCTGACCGTGATTATTACTTCAATGAAGATGGCTCATCAAAAGCAATTCAAGAGGCTTATAAAAAGTACTTAGCTACCATATTTGAATTAGTGGGTGAGGATAACGCTTTCGCGAAAGCGGAAACAGTATACAGCATAGAACAACAACTTGCTAGCGCTCATAAAACACGTATCGAGCGCAGAGTCATAAAGGACAACTACAATAAGTTTTCAGTTGAAGATCTAGCGGCTAAACAACCTGCTATAGGTTGGCCAAAAATGCTAGAGAACTTAGGAGCAAATGTAGACTCGCTTGACGTTAGACAGCCCGCATATTATGATGCATTGAATAGCATGTTATCAAGTGTGCCACTAGCCCAGTGGAAAGTATATCTAAAAGCACATTCTATAAGTAGTCATGATAATATCTTAAGCACTCCATTTCAAGATGCTGCATTTGCCTACACTAAGGTGATATCTGGACAGTCTGAGCAACAATCTCGATCTAAACGCATGGTACGTAATGTAGACAGGCAAATAGGATTTGCATTAGGGCAGCTGTATGTCAAGCGTTACTTCAATGAGGATGCAAAAAAGAGAGCGCTGGAACTTGTAAATAATTTTCAGAGCGCACTAGAAGTTCGCATTGAAAACCTAGCATGGATGAGTGATAGTACTAAAGTAAAAGCTAAAGAAAAGCTGTATGCTATCAATAAAAAAATAGGGTATCCAGATGTATGGCGCGAATATGATGTGTCAATCGACAGAGGACAGTTTTTTGAAAACGTAGTAGCTTTACGTAAAGACAGTTACAACTACGAACTTAAACAATTAAACAAAGCGCCTAATCGTGATGAATGGGGTACAACTCCATCTACAGTTACAGCATATTATAACCCATCTCTTAATGAAATCGTGTTTCCTGCTGGAATATTACAACCGCCTTATTTTGATCTTTATGCAGACGATGCCGTAAATTACGGAGGCATAGGTATGGTAATAGGTCATGAGTTTACACATGCTTTTGATGATCAAGGAGCGCAGTATGACAAAGATGGAAATGTAACAAACTGGTGGACAGATGATGACTACAAAAAATTTAAGGCAAAGACACAGCAAATTATCGAGCAGTATGATTCTTTTACCGTTTTAGATAGTGTGCACCTCAAAGGAGCACTCACAGTAGGAGAGAACACCGCAGATAATGGCGGAATCGCAATTGCTTATGATGCCTTTAAAATGACGGAGCAAGGAAAAGATACGATCTCCATAGGCGGTTACACGCCTAATCAAAGATTTTTTATGTCTGTAGCTCGTATATGGCGAGTAAAGACAAGAGATGAATACTTGCGTAATTATGTGGCTACAGACCCACACTCACCACCTATGTGGCGTGTAAACGGTCCATTAATGAACTTTACACCTTTTTATGAAGCCTTTGATGTAGTAGAAGGACAAGAAAACTTTAAGAAAGTGGAGGAGCGCATAGAAATATGGTAAAATAAAAGGGTATGCTTTTGCGAAAGCATACCCTACATTATTTCTATTGTTATAATTACCTGAGCTTACTTTTGCTCACTTGGCACAATATAAACATCGTTAATATTTACACGTGCTGGCTGGCTTAATGAGTAATAAATTGCATTAGCAATATCTTCAGATTCTAAAGTTGTCATTTCTTGCATTCCTTCCATCATTTCTTTAACGTCCTCGTCTGTAATTGTTTCAGTAAGGCTTGTACTTACGGCACCTGGCTCAATAGATGTTACGTTAATTCCATATTCTGGAGCTAGCTCTTGACGTAGTCCTTCAGAAAACATTTTTACAGCGCTTTTTGTGGCGCAGTACACAGCTCCACCAGGAAAATAGCGATGTGCTGCCATTGAAGATATATTTATAATATGACCTCCTTTATTCTTTTTCAGTTCTGGTAGAACGGCTGCAACTCCATTTAGTACTCCTTTAATATTTACATCTACCATTTGCATCCACTCATCTGTTTTGAGTTTTTCTATAAATGATAATGGCATTAATCCTGCGTTATTTATAAGCGCATCTATCTGACCATATTCCTTTATCGCTGCCTCAACACCTTTATCAAAATCTTCTTTGCTTGTTACATCACCTGTTGCTACAATCGCTTTTCCACCATTATCTGTAATTGCTTTTTGTAAGTCTTTCAATTTATCTTCACTACGAGCCATTAATACCACATTAGCCCCGTGTGATGCTAGTTTATGTGCGGTTGCTTCTCCTATACCACTTGATGCTCCTGTAATGATTATTGTCTTATTTGTAAGTTCCATAATTTTGTTTTTTTATAAAGTTAAGTGGACTTTGCAGCTTTACCATAGGTCTTAGTGGTATTTTAAGAAGGCAATAAGAGTGTTTTAACGCAGTGGAGGCAACCTACGGGGTAGATGTTAATTTCACTAACATTTATAATTTTAATGTCATTTATAGCTTTTTACGCTTTCGCGAAAGCGTGACTTATCAAAATAGATTAGACTAAAGAATACCACACTTGATTCCATAAAAAAAGGTTGCCAAATGGCAACCTTTTTACTTGTAATAATTACATCAATTACTTGATACTTTCTAATAATTTATCTGCAACTAGTTCTGATGAAGCTGGGTTTTGACCTGTAATAAGGTTTCCATCTTGGATTGCATATGCAGCCCAATCTTCTTTTTTAGAATAGATACCACCATTTTTAGTAAGCATGTCTTCTACTAAGAAAGGTACTACCTCAGTAAGTTGTACAGCCTCTTCTTCAGTATTAGTAAATCCTGTTACTTTTCTTCCTTGTACTAATGGGTTTCCATCAGTTCCTTTTACACCTTTCAATGCAGCTGGAGCATGACATACAAAAGCTACTGGCTTATCTTGACTATTAAATTTTTCAATAAGTGCGATAGACTTATCATCATTTGCAAGATCCCATAATGGTCCATGACCTCCTGGGTAGAATACAGCGTCAAAATCGTCTGCGTTCATATCTGCAAGCACTTTTGTGTTTGCGATAAGGTTTTTTGCAGTTTCATCTTTGTCAAAACGCTCTGTAGCTTCTGTTGCAGCGTCTGGAGAGTCACTACTTGGATCAATAGGTGCAGCTCCTCCCTTTGGAGTTGCGATTGTGATGTTTACACCTTTGTCAAGTAACGAGTAATATGGTGCAGCAAATTCTTCTACCCAAAATCCTGTTTTCTTTCCAGTGTCTCCTAGTTGGTCGTGTGATGTTAATACAAATAAAACGTTCATTTCTTTTTCTTTTTTGGTTTCTGTTGTTACTTCCGAAACTTTTTCAGAAGTTGTTTTTGTGTTTGATTCTTTACAGCTTGTTGCTGTAATAATAGTAAGCACAAGTGCTAGTGATTGGATAATTTTCATAATTGTTATTAGTAAGCCATTTTGACTATTTTCTCTACATTATCAGGAGTTAATGATTGGTGTTCTCCTAGACCTTCCCAGCCACGATCTGTAAATCGCTTAGAAATTTTCTCAGCAGTTCCTTTGTAATCTTCTGTGTAATCTGAGAGCTTCGTATCTATTCCTAATTCTTTGAAGAAAGCCTCCGTCTTTTCAATAGCAGCATAGGCTTTATCATCTACACTACCATCTGTTACGTTCCATACACGTTCTGCATATTGAGCCAGTTTCTCTTTTTTAGCTTCAAAATTGAATTTATAGTGACTAGGAGCAATAACTGCTAACGTACGTGCGTGATCTATACCAAACATTGCTGTAAGTTCATGACCAATGGCATGTACCGCCCAGTCCGTAGGAACTCCTTTTTGGATTAACCCATTAAGAGCCATAGTACAACTCCACATAAAATCTGCTGCGGCTTTGTAATCTGTTGGGTCTTTAATAACAGTAGGAGCTACCTCGATAAGTGTTTGTAAGATACTCTCGGCAAAACGATCTTGTAAACGCGCACCTATAGGGTACGTCATATATTGCTCAAGAACATGAGTAAATGCGTCTGTAAGACCATTTGCTAGCTGGCGTTCTGGAATAGAAGTAATAACCTGCGGATCTAAGATCGAAAATACTGGAAATAATCCTGGACCTCCCATAGCAAGCTTTTCTTGCGTTTCCTTTCTCGTAATTACAGATCCTGAGTTCATCTCAGATCCTGTAGCTGGTAGTGTTAATACCGTTCCAAAAGGCATTCCTTTCTCAGTTTTAATATTCTGTGTAAGAATATCCCATGGCGTATCTCCATCATAAAGAGCTGCTGCAGATAAAAACTTTGTTCCATCAATTACAGAACCACCACCCACAGCAAGTAAATATGTAATTTCTTTGTCTTTAATTACCTCTAACGCTTCCATAAGTATTGCATACTCAGGATTTGCAGGAATACCCCCAAACTCAGTAACATCTACATCTGATAGCGCTGTTTTTACTTGGTCGTAAATTCCATTCTTCTTGATACTTCCACCACCATATAATAGTAGCACCTTAGCATCTGCAGGAATCTCTTCACTTAGCTTTGCAATCGTATCCTTTCCAAAGATGACTTTAGTCGGATTCTTAAATTCAAAATTGTTCATCGTACTTTTCTTTTTCTTTCAATATTTCTTAGATCTTTACGACCATCTTCCCTTTGTTTTTACCTTCAAATAAATCAATAAAAGCTGTTGGGATATTCTCAAAACCTTCTACTACAGTTTCCGTGTAAGTCAGTTTACCTTCAGATAACCAAGTAGCCAGTTGCTTCATAGCCTCAGGAAATTTCTCTGCATAGTTCGAGACAATAAAGCCTTGCATTAGTGCGCTATTTTTAACTAAAAATGGCTGTACACTCATACTCATTGGTATTTCTGTAGTGTTATACACAGAGATTGCTCCACAAATAATCATTCTTGCAAAGCGATTTATATTTACAAGCACTGCGTCAGAGATGGGTCCACCTACATTATCAAAGTATACATCTACACCATCAGGCGCTGCAGCTTTTATTGCCGCCGCCATATCATCTGTAGTGTTGTAGTTGATAGCTGCATCAAAGCCAAATTTGTCTTTAAGCATTGCTACCTTCTCATCAGTTCCAGCAATTCCTACTACACGCAGTCCTAAGATTTTTCCAATCTGCCCTACAACACTACCTACAGCACCAGCCGCACCAGAAACTACGAGCGTTTCTCCTGCTACGGGTTTTCCTATCTCATGTAACCCTAGAAAAGCTGTAAGTCCAGTCATTCCTAAAATACCTAAGTATGCACTCAATGATGCTTTTGACGGATCTACTTTAAGCAGTCCTTCTCCAGTATGCACTTGAGCAGTTGCCCAATCCAGCATTCCAGAAACATAATCACCTTCCTTAAAAGCATCATTATTAGATGCTATTACTTTTGCAACTACGCCAGAGTGTATAGGTTTACCTATTTCAAAAGGTGCAATGTATGACTTTGCATCACTCATTCTACCTCTTAAATAAGGGTCTACAGAAACATATGCTGCTTCTACTAAGATTTCACCAGAACCAGCAGATAAGTTTTTTTCATCTGTAACAAATTCAAAATTTGATAAAGATGGTGTTCCTTCTGGTCTACTTTTTAATAATATACTTTTAGTCATCGCTATATATATTTACTCTATTACAGTCACCATATCTTCCATAGGCTTTCTCACCTTTACAAGATTTACTAGCCAGTCTTCATCTTCTTTTCTATATCCTAAAGGAAGTAATACTGCACTACGTAAACCTTTTTCGCGTAAGCCTAATATTTTATCTACTTCTGTAGCGTCAAAACCTTCTAATGGTGTTGCATCTACATTTTCATAAGCTGCAGCGATAATTGCATGCGAAAAAGCGATGTATGCTTGTCTCGCAGCGTGCTCAAAGTTTTCTTGCTCATCTTTTTGTGGGTAAGAATCTAATAACATCTGGCGGTAGTTTTCCCATCCTTCGTTTTTAAAGCCTCTTATATCATTAGTAAGATCAAACATGTAGTTGATTCTCTCAGGAGTATATGTATCCCAAGCAGCAAAAACTAACAAGTGTGAGCAATCCGTAACTACAGACTGGTTCCATGCTACAGGTCTAATTTGTTCTTTAATGTCTTGATTTTTAATTACCATAACCTCAAAAGGTTGTAGTCCGCTTGAAGTAGGAGCAAGTCTTGTAGCTTCTAAAATTCTTTCAATTTTATCTTCGGCTACTTTTTCACCATTCATTGCCTTTGCGGCATATCTCCAGTTTAACTTATCTAATAAATCCATATTCTTATTATTTGGTTTCTTGTTGTTTTTTATTGACATACTTTAATACTACTCCATGCAGATTGATAAGCTTCTTCCATGTGAGTTTTATCTAATTGAAAGGCTCCTCGCTTTTGGGTCATCATTAAAAATGAAAGCGGATTAATTGCATATGCGTATAGTATAAAATCTGATAATGGTTTGATAATTCCTTCCTTTTTACCGCGTTCCCATAAGTCGAGTAGGGGCTGTAAGTGCTTTATTCCTTCTTGTCTGCTTTCCTCATCAATCATAGGAGTGTTATCACACTGAGCAAGAAACATTGCTTTCTCACATTCCTTTAATTTAAAATCTGCAATGCGCTTCCAGATGTACTCAAAACCTGATTCTACTGGCAGCGTGGTGTCGTAAGATGCAAATGCATATTCTGTATAAGAAGCCTTAACTTCTATATATGTTTTATTAACGAGGTCTTGCTTATTCTCAAAATATAAATAGATAGTGGCAGGAGAAACGTTTGCCATTTTGGCTATTTTACTCATAGGAGTAGCGTGAAAACCATTATTGTTTACAAGCTCTATGGTCGCCTTTACAAGCGCATTACGTTTATCTATACTTTTTTGAAGTTTTGCCATGTTATCTTATTGCTGGTGCAAAGATAGCATCAAAAATGAACGTTCATTCTTTTTTAACAAACATTTAATTTAACAAGAGAATTAGGAGTATTAATTATGGTTTGTAAACAGAGCAGGTTTAATAACTAAGAAGGCGTATAGGTGTGATGTTACGCTTTCGCGAAAGCGTGAAAAAAGCACACTATTTAATTAAGTTTAAGCATGAGCTACAGGCTAACACCAGTCTGTTATAACCGAACAGCACCTCACTAAGAATACAAAATAAGGAAGACACCAAGCAAAATACCTGCGAGCGGCACTAGTTTCTTGCGTTTATTCTTTTCCTTGAATACAAGACCACCTATAACTACGGCAATGATAAGTTGGCTACGTTTTATTGCAGAAAGTAGCACGATAAGCGCATCTGGGTCCTGCAGCGCTTTAAAATAAAAATAATCGGCGGTTTGTAGCAGTACACCTACGGCTATTATGGTCCACCTAAAGGTAAAGGCTTGTCTTTTTTCGGCTTTTGGAAACCAAGTAATCGCTAGAATGGCTAGTAGCATTAAAATAGTATACCAGCAAAACCAAAACTGCAACGTTTGAGGATTAAGAGATAGATTCTGAATTAAGAACTTGTCGTACAATCCGCTGGAGGCTCCTAGGAAAGTAGCACCTATAATGGCAAAAATCCACTTATTCTTTCTAAAGTGAATCCCTTCTTTCTTACCAATATTTGCATAAAGAATTACTGATAGAATAATCACAAAGAAACCTACCCATTGTAGAGCATTAGGTTGCTCTCTATATATATAAATAGCACCTATAAATGTAAAAAACGGTCCAGCAGATCGTATAGGAGTTACTATGGTGATAGGTAGGTGCTTTAAAGCTTGATATGCTAGAATCCATGAGGCAGTCATAATCATGGATTTGATAATGATAAAACCATGCGTTTTCCATGGAATAGGAGTGATGTAAAACCCTATTTCCTTAGTGTATTCTGGAAAAAATCTTGAACCTATAAAAAATGGAAGTATTAATACAAAACCAGCGCAGAGTGTACCTAACAATACAGGTAACACTTCGTTACCTTGTACTGCATGTTTCTTTGCTAAGTTGTGTAATCCAAGAAAAAGTGCGGCTAGTAAGCCTAAATACATCCACATGGCGCGAATATACTTTTTTGCGAGATTTTAAAGCACTTACTATTTAATTAGTTGGCTTTAATAACCTCATATCATATAGACCTTCATTAATTTGTAAATCCAGCAGGAAGAGGAGCTGTACCAGTACTTGAAGTTTCCATATCTACATTAACCTCGTTAAGGGTTTTAGTAAGTAATCCTTTGCGGTATAAAGCTACATTGAGAATCATATCAATATTATTTTCTATAATAGTACCCAAGCCAGTATCAATCTGAAATGATGAGTCGTTTACAATAGCTCTCAAAAACCATGTATTGTGTGTGGCGTGTTTATAAGCATACACCTGATAACCCTCTACATTTAAAACAGATGAATTACTTCCCAACAATACGTTATAGTTATCGCTTCCCACTCGCTTAAAGAAAAAACTGTGTACAACCATTTCATATTCATCTACAGGGACCTGAGTATTATAATCTTGTAAGCCATCATAAGATAAATCTGTAAATTCAAATTGCACATTGTTAATAGGCCCATATTTTGCAATATCAATGTCATACTGTAGCATATCATTAGCAGTAGAAACAACAAGTAGATTTAAACCCCTTATTTCTAATGAGTTTCCTGGGTTTTCTAGTGTTAATGTCTGATCTACAATTACATCACCATCTACGTCAAGTATTGCTGAGGGATTAGGTTTATTTATTCCTACCTGAGCGCGCATTGTAGATATGCAACATACTGCTGTAACCAGCACTAAAGAATATGAAAGTAATGAAGTTCTCAATTTAAATCAGGTATTGATGAAGCTGTACCGCTATTTGAGGAGCCTAAGTTAGTAATGATTTGTGGTAGTTCTCTGTAGTAAGATTTATCATAAACAACTAGTGTGACTTTGTAAGTAACAGTACCACCTGCAAGTGGATCTAGCTCTCTGTTTCCAATTTCAAGATGCCAAGAATCTCCACTTTCAAAGGTTCTTATTACAAAAGTACCCATAGATCGCACCGTAGGGTTTACAGTAGTTTTACTAACTCCATCCCCTATATATTGAAAATTTGCAACAGCGACGATATACTTATCAGTCTTAAATTGTAAATCGACATCTGTAAGGTTATCACCTTCTAGGTTTGAGAATGTATAATTTACAACATTGATAGGAGCCGCAGAAACTTCTGAAACATCAAGCTTTGTAACAAGTCCAGGAGGATTACTAGTAGTAATATGAGTCACTAATTCAAAATCTTCTTCTGCGGCAGAAACCGTTCCGAGCTCTGCTGTTTTAAAATCGTCTTGCACCAGTAAATCACCTGCAATATGTAAATCTGCTTGAGGATTTGTTGTTCCTATGCCTACTTGAGCATGCGCAAGTGATGAGAATAAGATTAACAATAATAGAAACGTTCGCATAATTAATCTATAAATGGTGTTGCAGCCGCGTTTGTAGTTCCGCCGCCCATTGGGACTGAAATGACACCAAATTGCTTAGTTAAATCCTTAGAAAAAATCAATGTCTGTATTTCCCACTTAGAATCTACTGTATCAAAGTCGTTTGCCACACCAGGATAATCTGCAATGATATGCCAAGTCCCATTTTCGATAAAAGTAGAAGTATAGGGTAAAGAGAATTTGTCTTGTTCTATTCCGACAAGTACGAGTTGATTGTTAAAATGTGCAGAAGCCACAATAAGTTCGTAATCTGTGGCCGAAATGCCTGTGTCAAAATCTCTTACCCAGTCTAAGTTTGGATTTTCGATAATATATGTCTGTATATAACCTAATGCCGCACCAGAAGGATTTTTAGGATCAAGCTTAATAATAAAGTCACTGTCATTTTGAATTAGAAAACTCGCTTCATCACCATCTGCAATTGGTGGCAATTCTGATATTACGGTTTGTTGAGTAACTACCATATCTCCTGCAACTTCTAATGTTTTACGAGGAGTTTGAGTATTAATTCCAACCTTCTGACCAAAAACCGAAGTGCTAAGTAATAGAAAGAGAAAGTAAACAGTGTAGTTTTTAATCATTCAGATTTGCTTAATTGTGACGCAAATATGCATAAATCAGACAAATAACCACAGATAAGCAAGGTATTCTCAATGTGAAAAATGAACTTTTAACAAATAATTATAATTTTTAGAACAATATTTATTTTCATCGTAAAAATTGAGCTATTCAACTGATAATAAATCAATAACAACAGACATAAAATTTATTCAATCACAGCTTTTAGAAAATTTAAGTATAGATATTTCGCATATTGAACACTAAAACTACCTACTTAATGATAAATTAATGGTCTATAGTCTTAAAACTTCTATTTCTAGTGCGTTTCGCTTTCGCGAAAGCGTTATTCATACATATCAGTATAATAATAAGAGTTATTATCACCACGGTAAAACGCAGTATAATTACCTTTACCAAAATTTAGTTTGCAGAGCAATATGCCGGAAGATAAGAGCACCCATGACGATAAACGTATTCTGTCACCAGAAGAAATAAATGAATGTATAACCACTTTAGAACAACTAGTAGCCGATACAAATCAGCTTTTTGAGCTTCCAGAAGAACAGCGCACAGCGCTTCTCAAAGCCTCAGGAATGTTATCTCGACCTAATAGAGATGAGTTCCAGCGTAGGAGGAAAGACGCAAAGAAAGCAGCCAAACGTAAAATGATTGCGAGAGATAAACACGCTCGTAAATCAACAGGTATACGTTCTGCTAGAGAAGCTGCGCTCTTTGTTGCTCCCAAGTTGCTAGGCGCAGCTGCAATTCCAGAAGATACACCTGAACTCGAGTCTCCAAGAAATTGCTATGTGTGTAAAACAGTGTATACTAAGCTACATCACTTTTACGATGCAATGTGTACCTCATGTGGTGATCTTAATTATGCAAAACGTTTTCAAACAGCCGATTTAAAAGGGCAAGTTGCTGTAATAACAGGCTCAAGATTAAAAATAGGTTATCATATAACTCTCATGCTCCTACGTTCTGGTGCGACGGTGGTAGCAACCACACGTTTTCCTGCAGATAGCGCAATACGATATGCAAAGGAAGATGATTATAATGACTGGAGTGACCGCCTGCACATTCATGGCCTTGACTTACGACATATCCCTAGTGTAGAGATTTTCTGTAATTATATAGAGCAGAAGTACGATAGACTCGATATTTTAATTAATAACGCGGCACAAACGGTGCGCAGACCATCTGGTTTTTATTTCCACTTAATGGAAAATGAAAAGCTGCCGGTAGACCATCTTCCTAAGCTCGCGCAGCCACTATTACAAGATCACATTACTTGCCTGCAGGAGTTATCAGACTTAAGTGTGAGCACCGCAAAAACTAGTAAGAATAATGTGCTTCCAGTTACTTGGCATGGACCTGAACCAGGTATTGGCCTACGCAGTTCGGCAGAGCTTTCTCAGATTCCTTACAGTTTTGATAATTCCTTACAAACTAGCGAAGTCTTTCCAGAAGGGAAACTGGATGCAGATTTACAACAAGTAGACTTACGTAAGACTAATAGCTGGCGATTAAAGCTAGGCGAGATAGAAACTACGGAGATGGTAGAAGTACAGCTAGTAAATGCTGTGGCGCCATTTGTTTTATGTAATCGCTTGTCTAACCTTATGATGAAGGAAAATACCGGACAAAAGCATATCATAAATGTATCTGCTATGGAAGGTAAATTTCACCGTTTTAAAAAGGAGGATAGGCATCCACATACTAATATGGCCAAGGCGGCATTAAACATGCTTACACACACATCTTCTGCCACTTTTGCTAAGTCTGGAATTTATATGAATGCCGTAGATACGGGATGGGTAACAGATGAGGACCCTGCAGAATTATCAAAAAAGAAAGTAGAAGTACATGACTTTCAACCACCGTTAGACATTGTAGATGGCGCTGCTAGGGTAATGGATCCACTTATTGATGGTATCAATACGGGAAAACATTGGTCTGGAAAATTTTTAAAAGACTATTTCCCTATAGATTGGTAATTTTTAATTGTAGTTTTGCATTGTGATAAAAAATAATCACATTTTTAAATACATTATATTATGAATAACGGAACAGTAAAATTTTTCAACGACACTAAAGGATTTGGTTTTATTACAGAAGAAGGTGTTGAAAAAGACCACTTTGTACACATTTCTGGGTTAATCGACGAGATTCGCGAAGGTGATCAAGTTGAATTTGAACTTAAAGAAGGTAACAAAGGATTAAACGCAGTAAACGTAAGAGTTATCTAACATATACTTCAAGTTTTAAAAAAAGCCCATCTATTAATTTAGATGGGCTTTTTCTTTGTAAACTTTTTACGCTTTCGCGAAAGCGTAACTATCATAAATTACGGAGAAGCATTATTCAAAGGTATGTCGCTGTTCATGTGTAGATGATGCACCCAGCAGTTCATTAAACAAGCGAATGCTATTAAAATCTGTCGTTATCGCTTTTGAAACGGCAATACCATCGATACCTACTTCTAATATATCCTTAACATCATTAAGAGTAATGCCTCCCACGGCAAGAATAGGAGTAGTGGTTCCCAGTTCTTCTATAATCGCTTTGTAACCAGAAACACCCAGCGTGCTTGCTCTAGTTTCTTTTGTGGTAGTAGTGCTGTAAGGCCCTAGACTTATATAATCTACTTGCTTTGTAATAAGCGTCTCACAATCTTGTAAAGTATGTGCAGTACCTCCTATAATTTGCCAAGTATATAAGTGTTTTCTAGCAATGGTAGGGCAGGTATCAGAGCTTCCTAGATGTACGCCATCTGCTTTGACTTCTTTGGCAATTTTATAATCATCATTAATAATTAATCTCGTCTGGAAATGAGCGGTAATCTCTCTAGCTTCTTGAGCAATGGCTAGCAGCTTTTTTTGAGAACATTTTTTTACACGTAGCTGTACGAGCTCTGCTCCAGCATTACATGCTTTCTGTATGTGCTCTATATGCTCTTTAAGCGAGTTACCTTGAGAGATGTAATGAAGTTTTGGGATCATATTCTTGATATTTAGAACCTATGTAATATATATACTAAGTTAGACAAAGATACTTATCACACAACGTAAACAGTATGGTCACACGTACAGGTTCTTATAAAATAAAGAGGCTGATTGTAATTATACAAACAGCCTCTTTTAGTATCGTAATTAAAAAAGGTTTATTCCTCTTCGGTAGTGAGAGCGTCTTCCATCGCTAGTTTTTCATTTTCACTATGATCTACGGGTACAGAATCTTTGATTCGTGTAAATTCTTCTAGACGCTCAAGATCTTCTTCTTCTCCAGAAAAGTATGGAAATACGTCCATAATAGGTGACTCAGAAACTGCCGGGATAGTATATTCACCCATGGTATCTTTCATGGTCGTTACCGTATTTTCATAAGCTTCCTTTACATCATTTGCTTGTACTAGTAAATACTGGTTAGTCTTGCGCTCTTTACCACTTTCTTCGTCAAAGGCGATAAGAGATACTCGAGATTTAAACCACCTATCAGAATTTTCAAATGGATGAATCTCTGCGTAGTTTGCTACTTTTATATTTGTGATTTTGATTTCTTCGCTATCACTTAAATAGGCTGCCATTTCTTGGGTTATCCTACTTTCGGCTTCTGTATATGATATGGCATCTACTAAAAAAGGCTCCGTTTTTACCTTTTGTGTTCCTGATGCTTCATCAAACTTTCTATACTTTACTTTGCACTCATACCAAGTTGCACTCATATCTCTTTTATTTTAAGGTTGCCAAAAATAGCGGTTAGCTCAAGGCGAAAAATTAAAAAACCACAATAGATATTCACAATCTCAAAATCATTGAGCTAGTTCTTTTAATACAAGGGATTTACCGCATAAAAAAGCTGGAATAAAAAAAGCGCCAACTGTTTATTACAGTCGACGCTTTTCAAGTTGGGTATTCTTATAATTATTTAGCTGGTAAAACCACGGTATCAACTACGTGTATTACACCGTTAGATTGATTTACATCTGCTATAGTTACTTTAGACTTATTTCCATTTTGGTCCATAAGAACTACTGATGATCCATTTAAAGAAGCCATTAGTTTTGCTCCGTTTACAGTTGTAAAAATAGCTGTACCATTATTGTTTTTAATCTCACTCATAATAGCAGCTGCATCAAAATTTCCTGCAACTACATGGTAGGT
This sequence comes from Dokdonia sp. R86516, assembly GCF_044596715.1. NCBI lineage: Bacteria > Pseudomonadati > Bacteroidota > Flavobacteriia > Flavobacteriales > Flavobacteriaceae > Dokdonia > Dokdonia sp. R86516. Next base: position 2,785,996 of record NZ_CP138998.1, read on the forward strand.
AAGTACACCTTGTAAAGCTGTTTTGTTTTCTGGCTTAAGTAATGTTGCAACCGTTCCTTCTGGAAGTTTTTCAAAAGCAGCGTTTGTAGGGGCAAAAACTGTAAATGGTCCTTCTCCTTGTAAAGTTTCTACAAGTCCTGCAGCTTTTACCGCAGCAACTAGGGTAGTGTGGTCTTTTGAGTTTACAGCATTCTCAACAATATTTTTAGAAGGATACATTGCTGCTCCACCTACCATTACTGTCATTTCATCCATCATGTCTTCTCCCTCAGTCATTTTATTGTCCATCATATCTTCTACTTGAGACAACTTATCATCCATCATCTCTTTTTGATCTGCTGCTTCTTCTTTTCCCATGTTTTTTGAACCTTCACATGATGCAAGTGATAAAAGTCCTGCACAAAGTGCCATTGATAATACGTTTACTGTTTTCATAATTGTTTAGTGTTTGTGTTATATAGATTTACATATATAACGCAGCAGCTTCTCATTCGGTTCTCGGTAGGGTTTGATTTTGGGATAGGTTTAACAGTATACGTTAGAAAGTGAAATTCTAAATAAAACGTTTGTGATAAGACTTTAAGCTTAATCTGATTTACAAATTTAAGAACTCATCATAGCATGGCACGTTATAAGTGCCTTTGTGACATATATAGTAATGCGAGTAATTATTGGGTAACTTTCTGTTACTCTGATTAAAAGTTAAAATTTGTTAAGATTATTTGTGATTATACTCTAAATTTGAGCTGAATTTGTAAAACCTCTTAAAAAAGGTCTTAACAAACTTAAGCTAACCAACTTATACCTTATTAATGAAATTTTTCTTGTCAATACTATTCAGTGCAGTATTCTCGCTAAGCATTCAATCTCAAGAACCACAAGAAACAGAAATCGATGATTTATTCTCAGAACTTGATGACCTTACTATAGAAGGAGATAACGAAGTTATCGCTTCATTTAAATCTACTAGATTACTTATCGGGCAATCTACTGAACGTGTAAAGAAAAGTCAATTACACTTTAGAATCTCACACGTTTTTGGAAAAATAAAAGGTATTGACAATTTCTTTGGTCTTGATCAAATTAATAATATGCACTTTAGTCTAGAATATGGCCTTACAGACTATATTCAACTGGGTGTGGCGAGATCAAATAAGCCAGACAAAACCTATTCAAATAGTATTAAGGTAAGTGCTCTTAGACAAAGATCTGGATCAAAGTCATTTCCTTTTGCATTAAGCTATTTTGGGAGCTTAGATATTAAGACTAGAGAGTATTTTCCAGAGGCACGTAATAATAACTTTTCAGGAAGACTAGAATATGTAAATCAATTACTGATAAGTCGCAAGTTTTCAGAAAAACTATCCCTTCAACTTTCTCCTACATTAGTTTACAGAAACTTAACTGAAACTCAGGAAGATCCTAACGCTATATATTCCATAGCTGTAGGTGGTCGTTATCTCATATCGAGATCTATTTCGATTAATGGGGAGTATTATTACACGCTACCTACCTTTGACGCGCACAGTGCTCGCAAGAATACGCTCGCTTTAGGACTTGATATAGAGACAGGCGGCCATGTTTTTCAATTGTTTTTTACAAATGCATTTGCTTTACACCCAGGGAAATTTGCTATCAATCAAAGCGGTAATTTCTTCAATCGTGATATTAACTTCGGTTTCAGCATACTGCGAGAATTCTCATTATAACAAATCAATTTAACTCTTATACCATGTACAAATCAATCGCAATTTTATTTCTAGTCTTTGCTTCAAGCCTTACTCAAGCACAAGAAAAGCTAGTTACTAGAACGGGCACTATCTCTTTCTCCTCAAAAACCCCTATAGAAAATATTGAGGCTACAAGTAATCAAGCAGCTAGCATTCTTAATATAGAGAAGAAGTTAATAGCTTTTAATGTATTACTCAAATCTTTCAAATTTGAAAAAGCCTTGATGGAGGAGCACTTTAATGAAAAATATGTGCACTCAGATAAGTATCCATCTGCAAAATTTCAAGGAACTTTTGAAACGGATATTGATTTAAATTCTCCTCAAGTTTATGAAGATGTAAATATTAATGGCACTATGCTTTTTCATGGTAAAAAACAACCTACGTCTGTTAAAGCGACTATTGAAGTAATGAAAGACAAAACCTTAAAGGTAACTAGCGACTTTAAACTTGTTTTAGAAACATATGACATTGAAATACCATCTCTTGTAAAAGACAAAATTGCAGCAGACATTGATGTTAATCTTGTAGCAAATTATAAGTAATATGGGTAAAAAGATAAGTATTGTTGCGCTTTTAGTCATTGTAGGGGCTATTGTTTACGGGATCTATTCATTTAATAAGCCCGCAGAAAGTGTTACTACCTCAAATGCAGATTTGAAAGTTACGGCAACCACCTTAATTGACAAGATGGAATCTGATACAGAGGCTGCTCGTACCTTATTAAATCAAGTTATCGAGGTTACCGGTAAGGTCTCATTATTAGAAAAAGGAGAACAAACAACCATTGTTATTCTTAATGAGCAAATAAAGTGTGAAATAGAAAACGCTCAACTGGAAGGGTCCTTAACCATAGGAAATGAAATAACTGTGAAGGGGGTTTACAGTGGATTAGATGAGATGTTTAATGAAATTATATTATCAAAATGTCAGCTTATAAATTAATAATTGTATTAGGTCTACTCGTAATGACCGGCTGTACCTCAGAGCAAGCAGATGTTGAGTACCCTGTAAATGATGCTGCGGCTCAAGAGTATTACACAACTACATTAAAACAAGTCATTGATAATAAGTGTATTTCCTGCCATATATATCATATAGAAGGTAACAACCGCTATGATACGTATGAAAAAACTAAATCAAATATCGTACAGATGGTAAGTCGTATATCTTCTACTTCAAATACTGTAATGCCGCCAGCCGATGCTGTCCAACTTACTCAAGAAGAGAGTGAGAGTTTCGAGACTTTCTTAGCGTTATTAAGTGCAAATGAAGAAGAAGTTCCTGCAGCTAGAATACAAATAGAATGGACAGCATATAAATACCCAGACTACGACAATAGGGCAGGAGTGAGTGGTACCTTTGATGAAATAAGCTACGAACTGAACGAGAACGCAATTGCACCTATTGATTTACTCGATAATGCTAAGGTAACTGTAAACACAAGCTCTGTTAATGTGGGCAATGAGTCAGAGAGAACCACTAATGTAGGAACATTTTTCAGTGCCTTTACACCAGATATCATAGGAGATGTAATTAGTTATGATAACAATGAGGTCACCATACTTTTTGAAATGAATGGAATCACAGCAACAGAGACTTTTGATATTGTTGTAAATGAGGATAGTCTTGTGCTTTCTGGAAGTATTCCAGATATGAATATTTTTGACTGGCAGTTAGGTTATGATGCGCTAGATAATGTATGTGGTGATTATCATGAGAATAAAGTTTGGGAAGATATTGACGTAACAATTGTAATATTGACAAATCAATAAAAAATATGGCAAGCTAGATGATGCTATTATCTAGCTTACCATTATTCGCTTTCGCTGGAATTTTATTTAAACACCATCTTCTTTTAAAAATTACCTCTTGCTTTAATATTACTTAGTTAGCTTTCGCAAAAGCGTGATTATTAGTATCACTCTTAAAGATGATGTATAAGATTGTAACTACAAACAGCAACAGTAAATACCACGTATTTGCTACAAGATCCAGGTAATTGATATTACCTTCTGAGAAGCTCAAAATCATTAAAACCTGCGCTCCATAAGGTAATAAGCCCTGAAAGATACAAGCGAAAATATCCAGAATAGAAGCCGTTTTCTTATTATCTAACTCATATTCATCATTAATGGTCTTTGCGATAGGTCCAGCGACGATTATGGAAACGGTGTTATTTGCAATTGCCATATTGATGGTACTTACCAGCGCTGCAATACCAAGTTGCGCAGTTTTTTTACTCTTAATGAGTTTTTTAATGTTTACTAGAATAAATTCAATACCGCCATTACTAGCCACAAGCGCAGCAAGACCTCCAGTGAGCAGAGATAACAAGAAAATTTCAGTCATATTTGTAAAACCTGTGTAAGCAATTTTAGTAGATTCTATGATGGTAAAATCACCATAAACGATCCCTAGTAAAGCTGCAGCAAGTACACCTACAAGTAGCGTAACAAAAACGTTGAGACCTACAATAGAAAGAATAATGACGAGGACATAAGGAGCAATTTTTATTACATCATATTCATAAACAACGGTTTCTGTAACATCTGTTGTTAGATCTAATCCTTTAAAAATTAAGATAGCGATTGTTATAAGTGCAGCAGGAACCGCAATCTTTATATTTTGCTTGAATTTATCACTCATTTTTGTTCCCAAAGATTGAGTGGCAGCAATCGTGGTATCTGAAATTACTGAGAGGTTATCTCCAAACATACTACCTCCTAGTAAGGCTCCACAAAGTATGGCAAGGTCTGCACTACTTTTATCTGCAAAACCAACAACAATGGGTGCTAAAGCTACAATTGCTCCCACAGATGTTCCCGTAGAAACCGATAAAAACCCAGCAATCACAAAAATACCTACGTAAATATATTGTATCGCAATATAATCTAAACCTAGGTTTACAATCGCATCTACACTACCTGTAGCATTAGTTATTGCGGCAAATGCACCAGCTAGTAGATAAATGAGGCACATGGTTAAAATTTTATCGTCACCACATCCTTTGAGGAGGATGTCAATCTTAGCATTTATAGTCTGTCTAAACATTATAAAAGCAACGATAATTCCAGCAATAACAGCCATAGGTGCAGGTAGAGCATAAAAATCATCTTGATAAATACCAACGCCTAAAAATGTGATTACAAATACAAAAAGCGGAATTAGGGCTGTAAATTTTGGGGTAATTTGTGTAGTCTGTGTCATGTTCTTCTTCATTCTTGCAAGGAGATAATAGCAATTAGATAGAAGTATGCGTTAACATTGTTTCCAATTAATTGGCTTATCTATTTAGCACCTTGCTCGTTATTGCAGGTTGCTATCTCCTTTGTGAGATTCTTGATAATTAATTTTAAGGATGTAAAACTAGTGTACAAACCATACCTTTTAGCTTAAAAAAAGTTAATTTTTTTAATGCTTACATAATCAAATAGATGACAGCATATTTCTTACGAATCGTCATTTATACTATGGATATCAGTTTAAACGGTTTGTACTCTGACGGCATTATCCTCATTACATTACATAAAGAGTAGTTTTTTTATTGACTCAGTTAACTGTTTATCACTTTGTAAATTAAGTTATAGATTTAATCATTAAGAGGTGGATCATGTTATTTACAATATGATTTAAGGTTTTCTTTTTACGCTTTCGCGAAAGCGTAATTTTTCATTAAAATATGTAATTGATTGATAATACAGAGCTTAAAATATACTTTTAGTTATATTTGAAATTAAGTCTTTTACATCTATAGCAGAGTATCTATTATCAAGCATTTATGAATTCTTATTTACTAAGTAAATTTTACATTTTATTTTCAGCAATTACATTTTTTTCTAACTCACTAGATAATGATGACTGTTCGGTAAACGATTGTACAGATACATTTACAGTTGGTTATGAACATAATTTTGATACTTCTGAGATAAGTGATTGTTGGACTGTTAAAGAATTCCCTAGTAATTCTTCTTCTACATATTATTCTTTATCTGATGAAGTTTTTAGAGGTACAACAGGATATTCTATTCACTTAGTTGATACATCTCCAACAGCTAATGCTATTATTTTAATATCACCTCAATTACCTGATCTGTCAACTGACAAAAAACTAGAGTTTTACATTAGTGCCTACGAAGGTGACCTAATCGTAGGGACTGTATCTGACCCAGAAACGCCTGAATCTTTTACAGAACTCAGTACGATTTATGAAGATGTTCCTTACGGGGAATGGGAAAGAAGAAGTGTTTATCTCAATAATTATAGTGGAACAGATAAATACATTGCTTTTAAATTGCAACAAACTTATAGAAGTCGTGGTGAACAGGTATTTATAGATGATTTTAATATGTCCAATCTGTAGATTGTGTAAACCCCTTTGATATTACTGCATCAAATATTACAGACGATAGCGCTCAGATTAATTGGTCTGGTTCAGGCACTGAATTATTATGGGAATTTGAATACGAAATTCTTAATGTTTCTAATAGTACGCAACGGCTATTAACATATTCACCCTCAATTGCCTTGGATAATCTTATAGAAGGCACAGAATACTCGATTAAGATCCGCTCAAAATGTGATACAGAAGCACTTTTTTCTGAGTGGTCTGATCCCATTCATTTAATGACAGCATGCATCCCTATAGAAGCAAACTACACAGAATCTTTTGAACATGCAACGGGTATAAACCCATGCTGGACTACAATCGTTAATAATCATAATGCCTTTGCTGATATACGTACAACTGAAAGTATTGAAGTTAACTATCAACAGTCATGGGGAGGGTCTTTTAATGAGACCATACTGCCTTCTTCTGGAAATCAGTTCGTATACTTCTATAATGGCATTGACTCTTCTTCGGCCCCGTCATCAGATTTTTACTTAATATCTAAGCCTATTTTAGATTTAGATAATAGTAAGCGAATTAGATTTAATTTGATTGTAAAAAGAAGATATTCATCAGGTTTTAACGAATCTAGTCTTCATATCGGTACCATGACAGATCCTAGTAATCCAGATACTTTTGATCTCATTGAAACTATTACACCAGAACAAATGAGTGAGGTAAAACGCAATGGTTTACCCTTAGCACCTTGGAGAGAACATACAGTATATTTAAATGAGTTAAGTGAAAACTTTGAAGCCACGTATATTGCTATACAGCATGGTGATGAATTTTATGGTACTGAATTTTATCTTGATGATTTTAAATATGAAAATATTCCCTCGTGTACGGAGCCACTTTACTCAAAAGTTCTACACGAACGGTTTAATGAGGTTGATATAAGTTGGGATAGTTACAGTAATTCTACATCTAACTTATGGGAAATTGTTTATGGTCCTAGTGGCTTTTCCTTAGATACTGGTCAGCGTGTACAATCATCTACAGAGAGTGTGACTTTACAAGACTTACAATCAAATACTAGTTATGATTTTTACGTTCGCGCAAAGTGTAATAATGATTGGAGTGATTGGTCTTTTGTCAATAATTTTACGACAAAATGTGAAGGATATCTCACAGGCTATTCTGAGAGTTTTGAGACACAAGAAGAAGGACGTTTTGAAAATTGTTGGACAGCAATACGCCCTACTGGCAGCGGAAGTCCCTATTGGGACAATAGTCTTAATAATATTAGCTTAGTAGATGATGTAGGGCCTAATGAATACCCTGCAAATACTGGGTCTAATTGTGTGCGGATTTTTAATGATATTGACTACCCTACTGGTGATACTCCATCTGATAGAATAGTGTTAGTATCTCCTAGGCTAGCTGATCTTGATAACTATAAAAAAATATCATTTTGGCTTCAACCAATATCTAGTGGGTATGCTTCCCCAAACGAGGTGATCATAGGTACACTTTCAGATCCGGATGATTACACTACTTTCACACCGTATCATACTATAACAAATGCTGCCGATAATGAAGATACTTACACAAAATATGAAGTGACATTTTCAGATTATGCCCTTACAGATAAGTATATTGGTTTTAAACAAGGGCCAAGCAATAGAAGACAAGTGATCCTTTTTGATGACTTTCATTATTCTGAGGTTACTTGTGTTACTCCTACAAGCCTAACGGCTTATCAATCAGAAGAAGGTTCTGTAACTCTAGAGTGGCAAGACAATAATAATCAAGAGAGTCCAGAAAGTTGGGAGATAGAATATGGCCCAAAGGATTTCGTTTTAGGAGAAGGCACTATAACTACAAGTACAACAAACCCATTTCAAATTGATGAGTTAAGTAATGGCAAATATGATTATTATGTACGAGCCGTTTGCAATGATAACTTAGGTTATAGCAACTGGAGTAATAGTTATTCATTTACTATAACATGCACTTTACAAGCTCCTTTTTTTGAGAATTTTGATAGTTACGATGCACAGGAACAACATCAAACGGATGGAATAACAGACTTTTGCTGGGAGAGGTCTAACCATGATCTTGCAGGAATAATTGATCGACAAAATTTATATGCTCCAATAAAGTCTGCACCAAATACTGCTTTTGTAAATGATTTCCCTACCTCTCAAAATTTGATGCCAGGGATGCTTGTATCTCCATTTCTAATAGATTTTGATAATACTAAAACACTTAGATTATGGTTAAGAAATGAAACAACAGGTCTCAATACTGTAGGCAGTGGTATTATTGTAGGTACGATGTCTAATCCACTAGATAGAAATACTTTTCACAGTTATACTACTATCGAAGCAGATGAAATTCAGACTTTTGGCCGTGAATTTTTTATTGATTTTTCAGAGTATACTGGAACAGATAAGCATATCGCAATCATTCATGATCAATCTTATGAGTACTCTTTGGTGATGATAGATGATTTTTTATATGACTCACAATCATCTTGTAATATTCCCTTAAATATAAATACCAAAAGTATTGGCACAAGTAGTGCAACCATTAAATGGGAAATGCTTAATGATAATAGTACCTACGAGATAGAGTATGGACCATCAGGCTTTGCGCAAGGAGATGGTATTATTGAAACTACTACAAATTTAAGTATTGACATTACCAATCTACAGCCAGATACTGAATATGACTACTACCTAAGATCTCTGTGTAATTCAAATGTAGCTAGTACATCTAGCACAGCTCTTCATTTTACAACTGCCTGTAGTATTGAAAGTTTACCTTGGGTAGAAAATTTCACAGAAATGGATACCTACGGAGAGGGAACTCTACCTAATTGTTTAAAAGGTGAAGATAATTGGATATCGAGCAATCAAAATTTATCCGAACATCTTGTTGGTGATGGTGATACGAATTTTATCTACGTAACTTTTGATGAATATGGTCTACGTACCTCATTAATAACTCCCATGTTTTACTTAGAGGCTGGAGTTACTTACAAGTTTATAGTTAAAATGAAAAGGGAAATAGGTGACTACAGTTCCCATAGTGTACGTGTCAAAATAGGGATGGGCTCAGAACATTGGTTACTAGATAATAATATTAATTATTTTTCAGGATTTGATTTTGGGTTTTATGAATACTTTCCAGTAGAAACAACGTTCACACCCGTATTAAGTGGAGAATATTCTTTCGGTTTATATGTAGGCCATTCATCTATAGTAAACAGTATAGCGCTTGATTCTTTTAGCTTAGACACTGCTTATGAAACGGCTATCCCAGTACAAGATGGTACTACAACACTGTTTGATTTTGAAGATGGTTTACCTTTTGGAATTATCTTAGAAAGCACGGAGTTCTCTAATAGTAGCTTAATTATTGAAAATGACAGTAATAGTGCTATTAAACTGTTTTCTAAAGAAGGAGCAAATCCATGGAGAAATAGTGACAGTCAGCAAGAAAGTTGGATATTAAATCAAGATCGAATCTCTAAGGTAAATTTTGAAATTAATCCAAGCCAAGCTTCTGAGCTCTTAATGAAGTTTAAAGCAAAGCAAACTATTAGCGAGACATCTTCAGATTCGTCTTTAAGAGTAGTAGTCAATGGAGTTGTACAAGATTATATTTATAATTCTGACACAAATAATTATGATGATTATGAGATAGACCTTTCGGCTTTTATAAATCAAAAAATAAGAATTTCAATTCAACACCTAGCAAAATCACCTGATAACCATAACAATCAAAATAGCGTCCTTATAGATGATATCCTCCTTAAAACGGCAGATTCCACACTTGATACTGAAGTGTTAAATTCTAGAAATTTCACCTATTATCCTAATCCAGCAAAGAATAAATTATTCATTGATAGTCAACAACTAATTGATAGCATTGAGTTAATTAATATGTTAGGACAAGTTATCATGGAGCACAAAGTAGATGCGCAGCAGAGGGTTACACTTGATATATCAGACCTATCTTCTTCTATATACTTTATGAAAGTTTACACTGGTACAAAGCATTCTACAGTAAAAGTTATCGTTAAATAATTTAATCCAAGGTTTTGTTAGAGGTGTTCTTAGACAAAATACTCCATAGAAATGTGTATTTACCACATTAAGGTTTTGTATAATAATATTCCAAGCCTTTAGTCCTTGAAGTACGCTTTCGCGAAAGCGTAAAACATCCAACTTAAAGTATATTTATTGCAAAATTGGAGTCTTGTTATAGTGATAAAGTAATCATCTTTTTTAAAGAAATAATTACTTTTGCACCCCATTATGATAAACGAAACATCCCCATTACTAGATTTTGTAACAAATGAACTCTCAAAAGCAGGATTTACAATTACTGCTGATATTGATAGGGTAGAAGGGCTAGACTTTCTTATCACAGCGCCTACAGGCAGAACAAGCGAGTTACAGCTGCGTTCTATTAATCTTCACGAAGAAGAAAGTATAAAAATACAAAAGCTTGATTACGGTCAAGTTGCACCGCATCGTTTTCTAGGTCTCGTGACTATAATAGATAACACTCCAAGAGCTTTTTATATTATACCTTCTGCTACTTTTACAACAGCAGATAATGAGGTCTTCTTTAATCATCCTATGGAAATGATGCCACATTTGAGTCACTGGGAGATTAAAGTATATACAGCAGCTGTTCCTAAGCTGGCTCAATATGAAATAAGTAATTTTTACAAAGTATAATAACCTATTTACAACTAGTCAAAAGATTATCAATAGCACTAGCTTCTTATTGAATAGCGTTCATGCTTCTCTTAGATTAAAAGTAGTTTTGCACATAATTCAAATGAATCAAAATCGTGAGAGGGGCTCACGATTTTTGAGCTTATAGAGGTCTGGCAGGGGTGTCAGACCTTTATTTTTGATGTAATACTTGGTGTTTTAAATCATCATATGATTACATATCGCAGTGGAAGTTTTTGATCTGCCTAGATTCATTGATAGAATCTTTCGTAAGCCTATTTACTTCTTGTAGCTTTGCAAATTATAATTGGATTAAAAACAAGTAATTATGAGTAAAGTAAAAGGAAGTGATGTAGTAAAAGTACACTACACAGGAAAATTAGCAGATGGACAGGTGTTTGATAGCTCTTTACAAAGAGAACCTTTACAGGTAGAACTTGGCAAAGGCCAACTTATTCCAGGATTTGAGAATGCGCTTATAGATATGGCGGTTAACGAGAAGAAAACGGTTACAATAACTAAGGAAGAAGCATACGGTGATGTACAACAGGAGCTATTTCAAAAAGTACCTAAAACACAGTTACCAGAGGAAATAAAGCCAGAAGTAGGTGTTATTTTAGTAGCTTCAAGACCTGATGGTTCTGAGCAACAATTACGTGTTTCTGAAGTAAATGAAGATCACATCATTGTAGATGCAAACCACCCACTAGCAGGACAAACCTTAGAGTTCGAACTTGAGCTCCTAGAGATTGCATAAGACAAACTAATATTAAGTTTATAAAACGCCTTAGCTATGCTAAGGCGTTTTCTTTTACATAGAATTAAAATTGTTGAACAAAAAGTCTACAAAACAGTCCCCGTCAGATACAAAAGCCTGCACTCAAAGTCTTCTTTTTGCAATAATTCGATAGCTTTTTTACTACGTACACCAGCTTTACAATACACCACAAGGTCTTTAGTTTGTAATACTTCGTGTGCTCTATTCTGCAGTTCGCCTAAAGGAATATGTTGTCCTCCTATGTGATGTAGTGCTCGTTCATGATATTCTCTAACGTCTAGCAAATTGTATTTTTCTGGATGTTTATTAAGCTCCTCTGTTGTGATACCCACATTATCAATAGGAAGCTCACATTGTAACTCGTACTCATCTTCAAGACGACTAACTATGATACTAGTATCTTTTTCAAATTCTAAAATCATTTGTTCCATGCTTAACATTTTGTAGGTGAGCAATTTTCCAGAAAGAACATTACCTATTCCACATATAATTTTTAAAACCTCATTGGCTTGTAAAGATCCTATTATACCTGCTAGTGCGCCTAGAACTCCCGCTTCAGAGCAATTAGGCATTTCATTTTGTTTAGGAGGTGTTGGGTATAAACATCGGTAGGTAGGACCACTTTTATAATTATATACAGCCAGCTGACCTTCAAATTTATAAATAGAGCCTAGCACAACAGGTTTATCTTTTAATACTGCAGCATCATTTACTAAATATCGCGTAGCAAAATTATCAGAGCCATCCACAATAACATCATAGCTTCCAAAGAGCTCTAGTGCATTATCTTTAGTAAGACGCACTGGGTACGTATCCAATGTAATATAAGGATTGAGCTTTTCTAAGCGGCTTGCAGCTGTTATCGCTTTGTTACTTCCAATATCATCATGAGTATATAAAATTTGACGTTGTAAATTAGATTGCTCAACAACATCATTATCTATAACTCCTATTCTGCCTACACCTGCTGCTGTGAGATATTGCAACACGGGACATCCCAAACCACCAGCACCTATTACTAAAACACTTGCATTTTTTATTTTTAATTGGCCCTCTAGTCCTATTTCGTCTAGAATAAGGTGTCTGCTATATTGTTGTTTTTCTGAAGTGGTTAGATCCATTTTACACAGTTTTAAAATAACTTTTATCCCAATCCTTCCAAACCGCTTGGTATCCTTTAGATTCAATCATTTGTTTGATTTCATCAGTATCTCTTTCGTCTGAAATTTCAAATTGTTCTAATGATTGTGGATCCACGACGTAGCCTCCAGGGTTTGTCTTAGATTGTGCACTTATTGACGTAATCCCTAGACTTATTATGTTATTTCTAAAGCATTCACTTTCTCTTGTAGACATAGATAACTCCACATCTTCATCTAGCAAACGATAAGCACAAATAAGCTGCACCAGATCTGAGTCTGTCATTACAACCTTAGGTTGTACTTCTCCTTGATGCGGTCTTAATCTGGGGAAGGAGATAGAGTACTTTGTTTGCCAATAGGCTTTTTGTAAATATTTTAGGTGTAATGCTGTATAAAAACTATCTACGCGCCAATCTTCTAGACCAAATAAAGCACCAATACCTATCTTGTGAATGCCAGCTTTACCCAATCTATCAGGAGTATCTAAGCGATAGTCAAAGTTTGATTTTCTTCCTTTAGGGTGGTGTGTTTTGTACGTTGCCTTATGATAGGTCTCTTGATATACCAATACAGCATATAAACCAGCACTAACGAGTTGTTCATATTCCTCTTGATCCAGTGGCTGCACTTCGATACTTATATTTGAAAAATGTGCTCTGATGAGTTCAATTGCGTGCTTAAGATAAGAAACACCAACAGTCTTATTTGCTTCTCCGGTAACCAGTAATATGTGATCATATCCTTTAGATTTTAGAAATGCAACCTCTTTTAGGATCTCTTCATCATTGAGTGTTCTACGAGGAATTTTGTTAGTCATACTAAAACCGCAGTACGTACATATGTTTTGACACTCATTAGACAGATACATCGGAATATACATTTGGATAGTATTACCAAATCGCTTTTTAGTAAGCGCATGGCTACGCTGTGCCATTTCCTCAAGAAAGTCTTTGGCAGCAGGAGAAATGAGTGCTTTAAAATCTTCCAATTCTATTTTTTCCTTATCAAGAGCATGCCGCACATCTTGTGCTGTGTAGCTATAGATTTCATTCTCTACGGTATCCCAGTCATAGGTGTCAAAAGTGTTTTTAAAGGACATAGGCAGTTGTTTTAATTAAGAAAAGAAGTGAGCGGGCTGCTAGCTTCTGCATATGTTTTTACGGGAGCTAATTTTGCATTGTAAGCCATGCGACCAGCCTGTACTGCCATTTTAAATGCTTTTGCCATAGCTACAGGATTTTTAGACACTGCGATGGCTGTATTTACTAAAACAGCATCAGCTCCTAACTCCATGGCATAAGCCGCATGCGACGGACTACCAATTCCAGCATCTACTATTACTGGCACCTTACTTTGCTCAATGATAATTTCTAGAAAGTCTACCGTTTTTATTCCTTTATTAGTACCTATTGGAGCTCCTAGGGGCATTACACATTGTACGCCCACATCTTCCAGCCTTTTACATAACACGGGATCTGCGTGTATGTATGGCATCACTACAAAACCTAATTTTACTAGTTCTTCAGCGGCGTTGAGGGTTTCTATAGGATCTGGTAAAAGGTATTTGGGATCTGGGTGAATTTCTAGTTTAATCCAATTAGTCTCTAGTGCTTCACGTGCTAGCTGCGCTGCAAAAACGGCTTCTGTTGCAGTTCTTACTCCAGAGGTGTTAGGTAGTATATTCACATGAGGACGCATAATGCTTTGCAGCATAGTATCCTCTTCATTTGCAACATCTACACGCTTTAGAGCAACGGTTATTAGTTCGCTTTCAGAGGCTATCAAAGCCTCTGTCATCAATTGATTTGAACTAAATTTTCCCGTTCCAGTAAATAATCGTGAGCTGAATTCCTTATCAGCTATTCTTAAAATATCGTTCATATATTATTTAAATGTATGGCGTTGTTCTTCTATTAATGATGCTCCTAGGGATTGCTGGAAGGCTTCTATTTTTGTAAAGTCATTGGTAATTTCTCTAGATACAGCGATTCCATGAATACCTGTTTCTAGTAGATTTGTTACTTCGCTTAAAGTGATTCCTCCGATTGCGATAATGGGAGTTTTAGTTTTTAATTCATCTGTAATGAGACGATAACCGTTAAAACCTAAAATTGGGCTTAAATTCTTCTTGGTAGTTGTAAATCGTAAGGGACCAAGACCTATATAATCCACATCTTTGTCTATTAATGATTGACAGTCTTCTAGTGTATTTGCAGTACCACCTATAATTTGCCAAGAGTATAAATACGCTTTAGCGACAGTAGGGCAGGAGTCGGTTTTTCCTAAGTGCACACCATCTGCTTTTACCTCTTTTGCTACTTCATAATGATCATTAATGATGAGTTTTGTACGGTATTGTGCGGTTATTGCTCGCGCTTCTTTTGCTGTAATTAGTACCTGATCTAAAGAGACATTTTTTAAGCGAAGTTGCACCAGTGTTGCTCCATGCGTGCAAGCATTCTCTATGTTATCAAGATGCACTTCTGGCGTTTTGCCCTGAGAGATATAATGTAGTTTTGGTATCATTACGATTTAATTTTTATTGTTGGATAACTGTGTTGTCCCAGTAAGCTATCGGTTGAATTTAAAAAGGCCTCGGTATAATATTTTGCGTTTATTGAAGCCTCTTCTATGTTTTGCCTTAACAGTATATTACTTGCTAGCGCAGCCGAAAGCACACAACCGCTTCCATGTTTTTGTAACATCTTTTCTGCCTTAGGAGTAATATTTTTTACAACGGTTTTACTGTGGTAAAGCACGTCCCAACCTGTTTTATCCTTTCTATGTCCACCTTTTAAGTGAATATTTGTGAAGCTGCTTATGTGTTCTATCGTTTCTTCAATACTGAGGTCTGGATACAGTAGTTGGATCTCATCATAATTAGGAGTAATCACATAACATTGTGACCATATTTTATCCAAAATATCTTGATGCTCGAGGCTATGAAAATCAAAGCCAGCGCTCGCCTTTATGATGGGATCTACAATGATTTTCATCTCAGGATTAAGCATATGTAACCTCTCCAAAACAAGAGAGAGCACTTCCCAAGATTGAATAATACCAATCTTCACTACGGAGATTTCAAATCGTTCAAAAAGTGTTTCTATTTGCGAAATAATCACAGCTTTGTCTATCCACACACATTCTTTAAAATCGACATCATTTTGAACCGTGACTGCGGTACACACTGATAAACCGTATAGCCGGTGCACTTCAAATGTTTTAATATCTGAAGTGATTCCTGCGCCACTTGATGGGTCTAAGCCTGCAATGGTTAATATGTAATTGTTTGTTTTCAATACTATATTCTACTTTCTATTTGGGCGTTCCCTTTCAGGTCAGGCTTTCGCTACTCGCTTTTTATGAATGAAAAATTCATAAAAGAGCTCAGACATGCCACTCAATCCTTAACGCGAACTGTTTTATGCATGATTATATGTGCTTTCCTGATGTGTTAATATTCTCAAAAAACTGCTTCTATATTTTTAAAACTCTGCAACGGATTCACTGCTTTCCATATACTTCCTAAAACTGCAATTCCGTTATAGCCTAGTTGTTTGACTTGTGCTACATTTTCTGGGCAGATTCCGCCCAAGGCAATGATTGTTTTATTGCTATCAGTTACATTAAAGCCGCGCCCACTATAGCCTTCTTTTGAAATGGAATTAAATACAGGACTTAAAAAGTGATAATCAAATTCAAAATAGCAGTCTTCTAGAGCTTTCAAATCATGAAAAGAGGAGCTTATCGTTTTTCCAAACATATTTAAACCTTTAAAATACTTACCAGGATTATCTATGTGATCTATGCGATGTTGTTCCTTAAAATGGATTCCTTTTAAATTAAATTCGTTGATGACTTTATGGTAATCGTGCACTACAATCCTGTCATGAAATGCAGTATCTATCTGCTGTATGTAGGCACAATATTCCTCATAACTTTTATGTGGTTTTCTTACATGATAGCATGCTAATCCTTGTTTAAATAACTGGTTGAGTATTTCTACTTCATTAGGGATATCATATTCTGGTGATAGTACGATGATCATCTTTTTGAGTTAAGGATTGTAATGAAAATCCTTTTGCCTTTTTCTGGCAAAAGATTGTAGTGGAAAGCCTGCCCACGCTTTTGCAGCGTGGGAACTCCCACATCTTTTTTACAGATATACTTCGGAACCTTTGGCTTTAAATTCTTTAGACTTTTCTTCCATACCTTTTTGGATGACCTCGTTATCAACTATGTCATTTACAGCAGCAAAATCTCTTACTTCCTGAGAAATTTTCATGGAGCAAAATTTTGGTCCGCACATGGAGCAGAAGTGAGCCACTTTTGCTCCAGCAGCTGGTAAGGTTTCATCGTGATACTCACGAGCGCGCTCTGGATCGAGCCCAAGATTGAACTGGTCTTCCCAGCGAAATTCAAAACGCGCCATACTCAGCGCATTATCTCGATGTTGCGAACCTGGGTGACCTTTGGCCAGATCTGCAGCGTGAGCAGCTAGTTTGTAAGTAACCACACCAACGCGCACGTCTTCTTTATTGGGTAATCCAAGGTGTTCTTTAGGAGTAACGTAGCACAACATCGCACAACCGTACCAGCCTATCATGGCAGCACCAATTCCAGAGGTAATATGGTCATATCCAGGCGCAATATCTGTGGTAAGCGGCCCTAAAGTGTAAAATGGAGCCTCATCGCATACTTCAATCTGCTTCTCCATATTTTCCTTAATCATGTGCATCGGGACGTGACCAGGACCTTCTATAAAGCACTGTACATCATGCTTACGAGCGATTTTTGTGAGTTCGCCCAGCGTTTCTAGCTCAGCAAATTGTGCCTCATCATTTGCATCTGCTACAGAACCAGGGCGTAAACCGTCACCCAAAGAAAAGGCAACGTCATATTGCTTTAAAATCTCACAGATATCTTCAAAATGTGTGTACAAAAAGCTCTCTTTATGATGGGCAAGACACCACTTTGCCATGATAGATCCGCCGCGAGAGACGATACCCGTCACACGATTTGCGGTCATAGGCACATAACGTAATAACACACCAGCGTGTATGGTAAAATAATCTACGCCTTGCTCTGCTTGCTCAATCAACGTGTCTTTAAAAATCTCCCACGTAAGATCTTCGGCAACGCCATTTACTTTTTCTAATGCTTGGTAAATAGGAACCGTTCCCACGGGAACAGGGGAGTTGCGTATGATCCACTCGCGGGTTTCATGTATGTTTTCACCCGTAGATAAATCCATGATATTATCTGCGCCCCAGCGGCATGCCCACACGGCTTTTTCTACTTCTTCCTCAATGGACGAGGTAACTGCCGAGTTTCCAATATTTGCATTAATCTTCACCAAGAAATTACGTCCTAAAATCATAGGCTCTGCTTCTGGGTGGTTGATGTTTGAAGGGATTACGGCACGACCTCTTGCAACTTCTGAGCGTACAAATTCTGGCGTGATTTTATCAGGAATAGACGCGCCAAAATGTTCTCCTTTATGTTGCTTTCTAATCTCCGTCATCTCATCGATACGCTGATTTTCGCGAATAGCGATATACTCCATTTCTGGAGTGATGATTCCTTGTTTTGCATAATGCAGCTGCGTGACATTTTCACCTTTTTTTGCACGCATAGGTTTCTTTAAAAGCTTGAAACGCATATGGTCTAGACTCTTATCATTAAGACGCTCATTGCAATAGGTAGAGGAGTAGCTGTCTAATTGTTCTACATTATTGCGCTCTAGAATCCACGACTCACGGATGCGTTCTAAACCGCTGTGTATATCGATTTCTTTGCTTGGATCTGTGTATGGACCAGAAGTGTCATACACCGTTACTGGCTCGTTTGACGTTTTCCTTTTGGTCATTGAGTCCACAGTATCACTAAGCGTAATCTCACGCATAGCCACTTTAATCTGTGGGTAAATCTTACCGTTTACGTAGATTTTTTTTGAATTAGGAAATGGATTTCTGGTAATGCCGCCTTGCTTAGGCGCAGTGTCTCTATTTTTCATCTTTCTGGATTAATTAATGATGTTTTCTTACTCTTGAAGTACCTAGAAGTCGCTATTATCCACCTTGTGTGGCTTTGATAATAAGAACCGCATCACCATCATCAGGAACGGTGGAAACCCATTGTGATCTGGTAATAATGCGCTCATTAATAGCCACAGCAATCCCACTAACCGAAATGTCGAGTTGCGTGAGAATCTGGTCTAGTGTGACCTGTGCTGGAAATTGATACGAGGTTTGATTGACCTTTATGTTTATCATGTTTAATACAATTATGAAGCATAGTGCCTCGGTTATATAAACGATAAAGGAATGAGAAGGATAGAATTAAAAATAGAGGAAATATGCAGGAATGCACTACCTCTAACTTTTCCCTACGTTGGTATTAACCAAATCAGGTTCTAAGGATTTTTCTCAAACTAATTTAATAGCTACTCCTAAAGTTTAGACTTTAAAAGTAATAATTATTCTCAATTAGACGAGAGAAAATGTAAAAAAATTAAAATGTTATGTTTTGGTTGGTAGGTTTTTATGGGGATTGGAAACGTAATCTTTTTACTTATAAAATACCTAATAAACCCTTATAGATATAGCATAAATCAGCTATTACTCACCGGAAACCGCATTACAAAATGGGTGCCTTCATTGGGTGTACTTGTACAGAAGAGTTCGCCTCCATTCATTTCTACGAAGTCTTTTGTAATGAGTAGTCCAAATCCAGTCCCTTGTTCTCCCTTAGTGCCTAATGTTGTTTTTGGTATGCAATCTTTAACTAGATTTTTATGCCAGCTAGTTGTCATTCCCACACCAAAATCTTGTACGCCTATTTCAATACCCTCAGGCCCTTTTTTGCTTGATAATATGACATTTTGATTCTTTGTACTAAATTTTATGGCGTTTGAAATCAAATTACGTAATATCACTTTAAACATATTTTCATCAATAAATAGGGTAGGGGTTTCAATTTCGAATAATAGCTTTACATCCTTTTCTTTTGCTGGGCGTTGAAATTGCTTAGCCATAGTATTAAATATTTCTTCAATATCGCACTGCTTTTTATTGAGTTTAATTCCTTCTAGCTGATTATATGACCAGTCTAATAAGGCGCTTACCATGGCAATTCTCTCATCCAACTCATTTTTGAGACTTTGTGAGATTTCTTTTAGTTCATTGTCCTCTATTTGGTTTTCAAGTAGATTGACCAGTAAAGAAATATTATGCAGCGGTCCTCTAACGTCATGTGTAAGCAAAGAAAACAGCTTGTTTTTAAGAGAATTGACAGATTCAAGTTCGCGATTTTTACTCTCTACATCTTGCTTTGCAATTTGTAGATCTTTCGTCTGCTTATCTACTTCTAGAGCAAGCATTTTATTAGTTTCTACCTGCGTCCTCATGTTAGACTTTTCTATAAACTTAAACTTATAACTAACGAGAATAGAAAATAAAATAAGTTGGAGTGTAATAAGTAATGACGTAATGAATACGATAAACTCCCTATCAACATTATAGTTTTCCTTTAAAAACCATGCACTTATATAGATGACTGAAGAGAGCAGCATCGGGGAATACGCATACAAATAGTATTTATTAAAACGCTCTTCATTAAATAAGCGAATCCCAGAGAAAATATTCAAAAGTACAGATAGCAAAGCAGTAATGGCTGCAGACATTACGAGCGAACTATGTAACCAAGGAATATGGATAGTTAGAATATTGAGAACAAAAAGAATTGGAATTATAACTGTACTATATTTTAAAAAAGTATAACTACGTGATATTTTAGGATGATTGCCGCGATGAATATTTAAATAATTGGTTGTAAACAATAAAAATCCAAAGGTGGTAGTCATTGCAGAAATAAGTGATCCATTTTTTTGAATAACCTCAGGAAGAAATCCGTCTGGAAAAAGTGACCAACTCCAATGTAGTGTAAGTCCAAAAAGAATGATACAATAGTGACACAGAATTTTGTGCCTTAAAATTAAATAAGAAACAAAGTGATATACTCCGAAAACACCAAAGATGGCGGTAAATGAGGATACTATTAAAAAATTAATATCAAAACTATTCATATGGGGCGGTGGTTAGTTAAGAATATAATACAAGTACAATAATTAAGAATACTTGATTTTCATCTAGATTCTTAATTACGTTTCTAAGGCTCAAAACTTATATAAAATGTAATTACAATTAGGGGTTATAATAACTTAAATATGAAGTAGTTGTCTCTGTAATATAGTAAAAAAATCAATCCTTTGAAAATTGTCTACTTAAAATTTACAGTAAACAATTTTGAATTACAGAAAATTTAGTTGGTGAATTCTAAAAAATAAGCCGATTCTTTATAACGTATATTTCTCTTAACAATACAAAAACAGCTCACATATAATTACTGAATATTAGATTTAAGCATCTATAAATAAAGAAGTAACAATTATTTATTTTGTGTGCATTTTATCGTAATAATGTCTTTTCCAGTGACTTTTAAATTATTCTTTGCTATCTTACTACTGCCCCAAAAGTTATTTAAGTTGAAAAACAAGCTACTTTTAGTCCTATTTGTATACTGCTATTGCGTGCCTATTTTATCACAAAATAGCGCTAGTGGCGATATAGATAGCGTGGATATTTTAATTTCCTCTTCTAAGGAGGAAAACATAAACGGGAATTATAAGGATGGATTAAAATTTGCAACATCAGCCGTGCAATATGCAAATCAAGGTAAGGATAAAACCTTACAGGCAAAGGCTTATGTGAGTCTGGCAAATACCTATCAAGCTATAAAAGATTTCGCTTCCGCGAAAAAGTACTATAACCTCGCACTCGGTAAAAAAACAGATGATTACTTTGTAAACGTAGCTTCACTCAACGGTCTCGGTAATATATACTCAATGGATATAACCACGGCAGACGAGGCTGCTGCTTACTTTGAAAAGTCTATCGTATACACACTAGAGGCAGGCAAAAATGAGCATTCCTTTTATACCTATTACAATATATCGGGTATGTACCTAAATTTTAAAGATCCAGATAAAGCATATCCTTACATTCTAGAAGCCGATACGTTGTTGCCTCTCATTGAGAAAGAAGACCCAATCTACGGGCTTTTACAGCAGTTGAACTTTGCTATTTATCACAACCAAAAAGAAGATCATAGACTGGCGCTCAGCTTTATCAATAACGCACTAGAAATAGGAGAGGAGCATAGCCTCACCAGAGAACTCATAGATATTTATGATTTTAAAAGTGAGATACATCAAGAGCTAGGAGAATATGATGCGGCTCTGGAAAGCCTTAGAAAACATTTCTATTATAAAGACTTAGATTTTAATGAGGTAAAAAATCTCCAAATAGAGCAAGTTGAAGCAGATTTTAAAGTAAAGGAATTCCAACAAAAGGCTGAATCGTCTCAATTAAAATCTAACGCTATCTTTATAGGAGGTATTAGTGCGCTGCTATTTTTAAGTACCGCCTTTTTAATCTTTTATAATCACAAAAGGCGGTTGTCATTCTTAGCACTTGAAAAAAATAATAAAGCACTATTACAAGCAAAAAATGAAGCAGAACACGCCCACAAATTAAAATCTGAGCTACTAGTTAATATTAGTCACGACTTGAGAACACCCTTATACGGAGTGGTAGGTATTACGGAGATGCTTATAGAAAACCCTTCCATTATTAAGACAAATAAAGGTCTTTTAAATGCTTTAAAATTCTCTGGAGATCATTTAAAATCGGTGGTAAATAATATATTGAAGATTAATGAGGTAGAGTCTAACAACCTTACGATTAAGTGTACAAAGGTTCATTTACGTAACCTCTTAGAGAATATTACCACCTCCATACATTATCTAGCAAACGAGCAAAAAACGGAACTAAAACTAGCAATTGCAGATGAGATTTCTAGCTACTACATCTTAGATGAAACTAATCTCACAGAGGTTCTTTTAAAACTCATTGATAATGCGCTTAAAAACACAAAGAATGGTACTGTAACGCTCAGTGTAAATTTAGCTGAAAGAGAAAAAGGTAAGGATCACATCGCTTTTAAAGTCTCAGACACAGGAACAGGCATTTCTAAAGAAAATCTAGCAGTCATTTTTGATAGTTTTAAACAAGCTAATACAGAAGAAAACACCTCATACGGCATTGGTCTTGGACTGCCTATCGTTAAGTCCTTGATGAAAGTTATGAGGAGTAAATTATCT
Organism: Dokdonia sp. R86516; assembly: GCF_044596715.1. NCBI lineage: Bacteria > Pseudomonadati > Bacteroidota > Flavobacteriia > Flavobacteriales > Flavobacteriaceae > Dokdonia > Dokdonia sp. R86516. The sequence continues at coordinate 2,808,955 of NZ_CP138998.1, forward strand.
GTCACAAGTGAAGTAGGAGTAGGATCGCAATTCTCGTTTATCCTAGCATGCGAAGTTGCAAATGAGATTGATGAGCAACCGGTGATTTCTGAATCTAAGAGTCTAGAAATACTAGTGGTTGAGGACAATAAAATCAATCAACTAGTAACTCAAAAACTAATAAGCACACTAGGTCACAACTGTACCGTTGCTGTAAATGGAGAAGAAGCTATAAAAGAATATCGCAACACCCATTTTGATCTCATCTTAATGGATCTCAATATGCCCGTGATGAACGGATTTGAAGCCTCAGAAGTTATCTCTTCAGAAAATAAGGATATACCCATCATAGCCTTAACAGCTCTAGAAATAAGCGAGGTAAAAGAACGATGCCACAATGTGGGCATACGTGATATTATCAATAAGCCTATAAACAAAGAAGCGCTTGAGGCTATCATAGAGGAGAATGTACACTGTACAGATACTATCTAGACTTAAAAAAATGCACAACCTCCCGCATAGAGTTCATACTTCCTCTTTGTTAAGCAATCAACATCTATTCTAAGGTAAATAAAAACTGTACGTGAGCAGTGATATGCCTTGGACTTTTATGTGGGTAGTTAAGCGCTTTTGTGGTGGGGACATTACGGAAATAAATTGGACGGTGATTGTCGGCATGAAAGATTCTTTACGTAGATGAACAAAGGATTAGCGATGTCGTTTTATCTGTAACTATTTCAAATAGTGCTGAAAAGGGTGCTATCCTCCCTTTTTCTAGATATATCAATTTGGACTAAAATGTTCTGCGTTAGGTCACTTGAATTTTGGTAAAAAGCCAAAGTTTAATACTTTATTCCCTTTATTTTTTTCTCGACAAATGTTTCTCTACAATATTCATGGAAAACTCTTTTTACGAAACGAAGATAGGAGAGTAGTGGAGTGGATAAGTGTGTTAATAATTCTAAATGAAGTTATTGTAACATTTTTTATTATTACTATATTCACGATATGAATTTTATCGATTTATTTTCTGGTGCAGGTGGACTTTCTGAAGGCTTTATTAAAGCTGGGTTTAATCCTATTGCACATGTTGAGATTGATTCTCATGCCTGTAATACATTAGAAACTAGACTAGTTTATCACAAGCTAAACCAAGAAAATAACCTAGGGCATTACTATGATTATTTAAATAAAAAAATCTCACGTGAAAATTTTATATCAAAATTTGGAGATAATTTTTTATCAGATTCAGTTTTAAACATTGGAATTGGAGGAAAGAATAATGATATTATCTTTAATAAGATTGATGAATTGGCTGGAAATAATGAAATTGATTTAGTTATTGGTGGTCCACCTTGTCAAGCTTATTCTTTAGTTGGTAGAGCAAGAGATAAAAGAGGAATGAAAGATGATCCTAGAAATTTCCTATATAAAGAATATGCTAAATTTTTAAAAAATTATAGACCAAAAGCATTTGTTTTTGAAAATGTTTTAGGGCTTGTTTCTGCTGAAAAAGGTTTGTATTTTAAAAATATGCAAAAATATTTCCGTTCAATCGGTTATAATTTAGACTATAAAATTCAACATTCAGAAGATTTTGGAGTACTCCAAAAAAGAAGAAGAGTAATATTAATTGGTTGGAGGAAAGATATAGATTTTGAGTATCCAATTTTTGATAAAATTGAGCATAGCTTTAAGGTTAGAGATATTCTAACCGATTTAAAAAAACTAAAGCCAGGAGAACAAAAAAATATTACTAAATATAAAACAGACACTACTGATTATTTGAATCAATTTGGATTACGAAATGGAGTTGAATTTGTTTCTCAACATATTGCTAGACCGCATAATGATAGAGATTTAGAGATTTATAAAATTGCTATCAAAAAATGGAAAAATAATGAGAGATTGAAATATCCAGATTTGCCTGCTGAATTAAAAACACATAAAAACGAGAAATCTTTTTTAGATAGATTTAAAGTAGTTGATGCAAATGGTTTATCACATACAATGGTTGCTCATATAGCTAAAGATGGTCATCATTATATTTATCCTGATGCAAAACAAGTTCGTTCTTTATCTGTAAGAGAAGCTGCTAGAATTCAATCCTTTTCTGATAATTTCTTTTTTGAAGGAGGAAGAAGTGCAGCTTTTAGACAAATTGGGAATGCAGTACCTCCATTAATGGCAAAAGAAATTGCTGATAAAATTATTAAATTATTATAATGTGTAAAAACGATAACTTATATAATATACGACCAGCAGCAAGACTAATTACTACAATTGGAGAAGACTTAATTGGTGATTCTTATGCAGCAATTATAGAGCTTGTTAAAAATTCATTTGATGCGGATGCAAATGATGTTAACATAACTTTTGAATATGAGGATGAAAAATTACTAATTGAAATATTAGATGATGGTCATGGCATGTCCAGGGAGACTATTTTGACAAAATGGCTTGTGCCTGCAACTGACAATAAATTAAAAGAAAAATCTAGTCCGAAAGGAAGAAATTTTCAAGGGAGAAAAGGAATAGGTAGATATGCAGCTGCTATTTTAGGACAAAAACTTAATTTAAATTCAATTGATGAATTAGGTGAAGAAACGAGTGTTGAGATAAATTGGGATGTTTTTGAAGAAAAGGAGTTCTTGGAGGAAGTTTTAATTGAAGTCGATACAGAGATTACTAAAAAAAGATCAGGCACTAAATTAGTAATTGAAGCTAAAGGTGAAAAACTTAATGAATGGGGAAGACAAGAATTATTAAAACTAACAAGAGAGTTAAGAAAATTAAAATCACCAATATTAAAAGATAATATTGAGGATGAAATTTTTAATATTAATCTTGCTTTTATCAATTGTCCTTTTGAAGAATATAATAATCAAATTTTTGAGATTGAGGCACTACCAATAAGCAATTTTTTTGATTATCGAATTAGTGGAGTAGTTGATGATGTTGGAAATTTAGAGGCTACATATGAAAATAATTATGATGAAAATTCGGTACATGATAACATTTCCTTTAATTTAAAATTACAAGATGAATTAAATTATTGTGGTCCGATAAAGTTTGATTTTCGTGTATTTGATAGAGATCCTGAAGCTATTTCAAACCTAATTGATAAAGGATTGATTGACCCAATCACAAAATTAGCAATAGGCAAAAGGGAAGCAAGACTAATGCTAGATGAGGCTTATGGTGTCAATTTATATAGAGAAAGTTTTAGAATCAGGCCATATGGTAACGGAGGGATTGATTGGCTTGATTTAGATAAAAGAAGAATTCAAAATCCGTCATTTAGAATTAGTAATAACCAAGTTATTGGATTTATAGAAATTACGCCTGAAGAAATTTCGGGCTTAAGAGAAAAAAGTGCTAGAGATGGTTTGAAAGAAGATTCAAATTATTTTGGATTAGTCGAAATTCTACAAACAGTAATCAGTGAACTTGAATCGAGAAGGTTTAATTATAGAAAGAAAACAGGAAAAGGAAGGAAAGTTGATACTACAAAAAAAGAACTTGAAGAACTATTTGATTTTGAAAGTCTTTCTAAAGATGTTAGTAAAAAGTTAGACTCTTTAAAGGCTGATGACAATACAATTAATGAAATAAAGTCTTTAATAAAAAAAGAAGCTGAAAAAAAATCATTACTTCTAAACAATATTCAAAAGACTATTGCAATATATCAAGGGCAAGCAACATTAGGAAAAGTTGTTACAGTATTATTGCATGAAGGAAGGAAACCTGTAAGTTATTTTAAACAACAATCTCCAAATTTATCTAGATGGCTGAAACATTATAAATCCAAAGGCGATTGGAATGATGATATATACGATGATATTTTAGATAGATTAGAAAACTATAAAGAACAAAGTGCTTTTCTTTCAGATTTGTTTAAAAGATTAGATCCACTGGCAAAACAAAACAAAGGTGATAAAAAAGATTTTTCAATTTTAAAAGCTATAAGTAAAGCAGCAGCAATATTTAAATCAACCTTTGAAGAAAGTTTTATTGAATTTAATTTAAATGGAGAAGAAACTCTTTTACTTAAGGGATGGGAAGAAGATATGATTATCATATTTACTAATTTGATAGAGAATAGTATTTATTGGTTAAATGAATTACAAAATAAAAATAACAAGAAAATTTCAATTTTTATTGAAGAAACTAAAAAGGATATTATAGTCCATTATAAGGATAATGGATCAGGTATAAATAAAGATGATATCGAAAGTGCAGCAATATTTAATCCAGGTTTTTCTAAAAAAGTAAATGGAACAGGATTAGGTTTACCAATAGCTGGAGAATCTGCAGAAAGGCTTAATGGGAAAATTTTGGTCCATGATATAGATGTAGGAGCATATTTCACATTAGAAATTAAAAAGTAGTATGGCAATAATTGATATTCTAATAGTAGAAAACGATCCAAATGATATTCAAGCTTATCAGGATACCATAAGGACCTTGAATATGGAATATGATGGAGATCATGTTATAAATCCAGTTGTCAAAACTACCGAAGAAGAAGGTCTAAAGGAATTAGAAGAAAAGGAATGGTCTGCTGCATTTATAGATTTAAAGTTATCTACAGAAGACATCTTAAGTGCTGAAGAAGGAAATAATTTAGTAAATCAAATTTACACTAAAAGACGGTTTCCTGTTTATATTATCACTAATACTCCCGGAGATGTAAGTCCGGATTTTATTCAATCAGACTTTTTAAGGATTAAAACTAAAGACGGCATTGATTACAATGAAGTTTTTAGCGACATAATTAAAATTCAAGAAACTGGAATTCTTAAAATTATTGGAAAACAAGGTCAAATTGAAAAATATTTAGATAAAATATTTTGGGATAATTTATCAACGTCAATTGACTTGTGGTCTAAAGATAATTCAAGAAATTCCGAGCAAAAAGAAAAATCCTTACTGCGATATACAATCCTTCATATGCTCGAATATCTTGATGAAGCAAAGTATCACCCAAGTGAGTTTTATATAACAAAACCAATTAAAGAAAACATATTTACAGGTGATATAGTTGAATATTTAGGTACACGCTACATTGTTTTGACTCCTTCTTGTGATATTGTCATTCGTCATGATGGAACCAGAAATACTCGAAGAATTTTATTTTGCAAAATAAAAGAATTAAAAAACGAAGTTGAAAATTATCAGTTATTAACGAGAGAAACCAGTGCTAATAATAGAAATCGCGCGCGTTTAAATAGATTTATACAGAACAACTCTAAATCTAATTTTCATTTTATTCCTAGGCACAATGATATTGAAGCTGGTTTAATTGATTTTCAAGATAAAACTACAGTTGGAGTTAGAGCAGTTGAACGTAAATTAGAAAAAGGTGAATGTAAAAGGATTGCGACTGTTTCTATGCCTTTTTTGAAAGATATTATATCAAGATATTCTAATTATTATAGCAGGCAAGGTTCTCCTGACTTTAATTCTGATGAAGTATATAGTTCAATATTTAATTAGTAAGTTGTTGACCTCATAAAATTTTAGCTATAAAAACAGGAGAGAGGAGCGTCATATTTTAGAGGGCTAGCAATACATATTTATAATGTTTAAGACTAGTTCAAAACAATCTTAATCAGTTACAATGTTTTCTAGAATATAGCGATTGAGCACCAAGTTTCCAAAGTTTTGTGCAGCCTTGTTTTTTCTGTTTCATTTTTCATCAAAGAAAAAAATGAAAGGAGCTAAATCAATACTATGTTATTTCTATATTACATAATATTCAAGCTATCAACAAAAAATAATAAACAGCGGAAAGATCCCCAAAAAATCGCTCAAACAAAACCATCCCGCACATTTTCCCATATAAGCGAATTATAACCAAAAGAAAAAACGAAGTATTTTGCAGGTGCTTGCATTGATTAATGCACAAAAGAGGTCAGACATAATTACTCACAAGGTTTTAGTTATAGGATTTCATGAATCCTCTAAAGTCAACTATAGCAGTAAGTCCGAAAAAGAGTTTTGACATAATTACTATCGATATAAAACACCTGTGGTGTTGCTATATCTGTAACTATGTCAAATAGCGCTGAAAAGCGCGCTATCCACTATAGCAATAAGTCCGTAAAAGGGCTGTTACATAAATGCTGACGATATAGACCTAAAGGCGCTATATCTGCATTTATGTAAAATAGAACCGAAAAGGTTCTATTCGCCATTTTACTCATATATCAATTTGTACTATAATTTATATTATGTCAAATAGAATATTTGATTAACCGTTTGCACTCTGTACAAATCCTAAAACAAATAACCATCTGTACAGTCTCTCTTCTTCCTACTTCTAGTTCACAAAGAGAAATTATAAAAGCATACACGCAAAGGTTCTTAAGTTTTTGGAGTAATGGCAATGCTACGTAAATAAACGCTGTCTGTTTATTTGAAATCAAACAGACTCAGTATTATCTGTTCATATTTTCGCGAAAGCGTTATAAAAACATTATTCTGTAACTAAATCCATAAATCCATCATAGCGAATGCTTGAACGTTGAACGCTGTTTACAGAAATCTGAACTTTCTTGGTATTAAAAAATTCTATGAACACCTCATAGGTTTCAGCGTCTCGAGATATAGAAAATTTCATTTCTGTGCGATCTGTTTTGTTGTCTTTGGTAATTTCAAAGGATTTAGGAATTCCAGAAAATTCCACGCCATTTGATGAGTTGTAACCACCGCCCATCCTGCGCTCGCCATAATACGGTAAATAAGCGCTCACGCTATCATTATATATTTTAAGAAAGTTGCCGTTACCTAGTAAATTGATACGGCTACCGCTATTACCAGCCCCTAGCCCATTATTTACTGCTAGTTGGTTGAGCACATTACTTGCCAGCGGGTACGCCCAGGTTGCTGTAATATTAATCTTACGATTGTCTATTAATTCTTGCACACGGCTTGCTGTTGCCAGCTCTTGCTGCGTCATGGGTTGCTTAGTTTTACACGCGATTGCGAGTATAAGAAACGGGATGATGATGATGTATTTCTTCATAAGATGCAGTTTTATTAAATAGGTAGCAAAAACTATTCCTTTGTGGGGTGTTAACACGGTGTTAGATTTTACATAAAACGACCATCGCTCGTAAGGCATTCTTGTACTTTTGCCGAATGCAAAAAACGAAAGGATCGCAAATAGAATTTATCGCACTTATGGCGGCTTTAATGTCTGTCACCGCACTATCTATTGATGCCCTACTTCCAGCACTTGATATTATAGGTGTTGCGATACAAACCAAAACTCCCGCCGATAATCAGCTACTTATAAGCATGATTTTCTTAGGTCTAGGCCTGGGACCACTCGTATTTGGACCACTAGCCGATGCTAAAGGTAGAAAATCTTCTGTTTACTTTGGCTTTACCGTCTTTATAATCGCTTCATTTATATGTATGTACACACGTAGTTTTGAAGTAATGATATTAGGCAGGATATTACAGGGCATCGGACTTTCGGCGCCGCGTACTATCTGTGTTGCTATTATAAGAGACCTTTATGAAGGTGATTATATGGCGCGTATCATGTCTTTTGTCACAGTAGTTTTTTTACTTGTTCCTATAATCGCTCCCGCTATGGGTAAAGTGATTCTGGACATCTGGAACTGGCAAGCGATTTTCTTAGTACAGGTAATAATAAGCCTCTTTGTAATGCTATGGTTCTGGAGGCGCCAGGAAGAGACACTCAAACCAGCAAACAGAATTCCATTCTCTATGGAGCGCATAACGAGGGGTTTCCGCGAGACTATAAAATACAAGCGCACCATGGGATTCACGATTATACAAGGTTTTATTGTTGGTTCGTTTATTGTGTACATAAGTGCTAGTCAGCAAATTTTTCAAAATCAATACGGCCTCGTAGATGAGTTTCCTTACATTTTCGCTGGGCTTGCCTCGGCTATAGGCGCTGCCATCTTACTCAATGCCAACTTTGTCGTGCGTTTTGGGATGGAAAAAATAGTCACCGGTGCGCTCATAGGCTTCTTTATCGTGTCCATATTATATGTAATTCTATTTAATGATGTGCTGCATCCTTCGGTGTATGTACTCATAGGGTTCTTTGCGATGCAGTTTTTCTGTATAGGTTTTATGTTTGGTAACCTTAGAGCATTAGCGATGGAGCCTGTAGGTCACATTGCTGGTATAGGAGCGGCAATTACAGGACTTATTTCTACACTTATGGCTGTTCCCATCAGTACATTTATAGGTCGGTTTGTTGAGGAGACCACGCTCCCACTCTTCATTGGTTTTTCTTCGTGTGCCGCTATCTCACTCTGTATTCTGTTTTGGATAAAGAAAAAGGCTCCAAGAACGGTTGTCTTGAAGCCTTAATATCATTGTAATGGTTTTTAGTACGCTTTCGCGAAAGCGTAACTCCATAATCACTCGTTCCACACCGCAGCTGCCTCTTCTCCAAGAAACTGTTGCATGTTAAACTCTTGATCACGTGCCTCAATATCTCTAGCATAAAACATATCGCTATAGATAAAGCCAGCATTTTTTGCCATCGCAGCAGAAGCTCCGTAATAAATATGCTGAAATCGAGCCCATCTCGCTGCGCCTAAACACATCATGCAAGGCACGCAACTCGTATACAAATCGCAATCTGAAAGATCTTTTGTACCAAGCGCTTTACATGCTAGCTGTATACAGCGTAACTCTGCATGCTGCGTAGGATCTTGCGAACCTCCCACGAGATTATGACAAGCCGCAATGACCTGCCCAGAACGAACAATGACGGCGCCAAAAGCGCCGCCACCGTCTGTATCTTTACCTTCTCTAGCTAGCGCAATGGCCTGCTTCATAAAAGATGACTGATAACTCATATTATTCAGATTCTACTAAAAGTACTGACTTAGCATTTACAAATTCCTTAATCCCGAATCCTCCGTGCTCTCTACCATATCCAGAGTCTTTTACTCCTCCAAAAGGCATCATAGGCTGTGCAAGTCCGTACGAATTAATGAATATCATTCCTGTATCAAAGTGCTCTTGTGCTAGTTTGACTGCTGCTTTTTCATCTTTAGAGAAAATTCCTCCTCCTAGTCCAAAACGGCTATCATTTGCTATGCGCATTGCATCTTCATTATCCTTCGCTCTAATTAAAGAAGCCACTGGGCCAAAGAGTTCGTCATCATAAGCTGGTTGTCCAGGCTCTACGTTACTTAGTACCGTAGATGGGTAGTAATAACCGCTACCATCTGGTATTTCTCCTCCTGTTTCAATTTTTGCTCCTTTTTCTACACTTTCTTTTACTTGGTCGCTTAGCAACTCTTGTAAATCCTTACGAGCAATTGGTCCTAGTTGTGTTCCCTCTTTATTAGGATCTCCCATGACCACATCTTTCATTCCTTGTACAAAGCCTTCCTTAAATGCATCATACACTTTATCTACTACGATAAAACGTTTTGCAGCAATACAAGTCTCACCATTGTTTATGATTCTACCTTGTACACAAGCTTTTACGGCTTCTTCTACATCTGCATCATCAAGTACGATGTATGCATCATTACTTCCCAGCTCTAACACTGTCTTCTTAATAGATGCTCCCGCAGTTTTTGCTATGATTTTTCCTCCAGCAGAACTTCCTGTAAATGTAACTCCGCGAACTTTATCATTGCTTATCACCTTATCAGACTGTACGTGATCTATCACAAGCACTTTAAAGAGTCCTTCTGGCACACCAGCCTTAAGTAAAAGCTCTTCTATTAATAATGCGCTTCCCGTTACATTCTGAGCGTGTTTTAGTAATATCCCGTTACCCGCTAGTAAGTTTGCAATGGCAACTCTAAGTGGCTGGTACGTTGGGAAATTCCACGGCTGGATACTATATATAACTCCTTCTGGAGCATATGATATAATACCTTTTCCGCCATCCATTAGTGCTCGTTCTATGGGTTGTAATTCTTTTACACCATTTTTTGCAGTGTATTCTGTGATAGCAATACAAAGATCAATCTCACTTTTACCTTGTTCAATGGTTTTACCCATCTCATCGGTCATGAGTTGTACAAGTTGATCTTTATAATTTTTTAGTTGCTCTCCTATATTCTTTATTACAGTGGCTCTATCGTCAAGCGATTGCATTTTCCAGTCATTAAAAGCCTCGTGACAGTTGTCTATCGCTTCTGTAACCTGATCATCTGTAAAATATGTATATTCTTTAATTGATTGTTCGGTATGAGGATTTATGGTTCTAAATCCTCCTTTTATTTCTCTTTCCATTGGTAATAATTTTTTTTGTTGTTGTAAAATTAGAGGGAGATCATATGCTTAAGATGCACTTTAATAGTATTTAAGAGTTGTCTTTAGAGAAGTTTAACGAGTAAGGTATCTTCTCGCTGTAAAAAGAAAGAGCCACTAACATATATATGGTAGTGGCTCTTTGTAATTGGTTTGGCTTAGTTAAATAAACAAGTAATTGTATGGATTTTACTCGTTTTCTAATAAAACATCTCCGTTTCCTTTAATCTCAAATTCTTCTTTTGGGATGGTACGATTAAAGTTTGAAGATCTTCTGTGTGCGTCTTGAAAGTCTGCGTGCTTTTTGTTCTGTGTAGTATTCATAGCTTTATGTTTTTTTTGATAAAGGTATTTTAAAGCACCATAGCTAGTTGTTAATCAAAATGCTAATTCAGAGTTATTTAACGTTTTGAGCTGCCGATGCTACAATGCCGTTCTCTGGTTCTGAAACATAAATAACTACTGTAATGTCGTCATCCTTTGCTACCCACGAAGGAATACTTAGAATCACTTCTTGCTGATTATAAGAAGCTTGTTCTTTTTTAAAATTTGCAACGATGTGCGTATTTTTTAAGGTTTTGTTTCTGTTTTCTCCTCTTTTTATAATCGTCGTTTTTTCCTTTACAGTGAGAGCATACATAATTATAGCATTATCTGGAAGCTCTTTAAAATTTGCTTGAATAGTAACACCTTCCGCAACACGCGCAACTGAAGCAATAGTAACTCTTGACTTGTTAATACGACTAGTTTCACTAGCTACTGCGCCCCTGAGCTCTCTTTCATTAGACCCTACCACATGATTACGACCATTAATAACTGCTTGTGGCGTGTACACACTCCTTATATTAAAAGTACGACCATATTCATATTGGTGATTTGTATTACTAGCAGATGCATAAAGATCTTTCCAGCCTATATAATCCCAATAGTCTACATGATAAGAAAGAATAATAACCTCCTCATTAAGTTCTTTAGATAGATGAGCTATCAATCTATCTGCAGGTGGACAACTACTACATCCTTGTGATGTAAATAATTCAATCACCGTAGGAGATTGACCGATTGCTGTAAATATTGTACTTAATAATAAGAAAGAAGTGAGCAGTATTGATTTCATAGGAGCTATTTTATAATGGGTCGAGAGTAGATAGGTTCCATTACATAGCCATTATTAGAATTAAAACGAAACAATAGCAACAACGTTGATGTAATCAGTTTTCGCCAATTTACAAAACTGTTATTCAACAGATTAAGTGTTTTGTGTATTTAGAATTTTCGCGAAAGCGGTACTTCCCTCCTACCTAGCATAATGTACTTTTTAGACTTTGGCACGCTACTTGTAATTACCTAATCGTGAACATCAATCCACACAATTAATTAAAAACGAACATTATGAAACATCTTGCATTATTATTTATAGGACTACTTACCTTCTCGGCAAGTACCTATGCAGCAGTAGAAGATACATCGATACGACGCGGTACCGTATATGACGGTAGCAAGTATATTTTTGTAGAAAACGGTATCGAGTTTTCAGTATTTCCAGATGGAGAATTTGATTTTTACATACCAGAGTATGTAGAAGGCGTAAGTCTTTCTGTAAATGCTGGCCCAGTAGGAATAAGCTTTAACACAGGTTTTGACTACGATCCATACGTACAATATGATGAGTATGGAGCTGTGATACAAATAGAAAACACTCCCCTATATTATGATCACTATGGACGCCTAGCACAAGCAGGTGACGTACGTATCAACTATAGAAACAACAGAATATCTCGCGTAGGAGGACTACAGATTTATTACAACAACCGCGGATTATTTTCTCACTATACAGGCTTCATCAACGTGTATAATAGAAATTATGTATTCCACCCGTATCACAACTATTATTACAGACCAGTTTTTAACAGATGTCTAGTATTTAATACACCATATAGAAGATATTACACACCAGTACGTTATAACTATGCATTCCATAGAAACAATTATAGCAGAGGTTACAACCATGGGTATGCAAATGCTCGCCGTGACTTTAGACGTCCAGATAGAGGTCGTGTAGCTCACAATAATGGTAGACGTGATAATGTAGATCGTAATAACGCTCGCTTTACAAGAGCAAACACAGGACGCGTTGCAAGTGGTGCTAACACTACTACTACAAGAAGAAATAATACTTCTGCACGTAGAACATCTAGCGCAAATACATCAAGTAGAAATGGCCGTGTAGCACAATCTACTAGCCGTAATGGTGCACAGAGAGGTACTGCTACTACAACATCAAGAAGAAGTACAAACAAGCGTGCTGTAATCTCTAATCGTAATGAAACACAACGAGGAAGACCTACAGTAGCTACTACACCTAGACAACGCCCTACGGCATCTTCTAGATCTGGAAATAGCGTACGTAAGAGTACTCCTAGAACTACAAGACCTACAACGCGTACTACAAACAGAAGTACTAAGTCTGTAGCGGCAAATAGAGGATCACGTACACAGTCTAAAGCTGCACCTCGTACCTCACAAAAAAGAGCGGTATCTACTAAGAGTAGAAGCTCAAGTAAAGTAAACTCTCAGCGATCTTCATCTCGTAAAGTTGCACCGCAGCGCACAAGCAGAAGCTCAAATAGCAAGTCAAGTAGAAGCACATCTACGAGATCTAGAAGAGGATAAGAATTAGATTTTTGGTTGGTTAGTTTGGTAGACCCTAGTTGCTATAAGCGCTAGGGTCTTCTTTTTTTTATAACTTAGCTACTATTAACCATAAGTATCTAAATATGAGAATTTTAAACGTATTACTCGTTCTGGTAGTGCTTACTGCCAGTTGTAAAAAGAAAAAGAAATCTAACACCACTACTAGTCCGCCTATTACTTCTACGAGTAACAGACCTAGTGATAGCTCTAGGGAAGCTGCTATCTTACAGCTCGTAAATGACTACCGAGACTCCCTCGGAATGAGCGTCTTGAGAACCACTACCCTATCTCAAAAACAAGCCCTTGATCACACTAATTATATGGTAGACAAGCGGCTTATGAGTCATGATAACTTCTTTAAGCGAAGTGATTACTTAAAGTATAAAGGCGCCAAATATGTGAGTGAAAACGTAGGTAAAGGTTACCGAACAGCACAAGGAGTTGTAAGAGGATGGCTCAATAGCCCTAAGCACAAGAAAGCCATAGAAAGTAATGCTACACATACAAGCATCGCATCCATACAAGATGAAAACGGTATATGGTATGACACACAGCTTTTTATAAACTTTTGATATAATTGCGCTTTCGCGAAAATGTGAACACTCAATTTCAGTATCTTAGGAACTTCAAAAACCATAATAACCAATGATTAGATCCCTTACCATTACCGCTTGTATACTAGCGATGTTTTCTTGTCAAGAATCAAAGAAAAAAGTAGTAGAACCACCCAAAGAAATGACGGAGGCCGAAGTACTAGCAAAAGCCAAAGAAATACACAGCAACGTGATGACGCTAGACACGCATTGTGATATAAACGTAGATAACTTTACAGACGCCGTAAACTATACACAAAACCTGGCATCACAGGTAAACTTACCTAAAATGCAAGAAGGAGGTCTAGACGTGCCGTGGTTTGTGGTCTATACAGGTCAAGGAGAGCTTAACGAAGAAGGTTACAAAGCCGCTTATGAGAATGCAATGTCAAAGTTTGATGCCATTCATAAACTATGTGAAGAGATTGCTCCAGAGCAAATACAGCTAGCTACGACTTCTCAAGAAGCAAGAGATATCTGGAAATCTGGTAAAAAAGTAGCCATGATAGGTATAGAAAATGGATATCCAGTAGGAACAGATGTTTCTAATGTAGAGAAGTTTTATAATCTAGGAGGTCGTTATATGTCTCTAGCCCATAATGGACACAGTCAGCTAAGTGATAGTAACACCGGTGAAGCCGACGATGTATGGCTGCACAATGGACTAAGTGACTTAGGAAAAGAGGTTATTGCAGAGATGAACCGTGTAGGCATGATGATAGATGTATCACACCCTAGCAAGGAAGCCATGCGCCAGATGATTGAGCTAAGTGAGACTCCTATTATAGCTTCTCACTCTTCTGCCAGGGCATTATGTAACCATAGCCGTAATCTTGATGATGAGCAATTGCAATGGATGCAGGATAACGGTGGTGTTGTGCAAACAGTTGCATTTAAAAGCTACTTAAACACAGAAAAAAATGACGCCTACCAAGCCGAAGCAAATCAAATAATAAAAAATATCGCAGATTCTCTAGGTGTAACATGGCTCGATCGCAAGGAAGCGAGAGCACTACCAGAAGCTGGAAGAAAGGCTTACTATGAGACCTACACAAACGTGTTACTTCCAGCACAGAAGAAGAAACTAGCACAACGCACAGATCTTCCTCCTGCCGTAGATGTCACAGACTTTATAGATCACATCGATTACCTCGTAGAAAAGATAGGTATTGATCACGTAGGTATCTCATCAGACTTTGATGGCGGCGGCGGCGTTGAAGGATGGAGTGACGCATCAGAAACTATGAATGTAACTATAGAGCTTGTGCGCCGTGGTTATACACAACAAGAAATCGAACAACTGTGGAGTGTTAATTTACTACGTGTTCTTGACGAAGTACAAGCATATGCCGCAGAGCAGAAAAGCTAAGTTCTAATTATAGAAATTAATCATTCTCAAAAATAAAAGAGCCCAGAAGTTTAAACTTCTGGGCTCTTTTTATAGGTAAATAGTTATAATTTCTTCAAGAGATTACATATCTCGCTCTCTACAAATCTGATTAACTCTAAGCTTTAACTTACGCTCGTAATCCTCTTGTAACCAGTCTCTATAATTTTTAGTATTATTCATAATACTGTATGAATATAAACGTACACGGTAAGCGATATCATCCTTTAACTTACGTGCAAGGATTCTCGCATCAAAAACATCCTCACTATTTTCAATCACCATTTCTGCATGTTGCTCGATAGCATTTTCTAATGCTGTTTTTGCCTTGAGCCCTTCTTTGATTACACGCTTATATTCTTTCTTGATATCAAAATAAACATTCTCAGTATTTGCAAATTCCTTACGTAAATCTGGAGGCATCACATAGGTGAAGTTGCGCTCTATCTCCTCATCTGCAATTAGGTTTTCAAGATAGAAATCTGGGTATGCAAAAATCTCCTTCCAGTCTATTGGTGCTTCCCAAAGTCCAAAACGTGCAGCATTATTTCCTAAATCAAGAACCTTGAATGTAGTTTTACCTGGTGCAATACGCGATCCACGACCTATCATCTGGAAATATAGCGTAAGTGATTTTGTTGCTCTATTTAAGATAATAGTATCTACCGTAGGTTCATCAAAACCAGTAGTAAGAATACTTACAGAAGTAAGTATCGCATCTGGAGTATTTTTAAACCAGTCAAGTATTTCTGTTCTTTCCTTTGCGCTATTTGTGTTATCTAAGTGACGTATATCATACCCTGCCATTTTAAAAGTCTCATAGACATAGCGCGAGGTATTAATACCGTTATTAAATATTAGTGTTTTCTTTCCTTTAGATTCCTCTTCATAGGCACTTAACAGCTTTTGCTGCATGGCGGTATCTGTGTACAGTATGTCTGACGACTTTACTGTATAATCACCATTAATACCAAGTTTAAGCGAACTCAAACCTACGTTATAGCTTATAGTTTTTGCTTTAGATAAAAACCCTCTCTTTATCAAAGCAGGTATACTCTCCCCTATTAAAAGTTCGCTATAGTTGTCTTTCATAGGCAACTTAATATTAGAACTTAGTGGAGTTGCGGTTACCCCTAAAATAAAAGCCTTTTCAAAGTAGCTAAAGAGTTTTCTAAAAGAGTTATAGTGCGCCTCATCAATTATGACAAGACCCACATCTTCCATGTTCATCTGTTCCTCTTGCAATCTGTTTGTAAGCGTTTCTACCATCGCCACATAACACATGTAGTCCTCGCTATCATCTAGCGTCTTTACATCACTGCTTATGATCATGTTAGGGACCATAAACTCGTTAAGCATTCTTGATGTTTGATTAGAAAGCTCAATACGGTGCGTGAGGATTACTACTTTTTTATTTGCTCTTTTTATATAATTACGCACTATTTCAGAGAAAATAACCGTTTTTCCACCACCGGTAGGTAGTTGATATAACAAGTTATAATCTTCTGATGTACGATCCATTACGCTAAAAACAGCCTCAAGATCCTTGAGTTGGTAGTCGTATAATTCTTTTTCTGGAGTTTCTTTTTCTTGAATAGCGTCGCTCAAAAGTGTAGGTTTCTTCGGTTAAAAGTGAATCTTGCAAAACTAAGGGATTTTTATGCTTTCGCGAAAGCGTACTGCAAGAATTCTTAACACAATTTTAAAAATTATGTCATATTTAATTAAAATAGGTAAAAGAGTATGCTTTAAGATGGGTCTGCTGCCTCGTCAAACATATCGGCATTAGGCCATTTACTTTCTTCTGCTAGAGAAACGATGCGCTCTATTCTCTCTCCTAGTTCTTCTAATAAATGATGATAAGTAGCATACTGCACGAGTTCCTTAAATGAGTTGAGCATACTTTTATAAAATGCTTCTGGTTGTCCCGGACTAGACTGTTCAAACGTCTGAGCGATTTCAATATTAAAAATCATCACATCAGAAAGTAATAGCGGGTTCATGCCCAGTGTTTTAAAGTGTTTAATATACTTCTGAGCAATAGAACGTCTTTTTCTAGGGCGTTTACGTCGGGTAGGGAAATACTCGTTACTTATTTTAATTTTTGCCTCGTCTACGAGTTTATCTTCTTTGGGGTTAAAAACAAAGTCATAATAGGTCTTCACCTCAGGTATGCGCTCGTAAAGCTCCATAATTTGCTCTTGAAGCTCTACATTACTCAGTGTGGAAATTTGCTTTTTTAACGCCCGTTTACTCATTGCTAATTGATAAGTTATTGCGAATTTATAATAAAAAATAGTCGTAAAAAGCGAATCAAAAACCTATTTTTGCAACAATACCAACTTCATATATAAATCATCATTTTACAATGAATACACTTCAAGATAGTAAAGCCGTAAACTTGATCAAAAAACTCATAGGAGATGTTGCTCAAAACGGAATTATAACAAATACAGTGGTTGAAGACCTTAAAGCACTTCGCCCTCATACTATTACTGAGCAGCTACCATTATTAGCCAAAGCTACACGCCTTGCTGCTGAACATATAGAGGAAACAGGAACTTTTGCAATACCTATTCCTGCAGATGATGACATTGAAGATGAAAACGAGGAGATTATTGCAGCTGCAGATCCTGCCGAAAGCACTCCTGAAGAAAGCTTACACTACTTCTTTTGCCTAATTAGAGATGTAGATAAAAAAACTAATGAAGATGAATTACGTGAATACGTAAAAGCATTAAGAGAGTACTAGATACTGCGACTTCTAGTAAATTTCATATAAAAAAGCCACTCAATCGAGTGGCTTTTTTATGTAATCTAATTTTATGTGTAAAATTAAAACTGGACTAGTCTAATTTCTTTTCGATACTTTTTCCAATTGCCGAATCTTTAAATATGAAAGTATACAGCCACATTAACGTAAATGAAGGTATAATGTCTAGCCCAGGAACCACCTCTTCTATAAAGGTAATAACACCCCCTACTTTTCCTGCCGTGCCCTTGTACATACGTGTCATAAGATAAGCAGATAGTGGTGCCCAGACCACATCAGAAATGTCTCCTAAAACTGGTAATACCCAACTTGAGGTTACAATGCCTAAAACGTCTATAATTAGACCGAAGATTAATAATTTGTATTTGTTAGTTTGATTATCCATAAGCGTATTAAATGTAATACTTTTAGTTAATCAAATAACATTCCAAAATTATTAATCTAAACTAGACGAAATTAATTTAAGAAATTCATTACGCGTTTCTTGCTTTTCAAATTGCCCTCTAAAACCAGACGTTGTTGTTGTTGAGTTTTGCTTTTGCACACCTCTCATCATCATACACATATGAGATGCCTCAATTACCACAGCGACACCTTTGGGATTTAACGTCGAGTTAATACACTCTAGAATATCATGTGTAAGTCTTTCTTGTACCTGTAGTCTTCTTGAAAAAACATCTACTATACGTGGTAATTTACTGAGACCTACAATGTGTCCATTAGGGATGTAAGCGATATGAGCTTTTCCAAAGAAAGGCAACATATGATGCTCACATAATGAATACAACTCTATATTCTTTACGATAACCATGTCATCATAATCCTCTTTAAACATAGCGCCTTTCAAGATGGCACTAGGATCCATTTCATATCCAGAAGTAAGGAACTGCATAGCTTTTGCTGCTCTTTCCGGTGTCTTAACGATTCCTTCTCTATCGGTATCTTCTCCTAAGTTTTTAATGATTGACGTAAAATTATCTTTTATTTCGTCAGTAACTTCAATATTGTATTCTTCAAAACTTCTATAAGGCATAGGAGATATTTTTTTTGTTTAATCAAAGATACTATTTATTAAACATTATTATTTCTCTATTTAACTTTTTATTTAGAGTTTTCTTAGAATGTCACGGTTAGATTTGTCAAGCCAATCAAACACATGCTATGCGCATTTTTCTATTTGGGATATTCTCCCTGTTTTTACTATTACCCCATTTACTTCAAGCTCAGCAAACTAAAACGCTTAATGCAGAACGTATCACTACGCCACCTAAAATAGACGGTGTACTTGATGATGCTGTATGGAAATCCCTCGCTACCTATGATGATTTTCACATGTTTGAACCTGGTAACGTTGGAACAATTGAAGAAAACCAGCGCACAGAAATTAAAATGGCATATGATGATAAGGCTGTATACATAGCAGCCTACTTGTTTGATCCAGACCCAGAAAATATCCCTAGTCAGTTCAGTCAGCGCGATCAGGTTTTTTCACAAGCAGATCACTTTGTAGTCGCACTAAACACTTATAACGATGGTATCAATGAAACACGTTTTTATGTAACTAGCGCTGGAACAATAGGTGATCAACGTATTACACAGAATAACCGAGATTTTGGATTTAACGTAGTGTTTGAATGTAAAGTTTCAAGAGATGATAAAGGCTGGTACGCCGAGTACCGCATTCCTTATAACGCATTGCGTTTTCCAGAAGTAGCTGTTCAAGACTGGAGCGTAAACTTTTATAGAAGACTGGTAAAAAAGAATGAAACACATACGTGGAATTTTATTGAACGTGGTGTTGGTAGAGATACCCAATACAATGGCACCGTAACAGGTGTGCGCGACATAGATCCTCCGGTAAGGCTTACTTTTTTTCCTTTTGCACAAACCTCCACTAATTTCTTTGATGGAAATAGTGAAACCAACTTTGCGGGAGGTCTAGACATAAAATACGGTCTTACAGATAGTTTTACACTTGATGCCCAGCTAATTCCTGACTTTGGTCAGGTAGCTTTTGATAACGTAGAGCTTAACTTGGGGCCTTTTGAACAAACCTTTGGTGAGAATAGAGCATTCTTTACAGAAGGAATAGATTTATTTAATAAAGGTAGAATTTTCTTCTCAAGACGAATAGGTGGTACACCATCAGGAAGTCCGGAACTATTAGATACTGAAGAAGTAATAACTTCACCTTCTACCGTAAAACTTGCAAATTCTGTAAAAATATCTGGACGTACAAAAGGAGGCTTAGGTATAGGATTTTTAAATTCTGTAGGACAAAAAACCTTTGCTACTATTGAAAATACGACAACTACAGAAGTTAATGGTGTTGAAGTCATTGAAAAAAGCAGACGAGAAGAAGTGATAGAACCTCTTACAAACTACAATGTATTTGTACTAGACCAACAGTTTAATCAAAACTCTTCTGTATCGCTTATCAATACGAATGTAACAAGAAGCGGCAGTAAATTTAGAAATGCAAATGTTACTGGTGGTGTATTTGATATAGCAGATAAAGGAAATAACTTTAGAGCCTCTGGACGTGCTATTTTTAGTAATGTCAGAGAAGCTGGAGAAACCACTAGCGGTTTTCTATCAGAATTTGACTTTAGAAAAATTAAAGGAAACTGGCGTTACCGCTTCGGGCATGACTTTGCAGACACTAAGCTCAATATTAATGATCTCGGTTTAAACTTTAGAAATAATTTCAACAACTTTGCTGTAGGTGGTTCATATGAGTTAATACAACCCAAAGGCAAATTCAACAGGTACCGTTTTAATGTAACTGTACGACATAGACGTCTATATGAACCTAGTATAAAAACAAGAAACAGTATACGTTTTGATTCTTTTTTCTCAACAACAGAACGCCTCGCATTTGGGCTTGACATGAGTCTTAACGGTAAGGATCAGGATTATTTTGAGCCCAGAGTAGAAGGAAGGTTTGTAACATTTGAGTCTAACTTAGGTAGTAGCGCCTTCATCTCAACAGATTTTAGAAAGAAATTTGCTTTTGATTTAAGAGGTTCTGTGCGCTCTTGGTTTGGAAATCAAGAACAATTTAATCACAGTATTAATTTCTCTCCTCGCTATAGATTTTCAGATAAATTGCTAGTTATTTTATCATCAAATTACTCTAGCCGAAAAGACAACTTTGGTTGGGTTGATAACACAGATACAGAGGTGTTTTTAGGCCTAAGAGATGTAGTCTCTCTAGAAAACAGAGTTAACGTAAATTTCAATTTTGACCCGTACAAGGCACTCAATCTAAGCCTGCGAAACTTTTGGGCAGTATCAGATCACAGCAGTAATATCTATTACATTCTTAACAATGACGGCTCAAGAACTCAAATAGATAATTATGACACAACAGTACAGCGTGACCCTAATGCAAACTTTAATATCTGGAACCTAGATGTGAGTTATCGCTGGCGTTTTGCTCCAGGAAGCGAAGCATCCCTACTCTACCGCCATCAGATTTCTAACTTTGACGAGCAATCCACCTTAGGTTATGGCGAGAGCCTAGGCAACTTATTTAATGAGCCTCTCAATCACACACTATCCCTTAGAGTTACCTATTTTATAGACTACAATAATGTAAAAGGCATCTTTAAAAAGACCGCTTAGTACGTTGGTAAAAAGCAGGCATTATAGTACTTTCACAGTTAATAATGTATTATGGTAAAGGCAGAACATATATCAAAAACTTTTGGAAACTTACAAGTCCTTAAAGACGTTGCTTTAGAAGTAAAAAAAGGAGAAGTAGTTTCTATTGTAGGGCAAAGTGGTGCTGGTAAAACTACACTATTACAAATTCTAGGCACACTAGATATGCCTGATCATAATGCCCAGACGCAACTTACCATAAACGGAAAATCACTAACCGGACTCAAATCTAAACTGCTAAGTGCCTTTCGTAATGAGCATATTGGCTTTATATTTCAGTTTCACCAACTTCTTCCAGAGTTTACAGCTATGGAAAATGTATGCATTCCTGCATTTATCGCCAAAAAAGATAAAGCACCTACAGAGGCTCGAGCAAAAGAGCTTCTTGACTTTTTAGGCCTATCCCATCGCTATAACCATAAACCTAACGAACTTTCAGGAGGTGAGCAGCAGCGTGTCGCAGTAGCGAGAGCACTTATTAATAATCCTGCACTCATACTAGCAGATGAGCCTTCTGGTAATCTAGATACAGAAAGTGCAGATCATCTTCATAAACTGTTTTTCAGGCTTCGAGATGAATTTAATCAAACGCTTATTATTGTGACTCACAATGAAGAGCTAGCAGACATGGCAGACCGCAAACTTGTTATGAAAGACGGCGAGTTTGTAAACAGTTAATTTAGGTACGCTTTCGCGAAAGCGCACCACACCCTTACTACATAAAACAAAGTATTGCATGAATAAAAAGGATCTTAAAATCTTCTTGGACGAAAAAGCGATTCAATATGAGAATGGCGATTTTATTCCACATGATCCTATTCAAATCCCTCATCGATTTGAACTAAAAGAAGATATAGAGATTGCCGCTTTTTTAACAGCAACCATTGCTTGGGGAAATCGTAAGAGTATTATATCTAATGCAACAAAAATGATGGATATCATGGGGAATGCACCTTATGATTTTATCATCAACTACGATCCGGAACAAGCGCACCTTTTTGATGGATTTGTACACCGCACCTTTAATAGCGGAGATTTAGAGACTTTCATAAGGGCATTACAGCACATTTATCTCAACCATGGTGGACTAGAAAATGCTTTTAAGAAAGGCATCACAAGTGAAGGCCTACAGCCTGCTATTTCTAATTTTAAAAAATTATTTTTTGAGGTTGAACATTTACCAAGAACACAAAAACACGTGAGTGACCCACTCAAGAACTCTGCTGCAAAACGTATCAACATGTTTTTGAGATGGATGGTACGTGATGCAAATGCGGGAGTAGATTTTGGGATCTGGAAAACAATTTCCCCTAGTTTACTTTCTTGTCCTCTCGATGTACATACAAGCAATGTTGCTAGAAAACTTAAGCTGCTTAAGAGAAAGCAAAACGATGCAAAAACATTATTAGAGCTTGACAAAGCACTACGAAAGATGGATCCCAATGATCCTGTTAAATATGATTTTGCTTTATTTGGATTAGGTGCCTTTGAGAAGTTTTAATTATTCTCTATGCACTATAAGCATTATTTATATAGAATATGATAAGCTGTATTTTAGAAAGACTATTTTTGATTAAAATTAAATTGTGATAGCACCTCAAAAGCCTACTAACGAAAATAAACGCCTCGAAGTTTTAAAGTCGTACAACCTTCTGGACACACTCCCAGAAGATGCTTATGATACTATCACAGAGCTCGCTTCTCACATCTGCAACACACCTATATCACTGGTGACTTTACTAGATGCAGATCGTAATTTTTTAAAATCAAGACGTGGGATAGATATCGCTGAGTCACCTAGAGATATTTCTTTTTGTGGTCACGCTATCCTTACAGAAGAACCTGTATTTATCGTAGAAGATGCACGCCTGGATGAACGTTTTCAAGACAACCCGCTTGTAAAAGATTTTAAAGCAATTTTTTACGCCGGTGTTCCATTACGTACAAGTGATGGTTATGCCTTAGGTACCTTATGTGTATATGATCATAAACCAAGAACGTTATCATTAGAAGAACAAGATGCACTACGTGGTCTTGCAAAGCAAACAGTATTGCTATTTGAAGCTCGCAAGCGTAATATTGAGCTTAAAGAAGCACAAAATGAAACAACACAGCGCAATGACCGTTTAGAAGATTTTGCTCGATTAGTTGCACATGATCTTAAGTCACCATTGGCAAGTATTGAAGGGTTACTTAACCTTTTAAAGGAAGACTATCTAGAAGATAATGATGAAGAATTTGGTACATATATCAAGCATTTAGATACTTCGGCTAAGTCTATGAGAGATTACATAGATGGGCTCTTGGAATACTATAAAGCAGATACACTACTTGCAACAAAGGAAGACACTACTCTTTTTACACTTGTTAAGGATGTCGCAGATTTACATAAATCTAGTAACGTAGCTATTAAGATTGAAGAAGATTTAAAACTAGTAGCTGTTTCTGCAATTGCTATAGACCAGATATTATCAAATCTAGTAGACAATGCCACCAAGTACAACGATAAAGAAAAACCAACAATCCGAATAAGCGGCAAGGAATCAATAGAATACTACACTATCTCCGTAAAAGATAACGGTACTGGGATTCCTGAAGATAAACAAGAAATCATTTTTGACCTCTTTAAAACTACAGGTACAAAGGATCGCAATGGTAGACAAGGGTCTGGAATGGGTCTTGCAACCGTGCGCAAACTTGTGGAAGGATTAGGTGGTACTATTAGTGTTTCTTCTGTGGTAGGTGAAGGGAGTATTTTCACTTTTACCATTAGGCGATAAAGTCCGTTTTAAGTATTTTTGAACAAACTCAAAAACACACATGCAGTTTAGACATCCAGAACTACTTTACGCACTGTTCTTACTGCTTATCCCTATTCTCGTTCACTTATTCCAACTGCGTAAGTTTAAAACAGAAGCGTTTACAAACGTTGCCTTTCTTCAAAAGCTTAATATCCAAACGCGTAAGAGTAATTCTATAAAAAAATGGCTCGTATTACTATCTCGTATGGCAGCAATTGCTGCAATTGTGCTAGCATTTGCTCAACCATTTACTACACAATCAGATAGTGCCACTCGAGAAAAGGAAACTATTATTTACTTGGATAACTCGTTCAGTATGCAAGCAAAAGGTCCTTCTGGACAATTGCTACGCACGGCAACTCAAGATATCATTACTCATATTCCCGAGGATCAAACCTTCACTTTAATTACAAATACTGATACGTATAGAAACACCACTGTTAAAAACATGCGTAACGAGCTGCTACAACTACCGTATGCAGCAACACAGTTATCTGAAACTGCCGTAACACTCAGAGCACAGAAAGAATTTTCTAGAGACCAATCAAAAGATAAGAGGCTCATTATGATTTCTGATTTTCAGGAAAATGGCGAGGCTTATCAGCTACAAACCGATGGTATAGAAAAACACTACGTGCAGCTCCAGCCAGTGATAAAAAACAATGTAAGTATAGATTCTGTTTTCATATCAAAAAGAAAAGCAGGAAGTATTGTACTTACTGTAGCACTTTCAGCAGGTGAAAAGAAAGATATAAATACTGCCGTTTCTCTATATAACGGTGATCAACTACTGGCTAAGGGTACGGCGTCTTTTGATAGCGAACTAACGACTACCGTAATTTTTGATATAGATACAAAACAAGAAATCGCAGGGCGTATCGTGATTGAAGATCCCCTACTCGCTTTTGATAACACCATGTTTTTTAACATTAATAAAAGTCAGCCCATCAAAGTGCTTGCAATAAATGGTGCAAACTCAGATTATTTGTCACGCATTTTTACGACTCCAGAGTTTGAGTATGAAAGTACAAACATTAAGAGCCTTGATTATAGCAGTATACCAGAGTATAATTACATTGTCGTAAATCAAGTTTCAGAAATAGGCGTAGCTCTTAGTGGTGCTTTAAACGCTTTCGCGAAAGCGGGAGGAATCACCACCATTATTTTAGATCCAAATGCAGATGCTGCTAGTTATAACGGTGCTTTAAGAAATTTAGGGAACTTTGAGATTTCAAAGAGTGAAACTACCAAACGATTAGTAACCACCATAAACTATGACCATCCCGTTTACAAAGATGTGTTTGATGCAAGGATAAAGAATTTTCAATACCCGTCAGTTTCAAAATCCTTTGCATTACAAGGTGGAGATGCATTACTTCGTTTTGAAGATGGAAGTCCTTTTCTCTCTTATGCTTCAAATTTCTTTGTAATCTCTGGAGGTATAGACGTAGCAAATTCCAATCTCCAAAGTTCGCCACTCATAGTCCCTACATTTTACAATATGTCGCGACAGAGCTTGCAGTTGCCACGATTATATATGCCTATTGGGAAGAACACAACATACGACATACCTGTCGCCCTTCAAGAAGATGATATTTTGAGTCTAGAAGACATGTCAGATCCCTCAAATACACTTATTCCTTTGCAACAATCTAAAGGAAATAAAGTGCAAATTACTACAAGTGACTCGCCATCTAAAGCAAGTATTTATAATATTAAGCTATCAGATAACATAATACAGCAAGTCAGTTATAATTACAATCGTAGTGAAAGCACTTTGCGGTATGCAACACTAAACAATGGTGATACAGATCATTATAACACCTCTGTAGAAGATCTTTTTGACGAATTCAAAACAGCAGATAGTGTCCAATCGCTTTGGAAATGGTTTGTTATTTTTGCCCTGTTATTCCTAGTACTAGAAATCTTGATTTTAAAATTCTATAAATGAAAGCACTCATAAAGAACGCCATAATTGTAGACAGTGATAGCCCATATCACGGTAGTACAAAAGATGTTAGAATTAAGGATGGTCTCATTATAGAAATAGGAGAACATCTAGAAAACACGAAAGGCGAGACGCTTATAGAGCGAGATAATCTCCATATATCACAAGGTTGGTTTGATAGTAGCGTGAGTATGGGGCAACCAGGATTTGAGGAGCGAGAAACCATAGATCACGGATTACGAGTGGCAGCCTCAAGTGGCTTTACAGCAGTAGCACTCAATCCAAACACCTACCCTATTATTGACACAAGCTCTGATATCACTTTTGTAAAAAAAATGGCCGAAGGACATGCAACTTCTCTTTTTCCTATAGGTGCGCTTACGCGAAATAGTGAAAGCGTAGACCTAGCAGAATTATATGATATGCAGCAATCTGGAGCTGTGGCTTTTGGTGATTATCAACAGCCTATCGCAAATCCTAATTTGCTTAAAATTGCACTGCAATACACGCAAGGATTCAACGGACTTGTTTTATCATTTCCTCAAGAGCAGAAAATTGCTGGAAAAGGAATGGTAAATGAAGGAGAAATAAGCACCCGAGTAGGACTCAAAGGAATTCCCGCTATAGCCGAAAGTCTTCAAGTAGCAAGAGACTTACACATTTTAGAATATGCTGGAGGAAGCCTTCATATACCTACAATTTCCACAAAGGCAAGTGTGGAACTTATAAAACAAGCTAAAACGAAAGGATTAGACGTTACTTGCAGTGTAGCAATACATAACTTGTACCTACTAGATACTATTATAGATGATTTTGACACGCGTTATAAAGTTTTACCACCACTAAGAAACCAAGAGCACGTAGATGCCTTGATAGAAGGTGTAAAAGATGGTACTATCGATATGGTGACCAGTGATCATAATCCCCTAGATGTTGAGCGCAAGCACGTCGAGTTTGATAATGCCATGTATGGCGCGATATCCCAAGAAGCTACTTTTAAAGCGTTACTTACCATTGTGAGTGAGAAGCGTGCCGTAACACTACTTACTGCTGGGAGACGTAGATTTATAGGCACCAGTAACACAATACAAGAAAATAGCCCAGCAGATATTACCTTATTTACAACAAAAGGCATGGCTACATTTACTCAAGAACACATCAAATCAACATCAAATAACGCCATATTCCTTAATCAAAAAATGAAAGGGGAAGTTTATGGAATTATTGCAAATAACCAAATAGTACTTAACTAATGGATGAAAATACCGTTTTTGAAGGAAAAACAGCTGCAGTTTTGAGCTACATTACCTTCGTAGGATTAATTATAGCCTATTTCATGAATAGCGAATCAAAAAATGAGTTTGCCGCTTTTCACCTTAGACAGTCATTAGGGTTAACCTTGAGCTACTTCTTAGTAATGATGCCGCTTAGCTATCTTGACATACCAATGGCATCAATGGGATTTTTAGTACTATTCTTTGCGCTTTGGCTTTTTGGAATTATTTCGGCTTTTCAAGGTAAACGCCAACTTGTACCTTTAGCAGGTGCTTTTTACCAAAATGTTTTCGGCGGAAACAACTAGTCTCCCTACGAGCAAGCAACAATTATACATCAAGACTTTACTTGCCATGTAATGTCTGCTATTTCAATTATATGTTATTAGAATATATCACACGTAAACCATCACAACCTTCTACGGGTAAAGCTCCATTAATAATTCTCCTTCATGGTTATGGAAGTAATGAGGAAGACCTTTTTAGCTTTGCAGAAGAAATTCCTGAAGAATACTTTATAGTGTCTGCAAAGGCTCCTATCGCTATGCAGCCTTATGGTAATGCTTGGTATCATATTACTATAGATGCAGATGGTGTAAAAACCTCAGATAATGAAGGTGCTCGTAAATCTAGAGATATCATTGCAAAATTTATCGACGAGATTGTAGCGGAGTATGATGTGGACAAGCACAATGTAACCTTACTAGGTTTTAGTCAAGGAACCATTTTAAGCTATGCAGTAGCACTCACCTACCCAGAAAAGGTTAAGAATGTCATAGGATTGAGTGGTTATATCAATGAAGAGATTATTGATTTAAAAAGTAATCCATCATATGCACACCTTAATATTTATAACTCGCACGGAACTGTAGACCAAGTGATACCTATAGATGCTGCTCGCCAAACACCTGGCTATCTCAAAAATATAGGGATTGAATCCACGCTAAGTGAGTTTCCTGTAGGCCATGGAGTTCACCCTACTAACTTCTATGAGTTCAAGGAGTGGTTACAAAGTAAATAGAAACATAAAAAAACAGGCTTTACGCCTGTTTTTTTTATGTCTAATCGTTATATAAAATCACCTAAATATTATTTCTTAATTAGGATACACTAAACTCTCCACGGTTTTATAATCTACCGTTCCATCCTCATTTACAAAATATTCAACTAGCATTTCTCCCCATTTCTTACCATCAGAAAAGTCGGCGATAATCCAGCGATGATTTAAGATCTGTACTTTATTAACCTGGAAAGGTCTTCCATCCCCTACAAAAGTGATAAGCTCGTTACCTTGAGCTGTATTTTTTGCATATAATCCATCTTCTATAGCTGGTTTAATTATAGCTAAGTCTAGATCATCATTGTCAAAATACTCCTTTGCATTGTCATTACCTAACAGCGTGAAATACTCCACATTTGCAAGACGTTCTTGATACATTCCTGCAATAGAATCTTTGTCTGCTAGTTTCCTTTCTAGCTTTTCAATCTGCTTCCCTTGGTATTCTAGACCCTTACTGCTATTGATGTACTGAAAAATGATATATAATGCAGCAAAAAGGAATAAGTATAAAAAAATATTACGTCTCATAAATTATGTAGTTAAAGTAAGTCCGTCGTAAGCGAGAAAGACATTTTTTGGTAATTTTTGTTCGGCTTCTGCATGAAAACCAAGGTGATGGCTTATGTGTGTTAGGTATGTGCGTTTAGGTTTAATCTTGGCGACCAGAGCAAGCGCTTCCTCTACGTTTAAATGTGTATAATGTGCTTCTTCCCTTAAGCAATTCAACACAAGAATATCTAATCCTTGCAACTTTTCAATCTCCTGATCTGCAATAGTTTTTACATCTGTTAGATACGCTATATTTTGAAAACGATATCCAAAGACTTGCAATGATCCATGGTAGGCCTCGATAGGCTGCACTTCGATGTTTCCTAATTTGATAGGAACACCATTTACTACCTCTTTTGAAGCAACGCTTGGAGCTCCCGGGTATCTATTTTCTGTCGTAAAAATATAATCAAAACGTTCGGCGAGAGTTTTCAATACTCGCTTATGAGCATAAATAGGCATATCACCTTGTCTAAAAACAAAAGGTCTTATATCATCTAGTCCAGCAACGTGATCTGCATGTTCATGCGTTAATAATATACCATGCAAAGGTGCAGGATCTCCTGCGGTGGTACACTTTCGCGAAAGCGTATTAAGCATTTGTTGTCTAAAATCTGGACCGCAATCTATCACATAATTATAGCCTTCCCACTCAATTAGAACAGAAACTCTTAATCTTTTATCTCTAGCATCTGTACTTAAGCACACGGGATGTGTACTTCCTATTACAGGAATTCCTTGAGATGTGCCAGTACCGAGAAAGGTGATTTTCATTAATGAGTAAGATGAAAGTGCGTTAATTACGCCATTAATTGTCTAACAAAAATACAGTTATTTTTTTGGCTACTACAACCTTTTAGTATCTTTGGTTAACCATTAATTGATGGAAAAAAACATACTATGGCTGTTACAATTTTAGGAGATAAAGACTTTGAAAAAGTACCTCCTCTCAAGAACAAGGTACTTCGCGTAAATCTAAACGCAAACATATATGGAACTTTTGCCGAAATAGGTGCTGGACAAGAAACGGTTCGTCATTTTTTTAGAGCTGGCGGCGCAAGTGGTACCATAGCAAAGGCAATGAGTGCATATGATAAAGATTTTTCTGACGCTATTTATGGCGTTGAAGATGATGGACGCTATGTGACAGAAAAACGTCTCAAGAAAATGCTTTCTCATGAGATGAAACTTATTGAAGATCGTATCTCACGTTACAAGCAGCCAGATAAAATCTTCTTCACCTATGCAAATACGGTAGCTACCATTGATTTTGCAAAAAAATATAAAGGTCACGGATGGGTTGGAATTAGATTCCAGATTACTCCAGAAGGAGAATTTAACGAGATTATACTACACGTTCGTTTTCATGAAAACGACGCTCGTTTACAACAATTAACCCTAGGAACACTTGGTGTGAACCTTATTTATGGTGCTTTCTATAAGCATGACAATCCTAAAAACTTACTTCGCTATCTATACGATCACATCGATCAAGATCAGATAGAGATTGATACTATAAACTTCTCTGGACCTCAATTTGAGCACGTAGATAACCGTTTAATGAGTTTACAACTTGTTAAAAACGGAATGACAGAGGCTGTAATGTTTGACGCAAAAGGAAATAACATCCTACCAGCAGCATTACTATACAAGAAAAACGTTTTAGCGCTTCGTGGTAGTTTTCGCCCTGTAACTAAAGTGAACATGGATATGTTTGAAAAAGCATATAAAATGTTTGTAGAGGCAAATCGTGTAAACGAGAAAAAGACAGAAGCTATATTTGAAATCACACTATCTAACCTTCGCGCCGAAGGTGATATTGATGAAGAAGATTTCATGGCAAGAGCTCGATTACTAGGTTCTCTTGGACAAACTGTAATGATCTCAAACTTTAAAGAGTATTACCGCGTTGTTGAGTATTTCTCAAACTATACCAAGGAGCGTATGGGACTTGTTATGGGTGTAAATAACCTTATTGACATCTTTGATACTAGCTACTACCGTCACTTAAGTGGAGGTATTCTAGAAGCATTTGGAAAATTATTCTTTAAAGATCTCAAGGTATTCTTATACCCTATGAAGGATCCAAAAACTGGAGAATACACAAATAGTGATAACTTAAAAGTACACCCACGTATGAAAGAGCTTTATAAGTTCTTTAAACTTAATGGTAAAGTACTTGATATTGAAAACTATGATCCAGCAATTACAGATATTTTCTCAAGAGAAGTATTGAGAATGATTAATGATGGCGAAAAGGGCTGGGAAGGTATGCTACCAGAAGGTGTTGCAGAGCTTATAAAGTCTCGCAATCTTTTTGGTTACCAGTCTCAAGCACTTTTAGAGGCAGATAAATAATGAATTCTCTTAATTACATAGCTGTCGTCACTATGCTCTTTATGGTATTTGCTTGCGCAGAGAAGAATGCTACAAGTAAACCACAAGGAGAAACGTGGCAACTTATTGAGATGACAAGCGGTATGGTATCGCCATCTAGTGAAGAAGAAGAGCTTCCTATGAGTCAGACCTATGTTTTTACTCCAGAGATGAAATTTACTAAGAATCAAACTAAAGATGCGTTTACCATAGAAGCCTCTGGAACTTACACTACGAAGAAAACTAGCGAAGGTGTTTTTTATACTTTAAAATACACAGAGGGTTTACAGATAGTGGGTAGTTGCTCTGGAAACGACAGTGAAGAGTTGTTAGTACGCAAGGATGGAAAGCTACAGAATAGCTGGATGATGTGTGATGGGCCTCTACTGGTTTATGAAAAGCAATAATCACATAAGTACTTATAATATAAAGGGCGATACATAAAATGTATCGCCCTTTGTACTTTATATAAGCTTCGAGAACTACGCGTCTAGTAACTGGGCAGCGTGATCTTTAGTCTTAACCTTTTGTATCACATCGCTCACCACGCCTTCTTCGTCTACTTTAAAAGTCATACGGTGAATACCATCGTATTCCTTACCCATAAACTTTTTCAGTCCCCAAACACCAAAGGCGTTGATTACTGTTTTATCCTCATCTGCCAGCAGCTGGAAAGGAAACTCATATTTGGTTGCAAAATTCTTTTGGCGTTTTTGAGAATCTGCGCTCACCCCTAGTAAGTGATATCCTTGAGCCTGTAATTCTTTATAATTATCTCTTAGATTACACGCCTCTGCGGTACAACCTGGCGTGCTTGCTTTTGGGTAAAAAAATACGATGAGCTTCTTACCTTTAAAATCTGCAAGCTTCACCTCATTTCCATCCTGATCGATTGTTGTAAAATCTGGGACTTTATCGCCCACTTTTAATGTGTTCATCTTTTTTTAGTTTTGGCAATGCCGGAAATCTCATCCATCATTGATTGTAGTTAATTATCTTTACATAGCAATGTTATGCTTTCGCGAAAGCGTAAACAATTACACCTGGCAAAAACATAATATTATAAAGTTACGAGTTCTCCGTATTACTATAAAGAAATACGTTTAAGGTTTATGGATTACACCATAAAGAATAATTATGCATACCCTATGAATAAACAAGAAAAGGTAGACTTTACGATAAAAACGCTACAAGAACTATATCCTCAGATACCTATTCCACTAGATCATAAAGACCCATACACGCTTCTTATTGCAGTATTAATGAGTGCTCAAAGTACAGATGTGAAGGTTAACCAAATCACTCCACTCCTATTTGAGGTGGCAGATAATCCGTATGATATGATCAAGCTCACAGTAGAAGATATACGAGATATCATAAAGCCTGTAGGACTATCACCTATGAAAGCAAAAGGTATTCATGGCTTGTCACATATGCTTATAGATAAGTATGATGGCGTGGTACCTGCCAGCATAGAGAAGCTTACAGAGTTCCCAGCAGTGGGCCATAAAACAGCTAGTGTGGTTGTAGCACAAGCTTTTGGTATTCCTGCATTTCCTGTAGATACTCACATACATAGGTTAATGTACCGCTGGGGCTTTACAAATGGAAAGAATGTCGTACAAACAGAAAAGGATGCAAAGCGCCTTTTTCCAGAACATCTTTGGAATGATTTACATCTTCAAATTATATGGTATGGAAGAGATTACTCACCAGCCAGAGGATGGGACCTAGAGAAAGATATTATCACAAAGACCATAGGACGTAAAACAGTCATAGCCGACTATGAGAAAATGATGGCAAAAAGGAAGAAAAAATAAAACCTCGATGACTGGTCGAGGTTTTATCAAAGTTTAGTTGATGAATGCTTCAAATTTCATCGATTTATAATGCATAACACTTAAAGCCTTAGAAAAATTCAAGAGAAAATCTACAGTCTCTTGTTTAGGTTCAAATTGGTTCGTCTTATTGTGACCTGACGAGGGTGTAGTGTAAAGTTTTGCCATGCGGTTTTTGTTTGATTCTTATCAAGAACGCAAAAATGCACAGCATATTATATCAATCTGTTAGAATTATATTATTGGTGTCAATTACTTTTCTCAAATTGATAAGCGCATAACGCATTCTACCCAGCGCTGTATTGATACTTACACCAGTACGCTCAGAGATTTCTTTAAAGCTCATCTCTTGATAAATGCGCATTTTGAGCACCTCTTTCTGGTCATCTGGCAGCTCTTCAATGATACGCTTAACGTCTCTGTTTACTTGATCTCGCACCATTTGCTTTTCAGCATTAAGGCTATTATCACTTAACACAGAAAAAATAGAAAACTCACCTGCATTATCAAACTTAGGCATCCTATTATTACGACGGAAGTGGTCAATAACTAGGTTATGCGCAATACGCATCGTCCATGGTAAAAATTTACCTTCTTCATTATACTTGCCCTTCTTGAGTGTTTTGATGACCTTAATAAACGTGTCTTGAAAAATATCTTCAGAAATATCGCGATCATATACCTTCGAGTATATAAAACTATATATACGTTGCTTATGTCTCGCAATGAGCATAGCAAGTGATTTTTCGTCTCCTTTGATGTAATTGCTAACGAGTGTAGCATCGTCTATTAATACACTTTTCATAAGTACTACTTTGTAGGTTAAAATTGCTAGAGGAATTCCCTTAGCCCAAAATTTTATAAAGTAGTTCTATACTATACGCAGTGTATTTGTTTGTGGATATTTTGGTAAATATATAATAAATCTGTTAACATTTGCAAAAAAACATTCATTTTGCACAATAAATCAAAAATAACGTTCAAAATGCTGCCAGCACTTGGTTTCAATAGCACTGCACTTTCGGTATCTTTGTAATAGAACTAAAGAATTGCGATGCTTATAGACGTTAAGGATGTAAATCCTAAGAAGAATATTATCATTAAGGGTGCCAAACTGCACAATCTTAAAAATATTAATGCAGTAATCCCTCGTAACAAGCTCGTTGTTATTACGGGACTTTCTGGATCTGGTAAATCTTCTCTTGCATTTGACACCCTTTATGCAGAAGGACAGCGCAGGTACGTTGAGAGTCTTTCCTCCTACGCACGCCAGTTCTTAGGCAGACTTGATAAGCCTAAGGTAGATTACATAAAAGGAATTGCTCCTGCCATTGCCATTGAGCAAAAGGTAAATAGCACAAACCCAAGATCTACAGTAGGCACAACGACCGAGATTTACGATTATTTAAAGCTACTTTTTGCCCGTATCGGCAAGACCTACTCCCCTATTTCTGGAAACGAAGTTAAAAAGGATACCGTAACAGATGTGGTTGCTTATGTTTCCGCTTTCGCGAAAAGAGAAAAACTACTCCTACTCGCACCTATTCATTTAGAAAAAGGCAGAAAAATAGAATCCAAACTGCAGGCCTTATTACAACAAGGCTATGCACGTATACAAGTAAAAGGGGAAGTAAAACGTCTTGATGAAGTTGCCGAAATAGGAAGCAAACTCAAAGCCAAAGACATACTCCTCGTTGTAGATAGAATTATAAACAATCCAGAAGATGAAGATTTTATAAACCGACTTTCAGATGCAGTGCAAACGGCATTTTTTGAAGGAAAGGGCGAACTTTTTATAGAAAAGCTAGTAGATAATTCTCGCCGTCAGTTTTCAAATAAGTTTGAGCTTGATGGAATGACTTTTTTAGAACCTAATGTTCATTTATTCTCTTTTAATAATCCATACGGTGCATGCCCTACTTGTGAAGGTTATGGCGATGTTATAGGAATTGATGAAGATCTCGTAATACCTAATACTGGACTATCAATCTACGAGAATGCCGTGTTCCCATGGCGTGGTGATAGTATGAGCCATTACCGCGATCAGCTAGTTAATCGTGCTTATAAATTTGAGTTTCCTATACACAAACCTTGGTTTGAGTTAACTCCAGAGCAACAGCAGCTTGTTTGGGATGGTAATAAAGAATTTGATGGCCTCAATAAGTTCTTTAAATTCTTAGAATCTAAGGCATATAAAATTCAAAACAGAGTAATGCTATCGCGTTACCGTGGTAAAACAAAGTGTAACACTTGTAAAGGAAAACGCCTACGTCCAGAAGCAACCTATGTAAAAATAGGCGGCAAAAACATTGTAGATCTAGTAGAGTTACCACTAGACGAAGTAGCAGCTTTCTTCAACAGTTTAACGCTTAATGAGTATGATACTACGGTAGCAAAAAGATTACTTACAGAGATCACAAGTAGACTTAGCTTTCTAGACAAAGTAGGACTCAACTACCTAACGCTCAACAGAAAGTCTAATACTCTCTCTGGTGGTGAGTCGCAACGTATCAATCTTGCAACTTCTCTTGGTAGTAGTCTTGTGGGATCAATGTATATACTTGACGAACCAAGTATAGGATTACACCCTAAAGACACAGAAAAACTTATCGAGGTACTACAATCTCTTCGTGACCTTGGAAATACCGTTATCGTTGTTGAACATGATGAGGACATCATGAAAAAAGCAGATTTTATCATTGATATTGGACCAGAAGCAGGAACCTTTGGAGGAGATGTGGTGGCCGTAGGTGATTATGATGAGATTTTAAAAAGTGATTCGTTAACTGCAGGATACCTTAATGGAAATCTAGAAATTGAAGTTCCTAAAAAGCGTAGAACTTCAAAATATTATGCCGAAGTTATTGGCGCTCGAGAAAACAACTTACAGAACGTAAACGTCCGTTTTCCGCTTGGTGTATTTACCGCTGTAACCGGTGTTTCTGGAAGTGGAAAATCTACATTAGTTAGAAAAATATTATATCCTGCCATGCTTAAAGCAATAGGCGGATATGGGGAAAAAGCAGGCCAGTTTACAGAACTTAAAGGCAACTATGAGAACATTAAAACCATAGAATTTGTAGATCAAAACCCAATTGGGAGATCTTCTAGATCTAATCCTGTGACTTATATTAAAGCTTACGATGACATTCGTAAATTATTTGAAAGTCAGAAGCTTAGTAAAATAAGAAACTATAAAGCAAAACACTTTTCTTTTAACGTAGATGGCGGAAGATGTGAGACTTGTAAAGGTGAAGGTGAAGTAACAATTGAGATGCAATTCATGGCAGACGTACACTTAGAATGTGAAACTTGTAAGGGTAAGCGTTTTAAGAAAGAGGTACTCGAAGTGCAGTTCAACGATAAGAATATTGATGATATTCTTACGATGACTATTGATGATGCCGTGGCATTTTTTACAGCACATAATGAAGCAAAAATCACTCGTAAACTTAAACCATTACAAGACGTAGGTCTAGGGTATGTAACACTAGGTCAAAGCTCCTCTACCCTATCTGGAGGTGAAGCGCAGCGTATTAAACTTGCAAGTTTCTTAGTAAAGGGAACAACAAAAGATAAGACCTTATTCATTTTTGATGAGCCTACGACAGGTTTACATTTTCATGATATTAAAAAGCTTTTGGCTTCCTTTGAGGCACTCATTGCAAAGGGTCATTCTATTATTGTGGTAGAACACAATATGGATCTTGTAAAATGTGCAGACCATGTTATCGACATGGGGCCACAGGGTGGTAAACACGGTGGTATTCTAGTCGCTTCTGGAACTCCGGAAGAGGTAGCAAAAAACAAGAAGTCCTTTACAGGAAAATACTTGAAAGAAAAACTCTAGTCATTCTCAAACATATAATTCTCTCGAAAGTCCTATTTTAGTACAATGGGACTTTCTTCATTTTTAAAAAAACTTGTACAATCTACGAGTACTCCGGCATTTGATCCATCGGTGTTTAACCATGAGCTTGCCTCAAAAACAAGCTGGTCTCCAAAGGCAGGTGGCGGTGCAAATTTTAAAACCAAAACACTAGAAGTAGTTTCAGATAATGAGTTGCGCTATAAGGCCTCATCCTTTGGTAAAATTTTTAGCGGGATATTTATTTTATTTCCACTCATATTTGTTGGAGTAGGCATCACAACTACTATTAGTGACGGTTTTAGCATAGAATCTATACTTTTTGCGCTGTTTCCTTTAGTATTTATCGGTGTAGGCATCTTCTTATTAAAAAAATTACACACGATAATTACTTTTAATAAGTCTACAGGGTATTTTCACAAAGGCAAAAAGCAACAAATCAAAAGCCTTACTATCACAGAAGATGGAAATACCTTTAAACTAGACACCATAAAGGCACTCCAAATCTTGCCTGAAAGAGTTCGCGGCGATAAAAGTTCGTACACTAGCTACGAGATTAATCTCGTTTTTGAAGATGGCGCGCGTTACAACGTGGTAGACCATGGCCATCGTAAGAGCATAGAAGAAGATGCCGTTGCTCTTGGTGATTTTCTTGGTGTTCCTGTTTGGAATAAGATGACTGCTACTACTTATTTTTCTAAAAATATTGATACTACAGGTGCCTATGACAGCCTTGAACGAGACAATGTTCGTAACGACGAGCTACAAGGAAGTTATGACAGTAATTCAGCGACTTATGCTAGGAAAGAAGTAATAGTTGACGATCTTAATGAAGATTACGACTCGACAAAACCAAGAAAAATGTAATTAAGTACGCTTTCGCGAAAGCATAACAAAAATAACTCATCCACAATTTTATGAAAAAACTACTGCTAATACTACTTATAATTACCACACAGTTTGCAACAGCCCAAACAGAAACAGAGATTTTTCTTTTTGACATAAATAAAGCAGATAGTGGAAACACACTCACAAACAAGAAAAATATAAGTAATAACCCTGGGTATGACAGTCAGCCGCAATTTTTAGCAAATGACATTATTATTTACGCAGGCACACGTGATGGTCAAACAGAAATCATCCAATACACACGCGGCACTACAAGACAGTTTAACAAAGCTACTTCTGGCGGAGAGTATTCACCACAGTTTATGAAAGGAAAACGAGGAATCTCGGCCGTAAGACTAGATCCCGATGGACGGCAACGTCTTTACTCCTACTTACCTAGACAAGATCAAGCACCCGTGTTAATTAAAGATGCTGTCGTTGCATACTATACATGGGCAAATGAAGACTTTATCGTGGGAGCCGATATTGTTGAGAGTAATTTACACCTCGTGATTCATAATTTGAAGAATCAAACATCTGATGACTTGAAAATCCCTGTTGGTAGATCATTTCACAACATACCAGACACAAATCTCATCAGTTTTATTGACAAATCTACAGATCAATGGATTGTAAAATCTATCAACCCAGACACTAAAAAAATAAAGAGTATCACAGAGCTTCCTGAGGGTGTAGAAGATATTAACTGGTTGCCAGATGGTACATTACTGGCTGCAAAAGGAAATACACTACTTACTAAAACGAAAAAAACAGCGTGGGAAGTCTATCAAACTTTTGAAGACGAGGAGCTTCAAGATATTTCAAGATTTGCCATCTCCCCTAGTGGTACGCAAATAGCCATAGTCGCTGCCAGAAAGGATAAAAAATAACAATCTCATTAATCAACTAAACCAACACATATCAATGAAGTATTTCTGGTCATTAAGCCTATTATTAGTCGTTTTCACTAGCTGCAAAAACAACTCACACCAACAACAAAAATCATCAAATCTCGTTGAGGACACCTCAGAAATACCTAACTCAAAAACAGATCACCAGTTACGCCAAGTGACAAAGGCGACTATCACACCAGAACTTGATGGACTAGCCACAGATCCTGCGTGGCAGGATGTAGCATGGCAACCTCTTAATCAAAAATGGTTAGGAGAAGATTATACTGCAGCAGATTTTTCTGGAAGATATAAACTCACTTGGACACCAGAAGCGCTATATATCATTGCTGAGATTACAGATGATGTTATTTATGACAAGGAAAAAGATCCGCTTACATTATGGTGGGATGATGATTGTCTTGAGATCTTTATAGATGCAGATAATTCTGGTGGTGGGCACCAGTTTACACACAATGCTTTTGCTTACCACGTTGCCCTAGATGGAAATGTGGTAGACGTTGCTCCTGGTCAAGTCCCTACGCTATATAATAATCACGTGAAGTCTAAAATTGTAAAAACAGGAGAAAACACAATGATTTGGGAATGTAAGATGACCATTTATAATGACACCTACAAAGATGGTGGTGTCAATGAACCAAAAATTCTGGATGTACATCAGAAACTAGGTTTTGCGCTTGCTTATTGTGATAACGACACAAGTGCAGAACGAGAAAACTTCATAGGTTCTGTAGCTGTGCCTGGTGAAGACAAAAATAGAGGCTGGATAGACGCTGGAATCTTTGGCACCATAGAGCTAGTTGAGTAATAAAATGAGACAATGAAAATCCCAAACATAGGTTTGGGATTTTTTTTTGCTTTCGCGAAAGCGTACTTCTAGCACATACATTGTTTTAGTATCTTTAAAACATAACAATTTATTAAACACTTTATAATGTTAAACACGCATACTCCTACCCTATTTAGAGCTATTAAAAGACTAACCACAACCTTAGGTTTTATGGTGGTTATCCTGCTTTTTTCTGTAGCAACAGTAAATGCACAAACCGATGAGAGAATCTACGAAATCATAGATGCAGTATCTGAAGATCGCTTGAGAGCAGATGTAAAGAAACTAGCAGATTTTGGCACACGTCATACACTAAGCGACACGGTTTCAAATACAAGAGGAATAGGAGCTGCGAGAAGATGGATAAAAAGCGAATTTGAAAAGACTTCACAAAACTGTAATAACTGTCTCGATGTATTTTATCAAAGTAATCTTGTAAAAAAAGGAGATAATAACCGTATCACAAAAGATGTGATGGTTGTAAATGTACTGGCAGTTCAAAAAGGAACTAAATATCCTAATCGCTATGTGATTATGAGTGGTGATATAGACAGCCGTATATCTGATCCTAATAATTATACAGATGACGCGCCAGGAGCAAATGACAATGCGAGCGGAATGGCAGGAACGATGGAGGCTGCAAGAGTACTTTCTAAATATTCTTTTGAAAATAGCATTATCTACGTAGGTCTTTCTGGTGAAGAACAAGGACTTTATGGTGGAAAAGGACTTGCTGCCCATGCTAAAGAAAAAGGATGGGAAATCATTGGGATTATGAATAATGATATGATAGGTAACATTGAAGGTGTAGATGGTGTTATTGATAACCGTACGTTTAGAATATTTTCTGAGCCTGTACCGCCTACAGAAACTGAGCAGCAGCGTAGAGCACGCCGTTTTTATGGTGGTGAAGTGGATGGAATCTCTCGCCAGCTAGCAAGATTTATATACAAAACTACCCAAGACTACATGCCAGAAATGAACCCTATGATGGTGTATCGTTTAGATCGTTTTGGTCGTGGTGGTCACCACAGACCTTTTAATGACGCTGGTTTTGCAGGTATCCGTATCATGGAAGCTCATGAGAACTACACACAACAACATCAAGATATCCGTACAGAAAATGGCATTAATTACGGAGATACATTTGAGCATGTAAACTTCCCATATAACGCAAAGCTTACTGCAGTAAATGCAATTAACCTTGCTAGTATTGCTTGGGCTCCTCCTACTCCTAAGAATGTAGGAATAGGCGGTATCGTTGAGGCAAACGCAAGATTACAATGGGATGCCGTAGATGGTGCTGTTGCTTATAAAGTGTACTGGAGAGATACTACTTCACCTACTTGGGACAATGCACGTCTTATTACAGATGGAACTTCGGCGACATTAAAAGGAATTGTGATAGACAATTTCTTCTTTGGCGTTGCTGCAGTAGGTAAAGATGGTCATGAAAGTCCTGTTGCTTTCCCTAGTCAGATTATTAGATAACAATACAAATTGATTTTAAATCATCACAACATATACCTTATGAAAAAAGTATTAATACTAAGTGCCCTTATTGCTGGTACCGCTTTCGCGAAAGCGCAAACCTCTTTTGACAAAGACATTGCCGCTGTAGAAGAAAAGGTCATAGAATGGCGCAGAGATTTTCATCAAAATCCAGAACTAGGAAATCGCGAATTCAAAACTGCCGAAAAAATAGCAAAACACCTCGAATCTTTAGGAATTGAAGTACAAACAGGAGTTGCCAAAACTGGAGTCGTAGGCTTACTTAAAGGAGATATGCCAGGTAAAGTGGTTGCTTTAAGAGCAGATATAGACGCGCTTCCCGTTACAGAACGTAATGACCTTCCTTTCAAATCTGAGGTAGTTACTTCATTTTTAGGAACAGAAACTGGTGTGATGCATGCTTGTGGTCATGATACACACACTGCTATCCTTATGGGTGTGGCAGAAGTACTGTCAAAAAACAAAGACAAAATCAAAGGTTCTGTAAAATTCATTTTTCAACCATCAGAAGAAGGACCACCTCCAGGTGAAGAAGGCGGTGCAAAACTTATGGTAAAAGAAGGTGTACTTGATAATCCTAAAGTGGATGCTATTTTTGGTTTACATATTAATAGTGCTACCCCTGTAAATACTATAAAATATAAACCAGGTGGAACAATGGCAGCTACAGAGCGTTTTGTAGTAAATGTAAAAGGAAAGCAATCTCATGGTAGTCAGCCTTGGTCTGGAGTAGACCCTATTTTAATATCTGCACAGATTATCAATGGTTTCCAGAGTATTATCTCTCGTGAGAGTGAATTAACCGAGGAAGCTGCTGTAATTACCGTAGGTAAAATTACATCTGGAACACGCTTTAACATCATCCCAGAAAGTGCCGAAATGATAGGTACAGTACGTACACTTGATCCAGACATGCGTGAGAAAATCATACGCCGTATGGATGAAATGGCTGCTGGTATTGCAAAGGCTTATGGCGGTGAGGCTACGATAGACTGGCAAAACATGACTGTCGTAACTTACAATGATCTTGATCTTACTGCACAAATGCTCCCTACCTTACAAAAAGTAGGTGGTATAGAAAATGTGTCGCTACAGAAAGCGGTAACTGGTGGAGAAGACTTTTCTTTCTTCCAAGAGAAGGTACCTGGCTTCTATTTCTTTTTAGGCGGTATGACCGCTGGCAGTACCGAAGCTTTTCCTCATCACACACCTGATTTTGTGATTGATGAAGCTGGATTTCAACTAGGCGTTAAAGCACTAAGCCAGATGAGTATTGATTACTTAAACGGTAAATAAAAATTAGATCCCTATGAAGATATTTTTTAAAACATTAATGCCGTTTGCAGTTGCTGCAATGGCGGCTACCACCTTACATTCACAACAGAATGACCAACCAATATTTAAAGATGGAGAAGCGCAAATAGTTCCTGCATTTGATACACCGTCTACTTGGATTCGAGAGGATTTATGGGTTGAGACAGAATTTGACACAGATGGTGATGGCGAGCTAGATCGTATGCACGTAGATGTAACAAGACCCCTACAAACCGAAAGCGGACTAAAACTGCCCGTTATTTATGAGACAAGCCCTTATTATGCAGGCGTTGCAGCAAATGATCCTAATTTATTTTATGATGTAAAACATGAAATAGGAGCTCCAGAAAAACCAATAGCAAACGGCGTAGTCGTACGAAGAGGAAAACGTCCCGTAATTTCAAATTCGCTCATTAAGACTTGGATTCCTAGGGGTTATATTGTGGTACACTCATCTTCTCCAGGAACTGGACTATCAGAAGGTTCTCCTACGGTAGGTGGTGATAATGAATCACTTGCACCTAAAGCTGTTGTAGACTGGCTCAACGGTAGAGCAAAAGGTTATAAAGAAATTGACAGTAATGAAGAGGTAAAAGCATTCTGGTCTACGGGGAAAGTTGGAATGACAGGTACTTCTTATAATGGTACCTTACCGTTAGCCGCTGCAACTACTGGAGTTGATGGTCTTGAGGCTATTATTCCTATAGCTCCTAATACTTCATATTATCACTACTATAGATCAAATGGTTTAGTGCGCTCACCAGGAGGGTATCTTGGTGAGGATATCGATGTACTGTACAATTTTATTCATAGTGGAGACGAATCTAAAAGAGCGTATGCAGATAGTCTTGTGAGAGATATTGAGCTTAAAAATGGAATGGATCGCGCAACAGGAGATTACAATGATTTCTGGGCAGGTAGAGATTACCTTAATGATATGAAGCCTATGAAAGCAGCATTATTAATGTCCCATGGTTTTAATGACTGGAATGTAATGCCAGAACATAGCTACCGCATCTACAAGAGAGCCCAAGAAATGGGAATCCCTAGTCAGATTTTTTATCATCAGAATGGTCATGGAGGTCCGCCACCTATGAAGATGATGAACCGATGGTTTACAAAGTATTTACACGGAATTGATAATGGCGTTGAAAATGATCCCAAAGCACAAATTGTAAGAGAAAACGACGCTAGAGATCAGCCTACAGCTTATGAAAATTATCCAAATCCACAAGCAAAGGATATTACATTAAATTTAGGAAAAAGTACTAATGGAGCAGGAACGTTATCTACTCAAAAAGCAAAGAAACTAGCTAAGGAAACACTAGTAGATGACGCTACTGTGAGTGCTAAAGATATGATGAAGGCTTCTGCATCTCAAAACAGATTGTTGTACCTCACTCCTACTCTTAAGGATGAGTTACATATTTCTGGAACACCTAATGTAACTATTAGTGTCTCTAGTAGTAAGGAAGCAGCAAACTTGAGCGTCTACCTTGTTTCATTACCTTATGAAGAAGGGAAAGAGATTAAAATAACAGATAATCTTATCACTCGTGGATGGGCAGATCCTCAAAATTATGCCTCCATACGTAAAAGTGAACCTCTTAAGAAAGGTGAGTTTTATGAAGTGACATTTGACCTAATGCCAGATGATCAAATTATAAGAAAAGGACAGCAAATTGGCTTAATGATTTTCTCTAGTGATAGCGAGTTTACAGTACTTCCTAATCCTGGAACAGAGCTAACAGTAGATCTATCAAAAACTAAACTTACCCTACCAATTGTAGGTGGCGAAACGGCATTCAGCAATACGATT
The DNA here is from genome assembly GCF_044596715.1 of Dokdonia sp. R86516. Lineage (NCBI taxonomy): Bacteria > Pseudomonadati > Bacteroidota > Flavobacteriia > Flavobacteriales > Flavobacteriaceae > Dokdonia > Dokdonia sp. R86516. Next base: position 2,853,306 of record NZ_CP138998.1, read on the forward strand.
AATTAAAAATATCATTACATAAATGAAGTATACAACAACCTTATTATTTTCTAGTGTGTTACTTTTTACCGCTTTCGCGAAAGCGCAAAACAATCTAGAGCAACAAATTAATGATATAGAATCTAAGGTCATAGAGTGGCGTCGAGACTTTCATCAAAATCCAGAACTAGGAAACAGAGAGTTTAAAACTGCCGAAAAAATCGCTACACACCTCAAATCCTTAGGTATGAAGGTACAAACCGGTGTTGCCAAAACTGGAGTTGTAGGCATACTAGAAGGAAAGCGTAAAGGAAAAGTACTCGCCCTACGAGCAGATATAGATGGATTGCCCGTAAAAGAACGTGCAGATTTACCGTTTAAATCTGAAGCAATGGGAGAATATCGTGGTGAGGCCGTGCCTGTAATGCACGCCTGTGGTCACGATACACACATCGCAATCCTTATGGGCGTGGCAGAGATACTTGCAAAAAATAATGACTTTGCCGGAACCGTAAAATTCATCTTTCAACCAGCCGAGGAAGGTGCGCCTCCTGGCGAAGAAGGTGGTGCAGAGCTTATGGTAAAAGAAAATGTGCTCAAAAACCCAGATGTAGATGCCATTTTTGGCCTTCACATAGGTTCTGGGCAAGATGTAAATACCATAGCCTATAAACCTGGCGGAATTATGGCCGCTTCACAGAGCTTTGAGATACATATAAAAGGAAAACAAAGCCACGGCTCAACCCCGTGGACTAGTCGTGACCCTATTATGGCAGCCGTAAAAATTATAGATGGTTTACAAACCATCATATCTCGTGAGATTCCCCTCACAGACGAGGCTGCAGTATTATCTATAGGTAAAATTAATGCGGGCGTTCGTAGTAATATTATACCAGAAGAAACACATATAGTAGGTACATTGCGTACACTAGATTATGATATGCAAACCTATATTAATAACCGTATGAAGGAAATGGTACCGGCTATTGCTGCGGCTTACCGCACAGAAGCGACCATTACAATACCTGAAGGGTATCCTATTACATATAATGATGAAAATCTTACGAGCCAGATGGTACCTTCACTAGAGAAGGCCGCTGGTAAAGAAAACGTACACGTGATAAAAGCAATTACTGGTGCAGAAGACTTTTCATTCTTTCAGAAAGAAGTTCCTGGGCTTTATTTCTTCTTAGGAGGTAAAACTCCAGGCACCACAGACGCGTTCCCGCACCACACACCAGATTTTTATATAGATGAAAGCGGGATGCTACTAGGTGTAAAAACGTTTGTACAAATGACACAAGACTATCTAGGGCAATAACCCCTACTCTAGCATAATAGATCGTTATACATTAGACCGTAAATAGCTATAAGTTATTTACGGTTTTTTTAAACCCAAATCCCTCGTAAACTATAAAATTCGTTATATAACTACAAAAATAGTTGTTTAACTATATTTTTCGTTGTATGTTTGAATCGTCAATCAAATCACTCGTATACAATCGCTTGCAAAGCGATACTATAAAATTGTTTCTTATGGATAAACTCACAAATAAAGAAGAACAGGTTATGCACGCTCTATGGAAGCTTGAGCGCGCCTTTGTAAAAGAGGTCGTAGCCGCATTACCAGAAGGCAATCATTACAATACAGTTTCTACCATTATAAGAAATCTGGCAGATAAAGGATATGTAGGGCATCAAGCCTTTGGAAAAACACACCAGTACTTCCCTACCGTATCTTTAGAATCCTATCGTAAGGAGTTTATGGAGACGACTACTCAAAAGTATTTTGGTAACTCGTATAAGAATATGGTTTCCTTTTTTGCCAAAGAAGAAAAGATCTCTGCAGATGAGCTTAGAGAAATACTAGCAATCATAGAAAAAAAATAAGCTTATGGAAACGCTCATACTCCTTGCAAAAAGCGCCTCCATACTCGGGCTCTTCTATGTAATCTACCTAACCGTACTTTATAAAAACACCTTGTTTACCGCAAAAAGGCATTACTTTATAGCCGGTATCATTGCTGCTATTACCCTTCCTTTTATAGAATTTACACGTGAGATTGAGGTGATTATACCCTCGCAACCGCTTGTTATGCCCACTCTAGATTTAAGCTCAGTAAGTAGTGCACCCATTACTATAGCACCGCAGCCTGTAGAACAAGCTATAAACTGGTGGCAAGTACTTGTCATAATATATATAATAGGTATCTGTATAATGCTCTTTAGGCTTTGTGCTCAATACATATCCTTACGACAGCTTATTGCATCTGGCAGTCGCAGTACAAAAGGGCACTATACATTTGTAGCAGTTACAAGAGCGATAAGTCCGTTTTCTTTCTTTTCAAAAATTGTTTACAATCCTGCGCTTCACACGCCAGAAGAACTAGAGATGATTATCGCTCACGAAAAAGTGCACGCACAGCAAAGGCACTCTCTAGATATGCTCTTATCTCAAATAACGCTTGTGATACAATGGTGTAATCCTTTTGCCTGGATGTATAAAAACAGTCTTGAGCAAAATCTAGAATACCTAGCAGATCACCAAGCAATACAAGAAATTGAGAATCCAAAACAATATCAACGCACGCTGGTACAGGTCTCATCCCCCTCATTTGCCCCAGCACTTACTAATCAATTTTATCAATCATTTATCAAAAAACGAATCGTTATGATCAATACACCACAATCCCACAAAAACAATCTTTGGAGGTTATCCCTTATCATTCCCGTGCTTGCGCTCTTTATGTACTCTTTTAATATAAAAGAAGTGACTAATTATGTGGAGGAGGATAGTACCGCTTTCGCGAAAGCGGAAACACCTTCTATTAAGCCAGTACGCAACAATGAATTTACAATTACAAGAAATAGCACAGCCCGAGATTTAGATAATATTGAAAAAGAAGTTGCCGAAAGATTTCCGCAGAGCTTAATACGCTTTTCAAATCGAAGAATAGCCGAAAATGGAATTATAAAACGTTTTGACTTTCAAACTAAGTTTGCTGGAGACCGTGTTTTCAATACACGTTTCAAACGCGCCAAAGATATCTCTAAAACCTGGGAAGGGTATCAAATTAGTTTTAATAAAGGAAATATTAATGTTGTAGAAAATGGAGAAAAAGGAACTTCATTTCGCATTGATGTAAATAAACTTGAGTTCTTAAACTTGCTTGGCACCGTATATGACAGAGCACTTATTAAAAATGGGGAGAGCTATGAGGAAGAAAATAAAGGAAATTATCCAAGAGCATCATATAACCCACCCGTTGTGGTTAAAGACACAACACTTTTAAGCCAAAGTCCTAAAATCCAGATAAAAGATACTCTAAGAGCGCCTAAGGTTTTAAATTCTCAAGAAACTTATAGTTATATAATTACCAAAAACACAACGGATAACGAGATTGATGCACTTATTAAAGTAATGAAGGATAAGCACAACGCTACTCTGAAGGTAAGTGGCATTAAGAGAAATAGAAATCTAGAAATAGAAAAAATTTCAGTCAATCTTAAAGATGATAATGGGAATAACAAGAATTACACCTTAAAGAGCTCTAATCCTATCAACGACATTTACATATATCGCAATGCTGACGGCAGTACAGGCATGGGGAATGTTAATATGGAGAATGATCAGAGAAAAGCTTATGACAACAGGAGAGCCAGCTTGGAAAAACGTCGCAAATCAATGATAAATAGCAGAGACAGTATGCGTACAAACATGGAAGCTCGCAAGCAGGATATGCGAGCTCGTATGGAAGAACGCAGAAGCCTACAAGGAAGAGCTCAGGTAGACTCTATGAGACAAGATATGCTATCACGCCGTGACAGCATGAAAATGCAAATGAAGGAGCGACGTGAGAATTTAAAAAGCGATAGAGAAAACTATAAAAATAGCAGGCAACAAAGAGACATGCGCTACGTAACACTCGATGAAGAAACTTACTACTCTGTTGTTAGCCCTGAAGGGTCTAAGAGTTTCTATAATAGATGGGGAAAACAAATAAAAGAAGATACTCCTCTTTATCAAAAGCTATTGGATGAAGCTTCCTCGACTGTATCTAGTTTATCACAGGATAAGTTAATGGAACAATTATCTGAAGAAGATATTTTGAAATCTGACTCCTCCGATAAACCTATCTATTATGTTAACGATAAAAAGATGTCAGTGAGCCAACTAAAAGAAATGGATGTGGCTCCTAATAATATTTTGACTCTAACAGTCTATAAAGGGGAAAAAGCAATTGAACTCTACGGTAAAGAGGCTGTTAATGGTGTTGTCGTAATAGAAACAAAAGAGTAAAGGGTAATTAATCTTGAGTAAAAGTCCGCTTTCAATCAGAAAGCGGACTTTTTTTATGCGCTGTTTTTTTCAACTTCCACTTGTGATAATTCGCTACAAAATGATGAAATCGGATTAATATGGTTAAAATGAGCCATAATTCGCCTACAAAAATTCTAAATAGCTCAAAATGTCTCTACAAAACTAACACAATGAATGGTTAATAGTATATAGACTAACATATATTAACCATCTTGAAGGGATGAAGATTACATATTTTAACCTATGTCATTAATTTAGTTGTAACATTCTCGTTAATTTCATTAAAAACTTCTTTTCAATTTGTTTTACTGCGTTCAAGATGACTTCTTTGCTTCATCAATAACAAACAACGTATCTAGTAACAATCAAAAACAGCTATTATGAAAACGCAAGCAAACAACAAACCGCAAGTAAAAACAAACAAAGTATTAGGAATCTATACCGTATTTATGGTAAGCCTTAGCATCTCTTATATAGTTACTACCTTTTTACAATTAGGGAATTAATCACTCCGACATTCATCAATCATCATTTATCAATCATCAATCATTACTAATCCATCAAAAACCATCCATTATGAAAACGCAAGTAAACAACAAGCCACAAGTAAAAACAAACAAAGTATTAGGAATCTATACCGTATTTATGGTAAGCCTTAGCATCTCTTATATAGTTACTACCTTTTTACAATTAGGGAATTAATCACTCCGACATTCATCAATCAACATTCATCAATCAACATTCATCAATCAACATTCATCAATCAACATTCATCAATCAATTAAAAACAATCAAAAATGATCCAAATTATCATCACTGCATTAGAACTTATCTTCGGATAAATAATTGACCTCTTCACACCGCCGAGTTAAGGCCTGCTCTGTGTGTGTTTTTTAAAAAACTTACTTTAGATATAGCACGTTTTCGCGAAAGCGTATTAATCACATCCCTCCCATTCATTTCAATAGTATATTTTCAGCTACATTTGGGCTTTTATAATTTTGGCACGCTCGTTGGAGTTGTCATCACCAATCAATACCCATTGTACGATGAAAAATTTATTTCTCGCAATCCTTACTACCGTATTTGTAGTAAGCTGCAATTCGGTAAAAAAGACTACTGCAACGCTTAACAGCGGTAATTATGATGATGCCATCGCGATTACTCTTAAAAAGTTGCAACGCAATCCAGATAAAAAAAATAAGCAAGACTTTGTGCTGCTTCTTGAAGATGCGTTTGCAAAAGCATCTGCGCGCGATGCAGATCGTATTTTATTTCTCGTAAAAGAAAATCAGGAAACAAATCTTGAAGAAATTTATGAGACCTATGTGTCGTTACAAAGACGTCAAGATCGCATAAGACCTATCTTACCTTTGCAAGTAATTGACGAGAATAGAACTGCTCGTTTTGACTTTGTAAACTATACAGATAAACTCATATCTTCTAAGGAAAAGCTAGCTGCTTCCTTATATAAAAGTAGCCTTGACGCTATCAATACAGCATCTTCAAAAGAGGATTATCGTACTATCTATGATGATCTAGCCTACTTAAATACACTTAAGCCAGGTTATAAGGACATCAAAAATATGATGGAATCTGTACATCTTAAAGGGACAGACTATGTTGCTGTTACTTTATTTAATGATAGTAACATAGCGTTACCAGTGCGATTAGAAAACGAGCTGTTAGACTTCTCTACCTACGGCCTTAACGATTTCTGGACCGTGTATCATAGCAATCCGCTTAGTGAGGTATCCTACGACTACAATATGGAAGTTGCTTTTACAGAGATTAATATTTCTCCAGAGCGCATCAAAGAAAGAGAGGTGCAACAAGAAAAACTCATTAAAGACGGTACCATCGTTCTAAAGGATGAAGATGGTAATGTGGTTTATGATGAGGATGGAGAGAAAGTACTGATAGATAATATGATTACGGTACGTTGCACGTACTTTGAGTTTATCCAGAACAAAGCTGTAAATGTAGTAGGCCGCGTGCGCTACTCTGATAGTAATACAAATCAGGTTCTACAATCGCTTCCGCTAGCATCTGAGTTTATTTTTGACCACAGATATGCTACCTATAGAGGCGATAGAAGAGCACTAGAAGATGAGCTTTATGATCGTACTCGCAATAGAGCAGTCCCGTTCCCTACTAATGAGCAAATGGTGTACGACGCTGGTGAAGACATTAAAAATCGTATAAAAGATATTATTTTAAGAAATAATAACTAGTCTTTATAAACAGATAAAAGCCGTAACGCATTGCGTTACGGCTTTGTTTTTTAGCTACTTTTGACGGTATGCAAACACTCTATAAATTTCTTGCCAAAGTTAATAAGGCAGTACTTCCCTCCTATTCAAAACGTGGTCTTGACCTTACACAAGCTACAAAGTTTCAGCTTGCGATTATCGGGTATAGAATCTGGGTTACAAAGAGAGCGTTAGGTTAAATCTTTTCGGCAAGTGCTTGTGCGCTTATCGCTCCATGGCTGTCTGAATACACAGCGGTTCCATTCTTAATCAATATTATCTGCGGGCTCTGGTGCATTACCTGAAATTTATATCCCACCTCATTAGACACTTCTCTGTAAGCCTTGAGGTCTAAGTAATAAATATCCAGCTGGTTTGGGTCTATATCATATTGTGCCTCTAGCTGGCGTATTGCCATACGGCTTATACCGCAAGTTGTAGAGTGCTTAAATATCGCCTGTGGCTTCGTTTCAGAATCTTTTGCAATTTGATCCAGTTGCTCGAGTGTGGTAAGTTGCTTCCACGGCATTGGTGTTTTTTCCTCTTGAGGTTCTTTATCTCCTCCAAAAATCGAATTAAATATTCCCATTCTTCAATATGCTTTTATACAAAGGTAGTCGTTGTGTCTGTGTTACGCTTTCGCGAAAGCGTAAAATAGTTCTTAAATAAGTCATAAAGTCAGTTAATTCAAGCCTTCACAAGACATTATGTCGCAATACCGTCTTGGAACAATACTTGACTATTACCTCTCAAAAAAAGTACAACCAGAAATCATTAGCAAGCACTTTACAGCAAGTAATGGTCTCTTAAAACATATGAAATGAATATTAACAATTTTACAATAAAATCGCAGGAGGCCATACAGCGAGCACAGCAAATTGCGCAAGAGCTAGGCCACCAGCAAATAGAAAATGAGCATATTTTTAAAGCAATTTTTGAAGTAGATGAGCACGTAACGCCTTTCTTGCTTCAAAAACTTGATGTAAATGTGCCTTTATTACAGCAAATTTTAGACAGCACCCTTGAGAGTTATCCTAAGGTGTCTGGTGGTGATATAATGCTAGGGAGAGAAGCAAATAAAGCAATCACTCAGGCTAATATTATCGCCAAAAATATGAATGATGAGTATGTCTCTATCGAGCATCTTATACTCGCTATTTTCGGAACAAAAAGTAAAGTAGCCCAGATCTTAAAGGATCAAGGAGTGACTGAGAAGCATCTACAAGCTGCTATTACAGAAGTGCGCAAAGGTAACCGTGTGACCTCACAAAGTGCAGAAGAGACGTATAACTCACTAAGCAAGTATGCAAAAAACCTTAACGAACTAGCACGCACAGGCAAGCTAGATCCAGTAATAGGTAGAGATGAAGAGATACGTCGCATATTACAAATCTTAACGCGTCGTACGAAGAACAATCCTATACTTGTAGGAGAGCCAGGTACTGGTAAAACCGCCATTGCCGAAGGTCTTGCGCATAGAATTGTAGATGGTGATATCCCAGAAAACTTACAGAACAAGCAAATATTTGCCCTGGATATGGGAGCTCTTATTGCTGGAGCAAAATTTAAAGGAGAATTTGAAGAACGTCTTAAAGCGGTTATTAAAGAAGTAACAGAAAGTGATGGCGATATCGTACTCTTTATAGATGAGATACACACACTGGTAGGTGCTGGTGGCGGACAAGGAGCGATGGATGCGGCAAACATCTTAAAACCTGCCCTTGCTCGTGGGGAGCTGCGCGCCATAGGTGCTACCACGCTTGATGAGTATCAAAAATACTTTGAAGCAGATAAGGCCCTCGAGCGTAGATTCCAAAAGGTAACCGTAGATGAGCCAGATACAGAGAGTGCGATTTCTATCTTACGTGGTATCAAAGACAAGTATGAGACACACCACAAGGTGCGTATTAAGGATGATGCTATCATTGCTGCTGTAAAGTTATCACAGCGCTATATCACGAGTAGATTTTTACCAGACAAGGCGATTGACTTAATGGATGAAGCTGCCGCAAAAATGAGAATGGAAATCAACTCTAAGCCAGAAGAACTCGATGTGTTAGACCGTCGTGTGATGCAACTAGAGATTGAGATTGAGGCGATAAAGCGTGAGAAAGATGAAGATAAGCTCAAAAGCCTACGTGCAGATCTAGCAAACCTTAAGGAGGAGCGCAACGATCTTAACGCACAGTGGCAATCTGAAAAAGATATTGTAGAGAGTGTACAAAATGCAAAACAAGACATAGAAAACTACAAGCTAGAAGCCGAAAAAGCAGAGCGAGAAGGAAACTATGGCTTGGTAGCAGAGCTACGCTATGGTAAAATAAAAGAAGCTCAAGAGCATCTTGAGGAGCTACAAAAGGATCTTGCAAGTCAAGCAGATACTTCGCTTATTAAGGAAGAAGTAACCAGCGAAGACATTGCAGAGGTAGTTGCAAAATGGACGGGAATCCCAGTACAAAAAATGCTACAGGGTGAACGTGAGAAACTACTCAAGCTAGAAGACGAGTTGCACAAACGTGTGGTAGGACAACGTGAGGCTATTGTTGCCGTAAGTGATGCCGTACGACGCAGCCGTGCAGGTTTACAAGATCAGAAAAAGCCTATTGGTTCCTTCTTATTTTTAGGAACAACCGGTGTAGGGAAAACAGAACTTGCAAAGGCACTGGCAGAGTATCTCTTTGATGATGAGAATGCGATGACGCGCATAGATATGAGTGAGTATCAAGAGCGTCACAGTGTGAGCCGTCTGGTGGGAGCGCCTCCAGGATATGTAGGATATGATGAAGGTGGCCAGCTTACGGAGGCCGTGCGACGTCGCCCCTACTCTGTGGTGTTGCTCGATGAGATTGAGAAGGCGCACCCAGATACGTTTAACGTGTTATTACAGGTGCTTGATGAAGGTAGACTCACAGATAACAAAGGCCGCACTGCCGACTTTAGAAATGCCATTATCATTATGACTTCAAATATGGGTAGTCATATCATAAAAGAGCGTTTTGAGGCTATTCCAGATGTAGATGCTGCAATGGAGTCTGCAAAGGTAGATGTGCTAGGATTATTAAAACAAAACATACGTCCAGAGTTCTTAAATAGAATAGATGACATTGTAATGTTTAGTCCGCTTACGCGAAAAGATATACGTGATATTGTAAAACTGCAGTTCAAGGGCATTAGAAAAATGCTCTCACAGCAGAATATCACGCTAGACGCAACAAAGCAAGCCATAGACTTCCTTGCCGAAGCAGGTTTCCAGCCAGAATATGGTGCAAGACCCGTAAAGCGAGCAATGCAGCGCGAGGTGCTTAACCAGTTATCAAAAGAAATTTTGAGCGGTAAAGTAGCATCAGACAGTGTAATACTCGTAGATTCCTTTGACGACAAACTCGTTTTTAGAAACGAAGGAGAACGCACAGGAGAAGAAGAATAAAGATTGATTGATGATTATATAAAGTGGATATCTAGTAATAGGTATCCACTTTTTTTTGTGGCTAAATGGTGAGTTTTTCAGATTCTTTGTGCGGTGACAAATACACTAATAAGTGTATATTTAGGCAATCAATTAAAAAACAATCAAATAGGCACATCATAAAATAGAGCACTCGCTTTGTGTGGTGGCTATTGACTACAATTTGACTAAACTATGACCATAACTGAAAAAATTGAACATATTTCCAAGTGGACTGCAGAAAATTTTGAAAAAGGAGTCAATGAAATTAATATAGGAAGTGGTGAGAATGATTTTGCTCAGATAGAAAAAATGGTATCTGAAAAACTACCAAAAGAATTTGTTGAGGTTTATTCTAAATTCAATGGTGAAGGAGGAAATCAATATGGAATTTTATTCGGACTTGAATTCATATCAACTAAAAAAGTAATATCAAATCTTGATTTTGCATTAAGTCTTGTTAAACCAACTGAACGAAAAATAATTAACCAAAAAAAGGCAGAAGAAATACTCAATGGAATTTCGGAATTGTTTTTAAAATCTATTCCAAATAAAAAAAAGTTTGGGCTTTTCTCTAAAAAATGGGAGAAAGCATCATTTAATTGTTCACACGAATCATATAGTGGAGTTATAGTCAAGTATGAAAATGGGCAAACCGAAAACTTTAAGGTGAAAGAAAAGTATTCAGACAAAATTTTTGCTCTTGGAAGAGAACTTCATCAATTGGAACAGAAAAACTACAATTGGGATAGCTTAGAATTTGATATGACACCAGATGGTAAATTTACAGTAGAAAGGAAAGATTATGTTTGGGAAGATGAAATTGATTTTTCTTCTTATCCAAAAGATAAAATCAAAAAGAAATATTTCCATTATAAGTGGTTACCTATTTTTCACGATTTTGGAGGGAATTTTATTGGAATTGATCTCGACCCTGACATAAATGGAGTAAAAGGTCAAATCATTATTTTCGGACGTGATGAGGAAAAAATGATTGTTTTAGCTGACAGCTTTGACGAATTCTTGGATTTGTCAATTAAAGAAATGAATGAGAATCCAAAACAATTTATTTCTGAAAAACATATTCACGAAGTATATAAACAAATAAAAAACTGCACCTGCCTAAGAACTGAGTAAAAACAAGCCTAATTCAGCTGCACCCAGCACAAGCCATTAAGCTAATTTCAATCAATAATTCACACCTCAGAGCCTTCCTTAAATTACCCTTTCGCGAAAGCGTCATCTTTCTCAAATACTTGTATATTTAGACAATCAATTAAAAAACAATCAAATAGGCTCATCTGCTATTCCAATAGTTGTCGGACTTGTACTCGCTTTATGTGAAGTCCTATTTTAAACAATTTGAAATTTACCTCTAGATTTCACCCATTATTTTAATGATTTTGTTCTTTTAAGAATGCATTAAAAACTAGTATTTACTAATGAATAGAGAACTTACTTATAAGGAATTAAAGAAGCAAAATGATTTTTTGCAATTACAGCTTGATCGAGCAACAGACCAAATTAAACAAGCCCAACGTATCAACGAGAAAGCAAATAGTAGAATCCACTATTTAGAATCTACTTTAGATGAATTAGACACGTACATCTACATAAAAGACAATCAAAAAAAGTATGTATATGCTAATAAGAAAACACTCAAATTCTTTGAGTGTACAGATAACGAATTAAAAGGGAATGATGACTCAAGCTATTTTCCCAAAGAAACCGTTAAGGTAATATCCAAAATTGACGATAGCATAATAAAGCTTGGGGAGAACACAAATTTTGAAGTAGAATCAAAAGATAACGACGGAAATAGATTAGTATTTTTAGAAATTAAATCTCCCCTATTTGATAAAAATGATAAAAACAAGATAGTAGGACTGTGCGGAATTTCTACAGACATTACCGAGCGTAAAAAACAAGAAGACGCAATCAAAGAGAACCATTTACAATTAAAACTGCTTAATAAAACTAAGGATAAATTGTTTTCAATCATTGCCCACGATTTAAGAAGCCCTTTTTATGGTATAAATGGCCTTTCGGAACTACTTATTGAGAATTTAACCAATACGGAGAATGAAGAAGCTAAAGAATATATTTTTCTAATAAATTCTTTAACCAAGAATACATTAATATTACTTGACAACTTATTAACCTGGGCAAAATCACAAACTAAAGAACTTCATTTTAATCCAGAAAAAATCACATTATCAGAAGAAATAGTTGAAGTAATAACTCTGAAAAAATCAATATCAAAAGCCAAGAATATCTCTTTGAGCTACAGTCCAAAAGATAAAATTGAACTATATACTGATAAAAATATCTTACAAACTATCTTAAGAAATCTAATTTCAAATGCAATAAAATTTACTCACGTAGGTGGCAACGTCAATATTTCTGTCACCACAAATAAAGAACTCATTGAAATTTCAGTTTCTGATAACGGAGTTGGGATGAGCGAAGAAACAAGTAGTAAAATCTTTGACTTATCTAATAATACTCCATTGCCAGGCACTAATAATGAACAAGGCTCTGGATTAGGTCTTGTACTTTGCAAAGAATTAGTTGAAAGGCTTGGTGGGAAATTTTGGGTTGAAAGTAAAGTCGAAAAAGGAAGTGATTTTAGATTTACCTTACCTATGTCTATTTCTGAATAAATAAAAGAAAACAAGCACAAATAGAATGCAGCTTCAAATCAGACTAAAATAAACGGTTTCTAATGCAGTGGCTCAAATCACCATATCCTTTGTTACAAAACACTAGATACAAGTGGTTATTTGCATTATTGTCAGGCGTTTTTGTTTACCTGTTTTTAATTGTTTTTGAACCCTTTGGTGCGGGACAGTCTATAAATTACAAATATGTATTCTTAGCGGGTTTTGGAGTTTCGGTTTTTCTGGGTGTTTGTGTAACCTACTTTGTTCTACCTAAATTATTTCCCATATTTTTTCGTCCAGAAAAATGGACCATAGCTAAGGAAATTATATTACTATCAACCTGCATCTTGATAATAAGTACTTTTAATTCTTTGCATTATTACAATTGGCGGGGTGATGGCGTCTTTTATAAAACCTTCTTTAGTTTCCTTAAAATCACTACTTCGATAGGGATTTTTCCTATTGTAGGTTTAATCTTTTTTACAGAACGTACACTTTCAAAACAAAACCTCAATAAAGCACAATTACTTTCTACCAAGCTACAGCGCCCAGTTGTTGAAGAAACCGTTACAATACAAATACAAGAAGAGAGCGTAAAAGCGACGCCTATTGCAATGCAATTATCGCAGTTTATTTATGCACAATCAGATGGGAATTATGTGACGATATTTTATCTAGATGATAGTACGCTTTCGCGAAAGCTAATTAGGCTTTCTTTAAAACAGCTTGAACTACAATTTGAAAATCACTCTCAAGTAAAACGTTGTCATCGCTCCTACCTTATTAATACGGAACATATAATAATTATTGAAGGTAATGCAAGATCACTCAGTATACAACTAGATAAAGTACCTACGAGTATTCCCGTCTCTAGATCTTTTTCAAAAGCCGACTTTTACTAGCCTTCCCGTTCATCCCAAAAGTGGCACATACGCCCCATTTTAATGTAATATATTGATTTACAGAGTATTTTTGGGCTAAACAATTTTAAAAATGGACTTATGAAAAATCGTATTCACATTATCTTATTCTCAATGGCAGGAATCTTATTACTAAGTAGCGCTGCACCTATGGAATTAAACAAAGGAAATTCTGATCTTAAAATACAACTTAATGAGGTGGCAACTTATAACCCTATGAGAGAAACAAAAAACCTTGAAGTTTCAGAAGCTGCTGTTGCGTGGCATATGGATCATATTTATTTAATGGTCAATCAATTATATAAAGCACTAGAGCAATCTAATGAAAGTGATTATAAAACTAAATTTAATATGAAACGTGCCTATGTATTTACTTTTAATAGAATGCCTAGAGGAAAAGCCACTGCGCCAGAGGCAGCAAGGCCAAAGGATAATATAGATCTCAATACAATACAAATGCATTATGAACAAGCGCTTGCCACCGTTGATAAACTATCTAATCTCCCAGAAAAGAAACATTTTAATCACCCTGTACTCGGTACTCTAAACAGAGACAAGACCATTAAGTTTCTCGCAATTCATACAGAACATCACCTTAAAATAATACGTGACATTTTAGAAGATAAGTAGTTTTCTGATTGTTTTAAGAAGCGCGAATTCCTGCTTTTAAATGTAAAGGTTTACTGCATAGTTGATATTTACAAATCTCTAAACCTAAAATGGCTCGCTGCACTTAAAAAAAAATGTAGTAAATCAATAACCTATTGACATAAGAGTTTTAAATTATTAGGTGACACATTATAGGCTTTCCCCAAAAAGGGAAAGCCTATATTCTTTCTTAAATACTCGTATATTTAAAGAATCAATTGAAAAATAGCAAAATAGGGTCATTAGCAGTTCCGATAGTTACTGTAGTTACATTTGCTTTATATAGTGGTCTATTGTAAGTAATATGAAGAAAATAATAAAATATCAATTAATTTTTATTCTAACTCTGCTTTCTTGTCATTCTAAAAACATTAAACAAATGGAATTAGTGAATAAACAAATGGTTGAATATTCATTTTTGAAAGAAATGTATGAGGATGAATATTTTCCAAATTACCTTGTTGATAAAGGAAAAGATATTCTGATTGATTTATGTAATGAGATTGAAATTAAAAAACCACAAACATTTGAAGAACTATATGCGTTGACTCATAAAGCAACGGATAGATTTAACGACTTACAAGAAGAGTTTTACGAAAATGATAGTGAAATAGAAACTGCTGCAAGAGAATGTATCGCTATAGATTTTCAGTTCATCTCTAGATCATACGGTTTTGAAGCTGATATTGAAGAGTTAATTGCAACTAGAGATTGGTAGTCTAATATGGAAGTATTTAACTTCATTATTAGTATAAAACCTAAAATCACCCCTAACCCCCACTAAGGCACGATAAATGTATATAGGTGCGTGTTTGATAGCAATAGCTATCTTTGTAACACATACCTATGATGATGAAAAAAATACAATGCCTATTTATATTATTCTTTGCGCTTGCGCTTAACGCCCAAGATAACTACTACATTTTTCAAGGCGACACCTATAATGAGGAAGCTTTTCAAGCTAAACTAAGATCTATAGAAGAGGTTTACGGTGCGCAAGGAAGCTGGAAATACACTAAAGCCAACTTTAAAGTTCGCCATTCTCGTGTGCGACAAGACTCAATTATACAAGAGGTCGAGGTAATGCTATCGCAATCTAATAGCGCTCCTCTAGATATTAATGTAGGAGTAAATGGTTTAATCAATAAACCCCTACCCGACTTTCAGTTGCAAGATCTTGCAAATGGGCTTAAGTCTAAGGAGAGTTATAATGATAAAATTACACTCATCAACTTATGGTTTACAAGCTGCCCTCCTTGTATCGCAGAGATTCCATATCTCAATGATCTTAAAAAGCAATATGAGGGTCGCGTAAATTTTGTAGCCATCACTTTTGAGCCAAGAAGCAAAATCGACGCTTTTTTAACCAAGAAACCTTTTGATTTTGAACACCTAGTAGATGGTGCCAGCTATTTAAAACAGGATTTAAAAACTAATACCTATCCTAAGCTTGTATTTATGGATCGCAATGGTACTGTGCGCTTTGTAGAAAATGCTGTGATGGCTCAAGGAAGAGGTCCAGCAGCAGAGGTTACAGAAATCCTTAAGGAACACCTAGATTACTTACTCGCAGATAACTAATGGAAAACACTGTACAACCAACTCCAGATTACTCTCCACTTGAAGAAAAACTCAACATTTGGACGCATGGTTTTGGTTTTTTAGCAAGTATTATTGGTTTGGGTTTTTTATGCTTTCGCGAAAGCGTCTCAACCACAGCAATCGTTAGTCTTATCATTTTTGGAGTTAGTATGTCTGTGTTATATTTTGCCTCTACAGCTTACCACAGCGCCGTAAAACCTATACGTAGAGCTAGATTAAAGATTTTTGATCATGCGGCTATCTACGTACTCATAGCAGGGACATATACACCATTTACACTTGTAACTCTAGAAGGAAGTACTGGATGGTGGATTTTTGGGATTGCATGGTCTATAGCTTTATTCGGAATAATATTAAAACTCTTCTTTACAGGTCGATTTGATATCCTTTCTACAATCCTTTATGTAGCGATGGGTTGGCTTATTGTTTTTGCATACAAACCATTACTTGCAAACCTTGATCCAGCAGGTGTACAATGGTTATTTACAGGAGGTATTTTATATACTATAGGTGCTGTACTTTACAGTATATCTCGTATTCCTTATAATCATGCTATTTTTCATGTATTTGTCTTGGGAGGTACAGCCTCTCACTTTATTGCAGTTTACAATTACGTAGGAGTTTAAACCTTTCAAAATCATATAATAAAAAATGCCCCTCAATGAGGGGCATTTTTATTGTTAACAGTAATGAGCTACAATAGTCTAGTTAAAGATATAACGTAGTCCTAGTTGTGCTTGCCATCTATTTAAAAGACTTGCATCTGTTCCAAATGTTTGTGTAAGCTCTTCGTTGAACGTGTATGTTGGTACACCGTCTGCAACACTTACACTTACTGGCTGTACGCTGTTAGGTTGCTCAACAAGTCCCCAATCAGAATTGATGAAGTTTCCTAAGTTAAGAACGTCTACACTAAACTGGATTGTGTTTTTCTTTCCTTTTACATCAAAATTAAAATCTTGTAATAAACGGAAGTCAACACGGCTTCTCCATGGTGCTAGTGCTCCATAACGCTCTGCATATCCACCTCTGTTTTCGCTCAGGTAATCATCTTGCTCGATGTACTGGTTAAATGCTGCTGCTTGTTCTGGTGTAGCAAAATTTTGCTGTGATACTTCTCCAGCAGTTGGGATGTAAATAAGGTCGTTAAAGTTACTTCCGTCACCGTTGATATCACCAGCATATGTATAGTTAAAACGTCCTCCTCTAGCCCACTCTGCAAATGTAGAAATGGTAGTAGCAAACTTGCCCTCGCCATACTCAAACTTCTTTGAAGCTACAGCAATCACTCTGTGCTGATCTCCATAACGTGAGTTTGATAACACTGCGTCATTTGCATTACCACGTATAGCATTTGCATTAAACGCATCACCTGTAATCTCTGCATCAATAGAGTTTACATTTTTAGAATCTAGGTAGTTGTAAGCAAGACTTGCATAAAGTCCGTTACCAAATGATTTTTCTGCTTTTAACGTAGCATTAATCGTACGACCATTATCAGAGTTTGTAAATACATACGCATTTGTAGGTCCTCCAAAAGCATTAGTAGAAAAATCTGAAGCTTGATAGATAGGTCTGTTATCTACACCTTGTAATGTCGCAGATGGATTATCAAGTGCCCAGTTTTGAACGTGTGCAGCGTTAAGATCTTTTGTGTAAGAGAAGTCTCCTGTAAGTACCACACCATTCTCTAGGCGGTAATCTACACCTATGTTAGATCTCCATACTTGTGGCCATTTGAAATCTTGATCTACCGTCTGGTAAAAGAAAAAGTCAACTCCTTGTACTTGGTTACCTAACCATACAAAAGGAAAACGACCTGTAAATATTCCTGTTCCTCCACGTAGTTGGAAAGTCTTATCTCCTTCTACATCCCAGTTAAAACCTAATCTAGGTGAGAATAAGAATCCATTGTCTGGAAGTACTGTACTATCTAGAAGAACATCTTCTCCAGTTGATGGATCTACATAAACGTTTTCTGGTTGGTAAGTTCCTTTGCGGTCTATGTTTTCTTGAATTTTATCTTCTGTATCAAAATATAATGGTTTATCAACACGTAGTCCTAATGTAAGCGTTAAATCTTCTGTTGCTTTCCATTGATCTTGTCCATATAGAGAGAATTGCCCTACGTTAGTCTCGGCAAGTGCCCATCCTGCTGGATCACCAATAGGAAGACCATTATTCTCGTTAAACTCTGCCTCTGCAGATAAGAAAGTTCCTTGATATTGGTTTACTAAGAAATCTTGAAAAGCCACAAGGTCAGTTTCTCCAGTTGTATCATTTACATAATCTGTATCTAGTACTCCATCACCATCTAAATCCATATCTTCATCAATTGATACACTTCCAAATAAATCAAAACCGTATCCAGTTAAGTTAAATGAGTTGTAAAAGCTAAACTTCTCAAATGACGTTCCTAAAGTAAATGTGTGACTTCCAGAAACAATATTCAAGTTGTTTGTGATTTGGAAAACTTGTTGCTCAAGTACATTTGAAATTGAGAATGGCTCATGACCAGCTATGATATAGTTTTGACCTCCTTTTGTAATGTTTATAGATGGACCCGGTGTAGAAAAAGGCTTTCTAAAATCATCAAAGAACGTGTAACCTACTTGTAATTTATTTGAGATGTTACTAGCAATATCGCTGTTCCACTCAAACTGGAAAGAATCTATGTTGTTATTAATTTCATATCCTGCATTTTCAAATTGCAATGTAGACTGACTTGGCCCACGTAATGCGATAGCATTTGGGTTTGCTGGATTTTCCTTAGAAGAACGTAGTAAATTGTAAACAAGTGCCACACGGTTCTTGTCATTCACGTTCCAATCTAATTTAAAAAGTGCTTTTGTAGAACCTGCATCAAAGTTAAAACCTTCATATCTTCCTGGCTCATAAAAAGAACCGTCTGCATACTGGATACTTCCTAGTGCAGCAGAAACAGCATCAAGATCTGCTGGTAATACACGTGACTCATTAATAGCCCCTGTATTTCTGTTAGGTGCCCATGGAGCTCCAAGATCTGATCTAGATTCCTTTTCAAAGTTTGCAAAGAAAAATAATTTGTTTTTGATGATTGGTCCTCCTATAGAGATACCGTAAGTATTCTGACTCTGGTCTGCAACAAAAACATCATCTCCAGCAACCTTACCCCCTGTAAGATCTTCATTTCTGTAAAAACCGTAAACAGTTCCTTTTACTTCATTAGTACCACTTTTTGTAACAGCATTTACAGAAGCTCCTGTAAATCCAGATAATGTTACATCATAAGGAGCAGTACTTACTTGAATTTGCTCAATAGCATCAAGAGATATAGGTTGAGAACCTGTTTGCCCTCCTGGCGTTGCTGCATCAAGTCCAAATGGGTTGTTAAAAACCGCTCCATCAAGACTAAAGTTATTATACTGATCATTACGACCTCCAAAAGATCCGTTACTAGAAGCACTAGGCTCTAGACGGTAAAAATCTGCTGCAGATCTCGATATTGTAGGAAGTGACTTTAATTGTCTCTCACCTACATTAGTCGCTGCACCGGTACGGCCATCACTAAATGTGTTATTACGAGAACCTGTAATTACTACTTCTTCTAGCGCATTGCTATCTTCATTAAGAGTTACTTCAACGTTGTACGTTTCACCTAAGTTAAGATTTACACCTGTAAACTCTTGACTTTGGAAACCTACATAACTCATGGTGATTGTGTATGGTCCACCCACACGTAAGTTTAATAGACTAAAACGACCGTCGAAGTCTGTAATAGCACCATACCTTGTACCTGTAGGAGTGTGTACTGCAAGTACGTTTGCTCCCGGCAAAGTCTCGCTACCTCCATTTACTACTCCCGAAATAGAGGAAGTAGTTACTTGTGCCTGCAAACTAAAAGCGCCAAGTACTACGATTAAAAAGAAAAAATTTTTGAACATAAAGTTTGAATTTGTTTCCCGTAAAAATACTAGAGTAAATCAAGGTAGACGCTCATTTTAGTAACATTTCTTTAGCATTTTCTTAACAATTGTTAAATACTTTTTAGGTGCGCTTTCGCGAAAGCGTAAAAAATAAAAGCTACTACGTATGAACACCACATAATCAAACCATTACAGATATAAATCAAGAATAGTTGTTTTACTAAAAAAAGTAATTACAGTTGTATTACTTAATAGATGATATCTCAACTATGAATATTTACCTTTGCAGTCTATGACAAGTAACCAAAAAACGCAAAAACAAATCCTTGCCAAGCTAGGGATTAAGACGCTCAATGAGATGCAAGAAGCAGCTCAACTCGCAATACAATCTGCAAACGAGGTCATATTACTCTCTCCTACGGGTACCGGTAAGACACTTGCTTTTTTATTACCGGTGATAGAGGCTCTTGATCCTAATTGTGAAGAAGTGCAATTACTTATAGTAGTACCTTCTCGAGAACTTGCTATCCAGATAGAAAATGTAGCTCGCAATATGGGAACTGGCTATAAAATTCATGCAGCTTATGGTGGGCAAAGCTTTAATACAGATAGACAAGCCATAAAACATCGCCCAGCCATTTTAATAGGCACCCCAGGAAGACTCGCAGACCATTTAAGAAGAGAAACATTTCCCACAAATCATATTAAAACGCTAGTTCTAGATGAATTTGACAAATCACTAGAAGTAGGCTTTGAAGGAGAAATGACAGAAATACTTAGTTTTCTCCCCGCTTTAGAAAAGAAAGTACTTACCTCTGCTACGCAAGGAATAAACATCCCTAAGTTTGTAGGTCTTACTTCTCCTGTAGAAGTGGATTACCTGCATCAGGGTGGATCTAAACTTGAATTAAAAGCTATTGTATCGCCAGAAAAGGATAAGCTTGATATGCTTGTAAAGGTCTTGTGTCACCTAGGCGATCAGCCAGGGATTATATTTTGCAATTTTAAAGGAACCATCGCGCGTATAAGTGAATACCTTAGTGATCGCGGTATTGCTCATGGGACATTCTATGGTGGCATGGAGCAACGAGAGCGCGAGCTGTCGTTACTTAAATTTCGTAATGGTACACACCAATTACTACTTGCTACAGATCTTGCAGCCCGTGGTATTGATGTGCCCGAAATAAAATTTATACTACATTACCACTTACCTATACATGCAGAAGAGTTTACGCACCGTAACGGTCGTACGGCTCGTATGCAATCTGAAGGTACTGCATACGTGCTGCACTGGAAAGATGAGAAACTTCCAGACTTTATGCCGCAAATGGATGAAGAGTTCATACACGATAAAGGAATTCCTGATGGATCACAGTGGCGAACTTTAGAACTTTCTGGAGGACGAAAGGATAAGATTTCTAAAGGTGATATTGCTGGTTTCTTTTTTAAAGAAGGAAATATAGATAGAGCACACCTAGGAACTATAGAGGTTAAAAATTTGCAATCCTTTGTAGCTGTACATAAAAATATCGCAGAAGAAATGATAAGAAAACTTGATAACAAGCGACTAAAAAAGGCAAAACTAAGAATACAACACGCCTAGAGAAACATTTTTAAAACAGAAAAGGATTGTAAAAACTACGTTTAATAACTAGTCTTTACAATCCATTGTTATTTGTAACCCTTAGGTTATGAGAATTACTTCACTTCTACAAAGCGAGCAAACCATTTATAAAGATCACCTCTAGTGATCACAGCACCCTCGCTTATAAGTTTAAACTTATCTGCATTACGATCTGCACTGTAATCTTTGCTTGCACTCATAAAGACAACATCATCATCTCCTAAGTTTTCTTTGAGCCACGCATAGCCCTCAGCAGTTGTGATGTCTATATCTTCCTTATTGATTTTTACAGCAATAAGTGACATATTATTCTCTCCTAGTAAAAATAAATGCATCTGGTTAGGAGATATGTGCTCTAGGTATTGTGCTTTAGTAAGCACACCTTCCCAAACGAGATCTGAAAAAACATCAATTTCCTCTTCGGCTACTTTTGGTTGCTTTTCTTTAATTGTTGCCCATTCTTCTCCAGTTATAGATTGCGTGGCTAGAAAGTTTATAAACTCTGGCTTTAGTTCTTCTAGTTGTTCTTTTGTAAGGCGAGCGTATTTCATTGTTAATCACTTTTTCGCGTAAGCGTATTAAAAATTGTATTTCATAAAAAAGCCGTCCTTACGGTTGTAAGAACGGCTCTTCATATACTATCTAATGACTTAGTTAGCCTCTGCTACTACGTCAAAAGGAAGTGTAGCTACCACATTCTTGTGGAAACGTACTTTTGCTTCATAGTTACCTAAGCGCTTTACAGTATTTCCAGCGATAGAAATAAATTTCTTATCGATAGAGACACCTTCTTTTGCTAGGTATTCTGCAACGTCTGCGTTGTTAATAGATCCAAAAAGTTTGTCTCCATCACCAGTTTTTGCACTAATCTTAACTTCAAGTCCGTTAAGTTTATCTGCTTGCTTCTGTGCATCGTCCACAAATTTTTGTTCTTTGTGAGCGCGTTGCTTAAGGTTTTCTGCAAGTACTTTCTTTGCGCTAGGCGTAGCAAGTACAGCATGACCGTTAGGGATTAGGTAGTTTCTACCGTATCCGTTTTTTACTTCTACTAGATCGTCTGCAAATCCTAGATTCTCAACGTCCTTCTTTAATATAAGTTCCATCTGTTATCTAGTTTCTATTTGTATAAATCAGTTACATAAGGCATCAATGCAAGGTGACGAGCTCTTTTTACAGCTACAGACACTTTACGTTGGTACTTTAAAGAAGTTCCTGTAAGACGACGTGGTAACAATTTACCTTGCTCGTTTACAAAACCTGCTAGCCAGTCTGCATCTTTGTAATCTACATACTTGATACCAGACTTCTTAAAGCGACAGTACTTCTTTGCTTTGTTAGTTTCAATGTTAAGAGGCGTAAGATATCTGATATCTCCGTCCTTCTTTCCTTTTGCTTGTTGTTGTAAAGATGCCATAACTTACGCTTTTTGCTTTTTTAGTTTTTCACGTCTTCTTTCAGCCCACGAGATCGCGTGCTTATCAAGTGCTACCGTTAAGTAACGCATCACACGTTCGTCACGGCGAAAAGCTAGTTCGTAATCATTGATAGCTTGTCCATCAACAGTAAATTCAAGTAAGTGGTAAAAACCGCTTTTCTTGTTTTGGATAGGATATGCAAGCTTTTTTAAGCCCCAATCCTCTTTACTAATCATCTTAGCACCCTTTTCTTTAAGAAGTCCTTCGTACTTCTTTACTGTTTCCTTTATCTGATCATCAGATAAAACGGGATTCAAGATGAAAACAGTTTCGTAATGGTTCATATAATATGAGTTAAATTAAAAATGAGTGCAAAAGTAATGATTTACTTTTAATATTCAAACAGCATATTGTTTATAAATTGTAAAAAAAATGACATTACATAAAGCAATTAATTTCTAGATATAGCTTTCGCTAAAATTTGAACTTAAAACGGCTAGGCTATGATGAGTGTGGGGCGATGATTTACAATTCCTATTGCGCCACAACTCTTAGCCAAATCTTTTTGTTTTGTTTTTTTTATTCAAAGCAAAATCCCAAAGATTTTGCTACCTCATAAATATACACAGACCTTGGCGTAAAACCCAAACCCCGCATTAATTACAGGCATTATTGCCAAACGTTTTTCTGCGTTCTGTTGGCACGTTTTCATTGGGTAAACATTATGTTCTGCGGGTTTTTTCGAAATAATAGCAAGTCCATATGCGCAACGATTACGTTTGAGTAAAGTCCATTTGAGCTATTTTTATCGAACAGATTTTGCTCAAAGTTTTTTATTCAAAATCAATTTGAATTTAATCGTCAATATCAAATAAATATTCAACTGTGACTTTAAAAAATCGAGACATTTTTATTGCTAATGTAACAGAAGGGTTGAACTTATTTTTTTCTATAGCGTGAATAGTTTGACGAGAAACATTTAGTTCTTTTGCCAAACCTGCTTGTGTTAAATTGTGTCTAGCCCTTTCTACTTTCACGAGATTTTTCATAAGTACATTCTTTTTTTAATAAAAAATATTATTATGTAAGACCATAGTAAGGGAAATATAAAATAATCTAGAGTCAGTTTTAAGTTCTTATCTAAGATATATACGACAATGGTGGTTAGTAATCCAATTATAAGCGTAAGTTGAAAAGATTCTAGACGTAATTTATTAATATAGTCATCTTCTACTTTTTCTTTTGAAATCATATAAATAAGTATTGAGACTATTGCAAAAAAGTCAATTCCATAGCTTATAGCTCCACCGGTAAAAGCATTCAGAAGTCCTAATATTTCATTATTCGATTGTTTGCCTAATTCGGAAGAATTGATTCCTGATACCCCATACTTATTAATGGAATTATTAATAAAGTTTAAACTGCCATTTAGTAAAGAGGCAATAATAAAGAGGATTAACCCAAGTTTCTTACACCAGTTGGGTAATATTTGTGTTTTCATATTCTATTATTTTTATATAAAAGTATATAAAACTTTACATTTAGTAAAACAAAATAGAAAATGCTTTCAAATTACTTAGTTCATGAAGATTTTGATTTGAAGTAGAAATGTTGAATATTATCGTTGTAATTACAAATGTTTGGCAACTAGCACATAATAAGGACAATTATAATAGTTCTCAGCTACAAAACATATCTTAAAAAATTTAACTTTGTAGTCTAATAATCAAATACTTACATCGGATTTCATCTTCTTTACCACCTAACTAATCGTCAATAGTTAAATTTTTACCGTTTAAATAGTTAAAATCACTTCTTCTTATGAGAATAAAGGAAAAATCATTCGACCAATCGCACAAATAACCGATGAAAGTCATGTTTTTGTTGGTAAATAGGTTATTTTTGCCTAATATTGATAATCTTAACCTTAACTAAATACTAATTGCTGTGGAAGGAGTACTATTAGACTGCGCAGTTGTAGACGATTCAAGTTTACAACGTCTAGCTATCGTAAAGATGATCAATGATCATCCCAACTTACGCTTAGTTGCCGAATATAACAATGCCATAGAAACGAAAAATGGACTCATAGAGACTAAAGTAGATTTACTTTTTCTTGATATAGAGATGCCTATTCTATCTGGATTTGACTTACTGGATGATCTTATACATAAGCCACAAATTATATTTGTGACAGGAAAAACAAAATACGCTTACAAGGCTTTTAACTATAACGCAATCGATTACTTACGTAAGCCCCTTACTAAGGATCGTTTTACAAATGCGGTTTATAAAGCCATAAGCTTACACAAACTTAAAACTGAAGGCGCTGTAGAAGATGATGACTACATCTTTGTAAAGAGTAACCTTAAGAAAAAGAAAGTAATGCTCAATGAGCTTAAGTATATCACGGCTCTTGGAGATTATGTAAAGCTGGTTACAGTGCACGACCCTATTGTTGTACTTGCAACGATGAAATCATTTGTAGCACAATTACCGCCAGAACGCTTTATGCGTATCCATAAATCCTATATTATTAATATAGACAAGGTAGATAAATATAACAGTAGAAATATTGAGATAGATGGAGAAAAAATCCCTCTATCAAGGCATAAAAAATCTGACCTTATAGATGCACTTTCGGCGTAAGCGGATGGTAAACGAAATTTATATTTGAAATTAAGAATCCCGCTCCAAGAGTGGGTTTTTTTGTGATCTATGATAATTATCAAGTGTTTATAGCGTTCTCCAAAAAACACATCTTATTTTTTGAAAATTCTCTTCCATTTATTATTGATAATAGGTCTTACAATTATTACCCAAATAGGCGGTATAGTTTATATACTCACGCTATTGGTATTTCAAAAAATAAAGAACAAAACTTTTTTAAAAGGATTTACTCTATTTATTTCCCTGTATTCCATTGCCACCTTCATTGTTACACCTACTCTTGCGCCGATTTTTGGCCGAGAAAAGATTAAAGAAACAGCTGTTCTAGAAGCACATTCCTTCTTCTATAAATTTGCTAATAGAAACTACGTCAAGCCAGAGCTGCAAGAGTTACTTGATAAAACCTCAAAGAACTATTCTAAGCACAATAAAAATATGAAGCTCATTCATCTAGACGCCAGCTTTCCATTTTTTAATAAATTTCCATTACTACCTCATTTAAGTCATAACGATGGAAAAAAGATAGATATCTCTCTCGTTTACCTAGACGCTAAGGGAGAGCTCACCAATAAAAAACCGTCAATAAGTGGATATGGTGTATTTGAAAACCCCTCAATAAAAGAGCACAATCAAACTTTAACCTGCCAACAACGTGGATATTGGCAATATGATTTCCCTAAATACCTAACCTTGGGAACTATAAATAAAGACCTTACATTCTCAAATAATGGCACCAGAAATCTAGTTGTTGAATTCTTAAAAAACAAAAACCTGAGCAAAGTATTTATTGAGCCTCACCTCAAAAGCCGATTAAACCTCTCTAATAACAAAATAAGATTTCACGGCTGTGGCGCTGTTAGGCATGATGACCATAATCATATTCAAATAAAATAGTCAAGCCGTTAATAACAATCTACATCAATTACAAGTCGGACGCTTCTGTAAGGCCCTATCGCATTAAAGCTGGTAACCACGCGTCTTATAGCTTTCTTAGTCTCTAAAAGTTTCTGCCTACGACTTATTTTTATTAGCACATTACGTCTATACTGATTACGTATTCGCGCTACAGAAGGGGTCTCAGGCCCTAGGACAGCATCTGAGCCTAGCGTTTGCCTTAGTGCTTTTGCGAGCCAGATACTAGCCTCTTCTATTTTTTGATAATCCCTGTGCTTTAAAGTTATACGTATCAACCTATGAAAAGGTGGATACTTAAAGTTACGACGCTCTTCTAATTGCTCTTTGTACATCTCCTCAAATTTATTTGCCGAAACCTGCTGTAAGATTTGATGGTAAGGATTATACGTCTGCACAAGCACCTTCCCTTGCTTTTCTGTTCTCCCTGCCCTACCCGACACTTGCGCTATAAGTTGATAGCTGCGTTCATGCGCTCTAAAATCAGGAAAATTGAGCATGCTATCTGCATTCATAATCCCCACAAGAGTGACATTTCTAAAATCAAGGCCTTTAGTAAGCATTTGTGTACCCACGAGAATATCAATTTGCTCTTGCTCGAAAGCTGTGATAAGTTTCTCAAATCCATACTTCCCCCTAGTAGTGTCAGAATCCATTCTTGCAATAGATCTATCTGGATACAACTCTTTAAGTTCTAGTTCTATCTGCTCTGTCCCAAACCCCTTGGTGGTAAGCTCTGCGCTACCACAAGCCATACATTTTTGCTGTAAGGCAATATTGTAACCGCAGTAATGGCAACGCAACTGTGACCTGTATTTATGATAGGTAAGACTTACATCACAATTAGGACATTGTGGCGCATGACCACATGTGGTACATTCTAGTATAGGTGAAAACCCTCTACGGTTTTGAAAGAGAATTACCTGCTCTCCAAGTGCTAGCGCATCTGTAATTGCACGTATTAACGTATCAGAAAAGTGACCCGTCATCTCACGCTTCTTGCTTTTCTCCTTAATGTCTACAAGATTAATCTCAGGCATTAAAATACCTCCATGTCTTTGTTTTAAAGACACGTAACCATACTTTCCCTGCTGTGCGTTATATACTGTTTCTATAGATGGTGTTGCAGATCCTAGCAATACTTTTGCTTTAAACATTGCGCCTAGCACAATTGCAGCATCACGAGCGTGATATCTTGGCGCAGGGTCGTATTGCTTAAAACTACTCTCATGCTCCTCATCTACTACGATAAATTTCAAATCCCTAAAGGGTAATAAAAGTGCACTACGAGCTCCTATAATAATTTGAGCTTTATCAAGCTTTTTTAATACATTATTCCACACCTCTACTCGCTCGTTTACGGAGTACTTGGAGTGAAAAATAGCTACACGCTCACCAAAATATGTTTGTAACCTGGCAATCAACTGCGTGGTTAATGCTATCTCCGGGAGTAGATAAAGTATTTGATCACCAGACTCTAGCATCTCCTCAATAAGCTGTACATAGATTTCTGTCTTCCCAGAAGCAGTAACGCCATGTAATAATGTTACATCTTTATCTTCAAAATGACTTTTTATCTCCTCATAAGCCGCCTGCTGATACTGATTAAGAATTTTGGTTTCAAAAACTTCACCATCAAATCCTATACGGTCTTGACGCTTCTGATAGGTTTGAAAAATTCCTTTATCTACAAGCGCCTTGAGCTGACTAGCAGTAGCGCCAGATGCTTTTTGTAAATCCTGAGATGAGATAGGTTTGTTTGTTTTCGCTTTAAGCGAAAAAAATGTGAGCACCATCTCTCTTTGTTTTGGAGCTCGGGATAATTCTTCTAGCACGGTAGTAAGCCCCTGCTCGCCTTCATATGCTGGCGCAATAGTGATAAATTTTACAAGCTTAGGTACGTATTGCTCATAAATCTCTTCTTGCATCTCAATCACCCCTTGATCAATTAAACGCTGTATAGAAGGAAGGATCTTTTTCTTATCTAGAATATCCATCACCTCATGAACCTTTAATTCTGAACGATGCTGCAATGCTTCATATATAAGAAATTCATCATCCTTAAGCGCTGCCTCATCAATAACAAGTCCATCTTCCTTAAGCCTTATCACCGTCTCACTTTCTAACAAAAAAGCCTTAGGGAGTGCCGCACGCATCACCTCTCCTTCGGTACACATATAGTAATCTGCAATCCAACTCCAGAATTTGAGCTGTTCCTCAGTGACTATTGGGTCCTCATCTAGAATTTGCTGGATTTCCTTGGCTTCATAAATTGTAGGAGCCACCTGATGCTTATTTTTTACAATAGAGGCATACACTTTCTTTTTACCAAATGGCACAGCAACCCGCATCCCTTTTTGAATATAGTTATACTCTGCCTCAGAGACGAGGTACGTAAACGTATTCTCTACAGGTATAGGAAGTATAACATCAATAAAATAAGGCATAACAAATTGTGATAAGAAAGTATGAATATACAAAGTTACAGAAGCAGATCAAACGTAGGAGCTAATCGTAGATAAAAAGACTAGTATGTTTGGATATACGCTTTCGCGAAAGCATAAAAAAACCGCTTCTCAAAGAAGCGGCTTGCAATTATAAATAGCTACAGTCTCTAGCTTCTTATCCATTGTTGTGTTCTAAACAAAAAAGCTATGTAGCCTCTTACGTTTAAGATATTCTTATCATCCTCGTCAATCCACAGTTTGGCCTTGTATTCTTTTCCTTTTTCTGGATCAAAGATAGTTCCTCCCTCATATTCATCATCATTTTTTTCTAGATTCTTAATGATATCGAGACCTATGAGCGGCTTGTTGTAGTCCTCACCTTTACAGTAAATACAGGTCTTATCGCGGTCTGCAGGATTTAATATGTCTATAATCTTACCAAACACTTTTCCATCCTTTTTATAGATTTCTATAATAGACATCGCCTCACCGGTCTCATCATCTATAGTTTTCCATTGTCCAAAGATAGTTCCCTGTTGCGCTTGTGTGCTCACCGCGAAAAACAGCAGGATAAGTAGGGTTATGTGTTTTTTCATAATTCAAGTTTTAAGGTTCTAAAATTAATGTGACTTATAGAGAGATTATAATGCATAAAAAATGGCGAATCACAAGTGATCGCCATTTTTAATATGATTGTGATAATTAGTTTTTACCTAACATCGCCTCTTTAAGATCATCATCTGCTGGGTCGTTACCTAACCAGATCCCGAAAAGAGCTTTTTTAAAATCAAGACCTGCAATAGATCCTACTTCTTTTCCGTTTTTGTAAACTACAGTTCCTTTTCCTTTGATATAAGCGATATCAAAAACGTTTGTTTTTACAATCTTATCACTAAAAAATCCTTTGAACTGCTCGATTTTTGCATCTAGCGAACTAGTATTTCCGTCCATTGAAGCGTCAAAGCCGTCATCTACAGCTCCTATCATTTTCTTACTAGAAACCATCCCAGAAACGATGTGTAATTTAAGGGCCATAGTCTCATCTGCATTAATAATTGCTGCAGCATCACTATTTTTTGACGCTAAGTACAGTCCACCAGCATAAAGATCAAATACGACTTTCTCCCTCATGCCAGCACCATTAAGTGCAAGTTCTGTACCGCCCATGGTTACAGAGTTAGGTAAGGTTGCATCTCCTACTACTGTTTGTGCCTGACTAACCGTAAGACTACATACTGCTACTAAAGCTAATAAATACTTTTTCATAATTTGTGTGTGTGTGTGTTACTTAATTTGAATTAGGGTTTTTATGTAAAATTCTTAATTTTTGAAGGGTAGCGTTAAGCTCATAGCCCAATAAAATTAAATTTGAATTTAACCAAATATAAAGCATCATTATTAATAATGCACCAATAGAGCCGTACAACTCATTATATGTGCCAAAATTATCAATATAAATACCAAATAAATAAGTAGTTATCATAAATAATATTGTTGTCATCAATGCTCCAGGTGAAAAAAAACGGCTTTTACGGCCTTCTTTAGTTCCAAAATAATAGAGCGTAGCAATCACCGAATAGATCATTATGATTAAAAACAGGTTCTTACCTATTCGTAAAAGTGCGATATCCATATCATTACTCATAAAATCCCGCTCTTTCAAGGAGTTAAGTAATAATTCAAAATATATCACTACTGATATAGTAGTAACCAACAACAATGCCAAAATAATTGAAGTACCTAAAGCCACCGCATACTGCCTAAAGAAATTGCGGCTAATCTCATTGTAATGAGAACCCTCAAAACCGCTAAAAATAGCATTAACACCATTTGCAGTTAAGAACAAAGCAAGTAAACCAGCAAAGGAAGCAAGACCCGCCCTCTCATTTTGAGAGATATCTATAATTATAGGCTTAAAGAAATCTAATGATTGTGCGGGGATAAGCTCGTAGATAAAAGCCATGAACTTTATATCAAAATTTTCTATGGGTACGTACGGCACTAAATTGAGTAAAAATAGTAATGCCGGGAAAATGGCCATAAAAAAACTATAAGCAATAGAACTTGCACGAGACCCTAGAGCCCCCTTAATAATCCCGTTAAAATAAGCACGTAGCAAGTATAGCAGCGTCATCCCTTCAAAACCAGGAATTACAACACTATCCAGCATACTTACAAGCCAGCAGAAAGGCTTGAACCTCATTAAACGTTGTTCTATTGTCTTATCTGATGCCATTAAACTGCTTTCAGACTAAGATCTAAGTTGTAAACAGAGTGCGTGAGCGCTCCACTAGAAATATAATCTACACCGCAAAGAGCGTAATCACGTATCGTCTCCTCATTAATACCACCAGAGGATTCTGTAAGACATTTATCACCTATCAATGCAACTGCAGTACGAGTGTTTTCATAATTAAAGTTATCTATTAGAATACGATATACATGCTCATGATTTTCAAGTATTTCTTTAATCTCTTCTAGACTTCTAGCTTCTACTATAATCTTGAGATCTCGTTGCTCTTCCTTTAGATAATCAACTGTTTTAAGAATAGCTTTTGTTACCCCACCTGCAAAATCGATGTGATTATCTTTAAGCATAATCATATCATACAACGCAAAACGATGATTCTCACCACCACCTATTTTTACAGCCCACTTCTCTAGTGCTCTTATTCCTGGTGTAGTTTTCCTTGTATCTAGAATTTTAGTGTCTGTTCCTTCCAAGAGGTTTACAAAAAACTTGGTCTTTGTTGCTATAGCACTCATACGCTGCATAGCATTCAGTACTAATCGTTCAGCTTTTAGAATGCTTTGGCTTGATCCAGTGACATAAAATGCTATATCTCCATATTTTACAGCGTCTCCATCTGTTAAGATATCCTCAACTTGTAATGATGGGTCTACGTAGGCAAATACCGCTTTCGCGAAAGCGCAACCAGCAAGAATACCTTCATCCTTTACAAGTAGTTTTGCTTTTCCAGTGGCGCTGGCTGGTATACATGCTAGCGAACTATGGTCCCCATCGCCTACATCCTCTCGTATAGCATTTGCAATTATACCCTCTATCTCAATCTGAAATTGTGCTTCTGAAATCATAAATCTTTTATTCCTTTTATGTAAAAATAAGCAAAAGGTAAAGCTTCTTAGTTCTGTAAGCTAGTTTTGTATTTTTACCACATGAATATTAAACTTCTCTGCGTAGGCAAGACCGATAATAAACAGTTGCAAGCACTGATAGACACCTATACTAAGCGTCTCAATTTTTATGTAAAATACACTATCGAAATTCTCCCAGATATTAAAAATGTCAAGAATCTTAGTGAGCAAGAACAAAAAAACAAGGAGGGCGACCTTATTTTATCTAAAATAGGACCTTATGACCACCTAATACTCTTTGATGAAAATGGCAAGACCTTTTCAAGCGTTGGCTTTTCAAAATTTTTACAAAAGAAAATGAATAGCGGTATCAAGACACTCGTCTTTGTCATAGGTGGGCCTTATGGATTTTCTCAAGAGGTGTATACAAAAGCTCAAGGTAAAGTATCGCTGTCATCTATGACTTTTTCTCACCAGATGGTACGACTATTTATTACTGAGCAAATCTATAGAGGTTTTACTATTTTAAAAGGAGAGCCCTATCATCATCAATAAGAACAATCTATAGAATTAGAATGAACCCCCACAATTAGCCTGAGTTAATAACGTTAATTATAAAACGGGTTTAACCTATATTTATGAGCATATGTAGCAATATTATTGCTGCTAGATGTTATTTTTGCAGTTAAAATACGAATACAGTTTAATGGGATCACAATCAGGTACAAAAAAGAAAAACAGGCTGCAATTACTGCACCAGTACTATGTGTACACTGGTTTTTACACTTTTTTAAAAGATGCTCTTAAAAAAGCGCTCCCGCCTATTCTATTTGTAGTAGCCGCTATCATAATTATACACTACTTTGTAATCGACCTTAATACGGCACTACAATATGTAATAGACAATTACTCTAATGTGCTCGTGCTTACCTTATTCTTTGTTTCAGAATCGATACTCGGTATCATTCCACCAGAATTATTTATTGCCTGGAGTGATAAGACTAGCAACCCTATTCTATATTTAAGTCTCATCGCAATATTATCATATGCCGGAGGTGCAGTATCCTACTTTACCGGAAGAGCTGCTTTAAAGATACCATCTGTTCACAACTACCTTGAAGTAAGAATGGAAAAGCACTTAAAAAACGCTCGTAAATGGGGAGGATTTTTAATTCTCGTAGGCGCTTTACTCCCGCTTCCTTTTGCAGTGGCCAGTCTTGCTGCCGGTATGATTCGTTTTGAGTTTAAATATTGGGCTTTGTTTGGCCTTGCTCGTTTTGTAAGATATGCAATATATGGGGCAGCAATCTTTAGCCTTGTATCCTAATGAAACTTGTTTTTGCCACTCATAACAGTAATAAGCTTCGCGAAGTTCAAGCTTTAGTTCCCGACCATATTACCTTACTCTCTTTAACAGACATAGGTTGTACAGAAGAAATTATAGAGGACGCTGATACTATAGAAGGCAATGCCTTGCTTAAAGCAAATTATGTCCTTTCAAATTATGGGTATGATTGCTTTGCAGATGACACAGGTCTTGAAGTAGATGCACTAGAGGGCGCGCCTGGTGTTTATTCGGCAAGATATGCTGGTGAGCAAAAAAATGACTCAGATAACATGAACAAGCTCTTGATCAATCTTGCTACAAAGCAGGAACGTGGAGCACAGTTTAAAACAGTTATCGCTTTCGCGAAAGCAAACAAAACAGAAACTTTTACAGGAATATGCAGAGGTCATATTACTAAAGAACGTCACGGTGATGGAGGTTTTGGCTACGACCCTATCTTCAAACCTGAGGGTTATGACGCTACATTTGCTCAAATGGCACCATCTCTCAAAGGAAAAATAAGCCACAGAGGCCTTGCTGTTGCAGCGTTTCTAGAATTTCTCCATAATCAGAAATAACATTTTTACTGATTACCTATCATCATATAGATTTATATAGTACTTTTGCAGCTTGTAAAACCTCAGGGTGAGGTATTGCCACAATTTTGGCACGTGTTGATCGAAGCAATTGGTTTATAAGTCGTTGCGCTTCCTATACACGCTAACACTTATAAATACTATTGTCATATGACATTTGATGAACTAGGCCTAAATGCGCCTTTACTCCAGGCTATTGCCGATATGGGATTTGAAACCCCATCAAAAATCCAAGAAGAAGCTATCCCACAACTACTCGCCGAAGATCGCGATATGGTTGCTCTTGCTCAAACAGGAACAGGAAAGACAGCTGCTTTTGGTTTTCCACTATTACAAAACATTGACGCTACAAGTAAGACTACACAAGGTCTTATTATAGCTCCTACTCGTGAACTTTGTTTACAAATTACAAACGAGATGAAACTGTATGCAAAACACATGAAAGGTGTGCGCGTTGTTGCAGTTTATGGAGGAGCAAACATACAAGAACAAGCACGTGAGATTTCTCGCGGAGCACAAATTGTAGTAGCTACACCTGGACGTATGCAAGACATGATGCGTCGTCGTATGGTAGATATTACAAAATTAAGCTATTGTGTACTTGATGAAGCAGATGAGATGCTTAACATGGGGTTCTATGAAGATATTACAAATATTCTTGCAGATACACCAGAAGATAAACTTACATGGCTCTTTAGTGCAACCATGCCTAGAGAAGTCGCACGTATAGCTAAAGAATTTATGGTAAACCCGTTAGAAATAACGGTAGGACATAAAAACGAAGGTGCAAAAAATGTTTCTCATGAATACTTTGTAGTACACACTAGAGATCGTTATCAAGCACTTAAAAGACTTTCTGACGCAAACCCAGATATTTTTGCGGTAATCTTTTGTCGTACGAAACGTGATACCCAAAAAGTTGCCGAGCAGCTTATAGAAGATGGATATAACGCTGGAGCATTACACGGAGATTTAAGTCAGAACCAGCGTGATCTGGTTATGAAGAGTTTTAGAAATCGCCAGATACAAATGCTAGTAGCTACAGACGTGGCAGCACGTGGTATTGATGTAGATGATATTACACACGTTGTAAATTACCAATTACCTGACGAAATAGAAACATACACACACCGTTCTGGTCGTACTGGTCGTGCTGGTAAAACTGGTACTTCGCTAGTTATTGTAACTAAAAGCGAAATGCGTAAAATCAAACAACTTGAGAAAATCTTAGGTAAGAAGTTTGAACAAAAAACCATTCCAGACGGAAAGGAAATCACGCAAGTACAATTATTTCACCTTGCAAATAGCATCAACACCACAGAGATTAACGACGAGATTGATGCTTATCTTCCCGAAATAGAAGAAGTATTAAAAGACAACACAAAAGAAGAACTTATCAAAAAAGTATTTTCTGTTGAGTTTACACGTTTCTTTAATTACTACAAAAAATCAAAAGATCTTAATCAAAATGCCATTGGAGCAGCTAGAGAGCAATCTGGAGACTCTACCCGTTACTTTATAAACGTAGGTAGCAAAGATGATTTTGACTGGATGAAGCTTAAAGACTTCTTAAAGGAAGAATTAGGATTAGGTCAAGACGGTGTTTACCGCGTAGACTGTAAAGATGCCTTCTCATTTTTTAATACAGATACTGAGCACAAAGCACGTATTCTAGCTCACTTCGAAAACTATGAGCTTGACGGACGTCGTGTAAGCGTTGAGGAAACTCAAGGTGGCGGTGGCCGCAGCGGTGGCGGAGACAGAAGACGTAGTGGTGGCGGTGGCCGAGGTCGCAGCGGTGGTAGAGATCGTCGTCGTGGCGGTGATGATGGATTTAGATCTAGTGCTCGTAGCGGTGGTGGTGATCGTCGTCGTAGTGGCGGAGGATCTTCAGACAGAAAACGCAATGACCGTAAATCTAGCTATGGAGATGATCAAGGAGGTCGCTCTAGAAGTAGATCAGACAGATCAGAGCGTAGACCATCTACTCGCACTCCAGACAACAGGTCTGAAGGAAACAAAAGCCCTTTTTCTGGCAAAAGACGCCGTAGAAGCTAGTCTACCGCTTATTATATGTTAGAATTATTGTAAAAAAATAGATTTGGTATGATTTTCCCTATGGATTGTATAAATTGCCTTACCATATGAAGAAGATCATACTAAACCTACTTTTATTCGCTGCCGTGGCAGTAGGATATGCTCAAGAAATAGATAACACATCTACCCCACCCGAAGCTTCAACAGAACTAGAGGATGGGTATATAGATGGAAAAGTATTGAGCAGTAGCACAGATATTACCTTACAGAACGTAAATATCCTCAACCTCTCTAATTTTAAAGGAGCAACTACAGATAAGTACGGTAAGTTCGAAATTAAAGCTGAAGTTAATGACACTTTATACTTCTCTTACCTAGGATACAAATCTCTCAAAGTACGCGTAAGCGGTGACTGGATTAAGTATGGGGATGTGAAAATCCAAATGACCGAAATAGGAATTGCACTAGAAGAAGTTGTCGTTCAAGAATTAGAACTTACTGGATATCTAGAAATTGACGCAAAGAAAGTCCCTATTTATAGCAATCAGCGATACAGTATATCTGGATTAAACTCCGGTTATGAGGTAGGTAAAAGTCAGCCAGGCGCGATATCACGAGTCTTAAGTTCTATTTTTAATCCCGCAGATTTTCTTTATAATATTTTTAGCAGAAAGAAAGGTCAACTTCGCAAGCTTAGGCAAATGAAGGAAGATGACAAAGTGCGCAACTTACTAGAACGTAAATTTGATCGAGAAACCTTGAGTGCTCTTTTACAGATAGATCGTGTTGATATAGACGCCATACTTAAAAATTGTAGCTACTCAGATAATTTTATCATGAGCGCAAATGATCTTCAAATCCTCGATGCAATAAGTGAATGTTATGAGGAGTACAGAGTGCTTCAGAAAAGAGATTAACAATCATTTTATACAAATAAACAATTAAGCCCGCTCTATAGCGGGCTTAATTGTTTTATACTGCGATATGTATTTACTACGCTTTCGCGAAAACGTGACTCTACAATGCAGCTAGCACTAATTCTGGGTCTGCTCTAAGCTTATAATCCTCTGCAAGAAAGTGATAAGAAATCTTTCCGCTTTGCTCAATAATATATGTTGCCGCTATAGGAAGCTCATTTGCATCATTACCTTGATTTTCTAAAAGATCAATCCCAAATTTTCCATATAAATCTACAAGTGCCTCTGGAAGTTTAAAAACTAAATTGAGTGACCTTGCCAATTCGTTGTTTTCACTAGTTAGGACTTCAAAATCCAGCTGATTTTTCTCCTTAGTAGATAAAGAATTATCTGGTGTTTCTGGTGTTATTGCAATAAGCGTTGCACCTTTCTCTTTAATTTGCGGCAATACTTCCTGAAAAGCTTTAAGTTCTAAATTACAGTAAGGACACCAGCCACCTCTATAAAAAGTAAGCACTACCTTACCTTTTTGTAATTGCTCACTAAGACTAACAGTTTCACCTTGTGCATTTGGCAACTCAAAGTCTGGAAATTGATCTCCTGTCTTTACCGCATGCTCCAACATATTTGTAGCCTTGAGATCTTCAATGGCTTTTCTCATTATATCCTGAGCAGCGCCAGGGTGACGTTTTACGCTATTATCTGCTAGCTCTTTTAGTGATTCAGTAAGTTTCATACTATGACGTTTTAAATTTCTCTGTTGGTCTATAAAAATAGATCAACTTTACACTTATTGACAGCTAATGTATTTGTAATTCAAATTTTCGCGAAAGCGTATCACTCCCCTCTTTCTTCAAGAAATCGCTGCTCAATCCCCTCCACATCCTTAATCATCTTGCGCGTCCACGCTAGTTTTTTATCAAAGAGCTCTTGTTCTGTAAACTGCCAGCCCATGTTTGATTGCTTAAGTTTTGTCATAATATGCTGCAGGGTTATTGCTGCAGAGACAGAGATATTGAGACTTTCTGTAAATCCCACCATGGGAATATAAATAAAGTCGTCTGCCATATCAAGTACAGTCTCACTAAGTCCCTCTGTCTCGCGACCAAAGAAAATTGCCGACTTCTGGGTAACATCAAAATCTTCTAGACGGTGAGCATCTTTATGAGGTGATGTAGCAACAATTTTATAACCTTGCTCTTTTAAGCTATGTATACATTGATTAGCACTACTGTGACGTTGCACATCTACCCACTTTTGAGCCCCCATTGCAATCTCACGATCTATCCTCTTTACATTAACCTCCTCAATCACATGCAACTCTTGCACCCCAAATGACTCACAGCTGCGTATTACAGCACTAGTATTATGTAATTGATACACATCCTCTACCGCAACGGTAAAATGATTTGTGCGCTCTTTGAGCACCTTATCAAATAATTGAACACGTCTTTCTGTAAGAAATGATTGTAAATATGCTAGAAGCTCTTGATCCATGATTGTTGTTTACACGCCAAAGATACTGTACTTTTAAAATGCAAAACAAACAAGCATGTCTAAACAACAAATAGCTGTACTCTCTGGAGCAGGAATAAGTGCCGAAAGCGGACTCAAAACCTTTAGAGATGCAGATGGCCTCTGGGAAGGTCATGATGTGATGGAGGTCGCTACCCCAGAAGGATGGCGCAATAATCAAGAACTAGTATTGCGCTTCTATAACGATAGAAGAAGACAGCTTCTTGAGGTCACACCTAATGATGCGCATAAAGATCTTGTACTACTAGAGAAAGATTACAATGTGACAATTATCACTCAGAATGTAGACGACCTGCATGAACGCGCAGGCAGCACAAATGTGATGCACCTCCACGGAGAGCTGCTCAAAGTGCGTAGCACCAAGGATAAAAGCAATGTAAAATCATGGAAAACCGACTTACAAAAGGGAGATTTGTGCGAAAAAGGCTCACAGTTGCGACCCCATATTGTTTGGTTTGGTGAAGAAGTACCACTTCTAGACAAAGCAGCAGAAGTTGTCAGTAAAGCGGACTATATAATCATTGTAGGAACTTCTATGCAAGTATATCCTGCGGCTGGACTCATAGACTTTGCAAAAGCTAATGCTCAAATTTATTTCATAGACCCCAAACCCGCAATAAGTCAAAGAGATCGCCTTACAATAGTACCAGAAATAGCTTCAACAGGAATAAAGAAGGTTGTTGAAACAATAATGAATCTAACTTAACCAATGACCTTATCTGAACTTTATGACGAACTAGCGTATGTAAATCACTCGCGAGAGAAACGTGCATATTACGCACAATTAATCACAAATGAACCTGGTCTTATGGAGCTCGTTCTAGAAATTCTATTTATGGTAGATGACACTAGATCTCCCAAAGCAGGATGGATAGCGGAGTTTGCAACCAAAGAAGACATCACAACCATTCTTC
Source organism: Dokdonia sp. R86516 (assembly GCF_044596715.1). Classification (NCBI taxonomy): domain Bacteria; kingdom Pseudomonadati; phylum Bacteroidota; class Flavobacteriia; order Flavobacteriales; family Flavobacteriaceae; genus Dokdonia; species Dokdonia sp. R86516. The sequence continues at coordinate 2,892,532 of NZ_CP138998.1, forward strand.
CACATCTTGAGTTATTTACAACTAAGATGCATACTGTTTATCAAGATGCTGCACTGCGACCTGTGAGTAAAATCTGTGAGGAGCTCGCTATCTCCTACTATAAATTGAAGAACCCACAAACGAGAGCCTCCCTAGCCAGAATTCAAAGAGAGCGCATGGTCACCGCTGCTTTTGATTGGTTAATAACTGATCAGAAAGTCGCTGTTAAAGCGTATTCTATGACTACATTATATCATTTAGGAACAGAAATTGACTGGGTTCACAGAGATTTAAAACGCATCATGGAAGATGGGTATGCCACTGGTAGTGCAGCTTTCAAGGCAAGATGCAGACATGTAAGCTCATGGATAAGTAAACGTAAAAAAACTAAATCCCGCTGAGACATAAGCGATGTCTATAAAATAAAAGATATCTCAATAATTTATTGATATTTTCGCACAGCCACGCTATGACGCACAAACTACTTATCGCTACCATCACTTTACTTACCATAATAAAAGTAAAGGCTCAGGATGTACAACCTTACGAACTAGAAGCTAACTATTTTTACGGCAGTATATTAAGACATAATAAAGATGTCTCCTCCCTTATCACCGGGCATCCAGAAGGACTCATTCTCAGCTATAATAGAAAGACTTATGGACTGAAAGAGTGGGAAAGGCTGTATAATTATCCAGACTGGGGATTCACATTTGCATATCAAGACCTAAAAAACGAAAGTCTAGGAGATACCTATAATGCTCTGGCTCACTACAATTTCTATTTCTTGAATCGCAAGCTCATGTTTAGAATAGGCCAAGGAATTGGGTACACTACAAATCCTTTTGATTTAAAAACTAATGTAGAGAATAACGCATATGGCTCTCGTTTGTTTAGCGCAACACTCGTAATGCTTAATTACAAACAAGCCATCACCCCTGCACTTTCTTTTCAAACGGGACTTACTTTCTTGCACGGCTCTAACGGAAACTTACGAGCACCCAACACCAGTACAAATACCCTCGCTTTTAATGCGGGATTTATTTACAAAGACCAAGCTGTTCCAGAATTGATTCCTAAAGGAAAAAAAGTATCATACAGAGAGCCAATTCACTATAATCTAGCCATAAGCGCTGGAGTCAATGAAAGTGATTTTATAGGCTTAGATAGAGAGCCATTTGTAATAATCTCTGCGTATGCAGATAAGAGACTAAGCAAAAAAAGCACTGTTCTTGCTGGTGTAGAGGCTTTCTTTTCAAAGTTTCTCGATAATGAAATTGAATTCTTATCTGTGGCCTTTCCTAACCGTGGGGTCACCCGAGACCAAGACTGGAAACGAGCAGGAGTCTTTATTGGTCATGAGCTACACCTCAACAATACAGCATTAATAACACATGCGGGATATTACCTTTATTATCCATATGATTTTGAGGGAAGATTTTATCAACGCGTAGGACTTAAACGCACCTTTGGCAAAAAATACTTTGGTAGCGTGTCTGTAAAAACCCATGGAGGAAAGGCAGAAGCAATAGAATTTGGATTAGGCATAAGATTATGAGTTTACAAAGACAAATAGTACATTTTTTAAGTACGCTTTCGCGAAAGCGTAACCTCATCCTACTCCTTCATATCACACTGCTATTCTCTTGTGATACAGAAAATGCAAATGATTGCTTACAAACGGATGGTGATATCATCACTTATGAAATTGAATTACCTGTGTTCACAAAAATCCAAATGGAAGATGACATTCGTGTGATCCTAAAACAAGGATCTGAACAACAAGTAATTATTGAAACAGGCGAAAATCTTGTATCAGACCTATATTTTGAAGTGACCGAAGAAACACTCGTATTACAAAATAATAATAGTTGCAATATTTTAAGAGAGTATGGACGAACTCTAGTTACAATAACGTCCCCTAACATTAATTTTATAAGGCAAGCATCCTCCTTTGACATAGAAAGTGAAGGACTTCTCACCTACCCATCTCTCACGATATGGAGTAATACAAGCCCAAACGGTATCAATATAGACGATCCTAATAAAAGTGGGAATATCTACCTGAATCTTGATGTACCGTCATTAACAATATCTGCAAATGGCTCTAGCAACTTTAAAATATCTGGTAGAGCAGATCAGATGAATATCAACTTTAGTGATGAGTTTCCACAGTTTGATGGGAGAGACTTTCTAGTGGATGATATCCAGTTTAGACACACAAGCGCCGCAACAATGGTGTTTAACCCCATAAACAGTCTCAAAGGCACCATACACGCCACAGGTGATGTAATTGCTGTAAACGAGCCACCTTTAGTCGAGGTAGAAGTGCTATTTACGGGACAACTTATCTTTGAAGACTAAAAAGTATTTAATTGTAGAAAACATTGTATCTTTTAATCAGTAATAACAATAAACTTAAATAATGGTAAAAGCAAAATATCAAAACGTTCTTGACCTAGGAGAAAAACTTAACATCCAGAACGGAGATGTAAAAGAAGAAAATGGAGTACTTCACGTAACAGGTACTGCAACAAATCAATATGAAAAAAACCAACTTTGGGATGCTATAAAAGCGGCTGGAGGAGAAAATCCAGGTGACATTGTAGCAGACATTAAGGTCGCAGATACATCTGTTTATGCACGTCATACAGTTGCGAGTGGAGACACACTAGGCAAGATTGCAAAGCATTATTATGGAGATGCAATGAAGTACAAAGAGATTTTTGAAGCAAATAAAGACATCCTCAAAAACCCAGATGTTATACATCCAGATCAGAATCTTGTGATTCCTAATCTAGGATAATATTCAATAACAACATTGAATTACAATCATAAAAAAAAGCTCCCAATTCGGGAGCTTTTTGCATTTTAGTCTAATCTAAAAATTTTACACTAAGTATTTAAAATCAAACACTTACAATGATTATATAAATTAATAATTTACATTTTAAAATTATCCTAATCCTGAAATATAATTACCATAAAGATCATTAAAACGCATCCCTGTGGTGAGTTTATATTTGCTCAGTTTCTTATATTCTACAAGTCCAAAAAGGATAAACTCTTTTAAGAAATAGCGATCCTCCTCTACTGTTTCGGGCTGATATTTATTTACGAGTTCTTCTAAAGGTGTAATGCTGTCTAGCATTAATTTGTATTCTTTGTCAGTTAAATTATCTTCAAGTTCAAAACCACTTTGCTCAAAGAACCAAGCCAAGACATCACCATAAGGATCTTCTTGATTATCCTTTACAAGCTTTTCGATCTTTGGGAAATAATCATCAAAAAGTGAACGCGTTGCATCACCTATAAGAATTTTTGCAACCTCATCTGCTCCCTCTTGTTCTCCTTCATATACTAATTCTACCTTTCCGGTAATCGCAGGAATTATACCCATAAGATCAGAATATCGTATTGTGGTAGTTGTATCTCCAGATAATAGCATACGACGCTCTGCTGTACTCATTAAGTTTTCGAATGCCGTTATACTCATACGTGCACTTATACCACTCTTTTCATCTATATACTCGCTCTCTCTGGCCACAAAACCTATCTCTTCTATAAGATCTTTTACTAGATTAGGTACGTGTACTTTAGTTTTCTGGCGCTCGTCAAGATTTGCTTCTTGATCTGTTATAGTACGCGCGATAGCCACTGTTTCTGGATAATGAGTAAGTATCTGAGAACCTATACGGTCTTTAAGCGGCGTAACTATGCTACCTCTATTTGTATAATCTTCTGGATTTGCAGTAAATACAAACTGCATATCAAGCGGTAGTCTCAATTTAAAGCCGCGTATTTGAATATCACCTTCTTGTAGAATATTAAACAAAGCCACTTGTATACGTGCTTGTAAATCTGGCAACTCGTTGATTACAAAAATTGACCTGTTTGCACGAGGAATCATTCCGTAGTGTATCACACGATCATCTGCATAGCTTAATTTAAGGTTTGCTGCCTTTATTGGATCTACGTCACCTACTATATCTGCCACAGTTACATCTGGTGTTGCAAGCTTCTCTGCAAAGCGCTCAGATCTATGTACCCAGTCGATAGGTGTGTCATCTCCTTTTTCCTTAATAAGCTCTGTAGCATACCTCGAGATAGGATTAAGCGGATCATCATTAATTTCTGAACCTGCTACTATAGGCATCCACTCATCTAGCAGATTTACCATCTGTCTTGCAAGTCTTGTTTTTGCTTGACCACGTAGCCCTAATAGATTGATATTATGTTTACTTAATATGGCCCTTTCTAGTTCTGGTATAACCGTATGCTCATAACCGTGTATACCTGTAAATGTAGGTGTACCAGCTTGTAATTTTGATATAAGGTGCTCGCGCAACTCTTCTTTTATACTTCTAGATGTCCACGATGCTTTTTTAAGAGCTCCAAGTGTTTTTATTTCTGTATGATTCATAGCTATTCTTGTTTTACCTCATCTCACAATGAGGTATCTATTCTTTTTTTTTTACAATTATTTTATTCTTTTCTTTCTGTTGCTTTCATAATCTTGAAAGATCATCTCCCCAAGACCTTGCAATCCTGTATAGAACGCTTTTCCTTGGTTTGCCTCAGTAAAATTATCTACAAACTGTTGCAGGTAAGGATCATTTGCAATCATAAAAGTGGTGATAGGTATATGAAGTTTACGTGCTTGTCTAGCCATACTGTAACACTTGTTTACAATATACTCGTCTAGTCCATTTGGGTTCTTATAGTAGCGCCCATCTTTAAGCTTTATACAAGACGGTTTACCATCTGTAATATTAAAGATCTGTTTATTTGAGTTACGCTTACGTCTCAAGATATCCATAGCGAGATTAAGACCTGCTACTGTGTTAGTGTGATAAGGACCCACTTGCAAATACGGTAAATCCTTAATTTTAATAGGCCAGGCATCATTACCATATACGATGATATCTAAAGAGTCTTTGGGATACCTCGTTGTGATGAGCTGTGCAAGTGCCATCGCTACCTTTTTGGCTGGAGTAATACGGTCTTCTCCATAAAGTATCATACTGTGCGATATATCTATCATAAGTACGGTACTCATCTGTGCCTTAAAGTGGGTTTCTTCTACCACGAGGTCGCTTTCGCGTAAGCGGAAATCTTCTGCTCCATTATTAATTTGGGCATTACGCAAACTTTCTGTCATAGAGATGCGCTCTAGCCCATCACCAAAACGATACTCGCGATAATCACCAGTATGCTCATCTCCTCTACCGTTAAGTTTTGACCTATGGTTACCCTGAGAGCTCTTCTTAAGCTTCCCAAAAATTTGATCTAGGGCTCTCTTGCGTATGGCGCGCTCTGTCTTCTCTGTGATAGCCGTGCCGTTGTTACCATCTGGCTTAATTTCTTCTCGTATGTAGCCTTTGTCTTTAAGCTCCTGTACAAAGTCGTCTAAGGTATATTCATCATTTGTGAGTTTATATTCTTTATCAAGCTCTTTAAGCCAGTCCATCGCCTCGTCAAAATCACCAGAGGTGTGGGTGATGAGCTCTTGAAATATATCAAGCAACTGGTCAAAAAGGGATTTTTGCGGAGCGTCATAGGTTTTGAATACAAAACCGCTCCTATTTTGTTGTTTTCTCATAGCTGTATAAAATTACTACCTAATAGGTCAATAAAAAAGCGCCTCGACAGAGGCGCTTCTTAATTCTTTATTAAAAGTGAGTGGTAATTACTTCCCTTTAGGCATAATTACCGTGTCTATAGCGTGTATCACTCCGTTTGAAGCATCTACATCTGTCATAATAATTACAGATGTCCCACCTTTTGCATCCTTAATAACGACGTTTTCTCCGTCCATCATTAAAGTAATTTGCTCTCCCATCACAGTATTTGTACTAAAAGAACCATTGTTCTTTTTAATAGCAGCAACTACGTCTCCAGCCATATACTCACCAGCTACTACGTGGTACGTTAAGATATCTGTTAACATTGCTTTGTTTTCTGGCTTTACTAGAGTACCTACAGTTCCTTCAGGAAGTTTTGCAAAAGCATCATTTGTAGGTGCAAATACAGTAAATGGTCCTGTACTAGCTAAAGTTTCTACTAGTCCTGCTGCTTTTACAGCTGTTACTAGTGTTGTAAAATTTTCATTACCTACAGCTATATCTACTATGGTACCTGGCTCTTCTACTACAGGCTCTTCCAGCTCTACTACTGCTTGCGCAACTTCTTCGTTAGTTTCTGTTGCTTTTTCTTTAGTTCCTTCGGCGCAAGAAGCAAATAATAATCCTGCTGTTGCTGCCATTAATAAAATCTTTTTCATAACAATTGGTTTTTTTATTTGTTCAAAGATATGTTCATATTCTTAAACAAAAAGCTAATGTTATACCAATGTCTTGTTAATTATTTCATAAGACCTTATTCGGGATACAATTACGCTTTCGCGAAAGCGTGAATAAAACCTTTAAAACATAGCGCATCCATTAACAACTATTTAAGAAATTAAGATTGTCTTTTAATTAACTTTAGTCCCTTGACCGAAAGGTCATTATAATTCAACCAAAATTTTATAATGAAACAACTCTTCTCACTCCTACTGCTATGCATCTGCACAGTAGTATCTGCTCAAAAACTTGATATGTCCTTGCTCAAGGATGTACAACCCCGTAACATAGGCCCAGGCGGTATGTCTGGTCGTGTGACTGCTATAGATGTGGTTACAGATAATCCAGATGTAATGTACGTAGGTACAGCTTCTGGAGGTTTATGGAAATCTACTTCTGGCGGAATAAAATGGGATCCTGTTTTTGAAAACGAGCTCACAGCATCTATAGGAGCGGTAGCGATACAGCAATCTAACCCATCTGTGATATGGGTAGGTACAGGTGAAGGAAACCCACGTAACTCCCTTAATGGTGGTTATGGTGTTTATAAATCACTAGATGGCGGTAAGACGTGGCAATCTATGGGATTAGAAAAAACTCGTCACATACACCGTGTTATTATAGACCCTACTAATCCAGATGTGGTTTATGTGGGCGCTATAGGTTCTCCTTGGGGAGAACACCCAGAACGTGGCGTTTTTAAAACTACAGATGGTGGTAAAACTTGGAACAAGGTTTTATTTACAAACATCAAGTCTGGTGTGGCAGATATGGTTATGGACCCTACAAATCCTAATAAACTTATTGTAGCAATGTGGGAGCACAAACGTGACCCTTGGTTCTTTAAGTCTGGTGGTGAAGGTTCTGGTATGTATATGACGCACGATGGTGGTGACACTTGGAAAGAGCTTACAGATCAAGATGGACTTCCTAAAGGAGAACTAGGCCGTATAGGTCTGTCTATTGCGCCTGGAAGCCCTAACGTGGTTTATGCGCTTGTAGAAGCAAAGAAGAATGCATTGTACCGCTCTAATGATGGCGGCTTTAATTGGAAAAAGATTAATGACAAGAGTGATATAGGGAACAGACCATTTTACTACAGTGATATACACGTAGATCCTCAAAATGAAAATCGTGTGTTTTCTGTATTTACTTATGTAAACGTATCTGAAGATGGTGGGAAGAACTTTGACCAACTTATGGGCGCTTATGGAGTAGATAATGGAGTACACCCAGATCACCACGCCTGGTGGATACACCCTAATAATGGGAAGTTTATGATGGACGGTAATGACGGTGGTCTTAACATCACAAAAGACGGTGGTAAGACGTGGCGTTTTATAGGTAACTTACCTGTAGCTCAGTTTTATCACATTAATGTAGATAATGAGTTTCCTTATAATGTATATGGAGGTATGCAAGATAATGGATCGTGGAGAGGACCTGCTTATGTGTGGAAAGCTCAAGGTATACGTAACGATTACTGGCAAGAAATCTCTTTTGGAGATGGTTTTGACGTAGTGCCAGATCGCGATGACAGCCAGTACGGGTGGTCTATGAGTCAGCAGGGGTTTGTGAGCCGTTATGATTACAAAACAGGAAATAACTATGGTGTAAAGCCTACGCACCCAGATGCAGATGTAAAACTTCGTTTTAACTGGAACAGTGCTATTAATATTGATCCTTTTGATAACAGTACCATATACTTTGGTAGTCAGTTTGTACATAAGTCTACAGATAAGGGACTCACTTGGGAAGTAATCTCTCCAGACCTTACAACAAACGACCCAGAGAAACAAAAGCAATCTGAATCTGGCGGTCTTACTATGGATGCCACGGGTGCAGAAAATCACACAACCATTCTTGTTATAGAACCTTCTCCGCTTGAAAAAGATATGTTTTGGGTAGGTACAGACGATGGCCGTGTACATTATACTACAAATGGCGGATCATCATACACAGAAGTGTCTAATAACTTAAAAGGTTTACCAAAAGGAAGCTGGATTGTACAAATTAAAGCTAGTGATAAGAACAAAGGAGAAGCGCTTCTAGTTGCAAACGACTATAGACGCTTTAACTACACTCCTTATGCCTACAGAACCACAAATTATGGTAAAAGCTGGAAGCGCATTGTAGATGAGAATGATGTGCAGAGTTATGCATTATCAATTATAGAAGATCCAGAAGAAAAGAATCTTTTGTTTTTAGGTACAGATGACGGTCTTTATGTGTCTATTGATGCAGGTAACAACTGGCAGAAATGGACAAAAGGATTCCCTACTACTTCGGTAAAAGATTTAGTAATTCACCCTAGAGAGCAGGATCTTGTGATTGGAACCTTTGGGCGTGCAGCCTGGGTTCTTGATGATATAAGACCACTGCGTAAGATAGCGAGTGATAGAAGTACGCTTTCGCGAAAGCTACAACTCTTCACCCCTCCTACTGCATATGACGCATCATACCAGCAACCTACGGGAAGTCGTTTTGGAGCAGATGCCATTTATAACGGTGAGAACAGAAAAAGCGGTGCGCAAATCGCTTACTATGTTACTAAGCAAAAAGTAGATAAAAAGAAAAAAGGCGACGATAAAGATGCCGAAGAAGCAAATGAGGCAAAAGTAACTTGGGATTCTATCCACCTGAAAATATATGATGGTGCTAGACAGATACGTCACCTTAAATGGAAAACTCCAGACAGTACAGGTATTTATAAAACTACTTGGTATATGAATGAGTCTGGTGGTGATCGCCCATCTAGACGCATAAGAAAACGTAAGAATGAACCTAGTGGAGTTTCTGTTAAACCAGGAACTTACAAGCTTGTAATGCAGTATGGAGATCAAACAAGCGAGAGCGCTATCACAGTAGAGAGCGACCCAAGGTATGATGTGCCGCAAAAAGCAATAGACGATAGTTACAATGCTGCCAAAGATCTTGAAGCGATGACTCAAGTAGCCGCAGATGCTGTAAAACAACTTGTAGAGAGCAAGAACCTTGCAAATGATTACAAGAAAATGATTAACAAACTTGATGATAAAAAGGCGTATAAAGATGAGCTAGCCTCTATAAAAGATATGGATAAGCGCATAGATGAAGTAATCGCATTATACATAGGTAAGGTAGATAAAAGGCAAGGTATCACACGTAATCCAGAAATCACAGTGATGAATCGTATAGGTGCTGCCAGTGGTTATGTACGTAGTCGCCCTAACGGACTTACTACGACAGAAACTACTCTTATGTCACACGCACGTAATGAGCTACAGAGCGCTCTAGAGAAGACTAATACATTCTTTAGCACGGAGTGGGCGCCATTTGAAACTACGCTAAAAGCTATGGATGTAAGTAGCTTTAAAGAGATAAAAACGTTTAAATTAGACTAAGTATGAAAAAGCTTTTAGCCTTATTACTATTATTCTCATCTCTTGTATCATTACAAGCCCAAGACCGTGGCGAAGATGATCTAGGCGCGTGGGCAATGATATTTACAAATAATAGAATATCAGAAAAGCTAAGCATACACGCAGAGGCACAATATAGAACGTATGAGTTTGGGAGTAACTTTAATCAGCTACTCCTGCGTACGGCTCTTAACTACCATATATCAGATAAGGCTATGGCTTCTTTTGGGTATGGTAACATCACCACAGACACAAACTTTCTTGAGTTTGCAGGTGAAGAGAATGTAAATGAAAATCGTCTGTATGAGCAGTTTGTTCTTAAAAATAGTCTTGGCAAGTTTAACTTTAGCCATAGATATCGACTAGAGCAACGTTTTATAACTAGACCTGCTGGTGAGAACACAACAGAGCATAGAGCGCGTTACTTTTTACGAGTAACCTACCCTCTTAATGATAAATGGTTTCTAACCGCATATGATGAGATTTTTATAAATCTGCAGAATGACTTTTTTGGGCAGAATAGACTTTACGGTGCTTTAGGCTACAACTTTAGTGAGAACCTAAGTGCACAAATGGGATATCTCAAAAATGATTTTGCGGTAGACACCTATGACAGGTTTCAACTCGCTGTTTTTATAAAAACAGACTGGCGAAATAAAAAAGGATGATAACATACCTATAATGATTAAAAAACCTCAATCTTATGATTGGGGTTTTCTTTTTTACGCTTTCGCGAAAGCGGAATAGAAAAAATATGATAAAAGTGTAAAAAACAAGAAGGATAACCTTTATTGTATATTAATTACACGTAATAATCGTACATTAAATTCTTTAAAGATAGGTTGCCCTTTTTCCTTCGACAGAAGAGCTACAACCATTAAACATATTACGTATTATGAGATCGAGTAAAATAAACTTTACAAATGCACACGGAGAAGTATTGGCTGGAAGATTAGATCTACCTGCAAATCAAGACCCACATAACTTTGCCATTTTTGCACATTGCTTTACCTGTACAAAAGATTTTAGTGCAGTGCGCAATGTAAGTAGAGCACTTGCCTCTCAAGGTTTTGGCGTGTTACGTTTTGATTTTACGGGTTTAGGTGACAGTGATGGTGACTTTGCAGATACAAACTTCTCTAGTAATGTAGATGATCTTATAAGCGCTGCAGATTTTCTTGCCAAAGAATACAAAGCGCCGTCTTTACTTGTGGGACACTCGCTAGGTGGTGCTGCAGCAATTTTTGCAGGTGGTAAGATTGATACGATAAAGGCTGTCGCAACTATAGGAGCTCCTAGCAACCCAGTACACGTACAAAAGCAACTAGGCTCTCAGCTTTCAGTAATAAAAGATAAAGGTCAGGCTAATGTGAAACTCGCAGGGCGTGACTTTACTTTTAAAAAGCAGTTTATAGATAATCTAGAAGAAAACTCTTGTGTAGAAGCTGCTCGTAACCTCCACGAAGCCTTACTCATACTCCACTCACCTCAAGACGATACCGTTTCTATAAAAAATGCCGAAGAAATATACCACGCCGCGCATCACCCTAAGAGCTTTGTAACCCTAGATGGATCTGAGCACTTACTTATTGATAAAGAAAATGCAGCTTACGTAGGCAAAATTATCGCTGGATGGGCTGCGAGATACATACCACAACCTGTTCAAGAGACCATAAAAACCACCTTTCAAGTGGTGGCAAGCCTAGATGACGAAGAGGGCTTTACAACCTTATTAAAACTAGGTAATCACCATATGAAGGCAGATGAGCCGGTACGCGTAGGCGGAAACGACTATGGCCCTACTCCATATGAGTTACTCGCAGGTAGTCTTTCTGCCTGTACCGCAATGACCATACAGATGTATGCAAAGCGCAAAAAGTGGCTTGTAGAAAACGTTGAGGTGCACACCAGTTATAGTAAAACGCACGCTCAAGATTGTGTTGCTTGTGAAGACAACCCTTCGGCTAAGATTGATACCTTTCATCGTGAGATTAAAATAACGTCAGATCTAGATGAGAAGCAACTAAATCGTCTTTTACAAATTGCAGATAAATGCCCGGTACACAAAACCCTTCATAGCGAGACACAGGTAATAACAACGCTTAGTTAGAATTACGCTTTCGCGAAAGCGTATTCACATAAATCAATATTAATTATGCCAAAAGTTCGAAAAGAATCTCAAGTTCATTTCGAACTTTTTTACCACATAGGTTACTAAATTGTAAACTATTACTTAGCACACGCAACGTATAGGTAGTTACTGCATCTTATGCAAAACTATATTATATGAAACACGTATGTATCCTACTACTCGTATCTTTCTCACTACTGAGCTGTGTAACAGACACAAATAGTGATGATGTAGATACCATTGACCTATTAACAAACTATGACGCGATTACACTTGATCGCCCTACGTTTGAAGCAAGCGTCACCCTTGAAGACGCTAGAACCATTGTAAACTCAGGTAAAATTTATGTTCTAAACGGTTTACTATTTGTAAACGAAAAGAACAAGGGTTTTCACATTTTTGATAATGAAAATCCATCTTCACCTATTGCTCTTGCCTATATAAAGGCACCTGGAGCAACAGATCTCGCAATTAAAAATAATGTGTATTACATCAATCAAGCTGTAGACCTTATTGCGGTTACTTATGATAAACAAACAGCAAACTTGCAAGTAACAAAGCGCATTAGAGAGGTATTTCCTTCTAAAATATCTCCAGATGGATTTATACACGACATCCCAAATGGAGAAATTATCATTGATTACGAACTTGAAGATTAAATAAGATGAAAAAGTATATATACATTATTGCCCTAGTGATTGTTGCACTAGGATGTAGTTCTGACGGAACTAGCAGTGGTGAGTCTTTGAGCACAGCAGATAGTGTAGGTCAAGGCGGCTCACTTGCAACCTTTGTTATAAAAGACAACTACCTCTATACGGTAGATAATGAAGATCTAAATGTATTTAATATTACAAATACTACAGAGCCAGTACTGGTTAATACGGTACGCATAGGTTTTGATATTGAAACACTATTCAGCTACAGGGATTATCTTTATATAGGATCTCGTAATGGGATGTTTATTTATAGTGTAAATAATCCAGAGTTTCCAGAACAATTATCTTCTGTACAGCACTTCACTTCTTGTGATCCCGTGGTAGCAAATGATCAATATGCATTTGTAACCTTATGGAGTGACTTAGGTTGCAATGGTTTTGTAAATCAGCTAGAGGTTTATGATGTATCTGATGTGCTCAATCCTATGCTTATTAACGTTCGCCAGCTCACATTCCCAAAAGGATTAGGTCTTTACGGTGACTACCTTATCGTATGTGATGATGAAATTAAAATATTTGATGTATCAAACCCTGCAGAATCTATACTAGTGCATAGTATTGATAAACTGGCATTTGATGTGATAATTCAAGGTGACTTGCTTATTGCAGTAGGTGAAAGTGGTGTATTTCAATATGCATTAAACCCTCAGAATATTACCGATACACCAGCACTGAGTACTATAAGTATCTAAAAGGTTTTATAAATGTTTAGTATTTCTAAGCTAGCCTTGGTATCTTAGAGGTTATAAATACTAATCACAAAATCTAAAATTATGAAATTGAAGTATATTACTCTAGCAATACTAGCTACTGCTACCCTAGCAAGTTGTAAGAAAGATGCAAAGAAAGTGGAAGAAGTAGAAGAAGTAGCTGTCGAAGTAGAAGCTACTGCTGCACCCGTAGCTCAAAAGGTTATAATGAAACTTGAACCTAAAAGTGGCAGCAAAGCTACAGGTAGCGTAGTGTTTAAAGAAGAAGACGGCCAAGTAAATTTTACAGCCGTTATAGGTGGTCTTGACGAGGGTATGCACGCAATACACATACACGAGAGTGCAGATTGCTCTAGCGAAGATGGAAAATCTACAGGAGGACACTGGAATCCTACAAACGAGCAACACGGTAAGTGGGGCGCAGCAGAAGGATATCACAAAGGTGATATAGGAAACTTCCCTGCTGATGAAAGCGGAAATGGAACCATCACAATGAGCTCAGACCAGTGGTGTATAGGTTGTGGAGATCCAAAAAAAGATATCGTAGGTAAAGCAATTATTGTACACCAAGGTACAGATGACTTTACATCGCAACCTAGTGGTGCAGCAGGTAAGCGCATCTCTTGTGGAGGAATTATTAAATAAGAAAGGTCACTCACAAAGTTATATTAAGAGCCTCACCATCATGGTGAGGCTTTTTTATGCGCAATTGCGAGGGCATATCTAAGAATATCACATATCATCATGTTTTAAAACCAAAGTTAAGCTCTATTTGCTCAATGCATACTGTATTTTAGTAAGCACGAACTTTAATGATATGACTTATCTCATTTCCTCATAAACTCAAAGTACAGAACATTGCCTTTTTAGGTGAGTCAAATACATATTAATTTTCAAAAAGTTGTTCTTATTCTAAGGATAACTTTTCACTTTTTTAAGGACGCGACTCTAAAAACAAAAAAGCCCTCGCAAATGCGAGGGCTTTTTTTATAATAAGTTCTTTTGATAAGATTACTTCTTAACTTCTCCAGCAGGTTTATTTAAGGCCTGACTCATCTCAATAGATAGTGCAGATCTCTCAAATTTCATCTTACCTGACATTGTTTCTAATACACAAGTACCGTTATCGTTAAGCTCAAGAATTTTACCATGTAAACCACTTTTAGTGATCACGCGATCTCCTTTCTTAAGATCTTTATCAAAGTTCTTTTCTTGTTTAATTTTTTTACGCTGTGGCAATACAATAAAAAATACTATAAATACCGTAAAGAGTAAAAGTGGGCCTAGTATGCCCTGCATTCCTTCGCCCATATTGCTTATTTAGCTGCTCCTGCAGCAGGGTTTACAAATGCTTTGATAAGTACAGTCTCTGTACCTTTCTCAGTGTTTGCTTTGATTGTAACGGTTTTAGTTACTTGGTTTGCACCACTACCGTTATATTTTACAAGTAATTCTCCTTTTTCTCCTGGAGCTACTGGATTTTTAGAATATTCTGGTATAGTACAACCACAAGAGCTCTTTGCATCTACAATTACTAATGGTGCTTTACCAGTGTTTGTAAATGTAAATTTGTGCTCAACAGTTGTTCCTTTTTCAATGTTTCCAAAATCAAATTCAGATTCATCAAAAGCTATAACTGGATAAACAGTAGCTTGTGCATCTCTTGCTGCAGCAACTTCTACATTTTCTTCTTTTACTTTGCTAGCCGCATCTTCCTTACATGAAGTAAATAACATAGCCGAAAGTACTCCTAATACTAATAAACCTTTTTTCATTGTTGTTTTTTATTAAATAATGATATGTAAAAATAAGAAAATTTAGTTATTTCAAACCTCTACCCTCTTTCTTTAACCTTTTTTCTGACTCATACTGTTTTACGAGCTTGTCAAGGATTCCGTTTATAAAAATGCTACTCTTAGGGGTTGAGTATTCCTTTGCAATCTCAAGGTACTCATTGATAGTTACTTTCACAGGAATGGTAGGGAATTTCAAAAATTCGCAAAGCGCCATTTTTATCAATACCATATCTACATCTGCGATACGTTCTTTATCCCAATTAGGTGTGTTTGCAGAAATTTCGGAAGATAAAAACTCCTCATTGGCAACGGTTTTCTCTAGTAAGGTAGTTCCAAATAGTAAATCCTCATCATTCTTAAAGAGTACTGGAAGCAACATAGATTCTGGAGATGCAGGTTTCATCTTCCCTATACGCTTTAATACAGCCATGTTTACCATAGGTATATCATCTATCCAAGTAAGACGAGCATCCTCTATATAATCATATAGTTTATCATTAGGAGCAATAATCTCTGTGTAGGCAGCAACAAGGAACTTTTTATCTAATTTGAAATCAGACTCTTCTTGTTCCATATAAGAGGCATATAACTCACTATTTATAAGTTCGTTATAAATAAGTGTTACATACTCATCGTTTATTCTCCAGTTTTTCAGTTTGCGCTTACTTATTTCATCGCGCAACTCTGCATTGTCAGATAGTTTGACAAGCACTTGGTTTTGGATAAACTTTGTGTTGGGATTTTTTTCTTCTTCGGTTGCTAGAATCTTTTTAGAGAATTTTTCTTGTTCCGCTTTCGCGAAAGCGTGAACCTCCACCATCAAATCTAGCATTAAGAGATACAGATTGTACATCTGATTCATACTCTCCACTGTAAATTTATCTTCTTGTTGAAGATCAAAATGCTCCTTACTACTTAGTGCGTAGATGGTTTGCATTACTTTGACACGGATATGGCGTCTGTTTAACATAGCGACAAAGAACTTTTAATATAGTTATAAAATGAAAAAAGATCATTTTTAAAATCGGTGCAAAAATACAGTATTTCTAAAAGTATCTCCATGTTTTATCGATTATGTTGTAGTAAAATTTGGCTCGCATAGGTCTTAAAAAAAACCGACCTTAGCGCTTCAAAAAAATTGCAGTACGGCGATGGGTGCATTAAAATCTCTTAACAAGTATTTTTTACGATATAAATGGCGTCTTATAGCCGGTTTCTTTATAGTAATCGCGGCTCGTGTCTTTGCCGTTTTTAATGTGGATATCGTAGGTGACATTGTAAACGACGTAGAGACTTACATCAATGCTGGAGGGGACAATCTCGCTGGTCTAAAAAAATCTATGCTCTTTAAATTGGGCCTATTATTAGGAGCAGCCCTGCTATCTGGTTTTTTTACCTTCTTAATGAGACAGCTTATTATTGTAGTTTCTCGTTTTATAGAAGCAGACCTTAAAAATGATGTATACCAGCAATACCAGAGATTAAGCCTAGGCTTTTACAAGCAGAACAGAACCGGAGACCTCATGAATCGCATCTCTGAAGATGTGACTAAAGTACGTATGTATGTAGGTCCTGCAATCATGTACCTCTTGCAAGCACTCGTTTTATTTGCAGTTGTAATACCTTATATGGTGAGAATGGCTCCTTCCCTAGCCGCTTACACTCTTATTCCTTTACCTATACTGTCTATTGCTATATATAAACTAAGTCGCGCGATACACGTAAGGAGTACTATCGTTCAAGAGTATCTCTCAAAACTTACAACGTTTACTCAAGAATCCTTTAGCGGGATTTCTGTGATTAAAGCTTACACGCTAGAGGCAAATACTTTTAAAGATTTTGCACAGCTTAGTGAAGATAGCAAAGAGAAAAACTTAGATCTCGTAAAAGTACAAGCTTTCTTTTTCCCTCTTATGATAGGGTTAATAGGTGCTAGTAATCTCATAGTGATCTTTGTGGGAGGACAACAATATATAGACGGTACCATAAAAGATTTAGGTACGCTAGTTGAATTTATCATGTACGTAAACATGCTTACGTGGCCTGTAGCAACCGTAGGATGGGTAACCTCTATAATTAAAGCAGCCGAAGCTTCACAAATACGTATTAATGAATTTTTAGAAATAGCACCTGAAATTCAGAATAATGTAAGTAGCCACACACCTATTACTGGCGCTATCGAGTTTAAAGAGGTTACATTCACCTATGATGACACTAATATCACAGCATTAAAAGATGTTTCATTCTCAATAAAACCTGGAAAAACTCTAGCGATTATAGGTCCTACAGGCTCTGGAAAGTCAACTATTCTTGAACTTATAGGGAGGTTATACGACGTCACAAGTGGTGTAATTCAAATAGACGGCTATGCTATGAAAGACGTTAATCTTGATGATTTGCGTTCAGAAATAGGATATGTACCTCAAGATGCGTTCTTGTTTTCTGATACCATAGGTGAGAATATCAAGTTTGGCGATACAGACGCTAGTGATGAACAGGTTTACGCTTTCGCGAAAGCGGCATCTGTACATCACAACATCATTGATTTTAAAAATGGGTATGACACTATTTTAGGAGAGCGTGGAATCACACTTTCTGGAGGCCAAAAGCAGCGTGTATCCATTGCCAGAGCTCTTATAGGAAATCCAAAAATATTACTTCTAGATGACTGTTTAAGCGCAGTAGATACAGAGACTGAAGAAGAAATTCTTAATAATCTTGAGAAACTAACGACCGATACAACTACAATTATCGTAAGTCACAGAATATCATCTGCAAAAAATGCCGATCAAATTCTTATCATAGAAGATGGGAAAATCACACAGCAAGGTTCTCATAATCAACTAATAGAGCGAGAAGGCTACTATAAAGAACTTTACGTAAAACAACTAGACGAAAAAGAAATGTAGAAATAATTGGGCAATGGCTAATTTTTTATCATTTTTGAAGTAGATAAACACAATCCAAACAATAAGGAATATTATGAGTGATTACGAAGGACGTGACAATGAAGAGATTTTCTCAAAAGTTTTAAGAGCTGGAAGACGCACTTACTTTTTTGATGTAAGATCTACGAAGGCAGGAGATTATTACCTTACCATTACAGAGAGCAAGAAGTTTACAAATGATGATGGTTCTTTCCATTTTAAGAAGCATAAAATCTACTTATACAAAGAAGATTTTGCTGGTTTTACAGAAAACTTAAATGATATGACTTCATACATTCTTGATGAAAAAGGAGAAGAAGTAATATCAGACCGTCACCAGAATGATTACTCACGCCCAGAGCCAACAGAAGTTGTAGACTCAGGAGCTGTTTCTTCAGAGAAACCTAGCCACATGAGCCCTGAGAAGTTTACAGATGTAAGCTTTGATGATATTTAATAAATTACTAAAGTAGTTATACAGTAAAAACACCACTTCACTCGAAGTGGTGTTTTTTTTTATTAATCTCTTAAGAAGATCACTTGTTGAGGTCTCACATTACCTGTATCTAACGTGAGTAACACATCCTTATCTAAGCTCATCAATACCACCATCCCGTGTGTAATATTGTCCTCAGTATAGGTTCCCATCACCACGTAGGTGCTTGTATTAACATCTATTGACGTATTTACAATATTGATCCCTCGACCTGTTTCTTCAAAAATTCTGTTTATTAAATCCGTACTGTCATAAGTTTCTATGGTATTGGTGTCATAAGTGTAAATGCTAGACGTAATCCCGTCAAACTCCTTAAAAACCATTTCATTTTGAGAGAACTGGGCTTCATTATAGCCTTCACTTATACTTAATCCTAAAGGAAAGGAAGAAAGTTCACTTGTTATAAAGATGCTCAAGTCAAGAACAACATGAGTTAACACGTCCTCGTTAAAACTAAAGAGGTACATCTCATCTCGTACATCATTATACATAAATCCACCATACTCACTCACATCTATAACACCTAGGCGCTCTCCATCTATGGCACTAGTTACAAATAATTTACGCACTCCCGTAAAAGTATCTACTCCTATGGCAAAAGATTTATCACCACTAGCAAAAACATTAAACTGCACAGGCGCAACATCTGCATTACCCAAATAAGACTCAGAACTTGCACCAGATATTTGATTAAAGTTGTGTACATAAATGTCACAACAACTACTCGTAGCATCGAGATAATAGGTAAGCAAACTTTGACCAGTATTTACAGTATAAAAATTATTTGTAGCATTCTCAGGGTTAAAAAAATCTGTCACACTTCTCATACCACCTGTAACAATATCATAAAACACATAGGATGTTGATGGAAAATCTAGTGCAAATGCAAATTCTGTCCCCATGGTACTTTGCAAGAAGCCAAACTCAAACCCAATCGTTTCTTGAAGATCTTTAGTAGTCATGTCTTCATAAGATGCGGTCCATTCTACAAGGTTAAAATTTCCTCCAGTAGTGAGGTCATCCCCTATTATTGCAATCTCAGGTAGTATTACTCGCTCATCTATATTATTTGAAGAAAACGAATCGTCATTATCACAGTTCAAGAATGTGAGACATACGAGTATGGAAGAGAACCTGGCTAATAACTTCATTTTTTTTCTAAAAGGTAGTTATTATTTTTTAACAGCAACCACCTCTATTTCAATTTTTGCCCCTAGCGCAAGAGCTTCGGCAGCAAAGGTTGTTCTAGCAGGCTTTTGAGGAAAATAAGATGTATATACTTCATTAAAGGCTTTGAAATCTTCTATATTATCAAGTATCACGAGTGCCTTAACCACATTAGTCATATCCATATCGTGTTGTGCTAACACCTCTTTTATGTTCTCTAAAGTTTGGGTTGTTTCGGCTGTTATTCCTCCTGGTACTAATGTTCGGTTTTTTTGATTTAAACCAATTTGACCAGATAAAAAATACATACTGCCCACTTGTACGACGTCAGAAAAAGGTGCGTCTTTCTTTGTAATTTCATGAGATTTATGAAAGACCGGTTTTTCATTAATTTCAATTTTGGTTTCTGGCACTTGTCTTATAAGAGATTGTCTTTCTTGACAAGATATTAGAAGTAATAAACTCAAGGCGCTTAAGAGAAGGCTTTTCATATAGATTGTTTTTAGACAATAAATGTACATATAGATGAGAACCTTTTTTAAGGATTATGTATTTTTAAGCTTTAGAGTACATGATGTAGTTCGCTTTCGCGAAAGCGCACTAACAACCCACCAATATGGATAAAAAAGAAGAATTTTTAGAATTTATAAATGCCGGTAACACGTTTAAGGGAGACTTTATAACTATGGGAGCTGCAATGCTAGAGGGCGAGACTATTACAAATGCGCACGTAAAAGTGCCTCTCAAAACTTTAAACCGCCACGGGCTTATAGCCGGAGCAACCGGAACTGGTAAAACGAAAACACTACAAATAATAGCCGAAAACTTATCTGACAAAGGTATCCCTGTCCTTTTGATGGATATGAAAGGGGATCTCTCTGGTATTGCAAAAGCAAGTCCTGGTCACGTAAAGATAGATGAGCGCCATGCTAAAATTGGTGTTCCCTTTGAGGCCAAAGACTTTCCTGTAGAACTACTCACGCTATCTGAGCAAAATGGCGTGCGCCTGAGAGCAACGGTAAGTGAGTTTGGACCTGTACTGTTCTCTCGTATACTTGATGCTACGGTGGCACAATCTGGTATCATCTCTATTCTTTTTAAATATAGTGATGATAATAAATTGCCATTACTAGATTTAAAAGATTTCAAGAAAATCTTACAATACGCAACTAAAGAAGGAAAAGCAGAGATAGAAGAAAATTATGGAAGAATATCTCCAGCTTCTTCTGGATCTATCTTGCGTAAAATAGTGGAACTAGAACAACAAGGAGCAGATATCTTTTTTGGGGAGAAGTCTTTTGACACAGATGATCTTACAAGAAAAACAGAGGATGGACGTGGCGTTATAAACGTGATTCGTCTTACCGATATTCAAGATAGACCTAAACTGTTTTCTACATTTATGTTAAGCTTGCTAGCAGAGATTTACTCTACCTTTCCAGAGCAAGGTGATAGCGGTAAGCCAGAGCTTGTAATTTTTATAGACGAAGCGCATCTTATTTTTAAAGAAGCCTCAAAAGCACTGCATAGCCAGATAGAGAGTATTGTAAAATTAATACGTTCTAAAGGAGTTGGGATTTATTTTGTAACACAAAACCCAACAGATATTCCAGATGGAGTATTGAGTCAGCTAGGTCTAAAAGTGCAACATGCATTACGTGCCTTTACTGCAAAAGATAGAAAAGCAATAAAACTTACTGCCGAAA
The DNA here is from genome assembly GCF_044596715.1 of Dokdonia sp. R86516. NCBI lineage: Bacteria > Pseudomonadati > Bacteroidota > Flavobacteriia > Flavobacteriales > Flavobacteriaceae > Dokdonia > Dokdonia sp. R86516. Next base: position 2,913,908 of record NZ_CP138998.1, read on the forward strand.
ACTATCCAGATTCTCCATATTATGATACCAAGTCTGTATTAACATCGTTAGGTATAGGTGAAGCATTAATATCTGCTCTTGATGAGAAAGGTCGCCCTACTCCACTTGCGGCAACCATGTTGCGTGCTCCTATGTCCCGTATGGACGTGCTTACTCAAAAAGAAATTAATAGTCTCAACGACAGATCTGAACTTGTAGAAAAGTATAGCGAACTCACAGATCGTGAGAGTGCTTACGAACTTTTACAGAAAAAGATTGATAAAGCAAACGAATCTGAAGCAAAGGAAAAAGCAAAAGAAGAGCGAGCAAAAGCAACAAAAAGCTCTTCGAGATCATCAAGTTCGAAAAGTACACAAAGCGCTGGTGCAAAAGCGTTAATCAAAGTACTTACAAGTGCTACAGTAATACGTGGAGTATTTGGTATACTTGGTAAAATGCTCAAATAAACTACAAATTCTTAAAATGTTTTAAACTAATCTAACGTTAGTTTTAAAATAAATAATATCACTTATTGCACTTAATGTGCATCCATATTTTATGAAAAAACACTTTATAACATTATCACTATTAGGCCTTATTGTAGCAAGTTGTAGCGATTCTGGCAACTTCAGTATCTCTAATGAGACTGTAGGACCTCTTACGAAAACAACCAAGGTAAGCGAACTAAAAACAACTTTTGTAAATGACAGTCTTGTAGATGCTAGTGGAAGTACAGATTTTAGGACGCCACAAGGATATGTAACTGTATTTGAAAAAGGAGGTAAAAAGCTACTAGAACTAGGTCCAAGCTCAAGTGAAAGTGATGCGACCATTAACTATATTCGAGTATATGATGAGCGCTATAAAACAACTGAAGGCGTTACAACCAAAAGTACCTTTAAGGATATTCAAGACGGTTATAAGATTAAACGCATAGATAACTTAATCTCTACTATTGTGGTGCTTATCGAGGATAATGACATCTTTTTTACAATTGATAAAAAGCACCTTCCATCTGAGCTTATGTTTGACACACAATCTAAAGTAGAGCTCTCCCAAATTCCGGATGACGCTCCTATCAAATATGTCCAAATAAGCTGGTAATATGAGTTATAAGATTCAAAAAAGCCCTTTTATTGTGCCTACTACAGATGGTAAAACCATAGAGGAGCACTGGGGAAAAGCGACAGATGGCAATAATGATATAAGCATCGCTCATATGATTGCTCCACCTGGGTGGAGTGAGCCATTTCAAACTCCAGAGTTTGATGAGTACACGTATATCATAAAAGGTAAAAAACAGTTTATTATAGACGGAGACACTATTGTACTACACGCAGGGCAAAGTATTAAGATCAATCGTAACACGAGAGTGCAATACAGCAATCCCTTTGATGCAGAGTGTGAGTATATGGCTATTTGTACTCCTGCGTTTTCACCAGATTCTGTTTACCGAGAAGAATAAAAATTTTGAAAAAGACTTTACAAAGATTTATTCCTAAATTAATAGGAGCAAAAATCAACGCACTAAGTATAGCAAACCCAAAAGCTGCGGCACAGCAAGCTTTTAATATATTTTGTACTCCGCGCAAAGGAAAACCTTATGGTGATCAAATAGATTACCTTAATAAAGCTACGTATGAGCGCTTTACTTCTGGATCCTGTGATTTACAAGCATATCGCTGGGAAGGCACTGGTAAAAAAGTACTTCTCATACACGGCTGGGAGAGCAACACGCATCGCTGGTTTAAACTAGTAGAAGAACTACAGCAAGAAAACTATGACATCTATGCCATAGATGCACCGGCTCACGGTAACTCTACAGGGACATTGCTCAATGTGCCTCGTTATGCAAAAGCCATAGAAGAAGCGGTACAACGATACCAACCGGACCATATTATAGGACATTCTATAGGTGGGCTAGCTACGGTTTTTCATCAGTATACTTATAAACCTACACAATTTACATCTGCAGTAATACTAGGATCTGCATCAGAGCTTAGTGAGATAATGGTAGGTTACAGAGCTATACTTGGACTCAACAATAGAACGATGAATTCTCTTGAACAGCTCGTAAAGGAGTTATTTGGTTTCGATTTTAAAGGTTTTTCTGGTGCAGCTTTTGCAAAAGAGCTTACCCTACCTGCTTTAATAATCCACGATAAGTTTGATAAAATCACTCCTGTATCTGCCTCACAAAACATCCATAAAAACTGGAAAGGAAGCACCTACATTGAGACCGAAGGTTTTGGTCACTCACTTTATCAAGAAGAAGTAAGATCTGAAATTATTAAATTTTTAAAGAAAGAGTTTTAATCTTCTTCATTAAGAGTGTTTAAGTTCATTCCCTCATAAAACCCAAGGGGCTGGTCTATAACAAGTTTTACTTGCATAGCGATCTGCCCCGTGTGATATGAGAAGTGCTCCACTGCGTGTAATACGATACCAGTACCAGAAAGCTCAAAACCTTGTACGTTTCTCTTTTTTAAAAGATTTTCTGGTGTAGCATCATCAATAATAGTAGTAGAAGTTTGAACCGTAAGTAAAAGTCGTTGTAGCAACTCATCTTTTGTAAAACCATCTTCGGTACTAAACTCCTCTTCTCTATTACGCTCATCTGGATTACCTCCTAGTCCAGAAACGATATATTGCGTCATATTCCCACAGATATGCAATAACTGGTTACCAAGTGTATTGAGACTCTGGTTTTGCTTTGTCCACAACTCCTCTTCTACCACCTTAGAAAGCGCAATACTTATCATACGCACATTCTCTTCTAGTCTAAAAATAGCATTGTCCTTAAAATCTTGATGCCAGGTATTAATCATATCTATACGTTCTAACTTAGTATAAAATCTTCTAGTTGCTTCAATGAGATTCTATTCTCATAGATTGCCTTCCCTATAATAGTTCCCTCACAGCCCATCTCTGCAAGCTTTGGCAACTCGTCAAAGGTAGAAATTCCTCCAGAAGCTATAAGTTTTAAGTCTGGTGTGCTAGCAAGTATTTCTTGATAGAGGTCAAAACTAGGCCCTTCTAGCATACCATCTTTACTTATATCTGTACAGATTACATAAGAGACACCTTCTTTTTGATAAGCGTTTATAAACTCCACCACATCATCATCAGACTCCTCTAGCCAGCCAGAGATAGCAATTTTACGATGATGAGCATCTGCTCCCAAGATAATTTTATCACTGCCAAATTTTGACAACCAGCTTTTAAACGTATCTGGATTTTTCACAGCAATACTACCACCAGTTATTTGAGAAGCTCCGCTCTCAAAGGCAATGCGTAAATCTTCGTCTGTTTTAAGACCTCCTCCAAAGTCTACTTTTAACGCAGTCTTTGTAGCTATTTGCTCAAGAATTTTGTGGTTTACAATGTGCTTGCTTTTTGCGCCATCTAGATCTACAAGGTGTAAATGCGTGATACCGTGTGCCTCAAACTGCTTTGCAACTTCCAGCGGATTTTCATTATATATTTTCTTTGTGTTATAATCTCCCTTTGAGAGTCGCACACAATTACCATCTATGATATCTATAGCAGGTATTATTCTCATAATTCTAAAAAGTTTTTAAGTATTTGCTCTCCTACAGCGCTACTTTTTTCTGGGTGGAACTGAGTTCCATAAAAATTATTTTTGGCAAGAGCACTACTGTAAGGAAGTCCGTACGTAGTAGTCGCAATCGTGTCTTCTACTACGGGAGCATAAAAACTGTGCACCATATATATAAAAGAATCTTCGGCTACTTGATTAAAAAGTGGTGATGATAGATTATTAATGGTGTTCCACTGTATTTGTGGGACTTTTACGCTTTCGCGAAAGCGTACTACATCTACATTAAAAATATCAAGTCCTATAGTATCTCCTTCTTCTGAACCTGTACACATTAATTGCATACCCAGACAGATACCCAGCACAGGCTGTGTGAGTGTAGGAATCACTTTATCAAGACCAGTCTCTCGTAATTTACTCATAGCGCTACTCGCCTCACCTACTCCAGGAAAAATGACTTTATCTGCACTACGTATTTCTTCTTCACTATCACTTAAGACCGCCTGATAACCAAGGCGCTCTATGGCAAATTTTATGCTCTGGATGTTTCCAGCGCCATAATTAATGATCACAATTTTCATTATAACATTCCTTTTGTAGATGGAAGAATCATTTTATCTGCATCACGCTTTACGGCTACTTTAATAGCTTTTGCAAATGCCTTAAAGATAGCTTCAATCTTGTGGTGCTCGTTTGTTCCTTCGGCTTTGATATTTAGGTTTGCCTTTGCACCATCTGTAAATGATTTAAAGAAGTGGTAAAACATCTCTGTAGGCATTTTGCCTATCATCTCACGATTAAAATCTGCTTCCCATACGAGCCAGTTTCTACCGCCAAAATCTATGGCAACTTGTGCAAGACAATCATCCATAGGCAGGCAAAAACCGTAACGCTCTATTCCTAATTTATTACCTAAAGCAATGGCAAACACTTCTCCTAGTGCGATTGCCGTGTCTTCTATAGTGTGGTGCTCATCTACCTCAAGGTCTCCTTTTACTTGAATGTCTAGATCCATTTGCCCGTGACGCGCTATCTGGTCAAGCATATGGTCAAAGAAAGCTAGACCTGTATCTATGCTAGATTTACCCGTACCGTCTAGGTTAAGGGTGATGTTTATGTCTGTCTCATTAGTTTTTCGCGCAAGCGTAGCAACACGACTTTCTAATTTTAAAAACTCGTATATTTTTTGCCAGTCGTTTGTCTCTAGCGCGATGTCTTTATTGAGCTCATCTTCAGATATGGTAATCTCACCAGTACCGAGGTTTGTGTTATCATTTATATAGATTCCTTTGGCTCCCAGATTTGTCGCTAGTTGCATATCTGTAAGTCTATCACCTATTACAAAAGAGTTTTTGAGATCATACTCCTCAGAAAAGTATTGTGTAAGTAAACCGGTTCCAGGCTTTCTAGTGTCTTTATTTTCGTGCGGAAAAGTTCTATCTAAAAATACATTATCAAAAACAACACCTTCATTTTCAAAAGACTTCATAATGAAGTTGTGCACTGGCCAGAATGTATCTTCTGGAAAAGAATCTGTACCTAAACCATCTTGATTTGTGATCATCACTAGCTCATAATCGAGCTCTTGAGCAATCTTACCTAACCAAGTAAAACACTTAGGGTAAAAAATCATTTTTTCAAACGCATCGATTTGTTCATCTACCGTTTCTTTAATCATTGTACCATCGCGGTCGATAAAAAGTACTTTTTTTGCCATTACTGTATTGTATTTAATGCGTTTATTAGTGTTGTATTTTCTTCTTTGGTCCCTACTGTAAAACGTAGTGTGTTCTCACAAAGCGCCTGTGTGCTGCGATTGCGTACAACTATCCCTTTTTCTATAAGCTGGTTATAACGCTTGTTTGCATCGTCTACTTTAGTTAAAATAAAGTTTGCGTCAGACGGATATACTTTTTCTACAAAAGCCACATCTTTAAGCACAGCTGCTAGTGTTTTTCTATTATCAAGTAAGGTATCTACCTCATTATGAATCATACGTAAATCGCTCAATCTATCATAAGCGCGATCTTGCGTTAATGCATTTACATTATAAGGAGGCTTAATTTTATTAAGAATCGCAATAACTTCTTTACTTGCAAAGCATAAACCTAGACGTATACCAGCAAGACCGTAAGCCTTAGAAAGCGTTTGAGTGATTACAAGGTTAGGATAATTTTCTAACTGTGATATCCAACTCTCTGCTGCTGCAAAATCTATATATGCCTCATCAAGAACTACTAACCCATTAAAGTTTTCTAAAACCTCAATAATAAGATCCGGTTTGATCATATTACCCGTAGGATTATTTGGTGAGCATATAAAAATGAGCTTTGTAGTATCACTCACAGCATTCAGAATACCTTTAGTATCCAGTTGGAAATCTTCGGTAAGAAGTACCTCTGTATTTGCTACGTCATTTGTACCTGCCAGTACATTATACATACCGTAAGTAGGTGGTACCGTAATAATACCATCTACTCCAGGATTACAGAATGCTCTAAAAATAAGATCGAGCACCTCGTCGCTTCCGTTACCTAGTAAAATCTGAGATTCTGAGACCTTTTTTTGAGAGGCTACCAAACTCTTTAAACTACGCTGTTGCGGGTCTGGATAACGGTTTACACCATTATCAAACGGATTTTCATTTGCATCTAGAAAAACCATTTCTTTATCAAAATCTGTAAACTCATCTCGCGCAGAAGAGTACGGTTTCATTCTTGCAACATTTGCTCTTACGAGCTTATTTATGTCAAATTTGTTCATTGTGCTATACGTACTTAATAATCTTTACTGCTTTATTTTATTGCGTTAAGTCTAAGAGTTACCGCATTTTTATGAGCATCAAGACCCTCTGCCTCTGCCATAAGTTCTATAGCACGACCTATATTTTTTATTCCAGTTTCAGATATTTTTTGAAATGTCATAGACTTCATAAAACTATCTAGATTTACACCGCTGTACTGCTTAGCATAACCGTTTGTAGGTAAGGTGTGGTTTGTACCAGATGCATAATCTCCAGCGCTTTCTGGCGTATAGTTGCCTATAAAAACAGACCCCGCATTCCCTATATTATCTACATAGTAGTCATCATTTGAGGTGCAAACTATAAAGTGTTCTGGACCGTATTCATCTATCAGCGCGAGTGCCGTCTCATCATCTTTTACATAAATGAGCTTGCTATTATCAATAGCTTTTTCAGCAATACGCTTTCGCGAAAGCGTACTCATCTGCTCTTCTACTTCTTTTTCTACCTCGTCTATCAAATCCTTTGATGTAGAAACCAAGATCACCTGACTATCAACACCGTGCTCTGCCTGACTTAATAAGTCTGAAGCTACAAAACTTGCCTGAGCAGCATCATCTGCCACAACAAGTAATTCTGATGGGCCTGCTGGCATATCTATAGCTACACCGTGCTTTGTAGCAAGCTGCTTTGCAACAGTCACAAACTGATTACCTGGTCCAAATATTTTATAAACTTGAGGAACGCTCTCTGTACCAAAGGTCATCGCAGCAATAGCCTGAATACCTCCTACTTTAAAGATTTTTGTAACTCCGCTTAGCTTTGCTGTATAAAGAATGGCAGGGTTTACCTTTCCTTCTTTATCTGGTGGTGTACATAATACTATCTCTTTACAACCAGCGATATTTGCTGGCGTTGCAAGCATTAAGATAGTAGAAAATAATGGCGCTGTACCTCCCGGTATATAAAGCCCCACTTTTTGAATAGGTCTTTTTTCTTGCCAGCAATCTACACCTTCTGTAGTAGCAATAGCTACTCTCTCTGTTTTTTGAGCTGTGTGAAAACGTTCAATATTACCTTTTGCAAGTTGTATGGCTTCCTTTAACTCGGTAGATATAAGCTCTTGCGCTTCCTCTATTTCTGTATCAGTAACCGCAGTGCTCTCAAGAGTCACATTATCAAAGATGCTTGTGTACTTTGCTACCGCAGTATCTCCTTTTTCCTTTACTTCCTTAAAAATATCGGTGACGGTGGCTTCTATATCATCTACAGTTTGAGTAGGTCTTTTTAAAATTTCTGCCCACTCACTTCTTTCTGGATTATAAATCTTATTCATAGCAACGTAAAATTATAGCACCATTTTTTCGATTGGGCATACAAGTATTCCTTCTGCACCTGCTTTTTTGAGATTATCTATCACATCCCAAAAGCTATCTTTATTTATCACTGAGTGTACACTACTCCAGCCTTCTTGTGCTAGTGGTAAAACCGTAGGACTTCTCATACCTGGAAGCATTGCGATAACATCATCAAGTTTTGCGTCTGGCACATTCATAAGTACATATTTACTGCGTTGTCCTGCAAGTACAGATTGTATACGGAATTTAAGTGTTTCTAATAGCTCTTTACGCTCGTCAGAAATAGTAGGTGACGCAGTAAGAACAGCCTCAGAGGTGAGCATTTGCTCTACTTCCTTAAGATTATTTTTAAATAATGTACTACCACTAGAAACTATATCACAGATAGCATCTGCAAGTCCAATATTTGGAGCAATTTCTACCGAACCGTTAATGATGTGTAGCTCTGCGTTTACACCTTTTTCGGCTAGATATTCTCTTACTGTATTAGGGTATGAAGTTGCAATGCGCTTACCTTCAAGATCTTTTACAGAGTTGTATTCTTGTCCTTTTGGGATTGCTAGTGACACCTTGCATTTTGAAAAACCTAGTCTCTCTATAATAGGAAGATCCTTTCCTTTTTCTATAAGAGTATTTTCTCCAAGTATTGCGATATCTACCACTCCGTCTCTTAAGTATTGTGGGATATCACCATTACGTAAGTATAAAACTTCTAGCGGAAAATTTCTAGCAGTTGCTTTGAGTTGATCTTTACCGTTATCAATAGAAACACCACAATTTTTTAATAGTTGTAGTGATTCCTCATTAAGACGTCCAGATTTTTGAATAGCAATTCTAATTTTTTGACTCATTTTTGTTGGTTTGTGTTTAAAGTACCCAAAAAAGAAAAAACCCGTTTGAGTATCTCAAACGGGTTTTATATGATTTATTTACATACCAAACTACCTCGCTTGAGCGATTGCTGTAGTGTGGTGATGATGTGTTTTGTTCAATTTCATTTCTGTAGCAAATTTAAGAAGTCTTTTGTTAAAAACAAGTGGATAACCTGATTTTATTATTTCTTAACATCGACAACTTTTCTGTAACTTTGAAGTTAGCGTTTATTAAAGACAATAGCGCTTGCTTAACATTATCAATGAAGGGATTTTTTGGGGCATTCTTCGTTTTTTTAATTTGGACTTCTGGTTGTATTTACTTTGTAAGTACTAGAGAGGCTGCGAGTGACAGTTCTGTACAACAAATTGTTAACGAGAAAGATAATTTAGAAAAAAACACCCCTAAAACAAAAGATCAAGAACCACCCGTTGTTATTGCCACAAAATCAGACTCACCTACTAACAGTTTTGCTCCAGACAGTTTAGATCTATATGGAATTGAACACGAAACCTCTTCCCTGCTTGCAGAAGAAATTCAAAAATCTATCGCAATTAGTGACACGATAGACATCACTAGCGACGAACCTATACTAGAGTTAGAAAAAGAGCTTAACTCATTTATGGGACCTTCTTTTTCTAGCAATGTCTTTTACCCTCGTTATAATAATACAGATCTTATACTTGATAAGGAATTAGTAGTATATGCGACAGAACTTAAAAAGATTCTAAAAGAAAATCCAGATAAAAAAGTTACCATACTAGGCCATACTGATAATGTGGGAAGTAGTGTCGACAATTTTAATCAAGGGCTCAAAATGTCCAGACAAGTAAAATGGTACCTTACAGCAAGAAGAGGTATACCAAGACGCAAAATAACAGCAACTTCTCGAGGTGAGGAAGAACCAATTGCAACTAACAAAACCTTATCTGGCAGACAAGAAAATAACAGAATAGAAATTATAGTAGATTAACATGACAGTATCACAAGACGCTATATCAATACCTGTTGCATACTTAGAAACGTTTGTGATGACCCTTGTTGCTTTTCTAATTGGGTATATAGGTTCTCATTTATATAGTAAAATTGTTCTTAAAAAGAATCTCGAGGCACAAAATGAGCGCATAAATACTTTAAAAGAGACTGTTAATAATTTACAGGATGAGTTAGATCGTAAAGCTGATGGTGTTTTTAGAAAAGACAGGATGGATGAAGAGTTTGATCACATAAAAGTGAGAAGTCGAGCCTTTTCTCAGGAAGTAATTTCTGAGAAAGTAGTAGAGAAAGACTACACGGACCTTATTAATTTTGAAAGAATAGGCACGGCTCAAGCATCTGATAAAAATGAACTTCAAAAAATAATAGGTATTGGACCTTACACAGAAGCCAAATTAAATGAATTAGGGATTTATACATTTGATCAAATAAGCCGCTTAACTAAAGAAGATATTGAAATTATCACTAAGCTCATTAAGTTCTTCCCAGATAGAATTAAAAATGATCGCTGGGTAGCCAAAGCCATCAGATTAAAGGAACAGTTGGCCAACGATGCAAACGACCCAAAAAAAAAGATGAAACATAAAAAAACCACCTATTAGGTGGTTTTTTTATAACTACTATTGTTGTCTAGTCTTAATTAATCTTAACTCCAGATTCATTAAACTCAATATCCATATTCTTTCCTTTCCTCTTAAACTCTACATCGTAAAACAATCCTTTTTCGGCGCTTTGAACGCGTTCTATTTCTGTTATTTCTTCGTCTGAGTAATTATCATCTATCGCTCTTTGAACAACTTTAGGTAAATCGTCCTTCTCGATACTTACCTCTGTCTCAATCCATGAACCGTTAGGACTAAAGTCTGCTCTGTGACGTACTCCATCTATTCTAAACCTAGATTCATAATTCCCATTTGAGTCAACGTGCCAGTCTGGATCATTCTCTCCTGGATATTTTGCTTGAAACGTTTTCTTTACTGCTTCAGGCGCATAACCCTTTTTGCTATTTTGACTTTCTACGTTTTGACCACAGCTTATAGCAAGTATGAATCCAAACAAGAAAAGTATTTTCTGATATCTATACATAAAAAAATCTTTACAATCCACACGTGAATTCGCGTGGATTGTAAAGATATAAGCTTTCGCGAAAGCGTATTCTTAACGCTTTCTTATAGTTTTATGTTGTATTCTAATTATTTCCTAAAATTAAAGGTAGTCCAGAATCACCAGAACCTACAACCACCACTTTAGAGTTAGGTGATTTAGATAACTCGATAGTAGCATCAATCCCTTTATCTTGAAGAATTTTATCTGTTAAAGATGCACTTAAAATTTTATTTGCATCTGCTTTACCTTGCGCTTCAATACGTACTTTCTCTGCTTCTTTTGAAGCTGTTACAAGTCTAAACTCATACTCAAGAGATTCTTGTTCTTGTCTAAGTTTACGCTCAATAGCTTCTTTTATAGTGATAGGTAACGTTACATCTCTTACTAATACCTCATTAAGTTGTACATACTGCTTTGACAATATAGTCTTAGTTTCTGCAAAAATTTCGTCTTGAATAGCATCTCTTTTACTCGAGTATAATTGCTCTGGAGTATATCTACCTACCACACTACGGGCAGCAGATCTAATAGCAGGCTGTATTACTCTTTGCAAATAATCTTGTCCTAGAGATTGATGTAAGTTTCCTAATTGATCATATACTGGTTCATACCAGGCAGAGGCATCAATTTGAATCTCTAATCCGTTTGAAGAAAGCACTTTCATTTTTTCAAAGAGTTCTTGCTGTCTTACCTCATAGACGTATACCTTATTCCAAGGCGCTACTAGATGAAAACCTTCACTCATAGGAGGCTCATCTGTTACCACACCATTGCCAAATGTTTTAAATAACACCCCTGCCTCTCCAGAATCTATAGTTACAGCAGATTTTGTTATTAGTACTAATAAAATAATAATACCTATCACTATAGGCACTCCAATCTTTGGTAATTTTTCCATAATTTTTTTTGAATTTTTGTTTAAGTAAGTCCGTTATACTTGCGCATAAACCACTCAATAGAAAGTAATGAAGCTATCATAAATAACAACCATTTCCAGTCAATTAAAGGTACAATTTTTTCTGTGCTTTTCTGTACCGGTTTGTATCGAGTATCTCGCACGAGATTGTCTATAAGCTGATCTCCCATTGCACTCGTATAAAGAGCTGCTTCTGTATTAGAGGCTAAAGCACGTAGGTCTGTTACATTTGCATTTAAAAATTGCTGCTCTATATCAAAAGGAATAATCGTAAAACTTCCGGAACGAGCTAGGCCTTGATCTACAACAGATACAGTAAACTTATAGTTACCAGGCTCGAGATTGTTCATAGCTACTTGGTACGTGTTCTTTTTAAGTAACAAAGGTATATCTGTCACTTTTTTAGTATCCTCATGAATTACACGTATTGATAGACGCGCTCGTGAATCAAAAGTGTAGTTTTTATCAAAATATTGAGCGTATAAAGTAACATCACCGTTACCATAATAGAAAGAATCATAGTCTATATTAAGGCGACTTTTTTTCTTATTAGACGCAGCATACTGTACAAGGTTATCAATAAAATTATCAAATTTTTCAAAGCTGCTATTATCTATAAAACTTTGTGCTCGCCACCTCCATAATCCTTCTCCTAGAATGTATACTTCGCGCTGTCCATTTGTATCAGTAGTTGCTATAAGTGGATTTTCTGTATTAAAAGATCCTATAGTCTGGGTCAGTGCAACATCTACTTCTGTCTTAAAATTAACGTCACCAAAGCTTGTCTTTAACGGCGGAAAGTCAGCAAATCCTATATCTTCTATCACAAAAGCAGAAAAATTCACATTGAGCGCTCCTTGAACTTCTTCCTGCTGTCCAGTAACCTCTTGATTAATGGTATTCTGGAAGGTATTTACAGCATTCCACTCTGTATTTGCTCCACCGATGGTAATACTATTTTTTGATAATCCATCAAGTTGATCGTACACGCTTTTAAAACTAGCATCTGGCTGGTACAATATTACTAACTCGTAATCATTGAGTTTACTTATGCTTTCTACTGCATTTGAAAAAGTAACCGTGCGCAATCTGTTACTCTCTATACTTTTTTTGAGCATACCCACATCCGGATGCACAATGTTACTCACAATAAGAACATTTGTCTTTTGATCAATAACTTCAATTGCAAAATTCTTACTGTTGTTTTTTGTGTTTTTTTCTGATGCAGTAGCGGTTAGCTGCACACTATATTGCCTCACTCCTACGCTGGTTGCGGGTAGTAATAAATTAAAAACCTGTGATTTCCTTTGTGGACTAAAAGCAACTCGCTCAGAATGCAGTACTTTACCTCCAGAGGTTACCGTTAATTGCGAGTTTACAGTATTGTTACCGTTATAAGAGGCAAAAATCTCTACCGGAAACTTGTTATTGATATACGCATATCTATTTACGTTTACCTGCCCCAGTTTGAGATCATCATAGGTAACTGTATCTCCTAAAACTACGGGATATATCTGTTGATTAAGGTTTTTTGAAGTGTATTGATAAGCTTCACCATAGGTTTGATTTCCATCGGTGAGTAGGATTACTGGTGCTATTTCTGTTCCGTAAATGTCCTCAAGACTATGGAGAACGTTAGAAATACTAGTCTGCTTTTCTTTAAAATCTAAAGTATCTAAACGTTTAAATTCTTGACCAAAACTATAATACTGTACGTCAAAAGTGTTGTTTAAAGATTCGCTTTCGCGAAAGCGTGATACTAAATCTTCACTTTCATCATCATATCCCAAATGTTTAATACTTGAAGTATTATCTAAGGCCACCGCAAGTGATGGCTTTACAGTAACATACGTAACCTGCTTATAGGTTGGGTTTATTAAAAGAAGAAGCAATCCAAAAACAGATAAAAACCTAATAAGTCCATAAACCTTATTCCGACCGGTCTTATATTTTGCCTTATAAAAGTACTGGAAAACCGCTATTCCCAAGGCGAGAATAGCAGCTCCAATAATTAGTAATAATGTTTCTGTTTGCAAATGTTGTGGTAATTCTTATCTCAAAATACTTGATGATTAGTAGTGCTTAGTTAGCTGGTAAATTACGTAAGCATACCTCCATCTACATTGATAACTTGACCTGTGATGTATGCACTCATATCACTAGCAAGAAATACGCAAGCGTTTGCTATATCTTCTGGACTTCCACCACGTTTTAATGGTATAGACTGTCTCCATCCATCTACAGTAGCTTCATCTAGTTTTCCTGTCATCTCCGTCTCAATAAAACCAGGCGCAATCACGTTTGTACGTATGTTACGAGAACCTAGCTCAAGCGCCATAGACTTAGAGAAACCTATCATTCCAGCCTTTGAGGCAGCATAGTTTGCTTGACCAGCATTTCCTTTTACACCCACTACAGAACTCATGTTAATGATACTTCCTTTACGAGCTTTGAGCATCGTGCGCTGCACCGCTTTAGTCATATTAAAAATAGACTTAAGGTTTACCTCTATAACGTTATCAAAATCCTCTTCAGACATACGCATAAGAAGATTATCCTTAGTAATACCTGCATTATTTACAAGAATATCAATAGTTCCAAAATCTTCAAGTACATTCTTCACAAGCTCCTGAGCCTGCTCAAAATCTGCTGCGTTACTTTTATATCCTTTAATTTTTACACCTGTATTTTCTAGACTTTTCTCTAGTTCATCTGCCGCTGCAGATGACGAACTGTATGTAAAAGCAACATTTGCTCCATGTTGTGCAAATACTTCTGCTATTCCTTTTCCTATTCCACGGCTAGCACCAGTGATGATAGCGGTTTTTCCTTCTAATATTTTCATATATAAATGCTATGAATGGACAGATAAATTTTAAGATTACTGTCTCAGGTTGTTTTTATTGATCTAATTAGTCTAAATGTTAGGCTGAATCTTTACGCTTTCGCGAAAGCATACAATGCTAATTTTCCTTACTCAAATATAAGAATTACGACACCGACTAGAAACAAAAAAACCTCCCTAAAAAAGGAGGTTTTTTTTATAATGTATCGTAAAATTACTTACCTAAAACTTCGGCAACTTTTTTACCTATTTCTGCTGGGCTATCCACAACGTGAATACCACATTCTCTCATAATTGCTTTTTTAGCTTGTGCTGTATCGTCAGATCCACCTACAATTGCCCCTGCATGCCCCATAGTACGTCCAGCTGGTGCAGTCTCACCTGCGATAAAACCTATTACTGGCTTCTTGCTACCACTTTCTTTATACCACTTTGCAGCATCACCTTCTAGTTGACCTCCTATCTCACCTATCATTACGACAGCTTCTGTTGCTGGGTCATTTATTAGTAACTCTACAGCTTCTTTTGTAGTTGTCCCAATAATTGGATCACCACCTATACCAATAGCTGTTGTAATACCAAGACCTTGTTTTACAACCTGGTCTGCAGCTTCATAAGTAAGTGTTCCAGATTTTGAAACAATACCTACTTTACCTTCCTTAAATACAAAACCTGGCATGATACCTACTTTTGCCTCACCTGGAGTAATAACTCCTGGACAGTTAGGCCCTATAAGGCGACATTCTTTTGTAGAAATATAATCTGAAGCTTTAATCATATCTGCAACAGGAATACCTTCTGTAATTGTAATAATCACTTTGATACCTGCATCTGCAGCTTCCATAATTGCATCTGCAGCAAATGCTGGCGGTACAAAAATAATAGTAGTATCTGCTCCTACTTTTTCTACTGCTTCTTGAACGGTATTAAAAACAGGCTTATCAAGATGTGTTTGCCCTCCTTTTCCTGGAGTTACACCACCTACTACATTTGTTCCATAATCAATCATCTGGCCCGCGTGGAAAGTTCCCTCGCTACCTGTGAATCCTTGAACAATTATTTTCGAATCTTTATTAACTAAAACGCTCATCGGTTTGTTTTAAAATTTTGCACTGCAAAAATAACAGTTTGGTTAAGTATTATGAAGTAAAAACAATGAAATTTACTTCCAAGATTTCATGCTCTCTTTTGCTTCCTCTGCTGGTTGGCTCATTTGATACCCTCTGTACATCAAACCATCCTTCATTTCCCATATAGCCATAAAATGTGCCATAGGCTGCTCTGTATCTGGTTGCTCGATGGTAGTCACAAAATAAGTAAACCTTATCACTACCTGATCTTCTTTAGAAAGAAGGTGTGTAATCTCTGGACGTACTGCGTCAAAAGATTTACCAGCCTCTGCTGCCATTTCCTTTAAACCTGCTATTTCCATGTGATTGTAGCCAGTCTTTGCATTCCAAAAAAGCTGCATATCAGGATGAATATACTCATCAAAAGCAGATGTGTCATTAAAAAAGTCTGAGCTATAAAACTCTTTTACGATTTTCTTATTACTCTTAGCCATTATTGTTGCTTTAGTTTTTCTAATAATTCTTGCACTTGTCTCAACGCTGCAAGCTCTTTATATTTTGTTCTGAAGTCTCCAGCTGGTGACCCAAAATAACTTTTTTCTCCTTCAAGAGATTTACTTACTCCACTCTGAGCAGAGATGATTGCCTTTTTTCCTATGGATATACCACTGGTAACTCCCACTTGTCCCCATAAGGTCACTTCGTCTTCTATAACTACACAACCAGCTATGGTAGTTTGAGCAGCAATCAACACACGTTCTCCTATAACGGTATCATGCCCTACATGAACTTGATTATCAATTTTCGTCCCTTTCCTTACAGTAGTATCACCAGTAACGCCTTTGTCTATAGTTGTGCCAGCTCCTATATCTACATGATCCTCTATCACAACGCGGCCACCAGATTTAAGTTTGTCAAAACCTTCTGGACGCTTCTTGTAATAAAAAGCATCTGCACCTAGTATGCTTCCAGCATGTATGGTAACGTTATCTCCTATAATAGTATTGTCATACAGACATACATTAGGATGTATGGTACAATTATCACCTATAACTACATGGTTACCCACAAACACATTGGGCTGTATAACGGTTCCTTCACCTATAGTTGCTGTATCTGCAATGGCAGCTGCTGCAGTTTTAAAAGGCTTAAAGTGATCAGTAAGCTTATTAAAATCCCTAAAAGGATCGTCTGTTATAAGGAGTGCTTTGCCTTCCGGACAAGCTACCTCCTTGTTTATAAGAACAATAGTCGCCGCACTTTGCAGTGCCTTATCATAATATTTAGGATGATCTACAAAAACAATATCTCCTGGAGTTACTACATGGATCTCATTCATGCCCAATACTGGAAACAAAGGATCACCCACAAAAGTAACGTTAAGAAGATTTGCTATTTCTTGAAGTGTATGTTGTTTTTTAAATTTCACGATTACGAATATAAAAGAAAATCCCGTCATTTGACGGGATTTATATAATAAGTTGGTAGGTAAATTATCTATTCCTTAACGCGTTCTTTATAGGTCCCTTTGTCGGTTTCTATTTTTATCTTATCACCTTCATTTATAAACAAAGGAACGTTTACTTCTGCTCCTGTCTCAACAGTTGCTGGCTTTGTCGCATTAGTAGCCGTATTTCCTTTCACACCAGGTTCTGTGTGTGTTACTTCAAGAATTACAGATGCTGGCATATCTACAGAAAGTGGTGCATTATCTTCTGTATTAATTAACACAGTAACAACTTCTCCTTCTTTCAATAAATTAGAACGATCTAGCGCAGTCTCTTGTAAAGCGATTTGCGTATAATCTTCTGTATTCATGAAGTGATATCCCTCTGCATCATTATATAAAAACTGGAATTTATGTGTTTCTACACGTACTTCATCAATCTTATGACCAGCCGAAAATGTATTATCAAGAACTTTACCTGAGGTTACACTTTTCATTTTTGTTCTTACAAAAGCAGGTCCTTTACCTGGCTTCACATGTAAGAATTCGATGATTTTATAAATATCGTGATTGTAATTAATACAAAGTCCGTTGCGTATGTCTGATGTTGTTGCCATATCTAGTGTTAAGTTTCTGCAAATACAGAATTCTTCTTTATTTAAAAGTTAATCTCGCTTTCGCGAAAATATGAAAAGATTATCAATCTCTCCGTTTTATGAATTTCTCAGCTTGACCTATGTTTGGTCAAAGCATGATTGTCGTGTTGTCAAATTTTCGCGAAAGCGTAAAAGAAAACTTATGAGTTAAAGTATCCTTTCATGATACCACGTTGAGAGTTACGTATAAATTGCAATATTTCATCTCGCTCCTGAGTGGCTTCCATCTCTGCTTCTATAATCGCTACCGCTTGTGAGTTATTGTAATTCTTTTGATACAAGATGCGGAAAATATCTTGTATTTCACGAATTTTTTCTGTGGTAAATCCGCGACGACGTAGTCCTATAGAGTTAATACCTACATAACTTAACGGCTCACGACCTGCCTTTACAAAAGGAGGTACATCCTTACGGACTAAAGACCCACCAGTAACAAAAGCATGGCTTCCTATAGTACAAAATTGCTGTATTGCAGCCATCCCAGCTAGCACTACGTGATCACCTACGGTAATGTGACCAGCAAGTGTACTATTATTAGAAAAGATACAATTATCACCCACGATACAATCATGTGCAATGTGGCAATATGCCATAATCCAACAATTGTTTCCTACCTGAGTTTTCATACGGTCTGAGGTACCACGATTAATAGTCACACACTCACGTATTGTAGTATTATCACCTATAATGGTAACAGTATCTTCGTCATTAAACTTTTTATCTTGTGGCACTGCAGAGATTACTGCTCCAGGAAAGATACTTACGTTCTTCCCTATGCGCGCGCCTTCCATAATGGTCACGTTAGACCCTATCCAGCTACCCTCACCTATTACAACGTTATTATGTATCGTTGTAAATGGTTCTATAACTACATTCTTTGCAATTTTTGCACCTGGGTGCACATATGCTAATGGCTGATTCATACTAGAGATTTTTTACTTTTACTATTTGTGCCATTATTTCGGCTTCTGAGACAAGTTTACCATTTGCATAAGCGCGAGCTTGCATCTGGCAGATTCCTCTACGTATAGGTGACATTAGGTCTAATTTGAAAATAAGGGTATCACCAGGTACCACCTGATGTTTATATCTTACCTTATCTATTTTGAGCAAATAAGTGAGGTAGTTTTCTGGATCTGGAACGGTACTTAATACTAAAATACCTCCCGTTTGAGCCATCGCTTCTATTTGAAGTACGCCAGGCATCACTGGAGATCCAGGGAAGTGACCCACAAAGAATGGTTCATTCATTGTGACATTCTTCACTCCTATCACATGCTCTTTAGTAAGCTCTAAAATTTTATCTACAAGCAAGAAAGGAGGCCTATGTGGAAGCATCTCCATGATTTGATTTACATCTTTTACAGGTGTAGCGTGTAAATCTACATCTGGAAAATAGTTACGACGTTCATTCTTAATAATTTTCTGAAGCTTCTTTGCAAACTGGGTGTTTACAAAGTGTCCAGGCTTATTTGCAATGATTTTACCACGTATTCTCGTTCCTGCAAGTGCTAGATCACCTATCACGTCAAGTAATTTATGACGTGCCGCTTCATTAGCATGGTGTAAAGTGAGGTTATCTAAAATACCATTAGGTTTAACCGCAATATCATCTTTGTTAAAAGCTACTTTCAACTTTTCCATTGTACTAGGAGATAATTCCTTATCTACATATACAATCGCATTGTTGAGATCTCCACCTTTAATAAGGCCGTGCTCAAGTAACATTTCTATTTCATGAAGAAAGCTAAAGGTTCTACTATCTGAAATTTCCTCCTTAAATTCTGAAATGTGCTGTATGCTTGCATTTTGAGTACCTAACACTTTAGTACCAAAGTCCACCATAGTAGTCACTTGATACTCATCTGCAGGCATTAAAATAATTTCACTTCCAGACTCTTCGTCTAGATATGTAATAATTTCCTTAACGATATATTCATCACGTACAGCTTCTTGCTCTAAAATACCAGCTTCTTCAAGTGCTTCTACAAAAAACTTAGAAGAACCATCCATAATAGGAGGCTCAGAAGCGTTAAGTTCTATAAGAAGGTTATCTATCTCAAGACCTACACAAGCAGCAAGTACGTGCTCTGTAGTTTGGATTGAAACACCGTTTTTCTCAAGGTTTGTTCCTCGTTGTGTATTGGTTACAAGAGAAGCATCTGCATTAAGTACTGGCTCTCCTTCAAGATCAAGGCGTTTAAATTTATAGCCGTGATTTTCTGGAGCTGGCTTAAAGGTCATTAGTACATCTGCACCTGTATGCAGACCCACACCTTGTAAGCTTATTTCTTTAGCTATCGTACGTTGTTGTGCTTTAGCGTTACTCATTATTTTGTTGTTTTTTTAATTCGTTTACCGTTTGTACGATTTTTGGTAAATTTTTGAAGTGAACGTATGAACGATTCCAATCAGAATAATTAAATGATGGAGATCCCTGTAGCACTTCGTTATCTTTTATATTTCTTCCTATTCCAGATTGTGCCTGTATGCGTACATTATCCCCTATAGTTAGGTGTCCAGAGATACCTACTTGACCACCTATAAGGCAATGCTTACCTATTTTTGTAGAACCAGCAACACCTGTTTGTGCTGCAATAGCTGTATGAGAACCTATCTCTACATTATGTGCTATTTGAATCTGGTTATCAAGTTTAACACCTGTTCTAATTACTGTAGATCCTAATGTTGCGCGATCTATGGTAGTTCCTGCCCCTATATCTACGTGATCCTCGATAATCACATTACCCGTTTGAGGCACTTTACTATACTCTCCCTTTTCATTGGGTGTAAAGCCAAAACCATCTGCACCTACAATTGCACCACTGTGTATGTAGACCGTGTTACCTATAACACTGTCAGAATACACTTTTGATCCTGCAAAAAGCACACAATTGTCTCCTATAGTTACATTATCTCCTATATAAACGTTAGGGTAAATTTTTACGTTATTCCCTATAGTTACGTTCTCTCCTAGGTATGAAAAAGCACCTAGATAAAGTGCATCACCATAAGTAGCTGTTTCAGAAATAAAACAAGGCTGCTCTATTCCCGATTTATTAAGCTTTACTTGATTATAATATTCTAGTAGTTTTGAAAATGACTTGTATGCATCTTCTACTCGTATAAGCGTGGGCTTAACAGGTTGTTCTGCTTCAAAATCATTTCCTACAATGGCAATACTTGCCTCGGTAGTATATATAAATGATGTATACTTAGGATTTGCAAGAAACGTAAGAGATCCCGGGATTCCTTCTTCTATTTTTGCGAGCTTTGATACTTCTACTTCAGGATTACCTTCTATAGTTCCTTCTAGTATTCCTGCGATTTGGTTTGCGGTAAATTTCATGGATGACAAAAATAGGAAAAATTAACGTTTAGGTTTTGGGTAACAGAGATAGTTTTTAACTACTTCTTTAGTAAGTGACTTTAAACTCAATTGATCACTAGCTTTCACTACATCTACAATCTTACCATTATTAAGTAGAATATTAATTCCCCCCTTCTCATAATTATAAGCTTGGTTTGATATCGTACCTGTAAATACAAAGTAAGATGCCTCATGTTCTGTTATCTCAAACTTTTGCATTAACGACGACTTATGTTGCTCAAGCTTAGATGCTGCAAAAGGTTTCTTTTTAATTTTTACATTCAAAAGATCTCTATTTATAATTGCCTTAGACAACTCAGTAAGCACAAAATCATCATGGGAGCACCATTCTTTCATAGCAGATACAATGTCATAATCATCTAGCTGAGCAAACGTATCAAGACTATTTTTAATAGTATCGCTATCTATTCTATGTTGTAAAAAATACTGCAAAGCGTTACTTGAAGATAGCACGGTGCCATTATGAGAGAGTTCTTTTGCGCGCTTAAGCACCCTTGTTATCAACTGCTCTGCTACAATCCCTGTTTTATGTAGGTATACCTGCCAGTACATGAGCCTTCTAGCTACAAGAAACTTCTCTACGGTATACACGCCTTTTTCTTCTACTACAAGCTTGTTATCCTTCACATTAAGCATTGCAACTATACGCTCAGTGTTTATATTGCCTTCAGCCATTCCAGTATAGAAGCTATCGCGCTTTAAGTAATCAGTGCGATCCATATCTAACTGACCAGAAACCAGCTGATTTAAAAATGAGCGGTGATAAGACCCCTTAAAAATTTCTATTGCTAGCGTTAAACTTCCGTTAAACTCCTTGTTGAGCGCCTCCATAAATAAGGTAGAAATATGCTCATGACTCACACCTTCTACAATGCTGTGCTCCATTGCATGAGAAAAAGGACCATGACCTATATCGTGAAGTAAGATTGCGATAAATACGCCTTCTTTTTCTTCGGCTGATATCTCAACGCCTTTGTCTTCAAGGACTTTTATGGCTTTTTGCATTACACCAAGACACCCTATCGCATGTTGAAAACGAGTATGATGCGCTCCAGGATAGACAAGATATGATAACCCCATCTGTGTAATACGTCGAAGTCTCTGAAAGTATTTGTGTTGTATCAAATCAAAGACTACACCATTAGGTATAGTAATAAACCCATAAATAGGGTCGTTAATAATTGTAACTTTGGGAGACTTCAATATTAAAAATTTTTGATTTCTATAATTTACGCTTTCGCGAAAGCGTAATACGTACAAATATAAGGTTTCGCCTTGCAAACTAGGGGCCTCTTGAAGACTAACATACTTAACTAATTATATGAGCAACATACAAATACTTTGGGTAGATGACGAAATTGACTTACTCAAACCACATATTTTATTTCTTGAGAAAAAGAATTATAGCGTAACAACTTGTGATAATGGCGCCGAAGCCGTAGAAATGATAGATGAGCAAAACTTTGACATCATTTTTCTTGATGAAAATATGCCAGGCTTATCCGGTCTAGAAACTTTAAGCGAAATCAAGAATAAACGTGAGAATGTACCTGTGGTTATGATTACAAAAAGTGAGGAAGAGTATATTATGGAAGAGGCGATAGGCTCTAAAATAGTAGACTACCTTATCAAACCCGTAAATCCTAACCAGATATTATTAAGTTTAAAGAAAAATCTTGATCATAGTAGATTAATAAGTCAGAAAACTACCTCTTCGTATCAGCAAGAATTTCGCAAGATTGCTATGGATTTATCTATGGTAAATAGTTTTGAAGAGTGGTCTGAGCTTTACCAAAAGCTTATTTACTGGGAGATGGAGCTTGAGGGAATAGAAGATACGGGAATGTTTGAGATATTAGAATCTCAAAAATCTGAAGCAAATAATCAGTTCTGTAAATTTATAGATAAAAATTACCCAGATTGGTTCAATGGCTACGAAGGGCCTACAATGTCTCATACCTTATTTAAAGACAAAGTACAACCACACCTTACAAAAGACACTCCTACCCTATTCATTGTTATAGATAACATGCGTTATGACCAATGGAAGGCTTTTGAGCCACACCTTAATGCTCATTATAAAAAAATAGAAGAAGAACCTTATTATAGTATATTACCTACAGCAACTCAATATGCTCGTAATGCTATATTTTCTGGGCTTATGCCAGAAGAAATGAAAAAAAAGCATCCAGACTTATGGCTTGATGACACAGATGAGGGGGGAAAAAACATGCATGAAGCAGATTTTCTAGAGGCACAACTTAAAAGGTTACGTCTTGACCTAAACTGGGAATATCACAAAATCACCAATTTAAAAAATGGAAAAAAACTAGCTGATAATTTTAAATCGCAAAAAGACAATGATCTCACGGTAGTCGTTTACAACTTTGTAGATATGCTATCGCACTCTAAGACGGAAATGGAGGTAATTAAAGAGCTTGCTAGCAATGATAAGGCTTATAGATCACTCACAGAGAGCTGGTTTAAAAATTCACCACTCCTCACGATGATACAGCAGGCGCAAGAGTTAGGCATGAAACTAATTCTTACTACAGATCACGGTACCATTAATGTCAAAAATCCATCAAAAGTTATAGGGGACAAAAATACAAGCCTCAACCTGCGATACAAAACCGGAAGAAGTCTTACATATGAAGATAAGGACGTACTCGCTGCCGAAGATCCTCGCACGATACACTTACCTACTATTAATATGAGTAGTTCATTCATTTTTGCAAAAGGAGATTTATTTTTTGCTTACCCTAATAATTTTAACCACTACGTAAGTTATTACAGAAACACCTATCAACATGGAGGCGTAAGCCTTGAGGAGATGGTGATTCCTTTTGTGGTGCTTGAACCTAAATAGAGATGTTACGCTTTCGCGAAATCGTAAACACAAACAAAAAAACCACAGCAATATAAGCTGTGGTTTTTTTATGATTATGTATGGAGACAAAAGCTACTTAGCCTGTTTTATTAATTCGCTCTAAAAAATCTATCACATTATCATCCTTTTCTTTTGAAGGACTCTCTTTAATTTCCTCCAAATTTTTAATAAAGTAGGTCACCGAAAGCCCAGTGATACGTTTAAAGTGGTTTGAAAATGATTTTGGATTAGAAAAACCAACCTCTTTGGCTAGCGCACTCACTGTGTACGTTCTTATTTTCTGAGAACTATAGAGCAGTTTAAGCACATGATTAATGCGCAAGTCATTGATATAAACAGAGAAGTTCTCTGATTTCTCATCATTAATATACTTAGACAGATATGTTGAATTAGTACCTACTTGGAGAGCTAGACTCTTAAGCGTGATGTTTTCCTCTGTAAACAGTAATGTGTCCTCAAAATTTTTGAGACCAGTTTTAATTTTATCTGATTGTGTAGCCTTTAATATTGGTACAGGGTTTTTAATAATTTTCTCAGTCGCACTAGAATCCTTTACAGGAGATGACACCTCGTTTTTAATGCGTTCCTCAAGCTTTATTTTAAGATTATCAAACCTCTTTTTATAAATAAGCCTTTTTCTGTATTGAAAAATCGCTACAATAACTCCTACGCAGCTCAAGATTATAAATAGAATAATACCTGCATTACTTATTGTCTTTTCCTTTTCTAGTTTATTTAATAGAAGCTCCTTCTCAGCTGTAAGCTCTGGGATAGTATACATAGAAGCAACCCCGTTAGTCACAGATTCTTTAAGACTACCTACCGTTTCCTCATAGGCAATCAGTTTATTTAGATATTCTATTTGCTTGTAGGTGTTTCTTTCTATCTTATAATGATTAAGCAAATATTTAAACGTATGCTTGAGCTCATCATAGTGATAATCAGATCCTGCAGCTACAAAAAGGCTATCAGCGTTAAGGAAAGAAGTAGTTGCCTTTTCGTCTAAATTCAACCCTTCATATGCAATACCCTGCATAGCATAAGAATGTGACAACTCATCATCTCCCTTTTCATACTCATTAGAAATATATTGATTGGTTACATCTAACCCTTCTAGGTATTTTTTTTGTTTGATTAAAATAGCCCCTTTAAGCCCTAAGTAAGTGTTCTGATACTCTTTATCATTATCAGTATCAGCATAAATCTTCACTTTTTCTATGTAATCGCTTGCAGCATCTAGACTATCTATATCAAAGTAAGAAGATGCAATAGAATATCTAACGGAAGCAAGAATATTCTTATTCTGAGAATCACTATTGTAGATGTGAATATTCTTAACTTTTCCAGTTGTGAAAATAGACTCTACTTCCTTTAAATTTTTCAATCCAGTGGATACATTGCCATAATCAACTTGTAAAGTACCAATTAGGTTTTTCAAGACCCATTTATTGGATATATTCTGAGTTTTATTAGAAAATTCATACGCTTCTTCTGCTACTGCTAAAGCCTCTTCAATTCGCTCATCATAATAAAGAGCAATAGCTTTTTGCAACAAAGCTGCCTCATAATTATCATCTAACTCATTAGCTCTTGTATACTCAAGTATATAATATAGTATATCATAATCACCGCCTCTAGCGTTGTCTAATGTCAAATAAATCTTTGCTACGTCAGATTTGTTTTCACTAAGTGTAGCTCGTTTTATGAGTTCTTTTCCTTGTAATTCAAGCACTAACGAATCAAGTGAAGAGTTATTCAACTTGGAAAGAGCAAAAAACTCAGTTCTTAACACAGGATAACTTTTTATCGCTATAGAATCAGGCACAGCAATATCTGATAAATATGGGAGCTCTTGTGCACTTATAGAGAACAAAGAGCACATAAAAATTACTATAAATAAAGGGGACTTTATAATCATTAACGTAACGATTGGGAATACTATTTTCTAAGAAAAATCTTACTCCTTTTTATATTAAAGATGGCTTTAAACCTAATTAAGCGGGCTGCAATTTAATAGTTATATCCCTATTATTAAATCTCACGACTACTAAATTCCTCAATTTTATGATTGGCATAATTAAAAAGTAAAGAATTGAAAGGAAGATTCATAAATCTAAAGGGAACATTTAGTGTATCGCTATTTTAGGATGGAAAATATAAATCCAACATAAAAACTGCTTAACCCGTTTTATTAATTCGCTCTAAAAAATCAATCACATTATCATCTTTTGCTTTCGCCATAGGCTCTTTAACATCCTCAAGATTCTTTATAAAGTAAGTAACCGAAAGCCCAGTGATGCGTTTAAAGTGATTTGAAAAAGATTTTGGATTAGAAAAACCAACCTCTTTGGCCAGCGCACTCACTGTATACGTTCTTATTTTCTGAGAACTATAGAGCAGTTTAAGCACATGATTAATGCGCAAGTCATTGATATAAACAGAGAAGTTCTCTGATTTCTCATCATTAATATACTTAGACAGATATGATGAATTAGTACCTACTTGAAGAGCCAGACTTTTGAGTGTTATTTTTTCTTCTGTGAACATTAATGTGTCTTCAAAAGTTTTGAGACCAGCTTTTATTTTATCGGCTTGTGTAGACTTTAATATTGGTACAGGGTCTTTAATAATTTTCTCAGTCGCACTTGTAGTATTTATAGGAGATGACACCTCGTTTTTAATACGCTTTTCGAGTGTTACTCTGAGCTTATCAAATCTCTTTTGGTAAATAAGTCTTTTTCTGTATTGAAATATCGCGACGATTACTCCTATGCAACTCAAGATTAAGAATAGAATAACTCCAGCTTGACTAGTTGACTTTTCTTTTTCTAGCTTACGTATTAAAAGTTCTTTCTCAGCCGTAAGTTCTGGGATAGTATACATAGTGGACACACCGTTGCTTACAGATTCTTTAATATTACCTACAGATTCCTCATAGGAAATCATTTTATTAAGGTACTCTATTTGCTTGTCTGTGTTGCCTTTTTTCTTATAATGATTCAGCAAATAATTAAATATATACTTTAGTTCATTATAGTAATAATCAGATCCTGCAGCTACAAAAAGGCTATCAGCAGTAAGGAAAGAAGTAGTTGCTTTTTCGTCTAAATTCAACCCTTCATAGGCAATACCTTTCATTGCAAAAGAATGAGACAACTCATCATCTTCCTTTTCATAGTCATTAGAAATATATTGATTGGTTACATCTAACCCTTCTGTATATCTTTTTTGTTTGATTAGTATTCCTGCTTTTAAACCAAGGTAAGAATCTAAATAATCTGTATTCCCTGCTGATTCAGCATATTCTTTAACTTTCTCAATATAGTCATCCGCCTCATCAAGACTATCAATTTCAAAATATGTCTTTGCTATGGAATATCTCAATTCTGCCAGTACACCTCTATTATAAAAGTCTGTATTGTATATATGTATTTCCTTGACTTCCCCAGTCACGTAAATAGATTCCACTTCTTTTAGATTTTGTAATCCCACAGCAACATTACCATAATTGGCCTGCAAGAGACCCATAAGCCTCTTGAGAAACCATCTATTTGATAAGTTCTGAGTCTTTAGAGAAAAATCATACGCTTTCTGTGCTACAGCTAAAGCCTCATCAATCCTATCATTGTTATAAAACAATACCGTCTTATGAAGTAAAGCTGCTTCGTAAGAATTGCTAAGGTTATTCGTTTTTGTATATTCAAGTATATATTCCAGTAAATCCAAAACACCATCTCTAGCATCGTCTAATGTCAAATAAATCTTTGCTACGTCAGATTTGTTTTCACTAAGTGTAGCTCGTTTTATGAGTTCTTTTCCTTGTAATTCAAGCACTAACGAATCAAGTGAAGAGTTATTCAACTTGGAAAGAGCAAAAAACTCAGTTCTTAATACAGGGTAACTTTTTACAGCTATAGAATCAGGTACAACAATATCTGATAGATATGGAAGCTCTTGTGCACTTATAGAGAAAAAAGAGCACATAAAGATTACTATAAATAAAGGGGACTTTGTAATCATTAACGAAACGATTGGGAATACTATTTTCTAAGAAAAATCTTACTCCTTATATATTAAAAATGGTTTTAAGCTAATTTAAGCGGGCTGCAAGTTAAAGTTTATATCGCTATTATTAAATCTCATGACTACTAAATTCCTCAATTTTATGATAGGCACCCTTAAAAAACGAAGAATTAAAGGGAAGATTTATAAATATGGGAAAAATCATAAATTTAAAGGTAAAATTTATGAATGTTCCTACACAAATCTTGATATCCTCTTAAGTATAGCTGACTTTTACACCATCAATCAACAATAGCGTTTGCTATTCAAACAGCTATTCGTTCATCAATCAAAAAACGAACTTACTTCATTATGTGTTTAATCAAGCACTCATTAATGTATAACAAGCAAGAAAGATTAAAATCGGTGTTTAACAACTAGTTTAAAATTTACATTTTAGGGGTTTGCACTTTAACTAGTAATTAGGAAGAATGTATTATTACTCTCTTCAAACCTATATATAGGTTGACATCGATTTTTATTTCCACCCCACTTCCTCTCCATTACAACTTTCTAGTTTTCTATCTCAATGACAAAACACTCTACTTCTCAAAGGTAGAATTAAGTATATATCCTAGAAGAGCGACAAAACGTCGTTAAAGAGCTCAAAAGTTATCCATTTCAAAATTAAAATCTTAAAACTTTAAGATTTTCTTATCTTCGCAACACCCTTAAATACCCAGCTAATGCAGATGATATATAATTTATCTGAAATTGAGCATATTGCAAAAACAATAATCTCTTCTTCAAAAAGTAATATCCTTCTCTTCTATGGAGAAATGGGAGCAGGAAAGACTACACTTATAAAATCACTGGCACAAGAACTGGGCGTACAAGAGACTGCAAGTAGCCCTACCTTTTCAATTGTTAACGAATATATATCTAACGATGATAAAGTGATATACCATTTTGATTTTTATAGACTAGAAAAAGAAGAAGAGGCTTTGGATCTCGGTTTTGAAGAATATTTAACTCAAGGAGATTGGATTTTTATTGAATGGCCGGAAAAAATCACCTCCTTTTTACCATTAAATGCACAAAAAATTACGATTACCACAATAGGTGCAGATAAAAGACAATTGACATTACATTAGATGTGTTAAAAAAATGTTAAAGCGATTATTTTAAATTGTAAGAATTTTCTCTTTAAGGTTTTTTTAACAAAGGCAAAAAACAAAGGTTAAAACCTTTAAACGAAAATTGAGAATTTAGTAGATAACCCCTTAAACCGTACATATATAATACTGGGTGCCTTTTTTTTGAAAATGGGCGCGAATATACATAAAAAATTAATTGGCAATAATTTAAGAGTTTTAGATGATGTTTGCAGCAACAAATCATTACTCAAAACACTCTAAATTATGAAAATTAAAGCTTTATTTTTAGCACTAGTGATCGCTGGTGCAACAGCATTATCGTACACAGCAATCAAAGAAAATGCAGGACAAGCAGTTGACAAAAGAGATATCAGAATACCAAAAAACGGCTAAAAGAAAAGTTCTATCTTTAGGTACATTAATAGCACTTTTGATATTAATGACACCTGTCTTATTTTATTCTTATCAAGGATTCCCAACTTCTAAAACTTGGGAATCCTTTTTGGGTACTTACGATAGCAAATATTATGAAAACATACAAGTATTCATGTGGGTCTTGTATGGAAAACTTATTCCGTTCTTATTATTGGTTATTTGGTTTTTCACCTGCAAGCATTGGTGGTATCATGTTATCTTAGTCCCAATGGCTATGTATATATTTCAAATATACAGTACATTAAATGAAGATATTTTATTTTCAGATACAGAAGAAATCTATATTGTAATACCTCTAATCGCAATTGTTGCTGCTATATCCTACACCATAAGAACTAAAATCTTCGACCGTTTATACGGAGTAGATCTAGATCAAGAATTAAAACGTGTTCGCTGGAATGGAAAAATTGTAAAAATCCCTGCAGACTCTCCACTTAATTTACCAGAGGTAGATGATGATGAAGTAGATGACGAGCTAGAGGATTAATCAATAACACCTTAGCTATACTCTAAGAGATAATCAAATATTTTTATAATACTTTTTCCTTACCTCAGGGCGTGCCCCTACCCTTCATTCATTTTATATCTAAAGCCTAGTAGTGACCGGGCTATACTTTTTTACGTTTCGTGATGTGTCGCTATAGCTCCACAGCACTGCAAGGTAACCACTGCTATCCCTCACGCAGAGAATTAGATAATCCATGCATTATAAAGCGTTAAAGCTTATCTAAACGCTAAGATTGCTTAACAGATTACTAATTATCTAGCATAAAGATCAATACAGAAAAAACCCTCAGTAACACACTGTGGGCTTTTCTACATCTTGATGACGATTGATTATCGCCCTAATATAAAGTAATAATTTACGATTCTTTGTATTCCTAGCTCCTCTACATCTGTTAGCCCTTCTCGAAACCAGTAGTTGCTTAACAATAGCCGCGAAGAACAATCTGCTAGAATAGAGATATTATCTATAAAACAAAGTAAGTGCTAGACAAAACGGTTTGAAAAAACTTGACTACTCAGGATGGATTACAGCATAAGCTTAAAAAAAAGCCCGTCTTCCTCACTTGTCATGTGATTAAGGATAATTTGAGACGACACCACTAAAAAGCCCAAATGAAGCGCTAGAATGAATCCAGCGATGCATATACAAATACAATCAACAATGAACTCACTTAAAAATAAATAAGACAGTGACTAAACAGCAAGACAATCAACATCTCAAAGTTAGTTTATCATCGAGTACATATTTTGAGGAGTTCTGATTTACACTAAATATACTTTTTAGATATACATGATTCAATTCCATAAATACACCAATTTAGATTAATCCAACATTCCGTAAATAGAATTGAGCCGAATCACTATAGTCACTATAAATGAGGTTAAAGCAAAAAAAACCACATTCTAAAAAAGAATGTGGTTCTACAGTGATGTGAGCCCTGAAGGATTCGAACCTTCGACCGCCTCCTTAGAAGGGAGGTGCTCTATCCAGCTGAGCTAAGAGCCCTAATCAACAATAAGTCGGGGTAGCAAGATTCGAACTTGCGACCTCCTCGTCCCAAACGAGGCGCGATAACCGGGCTACGCTATACCCCGAAATATACACTGAGTGTATAAATCTTTAAATAACAAAACAGATGGTTACTCATCTGTTTTGTTATGACTTGCGGAGAGACAGGGATTCGAACCCTGGGTAAGTGTTTCCACCTACGACGATTTAGCAAACCGCTCCTTTCGGCCACTCAGGCACCTCTCCTTTAATAAAATAATGAACTTGCTTGTTGTAAGCGGATGCAAATTTACATCAACAAAGAGAAGAAAACAAGAATAATTTCAACTTTAATTTAAAAATAATTTAAGATCATCAGCTATGACGTTCTATTGAATTAAAAATCAGATGCTAACCTCAGAATTTATCATTTGAAAAAATTAAAAAAAAATTACATTTTCGCGAAAGCGTTGCACTTCCCCTACCTCTTTAAAGCAAAATAACCAGTAAACGTAGCGTTTGAAAGCGTATTTGCCTTATACCAAAAACCACCATTAAAAAGCATTTTACCTCGATAGCTTCCATCCCAACCCCGCTCGTAAGGTGTGATAGTCTTTAGAAGTTTTCCAAATCGATCATAAATTTCTATGCTCGTAACGGTCTCACCATTTACCACAGCTCCCCTCACTTGCCAAGTATCATTTATACCATCTCCATTAGGTGTGAAATATTTTGGAAAACCAGGATCAGGTTTTATACGCCTACTGGCATTTCCACAACCATTGCGGTCTCTTACATAGACTTGAATATCTGTCACATCAATATTTGTAAGCAATGCGCTAGATTGATAAGGACCATTCTCACTTGTACTTGAATACTCAAAATCACCATCCTCAGCGAGTTCTACGAGAACACTCACTGTGTTGCTCTGATTTGAAATCACTAAATTCTCAATAATAGGAGGATCAATTATAGAAACCTCAAAAGAATGTGTAGCCGTACAAATAATAGTTCCTGACTCAATCATACTCTCTGTACTCACTGCTACCATATAAACCCCAGGTTCATTTATGCTCACTTGAGACTCTGAAGAGATAGTCGTCATTTCGCCATCGTTTACAGAACTCCACACTATACGCTCATACGGATCTCGATATTCTAAACGCAAAGGGGCATTGTCTCTGCAAATTTGATAATTTTCATCTAACGTAATTACAGGATTTAAATCCACCATTTCCCCTGTAATACCATCTGTATAAGGACCACACCCGAAGGTAGTCGTAAAACTTGTTTGCGTGCAATTTTGCGCCTCACCAGCCGCATTAAAAGGAGTTATGGTTACATAATATGTAGTTCCCTCAAGAAAGTCTAAAACAGCTGTAGAGGTAGCCAGACCAATATCTGTATTTGCGAGTACATCTGATCCTCCCGGGATTGTACCTATTCTTATAAGATAACCTTCTACATTAGTCACTGCCGGCCACTCGAGTATGGGCGTTAGCGCAACCTCAGTAGCGCCGTCTACAGGTGTCATAAGCTGCGTACAATCTGGCACCTCTGTGGTAATAGTTTCTGTTGTAAAAGAGCTCTCCACACAACCTATAGTTTGCCCATTTTCATTATAAGGAATTATAGTAACGTAATATGTAGTTCCAGCCTCAAAAACTCCTGCGTTATTATAGGTCAACACATTCCCTAAGTTTTGACCATTTACTACATCTACAGCGCCCGGGGAAGTACCAATGTTTATAATATAACCCGTAGCCCTAGCCGCATAAGCCCAAGATATGGTCGTATTTAAAGATACGCCTGTTGCCCCATCTACCGGGAAGCTAGCTTGCGTACATGACGGGATAATCGTGACATCTTCTGTAGTAAAGGATTGGCTATTACACGACTGCGAGTCGCTTACAAAAAAAGCTCGTACAGTAAGATGAATAACCGTACTTTCCGGCAATCCTTGCGGTGGGACAAAACTAGCAGTGAGACCTACGCTAAAGTTATTAAGAATATCTGTTCCTCCCGCCGTGGTACCTAGGTCTACAAAATAACTTACCGCTCCTGGTACTGGCTCAAAATTTATGGCTGTGATTACAGATACATTGGTCTCTCCTTCTGCTGGAGAAATAAGCAGTGCACAATTACTGTCTTGAATGGCCGCTTTCGCGAAAATATGAACAACACAAAATAATGCTATTAAATAGCACCTAAGCAACCCTTGTCTACCGCTTATATTCATTCCGCAAAGTTTTCAAAATCAAGTCCCCTCAAATATATTGACAAGGCATTTAAAAATAATGTAGAAAAAAGCATGTATATAGTTGAATCACCTTAATGACTCAACACAAAAACGACCTCTAAAACAAAGAAGTTTGCGACTCATCATCATCATCGCTACTTTTTTCGGTTTCTGCTTTTTTAATATGTTGGGTAGAACTGTCTTCTTGAGCGTCTTCATCTTCACCTATCACTTCATTATTTTCTTTTTCCTCTTCAATATTTTCTTCGTAGGGTAAGGATTCCATCCAGTTCAAACCTTTGAGCTTTTCTGTATAAAAGGTATTACCTAGCGCGCTTATTCCTTTTACAGCAATAAAGTCCTCCATGGATACTATTTCATTTTCCTTGGCGTCTTTACCTCGTTGCTTGTAAAATATCATTTCGACCACTGGTCTCCAGTCGGTAGACACAAGTTCTAGCACGCTATTTTCATGATCAGATATAAAAGTTTCTTCTTTATCTGGAGAATCTATAAGGAAACGCTTACCGTAGTAGCGATCCTTATTACCGTCCCAATAAATAGCCGTAATAGGTTTTTGAGGATTCCACTTTTCTAATACAATCATATCTTCATCAAAATGATGTGTAACCTCTGGAATTATAGTGCGTACATTCCCATGCTGATTAATGATAAGAAGACGATCATCTGGACGAAACTCACCCAGCAAATCTCCACGGTCGTCTAGGTTAAGACGCTGTACAGTATTATCAAACCATATTTTACGAGGCTTAAGAGTGGATAATCCTTTTTCCTTGAGCTCAACAGATTTTACCGCATTTTTTGAAACGATGTTACCCTTAGACGATCTACCTTTTATAAGTACATCTGCAAAGTCTATCTCTAAACGTAATTTCTTTACTGATGCAACAGCTCTTAAGTAAACTGTCACAAGCTCTGCCTCACCATTAGGATTTGCACTAAAATATAGTACCTGGGCTGTTTTTTGATCACCAGCTAACTTATACTCATTATTACGTGTTACTGAAGTAACATTAAATCTCTTTACATACGTAGGTAATCCATTACCCGCTCTATAGATCATATTATAGGTAGTACGCTTATCTTTTTTCTTAAATATAGCGACGTGCAAAATATCTTTACCTATAAAGGTTTTAGACTCTACCTTAACCACCATCATAGATCCAGACTTTGTAAATACAATAATATCATCTATGTCTGAGCAGTCTGCAACATACTCATCTCTTTTAAGAGAAGTACCTACAAAGCCCTCTGCTCTGTTTACATAAAGTTTAGTATTTCTGAGCACAACTTTTGCTGCCTGAATATCATCAAATATTTTAATCTCAGTTTTACGTTCTTTTCCTTCTCCATAATCTTTTTTGAGACGCGTAAAGTAGTCTATCGCATATTGCGTGAGATTATCTAGATGATACTTTACTTGGGCTATTTGATCCTCAAGAGCATCTATCTTCTGCTGTGCTTTATCTATATCAAACTTAGAAATACGTTTAATTCGTATCTCGGTAAGACGTGTGATATCTTCTACAGTCACAGCACGCTTTAAGTGACCTATGTGAGGTTTTAAACCTTCATCTATAGCTTTAATTACGCCATCCCAAGTCTCTTGCTCTTCAATATCACGATAAATTCTATTCTCAATGAAAATACGTTCTAGTGAAGCATAATGCCATTGGTTTTCAAATTCTCCAAGCTGGATTTCCAACTCAGACTTAAGAAGGGCTTTTGTACGATCTGTAGATCTACGTAGCATTTCTGACACTCCAACAAAAAGTGGCTTATTATCTTCAATAACACAACCTAGTGGTGATATAGATGTCTCACAATTTGTAAATGCATACAATGCATCTATGGTTTTATCTGGAGAAATACCACTAGGCAAATGCACAAGTATCTCAACATTTGCAGAGGTATTATCTTCTATCTTTTTTATCTTGATTTTACCCTTATCATTTGCTTTAAGGATAGAATCTATGAGCGATGTAGTAGTTTGTCCAAAAGGCAGCTCAGTAATTACTAGCGTGTTTTTATCCTGCTGGCTCATACGAGCACGACAGCGTATCTTCCCGCCTCTTAAACCATCTTTATAGTCTGTAAAATCTGCAATACCAGCCGTAGGAAAATCTGGATAAATAGTAAATCGCTTTTCTTTAAGATGTTTTATAGAAGCATCTATAAGCTCTATAAAGTTATGAGGCATTACCTTAGTACTTAACCCTACAGCAATTCCCTCTGCTCCTTGAGCAAGTAATAGAGGAAACATTACCGGTAAGTTTATAGGCTCTTTTTTACGCCCATCATAAGAGGCCTGCCAGTCTGTAATCTTTGGGTTATAAACAACGTCTAGTGCAAATTTTGAGAGGCGTGCCTCAATATATCTAGATGCCGCCGCGCGGTCTCCGGTTAAAATATTACCCCAGTTACCCTGTGTATCAATAAGTAGGTCTTTCTGACCTATTTGCACCATTGCATCACCTATACTCGCATCACCGTGAGGGTGATACTGCATTGTGTGTCCTACTACATTTGCTACTTTATTATAACGGCCATCATCTAGCTCCTTAAGTGCATGCATAATACGTCGCTGCACAGGCTTAAAGCCATCCTCTATTGCAGGTACAGCACGCTCAAGTATCACATAAGATGCATAGTCTAGAAACCAATCTTCAAACATCCCAGAGACACGAGTAATGGTCTCTCCACCACCATCTACTACTTCTGCTGGAAGTGCTTCTGGGTTTAATTCTTCGTCTTCGTTATGGTCGTTTATTTCTTCGCTCATTAATTTTTAAATCACTAGTTACTCATCCACATTGGACGTACTTCAATTTTCACAATACCTTCATTAGTAATTCTAGTTATTTCAACTTTAGAATTAGTTTCCGCATTTTCAAAATATCCCTTAAAAACATGAATAAGTGTATCATTCGAAGGTTTTACAACCGCTAGTATTTTCATCTTTTCCAAGGACCCCATTTCATCTCTTACGTTTTCATAATATTGTCGTCCTTCAGGACTTTTAATATATTCCTTGTAAGAATCAGAGATATCAAAATCGTTTATATCCGTGTCTGAAATCTTAGTATTTATAATTTCCTTTGCAATACGCTTTTCACCTATTGTATTCACTCCAACTAACGACCCTGCGGTCGTACATCCATATAATAGTATACTTAGACTAACCAAAACTGCAATTTTCTTAACCATAACTTGTTTGTTTTAATGTTCTTTCTATAACTATAGACGCTTAAAAACTTATAATGGTTGCCTCAATCATTTTTTTTACGCTTTCGCGAAAGCGTTATTCTTTTACTCCTCTACTACTCTATCTAGTTCTACCTTGAGATTCTCAATAATGAACTTCTGTCTATCTGGGGTGTTTTTACCCATATAGAAAGAGAGAAGATCTTCTATCATAAGTGCTTTGTCAAGCATTACTGGTGCTAGCCTAATATCTTCTCCTATAAAAAACTGAAACTCATCTGGCGATATCTCACCAAGTCCCTTAAATCGTGTAATCTCTGGCTTTGCGCCTAGCTTTGCCATCGCATCTGCCTTTTCTTGATCACTGTAGCAGTATATGGTTTCTTTCTTATTACGTACTCTAAAAAGTGGCGTCTCTAGTATATACAGATGTCCTTCTTTAATTACTTCAGGAAAAAACTGAAGAAAAAATGTAATTAGCAACAGGCGTATGTGCATACCGTCTACATCGGCATCGGTAGCGATTACAATATTGTTATAGCGCAAATCTTCAATAGACTCTTCTATATTAAGTGCTGCTTGTAATAGGTTGAACTCTTCGTTTTCGTAAACAATCTTTTTAGAAAGACCGTAGCTATTAAGAGGCTTACCCTTAAGACTAAATACCGCTTGTGTGTTTACATCTCGTGACTTTGTTATAGATCCAGATGCAGAGTCTCCCTCTGTGATAAACAGTGTAGTCTCTAGGTTTCGGGCTTTCTTACTATCTGTAAGGTGTATACGGCAATCTCTTAATTTCTTGTTGTGTAAACTCGCTTTTTTTGCTCTCTCCTTTGCAAGTTTTCTTATTCCAGAGAGGTCTTTACGCTCACGCTCTGCTTGTAAAATCTTACGTTGCAAAGCATCTGCCACTGGCGGATTTTTATGCAAGAAGTTATCAAGGGCGGTTTTTAAGAAATCATTTATGTAGGTTCTTACCGTAGGTAGATCTCCTCCCATATCTGTAGAACCTAGTTTGGTCTTTGTCTGCGACTCAAAAACCGGTTCCATTACCTTGATACTTATAGCGGAAACAATGGACTTTCTAATATCTGAAGCTTCATAGTTTTTACCATAAAACTCTCGTATAGTACGCACGATACTCTCTCTAAATGCTGCTTGGTGTGTACCTCCTTGAGTGGTATGCTGCCCGTTTACAAAAGAGTGATACTCTTCTGAGTACTGCGTTTTACTGTGTGTTATAGCAACCTCAATATCTTCACCTTTAAGATGGATAATATCATAAAGTCTATCCCCCTCTGCTATAGACTCAGATAGTAAATCTTTTAATCCATTTTCAGAAAAGAACTTCTCACCATTAAAAACAATTGTCAGACCCGGATTAAGGTATACATAGTTCTTTATAAGGCGCTCCACATATTCAGAGCGAAACTTAAAATTCTTAAATATCTCACTATCTGGCACAAACGAAACCTTAGTCCCGCGCCTACGTGAAGTCTCATCTAGTAAATCTTGATTTGTAAGCTCTCCACGCTCAAACTCTGCACTTGCAGACTTACCATCTCGGGTAGACTCTACTCTAAAATAATTAGAAAGTGCATTTACCGCCTTTGTACCTACACCGTTAAGTCCTACAGATTTCTTAAATGCACGCGAGTCATACTTACCTCCCGTGTTCATTTTTGAAACCACATCGACCACTTTTCCTAGCGGAATCCCACGGCCGTAATCGCGTACAATTACTTTTTCGCCTTGTATAGAAATCTCAATGGTCTTACCCGCACCCATTACAAATTCATCTATACAGTTATCCAGCACCTCTTTTACAAGGATATAGATACCATCATCTGCACTTGAGCCGTCTCCTAGTTTACCTATATACATCCCGGGACGCATACGGATATGCTCCTTCCAGTCGAGGGAGCGTATATTATCTTCGTTGTATTGTGTTTCTTGAGCCATAAAATGTCGTGGAGTCGCTAATATAAGGACTTGCGATGGGTTAAAGAACCTCAAAATAGAGAAATAATTAACAATTTTAAAATTGGCTTTGTTGATTACCTAATTCTTTAAGCTTTCGCGAAAATTTGATTGAATTATTTCCTCTTATTTTCTTTAAATATCATTCAATTTGTACCTTTCTCTCCTTACAAATTTAAATTTAATGGCAGTACTAAATGGATTAAATCGCAGATTATTATTAATTGCCTTTGTTGGCGGCGCTATAACTATATTACTCATTTATAGAGATCAAAAAGCAGCATCACCTCATATCAAAACTGCCGATGATTTATTGAAAATAGTAATGAAAGTCAGTGGCGGAAAAGAACGTTACAACAACATAAAAAGCATAAGTTTTAAAAAATCTTTTCATCTATACCAAGAAGACGGCACTGTAGAAATAGATCGTGTCGAGTTACATGATTATGACTTTAGCGATGAGACTCGTCGCAGCATAAGTTGGTTTTCTGGTGAGAGAAAGTATGAAATCATACAGAGAGGAACAGACTTATACCAGACTATAAATGATATCCCAGACACTACTATTACCAAAATTGCACTACAAAATAAATTGAATGCAGCAACCTTCGTTTTAGGATTGCCTTATACCTTAGACAGTGATAGTTCGACAAAAGTATACAATGGCTTACAAGATTTTGAAGGCGCAAAAGCACATAAACTGGTCGTTACATTTACAGGCAGCAAGGATGTCTGGAGTCTTTATTATGAACCAAAAACGTTTACATGGCTAGGATACTGGGTGCAAACTTCAGACCATTATAGCCTCGTCATTAATAATGAAATGACTGAGGTTGATGGATTCCAGTTTTCGCGAAAGCGTACTAGTTACCGCACAGATTCTTTAAAAGTGAGACAATACCTAAGAGCAGATTACGACTACTCAAATTATAAAATAAAGTAACCTAAGACTGTACTTTTGCCTCGATAACTTCGATAGCAGACTGTACTGTCTCCATTTTTTCTATCTCATCGTCCTCTATGGTAATATCAAAGTGATCTTCTACGTCAAGCACGATATCTACTAGGTTTGCAGAGTTTACATTAAGCTCTTGAGTTAAGTGACTTGTAGGTTTTATATCATCTACAGACACGTCTTCTGGTAAGTAAATTTTGATGATATTCTTTAGTGCTTCGTAGTGCTCGTTATTCATAATTTTATGTGTAAGCTGTGATAATTACCACAGGATATTGTTTTAAATCTTTAGTTATTCAAATTTCTTAAAAATCATACAGCAATTAACATCGCCAAAACCAAAACTAGCTTTTGCCGCTACTTTTACAGGCATATCAATAGTTTTTGCAAGTACTTTATCTTGGGCTACTCGCTCTAGTATTTCTGGATGAATAGTAGCCGAGTTGATATTACCAAAAATACGACCTTCTTCAAGTTCTAAAATAGTTGCTACGGTCTCAATACTCCCAGCCGCAGCGAGACAATGTCCAGTCATGCTCTTAAGCGAATTGATATAAGGAAAATCCTTTCCTTTCAATTCAAGAGCTTCACTCCAGTTTGCAATTTCTGTTGGGCACATCCCTGTAGAAGTGAGATGCCCATTTATGGTATCAATTTCCGTCGCAGATACTCCTGCATTTTTTACGGCGGTTTTAATACAATGCTGTACAGCCTCACTATTAGGAGCAGTCATCGTACCACCATTACGCTGTCCTCCACTATTTACTGCACCACCTAAAACTTCGGCATATATCTTTGCCCCTCGTTGTTGTGCACTTTCGAGCGTTTCTAGCACTAATGCTCCGGCTCCAGCGCCTGGCACAAAACCACTTGCATCTTCTTGCATCGGCCTACTTCCAGCTTCTGGATCTTCGTTATATTTTTTTGTGAGCACACGCATCGCATCAAAACCGCCCCAAATGTAAGGGCCGCTATCATTACAACTACCCACGAGCATTCGCACTGCATCACCGTTGCGCACACGCTCATAGCCCATAAGTACGCTTTCTAGTCCTGTAGTGCAGGCACTAGAATTTGTAGTCACTTGGTTTCCTAAACCTAAATATCCTCCTAAATATGCACTAATCCCGCTTGCCATCGTTTGTACCACAGAAGTACTACCTAAGCGGCGTACTTTGCCCTCATCAGTTAGGTAAATAGCACTTCTAAATTTTTCGGCGCCTAAGAGTGAAACACCAAAGACGATTCCGCTATCATAATCAACAGTATCTTTATCTGTAGGCGCAAGTCCAGCATCTGTCCAGGCATCCACTCCTGCTATCATTCCGTACTCAATACCAGAGCTCTGTAAATCTCGAAGCTGTAGGGCTGTAAAGTAGTTTTCAAGCATTCCTTCTGGAATTTCTGGCTGTCCAGCAATCTGACACCCAAAATTAAGGTCTGCTAATTTCTGGTGAAATTTAATCCCACTTTTACCTGAGAAAATGGCATCAGAAAATGCTTTGAGACCTATTCCATTAGGTGCACAAACGCCCATTCCAGTTATGACTACTCTATGTTTCATTATTTTGTGCTAAAAATTCCTGCAAGTGTTCCTTGCACACACACCTCATCGTGCGCATTAAGAAGCTTCACATTACATTTTAATTTATTAAATCTAAAATAGGCTTCTTCTGATACAACAGTCACTTTCTCGCCAGGCATCACAGGTTTTAAAAACTCGACATCTGCGCTAGTAAAGGCAACTTTTAAAGCAGCTAGATCTTGATCTGCCAACTTAGAAATACCCAAACTTACTAAACCTATTTGCGCCATGCATTCTGTGAGTATCACTCCAGGTGTAACAGGATTACCCTTAAAGTGTCCTTCATAAAAATAAGATGCTCTAGAAAATGTGTAAGAACCAACAATATAAGAGTCACCCAGCTTTTCTATTTGATCTACAAATAGAAAAGGCGCCGTATAAGGCAATAATGCTATAATCTCTTCACTATTCATCGTATGTGCTCTCCTCCATCTACGGGAATCACAGCACCATTAATCCAGGCTGCTTCATCACGTGTTAACAAATACACAGCATTACCTACATCC
This sequence comes from Dokdonia sp. R86516, assembly GCF_044596715.1. Classification (NCBI taxonomy): domain Bacteria; kingdom Pseudomonadati; phylum Bacteroidota; class Flavobacteriia; order Flavobacteriales; family Flavobacteriaceae; genus Dokdonia; species Dokdonia sp. R86516. The sequence continues at coordinate 2,955,317 of NZ_CP138998.1, forward strand.
TTTGGTAGTGTTAACCGCTTGTAAGGATTACGTTGCTGTGCCATTTCTTTCATATGCTCGCTCCCTGGTATGAGGCGCAAGCTCTCTGTATCTGTCACTCCTGCTTGAATACAGTTAGACGTAAGCCCAAGTGGCGCAAACTCTAGTGCAATCCCTCTAGAAATGGCTTCAAGAGCTGCCTTGGCTGCAGCAACTGCACCATATTGTGGCCATGCTTTGCTACTTCCTTCACTTGTAAATGCAATGGCTCTAGCAGATGGGGTAAATAATTCCGCTTTCGCGAAAGCGGATACCCAATCATAATAACTCACCGCCATGGCGTCAAGTGTACCTTTAAAATCCTCATTACTAAGGGTAGCTCCGTCTTCTGAATATAATGGCTTTAAATTACCTCGTGCGATGCTATGCACCACTACTTTTATAGCACCTGCGCCTACAGTATTCTTTATTTCTGAGATAGTAGCTTGGCGCTTATCTGCATTAAGGGCATCTGTATTATATGACAAGATGGTCGCTCCAGACACTTCCATCTCGCGCATAGCGTCTTCAAAAGCTGCTATCACACTACGACGAGATCTATGAATGATGATAATATTCATTCCCTCATGCGCTAGTTTCTTTGCGGTGGCTAGCCCAAGACCTGAGCTACCTCCTAAGATTACTGCGTATTTATTCTTATAAGATTGACTCATCACTTACCATTTTAATAATACACGTTGCGCCGAAAACCCTGGGCCAAAACTTAGCATAATTCCCAGATCACCTTCCTCACATTCTCTATCAAGAAAACGTTCTAAAACGTACAATACAGTAGCACTACTCATATTTCCATATAACTTTAGCACCTCTTTAGTATCATCTATGTTTTTACCTAGCTTACCGAAAAGATCCTCAACCGTTTCTACAATCTTACGTCCTCCTGGATGAAATATGAGATGATTTACATCTTCTATACTATATCCATTCTTCTCTAAAAATGGATGAATTATATCTGGAAACTTATCTGCTATCTGTTGTGGCACTTGTTGATCTAGAATCATCTGTAAACCACTATTTACAAGCTTAAAGCCCATCATTTCCTGAGCATCATAAAAGTGATACATTTCTGTATCAACTATTTGCGGTCCGCTATCTTCTTCTTTACTTGACATGAGAACGCAAGCCGCACCATCACCAAAGATAGCTGCACTCACCACGTTTACCATCGAGTAATCGTCATGTTGAAAAGTAGCCGTAGGGCTTTCTATTGCTATAACAGCTGCTCGTTTTCCAGGATTTGCTTTAAGAAATTCGTTTGCATAGAGCACACCACTCACTCCAGCAGCACAACCCATCTCTGTTACCGGTAATCGTACAATATCTTGGCGTAACTTAAGTGCATTAATCAAATATGCATCTAGCGAAGGAATCATAATCCCCGTACAACTTACCGTAATAATATAATCAAGGCTAGTACCATCCCATGAAGCTTTAGTAAGCGCTTTAGATAGTACCTGCTCTCCTAACTTTACAACCTCGCGAGTATAAATGTCATTCTTCTCTTGAAAACTAGTGGCTGTAAATACCTCTTCTGGCGCCATAATACTATAGCGCTTATCTACGGCAGCATTACCAAAAATCTTCTTAACCTTTCGTTTAAAACGATCTTCTTGCCCATCTAGCCATACGTCTAGAAAAGGTATTATCTCTGCTGTAGTACGTGAATATTGTGGTAACTGTTTTGCTACCGTCGTAATGGTTACGCTCATATAGTTTTTATCACCCACAAATATCTAAACGCCCATTTCCACTGTATGGAATAGTCGTCTAGTGCAAGTTGTTTTGAATAGGTTTCTAATTCTTTTCTCCTAAAAGAGCGGGCAATGCTCACTCTTCCGTCGTATTTAGCAATTTTACTTTTCATAAATATACCGCTAAAAAGCTGAAATAAACGGTACGCTATCTTACTTCGCTGTAAATCGTTTACTATGATACCAATACTTGCCAATTTTTTAAATTTCTCCATAAACACAAGTAGTTGTTCATCAGAAAAATGATGCATTGTTAAGGTGCAAATAATCACATCACATTCAAAAGTAGTATCATCTATCGTTAATATATTCTGACGGCTAAAGCTCAAGTTATCAAAGTCCTTTGATTTCTCTCGGGCACTATCAATACTTTTATCATTAATGTCTACCCCAAAAAATGAAATATCAACAGCGCTATTTTTAAAGTGCTTTGCTATGTGCCTTAATACCTCTCCATCACTACAACCCACATCTACTACACGCCACTTCTTTTTCTCGGGATGTGCACTTATTAGTTTTTCTAGCGCGTTTATTGTAATATGATTACCACCTAAGTATTTATTTACAATAGCAAGATCCTTTAATGCTAGAAGCAAATCTGCCTCAGGAAGATTAGGATCATCCATTAACTCAGGAGTTGTGCTACGATTTTCAAAATTCATTATGCTATAAGATTTCCATGTGTAGACTGTATGACACTACTTAATAAACCAGGCGACTTTTGAAGAATCCTCACACCCAGTCTAGTAATCGTTGCATTATGCAACCCACGTTGTATAAGGGCACCGTTGCGCATTCTTCTCGCAAAGTTTCGCTTCCACTGCTTTGTGTATTCTTTTTCTAGATGCTCCCGCTTTCTTGAAATTGTCAAGTGATTAATAAGACACTCACTTGCGATCTTTGCGCTATGTATAGCCATAGCCATACCGTTACCGCATAAAGGATGTATAAGTCCTGCACTATCCCCTATCATTAATAAGTGATTCTCCACCGCAGATTTATCTTGAAATGAGATCTGACTAATGGTGAGTGGTTTTTCAAAAATAGGTTCCGCTTGCGCGAAAAAATCTTTTAAATAACCATTCTGCTCTAATACCTCAACTCGGTATGTATCTAAATCTTTGTGTTTCTTAAACGAATTTACATCTGCTAGGTAACAAACATTTATTGCATCTGTTTCGACTTTTGATAATCCGCAGTAACCTCCTGAGAAATTGTGCAATGCCACCAAATCATCAGGAAATTGTCCAGCATAATGTGCTTTTACACCCATCCAAGGGGATTTTGTACTTATAAATTTTCGCGAAAGCGTAATATCTAATCCGCTCCTCTTACCATAGGCTCCAAGAGCATAGGGTGCTCTAAAACTTTTATCTTTTGTGGTAACCTCAAACTGCTCTCTCCCGAAAGTAACATTTGTAGCGGTTGCCTGCTCAAATACCAACCCTAGGCTTATAGCTCGTTCATACAAAGCTAGATCTAGTGCATACCTACTGATACCAAAACCTCCTAAAGGAAGTTCAATTTCAAGTGCATTGCCAGAGAGTCCAGAAAATTGAAAACGATTTATCTTCTTAGCGCCATTATTTATGGGATAAACACCCAACTCATCTAGATAAGGTAGTACTTCGTTTGATACATACTCGCCACAAACCTTATGTTTAGGGTATGTGTTTTTCTCAATAAGCATCACAGAGAAGCCAGCTTGCAATAAATGTACAGCGGCTGTAAGTCCCGCCAGACCCCCACCTATTATTATGATATCGCAATCTTGTTCCACTATGTGAATTTACAGATTAGATCGCATAAAAAATCCCCAAAACATAAGTTTTGAGGATTTTGTGATTTCTGTTTAACAGAAGGAATTAGTTCCTTCCGTTTGCTTCTTTCACCGCGTCCTGCTTCATCTCTTCATTAGGAACGATAGCAAGTTGTACACGTCTGTTCTGGGCACGACCTTCTGCAGTGTCATTACTAGCTGCTGGTTGCGCTTCTCCATACCAAACCGTAGTAAATCTCCCTGCAGATAATCCTGTACCTACCATATAGTTAGTCACAGCATTTGCTCGGTTTTGTGATAAAGTCATATTATTTGCGTCAGATCCCACACTATCCGTATGTCCTGCCACCACCACGTTAGTCTGGTTATACTCTTTCATGATATTAGATAGCTTGTTAAGCAATGTCTGACTTTCTGGGTTTACATTATATTTTGCAGTATCAAAATAAACACCTGAGTTCTCATCAAAGGTCACCACGATACCGTCATCTATACGCTCTACCGTTGCACCTGGAAGCTCTTGCTCTATTTGTTGTGCTTGCTTGTCCATTTTGTTACCAATGAGAACACCTGCTCCACCACCTACTACGCCACCTATAACAGCACCTAGTTCTCCATTGCCACCTTTACCAGCATTGTTACCAATAATTGCTCCAAGAATAGCTCCTCCAGTTGCACCTATAACTGCTCCTTTTTGTTTGTTATTTGCATTTTTTGTGGCCTCACAACTTGTGAAACCCGTGAGCATAGCTGCTCCTAATGCTATTACTGTAATTTTTCTTACTATATTTTTCATAATCTTAATTCTTTAGGTTGATTGTTGACCACAGATTACTCTGCAATTTTTGTAAAGTTCATTGTAATATTAAAGGGCTTTCCTTCTACGCTCACTGTCTGCGACATTTGTAATTGGTCTTCAGATAGGTAAGAAAGTGCTACTCTAAAGCCAGCGTTAGTTTCAGACTTCATTTTAGCATCTGTTGGCTTCACAAGAATATTATAATTCATATCATCACCTTCGTTGTCTGGTATACTCCATACGAAATATCGCTTCTCTACATCACAACCTACTCCAGAAAGCTCATAATTTCCAAAGTTGTTGTTAGGGATAAAACGCCATGTACTTCCTTCCATACATTCTTGCGATGCGTCATTAAAAAGGTTGATATTAAAAGTTCCTTGTCGATCATAACTTACTTCGTTAAGTGTCCAAGTTCCTTTGAGAGTTTTTTTAGACTGTTTTACCACTTGAGATGGTCCACAGCTTGCTAGTGTAGCTATAAAAACCACGAGTATAATTGACTTTATATAGTTCATAATAATTAGGATTAAATTAAAAAAAGCAACCTCTCGTAAATGAAAGGCTGCGTTTTAAGTATGTTTAAATAGTCTTATCTCTTGAATAATCTACTTACTAAAGAAAGTAAGAAGAGTACAATAAAGATGAAGAATAATATTTTTGCAATGCTTTCCGCACCTGAAGCGATTCCGCCAAATCCGAAGACTGCTGCGATGATTGCAATGATGATAAAAATAACTGTCCAGCGTAACATAATATATTGTTTTTATTGATTAGTATGATGTAAAAGTATCTAGATAAACCGCTTTATTTTTATTCTTTAGCAGCCTTTAACGGCTAAATGTTAACCGATAGCCAAGATTCCAGCTTTTAACTCATTTTTACTTAAAACATTAACATTTTCAATCCCATAAAAAAAGGGCTTCATATATGAAGCCCTTTTTAAATAATAATCTATTGTAAATTCTTAATAGTCTATGAGCTCTTGAAGCTCACCTTCTAGACGCTCTAATGGTAAGTACTGCTGCTCTAGATTTGCATCAAAAGGAATAGGAGTATCTAAGCTTGTCACACGTTTTACCGGTGCATCTAGCTTCTCAAAACAAGATTCCATTATAAGGGCCGAAATATCTGACATAATAGACCCAAAGCCAGAATCTTCTGTAAGTAATAATGCCTTACCCGTTTTACAAACAGATGCGATGATGCTCTCCTTATCTAGTGGTTGTAGTGTTCTCAAGTCTATAAGATCTACAGATAGTTCTGCTCTTTTATTTAATAAGTCAAGCGCCCAGTGCACCCCTGCTCCGTAGGTGATGATGGTAAGCTGTGACCCTTCTCTTACTAGTGCAGCCTTACCTAACGGGATTGTGTAATAATCTGTAGGCACTTCTTGTCTTATACTTCTATATAGCTTTTTATGCTCAAAGAATAGCACGGGATTTGGATCTTCTATAGCCGTTGCAAGTAATCCCTTTGCATCTGCTGGAAAAGCAGGAAAAACCACCTTAAGACCTGGTGTATGTGTAAACCAGGCTTCATTAGTTTGAGAGTGAAAAGGTCCAGCAGCCACACCAGCACCACAAGGCATACGTATCACCACATCTGCGGGTTGAGACCAACGATAGTGTGATTTTGCGAGATAATTTACAATAGGATTAAAGCCAGAAGTTGCAAAATCTGAAAATTGCATTTCCATCAATCCTTTTTTACCATTGATAGCAAGACCCATAGCAGTCTCTACAATGGCACTCTCACAAATGGGTGTGTTACGCACTCTATCACGACCAAATTGCTCCACAAATCCATCGGTGATTTTAAAAACACCTCCGTATTCGGCTACATCTTGTCCCATAATGACAAGATCATCGTATTTCTCCATTGACTGTCTCAGTCCTTGAGATATAGCATCTATTAAGCGTAGCTCTTCTGTGTCTTTGGTAGGTACGCTTTCGCGAAAGCTAAACGGAGCATACACATCCTTCATCTCAGTTTCTAGATCAGGTGTAATATTATCCTCTGCATATGCTTTATCGAGGTGTTCTGTAATTTCCTCTTTAATAGAAATCTCATAGGACTCTTTAGTATCTTGAAAAAGAATCCCTTCTTCTATCAAATATTGCTCAAAGTTAAGTAGCGGATCTTTTGCTGCCCATGATTCCATTAATTCCTCAGGAACATACTTAGTACCACTTGCCTCCTCATGACCACGCATTCTAAACGTTTTAAACTCTATTAAAACTGGACGCGGATTGTTACGTATATCTTCTGTAATTTCTGAAATCTTAGTGTATACCTCTAAAATATTATTTCCATCAATAATGTGAGATTCCATCCCATAACCTTTTGCTCTATCAGCAAGATGCTCACAGTTATATTGCTCCGTTGTAGGAGTAGATAATCCATAACCGTTATTCTCTATGCAGAATAGTACAGGTAATTGCCATACAGATGCAACATTGAGAGCCTCATGAAAATCTCCCTCACTTGTACCTCCTTCCCCAGTGAAAACGGCGGTTACGGCTTTCTCATTGCGCAATTTATGTGCAAGTGCAATACCATCTGCTACACCAAGTTGTGGACCTAGGTGAGAAATCATACCCACAATATTAAATTCTTGCGTGCCAAAGTGAAAACTACGATCGCGTCCCTTAGTAAAGCCGCTCATCTTTCCTTGCCATTGTGTAAATAATCTATATAAAGGAATCTCACGAGTAGTAAAAACACCGAGGTTACGGTGCATAGGTAATATATACTCTTCTGGCTTCATCGCAGCAGTGACTCCTACGGAGATTGCTTCTTGACCTATACCAGAAAACCATTTTGACACCTTTCCCTGTCTTAGTAAAATAAGCATGCGCTCCTCTATCAAACGAGGTTTAAGCATTGCTCTATATAGTTTAAGTAAGGTATCGTTTTCTAAAGATGCTCTATTGTAAGTAAAGGGTATGTTAGATTTTGTTGTAGTCGCCATTAGGTTGTTGTCTATTACCTCAAATGTAGCGAATTAAGTCATCGAAAGCGCTAGTGATTATGATTTCTCTACTTTTGTGTTATGGTTATAATAATAGGAGCTGGATTATCAGGGTTACTTACTGCATATCGATTACAAAAACAAGGAATACCATATACCGTTCTGGAGGCAAGATCTCGCATAGGCGGTAGAATCCACACTCTTTACAATGAAGAGCAAGCTCCCGTAGAAATGGGCGCAACGTGGTTTGGAGATTATCACACAGAGGTTGTAAGTCTTCTAGAAGAGTTAAACATCTCGAGGTTTAAACAGCACATGGATGCTACTGTTTTTTACGAACCCGTAGGGAGTAATGGAGCTCAGCAAATAGAAATCCCATCACAAGCTGCTAGCTATAGAATAGCAGGCGGAACCTCTGCATTGATTGACGCAATTTACAACAAGCTTGATAGTACAAATATCTTACTCAACCAATCTGTAAAATCTGTGCAGTATATAAACAATAAGGTTCTAGTTTTAAGCAAAGATACCTTTGAAGCAGATGCAGTAGTTCTCGCTTTACCACCTAAGTTATGGGTCTCCCAAATTACTTTTACACCACCATTACCATCTCAATTGTCTCTGCTCGCACTGCAAACACATACTTGGATGGAAGACTCTATAAAGGTTGCAATCACATACCCTACTCCATTCTGGGAAGCAGGGCAAAAGCCTAGTACTCTTTTTAGCAACATAGGACCAGTTACAGAATTTTACAATCATGAAAATGTTGAAAAATCAAAATTTGCTCTCTGTGGCTTTATAAATGCCTCTTATAAAAAACTGAGTGACAAAGAACGTAAAAAACTAGTTATAAATCAGCTGGTGAATGTTTTTGGCACAAGTGCTCAAGAGTATACAGCATACCATGAATGTGTATGGAGCAAGGAGTCACACACTCATGTAGTATCTGAGAGTCCATTATTTCCGCATCAAAATAATGGGAATCCTTTGTTTCGAGAGTCTCTATGGGACGACAATTTATTTATTTCAAGTTCAGAAAGTGCAAAAAACTTTCCGGGTTATATGGATGGTGCAATTTCATCGGCAAATGAAACTGCTGATAAAATTATAGAACGATTAAGCTCTTAATGAGCTCCTCAAACATGACAAAAAATTATAACCAGAAATTAAAAGCAAAAAAAATGCGACTCACCGAAGGGAGTCGCATTTTTATAATCCGCTGTACTTTTTTTTAATGTACTGCTACTTTATTTAAGGCATCTGCTATGAGCGTATCGCCTTTTATAATTTCAAAAGTTTCTCTGTTTGCTACATCGTCATTAAGAGAGCGTACCAGCGTTTGCGCTACATCATTACGACTTATTTCTCCGTGCTTTCCAAGCTTTTCTTGTAGCTCAATTTTATTTGTAAGCTCATCATTTGTCAAGCTTCCTGGACGCACTATCGCATAATTGAGTCCGCTTTCTTTTAGGTATACATCTGCATTATGTTTTGCCCTTAGGTAATCCTGCAAGTCTTCTGCCTCTTCTGGATTATCTGCTCCCATGGAGCTTAGCATTACAAACTTCTTGATGTTATTCTTTTTTGAAGCATCAATCATTTTCTTTGCGCCTTCTTGGTCTACTGCTACTACTTTTTTTCCACCAGATCCTGCTGCAAAAAGTACTTTATCATATGGTTGACTAAAAACTGGACTTACATCCTCTTCTAGGTCTCCCATAACTGTCTCAACACCTTGCGATTCAAAAAAGGATTTTTGCTCCTCTTTACGCACCATTGCAATCGGTGTGAAGTATTGAGATTCATTTAAAAGGTTAACTATTTTTTTTCCTGTGGTACCGTGGGCACCTGCTACTAATATCTTTTCCATAACCTAAAGATAGAAAGATAATAGGCTCTAACTCCATAAGAGCATTTGGTTTAACTTGAATTTAATATGAAACTATCTTTTTGACTATCAATTACTAATAAATTTAACATAGTATAGCTTTAAAGTTGACTTATTACGCTTTCGCGAAAGCGCACAAAAAGTTACTAACAATTTTGCATCCCAAATTGTCAATAACGCCGTTACCCCCCTAAATTTAACTATCTTCGTAAGACAACAGTAAATTAATAATGATGAATAATATACCAAGTGTAGACTTAGCAGACTTTTTAAGCGAGGATAACTCTCGTAAACAGAAGTTTGTACAAGAGATAGGAAAAGCATACGAAGAGATAGGATTTGTATCATTAAAGAATCACTTTCTAGATGATCAACTTGTAGATGGATTATATAAAAATGTAAAGGACTTTTTTGCACTTCCAGAGGATACTAAGAAAAAATATGAAATAGAAGGAGGCGGTGGCCAGCGTGGGTATATTTCTTTTGGTAAAGAACATGCAAAAGGTAAGAAAGAGGGAGATTTAAAAGAATTCTGGCATTTTGGTCAAGAAGCAGACGAAGACGCAAACCTTGCCGAAGCGTATCCAGAAAACATTGAAGTAAAAGAATTACCTGAATTTAATGAAAAAGGTATGGAAGCATACCGCATGCTAGAAAAGACAGGTATTTACGTATTAAGAGCACTTGCATTATACATTGGCCTTGATGAGTTCTATTTTGACCACTGGGCAAATAATGGTAATAGCATCTTGCGCCCTATTCATTACCCACCTATTAGTGAAGAGCCTAAGGGAGCCGTACGTGCAGGAGCACACGGAGACATCAACTTGATTACTTTATTAATGGGAGCATCTGCTGGAGGGCTTCAAGTGTTACGCAAAGACGGAGAGTGGATAGACGCGATTCCTAATGAAGATGAGCTAGTAATAAATGTAGGTGACATGCTAGAGCGCCATACTAATAACAAACTACGCTCTACAATACACCGAGTGGTAAATCCGCCAAAAGAAGAATGGGGAACCGCTCGTTACAGTATTCCTTTCTTTATGCACCCGAGATCAGATATGAAACTGAATTGTCTTGATGAGTGTGTGAGTGAAGAACACCCTAAGGCGTTTGAGGATATTACTGCTGGAGACTTTTTACACCAGCGCCTAGTAGAAATAGGACTGATTAAAGAATAATTATGGACTTAGGCGATCAATTAAAGAATCTTTTTCCGGATCATACTCCGGAAAAAGATCCTATCGAAAATCTTGATATAGAAGATACGCTTTGGATACAAGACGATCCTCTCATCTGTAAATATGAGAAACGTAAAGGTAAGCCCATTACAATCATTGAAGGTTATACTGGAGCTACATCAGATTTTAAAATTCTTGCTAAAGAGATTAAAGTCTTGCTCGGTGTAGGTGGAAGTTTTAAAAATGAAAGTATTATCATTCAAGGCGATTATAGAGATCGCATTATGAGCTTTTTAAAAGAGAAAGGCTTTAAAACAAAGCGTGTAGGCGGTTAATAAATCTATTTTTAACTGTTTTTATTTTTTAATTATCCCTCCGTATTATGAAAAAAACGTTGCACGTTACTAATGGTGACAGTCTTAATGACCGCCTATTAACCATGAAAATAGAGGGAGATTATGCAGTATGGAGAGAGATGCTTTGTGAGGGGAAAACTATAGTAGATCTTACAAGTAGGGCTTTTAGAAAAGCACGTGTTGATTTTTTTAAAAATAACTACCCTGACCAAGCAGGAGGTTATGACGAAATATTTGGTAGTCAGCTAGCCATTATTGCAGATGCTCATCAATATGAAGAGATTGTATTGTGGTTTGAATATGATCTTTTTTGTCATATAAATATGCTTGCGTGCATAAGTTTTATAAAATCTCAAGGGTACAAAGCAAATGTTTACCTAGTATGTAGCGGCAGGGTTTCTGGAGAAAAGGAACTATTTGCCCTATCTCAACTATCTCAAAAGCAGTTACTGATTCATTATAAAGATAAAGTACTTCTTACTAATCATGATCTTTTTATTGCAGATGACTTATGGAGACTTTATTGTGGTAAAGACCCACTTAAGTTAGATCCAAAAAGAGCCAAAGATTCTAATTTTATTTACTTGTCTAATTGCATAAGTGCTCATAAAGAACGTTTTCCTAGCGCAATTACAGGTCTCAATACGCTAGAGACAAATATGCTTAGACTCATAAGGACATACAACATCAAGACAGAACATCAATTATGTGGCTATATGCTCAATTATCAAGGGTACTATGGCTACGGTGATATACAAATCAAGAAAATGATAACTCGTATGTCTCCATTTTTTGAAAACATAGACAATCGTCTCGTTTTAACAGAGAAAGCAAATAACATTCTAGACAATTCAATTAATGTATTTCAAGAAATGAAGTACCCCTGTACATTAGGAGGTGCATCAAAATATGAATATGTTTACAACGACGATAACCATCAACTCACAAAAACTTAATACATGGCAATAGCACCATCAGAACTTATACTTAATCCAGACGGTAGTATTTATCACCTTAATTTACGTCCAGAGCATCTTGCTCCTACAGTAATCACAGTAGGAGATCCTGATCGTGTAGATACGGTTACAAAATATTTTGATAGTGTGCGTTTTACAACACAAAAGCGCGAATTCAAAACAAGTACCGGAACTTATAAAGGAAAAGAAATCACAGTTATTTCTACTGGAATAGGCACAGATAACATTGACATTGTACTCAACGAACTTGACGCGCTGGTTAACATTAACCTAGAAACAAGAGAGATCAACGAAACGCATACTAGCTTAAATATTGTACGCATAGGCACAAGTGGTTCTATTCAAGCAGATATACCCGTAAACTCCTTCTTAATGAGCCGTTATGCGATAGGTCTGGATGCCCTACTCCACTTTTATGATAGTAAACACGTACAGCATCCAGTAATACAAAAAGCTTTTATAGAGCACATGTCATGGGCTCCAGAAAAAAGTGAACCTTACGTAGTTTCTTGTGATGAGCAACTTGCAGCAAAATTTGCTTCAGATACAATGGTGGATGGATTTACTGCTACAAACATTGGATTCTATGGTCCACAGGGAAGAATGTTAAGACTCAAAACAACAGACGCTACCATGAATGAGAAGCTAGGAACTTTTTGCTTTCGCGAAAGCGCAACTAGCAAAGAGCTTAAGGTTACTAATCTAGAGATGGAAACTTCTGGAATATATGGCCTAGCAAAATTACTAGGACACCGTGCTGTATCTCTCAATTGTATTATTGCCAATAGAGCAAATATGACTTTTAGCGATAAACCTACTGAGCAAACCGAAGCTCTTATCCAGTATACACTTGATGCACTCACAAAAGATTAATACGTTTTAGGTTAATATCATTTCTTTAAGAGGAGCATTTACTGCTCCTCTTTTAACATAGACTTAATCCTTCCAGGGGAGTGCTTTTGTACATTTGAGTAAATACTCTGAGATGATTAAACTTACCGACGAAAATTTTAGACATAGAGATTTAAACTGGCTTAGTTTTAACGAGCGTGTACTTCAAGAAGCCGAAGATGTAGAGAATAATCCGCTGTATGAGCGTCTCAAATTTCTAGCGATATATTCCACTAATCTAGATGAGTTTTTTAGAGTTCGCGTGTCACAATTGCGCCAACTCAAAAGAGTAAAAAAAGAAATTAGAAAGCAATTATCCCTTAAACCTAATAAGATTGTTAAGGAGATCAAAGCAACGGTGCATGAGCAACAGCAACGTTTTGGCCACACTTTTAGAAAAGTGATTATCCCAGAGCTAGAAAAGCACCATATCCACATCCTTACCTCAAAAACTTATACAGACAAGCACAAAATTCTTGCAGATGGCTGGTATGCTTCTACCATAAGAGAGCATATTGATATTAAAAAGGTTGATGTTGGAGCAAAGAATGATATCTTTCTAGAAGACCAATCACTATACTTTTACGTTCTCTTTAAGGACAACTCAAAGGTGGGATTTGTAACAATCCCTACTCATAAAGTAGATCGCTTTGTACACCTACTCAAGGAAAGTGGAGAGCATTATCTTACTTTTATAGACGATATTATCCACTATAAAATGGACACAATTTTCCCTAATGAGGAAATACGTGGCATTTTTGAAGTAAAGATATCTAGAGATGCTGAGTTATATCTAGATGATGAGCTAGATGGTATTCTTGCAGACCGTATTTATGAGTCTTTAAAGAGACGACACAAAGGGCAACCTACGAGGTTGCTTTATGATGCATCTATGGATAAAGATGATGCAAAGAAATTACGAAAACTCTTGCGTGTAGGTAAGGTAGACATGATGCCAGGCGGTCGCTATCACAACTTTAATGACTTTTTTCAGTTTCCAGACCCTACCGAAAATCCTGATTTACATTTTGAAAAGAAACCATTAATAAAACATAATGCTCTCGAGAATGCTACAGATTACTTTAAAGTATTAAGAGACAGAAATCATCTGGTGCATTTTCCGTTTATGTCATTTAACTATGTGGAGCGTTTTATAGAGCAAGCCTCAGAAGATAAAGATGTAACAGAAATAAAGATTTCCCTATATCGGGTAGCAAGTGAATCTCCACTTACTTCGGCGCTACTTAAGGCGTTAGATAATGGTAAAAAGGTGTTCATCTTTATAGAAGCAAAAGCTCGTTTTGACGAAGAGAATAACATTACTTGGGGACGCACTTTTGAAGAGAAAGGAGCTACCGTTATTTATAGCTACCCGCGTATCAAGGTACATTCTAAAATATTACTTATAAAGCGCAAAGAGGAAGGAAAAAACCGTCGATACATCTATATAGGTACTGGTAACTTTAATGCAAAAACCTCAAAAATCTATGCAGATCATGGCTTCTTTTCGGCAGATAAAAAACTGGGCAAGGAATTAAACCGAGTCTTTAAAGTACTAGAAGGAGACCTCATTGTACCTCGTAACAAGCATTTGCTTGTCTCTCCTTTTACAACACGACGCACTTTTGAAAAGCTCATTAATGATGAGATTGATTTTGCTCAGTCTGGCAAACATGCAGAGATAAAAATAAAAATGAATAGTCTTGAGGATAAGGATATGATTAAATTACTCTACAAAGCAAGTCAAGCTGGGGTAAAAATCACAATGCTTGTGCGCGGCTTTACCGCTCTTATCCCTGGAGTAAAAGGGCTGAGCGAGAATATCTACATGACCTCAATTTTAGATAGATATCTGGAGCATGGCCGTATTTACTGGTTTAATCATGATGGTGATGAGCAGCTATTTATGGGAAGTGCAGACTGGATGACAAGAAATCTAGATAGACGTATTGAAGTTCTTGTGCCCATTACAGATGCTGATTGTCGTAAAGAGTTGATGGAGATTTTTAACATTCAGCTATCAGATAATGTAAAGGCTCGTATTCAAAATAAAGAAGAGAATAACGCTTTCGCGAAAGCAGAAAAAGAAACACCAAAAATTAGATCACAATATGCTATTTTTGACTATCTAAAAGCGAAGCACAATTAAGCATATGACTACAGTACGAATAGGTGGAGTACCAGAACATTTTAACCTTCCTTGGCATCTTGCAATAGAAGATGAAATGTTTAAAGAACAGGGAGTAGATGTACAGTGGATAGATTTTCCAGAAGGTACAGGTGCTATGAATAAAGCTTTGCGTGATAACGAGATTGATCTAGCAGTTATTTTAACTGGCGGGATCATTAAGGACATCGCAAATGGTAATCCATCAAAGATTTTACAAATATTTGTCTCTTCTCCACTACAATGGGGGGTGCATGTTGCTGGTAATAGCACCTTACAATCCCTAGAAGAACTTGAGAACAAAGTATGTGCAATAAGCCGCTATGGCTCTGGATCTCACGTAATGGCTCACGTTCAAGCAGAGCAAAGAGGCTGGAATACAGAGGAGCTTAAATTTGAAGTAATAAACACCTTAGATGGCGCTATTACAGCACTTACAGAAGGTACTGCAGATTATTTCATGTGGGAACACTTTACTACAAAACCTATTGTAGATAAAGGAGTCTTCAAGAGATTAGGTGATTTTCCTACACCTTGGAGTTGCTTTGTAATCGCAGGTAGGGAAGATTTTGTTTCTCAAAACAATGATGCTATCAAAGTCGTACTAGAAACTATTAATACAGTATCTGCAGATTTTAAAAATATACCTTCCATAGACCGCACACTTGCAAATAGGTATGAGCAGCAGCTAGAAGATATTCAAAAATGGCTCACAATGACCACTTGGTCTCAAGATCAGATTACAGACAAGGAAATTGTGCGTATTCAATCAAGACTATCAGATTTAAAAATGATAGATAATCAGCTTGATGCGAGTCTTTTCAAGAAATCTCTTTAAATTTATTAAGCACGCACGCAACCTTTCCCATTGATATGTATCTATAGGGAACAAACTACTTATTTTTTTTAATGACCATTTTTTTTATTGTGATGGCAATCCTAATTGCTATCAATTTCCTGCTATTGCAATTTTCATGCAATGAAGTTGCAGAACCTGAAGCAGAGGAAGAAGAATAATATTCAACCTTTAAAGTAAACGGCGCTGAAAGCTAATTCAAATTTTCGGCGTCGTTTTTTTTATGTCTTGTTTTACCAGTTTATTGGCGCTTCTCCTTTGCTCAGTAAAATCTCATTTACCTTACTAAAATGCTTATTACCGAACCAGTAACCACGGTTTGCGCTTAGTGGTGATGGATGTCCAGAGAGTAGGATAAAATGTTTTGACGCATCTATTTTTCTACCTTTCTTTTTGGCAAATCCTCCCCAGAGTAAGAAAATAATGTTTTCACGCTTTCGCGAAAGCGTATCTATCACCACATCTGTAAACTGCTCCCAGCCTTGCTTTTGATGAGATCCTGCCTCGCCTGCTCTTACTGTAAGCGTTGCATTAAGAAGTAACACTCCTTGTGCTGCCCATCTATCTAGATTACCAGATACTGGTGTAGGTAGTCCCATATCTGTTTCTAGCTCCTTAAAGATATTTTTAAGTGATGGAGGATGCGCTACGCCATCTTGCACAGAAAAGCAAAGTCCGTTAGCCTGTCCAGCTCCGTGATAAGGATCTTGACCTATAATCACGACTTTTACCTTATCAAAAGGGCAATGATCAAAGGCAGAAAAAATCTCCCCAGCCGGCGGATAGCACGTGTGGGTAGCATACTCCTCCTTTACAAATGTGGTAAGCGATTTAAAATAAGGCTTCTCAAATTCGGCAGTGAGTTCTTGCTTCCAGCTGTCTTCTATATTTACGTGCATAATCCGTATTTTTGTATAAGAGTTTGTCATTGCTATTAGACAACTCAAAGCTAGAGAAAAAAGAAATAATTACAGAGCCGTTGTGGTTCTATTACGCTTTCGCGAAAGCGAGATCCCTATGATAAAAATCAATAAAAAGACACTTCAAGACTTAGAATTTGATATTGTTTGTGAGCAGGTTTCTGAGCGTTGTACGACAGAAAAAGGTAAAGCAAAAGCGCTCACCATAGAGCCCTACCCTACACCTAAACAAGCGCTTTTTGGCCTTCATCAGACTAATGAGTACCTGTCTTCTAGAACGGCAGATAGTGCAATACCTAATCACGGCTTTGATAGTCTTGACCACGAGTTAAAATACCTAGCCATAGAAGATAGTACCCTTGAGAAAGGGAGTTTTAAAAAACTATCTAGCATCTCTGAGACGGTAAATATTCACCTCAAGTTTTTTAAAAAGTTTGAAGAACTCTACCCTACGCTTTATAGTACTGTAAGGGAAACAGAGTATACCACAGCGATTATAGATGCTGTCACAAGAATAATAGATAAGTATGGCGAGGTGCGCGATGATGCAACACCTACCCTAGGCACCTTACGCCGAGCGATTAACCAAACTAAAGGTCGTATAAACTCAAGCTTCTCTAGCGCACTAGGGCAGTATGCTGGTTATGGCTATCTAGATGACATACGCGAGACTATAGTAGATAATGTGCGTGTACTTGCTGTAACTGCGATGCATAGACGTAAGGTAAAAGGTTCTATTATGGGTAGCTCAAAGACGGGGAGCATCACCTATATACAACCAGAAGCTACGCTACAGGCGCAGCGCGAACTCAACAACCTTATTTTTGAGGAAGATGAAGAGGTAAAACGTATTCTTAAAGAACTTACTAATGCGATGCGTCCTTTCATCCCGCTATTTGAGGAGTATCAAGAGCTACTGAGTGACATAGATGTAATAGCCGCAAAAATGAAGTATGCCGAAAAGCTGAATGGCCTACTTCCTAAAATTACTACAGATAGAGAACTTACCATAAAAGATGCCTATCACCCGCTACTTCTTCTTAATAATAATGCAAAAAATGAGAAGACGTATCCTCAAGACATACATCTAGATCAAGGGAGTCGCATTATTGTGATTTCTGGGCCTAATGCCGGCGGTAAGAGTATCACTCTAAAAACCGTAGGGCTGCTGCAAGTAATGCTACAAAGTGGTATGCTTATACCGGTACACGAGTATTCTAGAATGTGCCTGTTTAATAAGATTCTTACAGATATAGGTGATAACCAGAGTATAGAAAATCACCTAAGTACCTACAGCTACCGCCTTAAGAATATGAACTACTTCCTTAAGAAGTGTGATAAAAACACGCTTATTCTTATAGATGAGTTTGGTACAGGATCAGATCCTGAGCTGGGAGGTGCACTGGCAGAGACGTTTCTTGAGGTTTTTCACGAGCGTGAGGCTTTTGGTATTATCACGACGCACTATGCAAATCTCAAGATGATGGCAAACGAGACGCCAGAGATTGTAAATGCAAATATGCTCTTTGATGCACGCACACTGGAGCCACTATTTAAGCTACATATGGGAGAAGCGGGAAGCTCTTTTACCTTTGAGGTGGCACAAAAAAATGGCATCCCCTACTCGCTTATAAACCGCTCTAAGAAAAAGGTAGAGCGTGGAAAAATACGTTTTGACAAGAGTATTGCAAACCTACAAAAGGAGCGCAGCAAACTCTCAAAAACTACTAGTTCGCTTAAAGCGAAAGAACAACAAGCCGCAAAAGAAAAAGCCCAACTCGCAGAAATAAATGAGAAGGTACAAAGTAAGCTAGAGGCTTACCAAGAACTGTATGACAGCAACCAGCGCTTGATTTACTTAGGTACAAAGCTAGATGGCATAAGCAAGAAATTCTATCACGATAAGAAAAAACGCGAACTCGTAGCCGAGTTTATGAAAATCGTACAGATAGAAAATAGTAAGCGTAAGAAACAAAGTGCAAAACAAGCCAAGGCAGAAAAAGCCAAAGCAATCGCCACAAAAAAAGAAGCCGAAAAGCACGTAAAAGTCATACGTGAGAAAAAGAAAGAGGCTAAGAAAACAGCACCAGAGGTTGTAAAACCAAAGGTGATTTTAAGAGAAGGAGATCGCGTGCGTATGTTTGACGGTAAGGCTGTGGGAGTGATAGATAGTATAGAAAAAGGCAAAGCCACCGTAGATTACGGGATGTTTACCACAAATGTTTCTCTAGAACAACTAGAGCTCGTACAACGCAAAAAGAAGAATGCTAAGTAATAGCCTATCATTAGTATGACTAAAAAAATCATCCTTTTTGACGGAGTTTGCAATTTGTGCAACGGGGCGATCACCTTTATCATACAGCGTGATAAGAAGGATCTATTTAGATATGCTCCATTGCAAAGCGAGATAGGAAAAGAACTTGCTGCAAAACATCATATAGATCTTGATAAGGTAGACTCTATCATTTTAGTGACTGAAGATAAAGCCTATGCAAAATCTACGGCGGCGCTTCACATTGCAAAGCAACTATCTGCTGGCTGGCCTTTGCTTGCTGTGTTTCTAATTCTTCCGAAATTCTTTCGTGATGCGGTTTATGATTTTATTGCCCGTAATCGCTATAAATGGTTTGGCAAAAAAGAAGCCTGTATGATTCCTACTCCAGAACTTAAGAGTAAGTTTTTGGACACTACACCTATGTAGTGAAAATCATTATTAAAAATAAAGCGTTATTTATATCATTAAATAACGCTTTTCTGATTATAAAAGTTTTGAAATAGCGCTTTTTTAATTTCTAAGACTCATACCGAGTACATTTTCGCGAAAGCGTAAACACCTATAAACACTGTACGTAACAAGGTTTTTCTATTTCTGGCACGCTGATTGCAAACTAACTAGCAAGCGTACACCGAAAGACGGTAACGTATCAACCCTAATACTTTTATATTATGAAAAAGCTATTAATCGCAGTTTTGTTTCTAGGAGGAATGACTGCACAAGCAAACACAGTGACAGATCTCGATCACACTACAGAAAGAGGGCCACGTTACAATGTACCACAGTCTATCACATTTACTGAGAGAGGTATCACCTTTGAGGTATATACAAATGGACAGTTTGATTTTACACAACGTGGTAATAGATATCAAACTCGCACACAAGGGCGCAGAGGTTTTAATCAAGGTACGCCGGGACACGCCTATGGTGTAACATATCCTTACAGAAATAACACTTTTGTAAAGTATAACCGTCAAGGTGAAATTTATAAAGTAGGTCGCAATCTCATAGATTACAACCGTCGTGGTAAAGTAAGACAGATAGGTTCTGTTGCCTTAAGATATAATAATGGTCGTCTAGATCGTGTAGGAGATATGAAGGTGATTTATAACAGAAGAGGTCGTATTGTAGATCTTGTAGATTATAACTACCGTACACACAGAGCACAGCGTGCAAACGGAAGAAATATAAAGATTAAGAAGAATAAAAAAATACGTGTACGAGGATAATTGTTAATCCTCAAATACTAACGATAACTTTGGTTGGTTTGTTAAAGCCTCGATTTACAATTGTAAATCGGGGTTTTTCTATGTTATTAAGCAAAGTTTCTATCTATTAAACACAGTATCAAGCACGCTATCGATCGCGTTATTGATATCTAAAGAAAGTTCAAGCTTATAAGAAAGTATGAGGTATATACTTCCTAACATAGTGCCTTTTACAACAATTGCCACTAGCGGATTAAAAGAAAAATCCCAAAAGTAAAACCCACAAAACAAGGTAGCAATCACTCCAAAGGTTAATAGCGACTTTTTAGAAAATGGTTGCATTTTAAATTTGGCTTGCACCACAAGTAATTTGGCAAGCGAGTAGCCTACCGTTGCGATAAGCGTTGCCACTCCTGCACCATTTATCCCCAGTGTGGGAATTAACACCATATTTAAAATTACTGCTACAATTACCGCCACAACACCTATTGCCAGTACAATTCGATAATAATCACTATTAAATACAATAGCATTATTTATACCCAGACAGTTATCTAAAAGTTTTGAAGCACTTATACAAAGTACTACATAAAGTGCCGTCGCATAGGCTGGACCTACAATGAGATAAAGGCTTTTGATATTACAGCATATCAGTAAAAATAACAAGCCAGAAATTACTAATAAACTCAGGCTACTTTTCTTGTAAAGTATGCGCATTTCCTCCCACTGTTTATTATTGAGCATACCTGCCACCATCGGATACGTAATCTGGTGCATTGCCCTCGCAGGCACACCTATCACCGTTGCGATGTAGATAGCTACTGCATAGTAAGCTACATTTTCTATCGCCACATATTTACCTATCATAAACTTGTCTATATCGATAAGCAAAGTCGCCACAGAACCCGCAATTATGATAAGCGTTGAGTACTTTATAATAGCGGTGCGCTGTCTATCAAGTTTTGAGGGATTACGCTTTCGCGAAAGCGTAAAAACAGGCTTTCGTTGTCCAAAGGCATAGAGCAGCATCACAATCATTCTCACTACGTAGATTGCAACCGTAAGCACTAAAAAAGTATCCACATTTATGATAGAAAAAGCCAGTAACACAAGAAGTAAGGTCACGCCCAAACGATGAAAAACCTCCTTTAAAAAATTACCGAACGTACTTTTGAGCTGCACTTTAGACCAAGAGAAAAATATCTCAAAATAAGCCGACGATAAGGCGATAATGAAGATATACCACACGTAGCCAGAAACAATCTCATTTTTTGACGAAAGGAAATCTGCAATTTGTTGATGTAAGAAATACGTGATTCCAGTAATGGGTAAAATTAAAAATAGTGGTAAAACCAGCATCCAACTTAGAAACCGATCTTGATCTTCTCCCTCAAAAGATGAGTAAAACTTGACTATCGTATTTTGAACCCCAAAAGCCAGAAAAGGCACTAAAATAAACGCGGTAGACAGAATAAAACTCACTAACCCATAATAGGTGTCGCTCATAAAGTTTACGTACAAAAACAGTGTATTTACGGCACCTAAACCAAAACCTAAGTAGGTCGTTATAAGATTCTGAAAAGATTGTTTTAATACGATTCCCACAGTTTTCTTTTATAGTTGCGCTATTAAATTACTCAGTTGTGCTGTGAGCTCTCTCCTATGATATTTGGCTACTTCTGTTGTATTACTTTCATAATTGAAGTCACCAGTAAATAACGCTTCAATTACTGATTTCAAGTTTTTCTCTTGACTGTAATCTACAAAACTACCTGTTGCTGTTTTTTCTATAATAGCTCCTATATCTGCTCCCTTAGGACCTATCGCGACTATTGGTCGCTGTGCGCTTAGGTATTCAAAAAGTTTTCCTGCTATGATGCCTTTCGTCTTATTGGCGTTAATTTCTATGAGGAGCAAGGCATTTGCTTGTTCTTGTAATCGTTGTGCTTCTTGATGACTTACATAACCTACAAGGTTTAATTGTGACTCTAGACCGGCTGCCGTTATTGCGTCAATGATTTCTTGACTTACTTTCCCTACAAGCTGTATTTCTAACGCTTTAGAAAAGGCTGGTAACTCATCACATAATTCTCTCAACACCTTCCACAACAACTGCGGATTACGGTCTGAGAGTAAAGAACCTATGTGAGATAGTACAAACCGCTCTGTAGGTTGATGCAGAGTGATTACTCTATCGTCAAATCCATTTGTGATAACGGTAATAGATCTTTCGGTAAGCGCTTGAAATTCTCGTTTTGTTCCTGGGCTGGTTACAATGATATGATCTGCAGTGGTGAGTACTTGCTTTTCTAACTGCTTGTGGCGCGCTTTTGTTTTGGCGGTCATTCGGAGTTTATCGTGATACCCAATAGTCGTCCACGGATCTCTAAAATCGGCTAACCAACTTAGGTTGGGTTTCCAGCTTTTGAGTTGGTTACCTATAAGATGTAGACTGTGCGGAGGTCCTGTAGTGATGATTTTTTCAATATTGTTTTCTTCGACGTACTTTTTCAAGTACTCCACAGAAGGTGCTACCCACCCTACTCTTGCGTCTGGCACAAAGAAGTTTCCACGCACGTAGAGCATCGCTTTTTGTAACAAACTTTGCTTTCCTTCCTTAGGTAAAATGCCCGATGAAATGGTTTTAGTTTGCTTTCGCGAAAGCGTACTCGCCCACCCATACGGCTCTTTAATAGGTTGTTTAATCACAGTCACCTTATCTGAAACCTCAGCAACCAAAGAATCATCTATAATAGGATAACTAGGATTTTCTGGAACGTAAACAATAGGTGCTATGCCAAATTCTGGTAGGTACTTTGTAAACTTGAGCCATCGTTGCACACCGGGACCACCAGCAGGCGGCCAATAATATGCGATGATGAGTACCTTGTTATTCATTAAGCCTGTGCTTCTGTATCACGGTTTTTTACCGTGTAGAATATTCCTCCCGCAACTAGTAAGAAAAGTAATAAACTACTGCCTAGCATAATCATCCCTCCGGTTTTTACCACTTGTGGTTCAAAAGTCATCACCACTTCGTGAGCGCCTGCAGGCACCTTTATACCTCTCAAGGCATAGTTTACTGGCAAAATGGTAGTTTCTACACCATCTACAGTAGCAATCCATCCATTTTTGTAATAGTTCTCTGCAAAGACCATAAAGCCATCGCTTCCATTTTCTACTTGGTACACGAGTTTGTTAGGTTGTACCTCTTTAGTTTGTACCACAGCTGTGCTATCTCTACGAGGCTGGAAGTTTCCTAGTTCCTCACGATATTCTTCACGGATGAGTACTGTATTTTTTGTGTCTACTTTTGTGAGACCATCAAACTCTGCATTATAATCTGGTACGTACTGTATCTCATTTACAAACCAAGCTGGACCGTTTGCTTCTGGGTTTTTGCTTATCCCCATACCCTGCTCACTATCTTGAAGGATGTATTTTACATTGTACATATTAAGCACCTCAGCATTACCCTGAGCAATCTGCTGATTGTATAAATCATCAATCGTACGCGGTTGTACAGCAGAATAACCGTTAAGCGAATTGAAATAGTACGAAGTATGGCTATTATTAAATCCTCGAGCAAGATCAATCACACGGAAATAGCTATCATCCTTAAGCATCTCCTCATCTGCTGGAGTAATCTGGAAGTTTTGATCATATTGTCGCTGGGTGATGAAGTTTTCTTCATTTACAGAACGTCTATCTACACCTACAAGGTCAAAAACTATGAGCGCACCAATGGTGATTATTGCAATGTTTTCTGAAATCTTTTTCTTGAGCGTTAACCACAGAGCGGTTCCTATAAAAAGCACAAATAGTAAAGACCTCAACACATCACTTTTTAATACAGCGAGGCGATCTTCTTTTATGGCATTTAATATTTCTGGTTGCTCGATGGCCATCTGTCCTTCGGCGGCAGAGCGTAGGTTAAATAAGCTTCCGCTAAAAAGGTAGAGTATCACAAAAAGACCTGCTAGCGAACCTATAGCGATAAGCAACTTCTTTTGCTTTTCGGCTTGATCTACTCGGTCGTTTAAAAATCTGTGTAACCCTACCATTGCAGCGATAGGTAACAGTAATTCTAAAATCACCTGTATACTCGTAACCGCTCTAAACTTATTATATAACGGAATGTAGTCAATAAAGAAACGTGTAATTCCTTCTACGTTTTTTCCCCAACTTAACACGAGCGATACCATCATACCTGCTAGTAACCACCAGCGCAATCTTCCATTTACTAGAAACAGTCCTAATAATGCAAGTGCAAAAACGGTTACTCCAAGGTATGGAGGAGCTTCTACAAAGGGTTGTTCTCCCCAGTACAATCTTGTTCCTTGCGCATAGTAACTTACTTCATTAGGAGGCACTCCTAACTCGCTTAACTTTTTCGCGAAAGCGGAATCACGACCCAAATCGGCAGCAGTACCGGTTCCCATAAAATCTGATGCAATGAGATTGAGAGACTCTAGCTTTCCATAACTCCACTGCGTTATGTAATCAAAGCCAAGACCGTCTTCTACGGCGTCTTTTGCTAGATCATCTTTTAATAATTGCTCGCCACGTATACTTGTCTCTGCATACTCTGCAGTAGC
Organism: Dokdonia sp. R86516; assembly: GCF_044596715.1. Taxonomy (NCBI): domain Bacteria; kingdom Pseudomonadati; phylum Bacteroidota; class Flavobacteriia; order Flavobacteriales; family Flavobacteriaceae; genus Dokdonia; species Dokdonia sp. R86516. The sequence continues at coordinate 2,979,983 of NZ_CP138998.1, forward strand.
AAGTAAGGTGGTTGCGTTTGTAGCGAGACCTAATAGTACGGCAATTACTAGTATTCCCGAAGCTTTAAAGAAATGTGGAAGTTGATTTTTCTTGATAGCATCTATGAGGTATGCAATCCCTAAAATCACACAAAGCAACCCTAGATAATAGGTCATCTGGTAGTGATTAGCCTGTATTTCTAGCCCCATTGCAACGGCAGTGAGTAAAAATCCCCAGAGATATCGTTTCTGATACGTGAGTATAATACCCGCAAGTACGAGCGGAAAATAACCTATGGCGTGCACCTTTGAATTATGCCCTACGCCTATAATGATAATGAGATAGGTAGACAGGCCAAAGGCAAGCGCACCAACTACAGCAAGCTTCCAAGGAACGCGCATCACAAGCATTAACGCATAAAAAGAAATAAAATATAGAAAAAGATAATCTGCTGGGCGTGGTAAGAAGCGAATCACACGGTCCAACTTATCCATCATATCATACTCAAACCTCGCTCCCATCTGGTAGGTAGGCATCCCTCCAAAGGCACTATTAGTCCAGTAGGTCTCCTCACCAGTCTCTGCTCTAAAATCTCGATGCTGCTTTGCCATCCCTTCATAGAGCTTGATATCATTTTGATAAATGCGCTTTCCAGATAACACCGGATTGAAGTAAACCAGCGCCACGACTATAAAGCCAAGTACAACTAGAATATGCGGAAGGAGTTTTTTAAAATCGATGTTCATAGGTGTTATGTCAATAGTCGTTAGTCACCGAGCTTCCCGTTCTTGAAGGGTGGCTCTGTTTTAATTTCTCACCGAGCTTTCCCCGTCCCTAAAGAGTAGCTCGGTTTATTCATTATAATTCTTACTCCCTTTAGGGCTGGGGAAATAAAAATTTTATTTCAAAGCTGCTACTAGCTCATCTATGCTTACAGTCTCTTGTGAGCCTTCTGCCATATTTTTGAGCGTGTATTGTTTTGCATCCATCTCTTCTTTTCCAGCTAGTACTAAATAAGGAATATTACGACGGTTTGCATAGGTCATTTGCTTTTTCATTTGCTTATTGCTCGTCACAGCATCTGGATATAACTCGGCTGAGATTCCTGATTGGCGTAGCTTGCTTATCGCTTGCATTGCATAACCCGCTTCTTGATCACCAAAGTTTACAAAAAACACTTTTACACCTTCTGTCGCCTCTTCTGGAAATAAGCCTAGCTCTTCTATTACAAGGTAAATACGGTCAAGACCAAAAGAGATCCCTACACCACTCATATCCTTAAGCCCAAAAATACCTGTAAGATCTGCATAGCGACCACCGCCACCTATACTTCCCATCTTTACACCTTCTGGAGCACTTACTTCAAAAATAGCTCCCGTGTAATAATTGAGTCCGCGGGCTAGGGTTACGTCTAGTTGTAGTGTTGCGGTTTGTAAACCTAAGTTCTCAATGGCATCATTGATAAATAGCAGTTCGTTAATTCCCTCCATTCCCATCTCAGAATCTGCAAGCAAGGTTTTAAGTGTTGCTAGCTGATCACCAAAAGAACCAGATAGTGTAAACAACGGTGCTACCTTATCTATCGCCTCTTGAGTAATGCCTTTGGCAAGCATTTCTTTAGTAACGCCCTCTTCTCCTATTTTGTCAAGCTTATCTAGCGCTACGGTAAAATCTATGAGTTTATCACTTGCGCCTATCACCTCTGCAATACCAGAAAGTACCTTGCGGTTGTTCATTTTGATAGTCACTCCTTCTAGCTTTAATGCGCTAAAGACAGCATCATATAACTGTACAAACTCCACTTCTTGCCATAGAGAATCACTTCCTACCACATCTGCATCACACTGATAGAACTCGCGGAAACGTCCCTTCTGTGGACGGTCTGCTCTCCATACGGGTTGCATCTGGAAACGCTTAAATGGGAATACAATATCATTTTGATGTTGTACTACGTATCTCGCAAAAGGTACCGTAAGATCGTAACGAAGTGCTTTTTCTGAGATTTGTGGTGTGAGTGCTGTTGAGTCCGCTTTCGCGAAAGCGTCATCCTTCACCTTACGTAAATAGTCACCACTATTAAGAATCTTAAATATCAAGCGATCACCTTCTTCTCCGTACTTTCCCATCAAAGTGCTGCTGTTTTCAAAACTAGGCGTCTCGATAGGTTGAAAACCAAAACGCTGAAACTGCGTGCGTATGGTGTTCATAATATAGCTGCGCTTTGCAACTTCTTCTGGTGAAAAATCTCTGGTTCCTTTAGGTATAGAAGGTTTTGTACTCATATTATATGTTAGACGTTAATCCTTTACGTTTATATTTTGGTAATCTGGTAATTGATTCTATTAGAATATCACCTACATTTTAATTATGCTAGAGGCTATTACTCTTGCTTACATCTACCTGACTCTCTCTTCATAGAGAAATACTGTTGCGGAAAATGATCTGTTTACGCTTTCGCGAAAATGTGATAAACATCCACCAAAAGCTATTTTACATTAATCATTGCTGAGAAGATGTTTACCGTCAAATCTCTGCAAATCCACTACCAACATTACCAAACGGCATTGCACAAATATCTTAAAAAATGAGGGGTTGCGAGCAAGATTTTGAAACTTTGACAAGACTTCTTATTTCATTCTCTTCTTCTCTTGTAAGTCGCTATTCAAAAACAGTGCTCTATAGCCCCGATTGTAGTGTAAATCCCGCAAGCAATGGCGTGGCCATGCTGAGGAATTGCAACGGAAAGCGGGAGGAAACGCTAGCAAATACACAGAACTTAATACGCTCCTAAAAGCTAAAACAAAAAAGAATCTAGAAATAATGGTAACGTTTTGACCACTTGATAGTCTTATTGTAAATTGTTCCAACCAATTCTGATCTAAAAATATGTTTTCACTCTTCCGCGAGAATCTTCGTATTGCCTTTGATAGTATCAAAAGTCAGCTTCTTAGAACTGTCTTAACCGTTTTTATTATTGCGATAGGAATTACGGCTTTAGTAGGTATACTTAGCCTTGTAAAGGCGCTTGAGAATACAATAAGCTCAGATTTTGCAAGTATGGGAAGTAATACCTTTAACCTGCAACGTTATGAGTTTACCTCTAGACGCTCTGATGAGAAGCAAGTCATTAACCCGATTATAGGCTATCGTCAAGTAAAAGAATTTACAGAACAATATAACTACCCTACTGCGCTTACGGCTATTTCTTTTCAAGGAACACGTAGTGCTGAGGTGAAGTACGAAAGTGACAAAACAGATCCAGAAGCAAGTGTGGTAGGTGTGAATGAAAACTTTTTAAACAACTCTGGACTCAAACTAGAAAAAGGAAGAAACTTTACTTCTTTTGATATTGATAACAACACACGAGTTTGTGTATTAGGGAGTGACTTTTATAAAAATATATTTAAGGATGATAACCCCATAGGGAAAACCATAAGTATACGAGGCACCAAATTTAACGTAATCGGGATGCTAGAGGAAAAGGGTGCCACCTTTGGGAACAATCAAGATTTACGAGTACTTATCCCTATACAAGTTGCGAGAACGATGTTTACCCAACCTAACATAAACTACAACGTGAGTGTAATGGTAGAAGACACAGAGCTGCTAGACAGCGCTGAGGAGGAAGCCATTCTCACCTTTAGAAACATACGTGGTCTCTCACCTGTAGAAGATAATAACTTTGGTATAGGCCGTAGCGACGACTTGATTAATCAGATTAGTGAGATTACTGGTGTACTAGGTGTTGCCGCCTGGGTAATTAGTATTATCACCATTTTTGGTTCATGTATTGCCCTTATGAATATTATGCTCGTTTCTGTAACGGAGCGTACACGGGAGATAGGTGTGAGAAAAGCACTGGGCGCTAAAAAATCTGTAATTGCTGCACAATTTCTTTATGAAGCAATTATCGTTGGACAGCTAGGCGGACTTCTAGGAATCATACTTGGTATAAGTATAGGAGCACTAATAGCCTCTGTCGCTGGGTTTGTATTTACAACTCCTTGGGGAGCAATCATTGCGGCCACAATTATCACTTTTGTCATAGCTATTCTATCCGGATTATTTCCTGCTATAAAAGCTGCTAAGCTTGACCCAGTAGAGTCATTGCGTTACGAGTAGTAGGTGGTAATTATCTAGATAATTTTATTCTTACAATCTGCAATTATTTATCAAAAGGCTATATTCGTATGACCTAACGATTCATGTATGCAACCCATTCATATTTTACTTCTCATTGGAGGATACTTTGGTGTCTTAATGCTTATAAGTTACCTTACAAGTAGAGGAGATTCTAACACAGATTTTTTTAAAGCAGGAAAGCAATCCCCTTGGTACCTTGTTGCTTTTGGCATGATAGGAGCTTCACTATCTGGAGTTACCTTTATATCTGTACCTGGATGGATTGAGGCATCAAGCTTTAGTTACTTTCAAGTCGTACTTGGTTACACTGTGGGTTATGCGGTAATAGGCCTCGTACTACTCCCACTCTACTATAAATTGAACCTTACTTCTATCTACACCTATCTAGAAGGAAGATTTGGCACCTATTCTTATAAGACTGGAGCTTCTTTCTTTTTACTAAGCAGAATTATAGGTGCGAGTTTTAGATTGTACCTAGTTGCAAACGTATTACAGCTACTCGTTTTTGATGAGATGGGTGTACCATTTTTTGTAACAGTAACCCTCACCATCATCCTTATCTGGCTATACACCTTTAAAGCTGGTATCAAAACTATTGTGTGGACAGACACATTACAGACACTCTTTATGCTTATCGCGGTGGGTGTGGCTATCTACTTTGTGAGCGATGAGATGGGTCTCAATGCAGGAGCGGCTTTAGATCTCATTTCTAATAGCGATATGAGTCAGATTTTCTTTTTTGACGACTGGAAAAGTGGTGACTTCTTTGTAAAGCAATTTTTATCTGGAGCTTTTATTTCTATTGTAATGACAGGGCTAGATCAAGATATGATGCAAAAAAACCTTACTTGTCGTAATCTAGGTGATGCTCAAAAAAATATGTTTTGGTTTACTATCGTACTTACCATTGTAAATCTTGTATTCTTAGCACTAGGATTATTACTCACTGTATATGCTTCTCAAAATGGAATCGATGCTCACAAAGACCAACTCTTCCCTACAATTGCTGTAAATAGTGGCTTGGGAATAGGACTCGCTATTGTTTTCTTACTGGGATTAATTGCAGCTGCATATTCAAGTGCAGATAGCGCACTTACATCACTTACCACGTCTTTTAGTATAGACATACTAGACATCGAAAAAAAATATGATGCCGTAAAGCAAGTAGCAGTGCGCAAACGCATCCACATTGTAATGTCGCTTTTACTCATTGCCGTGATCATCATATTTAAATACGTAATTGCAGATGCTACAGTAATCGCAAAACTATTTACGTTTGCTGGATATACATATGGACCTCTCTTAGGCCTGTATGCTTACGGACTCTTTACAAAATGGAATGTAAAAGACAAGTTTGTCCCAGTAGTTGCCATTGCATCGCCTATTCTTGCATACATCATAAGTACGCTTTCGGCAGGAGTGGGATTTGAATTTGGGTTCTTTATATTAATCTTAAACGGTGCTTTGACCTTTTTAGGATTATTATTTATAAGAAAGTAGTTTATTACGATTTCGCGAAAGCGTACGTATAAAAACGAGAAAAATTTAATACTGGTCTGTGGCTAGTAATACTAGTGTACAAGCAACATCAACTTCTATATTGTGCTCTTGTAACTTTTTATAAAGAACGGGATTTTCTGTTCCTGGGTTAAAGATTACGCGCTTAGGAGCCAGGTTAATTATGAAGTCATAATAAGCCTCTTGCCGCTGCGGATTAAGATATAGTGTAATAGTATCTAAATCTTCTTTAAGCTCATCTACTGTCTCTAATGCTTGATCGAAAGTGATAATCCCTATATCACCTACCTTTCCTCCTCTTAACCCAACCGCAATAACGGGATGATTCTGAGCATTGAGACGTATGATTGCTCTATGTGAATATCTCTGTGGCTTCAATGAAGCGCCTATAACCATGGTTGCTTTTAACATAAGGTAAAGTTAAATAATAATTATGGTGTAACGTTGACTCTTTTAAACCGTCTATAGGGTAAGTTAACTTATTTGTTAGGAACGTTTTTAATTCGTTTTGATGGTTAGTGTTTATTAAAGACGATACCTAACAAAGAAATCCCGAGAACTCGAGTCTCGGGATTTTGTTTTTTGAGGCTTTTCAGGCCAAATACATCCTCCTTGGTTAAAATATTGTTAATTCAATCCTTGCCTTGAAACTTTGCTCACTTTTTCTCGTCTATAAGTATATACTGTAGTCTCAACACTAGAACTAGTATTTGGTTTTATAAATTATTTGAATTAGCCTTTAAAATATTTTAAACCTGTTTTCTAAAGAGTCTATTAGGTTTTAAAAGGTTTCTGCTAGCGCAGAAACCTTTTTTTATGCGTGTTGTTTTCTATAAACACTAGGTAAACTCCATTTCCTTACTACAGCAAGGGTTCTTATAAGAATAGTGATACTGCCTGCAACAAGCATAGCATAAACTTTAGGCATGCCGTAGGTTTCAAGTGACAAGTAGATACTTCCTCCTAGTATACATACAGTGGCATATATCTCTTTATGGAAAATCACAGGAATTTCATTACATAATATATCACGCAATACACCACCAAAACATGCAGAAATAGTACCTAGCACTACACAGATTACGGGATGTAACCCTGCTGCACTTGCAATTTGTACTCCAGCCATAGTGTATAAAGCAATACCAATGGTATCAAACAAGAACAAAGAACGTCTCACATACTTAAGCTGACTTCTAAAAATAATTGCTACAATAGTAGCAGCAAAAATCACGTATACAAACGTTATGTTAAGCATCCAGCTCACAGGGGTTTTCCCTATGAGTATATCTCTCAAGGTACCTCCCCCTACAGAGGTGACTAGTGCTATAATAAGAATTCCGAAGACATCCATCTTTTTGCGCATGGCCGTGAGCGCTCCGGATATCGCAAAAGAGATCGTACCTAGAATATCAATAATTGTAGTAATCTCCATTATTGCTGTGTGTAGTAGTTATAATCTGCAAGGACACGCTCTACAAATTGAATATTATTCTCGTCTGGAGTAGCTACATCCATTTTCTCCCTGAGCCTATCTGCTAGCTTTACAATCACATTGTGATTACCATTGCGCTTAGCATTTAAAAATAGTGTTTTAATAAGCTGTACATCTTTATCATTAAAAACGGTCACTTGAGGATAGGTAGGCACGTAATCTACGGGAATATCTACTATGAGACTATCAGAAAGACGTACACGTTTCTTTTCTGTTATTACGGTAGTACCTGCTGCCATATCTCCTAAGCGCTGCCCCTTCTCGCTTATAAGTATACTTACCACGGCAATTCCCCCAGAGGAACCCGCAATATCAATAATGCGCATAATCCATCGTACAAAGTAACTTCCAAACCCTGGTTTTGAACCATCTAGCTTGACTACTCTAATTTTCATGGCTGCTTTACCTGGTGTTTTTCCGTCCCAGAATGTTTCAAAAAGAATGTAATAAAGAAAAATAGGTAAGCCCAAAACCAAGTAGTAAGCCCAAATATCGCCCATAGACTGTGAGTCTAACCCAAATTGTGCAATCAAAAACAAAGAAAGAATCCAATAAGCAATCAAAATTACACCATCGATTAGATATGCAAGAATGCGATCGCCTATACTCGCAACATTCTGATAAATACTTACATTTTGGGCGGTTTCTATTTGAAAGTTATCCATATATTCTTTTTCTTTACCTCTATAACAAGTTGAAAATGCGTGAAGCTGCTTTTGTCAAGCAAAATAAGGATAAATGGTTAACATTCGAAAGTGTTCTGGTCAACAAAGATCAGATTCATCCAGATGAGCTATCTAGTCTTTACATGGAAGTGACAGATCACCTTAGTTATGCGCAAACATTTTATCCTCAAAGCAAGACTTTAGAGTATTTAAATCACCTTGCCTCTCAGTCACATCAAATCATATACAAGACAAAGCGTGAGTCAAGCAAGCGCTTTATAACATTCTTTACAGAGGAGTTCCCGCTTATTATGTATCGCTACCAGCGACAACTGCTTATCGCTTTTTTAACCTTTTTATTATTTAGCCTTATTGGCGCATATAGTGCTGCAAATGATGGCTCTTTTGTAAGAAGTATTATGGGTGATGGTTATGTAAACATGACACTCAGTAACATTGAGAAAGGTGATCCCATGGGTGTTTATAAGAAACAAGGTGAGCTCAATATGTTTTTAGGAATTACCATTAACAATATAAAAGTAGCATTGATGGCTTTTGTTTATGGGATATTCTTAACAATAGGATCGTTGTATATCATCATGCGCAACGCTATCATGCTAGGCAGTTTTCAATACTTCTTTTTTGAGCAAGGCGTAGGCTGGGAGTCTGTGCGTACCATATGGATACATGGTACTATAGAAATCTCAGTGATAATCATAGCAGGGTGCGCAGGCATGGTGCTAGGTAATTCTATTTTATTTCCTCAGACATACACGCGCCTAGAATCGTTTAAAAGAGGAATGAAAAATGGTCTCAAAATCGTTGTAAGCACCATACCACTATTTGTAATAGCAGGTTTTCTAGAAGGGTTTGTAACAAGACATACAGAAATGCCAGACTGGCTTACAATTGTAATTATTGCAAGCTCTCTCGCTTTAATCATATTTTATTACGTGTACTACCCTATTAAAAAACATAAAGAAGAAGCTGCTAGACTAGCGCTTATTCCTAATCTTGAAAATTTATAATTAATGACCTTAACTAAACTAGTGGAATTTAGAAAACAGCGTGAACTTGGCCAGATCATAAGTGATACATTCACCTTTTTACGCCGTAATGCAAAACCACTTCTCAAAGTACTTGTTCGCACTTGTGCTATACCGTTCATACTTCTCATTGTTGCTGTAGGGTTCTACACGAACGCGACGGCGGGAGCAAATTTCTTAACAAGTTTTGGTGACGGATCAGATATGAGTAGCTTCTTCATCTCTGTTGCATGCCTTGCCATTGTAGGTATAATTTACAATTCAATGCTTTACGGAAGCGTTTCTGAATATATTAAAGCTTACATCGCTGGAGGTGACGTTCCAGACACTACTGCAGTGGTAGATACCATTAAATCCAAGACTGGCACTTTTTTAGGATTGGGTTTTACAAACTTATTAATTGTGCTAGTAGTAGCGTTAGTTCCAGTTGTATTAGGTGGCGCCATATTTTCAACCGGATCAGAAACCATAGGCGTCTTAGTTGTTGTACTAGCCATCTTTCCTTTGCTTTATGTTTATGTCAAGCTTAGTGTCATCTTTCCTGCTATTATAGACAAGAATCTTAGCATAAAAGAAAGTATTAAAGAAAGTGCAAACTTAATTAAAGGCGAGTGGTGGATGACTTTTATAACGATAATCATCCTTGGGTTTTTAATTGGGGTAATTGGCTTTGTTTTTCAAGTTCCAGTACTTATTTATACGCTTATCAAGACCATAAGTAGTGTACAATCTGGCTCAATGGGTGATCCAGCAGCACTTTTTGACAATGTATACCTAGTATTACAGGTCCTAGCCTCTGCAATGAACTATATCTTATACACCATACTCGCCATCTCCGTAAACTTCATTTACTTCAACCTTAACGAGCGTAAAAATCAGACGGGAAGTCTTGATCAAATAAACAATATAGGTAGCAATAATGCATAAAGTATTGCTGCTATGTATGCTCTTTTTGTGTTCGCTTTGCGCGAAAGCTACCGCTATACAACAAACTCAGGAAGAAACTACAGCAGAGGAAATCGTTGAAGAGGAAGTAATCTATCCCGAAAACACCTATCACGATCCTCGTGGTATTGTCACTTATGACAACGAAAAACTAACACCGCTACCCATCACTGAAAATAGTCTTGATAAATATAAACAAGACGACGACTTCAATTATAAAGAAGCCACTCCAGAAGATACTTTGTGGTCACGTTTTAAAAGAAAAATTAACGATCTATATAACGCGTTCATACGCTGGCTCACTGGTGGCAACGAGGCTACGGGTTTTTGGGCAGTTATAGTAGAGCTACTACCCTACATACTCATCGTAGCTTTACTAGTGTTCTTTGTATGGCTATTTATGAAAATAGATAGCGGTTCCTTATTAATGGAAAAAATAAAAGCTCCTGAGACCTTACTATCAGATGATGAAGAACTGATACAGCGACAAGATTTAGACCAACTCATTGAGCAGGCAATTGCTGCTGGTAATTATAGACTAGCTGTGCGTTTTTATTATCTACGTATACTTCAGAAAATGAGTGAACAAGATCTTATAGACTGGCAAGTACAAAAGACAAATCATGACTATTTATTTGAAATAGAAGACCTTAGTTTAAGAAGCCAGTTCAGAAAAGTGACAGATATTTACGACTATATCTGGTATGGAAATTTTGAGGTCGATGAGACCGCTTTCGCGAAAGCAAAAACCTCTTTCACCCAAATAAATAATCAGCTATGAGCAATAAGTTTAAAGTAATTGCTGGTGTGCTGCTACTTGCTCTTGCACTCGTTATTTATATGGAGTCAAGTACTAAGGAAGATATAAACTGGTATCCTAGTTATACAAAGACAGATAAAATCCCCTACGGAACGTATGTGTTACATGACCTACTAGAAAATAACTGGCAAGAGGATAAGTTTAAGGAAGTGCGCATACCTCCTTATGAGTTTATGTCAGATAGTACGGATGCGCGTGGTACATATTTGTTTGTAAATGATTACATCCTTTTTAGTGAAGATGAATCACTCAAACTTTTATCATGGGTAAGTGAGGGTAACACGCTATTTATTGCAGCGAGAGGCATTGGAGAGACTATACTAGATACCTTGTCGCTAGAAACTGATCTCTATTATGATTATGATAATTTTGAGCGCAAGCCACTTGTAAATCTTGTAAACCCAAGCTTACGTAGAGAAACTCCATATTATCATGACGTTGAGACTACCGCTGGCTTTTTTGAAGAGGTAGATACCACAAATACGGTTGCCTTAGGAGAATTTGGCCTTATGGTTAATAAAGACACCATAACTGTAGCAGAACCTAGAATAAATTTTGTTAAACAAGATTTTGGCAAAGGTGAGATTGTCATCCATCTAATGCCTGAGACGTTTACAAACTATTTTATACTGAGAGAGGATAATTATACATACACAAAAAATGTACTCTACTATCTAGATCAAGATGATGTGCTCTACTGGGATAATCACTATAAGAATGGTAAAACTATTTATACAAGTCCGTTGTATATATTCTTTCAAAATAGATATTTGAAGTGGGCTTATTACATCTTGCTCATAGGTGCCTTTTTATGGGTAGTATTTGAAGGAAGACGCAAGCAGCGAGCCATCCCAATTATAAAACCACTACCTAACCAGACGCTCACATTTACAAAGACTATTGCGGGAATGTATCTTGACAAGAAAGATCACAAGAGTATTGTGAGCCATCAAATAAGTCATTTTCTAGAGTTCATACGCAGTAATTATGCTCTTGACACAAATGTGATTAATGAAGGTTTTATCAATAAGCTAGCCTCTAAAAGTGACAATACACTAGAACAAACTAAATCACTGATTAATTATATGGTGGCTTTAAGAGCTAAGCAAATTATAAGTCAGGAAGAATTATTAGAACTTAATAAACGCATAGAAGCATTTAAAAATCAAAAATAATGGACGATATCACACCACAAGATCCAGAAAATACAACAGATGGAATCACTAATGCTACTCCTACTCCATCGCAAGATGTAAATCAAACAGATGAAGGAATCGCGTTTACTAACAGGATTCCATTAGAAGAGCTACGCAATGCCGCCGAAGCAATACGGGAAGAGCTTGGTAAAATTATAATTGGGCAACACGAATTTATAGAGCTCCTCATTGTGGCTTTACTTTCTGACGGTCACGTACTCATCGAGGGAGTTCCTGGTATCGCAAAGACAGTAACTGCAAAATTATTTGCAAGAACGCTTGACACGCAGTTTGGACGTATACAGTTTACACCAGACTTGATGCCAAGTGACGTATTAGGAACTTCGATTCTCAATATGAAAACTAGCGAATTTGAATTCAAGAAAGGTCCTATATTTTCAAACATTGTTCTTATAGATGAGATTAACCGTGCACCAGCTAAAACACAAGCTGCACTTTTTGAATCTATGGAAGAGCGCCAGATTACTATAGATGGTACAAAGTATACTATGGAACCTCCTTTTATGGTGCTTGCAACTCAAAACCCAGTAGAGCAAGAAGGTACATATGCACTACCAGAGGCACAACTAGACCGTTTTCTATTTAAAATCAAAGTAGATTACCCTACGCTAGAACAAGAAGTTGCTATACTGCAGAACCATCATGACCGTAAAGGTGGTGCCCCACAAAAAGGTATTGAGGCCGTACTTAATCCTGTAAAACTAGCAGATTTTAGAAAGCAAACGCAAGAAGTACTTATAGAAGAGAAAATTTTAAACTACGTTGCAGAGATTGTTGTAAAATCTAGAACGCACCCACATTTATACCTTGGAGGATCTCCTCGTGCCTCACTAGCAATTATGAATGCTTCAAAAGCATTTGCTGCCATTGCAGGTAGAGATTTTGTGATTCCAGAAGATGTAAAACGTGCGGTTATACCAGTAATGCGTCACCGCCTTATACTCGCTCCAGAGCGTGAAATGGAAGGAATGACCACAGAGCAAGTCATCGACATGATTGTTCAATCTGTAGAAATACCACGTTAAGAGTGGCTATTATAAAATTTATAAAAGGTTTTTTTGTTCACCAGCGTTTATTCTATGCGCTGGCATTTATAGGTGTGCTTTATTTAATTTCCTATTGGTTTAATAGCCTTTTTGGAATTACTAATATCTTACTACTAGTACTGGTACTCGCATTTTTTGTGGATGCATTAGTCCTTTTTCGCGCAAGCGGAAAAATAAAAGGCGCAAGAGAGCTTCCAGAAAAATTCTCAAACAGTGATGCAAACGAGCTTCCTGTAGTTCTTGAGAATAAATACCCATTTGCAGTTACGCTTGATATTATAGATGAAATACCAGAGCAGTTTCAAAAACGTGATTTTAGTAAAGTAATTGAGATCCCAGCACGAGAAACAAGGTCATTTGTATATTCCTTGCGTCCTACAGAGCGCGGTGAGTACACCTTTGGGCATCTCAATGTGTACGTGAGCACAAAGCTAAAACTTGTAAAACGTCGCTACCGCTTTGAGAAAGATCAGATGGTAAAGGTGTATCCATCCTTTATCCAGATGAAAAAGTATGCATTTCTTGCCCTAGACAATAGACTTACTATGCACGGCATGAAAAAAATACGCCGCCTGGGACACACGATGGAGTTTGAGCAAATTAAAGACTACGTCCCTGGTGATGATGCACGTACCATTAACTGGAAAGCAACGGCAAAGCGTGCGAGCCTTATGGTAAATCAGTTTCAAGATGAGAAGTCGCAACCTGTATATGCGCTCATAGATGCTAGTCGTGTGATGAAGATGCCTTTTAAAGGCCTGACGCTATTAGATTATGCGATTAACAGTACGCTTGCATTTTCAAATATTGCTTTAAAGAAAAAAGACAAAGTTGGGATGCTCACTTTTGCAGAGACTATTAAAAACCACCTTCCTGCGAGTAGTAAGAAAACACACTTACAGACCATTTTAGAGGTGCTTTACAATATTGACACTAAGTTTTTAGACAATGATTATGGTGCGTTATACAACCAAGTAAAACGTAAAATCACACAGCGCAGCTTACTACTATTGTACACAAATTTTGAGCACATAACTGCGCTTGAAAGACAGCTACCTTATTTAAAAGCGCTTTCGCGAAAACATGTCTTGGTAGTTATCTTTTTCCAAAACACGGAACTCGATCAGCTTATTGCAACACCTGCCGAAACACTTCCAGAGGTGTATCATAAAACGATTGCCCAAAAAGCAGATCTTGATAAAAAAGTAATGGTTGCACGACTTGAACAATACGGTATTCAAACCATATTAACTAAGCCAGATGACCTCACGGTAAGTACTATTAATAAATATCTAGAAATTAAAGCAAGAGGCCTATTATAATCTGTCGATTTTTGCATTAGAATTCGGATAGACGAAGTCTTCTATATATATTTGTCCCTTAACTAAAATCACAACAAATGTCGTTGTCACCACTTCAAGCCATCTCACCTATTGATGGTCGTTATGCTTCAAAAACAGAAACTTTAGCTCCTTTCTTTTCTGAAGCCGCACTTATCAAATACAGAGTAAAAGTAGAAGTAGAATATTTTATCGCTCTATGTGAGTTACCACTCCCACAACTTGAGGATGTAGATAAAAGTGTTTTTACCGCTTTGCGCGAAATTTACCAAGACTTCACTACAGAAGATGCGCAGGCAATAAAAGACATTGAGAAAGTAACAAACCACGATGTAAAAGCGGTAGAATACTTTATCAAAGAAAAATTTGACGCACTCGATCTTGCATCATATAAAGAGTTTATCCACTTTGGATTAACGTCTCAAGATATTAATAATACTGCGATCCCGATGTCTCTTAAAGACGCGATGAATCAAGTATATATTCCAGAACTATTGGAGGTTGTAGATCACCTTAAACAACTTGTAGATGAGTGGGCAAACGTTCCTTTACTAGCTCGTACACATGGACAACCAGCTTCTCCTACTCGACTAGGAAAAGAGATTGAGGTTTTTGTGGTTCGTATAGAGGAGCAACTTAATCTATTAAATGATATTCCTAGTGCTGCAAAATTTGGTGGTGCTACAGGAAACTTCAACGCACATAAAGTAGCATATCCATCTATAGACTGGAGAGCATTTGGTAAATCATTTGTACATGACACGCTTAAAATGCACCACTCCTTCCCTACTACACAAATAGAGCACTATGATCACATGGCGGCATTATTTGATGGACTTAAACGTATTAATACCATTTTAATTGATCTTGATCGTGATTTCTGGACCTATGTGTCTATGGATTACTTCAAGCAGAAAATTAAAGCTGGAGAAGTAGGTTCTAGTGCAATGCCACATAAAGTGAACCCAATTGACTTTGAAAACAGTGAAGGAAACTTAGGTATTGCAAACGCTATTTTTGAGCATCTTTCTGCAAAGCTACCTATCTCAAGACTACAAAGAGATCTTACGGATAGTACGGTATTAAGAAACATAGGTGTTCCCTTAGGACATACATTAATAGGATTACGTTCTACCGTAAAAGGATTGAACAAGCTATTAATAAACGAAGAAAAAATCGCTGCCGACTTAGAGAATAACTGGGCTGTAGTAGCAGAGGCTATCCAGACTATTTTAAGAAGAGAGGGATATCCTAATCCTTACGAAGCACTTAAGGCACTTACGAGAGTGAACAGTAAGATTACAAAAAAGTCTATGGCTGAGTTTGTAGATACACTTGAGGTAAGCGCTGCTATTAAAAAGGAATTGAAAGCAATCACTCCTCAAAATTATACGGGGATATAGTAGTACGCTTTCGCGAAAGCGTTTTAAAATTACAAAAGGGATAAGCATTGTGCTTATCCCTTTTTTTTGATGTATCAGGAAAATCTCAACTATACTATAAACCAAAGTATTGTAGAGACAATAAGTCCTACAATTGCGATAAGGGAGGTCATGACTGTCCATGACTTAAATGTTTCTTTCTCTGTGAGACCTAGGTATTGCTTTACAAGCCAGAAGCCACTGTCATTTACATGAGAAAATATACTTGCTCCTGAAGCTATTGCAATCACAAGCACTGCTCGCTGTGGCGCGCTAGTTTCCGTTAGTCCTAACAACGGAGCTGTTATTCCAGCAGCTGTAATCATAGCAACCGTTGCGCTACCTTGTAACACTCTTACAATAGCTGCAACGAGAAAACCAAAAACCACAGGAGGAAAGAAGTCGCCACTTAAACTCTCGGCAATCATTGTTCCTGCACCGGTGTCAATTAGTATTTGTTTAAAAGCCCCACCGGCACCGGTTAATAAAATAATAACTCCAGCTGGATATAGAGATTTGGTAGAAAAATCAAGAAGTTCATCCTTAGTAAATCCTTTTCTAATCCCTAAGAAGTACCAAGCAACTACATTTGCAATGATAAGCGCTACAAATGGATGACCAAGTAAATCTGCTCCAAAAATGAGCCAACTAGGTAAAGCTCCTTCCTCAAATAGCGGACTGTTAAGTACGGTATTACAAACGATTAAGAAAATAGGGATTGCGATTATTAGAAGAATAGTTCCGGCACTTGGTGCATTTACTGGTACTTCCATTTCGGTCACCATATCTTCAGGCGATGTGATATGCATCCTTTTTGATAAATATCTTGCAAGTAATGGCCCAGCAATAACTGCAGCAGGTAAACCGGCTAAAAAGCCAAATATTATGACATAGCCAAGATCGGCTCCTAAAATTTCGGCCACAGCAATAGGTCCTGGTGTGGGTGGTATAAAGGTATGTGTGATTGCAAGTCCTGCAAGCAGCGGGATAGCATAAAGAAGTAGGGACTTTCCCGTTTTCTTCTGTAAGGCATAAACAATAGGTATTAAAATGATAAATGCTACATCAAAAAATACGGGAATGGCGACAAAAAATCCCGTGAGCATGATTGCCCAAGGAGATTTATCTATTCCAAATTTCTTAAGTAGGGATTCTGCTAGTCGCTGTGCTCCACCTGATCGTTCTAAAATAGCGCCAAATAACGCTCCCAGCCCAACTACCGTGGCTACAAAACCTAAGGTTCCCCCCATTCCGTTCTTTACAGAATCCAGTATAGATTTCGGCTCCATGCCAGCAATTACGCCCACTACAATACAAGTAATAAGCAAACCTAGAAACGCCTGAATTTTGAGCCTAAGGATTAAAAGAAGTAAGACCGAAATCCCAGCAATTACTGCTAGTAGTAGTTGATAATCCATAAACCTATTGTTCTATAATTTGTTGTATTCTTTTTATGATGTCTTCTTTTGCTAAAGTAGCTGCCACATGAATACCATATTGTGGTACTTCTAGTGTATCAAACTGAGACTGTAATAACGAAGGGTTAAAAAAATGATTCTTCCTAGAAGCAAGCCGTTTACTCAGTGCTTCAAAGTTTGCATCAAGATAGATAAAGTTTTGTTTTGCTTTTTCAAAAGCAGATTGAGAAAATAGGCGTTCCCTATAAATCTCCTTGAGTGCTGAGCAAGCAAGAACCGCTCCTTGATCACTTGACCACTGCTGTATCTCTCCAGCCAGACTGTCGAGCCACGGCCATCTATCCTCATCTTGTAAGGGTATGCCAGATGCCATTTTATCTACACTAACTTGGGGATGAAAATCATCTGCATCATAAAAAGGAACTCGTAATTGCTTAGATAACATCTTACCAATGGTGCTTTTTCCGCAACCGGAAACGCCCATAACTATGTATACATTCTTCATTAACATACTGTATTTACTCAATCGTCCATGTGATAAAGGACAAACATCATTCTTTAGAAGTGTTTTAATGAACACAGCATCTCTTGTATTGATTGTGTTACTTTAAAACTTTCATAAGTTTAGCTAATATAAGGTTACTGTGAAACTTAGAGTTGAAATATCATTTATTGGTGAGTAGTATTTTAATTAGCTCATCCATAAAGACACCAAGAATTGATAATATAAATTTCTTAGAGGATAGAAAATGAAGTATTTTTTCTAATATAGATTTATCATCTTGCTTCGTATTGTTATTATTTTGACCAATTGAAAAATCAGAACCATGAATTACCTGATTTACATTATTGTAGTAATGGTTACTGACACTATTTGTCTGTTTAGGGGATTGTAAATACTTTTTCCCTTTAGCATTTATCTTTGCTAAACATGCTTCTCTCACGAAATCGCCTCCATCTCCAAAAGATATATGACATCCTCCATCAAAATATATGAATCCTTCCTTTGCTAAATTTTGTAGCTTAATTTTTAAGAGGTTTTTATCCTCAATAAAATTGGACATATCTAAATAAGTACCACTATCAGAATTGTTCAAAAATGATAATACTTTATACTCTAAAGAGTTTACACAAATTTCAAAATCTTTTTTTGGCTTCATATACTATTTTTATAAATATTTCATGAGTTGAGCAGCTTGCATTTCACCGTTAAAGCACACCTTGCTAAACTCTTATATCTATATAATAGATTTAGTTTCCTTTTGTCAACTTTAAAACAAAGAAATATATAAACTCATCCATAAAACCTTTAAAACGTTCATGTATCTATACAATTCATTGTACATTATTTAAAATAAAATAGCCGATTCATAAAATTATGAATCGGCTATTTATGTTTTACGCTTTCGCGAAAGCGGGTTATTATTTAATATATACCGTCTTTTTATTTACAAACTCTTGAATACCATCTATGGAGAGTTCGCGACCGTATCCCGAAATTTTTGTACCTCCAAAAGGAAGGTTAGGGTTACTCTTGACCATATCATTTACAAATACAGCACCATCTTCAAACTGCGGTATTAAGGTCTCCATGCGTTCTTCACTCTCTGTAAAAATAGATACGCCTAAACCAAAATCAGATTGATTTACTAGATTCAACGCTTCTTCGTCAGTTTTAAATGCGGTGACTCCTATTACAGGCCCAAAGGTTTCTTCTTTAAATATTGTCATCTCTGGTGTCACTCCTGTAACTATCGTTGGCTCAAAATAAGCCTTCTGTCTGTGCCCACCTATTAATATTTTTGCTCCTTCGGCAATTGATTTATTTAGTTGGTCTTCTAACTCTTCGGCAAGGTCTTCGCGAGCCATTACTCCTATATAGGTATCTTCATCCATAGGGTCACCAGATTTTAATTCTGTCACCGCTTTCGCGAAAGCATCTAAAAACTTGTCTTTAATACCTTCATGGATGATGAGTCTCTTACCAGCGATACAGCTCTGCCCTGTATTTTGAAAACGCGCTTGTACACACGTTTGTACCGTCTCCTCAAAATTGCAATCGTCAAAAACTACGAGTGCATTACTACCTCCAAGCTCAAGGACAGATTTTTTAATTTCGCTTGCTGCTGTACTAGCTACTGCTGCTCCTGCTGGCTTACTACCAGTAAGTGTTATTGCCTTAATACGAGAATCTCGAACGATATTTTCTATACGCTCACTGCCTACGGCCATGTTTTGAAAACACCCCTTAGGAAGTCCTGCACGTTCAAACACTTTTTGAATATTTTCTGCACTTTGCATAACATTACTCGCGTGCTTTAACACACCTATATTACCTGCCATAAGAGCTGGAGCAATGAATCTAAAGACTTGCCAGAATGGGTAATTCCACGGCATTACGGCAAGTACAACACCTATAGGTTCGTATCTCACATAACTTTTTGAAGCATCTGTTTTTATCTCTTTAGGTGCTAGTTGTGATGGTGCATTTTCTGCATAATATTCACATACCCAAGCACACTTTTCTACTTCGGCAATGGCTTGTGTAATGGGCTTACCCATTTCCTTAGTCATTGTTTCTGCATATTCTCGAGCATTCTTTCTTAATTCCTTTGCCACATTGTTAAGATGTTCCGAACGCTCTGCAAAAGTGGTATTACGCCAAGAAAGAAAGGTTTGTTGTGCATTTTCAATTTTATCGTCTATCTCTTTTAAGTTAAGGGCTTTTATTTTGGCTATTTCTGTTCCGTCATACGGATTTGTAGATACTATATTCATAGGTCATTTTTTTATAAAGTTACTCCGTGCAGATTGTTTAAGGATAAAGGTTAAGAGCATTTTAACTTGTGGGGACTAAAAGGTCTTAACAAAATGTGAATTGATAAGGTTTTAAGAATAAATGCAGCTAAGAGCAGTATTTTTAGGTAACCAATCAAAATTATGCCCTTACAAAGTACAAAAACAACCATTACAGAAGCATTTCAAAATTCTGTGAGCGACTTTATAGATCAACTCCCCCAGATTGCGATGGGTATTCTTATTGTGGTTTTAGGAGTTTTAATAGCTGGATGGATAGGACGATTTGCTAGAAAAAGAATTTCTGCTAGAACAGAAGATCCTTTGATGAGTAAGTTTTTAGGAACAGCCATAAGATACACCTTTATAATAATCGCAATAATGCTTGCGCTTAGAGCTGCAGGTCTAGGAGGTATAGCAGCCGGAATACTTACAGCAGCAGGAGCTAGTGCCGTTGTCTTGGGATTTGCTTTTAAAGATATTGGCGAAAATTTTATTGCTGGAATTATTCTCGCTTTTAATAGACCCTTTGATGTTGACGATACTGTTGAAATAGGTTCAAATTTCGGTAAAGTAAAAACCCTTGATCTCAGGTACACAAAGTTAAAAACCTTTGACGGTAAAGATGTTTACATTCCCAATAGTGATGTGCTCACCGAACCTGTAACAAATTACACAGAGGACGGCTTTTTCAGATGGGATTTTATTATAGGAATAGCTTATGAAGATAATATAGAGGGAGCAAAAGAGACAGTACTAGAAGCATTAGCCAAAGAATCTAGCGTTATTAACGACGATATACATGAAAACTTTGTTATTGAAGATGAGCTTGCAACAAGTACTGTAAACTTAAAAGTTTTCTTTTGGGTAGATACTAAGGACTTTAGAAAACAAGCACTAATTACAAAAGGAAATGTGGTGCGTAATGTAAAAGAAGCATTAGAAGATGCTGGATATTATATGCCGGCAGATATACAAGAAATTAAACTCTATGGCGGTGCGAAAGAATTTCCACTTAGCCTTCGTCAGTTTTCTGACAAATAATAATTATCATAAATAAAAATCAATACTATGGAAGTAATATTTGAATACCACGATGTAACTGCAAGTGCAGAATTAGAAGCTTTCGCGAAAGCGGAATTAAAAAAATTAGGAGATAAATATCAATTTGCTCACAGAGCAGATGTTTTCTTCAAAACCGAAAACACTTCAAGTGATGAAACTGGAAAAATAGCGGGAGTACAAATAAGTATGCCTGGTCCAAGGCTATTTGCCGAACATAGCTCAGACGATTTTTATCCTTCGTTAAAAGAAGCGATAAATGAAGTAGACCGCCAACTAAGAAAAAAGAAGGAAAAAATGCAGTCTCACCACTAATATAAATCACTATGCCAACTGATATGACACTAGCAACAGACAATAACGAATTAATAGTAATCTACTCTTCTGAATCAAGTATTGGAAAACAAACCCTTGTTTATGCAAAAAGTAGCGATGCAAAATTAAATTTAATCAACATCTCAGATGCAGGACTTACGGGAACGCAGTGGAGTGAAGTGGCAGATTTACTAGGAGTGAGTATAAATGAACTCGTTTCTAAAGATCATCCTGAGGTTGATAATTTTGTAAAAGATGCAACTATGAGTGATGATCACTGGATTAAATTTATACAGAATAATCCAAATGCGATACAGAACCCTATACTTATACAAGGGACAAGAGCAAAGCAGATTACAACACCATCACAAGCAATGCAATTTATAGAAGTAGACTCTGCTGGTCTTGAAAAACACAATGTAGGCGAAAGCCCTGAGATTTCTTCAAATACTGATAACGAGCATCAAGTTGATTAATTGAATTTGCAGTAAATAAAAAAGAGCCGCATATTAAATTATGTGGCTCTTTTAGTTATGGGAACAATTTTAAAAATTATTCACCTTTAAAAGTATCTTCATTAAAGTTTCCATTAAAAGTGAAAGACTTCTGGTTTTTTCTAGAACGCGTTTTTGTCTCCTCTCCTTGTAAATCTTCTGGAAGTTTTTCAATATCCCCTCCATAATATCCTACAGCAATACCAGTTGCAATATGATAATCATCTGGCACATTAAATTCAGACATTGCTTTTTTGTAATCCACACCAGCCATTTGATGTAATGCAATACCCATATGTTCGGCTTGCGCAGAAACATTACCCATAAAAAGTCCTAAATCATGTAAAGCATGAAAACTCTCTTTACCGTCATCGTTAGTTTTTTTATAACCTCCTAAAAATAATGCTTGAGCATTATTTGCCCAAGATTGATTAAACTCATCAAGACAATTAAAAATACGGTCAAAAGCAGGTGTTCCTTTAATACCCCAAATAATTAACCAAGGTTGTAAATTATTAGAACTCGCAGCCCATCTACCAGCCTCAAACATTGTGCGCAATTCTTCTTCGCTTATCTTGTCATTAGTAAAAACCCTTGGACTCCATCTACTTGCTAAAATGGGAAGTATTTCAAATTCGGTATTTGCTTTTTTCATAATTCTTTTTTTACAAAAATATTTTTATGAGCCGACATAGCTCAGATATTTAATAATAATTAACAAAAATCAAAATTAAATTTAGTCTCTATCAATAATTATGGGTTTCATTACAAATAATGCAAAAAAAAGCGGATTATTTTATCACAATGGGCCAAATATATACTTTGTGTTAAGTTTGTGATAATAAGCAGTTAATAATTGCCAAATCCCTTGACTAGGTTATAAATATTCCTATTTTTGCAGCTTGAATATTTCAAACAAATACTTTATTATGAAAAAAATTTCACTTGCTATAGTTGCCCTTGTTGGAATGCAATTAGCATCAAATGCACAAGAAACACTTGATACTCCTACAAACGACTTTAATAAGTGGTCTGTAGAGCTTACTGGTGGTGTAAACAAACCTGTAAGACCATTGTCTTCTGGAGCTTTCTCTAACACTCCATCTCTTTACACTGTTACTGGTGGTGCGAGATACATGTTCAATGAAAAGTTTGGACTTAAAGGAGGTGTTGCTTACAACAGCTTTAAGAATGATGATGAAAGCCGCGAATTTGATACTGCACTTTACAACTTCTCTTTAGAAGGTGTTGTAAATGCTGGTAACATTCTTGGTTTCAGAGAATGGACAGATACTTTCAATGTACTTGTACATGGTGGTATGGGATATTCTGCACTAACGACTGACGCTCCTGCTGTTGAAAGAGATTTCGGTGATGCAGACCAAATGTTAAGCTTCATGGTTGGTGTAACTCCACAGGTTAAGCTTTCAAACAGAATCGCACTTGTAGCAGATCTTACTGCTGTAGGAAATGTACGTCAAGACTTAACATTCAACGGTACTCCAGCTGGAGGAACGAGAGGATTTGATGGTTTTTATGTAAACGCAACTGCTGGTATTAACATTTACTTAGGTAAAGCAGAGAAGCATGCAGATTTCTATTCTAGTGCAAATACTACAAAAGAAGAACTTGCAGACTTACAAAACCGTCTCACTAAAGTAGAAACAGATCTTATCGATACTGATCAAGATGGTGTTGCAGATTACTTAGATCGTGAGCCAAATACTGTTTCTGGTGTTGCTGTAAATACTAAAGGTATTGCTGTAGATAAAAACGCAAACGGAGTTCCTGATGAATTAGAATCTTCTTTAGATGCACGTTATGCTAAGAAAGGTGAAATGAACACAACACAGCCAGAAATCAAAAGTGGTGGTGATGTAATCAGAAAACTTATTGACGATGGATATGTAAACGTATACTTCCAATTTAATAGCACTAAGCCAGAAACTTACAGCTTAGAGTCTATTAACTACCTTATCAAGTACATGAATGAAAATTCAAATGTATCTGCTCAATTAGTTGGATATGCTGATGAGATTGGAAATTCATCTTCTAACCAAGGTCTTTCTGAAAGAAGAGCTCAAAAAGTAAAAGATATTATGGTAGCTGCAGGTATTTCTGCTAGCCGTCTTACTGCAACTGGAAACGGTGAAGATGCATCAGTAGATAAAAACTCTGCTCCTGCTCGTCAGTTAGTACGTAGAGTTACTTTTAAACTTAACTAGTCGAAAGATTACTTTAAGTGTTAATTGCAGAGCCTCCGATTTATCGGGGGCTTTGCTCGTTAATAATATGTTGAGAAGTTATAAGATAACAATTGTTAACCCACCTATCATTCCTTAACTTTAGATAAAAACAAAGCGTTATGAATGATAGACCAAACGATATTAAAAGGATCAGACCGGAAATACCTAAGGCACAAGTACATGACCAAATGAGTGATGAAGAGCGTTTTCAGAACGCTACGCTTAGACCCATTGTAAAACTTCAAAATCCGCTGCTAATCGAAGTTTTTAAGTCATATATAGTAAAGAGAAAGAATGTCTTTCATAATTTAAGTCTAGAAAAACGACTATCTTATATTGAGAATGCGGTTAATAAGGATATGAAATTCCGCAATAGTGTAAGGGGTATGATTGTAGGTCACTTTACTGTAGACGAGTATATGCAATATAAAAGCGATTCGTCTGCCTACAATAAACGTATTGCAAACTTAATAAGGGAGCGTCTTATTAGTCAAGTACAACTCTTTGATATACCTAAAGAAATAGCAGATACCATATAATTATGCAAATACCAACTGATGTACCAAAACCACAAAATAATAGCCCAATAGATCCCTCATCGCCTATTGAGCTTTTTATTTTTATAATTTTACCTATTCTATTAATTATAGTCTACTTCGTAAATAGAAGAAGAGTCAAAAATAAGAATAAACAGAAATAAATCTAAAGTAATGACTCCCCGTTGAGATCAGTTGTCAATACATCACTCATATAATCAAAAAAAGGTCGCAGTAGTCTGAAGTGATTTAAAGCAATCTTCGTAAAATCTGGAGAGGTGATTTCTTTGTCTGTAAAATTCTTCCTAACTACAAAGTTTTTAAGTCTTATGAGATCAATATTGGGATCATTTACGTCAAAGCCCCTAGGTGCTGTCTTAACCGCATTCCGTGTCTCAAATGAGCCACCAAACGCTTTCGCGAAAGCGGTATCTGAGAGTATCTCACGTATCTCACTAGCATCTAGATGAAATTCTGTGCGTATGCGCTTTAAATCTGCTGGTTCTGGATTAAAAAAGCCGCCAGCTATTGCAGATTTATTACCGGGCTCAATTCTCAGATAATACCCACCACGACGGTGTGCTCCAGCCCTACTAAAGCTTGCTGAGCGATGCACGTTGTAAGGTGTTTTATCATTACTAAACCTTACATCCCTATTGATACGAAACACTTTGAGTTTTTCAATTTCGTCAGTTTCATTAAGTCCATTCACTATAGATGCATAAACCTGCTTTAAGGCTTTCTCACTAGCTTGGTACTCTTTCTTATGCTCTGTCATCCACTCACGCGAATTATTCTCACGTAATGATTTAAGAAAAGATAAAGTAGATTTAGGTATCGAAGAAGTCATATGTTCATTTTGCTGAGTTACTAAATTAGCCATCAATTTATAGAGTTGCAATACTGTATGAAGGAAAGAGTAAATTGTCTAAAATAATTGCATTAAAAAACCATCATAATAAAATGATGGTTTTTAAAATTATCTATATTAGATTAAATTATGCATGTTGTAAATCGTGCTTTCCTTCTTTGATTTCCTCAATTAACTTATCATTAAATGCTGGTAAATCATCTGGATTTCTACTTGTTACTAAGGCCTCATCTACTACGACTTCTTTATCTACCCATAGTGCTCCTGCATTTTGCAAGTCTGTTTTTATACTGTTAAACGACGTCATCGTTCTTCCTTTTGCTACATCTGCCTCAATTAGCAATTGCGGTGCGTGGCATATTGCTGCTACTGGCTTACTTTGTTTAAAAAAGTCTCTTATAAAAATGAGCGCATCATCATTACGTCTTAACTTATCAGGATTAATTACTCCTCCTGGTAACATTAATGCATTATAATCCTTTGCACTTACATTATCTAATGTATCTGTTACATCGTAAGAATTAGACCAATTTCCATCAGCCCATCCTTTTATAGTTCCAGATTTCTCACTTATAATATCTACGGTAAATCCTTCGGCTTTCATAGCCTCCATAGGTGATTTTAACTCACTTTCTTCAAATCCGTCTGTTGCTAATATTGCTACTCTCTTATTCATAATCTTTCTATCTTTTGGTTATACAATTAATTATGATACAAAGATACTAGGAGGCCTGAGCTAGCTTCGTTAATGAGATGATAAGAAAAATAGTGTTGTGGTTAAACCTTTATTAATGTGAAGGATCTTTTGTTAAGATTGTTAAATCTGAACATTTTGAAGCATCAAACCGCTGGCTTGAGCAATTCTAGTCAATTTAATGTCATTGCCAGCGTCCAAGGTTTTCTTGAAAAAATCTAAATCTGCTTTGCCCTCTCCTATATCAAACAGCATACCCATCATCAACCTTATTTGATGCCTTTTAAAACCTTTACCGCTTACGCGAAAGGCAAAGCTTTCCTTAGGAAAGAAATTTGCTGTATATAGTTCGTTTGGCTCTATTACAGAAGAAGATATAGTACCTATCGTCTTAGTCTCCGGATTGGGCTTATAAGCATAAGATCTAAAATCATGTTCACCTTCAAATAATCTAGCAGCCTCTTGCATTAAGTTAATATCTAAAGAACCAGCGATATTAATCATATATGGTGCAGCAAATGGATGATTCTTTTCTCCGTAAGAAAAGAGATAGACGTACTCTTTAGATAAAGGAGCATCCATTACATTAAATTTTTTATCTACTTGAGTTATCTCAAGGCATCTTATATCTTGAGGTAAATTATCATTAAGAAGTGTGAGAAATCCCTCCTCAGGGAGCGGACTGTCATTTAAAAATAACTCAACGTATGCAACATTTGCAGAGACTTTTGCATCTGTTCTACCTGATGCTAGAAGTTTGAAGTTTTTACGGTCTAATACGTATGAAAAAGTACGTTCCATCATACGCTCTACAGTGAGAACATCTGGCTGTTTCTGCCAGCCATGATAACGAAATCCTAAATATTGAATCTTAAGAAGGTAATAAAAGCGCTTGTCAAACATTCTTCAAAAGTAATTGCCTTACATCAATTAAAGTTTGATAATTAAAAAATAATTGTAAATTAAAACACAAATATCTCAAAACCAATCTCTATGACAACCTCACAAAAACCTTCTACACTATTTTGGATTATTGCCATTGTACTACTCCTATGGAATCTTATGGGAGCAAGTGCTTTTATAGTAGACACCTTCTTTACAGATACTCTTGCTGGCACTTATAATGAAGAACAAATGAACGCCATTAACGCAACACCCATTTGGTCAAAAGTATTATATGGTATCTCAACTATAGGCGGTCTAGTAGCCGCTATACTATTAATTACTCGTAAAACAAGTGCTATAAAAGTATATGCAATATCACTTATTGCAATAATTATACACACAGTTTACAATATAGGATTTGCTGATGCCATGGAACTTTTTGGCGTTGGAGAAGGCCTAATTTTTCCACTTGTCATTATTGTACTTGCGATTTTTGAATACTGGTGGAGTCGTTATAGCGCATCAAGAGGATGGCTCAAGTAAGCCTCACATCACTTCATTTAAAGAGCTATCCCATTTAATGCGATAGCTCTTTTTGTTTGTTATGGATGCATAATCTGTATTTTTAACTTATGAAACATATCAAAGGTTTTCTGGCTACGCTTCCTCTTTGGGCAAAATCGCAATTTGGACTTACTCAATTTGAAATGCCTACTATTGATCTGTCAAATTTTGTCTCACAACCCATTGCTGCTAGGCTTAGATTAGGGCATCAAATAGAACATATTTTCAAACAACTTCTTGATCACTCAGAGCGCTATACTCTTCTAGCACATAATATTCAGATTAAAAAAGACAAGATTACACTAGGTAAACTAGATTTTATAGTTTCAGATCGCTTTCGCGAAAGCATAAAAATACACATCGAGCTTACTTATAAATTTTATCTAATAGATCCTACAATAGAAGTGCCCACACACAGACTTATAGGTCCTAATAGAAAAGATATGTTTTACGCCAAAATGGAAAAGACAAGAGACCAGCAACTACCTCTTATATTTACTCCAGAAGGACGCACTACCCTATCAACATTAGGTATCAATCCTGAAAATTTAGAGCAACAAACCTATTTTTTAGCTCAACTTTTTAAACCCTATGCACAGCAATCGCCTTCCATAGGACCACTTAATAAGGACTGCATAGTCGGGTATTGGATAAGACTAAATGATTTTAATAAATCTCATTTTAAGGAGCTATCTTTTTACATCACATTAAAAAGCGAGTGGCTTCATGAGCCGCATTTAGAAAGACCATTTGTAAAGCACGAAATTGCTCTTGCTCAAATAAACGAGAAGCATCGCGATAGAAGAGCTCCTATGATATGGGTTAAAAAAACAGATGGATTTTTAGAAAAATGTTTTGTGGTTTGGTGGTAAAAACACTAATACTTAAGTTTAAAGAGCTATTGCAATGTGATTAATGCATATTGCCTTTAAAAATTGTACAACTGCTGAATGATAGTTGCATTTCTATTTTTTGAAATTTCTAAACTTAAGCTATTGATATTGAAAAAAGAATACCCTTTTGATCCTTCCATAAAGCATCAACTTATTATAGCCATAGGTATGGCTTTATGGATATTTACATTTCTTTATTTTACAGAGCCACTTGACGTTTCTGAGCTATATGATAATGAACGTTTATTTATTTTAGCTCTTTATGGACTTCTAGGTGCACTATGCTATGTGAGCATTCTTCCAATTCAATATTACTTATTCAAAAACAATAAAGAAAGATGGCTATTTGTACATGAGATAAGCTTTTTTCTTGTGTTTATAATTTGGTCATTTTTAGTAATGCGTAGTTTTTATCTGTATGTCGTAGTGCGTGGCGAACCTAATCCATACTCTCTCTATTACTATCTAACTTCTATTTTTCTTCCAGCAGTTCTTACAATATTTCCTATCGTATTGATAGGACGTTTTGGTTTTGGAAAATATAAAAACAAACAGATAGAAGAACAGAAAATAGAAATTAAAGGTGATGGAAACTACGAAGGAATAAGATTGTTGCTATCAGATTTAATAGCTCTAGAGGCATCAGATAATTATGTAGAAATTCATTTTCAAGATAGTGGAACCTACAAAAAGCAATTAATTAGAGCTCGGTTATCTCACTTAGAAAAATCATTACCTACTATGATGAGAACGCATCGATCGTATTTGATAAACCCGATGCATTTCTTATCATACAAAACAGATGCTGGTAAGTTAGGTCTAATCCTTTCGCATGAGATTTTTATACCTGTATCAAAAACATATACGAGTATCACAAAAGAGACCTTAAATTTTACCACAAATTAAAGGCATCTCATCCCAAAACCTTGTATTTACTGGTCTTTCTGATTTAGTGATTTTAGATTTGTTTCATAGATAATTTGCAATTCACTTTTAAAATCATGTACTATGAAAAGACGTATCACACTTTTAGTAGCTATTGTTTTTCTTTTTTCCGCTTTCGCGAAAGCGCAATCTACCCAAACATGCAATTGTGTAGAGGAACTCTCTTTTATTAATGAACAAATAAAAGAAATGACTTCTTTTAAGAAACAAATGAAAGGAGACAAACTCTCAGAGTACACAACTACCTTAAATCAATTAGAGCAAGAAGTTACTTCACAAATGAGTGTGACAGATTGCTTTTCCAAACTCAATGAACTGCTATCTGTTGTAAAGGATAAACATGCACACATACGTCACATGAAGCCTGTAATTACCTCCGAGATAATGGAACAAGGTGATGAATTAGAACGTTTTCGCGAAAGCGAACTATTTAAGAATCATCCTAAAAATAACATAAGCGTTGAAAAGCTCATAGAGAAATTATCTGAGAAGTCTTTTGAGAACATAGAGGGCATTTACAAGAAAAAGGATGGCATAACTATAGGCATTGTAAAAACAGGCAGCACATACGAAGGTATTGTACTTACTTCAGATAACAAAGTCTGGGCTCCTGGACAGATTGCTTATAAAATTATTCCTAACGGAGAAAATATGTATGATGTTCTTACCAGTGATATCATTGGTGGTAAATTAAGATTTGTAAGAGGATTACTACATTTTAATGGAAGTTTATGGCATTTGAAGAAAGAAGCTAGTAACTCTATTTCACAAATGAGTGTGAATCAATCTCCTTGGGATTTCAAACAACTTACACCAGATATTCAGTATGTGTATATGGGGACTTTTTCAAATAGCCGCAATAATGTAAAGGCTTTTAAAAAGTTTTATGAGGAAACTAAAGATAAGTTTACTGCAAAAAATATTATTGTAGATCTACGTGATAATTCTGGAGGAAACTCTAAGTACTCCGATCCATTTTACAAAATATTTAAAAAGAATAAAATGAATGTGTATGTCATTACAAATTTCTGGTGCGCGAGTAATGGTGAGCAATTTACCCTCAAGCTAAAAGGGTTAAAAAATGCAAAACATCTAGGCCAGCGCACGTATGGAGCCCTTGCTTATGGCTCTAATTATGGCAAACTAATAGAAACACCATCTGGCCAGTTTGCAATTTATCCTACAGATATGAATTTTCATAAATATCTAAATTATGAATATGTAGGTATCATCCCAGATATCAAATTAAGCTTTGACGAGGATTGGGTTACTCAGACTTTAGATATAATAAAGAACATCAACTAGCAAAGAGTGTGATAGCTGGTCAACTGGAGAAATAGTCTTGATAGTACTACTTCTCCATTGATTTTTACTTATGTCTTGACATAAGTGTTTTTTCTATATCACGCAGGTGAAACCCTTTTGCCTGTAATAAAACCATATAGTGAAACAATAGATCTGCGCTTTCATTAAGGAATAGATGATCGTTATCATCTTTTGCTTCAATAACCACCTCTACAGCCTCTTCTCCTACTTTTTGAGCTACTTTATTGATCCCACTTCTAAAGAGTGACGCGACATAAGAGTCTGCAGTATCTTTAGTATTCCAGCGATCTTCTATGACTTCTTCTAGATGTGATAAAAAGCCAAAGTTTGTTTTGTTACTATTACCCCAGCAGGTATCTGTCCCTGTATGACAAGTAGGCCCTTGAGGAGTCACTTGTACCAGCAAAGTATCATTATCACAATCTACCGCAATAGTATCTAGGTGTAAATAGTTTTTAGTCTCTTCTCCCTTTGTCCATAGTCGTTGCTTTGAGCGACTAAAGAATGTCACTTTATTTGTAGCAATTGTTTTCTCGTAAGCCTCATTATTCATAAAACCTAGCATCAAGACATTCTTAGTTCTTGAATCCTGAATAATTGCTGGCACGAGACCATTCTCGTATTTTTTAAAATCTATTTCCATTACTTTTTATTATGAACGAGTGTTATGATCTCATCGCAATACCTTGCGTGGTTAACTCTTGTTTTAAATCTGTTATTTCTATTTCCTTAAAGTGAAAAACACTTGCTGCAAGAGCTGCATCTGCCTTACCCTCTGTAAAAGCATCTGCAAAGTGTTGCATATTTCCAGCTCCTCCACTTGCAATTATTGGGATATTTAGACTTTCAGAAAGTCTAGCTAGTGCCTCGTTTGCAAAACCATCTTTTGTACCATCATTGTCCATAGAGGTAAAAAGGATCTCACCAGCACCACGCTCTTCTACTTCTTTTGCCCAGTCAAAGAGATTATGCTCTGTAGGTACTTTTCCTCCCACTAAATGTACAATCCACTCTCCTTCTATATACTTCGCATCTATAGCGACAACAATACATTGTGAGCCAAATTTTGCTACAAGCTCATTTATGAGTTCTGGTCTTTTTACAGCACTAGAGTTTATAGAAACTTTATCTGCACCATTTTGTAATAAAATATCGACATCTTCTACAGAAGATATTCCTCCGCCTACTGTAAATGGTATGTTTACCTGTGAAGCAACTCTTAATACTAGATCTGCAAGGGTCTTACGACGTTCTTCTGTTGCAGATATATCTAAAAAAACTAGCTCATCTGCTCCTGTATTAGAGTATAGCTTTGCTAGCTCCACTGGATCTCCGGCATCACGCAAGTTTACAAAGTTAGTTCCTTTTACGGTTCTACCATTTTTAATATCGAGACAAGGGATAATTCTTTTTGTAATCACGTGGCGCGTATAAAAGATTAGTTTTAAGGATGCAAATTTATACAAAAGTGCCGCTACTACCCCACAAAATGAAAACTGCTTTTCTTAAAGACTGCCAAAATATAACTCACATTCATAAACTCCTATTAAAACTGTGGTAATGTGCTGTTAAGTAGCAAAGCTTCACTCCGCCAATCAATTACTTTTATACTCCAAATAATAAAAACAATTAAGTTATGATTAAGATTATAGGAGTAATAGCGCTTGTTGCAGGAGCTATTATGCTAGTCCTCGGAGTTATGGGAATCTTTGGAAGTTTAAGTACTGGTATGAGTCCGTGGGCATTTACAATACTAGGTGTAATATTTTTCTTTGCGGGCATCTCATTACTAAAACATAGAAAAGATACAGACGCAATTGCATCTGATAAATAAATAACCTAAAAAAAATGGTGTAAATTAGTACTTCAAAACATCGATTATGACAGTACGACCATTTCATCTTGCTATTCCCGTAGATGACGTTGAGAAAGCAAGAGTTTTTTATAGAGATATTTTAAATCTACCTGAAGGCCGCAGCAGCGACCACTGGGTAGATTTTAACTTTTTTGGACACCAGCTAGTGATTCATTACAAGGAAAAATCTACTGTAGATGAAGTGCATAATGAAGTAGATGGTAAAGCGGTACCTGTGCCTCATTTTGGAGTTGTACTCGCTTGGGAAGATTTTGAAGCATTTGCCGAAAAAATAGCACCACACGTAGATTTTGTAATAGAACCTTATGTACGCTTTAAAGGTCTAACTGGAGAGCAAACTACAATGTTCTTTTATGACCCTTGTGGTAACGCGCTTGAGTTTAAAGCCTTTAGAAACGACTCTCAAATATTTGCCAAATAATATATGCAAACACTCAAACCTAACCTTTTACGACAGTTCTTTATCATCTTTTTAATCATCCTATTTGGGTGGTTAATATTTAAAGAGATGGCAACCTATCTATCAGGTATACTAGGTGCGATTACACTCTTTGTTTTATTACGTAAGTGGCAAGAATATCTAGTAAAAAAAAGAAAATGGAACTCTAGCGTTTCCGCTTGCGTTCTTATGGCAGGGTCATTTCTTGTAATACTAGTACCTATTGCTGGACTTGTATTAATGCTCACCTCAAAAATTAGTAAAGCGGTAGAAAATAGTGGTAAAGTCATAAACATTGTAAAAACAGAAATGGCAGATATAGAGTCTCGCTTTGGTCTCGATATCGCAAGCTCCATAGACACCAGTTCTGTAACAGACTGGATAAGTAGTAACCTTCAAGGGCTAGCCGGTGGGACCTTTAATGTATTTATCGCCATAGGTCTTATGTATTTTATGCTGTACTATATGCTTACTAATAGAAGGACTTTTAGAGAGTCTATGCTAGAGTATATACCCCTCAGTGAGAAAAACTTAAAACTCATAGGTAAAGATAGTCAGGAGCTTGTAAAGTCAAATGCCATAGGCATACCACTAGTAGCATTACTACAGGGACTTGTGGCACTTATAGGCTTTTTAATACTTGGCGTAGAAGATCCCTTTTTCTGGTTTGCAATTGTCACCGTTGGGTCTATGATACCATTTGTAGGTACCGCCTTAGGTATCGTACCTGTTTGCATCATTCTATACGCTGCTGGTGACATCTGGCAAGCCATCGTGATGATTATCTATGGTACGGTCGTAGTGGGCTCTACAGATAATCTTTTTAGACTCGTGATTCAAAAGCGACTGGCAGACGTTCACCCACTTATTACTATTATAGGGGTTATTGTAGGGGTACCTTTATTTGGATTTATAGGTCTCATTTTTGGACCTATTGTAGTGAGTATTTTTCTACTTATTGTAAAAATTTACAAACAAGAATATGGTAAAGAAAAACCTTCAGAACAAGAAGAAGTACTCTAAGTATCTGATTCTATAAGGTTACGCTTTCGCGAAAGCGGACTCACCCACCCTACTTCTATATTATTCAAAAATTCCTATCTTTCGCCACACAAAAACCATCATAGATGAAGATATTAGGTATCGACATAGGCGGAACGGGAATAAAAGGTGTCCCTGTAGATCTGGAAACAGAAGAGTACATTGGTGAACGTTTTAGAATAGAAACCCCGCGCCCTGCAAAACCTAAGGCTGTAGCAGATTGTGTACAGCAACTCGTAGATCACTTTAACTGGACAGGACCTATAGGAATAGGCTTTCCTACCGTTATCGTAGATGGTAAAGCTATGGCATATGGTAATATGCACAAGAGCTGGATGGGTGTACAGATAGATGAACTTTTTTCTAAAAAAACTGGTTTACCTTGCTCTGTTATAAACGATGCAGATGCCGCAAGTCTCGCCGAAGTTAGATACGGAGCGGGAAAAGATTTAAAAGGCCTGGTTGCTGTGATTACAGTAGGCACAGGTATAGGCTCTGGACTTTGCTATAACGGTAAACTCATCCCAAATTTTGAATTTGGTCGCATTCCATATAAGAAAAAGCCTATTGAAAAGTATGCAGCAAACTCTGTAAGAAAGGAAGAAAAACTCACTTTTAAAGAGTGGGCAGAGCGCTTTAATTTCTTTCTCAAAAATGTAGAGTTAATATGTACACCTAACCATTACATAATAGGCGGTGGTATAAGTAAGCATATGGCAGAATTTGAAAGATATCTTACTACAGATATTCCTATTGTTGCGGCAAAAACTAAGAATCACGCTGGCATTATAGGAGCTGCTTGTGGCTATCTAGATAAACTAGAACGCTAGTCTAGTATACAGATCTCCTACTACCACATCTTTTAGTTAACAATTGTTACGTGCAGGCGTTACTTCTTTTGCTTATTTTTAGAGTCTAACACTCAAAAAATAGCTTATAGAATGCGCTTATTACTCGTACTTACTACCCTACTATTAAGTAGCATATCTACACTCGCACAAAGCGGAAAGGTAGATATGGATTACTATTTACCTACAGATGTCACTTACAATCCAAATATCCCTACACCAGAAAGTGTTTTAGGCTACACACCTGGAGAGTGGCACGTGAGTCACGACAAGTTATCAGAATATATGCGCACGCTTGCAGCAGCAAGTGACCGTATCACTATAGAAAGTCGAGGGACTACCTTTGAGGGAAGACCTATTTTATTACTAACGGTCACCTCACCTAGTAATCACTCCAATATTGAAAACATACGTAAAGAACACGTAAAACTGGTAGAAGATGGCAGTGCTAGCTTGAGCACAAGCAGTATGCCTATTGTAGTATACCAAGGGATGTCTATACACGGTAATGAACCTTCTGGCGCAAACGCAGGACTTATAGCTGCATACTATCTCGCTGCCGCTCAAGGACCTAAAATAGATGCACTACTAGATAATACCATTATACTTTTTGACCCATCATTTAATCCAGATGGTTTACAACGTTTTGCTTACTGGGCAAATACAAATAAGAGCATAAACGTAAATGCAGACCCTCAAGACCGCGAGTATGACGAGGTCTGGCCAGGTGGTCGCACTAACCACTACTGGTTCGATATGAATAGAGACTGGCTTCCAGTACAACTACCAGAGTCAAGAGCGCGTATTAAGACATTTCATAACTGGTATCCTAACATTCTTACAGACCATCACGAGATGGGATCTAACAGTAGCTTTTTCTTTCAGCCAGGTATACAATCTCGTACACACCCACTCACACCTGCGCTTAACCAAGAACTCACAAAGCAAATAGGAAACTACCACGCAGCAGCACTAGATAAAATAGGTAGCTTTTACTATACAGAAGAGAGTTTTGATGATTTTTACTATGGTAAAGGATCTACCTTTCCAGACATAAATGGTGGTATAGGTATTCTCTTTGAGCAAGGAAGTAGCCGTGGCCACGCGCAAGAAACAGAAAACGGTTTACTTGAGTTTCCGTTTACGATACGTAACCAGTTTACAGCAATATTATCTACCCTTGAGGCTGCACAAGGTATGCGCAAGCAATTACTAGACTACCAACGTGACTTTTTTAAGAACGCTCGAGGCGAAAAAGGAAGTGGCGCATATGCTTTTGGTAGTGAGAAAGATGCAGGTAGCGCATATCACCTAGCAGAGGTGCTTAAAAGACATCAAATAAAAGTACACGAGGTTGCACAAGACTTCTCGCAAGATGGAGCAAACTTTAAAAAAGGAATGAGCTACATCGTCCCAAAAAACCAAAGACAGAGCCGCCTCATCAAAGCGATGTTTGAAAAGCGTACTACCTTTCAAGATAGTTTGTTTTATGATATAAGTGCTTGGTCTTTCCCACTCTCTTTTGGTGTAGATTTTACAGAAAATGCATCTTTAAGCAAAGCTGGCAACGAGATACAAGATTTAAAAAGAAAACCTACCCCAGCTGTAGGTACTAGTACCTATGCATACCTTATGGAGTGGCACGATTACTACACTCCTAAGGCGCTCAACACCATACTTAATAAAGGTATAAGAGCAAAGGTGGGTATGCAAAAATTTAGCGTAGAAGGTATCTCTTATGACTATGGTACCATTATGATACCTGTGCAAAATCAATCGCTTAATAAGCAAGAACTAGCTAGTTTTATAAACGAAGTGGCACAAGATGCAAATGTCACCATCAAGGCAGTAAGTACTGGCCTCACAAAAGGTATAGATCTTGGTAGTAACCAGTTTAGAGCATTAGAGCCTGCTCGCGTGGCAATGATAGTAGGTGAAGGTATCAACCCGTATGATGCGGGAGAGATGTGGCACCTATTTGACACGCGTTACAATATGCGTATCACAAAAATTGATACTAAAGATTTAGGTCGCGCAGACTTGTCTAGATACACAGATATTATCTTACCTAATTTATGGGGTAATGCTATAAATAAAGGCAACACAGATAAGATAAAACAATGGGTGCGATCTGGAGGAACTCTCATAGGTTATAAAAACGTAGCAAACTGGTTTGAAAGAAATAAGATGCTAGACATAGATTTTGTAAAAACTAAAAACCCTGCAAAAAACGTGAGCTTTGAGCAA
This sequence comes from Dokdonia sp. R86516, assembly GCF_044596715.1. NCBI lineage: Bacteria > Pseudomonadati > Bacteroidota > Flavobacteriia > Flavobacteriales > Flavobacteriaceae > Dokdonia > Dokdonia sp. R86516. The sequence goes on from NZ_CP138998.1 coordinate 3,017,112, forward strand.
CGTAGAGATTTTACAGGAGCACAAGTAATAGGAGGTGCAATTTTTGAAGCAAAGCAAGATCGCTCACACCCTATTAACTTTGGATATACGGGTGATAAAGTATCTCTTTTTAGAAACACTACGCTATTTATAAAAGCAGACTCTACAAGTTACAAGAACCCTATACAGTATACTAAGTCACCGCTACAAGCTGGTTACATCTCTAAGATTAATCTTAAGGCTATCCCAGAGACAAGACCTTTTGTACATCAGAGTGCCGGTCGTGGTGAGGTTATCTTATTTACAGATAACACAAACTTTAGAGCGTTCTGGTATGGAACAAACAAACTGCTTATGAACGCTATTTTCTTCGGGAGCGAGATGTAATATTTATTTAAAAAAACTCAATTTCAGATAATGAAAATAGATTATTCAACAAAAACCACGGCACAACTGCTCTCTAACTTAAATATGATTAAGGTGCTCATTGTTGCCCTACTCATCATCTTATCATTACTTATAGGCATATCTATTTATGGTATGCTCACAAAGGACGATAATGCCACATTTATAGCAACCCTAGCGGTAGGCTTATGCTGTTCGGCAACATTGCCTATGCAGTTTATGTCTAAAAAAGCAATCAAAGCAGAATTAATAAAGAGAGAGGAGACATTATAAATAGAAACGTATTACGCTTTCGCGAAAGCGTACTCAACTCAATTATTTTTATAACTTTACACCACATTATGAATTTAGTCACAACATATAAACATACCTCGTGCACACTGCTGCGCCAGACTTGATATGTTGTCACTATATGATTATAAGAAGTAACGATATTAAAGAGTCCGGCCACCACGCTGGACTCTTTATATTTATGGGCAAGCGTAGGTCTTAACAAGCTAACCAACCAACTGTATGAAAACACTGCTACGCAATTACCTTAAAACCTTTGATGGCCTATCAAGAGAGATCTGGTGGTTGTCACTCATCACGCTCATTAATAGATCTGGGGCGATGGTTATCCCGTTCTTGTCTATTTACCTCAATAAGAGTTTACATTTTAGCCTACAAGACGTCGCCTGGATAATGACTTCGTACGGTCTAGGTTCTTTTGCTGGTGCTTGGATAGGCGGTAAACTAAGTGATGTAATAGGGTATTATAAAGTCATCTTATTAAGCCTGTTACTCACTGGTATTAACTTTTTATGGGTAATGCACGTAGAGAGTTTCTGGATGATGTGTATTTCATTCTTTGTTCTTATTGCAGTGGCAGATATGGGACGCCCTGCTTTTTTTGTAGCACTAAGCGCCTACTCAAAACCAGAAAATAAAACGCGGTCATTAACACTCATTAGGCTTGCAATTAATCTAGGCTTTTCTGTGGGGCCAGCTATAGGTGGTTTTCTTATAGCACTCGCTGGCTATAAGACATTGTTTTATGTAGACGGTATCACCTGCTTGCTTGCGGGTGTACTTATGATGCAAGTACTCAATCCTAAAAAGACTAAAGAGTTAGATAAAGAAGTAGTTGTTCAGAACCCAGTAAAACCTCTTAAGGATACGCCTTATGTATTATTCTTAATAGCACTTGCGCTTTTTGGGATCATATTTGTACAATATTTTTCTACTGTACCGCTTTATTACAAGGATGCCTATAAACTTGATGAAGACGCCATAGGTCTCATACTAGCGCTTAATGGCGCACTCATTGTTGTGTTTGAAATGCCACTCATAGCCTGGATGGAAAAAAAGGCGCTTACTAACGTGCAAAGTACCATTGTAGGTTTGCTTATGACGGGCGCAAGTTTTCTATTACTGCTGTGGGAGACTTGGGTAGGTGTTGTTGTGATAGGTATGGTAATCGCAACCTTTGGAGAGATGATTTCCTTCCCTTTTAGCAACAAATTTGCGTTAGACAGATCTAAGCTAGGGAGACAAGGAGCATATATGGGTGTTTACAGTATGTCATTTTCTGTAGCCCATATTTTTGGTCACAACAGCGGGATGCAAATTACTGCATATTATGGCTTTCAGACCACTTGGATATTTTTGATAGGGCTCACACTTATTGCCTGGCTCCTACTCTACATTGTAAAGAGAATGCTTGCCAAAGAAACCCTATGAGAACTCGTATCTTTATCATTAAAAAAAGAACCTAATGAAATATTATATACTACTACTTACAACGCTTATATTAATAGGTTGCAATACAGAACCTAAAACTATAGAACAGCCCGCTGTTACTAATGAGGTTGATAACGCTTTCGCGAAAGCAAAACCAGTACTAGACTCAACGCGCTACAATGTAGCCTTCTTAATTATGGATGGCACTTTTAACACGGAGCTTACGGCACCTTTTGACATTTTTCAGCATACTATTTACAGAGAGAATATAAAAGCGATGAATGTTTTTACAGTAGCAAATACCCTACAACCCGTGCGTACCTTTGAGGGGATGTATCTCCTACCAGACTTTGACTATACTAGCGAAGACCTACCTAAAATAGATATACTAGTTGTACCAAGTGCAGAGCATCACCTGGATACAGATCTGGAGGATGAAGCACTCATTAACTTTGTAAAACAAGTAGATAAAGAAGCTATGTATGTAACCTCACATTGCGATGGTGCTTTTGTACTAGCAAAGGCAGGTTTACTAGACAACAGTGTCTCAACGACCTTCCCGAGTGACATCGATAAGATGCGTGAGACGTTTTCTAATCTTGATATTAGAAAAAATGTATTATTTGTGCACGATGGGAAGTATATCACCTCTGTTGGAGGTGCTAAAAGTTTTGAAGCCGCTCTCTATCTCACCGAACTTCTTTACGGGGCAGAAATTGCAAGATCACTAGCCGGAGGATTAGTGATAGACTGGAAACTAGATGATGTACCGCACCTCATAACAAAGTAATAATATGGAAAATTCAAAAATCACAACCGTCATATTTGACTTAGGAGGCGTTCTCATAGACTGGAGCCCCGAGTATGTATATCTCAAAGAATTTAGAGGCGATAGAGAGAAAATGGACTGGTTTTTAGAACACATTTGTGCTTGGGACTGGAATGTAAATCAAGATGCGGGCTATTCATTAGAAAAAGCAACCCAAGAGCGCATCGCAATGTTTCCGGAGTATGAAGATCTCATAAAAATGTATTACGGTCGCTGGGAGGAGATGCTCGGTTTTACACACCTAGACACGCTCAAAATATTAAAAGAACTAGTAGATAATCCGGACTATAGAGTGCTAGCATTAACAAACTGGAGCGGAGAAACCTTTCCTGTTGCGCTCGAAAAGTTTCATTGGCTGCAGTGGTTTGAAGGAATTCTGGTCTCTGGTGATGAAGGTACACGCAAACCTTTTAAAGAAATTTACGACCTTATGCTAGACAGGTATAATATTAATCCAGCAGAGGCTGTTTTTATAGATGACAGTCTTAACAATATTGAGGGCTGTAAACGCTCTGGCATAGCCGGAATTCACTTTAAAAATGCAAAAACACTAGCTGTACAACTTAGAACACTAGGTGTACACGTAACTTTACAATAATTATATAATGATTAAAATATATCACAATCCTCGTTGTACAAAAAGTAGACAAGGTCTAGCATTGCTAGAAGAATCTGGAAAAGAATTTGAGGTTATAAAATACCTAGACAATCCTCTATCAGATAAAGAGCTTACTGCCATTATCAAAATGCTTGATATTACACCTATGCAACTGGTAAGAAAAGGCGAAGCTATCTGGAAAGAAAATTATAGAGGAAAAGAACTTAGTGATCTAGAAATTATAGCTGCAATGTCTCAACATCCTAAATTAATAGAACGTCCCATTGTAGTTCTCAAAAAAAAGGCCGTTATTGGACGACCTCTAGAAAATATAGAAAAGCTCTTGAGCTTATAATTTTTAAAATAAATAATATGAAAGTAATTATCGCAGTAGTCCTTTTTGCCTTTGTTGGAATGTCAAATGTTCAAGCGCAAAGCCCTAGCGTAAATACTGTAAATACAGAAAAAGTGAGTGAGATTGATATGCTTACACAGAAACTCAATCTTAGTCCAGAGCAAGTAGCAAATATTTCTAAGACTATAAAAGCTTTTAAATCTACAGAAGATAGACTTAGAGCCGGAGGTCTTAGTGCTGCAGATAAGAAAGAAGAGCTTGCAAAACTTGCCAAACGTAAAGACGGTAACATGCAAACGTTTCTGACTAAAGAACAATATGCGGCATATTTAAAGCTTTAATAGCTCCATCATTTATCTTAAAACAACATAGTTTTAGTAAAACTGATTTAAGGTCAAAGTATTATATAAAAAAAGTCACTCGTTATGAGTGACTTTTTTTTTCTATACTTATAAATCTTGTTACGCATCTTTATGCATAAAAGATTGTTTAGCTAGTAATACTTCGTCTGTTTCTACATGGTCATCATCTGGAACACAGCAATCTACCGGACATACTGCCGCACATTGAGGTTCATCATGAAAACCTTTACACTCAGTACATTTATCTGGAATGATGTAGTAAATCTCATCACTCACAGGCTCTTGCGCCTCGTTTGCATCTACCTCTTTTCCGTTAGGAAGTACAACAGTTCCATCTAGATCTGTTCCATCTGCATAGCGCCAGTCGTCTGCACCTTCATAAATGGCAGTGTTAGGACACTCAGGCTCGCAAGCTCCACAGTTTATACATTCGTCTGTTATGATAATTGCCATAGTTTTCTTTTTGGGTAACTTTGCACAAAAATAACGCCTAGACACCGATTTGCCAAAACCTATGACGCTTCAACTACGAATTAACGCTTTTATTGAGCTAGGAAAATTTTTAAGTCAGTTTACACGTGACTCAATTACAAGGAAAGAGGGAGTATTACATAATGACCTTTTCTTTGACGGAATGCAGCATCAGTTTAAACTAGCTAGTGAAAACAACGGTTGGTTTACTAAAGAAAATATACTTTTTGCACTTGAAGGATGGGCAGAATCCCTTACTCAAGAAAAACTTACCGAGTGGCTTAGTGGGTATGATAACGCTTTCGCGAAAGCGCAACCACAACAAACCGTTGCCGTAATTATGGCTGGGAATATTCCATTAGTAGGTTTCCATGACTTTATGTGCGTATTAATTGCCGGACATAAATTTGTAGGTAAACAATCCTCTAATGATAGGCATCTTCTCCCCTTTCTTGCAAAATATCTAGAATATGCAGAGCCTGCTTTTAAAGAAACCATAAGCTTCACCGAAGATAAATTACCAGCGCACGACGCCGTTATCGCAACTGGCAGCGACAATACCGCTAGATATTTTGAATATTACTTTGGTAAAAAGCCTAATATTATTCGTAAAAACAGAAATTCTGTTGCCATACTCACCGGTAATGAAACAGAAGACGAGCTTATCGCATTAGGCGAAGATATTTTTAGATATTACGGTTTAGGATGCCGCAACGTAGCCAAACTCTATGTTCCTATTGATTATAATTTTGACGCCTTTTTTAAGGCTATCTATCACTGGAATGACATCATGAACGGTGCAAAGTATGCAAATAATTATGACTACAATAAAGCCGTGTATTTGATGAGCCTTTTTGAGCTGTTAGAGAATGGTTTCTTAATGCTTAAAGAAGATGAAAACTACGGCTCACCTATTGCTTCGCTATTTTATGAAAAATACGAATCGATAGAAAGCCTAGTTGAAAAGCTTGAAAAAGATAAAGATCGTATACAATGTGTAGTAGGAAATATTGCACTTGAAGGAAAAGTGAAGGAGCTCACTCCTATCGGAAAAACTCAAAAACCTGAGCTTTATGATTATGCTGATGGGGTTGATACTATTACATTTTTGACAACATTATAGCCAATATTTTATCGATTTATCTGTGGGTTTTTCTAACGATTTGGGCATCTTTGTAATGCACAAAACGCATAAAAACGCACACCATGAAGAAGCACAACTTTAGCGCAGGACCTTGTATTTTACCTCAAGATGTTTTTAAAGAAGCATCACAAGCTATATTAGACTTTAACGATTCTGGTTTATCCATACTGGAGATTTCTCACAGAAGTAAAGACTTTGTAGATGTAATGGATGAGGCTAGACAACTGGCTTTAGAGCTATTAGGTCTAGAAGGTAAAGGTTATAAAGCGCTCTTTTTACAAGGAGGTGCGAGCACACAATTCTTAATGACTGCATATAACTTATTGCAATCTAAGGCTGGTTATATAAATACTGGAACTTGGAGTGATAAAGCAATAAAGGAAGCTAAGCTTTTTGGAGAGATTGTAGAGGTTGCATCAAGTAAAGAGGCAAACTTTAATTACATCCCCAAAGGATACTCAATTCCAGAAGGACTAGATTATTTGCACCTTACCAGTAACAATACCATTTTCGGGACACAGATAAAAGATTTTCCTGAAGTAGACTGTCCTCTTATATGTGATATGAGTAGTGACATCTTCTCTAGAGAGATAGATTTTGGACAATTTGATCTTATCTACGCAGGTGCTCAAAAAAATATGGGACCAGCAGGTACTACACTAGTAGTAATACGTGAAGACATCTTAGGGAAAGTGACACGTCAAATACCTTCTATGCTCAATTATGAAACGCATATAAGTAAAGGAAGTATGTTTAACACACCTGCAGTCTATGCAGTATATGTATCTATGCTTACAATGAGATGGCTTAAAAATCTAGGTGGTGTAAAAGCGATTGAAGAAATCAATAATAAAAAAGCAACACTGCTTTATAGTGAGATTGAGCTTAACCCATTATTTAAAGGATTTGCTGCCAAAGAAGATAGATCTACAATGAACGCTACATTCTCACTAACAGATGGAGATCTTAAAGATGCCTTTGACGCCATGTGGAAAGAAGCCGGTATAAACGGTCTTAATGGACACAGAAGTGTAGGAGGTTACAGAGCATCTATGTATAACGCCCTCTCTATGGACAGTGTAGGTGTACTAGTAGACGTAATGAGCGAGCTAGAAAGAAAAGCATAATTAAAAAAACGCATACAACACTATATACTATGAAAGTATTAGCAAACGACGGAATATCACAAACAGGAGTTGACGCGCTTACCGCAGGAGGCTTTGAAGTAATTACTACAAACGTAGCTCAAGATCAACTTGAGAACTATATTAACACAAATGAAATAGATGTTATACTTGTGCGTAGTGCAACTACAGTGCGCAAGGAATTAATAGACGCTTGCCCATCTATAAAAGTTATAGGCCGTGGTGGTGTAGGTATGGATAACATTGATGTACAATATGCACGTGATAAAGGACTTCACGTGATTAATACACCGGCAGCATCTTCGGCATCTGTTGCAGAGCTTGTTTTTGCTCACCTTTACAATGGTGTACGTTTTCTGTTTGACTCAAACAGAAATATGCCTCTAGATGGTGATACAAAATTTAAAGGTTTAAAGAAAGCTTACGCGAAAGGAACCGAGCTACGTGGTAAAACACTTGGTGTTATCGGTTTTGGACGTATAGGTCAAGAAACTGCAAAAATTGCTTTAGGTGTAGGGATGAAAGTAATCTTTCACGACCCATTTACAGAAGAGGCTACTGTTGAAGTTCCTTTCTTTGATGGACAGTCGGTTTCATTTACAATAAAATCTTCTTCAAAGGAAGATGTGCTAAAATCTGCAGATTTTGTGACTCTTCACGTTCCTGCACAAAAAGACTATGTAATAGGTAAGCCAGAGTTTGAACTTATGAAAGATGGTGCAGCAATTGTAAATGCAGCTCGTGGTGGCGTTATTGATGAAGTAGCTCTTATAGCAGCTTTAGACAGTGGTAAATTATCATTTGCAGGTCTAGACGTTTTTGAGAACGAACCTACTCCAGCGGTACAAGTACTTATGAATCCTAAGGTAAGCCTTACGCCACACATAGGTGCGGCAACTGGTGGTGCTCAAGATCGCATAGGTACAGAGCTAGCAGACCAGATTATGAGCATTTTAAAATAATGCAGCGAGATCAAACATTTGACTTCTAACTTATCATAATTTGCTTTTTATCGACAATATTAATCAAAACACCCTCTTGGGTGTTTTTTTTATACTTGTTTGTAAAACCAGTTATATTAATTCGTAAATTGAAATCTCACAATTTAAACTAAAAATAATATGTCAGGATTACTAGATCTACTTAATGGACCAATAGGAAAAACGCTCATCCAAGGAGCTAGCGCAAAAGCTGGACAATCTGAAGGAGATACTGCAAACGTATTAAGTATGGCTTTGCCAGTACTTATGGGTGCAATGAAAAAAAATGTACAAACTCCAGAAGGTGCTGCTGGATTAATGGGAGCTTTAAGTGGAAAACATAGTGGTGGTATTCTTGATCAACTAGGAGATCTTATGGGTAACGGAGGACCTAGTGACGAAGTAGTAAATGATGGTGCTGGAATTTTAGGACACTTACTAGGTGGTAACCAGCCACAAGTAGAAAATGCATTAAGTAGCAAAACAGGTATGGATGCTGGATCTATCGCACAAATACTTAAAGTTGCTGCGCCAGTACTTATGGGTGTGTTAGGAAAACAAACACAGCAAAATAACGTAAGTGACGGAAGCGGTATGAATGCGCTCTTAGGAAGCATGCTAGGAGGACAACCTCAAGAAAACCAAAGTCTTATTACAACATTACTTGATTCTGACGGCGACGGAAGCATCTTAGATGACGTAGCTGGAATGGTACTAGGAAGCAATAAAGCAAAAGGTGGTATAGGTGGACTTCTAGGAGGACTCTTTGGAAAATAATTTATTGAACCATATATTCCTATAAAAAGAGTGCCTTTTAGGCACTCTTTTTTTGTTTACTCAGTGAGAGGTATCACTTGCTCATTATAGGTTTAAATAAAAATTTCTTCTCTGTAAGTTTATAATGCATACCGATTATAGTTAACACTTCGATAAAATAGATATCTATCCAAGGTAAAACCCTTAACTTTAAGAATATGAAAAAGATAATTTACTTAGCAATTCTCACCGCAACCATAATAGGTTGTGCAACCACAAGTGGAACAAAAGATATAGGCAATACTGCAGATAATGCATCAGATACAATACGAATTGCAAATGACAGTCTCGAATATGAAATTATTATCATTGAACCTGGTTTTAATACATGGCTCGTTACACAACGTCCTAGAGGGTTTTATGGTCAGTTTTTCTTAGAAAACAAAAATAGATTTTATGTTACTGAATATAATAATAGAGTAAATAACCTAACACAGTACGACCCTAATCTATATATCCAGCGCATAGATTATAATTCAAATACCGATTATGGGTATGAAGTTAATTATCTATTATATAATTGGTTCGAATTTTTTCAAGAACGCAACAATCAGAAACTACGATAATCGTATTTTTGCAGCGTTATGAAAGACTTTAAAAAACGCTGGGAAATCACTCAAAACTGGCAATTTATACATATTATTCTCGGTTTGATAGCTGCTCTTTTTTCGGCATATTTAATTGCTCGAGCTATTTATGTGCCGGCATATGACACTTCTGTACCCGTAGCAACTATTTTACTCAGTCTGCCCATTGCTTTCCTTATTGTTTGGATAACGCTTTGGCTATTTAAAAAACTCTATTCTAGATGGGGAGTAACATATCGCTGGGAACTTATTGCAATATTTCTTGCTTTTGCCGTAACTGGCTCAACAGCAGGTAGGTTATCAAATCCGTTAATGGATTTGATAGGCTTAGGAAAAGATGTCACAAGCGGCTGGATCTATTGGCCTGTTAGAATCTTGTTAATTTTTCCTATTTATCAAGTGCTTTTAGTGATATTTGGTTGGTTATTTGGTCAGTATACATTCTTTAAGGCGTTTGCTACAAAAATGGTTTCGAGAATGGGATTAGGCTTTATATTCTCAAAGTAGATTTTGAAAGAACATAAATTACATACTTTTTATCGCGCAGCTGCATTACTTGTAATGTTTGCATTTATGCTGCCTGCAATTGTTTCTTTCATTCATAGTACAGAAAATCACACACATTACGACACCTGTTCATTTGGTAATAAAACTCACGTACACGAGAAGACTCTAGATTGTGATCTAGGAGATCTTCATATTGTTAAAGTAGGAGTTTACGCTTTCGCGAAAGCGTACAAAACAATCACATTACCCAACTTAAAAGAAGTAGATGTTTTACCTAAAGCATTTTACAAAAACATTGTCCTAAGTTCCTCAGACCGTGGACCACCGTCTTGTTAAGCATTGAATAACATTCAATAATTAGCAAAACAAATTTTATGAAATTTTATTTATGGCTTAGCATTGCCTTGCTGAGCATTACAGTTACAGCACAAGAGTGCTCGTACACTTTATCTGGATACATTATAGATTTACACGATAATGAAGTGCTTGAAGGAGCAACCATTATTATAGTAGGTTCTGAGCGATCTGTGAGAACAGATGCCCAAGGAAAATATGTGATTACAGATCTTTGTGAGGACCAGTATACACTACAGGTATCTCATCCTGCGTGTGAGACACAACTTGTAAAAGTAACTTTAAGCGGTAATACAACTCGCACTATTAATATGGAGCATCACCTAGAGTCTCTAGGCGATGTAGAGGTTGTTGCACACGCTCATAAAAGTAAAAGCCGTACAGCGACAGAGAGTGTGGTAGACCACAACATCTTAGAAAATAACAGCGCAGCATCACTAGGTGATGCGCTTAAAAATCTAAGTGGTGTTACCTCATTAAACACGGGTAACTCTGTTGTAAAGCCTGTGATACAGGGACTACACTCCAGCAGGGTAGTACTTATTACAGAAGGCACGCGCTTGCAAGATCAAGAATGGGGTGTAGAACATGCTCCTAATATAGATGTAAATGCGGCTGGTGAAGTCACAGTTATTAAAGGAGCAGCAGGATTGCAATATGGTGGTGATGCTATAGGAGGCACCATTATCATAGAGCCAGAGCAGGTACCTGTAAAGGATACCCTTTTTGGAAGAACAATTATAACCGGAGCGACCAATGGTCGTGGAGGTTCTCTGACTACTTCTTTAATAAAATCATATAATAACGGCTGGTATGGAGGCATAAATGGAACTTTGAAACGATTTGGGGATTTTGAAGCGCCAGATTATGTACTAAGTAACACAGCTCTGTATGAGAGAGACCTTTCTGTACGTATAGGAGTTAATAAATATCGTTACGGTGTAGAGGCTAGCTACTCGATTTTTGACAAAGAATCTGGTATTTTACGCTCATCGCACGTAGGTAATGCTGCAGATCTCTCGGTTGCTATAAACAGCCAAGAGCCCTTTGTAGTGGAGCCATTTACGTATGATATTAATGCCCCTAGACAGGAAGTAAAACATCAGATTGCAAAACTAAAGTCATTTTATCGCTTTGATAACTTTGGGAAGTTAAGTGCTCAGGTAGATTACCAGCGCAATAACAGACTAGAGTTTGACATACGTCGCGATAGCGATGACTTAAGACCATCTATTGATTTACAACTTGAAACTATAGGAGGGAAAATAGATTTTGACTACACGGCAGATAATACCATTACCGCAAAGGTGGGTATTTCTGGAAGGTACCAAGATCACTTTCCTGACCCCGTTACCGGAGTGAGGAGACTAATACCAGATTACCAAGGTTATGATTTTGGTATTTATGTGTTAGGTTCTAAAGACTTTGGAATGTGGACTATAGAAGCAGGAGCAAGATATGATTACAACCGCATCAATGCAGAGAAGTTTTACATCACTAGCCTCTGGGAAGCCAGGGAATATGATGTAAACTTTGCTCAGTTTGTTGTTGAAGAATTTGAAAATCAAATATTTGTAAAACCAGAATTTGAGTATCATAATTTCTCAGCAACAGCAGGAGCCTCTTATGAGGTAAATGATGCGACTACGGTTTCCTTAAACTATGCACTAGCATCACGCTCGCCTAATGTATCAGAATTATTTTCTGATGGATTACACCAGAGTGCTGCCCGTCTAGAGCTAGGTGACCTAAGTTTTAATCAAGAAGTCGCAAATAAAATTTCATTAAATTTCACAAGATCTACAGACACTTGGAGTTTTACTATTGCTCCGTTTGCAAACTTTATAGAGGATTTTATCCTTATAGAGCCTACAGGTGTACAGCAAACGTTAAGAGGTAGTTTTCCTGTATGGGAGTATAGACAGACACAAGCTAGACTGTTAGGTTTTGACATAGATAACAACGTTCAAGTAACAGATCGTTTTGAATTTTCTAATCAGTTTTCACTAGTAAAAGGAAAGGATGTAACCTTTGACAGAGCTTTAATTAATGTGCCTTCGGCGAGTACGCGTAACAGTGTTACGTATACGATGCCGTCTGTAAATAACTTGAAGCTGTCACTTGAGAGTAACTATGTATTTCGTCAAAATGAGTTTCCAGACACAAACTTTGACGTTTTTCTACCTGAGACTAACACAACAGAGTTAGTAGATATAAGCACACCTCCCGATGCGTATCATCTTCTCAACTTTAGAAGCTCTATTGATTTTGCAATAAATGATAAGAGCAATCTTAACGTAGGTCTTATGGTAAACAATCTATTTGACACCTCTTACAGGGAGTACTTAAATCGCCAGCGCTATTTTGCAGACGATCTAGGTAGAAATTTTTTATTACAACTTAAAATTAATTATTAAAATCACGCTTTCGCGAAAGCGTAACAACACACAAACAATGAAAAACTTTAGAAATTACACACTTATCGCCCTTACTGCCATTAGCCTTGCAGCTTGTTCTAGTGATGACGATGCAGACATTCCAGAAATAATCAATGAAGAAGAGGTAATAACAACCTTAAATCTTACACTACAGTCTGGCGCAGAAACGATCGTTCTTACATCACAAGATCTTGATGGAGATGGTCCTAACGCACCTACAATTACAGTCTCTGGCAACTTAGATGTAAGCACTGTTTATAACGGTACTGTAGAGTTTCTTAACGAAACAGAAAGCCCAGCAGAAGATATTACCGAAGAGGTAGAAGAAGAGGCAGATGAGCACCAAGTATTTTATACTCCAAGTGCAGGAGTAGATGCAGCGATTGCATACGGTAACTTTGATAGTGATAATAACCCACTTGGTACTGTAGTGACAATTACTACCGGAGCAACTGCTGGTACAGGTACACTTACAGTTACCCTACGTCACGAGCCTACTAAGCCTAACGATGGAACGTTAAGTGATGCTGGTGGTGAAACTGATATTCAAGTTACTTTTCCTGTTACTGTTGAGTAATGTAAAGTAAGTATACTTTTAATAATAAAAGGGATAGCGCACTAGCGCTATCCCTTTTATTATTTTATGATCTATTTCCTACTGTTGCTGTGCTGCCTGCGCTCCTTCTTGCTCTGGTTTTTCAAAAAGACTCATTACTGCTCTTCCTAAAAACTCTGTTACATCACCTGCTATAAGTCCTTCTATTCCATATTGATTTACAGCAACATCTGCTGCAAGACCGTGAAAGTATACTCCCATCATAGCGGCTTCCATAGGATGATATCCTTGTGCTATATGCCCAGTGATAACTCCTGTAAGCACATCTCCTGTTCCTGCTGTAGACAATCCAGGGTTACCAGTAGTGTTTATATATAAATTCATATCATAAACGGTAATCGTATGAGCACCTTTAATTACGATAATAACATTATGATTTTTGGCAAATTTTGCCGTTTTCTCTAGCTTATCAAAGTCGTCATCCCACTTGCCTATTAAACGCTCAAGCTCACCTGGATGTGGCGTAAAAATAGATAATGGAGGTACTTGCTCCATAAGTGATGGTCGTTTTGAAATGATATTAATCGCATCTGCATCTATCACTAGTGGTTGTTTTTGCTTCTTTAAGAACGACTCCATTGCTCTTACCGTTTTCTCATCGGTTCCCATTCCTGGACCTATTGCAATCGCATTTGCTTCGGTTTGAAAATCAATTTCTTCAAACACTTTTCCATTATAATTATCGGTCTCTACCATTACTTCTGGAAGCGCCGTTTGTAATATAGGAACGCCTATTTGCGGTACATAAGCCGTCACAAGACCACTACCCGCTCTAAGAGCAGCTTTACTAGCAAGTTGCACAGCACCCATTTTTCCAAAACTTCCTCCTATAATTAAGCTATGGCCGTACATTCCCTTGTGAGAATACTGCGACCTCCCTTTGTACATCTGCTGAATTTCCGGTTTTGAAATTAGCGTAACATCAGTAGGAGTTTTTGCGAGAAATTCTGGATCTAGACCTATATCAATAGTATCCCACATATTTATATACTTGCCTGTTTCTGGTAAAAAGAAAGCAAGTTTTGGTGACATAAAACTGAGCACAAACGTAGCATGTACAATTACATCATCTTTATCTGCGCCTCTATCTGTGTACATCCCAGACGGGATATCGATAGAAAGTGTGTAAGCCCTAGACTCATTTATTTTTACAAAAAGTGCTTTTACCCAATCATCTGGACATCTGTTAAGCCCTATCCCAAAGATTCCATCTACCACAATATCTTGCGGACTTATCTCTGGGAAGTTTTCTACTCCCTTAATAATTTCTGGCCATTTTTTTACTTCGCTCTTTAGAGCATCATAGGCTTTTAAAAAGTCTGGAGAACGCTTGTCATTACAGTGTACAATATACGTGTCTACATTATAGCCATTTTTAAGAAGTAACCTTGCTATCACTAAGGCATCACCGCCGTTATTACCGATACCACAAAATACTTTTATAGGCACAGGCTGCCCTTGTAAACGCTGGTTCATCCACTCATAAACGTAACCACCGGCGCGTTCCATGAGATTATAAGATGGAATCCCTTCCTTTTCAATGGTTGCTTTATCTGCTTCGTAAATTTGTTTGGCGCTGTATATTTTCATTTAGCTATAATTAGGTAGTTTCTCCATCTTTATGAAGAAAAATGTTTTAAAATTCATTAAATATTCACGAAAGTAAACTTCAAATTATCACATTATCAGTATCGTGCTAGAAGTACGTCAAGAATTGTCATATCCTTAAAACTAAGAGCTTCTTCTTGCCTCCTTAGGTAAATGTACTACATTTAACATATCAGAAACAAGATGAGAACAACACAATACACTTCGATTTTCTTGACTACCACTATTACTATTGGTACGATTACCCCGTTGGGGTTATAGTCGTACATATCACCTATCTATTACTTGCGCGAGCAAGGATCTCTTCCACACACAAATTAATTAGTTTATTCATACCATTTTCGCTTTTGCGAAAATGTAAAATTGCATACTATGCGCATATTAAAATTTGGAGGCACTTCTGTGGGGAGTGTTAAAAACATAGAAAAAGTAATCGCTATTGTAAACCATCAAGCAGCTTCACATCCAGTAGCTGTTGTTGTTTCGGCAGTGGGTGGAATTACAGATTTATTGCTAAAAGCCGGAACGCTTGCCGCTCAAAAAAACGAAACTTATAAGGATGTATTTTTAGAAATACACCAAAAGCATACGGCGTTTGCAAAAGCACTTACCGAAGGTGATGCTATAGTAATGGCAGATATAAGTGCACTTATGTCGCACTTAGACGACTTACTCAAGGGTATTTTCTTAATCAACGAGCTTTCTCCTAAAACACTAGACAAGCTCGCTGCATTTGGAGAGCTTACCAGCAGCCGTATCATAACAGCAGCCTTCAACCATCAAGGGATTGAAGCCACATTAAAAGATAGTAGACAACTTATCATTACCGATGGTAATCATACCAAAGCCAGTGTATTGTATGATCGCACTAATGAAAATATCAAGGAATTTTTCGCGAAAGCGTCACAAAACATCACCATTCTAGGAGGATTTATTGCGAGTACTGCTACGGGGGAAACAAGTACACTAGGTCGTGGTGGCTCAGATTTTACTGCGGCTATAATTGCAGCTGCGCTAGAAGTCGATCAACTTGAAATATGGACAGATGTCAGTGGGATGTTCTCTGCAAACCCGAAGCTTGTAAAACAGGCAAAACCTATACGTGACATATCATATCACGAGGCGATGGAGTTATCGCATTTTGGAGCAAAGGTGCTCTACCCTCCTACTATTGTGCCTGCGCTTAGTAAAAGCATTCCTATTTATATCAAAAATACGATGGCTCCAGATGAGGCTGGAACTCGTATAGGTGAGCAAGAAGGAAGTAATGGAAACCCTATTAAGGGAATCTCTCATATAAGTGATGTTGCACTACTCACGCTAGAAGGCGCAGGAATGGTGGGAATTTCTGGAATTTCAAAACGCCTTTTTGAAGTACTCTCTTTACAGCAAATAAATGTGATCCTTATTACACAGGCTTCTAGCGAACATAGCATCTGTATCGGTGTGATGGAGGCTGATGCCTTGCGTGCAAAAACAGCAATAGAAACAGAGTTTGCTTACGAGTTATCACTACGTAAGATTGATCCGGTGATTGTCGAGACGTCTCTTGCCATTATTGCACTCGTAGGAGAATCTATGAAAAGTCATCAAGGGATTTCTGGTAAAATGTTCTCCACACTTGGTAAAAACAACGTGAATATACGGGCCATTGCACAAGGAGCGAGTGAGAAAAATATCTCTGCAGTAATTGCCGAGAAAGATGTGAAGAAAGCACTTAACAGCCTGCATGAAGTTTTCTTTGAAGGAAACAGAAAGCAAATTAACCTCTTCATTACAGGTGTAGGAAATGTGGGAGCAAAACTCCTAGATCAAATTAACAGTCAGAAAAAATATCTGAAAGACCATCTCAACCTTAATATAAGAGTTCTAGGACTTTCAAACAGTCGCAAAATGCTCGTCTCAGATCAAGCTATTGATTTAGATAATTGGGAAGAAGCGCTTGCACAAGGTGAGAAGGCAGATATTGTTCGCTTTCGCGAAAACGTAATCGCTCTCAACCAGCGCAACTCAGTTTTTGTAGATATTACTGCAAATGAACCCGTAGCGATGGCATATGAAGAATACTTGAGAAATAGCATCGCAGTAGTTGCATGTAATAAAATTGCTGCCGCTGGAAAACAAGAATACTATGCAAATCTTAAACGATTAAGCAGAAAATATAATGCTCCATTTAAGTTTGAAACCAACGTAGGTGCTGGTTTACCTATAATAGACACTTTACAGAACCTTATCGCGTCTGGTGATAGTATTACTAAAGTACAAGCGGTACTTTCTGGTAGTCTCAACTTTGTTTTTAATAACTTTAAAAGCGGTGATAGCTTTTATGATGTAGTACAACAAGCCAAAGAAGAAGGCTACACAGAGCCAGATCCTCGTATTGATTTAAGTGGTGTAGATGTGGCACGTAAAATTCTTATACTCGCAAGAGAAAGCGGACTTGAATTAGAGCTAGAAGATATTGTAAACTTACCTTTTTTAACCAAAAACAATCTAGAAAGCACAGACGTTCCTCACTTCTTTGAAACACTTAAAGAAGATACAGCACACTTTGAAAAACTAGTTGCCGATGCTACAGCAGCAGGAAAACGCCTTAAATATGTAGCACAGTTGGATAATGGTAAAGCAAGTGTAGGCTTACAGTCTGTAGGTGCAGACAGTCCGTTTTACAACCTTGAAGGGTCTGACAATATTGTTTTATTTTACACGGCACGCTACCCAGAGCAGCCGCTCATTGTAAAAGGTGCAGGTGCAGGAGGAGATGTTACTGCCAGCGGACTCTTCAGCGATATCATAAGACTTAGATAATTATTATATGTCTCAAGAAATACATAAAAAAGCCACGGTTCAAAGCCTTGATAATCCTATTGCGATACGCGTATTTTGTCCCGCTACAGTGGCAAATGTAAACTGCGGTTTTGATTCGCTAGGCTTTGCACTCGAAGGTATAGGTGATGAAATGGTTTTTAGAAAAACCGAAGGTCGCGGAGTAACGATTACAGAAATCACAGGTGATACACTCCCAATGGAAGCTCATAATAATGTTGCTGGTGTGGCGGGTAATGCCATGCTAGAAGGTATTAATGCAGATTTTGGAGTTGAAATAGAGATTCATAAAAAAATACGCTCCGGTTCTGGAATAGGTAGCAGCAGTGCTAGCGCAGCAGGAGCTGTGTATGGTATTAATCAGTTTTTAGAAAAGCCATTATCTAATCTTGAACTCACGCGCTACGCTATGAAGGGCGAAGCACTTGCAAGTGGCAATGAGCATGCAGATAATGTGGCACCTTGCATTTATGGAGGTACCACGCTCGTTACTGGCTATAACCCATTTAAGGTAATTGCCTTACCTCCCATGGATACGGTTTACGTTGGAATTTTACACCCGCATATTACCATAAAAACTAAAGAAGCGAGGGAGATTTTACCCACACACGTGCCTCTCAAAGATGCCATTGCACAATCACAGCATCTGGCAAGCTTTGTTGCCTCGCTCTATGAATGGGATAAGGAATTATTTACCGAAAGTATTAAAGATGTACTCGTAGAGCCGCATCGCAAGCAATTGATTCCGCATTTTGATGAGATTAAAGCGATTTCTCAGCAGAATGGATGCATTGCCTTTGGTATTTCTGGCAGCGGACCTAGTATGTTTTGTCTCGCTTTCGCGAAAGCGGACATAGATCAATACCTATCTGAAAGCACCGCACTTTATGAACGTGATGGACTTCAAGTAGACAGCTACTCCAGCCGAATTTCTGGTGAAGGGTGCTACACAATTGACAACTAGATATAAAAATTGCTAATTATAAAATTCAATATTAGAAGAATAAATTATTTGGTAACAACAATATATTATAAGTTGATTAATTAGTATTTTCATTTTTTATTTAAACTAATTAATAACATCAATCAATGAAATTTCAATTAATCAAAGTATCATTTTTTTGTATCCTACTAAGTTTCTTTACTAGTTGTGTATCAAAATACAAAGTCATTGAACCTTCCAAACTAAATTACCTATCTCAAAAGGAAATGGAAGATGTTTCTTTTGAATACAAATACCATGGCCTGGAAAAGCAATACGCAAAAAAAGCTCAAAAGAAAGGAATATCCCTAGCCACAGTTAAGATTAGTAACAATTCCGATAGAGACTTACAATTTGGAAAAGATTTAAAGGTCACTTACAGTAATGGTAAAGAAGTTTATCTACTTGAATCTTCTGAGATTTATTCAGAAATGAAACAAAAGGGAGCAAAACAGCTCTTATGGCTTCTTCTTTCTCCAGTAAATTTATACACATC
This sequence comes from Dokdonia sp. R86516, assembly GCF_044596715.1. Taxonomy (NCBI): domain Bacteria; kingdom Pseudomonadati; phylum Bacteroidota; class Flavobacteriia; order Flavobacteriales; family Flavobacteriaceae; genus Dokdonia; species Dokdonia sp. R86516. The sequence continues at coordinate 3,036,332 of NZ_CP138998.1, forward strand.
TAATGGACAAAGCACTACAACGATTCCAATTGGAATTGCTGCAGGTGCTGGTCTTACTACAAGTGGCATTTTAACTACTAGTAGCGCTAATAAAAGATTCAAAAATCAGCTTATGGAACTTGATTTAAGTGGTGTAACTATAAAAAAGGGAGAAACAAAATATGGCATGATTGGCATGTATAGTGACACTCCAGAATCCTTAGATATTAAAATTGATTAATTGAGCTTCTCATAAAAACAAAAGCCCGAGCAATTGCTCGGGCTTTACTAATTAATATAACTAAGATTAAGGATTACTCCTTCTGTCCGTACTTCTCTGCATAACGCTTTGCAAGCTTGGTCTGGTGAGACTCTAAACTTATATCACGTCCTTGGATAAATGCTCTCGAAAGGATATTTCCTCTCATGTCTAGTGCATTTCCTTCGCTTATGAAAAGGGTTGCATCTTTTCCTACTTCAAGTGTCCCAACATTATTTGAAACTCCCATAATTTTTGCAGGATTCATCGTAATCATTTTAAGTGCATCTTCATCACTCATACCAAATTGAGTAACCTGTCCCGCATAAAAGGGAAGATTACGTACTTGCCAGTACTCTGAGTCATATCCTAACGCAACTGTAACACCAGCGTCTGTAAGAAGCTTAGGTAACTTATATGGTAAGTCATAATCATGATCCTCCATAGAAGGTAGTTCTTGTACACGTTGTAAAATTACTGGCATATTTGCAGCTACAAGTTCTGCTGTTACTTTGTAAGACTGGTATCCTCCCACAAGAACTACATTTTTGAGATTCATCTCCTTTGCAAAAGCAATCACATCAAGTATTTGCTTCTGATCATTTGCAGATACATATACATTTTGAGTTCCATCAAAAACACCACGCATTGCTTCAAAAGGAAGGTTTTTTGAGGTGTTCCCTTTTCCATAAGCTTGTGAGTTTTTGAAAAAGGTTTTGATTTCGTTTACATCTTTACTGTAATCCTTGTTTGGTTTATAACCTGGCTCTTCACCTAACCACCAGCGTCCACGGCGCATCGTGCGAGGCCATTCCATAAAGATACCTTCGTCTGTTTTGTAAGCAGCATCTTCCCAGTTCCAAGCATCAAGTTGAACAAGAGATGAAGAACCGGAAATAGTACCTCCTACAGGGCGAATTTGCGCCATAAGTACGCCATTCGGTCTCATGCTCTCTACTACTTTAGATTCTGCATTGTAAGCGATAATACCACGTACATGAGGAATTAATTCTCCTATCTCATCATCGTCATTAGATTGTCTCACGGCTGCTGCTTCTACAAGACCTAATGTGGTGTTTGTAGCTATAAAACCAGGATACACATGCTTTCCAGTAGCATTAATGACTTCGCCCTTGGTGGCTGTTCCTCCGCTTTGAATCGTGCTTATTTTACCGTTTTCAAAAACGATAGTGGCGTTTTCTACTACGGTTCCGTTACCTACGTGAGCAGTTGCTCCCGTAATCGTATATGCGGCAGTTTGTGCTGCTGCAGGTGTTTGCTGTGCGCTTGCAGTTGCTCCTAAAAGGAAAACAACGGCTACTAGTATTTGTTGTAGTGTTTTCATCTTAGTAAAGTGTTTGTTCTGTATCACAATGCATACGTTGTTTTTCTTTCTTTTTGGCAGGTTGCGTTTGTAAGCCTTTATTCTTTTCTGCAAGCATCATCGCAGTAAGTTGTGCTTTCTCGCGCTGTACGGTTTTACGAAGTTCTTCGTCTTTTTTCATATCAAAAAATACTTTTCCTTCAATAATCGTTTTCTCTGCTCTCGCTTTAATACTAAGTGGATGATCTGTCCATATTACAACATCTCCATCTTTACCAGGCTTTAAACTACCTGCGCGATCATCCATGTGTAATAGTTTTGCTGGATTAAGAGTTACCATTTTCCATGCATCCTCTTCAGAAATACCACCGTACTTATGAATTTTTGCAGCTTCTTGGTTAAGACGTCTTGACATCTCACCATCATCCGAGTTGATGGCAACAGTTACTCCTGCTCTGTGCATGATGGCTGCATTATAAGGAATAGCGTCATTTACCTCATATTTATAAGCCCACCAGTCTGAGAATGTTGACCCTCCTACACCGTGTTCGGCCATTTTATCTGCAACTTTATAACCTTCAAGTATGTGTGTGAACGTATTGATATGGAAGCCAAACTGCTCTGCCACCTTCATGGTCATATTTATTTCACTTTGTACATAAGAGTGACAAGAAATTAAGCGATCCATATTAAGGATGTCTACAATAGTTTCCAACTCCTCATCCATGCGATACGGCTGACCGCTCTTTTTCTTTGCTTCGTATTCTTTTGCTCTTGTAAAGTAGTCCACAAATACTTGCTCTACTCCCATTCTCGTTTGTGGGAATCTTGAGAAGCTATTCCAGTTTGCTTGCTTTACGTTTTCACCCAAAGCAAATTTGATAAATTTCTTATCTGCAATTACCATCTCATCGATAGGCGCTCCCCACTTTAATTTCATTACTGCACTCTGTCCTCCAATAGGATTTGCAGATCCATGTAATAATTGAATAGCTGTAACTCCACCAGCAAGGTTTCGGTAAATATCAGAATCGTCTGGGTTAACTACATCACTCATGCGAACCTCTGCCGTAGAGTTATGACCAGACTCGTTGATTGCAAATGCAGCAATGTGAGAGTGCTCATCTATAATACCAGAAGTAACATGTTTACCAGTACCATCTACTACCATAGCACCACGAGCAGAAAGGTTTTTACCTATTGCACTAATCTTTCCATCTTTTATTAAGACATCAGTGTTTTCAAGAATACCTTCTGCTTCATTTGTCCACACAGTGGCGTTTGTGATTAAAATATCTTGCTGTGTCGGTCTTGTCTCAAAACCAAAAGCCATATTAGGAAAGGTAAGTGGCATTACCGTAAGTGGCTTGTCCTCTTCTTTCTTATCGTCATTATCTTTACTTGCGTCTAGTGCTTTCTTAGTAGAAGTAAAGTTTTTCTCAGAACCATCTGCAAGAATTGCTTTACCGCTTAGACCATCTGCAGATGCTCTTGCTACAAGACGTACAAATTTTCCTTCGTTTTGTGGGAAGGTTACTGTTACCCATTCATCGCTATATGAAAATTCGCTTTTTACATCTTCTGTTCCTTTTTTGAGACTAGCTTTTGCTTTTTCTGTTGAATTTTTAATCTCAAGCTCATATGCTGCTCCATCAATATTCATGGTATAAACACCGTCAATATCAACTGCGTTCATATCCTTGATAACTGTTTTGTTACCTTGAATCCAGTGTTCATAAAGCTCTGTGTCTTTTTCAAATACTTCTCCAGAAGTAATCATAAAGTTTGCCCAAGCTCCTGTTTTAAGAACTCCTAGCTGACCGCTCTTTCCAATCATTGTTGCTGGAATAGTAGTAAGTGCTTCTAACGCTCTTTCCTTAGACAGACCATACTTAATTGCCTTCATCAAGTGGTCTTTAAAATCTTTTGGAGATTTATGTGAGAATGTAGTAAGCGCAAATGTTACTCCTGCATCTTGTAATGCTTTAGGGTTTGTAGGTGCTTGATTCCAATGTTTCATATCAGAAAGCGCTACATATTCGGCAGCGTATGGATTCTCCATATCGTAGGCATCTGGAAATTTAAGTGGGAGAATCATCTTACGATTCATCGCCTTAACTTCTCCGATACGTTTATACTCATCACCACCGGCAATAATTACGTAGTCGATACCAAACTGGTCACCTAGTTTATCTATACGAAGGTCATCATATAAGCCATCACCTTCAAAAAACTGCGGAAGCCCTTTGTTTCGCGAAAGCGCCTCTAAAGAAAGATCCTTAGTGTCTATATTTCCTTTCTCATACCAGTCTAAATCATGTTGCAATTGGCGTAATAATGCTGTTGCACCCATCTTAGACGATGGGTATGACTGGCGTGAGGTTACACTCTTATCAAATGAGAAATACTGACCAAGGCGATCTTCTATCACGCGGTTTGCAGTATTTCCATCATTATTAAGTGCGATAAGCGCTCCTGTACCACGTGCAATACCATCGTGTTGATGTGTTGCAACTACGCCAAAACCAGCCTCAAGATATTCGGTTGCTTTTTTTGAATCGTACTTAAAATCTTGATAGCCATCTTGCTCAGATAAGATATGGTCATTCCAGTAAGCTCCCTCGCGAGAGTTATCATATTGTGAAGCACGTCCAGATCCTCCTGCACGCTTAGGCTTATCGATACCAAAATTAGTATAGATGTCTACAAAAGATGGATAGACATGTTTACCATTAAGATCTACAACAATAGCATTTTGAGCGTATGATGAAGATTTGCCCACAGAGACCACTTTTCCATCTTGCACTACAAGTGTTCCATTTTTAATGGTTTCTGTGGGAGTTTTGTGGATGGTGGCGTTTGTGAACACCGTGTAATTTTGGTTTTTGGACTTGACTCCAGCGTTTGCTGGAAAGTAATCTTGCCCATACATCGTAAATGAGCAGCTTACTAGCCCAAAGACGAGTAATTTTTTAAAGAACATAGGTTGAAAGTTTAGATTCTAAAGATAGCCACCGCGTTAACGTTCTATTAAGGTTTAGGAAACTTTTAAGAGACTTTTAACATCAGAATGTATCTGGAAAACGCTGATCATAGTTAACCAAGAGTGCTACCATATAACTATAGCTTTTTAATCCACCAGGCTGATTATTTGCCTTTAAGTAATTGCTGTAAAACATATCAAACAGTGGTTCTAGCGGATTATCCATGCCGTCCCAAAAGTCACGAGAATCTTGATAATTTACCAAAATACCTGCATTAAGACGTGCTTTCAAGTCTTCTCCCAATTCCTTATCACGGCTGTACACATCATTGAGCGCATAACGCAACGCAAAAATACTCCCTGAATATTGAAAATATAAATTTTCATTATTAAGCGTTGCCATAACCGCAATAAAGTTGGCTTCATTTTCCTTTGCAAAACCGAGCTGATGTGCTTGCTCATGTGAAGAAATCACTGGCCATCGATGAGCCGGCACCATCCCATTAACTTGCGCCTCATTAGTAATAGGATTGAGATAACCACTATACCCCATTATAGACAGAGGGTATCGCAATAGCGAATTCTTAATACTCTTAGGTGGGTAACTAAGCTTTGGGAACTGAGTTTTAAGCGTCTCGTAACCATTAAGCGTTCCGTTAAAAATTTCTTGCAAACAGACACTTTCACCTTGTGTGTTATCACAATAGACTACACGACTGTTTTCATTCTCGGCAAGTTGATTATGAAGGTTATTACTATTTGAAATGAGCTTCTCTGTAAGTTGTACTAGCTCTTCGGTGGTGTACTCATTATCGATACCTAAAGATTCGTGCAAGGGAAGCCTATTATAATTCATCCCCCAAAGCAAATTAAAAGCACCATATACTATCGAAGTAATGGCTAGCATCTTGAGAAGAAAGGTTTTAAATCCTCTAAACTTGTGTTTAATGAGTAGTACAATTTCGCGCAAAGCGAGCACAATAAGAACTGCATACATAATATCACCAAATGAAAACGGCAACCAGCCAAAAGCATAACGAGACGCCTTTGAAATGATAGGATACAATCCGTTGCTATAATAGGTTTCCACCAGCTCCGGATAACTCGCGAGCCAGCGAACCAACACCATCTGCGGGATGAGAAGTAAGCCGACGATTAATAAGGTTTTATGTTTTTTCAATGTATATGTGCTCTTTATAGTCTTCCGTAAATTTATGATAAGTTATTTGATTTGTGAGAGCGTGGGTGGTTTGATGTACTTACTCGAACTCAAAAACATCTCCCCTAGCCCCTCTTCTAAGAGGGGAAATAAAGAAGTTCTTTTTGCAAAGCAAAAAAACTTAAACCCCACAACAGTGTCCCTCTTTGAAGAGGGAGTCAGGGAGATGTAACTAATAAGATGTGCTCACTCAAACCCAAAAACATCTCCCCTAGCCCCTCTTCTAAGAGGGGTACTATAGAAGTTCTTTTTGCGCAGCAAAAAAACTTAAAAACACAACAGTGTCCCTCTTTGAAGAGGGAGTCAGGGAGATGTTGCGCATAGTGCATTGAAACGGCTCAATCGAACTCAAAAACATCTCCCCTAACCTTATGCATTCCTCTCGGTCGTTCCTCCCTCGTCGGATGCAAGGAAGAGGGGAACTAAAGAAGTTCTTTTCGCGCAGCAAAAAAACTTAAACCACAACAGTGTCCCTCTTTGAAGAGGGAGTCAGGGAGATGTAACTAATAAGGTGTGCTTACTCAAACTCAAAAACATCTCCCCTAACCCCTCTTCCAAGAGGGGAACTAAAGAAGTCTTTTTTGCGCAGCAAAAAAACTTAAAACCACAACAGTGTCCCTCTTTGAAGAGGGAGTCAGGGAGATGTAACTCATAATCCATCAACCAAAACCTCCCCAGAGAAGTAAATAATAAACTTGAATTAAAATTTCAGACTACGAGATAGTAAATTGTATTTTAGTGCAAAAATTGAATAAATGGAAGGAGTACTCGAGTTTTTAGGTAATATCTCATGGTGGATGTGGTTGATTTTAGTAGTTGTTATTGTCGCTATACGAGATATATTTTTTAACAAAAAACATATCATCACGCGCAACTTCCCTGTTGTGGGGCATTTTAGGTATATGCTTGAGAGTATTGGGCCAGAATTACGCCAATATATTGTGGCAAATAACCGTGAGGAACTACCTTTTAATCGTATAGAGCGCGGGTGGATATATGCCTCTGCCAAAAATGAAAATAATTATGAAGGTTTCGGTACTGATCGTGATATCAATCAGTCGCACTATATTTTTGTGAATAACGCTATGATGCCTTACAAGGTGGAAGAAAATCATCCCAATGCGAAAGACCCTTACTTCCTTGCATGTGCAAAAGTTATGGGTGCTGGTAGAAGGGCGCGTCCTTACAGACCTAGTTCCATAATAAACGTGAGCGCTATGAGTTTTGGCAGCCTTTCGGCGAAAGCTGTAGAGTCTTTAAATCGAGGTTGTGCAAAAGCATACGCATATCACAATACTGGTGAGGGCGGACTCTCACCCTACCATAAAAAAGGCGGTGATGTGGTATTTCACTTTGGAACAGGTTATTTTGGAGTGCGCACTGAAGATGGCGGATTCTCAATGCCAAAAATGAAAAAACTTGTGGACGAAAATCCTCAAGTACGCGCCATAGAAGTAAAACTCTCACAAGGAGCCAAACCTGGAAAAGGAGGCGTGCTCCCAGGATCAAAAATTACCAAGGAAATTGCCGAAATACGCGGTGTAGAAGTGGGTAAAGATGTACTCTCACCTCCTAACCATAAGGCATTTTCTAATGTACCAGAATTGGTTGACTTTGTAGAAAGTATTGCGCATGAAACAGGACTCCCAGTAGGAATTAAAGCTGCCATAGGAAAACTGGATGCGTGGCGCGAACTAGCAAAAATAATGGCAACTACCGGTAAAGGACCAGATTTTATTACCATAGATGGTGGTGAAGGTGGTACAGGTGCTGCCCCACCAAGTTTTGCAGATCATGTGGCGCTACCGTGGGTATATGGATTCTCAGATATTTATAAGATTTTTAAGGAGTACCAGCTCACTGAGCGCGTGGTATTTATAGGCTCAGGAAAGTTGGGCTTCCCGGCTAAGGCCGCCATGGCTTTTGCGATGGGCGTAGACTGTATCAATGTTGCCCGTGAAGCTATGCTTGCCGTAGGTTGTATACAAGCAAAGGTGTGCCATAACAACACCTGCCCTTCTGGTGTTGCAACTCAAAACAAGTGGCTACAACGCGGTATAGATATCCCAGATAAGGCAGAGCGCACACACTATTACTTTAAAAATTTCAAGAAAGAACTACTAGAAATCACTCGCGCCTGCGGCTATGAGCACCCTTGCCAGCTCACCATGGACGATGTAGATATTAACCTAGGAGATAAAAACCTTACCCAGACCCTAGCAGATGTGTATGGATACAATAAAGTAGCAGTACCCTTCAAAGGAACCGCTACCCTCATGGCATGCCCAGATCTTGGAGGTAATTATAACAAAGCAGAAGTTGCCGACGAAATTGATATGAAAGACGTGCGTTATTAAAAATACGCTTTCGCGAAAATGTGAACTCAAATCACATAATTGCATTAAATATCACCATAATACGGATAACCGTATGTAAATAATAAAAAGTGGCTTATGTGTTATTTTGACTGTTATTACTACATCCGGTAAGGGTTAATTTGCAAGAGCTATGCACGGCTTATTACTTTAAAATTTATTGTATAATTAATTACATTCAAAATGAACAGAATACTCTTTTTAATAATATTTCTTTTGTCATACATTACACATAGTCAATCATTTGAAGGTAAATTGACTTATGAAATTGAATATAAATTCAAGATGAAAGAGATTTCAGAAAAGGATATGATTAATCACATGAAAAAATCAGGTGAATATTTTGACACCCTCACTATTAATATAAAAAATGGTGACTACGAAAAAGTAATCAATTCTGTTAACTCTAAAAGGATTGTGTATAAATCTGATATAAATAAGATATATACATTTGACAAAGGTTTTGAATATGTCTTAATTGCAAATGCTAATAGATATAGCTCCACAACACTTGAGTTGGAAAGACCCAATATAGTTCAAAACGATTCTCTTGAGATGATAATTAATAAAGAGTGTAAATCAATCACCCTTGATTGGAATGGTTCGGGTAAAGAGGTGTATTATTATAATGAGGATTTTCTAAAAATTAATTCTAATTTGTTTCAATCACACAATTATGAATACTTAAACGAAATATTAAGTTTAACGAATTCGTATCCCATTAAAATAATTAAGTCATTGAACAATATAATTGAAATTACAATGACATTAATAGATTATTCTGATGAGGAAATAAGTGAATTTGCATTTGAGATTCCAAAATTAAAATCAGCTGAAAAGGAATACTCGGATATTATAATGGAAACTACTGGAAGTGAAGTAATGCAAATAAAGAACTGAGCTAAAATGTATCTATCCCAACCATGCTATAACACAGGTTTTTTTAGTTATCTGTGTACATTGTCAAAAACTCATGTGACATTCTTCTGAAATTTTTTAACAATACCATCTTATGAATAAAATAGTTCTATCTCTCTTTCTTCAACTCATCGTAAGTACTGCTATCGCTCAAACAAATAAAGAGCTAGCTCTAGAAAAAGCAAAGGAGGCCATCACTATAATGGATGAGGGTAGAATTGATGAAAGCATTAAGCTTTTGGAAGAAAGCCAGAAGCTCGATCCTATAAACTATGCCTACCCCTATGAGATTGCTTACGCCCATGTATTAACTAAAGACTACAAGCAAGCTTTAAAAATTCTAAAAAAGGTAAAGAAATATGATACATTAAATAGCCAAGTCTATCAAATGTCTGGTAACTGCTATAGTTATTTAGGCAAGCCAGAAAAAGCTATTAGAGAATATGAAGAGGGAATGGAACGCTTTCCTAATGCCGGTAATTTACATCTTGAAAAAGGAAACGTATATCACCATCAAGAACAATATGATCAGGCAATAGTCAATTATCGACGTGGAATTGAAGTTGACCCTACATTTGCTTCAAACTACTTTAGACTTGCTAAGCTCTATTTAGATTCTCCTGATAAGCTTTCAGGTCTAATTTATGGAGAGATATTCATGAACTTAGAAAGAACCACCGACCGCACCATAGAGATGAGTGAGCTTCTCTATGAGACCTATAAATCCTCCATTACGTTTGGAGATACAGAAATCTCTATTGATTTCTGTGAGATTGTCATTGATGCTACAAAAGTAAATATTGACGAGCCTGTAAATCTTCCATTTTGTGGCGTTTTTGGTAAGAATATTATCCTAGCTATTGTTGAAGAAAAGGAAATCACTTTAAATTCACTATCAAGAATAAGAGAACGATTTATTGAGAATTACTACCAAGAAGATTTGAGCATACATCAAAATGTACTTTTTACTTATCAAAAAGAGCTTCTTGATAAAAATCTATTTGAAGCTTATAACCATTACCTGTTCCAAATAGGTAACGAAAAAGAATACAATCAATGGTTAGATACTCATCAAAAAGAATATGACGCATTCGTAGAGTGGTACACCAATAACGAGAACACAATAGATATAAATACTCAAAATAGATTCGTAAAATAAAATATTTTGAAACTGATTCGATTTTAGAGACTCAAAGAAAACAAAATGATTCCAACAAATAGTGCATTTGTAGTTTTGTATATAATTTATGTAATCGTCCTCATTCTAAGTATTTTAGGTTTGTGGTTTAAGAATACCAAAGAGTTCGCAATACATCTATTTGTTTATTTGTTATATACAGCTCTAATGGCGAGTATATTTAACAATGAAGATTACTTTAAATACGGTGGATCATTAGCAATTTTATTTTATGGATATTTATTTCCAGCTATACATTTCGTGATTTATGGAATAATTAAAATCGTAAAGTTGACTATAAAACATTGAATAACCTTACACTAATGAAATCACCACCAGATCACTTCTTAAATCAAATTATCGGGCAGACTGTTGAGAGCGTGTATCAAGTAGATTTCAATGAAAATAAAGACACTCACCTACCATGGCTTTTACTTATAACATTTGAGCGTTTTGATAAGTATCTTGAAATTGAAGGCGGTTTTGATGGTGATCACATAAAACTAGATTTGAATGCCTTGTCGGAGCTTAACTCTAGACTTAAGGAAAATGATTTCAAAGACTTTCCCGACTTATGGCAAGTATATGAAGCAAGACAAACTGAAACCATTGGAAAGCTAATACATCAATCTATAGCAAAGTGCGAATATGGAATAGATAAAGATGAGTTTATAATAAATGGTAATATAGTAAAAGGACAAAAAGACCTTTTTACATTTATACGCTTTTATTATAATAACAATTATATCACAGTTGCTGCAGGTAGCGCTGAGCTCTCTATTTTAGATAAAGATCATAACTACTTGCACTTTAAGGATACGTTTGATACCTATGTTGCTTATAAACCCTCATCATAAGAACATTTCTAAATATATGGTTAAACAATTATTAATAATATTTGGGATTCTATTCTCCTTAAATTCTTGTGAGCAAAAAGAATCTAGAAAAATTGATGATGGCAGATTAAAAGAAGTTGTAAAAACAAAAGCACAAACTTCAGATTATAAACCTGTTAAGGTATCCTATATTGAAAATGATAGTTTGGTATTTTCTTTAAAATCTAAATTAGAAAAAATTGTACGTAATAAAATATTTGCGATACAGAAAAAGCCAATACAAAATAGACACGTTGACAATTTAGTGGATACTATTATAACTCGAACGTTTGATAAGACAAAAATCACGTCTTATAGAGCAACAAATGAAGAATGGGTTTATTACGCTAAAATTGTGAATTCCGAATTTGAACTGAATGACTTTATAAAAATTGGAACCAATAAAAATATTCTTGAAAAATCACTTGGACAAGAAATTCTAAATGACACGGTAAAAATTAGAAATTTAGAACAAACGTCTGTTTTCAATTTAATATTTCAATCTAAAAGATTACAACTAATTGAATATAATGGGTATGTGGATTGAATGCGATTGACTTAAAAATAACTAGTCAACAATAATCCAAGTTAAACTTAGCTCTTACCATTATATTGGTTAGAATATTCTAGCATTGGAACTATCAATTAATAATGGGGTTTAATAGTTCATTTTCTTTAGGTTAAACTCTCAATACCGTAACAAAACTGCTGATTTACGTACTAACTAATAACTATGTAAATCTCCAGAACATTATAAATTAAAATCATGTATCCACTATCACTCACCAACCGCATATTATATGGTATTACCATACTCATATCACTGGTGGTACTTATAGATTTTGCTTTACCTGGAACTCTGTATACGGAAGATGTGGTATCCATATCTACAAACAAAGAAAAATATTATAATGCTGGTGGAAACTCCCATAACACTTATCAAGTAGTGACTCCTACTCGTCAGTTTTCGGTTTCAAAAGATGTTGCAACCACTTTGGAAGGTAACAAAATTGATTATGCGCTGTCTTTGCTTTTTAAAGAAATTAATGGATATAAGCTTTCTACGTCAGCTAAGAGTCAACTTTACTCTTTCAGAGTAGTTTCTGGGCTCGTGCTGCCACTGCTGGTCCTTCTTGCTATAGGCATCAGTTATGGCTTTAAAAAAGATTTAAGCACCTTGCTATTTGTATTTCAGGTATTAACTGCAGGGAATCTCGTTATGCTATTGCTTTAGTGCTCTCATCCATTCGTTAAAACTCGTGAATTCTAATAATGACTAGACTATCTTCTATTCTTGTTAATGTGTTGAATTAATGAAAAAATGATGTTGAATTGTTACATTTTCGCGAAAGCGTATTCCACAAAACTCTTCCTCAATTAACGATTAATAATACAATCTAAAATCAAGTAGTTTGCAGAGTTTGTAATGTTTTTGAAACATCTCTTCTACCACTTCTTTAAAATCTTCATTCTCTTGAAACATATTAAAAAACACTCTATCTATCGTTTCTGTGCTCGATAATGTGATATTGCTAGATCCATAGCCAGAGATTGCACGAGCACCAGTTACGTCAAGAAAATATTGCGATTCTTCGTCAGTTAAGTCAAGTGCTTTTTTATTGGAAAAATGGATGATTTTACCTGTCATTCTTCCTTCAAATATTTCGGCAATTTCTTCAATGCTATAGTAATAATCATTGAGCATAATATTGTTAGCTTGGCCTGGCATTATGAGGTAGATGAGTTCATAATCTTTAAAATTATGGTCATCATACACCAGCGTATTTAAACTTTCCTCTAGCCCCTCAATGGTGTCGCAGGTCTTATAAATACTTGCGATTCCTTGTTTTAGAGCAATATCTTCAAGTGTTGTCATCACTTCTGTGGCTACCTCCTGATCAACATCTGGAACGGCCTCTAGACAATAGATAAATTTTTCGGCTGCTATTGAGGGTATTATCTGCTCTTGACTATTCATTCCTAACTGTTTATTTACTATTTACAAATCAGTTTATGATGATTTTTGAATAGCAATATTACCTGCAAAATTAAATCAAAATACCCCTCTCCACTGTTAAAAATGGTCTCAAAACTGTGTAGTTATCCAATACAATTAAAGATTGATTTTTTAATGGTTGATTAAAGTGGTGTAATCCATTATATTGCAACTAAAGTTACAATTTTAAAGAATTTAATATGAATTTTTACGCTTTCGCGAAAGCGTGACATAATCTTTTTAAATATTGTAAGTGCTATATAATTTATTTTTAATAGTTTTATTTATAAACTTAAGAATAAGACTATTAGCTACCTAATAATAGATAAAAAGGCTAAAGTTATTACCGTATGGAATTAGAGAAAAAGCCTACTTATCAAGAATTAGAAAAACAAATAGAGAGATTAAAGTCTGAAAGTAACAACGTTTACAAGACGCTATTTAATAACTCAACTATTTCTATTTGGAATGAAGATTTTACGTTAGTATATGAAGAAATTGAGAGGCTTAGAGATAGTGGCGTTTCTAATATCAAGAAATATTTAAAGAAAAATCCAGATGCTTTATTATCATTTATTAATAAGTTAAAAATTAATAGCGTTAATACGGCTACTTTAAAACTATTTAAAGCAGAAAATAATCAAGCATTTTTTAACAACCTACAAAATACCTTCGGTCGTGGAGCAAATAAAGTATTTATACGACTTATAGCGGCAATATGGAAAAATAAAAAAACATTTACTTCTGAGGTAAATTACAAAACCTTAGAGGGTGATGAGTTTAAAGCTTTGTTTTCTATACGTATACCTCAAACTTTATTAGAACAAAAAGCTGTACCTATCACTATCCAAGATATTACTGAACTAAAAGCGGTAGAATCTGCTAAAAAAGAATCCATATTAAAATTACAACAGGCTCAAAAACTTGGAAAAATGGGTAGTTGGGAATGGGAATGGAGTACAGATACAGCTTACTGGTCTGATGAGATGTACAATATTTATGGTGTCAAGAGAGGAATGTTTATTCCTACCAGTGATAATGTACGAGAATTGATTCTTGAAGAAGATAGACCTAAAGTTAAGAGGGTGATTAAAAAGCTTTTCAGCGATAAAGCTATGGAACCATTCGAATTCAGAATTGTTAAATCTAATAGTGAAATAAGACACTTAAGTATTCTAGGCATAGAATTTATAAATGATAAGGTTTTTGGTGTAACTCAAGATATAACAGACAGAAAAATAATAGAAAGTGATCTTGATGAGGCACAAACACTTGCCAAAGTAGGTAGCTGGATATTTGATACAGAAGAAAGAAAAATGGAATGGTCTAAAGTGATGTTCCATATTTGGGGATTTGAGCCAAGCCATGGTACACCCCCATATAAAGTATTACTTGATCACATCCACCCGGATGATTTAGAATTATGGGATTCTTCTATAAAAAAAGCTAGCAAAAGCGGAATTCCATATGATATAGAGCATAGAATATGTCTTTCTGATGGAACACAAAAAGTCATAAGGTGTATATGTGAACCTGAAGTGTGTCCCCAAGGAAATGTCATTAGTTTAAAAGGAACCGGCCAAGATATTACTGAGCAAAAACTTATTGATGCAGAACTTATTGCGGCTAAAGTAAAAGCTGAAGAAAGTAAAAATCATCTAAATAATATTATTGATAATATAGGAGATCCAGTTTTTGTGAAGGATGACCAAAGTAGGTTGCTCATAGTAAATAATGCGTTTTGCACACTCTATGGTTTTGAAAGAGAAGATATCATTGGTAAAACTCTTGAGGAAAGATTTTCATATGTGGAGAGAAAGGATTTCCTTAATATTGACAAGCAACTTGTAAAAGATGGTAGAGAAAATATCACAGAAAAAACCCTTATAAAAGAAAATGGCGATACTAGAAGAATCTCTATAAGAAAAACAAGATTTGTAGATAACGATAATACCATTTTTATAGTAGGTGTAGTACATGATATCACAGAACGCTATAAAACTGGAAATTTAATAAAAGAAGCTAAAGAACGTGCCGAGGAAAATGAAGAACGCTTTCGCATATTAATGCATAATCTAGAAGCTGGTGTTGTAGTTCATGCGCCAGATACTAGCATAATGCAATGTAATACTAGAGCCTCTCAAATTCTAGGTATAGATGAAAAATTTATTAAAGGAAAAGCCGAAAAAGATATGGGCTGGAAGTTTGTAAAACTTGATGCTTCACCCCTACCTATTTCTGAATATCCAGTAAATAAAATCTCAAATACTAAAGATCCTATTAAAAATCAAGTTTTAGGACTTGTAAGAAGGGATGAAAAAGATATTATATGGGTTACTCTCAATGGTTTTCCAGTGCTGAACAGTACTGGAAAAGTTAAAGAAATTGTTACCGTTTTCTTTGATATTACTGAGCAACGACAAAATGAAAAAGATAAATTAAGATCTAAATTATTATTAGACAAAACAGAGAAAGAATTAAGTGATGCTCAATCCTTAGCCAAAATTGGCAGTTGGCTAGTAAAACCATCTTCTGGTATGAAGATGGAGTGGTCTAAAGAGATGTATAATATCTGGGGGTTTGACTATGACAAGGAATATCCTGATTATCAAAAGGTCGTTGATAGAGTTCATCCTGATGATATGACAATTCTAAAAAATGCCGTCGATAGTGCTATTAATGAAGGGATTCCATATAATATTGAGTATAGGATTTGTGTTCCTAATCAACCACAAAAAACGGTGAGAGCTATATGCCAGCCTGTAATAGATAAAGACGGCAAAGTCCTAAGCCTTGCTGGAACTAATCAAGATATAACTCAACAAAAAGAATTAGCCACAGAGCTCATAGAGGCAAAAGAGAAAGCCGAAGAAAGTGATAGATTAAAATCGGCTTTTCTTGCTAATTTAAGTCACGAGATGCGTACTCCTATGAATGGTATCTTAGGCTTTTCTGAACTATTGAGAAAGAAGAATATATCTGAAGAAAAAAGAGATAGCTATTTGGAACTCATAGAAAAAGAAGGCCACCGACTTTTGAGTTTCATTTCTAACATTGTAGATATTTCAAAAATTGAATCAAATACGATAAACATTGATTATTCTCATATCAATGTAAATACTGTTATTAATGATCTCTATTCAAAATATAATATAAAACTAGAAAATACAAGTATTAAACTTCAAGTAGAAAAAGGTCTAGAAGAAGTAGATAGTTTTATTGAAACAGATGAGAATAAGCTTGTTCAAATTATATCTAATCTCTTAGAAAACGCAATAAAATTTACCAAAGAAGGTGCTATTGAATTTGGCTATACTCTCAAAGGAAAAAATCTTCAGTTTTATGTAAAAGATTCTGGTATTGGTATAGATAAAGAAGAACAAAAAGACATTTTCAATAGGTTCACGCAGGGTAAACGTGAGCAAACACATAATCTAGGTGTAGGACTTGGATTGTCTATAGTACAAGGTCTTGTTAAACTCTTACATGGTGAGGTATGGATTGATTCTGAAACAGGAAGAGGATCAACTTTTTTCTTTACAATCCCATATAATAAGGTGCGTGTTAGAAAGGTTATTATAAATGAGGATAACGAGAACACACTAGACAATGGAGACTTTACTATTCTAATAGCCGAAGATGACAATTTGAGCTTTCTGTACATACAAGCCTGTCTTTCTGATTATAATTGCACAATTATAAGAGCCGTAAATGGAAAAGAAGCAGTTGAGATTGTTAATCAAAACTCTACTATTGACTTAGTGTTAATGGATATAAATATGCCAGAAATGGACGGTCATGAGGCGTTGCAAGAAATAAGAAAAACAAATAAAGACATAACTATTATCGCTCAGACAGGCTTGGCAATGTCTGGAGATAAAGAAAAAATGCTTAATGCAGGTTTTGATGATTATGTATCAAAACCCATTTCTACTACGCAACTCATTAACACGGTAAATAAACACTTAAAAGTAATAAGTTGATCAAGTGGCTAATTTGTATTTATAGTACAGCATATAATGATTTGAAAATCAATTAATACATGTAAATCTACCATAGCTCTCTTTGTATTAGATACAAGCATAAAAACTAAGAGTATACATTTCCACAACACGGCAGTTCTTTTATCCACCACAGTATCCTTTTACTATATTAAACTTCTCAAATCTGAAATATGATTATCAAAAAGTTTAAATACTATCCAATATATCTTTATTTTAATTGATCAACAGAATTCCTCTTACTATATATTTTGAGAATCTTCCTCTCCCCATGTATCAAGACTCCTTAAAATAGCTTCTAAGGAAGCTCCTCTCTTTGTCAGGCTATATTCTACTCTGGGAGGTACAACTGGAAAAACTTTTCTCGTAAGAAGCCCGTCTTTTTCTAGTTCACGCACAGTCTGTGTAAACATTTTATTAGAAATTCCTGATACCTTCTTTTGTAATACACCAGAACGTAAGCCGCCCTCTAATAAATGAAATAACACAAGAGGTTTCCATTTGGTACCTATTAAATTCATTGTATAATTAAGCGGACATGCAATATTATCACTCATATATCAAACCTTAAACACCTTAAAATCATTATTTTACTCTTTTAGCACCCTATGTCACTTTTGGGTAAGTTATTGACATCAGGAACAATATAGTTTAATTTTGAAAAAAAATAAAAATTATGAGCACTATAAAGAATTATCCAAAATCATTCTCTCACATTGGACTATCTGTGCCAGATATAAAAAAGGCAGTCGAGTTTTACTCAGAGGTAATGGGGTGGTATGTTATTATGCCTCCATCTACAGTCAAAAAAGAAAAAGAAACTGCCATAGGACAGATGTGTATTGATGTTTTTGGCGAAAATTGGAAAACCTTTGAGATAGCGCACCTATCTACTTCAGATGGTATAGGAGTAGAGTTATTTTCATTTCCCAATAAAGAGATAAAAACTCCAGAATTTAATCCCTTTAACACGGGATTATTTCACTTTTGCGTTCAAGATCCTAATATAGAAGAACTCATTCAGAAAATTGTTTCCTATGGAGGAAAGCAAAGAATGCCTATAAGAGCGTATTATCCTAAAGATAAGCCTTATAAAATGTGCTACGTAGAAGATCCTTTTGGAATTGTATTTGAAATATACACTCATAGTTATGAGTTAACATATTCCTCTGGTGCCTACGCAGAATAAAAACTCGTACATAGTTTAAAAACAAAAAGCTCCGCTGTAACCAGCGGAGCTTTTTTATAATTTAAAAGAATTACTACTTATGCAGCATTCTCCTTTTTTATTAAGTTAAGAGCACTTCCCTCACGGTACCAAGCAATTTGAGCATCGTTGTACGTGTGGTTTACCTTAATAGTATCCTTGCTACCATCTGCATGAACGATCTCGACTGTTAATGGAGTATCTGGTGCAAAACTAGCAATATCTACAAAGTTAAAAGTATCATCCTCTTGAATAAGATCATAATCTGCCTCGTTCTGGAAAGTAAGACCTAACATACCTTGCTTTTTCAAGTTTGTCTCGTGTATACGTGCAAAAGATTTTACAATCACAGCAGCTACACCTAAGTGGCGAGGCTCCATTGCTGCGTGCTCACGAGAAGAACCTTCACCATAGTTGTGATCTCCTACAACAACAGTTTTAATTCCTGCTTTTTTATACTCACGTTGTGTGTCTGGCACTCCACCATACTCACCTGTAAGTTGATTTTTAACAAAGTTTGTTTTCTTACCAAATGCGTTTACAGCACCTATTAAACAGTTATTAGAAATGTTATCTAAGTGACCTCTGTAACGTAACCATGGTCCAGCCATAGAAATGTGGTCTGTAGTACATTTTCCAAAAGCTTTAATAAGCAATTTCATCCCCTGCATCTCACTATCAAGAATAGGCTCAAAAGGCGTTAATAGTTCAAGGCGCTCAGAGTCTGCCGCTACTTTTACTATGACACCACTACCATCTTCTACTGGAGCTAGATAACCATTATCCTTTACGTCAAAACCTTTAGGAGGAAGTTCCCATCCTGTTGGCTCATCAAACATAACCTCTTGACCATCTTCATTAAGAAGCGTATCTGTCATAGGGTTAAAGTCTAGACGTCCAGATATTGCAATTGCTGCTGTTACTTCTGGTGAAGCTACAAAGGCGTGTGTATTAGGGTTACCATCTGCACGCTTTGCAAAGTTTCTATTAAATGAGTGTACAATACTGTTTTTAGGAGCATTTTTTGGATCACTGTAACGTGCCCACTGCCCGATACATGGTCCACAAGCATTTGTAAAAATCTTAGCATCTAGTTTTTCAAAGATTCCTAAGATTCCGTCGCGCTCTGTTGTATATCGTACTAATTCAGATCCAGGATTAATCCCAAGTTCTGACTTCATTTTTATTCCTTTATCTAATGCTTGTTGAGCAATAGATGAAGCTCTTGAAAGATCTTCATAAGAAGAGTTTGTACAAGAACCTATAAGTCCCCACTCTACGTTAAGAGGCCATTCGTTTTTAGTAGCTTTCTCAGTCATATCCTTTCCTACAGTTGTAGAAAGGTCTGGAGTAAAAGGTCCATTAAGTAATGGTCCTAACTCAGAAAGATTTATGTCAATTACCTGATCAAAATACTGCTCAGGATTTGCATATACTTCTTTATCTGCTGTAAGGTATTCTTTTACATCATTTGCCGCATCTGCAACATCAGCACGATCTGTAGCACGTAAATAGCGCTCCATAGACTCGTCATAACCAAAGGTAGAAGTTGTTGCTCCTATCTCTGCTCCCATGTTACAAATAGTACCTTTACCAGTACATGACATTGCCGTAGCTCCAGGGCCAAAGTATTCTACAATAGCTCCAGTCCCTCCTTTTGCAGTAAGAATTTCAGCTACTTTAAGAATTACATCTTTTGGTGCAGTCCATCCAGAAAGTTTTCCTGTAAGTCTAACTCCTATTAACTTAGGAAACTTAAGCTCCCAAGCCATACCAGCCATCACATCTACAGCATCTGCTCCACCTACACCTATTGCAACCATTCCTAGTCCTCCAGCGTTTACTGTGTGAGAGTCTGTACCTATCATCATTCCTCCTGGAAATGCATAGTTTTCAAGAACCACTTGGTGTATAATACCTGCTCCTGGCTTCCAGAAACCAATACCATATTTATTTGAAACCGACTCTAAGAAGTTAAAAACTTCACTAGATACATCGTTTGCGTTCTTAAGATCCTTTTCAGCACCTTCTTTTGCTTGAATCAAGTGATCACAGTGCACTGTAGTAGGTACTGCAACCTTATCTTTTCCTGCTTGCATAAATTGCAATAAAGCCATCTGTGCAGTTGCATCTTGACAAGCGATACGATCTGGTGCAAAATCTACATAATCCTTTCCACGAGTAAACGCTTTAGAAGCTTTTCCCTCCCATAGGTGAGAATATAAAATCTTTTCAGAAAGTGTCAAGGGCTTACCTACAAGGTCACGAGCAGCATCTACACGCTCAGACATATTTGCATAAACCTTCTTGATCATATCAATATCAAATGCCATATATAATGTATTAGGGTTGTTAAATAGTACCGCTCAATTTTGCGGTTCACGAAAATACAAAATACCTTAAAGAATAACAATAGCAGAAAGCTCCATACTGAGCTAATAGCGCGTATTGACAAACCATCTCAAATACAACGCGCTAATTATGAAATTCAAAAAAAGAGGCAGCTCAAATTATCAAATTGATAATTTAACTCTTATAAAATTTCCTCATTATAATATTCCGCTTTCGCGAAAATGTGATTTTATTGAATAGAAGAGCGATTATATAGAACTATGCCTCCTAAGAACTATTGAAAAACATTAAAATCCTCAATTATACACTGAACACAATAATCAATAGTTTATGTGACATAAAAAAGCCATCAAATCACAATATGGATTTAATGGCTTAGAAATTTTCACAACTTAACTAGTTGTAAATTTTTTAATTAAAAGACTGCTTTTTTTTTAAAATCTCACTATCAAGATTATAGCAGCACTTTTTCGCGAAAGCATATTAAAATAAGCTCTTAATAATATCTTCTATACTTAAACCTTCTGCCTCTGCCTTGTAGTTTTTAATCATTCTGTGGCGAAGAATTCCCGTGGCAACAACCTGAACGTCTTCAATATCTGGAGAAAACTTTCCATGCACCGCTGCATGCGTTTTTGCTCCCAATATTAGATTTTGTGATGCTCTTGGCCCAGCTCCCCAATCAATGTAATCTTTTACAATCTGAGCTGCTTTATCTGTTTTGGGACGCGTTTTACTCACGAGATTCACAGCATATTCGATTACATTATCTGCAACTGGAATACGTCTCACTAGCTGTTGAATATCAATAATCTCTTGTGCGTTTAACAATGCATTTACCGTATGCTTTTCAGCAGATGTCGTAGCTTTAACTACATCTACCTCTTCTTGAAAAGAAGGGTAATCTAGGTTAATAGAAAACATAAAACGGTCTAACTGTGCTTCTGGTAAAGGGTAAGTTCCCTCCTGCTCTATAGGGTTTTGCGTGGCCAGAACAAAGTAAGGAAGTGATAATGGGTATCGCTGTCCTGCTACCGTAACAACACGCTCTTGCATCGCTTCTAGAAGTGCGGCTTGAGTTTTAGGTGGTGTACGGTTGATCTCATCTGCAAGGACAATATTTGAAAATATAGGTCCTTTTATAAATTTAAATTTACGTGAGTCATCCAGAATCTCAGATCCTAGAATATCACTTGGCATTAAATCTGGCGTAAATTGTATCCTCTTAAAGTCTAGTCCTAGCGTTGTCGCAATAGTATTTACCATCAAGGTTTTTGCAAGCCCAGGAACACCTATAAGTAATGCGTGACCTCCAGAAAAAATAGATAAAAGAATCTCATCAATTACTTTATCTTGACCTACAATAATCTTTGAAATTTCTGCTTTTAGAATCTTATGCTTTTCGACAAGATTCTTGATAGCGGTAACGTCAGACATAAATAACTATTATTTTTTTAACCAATTACTTACAAACTCACAGTCACGATTCTCACCGTTTATCTTAATGTAAGTTTCTACTATTTTTTCTTTTTGCCACTTCTCTATAGCAGCAATCTGCTTTTCACGCAATGCAAGATCTTTAATTTTAATATAATCCTTTACGTAGTCTGCTTTGTGCTCTTCAAGACGATTATCTACGGTATAGATCATAAATTGTTTTTTACCTGTTCTAGTTTGATCTGTATAAACAAGTGATACTTCTTTATCTGCAAGGTCATTTACTTTAGGGTAAATATCTGGATCTAGTCTACCTAATTCAAAGCGTTTATCTAGTGTTTGAGGATTAGTAAGTGTTCCTCCTTCAAATTTTGTTTCCTTTTCATCAGAAAATTCTTTGGCAGCTTCTTCAAATGTAAGTTCGCCATCTATGATACGTTTCCTTACTTTCTTTACTAGGTCTTTTGCCTCCTCTTCCTGAGCCTCTTTAATTTCTGGAACAAGCAGTATGTGTCTAATGTCCTTGCGCTCTCCTTTTGTTTTTTCAACAGTTACAATGTGAAAACCAAATTCTGTTTCAAAAGGTTCACTTATTTCACCATCTTGTAAACTGAAGGCCACATCTCTAAATTCTTTTACTAAAGGTGTTTTACGATCTATAACCATTAAACCACCATCCGGTCTTGAAGCTGCATCATCAGTATATAAAACAGCTTTTGTAGCAAAGCTACTTCCATTCTCAAGAATATCTCTACGGAAACCGTTGAGACGATCTATAACCTTCTGGCGTTCTTCCTCGGTAGCTTTAGGCTCAATTACAATACGTGCAATCTCAAGCTCTACTCCAAAAGTAGGAATCTCATCTGCTGGTATGTTGTTAAAAAATGTTTTAATCTCGTCTGGAGTAACATCTACAGATTCAATTATCTTCTGATTCATGCGGTCAGAAAGTATAACATTCTTTCTAATGCTAAATAACTCGGCACGTAAGTCTGCCATATTCTCTTTTCTGTAAAACTCAACTACCTTCTGCTCAGAACCAAGTTGTGATGCAAAACGTTGCACCATCTGGTCTACTTCAGAATTAACACGGCTATCTTGTACTACGATACTATCTTGAACAGCCTGGTGTGTAAGAAGTTTATTCTCGAGCAAGCTTCCTAGCACTTGGCAAGATGTTATATCTGCAGAAGCTTGACCTCTTTGCTTTATCTCAATAAGACTTTGATCAATATCACTTTCTAAAATCAAGTAGTCACCTACTACCCCAGCTACACCATCTACTTTAAATTTCTTAAAAGGAGCTTTTACAGTATCATTTTGAACCGCTACTGCTGTTTCTTTAATCGTTGTAACTTCTGGAGTTACTGTTGTTTCTTGTGCAATACTAAGCTGTGCCGCTGCAAGCAGCACTACCATATTAATTGTAAATTTCAAATTGTTTGTTTTTAATAGCATCATCCTTAATCTCCTTTTCAAGCTTTTGTATAAGCGCTAATTTTCTTTTATTCTTAATAATCTGATTGATCGTTGGTCGTACATATTCCAACGGGGCATTTTCATTGCGCTCAAGCGTACTTCTTACAGCTACCAAATATAATCCTAATGAGTCTCGCAGTTGTAAGAAATTTGTTTTTTTTAACAAGTTGTTTGCATTCTCCTTGTTTATCGCATTTATTTGATCAATTACCACGCCTCTTTTTATCCAAATAGAATCATTTAAAAAATAATTCTTGTACTGAAATTTTAATGAATCTAGAGCGTACTTATCCTTCTCATCCTTGCTTGTAAAATAAGATTTCAGTGTTTTTAGGTTTTGATAATCTTCGTCTACTTGAATGAATTTAAACTGAACCAGCGGTTCATTAAGTATAAAGTTCTCTTTGTTTTCTTCATAAAATTTCAACGCTTCACTATCAGAAACAACACTGTCTAATTGTTTATTTATAAGTGCATCCTTATAAAAACGAGTATACAAATCACTTCTATAGGATGATACGAGCGCTTCAAATTCTTCTTGATCTTCTTTTGGTAGATTTCTCAAGGCTCCATCTAGCAGTAGCTGACTTGTAGCCCAAGTATTGATGTAATTTTGTACAAAGGACGCGCTATCTGTCACTACATTCTTTGCCATAACTTCTTCAATAGTGCGCTTTGATAATGTATGATTATTCACCCGAGCAACAATAGTCTCAGTATCATCACTTTTAAAATAGCGACAACTCACCATAGACAGTGACACTACTGCAAACAAAAGAAATACAACGACGCTGTTGTTTTTAATTCTCATATTTCATTATTAACGTATTCAAAACTTCTTTATTTACAGTGATTACACTTTTATCTCTTAAGTTTTTTACAAAATTAGCTTCCAACTCTTTCTGATAGTCACTTATAACAATACCCTTCACGTCTTTTAGTAATTGATCTTTTGCCTCTGTGATGGCCGTAACGTAGTAAACTGTAAAGTTATCTCCATCTTCTATCAAATCACTTACTCCTATAGATAGATGTTGTCCCTCTGGCAAATCTTCTTGAGTTAGAACCCTACTAGATAGTAATACAGGAGTATCATGTTTACTTTTCAAAGATAGTACGGCTTCTTCTGGCAATTTGCCTTTAGAAAGAAGGTTTCTATATTTTTTCGCTAAGCTTTTATTTTTAGTATTACATACTGTAGCCTCATAAGTCTTTACACTTCTATAATCTTCCTTATTCCCTAAGAAGAATTCTTGTAGACCTATACTATCTTGCTGAGCTTTTTTCCAGATATTAGTTTCTAGTAAATCAAATAACAATAGACCTTCCTTGTATTCTTTTAATATATCACTAAAATCTTGATCCTCCTCTTCTAGGTGCTCCAGATGATAGTTTTTAAGCACGATGCTTACAAAAGAATGAATTCCTTCTTTAACAAACTGACTTCTATTTCTATATGTTTTTCTTGGATAAGACGCTAGTAAATAGTCGGCTACCATTTTGTAAGTATATGCAACTTTATTTCTTCCTAAGGTAAAGGCTACATTGCTTAATGCCGGATCGTTATTAAGAACAATCTTAGTTTCAGAATATTTATCTGGAAAGATACTTTCTAAATAGGGTTCCAATCCTTCATCAAGAATTACATTATATCTATTTCTTAAGTTGTTATCTAACTTGTCTGATATTACTTGTGCCCTAGCGTCTCTTTTTACTTTACTAATTAAAGTAGATTGCACATCCTGATAACTAGGAATTGGTGTTTTAGATAATAACTTTAAGATATGCCAACCAAATTCAGTTTTAAAAGGTTGTGAGGTATCCCCTATATTTTCAAGTGAAAATGCTGTTTCTTCAAAAATTGCACTCCTGAGTTGCCCTTGCTCAAACTCTTCTAGTTTCCCTCCTTTTCTATATGAAACTCTATCATCACTATAATTAAGTGCTAGTGTCTCAAAAGAAGCACCCTCTTTCAATAGCTTAGTCACCTCATTAATTCTTTGCTCTGGAATAATAGTACTGTCATTTTGATTTAAAGCAACCATTACATGAGCCACCTTTACTTTCCCCTTTGATTTACGAGTCGCGATAGGCTCAACTATATGATATCCAAAACTCGTTCTAAAAGGCTTAGACACCTCATTAATTGCCGTATTGTAAGCGGCATTCTCAAATGGATAGACCATTTTAAACGCTTTAAACCAGCCTAAATTCCCACCATTCTTTTTAGCAGATGGATCTTCACTTACTTCTCTAGCTACTTTTTCAAAGTTTTCACCTTTAATTATACGTTCTCTTACTCGAGTAATCTTTTGATAAGCTACAAGTGTATCACTAGGTGAGGCATCTGGATTAAGCCTAATGAGTATATGTCTCGCATTGAGCTCATTTACAGTTCTATCATAAGCTTCTTTAACAAGCTCTTCTGTAACCTTGACGTCATTGAGATAGCTTTTTGCCAGTTGTGCGCGATATGCAGATATTTCATCTCGATAAGACTTTTTCTTATCAAGACCTAGCTTATATGCTTCTTGAACTTTGAGCTTGTAATCTATAAGGAGCTCTAAATAATCTTTTGGGGAACTCAACGCATCCTCTTTTATAAGGTCACTATTTTTCTCAAAGACCCTTATAAACTCCTCACTATAAACAACTTCATCATTTATTGTAAGAAGAATATCTTTTTGAGCTTGAGCAGATGCAAATCCAAAAAGAAAAGTAATCAATAAAAACAAGTGCTTCATAGCGTTCTAAGTATGTGCAAAAATAAGTATTATGAACTGTTGTACCATAGCAACGAGCTTATAGAATATTTAGTACCTATTGAGCTAGATAGAAAATATATGCTATATTTTTGTTAGAAATAAAATCATATTATGCCTACAGAAGAACGACTTAAACTAATTTGGGATTTTAGAGGTCCAGATGCACATAAAATTGCTTTACACCATGAGATTCACTTAAAAGAGTATGCAGCTGCACAGGTATTAAATACTCCCATTACAGGCACTCAACAAGTTACAGAAGAACACAGCATTGCATTTTTGGTAGTTGATAAAGAAGCGATGAAACCAGTGAGAGATGCGCTCAAACCTCACCGAGGGCAGCTATTTACTTAAAAAGTATCACTTGGCATAGATATTGTCTTCTATCACATATATTTGCACGCGCAAATGATAATCTTAATAAATACTATACAATGAAAAAAATCGTACTTGGAATGTTTGTAGTCCTATTTACTGCAACCGCTTTTGCTCAAAGCAAAATAGGAACTGTAGATGCCGACTTCATTCTCTCAAAAATGCCTGAACTTACAGGAGCAAATGAAAAAGTAAAAGCTTACAATCTTGATCTTGAAACGCAAATGAAAGCAAAGATTGAAGACTATGAAGCAAAGGTAAAACTATACCAAAGCGGTCAAGCGACTTTTACAGATGCAGACAAGAAAACAAAACAAGGAGAAATCATCGCTCTTGAAGAAGATATCTCAAAATTTCGTCAGAATGGTGCTCAGCTTTTACAATTAAAGCAATCTGAAGTTGTACAACCACTTTACAAGAAAATAGGAGAAATGGTAACTGTAGTTGCTAAGGAGCAAGGATACTCACATATCCTTACTATAGGTAACAACAACAACTTTGCATATGCAGACCCTGCATCAGACATTACAATGGCTGTTCTTACAAAACTAGGAATCACAGTAGAAGAGTAATCTTATACCGCACTTTATTAAGAAGCCGCTTCTACTAGATAGAAGCGGCTTTTTTTATGTCATTACTTATCGAGTATACTTTTAATATCTGGCTTAAAATAATTAGGCCCCTTAAGCACTTTTCCATCTTCACGATAGATAGGTTTTCCATCGGCTCCTAGTTTACTCATATTTGAGCGCTGGATTTCATTAAAGACTTCCTCAATTTTATCTTGCATACCATGCTCGATAATCGTTCCGCATAAAATATACAGCATATCCCCTAGCGCATCTGCCACTTCTACTAGATCACCAGCGTTTGCAGCTTCTAGATACTCTTCATTTTCCTCTTTCATGAGGTTAAAGCGTAGTTCATTTTTAGATTGCGGGAGATTTGCGGTAGGTTTATCTTTTCGATCAAGACCATAAGTGTCATGAAATAATGTTACGGCGGCTATTTTATTTTTCATAAAGGATTTTGTTTTGTTACGCTTTCGCGAAAGCGTACTCAGTCGTATTTTTACAACTCCTAAAATACTTTAAATGTTTAGTACTGGTCAGATTATATTTGTTGTTTTTTTTATTGTGGCTTTTATCCTTCTTATGGTATGGAGTTACAGAAAGGATTTATCTCTACACAAAAAGCAATACAAAGGAAGTAAATGGGTGCTGGTAGGCTTTATGGGTTTTATCGCTTTACTTGTAATCATCAAACTCGCACTGAAACCTTAATAATGTCACTGCGGTATATATGCTGTATGAAACTATTATAAAAAACAAAAGCCCGCTATATGCGGGCTTTTATTTTATGTGAAATGGCAAGTATTATGCTTTAAACAATGGTCTGTGCCCCATCATCTCGTTCACACTTTTTGCAACGTTTTCTAGCACCTCGTCATTATCGTGGTGCTGTATTGCCTTGTCTATAAAGTTTGCAATCTCGTGCATATCACCTTCTACAAGACCACGTGTAGTAATTGCTGCAGTACCTATACGTATACCTGAAGTTACAAATGGTGACTTATCATCAAATGGTACCATATTTTTATTTACCGTAATATCTGCTTTTCCTAGTGCTTCTTCGGCTGCTTTACCTGTTACATTTTTATTGCGCAGGTCTATAAGCATCATGTGATTATCTGTACCTCCAGATATAATGTCGTACCCTTTAAGGACAAGTGCATCTGCTAGTGTAGTGGCATTTTTCTTAACCTGCACCATATAATGTAAGAACTCATCTGTAAGTGCTTCTCCAAAGGCGATTGCCTTTGCTCCTATCACATGCATTAATGGTCCTCCTTGGTTCCCAGGAAAAATACCACTATCTAACAATGAAGACATCATTCTTAGCTTTCCACTCTTTAATTTGATTCCAAAAGGATTTTCAAAATCCTTCCCCATCATGATCATTCCACCGCGTGGTCCTCTTAGGGTTTTGTGTGTAGTAGTTGTTACTACGTGACAGTGTGGAATAGGATCTGCAATGATTCCTTTTGCGATAAGACCTGCTGGGTGTGCAACATCTGCAAGAAGGATTGCTCCTACCGAGTCAGCAATTTCGCGAAAGCGTTTATAATCTATCTCACGAGAGTATGCAGAAGCTCCAGCAATTATCATCTTAGGCTGCTCCTTTGTTGCTATCTCTTGTATTTTATCATAGTTAAGTAGTCCCGTTTCTTTATCTACTCCGTAAAAAACTGGGTTATACAAACGTCCTGAAAAGTTTACTGGAGATCCATGCGTAAGGTGACCACCGTGTGCAAGATCAAAACCTAAAAATTTATCTCCTGGCTTTAAACATGCATGAAACACTGCTGTGTTTGCTTGTGATCCAGAGTGTGGCTGTACGTTGGCATATTCCGCTCCAAAGAGTTCCTTTGCGCGTTCTATAGCAAGTGTCTCTACCTCGTCTACTACTTCACAACCACCGTAATATCTTTTTCCTGGGTAACCTTCGGCATATTTGTTTGTTAACACAGAACCAGCAGCTTCCATTACTTGGTCACTTACAAAGTTTTCTGAAGCAATAAGTTCTAGTCCGTTTAATTGGCGTTCTTTTTCTTCTTGTATTAGGTCAAAAATGGCAGTATCACGTTGCATAGTAAAATTGTTTGTTAAAGTGATACAAAAATACTACAAAGACTTTTTAAGAGTGCTATAAATCCTATATTTGAAGAGAGAATTACAAACAACTTATCAAAATATAGACAATGCCACTATCTGCTAACGATCCCTCTAGAAAAACTTGGCTCGAAACGCCAAAAAATACAGATTTCCCAATACAGAACATTCCTTTTGGTGTATTCTTAACGCGTGATGACGTTATTACAATAGGGACGCGTATAGGTGATTACGCAATAGATCTTGGTGCTTTACACCAGTTAGGTTACTTTGAAGGTATCCCACTTACAGATGATATTTTTTTACAAGACACACTCAATGATTTTATTGCAGATGGCCGTAAAACATGGAGACTAGTGCGTAACCGCATTGCCGAAATTTTTGAGGAAACAAACGAATCTTTACGTAATAATAAGAAAGATTGTGATGTTGTAATTTTCAAAATGGAAGAAGTTGAGATGCAATTACCTGTACAAATAGGTGATTATACAGATTTCTACTCTAGTATAGAGCATGCTACAAATGTAGGAACCATGTTCCGCGGTGAGGAAAATGCTTTGATGCCTAACTGGCTCCATTTACCTGTTGCATATCACGGGAGAAGTTCTTCTGTAATACCATCAGGAATTCCGGTACACCGTCCTAACGGTCAGAAATTACCTAACGGAGCTACAGAGCCTATTTTTGGCCCATCAAGATTAGTAGATTTTGAACTAGAGATGGCTTTTATTACTACAGATGCAAATAATCTAGGTGAATCTATCACTACGGCAGATGCCGAAGAAAATATTTTTGGACTTGTACTCTTTAATGACTGGAGTGCTCGTGATATTCAAAAATGGGAGTATGTGCCACTGGGACCATTCCTTGCAAAAAACTTTGCCTCTTCAATCTCTCCTTGGATTGTAACTCTTGATGCACTTGAGCCTTTCCGCGTTGAAAGCCCTAAGCCTAAAAAAGAATTACTTCCTTACTTACAATATGAAGGAAAGAAAAGTTTTGATATCAATCTTGAAGTAGCATTACAACCAGAAGGAAAGAAAGAAACTACGGTTTGTAAATCTAACTTTAAGTATATGTACTGGAACATGAGCCAGCAACTAGCGCACCATACTGTAAATGGATGCCCTGTAAATGCTGGAGATATGATGGGAAGCGGTACACTATCTGGAAAAACACCAGATTCTTACGGATCTATGCTCGAGTTATCATGGAGAGGAGAAAAGCCTGTCAAACTTGAAGAAGGTGGTGATCGTAAGTTTATTGAAGATAATGACACAGTAATTATACGTGGTTACTCTAAAACAAAGGATTATCCACGCATAGGTTTTGGCGAGGTTTCGACAAAATTACTTCCTGTATTTGAGCCTAAAACTAAATAGTGAAGCGTCTATAAATGATTAAAACGATTGCTTTATACTTAGTCATGTTACTAGCGGTGGCCTTCTATGCTAGCGCCTTTTACTTAGGCTATTTACTTCTTACACTTATTTTTGGTAACATTATAAGTATCGTTATCATATTAAGTTGTGCCACATGGTACTTTGTGAGAGACTTTAGAAAAAAAAGAAGAGCACGATTGCTTTAATTGATTGTATCACGCTTTCGCGAAAGCGTAAAAAACAAAAAAAAGGTTAGCTACACAGCTAGCCTTTTTTTTATTGATAAAGCCTGGTATTGAAGGATCTACAAGCAGGTGTGGCAATCACCTTCTAAAGCAAAGATTTCTTGTACAACGACAAAATTCTTAGTGCCATAATTAAAAGTTAAATAGTTTATGCATTATGTTATTTACCAAATTCTTAACTATCTCAAGAAGGAAAACCGTATAGATTTGACTTTATAACTAAATTTATAATTCATTCATCATGAGACAATTAATCACTTTATCATTACTATTATTTTGTGCTACTATGTTTGCACAAGAACAGTTTGAAAAATCAAATTTTTCAGAATTAAAATTAAACGGGCTATCTACCGCCTTAGGTACAATTGACGTAGAATTTGAAAGAACAATTAATGAGAACTCTTCTTTTGGGACATCATTATTTACCACTTTTAATGACTCCGGCGCAGCATTTCAATATGAATATGACAGTGGAATTACTGGTTTTTATAGACGCTATTTGAGCAAAAAATATGCTAGCGGACTTTTTGTTGAAGGTTTTACAATGTTTCACAGCACCAAAATCCTTGAGCCTTATACTACACCAGATACAGATAATAATCTGCTTATAGGTTTAGGTGTAGGTTACAAGTGGATTTCAAAAGAAGGAATCATTTTACAAGCAAATTTTGGAATGGGAAGAAACGTTTTTGACACTAATCGAAATAAAGTGAGTGGTAGAGCGGGAATCAGCATAGGCTATCGTTTCAAGTAATATAACTAGAAAATAATGCTTGTAAAAAAGTACCTCTATGTTAGATGTATACTATTCACTCTATAATAGCATTCCGCAGGTATCAACTTTATAGTATCACGCTTTCGCGAAAGCGTATAAAACAAAGAAAAGGTTAGCTACACGGCTAGCTTTTTTTTATTGATATAGTCTGGTATTAAGGGATCTACAAGCAGGTATAGCAATCACCTCCTAGAGCAAAGAGTTGCTGAATTTCGGTAGCGTTTAGTGTGTTTTTATACACTCTAAGATCATCCACGTGACCTAAGAAATTTTGGCCAAGTGTATATTCATTTAATGCAGTACTACCTATGTCAAGTGCGGCATTAATAACCTCGTTACGAAGAATACCATCTCTGTAAAGTTTCACAGTATTTGCACCATCTACAGTTATTGCCAGATGATGCCAGTCTGTATTCATCCACTCTACATCTGCTTCATTACTCCAATCTTCATCTACAATTTGAAAATCACTTGTAAAGAAAGTTGGCGTATTAAAGTTAGTCACACCTAGAGCAAATCCTTCTTGACTTGCATCTGTACCCTTTTGAAATATAATTTCTTCATCTCCGGAGTTTGTATTTTGCATTTTAAACCAGACACTTATAGTATACTGATCCCCTTGTACAATATTATTTTCTCCAGTAACAGGTATTGTAAATGAATCCTGATTAAAACTAATTGCGCAGTGATCTGAGCCATCTCTATCTACGACACATTCATTTATAGCAGCGCTGTTTACATAACCACTTATAAGCTCTACGGGATATTCAGATAAAGGCATATAAATCACGAGATCATTAAGATAATCTTGTGGATTACTGCAACAATCTACTACAGTAAGATTAATGAAAAATATTTTAAACTCACTTGTATCACTTAAAAGTGTTGCTCGCACCCATAGCTGCTCTGGACTAGTATTTGTAGTATAATTGGTAGGGTTTGATATTGCATTTGTTTGGTTGCTAGCATCCTCTCGTGTGTAGTAATATGCAATATTTACTTCTGAGGTGTCGCAGTCTAGAAGTGTTTCTGTTAGGTCAAAGGTAGCCTCACCTTCTTGACCATTATCACAAACATTTAGTACAGCACTAACAAAACAATCTAATGGCTCTTGAAAACAGTTTCGCTCAAGCGTCATTATATCATCGCCTTTCTCTAATAAAAGGATCTCCTCATCACATTGTGTTACCGTCCAATTACCTCCTACTTGTGAATTTAAGATGGGCATATTAAAAAAGCTAAGTCTAACGCCAGAGGCAGTTGTAGCAGTACTCCATCCAGCCTCTGCGATTACATTTACATCAAAATATAAAAGGTAATTATTTGCACCAAAAGAAAATACATAATTACTAAGCGTATCTTCATTATTGTAAGAAGTTATCTGCCAGTAACAACTCATGAGAAAATCGTTTACCTCACTTTCCAAACATACATCTTCCTCAAAATAATAGGTATCATCTTCCTCACAACTCGAAGAAGCTTCTACCAGCGCAGATGATAACGTACTATGGCTTGACATCTCCTGCGTTGTATCATCATGAGCTCTCATAACAATAGGAAAATTAATAGCTGTTACAAGATTACTTCCTTGTACAGTATTTACAAAGGATAGCAATTCTCTATCGCTCTGTACACTGACTACATTTGTAATAGTAAATTCTGGATCAAAAGTGCTAAAGCCAAAAGGATATACAAAATCGACACATTCAATATCTGCGTCATTTTGTGTAGTCTGTTCGCAAGTTTCTACGAGTTCATTGAAAGCTACCTGTGATGCAACCACAACTTGATCATGCGTAGACGTTATAACTGTGACAGGAAAATCAATAGTATAATCATCTGCATTTCCTTGTTGCTCAAAAAGTGCTGCTATGGTTTCAAAATCGTCTGTGTGGTTTACTATAATATCTGCATTATTTATAGTGACAGTAACTGGCAAGACAAGCTCTAAGCAAGATGCCCTATCAATAATATCATCATGAGACCCATCATTAAGAGCGACATTATGCATTAATTGCATTAACTGTGCGTTCACATTGTCTTCTACACCTCCCTCGATTGAGCTTTGTTCATTAAGATCATCTTGACACCCTATTGTCATGCATAATAGCATCAATAACAATGGTCGCTGTAAATGTCTTAAGAATGAGGATGCTATGATTTGCATAGTTTTATTAAAGTACTGCAATAATAAAACAACTTTAAATAAAAAACTCCTACCTCTTTTAAGTTATTATATACATTTCTCTATTATTGCACCCAATGAAGAAAGGAGAAAACAAAGGTGTTTGCCACGAAACTATCTATAATAGTGTCTTTAAAGCGCATTCTAAAAATCTTTATAATTTTCTTTACTACAAATTTGGGAACGACTATAATCCCGAAGATAAAGTACAAGAGGCATTTATCAAGCTCTGGGAAAACTGCTCAAAAGTTTCTGAAGAGAAAGCAAAAAGCTATCTATTTACCATAGCAAATAACCTCACGCTTAATGCCTATGCACACAAGAAGGTGGTCTTAAAATTTAAAAAGAATATCCCCAAAGGATATACAAATGAGACTCCAGAATTTGTTCTTGAGGAACAAGAATACCAACAAAAACTTGAAAAAGCGATTGCAAATCTCACAGAGGCACAACGAACCGCTTTTTTACTAAACCGTGTAGAAGGAAAAAAACACAAGGAAATAGCAGCGCTCCTAGGTATATCTACAAAGGCAGTAGAAAAAAGAATTTACGGAGCTTTAAAAAAATTAAAGCTAGAAATTACAGAGCTCAGGTAGGAGAAACAACAACAACCCTGTTACATATACAGTAACGCTATGGAAAAAGAACAATTAATACGTAAATGGCTCGATAATGAGCTTACCGAGAGTGAGCTTCAAGCATTTAAAAATCTTGAAGAATATGATCAGTATACCCGTATTTCTGACACTGTCAAGAACCTAGAAATCCCTACTTACAATATAGACACTCAACTTGAGGTGTTGCACGCACGTATAGAGGCTAAGCAATCTAAAGTGATTTGGCTAAAACCTTTTCTACGTATCGCAGCAGTACTTATCCTATTTGCAGGGATTTACTTTGCTGTATCACAAAGATCTACTAGTATTGAGCACTACACTCATATTGCCCAAAAAGAAACCATCACATTGCCCGATGATTCTACAGTGATGCTCAACGCAATGTCTTCTATTTCTTATGATGAAAATACTTGGGAAGCACAACGCAATGTATCTCTAGAAGGAGAGGCATATTTCAAAGTGTCTAAGGGAACTACATTTAACGTTACGACTACCAATGGGACTGTAACGGTATTAGGAACACAGTTTAATATCAAAAATAGAGATGAATACTTTGACGTAGTGTGTTATGAAGGTTCAGTAAAAGTTACAACCGCGTCACAAGAAGTAATATTAAAAGCTGGAGACCGCTTTCGCGAAAGCGTACTCATAGCAGGAACTAAAATCACAAATACTCCCAAAACACCGTCATGGACGTATAATGAAAGTTCGTTTGAAAAAACTCCTTTAAAAGAAGTGATTGCAGAACTAGAAAGACAATATCAAGTTCAAGTTGATGTAAACGAAGTATTTGCTCAAGGGCTATTTACAGGTACATTTACCCATGACAATCTAGATATTGCTCTAAAATCTATAAGTCTACCTTTTAATTTAACCTATACCAAAGAGGAAAATAAGGTAACTTTAGCTCGTGATTAAAAAAGTTTTCTCAATACTTTTTCTCCTATTATTCTTTTTATTTTTTTCAGATCTACGATCTCAAGAAAATAACAGTGAAAGAATATCTCTGGTTGCTGTTTTAAAAAGCATCGAGACAAGGTATGACGTGAGATTTTCTTATGTAGATGAACTCGTTTCCTCTATTAAGATACCACGTATTTCAACAGATAAAAATCTTGATGATGCGCTACTTCTTATCTCAAACTATACGGGCTTTGATTTTGACAAAATTAATAATCGTTTTATTGTTTTAAGGGATCTCAATCTTTCTAGCGAAATTCAAGAGCTAGATAATATTTACATTGCTTCCTTACTTACTTCTGGAATCTCAAAATCTAGTTCTGGTATCACAATAATAACACCAAAGCAATTTGGCATTCTTCCTGGTATTATAGAACCAGATGTCTTACAAACAGTCCAAGCACTGCCAGGAATTATAAGCACAAACGAGACCGTTTCTGACGTAAATATACGTGGCGGTACAAACGATCAAAATTTAATACTTTGGGACGGTATTAAAATGTACCAATCTGGACATTTCTTTGGTCTTATATCTGCTTTTAATCCTTATTTAACTAAACAAGTTGAAATTATAAAAAATGGCACAAGCGCTCGCTATGGTGACGGTGTATCAGGTGTACTCAAAATAGGTTTAGAAGACAGTATTTCTAACGAAAAAAGCGGTAGCATAAGTGGCAACTTATTGCATGTAAAGGGATTTGCGAGACTACCACTCACAAAAAAAGCAACTCTACTCCTATCTGCTAGAAGATCTCACACAGATATAACTGATACGCCTACATATCGCAGTTATTCAGATCGCATTTTTCAAGACACAGATTTAGAAATGAGAAATAACCTTCCCATTTCTACATCAAATATTAACTTCTTTTTTTACGATATAAGTGCAAAATACATATACAACATAAGCAATCGTGATTACTTAAGCATAAGTGCTACCACGCTGTTTAATAAGTTAGAATATGATGAAAACACTACTGCGACAGGAGTTTTTGCACGCAGTGGCATTGATCAAGGAAATCGTGCTTTAAAAATAAATTATGCAAGAAAGTGGAATGCAAAACTTAAGACTGATATTAATATGTATGCCTCAAACTATAATCTAAGGGCAAGTAATTTTAATATAGAAAATAACCAACAACTTGACCAAGAAAACGAAGTTCTAGACGTAGGTCTCAATTTGAACACACAGTTAAGGCTAAGTAATAATTTAAGTTGGGAAAATGGATATCAATTTACAGAGATAGGAACTAGAAATCTCTCACAAACCAATAATCCGTTATTTTTTAGTAATGAAAAAAACATCACTCGCACACAAGCGCTATTTACAGAGCTTTCTTTTCTCTCAAATAACAAAACCACCCAATTTACTGCAGGCACGAGAGCCAGCTACCTAGAACGTTTTAAGAAGTTTATTATAGAGCCTAGACTACGTTTTAGTCAGCGGTTTTTAAATTACTTTAAGGTAAGTGCTCTAGGTGAGTTTAAAAACCAATCTGTTTTCCAAATTATAGATCAACCCAATGATTTTTTAGGACTTGAACGAAGAAGATGGGTTGCAGCAAATAATGAAAATCTACCCATTTTAAGAAGTAAACAAGCCTCACTAAGTCTAGATTACACTAAAAATAAATGGTTATTTAGTATAGAAGGTTATGTAAAAGATGTCGCGGGCATTAGCTCGAGAAGTCAAGGATTTCAAAATCAATTTCAATTTGTAAATGCTACAGGATCCTATAATGTTATAGGCATGGATTTTCTTGCCAGAAAAAGATTTAAATCCTTTACCAACTGGCTAAGTTATTCTTATTCAAAAAACAACTACACTTTTAATGCTTTAAACAACGGTCAAAGATTTCCAAATAACAATGATATAAGACATTCTATAAGCGCTGGAACTTCATATAATCTTGAGCGTTTTAAACTTTCACTAGGATTTAACTGGCGTTCCGGAACACCATTTACACGCCCGCAAAATCAAAGTGTTCAACAGAATAATCAGATTGTTTATGAGAGACCTAACTCTTCATTATCAGATAGCTTTCTGAGGTTTGACATCTCTACCATATATAATTTCAAAATGCTTAAAAACCATGCTCAAATAGGCGCATCTATCTGGAATCTAATTAATAACGACAATATCCTTAACACCTATTATCTAGTTGATAGTGATAATGAAGTACAGCAAATGACTGTAAAATCACTGGGCTTTACCCCAAACCTTAGTTTTCAGTATAACTTTTAGTAAGTAATTGCGGCGGCTACGTGCTTTCCAACTAATTTATCTCTGCCCTTTAAGAAGTCTAGCTCGATAAGAAAGTTACATTGCACTACCTCTCCTCCTAGTTGCTCAACAAGAGCAATTACAGCTGCAGCTGTTCCTCCTGTGGCTAATATATCGTCATGCAATAGGACTTTATCTCCTGGCTTGATAGCATCGCTATGCATCTCAAGGATATCTGTACCATATTCAAGCGCGTACTCCTGAGATATCCTATCATAAGGTAATTTATTAGGCTTTCTTACAGGCACAAATCCAGCGTTTAGTCTTTTGGCAAGCAACGTACCAAAAAAGAAACCCCTAGCCTCTATTCCTACTACAACATCAATATCTGTTTCTGGAACGAGTGTGTATAAAATCTCTTCCGCTTTCGCGAAAGCGTTTGCATCACCCAACAATGGAGTAATATCTTTAAAAGTAATTCCTTCTTTAGGAAAATCTTGAATATCTCTTATGTAATCTGAAATTTGCATGTCGTAAAGTTACCATTTTGGATTAAAAACTTTAATTCCTAAAAAATTTTTATCACTAACGATTTATGTAATTATTTGACTTAAAGATTAATAGAAAAATATTGCAAAATAATTGTAATTTTTTGTTGATTTTATTTGTTTAAATGAGAGAAACAATTGTATATTTGCACCCCGAAACGAACTAGTAATTGTTCTTTCAATTAGGCCTCGTGGCGCAACTGAATAGCGCACTTGATTACGGCTCAAGAGGTTACAGGTTTGAATCCTGTCGAGGTCACAATAAGCTTTTCAAAAAGCACCATAACTGCGCTAATCCTAGGATTAGCGCAGTTTTTTATTTTATATGGTTTCGTTTAATATCATTTAATGATATTCTACTATCTCATTAACTTATGAGTACACTTACCTCAAAATTGAAATTCTACCCAAAAGAATTAGCTCACCCTCACTTCTCTTAAATACTGATTTACAGAATTTTAAATAATTAAATGTAAATTTGAAATTCAAAAAACAACCGCTTAAATAACAACTACTATCTGTAACTAGACCTTATTGTTTTCTAAAATAAAATATCGATAACTCGAATATAATTTCTTAAAGTCAACTCTATAATTAGATTTGAATACATTTGCTATTGCAAACCCTTAACACATTATCAAAATGAGCAATACGAACATCGTACTGAGCAAGGCCGATAAGAACATCTTAAAAATGATGTCTAAAGGCATGACACACTTGGAGATCTCTAAGAAGCTAACTGCAAACAACCAATCACCAGCTAGTACTTCTCACATTGAGAAATTAATTATGAAGCTGAAAAAAAATTACAAAGCTAAAACCTCGTTTCAGTTAGGTATACTTCTATATAAAGATGGTTATTTCAAATAGACACTTTATATAATCAAGTAAAATACATTGGGCTCTGGAAATTGAACATAAGCAGTTTTCACTTCCATTTTTTAAAGATTTTCACCCATACAGTTACGTAAATTACTGAATGGGTGACCTATCTTTGGTGTACACTTTCTGCACAACATTTCAATAGTAAGATAATATAGAACACCTCTTATCATAGTTCTTGAGAAAAACTTAAGTCCTCCAGTACAATCAATCTTATACTATCGAGCCTGATAAAATCAGTACATCTACATTAGGAAATACTTTTTTGATTATCGCAAAAGCGCTTCCAGTGTAATATACTTACAAGTAAAATCAACTTCCTTATCTACAGCTATCATACCATTAAATTCAGTATCAAATATAAAGGGATTTAAGTAGTATTTTCGCCCCTTATAGATACCGTAATTATCGTATACCTCTAGTTCCTTTAACTCTTTTAACGAGCTGCCTACTGCTTTAAGCAGAGCTTCCTTCCTAACCCAGTACCAATAGAATTTGTCTAATGGGATTTTATTTTGAATAATGTTATTCCACTCTAAATCTGTGAAGAGATACTTAAAGAACTTCAAATCGACATCTTTTCTTTTTTCGATATCAATACCGATTTGAATATTGGTACCAAAAACTAAAACTACGTACCCATTACTATGCGAAATTGAAAAATTAAAGCCATCAATACTGGGTTTTCCATTATCAGAATAGATAATATCTTCTATCGAAAATTTTGAATATTCACTTACTAAAATGGCTTTTTTCAATAGTAACCTTCCAGTGATAAAGCTTAAAAAATCACCTCTATCTAAATACCTAAGAGCCCTATTTACAATAGAATCAGGCAAATATTTCAATAATTGATCATCGGTATATTTTTTAAGATCTTTCGACAAACAAACAATCCAAATTTCTTTCATTTTAGTGCAATTGAAAAACATTTATGATTAAATGCCTATGAGTCTCATTTATAATTCCGTTTTTTGTGGTACCAACAAGAACCTACTCGGTACCAGTTGGCCAAATTTAGGAAAACAATATGATTACCAAGGAACACATTATAGAGATAACCACTCAATTGTACTTAAAAAATGGAGTTAAGGCTGTTACCATAGCAGATATCAGCAAGGAATTGAGTACCTCTAAACGTACCATTTACAATCATTTTATCGATAAAACTGATTTAATGCAAGCCTGTGTAGAACAATATCTGGCTAGTATAAGAACCAAGAACGATGATATCATTAATAGCTCTAGCTCTGCTATTGAAGCTATGGGAATGATTCAGCAACAAATTTTAATAAGAGCAAATTATAGTAATGCTCACTTTTATAAAGAAGTATTAAAATATTACCCTAGCATCTTAAAAGACTCTTATAAGAAAAATGCAGAGTTCGCTTTTAGAGAGTTACTCTATT
This sequence comes from Dokdonia sp. R86516, assembly GCF_044596715.1. Lineage (NCBI taxonomy): Bacteria > Pseudomonadati > Bacteroidota > Flavobacteriia > Flavobacteriales > Flavobacteriaceae > Dokdonia > Dokdonia sp. R86516. Next base: position 3,076,952 of record NZ_CP138998.1, read on the forward strand.
TATCTAAATGGGGTGTAAAAGATGGGTTTTTCAGAAAAGACCTGGATCCAGAGGTAACAATGGCCACTGTTCAAACTCTTTTAAAATTATGCAATAACACAAAGATTTTCCCATCAGAACATTATTCTAAAGCTAGACTCACCGAAGGTATTATGGTTGCTTACTTAAGAGGGTTATGTACTGACAAAGGTCTTGTTGAAGTTGAAAAGCACAAGCACCTTTATTTAAATATAGACTAAAGATATGGATACTATTAATAGTTCGCTTAAGAAAACACCTGTAGCAATCATTGGTCTATCAGCCATGTTTGCAGATGCCATCAATGTAGAACAGTTTTGGAACAATATTATTAGTCAAAAAGATAGCATTGTTGACGTTCCAGAATCTCGCTGGAATATTGATGATTACTATGATGCAGATCCCATGGCTGCAGATAAGACTTATTGTAAAAAAGGTGGTTTTATTCCAGATGTAGACTTTAATCCAATGGAATTTGGGTTACCTCCTAACATTTTGGAAGTTACAGATGCCTCACAGCTTCTTGCTTTAATAGCCGCTAGAGATGCTTTTGAGGATGCTGGATATGGCAGAGAGTCAGAAAAATTTACAGCATTACTAAAGGAAAAAACAGGGGTTATTCTCGGTGTAGGTGGTGGACAAAAACTAATCACTCCACTTACCTCTAGATTGCAAGCTCCTATCTGGGAAGCTGCTTTAAGAAGCAGTGGTATCTCAGATACAGATATACCGCATATTGTGGATAAAATGAAGAAAGCATACATAGGCTGGAATGAAAATTCTTTCCCAGGAATGCTAGGTAATGTCATTTCTGGTCGCATCACAAATCGTTTTGATTTAGGAGGCATCAACTCCGTGGTAGATGCTGCTTGTGCTGCATCACTTTCAGCTGTAAAAATGGCTGTTTCTGAATTAATAGAAGGAAGATGTGACATGATGTTAACCGGAGGAGTCGACACAGACAATTCTCCTTTTATGTACATGTCTTTTTCTAAAACGCCAGCATTCTCTCGTAAGGGAAGTATTCGCCCTTTTGACACCGATTCTGATGGCATGTTGATTGGAGAAGGTGTTGGAATGTTAGTCTTAAAAAGATTAGAGGATGCAGAGCGTGATGGAGATAGAATTTATGGTTTACTTACTGGTGTAGGTTCTTCTAGTGACGGTCGTTATAAATCGGTTTATGCGCCTCGCCCTCAAGGACAAGCGCTAGCGATGCAAAGAGCTTATGATGAGGCAGGTTATGACGCATCTACCGTTAAATTAATTGAAGGGCACGGGACTGCAACCGGTGCTGGTGATGCTGCCGAATTTGAATCTATGTCCATGGTTTTTGGAAAAAATGATGATTCAAAAAATCATATTGCTATCGGTTCTGTAAAATCGCAAATAGGTCATACAAAAGCTGCAGCTGGTGCAGCAGGAATGATAAAAGCAGCCTTGGCTCTGTATCATAAAGTACTTCCGGGAACGATTAATGTAACCAAGCCACATAACAAATTTGGGATTGAAAATTCGCCTTTCTATGTCAACTCTGAAACACGACCTTGGTTTAAAAATGGTGTTCCCCGTAGAGCGGGATTGTCTGCTTTTGGGTTTGGTGGTGTAAACGTTCATTTTGCCATGGAAGAATATGAAAAGAAAGCCTCATTTAATGATAGAATGCACCAGTCCTTCCACAGTATTTTTATAAAGGCAAATAACACAAGCGACCTACTAACGATTATTAAGGGTGAAATTACTGCATTGTCTTCAAGTGAATCAAGTGCTGCTTTTCATAACTTAAAACAAGCTTCTAAAGCAGGTATTGCAAATCAAAACGAAGCTCGTGTAGGCTTTGTAGCAGAAAGCCTGAAAGACTGCATTTCTAAATTGGAAATAGCAGTAACACAGCTAGAAAACAACAAAGAGACTTGGTATCATCCTAAAGGTATTTTCTTTAGACCTAATGGAATTAACAGCACTACAAAAATCGCATCGTTATTTTCTGGTCAAGGGGCTCAGTATGTAAATATGGCAAATGAAGCGACAAGTAGCTTTGATAGCATACAACAAACAATAGCAGCTTTTGATGCCAAAAAAGGATATGATCTAGCTAATAAAATATATCCAAAACCTGTATTTACAGAGGAGGACAAAGCTATTTTAGAAAAGAATATTACAAATACCGAGTTTGCACAACCCGCAATCGGAGCTATTAGTTTAGGGTACTATAACGTGTTCAAAGATGCCGGTTTTGTAAGTGATATGGTCGCTGGTCATAGTTTTGGTAAACTCACAGCTCTTTGTGCTTCTGGAGTTATAAGTCAAGATGATTATATAGCACTTGCTATCGCACGTGGTAAAGCTATGGCAAGGAATAATACAAGTGGTGACGCGGGTACAATGCTAGCTGTAAAAGCTTCGGCTTCAGAAATACAACCATTGATTACCGCTATACCAGATGTCTCTATTGCCAATATCAACTCGTCGAGTCAAATCGTATTAGGAGGCACCACAGAAGGTATTACTAAAGCTAAGACATTATTAGATAGTAAAAAATACCGCTCGATTGTATTACCTGTTTCTGCTGCATTCCATACAGACTGTGTGGGTCATGCACAAAAGCCTTTTGAAGAAAGCATAGAGAATATAAAATTTAATAGCCCTGCCATTCCGGTATACTCAAATTCTACTGGAAATTCTTATCCAACTGATCCAAGTGAGATTAAAAAAATATTAAGCCAGCATATTTTAAATTCAGTTGACTTCAAGAGCGAGATTGAAAATATGTATGCTGCTGGGGCTAGAGTTTTTGTTGAATTTGGACCTAAATCTATTCTTACTAATCTCGTAAAAGACATCCTTTCAGACAAGGAACATTATGCGATAGCTACTAATCCTAAGTCTAGTCAAAACAGTGATTTACAGATTAGAGAAGCTGCCATACAATTACAAGTACTGGGTTGTACATTAGGTGATATAGACAAGAACGCACGAGCAGCTATGGAGCCAGCAAAACAGCCTAAAATAGCTGTAAAAATATCGGGTAATAATTACGTGAGTCCAGCAACTCAAAAACAATATAAAGACGTTTTAAATAATGGGTTTAAAGTAAGTGGATCTACAGAAATTATTAAAACCGTAGAAGTTATAAAGGAGGTGGTAAAGGAAGTTCCTACCACTTTAAACCAAGTTCATTCAGAACAAGACACAGAAGAAAATATGATGATAGATGTAATTAAAAGTGCTGTTGAAGGTATTAAAGAAAATCAATCAAAAGCATTAGATATGTTCCAAGATATTTTAACGGAGCAAAACAAACAAACGGCACAGTTAATTGCCTTGCTATCAGAAAATACCCTTTCGGGAAAAAGTGACATGAAAACACAATCGGATCCTGTGGCAACTGCGGCTTCAGTATCTCAACCTGAAGAAACAGAAATTCAAGTAACACAAACTCCTGTTCAATCTACGGCTCCTGCACTGGAGAATTCAGAAATGCTTGATCTCATGCTTAGCGTTGTAGCAGATAAAACAGGGTATCCTGCAGAAATGCTAGAACTAAGCATGGATATGGAAGCAGATCTAGGAATTGATTCCATCAAACGTGTGGAGATTTTTGGAGCTATTACGGAACAATCTGATAAACTTTCAAACATCAACCCTAACGACCTAACAGAGCTTAGAACACTACAAGAAATTGTAGATTATATCTCTGCAAAAGCAGGAATAAGTGCAACAGCAGCTCCAGTTTCTCCTACAGTAAAGGAAGTAGTCGCAGCTCCTGTTGCTACCCCATTACCACAAACGACACCAATCGCTGGAAATTCAGAAATGCTTGATCTTATGCTTAGCGTTGTAGCAGATAAAACAGGGTATCCTGCAGAGATGTTAGAACTAAGCATGGATATGGAAGCAGATTTAGGAATTGATTCCATCAAACGTGTGGAGATTTTTGGAGCTATTACGGAACAATCTGATAAACTTTCAAACATCAACCCTAACGACTTAACAGAGCTTAGAACATTACAAGAAATTGTAGATTATATCTCTGCAAAAGCAGGAATAAGTACGACGGCAACTCCCGTTACACAAACGGTAAAAGAAGTAGTTACAGCTCCTGTTGCTGCTCCTGTTGCACAAACGACAACAACAACTTCTAGCAACTCAGAAATGCTAGACCTTATGTTAAGCGTTGTAGCAGATAAAACAGGATATCCTGCAGAAATGCTAGAACTAAGCATGGATATGGAAGCAGATCTAGGGATCGATTCTATAAAACGTGTGGAAATATTTGGAGCAATCACAGAACAGTCAGATAAACTATCAGACATCAACCCCAACGATCTTACAGAGCTTAGAACATTACAAGAAATTGTTGACTACATCTCTGCGAAAGCAGGGATAAGTACAACGGCTGCACCAGTTGAAACACCAGTCACAGCTTCTCCAGAAATAGTTGGTACCGATTTATTCTCTACTCCTATTGTTGAGACAGCAGCTCCTACTCAAGGTAATTCAGAAATGCTAGACTTGATGTTAAGCGTAGTCGCAGATAAAACAGGATATCCTGCAGAAATGTTAGAATTAAGTATGGACATGGAAGCAGATCTAGGGATCGATTCTATTAAACGTGTAGAGATATTTGGAGCGATCACAGAGCAATCTGACAAGCTATCAGACATCAATCCTAACGACTTAACAGAGCTCAGAACATTACAAGAAATTGTGGACTACATCTCTGCAAAAGCAGGTATTTCAAGTAAAAAAAAAAGCCTGAGCCTAGCGTAACTCAAGTGCAAAATAACATAGTAAGTAAGGAGAATACACCACAACAGGAATTCTCCTTACCTACTAACTTTCATGGTGTACCAAGAAAATCAATTGGTTTAAAATTTATTCCTAGAGTAGATGTATTAGTACAAGATATTTCTGCTTTACAAGCTGTTGTCATCACAGATGAAGGAGGTCCTCTGACACTTGCTGTAAAAACCAAATTAGAAAGTGAAGGACATCAAGTGATTGTACTTCAATTTGACACAATTAAAAAGAATACATCTATTAAAGATGGAATTTCGATTGCCGAAATAAACGATCAAAATATTAAAAATGCTGTAGATACCATCTTAGCCAATAATGAAATTGGCGCTTTTATGTATTTACACCCACATTTCACCTTTTCTGGTCATAATTTCACACAGCATTTTACGGTAGAACGTACCTTGTTAAAAGCCACATTTTTATTGGCAAAGCATTTACAAGCTCCATTAAATGCAACGAGCAAAACACAGCGCACAGCCTTTATGACGGTTTCTCGTTTAGATGGGAAATTTGGTATGGACCAGCGTTCAGATATTTCTATCATCGCAGGCGGATTATCAGGATTAACTAAGTGTATGAACTTAGAATGGTCTCCTGTTTTTTGTAGAGCCATTGATGCACAGCCCGAGTTGTCCCCAGAAGAAATTGCCGATAATTTATTTTTAGAATTACACGATGCAGATGTTCGTTATGTTGATGTAGCTATTAATGAAAAAGGCAGAATGACTTACGAGGTTACCCCCAATGAAGTTGCTGCTACAGATGATTATAAACAAACAGTTACAGATAAAGATGTTTTCTTAGTTGCTGGCGGTGGTAGAGGCGTTACGGCTACGTGTATCAAAGAAATGAACGCAGCTTTTAAGTCTAAATTCATCTTATTGGGAAGATCTTCTTTAGATTTTGAATTACCAGCATATGCGTTAAAAGAAAATAATTCCGCCAAGCTTAAGAACGCGATTATGCAGGATCTGAAAGCTAGCGGAGAGAAAGTTTCTATTAAAAGGTTAAACAGTCTATTCAATAAATATATTGCCAAAAAAGAAATAGAAGAAACCATTGCTACCATCAAAGCGGCTGGTGGAGATGCCATATATGTAGCTGGTGATGTAACAAACTTAACCATCAAACCAGAATTGCTAAAAATTGAAAAGCAATGGGGTAAAATCACAGGCATCATTCACGGTGCTGGCCGATTAGCAGATAAACTCATTCAAGATAAAACAGAAGAAATATTTGATAATGTCACTTCCGTGAAATTGGACGGATTATTAAACCTTCTAAAAATGGTTAATATCAATGAGTTGAAACACCTCATTATGTTCTCCTCTGTTGCTGGTTTTTACGGAAACGTAGGACAATCTGATTATGCAATGGCAAATGAAATATTGAGCACTGCCGCACATTTATTTAGTACAAACCACCCTAATACTAAAGTTACCGCAATAAACTGGGGAGCTTGGGAAGGCGGTATGGTAAGTCCAGAGCTACAAAAAATGTTTGAGGAGGCTGGTGTTTCTTTAGTAAATCACCCTGGAGGCGCTGCTCGTTTTGTTCAAGAATTAAACGGAGCATATCATCACCAACCTCAAGTGATCATCGGCGGTACATTGCCTGCTGGTATTTCAGATATTTCTGGAGATCTAAAAACGCATACGATTCAAAGAAATTTGAGCCTAAAAGAAAATACGTTTTTACAACACCACGTAATTCAAGGAAACCCTGTATTACCTATGGTGAATGCCACGGCTTGGATGGCAGATTCTTGTGTTAAGCTATTTCCAGATTATAAACTGGCAAGCATAGAAGATGTAAAACTCTTCAAAGGGATTGTTTTTGACGGGACTGAAAAAGAGGTGTATTTCACGAAAGTGAAAGAACAATTAAAAACAGCAGACACCATCGTCTGTGAGGTAAGCGTTTACAGTAAAGGAGCAAAACTACCACTCAATCATTATAGAGCTACAGTTACGCTTTCGCGAAAGCGTACTGAAAAACCAACATTCAAAACACCAAAACTAGTTGAGAATAAAATAGACGGAGCTACTTTTTATAAAGATGGTTCGTTATTCCACGGTGCTTTTTACCAAGGCATAGAGGAGGTTATTGCGATGGATGAATCGCAGGTATTATTAAAATGTAAAGCTCCAGCGGTTTCTTATGAAGATCAAGGTCAGTTCCCTAGTACAAGTTTGAATGCCTTCTTCTTAGATATTCAATATCAAGGAATGGTGGTATGGGTACAAAAATATCATAATGGCGCAAATAGCTTGCCATTACAGACTTTAAAAGGGATGGTGTACGGAGAAATTCAAGCTGATAAAAGTTACTACGTACACATAAAAATTCAAGAAAATACGGAGACTAAAATGATTGCAGACTGTACCGTTTATGACGATAACGAAGATGTTATTTTGTTTACAGAAGGTGCTGGATTAACTGTTTCAAGAGAATTAGTTTGGTAAAGGCAAACTGTAGAGGCGCATTGCATTGCGCCTCCACAAAAGCCACATCTAACAAGAAATAATGAAAGAAAAAATAGCAATTATTGGTATGTCATCCCTTTTTCCAGGGTCTAAAACACTTCAAGAGTTTTGGAATAACCTTATGGATAAAAAGGACTTAACCGGTATGGCAACAAAAGATGATTTTGGCGCAGACCCGGAACTCTTTTATAATAAAAATAAGGGTGTTATAGACAGCTGTTACTCCTTGCGAGGAGGCTACATACGTGATTATACCTTTAATAGCGATGATTTTGGCTCCAAAGATTTGAGTGACTTAGACCAGATGTATCAATGGGGTTTACAGGTGACTAAAGATGCTTTGATACATGGTGGCTATTGGGAAAAAACACAAGCATTAGAAAATTGTGGTGTGATTTTCGGGAACTTATCATTTCCCACAAAGTCTTCTCACAAAATTCTTGCTCCCGTCTATACACAAACACTTGAAAAAGGAATCAAAACACTATTAAAAGATGATAGTTTCAAAATTCCTTCTACCGAATATGAAATTCCAAAAAACAATCCGATAGAGGGTGATGTTTCAGAATTAGTGAAGAATACCATTGGTTTAAAAGGAACCAATTTTGATCTCGATGCTGCGTGTGCTTCTTCTTTATATGCCATAAAAATGGCGTGTGATGAGCTATTGACAGGAAAGGCAGATATGATGCTCGCAGGAGCTGTTTGCTCCTCTGATCAGTTGTTTATCCATATGGGATTTTCAATTTTTCACGCCTATGCGGCACACGATAAAAAATACTCGCCACTAGATAAAGATTCTGCTGGACTCGTATCTTCTGAAGGTGCTGGAATGATTCTTTTAAAACGTTTATCTGATGCAGAGCGAGATGGAGATAAAATCATAGGTGTTATTTCTGGAATTGGATTATCAAACGATGGCGCAGGTAAATTCTTATTGAGTCCTAATCCCAAAGGACAAACACTAGCTTATGAAAGAGCCTATAACGGAACCATTAAAAAGGAGGATACTTCTTACATAGAATGTCACGCAACGGGTACTCCGCTGGGTGATGTTACAGAAATCAATTCGCTCGAAACCTTCTTTGGTGACAATCCAGAAAAGGTACGTCTAGGTTCTGTAAAGTCAAATATGGGACATATGCTTACGGCTGCGGGAATGCCCAGCTTAATGAAAGTCTTGCTCTCTATGGAGCATAATAGCATTCCTCCGGGAATCAATATGGAAACGGCGATACAGTCTGAAAATGGTTGGTTTTCACAAGATCAGATTATAGAAGAGCCGCTAGCATGGAAGACAAATGATAAACAAGCGGCAGTAAATTCTTTTGGTTTTGGGGGGACTAATGCACACCTTGTTGTTGAAAGTCATCAAGCGAAGGAAACTTACACACACACGGATGTCTCTCTAAAGGAAATGGCCATTACAAGCATGGAAGTTCATTTTGGAGACTGTGATAATTTGGAAACGTTTTATCAATCCATTTTTAATGGAAAGCAGCACTTCTCTGCAATGCCATCTACTCGATGGAAGGGATTTGAGAAAAATGAAGAGCTGCTGAATACTTTTGGATTAGATACACAAAACCCTATCAAAGGAAATTTTATAGAGGATTTTGATATGGATTTAATGCGTTATAAAATCCAGCCTAATGAGATTAGCACGATGGAACCACAGCAGGCGCTCATTCTCAAAGTTGCAGATCAAGCCATTCAGAAATCTAATCTACAAAGAGGAGAAAACGTAGCCGTACTAATTGCTATGAATCCTGAACTTGCGATACACCATTATCTCGCTCGTTGGGATAGCGAGTGGCAATTAGACAAGGCGCTGGACAGTGCGGGTATTGCACTAGAAGAAACACAAAAAGAAACATTACTTGCCGAGTGTCGCAATATATTATACCAGATAGGCAACGTACAAACGCCTAGTCAGCACACCAGTTTTGTGGGGAATATTATGTCGAGTCGTATCTCTGCTTTATGGGATTTTAATGGGCCATCTTTCACCATTACAAACGGTGATAACGGTACCACAAGAGCTCTGGAAGTTGCACAAAATATGCTTTCTCTAGGCGAAGTAGATGCTGTGGTTGTGGGAGCTGTTGATTTTTCGGCTGGTATGGAAGCCGTACTGTTGCGCAATCTAGCTACTAGCATAAATCAAAATAAAAAACCTAGCTTATCTTTTAATATAGATGATTATGGATGGTTAATTGGTGAAGGAGCATCTGCGATTGTATTGAAAGCAAGTGAACACATTGATGAGAACGATACGGTCTTTGCAAAAATTGAAGCCGTAGGAGATATCGCGACAACAGAGAATATCGCCTTACAAGAATTAGTTGCTTCTGGATTTGACCAAGAAGATCAGTTGGAACAAGAACAACTATTAGCTCACAATCCTGCCAGTAAAATTGCCTTAGGATCTGTAAAAACAAACATTGGCCATACGTTTGCAGCGGCTGGACTCGCTTCTATTGTAAAAACAGCCTTATGTGTATATCATCAATTTATTCCAGGAATTCCGAATTGGCAATCGGCAAAGGATGATGCTTTCAAAAACAGTAATTACTACTTCCCTAGCCTATCACGACCTTGGGTTAATGAAACAGAACAGCCTAGACAAGCACTAGTAAATTTGAGTCAACATTCTCGTGTAAAATTATCAGAATGTACACAACCTAAACCTCACAACATTGACAATTTCTTGAACAAGCATTTATTTGTTTTAAAAGGAAATACAGCAGCAGCACTTAAGGAACAGTTACAAAAACTTAATGAGGAAATACTTACTCATGACTTAGCTTTTGTTGCACAAGCTTGCTTTGATAAAGCAGCAACCACAAAGGCAACCTACAGCATTGTTCTCATTGCGTCAACCCCAAAATCGATAGCGCAAGACATCGTTTTTATTAATAAAAAACTCGAGCAATCCTTTGCAGAAAATACAGATATAAAATTACCTAGCGGTTCTTTCTTTAGCCCAAACCCCAGTGATACAAAAGGTGATTTGGCGTTTGTATATCCAGGTTCGGCAACTACTTATGAAGGCTTGGGGCAAGATTTATTTCAGTTTTTCCCTAATCTGCTAAGTGATTTTGAGAATCGTATTGCCAACTTGAAAGACTTCTTTGGCTTAGACTATTTATTCCCAAAAAAGCAAGATAGTGCTACGCCTTCGCCCAACATACAAGAAGATGCCATCTCCATGATGTCTGCAGGAGTATTGTACTCGACCTTATACACGCACATATTGACGACTTATTTTGGTGTACAACCCAAAGCTGCGATGGGCTATTCTATGGGAGAATGTAGCTCTATGTGGTACTCCTTTGGTATTTGGAATCCAGGTGAGGGAACAAAAGTATTCCGCAACTCCCCTATTTTTAAAAACAAGTTTTCTGGCAATCTAGAACTCTTAGCCGAAGAATGGGATATCAGCTCAGAAGAAGCAAAAGCCAGATGGCAAAGTTGGATTTTATTAGAAACTAAAGAAAAAGTAGCAGCACAAATCTCAGCTTTTGATAAAGTGTCCATCACTTTTGTAAACTCTGAAAAAGAATTAATCGTTTCTGGTGATAAAAGCCAGTGCGAAGCATTGATTGCTGCGCTTAATTGTCCATCGGTATTAGTGCCTTTTCAAAATATTATCCATAATGAGTTCTGTAAAAAAGAGTACGATGGGTTAATTGAAATGCATAATTTCCCATTAGAAAAAAAGCCGGAAATTGATTTTTATTCTAGCTTAACAGGAGAGAAAATCCCTATGGATTCGCTGAAAATCGCAGAGAATTCGACAAAAGTGTGCTATAAGACTGTTGATTTTCCCGCTTTCGCGAAAAAAATGTCTAGCAACGGATTTAGCACGTTTGTAGAACTTGGTCCTAATAGTACGTGTACTGGCTGGATAAAAGATACACTAGATCAAAACAATCACGCAGCTTGTGCTATTGATAAAAAAGGCACGAGTTCTATACAGTCTTTATACGAGTGTCTAGCGCAATTAATCTCAAACGGAATCGACATTGATTTGAGTTTGCTATATCCTAATAACAACCAAGAACCCACTAAAAAACGCTTCACTAAAAAAGTAAAAACAGGTGGCACGCCAGTATATGACGTGCTCTTGTCTGAGGAGATGAGGCAACAGTTTACCACGATCAAACGAAAAGAAAAAGTAGCCTCTCTAGAAACAACTGGAGATGCAAGTATACGCTTTCGCGAAAGCGTAAAACCAACCACCACAACACATAGAGTAGAAAAAATAGCTAGTATGATAGATACAGAACAGCCAAAAACTGCGACTAAAATCGGAGAAAATGGTTTGAAATTACAAGATTATAATGATCCAAATCATCTAAAAGATAAGAACATCATTTTCACCAAAGAAGATCTTATTGAATTTTCTGAAGGAAAAATAGGTAATGTTTTTGGAGCAGAATACAATGTGATTGATCAGTATAAAAGGCGAGTAATGTTACCTATGGACCCATATTTATTGGTGAGTAGAGTAACAGGTCTTGATGCAAAACTAGGAGAATACAAGCCTTCTACAATGCAAACCGAATATGATATCCCATACAATTCTGGCTATGCAACCGACACCCAAATTCCTTGGGCAGTCTCTGTAGAGTCTGGGCAATGTGATTTAATGCTCATCTCTTATCTGGGAATTGATCTTGAAAATAAAGGAGAGTATGTATACCGCCTTCTAGATTGTACGCTTACTTTTCTAGACGATTTGCCTTTTGAAGGGCAAACATTACGCTATGATATATCTATCAATTCATTTGTAAGAAATGGTGGAAACTTGCTGTTTTTCTTTAGCTACGAGTGTTTTGTAGAAGATCGTATGGTCTTAAAAATGACCAATGGTGTGGCTGGTTTTTTTACTGATGAAGAATTGAGTAAAGGAAACGGAGTGGTATACACAGACAGCGAAAAGAAAGCACTGGCAGGTGTAGAAAAGAAAAAATTCATTCCTTTTTTGACCACCAAAAAAACTGCTTTTGACATAGTAGATTTAAGACATCTCATCAATGGAGATGCGCATAAATGTTTTGATGATATTTCATATTTCCCAAATGGTAGAAATGAATCTATACGTCTAGCTCCAGAAAAAATGTTGATGCTAGACCGCATTACAAAAGCAGATGTGCACGGAGGAGCTTATGGACTAGGAGAAATTATAGCCGAAAAAGACCTAAGTCCAGACGATTGGTATTTTCCTTGTCACTTTAGAGATGACCAAGTGCTAGCAGGTTCTTTGCAAGCAGAGGGCGGCGGTAACTTATTGCGCTTCTTCATGATGATGCTAGGATTACAACGTCTCAAAAAAGATGCGCGTTTCCAACCTATTTATGGAGTACAGCAAAAAGTACGATGTAGAAAAGAGGTAACACCTAATGATAAAAAACTAGTGTACCGCTTAGTCATTAAGGATATCGGGTTATTGCCAGATCCTTATGTAATAGGAGATTTAGAGATAATTGTAGATGGTGTGATTACCGTTCATTTTGAAAATCTAGGACTACAACTAAGAGAAAAGGACAATCCAAAATACTTAGAACAGCCTAAAAAAATAACCGAGAATGTACTTTTAAACGAAAATGATATTGAAACATTTGCGTTAGGTAGACTTGCAGATTGCTTTGGTCCAGAATATGCGGTGTATGATAACAGATCATTATCTCGCCAACCTAATACCGACTTACAAGTGGTAAGTCGTGTGATAAAAATAGACGGAGAGCGTTTTGATTTTTCAAAGCCAACAAATATCTGTACAGAATATGATGTGCCTCAAGATGCTTGGTATTACAAGCAAAATACCTCGATGACAATGCCGTATGCGGTATTGATGGAAATTGCCTTACAACCTTGTGGATTACTAGGTGCATATCTAGGAAGCACGCTACAGTTTCCAGACAAAGATTTATACTTTAGAAATCTGGATGGTGATGGAGAAATGTTTGACTTGCCAGTTGGCACAGATTTTAGAGGAAAAGTAATCGCAAATAAATCGACTTTAACGTCTTCTACCTCATTAGGAGGTTTTGTGATTCAGAAATACTTGTTTGAAGTATCTGTAGATGGGCACGTGTTTTATAAAGGATTTTCTTCCTTTGGATTCTTCCCTAAGGAAGCCTTAGCGCAGCAAGTCGGTCTCGATAAAGGAGAGGATGTTGCAGCTTGGTATGTGCAAAACAACTTGACCAGCAAAGATTACTTCCAAATCAAGCTTGATTCTCTTTATGCAAAAATGAAGTTGTATAAAGAAAATGATAAAGCAAACACCTTCCGCTTAGCCGAAAATCAATTAGATCTATTAGACAGTGGTTTGGTAGTTAAAAACGGAGGAGAGTTTGGTAAAGGATACATCCATTGTTCTAAAGCAATACATACCTACGATTGGTTCTTTACCTGTCATTTTTATTCTGACCCAGTAATGCCAGGGTCTTTAGGTGTAGAAGCAATCTCACAAGCGATGCAATTATTTGCGTTACAACAAGATTTAGGTAAGGATTTTAAAAATCCGCGTTTTGTACAAGTAGAGAACAATAAAACCGAATGGAAATACCGTGGACAAATAAAAGTGAATGTAGAAAATATGCATCTAGAAGTGCATTTTAAAAACATCGAAAAACAAGGAGATACACTGGTATTAATTGCAAATGCATATCTCTGGAATGAAGGAACGAGAATTTACCAATTGACTGATTTGGCCTTGGGGATTCAAGAGGGGTAGGTAAGCGAACATCTCCTCCGAACCTCCTCTTCAAAGAGGAGGAGCTACATATATTGCCCTAGAGGGAGCAAAAATCAAAAGTGAAGAATAAGTCACCCTTTAGGCTTGGGGAAGGGTTATTCACTGATTAAATTTTTGTTTCCCCGCCCTAAAGGGAGCAAAAATCAAAGAAAATGAATAAGTCACCCTTTAGGGTTGGGGATGGCTTATTCGGAATCTGGTAATTTGAATACGCTTTCGCGAAAGCGTAAAAAATCAGAATATAGAACCGAATTTTGTTGCCCCAGCCCTGAAGGGAGCAAAAATCAAAGATGAAAAATAAGTCACCCTTTAGGGCTGGGGAATGCTTATTCGCTAATTAATTTATAAAATAACACAGCACTTCAAGAACTGTAAGATTTTCAAATATGTGCTGAAATAAAAAATAAGAAATGATTGACTTAAAATGGATAGGATCTCCGAGAGAGATTTCATTTGACATCCAAGGAATGTCTGAAAAATTGAAAAACACTGCCACTCCTTGTTACATTGTTGAGGACTTATCAGGTCGCACTGGCGTTACAAATACTGGCACTATCCAGTCTGAAGGAAAGGGGTTGTTTTTAAAAGCTATCGTACCCGCATTTACTGCTGCCGATTTTGGGGACACTTCGTTTAAAGAAGATTACCAGTTAAAATACGCTTATAAAGGAGGCGCTATGGCAAATGGAATTGCGTCAACTGATATGGTAATCGCTTTAGGAAAGAACGAGATGATAGGTTCTTTTGGTGCTGCTGGGATGATTCCTGCTCGTGTAAAAGAAGCCATTGCAACCATTCAGACTGCTTTACCTACGCAAGCTTATGCGTGTAACCTTATCCACAGTCCTATAGAAAAGGCGCTAGAAGAAGGCGCTGTAAATTTATATATAGAACATGGAGTAAAAGTGGTAGAAGCTTCGGCTTATATGAACTTATCTGAGCAAATTGTAAAATATAGAGCGGTAGGTTTGAGTCTTGACGCTCAAGGCGAAATTGTGATTGGCAACAAAGTAATTGGTAAAGTTTCTAGAAAAGAAGTCGCACAACGTTTTATGTCCCCTGCTCCGCTTCAGTTTTTAGATAAATTATTGGCTGCTGGAAAAATCACCCAGCAACAATACGAACTCGCTCAAAAAGTACCCATGGCAGATGATATTACGGTAGAGGCAGATTCTGGTGGGCATACAGATAATCGTCCTCTAGTGGTGTTGTTTCCTATCATTTTACAACTGAGAGATGAAATACAGGCAACATATAACTACAAAAAACAAATTAGAGTGGGCGCCGCAGGAGGAATAGGAACTCCAGCCTCTGCCCTAGCCGCTTTTTCTATGGGAGCTGCTTATGTAGTGACTGGATCGATTAATCAGGCCTGTGTAGAGTCTGGAACTTCTGATGTTGTAAAGGAATTACTTTCTAAAGTAGCCTCAACAGATGTCACGATGGCTCCAGCATCAGATATGTTTGAACTTGGTGTAGAATTACAAGTGTTAAAGCGTGGTACACTGTTCGGTGCTAGAGCAAAAAAACTCTATGAGGTCTACACACGTTATGACGGGATTGATGATATCCCAGCAGAAGAACGACTTAAACTGGAGACTAAAACTTTTAAAATGTCATTAGAAAAGGTGTGGAATGGCTGTGTGAGCTTCTTTCAAGAAAGAGATCCAGAACAAATAGAAAAAGCACAAGGAAATCCAAAGCGTAAAATGGCCTTGATTTTCCGTTGGTACCTAGGCTTGTCTTCAAACTGGGCAAATGCAGGAACTCCAGATAGAGTGATGGATTATCAAATATGGTGTGGCCCAGCGATGGGTGCTTTTAATGAGTGGACAAAAGACTCATATCTAAGCGAGGCCAAAAATAGAAAAGTAGCAGATGTTGCTACTCATTTATTAGAAGGTGCAGCTTATCTACATAGAATCAACACGATTAAAGATCAAGGGGTAGATTTACCACTTGAGTTATTGCAATTACCTGTTAATCATAACTAGATATTAGTAGCTCAAAACACAACTAAAATTCTCAAAACGTATATTATCGTGATGGGAATTTTAGTTTTCTTAAAAAAAAATAACTTAACATGAGCTCGATACTTTGTTAGTTTTAATCTACTTACACGGTAAGTAATATATATATTTGCCGAAAAATTGCTACTTGCAGCGCTTAAGCACCATCATATTACTCATTTGCCTCCACGTGCAACCATTGGTTAACATTTCTATATGGGGAGATTATTTACTTAACCAAGAGTATATAAAGGAGTTTTTATGTATAAATAAAGAAAAGCCTAAGCTTAGCTGTAATGGTAAGTGTTATTTGATGCTTCAATTAGAGGATCAAAAATCTAAACAAGAAAAGGAGCTTCCTCAGCTGGTTCTCAGTAAATACGAATTTGTGGTTTTTAGCTTTCGCGAAAGCGTAACACACAATATTTTAATATCTCAAAAACAAGACAACTTCTCTTCGTATACAAACTTTTATGGTATGCTAAAGTCTTGGGATGTTTTTCACCCTCCACGTGTGTAATTGATTATATAAAAATTGACATGGTCTTATTTTATGAGACCCTAGACTTTTTATGCCTATTTGTATAGGCCAACAATTAATTACAATCTAATGAATAAAGTATTTTTGGCAGCCCTTGGGCTTTGCCTCAGTGCGCAGCTATGCCTTGCGCAAAAAATAACAGGTACCATTACAAACGAAAGTGGTAAAGCTCTTGAAGACGTTAATATTATAGCTCTAGATACAAATATTGGTACCACTACAAATAAAAGTGGTGGTTTTTCCTTAAATCTTAAAGCTGGTACTCACAAATTATATATTACTTACTTAGGATACGTCTCAAAAACGATACCGATAAACAATCAAAATGACATACTAGACTTGTCTATTAAACTTATAGAGGATCAATCTAAACTAGACGAGGTCATAGTATCGGCTAGTCGTGAACGCCAACTTAGATCTGAAGTTCCAGCAGCAATCGGTATCCTAAATAGAGCCTCTATAGATGAAACTAAGGCAGTAGGAATAGATCAATTAGTAAATCAAATTCCTGGTGTTTACATGTCTACATCAAGAGCAGCAAGTAATGAACAACACTTTATGGCTGTAAGAAGTCCTATATCTACTAGGGCACTGTTTTTATATCTTGAAGACGGATTACAACTGCGTCCTACATCGGTTTTTAATCATAATGCCTTACTTGAATTAAATGATCTCACTTATGATAGAGTTGAAGTTTTGAAAGGACCTGCCTCTAGTATATATGGTAGCGAGGCTATAGGTGCAAGTTTTAACTTCATAACAAAATCTCCTACTCCCGAGCTTTCTGGAACCTTAGGTTATCAAGTAAATGATGTAGGCTTGAGTCGTTATGAGCTGGAGTTGTCTAATTATACTAATGATAAGTTTGGATTTTATCTAGGAGCACACTACGTGACACGTAACAACGGCCCTATTGAGCATAGTGATTATGAAAAATTTGCTGTTACCTTAAAGACTGTCTATGATTTTTCATATAGGTTTAAATGGACAAATGTACTGAGCTTAGTAGATTATAGATCAGATATGACAGGGTCACTATCTGAGGCTGATTATACGGGAGGTAACTTTGAAAGTGATCAAACATTTACTGAAAGAGATGCGCTTGCTTTTAGATATAGAAGTACACTTGCTGCACAATGGAATGAAAATAATAACACCACTTTCAATATAGTGTTTAGAGATAACACAATGGATCAAAACCCTTCTTATAGAATAAGACAGTTTAGAAATATGGGGCAGCTAAATGGTGCTGGCTCTGGTGAGGTTAATACGAATGCTTTCAATAGTTACATGGCTCTGGCACAACATAAAGTTAATTTTGAGTTTAACAACTCATCATTAATTGTAGGTGGGACTTTAGACTACTCACCACAAGATTATAAAGCTTTGAGCACGTCTGTAAGTGTAAATCAAGATACGGGTCAAAACATTGATTTTACAATTAATGAAAATGACTTTATCTTAAACTACAATGCAAATATTTTAAACTATGCTGGTTTCTTTCAGTTTGAAACCAACCTTCTTGAGAGACTCAAAGCAACAGCCGCACTTCGATATGATAGATTTCAATATAATTATAGTAATAACATAGCAGATGCCGCAATATCAACCTCAAAAGACACATATGATAACTGGGCTCCTAAAATAGGTCTAAACTATAATTTTGAGAATAATAAAGGATTATACATCAACTATTCTAGAGGTTTTACTCCTCCACAGGTTTCAACATTATATCGCAATCGCAATGAGTTAAGAGATATTAAACCTAGTACCTATGACAATTATGAGATAGGAGGATATGTCAAGATCAATAATGAGTGGAAATTTGATGGTGCAATCTATCTACTAGAAGGTAAAAATACGCTTATTACTTTAAGAGATGATCAGGATGTGTTTTTTAATACGAATGCGGGTAAAACAAGATCATATGGTATTGAGTATGGAATTACATATACGCCATCTGAAAAGATATCTTTTACACATAATGGGAGTTATGCAAAACACAGATATGTACGTTTCTTTGACAATGCCATCGATTACTCAGATACCGATAGAGAAACAGCTCCTAATTTACTTGGATCAACAAGAGTTACCTATACACCCTTTGCAGACTTTAGTATAGCATTAGAGCACGAGCTTGTGGGTAGTTATAATACAAGTTTTGAAAATCAAGTAATAGGTGATAATGACGAGCTAAGTACAGCTACTTATGATGGACATAATATTTTTAATGCTTTGATATCCTACAGGTACAAAAATTTTGAAGTCTGGACACAAGCACTCAACATTTTTGATGATTTATATGCCGCTAGAGTCTCTTTCAACCAATTTAGCGGTGAGAACAGTTATACTATTGGAAACCCTCGAGCCTTTCACATAGGTGGTCGATTACATTTTTAATAATCTATAAACTGTATCTGTCACTTCATACAAGTAGCAGATACATCAATACATATGAAAAATAAAAAAATTAATCAGTGGTTATGGAAATGGCATGTTATTGCCGGACTAATTGCTACTCCATTTATAATACTCCTTGCCATTACTGGAGGAATTTACTTATTTAAAGAGAAGTATGAAAAGTCACATAAAGAACGTATTACTGTTGTTTCCCCTAGTAATTATAGATATAGTTATGAAGAGCAACGTAAAACAGCAGATGCTATTTTAGGTAAACCTCATAATGCTATGATTATACCTACTAGTGATTCTTTGGCAACAGAATTTGTTTCTGGAAGATTTGGTCATAAAAGAAGTATTTTTATAAACCCTTATACCAATACACAAACCGGAATGATTGCCGTGAGTGATGGTATAATGTATAAGGTTCGTAAGTTACACGGAGAGTTACTTATAGGAACTCCAGGCACACTTGCCGTTGAACTTATTGCAAGCTGGATGGTAGTTCTTCTCATCACAGGTATTTTTATTTGGTGGCCTGCTCGTGGATTTAAATTACATGGTTTTTTTATCCCGAGATGGAAACAAGGAAAACAAGTATTATTGAGAGATTTACATGCTATTATAGCCTTTTGGATCTCAGGACTTTTACTGCTCGTACTGGCAGGTGCTTTTCCTTGGACAAATATTGTGGGGAAAAACTTCAAAACTCTTCAAGAAATTACAGATACAGGATTTCCTACCTCGTGGCATGGTATAGGTATTGGTAAGCCTTCAAGTGACAAAACAATAGCACTTGACATTATGGTTGAAAAAGCTGCTACACTTCCCATAGAAGGAATTATAACACTTGATTTCCCAAAAGGACCTGCGGGTGTTTACAGTGTGGGTAATACTTATTATCAAGACCTACAAATGCAACAGAAATTTCATTTTAATCAATATACAGGTGAACAGCATTTATCACAACAATGGAGTGATGTGGGAATATTAATGCGAGGTCGTATGTGGGTTATGGCTTTTCATCAAGGCCAATTTGGACAATGGAATTGGTATTTGATGCTCTGTGTGGCGCTTTTACTAATTATCTCAAGTACCGCAGCTATACTCTCCTATTTCTCTAAAAAACCTAAGGGGAAATGGATTGTACCTAAAACCCCTAAGACCTTTAACCCTTCTATAATTGTGATAGGACTTATTATTCTGTTAGGAATACTATTCCCCCTATTTGGACTTTCTGTTCTTGTAATAATGATTATAGAGAAAATAAGAGCAACTAGAATATAAAATATATCTTCACAAGATATACTGATAATAAAAAGGCTCTTTGAAATTACTGTTTAAAGAGCCTTTTTTATACCATAATTTAGTACCATACACCTAGTAAATTTAATTATTAAAAACAGTATTCTTTACTGTTTCAAAATAACTATCACTTACAGGAATCTCTGCAGTAGAAAGCATTAAAGACCTACCTTTAAGACTAGTAACTTTATTTTTATTTACAATATAAGATCTGTGAACTCTTATAAATTGAGAAGGCAATTCATTTAGCAATTTGCTCAATGATTGGTTTGCCATAATCTTCTTACCATCTTCAAAGTGATAATTTACATACTCACTATCGCTTTCTATGTATAGCATATCTTGAAAAAGGACTCTATGCAAGTCATAACCAGATTTTATTACTAGCGAAGTCTCTGCTTCCTTGCTTACAACAGGAAACTTGTTGATTGCTGCTAGAAAACGTTTAAAAGTGATGGGTTTAGCTAGATAATCTAGTGCATTAAGTTCAAATCCTTTGAGAGCATATTCTGAGTATGCAGTAGTAAATATTACTTTTATATTGTCGTTTATGATAAGTTCGGCAAAATCGGTTCCTTTAAGTTCTGGCATCTGTATATCCATAAACACTAGGTCTACCTCATTTTCCTTGAGATATGATAATGCATGTAATGGATTTTCAAAAGAATCCAGCAACTCCATATGGGCAACTTTAGCGACGTAAGTCGTGAGTAGTGTTCTTGCTAGTTCCTCATCGTCTACGATGATACATCTCAATTTCTTCATTGTACGGTTACTTTAAGGTGTACATTATAATTTGGAGTTGTCTCAATATGTAGTGAGTGCTTCCCTGGGTAATAGATGTTTAATCTTTTTTCTACATTTTGCAATCCTATTCCTCCTACTCCATCTATATGCTGTGGCGTTTCTGGAATACTATTTTCTACTATGAATTCAATCTGGTTATCACTTGTAGTAAGAGCAATATTAATGAAGCGCTCCTGTCCTTTTTCTATACCACTGTGTTTAAAAGCATTCTCGATGTAAGGTATAAATAACATAGGAGCTACAAACATTCCCGCATTAGTCACATTATTTTCAAACGAAATATTAAAAGGTTTGCTGCTTTTCAACTTAAAAAGAGCAATGTAATTTTCAATATACTCCACCTCTTTCTGTAAAGTTACCTTCGGTCGCTCACAATCATAAATGACATATCGCAGCATTTCAGAAAGCGTACTTATACTTTCTTGGGTTTTATCTGAGTTTGTTACAGAGAGTGCATAAATATTATTAAGCGCATTAAATAGAAAATGTGGGTTGATCTGCATCTTAAGCATTTTAAGCTCATTTTCTAATAATTCCGCTTTCGCGAAAGCGATCATCTTCTCCTTTTCTTGTACGTAAATAAAGGTTTCAATGAGAATATTAAATATAAATGCCAGGGCGATTGCTAGAAAATGTAACAGTACTGGCGAAGGCCTTCTTGGACCCATAGGCCTTATATCTTCAGGGTTTATAGGATTAATAAAAAGAGAAGATAAATAGGCGAAAATTAATAATA
This sequence comes from Dokdonia sp. R86516, assembly GCF_044596715.1. Lineage (NCBI taxonomy): Bacteria > Pseudomonadati > Bacteroidota > Flavobacteriia > Flavobacteriales > Flavobacteriaceae > Dokdonia > Dokdonia sp. R86516. The sequence goes on from NZ_CP138998.1 coordinate 3,098,826, forward strand.
AAGGAACGGAGATTGCCAAAAAATAGAGGTATTTCTTAGTAAAAAGAAAACGTGGTATTAGATAATAAGTAGCAAAGATTATCGCACCTATTTGAAATAGAAATGTAGGTATTGTATCAAGAATAAACTGACTAGTATTTCTTTGATTAAGACTCATAAGGTACCAAACGACGGCCCAAAATATAATCTGTATTAGAATGTAAGACGCTCTTTTCATACCGCAAATTAAAGCTATTCTCAAGTAACATTTCTCAATATAAGCCATATTTGAGTGCTTAGAATCGGCACTCAACTATCAATTACGGTCATTCACTTAAAACTTACGCTGGTTCGCTGAATGATAGCAAATCGAAATCTCTTTAAGACGTACATTTAACTCAACAAAAGACTGAATTTAAGAATTTTACGTAATGATTTTTTCGAAGATTCAGATTTAATGATAACAGCTAAAACTCCATTTGTGATGAAAAAGAAATTAATGAACAAAATTGTCCCGCTATCGGTAATCGTAGCAACCACTGCTCTCACAATTCTTGCATGTAGTAGTGATGAAGGAGATGTAACAACAGCATCAAATAATGATGATGAAGTTGCACTTACAGAGCTGCACCAGGCTTATACTGCCTTTGACACAGAAGCAACTACCATTTACATTGATGGATCTAACGTAGTGATTGAGACTACTGGTTTACCTAACCACGAGACCGTATACTGGGGAGAAGGCAATTCCTTGTATAGAGAAGAGCCAGACGTTGCCGTGACGCCTTCTATTATGACTAGTAATAATAATGCAACAACTATTACTGTAGATGGTACACCTAACCTAACCGGTAGCACAGTTATGACTCAATTAAATACTATTGGTATTGCAGTGAGTGGTGCATCAATATTTAATGATCAAGAAGGAAACGGTGCGCTAGATCAAGCTGCAGCAAGTTTAGATTGGACAGGAGCTCACATAGGGCCTGGTGTATATCACTATCACCTAGAACCAAAAGCATTTACAAATGACGATGATAACCTTGTAGGTGTATTGCTAGACGGTGTTTTCCTTTATGGTAGAAAATGTGATGCTACAGGAACGTATCCTACAGATTTAGATGCATCTGGAGGACACACGACTACCACACAATTTACACAAGGAGATGAGGAATATCATTATCACATTATTAATGAATTATATTCTAACACGGGCTCATATATCGCTTTTGTTGGACCTTACCAAGGATACTAAATCATGTTTATTAAATTATTTATTATCATACTAAGCATCCTATTAATTTCTTGTAATGACAATTCGTTACAGGAAATGGATATTACTATACATTATGATAAACCTAAAACTATCAGCGACATAGAGGTGTTAAAAAAAGAGCTGGTTCTAAATCCGCTAGAAGGTGCTTGGTATTATAATAACAAATTATTTTCTGGATACTCACTAAGGTTTTATCCTAACGATACACTTGCCGAGAAAATAGGATATATCCAAGGTAAACGAGAAGGAATAGCTCAAAAATGGTCTAAAAATGGTACACTACGTATTGAATCTTACTATAAAAACAATCGGCTAGATAGTATTTATAAAAGTTGGTGGGAAAATGGAGTTTTGGCTTCACAATCTAATTACACTAAAGGAGTGAAGGAAGGTGTTGAAAGAGAATGGTATGCTACTGGCGTACTTGCAAAGCAAAGGAACTTAGACAATGGACAAGAAAGCGGTTTGCAAAAAGCATGGCTTGAGAACGGAACATTATACGTGAATTATGAAGCTCGTAATGGGCGAATTTTTGGAATGAGAAAAGCTAACTCCTGTTATAAATTAGAAGATGAAGTTATTATCACAAAATAAACTAATGAGCCTCTTGGTACTTCTGGTACTTATCACTATCACTAGTTGTAATCAAGAAGTAAAGAAGGAAAACGTCAAAGTAGTAGAAACTAGTAGAACAGAGTATCTACCCTATTATAATGAGAAGTCATTTACACCTAACTGGATTGTACCAGGATCACAAGAGGAAAAAGACTTTCATACAATTCCTGATTTTACGCTGACTAATCAGCTAGGGGAAACTATTACTCAAAAAACATTTGATAATAAGATTTATGTAACAGACTTCTTTTTTACTGTGTGTCCAGGTATTTGCCCGCAAATGGCAGATAATATGTTCAAGGTGCAAGAAGCATTTAAAGACGACCCAAACGTAGTATTGCTATCTCACTCCGTGATGCCTACCTCAGACACTGTCGATGTATTAAAAAAGTATGCCGAAGACAATGGTGTTATAGATAATAAGTGGCATCTCGTTACTGGAGATAAGAAGGATATATACTCACTAGGAAGAGACTTCTATTTTGTAGAAAATGACTTAGGAGAAGAAAAAACGATAGACGACTTCCTTCACACAGAAAATTTTCTCCTCATTGATAGTAATAAGCACATAAGAGGAATATATAATGGTTTAAATAGATCATCTATTGCTCAACTTATTACTGATATAAAGACGTTAAAACTCGAGTAACTTACTAAAACATGCTCTTTGTAAAGAGCAACAAAACATTTATAGAAAGCTGGGTAATGACAAAACATTACCCAGCTTTTTTTTAGCGTTAATTCAACTTATTTATCTAAGAAAACAACGCATCCAACAAATTAAAGAAACCTTTATGAATAGCTATTATAGGCTAGAATAAGCGCATTTACACAGTATCAAATTATAAAAAAAGGCTAGATAATGCCATTCACAGAAAACTAGCGCCCATTCACTTAAAGTGACTCATAAACATCAAACTACCTATTACATTTGATGTCAAATAAGTGTAACATAAAACTAGAAATATGAAAACTATGAAATTTAAAACGGCGGTAATAACGGCTATATTTTGTGTAGCATTTGCAAGTGTTTCAATGGCACAGGCACAACGAGGAAACGATAGAAAAAAGCCGCCTACGTATGCTGAACTATTGGAGCAAATGGATAAGAATGAAGATGGCAAACTTGCAAAATCTGAAATAAAAGGTCCATTAAAAAATGACTTTGATAAAGTAGATACAAACGAAGATGGTTTCATCTCTGAAAAAGAATTTAAAAAAGCACCAAAACCACAACGCAGAGAAAAAAAGTAATATGTAAAAAGTGAATTGTTTTTAATTAGCCAAAAGCTCTGTGAGTAATCACAGAGCTTTTAAAAACAAACATCACTCCCATCTAACTTCAAAAAAACCTCAACCAATAAAATCAAAAAAATATGTCATACTTCTCAAAATTACCACTCATAGGATTATTTATATCCTCAATGATATTAATAGGATGCAACTCTTGCTCAAACGACGATAATGCAACTCAAACAGGAGAAACTACAGATACAGATGGTGTCGTAATAGATGTAGATGCATCACTTTTTTATACTAGTGACAATTCTGTTACTATTACTACGGTTCCTTGTACTTTATCTAACGGAACAACTACAGATTGCTACGAACTTGTTGTTACAAGTACACCAGCAGATCACACCATGGGTCCATGGTGTCCAGATAATATTGCAGATGATGCTGAGGCAGGAGGAATCTGGCTAGAAAATGGTCAAGTATATGATGTAGATGGAGCATTTATTGAAAATATGGCTTCCTTTTACAATGACACTACATGGCTTATGTATGATGACAACGGAGATATTTATACCACAGACTCACTAGAAGACTGTGCAAACGCTGCAAACCCAAACGTGGGAGAAGAATATGAGAATTTTTGTGTAGAATGTTTACCCTCTTATATGGCAGACCTCACTAGAACGTACCTCATCCCTGTAACACCTCAACGAGTTTCTAGCTCCATTAATTTTGGTGGCGGAGGTCCTATGGGAGGAAACGGCCCATCACAGCGAGGTGTAGCTTTTAATGGAGTAGTTTTTGACGCACCAGCACCTACAGATGCAATACTAGGAGCATATACACTAGCACCATTTGATGATGCTGGAGGTCACATCAATCTTAACGCAGGTTATCACTATCATGCAGCTACAGGAGTTACTACCCAGCTAGCCCAAGAAGATGGACATGCTGCAATGATAGGCTATGCAATTGATGGGCATGGGCTATATGCACAACTTAATAGTGATGGTAACGAGCCTAGCGACCTAGATGCTTGTAGAGGTCATGAGGATGATGTGAGAGGATATCATTACCATGTAGATGCAGCTGGAGCAAATAACTTTATCAACTGTTTAAACGGAGCTTATGCAAACTAGCAAAAAACTGAAATCGTTATTGATTGTTCTATGCATATTGTGTTTTTCTTTTAAAGCACTTGCACATCAATCAGATGCTTCCACTACAATGTTAGTGCAGCAAGAAGATCAAACATGGGTGCTACAAGTGAGTGCATCTCTCACTGCTTTTCAGCAAGAGATAAACACGCATTTTTCAGACACGCCTTATACCACTCCAGAGGAGTTTAAAGAAATGGTTCTTACTCATATTAAGAACAACTTGCATATACGTTTTGACGAGAATAAAGAAGTATTGTTATTAAACGGCATTGTACAATTAGGACATGAAACTAAGGTAGTTTTTAAAGTGATTGGAGTGCCTACCACTATACAAAGTGCAGTTATAGAAAACACAGCTTTTGTAGATATTCACAAAAGCCAGAGTGCATTAATCCTACTCAAAGAAGGGTTTAATAAGAAACACTTTGTACTTAATGATGATAATAATCACACCTTATCACTGCGAGTAGATGGTAAAAACTTTACTGAAGTAACAGCACATCGCGCTAGCTTATTTCCGCCTATCATGGCATTTGTTTTCATACTCATTGCTGGACTAGTATTTATTGCACTAGTGCGCAGAAAGAGTACTATTAACCCTTAAAAAGAAATGATTATTGAATGATTGATTGATTGGTTTGTTTATTTGGTTAGAGCCCCGTACGTTGTATGGGGCTTTTGTCTTTCTGTATATAAGACTATTGTATAATCATGGTACGCTTTCGCGAAAGCGTAACTATTAACTGTATTATTAATTCATATAATCACTCAGGATCTTTCTAATAAATTATGATAACGCAAAAAACCCTCATCGTCAAGTGACAATGAGGATTTATTATATAATCTATACGTAACCTTAGTATTGCTTAATCTAATAGAAGTAACAATAACAACAACGTACATCCTAGATTTACTAAGGAATTTGCGTACAGATTTAATTTATTAATCAATATATACTTCTAGAAATTGAGCATCCTTTGCAAAGAAAAAAGCTTCTTTAGAATTTGCTGGAAGTAAGATGGTTTCACCTTTAAATACAATCTCTGTCTTATTATTTACGGTTACTGAGGCACAACCCTCAACACACATAAGAATTACAAAAGAGTCAAGGTTTGCATAAGATTTTTCAAAAGTTTTATTTACTCGTAGCACATTTGTGGTAAAGTAATCACAGGCAACAACATTTGACGAGGTATTACTATTTACTTTACATTCTTTCTTACACTCTTCAGTAAACTCCTTAGTAGCTGCAACAGACTGGTCAAGGTGTAAATCTCTTTTTTGACCTTCCTTATCTGTGCGATCCCAGTCATATACTCTATAGGTGATATCTGAGGTTTGCTGTATCTCTGCTGCCAGTACACCTGCTCCTATGGCGTGTATCTTTCCTGCAGGAATAAAATATGCATCACCTCTTGTTACTTTTTCTTTATTAAATACGTCATATACATTATCTCCTGTCACATCACGTAAGATTTCTGTATTTGCGTTTTTATCTTTAAGACCTAATATAATTTCTGCTTCTTCTTCATGGTCCATGATATACCACATTTCGGTTTTACCGTATGAGTTATGATCTCTTTTTGCCATCTCATCATCTGGGTGTACTTGTACAGAAAGATTTGTCTTTGCATCTAGAAATTTTATAAGCAGCGGAAACTCATTTCCAAATCGTTCATAATTTGCAGCTCCTACAAACTCACTGGTGTGGTTTTCTAAAAGAGAAACCAGTGATTCTCCCTCGTATAATCCGTTTGCTACCTGTGATATATTTCCTTCTACTCCAGATATTTCCCAGCTCTCACCAGTCGTATCACTAGTACATTTCTTATTAAGTACCGATTGTAGTTTAGATCCTCCCCAGATTTTTTCTTGAAGGATAGGCTCAAATTTTATAGGATAGATGTTCATAATAGTAGATTTGATGTGGATAAATGATGTTTTATGGGGACTAGGAAACAGTAATTATTATGCTGCTATAGAAAATTCTTGAGACATAGTGTCTAGTGCAAATTCTGTAGGGATTGCGCTGGCTGCTGTATTGCTTTGAAAAGCATAGTTCATCCAGATTTGTGTAAGATTCATTGGGATTTGTAAAGCGTCTTTCATTCCTAACTTAGAATCATCTACGTGTACCCATCTCATAAGTGGCTGCTCAAAGATATTCGTCATTGTATTTTCTTTTCCTAGGTAGCTCTTAAGACGTAAGAAGATCTCAACATCAAACAACCATCTGCTAGTAAAAGCATTGTCATATACTACAGGCACGATGCTTCTTGTAAATACTTTTGCTCCACACTGTGTATCTCTTATAGGTAATCCTAAGATTAATAAGATAAACTGCTTCACAAATTTTGAAAACATATTTCTCATAAAGTTACGCTCTATCTCACCGCTTCCTAAAGCGTTTCTAGAACCAAAAACTACGAGCTTTCCCTCAGTCTTCAGAGTTTTAACGAGGTCCTTAAAATCTCTGAAGTCTGTAGAAAGGTCTGCATCCATAAATCCTATCGTAGAGATAGTAGACTTACTGTATAAGAATCTAGCTCCTGCTCTTACAGCGGTTGCTTTACCAGAGTTCTTTTTTACATCTACAATGCTTATTGCATTAGGCGCTTGTTCTTTCATACTATAAAGAACCTCTAGCGTTTTATCTTTACTTCCATCGTTTACAAAACATAGGTGGTAATCGCGGTTTTCTTTAATGAATTTTACAAATGCTTCTGTGTTAAGTCTCTTTTCTTCGTTGTAGCAAGGGATGATTATTCCAGTTTTCATAATGTGTGTTTATGTGTGTTGTTATTGTTTTACAAGACAAACATACCTCCAGATTGCAGCTATTTTTTTGAATTTTCGATGGCTGGATTCTTTGTATCGACGGTTACCATTCGTCGAAGGATGAACCATTCATCGAAAGAACTATCTTTGAATCAGAATATTAAAAAGGGTATCTTTTCACTCCCAAATGAAACAGTCTAGAACTAACAAATACTTAGTAAGTGCCGTACTCCTCGGAATGATTTTCCACGGGACGGCTATGTTTTTTACTGTAGAGCGCACTTATGACGCTCTTATACACCTGTTTTTTGCAAATCACTATGCGACTAACTGGTTTGAGCCGTGGAGTTATAGCTGGTATACTGGCTTTACAGTAATGGGATACCCACCACTAGTGCATCAAACTATAGGAGCACTCTCTTATATAGGTGGTCTTAAATTTGGGATGTTTACCGTCGCCCTCACGGGAGTCGTACTATTTATTACTGGAGTGTATCGCTTTACGATGGTACTTATACCTAATAAAAAGGTCGCTGGTTATGCTGCGGTGCTAGCCGTATTTAGCTCTTCCTTTGTAGAAACGCTCCATATATTTGGGCAACTTCCTAGTATTATAGGTATCTCTGTATTAATGCATTGCCTACCGGAGATATATCTCTGGGTAAAAACTGCGCGCAAACGACACCTCTTTAAAGCACTCGCATTGCTATCGGTAACGGTTACTTCACATCACGTGACTCCTATCTTTGGTATGGTTTTCTTCATATTCCCGCTGTTAGGAATGGTGGTAATGGATGCTGCGAGAGAAAAGGTTAATAGTACAAAAGAGGTGACTGTTATCGCTTTCGCGAAAGCGGTATGGACCCACCTAAGACGCATCATCATATTTGGAGGATGTTCCTTGTTTCTTATCATCACGTGCATCTTGCCGTACTGGGTAAATACTAAAAACAATCCCATCACGCAGGTGCCTATACCGCACGGGTCTCGTGACAGCTTTCTTGAAGTACTCTCCTCTGGACTTGTGTTTTTTGTGATCCCTTGGGGACTTTTAATGTTCTTGCTTCCTTATTTCTTTTATAGATATTATAGCAAGCGCCTTCTATTTTTTGGCATCTCATTTACATTACTTTTTATTTTGGGTACTGGTGGTACGACACCTATACCGCTCGCAATGCTAGGAGAAAATGCCTTTAATATCCTTACACTAGACCGTTTTACATTATGGGCATCTATAATGGCGCTGCCAGTTTTTGGCGAATTTTGTTACCGCTTTGTAGAGGGAGATTATAAGGATTACTTGCAAGAAAAATGGGGAACGCTGGTGCATAGAGCATCTGGAGCATTTTTATCGCTACTATTTATTTTTATTGCCATTTTTACAATTACCCTAGGAAAATTTAGACCGAGCCAGCCAGATGTAATTAAGATGACGCCTATTGTAAACTTCTTAAATGAAGATGAGCATTATAAGTGGCGATACTTACCACTAGGTTTTGGAGACCAGATGGCGTGGCTCTCTGCACAAACTAAGGCAACCACGGTAGATGGAGATTACCACTCTGCTAGAAGGCTGCCAGAGCTTACCACACGAGCGGTAGAGCGTCTCGAAAACTCAAAATATAGAGGTATAGAAGGAATAGGCTCGCTACAGCAGTTTCTTACGGTACCAGAAAAGTATCATTTAAAATATGTGTTTTCTAATGATAAATTTTATGACCCACTACTCTACTTTGCTGGCTGGCACAGATTGAGCTTACTAGAAAACGGTATTATGGTTTGGGAAAAAGCAGGTATTGCTCCCTTACCTAGTGTGCTGCCTAGAGAAGATGCACCGCTAGTTTTAAAACTTATGTGGGGCATCATTCCATTCTCAACAGTAATACTCGCAATACTATTGCATCTAGGTGCCTTGTGGACGCGATCTTTTAATAGAAAAAATGAGCTTCCCTTATATTTTGCATTTGCGGCAAAATACAAGCGAGCACCCTCCCTATTATATTGGGCTTCTATTTTATGGACGATTGTTTTACTCATTATAATAACCTATGCAGGATATCTATTTTATGTAAAAAACACCACACAACTCTCTGCAAGAAATGTGGTCACGGCCTATTATGATGCTGTAGATTTTAAAGAATTTGAGCGTGCGCACTCTTATCTTGATCCAGAGAGTGATAAAAAACTCTCACAGTTTATGCTTGAGATATCGGTCTCAGATGGCCTGTTAAGTTCATATGCAAAGCTAGATAGCTTGCACATAGATATAACACCTAAGACAGACACCACTGCTCAAGGTGTCGTAGATGCCACCTGGATTACACCCCTCAAGGAGATACAAACTCAAGACGAGTTAGAACTCATTAAAAAGAAGAGCAAATGGTACATTATACCTCAAAAGGTAGATCCAGACATCCCACCAGAGCAATTACTCATACAAAGTGGTACTAGGTATTATAATCACGGTAAGCGTGCCGTCACCTCAGAGCAAACCTTTCACGAAGATGTACTTAAACAGCCCGTTGTAGAGGTACTCTCTGCGAGACTAGTACAACTAGACACAACCTATGCTATTGTAGGCGAAATACAGAATGTAGATAATATCCCTGCAGATATCTCTGTGACAGGAGCTTTGTATAATGAAGAAAATGAGGAGCTGGCAAGATTTAATGCAAAAGATGTAGTAAAGCATAAACTACTGCCTAAGGAAACAACGCTATATCGTATAAACTTTGAGGGTATTGCTTGGGCATCTGCGCTAGAAGAAAAGCCTACTACCTACGAGCCAGATACATTTACAGAGGTAGATCTTACCGATATCCCAGTAAACTTTGAGGTACAAGTAAGCGCAAACGTAGCAACAACAGATCTTTACCAAGCTGCAGACCTTTTTAATGTCACACAAAAAGACACAACCTTAAATGGTTTTCTCTTTAATACGAGTATAGAAGAAGCGACCATACCACAACTACTCATAGGTTACTATAATGAAGACAAGGAGTTGTTATGGGTAGAAAGCAGGTATATAGATGAGAGTGTGCGCCAGCAACGCAAACGCCCTTTTTCTGAAGTACTTTATACAGATGCATTACCTACAGAGGTTGCATCTGGACTAGCTACGGCCTCTGTAAATGGACTACCTAACCAGAGTATCTCTGATAAGGTGGTGCCTCAACGCAATGATGCTGGAACTAACCGTACGTTTATACTTGTAGCAGGTATGCCGTATACATATATCACCATCATCACAAATAACTATGTAGGTAATCCAAAATAATGAAGCGCCACACCCACATATCGCATTTACTTTTATATATGAGTATACTCATATGCTTCGGTATGTCTAGTTGTAAAGAAGAACCCGTTGAAGTAACATCTACGCCTATAACACTATCTATAAACAACATAGAGGATACTATAGTTACAGAAAAGGGAATCTACATTACCACGAAGGGTGACACTACTATTGCCACGGGACAGGCTTATCTCATTCTCTCTAGTACCTATGCTACGATTGTTATAGAGCCCGAAGCTATTAATAATACACCACAGTTTTATATTCCTCCTAGTTTTACAAAACGTAGTGGTGTGGTAAATTATAGCCTATATCTTAATGATAAGGTTACGCAAGAAGGAAGTTTTAGACTACTGCCCAATGCTACTCAACTAGGCACTGTAGAAACTTATCTTGGGCCACGTAGTATTGTCGCAAATGTCCGTGACTACACGATGCTAGTGAGTATCCCTACAGATACACTAGATAACACGCTGCCAGATAATACAGAGGTGGCTCTCAAGTCGCAGTTTAAATCTAAAATTACAACTACATCTCACGAGGTTACATCTGGCTTTGTGTGGAAACGTATTTATGCTCCACTTAAGACCGGCCGAGTAAGTACGGGAAGTACGATTGAAAATATTTCGTCTAAGGAGTTGGTTGCAGATGTATTTCCAGATGTTGCCCAAGATTTTACTATCACCGCAAGTAGTAATCACAACTATGCAGATGGTAATGAAATCATCACATTTAATAGTTCGCAAATACGCGATGCACACGGTAATGTAATGACAGACGGGACACTCGTTACCTTTTTTATGACAAATGCTACAGGTGCCCACTGGCAGATTACAGCGAGTACTATAAATGGGTACGCTTTCGCGAAAGCGTTACACCCGCACTTCCCTACCACTTGGAATGTACGAGCAGCAGCGACAGGCATTGCGCAGAGTAAAACCATTACTCAAGAGTTTACAGCTATCATAGACAGCATCCCAGCACCACAAATCACCGAAAGAAATCTAACCGTAGGCCCACTTACAAGCTACCTAGGCCAGCTAGTGCAAAATGGAATAGACGTTAAAATTACTATAAATAATAACACCTACAAGGGCTTAACCAAAAATGGGTCTGCCGTCTTTTATCTTAAAGAAGAAGACTATCCTGCAGGAACATATAATGTAAACATTGAGACCCTAGGACTAGAGGCTACATACAAAATCACAATTACAGATTGAAAACCAATAAAACTCTATATCGTATCTTAATTTTGGCTGGATTTATTCTCATAAATGCAGGTATCCTCTATGGTATCAGTCAAGTGATTGCTTTTTTAAACACGGGTGCAGACAGAAGTAAGATGCTTCACCTAGATGAAACAAAAGAGCGTCACTATGTACCCCAGGTGACGTGGGAGTCTATTGAGAATCCTGGTAGACCTATGGAAGAAGCAAATCTTACGAGCATAGAAGAAGATTATCTAGACGCTTGGTATGTAAAAAATAGAGCTTTTTACACAGGTGAAAATGCTGGAGTTTTTGATCATTTTACCGAGCAAGCCCGCGGAAAGGTTGAGGACTTAATCACCTTAAACAATGAGGCAAACGTATATATAGAAAGTACGACCCTCACCCATCACCTCTCGCTAGAATTTTATAGTGCAGACGGTACACTGGTTGTACTTACAGATCGCAATGTCACAGGTATAGAACGTGTTTTTAAAAATGAGCAATTTCTAGTAGAGCGCTCTTTTAATGATGATTATAAAATCATACTATTACTGGAAGATGGCTTCTGGAGAGTGCGACATTTTGAAAAAGTAGCCTCACATCCTGTAGATGATGGTGAAAAAGAGACAATCCCGCTTGATCTTGCATTGTTAGAAGGAATTAACTATTACCCACAAGGGAGCCCTTGGGATACCTTTGGTGCTACGTTTAGTAAAGATACTCTTAATGCAGATTTTAAAATTATTAATGATCTTAAGCTTAATTCTATAAGAGTCTTTGTGGGGTTTGAAGATTTTGACAAAGCGCGTGTTCCACGAGAAAAGCTTGAGAAACTCACATCACTTCTAGATGAAGCCCAAGCAGCAAATCTTAAGGTTGTCGTTACCCTTTTTGACTTTTATGGAGATTATCGCATACAAGACTGGACTATTACAAATGCTCATCTATATAGTATCGTGACACATATAAAAGACCATCCTGCTTTATTAGGATGGGATATAAAAAATGAGCCTAATCTAGATTTTGAAAGTCGCGGGCAACGTGAAGTTTTATCTTGGCTAAGTCAAACTATAGATTACCTAAAAACCTTAGACAACGAGCATCCAGTAACCATAGGCTGGTCTTCGCCAGAGGCCGCATTACATCTAGAAAATAAAGTAGACCTTGTCTCTTATCATTATTACAAATACCTCAAAGATCTAGCTGCTGCTCACAAATCAATTACAGATGTAACTAGTAAGCCTGTGGTTTTACAAGAATTTGGTCTAGCAGCATACAAGGGCTTATGGAACCCTTTTGGAGCTACCGAAGAAGATCAAGCGGCTTATTATACTGAGTTTTATAGAACCCAGAAAAGAGATAGTATACACTATCTCTCTTGGACACTTTATGATTTTAGGGATATACCGAGTGAAGTGGCTGGTAGATTACCGTGGCGAAAGAACAAACAGGCTTTTTTTGGAATTGTTAATACACTTGGGGTGAAAGACGATGCCTATTTGATCATTAAGAACCGGTAATTATGCTGCCATTAATGTGGTGTTTTTTGTTCTTCTTGATGTGCCATTAAAAACATCTATATACATTTGAGCAATACGGCTCATAGGTAATGCTGTTGCTGCTTGATAATTTGCTTTTGCTATTTCTGTTCTGTAAGCTTCGTTTGTTACCAGGTTTTGGATTCCTGTAGCTAGACTATGCAAACTCTCTGGGTTAAAAAACTCACCTCTGTATCCTTCTTCTTTTACAAGAATACCTAGATCTCCTAAGTCTGGCATTACTACTGCCTTACCATAACTTCCAGCTTGGTGTAATACTCCTGAGCTTCCCGTAGTAGATGTGTATGGAAAAACTACCATCGCACTTTCAGAAAAGATTACAGGTACATCTTCTTCCTCTACATAACCTGTAAATGTAAGATTAGGAACGTTTTTATATACTTCTTGAACTTCTGCTAGGTATCCTGGCGTGTTAGGACTATCTGTACCAGCAATTACGATCTCAAGATCACGACCAGTTTGCTCTCTTACGATTTGAACAGCTTCTATAAGTATCTCTACTTTCTTGTAGGTTCCAAATTTTCCGAAGGTCATTATTTTTAAAGGACCTGGTGCTACATCATAAGATGGCTCTTCTGGAATCTCAAAGGTACCGTGAGGGATCAGTACACAATTTTTTGCGTTATACTTCTCTTCTAGTATGTCTACATATTTACTAATGGTAAGCGCCACAGTATCTGCTTTAAGTACCACACGAGTAAGCATCTCGCCTATGAAGTTATATGCCTTTATTTTTAATTTATTACTTGTAAAACCTGCACTATCAAGATCTACAGTTTCCATTATATTGTGAAGTAATACCGTTGTTTTTACTCCCATCATTTTTGATACCCAAGGAGAAAACAATCCTAGCGCTGCAGCTACCTTCTTATCTCCAAACTTCATAAACTGTAGGTTATAAAGTACTGCATCTGGTTGTGTTGCTCTTACGGCTTTTGCGATAGAGAATACATTTTTTAAGCTGTTGAATTTCCAACATTGCTTTACGGTGATTGCACATCCATCTTCTTCAAAAGTGATATCTGCTTGGTCTGGAGTTACATCTGTAAGAAGTACCAGTTCTGTTACCTCTTGGTTTTGACGAAAGTGCTTTACTAAGTGGTATGCATATTCGTTTAAAGTTACTTTGCTCGGTGGATAGGCCGTTACGATTGCTAGTTTCATAATATATAGATTTGATGTTGTTATAGTAATTTGTGTAGTCTTATGCTGCTGCCTGGTAATAGTTGGCCTGATTATTAATTTGCGCATATAATTCGGCAACTGCTGGCTCTGGATAGCTGAAAAACTTAAGTGATTTTTCTTCTGAGATTTCGGCTTGTAAGCTTTCTAAAACTCTTACTAGTTTCTTTGCTCCTTTTTTAACCTCACATAAATTTATGATGACGTTATCTTCTACAGATAATAGTGCTTTAAAGTATCCTTTTACTTCTTGTACGTGTGTGTTTGATACTTTTCCTTTGATACAAGTTACTCCGTAAATGTTGTTTATTTCTAGTGCCATAATATTTGTTTTTAAGTAGTTATGTTTTTTTGATAGTACAAATATGGGGCTTTGTTTTCGCGAAAGCGGACGAAAAACGTTTACTCGACCGTAAGTATAGACGAATGGTATTTGACCTTCGATAAACGATTTTGCACTTTCTTACAATTACAGCTCACATAGGCTAAGTCACTATAATGCAGCTACTAAGATTAGATATCACCAGATAGAGATTTGATATAGATAAGGAGTATATAACAGAATCTTATAACCTTCCATAATAGGCTTGGGTTAGTCAAAACAAAAACCCTCTCACAAAAGCAAATGCTTATGTAAGAGGGCAACTACAATTTGGGGAAACTGTTACTTTACTTGCATCTTCCAGAAATAAAGTAATTGAGCAATGAGTAAACTTCCCATTGCAACTACTTGGGCTAAAACAACTTCAAACAATGAATCGTGGAATAATATGATTAACACTATTTGTAACACTCCAAAAATGGCAGCAATTACAATAGGTTTGTAATGATCTAAGGATAGATAGTAGTAGGCAAAAATGTTTGATAGGGCAAAAAAAGATGTTGCAAGTGCATACCAACCTAATAATGGAGCAATAGACATATACTGTTCTCCAAATAATATTTGTACTGCAAATGATGGAAACAGAAATGTAAATAACACGATACCACTAGCAAGGGCTGTGATGTACCCTACATACTTCATAAGTACAGGTACAGAGTTCTTACCTTCCTTGCGCATAGATACTACCGTAGGTAATAGTAACATCACAAACATCCAAGTTACAAAGTAGACTACGCGACCTATAAGGGCTAGAGATGCATATAATCCTGCATCATAAGATGGAAAATAGTGTTTTACTAAGAGTATATCACTGTTGTTACAAATGATCTGGGTAAGCTCATAGCACGCAGTAAGTACAAAGAAGTTCATAACTGCCTTGCTCTCTTTTGAGGTAAGGGCAGATTGCACTGCCTTTTTAGACGTTAACTTTTTAAATGGAAATACACCTGCTATAAAAGAGATTGCGATTGCTGTAGCTACCGCGACAGATGATTCTATATTGAAGAAAAGTAATAATGCAAATGTAAGCGCGAGTCTGCATACCATTTCTAATTGGTACGTGATAGATAATGCTATAAAAGATTTACGTCCTTGAAGGTTTCCTCTGTTTACGCTCATTATGAAATAAAGTGGGACTGCTATTCCAAAAATGGTAAACATTACAGAAGATTCTGTTTGAAAAAGTGTTTGCAGCGATCCTGCAAAAACTACAATTGCCGCACCTAATATGATTCCAAAGGTGGTAGCTTGTTTATAAGCTCTTTGTACAAATGCTTCTTGTTTTGACTTGTCAAACTCCGTTGTAAACTTTGCAACTGCTAGCTGAAAAGTCATTGCAACAAATGATAGTACAAGTAGCAAGGTGATAAGTATAGCAGCATCTGCAAAGGCGCCAGGGCCTAATACTCTACCCAGTCCTAAATTATAGAGGTAGTTTCCTCCGTTTACCACAAAGGCGCTGAGCATAAATATTTGCTCGGGAGAGAGTATCTTTTTGATTTTGTGTTGTATAGCGATCATAACTAATGATTAATAAGTCATTAACTGGATAACCGGCTTATCTACCTTTCTGTGTACTACACTTAATGTGTTACTAGCTTGTGTATTTCTAGCGTTGTGTACTACTCTTAATGTGTTTGAGTTATTTATTACTGTAAGTCCCATAATAGTTTGTTGTTTGTTTCTGGTACAAAGATGCGAGCAATTAAGAGGCTTTCGGTTGAAATTTCGATGAGTAGAATTTTACTGTAGACGAGTGGTCGTGTTTTATCTTTAAAGCATATTTTGTGGATGTATCGCTTTTGCGAAAGTTTAATGTGATACTATATAAGGAGTGGGTTTTGGGGTTCTGGGGTGTAGTTCTTACTAAGATGTGAAGCATTTTCTCCCAAACTTTATAAACTTCTTACTCGTACTCTCAAACATCTCCTCCCGACCTCCTCTTCAAAGAGGAGGAGTACACAAAGATAAAAGCCCCTATTCGAAGAGGGGTTGGGGAGATGTTGGCTACTAACTTCTCACTCAAACTCAAAACATCTCCTCCCAGCCTCCTCTTCGAAGAGGAGGAGTAAAAAAATAAAGCCCCCTCTTTGAACTTGCCTCCGACGAGTGAAGTATGAGCGAGAGGAAGGCATACTTGGGGAGATGTCTGTCGCAATTAAAATTATACTACATTGATTTACTTATATTTATATAAAAAATATTGCAGAGATTAATTCCATATCGAAGAGATTTGAAAGTGCGTGCTCAAGAGCTTAGAAAAAATATGACACTTGCAGAGTTAGCTCTTTGGGATAAAATTCGTCGTAAATCTTTGGGTGTAGAATTTCATAGGCAAGTTCCTCTTATTGACTATATAGTAGACTTTTATTGTCACGAGATTGGGCTGGCTATCGAAATTGATGGTAACATACACGACAATCAAGTTATGCAAGACGGAATCCGTCAAGGTCGTCTAGAAGAAAAAGGTGTGCATTTTTTGAGATTTAAAAATGAAGAGGTTTTTGAAGAAATAGATGCCGTGCTTACAGCAATAGAAGACAAAATTCTAGAGTCATTGTAGTTTGCTTAGTTGTTGCTTTTCTCACTCAAACCCAAAAACATCTCCTCCCGGCCTCCTCTTCGAAGAGGAGGAGTACACAAAGATGAAAGCCCCTCTTCGAAGAGGGGTTGGGGAGATGTTGCCAGCAATCTTCTTACTCAAACGCAAAAACATCTCCACCCAGCCTCCTCTTCAAAGAGGAGGAGTACACAATTTGAAGCCCTCTTTGAACCTGCCTCCGACGAGTGAAGTATGACTGAGAGGAAGGCACATTTCGGGAGATGTTGGCAACTAACTTCTCACTCAAACTCAAAACATCTCCTCCCAGCCTCCTCTTCAAAGAGGAGGAGTGACAACTTGAAGCCTCTTTTTGAACTTGCCTCCGACGAGTGAAGTATGAACGAGAGGAAGGCACATTTGGGGAGATGTTCGCAGCCATCTTCCTACTCAAACTCAAAACATCTCCTCCCAGCCTCCTCTTCGAAGAGGAGGAGTACACAAAGATGAAAGCCCCTCTTTGAAGAGGGGTTGGGGAGATGTTGGAGGCAAGTGACTTTAGGAACAATAAATAGAACCTTAGGGAGATATTCACAGCACACTTCCCTCAAAACTCCACTCACACTCTACGCAACCTCCACCAGTCGACGATAAGTATCGACGAATTGCAGATACATTAAGATTGAATCCTTTGTATATTGCCATAACTTGCACTTGTAAAACATACGCAATGAGACAACTAACATATATTATTCTTTTCCTACTAGGTGCCACAGCATACAGCCAAGATATGTATGCTGGTTTCACTTTATTAGAAACTGGGAAATATGAGGAAGCAAAAACATTTTTTGGAGATGTGCTTGAAGACTACCCAGATAATAAAACGGCAAGACTCTGTTACGGTCGTGCTCTAGGGTTGAGTGGTGAGAGTGGCAAAGCAAGAACACTTTTTACAAACCTAAAAGCAGACTACCCTACAGATTTTGAAGTGGGCTTAAACTATGCTGAGTCTCTTTTATGGGATAGTGATTTTGGCGCTGCAAAAGACTTTTATGAAACCCTCGTTGCCAAAGACAGTACAAGCTTCTCTGCCCTACTCGGCTATGCAAACACGCTTTCTAACCTTAAAGACTATGACGCGGCAATCGCTTATGTAAACAAGGCACTTACCGTACAACCTGGCAATGCAAATGCTGCAGTATCAAAAAAGTTTATGCGTTTAGGTAAGGCAAACCAACTCACAACTGCTTTTCAATATGATGCTGCTATACAATTGCTTAAAAGTGCTCTTGAGGATATGCCTAACGATGAGCAAATCATAAGCGCGCTTGCAAATACGTATATCGCAAAGAAGGATTATGAGAATGCAAACACGATGTATAACCAACTTTCAGATACCTTAACTTCTCAGGTAGGAAAATCATTAGTTGCTCACTTACAGAAGGACGACAAGCTCGCATTATCACTGGCGCAGGAGAGTATCGCTTTCACGAAAGCGGACACTACAAAAATCATTACCGCAAACGAGCGCTACATACAAGCACTCATCTGGAACGGAAAATATTCCACAGCAAGAACTGCCATTGCAGATCTTAAAAGCACCTTCCCGACTAATGCGCGTGTGGCTGCACTTAAGGCAAATTTAGGGATGTACACGGGGACTTTTAAAAAGAGTATCGAGGTGTATAACGGTATCCTTGAGAAGGACAGTGCCTCTTTTGACGGGAATCTTGGGATTGCAAATGCATACCGTGCACAGGGTAATCTGGATGAGGCTTACGCTTTCGCGAAAAATACCTTAACCTTCTACCCTAACCAGAAAGATGCTACTGGGTTAATGAAAACAATAGAAAGTAGCCTTGCTCCAGTGATTGAAACACGAGCTGCCTACACTTCTGACAATGGCGATAACCAAGCTTACTCTGCTGGAATGACGGCAACCCTACCATTTACAAGTAGATTTAAAACAGTGTTCTCATATAACTATAGAACTACTGAAAATATGACTACAAATACGATGGCATATAATACAGATGCATCTATAGGTGCTCATTATAGAGTGATTAATAATACATGGTTAGAAGGGACGTTAGGATTTGTAAAAGCAGACGCAAATGCAAATAACTATACAGATGTAAATGGATCTATTTTTGTAAAATCAAGACCTTTTCCGCTTCAGTTTTTAGAGGTAGGTTATAGCAGGACGTTACAAGATTTTAACGCCGCACTGCTAGATGAAAAAATCTTTATGAATAATTATTCCCTTAATTACAATATGGGAACAAACATAAATCTAGGGTGGTATACTGGTTTAATGCACACGCAGCAAACAGATGGAAACTCTCGTAACTTACTATTCACTTCTTTATATTACAACTTTACAAAAAACCCAACGCTCAAAGGTGGTATCAATTACCAGTACGTAGGTTTTAAGGATCAAGTACCTACGTTGTACTTTAGCCCGTCAAAATACCAAGCAGTTGAGTTGTTTTTAGATCTTACCGGGCAGGCAGGAAAGTGGAGCTATGCAGCAAACGCCGCAGGAGGTTTACAAGTAGTAGAAGAGGATGAGGCTACTACACTTTTTCGCGTAGAAGCCAAAGTACAATATGCGATATCAAACCGCTTCCAGATGGGTGCTTATGGTAAGTACAGTAACATTGCCTCTGCAACCGCAGCAGGATTTGAATTTATGGAAGTAGGTTTAAAATTGAGATGGCAAGTACTTGAAAAAGGAATTATAAAGATGTAATCTTTAAGGCTACCTTACTACTAGTCTAAAGTATTTAGAAACGCCCATTGGGGCGTTTTTTGTTATTATAATACACAGACAATGCTCATTCATATTGTGAGTATAATGTTCGTTTTTAGAATTATAGAACTACGATATTGGTTGTATATTTAGATCAAACAAACAAGACAGCAAATTAAAGCAACGAAGCAATTCCGATAGTTATCGGGAGCTATACTCGCTTTATGTGGTGGTCTTCTGGCAACAATATGAAAAAAACATCCGTAATTCTAATTTTGACCATTTTCAGTTTAAACTTATTGACTGCTCAACAGACAATTTCGGAAATTGAAAAGTTAGCTTCACTTGGAAAAATTTACGGGTTTCTAAAATATTATCATCCCGAGGTTGGAAAAGGAATTTATAACTGGGACGATGAATTTATCAAATATCTTCCAAAAGTTTTAAAAGCAACTGATAAGAACGACCTATCAGCAATTTACATAGACTGGATTAACAACTTGGGTAACATAGACGTTTGTAAAAAATGTAGCTCTGAAGAAAATTACTTCGATAAAAACTTTGACTTATCGTGGTTACAAAACGAAAATCTTTTTAATGATAAGCTTTCGTCAAAATTAAAATTCATTGAAAATAACAGAATTCAGAAGGAAAACTTTTATGTAGAAATACAACCTGTCGGCAACATAAAAATTACTAACGAACCACAATACAAAAATTTTGAATTTCCTAACGAAGAATATAGATTATTGGGTTTGTTTAAATATTGGAATATAATAGAATATTTTTATCCATATAAATACATGACCGACCAAAATTGGGATTCTGTTTTAAGACAAATGATACCGAAAATTAAAAACGCTAAAAATCAAAGTGACTACCAAAATAAGATTAAAGAACTTGTCGCAAAATTAGATGATACACACGCTTGGATAAGTTTCTCTGACGAAAGACCTATGTATATTCCTGCAAAGATTTCCCATATTGAAAATAAAGCGGTTGTTTCAGGTTTTTATAACGATTCCATTGCTAATCTCAACAACTTGCAATTAGGAGACATTGTTTTGAAGATTAATGATTTAGATGTTAGAACAGAAAAAGACAAAAACCTAAAGTATGTCGCTGGTTCCAATAAAAACATTAAAACTAAAAACACTTACACTAAAATTTTTAGCGGTTCAGAAAAAGAAATAAACCTAACCATAGACAGACAAGGGCAAGTTGAAAAAATCAAAGTAAACAGATACGATTTTAATGATTTTAACTATTGGGATAATTCTAAAGCAATTAAATCAAAATCGGTCACTGACGAAGTTGGCTTTATAAATATGGCAAGCGTTAAAGGCAGAGATATTGAAGATATTTTTAAATCATTTGACACTAAAAAATCAATCATAATAGATTTAAGAAATTATCCCGCCTTTATTTATAATAGATTTTCTAGATATTTAAATACAGAAAAAAAGGATTTTAGTAAAATTTATAGTCCGAACATTAATTACCCTTCAAGATTTAGCTACACAGATAATTTACGAACAAACAGTAGTAAAAAGGCATTTAAGGGAAGAATTATATTGTTAGTAAATGAAGAGTCTTTGAGTAGGTCTGAATTTACGGCTATGGCTTTTCAAACAGCTGACAATATAATTACAGTTGGAAACCAAACTGCAGGAGCTGATGGAGATGTTGTTGTGTTTGAATATTTAGGAGGTTACAGAACAGCAATATCAGGAAATGGAATTCTTTATCCTGACGGTTCGGAAACACAACGAAATGGAATTAGAATAGATGTTGAAGTTAAATCGACAATTAATGGATTAATAAATGGTCGTGATGAAGTTTTTGAAAAAGCAATCGAATTAGCCTCTGAATGAAAAACTGTTGCCAACAAAATAACTGAGTTAAAAGTTGACCTCCGCTTCCCTCAATAAATACTTCTAAAGTAATCTTTATTTTCATCATAAGGTCTTCCTACATTTATGATGGCAAAAGCTTGTTTTAGGAGCTTATTTGCGATTGAAATAAGGGCTTTTTACTTCTCGTATTCTCGTTATTATTTGTCTAAAGCACACTAATCGCTAGTAACATTGGAAAGCTGGACTCTTAATTGAAAAAACACAACGGATTTAACACTTAAAAATTGAGTGAAACTACCCTATATTTGCTTCCACTTGTCATGTTGAATTTAATAATAAATGAACCATACAATCTGACAAGAAAACAATTTATTAGGTAACATCAAAAAACGAAAATCAAAAAATGAAAAAATTTATTCTACTATTATCCGTAATTACTTTAACTCTTAACTCTTGTAGTAGTGATGACGATAATACAACTGTGCAAGCAGAAGATTCTTTTATCGGTATTTGGACTCAATCGAAATCAGTGTTTGAAGGAAATGATCAACCTTTAGATGATTGTGATAGACAAAGTTCATTTACAATTAATTTAGATGGAACTTTTACCGAATCTTCTTATTTCACTAATTCAGCTGGAATATGTGAATTGGATTTTAGTGACCCTGGAACTTGGGAGAATTTAGGTAACAACACATACAAATTAAAATACAATGCTGATGAGGATGGTGATCAATACGAAGAAAATATTACTATAACTGACAATGTCTTTGTTGTTTCTTACGACGATCCTTATTTCTATTATTTTTCAAAAAACTAAAAGACATTTTAAAATCGCCAAATCTCAACTTAAAAAGACAAGTCTCTAAAATTTGAATTTGGCGATAATGTTAACTTAGAGATTATAAATCGGATTAAAGCGTTAAAGCCAACAAACAACTAACTTAAAACACGAGCCTAGCTCAACTCTCATCAGTAAGCACTTCTAAGCTAATCTTAACCTATAATTTTCCTTATAAAGACTTCACGATTTTATGAGGATAAAGACTTTTTTTGACAGCTTGTTTATAAGTTTGGTAAGTTCTTTTTATTTCTCTTACTTGAGTTATGCTTTCGCGAAAGCGTACTAAGTAATGTAGTATTATTGCTCAGAAATACATTTTATCCCACCCCACAAAAAAAGCCACCACCGTCCCCGGTGATGGCCAAACATCAAATCAAATCAAAAAAACTACTTATTATCTCTTTATGACAAACTTGCCACTGTGTTGTTGTGAGGCACTATCTATTATTTTATAGGTGTAGATGCCTGTCTGTAGGTTTGGAGCTGTGTATACAGCTGTTAACCCTCCATTGTTTGTTGTTATATCTTGCGTGTCTACTATGCGTCCTAACATATCTACTACTGTAATTTGTACCGTTGCACTTGCTTGTGGCAATCTTATTGTAGTCTGCGATATAAATGGGTTAGGGTAATTTATTAATGCATCTGCTGCCATGATATTCTCTTCGGTTGAGAGTACTTCTGAGTTTGCAAATTGTATCTCATTAATATCCATTTCCTTAGTAACCATCGTTCCATCTTGAGATACCATCGTAAATACCACAGTTACGAGATCATTAAGTAACAATGGTGTTCCCGAAGGATTTGTAAAGTTGTCAAATAAAATATCAAAATCTTGATAGTTGTCTGTCAGTGCTATCGTTGCTTTATACTGCTCTTCCCAGATTTCTATGCTTTCCTTTACAAAAGTGATTTCTAAGTTTCCTGTTCCCTTTGCTGTCATTTGTAATGCATTAAACGTGCTTACATCTACTGCTTGAAAACGTGGTGTAAGTGCTCTATATGCCGCAACATAGCTGTTTGTTGTTGCTGTGAGTGACAAGTTGCGTTCTATAGCATAGGTGTCATCTCCGTATGTTTCTTCATTTTCTGAAATCTCATAGGTTACTACATCTGTCCCTACTTGAGATGCATCTACTCCCCATGGCCCGTCAGATAGAAATAAATCATCTGGTGTGTTTATACCATCTCCTATTCTAAATCCTATGTCAAATAAATATCCTGTGTCAATAGTAACCTCTGTGATGTAATTTTCGCCAAGTGAGATGCTCGATGTGGTTGTTACTATCTCGCTTGTTTCTGTTGCTCTTATTCCTGCATCAAATGTTACACTCTCGGTTGCATTTGTATTGATGATTTCTAGTTGTAACGCTCCGTTATTATAGTTTCCTTTTTTTACAAATACCGTAGGTGGTGTTGAGGTATTGTATGATGTTACTGGCTTCTGTACTTCTAGAAGGTTTAACACCTGCTGTCCTAATTTATGTAAATCATCTATTGAGTTTGCCCATATTTGGAAGTTGTAAAAAGTGACATCATCCTCATAACGATCAAGATTCCAGTGGCTTTCTACAATAAATTCAGTCTCATTGTTTACCATTTTCGCCGAAAGGCTTAAAACAAATTCTACACTGCCGTCTATATTTCTTATTAGAGATTTAATAAACTGCTGTCCATTAATCTCTATGGTAGACACAGAGGTAAGCTCTGCTCCTAGTAAACGATCACAGATATACTTTGTATGCTCATATACGCCATTTTCTGTTTTAAGAGCAAGTATAGATGCGGTTGAGAGTTCTCCTTTTATATAGTCTACAGCATATACTTCGGTTGCATTTGTAATACCTACCAGATCTGCAGGTGTAGATTCAACCACATAATCTTCGCTAATCTCTTCTAGAGGCACAAGATCTGCAAGCGTAAAGGCTTGAGCAGTTCTTACGGCATAGCTATCCTTCTTACCTACAAGTGGTGCAAGGTCTTTATTAAATTCATAGCTTTCCTTTGCACGATTAAAATTACGTTTGGCAATAGCGTTAGACAGTCTATTATTACTTTCTAATCCTCCTTTATTTCCTGTAGATGTTTCTGGATCAATAGTGGCACACATCCCGTATCCCGAGCATGATGGATCTTCACAATCTATAAGACCGTCACCATCATCATCAATTCCGTTATCACAAATTTCTTGTAAAACTGGTGCTGTAGGGCAACGTGCGCCATCATTACTATTACTTGATGGTCCAAAGGCAAAAAGATTTGAATCTATAACTCCTATTCCGTCAAGGTCTTGAACACTTTGTATTACATAGATAGTTCCTGTTTGGTTTGCAGATACATAAAAACGTCCCGATGCATCAAAATATACAGCTCCATAGGTATAGTTTAGTCCTGATAAAATAGGTACGATACCTAAAGGTTGCACCTGGCCATTTTCTGGATTAATTCTATATAAAATATTTGTTCCTTTTTCTACAGCATACAACTGATTATCTACTGCATTAAATGCCCAGTCATGTACACTTAAATTTTGTGATAATGATGCAGTTGCAGTAAGTTCTGTATATGTTTCTGATGCTGGATCAAGATCTACAGTGTAGTATGTGCTCCCACCAGCTTTAAAGTAATATTGTCCTGTAGCGCTTATATCACCTACATATTTATTGCCAGTAGGTAATGCATCAATAGTGATGGTAGTAGTCTCAAAGTTCTTACCTATTTTAACAATAGATTTTGCAGGGCTTGATAAGTATCCCCAGATGTAACCATCTGCAGGATTATATGCTGCTGCATTAATGTTTCCTGGTGTGATATCCTTTGCTGCTAGAAAAGAGTTTCCAGAAGCTAGATCAATTGCATACACATCATTGTATTGAAACAAATAAGCGCTATAATCACAATTAAAAGGTACATCTTGTGCGCTGGCTGTAAATGAATACAACAAGCAGCTTAGTGCGATTAATTGTCTTGTAAGAGAGTAGAAATTTGCTTTCATATTGCTTCTATTGATGTGATTATAGAAACAAAATTAGGCTGTTTATATCCTGATTTTCAATTTATTCGACCGCACTGATACTTGTATCGTTGAGTGGTAATTTACTGTAGACGAATGGAATTTGTTGTTTTATAGCAAGTTAAGACGCTTCATAAGTTCAGGTCTGTTAGAACGACTTATTGGTATTACATCTCTAGCTATCAGGACACTATTATCCTCAATATCAACTATTTTTTTAATGTTGATAATATAGGAGCGATGGATTTTTAAGAAAAGACTATCTGGTAGTTTTTCTTCTATCTTTTTAAGTGTAGAGTGTACGGTGTAATTTTTTCCTTCCGTTTTTATTAGTACGTAGTCACCTTTTGCTTCTACAAGAAAGATTTTATCAAACTCAATCTTAATGAGACGCCTGTCTATATTTACATACATCTCTTTTTCTGACTCTTCTTGCTTTGCTTCTTGTGCATCTGGAGTTGCTTTTTGCAACTTAGGAGCTTTAAAACTTTCAACCTTTTGCATTGCCTTAAGAAATCTAGGCAGGGTTATAGGCTTTACTAAGTAATCTACAATACAATCATACTCAAAAGCCTCAATCGCAAAGTCACGATCTGACGTGGTGAGAACAATCTTTGGCGGATTTTTAAGCGAATCTATAAAGTCAAAACCAGTAAAATCTGGCATGTGTATATCTAAGAAAATGAGGTCAATCTCGTTCTTATTTAAAAACTTGATTGCCTGCATCGCGTTAGGAAACTCATCAATTACATTGAGTTCATCTACCTGGCTACATAAATGCGATACGATCGTACGTGCCGCAGTTTCATCATCTACAATAATACAGTTCAACATTTAGAAATTTTATGATTTATTATGCAATTTACAGATTATAAATCTTTTATAAAATGGATTACAGCGGTTAGAATGCTTTCAAATTCTACCTTTAATGTTGTTTTTCCTTCCTTAAGCTCATCTTCATAGGCAATGGCGAGTTCATATCCTTTTTCTAGTCCTACGATTCCTAGTTTATGTTTTATCTTATGTACGTTTTCGGCCGCTTTCGCGAAAGCGGAATCCTTCATATTACCTTCGTATTCGGCAATTTCTTGAGGTAATTCTGCTTGTACCACGCCTATCAGTTTTTTTTCAAAACCTGCGTCTCCCCCTGAAAGTTCTTTGATATAATTGAGATTGGGCTTTTCCATAATTATGTAGTTTGAGGTAGTGTAAAGTAAAATGTGGTCCCGACGCCTTCTGTACTATCTAACCAAATCTTACCGTCATAAAAGTGTACAATTTTCTTTACGATTGATAACCCGATTCCCGTACTTTCAGAATCATTTTCTAGCTTTTGAAATACTTGGAAAATCTTATGAAAATAGGCTGGATTAATTCCTTTACCATTATCCTTTATTTCAAACTGGAAAACGTCATCAAGATTTCGTGCAATAACTTCTATAAGTCCTTGGGGCTTATCGATACTGCTTACAGCGTTGCCTATCAAGTTTTGAAATAACTGCTGTATTTTAAAACGGTCTGCAAGAATAGTAGGCATTTTATGTACTTTTATAGTAATATGCTCTGGTAAATGCATGAGATCTACCGTCTCTTTTACAAGTACATTTAAATCTATTTGTCGTTCTGTGCGAACTTCCTTGTCAATAGATGAGTAGTTTAAAATACCTGTAATAAGGGCGTCCATTTTTTCTAAATGATTTACAATGAGCCCTATTTGCGTTTTTCCCTCCTCGCCTATCGCGTCTCCATAATCTTCTTTAAGCCAGCTTACTAAGGCTTCAATACTGCGCAATGGTGATTTGAGGTCATGAGATACAATGTGTGCATAATCATTGAGCTCTTGGTTTTGCAATGCTAGTTCCTTTACCAGTAATTCTTGATCTCTGTTTACTAGGATGAGCTGCTCTGCCTGCTGGCTAATATATTCGGCTAGATTTGCATCGCCTATATCTATACCCTCATCTTGATCTTCTCCAAAGGGTTGCACTGCATTAATTACAGACTGTAAGCGTATCAATAACCCTTGTTGTCTTTGAGACTCTTCTCTTAGTTGTCTATTGGCTTCAAAAAGCTCGTCTGAACTTACTTTCATAGCCCTTTGGGTCATCTTAAATTGATTGTCAAAATTATCATATGATCTTCCCACGGCATCAAAAAAGACTTGCATATCCTCACGATCTTTTAAATCATCAGGAAGATATTTACGTATTTGTCTTTTTAAGAGTGGGTTCATCTATTCGCTTATTAAAGTGATAGTCATCGTTTGATTATGCAATTTACAACTACGTTCTCCGTAAAAAGGGGCAATCTCTCCGTAAGAATACATCCCTCCTATCACGACATCATCACCTATCACACTCATTACCTCCTCTACCTCTTCTTCTATACGTTGATCTAGTACTAGCTTACGTCCTATACAGCTTATGAGCAAGGCTAATTGTGGAGGATTATTTCTTCCTTCCATCGCTCGTAATGCAGCCGTTTCTGATGCCGATGCGATACTATCCATATTAGTCATCATGAGTTGTACTTTAGATTGCTCCGGTACATCTCCAGCTAAAATCATCGCATTTTTCTCTTCATCTATATTTAAAATAGTACGCACAAATGACTGGTCATTTTCTGCACTCTTCACGTTTAAAGGATAGATAAGCGCAGAGCCTGGTAATTCTTCTGCTTTGTCGCCTAGATATGTCTTGTATAAATCTAATGCTGGTTTACCATCTATCTCGTACAAGATATTTCCATCAGATTTTGTGATAAGCCTTTCTGGCCCAAAAGGGGTCCACCCACCATAAATTGAGAATGAGGCTTCAAAAGTTTCTCCATAAAAACCTATGACTACAATCTCGCCTTCCTTTGGTGCCTCATTATAAGAAGCAAGTGTTTTTTCAAAACGTGCATCATCTCCACACAGTCCGCCAGTGATTAGAACTTTAGGCAACGCCTCTTGCATCCCTTTAGTTAGAGCAGATCCATTTACAAAACTTCCTTCAGATAATACAAATATGTGCTTAAGACCTTCTTCTGTTAACTTATTTACAATTGTAGATCCTGCTTTCTCACTATCATCTCCTACCTCATGAATATTAAAAGTCTGAATCTCAAAGGAGGACTTTTCAAACTCTATTGCGGTTATTGTAATGTGGTTATCATTTACAGCGCCAGCCACAATCTCACCACTAGAAGATCCAAATACAAGATGCCCCGAAGGAAATAAGTCTCTTACTTCCTCATAAACGCCTTCTTTCTCTAGTAAAAATCGGTTCCCTAGAATAAGCACCAGCGGATTATCAAGTGCTATTGATTCACTTAAATAGTGCCATGAGCCAGACGAGTCCCGTTGTAATTGTACAGTTTTCATTGTGTTATTTTTGTAATGTAAAGAAGAACGTTGTGCCCTCCCCTACGGTGCTTTCTAGCCAAATATTTCCTTGATATAGGTCTACTATTTTCTTCACAATAGAAAGTCCTATACCCGTAGAGTCTTTATGGTTATTAAGTGATTGAAAAATCTTAAATATTTTATCGTGGTACTCTTTAGGAATCCCGATTCCATTATCCTTGACCGTAAAGGTGTAATGTGTTTTACTTTCTGTAAATCCTACCTCTATGAGACCTTTGTCTTTATCACAATAACGTATCGCATTACTCATCAAGTTTTGAAACAACTGTTGTAACTTGACTTTATCTCCATTTACCGTAGGTAAATCTGGATGAATACTCAATGTAATATGTTCTGGACAGTGAAGCAAAGTTTCTATATCTGCTAGTACTTCTTGCAAGTTTACTCTTTGAGAAGCTGTATTTTCAGATCCTGCGCTTGAATATTCGAGCACGTCAGAAATGAGCTGTTCCATCTTTTCTAGCGTAGTGTCTATCATCTCTAGATGACTCTTTGTCACTTCTGTAAAAACGTCTTCATTATCATCTCTAATCCAGTTTACTAGCGCATTAATGCTCCTAAGCGGACTTTTAAGATCATGAGAAACTACGTGTGCGTACTCCTGTAGCTCATCATTACGTTTTTCAAGTTTCTTTAAGAGGTTTTCTTTCTCCAACTCTAGACTCTTGAGTTCTGTAATATCAAGGTGAACTCCTATAGAACCTATTACTTTGCCATTAATATTATAATTAGGTGCCGCGCTTATTAACCAGTGTTTCAATTCACCACTCTTAGTTATAGCCTGCACTTCGTATGAATTTGACGCTCCGCTCAACCTATCATTATTCTCTTGAGTGAGTTGTTTTTGAGACTCTGGAGTAAGTAATATCTCCTTCGCTTTTTTACCTAGGAGTTCCTCTTCGGTATAACCAGATAACAATTCAAAACTGTTATTGATCATCAAGACTTCATCATCAAGATTGACCTCAATAAGTCCCAAGTTCATGTTTGCAATAATGTCACTATATTTTTGACGTTCTGCTTCTATGCTTTCGCGAAACTTTCTTCTCAAGGTGACATCTCTATACGTCCAAAGGTGACCTTTATAAATACCTTCTTCATAAATAGGAATAAAATCTCTCTCCAAGATACGACCATCAACTAATTTAAGCTCATCAGATAGCGCTTGTTCTTTTTTTCGCGTAAGCGTATTTATTCTTGATACAAATTCTTCTGGATCTTTAAAAAGATCTTTGCTATCTTCAGCTGCATGCTCGCAGTTTACACCTATAAGTTGCTCTGGACTTGATGGAATATTAAAAAAATCGCAGAAGCGATTATTTGTGATTACAATATTGCGATGCTCATCTTCAAGTAGAATACCACTTTCTAGGTTTAAAATAAGTGCAGATAATCGATTTTCTGAATCTATAAGGCGCTGCTCGGCTGCCTTGTCTTGTGTAATATCTCTTACAATACCTTGGGCTGCTATAGGCTTACCATCTGCATTAAAGACAATGCTTGCATTAATATGAACTAACTTAATAGCTCCTGAAGCGATGATAATTTTTATTTGAAAATCTGTTATTGCACCTTTAGAGGTTAGGATATCAAAGCCCTCAACAACTTTGTCATTTTCATCTGGGTGGACAATATCCCAAAGATTGAAGTTATCTTCTAGACTATACCCAAGGAGTGTCATGGCAGCATCATTCATTTTGATAACATTGCCAGATAACTCCATAACTACATAGGCATCTACTATGTTTTCAAATACTCCCTCAAGTTCAGAAGTGCGTTCTTTTACAACATCTTCAAGTTTTGAATTTGAAACTCTTAACTCCTCAGATTTGTGATATAATTCTAATGACTTTTCCTCAAGAATACGCTCGGCTTCTTTTCTAGCTGCTTTTTCACGTGCTAGTGCTCTTTCATACATCTTGATTTTGGGGTCACTCATATGTTGCTATGCTGAATTTTACTTCGGTTCCGTTTTCTTTTAATTTTTCAACTAAGATAGTTGCTTTTGTATTAAAAAACTCAAAAGTTTTATTCATTAATCCGCGACCAAAGGCATGCATGGCTCTGCTTGACTTATAGATCATTACAAGACTCTCTGGAGTCTTCTCCTCTATTGAAAAAGTAGGTAACTCTGCATCTGGATAAATTTTTCTAACCTCTACATGTATGTGATTTTCTATAGATGAAAGCATCTCTATAGGGTCTGTATATTGCTTCAAAAATGATGGGTAGCTCTTCTCTACTACCGTAAAAAAATGCTCTCCATATACCAACAATAAATCATCAATTACAAGTCCCGTTTCCTTACTTAAATTAGTAAGTAAGCTCACCATTTCTGTAAAGCTATAGGTTCCTACTGCTGTATAAACACCATTAGAAGGTAACTCAGATTCATTAAGAATGGTATCAACCATTTCTAAGCCAAATTTTGTTTCGACAAGTTCTAAAAACTCTGTAAATACAATTCCTTTCATTATGCTTTGATTAATTCATTCATACTCCAATACTCTAACGCCGATTTTATTTTCTCAACGTAGTGATCGTACTTTAAAGGTTTAATAATATAACCTGCGACTCCCGTATCGTAACAAGCAAGTATATCCTTGCGATTACTTGAGGTAGTAAGCATGACTGTAGGTAAAAATCGTAAAACTTCATCTTTTTTCAAAATCTTCAAGAACTCTATGCCGTTGATTTTTGGCATATTAAGATCGAGAAACAGCACATCTGGTAAAACCGAGTGGTCTTTAAGTATTTCAAGTGCTTCCTCACCATTTTTTGCCTCTATGAGCTCATGGTTCATGTCTAGCTTTGCTATGGCTCGCTTGAGTTTCATTACCTCAATGGCATCGTCCTCAACGAGCAGTATTCTTAATTTTCTTGTCCCCAAAGTATTGATCTTTATGTTTTCAAAGTTGGTGATTAAATGTCAAAATACCTCCAAAAATTAGCTTAACGAGTCCTTTACTGTAGACGGATGACGTTTAAGTGTCGACGAGTGGTAATTTACATGTATAATTTATCATTTTTAAATGGACTTCTATATCCGTCATTAAATAATGGTTTCTCAAAAGCTGATATTCATCATATTCTCTGTTTTTATCAAACGTTAATTTTGAAAAAATTCAAAATCAATGTGTACCCTTATATCTAAGTACAATGTGGCAGGACCACGATATACAAGTTACCCTACTGTTCCTTACTGGGATCAAGATAACTTTACACTAACCCAGTGGAAGAACACTTTACAAAAAAGCTTTCGCAAAAGCAATACTTCACAAGGAATAAGTATCTATGTGCATTTACCTTATTGTGAGAGTATGTGTACTTTTTGTGGTTGCAATAAGCGTATTACAAAGAATCATGATCTTGAGATTCCTTATATACAATCTGTTCTTAAGGAGCTCCAGATGTACGTGACGTTACTAGGAGATAAACCGGTGATTAAACAGTTACACCTAGGCGGAGGAACGCCTACCTTTTTCTCACCAGCGCATCTTGAACGTCTTATGGATGGGATTTTTGCACTTACAAAAAAAGCTAGCACTTTTGAACTGAGCTTTGAAGGGCATCCTAACAATACAACAAAAGAGCACCTTGAGGCATTATACAACAAAGGGTTTTCTAGAGTTTGTTATGGTGTTCAAGATTACAATACAACCGTGCAGAAGGCTATAAATCGTGTACAACCATACGCACACGTTCAAAGCGCTACAGAAAATGCTCGTGCCACGGGTTATAACTCTGTAGGGCACGATATCATTTATGGACTACCCTTCCAAACGCAAGATGATGTTATAAATACTATAAATAAAACCATATCCCTTAGTCCAGACCGTATCGCTTTTTATAGCTATGCTCATGTACCATGGATAAAAGGTAATGGGCAGCGAGGCTTTAAGGATGGAGATTTACCTAGTGCAGACCAAAAGAGAATGCAGTATGAGATAGGTAAAAAGATGCTAGTTAAAGCAGGCTATGTTGAGATAGGTATGGACCACTTTGCACTTAAAACAGATGCATTATTTGAAGCCCAGCAAGCCGGAACTATACATCGTAACTTTATGGGATATAACGCCAGCAAAACCCAAGTAATGATAGGCTTAGGAGTCTCTGCTATAAGTGACAGCTGGTATAGTTTTGCTCAGAATGTAAAAAATATAGAAGAGTATCAACAACTTATTGAGGATGGAATTCTACCTATCTTTAGAGGTCATATCCTTACTGAAGAAGATCTTATCATAAGACAACATATTCTTAATTTGATGTGCTCATTTGAGACTTCATGGGGTGATGATCAAGAAAATTTTGCAGAGCTTCCAGATGTACTTATAAAATTAAAGGAATTAGAAAGCGACGGACTGCTAGAAATACATGCAAGAAAATTAATTGTTACAGAAAAGGGACGTCCATTTGTGAGAAATATATGTCTTCCATTTGATATGAGATTACAGCGCAATAAGCCGGAGACTCAGTTATTTTCTATGACGGTTTAAAAGTCACCTCAACATATACTAAAAAAGGGAAGCACTACTGCTTCCCTTTTTTTTACGCTTTTGAAGATTGTAAGACATCAGTAAGTCCTTGATTATCTATGTGAACTAATACGATCTCTCTTGTAAGTTAAAAAACATTGCAATGATATAAATAGGTCGAGACCTTTAAAAATTATAATGTTTAATAAAGTACTTGTGTATTCTTTTATGAATTGTAAACCTTTATTTTTCATCGGTTTTAGATTTTTTTGAGTCTGCTTTAATCATATTTACTACAATAAGTATCAGTGTAATACAAACTAAGGCAAATACTCCTATGAGTAGTGCTCCCATTCCCCAGTTTACGAGAAGTATTAAAAATTGTTCCATAATTATAATTGTTTGGTTGTTATTAATGACAAGAATGTTGTGCAGCTACTTTTTCTACACTTACCATCTTTGATGGTGATACGTATGGTATACCAAGACCAAGGCCGCGTACTATAAATAAGACTCCTACAATGACTACAAAAACAGGAATCACCTTAACGATGCCCTGCTTTGCTTTTCCTTTTAAAAAATTACCTAAATAGATAGCAGTAGTCATTAATGGAATAGTACCTAGCCCAAAAACTGCCATGTATAATCCTCCTTCCCAAGCACCACCAGAAGCAAGTGCGCCAAAGATTGCCATATATACAAGTCCGCAGGGTAGTAAGCCGTTGAGATATCCTATAGTAAAAAACGTACCTGGATCTTTTTTCTTAAGAGCGGTTCCCATGGAGCTCTTTACTTTCCCAACTGCCTTATATAACGGTCTTGAGAAGTTGTATTTATTGAAAATTTTAGTGGGTATGAGAATAACTACAATCATGAGTACACCTATGATTATAGATAGTTGCTGCTGGATACCAAAGAGATTGAAACTTTTACCTACAATCCCAAATACTAAGCCCAGAACACTGTAAGTAAGTATACGCCCAGCGTGGTAACTCATTAATTGGAAAGCTCTTTTTACAGGGCTTTTACGATCTACGGGTAACATAAATGCAATGGGACCACACATTCCCACACAGTGGAAACTGCCCAAAAGACCAAATATGAGTGCAGACCACAACATTAGTAAACGATTGACTTTTTATACATGTATTCCTCTACCCCGTCTGTCCACTCTATGATAATGTTCCATCGACCGTCTATCAGCTGTTTGTCAGGTATGAGCAAATTAGATTCTGAAATAACCAAAGGCACTTCAAAATCAAGTTGCTGATTAGACGGTCTGTATAGAAACACTTTTCCTTTATTTGTACTCTTTGAGATAGACGTTGGGAAGGTAAGTAACCATCCCTCTGGCGTACGTTTTCCGCTAATCTCACCTACGAGATTGCGCGCATTAGTCTCTGCATCTATTTCGGTTTGATATGCCATTTCCTTGGCATAATACTCTTCTGTCACAAGATCATGACTATAATTATCATCTGTGCTCATCGTGATAACCATATACAGAATAAAGCCCATAAAACAAGCCATCGCCACTACAATACCCTTTCCCCAGTTCCATTTCATAACTCTTGTGTTTTTGTGATTTCTTGATTATTCTTGAGCGCTTCCATCATCAACTTTGCGCTGCATGCTTCGTTAGTTCCTGGCTGTCCTTTTTTACAACCGTCACAACATTTTTTATGCTCTGTACTCATAGTTTTTTTGTTTTGCTTTCGCGAAAGCGTACTCTTACTTATAACTTCTAGGGCCCAAAAATGCCGTTGTTGTAGTCTCAATAAGCTGGTCACCGCTGTACACTTCTATTTCCAAACGTTCTTTATCGCTTTTAATACCGCTTGCATTGATTTCTATAAATAGCGTTCCCTCTGCTAGTCCTTGTGGGTCTACACTAAATTCATTACCAGAAACAACTTCTATGGTTCCCTTGTGAGAGCGTAGCTCAAAGTGTACGTCCTCTATCTCCTCTACCGTTTTATTAACCAACTTAAAGGTGTAGACATTACTAATCATGTTATTGTCTTTGTGCTCATAAAGCTGTCCTGGTAATCTGAGAATGCGAGCTTCTACATCATTACGTAAAAACAACATCCCTATGAGTACCGCAGTAAGAATACCTAGTACGGCAACATACCCTTTAAGACGAGGTGTGAATTTGAAAGGTTCTTTCTTTTCAATATTATCTTCACTTGCATAACGTATAAGACCTTTAGGGAGATTTACCGCTTCCATCATATGGTCACAAGCATCTATACAAGCGGTACAGTTTACACATTCTAACTGTGTACCGTTGCGTATATCAATCCCAGTAGGGCAAACATGCACACAGGCAAAGCAATCTATACAATCTCCTTTTCCAGTAGATGGTCTGTCTTCATTTTTCTTAAACTTAGCTCTTCCTTCTTCCTTCTCTCCACGTTTATGATCATAAGCAACGATAATAGATTTGTTATCTAGCAAGACTCCTTGCAATCTTCCGTAGGGGCAAGCTATAATACAAACCTGCTCTCTAAACCATGCAAATATGAAATAGAAAACTCCAGTAAATATGAGAAGTGATACTAGCGTACTAACATGCTTTGATGGTCCATCTGTGATATACCTAATAAGCTGGTCGCTACCTATGAGGTAAGCAAGAAATACATTTGCAATAAGAAATGAGATGATAAAAAATATAGTCCATTTTAAAACTCTCTTTTTGATTTTCTCCTTATTCCATGGCATTTTATCTAAGCGTATTTGCTTACCTCGATCGCCGTCTATCCAATACTCAATGCGACGAAAAACCATCTCCATAAAAATAGTTTGAGGACAAATCCAGCCACAAAATATTCTACCAAATGCTACCGTAAATAGAATTACAAATACTACCCCAATGATCATCATGATTACAAAGAGGTGAAAATCTTGAGGCCAGAATGGGTACCCAAAAATATTGAATCTACGCTCCAGCACATTAAACATGAACAGCTGGTTCCCTCCTACTTTTATAAACGGTAAACTAAGTAAAATAGCAAGTAATAAATAACTCACATACTTACGGTACTCGTACCATTTTCCACTTGGCTTCTTAGGAAATACCCATGCGCGCTTCCCTTCTTTATCAAGGGTCCCCATGGTATCTCTAAAGTTATCTTTTCCTTGCTCTGCCATATTATTACCTAGATAAGATTAACAGAAAAATACTATCTGCATCACCTATGACCTCGTGCTCTACCTCTAGTGGTATTTCATACGTCTCATAGGTATTTATTGATTTTGAGAAAGTCGCTGTTCTAAAAGTGACCGTTCCCTGTATGATCAAGATTTGCGCTTTACTAGGTGCTGTATGCTTTTCTAACACCACATCCTTTTTAAGTCCTATTGCTATAATTTTAGTCTTATTATTTTCATAATAAGGCTGTATTATTGGAGTAGTGCTTGTGCTTAATGCAATCGCTATATCTTGTATCATCTGCGTGAACTTTAGTTACTAGTTAACTGCACTGCTGTGCTATCTGTAACAACATCCTTCACCGGCATTGCTGGTGCATCTGGATCTATCCATAACTCCCCTTCTGCTTCCTTAGGCTCTGCAGGCGTAGTGCCTTGTAAGCTTAACACGAAGCTAGCTACTTGCGCCATCTCTGCAGCTTTAAGTTCAGACTTCCAGGAGATCATACCTTTACCATCACGACCACCTTCTGATATAGTTTTGAATACATTTTTGATTCCTCCACCCAGTATCCAGTGTTGGTCTGTGAGGTTAGGTCCTATACCTCCACCTCCATCTGCTTTGTGACAAGCAATACAGTTATTTGTAAAAATGGCTTTACCAGCACTGATATCACTCGCATCTGTAAGCAGTGTTACCGTATTTACATCTACAAGATCTTTTGCCGTTTTTTTCCATTCTTCTATTTCTGCTTTTGCTTCGGCCACAGCAACTTCATATTCTTCGGCTTGGTTATAGTCGTCTAGTACTTCAAAACGTACCAGATATATAACTGCAAAGACTATCGAAGCATAAAACATATATACCCACCATGGTGGCAAGTTGTTATCAAGCTCTTGTATACCGTCATAGTTATGATCCAGTATAATCTCATGCTCTTGAGCTATCTCTTTACTTCCTAGAGATGCTTTATACTTTTCTTTAATCCATTTAAACTGATTTGCTTCTGCAAGTGCCTCTTCTTCATCAAATTTGGCTTGTGCTTCTGGCTTAAGCGTTCTGTAAAGGACATTGCGCAACGCAGCCATGCTTACTTCTCCTGCTGTATAAAAAAGCATGATTACACCTAGTATAGCCCAGACCCACGGTTGCTCGAGAAATATAGAGGTCTCACCTGTAGTCCCCACATAATCAATTAGAAAATAACCTAATAGTGAAAAACCTAATATTCTTAAAAATGATGCAGTCGTTCTCATTCTTCTATAGTATTTACGTTGAGTGTATCATCATTAAGCGGGATGTTACTTACCTCTGTGATGTGTGCTTTCTTTGCTGTAAATACCCAAAAGAATAGTGCAGCAAAAAAGATGAAAAATATGAGTAATGACACTATAGGATAGATCTCCACTCCATCTATATTTTCTAAGTTTCCTTTTATAAATTTAAACATGGTGCTAGTCGTTTAAGATGGATGTAGTACCATCTGCGTTTTTAACTTTAATATCTGTTCCTAGTCGCTGTATGTATGCTATAAGAGCTACCACCTCACGGTTGCGCATCTCTACAAAGTCTTCACCGTTTTCTTCGGCATACTTTTTATCTGCCTCATAAGTTTTGGCAAAGTCTGGATCTGAGTAGAGGTTCTTCTCTATCGCTATTCCCTGTGCGGTCATAGACTCTTGCGCATTTGCAATATCTTCTGGAGTATACGGAACCCCTAACGTAACCATGGCTTCCATTTTTTCTTCTGTAAGATCTTTATCAAGCTCTCTACGTAGTAACCATTTGTAGGATGGCATAATAGAACCAGACGAAGTACTCTGCGGGTCATAGAAGTGATTCAAGTGCCAGTTATCACTGTACTTTCCTCCCACACGCATAAGGTCTGGCCCTGTACGTTTGCTTCCCCATAAGAATGGGTGATCATACACATACTCTCCCGCTTTTG
This sequence comes from Dokdonia sp. R86516, assembly GCF_044596715.1. Lineage (NCBI taxonomy): Bacteria > Pseudomonadati > Bacteroidota > Flavobacteriia > Flavobacteriales > Flavobacteriaceae > Dokdonia > Dokdonia sp. R86516. Next base: position 3,137,486 of record NZ_CP138998.1, read on the forward strand.
AGTATTCTCCATAGCGCTCTACCTCACTTCTAAATGGTCGAACCATTTGAGAGTGACACCCTACACAGCCTTCACGTATGTAAATGTCTCTACCCTGTAGCTCTAGTGGTGAATATGGCTTCACACTTGATATCACTGGAATATAATCATCAACAATAAGCGATGGAATAATTTGCACCATACCTCCAATAAGAATTGCGATAGTTGCAAAAATGGTAAGCTTTACCGGGCGTCTTTCTAACCATGTATGGTATCCTTCCTTTGAGGTACGTTTTTTAGTTACTGTAGATAAAGGTGCAGCTTCTGCAAGCTCATCTGTAACATTATTTCCTGCACGAGCAGTCATGATCAGGTTATACACTCCTATAAGTGCTCCTACAATAAACATACTACCACCTATTGCACGCATCCAGTACATAGGGATAATCTCACTTACTGTTTCTAAAAAGTTACCATAGGTAAGCGTTCCATCGGGATTAAATTGCTTCCACATAAATGCTTGTACAAAACCTGCAACATACATAGGTAGGGCATACAATATGATACCTAATGTTCCTATCCAGAAGTGGAAGTTAGCTAGTTTATTTGACCATAATTTTGTCTTGAATAATTTTGGAACCATCCAGTACACCATACCAAATGTGAAGAAACCATTCCAAGCAAGTGCACCTACGTGTACGTGAGCAATAATCCAATCACTAAAGTGAGCGATCGCATTTACATTTTTAAGCGAGAGCATAGGCCCTTCAAAGGTTGCCATACCATAACCAGTAATCGCAACAACCATAAATTTAAGAACAGGATCTGTACGTACTTTATCCCACGCTCCACGTAGTGTAAGTAGTCCGTTTATCATTCCTCCCCATGAAGGTGCTAGAAGCATGATAGAGAATGCAACACCAAGATTCTGTGCCCAATCTGGAAGTGCAGAATACAACAAGTGGTGAGGTCCAGCCCAGATATAGATAAATATAAGTGACCAGAAGTGTACAATAGAAAGTCTATAAGAATACACAGGTCTATTTGCTGCCTTAGGTACAAAGTAGTACATCAATCCTAAGAAAGGAGTGGTTAAGAAAAATGCTACCGCATTGTGACCGTACCACCACTGTACTAGCGCATCTTGTACACCGGCATACATTGAGTAACTTTTAAGAGCACTTACTGGCAGCTCCATACTATTTACAATATGTAGTACCGCAACAGTAACAAAAGTTGCTAGGTAAAACCAGATAGCAACGTATAAGTGTCGCTGTCTTCTTTTAAGGATAGTACCTATCAAGTTGGCTCCAAATGCTACCCATATAAGAGCAATTGCAATATCAAATGGCCATTCTAGCTCTGCATATTCCTTTGATGTAGTAAACCCTAGCGGAAGTGTAATTGCTGCTCCCACGATAATGGCTTGCCATCCCCAGAAGTTTAAATTACTGAGCCAGTCTTTCCACATACGAGCTTTAAGCAAACGTTGTGAAGAATAATAGACACCCGCAAAAATAGCGTTACCTACAAAGGCAAAGATGACTGCATTAGTGTGTAAAGGACGTAAACGTCCAAAACTTAACCACGAGATGCCGTCTGTTACATTAGGGAATAAAAACATAAAGGCTAGAAGTAGCCCTATGCTCATCCCTACGATGCCCCAGAACATTGTAGCCACTATAAATTTTCGTACGATTTTATTATCGTAATAGAATTGTTGTACTTCCATAGTTTGATTAGTTACTCTTTTATTTGGATGGATTTTTCAGTTGGCTCAGGTGTGGTATCGGTACTTTTATCTTTGACTAATTCATCATCAAAAAGCATACGCACAGATGGCGTGTAGGTGTCGTCATATTGTCCTTTTTGCACAGATATTACAAATGCACAAAAGAAGACGAGAGCAACAACAACACTAATTGCGAGAAGCATATAAATAATACTCATACCTACCTGATTTATGGTGTAAAATTAAGATTGAAGTTTTTTTCTAATTATGACAATTGTCAGTTTTGGATAAATAGATTAGATATGCTTACGCGAAAAATTGCGTTCCCATAAAGCATCTCCTTTTAGATGTAGAAAAATCTTGGCAAACGTGACTAGTCATAATGCAAGCGATAATTAAACTCCCACAGATATGAGTGTTTCTTGCGCATTCTTCGATATTTTTTTAAGCCTATTGAGTATAGGGCTTGCACTAGTAGTGGCGCATGGACAACTCATCATGAACTGTTGTTCAAAACGAGTAATTACTCTTACATACATATGTAACATAGTTGTAATACTTAAGCCTACTGTACTACATACACAAGACACCCCATTTAAGCCATTTTGCAAACTATAAATTTGTTTTTCAGTATCTCGTGCCCAGGTATCAAAAACCGATTGATCTGCTCGTTTATGTGCCGACTTATGGAACAATCCCATAAGATCACGCTCTGTGTAAGATTGTTTTTTAAATGCAATTTGAGCTAGTTGATGTGTAGCCTGTATATGAGTAATACTATTCATATTATAGTTTTTTTGATGTGAGATTTCTACCCATAAAATGAGTAGCAATCGTTGTAAATAAGACGATACTAATGGAACTAAGGGGCATTAAAATAGCGGCAACTACGGGAGCAAGATTGCCCGTAATTGCAAAGCCTAAGCCTATAAGATTATAGAATAATGAGAATATGAAAGCATACTTAATGATGCGCACTCCCTTGTGAGAAAGATTTAAAAAAGTAACAATATCTGTAAACTTTGAAGCGTCTAGAATCCCATCACAGGCTGGCGAAAAAACGTTGACGTTTTCTGAGATAGAAATACCTACGTGGCTCTGCGCAAGTGCTCCAGCATCATTAAGCCCATCACCCACCATGAGCACATTCTTACCTTGCTCTTGTAAGTTTTTTATAAAGTCTAATTTATCTCCAGGCTTCTGATTGAAAAGTAGTGTTGCATTATCTGGTAATAGCTGTGATAAAAAAGTGCGCTCTCCATCATTATCTCCAGAAAGTATTATTAAGTCATAATTACTTTTTAACTCACTAAAAAGCGATTGTACACCTTCTCTATATTCATTGTAAAAAATATAGCATCCTTTGTACTCGTTATCCGTACTTATATGCACAGCAGTACGTTGGGCGCCAGCTGCTGGTGAAGTAGCATGATTAGTCGCCACAAAACCATAAGATCCTACCTTAATGGTGTGATTGTTATGCGTTCCTGTAATTCCTTGCCCTACCTCTTCTGTAAATGAGTCTAGCGTTTTTATTTCATGAGATTCTAGCAAATCATACAGAGATCTACTCAAGGGATGGTTTGAAGCTCTCAGCGTGCTTGTTAACAGTGCTTCCTCTTCTGGTGTAAGCGCCACTCCTTCATAAGTGATTACACTTTTTGCACTCGTAGTAAGTGTTCCCGTTTTATCAAAAACTATCGTGTCTATGTGAGCAAGCTGCTCAATAACACCGCTGTTTTTTAAATATAGCTTATGTCTACCAAAAATACGAAGCACATTTCCTAATGTAAATGGTGCCGCCAGTGCGATAGCACAAGGGCAAGCTACAATGAGAACTGCCGTAAATACCTGAAGTGCTTTTGATGTATCTATAAATAACCAGCAACTAGTTGCTACAATTGCAATAATGAGCAAACTCACCGTAAAACGCCTACTTATACTATCTGTGAGCGTTTCAAAAACGGTCTGTCTTCCTTTTGAAAATATTTCGTTAGACCATAATTGCGTGAGGTAACTTTGTGCCACTGGCTTGAGCACTTCTACTTCTATGGATCCCGCTTGTTGCCTTCCACCAGCAAATAACTGATCACCAGATTTTTTGGCTACTGGTTCTGCTTCTCCTGTAACAAAGCTGTAATCTATGAGTGCATTGCCGTTAATCAAGACGCCATCTACAGGTAATAACTCACTGTTGCGTATTAGAATTCGGTCGCCTTTTTTAAGGTCGTATACTTGTGTTTGCTCCTCTTTTCTTGAAGGTTGCGCTTTCGCGAAAGCGTCATCATCCTTATACAATCGTGTTACAGCAATAGGAAAGTACGACTTATAGTCTCGCTCAAAAGAGAGATAGGCATAGGTCTTTTGCTGAAAGAATTTACCTAGCAACAAGAAAAATACAAGTCCCGCCATACTATCAAAAAATCCTGTTCCCCAGTCCATGACGATTTCTACTGTAGAACGTATGAATAGTACCGAAATACCTATAGCTATGGGCACATCAATATTTAAAATCTTTGATCGAAGCCCTTTGTATGCAGATACAAAGTAGTCACGGCCAGAATAAAATGCTACAGGGACTGCAAAGGCAAACATCAACCATCTAAAAATGTACTTGAATTTATCAAGCCAAAACTCGCTTACCTCAAAATACTCTGGAAAGGAAAGGAACATTATATTTCCAAAAGCAAAACCTGCAACACCCAGCTTATACGTCAAGCTTCTGTCTACTGTTTTTTTCTTCTTTGTGGTATCTTCAAGTGAGATGTAAGGTTCATAGCCTATTCTCGCTAGAAGGATTACTAGATCTTGTAGTGACAGCTCACTAGATGAGTAGGTGATTCTTATAGTTTTCTTAGGGAAGTCTACCTGCGCGGTTTTGACCGCAGGATTCAATTTGTTTAGATTTTCTAGTACCCAGATACAAGAACTGCAATGTATAGTTGGGATTAATAAAGACACCACTTGTGTTCCTTGCTCATCAAACTCTAAAAGTTGGGCAACTACTTGTTCATTTTCTAAAAAGTCAAACTTACCTTCTTGAAGTAGCGGAGACGTACCTGGTGTATTCTCAAGGTCGTAGTAATACGACATATCATTATCGCTCAAGATGTCATATACCGTCTTACAGCCGTGACAACAAAAGGATTTTTCTTGGTGGTGTATCACTGTTGTACAGGGATCACCACAATGGAAACAATTATCCATAATTCTAATTTGCTCAGACTTACAAGAAGTCCATTATACCTATGGCAAATTTGAGATTATGTTGGTTTTTAAATTATGATAAATATCAGCTTTAGATTATTTTAAGGCTATGTACACCTCATTTTAGATGGAATAAACAACTTCCTTAATCATTTATAAAGCTGATTAATATCATCTTTTACACTTTATGATTCGGTTACTTTTGGGATATAAATAAACCCACAACAATGAAAAAGCGCACTCCTATTTCTAGCATTATGACCACGAATCTGGTTACTCTAAAAACAACAGATTCCTTAGAGCATGCCGAGCAACTTTTTAAAGAGCATCAAATAAGACACATTCCCGTTGTCGCAGAAACGCATATCATTGGGATGCTGAGCTATACAGATTTATTAAGAATAAGCTTTGCAGATGCAGTAGATGAAGATGAACAAGAGGTTGATACTGTTGTTTATAATATGTTTACCATTGAGCAAGTAATGGCAAAAAAACTTGTAAGTGTTACTCCAGAAACAACCATTAAAGAAGTGGCAGAAATTCTAGCTAATAAGGAATTTCACGCGCTTCCAGTATTGCAAGACGGTACGCTTGTAGGGATTGTTACTACCACAGATTTAATTCAGTTTTTACTAAAGCAATTTTAGAACATAGCATTATAACATTATAAAGAGGATATTGCTACATGCACTTATCCTCTTTTTCTTTGCTCATTTTTAAATAGTTACAAAACTCGTTATATTTAGTAGAAAAAGATAACTATGAAAATTACAGCGATGCATTGGGTAGCGATTACTACCCTACTTTTGATCACAGTCACCATTTTTGCCACAATGAATCTAGCTTTTAACTGGGTATTTTATATCACAATGCTAGGTCAAGCGTCTGTGGTTGTAATGGTTTACAAAGTACTCAAAGACAATTATGTTACAAATAAAACCTTTGAGGATAGGTATGAAGACTTCCCACAACGAGGACGGTCTTAGTGTTTATTTTTCTTATAAAAGTGCGCTATCATGTAGTCATAATCTACAACACGATAGCGCAATTATTATGATTCCTTACTAATCAGGAGCTCCTATAATTAATAGTTCTTGATCCTCAAGCGCCCAGACTAGCATACTTATATAATCTTTGATTGCCTTGCGATCATTATCTGGCTCTGTAACATCTATGGCACCTTTCCAAATAATCTCACGTTCTTTTGTAGGGCAAATACAATATAATGCGCTCTCAGCATGATATACGGTATATTTTTGCATCTCTTCGTCCTCTACATAAAGCCCTTGACTTGAGTAATAATCATCTTCAAAACCATTAAAACTTTTATCCCAACTGCGGTAAGATTGTACTAGCGTCACCTTGTCCTCTGCTCCTAACACTTTTGAGACTAGAATGGCGTCAAACCCTTCTGAAAGCATAGCTCTCTCTAGCGCTCCTAGCTCCTCTTCTGTACGTGGACGGGACGTGAAGTCTGAGTTAAAGAATACATCACTTTTCACTGCATTTACCCCTTTGTCTTTAAGCTGATTTACTAGTCGTTTTTCAAAAAGCTCTCGGTTTTTTACATCATTTGTCATTGCTAGTACTAGTACTTTCTCTGCTTTAAAAACATCGATTTCTGGATTTTTCCAGTTTTCTATAAGCTCAGAGCTATTGCAACTTTGTAACAAACTCATTAGACAAATACTTGCGCATAGTATTAGGGATCTCATCATTTTCATTTTACTTAATTTGTTTGTGTTTACTTTTTGCAAATACTGATTTCATTGTAGTAAAAACTTCTTTTTTAAGAAGGTTGTATTTTTCTAAATAGCTCTCAATTTTCATTTCAAGCAATAGGTGTGCATCTTGAAATGTACGCTCTGTTTGAAAATCGTCTTTACCATCAGTAAGGACCTTGATGTCGTTGAGATGTGTAGAAATTCTATCTTGTATTTTAGCTATTTCTTGCTCTAGGCTGTTAAGTGTTACAACGAGATGTTTTGCGTGTTCATAAGCATTATCGACAAGAAGCATGAGTGTATGCTCTGCTAGTAATTTTGCAAGAAATCCTTGTTCTACACGTGTAAATTCTACTTGTGATTTCCACTGTAATGTGACCTCGTGTATCAACTGAGCATCATTCCACTCAAGGTATTTAAACTTATATTGGTTAAAGAATGAATGTTTCATAATAGCCTAGGGTTTTGATAATATAGAAAAAACACTTTCGCGAAAGCGTAGAAAAACCACTCCTGATTCCCCTTTAACCAGGAGATGGCTCTCCATGTAATCTCCATTTGAAATGAAGAATTACATATCTATACTTTATTTCTTTTTTGTCTTAAGAATATTACCGCAGTAATTGAAAATCTCACTCTTAGTTTTATTGTAACTATCAATAAATTGTCTGTATTGATCTTTAATAGCTAGGTGTTTTTCTTGAAAAAACACATCACAGGAAACCGTATCGCACTCTAGCATCCCACTTAACTCTGCATCATGTTTAACAAGAAGCGTCTGGATGCTTTTAAGATGCACTTTAATTTTAGAAACCTCTGTTTTATATTGCTCTAACCTCTCAAAAAGATTAGGTGAGCTATGCTCAAAGATGTAAGAATGGATTAGATTTTCTATAAAGTGAATTTCATCACTTGCGAGTGCTATATTAGATTTCCAGACTTTTACATCTTGATGAAACTGGTCTATTGTAAGTGGCAGTGTCGTTTCCATACTAAAAGAATTTTATGTGTTAACTAACTCAAAAATAGCCCACTATATCTACTCAAACTATGATAATTATCAGCTATCGAGCAGTAAATATCACTCACCTACGTTACACAAAAACTGTATATCCTTTAAAATTTTTGATTTTCTAGTCTCAGAAATTCCTAAATGATCTAGGTAAAAGCTATCTCCCAGCAATTGTTTACATAGCACTATATCTCTACTTAGTAAGAAGTTTTTCTCTCTCTTTGTAAGAAGCGTAGAAACGGTTATGGGATATAAACCTAGTGCTTCAATTTGCTCTTTTAACCCCTTACCTTTAGGATAATCCCAGCTCAATAAAGCAAGTCCTGCGCAGGTACCATAATCTATAGCGTCCTTTGTAAAACGAGTATTAGTAATCACCCATCCTTCAGTACTTTTAGATGTTTTGGTTTTTGTAGCGGCAACGATATCATTGTATCTCGCATGAATATAAAGTGGGACTTTCACATTACAAATATTTCCTTTCTCCTTATGAAACTTGCACTCTATGTACAGTGTTTGCGTTTCGCTACTTGCAATCACATCCACTTCATGTTGTACGCATTTTCCATTTACCACGACACCTACCTCAATATCAAAGCCACTATACTTGAATATCTGCCCTATAAATCTTTCAAAGGGAAATCCAGTTGGACCGAGCTCGTAAATTGCTTTTTTTAATTTATACTTAGATGCAAATACAGACTTCTTTTTTTTAAGCAAAGTAAAAGCACGATTAAATATTTCTTTAGTAGAAATCCCTTCGTATAACTCATCGTAAACTATCTGTATAATATGAGAAACATCTTCCTCGCTCGCACCACTGCATAATAATGAAGCCCTAAGTTTATCTATAGAAAAGTCTACCTCTTCACCAGAATATTTCTTTATTTTGATAGATTTTCTTCCCACTAGGTCAACTAATTTTAGAGCTAATTATAAATGTATTTTTATGTTATTTTAAAGGTTACGCTTTCGCGAAAGCGGATTAATCACAATTTTAATTACGTAAATCATGCATCACTAATAATGGCACTTTACTGAACATACCAAGCTCCTTAATCATAGGTGTAGTAAAAACACTCCCAAAAAAGGCATGTTTTCTATTAATGATTGCGACCATATCACTGTCACGGCTCTCTACAAAATTTCTCACACCAATAGTAGCATCTACTCCACTCAGATGGTGGAAACTAAATGATGCATCTTCTAGACATTCTGCTAGTAATTCTTTATTTGCTTCTTGTTGTTTACTCAGTTTCTCATCTGGATTTACATAGAGTACACAAATATTTGCCTCTTGAAGATTTGCAATTGCAGTGAGATTACTAAGTTCCTTACGCTTGTAATGCGTTTTATATCCTGTAGGCATTACAATCTCTTTGAGACTGGCTACTCGTACATCTAGAGGCACTCCAATTACAGGGCAATTGCGCAATTTTTCCATGGCTAGAATAGTACTTGTTCCAAAAAGAGCTCCCCTACTATTACTAGCTCCTTTGGTACCCATAACCACCAGCGATACATCTCGTTGCTCAATTATAGCTTCCATTACCTCCATAAGACCACCAAATTTTGTGATAATCTCATATTCATGTTTAGGGTTTGTATCTCTAAATTCTATCATACTCACCAGCTTAGCCATGTGCTTCTCTGATGATGTTTTTGCACTCTCATAAGACGGTGTTCCAGGTTCTGGAACCATCAAATCGCCTAAGTTATAACCTTTAGTTCTATAGGTGTTGAGAACAATGAAAGAACATTCTTCATGCTTAAAAAGATCGGCTGCGTAGGTGAGCGCGTTCCAAGCATTTTTTGAGAAATCTGTAGGTATTAGAATTTTCTTTTTCATCGTGTAAGTGTTTGATTATGAAATAAAAATACAGGAGTACTATTACAAAAACTATGATATATATCAGAACGATTCTGGTAATATCAATAAGGGTATTTCTGAGTGGAAGCTTAACTTATCTACAAACGATTTTTTAAAAAGTTTCTTTAAAAAGCCACTTTTATGGTACATCAACACTAATAAATCAATATTGTGTTCCTTAATAAAAACGCCTAGTGCATCTTCCATCTTAGTAGTACTAGACAACCAGTGTGTAGTATAAGAGATATCTTCTAGTTTATTCTTGAGTTTTCTATAATTAGTCTCTACAGTCTCACCAGGACTCATATGACTGTACACATGGGTGATGTACAGTTTTGAGTTATGAATTCTTACTAGTTCCTTAATGATTTCCAGTGGATACTGAGCATAATCAATTTTAAGATCTGTAGCATAAGCTATTTCTGTAGGCCTACTAGGAGTTGCTTGTTGTGGCACTACCACAACAGGAATGGGTTTTACATTATTTATGAGCTTTACCGTTTGCGTCCCTATGAAAATCTCTTGTACTCCAGAAGATCCTTTTGTACCCATCACAACTATATCTATAGCGTCATTAATGATACTTTTGTTTACCATTTTATATAATGACTGTGCTCCAGTTACTAAGTTTACTTCTAGCTCAATGCTATCGCTATCAACAATGATTTTATCTTTTATAGCGGCTAGCTTTTTTAAACTATCGGCTTCTAGTTCATTATATAATTGCTCATTTCTACCTATGTCTATACGACTTGTATTTGTAGAGAATAGATGTTCAAATGAGTGTGCTAGTGTTATGGTGCACTTCTCATCTGGATACAATCTAGTTGCATAGCATAATGCGTTGTAAGCGTTTTTAGAAAAATCTGTAGGTACGAGTATATGTGCCATAGTAATAGTTTTATAGGTCTAAACTAATATCTAAACACCTCCTATTCTATGACAATAATCAGTTTTGAGCTGGCAATATTAAAAACGGTAAAGTGGTATGAAAAGACATTTTATTGACAACTGGCTCACGCATGAGACTTTCAAAAAATGTTTTAGGATAATCAATCATCACAAGTAAATCAATGTCTAGTTCTTTATCAAAAATATTGATACAATTTTCTAGTGATGAAAATTCTGGAACCACATGAAATCTATAGTCTACCGCAGCTAGCAAATCTTCTAACTCTTGTAAATGTGCTTTCTTATCAGGAGAGAGCGTTGTTTTCTTGTACACCTCAACCATGCGTATGGTGGACTTCCATAGCTTAGTTAATGTAATGAGTGGCTCCAGCTCTTCTTTACTATATCCTCTCTTAAAATCTGTGGCAAAGCCTATGTTTTCTGGATTTACAAAAGCGGCTTGTTCTGGAATTATAAGTAATGGTATTCTCTGTTTCAAGGAGACAATATCATAGGCAGTACTGCCCATAAATATTTCTTTAAGACCTGAGGCGCCTTTTGTTCCCATAATTATATAATCATAAGCCTGACTCTCTAGCGAGCTAATACCCTCCTTGAGATGTCCCGAGTAACTCAACGTTTTATAATAAAAAGTCGTACTCTTATCTCTACTTAGAATTTCTGATAGAAATACAGATAAGCGTACTTCTGACTCGTCTTGTAAATCCCTGTAAATCTTAGAAAGCGCCAGCGGACTTTTATTACCTAATAACTGTAATGCAGATGGCTCATAAGCATGAAAGATTGTAAATGTTGTTTCTTTACCCTTAAATAAATACTGTGCGTATGTAAGCGCATTGAGTGCATTATTTGAAAAATCTGTAGGTATTAATATATGCAACATTATAAGGTAGTTTTAGATGGAGGTAAAATCATAAAAGGTACAGAAGCGTGATGCACTATATTGCGCACTACTGGTGTAAACAAGAGGTTCTCAAAAAAGCTATGCTTGTTATGCACTAGCACAAGTAAGTCTATCTTATGTTTAGACTGGAAGTCTGCTACAGCTTCTAGTACATCCATTCCATCTGCAACTTCGTTAAGGTGTGCATCTCTCTCAAAGTACTCATCAAGCAACTCTTTGTTTTCTAGCTGTTCCCTATCTAACTCAATACCATAATAAGCATTTAAAAAAATAAGCCTAGCTATGTGTTTTCTACATAATCTTTCTAGCAAAGAGAGTCCTACTTGATTAGTGCCAGAGCGATAATCTGTAGTAAATAGAATATCTTTGAGAGCCTTAAACTTATAGTTTTCTGGAACTCCTATCACCGGTACTTTTGCATCTTTTACAACCTGCATAGTTTGTGATCCTATAAATACCTCCTTGAGACCAGAAGCTCCACTAGTACCCATAATAATGGCATCTATCTCTAAGGTTGCGACTATCTCGTTTACTTCTACTGTAAGCACATTATAACTAGAAATTGGGCTAAATGTATGCTTATTGTTAGGGTAGGCATCTGTTGCTCTGGTTATAATCTTGTCGAGATTCTCAAGAGATGCCTTTTTATACATCTCGCCTAAGTCTACATTAAGTGATGTATGACTATCATAAATCGTAGTTGTATACAACGCAACTGGTGTATATGTATTTACAACATAAAAAGTACAAGCTTCGTTTATAAATAACTGTACGGCATACTCTAGTGCATTATAGGATGCCTCAGAAAAATCAGTTGGTATAAGGATACGTTTCATAAAAAAGATAGTTTAGCGTGAGAGATTCTGTAAAATTAAAAATGGAATTTTGGTATTGAGACCTACTTTATCAATGGTAGAAGTATGTAACAATGTTTCCATGTAAGTGTGCTTTGAGTTTACCAGCACCACCATGTCGATCTTATGGCTACTTATATGCTCATTTATAATTTGAGCAATATCTCCTTCGTCATGACGTGTGTAAATTTGTTCGCTTTCGCGAAAGCGGTATTCCCAACCACTCTTGACATCTTCTTGTCTAAGAGATAATCTATCAAAGTTTGATATGTAAAGTAAGTGCAACTCAGAACGAAAGCTATTTGCCATACAGCTTATGAGCTTTAGCTCTCTATTTTTGAAAGGAATCAATAATTCTGAAGGGAATAAAATACGCTCTGGTCGCTCATATTTGTACCCTAACGGAATACCTAGAACAGGGCATTTTACATATTTTACTACTTGTAGAGTATTGCTGCCATACGTGATATTACGATCTGCTGTCTTTCCTTGAGACCCCATTATCACAAGATCTGCATTCTCACTGTTTACAAGACTATTAACCTCATCAACTAAGGTTCCAAATATCGCATGAGATTCTAATTCATGCCGCGGGTTAGGCTCTTGGGCCATCGCTTGCTCTAAGACCAAGGCTAGAGATTCTTCTGTTTCTTTATGTTTAACTGCTTTATATTCTTCTAGAATATCTCTTGAGAGCACATCCTTATTTTCATAAACCTCATCTGCATAAGTATGAACTAGTATGAATTTACTTTTTTCATATTTAAAATACTGCTGTGCACAGCTAAGCGCATTAAAAGCATTTTCTGAAAAATCTGTAGGTACGATAATAACTCTCATAGTCGTAAGTGTTTATACTCAAAACTAGAAACTTAACAGTAAGCAAACTATGACTTTTATCAGCTTGCAGGTTATTCATGTACTATTAAAAATGGAATGTTTTTATGATAATCCTTCTCTTCTGTAAGAGCGGGAGAAAACAAGATATTCTCAGACAGATTGATGTTTTTTGCGAATAAGACTACAATATCAACTTTCTGTATATCTATAAAAAATTGTAACGCCTCATCCATAGTTTTTTCCATCACAAAGTGAAAACTATGAGGAATACTATCAAATGCCGACTGTAAAAAGGTTTTATTGGTTTGCTGGGTTTCACTCAGTGCATTACCCGTTTTTGATAATTGTAATACATTGAGGTGTGCATCTGCCTTTTGAACAAAATTATTAATGATAGAAGTGGGCTCTGCTCTATGATTAAAATTATAATCTGTGATTAATACCACTTGCTCTGGACTTTTACAATAAAACTCTCTAGGCACAATGAGTACTGGGCACTTTAAACGAGTGATAACTTCACGTACATGACTTCCTTGTAAAAATTCACTAAAAATATTCGGGTAGCTTGTGCTCATCACAATAAGGTCTATGTGATTATCTGCTACTGCCTTACGCATACCACCTATAAAGTCACTCTTCCAGGTAAGTGGTATAATTGTTTGTCCTCCCGCTATTACTTTATCCAACTTTTTTACCCAAGAAGTGAGCTGCTGCGTAGGAGGTTCACAGATTGTTGTCTCATGATCTGCACTATAATCAAGCTCTTCAGAAAAGAAGAGATAAAAGTGCACTCTAGGACTTTTATATAAGTTTATTGCACATAAGGCTGTGTTCCATGACTGGCTTGAAAAATCTACAGGTATAAGAATATGCTTCATGAGTACTATATATAATAGTACAAATGTATTTTACGAGCAGCGTGTAAAATATGATAAAAGTCAGTTATTGATATTTTAATCAATCATCGCAAGACCTTCGACATTTAGTAGTCTAATGTTACGTCCTTCTATCTCTATAAGTCCTTCTTTTTTAAAGCCAGATAACGTTCTTATTAAACTCTCTGTAGCGATACCAGCAACACTAGCAAGATCATTGCGAGCTATCCTGATTCCTTCTTCTGGTTTTTTATTGAGAATGGCAGCAAATTGCAAGATAGTTTGTGCTGTCTTTTTACGCACAGAGCTATATGCCATTTGTAATAATTGCCCCTTTATCTCTGCGAGATTATCAGTAAGTAACTCCATCAATTGCAAAGAAACATTCTTACTATTTTCAAGCACGTCTTTGAGTTCATTCTTACTCACACCTACAACTGTAGTTTCCTCTATAGCTGTAGCAGACTCTTGATAAGCAATGTTATCTACAAATGAGGTAAAGCCCAAAAAATCATCTGCCTTAAAAAGAGCGGTAATTAATTCTTTTCCATTCTCATCCATTTTATGGGTTTTTACCACACCTCTTGAGATAAGATATATCATATTAGAGTGAGCTCCCTCTTTGTAAATTAAGGCTCCTTTTTTAAATGAGTATTCTATACCCTCATCATCAAAAAAGTTTTTAAGTTCATTAAGGCTTCGTAATGAATCTTCTTCTAGAACTGGCGCGTCATCCTTAATAGTGCTGTTAAGTATCATGGCCTTTGCTATTCTACTTTCTATGGCACTTATGAGTTCTTCTTCTTCAAAAGGTTTTGTGAGATAGTCATCTGCTCCCATATCCATTCCCTTTCTAATCTCCTTATGCTCTGTCTTTGCCGAAAGGAAAATAAAAGGAATATGACTAGTAGCAGGATCGCTAGACAGTGCCTCAAGTACTCCATATCCATCTACTTCTGGCATCATGATATCACATACTACAATTTGCGGAGGGTTTGCTTTTGCCATTTCTATCCCTATACGACCATTAGGTGCCGTTTCCACATCATAATTAGATAGCTCTAGCAGCTCTGCAGTATTCTCACGCAAAGCCATATCATCTTCTATTAATAGTACCTTTTTCATAAATTAAGAAGTTGGGATTATCACTGTAAATATAGAGCCTTTATCTAACTCACTAGTAAAACTTATGGAGGCTCCTAGGTTTTCAAGGTGCGTTTTTACAATGTTGAGCCCTATACCAGTTCCTGCATTTAATAACGCATTTTCTGCTCTAAAATATCGATTAAAAATGAATTTTTGTTCATGTTCTGGAATACCTATCCCTTGATCAATAATCTTGATTTCAAGTTCGCTAGACATTTTTTTGAGTTGTATATCTACAATAGTTCCTTCAGATGAATATTTTATAGCATTGTAAAGTAAATTACTAAGTACTAGCTCCATTATTTTTTCATCAAACTCTACAATATACTCATCTGCATCTGTAGGGTATTTTATACTCTGTCCATCTTTAAGATGCATATTTGCATCATAAATCACTTCGTTAAGTACTTTACTAAGGGGGAACGTTGTGTAAGCATAATTAGTCTTTCCAGTCTCGAGTCTTTCTATAGAGAGAAAATCATCTATAATAGTATTCAAGTATTTTACTTTATTCTGTATGGTTGTTAAGTGCTTTACTCTTTTCTCTTGCTGCTCCTCTTTTGTATACTTTCCTGCTAGTGTAGCCGATGTTAAAATACCGCTTAGCGGTGTTTTAAACTCGTGAGAAACTAATGACAAAAACTTAGTTTTAAGCTCATTAAGCTCAATCTCCGTGCGCAGTGCCTCTTCTAGTTGGTGTGTACGCTCTACTACCGTTTTTTCTAATTTATCGGTATAATTTACTCGTTCTGTAATATCAAGTATAATTGCAACAAGCGTATTAGTATCGTCAGCGTTTGAAGGTTGTAAATGTATCTCTACTGGGTAATGACTACCATCCTTGCGCTCGTGCGTAGTTTTAAAAATTAACTTCTTCTCTACTCCATTGAGTAATGGAGCGATATAATCACGAAACTTAGTTTCTGTAAACTCTGGCTTTATATCAACAGGAGTCATTGATGTGAGCTCATCAAGGGTGTACCCTATATTTTCTTGCGCTCCTAGATTTGCATTGATAAACTTTAGACTTGTCGCATCAAAAATAAAAATCTCATTGAGCGACTCATTAAAAATGTTTGCCCATTGTCTAAGTTCCTTTTCTGCGTTTTTGCGCACAGTAATATCTGTTACTAGTGCCATTACATAATTCTTATTATGCAATACAAAAGGATTGAGACCCGCTTCTACAGGAACTTGCCGTCCATCTTTACACTGGCCATATAAATCACGCCCCATACCCATCTCGCGCTTATCACTGTGATTCATAAACTTGTCAAAATGACCACCGTGCCTCTTATGGAAGCGCATAGGGATAAGCGTGTCTAGTGGCTTGCCTTCTAGCTCCTTTTTTTCATAGCCAAAAATATCACGAGCAGATTGATTTGTCGCCACAATCGTTTGGGCTTCATTTACTACTACAATCCCTTCTGACGCCCCCTCAAAGAGAATCATAAATGCTTCTTCAATACTTTCTTCAAAAAATTCCATACCCATAAAAGTACAAGAATAATAGAGAGTAGAAAGCAGCAAATACAGAAAATAACCTTTCTAAAAAATGATAGACTAGTCCTTAACAAATTAACCATCCTTATTAATTAAATGTAGTGGCTACAATCGCTATAAAAACTAAATAACACATTGAAAAACATAACATCTTTCATAAATACTTATCTCAATTAAAAAACGTTCGACCCTATATAATGATATTAATCATAGATTACAGATTATCAATCTTCTAAATTTGATTAAACACTATAATTATGACCAACACCAATAAGAAGAACACGCTCTTTTATGTACAATTAGGCAAGCTTTTTTATGCCATCGCTGCTAGCGATAAGGTTGTAAGAGATGAAGAGTTTTCTAAGCTTAAAAAATGTATACTAGATTACTGGCTAGAAGTTGATAATCTTAAAGATTCCTTGGGTCATGATGCTGCGCATTTAATTTCTATCGTGTTTGAGGGTGTAGAGGCATTTAATGAAGATCCACAAGATATGTATGATGCTTTTATTAACTATAAAAATGAGCATCCTCATTTTTTTACGCTTGAGGTTAAAAATATAATAATTCAAACGGCATGGTCTGTTGCTCGTTCATTTTCTGGCGTTAACAAGGCAGAACTTGTCATGCTGGGTAAATTAGAAATTGCACTTTCACACTAGCCATTCTACTAGGATAATAAACATAGTGTAATGTACTACGCTTTCGCGAAAGCGTAACAAAACATTACATACTCCTAAGATCATTTCATTTGAGAAAGCTGATGAATATCATAGTAGAGATGCGCTATCCAAACTACATTTACTTCACTAAAACCATATCATGAAAGCATACATCTTTGTCTTAGCGCTCTTAATTATTGCTGGTTGTAAAGAACCTACAGAAAAATTAAGAATACAACCCTCTAAAACCAAACCTCAAAAAGAGGCTGGATTACTAGACCCAGACTCTGCAGATTCTCTGTACCTCACAGATAAAGACATCATGGAAATACAGGCTAAAAATCAGCTTTCAAAAAAAGAAGCGTTGATGAAAATACCAGATGATCGTACAATTTTAAAAGCCGTCGTGGAGTCAAAAAAACTACATAAAGAGACAGATGATTATCTTCTAGATTACACCTATCCTTATCTTAATGAGACTGTAAACCCTAAATACAAGACATTTAACGCATTTATGACAGAGAGTTACTTAAATGTGGAGCGTACCGTAAATGAGATTCTCGAGGATAAAGAACTGCTATGCGATACCTTGAGTATTAAACGTTATAGAGATAAGCGAATTATAGATTTTAAACTGCATGCAAATGATTTAAACCTTGTAAGTATACTGCTCTACAAAGAAAATTATTACTCTGGTATGTTACACTCTACTTACATGTTTGACTGTCTCAATTACAATGTAGATAAGGAGGAGTTCATCTATTTTGACGACTTTTTTATCGCTGGAGCAGAGAAGAAAGTATTTGATTTAATTAATCAAACCATTTACGACCAAATTCACTCTGGCGAAATGTTTTATGACTGCTGGGAAATATCTGATACCGACTTTAAAACCTATAAAAATAACTTTGTAATTAACGATAACGCTATTGAGTTTTACTTTGATGACTGTATCATTTGCCCTTCATACACTGGCCAATATAGCGTTGTGATTCCGCTCATAGAAATTATGCATCTTATAGAACGCTATCAACAACCATTACTACTAGCTTCAAGATAATCCATCTTAAAGCCGAGCATAAAAAAAGGTGAGTTTCTTGAGAAACTCACCCTTTTTCTTACTTTCACCTGTCACTTACATTTTAAATGTAAATACGGGAAGTTTTGCATGGTTTGCTACATTTTCTGCTACACTCCCTGCAAAGAAATGTGCAAGCCCCTTACGCCCATGCGTAGGCATTGCAAGTGCATCTGCTCCCACCTTTTCTGCATATTCATATAAACCACTTTCAATGGTGTAACCATTTACAATCACGAGATCTTCTTGATGTAACCCTGTCCCAAACTCGGCTGCATGCATGAAATTTGCCATGGTTTCTTCTATCTCCTTGGTGCTTTTAAAGCGATCTGTAGGGAGGTTTACATATACAAGATGTATACGAGCTTCCATCTCTTCAAATAGTGGAATAGCTTCTCGATATGCATTAACATTTTCTAATTTAAAATCACAGGCAAAAACAACATTTTTAGGTATAAATGAGGTCATTTTTTCTTTGACAACTAGCACAGGAATCGATGAGCTACGCACTACTCTCTCAGTATTTGACCCTATAAACTCTTCTCTAAGTCCTTTGACTCCATGCGAACCCATTACAATTAAATCTACCTCTTGTTCCGTTGCCAGCTCATTAATATCCTGAAAAACGGTATGGTTTTGGACATTCTCTGTGACTGTAATTCCTTTCATATAAGGTTTGTTTCTAAACTCTTTAAACTGTTTTTCGGCAAGTTTCATATGGAACACCGCTTGGTCTACTCCTTCTCTTTCATCCTTAGGAAGAATACTATCTGATAAGCCTAACATGTGAAGCAATATAATCTCTGCGTTGTGCGCTTTCGCGAAAGCGGAAGCCGTCTCAAGTGCATATTCTGAATGCGCCGAAAAGTCTACAGGTACTAATATCTTTTTCATAACAATGGGTTTAGTGTGTGTTTAATATTCCTTTGCGCTTACTGAGCTGTTTATCTAGGTCTGCGATGGTTTCCTTCATTGCTGTTTCAAAGTGTACAGCAGTCGTAGTGGCAAATATTCTAGGCCCAGGAGCACTTATTTCTATCTCACATATTTGGTGGGCAGCTGCAGCAGTATTTTCTACCTTAAAGTAAACCTGAGCTCTTATAAGTTCTGGGTACTTTTTATTGAGTTTATTGAGGTGCTCAACCGTAGCAGCACTTAACGTTTCACTCTCTTGAATTTTTACGTATTGAAATGTAATTGTCATAATATGTTGTGTTTACCGTAAATCTAGAGAGAAAGAGCAGTCTATACTATGATAATTATCAGCTGCTGTATACTTACTATTTATCATCATTAATCCTATTAAAAGCTCCTTCTTAAAGCTGCTGTAATAGAAATATTACCAAAGGAGATATGGCGATATTCACCTGCTTCTTGATATCTGTGTGAAGAGTTTCCGTAACGCACTTCTGGAAGCACATGCCAGTTTCCTAAACTTATGATTTTCATCCCTAGGCCTAGATGTGTACCAATTGCGGGATTTGTTTTAATAATCAAATTTCCCTCTGTGCGCTCTGCGTCTACCGTCATTAGTGTTAAGCCTGCTCTTACATAAAATGGATTTTTCTGCGTTTCAAGTAAAGAGAACGACACCATCCCTCCAAAGAGGAAACCTTTTTGTATAAATTCTATATCAGACTCTTTAAAACTTTCATCCGTATCAAAGCGATTCCAGATAAGCCCGCCATATACATCTGTATGTTTACCTATAGATAAAACCCCTGTTACTTCTAGTCCATTTCCTATGCGCAACTTTTGATTTGCTACCTCACGAGTAGGGATATGTAATGTGGGTCGTAATTCTACACTCCAGACTTGAGCATAGCTAGATATTGTAAAGCCTAATAATAGTAGTTGAAAAAAACATTTCATATACCCTGATTGTGAAGAAAGATTACCTCTCAAAGTTATTGGGTATTAAGAGGATATATCATGACATTAATCATAGTACAGTACTTAGCAATAGCTCTATATTTATAAAATACATCGCTCTTCTAATAAAACTAGCTTATGGAACTTTCTAACGATATTGTATTAAGACCGCGCTTCAAGCTTGAGTGTGCTATACTTCCAGAGACAATTTTACGTGCTTACGAAAATGCAGGGGCGATCTCAACAGACTTTTTAGTACATCGCTCAGATGATCATATTTTTATAAGTTTACCCAAGAAGGAGCAGCATTTCTGGTCTCCACAATTACATCTAGAGATTTATAAAATAGAAACACAACCTACAGTTATAAGAGGACTTTATGGACCTAGCCCCACAGTCTGGACGCTATTTATGTTTTTTCATTTTATAGTTTTCATTCTATTTATGGCAAGTGCTGTATGGTTGTACACAAGTATCACATTGACATTATCTTATACTTTTCCATTAGTAGGAATGATACTTCTTCTTCTTGTTTGGATAGGTCTTTATAATGCAGGAAGTATAGGAAAAAAGACTGGTAAAACAGAAATGTACAAACTGCAATCCTTTATGTACTCGGTGTTAAATAAGCTCTTATAAGCCAGCCTTTCTATATCTTTATCTCTCATAAAATATTATTGACATGCACATACACGATTACTCTAAAGACCATTCTATCCTCAATCAGTTTATTTATGAGTTGAGAGACCATGATATTCAGAAAGATACGATGCGCTTTAGAAAAAATATTGAACGTGTAGGAGAAATTCTAGCCTATGAAATGAGTAAATCATTAAAGTTTGAAACTAAGAAAGTACAAACTCCATTAGGTAAAAAGGAAATGAATTTACCACAACAAGACATTGTGTTGTGTTCTATATTACGTGCGGGATTACCATTACATGAAGGACTGCTCAATTATTTTGACGGTGCAGAAAATGCTTTTATCTCTGCCTATAGAGAGCATCCTAATAATGATGATGAGTTTGAGGTAATCGTGAGCTACCTAGCTGCTCCTTCACTTGAAGGAAAGACATTGATTCTTATAGATCCCATGCTAGCAACAGGCAAGACCCTCAAAAATGTACTAGAGGCATTAAAACCTCATGGTACACCAGCACAAATTCATATAATCGCTGTAATAGGGTCTCAAGAAGGAGTTGAGTATGTACAAAATGAATTTCCAGACAACACCCACTTGTGGATTTCGGCTATTGATGATAAGCTTAATTCAAAAGGATATATTATTCCAGGCCTAGGTGACGCTGGTGATTTGAGTTATGGCGCAAAGTTGTAAATCCTATTGAAATAACCCACTAAAAGGTTTACTATCTTAGCATTATAATAGTTCAAAAATGAATATAGGACTTTCCTTTTCTGGAGGTGGTATTAAAGGTGTTGCTCACCTGGGAGTGCTCAAAGCACTGTCTGAACATAACATTAAACCCACTCATATTTCTGGTACTAGTGCTGGAGCTATTGTAGGTGCGTTATATGCCGCTGGTCACGATTGGGAAAAAATATATGAGTTTTTTAAAACAACGCCTGTTTTCTCAATAAAGCGGTTTGCTAGAAGGAAACCAGGCTTTTTAGATTCTGCACTATTTCACAAAGACTTATCGGCATATTTTATAGAAGATAGTTTTGAGTCTTTACAGCTTCCATTATCCATTACAGCTACTACGGTACTCACTGGACAACTGCGCACCTTTGACTCAGGTCCCTTAATAAATCCTGTTATTGCTTCGGCGTCTTTTCCGGGGATTTTTACTCCCATAGAGATAGACGACGTTCATTACTTTGATGGCGGTGTGATAGATGACTTCCCCATAGAACCTCTAGTTCCTCAATGTGATGTTATCATAGGTAGCTATGTAAATCCGCTCGAGGCAATAACTATGAAGAATTTAAAATATTCATACCAAGTTCTTAACAGGGCGTATGAGATTAATCTCCATCATAGAGGCCTCAATAAATTTAAGGATTGTGATTTGTTGATATGCCCAGAAAAGTTAGCCAAGTTTGGTACTTTCAGTATGCGCAGTATTCCTGCAATATTTGAGATAGGTTATGAAGAGGCGAGCAAACAGCTAGAAAATTCAACACTGTTCAAGTAGATATTACAGACGTTGTAAGGATATAGTTACGCTTTCGCGAAAGCGTAATAACTACACCGGATACTTCTAGCAAATCCTCACCCCTTCTAAAAGACTATCATTTAACTTGTTATCTCCATCGTCGTGAAGTACAGACATATCACCTGTACTTTCTAGTACAACGGCTCTTACCTCACTGTAGTCAAGCACGTTTGCTTCCCTTAGTTTCGCGATGAGGTCTCCTTCACCTACGTTTGATTTTTCTAAATTTTTATAAAGAATCTTACCATCTTTCATCAACAGCAATGGATCATTAGTAGCAAGATTTTTAAAGAATGAACTTTTTCTTACTAGCAAGGCAAATAAAGTTTGAAAAGCAATAATACCCGCTAATGCGATTCCTCCTTTAAGAAGTGATTGGTCTGGGTTGAGAATAATGGATGCAAGTACAGAACCTACGGCAATAGTTGATGCAAAGTCAAAACTTGACATCTTTGCAAATGTGCGTAAGCCAGAAATGCGCGTGATGATAATCATCACTGTAAATATGGCTATTATTGATATTAATACTTTACCTAAAATGGGCATTGATGCGGTTATCCAGTTTTCCATGTATTTTTATTTTTAAGATTAAAAAAGCCCTCTAGTGAGGGCTTTACTTTGCTTTTTCTGTGGATTTATTTGGCATTTACCATCCACTCTACTCCAAACTGGTCTGTGCAACGTCCATAATGAGCGTTCCAACTAGTTTCTTGGAATGGTGAATTAATTTTTCCTTGCGCGCTTAACGCCTCAAATGTAGATTGAGCCTCAGATGTATCGTTAAAATCAAGACTCATACACACCTTATTACCTGAAGTAAGCGGTGTATCTGGTGCTGCATCATACGCCATAAAGTGAAATCCTTTTCCTTTAAGTTCTGCGTGTTGCAACTTGTTGCGGTAATGTTCTGGAATATCTGTTTCCTTTCCTTCCCAAGTCTCGCGGTTTACTACCTCTCCACCTAGAATTCCTTTATAAAAATTTAATGCCTCTTGGCAATTTCCGTCAAATGATAAATATGCTTGTGCTTTCATAATAATTGGTTTTATATAAATTTAAAAACACAAAGCCTTGTCTCAATACACATTATAACAACCTAAAGAATATTTTAACGGGAAATAAGAAAAGTGTTAAGGTAGCCATGATTATTAACAGTCTGTTTAAATCACCACCTTCATCCCTCTATCCTATTCTTGCAGATAGCGCCATAGAATTGAGAATACCTACAACATTTGCTTCAAAGGGATGGTTTGAAGTAATCGAAAGGTATTTATTTATCTCAGTAATCTCATCACTCCCTAGACCTACTCTAAAAGAACTATTGTACGATGAGAAAAATGGCCGATTAACCTTGGCATTGAATAGCTTTATAATATTTGTATGACGAGCATCTGCTTGAATTCTCTGAAACAGCGCATTAATTTCCTATTCTTCCCCTTCTAAGATTTGAAAAAATCTATTTGACGCACTTATAAGAACACCGTTAATGCCGTGAGCAACATTGTATTTTTGAGATTTCTTAAGAAGCGCACTTATTTCCATATGAGTCAAATCAGATGTATGCTCGCTTATATAGCACACAGTTTTGAACCTCTTTTGGGAACGACTAATCGTTTTAAAAAGTTTGCCAAAAATCATATTGCTACCCAAGGTAGCAAAAAAAAGCCACCCTAGGGTGGCTTTTTTCTTACTTGATAGGGTTTAAAATAGGTCTTCTATCTTCTTAATATCATTTACAGATTTTTTTACCTGTAGCAATTGATTTGTAAGTACGCTTGTAATTTCAACTGGAAATGCTTGGTTTTCCATCACCTCATTATACTCATCTATACTCGCTTTATCTCCACGGATACACTCTTCTAAGATTCCCTCGTCTGAGTTTGAGCTAAAGGCATCCTTAATATTCATCCATGTTCTGTGTATACTTCCTGTAGTACTTCCAGAAGCTTTTGGAGTTTCATTGAGCTTTAAAATAATATCACTGATCTCTGTGGCAAATGTTGCTCTTGTTGCTGCTTTATTTTTGAGGTAGTCTTTTAAGTAGCTATTATCTGCCTTGAGCATTGCTTCTTTATATCCTTCTTCTGCATCGTAATTCTTCTCTAGAATACTTTGTAAATTATTTACGATATCTATGTGAGATTGTTCTCTTGCTGCTTCTGCTGTTGTCTGTTTCATAATTCTTAGTTTTAAAAGTGTCTCTTTAAGAGAAACACATGATTAGTTAAAATGTGTACGTTATCGGTACATTGTAGCCATTACTCTTGCTACTCTTCCTCGTTCTGATTAAGATCTTTGGATGATGGTTTATCTCTTCCGCCATACCCTAATCCGTTGGGACGTTCATCTGTATCGTTTATGTCTGTCTTCGTTATTGTATCCTTTTCCATCTCTTTTTTTTATAAAATTACAAGGGATACTCTCTTTAAAAATGACATTTAATCTTATTTAACTCCATGTGTTAGAGCGTTCTTAAAGCTTAAAAAGATTAAATATGATTAATTAAGAGGAAAGAAAAAGAGGGGTTCAACAGGCAATAAATCTTGCGTGAACTACTAGTAGCTACTGCTAACAAATAGATAAGCGAAATAAAAAAAGTGCCTTTTAATGAACATAAACGCATTAAAAAGTCAGTAAAGGATGGGAATTGAACCGCGCTATCTTAAGATATTTTTAATAACCCCGCGTTTTTTAAGGTGAGTAAGGATACTTCTGCTCGTATAATAGGTGTGTTCTTGAGGAATAAGATATGCCTCAAGGTCTTCTATGGTATTTACCGTCTCTTGATTTGTAATATATCCATATCCCATATAAATCCCGTCTACCACAAGAACAAATGATCGCTCGTTGCTGGTTCTTCCTATGAGATCAAGGTAATAGGTTTCTTCTTTACTTGTGAGAGTGTCCAGCGCTTTGTATACTCTTGCATTGTATATTTCCTTGGGTTCTTCTCCCCTACAAACGCCCTTACAAGCTTTGCTAGAGCAAGAACCAGCAGTACGTTCTACACCCATAAATCTTGGACATAGCGCGTGCATTATTTGTAATAGTTTGAGTTGCTGGATTACAGAATCCCTATTAAAAGAAACGGTATGACAGGAGTCTGTGTAGTTCTTTTCTGTGGGTACAATTCTCAAGATTCCTTTGGCATCTATTTTAGATTCCACAATCCAAGGGTTGTTGGTCTCTATCTGTTGCGAATTATAAATCGGTGTCAACTGTTTAATCTCTGCCGACTCTTTGAGTAAAGCAATTAACTCGTTTCCGGTTTCTACATATTCTACAGCGACGGTTTCCTTACACAGGCTCTTTTCAAAAACTAACCTGCTCTTAAAATGAGAAATCACTCGCTTTTTTAAGTTGACTGCTTTTCCTACGTAAATCACTTCGTCGGCAGCGTTCCTAAAGTAATAAACGCCACTTGTTTTAGGTAAATGGTCATATAGGCTTGTGGTAGCGATGGTGTTATTTCCCGCTTTCGCGAAAGCGTAACTCTCATTATCATCCACACTAGCCTTAATTTGAAACAATTGAGCCAGTCCTCTAGCATTCATACCGGGCTTAAAAGAATCATACTCCACCGAATGAATAGCTGCAGTTTCCTCAAAAGATAGTTGTGCTGCGCTGCTACTCTTTCTGGAGGAAGTCCCATTAAAAATAAGGGATGACTTCCCTAGTGGATAGCCAATCTCCCTAAAACACTTGCGTAACAACTGCTGTGAGAAATTATCAAAATATGCAATCTCACAATCCTCTAAATTCTCGATGAGTAAACTCGCGATATCTATAAAAGACGGCGCTTTTCTAAGTGCTTTATTTGTGATTCCGTAAGTGAATTCCTGATCTGGAGATAGCACTTGAAGCGGTTTGATAAGGCTTTCATGATAATACAGCTCCTCATCATCATCAAAAACGACCACAGAAAATGCAATAGCGCTCGCTATTTTTAAATTATTGCTGTTAGTTTGTAGATCTAAGAAGGCTCTTCTCAATATATTGAAGTGTAGGATAAAATCCAAAATTATGAATAATTTCCTATCTTTGAAAATAAAAAAACTGCCATTATAGATTCATATAACACTAAGCAACGTGAGGCCATTACTTTTGATGGTAAACACTTACTGCTACTTGCAGGAGCAGGTACTGGTAAAACTAAAACTATTGTAGGTAGAGCGGAGTATCTCATTCAATCTGGCGTGCGTCCAGAAAAGATACAGATCCTCACATTTACAAAGAGAGCTGCGAGCGAGATTGTAGAGCGTGTAAAAGCAGGATTACCTGCTGGTACAAGCGGCGCGATTAATGGCAGCACCTTTCATAGCTGGTGTAACCAGCTTATTGTGAAGTTTCCTAATCTTTTTGGTGCGGCAAGTTTTACGGTAATTGATCCCGATGATCAGTTAAGTTTGATGAAAATGGCATGCGGTAATGCCAGTGAGGAATACGGGAAAGTAAGAATCAAGCCGCAGCAAATTCTCGATATCTTCTCCTTTGCACGTAACACAAGAAGTAACCTCACAGATACCATACGCAAGTTGCTCTATAAAGGTAAAGATGATCCTCAAGTAACCGAAGATATCGCCACACTGCGACCACAGCTAGAGCATCTCATAAAAGAGTACCAGCTACAAAAGAAGAGACAGCAGTACCTTGACTATGACGATTTACTGCTTGTTATAGCAAATAGATTGAATAAAGATGAAAAAGCAAGAGAGATTCTGGCTTCCTCATACGAGCATATTTTGATTGATGAGATGCAGGATACTAATCCGCTGCAATGGTATTTATTAAAGCCTTTTGAGCATATCTGTCATCTGTTTTGTGTGGGAGATGATGCACAATCTATTTACAGTTTCCGTGGCGCAGATTTTAAGAATGTTCACTTGTTTAAGGAACGCGTAGCAGATGCGACGGTAAAAGTGCTGGACAAAAATTATCGTTCTACACAGGAGATTCTTGATATCTCAAATTGGTTACTAGAAAAATCACCTGTACAGTACAATAAAAAATTAATCTCAAGCAGAGGACCTGGGAAAGTGCCTGTGATTTTGAATGTGAATAACCAATTTGAAGAAGCAAATTATATAGCCAATAAAATTCTAGAAGCCTTTTCTAGTGGCGGGAGCTCCTTTTCTGATTTTCTAATCTTAAGCAGATCGCAATACTACACAAGACCATTACAAGCAGTATTTCTCCAAAAGAAGATTCCTTATCAAACCTTCGGCGGACGGAAGTTTCTTGAAGCGGCTCACATAAAAGATTTAGTAGCGGTATTGAGAGTGATTAATAATCCGCTAGATGAGATTGCGTGGATTCGCTTTTTTACTTTCATCCACGGTATTGGTGCTGTAAAAGCAACGTCTTACATGACGGAGGTGATGCAAATTGCACCAGAAGATATAAGGCCAGATACCTTCACCTCTATCATCTCTGGTACCGAAGGAGAAAAAGTATCTAAATTTTACAAAACGGTTTTTGACAATAAAGGAAATGTAAAGCAAGCAATCAAGGAACTGTACAGCGCTATGGAGTTTGATCTTGCTATGAAGTACAGCAAAGACTGGACAGAAAAGCGCAAAGGAGATTTTCCTGTACTAGAAATGCTTTCTGAAAACTATGCGACACTTGGCGCTTTTATCTCGGAAGGGATTCTAGATAATGCTGCACATGTTTCAGGTCAAAACACACTAGAAGGCAGTAAATTAACTACCACAGATCATCAAGATCATGTCACCATCTCTACCGTACACTCGGCTAAGGGACTTGAAGCAGATGTTTGTTTTGTGCTCAACGTATCTCCTAAGTCCTACCCTTCTTCCTACAGCCTAGGGAATCTAGATGAAGTAGAAGAAGATAGACGTGTGCTATATGTAGCGCTCACCAGAGCAAAAAATGAACTCATTATCACAAGAGCTACGGAATCCATTAACGCCTTTCATCATAAAACAGATACGCAAGAAGAACTAGGAGAAAATAGCGCCTACTTTCTAGAGGAGCTCCCAGATCATCTTGCTACTCAAACTTCTCCAAAATCTACATTTACAGCTCATAAAGATGCTGCCGTAAAGAATGATATTGATTTAGATTTGGGAATGGATTTTAGCTAATTTCATCTTTCCCATACCCTACTGTTACCTCTCCATCCTTTTCTCAAGAGGATGGCTTATTTATTTGGGTACATTTCAAAAATCAGTACCAACTACATGTAGTGATGCAGAGCTGTGCTGTTCTTTTAAAAGGTACATACCCTTGTTTTTGTTACGCTTTCGCGAAAGCTATATTAATTATGTTTTTTTTAACTTCGATTAGTTCGGTATGTTCCGAACTAACGGTTAATTTTGCCGTGTATTTGAATCTCATCTGTTTGTTCAATAGAGCGATGAGAATAAATGAAGGAATAATGACAGACAAAATTTGTAAAGAAAAAATGTCACTTGTTGAAAAACTAGGTGTACATATCGAAAAGCGAGAGCAACTAGCTCCAGTAGCAGCTCGCATACTATCATATACAATACTTACAGGAAAAAAAGGAAGCACTTTTGAGGACATGGTTAATATACTATGCGCTAGTAAGAGTACGATTTCAACACACCTCAATCACCTACAAGACCTTAATAAAATAGAGTATTTCACAAAAACCGGTGATCGTAAGAAGTACTTTATTATCAATAAGGATATGGTAGTACACCATGTAGATAATCTCATGAATGAGTGGAAAGAGGTACGAGAGTTACATGAAGAGATAAAGACTTATAAGGAAACAATAAATCTCCAAAATGATGGTGACGATGCAGAAAAGTTTGATTTGAATTTTCATAATGATTACATCAAATTTTTAGATGAAGCTACGGCTTCTATAGAAATACTAAGAGCAAAATTAACAGACGCCAAATTTGAAATATAAAGTACTATGAAAAAATATACATCATTCACCCTGCTTGCACTTGTTGTGTTATTTATTACAATAAGTTGTGGAGGTAATCAAGAAGATACCGCTGCTACAGCACAGCAAGCTCCTCCAGCTCCATTTCCAGTAATGAAGTTAGAGCCTAAAACCGTAATCGCTTACCAAGAATACCCTACAAGTCTAGAAGGAATTGTAAATAGTGCTGTACGAGCAAAAGTATCTGGATATATACAGCAAGTACTTGTAGACGAAGGTCAAAAAGTACGTAAGGGCCAAGTATTATTTAGACTCGAGACACAATCGCTTAATCAAGATGCTGGTGCAGCAAAAGCAAGAGTAAATGTTGCTCAGGTTGAAATTGATAAATTGACGCCACTGGTAGAAAAGAATATCATAAGTGCCGTACAATTAGAAACTGCAAAAGCAAATCTAGCACAAGCAAAAGCAAATTATAGCAGTATCTCTGCAAATATAGGATACGCGACTATCACAAGCCCTGTAGATGGATTTGTAGGTGCCATTACGTATAGAGAAGGTTCGCTGGTTAGTCCTGCAGATCCTCAACCGCTCACTACTGTGAGTGATATTAGTAAGGTATATGCTTTCTTTAGTCTTAATGAAAAACAATACTTAGACTTCTTACAACAAGCAGAAGGAAAAGATCTCGCCGAAAAGCTTGCAAACTTTTCTGATGTGAGTTTAATACTTGCAAATGGTACAACCTATTCTGAAAAAGGAACTATACAAACTAGTAGCGGTCAAATTGATCAACGTACGGGTACCGTAAGTTTAAGAGCAGTTTTTGACAATCCTAACCAATTACTAACAAACGGTAATAGTGGTAAAATACAAATCCCAACGATATACGAGGATGCCATTGTTATTCCTCAAGAAGCTACCTACGAACAACAAGGAAATATCATGTTTTTTAAAGTTGACAATGAGAATAAAATAGCTACTTCAATACTCAAAGTAAAAGCAATAGTAGATAACCTATATGTTGTGGAATCAGGTATCGAGCTAACAGATACTATCATCGTTTCTGGTGTAGGAAAATTAAGAAGCGGTATGACTATCACACCTCAAGAAGTTCCATTTGAGGAAGCTACTAAACCTATACAAACGCTATTTAAGAACTAGCTTACACTTAAAAAACACAAGACATGTTAAAAACATTCATTGAAAGACCCGTGCTTTCAACGGTAATTTCTATTATCATAGTGGTACTAGGTGCTATAAGCATAACTAGCTTACCTATAGAAGAATACCCAGATATTGCACCACCTACCATAAAAGTACTTGCTTCTTATCCAGGAGCAAATGCAGAAACAGTATTAGAAAGTGTAATTATCCCTATTGAAGAGCAAATTAACGGTGTAGAAGGGATGACCTACATCACCTCTACTGCATCAAACAATGGTACTGCCGAGATTACGGTTTATTTTAATCAAGAGATTGATGCGGATATTGCAGCGGTAAACGTACAGAACCGTGTTTCTAGAGCTACACCACTACTGCCACAAGAAGTAGTACAAACAGGAGTTACTACACAAAAGCAAGAAACAAGTGCTTTGATGTTTATCTCCATGTATTCTGAAAGTGAAGATTACGACGCAACATTCATCCAGAACTATTTAAAAATAAACGTAATTCCAGCGATGCAGCGTATAAGCGGTGTAGGTGATGTAAGTTTATTTTCTCAACAGGATTATGCAATGCGTATTTGGTTAAAGCCAGAGAAGCTTGCATCATACGGACTAATTCCATCAGATATACAGGCGGTATTACAAGAACAGAACTTGGAAGCTGCAGCAGGATCTTTAGGAGAAAATAATGGAGAAGCTTTTTCATATACACTAACGTATAGTGGCCGCTTTAAAGATCAACAGCAATATGGTGACATCATCATCAAAGCATTAGGAAACGGACAGTTTTTACGTCTAGATGACGTGGCAACGATTGAGCTAGATGCACAATCTTACGCATCAAATGCAGTGAGTTTAGGACATCCTGCAGTTTTTATGGGAATTTTCCAAACAAAGGGATCCAACGCAAGAGAGATTATTGAGAATATTAAAGTAACCATAGCATCTGTAGAAAAAGACCTACCAGAAGGGCTAGGAGTTTTTGTTCCTTACGATACTAGTTTATTTTTAAATGCATCTATAGATAAAGTACTTACAACCTTATTAGAAGCCTTTATATTAGTTTTCTTAGTAGTATTTCTATTCTTACAAGACTTTAGATCTACACTTATTCCAGCCATTGCGGTACCTGTTTCTATTATTGGTACGTTTTTCTTTTTAAGTGTTTTTGGATACTCTATCAACTTACTTACCCTGTTTGCTCTCGTACTCGCCATTGGGATTGTAGTAGATGATGCTATTGTAGTAGTAGAAGCTGTGCATGCTAAAATGGATGAAGGGGAAAAAGATCCTAAAAAAGCGACACTTACTGCCATGAATGAAATCTCTGGGGCGATTATATCAATCACCTTAGTAATGGCAGCAGTATTTATCCCAGTTACCTTTGTTACAGGACCTACGGGAGTATTTTATGAGCAATTTGGGGTTACACTTATTATATCTATACTTATTTCGGCGGTAAATGCTTTGACGCTGAGTCCAGCGTTGTGTGCGTTACTTTTAAAGTCACACAAAGATGATGAGGAACTCAAAAGAAAAGGACCTTTACAGCGATTTTATACCTTATTTAATAGAGGTTTTAACGCTACAGTTACTAGATACGGCCACTCGCTATCATTCTTATACAGACAAAAATGGATGCCTGTCTTATTATTAGCACTTGCTATCGTAGGTATTGTTTGGGCATCAAAAACAACTCCTACTGGTTTTGTACCTAATGAAGATAGAGGGATAATTTTTGCAAATATTGAACTTCCAGCGGGATCATCACTAGACAGAACAAATGCTGTAACGCTAGACTTATATGATAGAATTGATAGCTTAGAAGGCATTGTGGGTGTCAACTTTATTAAAGGTAGAAGTTTAATAAATGGTGCAGGAAGTAACTACGGCTTTGGAATTATAAAACTAGCAAATTGGGATGAGCGTGAAGATCCTTCACTATCTGCGACTGCTATTACAGGTAAACTCTTTGGTATAGTTGCAAATATTCCTGAGGCTAAGATTATTTTCTTCTCTCCTCCTAGTATTCGAGGATTTGGTAACTCATCTGGTTTTGAAGTAAACTTATTAGACAAGTTTGGAGGTGAGTTTAAAGACTTAGATGTTGCCAATAAAGAATTTGCAGCAGCATTAATGTCACATCCAGAAATTAAATATGCGCAGTCTTCTTTTAGTACAGAATATCCACAGTATGAGATGGAAATCAATGTACCTCTTGCTAAAGAAAAAGGAGTACCTATTAATAGTATCTTCTCCACATTACAAGGATATATCGGAGGTATTTATGCATCAGATTTCTCTAAGTTTGGGAAGCAGTTTAGAGTCTATATTCAGGCGCTACCTGATGATCGCGCTGGCGTTGAAGATTTAAATAGTATGTATGTAAGAACAGACTCTGGAGAGATGACTCCTATCACACAGTTTGTAAACTTAGAACGTGTGTATGGACCACAATCTGTTACTCGTTTTAACTTATTTAATTCTACTTCTATCACTGGTGCTACAAATGAAGGTTTTAGTACTGGAGACGCTATTAGAATCATAGATGAAGAGGTTGCAAAGTTACCTAACAACTATACTGTCGCATATTCTGGTCTTACAAGAGAAGAGGTAAATGCAGGAAATCAAACCGCTTTTATATTTGGGTTGAGTATTCTCTTTGTGTACTTCTTATTAAGTGCGCAATATGAAAGTTACTTATTACCATTTGCGGTAATACTTTCTTTACCATTTGGAGTCTTTGGAGCCTACATAAGTACTAAGTTGTTTGGTTTAGAGAACAACATCTATTTCCAGATTGCTTTAATCATGCTGATAGGCCTGCTCGCCAAGAATGCAATTCTTATTGTAGAATTTGCCCTCGCTAGGCGAAAAAGCGGCGAGGACATCGTAAGTGCTGCCATAAACGGTGCGAAATCTCGACTAAGACCTATTTTAATGACCTCCTTTGCTTTTATTT
Organism: Dokdonia sp. R86516; assembly: GCF_044596715.1. Lineage (NCBI taxonomy): Bacteria > Pseudomonadati > Bacteroidota > Flavobacteriia > Flavobacteriales > Flavobacteriaceae > Dokdonia > Dokdonia sp. R86516. The sequence goes on from NZ_CP138998.1 coordinate 3,170,847, forward strand.
TAGGATTGATGCCATTGGTGTTAGCCAAAGGTGTTGGGTCTGAAGGAAACAACTCTATAGGTACAGGAGCCGTAGGTGGGATGCTCATAGGAACCATCTTAGGAGTATTTGTCATCCCAATCTTATTTATATTTTTTCAGTGGTTACAAGAACGCATTTCTAGTAAACCAGCAGTACAAACTATTGAAACACAAGAATAATGAAATCACCTATCACCTATAAAAATATAAGCAAGCCCATACTCTTGCTAGTAGTCGCTGTCGTATTACAAAGTTGCTTTGTAGCACAAGACTATGTACAGCCAGATATTACTGCAGAAACAGAGGCACTGTATCGAACAGACAATCTGCCTACAGATAGTATTTCTATTGCAAATGTATCTTGGAGAACCTTATTTAAAGATGAGCAGTTGCAGTCTTACATTCAAGAAGGACTTGAAAATAACATGGATGTGCGCATCGCTATACAACAGATGGTTGCTGCACAAGCTTACGCGAAACAAGGAAAGGCTGGTTATTTACCTACCGTTAATGTAGGAGCAAATTTTACACATCAAGTACTCTCTGAGAACACGCAATTTGGTCAGTTTCTTACCAATAGAGCTACAGATCAATTTGATATCACAGCAAATCTATCTTGGGAAGCAGACATCTGGGGAAAAATAAGAAGTAACCAAAGAGCTACGCAAGCAGCATATTTGAAAAGTGTAGCAGGACACCAAGCAGTAAAAACACAGCTTGTTGCAAGTATTACAAACACCTATTATAACCTGCTAGCTCTCGATGCCCAGATTGCAATTACAGAAGAAACGGTTGCAACTAGAGAACGTAGTGTAGAAACTATAAAAGCATTAAAAGATGCTGGACAGGTTACACAGGTTGCTGTAGACCAGAATATAGCACAGTATAACAATGCAAAAGCGTTACAAGTAGATCTTGAAACAGCACTATTTAAAACTGAAAACATCCTTAGTATTTTACTAGGTAAACCTGGACAACGCTTTGAGAGAAGCACATTAGATAGTCAAACACTTGATGAAGAATTAAAACTAGGAGTACCAGCAACACTATTAACTAATAGACCAGATGTGATGGCAGCCGAGTTTGATTTGATTCAATCTTTTGAGCTCACTAATGTCGCAAAAAGCAACTTATATCCTTCATTGCGATTAACTGCAGCAGGAGGTTTCCAGAGTCTTGAAATTGATGAGCTTTTGAGTGCAAACTCATTATTTGCAACAGTCATAGGCGGATTAACACAACCTCTTTTGAATCAGCGAAAGTTGAGAACGCAGCGCGAAGTTGCTATTGCTCAACAAGAACAGAGCTTACTAGCATTTAAAAAAACATTGCTTGTAGCGGGAACTGAAGTATCAAATGCATTATTTGAATATGAAGCAGAAACTAAAAAATTCGAATTTATCAATAAAGAGGTGACTGCCCTCCGCGCAGCAGAGGCAAATTCTGATGAGCTCTTAAAAAACGGTTATGCAACTTATCTAGATTTACTTACGGCTAGACAAAGTGCTCTTAATGCCGAACTTAACGTTATCGAGAGTAAACTAAAGCAACTTGTATCTATTGTTGATTTATATGAAGCCTTGGGCGGGGGATGGAGATAATCAGCAACCGTTGATTGCTTTTGTTGTTTATTGTTCAGGTTTCTAATAATATAGAAAGTTACATCCTAGGATTGTAAATAGCCGTCTACTTTTCGGCACTCATATTGACCAATGTGATTGATGCGTATCCCAGTTGTGACAATTAATACAACCAAAAGAACTAAATCATTTTAATAGCATTAATAGTAACTGCTCAAATTTTCCCGAAAGGGAGCTTTGAGCAGTTTTTATTTTAATAAGGCTAGGCCTTAAATCTCAGGATCCTCATCTTCGTCATGCTGTTGCTCCTCAAGTGTTTTTCTTATGTGCTCACTGTCCCAGTGATTATCATATGCAACAATGCCTCGATTAAAATCTTCATTGAGATAGCGTTCTTGCTTTTCTAACTCTTGACGCGCGACAAAAATATAACTGTCTGTGCCTCTCTTAGGTTCTTTGGCAAGACGTCTTAAAATAGCTTCATCATATTTTATGAAGTTTTGCACTTGCCTATTAAGGGTATATTTCCTAAAGCCGAGTTTATGCAATACATCGCTGGCCATACTGAGCGAGGTATCTAGGGACTCCCTGTAAATATTTTCTATGCCTAGATTGAGTAAGTCATAGGCGTCATTCCTATTTTTTGCACGTATCATAAGTTCTACGTGTGGGTATTTTTCTTTGACAAGCTTTGTCACTTGTGTGGTTACTGTAGGGTTATCTATGGCGCAAATTAGAATTTTTGCCTGAGCGATTCCTGCAGATTCTAGTAAGTCTATGCGCGTGGCATCTCCATAATACACCTCAAAACCCATCTTACGAAGAAAATCTACACGATTTGAGTCTTGATCTAATATAGTCGCCTCTACTCCATGAGATCTTAAAAAGCGTCCTATCGTACTCCCAAAATGTCCAAAACCAACAAGTATCACATTTTGCGACTTTGCGATGTGATCCATAGGTCGTTTTATAGATTCTTTGGTTCCTATTCTTGGTAATATAAATCGCTCATTGATCATCCCTGTGATAGGTGTAAGTGACATGGTAAGTGCCGTAATCACGAGCATCATATCCATTTGATCTTGCTCTAATAATTGCAAACTGAACGCGAAAGAAAGCAAGACAAAGGCAAACTCTCCTATCTGTGATAGGCTAAAAGTTAGTAGCAATTTCTGATCTAATTTTAGCTTAAAAGTATAACCAGTAACAAACAATACGATCGCCTTTACGATTACAATAGCAATTAATATCCCACCAATAGTTAGCGGATTTTTAGCAATCACAATAAAATTGATGGAGGCTCCCACTGCCATAAAAAATAAGCCTAGCAGTAGATTCTTGAAAGGCTCTAGCGTACTCTCCAGCTCATGTTTGAATTCGCTATTTGATAACACCACTCCGCCTAAAAATGCACCTAGCGCCGGACTGAGACCTACGTATTCCATTAAAAAGGATATAGAGAATACAATCAATAGTGCAGCTGCGATGAGAAGCTCGCGCACTCCAGTTTTTGCCACTTTACGCAGCATGGGTACAATTAAATACTTACCAGCAACGATAATAATTACAACAGATAGTATAATTGCTAGGGTTTGAAAGGCGATAGGCAAACCATCCAGTAAATTCTCAGATGCTCCATGACCTTCACCACTTGCAACAGTGGTAGCGGTAGAAAGCAGTGGCAAAGCACCTAGCATGAAAATCACTATAATATCTTGAAAAAGTAAAATAGAAAAAGAAGAGGCTCCGTAGGTCGTATCCATCATTCCTTTCTCCTTGATAGTTTGTAAGGCTATCGCGGTAGATGATAGTGCTACTGCCATCGCAATTACAAGAGACACCTTCCAGTCGTAACCTATGAAAGTAAATAAGAAATACGTTAAGAGCATGGTCCCTCCTACTTGCAGTCCACCCATGCCCAAGATGGTCTTGCGCATGTTCCAGAAATTCTTAGGCTCAATTTCTAAGCCTATCAGGAATAGCATTACAACTACGCCAAACTCTGCAAAGTGTAATATATCTTCTCCTTCTTGACCTATAAAACCTAAGACGTAAGGGCCTATGAGCACACCCGCTAGTAAATAACCTATTACAGAACTCAGCCCTAGTCGCTTTGCGATGGACACACAAATTATTGCTCCCGCAAGAAAGACTATCGCTTCAAAAAGAATACTTCCTGTCATAATTTAGTGAGTTTTTAATTCTGGTAAATCATTTAAAAATATGCAGTTATCTACGCCTAGTACAGCAGCTTCCTTCTGCAGTAACTCTAATAATGATTTATAAGTTCTCGAGTGAGTGTCTAACTGATCGTCGTTCAACTGGTGCGTACCCATGACTGCAAATGGCGGATAATACTGCATTCCGCATAAGATTGCTGTTTGTTCAAAGGGTCTTAAAAATTCATTGATGGTAAAGCTATTGCTTCCTTGAGCACAATACACCTCTTTTGAGCCACCTGTGGTAATCACATTTAAGCAAGTTTTTCCCTTAAGGGCATTGCCATTTGGTCCATATGCCCACCCAAATTCTAGCACCATATCAATCCACTGCTTCATTAAAGGCGGACAGCTATACCAATATAATGGATGGTGCCATACGATGATATCATGTGCAGCAAGCAACTCCTTTTCGGCATCTACGTCAATATGAAAATCTGGATATTGCTCATAAAGATCATGAAAAGTAACACTCTCCATATCTTGAATGTGTGATACTAGTGACGTATTTGCCCTAGATTTTTCAAATTTAGGATGCGAGAATAATACAAGTATTTTCTTCATGGGTGGGTATCGTTAATTTTGGCGAAAGCCAACTAAAAAGATTTGTAAGGTTACAACACGTTTTTAGCAAAGATCTCTTCTAGCATACTCGCTGGATCTACACATAAACCCGGATGCGTTTTGGAGCTTTGTATAATAGTGCTTCTACAAGCAGTAAGCCATCTAAATCTGTCTGATAGTTCCATAGCGCCTATGCGACCTCCGGAAGGTGCTCCTTTACACACCTGTTCCCAAGCTTTTAGATATGCTTGATACTTGTCAATCTCTACATCTGTACAGAAGGCTTTCCACTTATCTGGACATATATGAAACTTTATTCCTAGATATTTTTTCTTTTTTGAAAAGACAATAACACCTACATTAAAGAACTCTTCTCGTTCTACTTTAGGCACAATTCTAATGGTGGCGTACTCAAAGGTATATTTATCTTGCATCTTCTCCTTCTTTTACTAAGATATCAATTTTTGATAATCTAGAATTTATAAACTCAAGATAGGCAGCTCTCATATCATTTGGAATCATCGTATCAAACTCAGATATTAACCAGTCTTCTGGAATATGTGCTATAATATCTTCTAGCTTTTCTTGCGTTAATAGCTCTTTGATTGCAGTTGCCGCTTCTGGTAATCGTGTTGCTTTCTCTAACAATACGTGATCTTTTACAAGCGGAAAAGTACGCTCTAGATGATTTTTCCAGTTTTTCCAGTCATGGTGAAAATAAAAACTCGCACCATTATCTATCACCCATATCTCATTATGCCACTGCAGGAGATTTGTATTTTTTGCGGTTCTATCTATATTACTGATAATACAGTCTAGTAATACTATTTTTGATGCTGTAAGCGCATCCACAGTACTCACCAGGGGATCATAAGTAATCGCCTCTGATAAGAAATGAAGCCCAAAGTTTAACCCTACGCTAAACTTCAATAAATCCTGAATCTCCTCATCTGGCTCTGTTTTACTAAAAGAGTCATCCAGATGCATAAACACAAGCTCCGGAACATGCAGACCTATCGCTCTTGCTATTTCTCCCCCTAGTAGCTCGGCTATAAGTGCTTTCTTTCCTTGTCCCGCTCCTCTAAACTTGAGCACATATAAATAATCATCGTCTGCTTTGACTAAAGCTGGAAGTGATCCTCCTTCTCGTAAAGGTTGCAAGTATTGTACAACATTTACAGTTCTTAATTGTAGCATATCCATAGTACAGTATTCTCTTTTCTGAGGTTTTCCTCTTACTGCAAATTTAAGTGATTACTTATTGGTCTTATCTACTCTTATTACAGAGGGTTTTTAACTTACACATGGTGTATATCAACTTTTATACAAGTACAATTTGATAAACAAACTATTGTATTTTAACATTTTTGTTTAATTGCGCTTTCGCGAAAGCAAAGTTTATTACCTCTAGGTTAAATTTAAGTGACTGATGCTATTGCTTTATACTTGTAAATTTCTGTCAAATGCTAATTTATAACGTTTAAGTGTTAATTAATTCACATTAGTTGTATTTAGTCTTGCTAATAATAAATCCTTTCCATAATTTTCCTACATATTAAACTTGTATAAATCAACGATCTACAACCAATTTTATACAAGTAAAAGTTCTTAATTACTAAAATACCTAACAACAGTCTTAAACAAAACTGAAGTCTGGTATTACTTTGATTAAGCGGACTCTTATACGATTAATCAAATTGCAATTTTATTGTTTTTAATGATGTGTACTCGACATTCATTAGTTAGATGTTTTATTAAAATAATTTAAGACTACTACCATGAAGAGAAAAACTACCTTTCCATCATCCCTGAGCAGCTTTCTATTTATTTTATTATTTGCTTGCTTTTCTGTCAGTGCGCAAGAACAAACTTTTGCGACAACTATAACCAATCAAGAAAATGTTGATGATGCCAATCTAGCTACCAATCAAGACTTAACAGATTTTGCTGAAGTTAGAGCAAATTCTGGAACGCTTTTTTTTGGTGCATATGATGGTGTTCTTGAGTTATCATATGGAGAACTACTGCCTGCAAATACAACATCATACATTAAAATAGAAACAGAAGATGATTTGTTACCCTCCTTATTAGGCGGTAGTCTCGGTAATTTACTTGCAGATGTACTGGGCATTGTACTAATAGGTAATCAAGAATTTACCGTAAAGGCTTTAAATGGGAATACTACCGTGCTAAGTGCAGTATCATCAGACCCTAATACATTTAGCGGTGCAAGAACACAAATTGTGACCGATGCACAGGGAGATTATTATATAGCACTCACACCAGACCAACCATATAGCAGTATAGAAATCACAAATAGTATAGGTTCTTTAATAGGACTAAACCAAGAACGTTCTTTAAAAGTTTATGGAGCTTTCTACGGTGCAACTGCACCTACTTGTAATGTTCCTTCATTTACCTCATTTGACGGGACTGGGTTTAATTTAGATTTAATAAATCTAGGAGGCGCTGGGGTTACAAATATTGAAAATGCAATTGATGGAGATCTCGCTACATTCTCAGAGTTAAGCTTAGGTGTATTATCTGTAGCAGCGACTGTAGAGCAGGTAATTTATTTTCAGAATGCAACACAAGCTACAGAAGATTTCAAAATTAGACTTGCTGTAGATCCTAGCTTATTAGCGCTTGGAGTGGCAAATAATATCCAATTTGAAGCCTATAACGGTTCAAATCTAATTGCATCGAGAGACTTAGGGTCCTTATTAAATCTGGAATTGATAAATCTACTACAAAGTAATACTCCTGTAGACATTGGCTTTGATGTGTCTGCGCCCGTAGATAGAATTGTAGTTAGTTATTCCTCACTCTTGAACACTTCATTAAGTCAGCGACTTGATTTATATGATGTTGCCGTCACTGCTGCTATTCCTGAGATTGCTGCAGCTTCTCAAAATATCACTTTATGTGAAAATAGCACCGCAGAACTTATTGCTACTACTGATTCTCCAGACTCACAAATAGAGTGGTATGATGAAGAGCAAGGTGGAAATTTACTTGCTACAGTAGATAGCGGTGAGGCATTTACCACTTCGTCATTAACAGAAAACACCACTTTTTATGCCGCTGCTACGGCAAATGGATGTACTGTAGCGTCTGTACGAACTCCAGTTTTAGTCACAATTAACCCTACTCCAAAATCTTCAGATATCTTAGTAGCAGGTTTTGATACTGCCATATGTTTACCTGAAGTACTAGAGATTGTACCGTCAAGTACAATCTCAAATGACTTCAAATATTACTTTGATCCTAATAAAAATGTAGAAATTACTAATGGGCTTACTGCAGATGGAATCGTTTACGTAATCAATGATAGCAAGCTTGAAATAACTGGATTAAATGATGCAAACAATCCTGATAACATATTTATTTCTACAACAGAACCAGCTACTGGTTGTGAGAATAGTCCTGGCGATTTAAGACAAGTCTCTATTATTCTTGCAAACACTCCTAATATCTCTATAAATCTTACAGAGAATATTACAGCCGATGATACTATAAATAGTATTGAGCAAAATAATGACATTACCATTACTGGTACAGTTTCGGGAGATGCTCAAGAAAATGATGAAGTAATAATTACTGTAAATAATACAGAGTACACTACATTATTGGATGCAGGTTTAAACTTTACTAGAGACATTCCAGGCGCAGAATTAGTACTTGACGCAGATTCAACCATTGACGCTTCAGTAACGGTTGTCGGTACGTTATGTACTGCCACAGCTATTGATAGTGAGGCTTACACGGTAGATGTTGACAGTCCCACCATTCCTACTGTAGATGCACAAACCACCAACGACACCACTCCGATAATTACGGGTACAGGAGATTCTGAAGATGAGCTAACAGTAATTGTAAATGGAGTTACTTACCCTGAAACTGGAGCGGATCTTACAGACAACGGTGATGATACGTGGAGCTTACAAATTCCTGATGGAAGCGAACTACTAGATGGAATGTATGACGTAGATACTTCCGTTGAAGATGCGGTTGGAAATACTGCATCTGATACTACAACCAATGAATTAGTCATTGACGCGACTGCGCCTACTACTCCAACAGTTACTGCGCAAACTACAAATGACTCTACACCGCTCATTACTGGTACTGCAGATTCTGACGATGAATTGACGGTAATTGTAAACGGAATAACCTACACCGAAGGTGATACAAACCTCATCGATAACGGAGATGATACTTGGTCTCTACAAATACCTGATGGAAGTGAAATTCCAGATGGAACTTATGATGTAGATGCTTTTGTGGAAGATACTGTTGGGAATACTGCTTCTGATACTACTACAGATGAACTGATAATTGATGCGACCGCACCTACTACTCCTACGGTTACTGCTCAAACTACAAACGACAGCACTCCGCTAATCACTGGTACGGCAGATTCTGATGATGAGCTAACAGTAATTGTAAATGGAGTAATTTATTTGGAAACTGGAGCGGATCTTATAGATAATGGTGATGATACTTGGAGCTTACAGATTCCTGATGGTAGCGAACTACCAGATGGAACCTATGATGTGGATGCTTCGGTAGAAGATACGGTTGGAAATACAGCTTCTGATAACACTACAGACGAGTTGATAATTGACGCTACTGCTCCAAATAGTCCAACAGTTACTCCTCAAACTACAAATGACACCACACCGCTCATTACTGGTACAGCAGATTCTGATGATGAGCTGACGATAATTGTAAACGGAATAACCTACACAGAAGGTGACGGTAACCTCATCGATAACGGAGATGATACGTGGAGCTTACAAATACCTGATGGTAGCGAACTACCAGATGGAACCTATGATGTAGATGCCTCTGTAGAAGATACTGTTGGGAATACAGCTTCTGACAATACAATTGATGAATTAATAATTGACGCAACTGCACCTACAACTCCAACAGTTACTCCTCAAACTACAAATGACACCACACCGCTGATTACAGGAACAGCAGATTCTGATGATGAGCTGACGGTAATTGTAAATGGTGTTACTTATCTTGAAACTGGAGCGGATCTTACAGATAACGGAGATGATACATGGAGCTTACAAATACCTGATGGAAGTGAACTGCCAGATGGAACTTATGATGTTGATGTTACTGTGGAAGATACGGTTGGGAATACTGCCTCAGATACAACTACAGATGAATTAGTAATTGATGCTACTGCACCTACAACTCCAACAGTAACAGCTCAAACTACAAACGACACCACTCCACTTATTACAGGTACGGCAGATTCTGACGATGAGCTGACTGTAATTGTAAATGGTGTGACCTACACCGAAGGTGATGGAAACCTTACTGATAACGGTGATGATACTTGGAGCTTACAAATTCCTGATGGTAGCGAACTACCAGACGGAACCTATGATGTAAATGCTTCTGTGGAAGATACGGTAGGAAACACTGCTTCTGACAATACAATTGATGAATTAACCATTGACTCTGTTTCCCCAACGATTCCAACGGTAGATGCACAAACCACCAACGACACCACTCCGCTGATTACAGGAACAGCAGATTCTGATGATCAGCTGACGGTAATTGTAAATGAAATCACCTACACCGAAGGTGATGGAAACCTCATCGATAATGGTGATGATACTTGGTCTCTACAAATTCCTAATGGTAGCGAACTACCAGACGGCACCTATGATGTTGATGCTTCCGTGGAAGATACGGTTGGGAATACTGCTTCTGATAACACTACAGATGAACTAGTAATTGATGCGACTGCGCCAACGACTCCAACGGTAGATGCACAAACCACCAACGACACCACTCCGCTGATTACAGGTACAGCAGATTCTGATGATGAGCTAACAGTTATTGTAAATGGAGTTACTTATCTCGAAACTGGAGCGAATCTTACAGACAACGGAGATGATACTTGGAGCTTACAAATACCTGACGGAAGCGAATTAATAGATGGAACCTATGACGTGGATGCTTCTGTGGAAGATACGGTTGGGAATACTGCTTCTGATACAACTACAGATGAATTAGTAATTGATGCTACTGCGCCGACTACTCCAACGGTTACCGCTCAAACCACCAATGATGCCACGCCACTGATTACTGGTACAGCAGATTCTGATGATGAGCTGACGGTAATTGTAAATGGAGTAACCTACACCGAAGATGATGGAAACCTCATCGATAATAGTGATGATACTTGGAGCTTACAAATACCTGACGGAAGCGAATTAATAGATGGAACTTATGATGTAGATGCTTCCGTCGAAGATGCTGTTGGAAATATGGCTTCTGATACTACTACAGATGAATTAGTCATTGACGCAACTGCGCCAACAACTCCAACGGTAGATGCACAAACCACCAACGATACCACTCCGCTGATTGCAGGTACAGCAGATTCGGATGATGAGCTGATGGTAATTGTAAATGGAGTTACCTACACCGAAGGTGATACAAACCTCATCGATAATGGAGATGATACGTGGAGCTTACAAATACCTAGTGGAAGTGAAATTCCAGATGGAACCTATGATGTAGATGCTTCTGTGGAAGATACTGTTGGAAACACTGCTTCGGATATTACTACAGATGAATTAACCATTGACGCAACTGCGCCTACAACTCCAACGGTTACTGCGCAAACTACAAACGACACCACTCCGCTGATTACTGGTACAGCAGACTCTGATGATGAGTTGACGGTAATTGTAAATGGAGCTACCTACACCGAAGGTGATACAAACCTAATCGATAATGGAGATGATACTTGGAGCTTACAAATACCTAGTGGAAGTGAAATTCCAGATGGAACCTATGATGTAGATGCTTCTGTGGAAGATACTGTTGGAAACACTGCTTTGGATACTACAACAGATGAATTAGTCATTGACACAACTGCGCCTACCACTCCAACGGTTACTGCGCAAACTACAAATGACTCTACGCCACTAATTACAGGTACGGCAGATTCTGACGATGAGCTAACAGTAATTGTAAATGGAGTAACCTACACCGAAGGTGATGGAAATCTTACAGACAACGGAGATGATACTTGGTCTTTACAAATACCTGACGGAAGCGAACTACCAGACGGAACTTATGATGTAGATGCCTCTGTGGAAGATACGGTTGGAAATACTGCTTCGGATTCAACAACTGATGAATTAACCATTGACGCAACTGCGCCAACTAACCCAACGGTTATAGCACAAACTACAAATGACACTACGCCGCTGATTACAGGAACGGCAGATTCCGATGATGAGTTGACGATAATTGTAAACGGAGTAACCTACACCGAAGGCGATGGAAACCTCATCGATAATGGTGACGATACGTGGTCTTTACAAATCCCTGATGATAGCGAACTACCAGATGGAACCTATGATGTAGATGCTTCGGTGGAAGATACGGTTGGTAATACGGCTTCTGATAATACTACTGATGAATTAACCATTGACTCTGTTTCCCCAACGACTCCAACAGTTACTGCGCAAACTACAAATGACACTACCCCGCTGATTACAGGAACAGCAGATTCTGATGATGAGCTGACGGTAATTGTAAACGGAATAACCTACACCGAAGGTGATACAAACCTCACTGATAACGGAGATAACACTTGGTCTCTACAAATACCGGATGGTAGCGAACTACCAGATGGCACTTATGATGTAGATGCTTCTGTGGAAGATACAGTTGGAAATACTGCTTTTGATAATACAATTGATGAATTAACCATTGACTCTATTTCCCCAACTACTCCAACAGTTACTGCGCAAACCACCAACGACACCACTCCGCTTATTACAGGAACTGCAGATTCTGATGATGAGCTGACTGTAATTGTAAATGGAATAACCTACACCGAAGGTGATGGAAACCTTACTGATAATGGTGACGATACTTGGAGCTTACAAATACCTGATGGAAGTGAGTTACCAGATGGAACTTATGATGTTGATGCTTCGGTGGAAGATACGGTTGGGAATACTGCTTCTGATAACACTACAGATGAACTAGTAATTGACGCAACTGCGCCAACGAATCCAACAGTAGATTCACAAACTACAAACGACAGTACACCACTGATTACAGGAACTGCAGATTCTGATAATGAGCTAACTGTAATTGTAAATGGAGTTACTTATCTGGAAACTGGAGCGGATCTTACAGATAACGGTGATGATACTTGGTCACTACAAATACCTGATGGAAGCGAACTACCAGATGGAACCTATGATGTAGATGCTTCTGTGGAAGATACTGTTGGAAACACTGCTTTGGATACTACAACAGATGAATTAGTCATTGACGCAACTGCGCCTACCACTCCAACGGTTACTGCGCAAACTACAAATGACTCTACGCCACTAATTACAGGTACGGCAGATTCTGACGATGAGCTAACAGTAATTGTAAATGGAGTAACCTACACCGAAGGTGATGGAAATCTTACAGACAACGGAGATGATACTTGGTCTTTACAAATACCTAACGGAAGCGAACTACCAGACGGAACTTATGATGTAGATGCCTCTGTGGAAGATACGGTTGGAAATACTGCCTCAGATACTACTACCGACGAATTGATAATCGATACGGATGCTCCTACTATTCCAACGGTAATCTCTCAAATAACGACAGATACGACCCCACTTATTGAGGGTACTGCAGATTCGGAAGATGAGCTGACAGTGATTGTAGACAATGCAACGTATGTAGAAAACGATGGACATCTTACAGATCATGGTGATAATACATGGAGCTTGCAAATTCCAGGAGCTAATGACATTGCAGATGGCGTATATGATGTACAGGCCACAACTCAAGATATGACTGGAAACTTGGCATCAGATGTAACTACTAATGAGTTAACGGTTGACACCACTGCTCCTATTACGCCTACAGTAACTCCTCAAGAAACTAGTGACGCTACTCCAATGATTACAGGAACTGCAGATTCTGATGATATGCTTTCCATCATTGTAGATGGAAACACATATATGGAAAGTGATGGAAACCTTACCGATAATGGTGATGATACTTGGAGCTTACAGATTCCTGATGAAAATGAACTTGGAGATGGCACTTATGATGTGCAAGCCACTGCAGAGGATTTGGTAGGTAATTTGGCATCAGATATGACCGTAGATGAGCTTACTATACAATCTGGTATCGTAACGACAGATAATGACCAGCAACTTTTTTGCGAAAGCGAAAACCCTACAATTGCAGATATTCAGGTAAATGAGACTACTGTAAATTGGTACTTCAGTGCTTCTGGCGGAACAGTTCTAACCACCGATACTGCATTGATGGACAACACAATTTACTATGCGGCACTTGTTACAAACGGTATTGAGAGTGCAAACAGACTGGCGATTACAGTGACTATTATCAGTACGCCTACGCCTACGACTACAGCTACCACGCAGTCATTTTGTGTAGATGTTATGGCTACCGTAAGTGATATTGAAGTGAATGAACCGGACTTAATATGGTATGCTCAAGCTACTGGCGGCAGTCCATTGGCAGCAGATACACTTTTAGTTTCTGGTAATTACTACGGAGCTCTTGTAAATAATGGCTGTGAGAGTAGCACTCGTCTAGAGGTGAGTATTACGATAGATGAGATCGCTAGTGCAAGCATTACGAGCAGTACTGACATGACTTGTGTGGGTAATGAAATCACTTACCAGACTGAGTCAGATATGAGTGGTTATTTATGGACCATTTCTTCTGGAGGAACAATCATCACTGGTGGCGATCTCACAGATGATTTTGTGACTGTGATATGGGACGAACTTGGCGAACAATCTGTTGCTGTAAATTATGAGTCTTCCAATAGTTGTATGCCTCTCGCAGATGCTACGCTAGACGTTGAGGTAGCTTCTTGTTCTGATCTTACGATTCTTAAAATGGTCAATAATGCCTTGCCACAGCTCAACACAGAGGTTGTGTATACTATTACGGTGACTAATGCAGGCGACACAGACTTTACAGATGTTGAGGTGGAAGACTTATTACCTTCTGGATTGCAATTTGTATCGGCGGTGACAGATAGTGGAACTTATGATAGTGCAACTGGTGTTTGGCTTATTCCTTCAGTGGGGGCTAATGCAAATGTGGAGTTAGCGATAAGCGCTGTAGTGCTAGAGGATGGAGATTATTTAAATATCGCGACCATCACGCAGTCTAGTCCTATGGATAGTGATCTTACTAACAATGTATCGGAAGTTGATATCACGCCAAGTTGTATTAAAGTGTTTAATGAATTTTCACCCAATGGTGATGGCTTTAATGACACCTTTACCATACGCTGTATTGAATCATATCCAGAAAACAACTTGAAAATTTACAATCGAGCTGGAAACATGGTGTATGAAATGGATGGCTATGCAAATGTGTGGAGGGGAACTTCTACTTCTAATGGTACTGTAAATGAAAACGATGGTCTTCCATCATCTACCTACTATTACATCTTAGACTTAAATGATGGCAGTGAGCCGCTTACGGGATGGGTATACATTGCACTTTAACAATCTAACTTAAAAACAACGACTATGTTTAAAATATATAAGATTTACTTAGTACTTATTATGTGTTGTGTAAGCATACACATGGATGCACAACAAGCGCCTAACTATACACAGTACATGTATAATACCATGGCTATAAATCCAGCATATGCAGGATCTTCAGAAGGTTTGAACGTGGTGGGGATATATCGTTCTCAGTGGGCTGGTTTTGATGGCGCGCCTGAGACTTATAATCTTAGTGTTGAAACACCGCTCACGGAGCGCGTAGGACTAGGAGTCAATGTCACTAAAGACGTAAATGGTCCTGCCGAAAGATTCAACTTTGATGGGAATTTCTCTTACAACATTCAGTTAGATAGAGATCTCAACCTCGCATTTGGAATAAAAGCAGGTGCTCAGTTACTCAATGTAGATTTTTCTAAAGGGGAATTTGTAAATCAAGGCGATCCCCTACTCACAAATAATGTAGATAACAGACTGCTGGCAACGCTAGGTGCTGGTGCCTTTTTGTATAAATATAATTGGTATGTAGGAGTCTCGGTGCCTGACTTTTTTAGTGATGAGTATTATGATAATGTGGAGGAAGCTGTCGTGGCAGATGAGCGCCAATCATACCTCACCGCGGGTTATGTGTTTGGCATAAGCGATAACATACGCTTTAAACCAGCTGCACTTGTAAATTATGTGAATGGTAGTCCGTTGCGATATAATCTTTCGGCCAATTTTCTTTTTCATGATAAGCTCACTGTAGGTGCTAGTTATCAAGTGGATGCTGCGGTAAGTGCGCTGGCTGGTTTTCAAATTTCTGACAATCTGTTTTTAGGTTATTCCTTTGATTATGCTACTACAGAGTTCACAAATTATAATGATGGTACCCATGAAGTTATTTTAAAATTCTCTTTGTTTAAGAAAAAGGGAATGTCATTCTCACCTAGATTCTTTTAATATCAAACCACTATGAAGAAATCACTATATATTTTATTCATGATGTGTGTATGTTCTAGTTATGCACAAAATGATTTAAAAAAAGCAGATGAGCTTTATGACAGACATATGTATGCAGATGCTGCAGTACTTTATGATGAGCACCTCAATGACTCAGAGAAGATAGCGCCTACAACCTGTCAGCATATTGCAGACACGCATTATAACCTTAAGAATTATGAACGTGCAGAGATTGCTTACAAGAAAACCTTTGAAGCACTAGGATACACGATGGAGCCTGCACATATCTGGCAGTATTTTGATGTACTACGCTTCTTAAAAAAGTATGATACGGCAGATGATTTTTATGTAGGCTATTTAAAACTATCCAAAAAAGATAAAGAGCTCAACAGATACTATGAAGAAAAGTCTAGGTTTAATGACATTCTAGCAAATGACACGCTCTATCAGATTATAAATCTTGATATTAACTCTAGCTATGCAGATTTTGGCGGATCCCTGTATAAGAATAAACTGGTGTTCTCAACGGCTCGCAATAATGAAGAAAATAAAATTTACAAAAGAGATAACACCCCTTACCTATCGCTTTATGAAGCCACGATAGATAGTACTGGCACCTACTCAAATATTAAACTATTTAATGAAGAGCTAGAAACTCAGTATCACGACGCTACAGCTACTTTTTATAATAATGATCAAACACTGGTCTATGCTTCAAGTGCACAATCTGGATCTCGCAAGATTTATACAAAGAATAAGAGAAACTTCTTTAAGCTCTACCGCGTGCAGATTAATAAAGACAAATTTGATAAAGAGGAACTTCCCATTAATGGTAATGGCTATTCCATAGGGCAGCCTTTTGTAACTACAAATGGTAGTCAGCTGTATTTTGTGTCAGACATGCCGGGTGGTTATGGCCGTGCAGATATTTATGTGTGTGACATACGAGCAGATGGCTCACTCTCCACACCTCGCAATCTAGGTGATGCGGTAAACACACCATGTGATGACTTTTTCCCTTTTGTAAAAAACAAAGAACTCTATTTTGCCTCTAAGGGTCACGTAGGTTTTGGCGGCCTTGATATTTACAAAGCGCAGCTTAGAGACGGCATTTATAGTAATGCCCGCAACCTCGGACTTGGGATTAACAGCAATGCAGACGACTTTGCGTATGTGGCGAGTAACACTAAAAATGAAGGATATTTTAGCTCAAACAGAGAAGGCGGTAAAGGCGATGATGATATTTACTCCTTTGTATATGATCGCGGCGAGTGCTTCCAGACCTTAGAAGGAACCGTTACAGACTCACAAACAGGCGCACCATTACCAGCAGTGACTATCATCGCTTATGATACAAGTAATAAGCAAGTGGCCGAAACACTTACTGACGCGGCAGGAACCTACACCCTACAGATGGGTTGCAATATCAAATACAATATTAAAGCATCAAAAATAGGCTATTCAAAAGATGAGTTGGATTTAAATACAGGCACAGAGCCTAATGGGCTTATTAACTTTGTAGATTTTAAACTGGCTAACCTTTCAGACATTTTTGTTACAGATGGTGAGATAGAAAAGATTAAAATCAACCCTATTAATTTTGAGTCTAACCGTTATGCGATTAACATATTTGCCGCACAACAGCTCCAGCGCATTATTGACATTATGAACGAATATCCTGCGCTTATCATCAAGATAGAATCTCACACAGATCAACGTGGTGGAGCGTCATATAACCAGACCTTATCAGAAAATAGAGCCATCTCTACCCGAGACTATTTGATTAAAAATGGTATTTCGAGTTCGCGCATTGAGAGCGCCAAAGGGTTTGGTGAGTCAAGGCCCATACACATTTGTGATGAGGCAGACGATAGCTGTACAGAGGTGCAGTATTTAGAAAATAGACGTTCAGATTTTATTGTGGTTAGCAGGTAGCAACACCTTGTTCTTTACCCAATAACTGTAAGCCTTCCTAGTTCCCCAGCTATAGTGAAGGCTTATTTTTATGCAAGCTGTTTATAAATGTAAACTAATGGTGTGTGGAGTTTTCACGCTTTCGCGAAAGCGTACCACTCATACATGAATATTTGATTGGTTATAACAAACGAGCAAGTCTTAAGCACTCACACCGCAAGAGGCTCTTTTAAGTAACATATACTCCCCTGCGTTTTTAAACTCTCTTACAGAAGTACCTGTATAGCGTTTAAATGTTTTTGAGAGGTGACTTACATCTGTAAAGCCTAGCTCATCTGCGATTTCAGTGAGGGTAAAATCTGAGTTGAGAAGACGTATCTCTACTAGCCTAAGTTTGGCTTTCATAATATACTCACGTAAGGACATCCCTACCTGTTTTCTAAAAAACTCACTTACGTAGGTTGCAGACATCATAAATGTTTCTGCAAGTCTATCTACTTTGAGTAATTCACTTTTTGCAATATTCTCGTTGATGTAGGTGAGCATATTTGTTGCTCTGTCATCAGTTGTTGTATTTACAATCTCATAGTGACTCCCTTTTTTTATATTTCTAATAACCACTTCTAATATACTTACCATAAGACTTGAGATAAGCGATACAGAGACCTCTCCATAGTTTCTAGTCTCTCTTAAAATAATTGCTGTAAGCTGTTTGAGATGCTCCCTATCTGCATCACTTTTAATGATATCGCCAGGCAGCTGGTTATAGTTAGACAAGATATAGGCGGCTTCTTTAAACCACTCAGACTTATCCAGCGTCATTTTATTAGAGCTTTTGAAAAACGAATTGGTAAACTTTAAAAAGACAAATTTTGTACGCTTCTCTATATTGAACGAATGACACTTTAAGGGAGGTAGTAAAAAGATACTATCCTTTTTATAATCGTAAAAGTTGTAATTAATACACTGCGTACCCTCTCCACTTTCAATAAGTACAAGTTCAAAAAAATTGTTTTTAACTGGGCGTTGTTTCCACTCAGATAATTCCATTTCTTGTATTTCAAAAGGTTTATAAGCTTCTAATACTTGCATAGTAGTATGATTTAGGGACAAATTTAGGATTTTATAGCATTAAAATTATCATAACCCACCTAACAACCTCTATTTATACCTAATTAACCATTTTATATACAAATAGACTAGCGACCTATCCCACTACCTTTGTATCATCAAAGAAAACCACAAACTATAAAAGAAAGCATATATGAAAGCAATGATTATCAACGAATACGGTGAGAATGCCGCATTCACAGCAAGCGAAGTAGCAAAACCAGCAGTAACTCCAGGTCACGTGAGTATCAAGATTGCAGCCTCTAGTGTGAACACGGTAGATACCATGATACGCAAGATGGGATCAGACTTACCGCTATCACCAGTAGCACCAGCTATATTAGGAATGGACTTTGCAGGAGTGATAGAAGCAGTAGGTGAAGGTGTAAATGACTTTAAAGTAGGTGACGAGGTATACGGTTGTGTAGGTGGCCTTGCCGACTTACAAGGTACGCTAGCCGAATATATCGTGGCAGACAGTAAGCTTATTGCTCACAAAGCTGCCAACTTATCTATGACTGAGGCAGCATCACTACCACTTGTGGCAATTACTGCTTATGAAGGATTAATACGCGCAGGGATTAAAAAAGGTCAAAAAGTACTCGTACACGGAGGTTCTGGAGGTGTAGGCCACGTTGCGGTACAACTAGCTATTCACTTTGGGGCAGATGTATATGCTACTTGTGGAGGACCAGAGCAACAAAAGATTATAGAAGGATATGGAGCAACGGCAATTAACTATAAAGAAGAAACAGTTGAATCATATGTAGCAAAATATACAGATGGTGCAGGTTTTGACCTAATTTATGATACCGTAGGTGCAGATAACCTTACAAAGTCTTTTGAGGCAGCAGCACTTAATGCACAAATTGCTACTACAGTATCTATGTGCAACCTAGATCTTACTCCAGCACACTTTAAAGGATTATCACTACACGTTGTGTTTATGCTCATCCCTATGTTACACAACTACAAGCGTGAAGAGCACGGAGCGATTTTAAAAGAGCTAAGCAACATCGCACAAGCCAAAGCACTAGTACCTCTAGTAGACAGCACATTTGCGCTAGAGAATGTAGGTGATGCTTATGCAAGACTAGAGAGTGGTAAAGCAATAGGTAAAGTAGTTGTAACTAACTAAGACCTCATCCATAGGCTTACTACGGAAAGCAATTAAACCTTAAACACCTATAAAATAAGTGTTTAAGGTTTAAAAATACAGAACTTTGCTCTTCATAATAACCAACATTTTAACTACCAAAGCCAACAGCCATTTTTGCGTAGTTCTGTTATAAATTTAAAATATAATAGCAGTAGCTATATGTAAAACATAATATTATGAGTACCATAGAACATACAAATGCACTTACAGAAGCTCGTGCTTTAGTAGTACCTTCACGAGAATTATCATTAAGACGCGATCCATCTGTTTCTCAATTTTGGAACGAAAATCGCAAACTACTAGAAGCTGCTTGGGCAGAATGGGAAATAGAAAACAAAGATGATTTATTAGTTCCTGACGAAACCTTGCTAGACCCACGATTACGTAAAGCCATTAAAGACGCTTGGGAAAACCCAGAAAAAGAATCTGCTGTTGCCGATTTGTGGGAAGAAATTATACCTGGTGTTTATGTAGCACAGTTTTTTGATCCAGATCGTTTAGCAGATTTTCGTAACTATCTAGAAGCTGTAGCAAACTTAGGAGTGCCAAAACGTGCACCTTATGGTATTCAATTAAACCGATATGGAATGATGTTAGACCCTCGTTCTGAAGGTCATCTGGCAGCACCCAATTTTCAGGCATTTTATAACGATATGATGGACCGTTTTATGCGTCCTATAGCACGTTTGTTATTAGGAACTTACGGCTATGACAATCAGACTTTTGGTTTTTCAATACAGTACAATCCAGATAAAGACAAGGATTTACACGCGCATATTGATGCCTCTGCAGCTACCTTGAATATCAATATCAACTTACCAGATGAGAAGTTTACAGGATCTGAGGTTGATTTTTATGATAAAGCTTCAGGAAAAACGGTACAAGCTATATTTGAGCCGGGTAAAGCAATCATCCATAGCGGTAATGTGCCACACGCAACGCACCCCATTACAAGCGGACAACGTAGTAATTTAGTAGTGTGGTTATATGGAGATCGTATGCAAATACCACGTGGTAGTACAAGCAGCTACGGAAATACTAGCAACAGCGACACCATTAAAGATGTTGCTTTAGAAAGCATCACCGCTCGCCAGCGATGGAGTTTAGCTGATGGTCCTAAAGATACCGTTGCACCTTTTTAAGAAACGTAGGTTAATGATTATCTTAGAACAAGAATAAAATTAATAGAACTGGCAATACAACGAGTGCCAGTTTTTCATCAACATAAACATATAGGAATGAGCAAGACCATATTAATTACTGGAAGTACTGACGGCATAGGTAAACTAGCCGCCATACAGCTAGCCAAACAGGGACATACCCTGTACATACACGGTCGTAATGCTACAAAAGTAGCAGAGACCATTGCCACCATAAAAGCCGAATCTAACAATGAACACATAGACGGTTTTGTAGCAGATTTTTCTAGTATGGCAGCAGTGCGCGCTATGGCTAGTGAGGTAAAAGAAAAACTCACAACGCTAGATGTACTCATAAATAACGCAGGGGTTTTTAAAAGCCGTGAGCTGTTTACAGCAGATGGGCTTGATATGCGTATGGCGGTAAATTATATAGCGCCTTACCTGCTCACCACTTCCCTACTCGATCTTCTTAAAAAAGGCGAGCACACGCGCATTATCAACTTGAGCTCTGCAGCGCAGTCATCTGTTATAGATAGCGTGCTAGCAGGTACTAAAGAAGAGATCCAGCAAGAGACCTACGCACAAAGTAAGCTTGCTTTATTAATGTGGAGCTTTGACCTAGCAATACAAGAGCCAGCACTTACGGTTATCCCTGTAAACCCAGGTTCTTTACTTAATACAAATATGGTAAAAGAAGCCTACGGTCACCACTGGTCACCAGCAGATAAAGGGGCGACTATTTTACAAGACCTGGCTACAAACCCTAGCTATGCGAGCCATAGCGGTGACTATTTTGATAATGACAAAGGTAGCTTTGGCAGGGCGCATGCAGATGCCTACAGTGAGGAAAAACGCACACACTTAATCACCACAACACAACAGATTTTGAAAAACATCTCATAAACAAAAAGCTTTGCTTACTAGAAAACAGAGCCATCTCTACCCGTGACTATTTGATTAAAAATGGTATCACGAGTTCGCGTATTGAGAGCGCCAAAGGGTCTGGTGAATCAAGGCCAATACACATTTGTGATGAGGCAGACGATAGCTGTACAGAAGTGCAGTATTTAGAAAATAGACGTTCAGATTTTATTGTGGTTAGCGGGTAGCAACACCTTGTATTTACCCAATAACTGTAAGCCTTCCTAGTTCCCCAGCTATAGTGAAGGCTTATTTTTATGCAAGCCTTTAATAGCTGCAGACTAATGGTGTGTGGAGTTTTCACGCTTTCGCGAAAGCGTACCATAAATACCTCATAAACAGCACCTCATTTGCAAGCTACGGCACTATAAAAGATGGTATATTTAGGGCAGTATTCATCTAATCACGCGCTATGAAATTTACCCTATTCCTCCTCACCCTACTCTGCATACTCACGGGATGCACACAGAAAGAAGCGACTTCACAAGAAACCGTCGCAGCCTACTACAAGGCCGTTGCCGAAGGAAACTTCCAAGAAATAAGCAGCTTGATAGGCGATAGCATCACCATCACGGCGGGAGATTATGTGATGCCTTTTGACAAAGAAAGTTACTACGAGCACTTTAAGTGGGATTCCATATTTAAGCCCTCCTACGAGGTGGTTTCCATAGAAAGTGACAGCGCGCAAGTAATCGCTACGGTAGCGGTGAGCTCGCTGCGTTTTGAATTTTTAAAGAATAACCCACTCACCTGCAGCCATAAAATATACCTTCAAGATGGTAAAATCACTAAGCTAGAAGAAATCACCTGCATCGATGTAAACTGGGATGTGTGGCAACAAGAACGCGACTCCCTAGTAGCCTGGACCGCCCGCAATCACCCTGAGCTAGATAATTTTATTAATGACCTGAGTATGAAAGGTGCGATAAAGTATAAGAAAGCGATGGAGTTGTATGTGGGGCGCGAGAAACTTTAAATTATATCTTTCTTTTAGTATTCTATTTATTAAAACTACCCTTAAATTAAATTTAATTCAGGATCGAAACTAGTCAAGTTCTAGAGGTTATAATCACAATGAATACTTTAAATTTGAAGAATCTCAAAAGCACCAAAACGGTAAAAAATCAAAAAATGGGCATTGTAAATGAAGCTGAAATAGAATATGGTTTTGTAGGACAGCTACAAGACTTAAAGTATACATACCGTAAGGATATAAGAGATAGAAAAGCTTTAGAATCAAATTTTAGAGAGAAGTTTGAAACACTGAATCGTGTAAAATTAACCGATACGGAATTCAGTAAGCTTCTTACTGAAATAGTAAACCCAGATGTTTTTAAGGCCTCAAGCTTACTAAGAAAGCGAAATACATTCATTAGAGAGGATGATACTCCCCTGCACTATACTTTAGTAAACATTAAAGACTGGTGTAAGAATGACTTTGAGGTTATCAATCAACTGCGTATGAATACGGAAAATAGCAATCATAGATATGATGTTATTTTATTGATAAATGGATTACCGCTTGTACAAATAGAATTAAAAACATTGCAGATTAGTCCTAATCGTGCAATGCAACAAATTGTAGAATACAAAAACGACGTTGGTAATGGTTATACCAACTCATTAATGTGCTTTATGCAATTGTTTATAGTAAGCAATAGATCAAGAACTTTTTACTTTTCTAATAATAATAACAAGCACTTTGCTTTTAATGCAGATGAGCAGTTTTTACCTGTCTATACCTTAGCCAAAAAAGACAATACTAAAATCAACCACTTAGACGATTTTACAGAAAAGTTTTTAGCCAAGTGTACATTGGGTGAAATGATAAGCCGCTATATGGTTTTGGTTGAAACGGAGCAAAAAATACTGGTAATGCGACCGTATCAGATTTATGCGGTAAAGGCTATTGTAGATTGTATAGAACAAGATAGAGGAAACGGGTATATATGGCATACTACAGGAAGTGGTAAAACCTTAACTTCATTTAAAGCTTCTACCCTTCTAAAAGACAATGATGATGTAGACAAATGTCTATTTGTGGTTGACAGAAAAGACTTGGACAGACAGACTAGAGAGGAATTTAACAAGTTTCAGGAAGGCAGTGTAGAAGAAAATACTAATACCAACACATTGGTTAAAAGAATGCTTTCTACAGATTATGCAGATAAGGTAATCGTTACTACTATTCAAAAGTTAGGTCTTGCTCTTAATGAAAACAGTAAACGAAACAGAAAGCAAAAAGAAGATAATAAAGAAAGTTACTACGACAGGCTAAGCTCTCTTAAGGACAAACGTTTTGTATTTATTTTTGACGAGTGTCACCGTTCGCAGTTTGGAGATAATCACGAAGCTATTGTTGAGTTTTTCCCAAAGGCACAGTTATTTGGTTTTACAGGAACACCCATTTTTGAAGAAAATGCAACCTACAAAACTATTGAAGGAAAACAAGCATCTTACAAAACAACAAAAGATGTTTTTCAACAAGAGTTACACGCGTATACGATTACAAATGCTATAGAGGATAGAAATGTTCTTCGTTTTCATATTGACTACTTTAAGCCAGACGGAAAAGTTAGTCCTGGAGGTGATTTACATAAGCTAGCTGCGGCAAAAGCAATCATTGACAAACACGATAAGGCTACACACTTTAGAAGATTTAATAGTGTTTTTGCAACTGCATCTATAAATGACGCTATCCAATACTATGAGCTTTTTAAGGATTTACAAGCAGCAGAAATAGAAGCAAATCAAGATTATAAGCCTCTTAATATTGCTTGTGTATTCTCTCCTCCTGCAGAAGGAAATAAAGACGTAAAACAATTACAAGAAGATTTACCGCAGGAAAAAGCAGATAATGAAGTGGAGCCAAACGAGAAAAAGATAGCGCTCACCTCAATTATTAAAGATTATAACCATCAATACGACACAAACCACAGAATAGGAGATTTTGATTTATACTATCAAGATGTACAGCAACGTATAAAAGACCAGAAATACACGAATGCTGATTATCCTCATAAAAATAAAATTGATGTGATGATCGTAGTAGATATGTTACTTACCGGTTTTGACTCTAAGTATCTGAATACATTATACGTAGACAAAAATTTAAAGTACCACGGTCTTATACAAGCATATTCTCGTACCAACAGAGTAATAAACGATACAAAACCTTATGGTAATATTCTAGTATTTAGAGACCAGGAGGAAGATGTAGATAAAGCAATGATACGCTTCTCTGGAGCAAAAATAGAGAAGGCAAAAGAAATCTGGTTAGTAGATGCCGCTCCCAAAGTAATTGCCAAATATAAAAATGCGGTTGAACAACTTCACCAGTATATGGAAGCAAAGGGATTAAACCCAACAGCCTCTGAGGTAGATAATTTAAAAGGAAATGAAGCACGTGCTGGCTTTATCAATGTATTTAAAGAAGTACAGCGTTATAAAACACAGCTAGATCAATATACAGACCTAGAAGAAGAACAGACTAAAGCCATTGAATCACTGTTACCTGAAGATGAGTTACGCTCATTTAAATCTGTGTATTTAGACACAGCCAAACGACTACAGGCTGCACAGAAAAAAGAGGGTGAAAAAGCGCCAGAAGATGTACAGCAATTAGATTTTGAATTTGTATTGTTTTCTTCTGCAGTGATAGATTACGACTACATCATTGGTTTGATTGCACAATACACGCAAGACAAACCATCTAAGCATAAAATGACACGTGAAGAACTCATAAACCTTTTAGGCTCTAGTGCTAATTTACTGGAGGAACGTGATGATATTATTGCTTATATAAATACCTTAAAAGTTGGTTTCGCTTTAAGCGAAAATGAAATTCAAAAAGGATACCAGCAATTTAAAGACAATAAAACAGCAGCAGACATACAAACTATTGCAGAAAAGCATAGTATTACAACCGAAAGCCTTAACTCTTTTATTGATGAAATTATGAACCGTATGATTTTTGATGGCGAAAAACTGACCGATTTACTAGCGCCATTAGACTTAGGGTGGAAAGAACGGCGCCCCAGAGAAGAAGCGTTGATGGTAGACTTAGTACCATTACTAAAGAAACTTGCCCAAGGGCGTGAAATAGCAGGATTAAATGCATATGAATAAAAAGAAAGAAAAAATAGTTCCTGAATTGCGTTTCCCTGAGTTCGAGAATGATGGAAATTGGGCTGAAACAATTTTAGATGATGTTGCAGATTATGAAAATGGAAAGGCTCACGAAAAAGAAATTTCTGAAACAGGGAAATATAAAGTAGTTAATTCTAAGTTTATATCTACAGAAGGAGAGGTAGTTAAATATACTAATTCAGCAAATTTAAGAGCTAGTGTAGGTGATATATTGATGGTGTTGAGTGATATTCCAAACGGTAGAGCAATTGCAAAATGTTTTTATGTAGATATAAATGATACTTATACCGTAAATCAACGTATCTGTAAAATTACGCCTACAGACATTAATAATAAATTTCTGTTTTACATTCAGAATAGAAATAAATATTTTTTAGCTTTTGATGATGGTGTTAAACAAACTAATCTTAGAAAAGATACGGTTTTATCATTTCCATTTTTTAAGCCTAAAAACCCAAATGAACAACTAAAAATAGCCAATTGCCTATCTTCATTAGATACTCTAATTACCGCAGAAACTGACAAACTTGACCATTTAAAAGACCACAAAAAAGGGTTGTTACAACAGTTATTTCCTGCAAATGGGGAAACTAAACCACAATATCGTTTTCCAGAGTTTGAGAATGATGGAAATTGGGAGAATACTACTTTAGGTAAAATTGCCAAATTTAGAAGGGGTAGTTTCCCTCAACCATATGGCAGACCAGAGTGGTATGACGATGAAAATGGTATGCCGTTTATACAAGTTTATGATGTTGATACTAACTTAAAAATAAAACCAAAAACAAAAAGAAAAATAAGTGCCTTAGCTGCCGAAAAAAGTGTTTTCATAGCTAAGGGAACAGTAATAATTACCATACAAGGCTCAATAGGTAGAGTAGCTATTACACAATATGATGCGTTTATTGATAGAACATTGTTACTTTTTGAAGAATTCTATAAACCTATAGATAAATTATTTTTTGCTTACGTGATTCAATTATTATTTGAAATCGAAAAAGAAAAAGCCCCAGGAGGTATAATAAAGACAATAACTAAAGAGGTACTAACTAGCTTTAATATTTATGTACCTGATGTTTTGGAACAACAAAGAATAGCTAAATGTCTATCTTCATTAGATGATTTAATTACCCTTCAAACTCAAAAAACAAAAGCCTTACAAAAACACAAAAAAGGGTTGATGCAAAAATTATTTCCAAACATCCTATAAGAATGAATCATAAAGTAATTGCAGAAGAAATATACGGTTTAAATGAAAATATCATTTTAATATATGCATTCAATGGTACAGGGAAAACGAGATTATCTGTAGCGTATAAAGATATCTCCAAAGAAAAAAACGATGGCAATCATTCAGGTGTTTATTACAATGCCTTTAGTGAGGATTTGTTTGTTTGGGATAATGATGAACCAAATGATAATGAAGATATAAAACTTACAATAAATAGTAGTAGCTTAAACAAATTCCATTCTTTTTTAGATGTTCCTAATATTGAGGAAAAACTAGCCTTGTATAAACCAAAATATAAATTTAAGTTTAATTATGCAGATTTAGAAAAAGGTTTTGATTCGGTTACATTCTATGTGGATGAAGAAACAGAAAATCCAATAAAAATTTCAAGAGGTGAAGAACGTATTTTTGTATGGTGCTTTTTTTTAGCATTATTTGAAGTTGATGGTTTTGCTGACATCCAAAATGCACACTTCTTTATTGATGACCCCGTATCAAGTTTAGATGATCATAATATATATGTGACTTCTGAATCTATATTTAATTTAATAGAGGAGAACTATCTTGACAAAAATATAGTCATAACTACACATCACATTGGCTTATTTTCAATTCTTGCAGATAGATTAACTAGAGGTGAAAAAAGTGGACGATTTAAACAACTTACAAAAGCGGTTATTCTCAAAAACAATGGAGAAAACGTAGAGTTAAAAAGTGTGAGAAACGATGTTTTCCTTTTTCATCTTCACTTAATGCAAATCATAGATGACGCGATTAACTCAGAATTATTTGCCTATCACTTTGTCTTATTAAGACAATTATTAGAGAATATATCTTCCTTTATCGGAATGGGTAGAATAAGTTTTACTCTTGAACAAATAGGAGTCGATAATGAAAAAATAGAGGAAACTATGAGTATAATAAATCACTTATCGCATAAAAACGCATATAAACTTCAGTTCAACAAGATGGCTGAAGATGAAGAAAATATATTAAAAGATATATTTCAAAAAATACAAATTAAATATAAGTTTAAGTACTAGCAAAAATGACCACAGAACAAGATCAAGAAAAGTTAGGTAAGGCACTTTGGGATATCGCAAATGAGCTTAGAGGTGCAATGAATGCAGATGATTTTCGTGATTATATGCTTTCATTTCTCTTTTTACGCTACCTATCAGATAATTATGAAGGGTCTGTAAAAAAAGAATTAGGTTCAGACTATCCTAAGTTAGATGAAGATGATAAGCGCACACCGCTTTCAGTTTGGTATGAAAACAATCCAGATGATATAGCCCCTTTTGAAAAACAAATGCGCCGTAAAGTGCATTATGTTATCGAGCCTAAATATTTATGGGGTAGTATTTCAGAATTAGCACGCACACAAGACGAAGCTTTATTGAAAGACTTGCAAGATGGATTTAAACATATTGAAAATGACTCATTTGAAAGCTCTTTCAAAGGATTATTCTCAGAAATCAATCTAGATTCAGAAAAACTTGGTAAAACATACGCAGAAAGAAATAAGAAGCTGTGTAAAATTATAACCAAGATATCAGAAGGTATTGCTGCTTTTTCAAAGGAAAGCGATAAGCTTGGTGATGCATATGAGTATTTAATTGGAGAATTTGCAGCGGGTTCGGGTAAAAAAGCAGGAGAGTTTTACACACCACAACAATTATCTACAATACTATCAGAAATTGTAACCTTAGATAGTCAAAACCCAAAAGCAGGTAAAAAGAAAAAGCTAAACAAAGTATTAGATTTTGCTTGTGGTTCTGGTTCTTTACTTCTTAATGTAAAAGATAAAATTGAAAAAGAAGGCGGTGCGATTAGTAGAATTTACGGTCAGGAAAAGAATATAACAACTTACAACTTAGCACGTATGAATATGTTGTTGCACGGTGTTAAGGACTCAGAATTTGAAATATTTCACGGTGATACTTTAAAAAATGAGTGGGGTTTATTAAATGAAATGAACCCAGCTAAAAAAACGACCTTCGATGCAATAGTAGCTAACCCGCCTTTTAGCCTCCGTTGGGATGCATCTGAAGCGATGGGTGAAAATTTCCGTTTTAAAAATTATGGTTTAGCTCCAAAATCAGCCGCAGACTTTGCTTTTTTATTACACGGTTTACACTTTTTAAGTGATGAAGGTACAATGGCTATAATCTTGCCTCACGGAGTCTTATTTAGAGGTGGCGCAGAGCAACGTATCAGAGAAAAGCTATTAAAAGACGGAAATATAGATACTGTAATTGGTTTACCTTCAAACCTATTCTTTTCAACAGGTATTCCCGTGTGCATATTGATTATTAAGAAATGTAAAAAAGAAGATGATGTATTATTTATAAATGCGAGTGAGCATTATAAAAAAGTAAAACGTCAAAATGTATTACGTGATGGTAAGGTAAATGGCGTGCTAGACCCAAAAGAGCCCAATGATATTAAAAAGATTATTGACACGTATCAAAATCGTCCAGAAAAAGAAGAGCGATATGCACGTAGAGTATCAATGGTAGAAATTGAGAAAAATGATTACAACCTCAATATATCACGTTACGTAAGTACAGCAAAACCAGAAATTATAATAAAATTAAAAGAGGTAAATGATAAAATAGTTGAGGTAGAAAAGAAGGCAGCAAAAGCACTTGCAGAGCATAACAAATTTTTAAAGGAACTTGGTTTAGATACTATATAAGATGTTCGATGTAAGTGATGCTCAATTTTTAATAAAACAACAGGTAGACCGTATTGTTGAAGAAGTCCTCTGCAATAGAGACAATGATAATTTCTATCATAAAGGGGTGTTCAACACACAAAACCTTCCTGATCATTTAGGGTATAGCTATTTTCCTAATATTGACGATAAATTCAGAGAAATCATCTTTGATAAATTATATAATATTAGAGAAAATCACTGTTTGTATTGGTTTGAACTTGAAAACCACGAAAAAGCAAATGAGCTCAATACGTTGTTATGTACTTATCGTAACAATGTAGAAAATATTAACTACAAAAAAGTACCCGTAAAAAATAACAATAGTGATAGTAAGATTTTATATTTAGGAGTACGACAAGGTGGCCATCGTAAAAGAGATAATCTCACAAATATTGCTGGGAGGATATTACAGCACTTGGGCTATTATGATAAAAAGACAACGCAAGGGCTTCAACTATATGAATACGCGCGAAATAAAGACTTCGCAATAACACTAAAAGTTATTGAATTCAAAGGTATAGAGCCATACTGCCTCAATGTAGTTGAAAAATTATTAGCAAAGAAGATGCAACCATTATCTGGTACTCATTAAATAAACTCTCAAAGCATTTATAAGGGTATTTATAGTTTAAATCAATGACAAGTGCTCGCTATTCCTTTTACTGCTTCATATCGTCTTTAAATAGTGTATATAGCCTATTGAAACACATTAAATTAAATTTTTCGCGAAAGCGTGGAATACCACCCCAATGACCATAGAAGACCTAGCAGGCACATACACCATCGCAGGAAGCAACCAAAGTGCAGATGCAGCTGGCTATGAGGGCGAACTCACACTAGCGCTAGATGAGCACAAGAGAATTCTTGCTACTTGGCTCATAAGTGGTGATCAGCGCCAACAAGGAACTGGTTTCTTTAAGAATAATATTCTGGTGATTAATTTTAATTATAAGGGCGATGACGAGACCATCTACAAAGGTGTCGTCGTCTATCAATGCATCACCAAAGACCTACTAGAAGGCTTTTGGTCAGAAAAACACGGTAATCCGCTATACCTAGGTGAAGAACGCTGCTATAGAAAAGGAGTAAATAAGGAGGTGCTTAATTAGTCGTTAGGCGGTAGTTGGTAGGCGGTAGTCGGTAGCTTGTAGGCGGTAGCTTGTAGGCGATAGCTTGTAGGCGATAGGCGGTTGTAGCATAGCTTAAGTAACGTATTCTATATTCGAATATGGAATAAGAAAGGGATTACCTGCGGTGATCCCAGAAGGGAATCCTGGGCAAGCATGAAACCTTCAACGAGCGGTGCTCGTTAGGTTTTTTGTTTTCTACCCCTACTTACAAGCGGAAATTAGAAATAAAAAATTGGCGAAAATTAGAAGGGGATTACCTGCGGTGATCCCAGAGGGGAATCCTGGGCAAGCATGAAAACCTTAACGAGCGGTGCTCGTTAGGTTTTTTGTTTTCTACCCCTACTTTCAAGCAGAAATTAGAAATATTTAATTGGTGAAAATTAGAAAGGGATTACCTGCGGTGATCCCAGAGGGGAATCCTAGGCAAGCATGAAAACCTTAACGAGCGGTGCTCGTTAGGTTTTTTGTTTTCTACCCCTACTTACAAGCGGAAATTAGAAATAAATAATTGGTGAAAAATAGAAAAAGGGATTACCTAAAGGTGATCGCAAAAGGGAATCCTGGGCAAGCATGAAATCCTTAACGAGCGGTGCTCGTTAGGTTTTTTGTTTTATCCTTCGCCTACCAAGCGAGCTTGGGGCGAGGAATAAAACAAAAAACCCGCAACGTTGTTGCGGGTTTCTTTTGCGGAGAATGAGGGATTCGAACCCCCGGAGGTGTGACCCTCAACAGTTTTCAAGACTGCCGCATTCGACCACTCTGCCAATTCTCCTAGAGTGCCTCATCAAGCTATCTGCTTGATTGCGGGTGCAAATATACAGTGCTTTTTCCTTTACAACAACACTTTTTTGTAGTTTTTTTCAATCAACCACATAACTCCCACTACCCGAGCACTTTTAGCACTGAAAAAATATAATCACACCTTCCCTCAACACCTAACATCCTAACCCAAACTTCCCTGCCAAGGGAAGAAAAAATGAAGTCTCTCTTCGAAGAGAGATTTAGAGAGATGTCCCACAACAGTAAGCACACAACAGTGAGAAAACAACAGTGAGAAAACAACAGTGAGAAAACAACAGTAAGCAACAACAAGAAACCCTTCCCTGCCAAGAGAAGAAAACCACCCCTCAACTTCCCCGCAAGGGGAAGAAAAAATGAAGTCTCTCTTTGAAGAGAGATTTAGAGAGATGTCCCACAACAGTAAGCAAACAACAGTGAGAAACAACAAGAAAACCTTCCCTGCCAAGGGAAGAAAACCAACCACCACTTCCCCGCAAGGGAAAAAAAAGAAGTCTCTCTTCAAAGAGAGATTTAGAGAGATGTCCCACAACAGTGAGCAACAACAAGAAACCTTCCCCGCAAGGGGAAGAAAACCACCCACCACTTTCCCGCAAGGGAAAAAAAAGAAGTCTCTCTTCGAAGAGGGATTTAGAGAGATGTCCCACAACAGTAAGCAACAACAACAAGAAACCCTTTCCCGCAAGGGAAAGAAAAATGAAGTCTCTCTTCGAAGAGAGATTTAGAGAGATGTTTCACAACAGTAAGCAACAACAAGAAAACCTTCCCTGCCAAGGGAAGAAAAGCCCCCCAAAATTCTGTTCATCAAAATTCCAATAACGTCCCTCTAGTTTTAAAAAGCGTTAAACATTTATCATAATCTTTTTATATTTGCCGGAAGATCCCTAGTTATGAAATCTGTGTACACCATCTGTTACTTTAGTAAAGCCTCTGAGGATCTATCTGAAGAAGAAATTCAAGAAATCTTTGATCATACTAATGAGCGCAATAATGAGCGTGGTGTGCGTGGTATACTACTACACTCTTTTGGTAACTTCTTCCAAGTACTAGAAGGTGACGAAGCGTATCTCACCAACTTATACACTACTAAAATCAAAAATGATACGCGTCACCACAGCGTGTTTGAGGTAATTAATAAAGAAAGTCCTAAGTCACTTTTTGAAGAATATAACTCACGTTTTCAAACTATTGAAAATAGAGAGCAGCTAGATGAGATTAAAGCATATCTCAAAGTACACTCGATACAATCTACTACCTCAGATAAGCTATCACGTCTTTTACGATCTTTTATTATACTTGATTAACCATCAAATAACCGTCATAAAAAAAAGCCTCACTGTTAAAACAGTGAGGCTTTTTACTTAGTGATGCTTGTACTTATACGTTAAATAAGAAATGCATTACATCTCCATCCTTAACAATATATTCTTTTCCTTGTACAGCTAGCTTTCCAGCCTCACGTACTTTTGACTCACTACCATAAGTAATAAAATCTTCATATTGTATTACCTCTGCGCGTATAAAGCCTTTCTCAAAGTCTGTGTGGATTACTCCCGCAGCTTGTGGTCCAGTTGCTCCTATATTAATTGTCCATGCACGTACTTCCTTTACACCTGCTGTAAAGTATGTTTGCTGGTTTAATAACTTGTAGGCTCCACGTATTAACACAGCGCTTCCTGGTTCTTCAAGACCTATATCTGCAAGAAACATCTGGCGCTCTTCATAATCATCTAGCTCTGTAATATCTGCCTCTGTGCCTACAGCAAGTACTACTACCTCTGCGTTTTCTTCTTTTACAGCCTCGCGTACCTTAGTTACATACTCATTACCATTTACAGCAGCGCCTTCATCTACATTACACACGTACATTACTGGCTTGTCTGTGATAAATTGTAATGGTTTTACATACTCATCTCTGGCATCATCATCTATCTCAATAGCTCGTACAGACACACCTGCTTCTAGTCCTGCTTTTATTTTTAAAAGCACTGCCTCTTCTGCTTGCGCTTCCTTGTTACCTGTGCGCGATGCTCTTTTTACTTTTTCAAGCTTCTTATCTGTAGTCTCAAGATCTTTAAGTTGTAGCTCAATATCGATAGTTTCTTTATCGCGTATAGGATCTACACTTCCATCTACGTGTACAATATTATCGTTGTCAAAACAACGTAGTACGTGTATGATAGCATCTGTCTCACGTATATTTCCTAGAAATTGATTTCCTAGTCCTTCTCCTTTACTTGCTCCTTTTACAAGACCTGCGATATCTACAATCTCTACCGTAGCAGGGATTACACGCTCAGGCTTTACAAGCTCTTCAAGTTTCGATAGACGTTCATCTGGTACATTTACCACACCTACGTTAGGCTCTATAGTACAAAACGGGTAGTTTGCACTTTGCGCTTTGGCATTAGACAGACAGTTAAAAAGGGTTGACTTCCCTACGTTAGGTAATCCTACGATTCCAGCTTTCATAAAATAATGTGTATTAATAGTACGCTTTCGCGAAAGCGGAAAAAATACCTTTCCACTCTTTTTTCAGGATGCAAAGATAATTCTTATTTATAGATCTACCGACTGCCAGACCAAGCTTATATAAACAACCGAAAGTTGTGATATTTTAAGAGAAAGAGGAGGTTGCTACACAAACTTTGGCAAAGACTTAGCAAAGCATTACCAAACCCTTAAGCCTCATACGATGATTGCATGGGTACCTTTGTACAGAACCAAAACAAACAACATGAAGAAGTTAATATATACGGTATGTGCAGCACTTTTTACAATCACTGCAGCACAAGCACAAGAAACGATAGAAGAAACGACAACGACAAGAACGACGGTAAAGTCTTCACTAGGTAATGAGACTGTGTACAAAACAGAAAAGGTATCTACCGTAACGCCTACACAACTGGATCCTACAGAAGAAGGACAATTAAACCAAACGCTACAACGAGGAAATACTGTTGTAAAACGTGAGGTGACATATACTTATAATGATTCTGAGTTTAATCTTAAGGAATCTGAAGATGGATATACGATTATGAGAACTCGTGATAATGACACCTCTGAGTATGGGACCATGCGCCAACTTGCAAAAGGTGACGTATACTTGCTCAAAACTGCAAACGGAATTTCTGTAAGCTACTTTGATGAGGATGGAAATATGGTGTCTGAGGAGTATAACAATGATGATGACTCTGTAACGACTGTGACTTATAAAATCAAAAAAACGCCAACTTCTACTCAGTTTTAAGAAGTAACGCATGATATTACAGCCATAGACAACTTTGGTTGGTTAGATTCCCGAGAGCGCGAGCCTCGGGTTTCTTTTTGTTAGGCTTTCGCCAAAATTTGAACACTTTACCCTCAATCCATACATTTACAAGTATCTTAGTATCCTAGATATTCTTTATTAGTACATTATGAAAGCTTTATTTACACTCATCCTAGGTTTTTTAATCGCGCTTACCTCCTACTCACAAGAAATTACAGGAGACTGGACAGGTACCGTAGACTTTCAAGGAAAAAAGCTGGACTTTGCTTTTCACATTCAAGAAGAAAATAGCGCTCTTGCCACCACAATGGATATCCCAAGCCAAGGACTTATGGCGGGAAAGGCAGCAACTACTACGTTTACAAATGACACACTCGTCGCGACTTTTCCAGATTTTAATATCATCTACAAAGGTGCTTTTGAAAATGATGGCTTTACGGGTAATATTATCCAAAATAACTTTCCCGTAGCACTCAACCTCGAGCGTGGTGTGATCACATTAAACAGACCACAACAACCGAAGGCTCCCTTTAACTACACCACAAAAGAACTCGTTTTTAAGAATAAGGAGGACGATATCGAACTTAGCGGTACACTCACACTTCCTAATTATATAAAAAATCCTCCCGTAGCCATAATCATAAGCGGTAGCGGCCCGCAGAATAGAGATGGAGATATGTTTGGCCACCAGCTTTACTATGTACTAGCAGATTATCTCACAAGGCAAGGGATTGCCGTTTTTAGATATGACGAGCGCGGCGTAGGCGAGTCTACAGGAACTTTTAAAACCGCAGGCATCACCGAGTTTACGAGAGATGCCACGGCTGCACTTGAGTATCTTAAAAAGCGTTCTTATCTCAAGGAGTCTAAATTTGGTTTCATAGGTCATAGCATAGGAGGGATTATCGCTCCGCAAATTGCGGCAACTAATGATGATGTAGATTTTACAGTCATGCTCGCAGGACCTGGAATAGATGGTGACCAACTCATGCTCTCACAAAAAGCAGCGCTAGAACGGTTATTTAATGTACCAGAAGCTCAAATACAACAAGGACTAGAAATGATAGGACTTGCTTATGAGATCATTGTAAATGCTCCAGAAAATCATAGAGACCTAAAAAACGAAGTAAATGCAGCCTTACTTAACAAACTTGGTCCTAATGTACCCGCACAGCAAGTGGAATCCATCACAAATCAAATCACTACTCCCGAGATCATAAGTCTACTAAGAACGAAGCCAAGTACATTTTTAAGTAAAGTCAAAACTCCTATTCTCGCAATGAATGGCAAAAAGGATCTCCAAGTTCCTTATGAAGAGAATCTAGAAGCTATAAAAGAAGCTTTTGCTGCTAGTAATAATGAGCGTATAAGAACGGTAGCCTTTGAAGGGCTTAATCATCTCTTTCAAGAAAGCACCACTGGCGCGTTAACGGAATACTCAGAAATAGAGCAAACCATGGCTCCAAGAGCACTAACGCTCATTGCAAAGTGGATTAAGGAAGAAACGATACGATAATTAATTAAGAACCTTATCTATAGCTTCCTCATAGTCAGGAAACTCAATGAGGTTATTATGTCCACCTTCTGGAATGGTAATTAATACCTTTTCTTGTTGATCTATGCTGTCAAATAATCGTTTTCCGTGGGCGTATGCCACCACTTCATCTTCTGTACCATGAAACACCGCAATAGGTGATTGCACTTCATTTATATAGCGATACGTTGGGAATTCATATTTAAGTAATTTCTTGACTGGAAGGATAGAAAATCTTGAGCTTGCCTCGTTTTCAATACTGTAAAATGGGGTTTCTAGTACGAGTTGGCTCACATTTTCTTTAGCTGCAACATAGGTCGCAAAGGTTGTCCCAAGACTTCTACCGTAGCTTATTATTGGGGTTGTGGGATATTGCGCTTTCGCGAAAGCGTACCACAGCAAACTATCATCATATAAATTTTGCTCAGTAAGCGCTCCTCCACTCTTTCCATATTGGCGATAATCCATCACCACTACATTATATTGTTTCTCAACAAAAAACTGTACAATCTCTCCCCATCGGTCGAGACTTGACGCGTTACCGTGAAAGTATAAAATGGTTCCTTTTGCATCGTCTACTTGAAAGTTAAGTCCGTGTAAGCGCGCTCCATCTTGAGCATCGAGCCAAACCTCCTCAGACGGCTGGTTAAAATCAAATGTATAATCCTGCGGCAACTGCTGCGGATGAAAAATAAGATTGTCTTGAAAGAAGTATAAACCTCCACAGAGAATCGCATATAAATTCCCTAGTACAAATAGTAAAATCAATGGTCTTTTGAGCTTTATCATGTGTGCTGCTTTGATGGATGCGCTGCAAAAATACTATTCTTCTGTTCGTTTACATTAATCACAAAAGAATGAAGTATAATTCACTCAAATGCTACAAAAAATGGCCTCCTGAGATAAAGGACCTACAACCAACAATATGGAGCCCATATTACATGTAAAATGACATTAATAACCTCATTTTGTGCCATTAACATAAATTTAAGAAAAGGTTATCAAGTTGCAGATTATCTTACAGAATCTTAAAAAATCAAAAAACACAGATCATGAAAAACTTAAAAACAGCTGCTCTTGTTCTTATGACGGGAGCTTTTGTTCTTACCTCGTGTAAAGACAATGCCAGTGGTGACAAGGCACAAGCAGACAATGCAAACCTCTCTATAGACTATGAAAAATACGAACTTGAAAACGGACTAGACGTTATCTTGCATCAAGATAGTAGTGATCCTATTGTATCACTTGCGATACAATATGCCGTAGGTTCTAACCGTGAAAAGACTGGACGCACTGGTTTTGCACACCTTTTTGAGCATATGCTCTTTCAAGAATCTGAAAATGTACCACAAGATCAGTTCTTTAAAACGGTGCAAGATGCTGGAGGAACATTAAATGGAGGTACCTGGAAAGATGGAACTATCTATTACGAAACGGTACCTAACAATGCACTAGAAACGGTATTATGGCTAGAATCTGACCGTATGGGATTCTTGATTAATACAGTAACAGAATCTGCTTTTGAAAATCAGCAGGAGGTGGTTCAGAATGAAAAAAGACAACGTGTAGATAATAATCCTTACGGTCACACGGGATGGGTACTTGATAAAAACATCTATCCAGAAGGTCACCCATACAACTGGCAAGTGATTGGTGAGCTAGAAGATCTACAGAATGCTACGGTAGCAGACGTAAAAGAATTTTACGACAAGTTTTATGGTCCTAACAATGCGACACTCGTACTTGCAGGAGATTTTAAAACTGATGATGCAAAGGCGCTGATTGAGAAGTACTTTGGTGAGATTAAAAAACGTCAAGAAGTAGCTCCACTTGAGCCACAGCCAGTAACCATTGCCGAAACAAAGAAACTATACCACGAAGATAACTTTGCTCAAGCACCACAATTACACCGTGTGTACCCAACAGTACAGCAGTATACAGATGATGCCTACGCATTAGATTTCTTAGCTGAAATCCTTGCAAGCGGAAAGAAAGCTCCTTTATATAAGATTCTTGTAAAAGAAAAAGATCTTACTTCAAGAACAACAGCTTACAACAATAGCCAAGAAATTGCAGGAGAATTTCACGTGATTATCACTGCAAATAGCGGTGTAGATCTTGATCAAATTGAAGCAGCAATAGACGAAGGTCTTGCAAAATTTGAAGCAGAAGGCGTTACAGATAAAGATATAGAGCGTATTAAAGCTGGTCTTGAAACTGGTTTCTATAACGGCATAAGCAGTGTAAATGGTAAAGCGTTCCAACTAGCAAGTTATAATGTATTTGCTGGTGAGCCAGATTTTATTGAAAAAGATATTGAGAACATCAAAGCGGTTACAAAGGAAGATGTAATGCGTGTGTATAACACTTACGTAAAAGGGAAGCCATATGTGCAAACGAGTTTTGTACCTAAGGGCCAACTTAATCTTATTGTAGAAAACTCTGTAAAAGCAGATGTTGTTGAAGAAGAGATTAAAGAGAATGTAACTAAAGTAGTAAAAGACGAAATTACAGAGGTAGTAAAAACACCATCTAAAATTGATCGTGCTACGCCTCCATCTGTAGGAGAAGCTCCTGCTCTTAAAATCCCATCGTCATGGGAAGCAGAACTTTCTAACGGTATTGAAGTGTATGGTATTTCTCAAAATGAGATTCCTACGGTAAACTTTAACCTCGTGATAGAAGGTGGTCACCTACTAGATAGTATGGAAAAAAATGGGGTTGCAAACCTTATGACTGATATTATGATGGAGGGTACTGCAAATAAAACTCCAGAACAGTTAGAAGAAGCAATAGAATTACTAGGAGCAAGTATCAATATGTACACTTCTCGTGAGGCGATCACTATTCAGGGAAATACGCTTACGCGAAATTTTGCCGCTACCATGGACCTTATAGAAGAGATTTTATTTGAGCCTAGATGGGATGAGGAAGAGCTAGGGCGTATTAAGACCGCTACTATTAACGGTATTAAGCGTAGCGCTGCAAATCCTAATGCAGTAGCAAATAACGTATATAACAAAGTACTATACGGTGAAGACCACATCTTTTCTTACCCTACAAGCGGTACAGAGGAGTCTGTAAATAGCATCACGATGCAAGATTTAAAGGATTTTTACAATACTAACTTCTCTCCTTCAGTAAGTCGTTTCCACATTGTAGGAAAAATTGACAAAGAAGATGCATTAGCAGCACTTGAAGATCTTGAGTCTAAGTGGGAAGCAAAAGATGTTACAATCCCAGAATATCCTGTAGCAAATAATAGAGATAAGTCCTCACTCCTATTTGTAGACATTCCTAATGCAAAGCAATCTGTGATTAATATAGGATACATAGGGATGGCTCGTACAGATAAAGACTTTTACCCTGCCGAAGTAATGAATTACAAACTAGGAGGATCTTTCTCTGGTGCTGTAAACCTTATTTTACGTGAAGAAAAAGGATACACTTATGGAGCGCGCACCTACTTTAATGGATCTAAACTTCCAGGTACGTTTACAGCTTCTTCTAGTGTGCGTACAAATACAACTGGAGAATCTGTTGAGATTTTTAGAGATGAGATTAAAAAGTACAAAGAAGGAATTTCTGAGGAGGATCTTGCTTTTACAAAAAATGCACTCATTAAATCTAATGCACGTCGTTTTGAGACACAATTTGCCTTATTAGGAATGCTACAAGAGCGTAGCGCTTATGATCTTCCTACAGATTACATTGAGAAAGAGGAAGACGTAATACGTAACATGACTTTAGAGCAGCACAAAGCGCTTGCAAATAAATATCTTGATGAAAACAAGATGGCCTACCTTGTAGTGGGTGACGCCGCTACTCAATTTGCACAGTTCAAAAAAATGGGCTTTGACGAAGTAAAAATGCTAGACAAAGATGGAAATGAAGTAGATCTTAAGAACGTCAAGCAATAATGTGAATAAAAGTACAGTGAATTTCATTAAAAGAGTCTCCACACGGAGGCTCTTTTTTTATGCGTAAAGAATACGCTTTCGCGAAAATATGAACCACAAAAAATTAACTAAAACACCTGAAAAATTTAACTAGAAAAGAAAATCACCAATTCACAATTAGAATAAATTTAGCCCATTTACCGAATGCTTGTAAATTATAAACTAACATATAATGTATTATGAAAAAGTATTTGCTCTCCTCTTTAATCGCGGCTGTTCTTCTTACGTCTTGTGAAGGAAATGTTAGATTTAACGCTAGTACAGACCATTTACCTAGTGTGGATGAAGTAAGCCTTACAGCTGTAGGAATGCTAGAAAAAGAGTCTTTTGTATTTACAGTTTCTGAAGTTTCCTTTTTAAATGCGTTTCAGGCAAAAGCACGAACACTGGGCCTACAGCTTGTTCCATCATCATTAAAGGTGATAGATGTAGAAGGTAATAAGTATTTACGAGTATTTAGCAACGACAACTACGTATCAACCTTTGCCTTAGAGCTAGATGAAAAAGGAACCTACAGCACAGGAGCAACGATGTGCACCTCACAAACCACCTTTGGCGAAGCTTGCTTACCAAATGGAATGCAATGTA
This sequence comes from Dokdonia sp. R86516, assembly GCF_044596715.1. Lineage (NCBI taxonomy): Bacteria > Pseudomonadati > Bacteroidota > Flavobacteriia > Flavobacteriales > Flavobacteriaceae > Dokdonia > Dokdonia sp. R86516. The sequence goes on from NZ_CP138998.1 coordinate 3,212,362, forward strand.
TAAAGTTTGTAGATGAATTTGGTGACACCTCTGAGGCAGACTGTATTAGATCAACAACCTTAAGAGATCAGCTGGCTTTTAACAATTAAGGAAGTTTCTAGTTGAGAATAATGAGTGCATAAAAAAACCTTCAACAGCTTGTGTTGAAGGTTTATATATTTTCGCGTAAGCGTAAAAAATATCTTAGCTATTTTCTTGCTCTCTTTTAAGCTTGCGCTCTTCTCTTTTCTCTTTCATAAATTCAATAAATGAACCTCCTACCCAGTAAGGGATTACAAATGTGAGAAGGAATATCATTAACCAAAATCCTATAGTAAGGATAGTTAAAAATGCGAGAAAACCTAAATATTGGTCAAAATCGAACATAGGATCGTGTCTTTTCTTGTTTGCAGCAAAGATAGTTGATATTATTTATTTTTCACAAGAGAAAAAACACATTTATTGACAGCTTATCAACGATGTGAAATGAAGCCAAATGTTTAAATTTGTGTACCAATTTTAACACATTCAATTATGGAATATAGAATCGAGAAAGATACGATGGGCGAGGTAAAAGTACCCGCAGATAAATTATGGGGAGCTCAAACAGAGCGCTCAAGAAACAATTTTAAAATAGGTGCTCCTGCGTCTATGCCTATCGAGGTTGTACATGGTTTTGCGATTCTTAAAAAAGCAGCTGCTTACACTAACTGTGAGCTAGGTGTCCTTTCTACCGAAAAAAGAGATCTTATTGCACAAGCCTGTGATGAAATTCTTACAGGAATGCATGACGATCAGTTCCCACTAGTAATCTGGCAAACGGGCTCTGGAACTCAAAGTAACATGAATGTAAACGAGGTGATTGCAAATCGTGCTCACCAACTAGCAGGAAAAGTAATAGGCGAAGGCGAAAAAACACTCGCTCCTAACGATGACGTAAATAAATCACAATCTTCTAACGATACATTCCCTACTGGAATGCATATCGCAGGATATAAAAAAGTAGTTGAGACTACAATCCCTGGAGTACGTAAATTAAGGGATACCCTTAAAGCGAAAGCAGAAGCCTTTAAAGACGTGGTTAAGATAGGGCGTACGCACTTAATGGATGCTACTCCACTTACACTAGGTCAAGAATTTTCTGGTTATGTATCGCAACTTGATCATGGTCTAAAAGCGCTAGACAATACGCTTGACCACCTTTCTGAGCTTGCATTAGGTGGTACAGCAGTAGGAACTGGTCTTAATACTCCAAAAGGATATGCTGAGCTTGTAGCGTCTTATATGGCAGATTTTTCTGGACACCCTTTCCGCACTGCCGAAAATAAATTTGAAGCACTTGCTGCACACGATGCTATCGTTGAAACGCACGGAGCTCTCAAACAACTTGCAGTATCTCTCAATAAAATTGCAAATGATATTAGAATGCTAGCTTCTGGACCACGTAGTAGTATTGGAGAAATTTCAATTCCTGCAAACGAGCCTGGATCATCTATAATGCCTGGTAAGGTAAATCCTACGCAATGTGAAGCCATAACAATGGTGTGTGCGCAAGTAATGGGTAACGATGTTGCTATAGGTGTAGGAGGTATGCAAGGACATTATGAACTTAATGTTTTTAAACCTATGATGGCTGCAAACTTACTACAGTCTGCACAGCTTATAGGTGATGCGTGTGTATCATTTGCAGATCATTGTGCTTCAGGTATAACACCTAACAATGAGCGTATTAAAGAGCTTCTAGATAACTCACTAATGCTAGTGACTGCTTTAAATACTAAGATAGGATATTACAAAGCGGCAGAGATTGCAAACACCGCTCATAAAAACGGAACTACACTTAAAGTAGAAGCTATCAACCTAGGATATGTAACTGCAGAAGAATTTGACGAATGGGTACGTCCTGAAGATATGGTCTAATTTTTGTACAACAAATATCGTTAAAATGCACTAAGAACCCGACAAAGTTGTAACTTAGTGCGTTTTAACGTATTATTGTTTATCAAATTTTAAATCTAATGAAGATATTAATGGTTCTTTTGGCTTTGCTATGCATCAGTGCGGGCACTCCATTTGAATCTATTAATTACCTCAGAGATACAAGTGGTACACTTACCATAGATGAAGTTAAGAACACTAGCTTTAATACAACTACCTCAGATAACCTAGGAACAGAAAATGGTATTTACTGGTTTAAGATAGATGGTATAACTGCAGATAGAGAGATTCTCGAACTAAAATCTTCTCATGTTAATAATCTAGCATTATACGATTCTAATGGTAAAGAACTTAACATTATGAAGGATACACGTTTTCCTTCATATTTTTTAATCAAAAGAAATCTTGAATTCCCACTTTACCTCAAAGCAAATTTTCCAGTAGAAGCATATTTCCCTATTCACCACTCTGACGAATCTTCTTTTGCGAGTAGAGAAAAAAGAAGCTTACTAAGTATTGGTTTCTTTTACGGTACAGCAATAGCGCTCATCGTAGCAATTTTAGTGTTTTACTTTATAGTTAGAAACACGCAATTCCTATTTTTTGCTTTCTTAGTGCTTGCCGTTCTCTTAAGTATCCTTACAAAGGATAATGTTTTGTATTTATTTGGGATTAGTAGTGGCATATCTACATCTCTTGAAATATTTGGACATTATTTAGTAGGTCTTTCCGCTACTGGCTTTATGATGTTTTACTTACAAGTAAGACCGCATCAAATGTGGATCAAATATGCTATGCTCACACTGAGCACGCTGTCTACTATATTCCTAATTACTTATCTAATTAGTGATAACATCATTGGTTTTATAGGCGTAGATATTACGTGTATCGCAACCGTTATTTTAATGTGGGTATTGATGCTTATGATTGCAAAAGGAGCTCGTAAACTAATTCTTATAGGCGTTTATAGTATCAATATATTATTTCTAGCAGACTATTTTATTCTTCACATTTTTAATTTATCCTTTATAAATTATACACCTGCACAGGTTGCTGTAGCAGCATCTTTTAATTTTACACTTATCGCGATATTGTTACTTGTTTCTTTTAAGGACATCCAGAAAAAAAGTGTCTTGATGAAGCATAAATTAATGCTACATGTAAAGGAGATTAAAGAACTGAGTGCTTACAAGAACGTTCAAGATGCAGATGATAATTATATGGAATCTTTGATTTACCAATATGGTCTTGAAAACATGGAAGTGCGTATACTAAACGATATTTCTAAAGGACTCAGCAATGAGATGATTGCCCTAAAACACAGTCTATCTGATGACAAACTACAACAATTAACGAGCAGTCTTTATTCAAAACTTGGACTTGATAACGGTACTGATCTAAAGGACTTATCGTTCTAACTGGGTTTTAAAAGATGTGTTAAGTAGACACATTTTATTTCTAACCTACCTATCTATACTTTGTAAGTAAGAGCTCAAGATTTTCTTATAGTCATTCCCAGCTTTAATTGCGCATTATATTATTATTATACAAGATATGTACGAGTATAGCACTCGTATTAAAGTGCACAGCCATTAATTCAAGATAGAATTAATGGCTGTAAAATGCATATTCAAGTACTGTAGTCTTCTACGCTTTACTTTTATTCACGTAAAACTTTCTATATTTTCTATATGAGAAGAAACCTAACACAGACAATACGCCTAGAGTAACAAATATCTTTTGAGTAGCGATGTCCCCTCCACTCTGGTAAGCATGAAGCCCAGATAGGTAATAGTTTACTCCCCACCAAGTAAAGAGAATACTCCCTAGTGCAATAATAGATGAGAAATTAAACAGCCATCTTCCTCTTAGTCCTGGTATGAGCCTCATGTGTATGACGAAGGCATAAACAATAAGTGAGATAAGCGCCCAAGTTTCCTTAGGGTCCCAACCCCAGTAACGTCCCCAACTTTCATTTGCCCACTGTCCTCCTAAGAAAGTACCTATAGCAAGTAACACCATACCCACTGTAAGTGCAAGCTCATTAATAATGGTAATCTCTTTGATGCTGAGATCCATTCTCTCTTTATTCTTCTCTGTGGTAAAAATCATTAAAAATAGAGAGACAATACCTAAAATAGCACCAAGTATAAACGGACCATAACTCGCCACAATTACCGCCGTGTGAATCATAAGCCAGTAACTATTTAATACCGCTTGTAGATTGGCAATCTCTGGGTTCATCCAGTTTAACGAAGCTGCCCACAAAATAAATGCTCCTACAAAAGCAGTACTGGCAATGGTAAGCATACTATCTTTTCCAAAGGCTAGACCAAAGAATACTGTTGCCCATCCCACATACAATACAGACTCATAAGCATCACTCCATGGTGCGTGACCTGAAATATACCAACGCCATATAAGACCTCCGGTATGAACTATAAATAGCACAATGATAATAGCTGCTCCTAGTTTACCCATAAACGTTATAAACTTACTTGGGTTAAAAATTGCAGCAATTACAAAAATCATCATAAACACAGCTGCAAGCATATACATCCAGTATAGCTTAGTAAATACATCGTGCTCGTTGTAATATACCTCTGCTTCAATTTTTTCTTTTGAAGGCATGATATCATTACTATGCGTACGCTGGAATTTCTCTATACCAGCAAGCACTTTATCTGCATCAGAGTAGTCTCCAGACTGTCTTCCTTTTTGCAAGCTCATTAAATAAGCAGGAAATATTTGATTTGCAATCACAGAATCTGTGGCTCTGTATGCCGCATCTTTAACTTCTATAGGTGATATCCATTTATTATTAGGATCATTTGGTTTTGGGAAAATCTTTAAAATCTCCTTTACTAAGGTTCTATCTAGTAACCCTAGACGTTGATCCATTTCTGTAAGCTCCTTAGCTATTTTAGTTTGGTTAATTTCAGAATATGCATCTGCAAGGAATGGCCCTAACTTGTATTTAAAATCTGGAGTAAAGAAGTCCATCTGTTTGAAGTACTTTCTGTCTGATGGTACTCCTACAATATTACGTAGGCTGTCGTTACCTTTTTTGAGATAGATAAGCTCTGTAAATGTCCATATTTGAGGATTCTCAATCATGGAAAGCATTACTTGGTCTGCAGTAAGACCTTCATAAGTATCACTTCTACTCAGCTTACGTAAGAGCATACTAGAAAAGGTATTTACCGGCATCATACGCCCTCCATCTTCTTGTATCACTAGTTTCCCAAATTTTTGGGCATGCTCTAGTGGCACTGCATTCTCAACAATGAGTTTCTTAATTTCCTCCTGCGTAGGCATCGTTTGCTGGTGCGTTACCTCGCTGTGACCGTCTAAGCCTAATATATCTTCAATATTCTCACTACTGGTAGCAACCGTATCGCGCACCTCAACATTTCCGTTTGAGACTTCTGGTGCTTTGTTAGATAAATCTTCTTGTGCGTATCCCGCTTTCGCGAAAGCGAAAAACAACAACACTGCAGCTAGTTTTGCTTTTTTGATCTTGATTTTACCTAATCGCTTTTTGAGTTCGCCAAAACGAGATCCCTTGTCAAATAAAATCAACATCATTCCGATATAGAGTAAAAAGTATCCAATATACGTAACCCAAGTACCCAAAAAATCGTGACTTACAGAAAGAATAGTTCCACTCTCATCTGGTAAAAAGCTCGCTTGAAAAAAGCGAAAGCCTTTGTGGTCTAGTACGTGATTCATGTAAATATCATAATCAAAGTTCTCATCTCCATCCTCTACAGTTACTTTACTTTCGAACGATGAATAGCTATTTTCTGTTCCAGGGTAACGCTCTGCAATAAAATCATTGAGTTTTATAGCAAATGGTAAAGGCATTGCCTCACTTCCATAAGAAAGGTAAGCCGTAAGGCCACCCACTTCAACCTTCTTCTTGTCATTACTGTAACCTTTTCCTCCTAACAAGCCTACAGTTTTAGTCTCGCCATTTACAGTCACATCTACAAACAATGCATCTTCTTGGTTCTTCTCTGCTACTTCCTTTGCAACAATACCTGTACGCCCACGTATTGCAGGTTCTGGAATCACCAAGAGTTTTCCTCCTAAATTATATAATGCTCTTAATTTAAGTGGTTGTTCTACAGCTTCTGGAACTTCGCTTTTAGCTTGTGTAGCCATCACCGTTACATCACCGGCAAATGGTGATGAAAACGTATAGTTTTCTCCATCAAAGCCTATATTTATTGCCCCATCTGTAGGCTTATTAAAAGCATACAACACATTGTGAATATTTACTAGCTCCCCCTCTACTAGAAAGTGCTCATGACGCTGATTATCTGTACCAGTTTCTACAATCTTAAGATGCCAAAGTCCGTTTTCATCCTCTACAAAACCATCTTCTGCGCCATCAATAAACTTATTAAAATTGAAAGAAATATCTGTGTAATCATTTCGGTCTGTAGCGCTATGATTAAAACGCTCTGTCCATGAAAAATCGTTATCAAGACGTGGAGACAAAGACAACTCCTTTTTTAATGGGCGACGCATAGGCTGTCCATCACGCTCACCATCTAGAAACACATCTAGATATGTTTTCTCACTTAAAAATGTATTTTCAGATTCACCTTCCTCTATAACCATTACTCCCTCGTAACTTATATATTTTGTGATACCAGCTCCTATTAAAATAATGATAAAAGAGGCATGAAAAATAAGGGTGGTTATCTTCTCTTTACGCAATAATTTATAGCGAAAAATATTACCTACAAAGTTGATCACAAACATGATGTGAATTAGCGTGAACCACCAAGCATCATAAATCCAATATCTTGAGTAAGGAGTAGGAGAAGTTTCTTGCCCTTGATCTAAAAAGGTGCCTACTGCCATTGCGACAAAGTAAGCTATAAACAATATCCCCATCAGTCTTGTGGAGAATAAAATAGAGGCGATTTTCTTTTGCATAATACAGGCCAATTTTACCGTGTGCAAAGATAACCTACGAGGCTCGAAAAACCTTAGAGAGAGGCTTCATAAAAAATGAAAGCTGAGCACATTTAAAAAAGCCTATTTTTGCACCTATGATTGAAGTAAATATCGTCGGTACTGGTAATGTGGCTTGGCATCTTGCAAAGGCATTGGGCTCTCAAAATCAAGCTATACTTATGCAGGTTGCAGGTCGCTCTCATGAAAAGCTCAAAAACTTTAACAATATTGCTCGAGAAACCGTCACTATTGACCAACTCAAACCTGCAGATGTTACGATTATTGCCGTGAGTGATGATGCCATTAAAAGCATCTCTGAGCAGATTCCCTTTGATAACTCACTGGTGGTACATACTTCTGGATTTACTGCGATGAGTACGCTTTCGCGAAAGCATAACAAAGGAGTTTTTTATCCGCTGCAAAGTTTTTCTAAAGAAGACACATCGATAGACTTTACCGAGATCCCTATTCTCATAGAAGCCGATGATCAAAAAGATGAAAAAACCTTAAAGACCTTAGCAGCGATTATATCAAATAATGTACAAGTAATAAATAGTGAGCAACGCAGGCAATTGCACCTTGCTGCCGTATTTGCAAATAATTTTACAAATCACTGTTACACCATTGCACAAGAACTTTGTGACGTGCACGGTGTTCCTTTTGACACCTTGTATCCACTCATACAGAAAACTACCGAAAAAGCATTACACCAAGGACCTAAAAACAGTCAGACAGGTCCTGCAAAACGTGATGACAAACAGGTCATAGACCAACAGATTAATTTACTTACTGATCCTGATCATACAGCGGTTTATAAGAACATAACTAAAGCGATTACACATTTCTATGGAAAAGAGTTATAAAGAATACCTACACCAGATTACTACGTTTATATTTGATGTAGATGGAGTACTTACAGATGGATCATTACACATTACATCAAATGGGCAGATGCATCGCACCATGAATGTAAAAGACGGTTATGCTATGAAGGCTGCGCTAGAAGCGGGATACAACCTATGTATCATAAGTGGTGGTACTGACGAAGGCGTACGCTCGAGACTTCAAAAACTAGGCATAGAAGATATTGCACTAGGCGCACACCTTAAAATGGAACACCTACAAGCGTATATAGATAAAAAAAATATACGCCTAGAAAACATCCTCTACATGGGCGATGATATTCCTGATTTCCCGGTGATGAAAAAAGTAGGATTACCTTGTTGTCCTCAAGATGCCGTAAAAGAAATCAAAGAAATATCTAGCTATATTTCTCACAAAAAAGGTGGTCACGGCTGTGTGCGCGATGTGATTGAGCAAGTGCTTAAAGTGCAAAACAACTGGATGAAACAAATGGATGCTTCGGCACACTAACAATAAATTTGTGGCATACTTAAAAATCATAAGACCTTTTAATCTGTTTATGATTTTTATAACTCAGCTTATTTTAAAGTTGTCTTTGAGTTATTTGAGAGATGTAGGCACTCAGCTATCTTTTTTAGAGTTTGCGATACTATCTCTCGCTACGCTTTGTATAGCGGCTGCAGGATATATTCATAATGACATAATTGACATTAAAGCAGATCGTATCAACAAGCCTAATGAGATTTATGTAATTGACAACATCTCGACACGAAATGCCTACACCTACTGTATCTCACTGTGGAGCTTAGGAGTACTATTAGGCATTTATAGTTCGTTTATTTTAGGACATTGGGAGTATTCATTACTGTTTATAGGAGTGAGTGTAGCGCTCTATGGATATAACTCATACTTACAAAGAATTCCTATTCTGGGAAACGTTGTAACTAGTGGGCTGGTTGCTTTTTCGCTTGTCATTATATGGTTGTTTGAAGCCAAAGCTATTGAGCTTTCTGGAGTAGAACACATGCTCACAAAAGAAGGTCACACCCTATTTACTTTTGTTGTGGTACTTGCTTTTATGATTAACCTACTGCGAGAACTTGTAAAAGATGTACAAGACATAAATGGAGATTATGCTATGGAGTATCGCACATTACCTATAATAATTGGTAGTAAACGTACTATGCTTTTGTGCGCTCTCATTGCACTAGGGTTGTTGTTTAATAGTGCATTATTCACCTTTATATTTTCAGATGGGTCGCTACCTATCACTATCGTACTATTTATCTTTACAATAATCCCACTAGGATATATTGCCTCCCAATGCTGGAACGCAGAAAAAACATTAGATTATAAATTAATCGCTAGACTACTTAAAGGTTTAATGCTTTTAGGCATTCTCCTTTTTCCACTTATACTAATTATAGAACGCTATGCTTAAAGAAAAACTTAAAAATCACAACCTCATACTTGCCTCAGGATCTCCTAGGCGTCAAGATTTTTTTAAAGAATTAGGACTCGATTTTACTATAGATATTAAACCTGTAGATGAGATATTTCCAGAAGAGCTTGAAGGACCAGAAATTACAGATCACCTTGCTAGACTCAAAGCTTCTGCATTTTCAAATCTTAAAGCACAAGATATTCTTGTTACTAGTGATACCATTGTTTGGTTTAACGGAGTTGCTTTAAATAAACCTGAAGACCGCGATGAAGCCTATGCCATGATATCTGCACTTTCAGGCAGCACACACGAGGTAATAACATCTGTCGCATTTACTACTGCTACTGCACAAACGGTCACTAATGACACAACAAAAGTGACATTTAAAGACCTCACTGAAGAAGAAATAGACTATTATATAGACAATTTCCAGCCGTATGATAAGGCAGGTGGTTACGGTATTCAAGAATGGTTTGGCTACATTGCAGTGACCAGCATAGAGGGATCTTACTTCAATGTCATGGGAATGCCGCTTCATAAAGTTTATGAAACGTTAATGCTGCTCGCAGACTCATAGTATTTCTGTAATTTTAATATTAAAATTTATATCATGTCTATATCCACAAAACAACATCAAGCATATCGAAGTACATTCTTAATAGGTAGCGCTTTAGTCGTTGTTGCTATGATTTTTGGTTGTAAGAACAATGATAAAAATGATACCGCTTTCGCGAAAGCGGACACCGCAACAAGCATTAATACGCTACCAATATCACAGCGCTCCATCTCACAAGAGTGGAAAGACTACTGGTATGCTGGAACTGCCGAAATCACTAGCTACGAGTTACAGCAAGCTCGTTATGGCGAGTTACGGGAAGGAACAGCAGCACTTATTTTTGTAACTGAAGATTTTTTGCCAGAAAAACAAGTAAAAGCAGATAACCAAGACAACAATAATATCCCTATTATCAAGTTAAATGCTACTAAAAATTTTGTGACAGGCATTTATCCGTATTCCATTATGAGTAGTACATTTTTACCAGTAAATGAGGAGTTGCACGCTATTAAGGTCTCACAAAGTATGCAAGAATGGTGTGGTAATACGTACACTCAACTCAATAACAGAGATCAATTTGAGGTGCAGATTCACTCTTATTTTGAAAGCAGAGCAGATGAGGAATATACTTTAGACAAAGCAGTATTAGAAAATGAATTGTGGGCATTATTGCGCATCGACCCTACCTTATTACCTACTGGGAGTTTTACAAGTATTCCAGACGTTTCTTATGCCGCGATGACGCACACTCCTATAAAAGCTTATAATGTTACTGGAAGCTTAACAGCAACTTCATACACACTTAATTATCCATCATTAGACAGAACACTTACAATAAACTTTTCTAGTGATTTCCCACACCAGATTGAAGGTTGGGAAGAGACCTATCCAGACGGTCGTGGTGGAGATAAAATGACCACAACAGCTACTAAGATGAAAACAATCAGAAGTGCCTACTGGGGTAAAAAAACTAAAGAGGATGAGGCGTTACGTAAAGAACTTGGCTTATAATGATTAGAAAAAAAATTAAAAGTAAAGTAAACGCTTTAGTGAGAAATAATATTACTAGGGAGACCGTGAAAGAGAAACTCTCTCACGCTCCTGGTCATGTAATCTACACAGGCAATAAAGCGCAAAAGGCTGTAAGTATTGACGTCTTTGACTATAACGATGATTATCTGGATGAGGAAACACTTGCACGCCTAGAAGAATATCACAAGGATACCGATGAAAAGACTGTAACTTGGATTAATATTAATGGTCTAAGTGATACCGTTGCACTTACACAAATTGCAGAGCGTTATAACTTGCACCCTCTAGTGATGGAAGACGTTGCAAACACTAGCCAGCGACCTAAACTAGATGAGTATGGCGACCACCTTTTTATCGTCTTTAAAATGCTGTACTATGATGATCAAAATCAGCTCAATGTTGAGCACATAAGTTTAATTTTAGGCAAGACGTATCTGATATGTTTACAAGAATATGATGGTGACGTTTTTGACGGAGTGCGAGAACGCATAAGACACGCCAAGGGTAGAGTGCGCTCTAATGGAGCAGATTATCTCACCTATGCGATTATGGATGCCGTTATTGACCATTACTTTATTATCATCGAGCAATTGAGTAATAAAATAGAAGAACTAGAAGATAAAATTTACACAGACACCTCAAAAAACTACTCTCAAGAAATTCAGAGTCTTAAAAAAGAAGTCATACAAGTAAGACGTTCTATATTTCCTTTACGTGAAGTGGTAAATAAGCTTGAAAAAGTAGATAATCATCTTATTCTTAAGAAAACGCAGATATTTGTAAGAGACTTATATGATCACACCATTCAAGTAATCGAGACCGTAGAAGTGTACCGTGATACCATTACTGGACTAATGGATATGAACTCTACTAACATTGCAAACCGAATGAATGAAGTGATGAAGGTGCTTACCATCATCGCTACCATTTTTATACCTATGACCTTTCTTGCAGGTATTTACGGGATGAATTTTGAACATATCCCAGAGCTAGCTATCAAAGGTGGTTACTATTATTTCTGGGCAGCTATGATTGTTATTTTTGTTGCATCACTCATTTACTTTAAGCGTAAAAAATGGCTCTAATTTATGGAATTGTTTAGACCCGAGATTGTACAGAGTGCATTTACACTAGGTGTGTTTATAATACTGCGCATCATTATCTCTTATTTTGTGCGCCGCTTTTCTGAGCGTAAAAACAAAGTAAAGAAGCGTGCAAATCTTATTATGAAATATGTAGACGCAGTGCTTTTAATCATTGCGTTCATCATAAGTATACTAATTTGGGGAATTAAAATTAAGGACATTGGAGTCATTGCGAGCTCTGTTTTTGCTATTATAGGTGTTGCCTTTTTTGCGCAGTGGTCAGTGCTAAGTAATCTTACATCTGGGGTGATTATCTTTTTTACACTTCCTTACAAAATAGGTGACCGTATAAAAATTCACGACAAAGATTTTCCTATCATCGCGATTATAGAAGACATCAAGGCGTTTCACACTAATTTACGTACCTCTGATGGCGGACTACACACCTACCCAAACAGTTTAATTCTTCAAAAAGGAATCACACTTGTAGAGGAGGGAATCTCTACAAATATCTTAGAGCAGAATCAACAAATGGACGAGGATGATCCCTTTAATAAGCCAGTATAGATTGTTAAAGAAACCTTAAAGAACTTAGGCTACCTTTCATATTCGGTATATTTGAGAAGTATCAAACTCCTCATTATTATGCGTAAATCCTATGTGATTTTAGCCCTTTTATTTGTCTTTGCTTTCGCGAAAATATCTGCTCAAGGCATTACCGTTCAACCTGTTAAACCAACGGCTAGCGAGATATACCAAGACCTTCAAAAACTCAACTTTCTAGGCTCCGTACTCTACGTCGCTGCTCATCCTGATGATGAGAATACTACCGCTATCTCTTATTTTGCAAACACAGTCAAAGCTAGAACTGCCTATTTATCATTGACTAGAGGTGATGGTGGTCAAAATATTATAGGTCCAGAATTACGCGAACTGCTTGGCGTGATACGTACTAACGAACTACTTGCTGCACGAGCTACAGATGGTGGAGAGCAGCGATTTACACGAGCAAATGACTTTGGATACTCAAAACATCCCGATGAGACGCTGGCTATATGGAACAAGGAAGAAGTTCTAGGTGACGTAGTCTGGGCAATACGAACTTTCAAACCTGATGTGATTATCAACCGCTTTAATCATAGAACACCAGGGAGTACACACGGGCATCATACATCAAGCGCAATGCTATCTGTTGAAGCTTTTGACCTTGCCGGTGACAATTCAAAATATAAAGATCAGTTACAATATACAGACACTTGGAAACCTAGCAGACAGTTTTTTAATACCTCTTGGTGGTTCTATGGAAGTAGAGAAAAATTTGAAGCAGCAGATAAATCTAATCTGGTAAAAGTAGATGTAGGTACCTACTACCCTAGCCTAGGACTTTCTAATACAGAAATCTCTTCACTTAGTAGAAGTCAGCACAAGTCTCAAGGTTTTGGAAATACGGGAAGCCGTGGTACAGAAGACACCTATTTTGAATTATTACGTGGTGAGATGCCAACTAATAACGACGTTTTTCAAGGAATCAATACAACTTGGACACGTGTAAAAGGAGGTGAAGCCATTAAAACAATATTGGACCAAGTCGTTAAAGACTATGACTTTACTGCTCCAGAAAAGAGTATTCCTGAGCTAGCTAAAGCATATGCACTTATACAGCAATTAGATAATGCTCACTGGAAAGCTATTAAATCTAAAGAACTGCAAGATATTATCACTGCCTGCGCAGGTATTTATCTAGAAGCAGCTGCAAATACTGGTTATGCAACTCTAGGAAGCGAAGTAACATTAAAACTTGAAGCGATAAACAGGAGTATGCAATCTGTAGTTCTTAACAGCGTAGTTGTTACATCAAATAATCAACAACTAGCTAGCAACAGACCGCTAGCTAACAATACACCACTTTCTACAGAAGCAACGGTTACCATAGATGATTCTTTTAAAGATACTTCTGCATACTGGTTACGTGAAGAAGGAACATTAGGAATGTACCGAGTAGATGATCGCACTATGATAGGTAAACCAGAAACTCCACAACAAAACACAGTGAAGTTTGACCTCACGATTGCTGGCGTACCTATCACAATAGAAAAACCAATTATCTATAAATACAATGATCGCGTGAAGGGCGAAGTGTATGAGCCTTTTGAAATCGTGCCAGCAGTTTCATCAAAGCTAGACTCGAAGGTTATTATTTTCGCGAAAGCGGAATCAAAAAATATTCCCGTAACGGTTACAGCGCATCAAGATAATTTTAGCGGAACCGTATCTCTCACTGCTCCTAGTGGATGGACCATCACACCAAAAAGTGCAAACGTAGCCATCGCATTGAAAGGTACAGAACAGCAAGTTATGTTCTCTGTGACACCTCCTAGCACTGATAGTGAAGGAGATCTCACTCCCGTAGTCACCGCCGGAAATAAATCGTACACCAAGGAGCTTGTAACAATAGATTATGCACACATCCCGTTGCAGTCGCTATTTTTACCTAACAAAGCAAAGATTGTACGACTTGATATCGAGCGTAAAGGGGATTATATAGGGTACATTCAAGGTGCTGGAGATGCAGTGCCAGATAATCTCACACAAATAGGCTACCAAGTAGCTATTGTAGAACCTAGCACTATCACACCAGAACTACTTGCGCAATTTGATGCAGTGGTGGTAGGCATACGAGCTTATAATGTAGTAGACGAGATGCAAGCAAAGCAGCCACTTTTACTCGACTATGTCAAGTCTGGTGGAACGCTTATCGCACAATACAATACGTCTGGTCGCTGGGGCAACACAAAAATAGGTGCTCCTTATGAGATGCAGCTCAGTAGAGACCGTGTGACGGATGAGAATAGCGAAGTGAGAATCCTTGCTGAAAATCATCCTATCATGAATTTCCCAAACAAGCTCACTCAAAAAGATTTTGAAGGGTGGACTCAAGAACGTGGCCTTTATTTTCCAAACAAGTGGGATGAAGCCTATACTCCTATTCTGTCTATGAATGATAAAGGAGAAACGGCAAAGGATGGTAGTTTACTAGTCGCTCCATACGGTGACGGTCACTACATTTATACAGGCTTGAGCTTTTTTAGAGAACTACCGGCAGGAGTGTCTGGAGCTTATAAATTATTTGCAAATATGCTGAGTATAGGAAAGCAAGAAAAGAGCGAGATAAAGCAATGAAAAATGTATCCAAATACCCATGGAAAAAGAAGTACACCATAGTACTGCTGGTCAATCTAGCTTACATTATCGTGTTTTATCTATTAATGACCTCATTCTCTTAATATGGAAATAATAGATTGGGCAGTACTAGCATTCACGCTCATTTTTATAGTTGTTTATGGAACCTATAAAACACAAGGCAGTAAGAACGCAGAAGAATATATAAGAGGTGGTAATACCTCAAAATGGTGGACCGTAGGCCTTTCTGTAATGGCTACGCAAGCAAGTGCCATTACATTTTTATCTACCACAGGTCAAGGATTTTATGACGGCATGGGGTTTGTCCAGTTTTATTTTGGGCTTCCTATTGCGATGATTGTTATTTGTTTGGTTTTTATACCTATCTATCACAAGCTAAAGGTTTTTACAGCCTATGAATATCTAGAAAGTCGTTTTGATTTAAAAACGAGATCACTCGCAGCTATCTTATTTTTAATACAGCGTAGTCTCGCTGCAGGGATTACCATTTATGCACCAGCTATTATCCTCTCGGCAGTATTGGGTTGGGATCTTACTACGCTCAATATTATCATAGGTATTGTTGTGATTATCTATACCGTTTCTGGTGGCACAAAAGCCGTAAGTATTACTCAGAAACAGCAAATGGCGGTGATTTTTGCTGGTATGGCAATTGCCTTTTACCTTATTCTTGATAAACTTCCAGAGAACATCAGTTTTACAGATGCATTAAGTATTGCTGGTGCCGGAGAAAAAATGAATCTATTAGATTTCTCTTTTGATTTAAGTAATAGATACACGGTGTGGACTGGTTTATTAGGAGGTACCTTTTTAATGCTTTCATACTTTGGTACAGATCAAAGTCAAGTGCAACGCTACCTTTCTGGAAAGAATGTAAAGGAAATGCAAATGGGTCTTCTCTTTAACGGAGCCTTAAAAATCCCGATGCAGTTCTTTATTCTCTTAGTAGGAGTTATGGTTTTTGTTTTTTATCAGTTTAATAGTGCGCCGCTACATTTTAACCCTGCCGCGACCGAAGCCGTAAAAACATCAATCTATGCGAGCGAATTTGAATCCCTAGAACAACAACTTGCACAAAACCAAAACAATCAAAAAGAAGCTGCCTTTAATTATGCTCAGGATCCTACTCTAGATATTTATGAAGAAGACGGCACTCAAAAATCCTTAATAGATAAATACGAAGGTATTGATAAAGAAATAAGATCTGTAGGTAAAGTGCTCATAGCAAAAGCCGCTCCAGAGGTAGAAAATAACGACAAGGATTACGTCTTTATACACTTTATACTCAATAACCTTCCTAACGGACTAATAGGCTTACTACTTGCTGTAATACTCAGCGCTGCAATGTCATCTACCGCGTCAGAACTTAATGCACTAGGAGCCACCACCGCTGTAGATCTTTACAAGCGTAATTACAGAGGGACTATGACAGACCGACATTACGTGCGCAGCACAAAAGGCTTTACACTCATGTGGGGCGTGCTCGCAATTATCGTGGCTTGTACGGCAAGTCTATTTGAAAACTTAATCCAGCTAGTAAATATTATAGGTTCTATCTTTTACGGTAATATTCTCGGGATATTCTTACTCGCATTCTTTATCAAATTTGTAAAAAGTAATGCCGTTTTCATAGCAGCACTCATCACGCAAGTAATTATTATTATCGTTTACGGACTCATACATTTTGAGATTATAGAATTCCCGTATTTATGGCTCAACGTTGTAGGATGCGCCCTCGTAATGGGACTAGCGATGCTACTACAAGTAAGCTTTGGAGGTTCTCAAGATGAGTAGCAATGTGTAATTATGCTTTCGCGAAAATGTGAAGTAAAAAAATTGTATCGCTGTAATTAAATACGACCTGCATGACTAAAGAAACTAACTGGGCAATACTAGGCTGTGGAAAAATAGCTGACAAATTTGCGAACGATGTACAACTTACTCAAGGTGCACATCTTTATGCTGTAGCAAGTAGAAATCTTGACAATGCAACAGCTTTTAAGGATACTCATAACGCGACTATCGCATATGGTAGCTATGAGGAAATGCTTCTAGACCCTAAAGTAGATATCGTTTACATTGCTACACCTCACATGTTTCACAAAGAGCAAACGCTTTTATGTCTCAAGCATAAGAAAGCAGTGCTTTGCGAGAAAGCTTTTGCCATGAATCTTGAAGAAGTTGAGGAAATGATTGCTTTCGCGAAAGCGCAACAAATCTTTTTAATGGAAGCCCTATGGACAAACTTCTTACCTCATTTTCAATTTGTACTTGATACGGTTAAAAATGGAGATTTAGGAAAGATCACAAACCTTACTGCCGATTTTGGTTTTGATGCAATTTATGATGTAAATGCCCGACTGTATAATAAATCACTTGGTGGCGGTAGTTTACTAGATGTAGGCATTTACCCAGTGTTTGCCGCACTAACACTTTTAGGATATACTGAAAATATAAGTGCCCAGGCTTTAATAGGTCCCTCAGGTGTAGATCATCATTGCTCTATGCAATTAGAATATCCTAGTCAAGTACAAGCAGATCTATTTTCGGCTATTGATGAGAAAACAGACACTACTTGTCACATCACTTTAGAGCATGGCGAAATACAGATAAACAGCCGTTTTCATGAACCAACTAATGTGACGATCATTACCAATGGTACTTCAAAAACATATGATTTCCCAATTCCAAAAGGTGTAAATGGGTATCATTATGAGATACTGCACTGCCAGAAAATGCTTGAAAGTAATAAAACAGAGAGTGATATTATGACTTTCCGCAAGAGTACAGATCTTATTAAAATGCTAGATAACGTTAGAAAAAATATTGGACTAGTATACTGATATATAGCTGCAAACGGATTTAGATTACAAATTTTTACAGTTCGGTCATTGATTTTTACAGTTGGGTAATGGAAGATTGTTTTCGCGAAAGCGTGATGATACATTTACATCATCAACAAAAAACAATAACTATCTAATACTACCAATTATGAGAACAATTATCTTTTTATTACTCGCAGCTGTTTCATCAATTTCTTTTGGACAAGAAACAGAAGGAGTTACCATCACGGTAACCATTCCTAACTTAACTAATAATGACGGTTCTGCCTCTGCAGCACTATATAACGAGGCAACTTTTATGAAGGCAGCGCCTTTGGCTTCTCAAGCAGCAACACCAGAAAACAATAAGGTTACCTTAGTTTTTGAAAATGTACAACCTGGAGATTACGGAATTATCACGCTACATGATCAAAATGGAAATAACCGTATGGATTTTGAAGCAAACGGGATGCCTAAAGAAGATTATGCAACTTCTGGTAGTGGTACAGGCTTTGGACCTCCTAGCTGGAACAATGCAAAATTTACGGTAGGTACAGAAGATGTAGAACTAGAAATTAAAATGTAATATTAGTTTCTTCATATGACAAAGCCAGCAGTAATCTGTTGGCTTTTTTTTGCTATAAGAAAAAACTTATAAATTGATGTTGTACATAGGTACACTCAATGATTTTCTTACTTTTGTGTTATAAATTACAACATGACTATCACTCAACTCAAATACGTGCTTGCGGTAGCAGAGCACCAAAATTTTACTAGAGCAGCGCAAAAGACATTTGTTACTCAGCCCACGCTAAGTATGCAAATACAAAAGCTTGAGGATGAACTAGACATCCTTATTTTTGACCGTAGTAAGAAGCCCATAGAACTTACAGAAATAGGATCAAAAATTGTCCACCAAGCACGTAATATTGTTAACGAGGCAAATCGTATTACTGATATTGTAGATCAACAAAAGGGCTATATAGGAGGAGAGTTTAAACTGGGAGTGATCCCTACAGTAATGCCTACGCTACTCCCTATGTTTCTCACTAATTTTATAAAAAAATATCCTAAGGTTAAGCTCAAGATTGAAGAGCTTAACACAGATCAAATCATGGAAAAGCTTGAGGAAGGTCATCTAGACGCAGCCATTGCTGCTACTCCTCTTGAAAACCCTATGATTAAAGAGAGACCTCTTTATTACGAACCCTTTGTTGCCTATGTACCACAAAATCATAGACTCAACAATAAGGAAATCTTAGAGACCACAGATCTAGATATGCAAGACATGCTTGTACTTGAGGACGGACACTGTTTTAGAGATGGTGTAATAAATCTATGTGCAACGCCTAGAAATATGAATAATGAGAAATTCTCATTAGAAAGTGGAAGTTTTGAAACGCTCGTAAAACTAGCAAATGAAGGATTAGGTATGACGCTTTTACCTTACTTGCACACACTTGACATACCTGTAAAAGAGCAAGAGCTTTTTAAATCATTTAAGGAACCTTCTCCAGCTAGGGAGATAAGTATTATCTATCATAAGAGCGAACTTAAAATACAAATTATAGAAGCCTTAAGGTCTACCATTGCTGGCGTAGTAAAAGGTGCTATTACCTTTCAAAACGTTCAAATTATAAGTCCTATTTCAAAATAAGACGTATTATATTGAAAAAGCCCCAATAATGGGGCTTTTTTTATGGTTTTAAATAAATTAGACAATGACCGAGATCAGGATTGGTTTTAATCAATGCATTGATCCAGATTCTAAGTTCATCTATTTCATAAGGTAATAGTCGTTTAATTGCTTTCTCTAATTCTTTACAAAATAGTGAGCTATCAAAACTTACCTTATCTAAAATAGTTTTTGTGTATTCAAACATTGCTCTCGCCATATTCGAAGGGTTTTATAGGGTTAGATTATAAAAAGTAGTTTGATGCTATAAGCGTTATTTTATAATATTGAACTCACTAAATATAAGATATAAAAAGGGATAATACACGTGTTTGAGTATATTTCGCTCTCTTAAAATTAAGTTAAATACTTCTTAAATAGGAAGTTGCAAGCCCCGCTAGAATCGACTATCACCATCGAGCAAATCTCCTAAACCACCTAGTATAGAGCCTTCACCTCTTTGTTTACCTCCCGTCTTTGGAGCCATAGCCAGCACACGATTTGCAAGTCGACTAAAAGGAAGTGACTGTATATACACAGTTCCAGGACCACTTAATGTGGCAAAAAAGAGCCCCTCACCACCAAAAATGGTATTCTTAATACCTCCTACAAATTCTATATCATAGTTTACTGTACTATCAAAACCGATAATACACCCAGTATCTACTTTTAAACGTTCTCCTGGAGCAAGCTCCTTTTTAAGCGTAGTTCCTCCAGCATGTACAAATGCAATACCATCACCTTCTAGACGCTGCATGATAAAACCCTCTCCACCAAAAAGACCTCTTCCTAACTTACGTGAAAACTCTATACCGACAGAAACACCCTTTGCCGCACAAAGAAATGCATCTTTCTGGCAAATAAACTTCCCTCCTATTTTATCAAGGTCTATTGGTATTATTTTACCCGGATAAGGTGATGCAAAACTTACTTTCTTCTTACCAACTACATCATTGTAAAAGGCTGTCATGAATAAGCTTTCTCCTGTAAGTAAACGCTTTCCTGCTCCAAAAATCTTACCCATCACACCAGTATCCTTTGCAGAGCCGTCACCAAAAATGGTTTCCATGCGTATTCCTTCTTCCATCATCATAAAGCTACCTGCCTCGGCAATTACACCTTCTTGCGGATCTAACTCTACCTCTACATATTGCATCTCTTCTCCAAAAATCTCGTAGTCTATTTCATGTGCGTTCATACTTGTTGTTTTTTTGATTGTGTATCTATAGGTAGCTATAAGCTCTTACTTGTTACAACCATACAAGCATAAAAAAAGCCCAAAGATTTCTTTGGGCTTCATTATGAATAAAAAAATTATTTATTACAGTGGTTGTAATGTAAATGATCTTGCAACAGTAATTACATGGCACTCATCTTCCTCTACCATAAAGGTCTCTGTGATGATGGTCTGGAAGTTCTCTTTTTGAATAATTAAAAAATAACTCCCCGTACGCTCATCTGGTCCTACGTATACTCCAGGACTTTCTTCTGTAAGCGTAGCCTCAAACTGCTGATCTTTAGCCACTACACTTACTCCTTCTAGTAAAGAATTATCTTCAGTATTTCTTACGGTAATTCTAAAGGATGGCACCACTTCGGTAGTACAAATCTCTACGATTGGGTCTGGTTGATCATCATCTCCACAAGAAACAAACATCAGCAAACAGCATACAACAAGTAAATATTTCATAGACACTAATTATTTTTTACTAAGATACTTCTTTTACAATACTACTTCAAAACGTAAATGACATCTATAAATTATCTAGCTGGTTACTAGTTTTATCATCACTTATGGTCCAGAAAAAGCCTACAAAAAAGAATTGATCTGTTGCTGGTCGTAACGCTCTGCGGTCAAAGTTACCAGCCGGACTAGGAGTATCTGCATATTGATATCCATTTATGTTTCTTAATCCAAGTACATTGTTTACAGAAAAATATAGAACCTTTTGCTGTGATAATAAATAAGCCCAGTTCACACTTAAACTATTAAAAGACTTCGTGTTTGCTTGTAAAAAGCCCACACTATTCTTATCTGTGTAGGTACGTCCAGAACTATGCTGGAAGCTTACGCCCACCTGTGACTTCCAATCTTTAATAAAATACTTACCTACCACAGATAGGTTATGAGGACTAGCAAAAGACGGTCTTGCTTGTTCCTCAAAATTGAGGTATTTCCTTTCTGAATCTAGGTAGGAATAGCTCACCCAGTAATCCATATTTTTTATACTCGTGTTATCTCTCCAAAATACATCAACTCCCTGCGCATAGCCATTTCCATCATTTGCAAGCACGCTCTCTGGACTATTAAACATAGTATTAGAAGTAATCAAATCACTATAACTCTTACGGTACGCCTCTGCTCTAAAGATTCGTCCATTATTGCTATACTGGTAATTTGCTATATAATGTGTTGTTTTTTGAGCATCAAGATCAAGACTGAATTTTAAAAAGTCATTAAGGGGATTTTGATAAAAGTCACCATACGCTAAAGAAAACTGACTGTTCTTACCTGTTTTATAGGCTACGCTCGCTCTAGGCGAAAAAGTGACTCTTTCCATATAATCTGTATTACTCGCCCTAGCGCCCAGCTTCAATGCAAAATTGCGAGAGAAGATGATGTCACTTTCTACAAAGGCTGCCGAAATATTACTCTTAAAATCATATGCAGCTACAATATTCTGATCTTCAAAAGAACCACTAAAATTTTCTTTAAAATCTGTTATAAAATGTTCTGCACCAAAGGCGAGTTTAAGTCTGTTTGAAAAACGCTTTTTAAGTTTGACTTTAAGATGTGCACTATTTTCTTTGTTATCAATATTAGTAGTCGATTGTAGTGACCTATTATTTTGAGCACTTGTATAACTCCCTCCTGTTTGAATACTCCAGGTCTCACTTAACATACCTGTATAATTTGAGTTTACATAAACATTGGTATTTTTTAAGCCTAACGTGAACCCTTCTGGATTATTAATATCCTCTTGCGTTATGTCAAAACTTGTCGTGTCTCCCGCTGCATATAATTTAAACAAGCCATTTTCAGTTCTGTAACGATATACCGCTTCTCCTGAAAAGGTTTGAAAAGGCTTATTAAAATTATTACGATTAGAAAATAATGCCACATAGGGAGCAAGGTTTATATATGATGTACTTACGCTAAGCGAACTCTTCTCCCATTTTCTGGTAATTCCTAGTCCGCCGCCTACAGACATGAGAGAGATATCTGTCTTATTTTGATCTGGCTCATCTATAGTATTCAGTAATAAAACGCTTGACAAAGCCTCACCATACTCGGCCGAGTATCCCCCAGTAGAAAATGTAATCCCGTCAAAAAGAAAAGGACTATACCTGCCACGAGTAGGTGTATTATTTGCTGTAGGTGTATATGGAGTAAACACACGTATGCCATCTATAAATATCTGTGTTTCTCCAGCATCTCCTCCCCGTACAAAGAGCCTACCATCCTCTGCAACTGTGGTTGTACCTGGGAGTGTTTGTAATGCACCTACAAAATCTCCTAGCGCACTTGCCGTAGTCACAACATCAAGCGGCTTAAGCACAGATACTTTACTATTATCACTAGCCTCAAATGTCCCTGCCGAAAGTACAACCGTATCTAGTGAGTTTACATCTTCCCTCAAAACAATGTTAAGATTATTAAAGGTTGTGACGTCCATGAATAACTCAAATGGCTCATATGATAAGAAGGTAACTTTAAGCAGTTGGGTTCCCTCTTCAGTAGTGGTAAATGAGAACGATCCATCTGCTGCAGTACTAGTTCCATCATAAGTCGCGTCTAGAAAAATATTTGCTCCTTCTATGGGTATTCCTTTTGAGTCTGTAACTTTTCCTGAGACAACGGTCTGAGCAGCTAGTTGATAGCAAATTAGGTAAACGAGAATGTGTAAAAGCGATTTCATAAATAGTTCGGTTGATTGATTGTTGAGCAAATATGAAGCGAACTACGCTTTCGCGAAAGCGTAATACTCCCAACCGTCATTTTTGAGTTCTCAGTTGTAGTTATCTTGATGGAGAGCGTATTTTGTCATTATTGATTACAGCAACTTGAGAAGGTTTTGAAATCAAAAATCATTTATAACGTTTGCGTAACTACGACAATATTTGCTTTTGTCTGAAAAACGAAAAAATTGAAAAAAAAAATTAAATTAAAATTCCTTTTTTAATGAACTATAAACGTGTTTACTAAAGCTATAATCAACAATAATTTGCAATTGATTTTACTTAAACGTAACATATGGGGATGTACTTACACAACTATTATATCTATATTTATCCCGTTAAAAGTTCAAGGATTTAACATGTAAGAAAAAACCTCTGCAATTAGGGAGCAGAGGTTTTTTTCTTTTTAATAATGTACCGATTGATCATCTCAAGGATCAGTTATATAGGGATAGTTGGACGTTACCGGGATTTGACTAAAACTTTTATCAATATTCTGTAACACTTTGTAAGAAATCTCTACTTACCATTAACTAAGCCACCAACCATTGGATAAAACAGTCGAAGAAAATTTTGTAACCCTTCTGGAAGAGAACCAGAATATTGTGCATAAAATATGCCGTTTGTATACCAACAATCGGGATCAACACAATGATCTTTTTCAAGAAATTACGATACAATTATGGCGAGCCTTCCCTAAGTTTAGAGGAGATTCAAAGTTCAGTACGTGGATGTACCGCGTGGGATTAAATACCGCCATCACTCTATATCGTAAATCTAAAAGAACGGTCCAGACTCAAGATTTTGATTCTGTCATGTTTCGTATATCATCAGAAGAATATGATGATACCGTCGAGCAACAATTAAAGTTGATGTATAGCGCAGTAAAAGAGCTTAATGACATAGATAAGGCACTCGTCTTTTT
Organism: Dokdonia sp. R86516; assembly: GCF_044596715.1. NCBI lineage: Bacteria > Pseudomonadati > Bacteroidota > Flavobacteriia > Flavobacteriales > Flavobacteriaceae > Dokdonia > Dokdonia sp. R86516. The sequence goes on from NZ_CP138998.1 coordinate 3,236,814, forward strand.
ATATCTAGAAGATAAAAACTACAGTGAAATCTCTGAAACCCTAGGTATTACAGAGGTGAATGCAAGAGTGAAGATGAACAGAGTGAAGAAAAAGCTCAAAAAAATATTAAATCCATAAGCTATGGTAGATGAACTAGAAATGCTAAAGAAAGATTGGCAAAAACAGGAAGGATCACTTCCAAAATATACAAAAGAAGAATTATACCCTATGCTACTTAAGAAGTCTTCTTCTGTAGTAAAGTGGATACTTTTTATAAGTATCATTGAATTTGCCTTTTGGATTATACTCAACTTTGTATTAGAACAAAGAGATGCTAATATAGCATTTGTAGAAAAAGCTGGAATAACTACAATAGACAATGTTTTATTAGTTATAAATTATGTCGCCTTAGCCTACTTCGTTGTTTGTTTTTACTTGAATTATAAATCGATTAAAGCAACAGATAATGCAAAAAACTTGATGAAAAACATCTTAAAAGCTAGAGGTACTGTCAAGCTTTATATATGGTTTAATGTAAGCTTCATTTTCATTGGTTCATTATTAATATCTGGCGTAGCATATTATAATAGTCCTGACACTTTTAAAATTGCCAGCCCAGTGGTTCTTTTAATTGTAGTATTATTAATGTTAGGTTTATTTATTGGAGTCCTGCTTTTAATATATAGACTTATATATGGACGTTTGACTAAAAGGCTCAAAGAAAATTACAATCAACTTAAAAAATTGGAACTTTAAATCTAGGGGGTTTGAGTTCTGATTAAGGCAATAGGTCAAGCTGTTGCCTTTTTAGCATATAAAAAGCGAGAGCGACCGTAAAGGTCGCTCTCGCTTTTTTTCTTTGTAAGTTGAAACATTAATAGTCCCACTTTCTCTTTTTATTAAGCTCTTCTTCTGCTTCTATCTCTTCCATAGGGATCACCTTTAAGAAAGACGGATGTTGCTCGATTGCGTATTCTAATTGCTCTACAATTTTCTCTACAGAGTCGTTTTCGTAGTCTATTACTAGAGGTTCTTTTACTTCAAAAGATTGAAGAATACCGCGTTTTTTAATGCGCAGTCCTTTCTTATCAAAACTCCTTCTAAAACCATCTATCACAATAGGCACGACAATAGGCTTATAGTTCTTAATGATGTGAGCGGTTCCTTTTCTAATAGGTTTCCATGGTTTTGTAGTTCCTTGAGGGAATGTAATTACCCAGCCATCATCTAGGGCAATACCTATATTCTCAGTATCCTTAAGGTTTACCTGGCGATCTATTTCTTTACCTTTTTCTCTCCAGGTACGACTTACTGTAATCGCCCCTGCATATGCAAAAATACGAGGCAGTAAGCCTGTTTTCATCGTTTCTCCAGCAGCCACGTAGTATAGATTAAGTTTTGGATCCCACAGATATCCTATGTTTTTTATAGAATCTGTACGGCCACTTAAACTTGCGTTAAATACGTGAAACATAGAAACCACATCTGCAAAATAAGTCTGGTGATTTGAAACAAATAATACGTTCTTATCTGGAAGATTAGTCAGTATTTCAGAACCTTCTATCTGTAATTCATTAAAACCGCGATAACGTCTATGCGTCATTGCACCAGCAATTCTTATGAGCCAGCGTTTTAAGAATAGTATATGTCCAAATGGATTTTTTTTAAATAGCCCCATTGTATCGTTTAAAAATTGGTTGTGTTTGAGTGCGCTTTCGCGAAAGCGTACTTGGTTACAAACAGCCTGTAAAGATACAAAAGGCGTTACAATTTTAAAGAAGTGTTAAGAAGCGATCGTACCTCACTGAGCATCATTGCCGTAGCTCCCCAAACGATATGACCTTGCAATTTATATGCTGGTACCTCCATATCATCCATATAGGAGGTAGAGAGTTTTTGCGTTGTTATACAATCATCAGAGAGGAACTCAGATAGTGGCACGGGGATCAAAGACTCAACCTCGCTTTCTTGAGCAATAAATGCAGGAGTATGATCTAGATGTCCTATAAATGACTGCACCCAGAAATTACTAGGTGGAATGTAAATATTTGTGAGTTTACGAGTAATTGTAACATGAGATTGCGGGACACCTACCTCCTCTTCGGTCTCTCGCAGTGCTGTATGCGCAAGATCCCTATCTGTAAGCTCTACTTTTCCACCAGGAAACCCAACTTGATTAGAATGAACACCTTTATAAGTCTTACGTAAAATGAGAATAAACTCCGTATCTCCATCTGGCGTAGGATAAAATAAACACATCACACCTGCCTGTCTAGGCTTGCGGGTAGAAATCTCTAGTTCTTCTAGTTCTCTCAAGCGTTCATTGGGCGCCATCTCTAGTTGCACATCGCGCCCTGGAAGCGGGAGATTTCCTATTTTTGAAGCTAATTCTAAAAATGATTCAAATTTCATTTATGCGTACGTATCTCTGGATTATTATAGCGCTACTAGCGAGCTCAAGTTGTCAAGATAAGAAATCTGCACCTATTTCTGTAGAGGAAGAAGTGCCAAAAAAAGACACGATAGCACTCCAACAAAAAGTCATAAAAACAGTAGATCCATCACTAGTAATGGGTACTTTAAAAAATCCTACCATTAGTGGGCAGGAAATGGTTATTGACTTTCTCACAGCTTATGGGGAAGATAATCCTGAGACAAAGGTTAAGATTACCACACGTTTTGGAGAAATAGAAGTGGAGCTTTTTACAGATACACCCCTACACAGAGCAAACTTCATCATGCTCGTTAAAAACGGTTATTTTAATACGACGCAGTTCCACCGAGTGTCGCCTGATTTTGTGGTACAAGGAGGTAACAATGATACGCAAGGCACTGCGCGCAACAGAGCGAGCTTTGGGAGTTACTTGATACCAAATGAAGCAAATCCTACACATACACACACCCGTGGAGCATTTTCATCGGCTAAGTATACCGAGCAAAATGTGAGTAATGCGACTGCTCCCTTTGAGTTTTTTATTGTACAACCTGCACGTGGAGCGCATCACCTTGATGGAGATCACACCGTTTTTGGCCGAGTGACTAAAGGAATGCACGTTGTAGATGAAATCAATAAGCTAAAAGTTGATGGTAGCGAGTGGCCACTAGCGAATGTATATATGAAGATTGCCCTTATTGATTAAGCGTCTTTTCCTTCTTAAAATACCTACTACCCACGTTGCCTGCGTGCTTCAAAAACTAAGATTCCGGCAGCAACTGAGACATTCATAGAGTCTATTTTACCTCGCATAGGTATTTTAATATTTGTACCCACGCTGCGCCATTCTTGAGATAATCCTGTGGCTTCTGTACCTACCACTATTGCGGTAGGCGTTGTATAATCTTGTGCTGCATAGTCTACCGCTTCTTGTAAAATAGCACTGTAAACCGCTATTCCTTTTTCTTGTAAAAATGAAATCACCTCAGCAGTTGACCCTGTTGCTATTTGTGTGGTAAACACACACCCTACACTTGATCGTATGATATTAGGATTGTATAAATCTGTTTTGGGATTTGCGATAATTACTCCATCTACCCCAGCAGCGTCCGCTGTTCTTAATAGTGCGCCTATATTTCCAGGTTTCTCTGGTGCTTCGGCAATTAGTAGTAGCGGATTATCAGGAAGCGCCAACTCATGTAAGGTTTTAGTTTCCGCTTTCGCGAAAGCGATAACTCCCTCCGTCCCTGCTCTATAAGCAACTTTCTGGTATACCTCGGCAGATAAGCTTGTCATCATCGCTGTGTCATTTACCATCCCAGCAACCTCATCTTCCGAAATTACAGCTTCATTAAAATAAACCTCTGTAATCTCGTATCCTCCGGCGATAGCAAGCGCTATCTCCCTCACACCTTCTATAATAAAACCACCCTCCTTCTTACGTGCGCGTGACTTATCTTGAAGTTGTAATAGTCTTTTTACAGTTGGATTCTGGATACTAGAAATATATTTTGACATAGCACAAATGTAGAATATTCTTAAGATTAGAGAAAAACTAGAAGAAAATAGTTCAAGTATCAAAAATGTAAAGTATATTTGACATTATAATAAATTAGCTTTACATAAAGTAAAGCTAGATTGTTTTCACTTAAACGTTATTATTATGAATTTTAAAAAAATAATTGCCTGCGAGCGCAAGAGCCTTGAGAAGCTTAGCAAATTTCAATTACCACATAAATTCAAAAGAATAGGCTGGATTTTGTTTATTGCTTCTTTTCTCTCTCTAATCGCAACAAGTATTATCGTAACAGATTATACCCTAAAGTCTACCATTATAATTATTGTAAAATATACAATGCTCGTTGGTCTTCTTACAGTATCTCTATCTAAAGAACCGATAGAAGATGAGTTTATAAAGAGCATGCGCATGAGATCTTATATGATTGCCTTTATTGTAGGCGTGCTACAAACGCTTGTGATGCCTTTTATAAATCTAGGAGCAGATGCTTTAATAAACGGGGGCTCATCTTTAAAGCCAGTAAATGATTTCTTTGTGTTATGGGTGTTGCTATTCTGTCAGATTTTATTTTTTCATCTATTTAAAAGTGGTGCAGATGACTAATACACTTAAAGTAGAGCGTGCTATCCTCAATCTTACACAAGATGATCTTGCAAAGAAAATAGGTGTCTCGAGGCAAACCATAAATTCGATAGAAAAAAATCGCTACGTACCCTCTACGGTACTAGCACTAAAACTTTCTGAGTTATTTAAAAAGCCAGTAAATGAATTTTTCTCATTATCTGAAAATGATTGACGAGTTTTGTAAGACTATAAATTCCATACGACTACCTTACAAATTCTAACCAATTAATATACTATGAACAAATCTATCCTATTGCTTGCTGGACTTATTGCCTTTGCAAGTTGTAAAAATGAATCAACCGTAAAAACAGAAGAAATTGCTGTGGTGGAGACTCCATCAAGAGTGTACCCAGATCAAATTTCTAAAGTATTTGAAGCTCACGGAGGAATTGACACTTGGAATAACATGAACAATTTATGTTTTACCTTACCTAAAGGAGACATAAATGAAATACACACTGTTGATCTTAAATCGCGTAAGACACGTATTGAAACTAAAGATTTTGTACTAGGATTTGACGGTAAAGACTTATGGTTAAAACAAGATACCATCGCTTTTCAACCAGAGAGAGCTCGTTTTTATCATAACTTGATGTTTTATTTTTATGCAATGCCATTTGTACTAAGTGATGAAGGCATCACATACTCAGAGGTTCCTGCATTAGAAATGGATGGTGTAAGCTACCCTGGGACAAAAATTAGCTACGGCAAAGATGTAGGTGACAGTCCAGATGACAATTATATCTTATATAATGACCCAACTACAAACGAAATGGCATGGCTAGCATATACAGTAACTGCAGGAGGTGATGGACCAAGTGAGCGCTACAGCTTTATTAAGTATGCAAAATGGCAAAATGTAAATGGTCTTAAGTTACCTAGCGAACTACAATGGTACAAGGTAGTAGATGGCAAGCCTACAGAAATGAGAAATGCTATGAATTTTATAAATCCTACAGCAACTGCGACCAAACTAGATATTGCTACTTTTTCAAAGCCTGAAGGTGGAGTACTTGTAGAGTAGATAATCATCTTACATAAAATATAAACAAACGCCATTCTCAATGAATGGCGTTTTATTTTTACCACAACTTACTGATTATCAAAACCAAAAACCCTAATCTATTACTATCAGCATACTGCATCTTAGTGCTATTTAGTCATATTTCTGATTAAAATCTATTAGATTTACTTTACAAACAAAATGCATAATGTTAGTTAGCTAGTTATCTATATATGAAATACTACAGCCTTAATACGCAAGCGCAAACAGTCACTTTTGATGAAGCAGTAATACGAGGAATTGCTCCAGATAAAGGACTTTACTTTCCTGAAAATATCCCAGTGCTTCCTGCTACCTTTTGGGAGCAGCTTGAGCAATTATCCAAAGAAGAAATCGCTGTCGAAGTGATGAAACCTTTTGTGGGCGATAGTATGGACGAAGCTACACTTAAAGAAATAGTAACAGATGTTCTTTCTTTTGATTTCCCGTTAATTCCTATAGAAGAAAATGTGGCAACACTAGAGCTTTTTCATGGGCCTACCATGGCTTTTAAAGATGTAGGAGCTCGCTTTATGGCGCGCTGTCTAGGTCATTTCTTAAAAGAACGTAATCAAGAAGAAGAAGTTACTGTACTAGTAGCTACCAGCGGTGACACTGGTGGAGCTGTTGCTAGGGGTTTTTACAAAGTACCAGGGATAAAAGTGGTAATCCTCTACCCTTCTGGCAAAGTATCTGATGTGCAGGAGCGACAGCTCACCACATTAGGAGAAAATATCACCGCACTTGAAGTTGACGGTACTTTTGATGATTGCCAAGCGATGGTCAAGAAGGCTTTTTTAGACAAAGAAATTACAAGTACAAAACAACTCACCTCTGCAAATAGTATTAATGTCGCACGATGGCTACCACAGTCCTTGTATTATTTATTTGCTTATAAAGAATTAAAGAAGCAAGGAAAAGCAGATTCTCTTGTGTTTTCTGTACCTAGTGGAAACTTTGGTAATATATGTGCTGGTATGGTAGCTCATATGATGGGAATGCCGGTGCACCAATTTGTAGCTGCGGTAAATAGTAATACAACCATCCCTAGGTTTATGCAAAGCGGAGTCTACACCCCTACGACAACGGTTGCGACGATAAGTAATGCAATGGATGTGAGTGACCCTAGTAACTTCATAAGAGTACTACAGCTATTTGAAAACGACAGGCAATTACTATCTCAAAAATTTTCATCATACTCCTATTGTGATAATGCAACACGCGGTGCGATGCTCGATTTGCATGAAAATCATAATTATATAGCAGATCCTCACGGTGCTGTGGGATACTTAGGACTCAAGGCCTATTTAAAAGATCATCCAGAAGCTTACGGAGTCTTTTTAGAAACCGCACATCCTGTTAAGTTTTTACCAGCAGTTACACCCGTAGTAGGTAACATTGATCTCCCCGAACAGATCAAGGAGTTAATGCATAAAACGATGGATACCATTCCTGTGAAGAATTATGAAGAGTTAAAGACGTATTTGTTAGCATAGTTCGCTTTCGCGAAAATGTTCTCAAATTCACATCTCGGAGCGTAAAAACCTAATTTCAACTAAACTAAAGCTTTATCTTTAAGCCTAATTAACATGAGGAATCAATAGTCCTGTCACCCTTGGGTAGGTATATAAACACCACACAAGATGATGAACGGACTAGATGATTAGTTCCAGTCTACAATGGCTGCTGTATTGCCAGAGAGTACTCGTATGTATTTTGTGCCTTTTACGATCTCTGCATGTTTCAGGGCAAGGCGCTTAATTTTATAGGTATATCTTGTATCTAGAAGATTACCTTGCTCGTCGTAGTATTCAAGTCGGTTGAAACGTTTTGTAGCATTAGATCTAAACACTGTACGCTTTTTTCCAAATCGTTTCTTTAAAATTTCATCAAATGATTCGAGGTTCTTAATTCCATAATTAATCACCCAGATATCACTTACCTCATCTTCCTGACCGCTAGGGTTGTCTGATTCGGTATAGCTCATGCCAGATATGATTACCTCATTATTTTCTTTTTGCAATGCGCTAGTAAGATACTCTCTACCAGAGCCTCCTAATTCTAATTGCCATTTTACAATACCTACTTTATTGATTTTAATAATAGAAAAGTCTTCTGTGACACCTCCATTCTGAGCGGTACGGTATTGATCTTTTGCTATAATTGCCTTGGTACCTCCTAGCAAAATATCTCCATTATCAAGCTCTTGTAGCGAAGTAAGCTTATCATCTGTAAAATTCCCAAAACTACGTTGCCATACTATATTACCATGACTATCTATCTTAACAACCCACCAGTCTGTTCCTCCTAGATTTTTGGTTGTTTTTGTTCCTCCTATTCCAGACTCAGAGATACCGCCCAGTATAAAACCTCCGTCTTGAGTAGCAATGGTCTTTACAATCTGATCATCTTTTGAACCACCTATTGTAGTAGACCACTCTAAATTTCCTGTCTTACCATAACTTGCTACATAAAAATCTTTATCGCCTAGGGTAGTTGTATTTTCTGCAGTTGCCTTGGTCGCATAGCCTGCGGCAAGCGTACTTCCAGCTTCAGAGATGGTAACACTACGTAGTTTGCGCTCCGTACCAGCAAGCTTATTTTTATTCCAGTTCATCTGTAAAGATGGATCTAGATGTAGTCTCCACAGGTCATCTTGAGATGCTGTGATTTCAACCTCTGTAACTTCTTGTTCTAAAAATGTAGGATCACTGTAGCTATCTTCTAGTGTAGTATAACTTGATCTACTTGAACGCACCATTCTAGATTTAATCTTTTGTGGTGGTTCTGGATTTTGAGAAATAGTAAATTCGTCTGTATTTGTAGATGCAGTACTATCTGCATTTATTACTGTAGATTTAATGAGTCTCGCCTCCTCTGGTGACTGAAATATTCTTTTGAGTACTGCTTTATTTCTTGAAGCTACCAGTCTTTCCCAATCTACAACGCCTTCTCCATCTAGCTTGACAACCCATACATCTGTCTCTGCAGTTGCATACTGGTCTAGTGTAGTTTTTTTATTAGTATGCCCACCTATAATATATCCTCCATCTGTGGTTAATTGAGCCTCCGTGGTTCTATCTACTGGATAAGTATCTAGCCTTTTCTCCCATATAACCCCTTCTTGTGACCACACAAGAGCAGGCAATAAAACAAACAAAAAAAGAACGGTTACATTTCTCATAATCATTACTGTAGCATAACCGTCAAATTTAATTATTAAATAAATAACAGATGATGCTATAAAAGGTTATTGCCCATATTACCACAGACATCGTTTATTGCGGTATTACATCGATAATTTACTTTTTATTTACCGCGCAAACTGCGACCTTTTCATACATTTGTGTAACCAAAAGAACTATAATAAAGATGAAAAATACAGCCTTAACTCAAGTACATGAATCACTAGGTGCAAAAATGGTCCCATTTGCTGGTTATAATATGCCAGTTTCTTATGAAGGTGTTAATGTAGAGCACGACACTGTGAGAAATGGTGTTGGTGTATTTGATGTTTCACATATGGGTGAATTTCTTGTATCTGGAGAAAATGCACTATCATTATTACAATGGGTATGTTCTAACGATGTTTCAAAAATAAAAGTTGGTGGCGCGCAGTATAACTGTTTTCCTAATGATACAGGAGGAATTGTAGATGATCTTATTGTATACCGTATAAAGGAAGATCAATATATGCTTGTGGTAAATGCTAGTAATATAGATAAAGACTGGGCATGGCTAGAATCTCAAAATACCTTAAAGAGTTTTAATGCAGAGCTACGTAATATCTCTGAGGGTCACTCCCTTCTTGCAATTCAAGGACCTAAGGCAATTGAAGCCATGCAGTCACTTACAGATGTTGATCTTGCAAGCATTAAGTTTTATACGTTTGAGGTGGCCCCTTTTGCAGGTATTGAAAATGTAATTATTAGTGCTACAGGATATACTGGTAGTGGTGGTTTTGAGATTTACTGTAAAAATGAAGATGCTGCACAACTGTGGGAAAATGTCTTCAAAGCTGGTGCAAATTGGGGAATCAAACCTATTGGTCTCGCTGCTCGTGATACACTACGTTTAGAAATGGGATATTGTCTTTATGGTAATGATATAGATGACAGCACTTCTCCGCTTGAAGCAGGTTTAGGCTGGGTAACAAAATTTACTAAGGATTTTGTAAACAGTGAACATTTAAAAGCTCAAAAAGAACAAGGACTTAAGCAAAAACTCATAGGTTTTGAACTTACAGAAAGAGGAATTCCTCGTCAAGGATATGATATTGTAGATGCAGATAGTAACAAGATTGGTCACGTAACATCTGGAACTATGGGTCCTTCTGTAAATAAAGGAATAGGTATGGGGTATGTAGATACCGCTTTCGCGAAAGCGGACTCAAAAATTTTCATACAAATACGTAAGAATCTAGTACCTGCAACCGTTGTAAAGACACCTTTTTATAAAGGATAACAAACCAAAAAGCTACTCCCGAATTCTAAAGGACTATCTTTTAGAATTCGGGAGTTTTTTATTTAAAAAAATCTAATTATCGCATTTAAAAAATCAAAAGATAAAGTTTTAATACTAGGCGCTAGTGGCTTTCTAGGAGGTGCTTTATACAAGGAATTGTATAGGTACTACAACACCTATGGTACCTATCACTCTGGAAAGATATACAGTGATAACCAACACTATTTACGGTTTGACCCTGTAGAAGATGATGTGTATGAAGTGCTACTCAAGATAAAACCATCTGTAATTATAGCGGCACTTAGAGGTCCTTTTGGAGACCAGCTAGAGGCACATGAATCAATGATTGCTTATGCTCAAGAATCTGGCTGTCGTATTGTATTTATCTCTAGTGCAAACGTTTTTGATGCTTTTACAAATTATCCTAGTTATGAGAATGACAAAACACTCTCAGAAAGTATCTATGGTAAATTAAAAATTAGAATTGAGACGCTCTTAATGCGGCACCTACCAGAGTCGCAATATGCAATTGTGAGACTGCCTATGGTTTTTGGCGTGGGTTCACCTAGAGTTGAGGAGCTCAAAAACCAATTATTACTAGGCGATGCCATTGAAGTTTTTCCGCATCTGGTGATGAATACTACTACGCACACTAAACTCTGCCAGCAGGTGCATTATATTATTAATAGGAAACTCTCTGGTATTTTTCACTTAGGGAGCACAGATCTTATACATCATAAAGAGTTTATCCATGAGTTAGTAATTATGCTAGACCTCAACAGGAAACCTATGTATAAAAATGTATTTACTAGTAACTCAGATCGCTACCTTGCGGTCTTACCTAGAGATAATAAACTGCCAAAACACTTACAAGTAACTAATGAAGGTGTAGTAGCAGGAAGCAAAAAATATAACGCCGAGTTTTAAGAAACATCTTTCTTAATTTACAAATCACAGTTGTACCTTTATAAAACACCCTAATTTATAGCTTATGCCTTGGCATTTTTACGTTATGTCTATCATGTACATCCTCGCGGGTATCATGCATTTTATAAAACCTCGAGTATATGGAGCGATTATGCCTTCCTATATTCCTAATAAAAAAGGCATGGTTTTTTGGAGTGGTGTGGCAGAAGTTGCTGGAGGCGTAGGATTACTCTTTGAAGAAACTAGAGCTATTGCAATCTGGGGAATTATTGCGATGCTCATTGTTTTTTTTACGGTGCATATCGATATGCTAAGTAATGAAAAGCTGAAAGGTAAATTTCCCATGTGGGCATTATGGATGCGCTTACCATTACAATTCGGATTAATTTACTGGGCTTATCAATATTTATAGATGTCATTATTTCCAGAAGAACCATATTCACTTAACCTCCCAGATGCAGACGTTACCTATTACAAGAACATGCTCACAGAGGAAGAGGCAGCATCGTATTATGAAACGCTGTTAGAAGAAATCTCGTGGCGTCATGACGATATTAAGGTTTTTGGAAAAGTATACCCGCAACCGAGACTTACGGCACTCTATAGTTCTAATGCAAAATCATACTCGTACTCAAATATTACCATGGTACCTGAGCCTTTTACAGATGCATTACAAACTATTAAAAAAAGAGTAGAAGAGATCGCTGGAGTTACCTTTACTACTTGTCTTCTCAATTTATACCGTGATGGAAATGATAGTAACGGCTGGCATGCAGATGATGAGAAGGAGTTAGGTAAAAATCCAATTATAGCTTCTGTAAGTTTAGGAGCTCCTCGCCTATTTAAATTTAGAAACAAAGCTGACAAAACTAAGCAAGCTAAGATTATTTTAGAGCCTGGCAGCTTACTGTTAATGCAAGGAAGCACACAACATTACTGGCATCACCAGCTACCTAAAACTGCGAGAAAGGTGGCTCCTCGTATTAATCTTACTTTTAGAATTATTGCATAGAAAAAGCAAACGTTTAGGGGAAACGCTTGCTCTTAAAAACTTCTCATTACAAGAAGGAACATTCTTAACTTAGGGGTGAAAGCCGTGTATTTTCAAAAAGCCTTAGAAGTTATTTATCTGTTAGTAATCTAGGGGTTACTCGACATCGTTATAACAAAATCTTCTAAGGCCAAATATTTTATGATAAATGCTCGGTATTTTTCCGCTATGGATTTTTGCACAGAACATTTATTACAAGAAAGAAAGAGGTGCTGTTTATGAAACATCTAGACGTTGTGCTTCACTCTAACACATGTCTAAAAAAAACCAACAAACTAACCTTAAAACAAAAAAAACCACAGCACCTCTGCTCTCTCGTATTATTGCGGTGCAAAGCTATGCGTGCATAGCATATTTTAACTTGTATAAAATTTACTTTTAATTGTACAATATTTAGAAAAACATTAAGATTTGACTAAATGTTTATTGAAAATTAAATTGTATCTTAATCAGTATCAAATCTTTAATCCCCAAATCATATGCAAAGATTCAGTTTACAAGATACTTTTCTGATAAAAAAGTTTAAGAAATTAGACAGACATCAAGACGAAGATAAGCGTACTTATTTTGAAATTATTTTTATAGAAGAGGGAAAAGGAAAGCATTTTATCAATGAATTTATTGTCTCTTATAATACAGGAGATATTTTTTTAATCGCCCCAGATGATACTCATTGGTTTGAAATAAATGAGGTCACCACATTTTGCTATTTCCAATTTACAGAGTCTTTATTCTCAAGTAAGATGAACTTGCCTGATCGATCTTACTGGTTGCACCGCATAGAGCGTATCATACAGCATCCCAATCTTGTACCAGGTGATGTTATAACTGCAGACTCTGATAAGCAACTCATCTGGCAAATTCATGATGCCATTGTACTTGAATATGAAATGGCCAAAGAGTTTTACAAACACAACATCTCAAATATGGTAAGTACCACCTTGAGTATTATTGCGAGAAATATTACACGTGACCTCAAACCAGGATCTTTTACTTCTAGAAAAGACCAACATACTACCATAGACGTAATTTTAAACTATATAAGGCAGCATGTATATGATAAGGATAAAATGAAAGTAGCCGCCATAGCAGAAAAATTATCGATGACTAGTAGTGGATTAAGCGCATACTTCAAGAAAAAGACTGGAGATTCACTACATCATTATATCATCATGTATAAATTACACCTTGTAAAATACAGATTAAAAAATACAGACTTCACGGTTTCAGAAATTGCGTACCAGCTAGGCTTTACAGATGAAAGTCACCTCACTAGAATTTTTAAAAAATACAATGAGATGACTCCAAAACAATATAAAACTAAAGAGGACGAAGTAATTAATGATGAAAATACACTCTAGCCCAGTAACTCATTAAGAAGTTGAGCTAGGCGCACTCCTCCTTTTTGTAATTGACCTCTCAATGTATTAAAGTAATCATACATATAGCGGTAGCCTAGTTTATCACCTTTTTTAGTTTTAGAGTAAATATCTTTAACAAGAGTTCTACTATCCTCCATCCAGTCTCTATAGGTACCAGCTGCCATTGCTTCTCGTTGTCTTTTTGTAATTTCTGGCATATTATCTGCAAGTTCGGTATAGCTCATACCGTAGCTTTCAATCATTTGTGTATCCCATACACGGTGTAAATTGGTCCCGTCATTGTACCACTGTACTTGAAAATCATTTCCACCTTTATCTTCTCCTATGCCAGTGTGAAGCGGTTGGTGTAAGTCTCCTATAAAATGTACTAGCATTCGTAAGTTAAAAGCCTTCTCCTCCTTTGTAGCGGTTTCTGATTTTATAATATTAATACATGATTCAATCCCTGTAATAATATCTCCTCTTTCATTCTTAGGGTGTACATCGTATGTACTATCAAAAGGTACATTTACATAATGTTGTGTACCATACTTTCTATATTTAGAGTCACTTTTGATCTCATCTGCATAGGTAGATACTAGAGCAAGCGACTCGCCATCAAGTATTTCGGCAATTGCTTTTCTTGCTTTTTTAGACAGATATTTTTCTGCAATAGCTCCTGTAGCTCTGTGGCCTGTCTTTCCCCAGTCGTAAGCAGAGACATTTGATGTAAAAACAAGAACTAGTAATAATGAAATAAGTGTACGCATTGAATATTTTTTTGCCAAATGTACAATGAAACTTCTGTGTTGCGTGTTATAAAAGTATTAAGAATAGATACGCTTTCGCGAAAGCGTGAAACTACACTATCTTTATCATGGCAATAATAAACACCCTTATGATTATATATACTTTTCTCACTAGAACCAAAATACTCTTTACCCTCCTGCTCCTGGGCCTCATACAACAAGGGCTCATCGCGCAAGAATATGGCGGCAGCAGTGATCTGCGTATAAGTGATATGGTGTATGGCACCTTACTTACTCCTGAAGTTCCTACCTCAAAAATTGCGATTATCATTCCTGGGTCAGGACCTACAGATCGTAATGGTAACCAGCAAATGATGCGTAACAATAGCCTTAAACTGCTTGCTGAGTCACTGGCAAAAGAAGGTATTGCAAGCATGCGATATGACAAACGCGTGCTTACGCTTCTGAAGAAAAACGCATTGCAAGAAGAACGCCTAGATTTTAATATGTTTATAGAAGACGCGGTAGCTGCCATAAATTATGTAAAACAACAAGGACGTTTTAAAGAACTATATGTAATAGGTCATGAACAAGGTTCGCTCATAGGAATGGTAGCCGCCCAACGTACAGACGTACAAGGTGTTATCTCGCTCTCTGGATCTGGGCAATCGATAGATCAATCTATCATCCATCAGATAGGTTTACAAATGCCAGATCTCAAGGACAAAGCTATTAGCGCATTTACTACGCTAAAAAAAGAAGGACGTGTCACAGATTACTCTCCTGCACTTAGCTCTATTTTACGACCGTCTGTACAACCATTTATGGCAAGCTGGATGCAGTACGATCCTAAGGTTGAAATAGGTAAACTTACGGTGCCAACTCTTATTATTAATGGTACAAACGACATACAGACTTCAAAGCAGGAAGCCGTTTTATTACAAGAAGGAAATAGTGAGGCAACTCTTGCCATCATAGAAGGTATGAACCATGTGCTTAGAATTATAGATGGTGATGATCTAGAAAACACAAAGTCTTATAATAATACGAAGCTTCCTATAGCTGAAGAGCTTATAAATACCGTTGCTGGGTTTATTAAAACACACTAGTATACCTTAGGCTGTCTAGATAAGATAGAATTACTACATTTGACTACTCACAGTCAACCATGTTTACAATCTTTAAGATGAAAAAAATCTATTATATTATTGCTTGCTCATTACTTATAGTAAGCTGTGATGTTCTCAATAAACCACTTGCTAGCTCTAATCTAGTAAATCAAAAAAACAAACTCACCCGTAGCGCAATAGATCTTGTAAGCTTGAGCAATGATCGTATTAAAGTGCGTGTGCAACCTGCACCTATATATAAGGACGTAGCAACTTTTTACATTCCTGAGACGGTGCCAGGCACTTACTCTGATGATGATTATGGAAAGTTTATAGACAGTGTTGCTGCCTATGGAACTTTTGGGAAGAAGCTTAAGGTTACAAAAACTTCAGATAACACGTGGGATATTAAAAATGCCCGCACTCTTGACTACATCGATTACTACGTTAATGACACTTATGATGTAGAGGCCGAACATACTATTTTTTCTCCTGCGGGGACTAATTTTAAAGAAAACGAGCAGTTTATGCTCAATTTACATGGAATTCTTGGGTACTTTAAAGACCAAGAGGAAATGCCATATTATGTAGATATCAATAGACCAGAAGTTATGGAAGCTACTACTAGCCTTCCACGCTTTGCAGACTCACTGTATGTGGCGCAAGATTTTGGAAATACAGGGATTACTGACACCTACAAAGGCGATCGATATTTTGAAATTGTCGATAATCCTATCATGTATAATGTACCTAACAAAGAGGTATTTACTGTTGATGATATTACAATCGAGCTTAGTGTGTACAGTCCTTCTGGAACGGTAAAGGCGTCAAGCCTTAAGCCTAATATAGAGCGTATGATAAAAGCACAAAAGAACTATTTAGGTGATTTTAATGCTACAGACCGTTATACAATCTTACTATACCTTACCACAGGCGAAGCAGATGATGCACAAGATCTAGGAGCGCTAGAACATCACAACTCTACGGTGGTGGTACTTCCAGAGTCTATGCCTCAAGAAAATCTCGATGCAGCTATGGTAGATGTGGTATCACATGAGTTTTTTCATATCGTGACTCCGCTTAATTTACATGCTACGCAGATTCATAAATTTAAGTACAATGATCCAGAGATGAGCATGCATTTGTGGATGTATGAAGGGGTTACGGAGTACTTTGCACAGCATTTCCAAGTGCAGCAAGGACTGGTTACTCCAGAAGAGTTTTACAATACACTCGTTCAAAAAATAAGCAATGCAAAAAGGTATGATGATGCCATGTCATTTACTAAGATGAGCGCAAATATTCTTGAGGAGCCATATGCATCAAATTATGGTAACGTATATGAAAAAGGAGCTCTTATCGGGATGTGCCTTGATATTCTTATGCGTAAAAACAGCAATGGCGAGCGTGGTGTTCTCGATCTCATGAAGGAACTTACGTATCAATATGGGCCTCACAGACCTTTTGAAGACAGTAACCTGATCCCGCAAATCACCCAACTCACCTACCCTGAAGTGGGCGAATTCTTTACAAACCACGTGATAGGCACACAACCTATACAGTACAAAGACTTTTTTGACCTAGTAGGACTTGATTATAGCACTACGCTAGTAGATACAGGCTTCTTATTGGGAAAGGAACGTCCTTATATTAATGGAAACAAAGAAGACAATACCATTTATGTACTCTCAGGAAACCTCAATACATTTCTCACTACGCTGGGCGTACAAGGAAATGATGTGATTACCGCAGTAAATGGAACTGCTTATGATCTTTCTAACGTATACGATTTAATAACAGTCTCAAATAGCTGGAAAGTAGGCGATGCTATTACTATGACGGTCTTAAGAAATGGAGAAGAGGTGGAACTTACTGGAACGATTATTACACCACAAATTCCGCAGGCAACACTGGTAGAATTACAGACGTACGACGATGGCTTAGAGCAAGTTCTACGTGAGAAGTGGCTAAAAGGTTCTTAAGTTTTATCGCTTACAAGACATTTTTTTGATACATTCGGGGGAACTAACCATTCCTGATGTATAAATTGCTACTCTGTGTACTCCTTGCGGGAGTAAGTACAGCGCACTACGCTCAAACCAAAGAAGTAGGTGTATCCTTTATAGAAACACCTATTACGATAGATGGTGTACTTGATGAAACTGCCTGGAACAAAGCCGTCCCAGCAACAAACTTCTGGCAATATTTCCCTACAGATACCATACAGGCACCTTATCAGTCTGAGATACGCTTTTTATATAATGACAAAACCTTGTATGTAGGCATCAAAGTCTATGCGCAGGGCAACGATTATATAGTCCCATCGTTGCGCCGTGACTTTAGAGCAGGCGGAAGTGATAATATCACCTTAATGTTTGACACCTTTAATGATGGTAATAACGCGTTTCTTTTTGGTTCCAATCCTGCTGGCGTGCGCAGGGAAGCGCTAGTCTCTGGCGGCGGAAAAGATTTGAGAGGTTTTACCACTAGCTGGGATACCAAGTGGGTGGGAGAAACCACGGTACATGACGGCTATTACGTTTGTGAGTGGGCAATCCCGATGAGCGCCTTTAAATATAGAGAAGGCGAAACCCGATGGCGTTTTAATAGCTACCAATTTGACACCCAAGATAACTCGCGAAACACGTGGATACAAATTCCTCAGAATCAGAATATTTTTAATCTAGCTTACATGGGCGATATGGTTTTTGAGAAACCGCTAGGTAGCTCAAAAAGTCCAATCTCCATAATTCCTTATATAAATGCCATTGCTGGACAAGACAGAGAACTAGATGACAACTTTACCGAGATCAAAGTGGGCGGTGATGCTCGCTTTACTATAGGCAACAGTCTTAATCTTGATGTCACTATAAATCCAGACTTCTCCCAAGTAGAGGTAGATAATGCTATTACAAACCTCTCTCGTTTTGAGGTGGGATTGCCAGAGCGCAGGCAGTTTTTTATAGAAAATAGTGACCTCTTTGCAGATTTTGGTGATCCTGGGGCGGCAAATCCTTTTTTCTCGAGGCGTATAGGTATAGCCGAAGATCTTGATGGAAACACGGTACAGAACAACATTGTAGCAGGTGCACGCTTGAGTGGTAAACTCACAAACAAGCTCAGGGTGGGTATACTCAACATGCAAACGGAAAATGATGAACCTATTGAGATTGCGGCAACAAACAACACAGTGGTTGCCTTACAGCACAGCGTTTTTAGCAGGTCAAACATAAGTGCCATTTTTGTAAACAAGCAGAACACTAGTGATGCTGCCTTTGTACAACCTGATGAAGAATATAACAGACTCATAGGTCTTGATTATAACCTAGCCAATAAAGACAATAGCTGGAATGGTAAATTTTACCTCCATAAATCCTTTACTCCTGGGATTGATAGCAAGGACTACTCTGGCGGAGCGCGCATGGAGTACAATAAAAACAACTGGCGCGCGACGAGTGCTACGCTATTTATAAATGAAGACTTCAGCTCTGAGCTTGGTTTTATACCTCGTAAGGATATCTTCAGGAACTTCAGTAAGGTAGAAAGGCTCTTTTTCCCGAAAGGGGGAACAATTAATAGGCACATATTTTCTTTAAACTCCTTTTTTGTATGGCGTCCAGAAGTCGCCTTTACCCTTGGCGACCGTACACTCTCACCACAGTGGGAAGCCCAGTTTAAAAATACGAGCAGCCTGAGTGCAAAACCTAGAACGCGCTACACAAAACTCTTTGACAGCTTTGACCCATCGCGATCTGACGGACTAGAATTACCAGAAGGAAGTGAGTACCGCTATACCAATCTGGAAGTGGAGTACAAATCTGACCAGCGGAAGAAGTTTTACTACACGGCAAATACTACCTACGGCGAGTTTTTTAACGGTGAGATACTCACCTTGCGAGCAGAAGCTACCTTGCGCCTGCAACCTAAACTTGTGCTAGGGATAAACGCCCGCTATGATAACATAGACCTCCCTGCTCCTTATGCAGATAATCGCATCTGGCTTGTAAGCCCACGGGTGGATGTTACCTTTAGTAAAAACCTGTTCTGGAATACGCTTGTACAGTACAGCACCTTGCAAGATAACTTTGGGATTAACTCACGCTTGCAATGGCGATTTGCCCCACTTTCAGACTTATTTTTGGTGTATAATGACAACTATTTTACAGATACCACCTTTGCTCCTCGCTTCCGGAGTATTAATTTAAAACTTACTTACTGGTTATATTTATAGGGATTTTGGTATTTTCGGATTCCTTTGGCAGTAAGCCTTAGTTTATTTTTTATGCTTCTTGCAGTGAAAGTGATCCCATTTTCGCGAAAGCGTAATTACCCACATTATTATGGAAAACACACCTTATTTTACAAATGACGCCATCGTTTTTGGTCTCATTGCACTTGCACTTGCATTTATATTTTATACCTCGAGTAAGAAGACAGGCTTCTGGGGGAAATTTTATGGCATTGTACCTGCCCTACTGCTATGCTATCTCATCCCTGCGATTTTTAATAGTCTGGGGCTGATAGATGCAGAGAGTAGCCAACTGTATTATGTGGCGAGTCGCTACTTGCTACCCGCATCGCTGGTGCTTATGACGCTTAGTATAGACCTTAAGGCAATTGTAAACCTAGGCCCTAAGGCGCTTATCATGTTTTTTACAGGAACGATAGGGATTGTGATAGGTGGCCCGCTGGCGATACTTCTTATCTCTTCCGTATCACCAGAAACAGTAGGTGGTGCTGGACCAGATGCAATATGGCGTGGCCTCTCTACACTAGCAGGAAGCTGGATAGGTGGTGGTGCAAATCAAGCCGCGATGCTTGAGATTTATAAATACAATCCAGAAAAATACGGTGGTATGGTGCTGGTAGATATTGTGGTGGCAAATGTGTGGATGGCCATAATTTTACTAGGTATAGGTAAAAGCAACCGCATAGATAAATGGCTTAATGCAGATAATAGTGCAATAGAGGTGCTCAAGGAACGCGTCTCCACCTTTGCCGAAGGGGTGAAGAGAAACCCGACGCTTTCTGATCTTATGGTTATGCTAGGTCTTGCCTTTGGAGCAGTAGGGATTGCACACTGGGGAGCTGGTGGTATGAGTGCTTTATTTTCTGATATCCCAAAGGACTCTGCGCTTGCATCCTTTGGCTCTACTTTTTTCTGGATGGTCACGATTGCAACTGCGATAGGGATTTTACTCTCCTTTACAAAAGCCAAAAATTATGAAGGTGCTGGTGCAAGTAAAATAGGCAGTGTGTTTATTTACATACTTGTTGCGAGTATAGGGATGAAAATGGATCTCACCACTATTTTTGAAAATCCAGGGCTTATTGCCATAGGTTTTGTGTGGATGGGTATACATGCGGGACTCCTCATACTGGTTGCAAAACTTATAAGAGCACCCTTTTTCTTTCTTGCTGTGGGAAGCCAGGCAAACGTGGGCGGGGCAGCCTCTGCTCCTATTGTTGCGGCAGAGTTTCACCCATCGCTAGCTAGTGTGGGTGTGTTGCTAGCAGTTTTTGGCTATGTGGTGGGAACTTATGGCGCAATACTCTGTACAATTTTAATGGAAATGGCAGCTGCGGGCTAGTATTATATGTAAAATAGTAGCATATTTGCCGTCTATAATTAAAACCAATTATGAATAAAATAGTATACATTCTCTTATTAAGCATCTTGATGGTTTCATGTTCAAAAACAGGAAATCTTACAGTCACTGGAACGGTAAAAGGTCTTAAAAAAGGAACTTTATATGTACAGAGCGTGCAAGACACCATGCTTGTAAACCTAGACTCACTAGTAATAGATGGGGAGCCAGAATTTGAGTTTATACTTGATGTAAAAGAACCAGAGGTGTATTACTTACACCTTGATAAGGCAGATGAGTCTGGTTATGATGACCGTATTCCTTTCTTTGCAGAGGCTGGTATTATTAATATCACTACCTCTCTTAAAAACTTTGAAGGATTTGCTGCTGTAACAGGGTCTGAGAACCAGATGCACTGGACGCAGTTTAAGAATATGAACAAGCAGTTTAATGATAAGAATCTAGATCTTATAAAAGGTTCTTTTAACGCTAGACAGCGAGATGATCAAGAAGAGATTCTTGCTTATGATGATTCTTTACAGCAATTACTTAAAAGAAAGTATCTATACACGGGTAACTTTGCAACAACAAACAAGGATCTTGAGATTGCTCCTTACCTTGTAATGACCCAGATACCAGATGCTACCACTCCTTACCTAGACACTTTATATAAGACTTTCCCTAGAAAAACTAGAAATTCTAAATATGGGAAGCAGCTCAAGAAGCTTATAGAGGAGCGCAAGAAACAGTAAGCACCTTTAAGATCGTACTACTATTATAAGCATGATGTGATTTTACATAAAAATGTAAGGTTCATGATTATAAATTAACCTACTTTTGCAGTCAAAATTAGAACAATGGCAAATATTAGAGATTTAAAAAAGGATATCAATTTTGTACTAGGTGACATCATTGACGCAGTATACGTTTGGGAAGCACTTAACCCTAAAGAAGATAGAAAGGAAAGTGAAGCAGTTATAGATGACGCTATCGCAACTTTTGACACTTTAATTGCAAAGGTAAACGACCGCAAAGTAGAGAATAGAAGTAAAAATCTAGTGGCAGTGCGTGCAGATCTTGAGAAGGAAGCACAGTCACTTGTAGCTCGTATAAACAAGCTATAATTTTTTTAAAAAAAAGGGTTGCATATATAATAAATGATATTATATTTGCACCCGCAATGCCGATGTAGCTCAGCTGGCTAGAGCAGCTGATTTGTAATCAGCAGGTCGTGGGTTCGAGTCCCTCCATCGGCTCAAAAAGGTCTTCTTTTATTAGAAGGCCTTTTTTGTTTTATATAAGTTCTTGGTGGTGTGTGATACGCTTTCGCGAAAATGTGATATTATAACCTCATAAAAGCCGAACTAGACACTTCCCTCCTTCCTCTTCTTATAATCTCCAGGACTGTCTTTAAGTGCCTTAATAACTACTTAAATAAATGGTCATGCTACCGTTTACAAATTAGTGTAGCTCAGACCTTCTCGACAAATGCACAGCTGTAAAATTCATCGTATATTTAGATCAAACAAACAAGACCATAAATTAAAGCAAATCAGCAATCCCGATAGTTATCTGGGGCTGTATTTGACTTATGCAGAATGCTTTATTTGGAAATTAGAATAGCAAATGAAAAAAACGAGAAAAGATAATATAATTACAACACTCATTGAGAACGAACTTAAATCAAACGAACTCAAGGAAAAGTATTTAAGTTTGCTGATTTCAAGAATTGAAGAGAATAGAAAAACTATGAGAAGATATTCTTCTTTATTGATTTTAATAATGTTTTCCTACTATTTGATTTTTAGTACTACAATTTCTGAAATTTCAATCGGACCTCTTAAATTTAAAGATAATTCAATTGTAATTCTTTTATTGCCTTCAATGTTCTCATTTATATATTATCGATATATAGCAGTTTGGATTGAATTAGCTGACCAAAAGCATGTATATTCAAATACCACATCCAAATTATTTAATCTTGATTTCAATTCCCTGTTAAATGATCGACTAAGATTTAACTCACTAATTGAGACGTTTATTATTCAGCATTTAAATGAAAAATCAGGTTTTTTAAGTTTTATCGTGAATTTATTGTGGGTTCCAATTGCTTATGGACTAATTATTTCTCCATTTATTTTCAATATTTATTCAACAGTTAACATTTACAGAAAATTTGAAATGACTACTTTTTTCGAATGGCTTCTATTTTTAACTCCAATCGTTATTGGTTTCTTCACATTATTAGTGCTGATAAAAACTAACAGAATGGATATAAATAGAAAAAAACCAGCATAAAACACCGTGTAAATATAATTGCTCGATACTTACCAATTTTGTTCGTTCCATTTTTAGTATGGTAGTTGCTTAAACACGCAAATATCCTTACACATAAACGTGGACGGCTGATTGCCAAAGGACATGTTTTTCATCTCAAGATAAGCCATATCCAAGGCAGTAGCATACTTGTAAATTCCCGCCGTCGTATGGCTCCGCTTCAAAATCAGAACACCTCTAAAGTCGTTGAAATATCGAAGAGTTGGGTATAGAACTAGTTAGAGCAAATCCGCTAGGATTTTAAAGCTCTTTGTGTCTTTCTATTGAATATTGGTTATGGCATGACTAAGCGGTTCTTTAATGCCTTCCTCTCGCTATGCTCGTCGGAGGCAGGGCTCAAAAATGTCTAAAGTACACATCATAATTATAGAAAGCTAAAACGTTGTTGCAATTATGCATTCCTCTCATTCGTCACTCACTCGTCGGATGCAATAACTAGCGCATAAAGCGTCCCGAAGTACATCGGGATTTGAAAGCTCTATGCGCGGCGACAGAACCACAAATAATTGTATATTTAGACAATCAATTAATAAACAAATAAATACAGGCTATCCAGCAAAATGCCGCACTCGCTTTATGCAGTGGCCTGTTGGGCAACATTAAATAGCGGTCTTGCATAATTAAGAATTTAAGCATTTACTTAACTTAAAGTCTTTCTTATTTAATATTTTTATAATATTCTTAATTAAGAAGTATCTTTGTTTAAGTTTATACTTAAATAAATATGAAAACATTCAAATCTGGTAATTACATAAACCAAGGAACTCATAAAAGCTTTCAACCTACGAAAATAAATCAACAATGGACAATTGACGATATGGAAGTATTAACTCTTTTAAGTCAAGCAGATAGGCAACTTGGAAGACTTGATATGTATTCTGAATATATTCCAAATATAGATTTATTTATCAGTATGCACGTTTTAAAAGAAGCAACCCAATCAAGCAAAATTGAAGGAACAAAAACAAACATAGAAGATGCTTTATTAGATAAAGAGGATGTAAATGATGAAAAACGAGATGACTGGGAAGAAGTTCAAAACTATATTGAAGCATTAAATTCAGCCATCAAAAGTTTAGAAAAACTACCTTTTTCTTCAAGATTAATAAGGGAGACACATAAAATACTACTCCAAGGTGTAAGAGGAAAACATAAACTTCCAGGAGAGTTTAGGAGTAGTCAAAATTGGATAGGAGGAGCAAGTATTAATGATGCTACATTTGTTCCTCCAATTCATACAAGCGTTAATGAATATATGAGTGATTTAGAAAATTTTGCTCATAATGTTGAATCATTTTTCCCTGATTTACTTAAAATAGCTTTAATTCATTATCAATTTGAGACAATTCATCCTTTTTTAGACGGTAATGGAAGAGTTGGTAGACTAATGATTACATTATATTTAGTTGAGAAAGGAATATTAAAAAAGCCTATCCTCTATCTTTCAGATTTTTTTGAAAGAAACAGAATGTTATATTATGATAATCTGACAAGAGTTAGAGAGAAAAATGATTTAAGTCAATGGCTGAAATTTTTTTTAGTTGGTGTAATTGAAACTGCAAAAAACGGAATAAACACATTTGATAGTATCTTGAAGTTACAAAAAGAAGTTGAAATTAAACTACAAACATTAGGAAGTCGCTCACATAACGCACAATTGATTTTAAACCACCTTTACCAACGACCAATTATAGATGCTCAAAAAGTTAAAGATTTGACAAGTTTATCATCACCTTCTGTCTACAAATTAATAGAAGAACTTGAAAAGTTGGAAATATTAACCGAAATTACTGGAGGAAAAAGAGGGAAAATTTATTTATTCAGAGAATATACAAAACTATTTAAATAAAAACGTTGCCCAACACCGTGTAAAAAAAATTGCTGGTAAAAGCTTAATTATGAAAATCCTCGCAGATTTTCTTGGTTCGTGTTTTATCTACTAACTTTAGTACTTAAAACACGCAACTTTTCTTACACAAACACGTGGACGGCTGATTGCCAAAGGACATGTTTTTCATCTCAAGATAAGCCACATCCAAGGCAGTAACATACTTGCAAATTCCCGCCATCGTATGGCTCCGCTTCAAAATAAGAACACCTCAAAAGTCGTTGAAATATCGAAGAGTTGGGTATAGATCGAGTAAGAGTAAATCCGCAAGGATTTTAAAGCTCCCACCCTACCAATCAGCCGTCCACAGGCCACTACTCAAAAATGCCTAGGGCTTGCATCTAAATTATAGAAAGCTCGAGACGTGGTTGCAACCAGCCACAACTATTACATAACGCGAATACGACATTTTTGAAAGCTCTATGCGCGGCGCACAACTCCAAAATTCATTGTATATTTAGATCAAACAAACAAGACCGCAAATTAAAGCAAATCAGCAAAATGCCGCACTCGCTTTATGCAGTGGCCTGTTGTAGCCAATTTAAGAAAAACCCGTGAAAGAAAGAATAATCGGAATTGATATAGCAAGAGCACTAGCAGTTATCGGAATGATAATCGTTAATTTTAAAGTCGTACTTGGCGAAAATGGATTGAGTTGGGTAAAATCATTTACGAGTGCTTTTGACGGAAAGGCAGCAGCAACTTTTGTAGTTTTAGCAGGCGTTGGACTTGCTTTAATGACAAATTCTGCATTGAAAAATAAAGACAGCCAAAAATTAAAAACCGCTAGAATAAGAATTGTAAAAAGAGCCTTATTTCTTTTCATTGTTGGTCTTTCATATATTGTAATTTGGCCAGCGGACATTTTGCATTTTTATGGAATTTATATGCTTGTTATTTTGCTTCTACTAAAAAGCAATGAAAAAACTATTTTAATTTCGGCAATTGCATTAATACTGTTTTATCCATTACTAATTGGCTTTTGGAATTACGAAACAGGTTGGAATTTTGACACTTTAGATTATCTCGATTTTTGGACAGTTAATGGATTTTTTAGAAATCTATTCTTCAATGGTTTTCACCCAGTAATACCTTGGACTGCTTTTATGCTTTTTGGTTTTTGGTTTGGCAAACAAGAATTGAAAAGTGACCGATTTATCAAAAAAGCATTTTTGGTTAGTTCAATTACTTTTGTTGTAATTCAAATTTTATCATACGTGTCAATTTCATTTTTATCAGAAGGAAACGAACAAACAGCAAGTGAATTATCAGAAATTATTGGAACAAACCCAATGCCACCATTACCAATTTATATGTTTAATGGAATTGCAATTTCCGTATTAATAATATCAGCCTGTATCATTATCGGAAAAAGATTTTCAACAAACAAAATACTTATGGCTCTAAATAAAACGGGACAATTAGCTCTAACTTTTTATGTTGCACACGTAATTATTGGTATGGGACTTATTGAAGCTATTAACCCAGAAAAAATGGGGAATTATCCAATAGAATTTTCAGTTGCGTATGCTTTAATTTTTAGTGTTTTATGTGTATTGTTTGCAACTTATTGGCTGAAAAGTAGAGAAAATGGACCCGTAGAATGGATAATGAAAAAAATAATCCGATAGAAAAACTGGCTACAACAATGTATATAAAAAATAGGCGAAATAGCAATAAAATCAATGGTTTCGGCTCGTATCTAAGTTCGTGCTTAACCGAAAGTTTAGTGTTTCGAAATCGCCTACTTTTCATATACTAACCGTGGACGGCTGATTGCCAAAGGACATATTTTTCATCTCAAGATAAGCCACATCCAAGGCAGTAGCATACTTGTAAATTCCCGCCATCGTATGGCTCCACTTCAAAATCAGAACACTTCAAAAGTCGTTGAAATATCGAAGAGTTGGGTATAGATCAAGTTAGAGCAAATCCGCTAAGATTTTAAAGCTCCCACCCTACCAATCAGCCGTCCACAGGCCACTACTCAAAAATGCCTAGGGCATACATCTCAATTATAGAAAGCTCACACGTAGTTGCAACCAGCCACAACTATTACATAACGCGAATACGACATTTTTGAAAGCTCTACGCGCGGCGCACAACTCCAAAATTCATTGTATATTTAGATCAAACAAACAAGACCATAAATTAAAGCAAATCAGCAAAATGCCGCACTCGCTTTATGCAGTGGCCTGTTGTACCTAATTTAAGAAATGAACATTTTCCCAACCAAAGAAAAGAAATTTAAGCTAATTGATGACCAAGCAGAAACACTGAATCGATTGAATCGGAGAACGGAAAAATCTGAAAATCTTACTTCTCAACATACCGATAAATCTTTTCGCGGAATGATAAACGGAAATGAATTCAAAGTAATCTCTTCTGTTATTGGAAAAGGAGCTTTCTGTGTAATGACTGGAAAAATCAACTCTGAAAGTGGAAACGTGAAAGTTGAAATACATAAAGTTTTTAAAATTTTATTGAGTATTTTTCTTTGCTTTCCAATAATAGGAATTACAGTTGCTATATTGACTGGAACAGAAGAATTTTCACCAATATTTATTTTAGTTGTTATTGGACAAATATTAATAATAAGATATGCTTTCATTGGAATAGCATTTAAATATTTATCAAATTCAAGTCTAAATAGATTACGTGATGTTTTAGATTTTGAATGGATAAAAAACTAGGTACAACAACGTGTATATTTAATTGCTCGTTCTGTGTGTACTCGGAAAATCCTACGGATTTTCCTCTGGTTCGTTTTCTTTTGCTAACTTAGTTCCTAGCCAACGCAACTAACCATACACGAACGCGTGGACGGCTGATTGCCAAAGGACATGTTTTTCATCTCAAGACAAGCCACATCCAAGGCAGTAGCATACCTGCAAATTCCCGCCATCGTATGGCTCCACTTCAAAATCAGAATACCTCAAAAGTCGTTGAAATATCGAAGAGTTGTGTATAGATCGAGTGCGAGTAAATCCGCTAGGATTTTAAAGCTCTTGGTGTCTTTCTATTGATTATCGGTTATGGCATGACTAAGCGGTTCTTTGATGCCTTCCTCTCGCTATGCTCGTCGGAGGCAGGACTCAAAAATGCCTAGGGCTTGCATCTCAATTATAGAAAGCTCACACGTAGTTGCAACCAGCCACAACTATTACATAACGCGAATACGACATTTTTGAAAGCTCTACGCGCGGCGACAGAACCACAAATAACTGTATATTTAGACAATCAATTAATAAACAAATAAATACAGGCTACCCAGCAAAATGCCGCACTCGCTTTATGCAGTGGCCTGTTGTGTACAATTAAAACAAGCCTATGGGATTAAGTTCAAATTCTTTAATTCATATCACAAAAAATAAAACATCCCTTAAAGGGATTTTGACAGGTGACTTCAAAATAAAGTACTGCCTAGAAACAATGTATTCTGATTCCTTTGAATATGTATTTGGTGTACCAATGGTTTCATTTTGTGATATTCCATTATCACAAGTAAAAAATCATATTAAGAGTTACGGTTCTTATGGTATTGGTTTGTCGAGAAAATGGGCAATTAAAAATGGATTAAATCCTGTTTTATATATAGAGAAAAATTCTGCTTTAGCTGAACATACATTTGATGTTCTTTATGATAATATACTTGATAATAAAAAGGTTGAGGAATTAACTGAGGCTGAATTAGCATTAGCAGATTTCTTTCGTTATTCGAAGAATTATGAAGGTGAACTTATCAGAAGTGGTAAAACAATAAATTCTGAATACAGATTTTCAGACGAAAGAGAATGGCGGTACTGTCCTGAAAAGAATGTGCTTAAAAAAAATCCTTATATAATTGATAATGATGCCGAATACAGAAAAAATAAAGCGAGGTATAATTCTAGTGTATCAAAAATTAGGTTGAAGTTTGAACCAGATGATATTACTTATATTATTATAAAAAAAGAAAGCGAAATATCGGAATTCGTAAGGTTTCTAGAAGATGCAAAAGGAAAAAAGTTCTCAATGGAGCAAGTTAGAAGACTAACTACTAGAATTATTACTACTGAACAAATTAAAACTGACTTTTAATAACTGTACACAACACCGTATAAAATTAATTGCTGGTTTTAGCCAGTTTACGAAAGTCCTCGCGGACTTTCTATCTGTGATTTATTTGCTAAATTTAGTGCTTAAAACACACAACTAATCTTATACAACAACGTTAGCAGTTATTTGAGAAATGACATCCAGAAAAACAAACATCAAGCAACATTATGTGCCTCAATTCTATTTGAGAAACTTCGCTGATGAAAATGAAAAGTTTTTTGTTTTTGATGTAAATAGAGAAAATAAATATCAAACTTCCCCAAAAAAAGAATGTTACGAAAAACTTCTTTATGATATAAATCCTGATATTCTGAATAAATTTAGTGATCATTCAGAAAATTACGAAGAAATTGTTGATGACAATATTAGAAGCTTAAACGAAGAAGTTTCTGCTATTTTATTGAACTTCCTAGATAGAACTATAAAATCTGAAAAAGACTTTAAATTTGAAAGACCTGAAAGAGAAAAATTATATGACTTCATATTGTTACAAACTTTTAGGACACCATTTTACAGGAAAAGACTAGGGTATTTAGGTGTTTCATTTGCTTTAAAAACTGGTGTTAGCGATTTAGAAGACAAAGAGTTTTTAGATGTAATCCATAATCTACTAATTTTCGGAATTATTGAGCAACTTTATGGTTTAGACTTCAAACTAAACAAAACTTACCACCTGTTTTTTGACCATTTAATTGACGAAATTTTAAATATTAAAACTCAATTAAGAAATGCAGGAAACTTATTTTTATTAAATAAATCAAAAGAACACTTTATCACAACCAACACACCAATAAACATTCGGTGGAAACCAGATTTTCTTGCTCACCATAGAGCTTTAATGACATTTCCTGGAGAAGACAAACCTGTAGTTGATATTGGAAATTATATTGAGTTTTTAACAATACATCTACCTATATCAAGTGACTTTTCTATTTTTATTTTCGATAAAGAACTTGATAAAAACCTCACGGAATTGAATCGAGGAATTGGAATAATTAGAGATTGGAATTCTGATTTGATTACAAATTTAAACTATAGTGCATTTCTGAAAAGTTCTGACAAAGTCATCTCTAAAACAAATGATTTTGAGAAATATGTAGAAATGAAAAAACAAAGACAAAACCCAGCTATGAATTTCAGATTTAGTGAATAAAAACAACTGCTAACACCGTGTATAATTCATTGCTAGTTATAGCCTACTTACGAAAGTCCTCGCGGACTTTCTATCTGTGATTTATTTGCTAACTTTAGTGCTTAAACACGCAACGAAATCATACACAAACACGTGGACGGCTGATTGCCAAAGGACATGTTTTTTATCTCAAGATAAGCCATATCCATGTCAGCTGCATACTTGCAAATTCCCGCCGTCGTATGGCTCCACTTCAAAATCAGAACACCTCAAAAGTCGTTGAAATATCGAAGAGTTGGGTATAGATCGAGTTAGAGCAAATCCGCTAGGATTTTAAAGCTCTTGGTGTCTTTATATTGAATATTGGTTATGGCATGACTAATCGGTTCTTTGATGCCTTCCTCTCGCTGCGCTCGTCGGAGGCAGGTTTGAAAGCTCTACGCGCGGCGACAGAACCACAAATAACTGTATCTTTAGACGATCAATTAATAAACAAATAAATACAGGCTACCCAGCAAAATGCCGCACTCGCTTTATGCAGTGGCCTGTTGCCCACAATTATGAGAATCATACTAACATTCATATTATTTTTTAAATTTGGACTTTTGAGTGCACAACAAACTCAATCCGAATTGATAATTGGAACGTGGAGATTTGAAAGAGAGTGTGATTTAAGAACTGAAGAAGAAAAATCGGAATTTATAGAAGTTCCTTGGTGTCCACCTGTAACAGAAAACGGAACTGGTTATGCAGACCGAATCTTCAAAGCTAATAATGAATTTGAGTTTTATCTAACTAAAACGAATTCTGATTTTGGAAATTATAAATTGAATAAGAATAAGCTGACAATAGAAAGAAGATTAGAAAAAGAACAGGCTGATAATAAACCCAAAGCAATCGAATGGAGTTTGAAACGAAATCTAATTGAGAAAAAGAAAGATGGGTATTATTATTTCAAACCACAAGAATTAACAATAAAGTCTATTACGGGAAATCAAATTGAATTCGGAACTGAAAAACACTATACGATTTGGAAACGCATAAAATAACAAATTCAAAAAATTGTACTCAAAGTTAAAATACCTAATTCTAACAATACTGATTCTTGGAATCGGATTTGGAACCTGTAGCTACTTAAAGCTTTTTGATTATTGGTTTGAAACTGAATTTTACCTTCTGCTAATTTTAGTCGGACTAATAATTCTATACTTTTTTCTACCAAGAAAGTTGAAAATAAAAAGTAAAATTCTTACTTATTCAGCTTTAGGAATATCCTTGATATTTTTAATGTTAACAATAAATTTGACATTGACACATTTCTCATTAAAGCGTGAAAACAAAATTTTCTCGGAATATAGCTCAATGAATTGTGAAGAAATTAAAAAACGTTTTGCAATGGACAAAGAAAATAATGAATTAAAGCATTTTTCTGGCGGATTTGCAGGAACGGGAAATTTAGGGAAAAATTTGAAAAAATATGATATTCAACATTTTGACCTTGGTTGTTTTGTTGATGAAGATTTAATGTGTTATAGCGAATTAGTTTGGGAATATTTGAAAGAAAAGGAAAACGTCGAAATTACTCAACTATATGAATAAATAACTGTGGGCAACAACGTGTATAATTAATTGCTTTGGTCGTTGCTTACTTGGAAAATTCCTTCGGAATTTTCTCGCGTTCGTTTTTGTTTACTAAATTAGTTGCTTAAACACGCAACTAACCATACACAACAACGTGGACGGCTGATTGCCAAAGGACATGTTTTTCATCTCAAGATAAGCCATATCCAAGGCAGTAGCATACTTGCAAATTACCGCAGTCGTATGGCTCCTCTTCAAAATCAGAACATCTCAAAAGTCGTTGAAATATCGAAGAGTTGGGTGTAGATCGAGTGCGAGTAAATCCGCTAGGATTTTAAAGCTCCCACCCTACCAATCAGCCGTCCACAGGCCACTACTCAAAAATGCCTAGGGCTTGCATCTAAATTATAGAAAGCTCGAGACGTGGTTGCAACCAGCCACAACTATTACATAACGCGAATACGACATTTTTGAAAGCTCTATGCGCGGCGACAGAACCACAAATAACTGTATATTTAGACAATCAATTAATAAACAAATAAATACAGGCTATCCAGCAAAATGCCGCACTCGCTTTATGCAGTGGCCTGTTGGCAACCATTTGAGAAATGACAGATGAAATCAAAATCATAACTGAAGGACAAGCAAAAGATTTAATTCTTGAATACGCTTTAAAAAACGGAGATAAAACTATTTCCGCACACGAGATACAAAAAGAAATTTTACCTGAACTATCTTCTGATGAAGTTGAATTTTTATTTGAAAAAATCCAAAACACAACTGACAATGTCGCTGATGTTGCAATAAGTGAATATGCTTGTTTAATAACAGCAACTGGAATCACAAAAAGATTTATAGAGCAAGGAGGATTTACAAAATCTGAAAAAGAAACTGCCGAATTAAAAGAAAAAAAAGCAGAAAAAGAACGTATTGATTTTGAAAAATCCATTATCGATTTAAGATTAAAAAAATGGCAATTAAAAACGTTTTGGTGGATTTTTGGATTTGCAGTCATAGGTTCTGGATTAAGTGTTTATAATTTCACAAATAGTTTGTCGCCTTCAAAAAATGTAAAACAACAAGAAGAGCGAATAGAGAAAATGGAATCAGAATTAGAAAAGTTACAAACTTCCATTTCAAACAGAAAAACTCTTGATTCTTTGCAAACGACCAAGGATTTGACTGAAATCGAAAAAAAACAATTATCGAAGAATAACTGAAAATTAAAAAACGGTTGCCAACAACGTATAAAAATAATGCGTAGTTTAGTGCTTAATCGAGAGTTAGTGCATTTTTGTTACGTCTGATTTTCCTAGCGGAAAATCCTCGTACACAAAACCGCACTATTCTTATACAAGACCGTGGGCGGCTGATTGCCAAAGGACATGTTTTTCATCTCAAGATAAGCCACATCCATGTCAGTTGCATACTTGCAAATTCCCGCCATCGTATGGCTCCTCTTCAAAATCAGAACACCTCAAAAGTCGTTGAAATATCGAAGAGTTGGGTGTAGATCAAGTTAGAGTATATCCGCTAGGATTTTAAAGCTCCCACCCTACCAATCAGCCGTCCACAGGCCACTACTCAAAAATGCCTAGGGCTTGCATCTAAATTATAGAAAGCTCGAGACGTGGTTGCAACCAGCCACAACTATTACATAACGCGAATACGACATTTTTGAAAGCTCTACGCGCGGCGCACAACTCCAAAATTCATTGTATATTTAGATCAAACAAACAAGACCATAAATTAAAGCAAACCAGCAAAATGCCGCACTCGCTTTATGCAGTGGCCTGTTAGCTTTAATTCTTCCGAACAATGAAAATCGTAACCGAAAAAATAAATAACGAACCAAATCATTCCATCTCGAAAAAGGATGTGAAAGCGATTATCGAAATTGTTCCTGATGATTGGATTGGAATTGCTCACATTTTTTCAATTTCTTCTCAACTATTTGAGAATTCGAATTGGGACAGACCAGTTATTCAGAATAACACAACGTTCAAAATATTATCACGCGGAATTGACCGAAACGAAATAATAAAAGAATTACTAATTGAATTGGCTATTAGACCAACCAAAACGTATCCACCGAAAGGACATTCTTTGACAAAATCACAACGGAAAAAATTAGAGGAATTGATAATGCCATATTATAATAAATTAACTGAATAAAAAGGAATTATCACTCAAACGGAATTTGAGCAAGTATGCGGAATTGAAAAGCGGAATAACAATAAAACCTGCTCACTCAAATGTGTCACAACTAAAAGCTAACAACGTGTATAATTAATTGCTTGTTTTAAGGCTACTTACGAACATTCCTGCGGAATATTCTATTTGTGATTTATTTGCTAACTTAGTTGCTTAAATCACGCAACTAACCATACACAATCACGTGGACGGCTGATTGCCAAAGGACATGTTTTTCATCTCAAGATAAGCCACATCCAAGGCAGTTGCATACTTGCAAATTCCCGCCATCGTATGGCTCCACTTCAAAATCAGAACACCTTAAAAGTCGTTGAAATATCGAAGGGTTGGGTATAAATCAAGATAGAGCAAATCCGCTAGGATTTTAAAGCTCCCACCCTACCAATCAGCCGTCCACAGGCCACTACTCAAAAATGTCTAGAGAATACATCTAAAGCATAGAACCTCGAAACGTGGTTGCAACCAGCCACAACTACAGCATAAAGCGAATGAGACATTTTTGAAAGCTCTACGCGCGGCGACAGATTCACAAATAAGTGTATATTTAGACAATCAATTAATAAACAAAAAATACAGGCTACCCAGCAAAATGCCGCACTCGCTTTATGTAGTGGCCTGTTGCCATTCATTTTGAACAAAATCATAGATTAGAATAATATGACAGAAAAAATAATTCAATATTTAGATAAAATCGAAAAGGAAAAAGAGATAAAAATTCTTTTGGCTTGTGAAACAGGTTCAAGAGCTTGGGGATTTCCTTCACCTGACAGCGATTTTGACATTAGAATTATCTACGTTCATAAAAAAGATTGGTACTTATCACTTTCCGAGAAAAAGGATAGTATCGAACTAATGTTTGAAAACAACGATATTGATATAACGGGTTGGGATTTACGAAAATCCTTGAGACTTTTGCAAAAATCTAATCCGCCTTTATTAGAAAGAATTCAATCACCTATTCTTTACAAATCCGATAGTGCCTTTTTAGCTGAAATAAATGAATTGGCAAATTCTCAATATTCAAGAATTGCCACAATTCATCATTACTTGAGTATGGCTAAAAAGTTCACAGAAGAACTGAAAGAAAATGAAGACTATAAATTAAAAAAGTTCTTTTACGCTTTACGTTCTGCAACTGCTTGTAAATGGATTTTAGAGAGAAAAGAAATGCCACCAATTGAGTTTCAAAAAATGATTGATGGATTAAATATTGAAAGTAATTTATTAAACCGCATTGGCGAATTAATAGAGCTTAAAGCTACAATAAGTGAAAGCTATTTACACAAAGGAGAAAATGAGCTAATTAGTTTTATCGAGAATTGTATAAATTCTGCTGATGAGCAAAGGAATTCATTGCCTTCATCAAATGGAGATGCAAAACAGTTAAATTCATTCTTCCTAAAAATGCTTTCCCAAAATGACAATTGAATTTTTAAAAGAAAATGACTTAATAATTCTAGAATGTATTAGCGGAAGCAAAGCATATGGACTTGATACACCAAGTTCTGATACAGATATAAAAGGAGTTTTTTTACTACCAAAAAATGATTTTTATGGCCTTGAATATACACCTCAAGTTAGTAACTCAACAAATGACATTGTTTACTATGAATTAGGGCGTTATATGGAGTTGCTTTCTCTAAACAACCCAAATATCCTAGAACTTCTTAACACGCCAGAATCAGCAATAATTTATAAACATTCGTATTTAGATGCAATCAATTCAAAAATGATTTTATCTAAACTATGTAAAAACACATTTGGAAAATTTGCTTTATCTCAAATTAAGAAAGCTAAAGGTTTAAAAAAGAAAATTGTAAACCCAGTTGGAAAAGAACGAAAAAATGTTTTGTCGTTTTGCTATGTAAATTATGGACAAGGTTCAATAACTCTTTCAAGATTTCTAGAACTTAAAAATTGGAAACAAGAAAACTGTGGACTAATCAACATTGCTCATATGAAAGATGTTTTTGGTCTATTTTATAATGAACAAATCAATTATAACGGAATTATTAAAAACGATTTATCAAACGATATTCGTTTAAGTTCAATACCAAAAGAGGAAAAACAAGAAGCTCTACTCTACTTCAACAAAGATGGTTATTCTAAATATTGCAAAGAATATAAAGAATATTGGGATTGGGTAGAAAATCGGAACGAAGTGCGTTATGAAAACACTCAAAGTCACGGAAAGAATTATGATGCAAAAAATATGATGCATACTTTCAGACTTTTAGAAATGGCAATTGAAATTGGTAAAAAGAAAGAGATTAATGTGAAGCGACCAAACAGAGAGTTTTTACTTGACATTAAAAGTGGAAAATATGAATACGAAGACCTTTTAGAAATGGCTAAAGAACTACAGGATGAAATGGATTTGGTCTTTGAGAATTCTGACTTACCAGAAAAACCGAATATTGAATTTATCAATAAACTCACATTTGAATTAAGAGATAAATTTTATCAGAATGAGTAGAAAAACGAAATGGCAACAACGTGTATAAAACATAGCTAGTAACTGCTAAACCCAAAAGTTTGTGACTATTTACAAAGTTCCGCCAAATTTTTTATTTGGTTATATTTATAAAAGAAAATTCAACATAAAAATAAAAAATTCGGCTCGTGCTAAATCCGAGAAATTAGCGTTTATTTATACGCTACGTTTCATACACAAGACCGTGGACGGCTGATTGCCAAAGGACATGTTTTTCATCTCAAGATAAGCGATATCCAAGGCAGTAGCATACTTGCAAATTCCCGCCGTCGTATGGCTCCTCTTCAAAATCAAAACACCTCAAAAGTCATTGAAATACCGAAGAGTTAGGTATCGATCAAGTTAGAGTAAATCCGCAAGGATTTTAAAGCTCCCACCCTACCAATCAGCCGTCCACAGGCCACTGCTCAAAAATGTCTAAAGTACACATCATAATTATAGAAAGCTCAAACGTTGTTGCAACCAGCCACAACTACAGTATAAAGCGAATGTTGTGCCTTCCTCT
Source organism: Dokdonia sp. R86516 (assembly GCF_044596715.1). Lineage (NCBI taxonomy): Bacteria > Pseudomonadati > Bacteroidota > Flavobacteriia > Flavobacteriales > Flavobacteriaceae > Dokdonia > Dokdonia sp. R86516. Next base: position 3,273,911 of record NZ_CP138998.1, read on the forward strand.
CGCTGTGCTCGTCGGAGGCAGGTTTGAAAGCTCCACGCACGGCGAAGGAACCACAAATAACTGTATATTTAGACAATCAATTAATAAACAAATAAATACAGGATATCCAGCAAAAATGCCGCACTCGCTTTATGCAGTGGCCTGTTGCCCATAATTTAAAAAATCGAACAAATATGAAAAAGATACTTTTGATTGTAGTAATTTTTATAATCAATTTCCAACTACATAGTCAAGAATATATAACTGCTGACAATTTTAAATTTAAATTTATTAAAGCTAAAAAAGCTGTTGGTGGAAATTATGTCTATACTATAAAGACAACAAAGGATGTAAAGAAAGTACAAGTTAGGTATAAAATGAAATCTGTATCTGGAGAAAAAGACGATTTTGACCCAAATAAATTTTATTTAGTTTCTGATGAATACAAAAAGAGAATTAGACCATTAGATGTTAGGCATAATTATGCTGCAGGATGGATATATATTGGATTTGGCCATTTAGTCAATTTCCAACCTAAAGATAAGAAATTAAAAGAATGGCTTTCATACAAACCTGAAGTCGAGAATACATTTAATGATTATAAAATTGAAGGTTATCAAGATGTTTGTCCTAACATTAATTTTGGAACTAAAAGAAAACCGAAAATGGCATCACCTTATTTAGACCATAAGGAATTGAAATCTTGTAAAGTCGACTTGTACTTTTCTTTACCGAAAGAATTAAAAAAATTCCGAATTTATTACGGAACTGAATTAATTTCTGACAATAAAATAAAATAAAACTATGGGCAACACCGCATAAAAAAAATTGCTGGTAAAAGCCAATTTACGAAAGTCCTCGCGGACTTTCTATCTGTGTTTTGTTTGCTAACTTTAATGCTTAAACACGCAACGAAATCATACACTAGACCGTGGACGGCTGATTGCCAAAGGACATATTTTTCATCTCAAGATAAGCCACCTCCAAGGTAGTAGCATACTTGCAAATTCCCGCAATCGTATGGCTCCGCTTCAAAATCAGAACACCTCAAAAGTCGTTGAAATATCGAAGAGTTAGGTATAGATCGAGTTAGCGTAAATGAGCAAGGATTTTAAAGCTCTTTGTGTATTTCTATTGATTATCGGTGATGGACTGACTAAGCGGTTCTTTGATGCCTTCCTCTCGCTATGCTCGTCGGAGGCAGGGCTCAATAATGTCTAGGGTATATATCTAAAACATAGAAAGCTCACACGTAGTTGCAAGTGTGCTTTCCTCTCGTTCGTCCCTCTCTCGTCGGATGCAAGAACTACAGCATAAAGCGAATATTGTGCCTTATTATTAATCTTATCCAGCATCATTCTCTCAGTCGCTAACTCCTTCGTCGATGATGAGAGAGGCAAGTTTGAAAGCTCTACGCGCGGCACACAACTCCAAAATTCATTGTATATTTAGATCAAACAAACAAGACCATAAATTAAAGCAAACCAGCAATTCTGATAGCTATCGGGAGCCGCACTCGCTTTATGCGGTGGCCTGCTGTGTGCAATTTGGGAAAATTTAGCTCTTATACCAATTTTTGGTATATTTGAGAAAATTAGTAATCAAATGAACAAAAACACATCAATATCACTCGGAAATTATTTTGACCAATTCGTTCAAAGCAGAATAAGTGAAGGAAGGTTTAAAAACGTTAGCGAAGTCATTCGTGCTGGATTAAGACTTTTAGAGGAAGAAGAAAGTAAAGTAATAGCTTTGAAAACTGCAATACAAGAAGGAATTGACAGCGGAATAGCTCACGACTTCGACCCAAAACAACATCTTGAATCGCTAAAAGCGAAAAAGCATTCGAATGGCTCAATATAAGTTGACAAACAAAGCTGTAGAGGATTTATCAAAAATTTGGGATTATACGTTTGAGGTTTGGTCTGAACAACAAGCTGACAAATATTACGATGGACTAATTTCTAATTGTCTAGAAATTGCAGAAAATCCTGATTTTGGAAAAAGCTACGAAGGAATATCAAAGCAACTTCTCGGAGTTAAGGCAAATCGACATATAATATTTTACAGAACTCTGAATGAAAATTATGTTGAGATAACAAGAATATTGCACGAAAGAATGGACTTAAAGAAAAGAATAACTGAATAAAAAACTGCACACAACAATGGCTATAAGTAATTGCTCGTTCTCGCCTACTTCTAAAAATCCTCGCGGATTTTCAGTTTGGTATGTACTTGCAAAGTTTAATGCAAACCCACGCAACTACTCATAGTCGAGACCGTGGACGGCTGATTGACAAAGGACATGTTTTTCATCTGAAGATAAACCAAATCCAAGACAGTAGCATACTTGGAAATTCCCGCCGTCGTATGGCTCCGCTTCAAAATCAGAACACCTCAAAAGTTATTGAAATATCTAAGAGTTGGGTATAGATCAAGTTAGAGTATATCCGTAAGGATTTTAAAGCTCTTTGTGTCTTCTTATAGATAAACGGTGATGTTGTGACCAAATGGTTCCTTGATGCCTTCCTCTCGCTATGCTCGTCGGAGGCAAGTTTGAAAGCTCCACGCGCGGCAACAGAACCACAAATAACTGTATATTTAGACAATCAATTAATAGACAAACAAATACAGGCTATCCAGCAATCCCGATAGATATCGGGAGCCGCACTCGCTTTATGCAGTGGCCTGTTAGGCAACATATGAAAAAACACATTCTGCTAATATTGATAATTCTGAGTTTTACAGCAAAATCAATTGCCCAAGATTGTGAATACAAGGAATATTATCCTTTGGTAGAATTGGCTCGTAAAAATTATTCTGACAAAAATTATAACGAGGTGGTAAAGAATTTAAAAATTGCCTTTGCCAAAACTGAACATCCTTTTGGAGCAGATTTGCATTTCGCTTTAGCGGTTGCTCAAAAACAAAAGAATAATGAATGGGCCGAACAGATTGCAATGCGATTAGCAAAAGGCGGTGTTCCTTTACAATATTTCAGGTATCACAAAAAATCTGAATGGTACGATGCATTTAATGCTAATTTCAACACTTATTCGGATTATTACAAAGAAAACTACAACCAAGAATTAAGAAATAGCTATGTAGCATTACTCAATCGTGACAGAGAATTTAACAGTACATATCACGATTGGCGAACTCGAAAAATTGAATTGACTTTGGATGAACTAATTAATGGAGCTTCGGAAATCATTTCAGATTTTGACCAAATGACGGATAAATATGGATTTCCTAATGAGAAATTAATGGGTTACTACTATGTTCGTCGGAAAAATAGTATTGAGCATTATAATTCCGAAGTTTTAATAATTCATATTTACCAACGTGGAGTATTAGTTTTTGAAAATGAAATTGACAAGATAGTTTGTGATGGCGGATTACACCCAAAATACGAAGAAACACTAAAGAAAATCCGAGGATTTGGTAATAGTACTGGAGTTGAACAAGAAATGAAAGTGAGGTATGCAAAATACAGAGGAACTGAATAAAATACGTTGCCTAACATTGTATAAAAATAATAGCGGTTTAATCGCTAAAAGAAAAGTAAGTAAATATAAAAAAGGTCTGTGTTTAAACGGAAAGTTAGTGCTTGAAAATCCGCCACTAATCATACACAAATATGTGGACGGCTGTTTGCCAAAGGACATGTTTTTCATCTCAAGACAAGCCACATCCAAGGCAGTAGCATACTTGCAAATTCCCGCCATCGTATGGCTCCGCTTCAAAATCAGAATACCTCAAAAGTCATTGAAATATCGAAGAGTTGGGTGTAGATCAAGTTAGAGCAAATCCGCAGGGATTTTAAAGCTCTTGGTGTCTTTCTATTGATTATCGGTTATGGCATGACTAAGCGGTTCTTTCATGCCTTCCTCTCGCTATGCTCGTCGGAGGCAGGGCTCAAAAATGTCTAGAGAATACATCTAAATCATAGAAAGCGCGAAATGTTGTTGCAACCTGTGCATTCCTCTCGCTCGTACCTCACTCGTCGGATGCATGAACTACAGCATAAAGCGAATGTTGTGCCTTATTGTAAATCTCATCCTGCATCATTCTCTCAGTCGCAAGCTCCTTCGTCGATGATGAGAGAGGCAAGTTTGAAAGCTCCACGCGCGGCGACAGAACCACAAATAACTGTATATTTAGACAATCAATTAATAAACAAAAAAATACAGGCTATCCAGCAGTCCCGATAGCTATCGGGAGCCGCACTCGCTTTATGCAGTGGCCTGTTGTGCTTAATGTTGAAAAAAATGAAAACTGAGAAAATAATCGGATTTGTATGGTTAGTTTTTGGTCTTCTATATTCCTATCAAGGTTTTTATTATTTATACGAATATTCGACACCTGGAGCTTTGTGGGTTTATATGATTCCAATTATAATAGCTTATACAAAAATCGTTGGCGGAATATTGTGTTTGCTAATCGGGATTAAATTTGTTGGAGAAAAATCTGAAAATAATTACCTGATATTACCCCTAACTTTTCCTTTAATTATCTATTTGATAATTGACATAATTCAATATGGAATTTCAACGATTTACTTTTCTGGAGAAAAGATATTACTATTGATTTTAATTACTATATCATTCTATAAATTAAAAAGTAAAATTGGAATTATCAATCTTACTAAAAAACTGACAGAAAATAAATTTAAGGTAATCGGAGTTCTAACATTGGGATTTATGCCATATTTAATTGCTAAACTAACGACCTATGACCTTTATAAGTTCCTGCATTGATGGAAAAACACTAAGCACAACAAAACCTATAAACAATGCGGGCTGCGGGCTTTAACGAAAGGTTTGCATATTTTTATGAAGTCCGCAAAATCTTTCGGATTTTGCTTTAAACAAGGAAAAGAAAAAACAAAACAAAAAGATTTTGTTATGTGCGTGGCGGAAAGCAAACGCTAGTTTGTTCCCGTACTGTTCATAGCTCAAACCGTGGACGGCTGATTGCCAAAGGACTTGTTTTTCATCTCAAGATAAGTCACATCCAAGGCAGTAGCATACTTGCAAATTCCCGCCGTCGTATGGCTCCGCTTCAAAATCAGAACACCTCAAAAGTCATTGAAATATCGAAGAGTTGGGCATAGATCGAGTGCGAGTAAATCCGCTAGGATTTTAAAGCTCTTGATGTCTTTCTATTGAATATTGGTTATGGCATAACTAAGCGGTTCTTTGAGGCCTTCCTCTCGCTATGCTCGTCGGAGGCAGGGCTCAAAAATGTCCAAAGAGTACATCTAAAACATAGAAAGTGCGAAACGTTGTTGCGCTTGTGCATTCCTCTCGCTCGTACCTCACTCGTCGGATGCAAGAACTACAGCATAAAGCGTCCCGAAGTACATCGGGATTTGAAAGCTCTATGCGCGGCGACAGAACCACAAATAACTGTATATTTAGACAATCAATTAATAAACAAACAAATACAGGCTATCCAGCAGTCCCGATAGCTATCGGGAGCCGCACTCGCTTTATGCAGTGGCCTGTTGGCAACAATATGAAAAAAACCGCTTTCACATTAATAATTCTGCTCTTAACATTGAGCAGTTGTGCACAAGAAAATAATTGTGCCGAATTTAAAACTGGCAAATTTCGCTACGCTAAAGAAGGAATGCCTGAGAAAATTGTGCGGACTGAAAATATGCAAATTGAGACAAATCCAAATGACAAAATTGTAGTGAAAACCGCAATTGAATGGACTTCGGATTGTGAATATACAATGACTTACAAAGAGATTTTAAATCATCCAAAAGACGTGAGTAGCGTAATTGGAAAGAAAATTTATTGCGAAATTGTGGAAACGAATGGAAATCGACTAAAAGTTCACGCAAAGAGCGATACAATGGATGAAGTTTTGGAATTTATAAAAACAGATTAAGAAGGCGTGAAAAGGATTTTATATTTAATCTTGTGCTTAACTTTAAATTCGTGCTTTATGTTTAAAGATGACGGAATTGAAGTAAAAATAAAAAACAACACAAACGAACCGATAACGAATGTTGAATTCACAACGACTGAAAGAATTGACATCATAAAAATTGACCGAATAGAACCAAATAAAAGTACGACTGAATTTTTATCAATGCAGAAGAATAAGGCTGATGGAGCTTACTCGCTGACTTTTACTCGTGCGGACGGAAAAAAGGAAAAAAGAGGTGGCGGATATTATACAAATGGAGGCTCACTTGACCATTGGATTGACTTTATTGTGGAAAAGGACACAACGATTGTGAAATTTGACGCGCCTATTTATTGATTATGAAAAAGTTATTATTAAAAAAGATTTCAGTACTTACCATCTTTTCAGTTCTCTTAATTTTGTTCTGTCTTTTAATAATGATTTTTGACTTCAAAGCTGTGAATGACCCTTTCGGCTATGGATTGATAGCAATGACAGTGGGAATTGGTGTCGGGTTATTCGAATATTTCTTGATTTTTCATTATCGCTAATTATTAAAAAACAAGATAACCCTAAATATAACGGAATTAATAATTTTAAGTCTATTTTTATATTCTGTTTAGTCGAAATAAATACTGCAGACAACAAAGAACTGAGGTAAGAACAAGCCTACTTCTACAGAGCTCAGCACAGGCTTTTAAGCTAATTTTGATCTATAATTTTCATCGTAGGGTCGTCTTGATTTTATGGTGGCAAAGGCTTGTTTTGATAGCTTATTTTTCACTGTTATCACTATATTTTTGAATCTCTTGCTTTTGTTATACTTTCGCGAAAGCGTGCTTACATTATTAATATTTTACATTATGCTACGCACCATATCCCTTAAAATTTATTGAACACTCATTACGGTTTTTTACATTTAACAGTAGTATTTTAACACTCATAATGTATAGCCCCTAACCTTTGCTATTTAATATCCATACAGAAATAAAATACAGAACAGATGAAAAGAATTTTTAAATTTATACTTAACCTTATTGCAATATTGCTCTTGCTGTTGGGAATTTTTGTAGTAGTTAATTACACCCTTTTAAAAAGGGTCGTTACTTATCCTGCTAACGAGGAGATTTCAAATTCAGCATGGTATACACCTAAAGCCATTATAGAAGGAGATAACACGACAAACTACGTACTAACTGATAGCTTAACAATTGATAAAATAGTTTTAGATGAAATTAGCTCATATGCAGAAAGTCAACATAGTAATGCCTTACTTGTTTTACACAATGGTAGATTACAATTAGAAAAATACTATAATGGAACGACTAAAGAGTCAACATCAAACTCGATGTCTATGGCAAAAACCATTACTTCTATATTGATAGGAATAGCTATCGATGAGGGTCACATAACGTCTGAGAAAGAGCTAGCTTCTACATATATTTCAGAATGGCAAAACGACAAAAGAAACACTATTACTATTGAGGATTTATTATTGATGCAATCTGGTTTGAGAGTGGACAATAATGTGCAGAACATATTTTCAGACGTTATAAGTCTGTATATGGGTACAGACGTAGAAGATACAGCTCTTAAAATACCTTTAAGTAAAGAACCTGCCACGGCATTTGAATATAATAATGCAAATACACAGCTCCTAGGAATTATCCTTGAAAGAGCTACAAAATTGCCACTAGAAGAATATGCTTCTTCTAGGTTATGGAAACCTATAGGAGCTGCAAATGCAGGATGGTGGCTTGATAAAGAGGATGGGATGCCTAGAACATTTTGTTGTTATTTTGCACAAGCAGAAGACTGGATGATTATAGGACAGTTACTTTTACAAAATGGTATGTGGAACGGAGCACAAGTAATTCCAAAACCATGGATATCAAAGATGCTCACACAGAGTACCCTAGAGAAAGATTATGGCTTTCAAATATGGCTAAATTATGAATCTGGAGGAAATCGTGAAAAGGATAGAACATCTCCATTTCTAGCAAAGAATTTTTTAATAGACGGCACTCACAACCAAGAAGTAATTGTTGTTCCAGAAGAAAATATTGTCCTTGTGCGCATAGGTGAAAAGCCCTCTAGCTGGGATGAATCTTTTATGATTAATAAAATACTTGTTTCTCTTAATAAAGAACAATCGTTAGATGTTAATTAAGACCCATTGAGGTAGATAAACAGTCTACCTTGGTTAAATTAAAACGGAATTTTGAGGTTATATTGATCTATAGTTTTCATCAAAAGTTCTTCCTGACTTTATGATGGCACAGACTTGTTTTAAGAGCTTATTTGCAAATACGATGAGTATTAGTTAAGGCTCTACGCGCGGCGACAGAACCACAAATAACTGTATATTTAGACATTAATTAATAAGCAAATAAATACAGGTTATCCAGCAATCCCGATAGCTATCGGGAGTTGTAATCGCTCTATGCAGTGGTCTGTTACAAGTAAGCCTACAAAAACTCTCAATTATGGAAAAAAACTCATTTAATGGACTTTCGTGGATGACAGATGCAATAAAGCAACAATTGGAAAAAAGAAATGAAATTGTGAGTAATGAAGATATTAAAGGTCTGTTTTCATTGCGTGATAATTCTGATTTCTCCATCGCATTACATGAAATTCTAGTAAAGAGATATAATAAAGACCCTAATTCACTAAATCAGAAACAACTGAATTTATTTCTTTGTATGCACTTAGAAAATGCGGGACAAGCAGATAGTATATTAAGTTTTCTACAAGAATGGTTTCCTGAACACAAAGAGCAGGTAGTAATATCTTTAAATGAAATTGGCGCAACCGAGTCTGCCAAAATAATTAATCTAGCTATAGATTTAATACCCAAAGATAATACTTGGTTTTTCAAAACTTCTAATGAAGTGAGTGAAGAAAAAATGATGGAATTTGACAGTGCTTTTTCCAATTATCCAGATGGATTTATGCGAGATTTATATCGTAAATATGCTGATGATAATAAGAATCATTTCTAATCATAAGAATGTAAGTAAAAAAACCTATCTACAATTTTATAAAAAACACAGAGCGTTTTTGTTTGATCGAAAATTAATTGTCTAATTACAAAGTCCCAACTCCAAAGTTCATTGTATATTTAGACAAAATAAAAAAGTATATAAAGCATAGCAGTATTCTCGATGCTTATCAGAAGTCGCACTCTAATTATGCAGTGCCTGTTGTAAAACATTTAAATAAATGAAAAAAAATCTAAACCTTCTATTAGTAATTGCTGCAATTTTAACAATCTTCGGTTGTGGAAGTGACGAGTCTAGTAATGAGGAAATGACAATAACTCCAGTTAATAGTGCTCCAAACTCGTTCTCACTTTTAACGGTAAGTAATGAAGCAATAAATGTAGCTCTAACACCTACATTAACATGGAATGCGTCAATAGATTCAGATAATGATCCAGTCACTTACGATTTAGTATTGGATAATAGTCCTAGTCCAAATACAGTAATAGCATCCAACTTAGTAGAAACAGAATTTACACTTATTGACCCGTTAGAATTTCCGCAAGTTTTTTATTGGAAAGTTATAGCTAAGGATAGCGATGGAAATTCAACTGAAAGTGGCATTTTTAGTTTTACTACAATTGATTTATTTTCTCAAACAACAGATGTGGTGACAGGATTATCTAACCCTGCTGGATTAGTATTTGATGGAAATGATTTATACGTTGCCGAAGTTGGTGCTAATAAAGTATCTCAAATAAATGTTGAAGCTACTAACCCTAACGCAACAGATGTTTTAACAGGATTGTTTACCTTCAGACTAGCTATCTCTGGTGACGAATTATATATCTCACAGCCTCAGGCTAACCTTATCTCTAAAACGGATATCACTGCAACTACACCTACTGTAACACCTGTAGTTTCAGGAACGAATGGAGCTTCGGGATTAGCATTTGATGTAAATGACTTATACGTTACTGCACCAGATGTTAATGAAATTAATAAACTCGACATTTCAATTGCAAATCCTACGCTTGAGAATGTAACGATACTCGATTGCTGCGTAAGACCTGATGAAATATTACTAAATGGCAATGATTTATATATAGCATTAAGAACTGCTAATAAAATTATTAAACTCGATATCTCAACCACGCCACCTACATCGATAGATGTGGCGACAGGATTATCTCACCCTTCAGGATTAGCACTTGATGGTAATACACTATACATTGCCGAATATAATGGCAATAAAATATCTAAAATTGATATTACATCAACTACGACTACTGTAACAGATGTAGTAACGGGATTATCTGGCCCAAGGGGATTAGCACTTAATGGCAACCAATTATATATTGCCGAATACAATGGCAATAAAATATCTAAAATCTATGTTCAATAAGAGAAATATCTCGAACAATAAGAAACTGATCTAAAGAAATGTTACTGGTTTATGTTATGCAATATTGGCTTCGATGTTATTCGAAGCTTTTGCATGTTTTCTGAAATCTACAAAACCGTAATTTTCACTTTTAACTAAGGAAAATGATAAGAGATTTTGCTGTATCGTCGGCGGAAAAAAATGCTCGCATACAAACCCGCAACTATTCTTATTTATAAACGCGACGAACGATTACCAAAAGACATGTTTTTTATCTCAAGATAAACCACCTTCGTGATGAGACTCCAGTAACTAACACTTTGCAACTTTTTATTGTTACGCTTTCGCGAAAGCGTATTCATCACTTACATTTTTGAAAGCGCTACGTACAGCAAAATTATTTCAAAATTCATTGTATATTTAGATCGAACAAATAAAACCATACGTTAAAGCAAAACAGCAATCCCGATAACTATCGAGAGCCGCTCTCACTTTATACGGTGGACTGGTTACAATAATATGACCGAAAAACAGGAAAAGATGAACAAATTGAATAAAACTGAAATTTTGACTAATCTATTGTGGACAGCATTCGGAATGATAGGCGGAATAAGTTATTATTCAAAATCGGAATATTTAATTTGCGGAATAATGTCATTAATCGCAATTTTATATGCTTATAAATTAATTAAAACATTAACAGGAAAATGAAAAAAATAAATTTTGAAAATTTATCTTGGAATTGGACTAGAATTGCTCTTTTAATATTAGCATCGTTATGTTTATCAGTAGGTTTCGGACTACTTTTAAACTATAAAAATGGACTGATTGCAAGTTTAGGGTTTGTGATTTTGATTATTATGCTCAGCAAAAGATTTTGGTATAAAAATTATGTAGAGTATAATAAATTAGGAATTGTGATTAAGCTTAATTTGATAACTGATAGAACGATTAAATTTAATGAAATTGACAAGATAAATATCAATGATAATAAGTTAATAGTCAAAATAAACAGTGAACGAAAATTTGAATTTCAAATAGAGGATATAGATAGTTCTGATATAAATAAGCTTCTTAGAATATTAGTTGAAAACTCGAAATCCATTTTTACTGATAACAGAACTGAAAAATTATTATTGCCAATCGAGTAGACGGCTCTACTAGCAACTAACAGAGTACGCCTACCACATCACCGTATCCATTAGGCAAGCTCAGGACAGGCTATACGGATCTGTTGGTATTAATTGGGGGTAACCACCTCAAAACAATTATAATATGGAACAAAGTGCTCAAAAAAAGAAGTGGATTTTTTTCGTAAGCATTGGAATTGGAATTTTTATGTTTTTAATGATAAAAGACTATCTATGGTCTATGATTTTTGAATAACAGCAAAGGCGGAAAAAGATAAGGCCAAAACCAAAGAATATATTCTTCATCTTACAATAAACCATATCCAAGTTAGCTACATCATTAGACTACATTAATGAGATAACTTACCACATTAATTCATTTTAGGGCAATAGCAACATGTTTATAGATCAGGAGGGAAAATTTAAAGAGGTACTATCGCAGATAGAAGGGCGTGTAAATGAACAAAGTTTCTTTAATAAGTTCTTAGAGCTGTATCCAGAAGTTTGGAAAAAACATAAGATTACTTTCTCAAAATTCAATAAAAGTAAACAGGCTAAACAATCAATTCCGTTGCCTAAACCTGAAATTTCATTAAGGAAGGAAATCAGGAAATGGTTACAAAAACAATGATTTCCATTTCACTATCTGGAAAAAACAGAAATAGCATCACCCATTCATATTTTCGCGAAAGCGTTATTACCTCAACCCTAAACAAGGAGATAGGACGTTTAGCTTTACCTTATGATTAGAATACTAGTCGGCTTGAGACATTGAGGTACTTTTTACAAGTTTCTCTACCGTAAGTCCTTGTACTAAAATGGAAAATACCACGACAATATAAGTCATCACGAGAAACATATCTCTGTACATATCTTCAGAGAGACTGAGCGCTAGTGCTATAGAAATCCCGCCTCGTAGTCCGCCCCAGGTCATTATGAGGTTTGTTTTTGGCACAAAATCGAGCTTGTCTTTAAAGACCCTTATAGGTAACCACAATGATATATACCTGCTTATGAGTACGAGAGGTATGGCGATTACTCCGGCAAGTAAATAACTATTTTGATAGGTGAGAATGAGCATTTCCATCCCTATGAGTACAAATAAAATAGCGTTGAGCAAGATGTCTATGAGCTCCCAGAATTTATCTACATAATGCTCTGTCGTCTCAGACATTGCGGCTGTGCGCACTCTATCATTCCCTATTAATAATCCGGCAACTACCATCGCTAGTGGAGCAGAAAGGTGCAGCTGTGTTGCTAGCACTGTACCCACCATCACAGCCGCAAGTGTGATAATCACTTCTGTACTAAAATCATCTATAGATTTCATCATTTTATACGTGATCCACCCTATAATCATTCCTAGCAGTATTCCTCCTAGTACTTCTTGACCAAATAACGTCAAGATATCTAACGGTGTCACAGGGCTGTCTTTTGCACTTGCAATCCCAAAGATGGTCAAAAACACCACTACTCCTACCCCATCGTTAAAGAGAGATTCTCCCACGATTTTAGTTTCTAGTTTTTTAGGCACTTTGGCTTTTTTAAGAATCCCAAGTACGGCAATAGGATCTGTAGGCGAGATAAGAGACCCAAAAAGTAAACAGTAAATAAAGTCTACCTCCATACCTAGTAGCTGCAGCACGTAGAACACAAGTGTCCCTACTAGAAATGTAGATACAAGCACACCTAAGGTTGCAAAGGCTAGTATAGGCCAGCGCTGCACTTTGAGTTGTTCAAAATTAGTGTGTAGCGCTCCTGCAAATAGGAGGAAACTAAGCATATAATCCATAAGGACTTTCTCAAAGTCTATCTCTTTAATGAGTTGTATTTCGGCTTTGAGTAAGGTATCATCAAAATAGCTTAAAGCGAAAACAGCTAGGGTGTAAACAATGGTGATGAGCATAAGCCCTATGGTAGTAGGCAACTTAAGAAAACGCGCATTTATGAACCCAAATAAAGCTGCAAGAAATATCAAAGCTGCTATAATAATGTAATAATCCATAGTATCTATTCTTAAATCGCAAGTCTTCTATCACATGGATAGTAGCACTGCTATGTTGTATTTAATTTATAGGTGTAGAGCCAGCTGGCACGTTACAATGTTAAAAATAATAGCGCTACTAGTGCCATAAAAGCTTGTTAAGTTTTCTATACGTCTGTTTCATAACGGATGAGACAAGTATAGGTCAGTGTCTAAAATCTGGATATCTTTAGAGTATCACAGTATGATTTTTAATAATAGACTTTTATTGTACCTCTATGCGGCACCTCATCTTCCTATTTTGTATTTGCTTCAGTGCAACTACTAGGGCAAGTAATACATTGCCTGAAACTAAAGACACCACAATAAACATCTTGTTTATAGGCAATAGCCTTACGTACACTAATGATTTGCCAAAGCTTGTAAAATCACATGCGAAAACCAAGGGTATAAAGATTAAGACACACATGGTTGCATTGCCTAATTATGCACTTGAAGATCACTGGAATGATGGCAACATACAGCAGCTCATCGCCACTGGCAAGTATGACTATGTCATCATCCAGCAAGGACCGTCTTCACAACAAGAAGGTCGCGACATGCTTATTGACTATGGTAAAAAGTATGCTGCCCTTTGTAATAAACACCATGCTAGGCTTGCTTATTTTATGGTATGGCCCTCATTACAGTATCACCACACCCAAGACACTGTCATACAGAACTATCATGATGCCGCAACTATCAACAACGCCATCATACTTCCCGTAGGTATTACTTGGAAAGAGTATCTCAACTCTAGCAAGAGCAATGATTACTATGGACCTGATGGTTTTCATCCCTCGCTTAAAGGGAGTAAAGCCGCTGCTGCTACTATTATCTCTCATTTATTTTAGTCTTAAAACACAACATTGCTGTTTTAAAATTTATGCCAACTCTTATTAGTTATGATTGATTTTAAGTACGCTTTCGCGAAAGCGTAACAACAACCCCAATAGTGCTTCTCTAATCACATACTGTTCTATTAAAAGCGCTACTTTCTCCTAAACGCCCATTAATATTGAATGTCAACTCTTAAAATCACTCACAAAGTTTTATTAATTAAACTTCCGTATTAAAAACTAAATTACATTTGCGGCGTGAAAACAACTCTGAGACATATAAGTGTATTTATTCTAGTCGCTCTTTGCAGTATTGCAATGAGTGCTATGGATACATCATTTGTTAATCTAAGTGATAATACTACTACTTCTTCGTCTACAGAAAAAGTAACTGCAGCAGTTTCGGCAATTATTGTTGGAGAGTTACCGCAGTCTGAAGTTGTGATAGAGGCGCCGAGTAGTATTAGTGTTCCCCATCTCAAGACCTTCGTTTCTAGCTGTGGAACTTTATCCCATACTACAAATGCACTCGCTAGCAGTACGTATGCTCAGTACACAAAGACCTCGATCAATGTTTTAATACATCATCGTAAGGCAGATCACATCTTTCCTTTCCATTATTTCTGGTAATTTTTTGTATTGCTTCCAGGCGCTAGTAATTGCTTCTGGAAAACAAATAAGGCATTGCAATAATTGCAATGCCCAGTATATCAATATAAAAAAAACAATATCATGGATTTAGGAAGTATTACCGTAGGAACAATCATTGTAGCAATTTGTATCGTGCCATTTGTTATCATGGCCATCAATAAAAAGAAGAAAGAAAATAAAATGCTACAAGCACTTAATCATATCGCAACCGCTCATAATCACACCATAAGTGATTATGAGTTTTGTGGAGATTTTGTGATAGGAAGAGATAAAGAGTTGAATGCCATTTTCTTTTACAAGGAGAGTAATGGACAAGCACAATCATCCTCTGTAGATTTATCCACTATTAAGAACTGCCAGGCAGTAAAAGCGCATAGAAATGTAAAAAGTGGCGCTGAACAACTTACTATCACAGAACGCGTAGCACTGGCTTTTACACCATCAAATGCCACCGAACGAGAAGTAAGCTTCACATTATATGACGTAGATAATATGCAGCTTAACGGCGAACTACAACTTGCAGATAGTTGGAGTACACTCATTAATAAAAAGCTACAGATAGCTAGTTAAAGAAAAAAGCCCTATAAAATCTATAGGGCTTTTTCATTTTTATTTAATTAGTAATAAGTGGTTGCTTCTCTGTGTAAATTAACTAAATAACGCTTATTTTACAATCGGCGTCTTTTCTTCTCTGCTTTGAGTAATTCGAGTTCGCGGTTAGTTTGTCCTGCTACAGAGGTATTCTCCTCTGCTCGTCTCATCAAGTAAGGCATGACATCTTTTACTGGGCCAAATGGAAGGTACTTTGCTACATTATAGCCTTCCTTAGCTAGATTAAAGCTTATGTGATCACTCATTCCATAAAGCTGTCCAAACCATACTCTATTGTCTTCTTTTGCAATTCCCATTTCTCCCATGAGTTTTACAGCGAGTAGCGAACTGTCTTCGTTATGCGTTCCTAGAAAAAGTGATATGTCATCTAGGTTTTCAATGATATAGCGCGTAGTAGCATTAAAGTTTTCATCTGTTGCCTGTTTGCTATCGCATATAGGGGTTGGGTATCCTTTTTCTTTTGCTCGTTTGTTCTCCTTCTCCATGTAAGCACCACGCACAACTTTTATACCTATCTTAAATCCGCGAGCTCGGGCTTCTAGGTGCAATTTCTTTAAGTAGTCTAAGCGATCATGACGGTAGCACTGTAGTGTGTTGTATACCATAGGCTTTTCCTTATTGTATAGTGCCATCATTTCTGCCACAAGATCATCTGCCGCGTCTTGCATCCATGACTCTTCTCCATCTATCAATACTTCTACATCACGCTCGTAAGCAATCTTGCATATTGCGTTTACACGCTCTTTGATGCGCTCCCACTCTACTTGCTCTTTGGCATCTAGTTCTTCTCCTTCGGTAAGCTTTTGCCAGATAGCAAAACGGCCAACGCCTGTAGGTTTAAAAACAACAATAGGCATCGCTTC
This sequence comes from Dokdonia sp. R86516, assembly GCF_044596715.1. Classification (NCBI taxonomy): domain Bacteria; kingdom Pseudomonadati; phylum Bacteroidota; class Flavobacteriia; order Flavobacteriales; family Flavobacteriaceae; genus Dokdonia; species Dokdonia sp. R86516. The sequence goes on from NZ_CP138998.1 coordinate 3,290,298, forward strand.
TTTCTCATCTGCAAACTTCACCAGACCTATCACCTTATTCATGCACTCATCAAAAGATGCTGCTTCTTCTTTTCCTTCTACAGAGTAGTCTAGTACAGAGCATACATTTGCACTATACAGCTTATCTACAGAGGTCATACAGTCTTGCTCATTTACACCACCACAAAAATGATCAAAGACCGTAGAGCGTATAAGACCTTCTACTGGTAAGTTGGCACCTAGTGCAAAACGAGCAGCCGCTGTACCTATGCGCACAAGCGGTTCTTTAGAAATCATTTTAAATAAAAAGTAAGCGCGTTCTAGTTCGCTATCTGATTTAAGAGCAAATGCAGTTTCAGTATTTTCAAAAAGAGAGGTTTGCATATCAATATATTTGTTACACAAATATACACCCACTTTAAACTTTTTTTACTCAAAAGTGAGTAATTTGCAACCGTTAAAATTTCAAAAATAATGACTGCCATACAAGCCGCTTCTTACGACATCGTTTTTAATGAATCTGGATATGATGCCCTTAATGTATTACTACTACAGAGCAACTACAGCAAGATCTTCGTTATCGTAGATGAGCATACACACGAGCATTGTCTTGCACCGTTTTTAGGTAATCTCGCCACAGAGATTCCTATTGAGGTTATAGAGATTCCTCATGGCGAGATTAATAAGACTATAGAAACCTGTACTGGTGTATGGGATGCACTTGCAAATCTAGATGCAGACAGAAAAGGACTTATTATAAATGTAGGTGGTGGGGTTGTCACAGACCTTGGTGGTTTTGTAGCAAGCACTTTTAAACGTGGTATGGATTTTATAAACGTTCCTACCTCTTTACTATCAATGGTAGATGCTAGTGTAGGTGGTAAGACTGGTGTGGATCTAGGTGCATTGAAGAACTTAATCGGGGTAATTAACAATCCGCAGATGGTATTGATAGACGGTGGCTTTCTTGCAACCTTACCTCCAGAAGAATTACGTTCTGGACTCGCAGAAATGTACAAGCACGGTCTCGTGGCAGATAGAACGTATTGGGATAAGCTCAAAGACTTGAGCGCCATGACTACAGATGACTTGAGCCAACTCATCTACGAGAGTATTATCATCAAGAATAATATTGTTATAGAAGACCCACGGGAGCAAAACATTCGCAAAGCGCTTAACTATGGGCACACATTAGGTCACGCCATTGAGTCGTATTGTCTAGCATCTGAAGATAGAACCACCTTGTTACACGGGGAAGCCATTGCAATTGGGATGATTTTAGAAAGTTTCATTTCGGTGGCGCTTTCAGGTTTATCACAGGATGAACTAGAAGAAATTACTGCAACCTTTAATGATATGTATGATGCGGTAGCTTTCGCGAAAGCGGATATAACCTCCATTATCGAGTATTTAAAATACGATAAGAAAAACAGCAATGGACAAATAAACTTCGTACTTCTAGAAAGCATAGGAAAACCTGTAATCGATAAACAAGTCTCAAATGACCTTATCCACGCAGCCTTTGATTATTACCAAGCTAGCACTACAAATTAAAGATAGCGCTCCTTAATAATTCTAATGTGATGACGCTCATGCCCAGCTGTGATAAAAGCCGCTGCGCGAGGACTCATAGGGCTTCCGCTTGCGGTACCTATGTTTGCTATAGTCTCCGCTGTCATAGACGCATATAATAATAAACTACACTGCCTTACAGCCACATACTCAGCAATTAGAGAGTCTATAGTGCGACTGTTTGCATCACTAGACAACACAAAATCATCTTGCTCAAAACCTTGTAAAGGCGTACTATCCATTCTAGAAAAACGTAATGCGCGATAGCTAAAAATGCGCTCTGTGTCTATAAGATGCAGCAACACTTCCTTAGGAGTCCACTTCCCTGCTTCATAACGTAATAACAACTCATCCTCAGAAAGCGAGGTGAAGAAGTCTCTAGTTTCCTCCATACCTTTTTCAAGCGCTTGAGCGATTCCTAGCGAGCCAGGTACTTGGTCTATGTACTGTTTATAATATTCATTATACTCTCCTGCTTTAAGCTCGCTAGTGTGTATCATCTTGTTTGTTTTAAAATCTAAAAGTAACAAAAAACCCTTTCTCAATAGAGAAAGGGTTTTAGTAAATGAAGTCTTATTGTAATTACACTAGATCTTGAAAGATAGAGTGCATTAATCGTTTTTTATCATTGATGCTTTCCTCTAGAGATATCATCGTTTCTGTGCGGTACACACCATCAATATCATCAAGTAAGAATATTACATTCTTTGCATGATTCGTATCTCTTGCACGTATCTTACAGAAGATATTGAACTTCCCCGTAGTTACGTGAGCCACAGTTACAAAAGGAATCTGAGCGATGCGCTCAAGTACAAATGTAGTTTGTGATGTCTTATTAATGTATACTCCTACATAAGCAATAAAAGAGTATCCTAATTTTCCGTAATCAAGTGTTAATGAGGAACCTGTAATGATTCCAGCCTCTTCCATTTTCTTAACACGTACGTGAACAGTACCTGCAGAAATGAGAAGTTTTTTTGCTATATCTGTAAAAGGAGTTCTCGTATTTTCGATAAGCATATCGAGAATTTGGTGGTCTACCTCGTCTAATTTAAATTTTGCCATGCAACTGTATATTTTGAGTATAATGCAAAAATAATAGAATAATACTGATTATTCTGTAATATTTTAATCTAATTCACGATAACGTTATCGCAGCCATTTTACCCCTAAAAAAGGGCATTAAATCGATTTTTATTAGGGAAGTTTAAACGCAGATGCATTATCCAGTATAGCATGAGCAAACTTACCATTGCTCAGAGATGCCTCCAGCATTGTAGGTTCAAAAATTATCTCCCCATCCTCTACTCGTTCTACATAATAGACCCCACGCTTTTCTTCTCCATCTTTTACATGTGCATCAACATAACAAGCACTATGCTCAGGGATTTCTTTATAAGCACTTATATCATAATCGAGCTCCTTACTACAAGCTTCAATCGCATATAATAACGCTGCAAATACATAGGCTCTAGTTTTCTCTCTAGCATAATCATCTGGATAGTGACCAGCTTCAAATAATACAGTAGGCACTCCAGCTTCTTGAAAAGCATCACCCACACAGTTATTATTAAACGCATCATTATACAACCCTATATTCCCATCAAGATCTTCTTTGAGATTTTTAAAGATATGAGCGATTACACTTGCAGACCGCTTTCGCGAAAATGTGAAACTCCTCTCCACATCTGCCGAGGGTGCGAGGAAAGAAAGTATAGATGGTTTACCTGTTTCTTCAAAACCGTAAATGGTTCTTTGCCCATGTAAATTGAAACAATAATCAGGTTTAAAAGTATCAAAAACATCACGCAAAATTTTTGATTCTGGCTGACTCAAATTTTGTGCATCTCGATTAAGATCTACATCATTTGCATTTACCCTTGTCCAGTTTTTTGAGCCATCTGGATTAAGCATTGGGATCATAAAAAAGGTGCAATTTTCAATCACTTTTTTATAAAAATCCGAGTCCTTTTTTTGCTCTAAAAAACGGCAAAAGTCAAGCATAGATTTTGTGGTTGTAGATTCATTTCCGTGCATCTGTGACCACATAAAAATCTTCACTTTCCCAGTACCGAAAACTACCGAATGAATAGGTTTATTTTCTACCGAATGACCTAGTGTATCAATCGTAAAATCTGACGATAATTGAGAGACAAAATCGGTGATAAAATCTGGTGATATATATCTGCCAGAAATAGATTTTTCTCGGCTATGTGAAAACAATTGTAATAACTCAGGTAACTCCATATGTATTCTTTGGAGCACAAAGATACTTTTTTTACAACTCTTCACTAAAACGCACTGTTTACAATTGTAAACAGTGCGTTTTATATACAGTAGTAACGTAGCGACGTACAATTTCACCAAACTTAACCAAATCTCACTATTTTACTCTTTATATATTTAAATTCAGATATTTAAACACTCAAAACTAAAGTGTTGATTAAACACTCAAATACAACTAAAACGACTTTTATAGATAAGAATACTCATAGTTTACATTTGTAACGTATCTTTGCTGTATACAAATGGAAACACTTATAAATAACAAAAAATTTGCGCGACGCCTCCAAGAAATCATGGATGCAAACGAATTGAGCGCAACCGCATTTGCCGAAAAAATGCAAGTAGGAAGAGCTACCATATCTCATCTCATGGCTGGTAGAAATAAGCCAAGTTTAGACTTTGTGATGACCGTAGTTTCAACCTTCCCAGAAGTGGAATTACAATGGCTTCTTTACGGAACAAAAGCAAGTCCAAAAACCACCCCTCCTACCCCATCAACTGACACTAATTTATCACCTGATGCGCCTTCAAAATATAGTCAAGAATTCGCATCAAAGACAAGTGCTACTCCACCATCAAACATGGAGCAAAAAACACTCAAAAATATCACTGCTTTTTCCTCCTCAAAATCACCTATTAAGAGAGTGATTATTTTTCTAGAAGATGGAACTTTTGAGAGCTATGAGATGTAAAAACCATCTCTTCAACATCTCAAAAAACCGCCTCAAAGTGAGATGATTTTTGACTAGAAATATTCAGCTATTTATCCTCATAAAAATATCTTCAGACTTACTATTAATTACTCACGCCCCTGTGTTATTTTTGTAATCTATGAAGAATCAATGGAAAGCTTTTTTTGTAATATTTAGTGTTTTCGCTTTAAGCTGTGAGAGCCCAGAACGTAGCTGTAAAGATTTTAAAACAGGCACATTTACTTTTGAAACCCTACTAGATGGAGAGCTCGTAGCAACCACTTTTGAACGTAACGACACACTAGAGATTGATTACTATAAAGGTAAAGCAGACTCCTCTTCTGTGCGATGGATTAATGATTGTGAGTACATCGTTAAGAAGTTGAACCCAAAAAGTATGAGTGAGGAAAAAGCACTCCATATGAAAATCATAGCTACTGACGGAGATTTTTATACCTTTGAGTACTCCCTCGTAGGAGAAACCAACAAACAACGCGGAACCGCAAAAAAAACGACTAACTAATGTTTGACATTCTTACCACTGCAGATGCTTGGATTGCACTGCTTACGCTTACCTTTCTTGAAATCATATTAGGTATAGATAACATCATCTTCATATCTATCGCCGCAGAAAAGCTTCCGCAAAAGGATCGTAAAAAAGCGACTAATATTGGTCTTGCACTTGCAATGGGTATGCGTATCGCATTACTTTTTGGGATATCGTGGCTTGTGGCCTTAAGTGCTCCTTTCTGGCATATAAACGCAAGCTGGATAACAGGAGGGATAAGCTGGCAAGCGGTTATACTTCTTGCAGGAGGTATCTTCCTTATCTGGAAGTCTGTACACGAGATACACGAGAAGGTGGATGAAACAGGACTAGAAGAAGAAGAGATTTCAAAAAAGAGCTCTACTACGCTAGGTAATGCTATTGTACAGATTGCAGTTATTAATCTTGTATTCTCTTTTGACTCTATACTTACGGCTGTCGGAATGACTAACGGACTCTCTGACAATCCAACAGATGCATTAATCATTATGGTGATAGCAGTTGTTATCTCTGTGGGGATAATGATGCTCTTTGCAAACCCTGTAGGAAACTTTATTGCAAAGCACCCATCTTTACAGATTTTAGGGCTGTCATTCTTAATTTTAATAGGTTTTATGCTTATTGCAGAAGGCGCGCACCTATCACACCTAGAAATCTTTGGATCAAGCGTAGGAGCCATCCCTAAGGGTTATTTATACTTTACGATTGCCTTCTCATTACTGGTAGAGTTTATAAACTTCAAATACAGAGCAATGAAAACAAAGGACTCTGGAGCACAAATACAAATGAAGAAAAATGTAGAGCACCTCAAAAAGGACTAACATCTTTCTTACAGAATGTAAAAAGTGTCTCTAAGCTACGGCTTAAAGACACTTTTTTTATATGATAAATCATCGCACTATTTAATGGAGCTTAGTTTTGCAACTTAGAAATCATCATCATCCATAAGTCTCTCTATCTTACGTTTTTCCCAAGTTTTATTAAATATAGGGCTCCATCCATACACCTCAGAGGCGTGACCTACAACGCCCCAGCCCCATCCTAGAATAGGGAAAAGTGCCCAAGGAAAACTGGTAGACATCACGTTAAAATAAATAAAGACAGGCACCATAATCGCATAAATAGTGAAGTGTATGTAAAATCCTTTGAGATCTTCTACTTTCTTTTTTGCACGTTGATAACGTTTATCCTCTAGATACTCTGTTTGTTTAGGTTCAAAACTAGCTTGTCCAGCTTGTGTAAGTAGCGGCACACCCACTTGAAAGTTTGCACCATCATCTTTTATAACAACATCACTACTCGTGAGCAGGCCATAGCGCTGGCGTATGTTTTGTAAACCTACACCGCTACTCTTCTTTACTACTTGTTTTTTCTGGATGTTATTAGTCACATATAGCGTATTTCCCTCTTCATAGATTCTTATATGAAGCTTATTTGAAGGAGTTACTTGGTTATGCTTTACGGCATTTTCTAATAGTAATTGTAACGATAGCGGCACCACCTTGTACTCTGAGTGAGAAGATTGCTCAGGTATGTCTACCACAATACTGTCTTCAAAACGCATTTTAATAAGATTCATATACGTACGAGCAAAGGCAAGCTCCTCCTCTAGCGGTACTAGTTCTTTATTTTTTTGCTCCAGTACATATCTGTATACTTTTGAAAGCGAAGTGGTAAACTTGGTTGCCTGTCTAGGGTTTTCCTCAATAAGACTTGCCAGCACATTTAAACTGTTGAATAAAAAATGAGGATCCAGCTGATTTTTAAGCGCATCAAATTTTGCAGAGGCGGCTCCTGCAATAATTTTAGATTCCTTTACTTTACTCTCTTGCTTTCTCTTCCAGCGACTCACCGCATAAAACGAGGTAGTTGCGACAGCTGTTATTATAAAAGGAAATATATAATCCTCCAGACCTTCACTAGCCCAATATTGATCTAAAGGAATGTTGTAATACCTTGTGATAAGTAGTAATCGCAGTACAAACACCGTAACTAAAGTCACAGCAATATGCGCAATAAGCGCATAAGTAAGCACCTTAAAATTCCACAGAGTAGCGGTAAAACGTTTTCTAAAATTTACTATAACCATCGTATTTACTGCATACAGCGCTACAGAAAAGATTTGGTTTTGGATAAAAAAGGTTATTACTCCATCTCCATACCAAGGGTTACCCAGCACGTACAGTATAATACTATGAACGATAAATATGGTTAAGCCTACAATATTTGCCTTTGCAAACTCTGTTAGATAATACTTCATTTCTTCTTAATTACAAGCCTCTGCATTTTCTAAAGCTCTTTTTATATTGCCTTTGGGATGGAACTCCGTCTCAGGTTTAAAGGTAGCAAAAAGCTCAATGGCGTGCTTTAACTCTGCACAATACGGTTCTATTGAGCTGCCAAAGTACTTTGCACTCCCCATATCCCACTGCGCCTTATCTGCTATAAAAATTGGATTATCTGGATCTTTCTTAACCATTTTCTGGTACAGTTCGCCTATGGTACCGGCAAATTTCATTCCATACTTCATACCATCATAAGCTACCCACACGGTATATAGTTGCGCTTGTAGATAATCTGCATACGGGTTATCTTTTTCTATCGTACGCATTGCATTGATATACTCCTGGGCCTTATCTCCATTAACTTTAAGCGTTGTTTCATTTTGGTTTTCAAAATCTCGCCAGTTCTTCACAATGGCTATTTGTGCCACGTGGTACGAGGGCAACCAGTTATCCTTTTCTACCGTTGCGATACGCTCAAAAAGATTTGAAGCTTCATCAAGTTTATCTTGATCCCAGAGTTCCATTGCTTTGCGCATACCCTGCTCATATTTAGTTTGAGCTACAAGGAAGGTACTGCTGCATAATGCGATAATAATAAGTAAGTGTTTCATAATAGTGTTGTTTTGATTGATGATGTAAAGATGGTTTTAAGTACGCTTTCGCGAAAGCGTAATCTACCCAATTGTCATTTATACAGTCTCAGCTGTAATTTTCTTGCCAAGTCTCGTCTTACGCATCCAGTAAGAGATGAAAATAATCCCAAAAACCGAAGGTAATAGCCAACTCAACAATGACGGTAATACGCTATTTGTAACAAAGAAGGCTGTAAAAGCAGCAATGTATGCCCCAGAAATTTTTGCTATATGTAGTCGTAAGTACTTCTTGCGCAATAGCTGTAAATCGCGCATTGCTCTTAAATCATTTATGGCGTTAAGTAAGCCGATGGTGCCAAAAACCACAAGCACCCAGCCCATTGTAAAACTTTTAAAAACGAGATACAATCCGTAACCTATCATACCTAAACCTATAATAGCCATAGACCAAGAGATAACTTTGTCCCAGCGTAGATCTGTCATTTTGCGTACGCTCTTAAACCTAAGCGCTCTGTACCCAGAAAGCACGAGATATACACTAAAGAGTCCTACCACAAACAGAAATGGATTGTTATGATCTGGCAGTAGCGAAGCCACAATACCCGAAATACCTGCTGTAAGCATCCCATAATAAAAAATCATCCCAGACTTTTTATGCCACACATTACCCTTACGAGCTATGACAGAAGTAGTACCAGAAATGAGAGAAATAAACCCACCTACTGCGTGTAGCGTGATAAATATCTTAAAGAAAGTAGCATAGTCCATAATTGATATATTTTGATGTTGAGGATATCGGCTATTGATTTACACTACAAATATGAACCGTAACTTAAGGATTACAAAAACCTTACGACCCAATTGAACAAATAAGCTACCGAGTTGTAGTTTTGTATCAACCAGTACATTTACTTATGATTGTAAAAGAGCTTTTCCCTAGATTTCATCCAGAACTTATAGAAGAAATCAACACGCACGGCATCATAAAAGAGCTCCCTGCTCAAACAGAGTTACTACGTGAGGGACAATATGCAAAGGTTATACCTATTGTGATAGAAGGCCTTGTAAAAGTGTACTCTCGTTATGGAGATAGAGAGCTCCTGCTCTACTACATTCATCCAGCAGAGAGTTGTATTATTTCTTTTTCTTCTGGAATCGCACAATTACCTAGCCGTGGTTATGCTATCACAGAGACAGCGGCTACATTGCTCCTTCTGCCTGTCGAAAATGTACAACTATGGCTTAAAACCTATCCAGCGCTCAACACCCTTTTCTTTAAAAATTATGATGCTCGCTATCTTGATATGATGAATGCCGTAAACCACCTCCTGTTTGATAAGATGGACACCCGCATACTAGATTACCTCAAAGAAAAAACACGTGTAACCTCTTCTCAAACATTACATATCACTCATAAAGAAATAGCCACAGACTTAGGTACTGCTCGAGAAGTAGTAAGCAGGATTTTAAAAAAACTAGAGGCCGAAAATCATATCACCCAAGAGGGACGCACCATAAAAATCAAGTAAGTGTGACCATAGTCACCGTTTAATGGAAAAGCTCCCATTACATTTGTGCTGTATTATTATCTAAAACAACACATTATGAAAAAGAATATGGGAAATCTAGACCGCGGTTTACGTATTGGAGCAGCGGTAATAATAGGTATACTTTATGCAACCCACGTTATAAATGGCACCTTTGCCATTATACTAGGCATTCTAGCATTAGTATTTATCGCGACAAGTTTTATCTCATTTTGCCCGCTTTATGCTCCATTTAAACTGAGTACCTACAGAGCCAAAAAATAACCCCCTTACATCGCAAGCCCTCACAAGTCATATGATGAGGGTTTGTTTTTTATACGCTTTCGCGAAAATAGGTATCGTAATTATCCTAAAACGAGCACTGTCTATACTTTAAGAATACCCTATCTTTGCGGCTTCTTAAAAACGACCTATGAAACGCATTTTTAACAACTTTACTGCAAATCCTAAAAACGATATTCTATCTGGTATCACCGTTTCTCTAGCTATGATACCTGAGGTAGTTGCCTTTGCCTTTGTAGCACAAATAAGCCCTATTGTTGCTTTATTTGGGGCATTTGTTATTGGTATTATCTCTGCGCTTTTTGGCGGTAGACCAGGGTTAATCTCTGGTGCTGCAGGAGCTGTTGCTGTGATTTTTGTACAGATGATCCAAGAAGGCCACGCAAAGGGATTACTATTTGATCAGCCTGTTGAAAATATGGGGTACTTCTATTTACTCGCAGCTGTAGTATTAATGGGAGTTATTCAGGTATTTGCTGGCTTATTCAAGCTAGGGAAGTTTGTGCGTTTGATACCACACCCAGTAATGATGGGGTTTGTAAACGGTCTAGCCATCGTTATATTTCTTGCACAACTAGGGATGTTTAAAGAAAATAAGAAAGATTATGCTGGTGACAATATGCGTAAAACAGCTTCAAAAGAGCTCGTTTATACCGTATCTGATAATGAAGTAAAAGACAAAGTTTCTAATACCGTACTATTTACAATAGAAGGAAACTCAGTCATAAACAAAGCCACAAACAAGGAAGTTTTTGTACTCTCAGACGGACAAGTTTATGATACAAATACACAAAAGGTAGTTTTTAACGCTTCAGAAGATGGCTTTTACTCTGTAAAAGACAAAGGAGTTGTAAAAACCTGGATGAAAGGCAAGTCACTCTATACGATGATAGGCCTTGTACTGCTTACAATGCTCATTGTATGGGGATTACCAAAGCTAACTCCTAAAATTCCTGCCGCGCTTACCGCTATTGTTATTGTATCCTTAATATCGATTTTTGGAGGCTTAGATGCTGTAAACGTAGGTGAGTTTATAAGAGATGGTGGTGGTGCCGGTTTAAATGGTATGGCAGAAATCTCAAGCAAGCTCAATGTATTTGACCTATGGAGCAACCTTCCATTTAACCTTGACACACTTAAATTTATCGCGCCGTATGCATTTCTTGCTGCTTCTGTAGGACTTATAGAAACCTTGATGACTATGAACCTTGTAGATGAGATGACAGACTCTAGAGGTAACGGAAACAGAGAGTGCGTCGCACAAGGAGCTGGTAACATCGTGAGTGGTATTTTTGGAGGAACTGGTGGTTGTGGTATGATAGGGCAAACAGTAATAAACATTAACGCTGGAGGTCGTGGTAGACTCTCTGGTGTAATGATGGCAGTCACGCTACTTACCTTTATCTTATTTGCAGACCGTTTTATAGAGCAGGTTCCTATTGCTGCACTCGTGGGTGTAATGTTTATGATGGTTATTGAGACATTTGCTTGGTCTAGTTTTAGAATTTTAAAGAAAATACCAGTATCAGATGCATTTGTTCTTATTATAGTATCTGCAGTGACTGTATTTTTTGATCTTGCTATTGCTGTATTTGTAGGTGTAATTATAGCAGCCTTATCATTTGCTTGGAGTAGCGCTAAGAAAATTAGAGCTAGAAAGAAATTTAAAGCAGATGGCACAAAGGTATATGAGATCTGGGGCCCATTATTCTTTGGGAGTATTCAGAGTTTTAATTCTAAGTTTGACATCAACGGTGATCCAGACCACATAGAAATTGACTTCATAGAGGCAAAAGTCGCAGACCACTCTGCCCTAGAAGCTATTTTTGTACTCCTTGAGAAGTATGAAGCCGTAGGTAAAACAATCACACTTAAGCACCTCAGTACAGAGTGTAAAGACTTAATGCGCAAAGCCTCTCCTAAATTTGACAAAGTAATTGAAGAAAGTGTAGATGACCCTCGTTATCACGTACTTTCTGGAGTGCTAGAGACGGAGGCTTAAAAGATGTGCTTGAGGGGAGCTTTTACCTAGCGCTAAAGTGTGAGCTCGGTTTGAAAAAGCTTTCCCCAGCCCTGAAGGGTGAGTTTTTTTCTTTTTAATATTTTTCTCGGGTTTGAAGGGTGAGCTTAGTTTGAAAAAGGTTTCACCAGCCCTGAAGGGTGAGTTTTTTTTTTATACGTAAAGATTTTTAAGTGCGCAGAAAGTTGAGCTTTTGCAGAGTAACACTTGCATTAGCCGCTAGCCCCGATTGCAATGAAAATCCCGTAGTGTAGCTAGAAATTGTAATGAAGGAGCAGCTTTTGATTCCGAAAAGCTTTTCCCCGACCCTAAAGGGCGAGCTTTTTTCTTTTTAATGTTCCCCCAGCTCTGAAGGGTGAGCTTTTTTTATACGTAAAGATTTTAAGTGCGCATAAAATTGAGCTTTTGCAGATTAACACTGGCATTAGCTGCTAGCCCCGATTACAATGAAAATCCCGTAGTGTAGCGATAGCGAAACGAGGAATTGTAATGCAAAGCGGGAAACTACTCTTGTAAGGAAGCAAAACGTGAGCGCTCCAAGTACACATTAAAAACTTAAATGAAAATCCCGCAGTGCAGCGATAGCGTAACGAGGAATTGTAATGCAAAGCGGGAAACTGCTCTTGTAAGGAAACAAAACGTGAGCGCTCCAAGTACACACTAAAAACTTAAATGAAAATCCCGCAGTGTAGCAATAGCGTAACGAGGAATTGTAATGTAAAGCGGGAAACTACTTTTGTAAGGGTAAAACACGCGAGTGCTTCTACAAAAAATTATTAGACATAAAAAAACCCTCTCAATGCTATTGAGAGGGTTTTTGTTTTACTAAAAAGAGGATACTTATTGATTCATTGAGATCAAGAATTCCTCATTGTTTTTTGTGCTCTTGATACGGTCACTCATAAATTCCATTGCTTCTACAGGGTTCATATCTGCAAGGTATTTACGCAATACCCATAGACGTTGCGTAGTATCTTTACTGTGTAGTAAGTCATCACGACGTGTAGATGAAGACGTAAGATCAATCGCTGGGAAAATACGGCGGTTTGCAATATTGCGATCCAATTGTAGCTCCATGTTACCTGTACCCTTGAATTCCTCAAAGATTACTTCGTCCATTTTTGAACCTGTGTCTGTAAGTGCAGTAGCAAGAATGGTAAGTGATCCACCTCCTTCTATGTTACGTGCTGCTCCAAAGAAACGCTTAGGCTTGTGTAATGCATTTGCATCTACACCTCCAGAAAGAATCTTTCCAGATGCCGGCTGTACGGTGTTATAAGCACGTGCAAGACGAGTGATTGAGTCAAGAAGTATTACGACATCGTGACCACACTCTACAAGACGCTTTGCTTTCTCAAGGACAATATTTGCCACTTTCACGTGTTCATGCGCTTCTTTATCAAATGTAGAGGCTACAACCTCTCCATTTACATTGCGCTGCATGTCTGTAACTTCTTCTGGACGTTCATCTATAAGAAGTACTATTTGATACACCTCTGGGTGGTTTGCTGCGATAGCATTTGCAACATCCTTAAGCAACATGGTTTTACCCGTCTTAGGTTGTGATACAATCATACCACGTTGACCTTTTCCTATAGGTGCAAACATGTCCATTACACGAGTTGATATACTTGCTTGACGATTTGCTAGGTTAAACTTTTCTGTAGGAAATAATGGCGTTAAGTGCTCAAAAGAAACGCGATCTCTAACGATGTTAGGGTTTAAGCCATTAATCTTACTTACTTTAATAAGTGGGAAATACTTCTCTCCTTCTTTAGGAGGGCGTATTACACCTAGAACAGTATCACCCGTTTTAAGACCAAAAAGTCTTATTTGTGATTGTGATACATAAATATCATCTGGAGAAGCTAGGTAGTTATAGTCAGAGCTACGTAAGAAGCCATAGCCGTCTTGCATAATATCTAGAACTCCTTCACTTTCTATAATGCCTTCAAATTCATAATCTGGCTCGCGATAGCGGTTGCGATTATCTTTATTTCCGTGTGAATTGCCGTCTTTCTGGTTGCGATTATTACGCTGAGAGTTGTTACGAGAATTACGGTTGTTATCACGAGAATTGCGCTTATCATTGTTTTGACGATCGTTATTTGAGCGCTTGTCGTTATTACGAGTATCTTTCTGATTATCTCGTTTTTGTGGTGACTTTGTATCATCCCCACCTTTCCCTTTTGCAGGTTCGCGTTTTACAGCTTCCTTTTTTGCTTGAGGTTCTCTTTTTGCAGGTGCTTCCTTTTTTGCAGGAGATTTTCCTTTTACGGGAGCATCTTTAACGTCTTTGGCGTCTTTAGTTGTTGATGATGGCGCATCCTTAGTGTCTTTTGCAGCTTTTGCTGGACGAGGAGTACGAGGTTTGCGCTCAGTTTTAGCAGCTGGAGTTTTAGCAACTGGTTCTTTTGCTTTGGGTACTACTGCTTCAATTTTTGTTGGGTCGGCCGCTTGTAAATCAAGTATTCTATAAACAAGGTCTAGCTTTTTTAATGATCTGTATTTAGGAACATTAATCCCTTTTGCAATCTCTTGAAGCTCGGGAAGCTTCTTTGCTTTTAATTCTGAAATATCAAACATCTAGTAATGTGGGTAAATTATTAATCGGGTGATTATTGCGTACCAAAAGAAGAATTTGATACTAAAAAAAATTAGATAATTAAGTAACAAGCGGAGAGCCTTTTACATAATTACAAGACAATGATACAATTTTATTTTTAAAGTTTTCTTAGCAATATCACAAAATGAGACTTATTTTTACCGTAGTTTAAAATGAGAAGCACGTGATACAACGTATACAAACTATTTATCTTTTACTAGCAGCCTTAGTTTCACTAGGATTGCCATATGCCTTTAGCCTTTATTCTGATGTGAATGGAGAAGCTGTATGGGCAACAGATGATATTTCTTACATAACACTTTTTAGTCTTAGTGCTGTATTCTCATTTATTTCCATATTTTTATGGAATAATAGAAAGAACCAATTCGTCTTAGGGCGTCTCAATATCTTATTAAACTTTGCATTATTAGGTATTTTGGTATATCGATCACAAATCTTATCTGGAGGAACGGCGGTTCTTGAGAAAGGTATTGGGATGATCATTCCGCTTGTTTCTATCGTTTTACTCGTCTTGGCAAACAAGGCAATCAAGCGCGATGAAGATCTCGTAAAATCTGTTGATAGATTACGATAAGCCTATAATCTTAAGTTTTATTAGTGCGTAAAGCCTCTCATTTATTTGAGAGGCTTTTTTTTATGCTTGCGCGAAAATTTGAACCCGAGAACAATAATCTTTTAAATAGAAATAAGCTACACTTCTATATTTTTACTCAAAAAGTATTAAATTTTGCAGCAGACGAGGGTATTGATTGAACTAGTTACAACCATCCGTTATCATGAAGTTTAGTAAATTATAGGACAAATAACCTTGCACACATCAAAACCCTTATGAATCAAAAAGACTTAGCATACGATTATATCATAGTAGGTAGCGGTTTTGGTGGCTCTGTAAGTGCCCTTCGTCTTTCTCAAAAGGGATATAAAGTACTCGTGGTTGAAAAAGGAAAATGGTACAAAGCAACCGATTTTCCTAAAACCAACTGGAATCTAAGAAAATGGCTCTGGATGCCCTACCTGCGGTTTTTTGGGATTATGAAACTGTCCATATTCAAGCACATTGCCATAATCTCTGGAACAGGAGTGGGCGGCGGCTCGCTAGTTTATGCTAATACGTTGCCCACTCCTAAAAGCACTTTCTTTAACTCTGGAAGCTGGAAGTCGCTTAATGACTGGGAAGACGACCTAAAACCATACTATAAGGAAGCGTTGAGAATGCTAGGCGCTGCTCAAAATCCGTCCTTATATGATGGAGATAAAGCGCTCAAAGCCGTAGCAAATGATTTAAATATCGCACAAAAGTTCAATCCTACGCGGGTGGCAGTCTTTTTTGGAGAGCCTAATAAAACCGTTAAAGACCCATATTTTAATGGAGAAGGTCCAGATCGTGCTGGGTGTAATTTTTGTGGTGCATGTATGACCGGTTGTCGCCATAATGCAAAAAACACACTAGACAAGAACTACCTATATCTTGCTCAAAAACAAGGAGCTACCATACTTGCCGAAAATGAAGTCTATGACGTACAACCATTAGATAAAAATAATAGTGCTCTAGGCTACGAGGTATCTATAAAAAGAAGTACTCGCATTCTGGGCAAACGTCAAAAAATAACGACCAAAGGCGTTATCTTTTCTGGTGGTGTACTAGGGACGGTAAAGCTTTTATTACACTTAAAAACTAAATCCCTACCTCAGCTTTCAGATCATCTTGGAAAAGATATACGAAGTAATAATGAAACACTTATAAGTGTCTCTACACTTGAAAAAGACAAAAACCTCTCAAAAGGAGTTGCCATAGGAAGCATACTCGATACCGATGAAAATAGCCATCTAGAAATATGTAGATATGGAGAAGGCTCTAACGCTTGGAAGCTCGCTCACTTACCATATGTTACGGGCTCTAATATATTCTCACGCCTTTTTAAAACAGCTATCAAATTAATTAAAAGCCCTAAAGATTATTTTAAAATCTACATTACTAATGGCTGGGCAAAGAACACTGTTGTTTTATTATTCATGCAAACGCTAGACAGCACATTGCGCTTTAAAAGAAATATGTTTGGTAAGATGACATCTACGGTAAGTTCTGGAAAGGCTCCTACTCCATTTATACCCGAATCTATAGCGCTTGTTAAATCATACAGTAAGGCTATAAAAGGTGTAAGCACCTCTTTTGCTTTAGAAACACTGGCTGGAATACCATCTACAGCCCACATACTAGGTGGTGCAGTTATGGGAGAAAACGCAGAGCATGGAGTAATCGATAAAGACAACAACGTTTTTGGCTATAAAAACATGCTTGTGGTTGATGGCTCTATGATTTCGGCAAATCCTGGTGTGAATCCTTCACTTACCATTACGGCTATTGCAGAAAGAGCGATGCATCGTATACCAAACAAGCAATAAAGCAAAGCGTACGTTGAGAGCCTACCTTAAAAATTTTTAAATGCCGTAAGCGTTAAAAATCATCTTCGTGCTAACAAAAAAGTGATACTTTTCCCTTTTAAACAGTACCTTCACCGCCACTATGGAAAAAACAGAATTTTTAGAACAACACTTATTTAATGGTTTGACTAATCTCAACAAAGAATCTGAGGCAGATGACTCTTACCAGTTCTCTGAAGCAGATTTTGAGATTGTACTTCAACGTGCAGAGCACTTTGGTTTAGGTGTCTTTACCGTGGAATCATGGCACAATGGAAGTTCTTATAAAGTATTCAAGCACGAGGACTTCAGAAAGAAAGCTACAGATGCCAAGTGGTATAAAAAAGCATTTTTAACTTCTAGAAAGAGTCAGGCTGGTCTTACGTATGCTGGAACATATAAGGTATCTAGCAAATTATTATCAAGAGAGACTTTTCAAGAAGAGGAAGAGTAAAATCTAGTTGTAAATATCTCAACATATAGAACTCCATCATTAGAGATGAATACATAAATGATGACACAAAAAGTTTTGTTTACTATTTAGTCAACTAGATTATTTTCGCGAAAGCGTTATAAACCCACTATACAATCTAATAATTGAGTAAACATAAAAAAACGCAACCATTACTGGTTGCGTTTTCCAATTGAGTGTTTTCACCTTTTACTAATCAAACTTAAACAACCTCAACTTCATTCTTCTTAACAGCTAGTGCATAAATCACTAGTCCAAATCCTATCTTATTGATAGCATCTGCAATATTATAAGCGATATCTACGCTTCCTTTTCCTAAGATGCTCGTGTACCATCCGTCTGTACCTAACATATATCCTAGTGGATAAATCGCCCAACCTACAAGTACAAACCAACATAGTATTTTATGTGCTTTGAGAATATCTCCACCTGCGGCTACAGCTATTTTCTTTGCGCTTCCTAACCAGATTTCATACACGATATAGAAATATGCGGCTCCAGAGATAGCTCCCCATAATGCTGCTTGATCTTGAAATACAGCTTCTCCAAAGTACCCTGTTACGAGCATAATTACAGAAAACACAATTAGTTTCCACATAAGTGCAGGTTTTGCACCAGCTACTTTTAGTATTAAGTAGAATTCAACGCACATTAATGGAACGGTAAGTACCCAGTCTACGTATCTAAAAAAGGTAGGAGACTCTTGAATAGCAAACCAATAATCTCGCATGTACCAGTAGTGCACTGCGGCAATAAACGTAATTAATCCGGATACCAGCACTGAGGTTCGCCACTTCTTGTTAAATTGGTTGAGGGATAGAAAAAAGAAAGCAGAAGCTGCCATCATCGCCATCGCACCCACAAAAAATGTAAATCCTACATAATCACTTGGATCTAGTTTTGTAGGGTCGGCAAGTAATAATAATTGTAATAAAAATTTCATAGCATTGATATTTTTAATTAAACATTTGTTTAAGTAAATTTAAATAATGTTAAACAAATAAATAATTATTTTCTCATAATTTTTTACTTAAAATTATCAATACAAAAATCATTAATGACAAAAATTCATAATATCACAATTATAGGCAGTTTTGCAGGATTATGGGTTGCCACACTATTTTCTACTAAAGCTGAATTGGTTTTGGGTTTTTTACTCATTCTAACTTTTGGAATTATACACGGCTCAAATGATTTATTATTAATAGAGAAGTTATTTACTAAAGAGAAAAAACGGAGCTTCATTAAATCGCTCTTCTTTTATGTACTTACAGTGCTACTTACATTTATTGCATTTTATACCATACCCTCTATTACTGTAATCTTATTTGTTCTTTTTAGTGCATATCATTTTGGCGAGCAACATTGGGAGTCTAAAGTTGATGCACAACACAAGTTATTATCTGCTATACTACAACTCAGTTATGGTGCGCTTATACTCATGATATTATTCTATTTCAATGAGCAGCAAGTGGAGGATATTGTCTTGGCAATTACTGGAGTAACTTTTCCTCATTTATTTCTCTTATACGCCTTATACATTGTGCTCACAGTATTTATCATAACAGGAGCCATACTAACTTTTAAAAGTGATAGTTTTAAAAAACTAGTATTAAAAGAACTCTTCTTTTTAGGCTTGCTTATTGTTATCTTCAAAATGTCATCTCTCATCTGGGGTTTTACTATATACTTCGTATTGTGGCATAGTCTTCCATCTCTTTTTGAACAAATACACTTTATATACGGTAGATTTACAAATCAAACCATTTGGTTTTATATAAAAAATGCACTGCCTTATTGGATTATTTCAATTATAGGTATTGGTTTAAGCTACTTTTGGCTTCAGGAAAGTGTGCTTTTCTTTGCAATTTTCTTTTCCTTTATCGCCGCAGTGACATTTCCACATTCATTGATAATATCATTGATGTTCAAAAAGAAAAACAATAACACTAAAAATCATTAACATGAAATATACTTTCTTACTTGTTTTAAGTCTCGCTTTCGCGAAAGCGTATGCACAACAACCCGTATCAACAAATGGGAATGTGATAAAGGATTTTGGAAAAACCTATGAGGTAGACAACCCTGATTTTAAAACAGATACTAGCGCTATTTTCAAAGTAGTGTTTGATGTAGCAAAGGCACCTGAAAATCCAAGCCAGCGTAATCCATATATTGAGACGATGGCGCGCTTTCTCAACATGCAAGAAAAAGCAGGTGTTCCTGTAGCAAATATGAATATACGTGCCGCTATTCATGGACAAGCAGCTTATGGTATGCTCACTAATGAATTATACAAAGAAAAATTTGGCGTAAATAATCCGAACATTGAGTTACTAAAAGCATTGAAAGAAGCAAACGTATCACTCATCCTTTGTGGTCAAACTGCTGGAGCGCGCAATATTACTAAAGAACGAAGACTAGAAATGATAGACGTAGGACTTTCAGCAATGACGGTTTTAAGTCAATCGCAAATGGAAGGATACACGCTCATCGCCTTTTAAAGATATTTTGCTTTCATAAATCTAAACCATTAGATAATTACACCCACATGCGCTTACTATTTACATTAGTATTTTCTTTTATCACATTATCTGTATTTTCTCAAGAAGTTACTCGTCAAGATAGCCTTCGAGGATCAATCACTCCACAACGAGCCTGGTGGGATCTTGTTCACTATGATCTTTCTGTCACGGTAATGCCAGAATCAAAATCTTTAATAGGCACTAATATAATGACCTATCGGGTGCTAGAAGAAGGCGTGACCGAGTTACAAATAGATCTTCAAGCCCCTATGGAACTCACTGCTGTAATGCAAGATGGACACTCTCTTGATGTACGCTCTGAAGGTGCTGCTCATTTTATACAACTAGAAGACCCTCAACCAGAAGGAACTATAAAAAGTATAAGTTTAAGTTTTGAAGGAAAGCCGCAAATAGCCGTAAACCCACCATGGGACGGCGGTATTACTTGGCAACAAGACACTAATGGAAAACATTTCATTGCCTCTTCTAATCAAGGAATAGGATCTAGTGTCTGGTGGCCTAATCGTGATCACCCAGCAGACGAGGTAGATAGTTTAGACATGCATGTTACCGTTCCTAAAGATCTAGTAGATGTATCTAATGGACGACTCGTGGGCATAGACAGCACAGCATCTACAAAAACATATCACTGGGCAGTAAGAAATCCTATAAATAATTACGGAGTTAACCTTAATATAGGAGATTATGTAAACTTCTCAGAGGTATATAAAGGAGAGAAAGGACCACTGGATATGAGCTACTGGGTGCTTCGTGAAGATGAGGAAAAAGCGAGAGCTCAGTTTACACAAGCCCCTATGATGATGGAAGCTTTTGAACATTGGTTTGGTCCTTATCCATTTTATGAGGATAGTTTTAAACTCGTGCAAGCTCCATACTTAGGGATGGAACATCAAAGCTCTGTAACTTACGGAAACAAGTTTGCAAATGGCTATTTAGGAAGAGATTTATCTGGCACAGGACAAGGACTTAAATTTGACTTTATAATCATACATGAATCTGGTCACGAATGGTTTGCAAACAACATTACAAATAAAGATGTTGCAGATATGTGGATTCACGAGAGCTTTACTAATTACTCAGAAAATCTTTATCTAGATTATCATTTTGGAAAAGATGCTGCTAGTGAGTACGTAATTGGACTGCGTAAAAACATTAGAAATGATAGACCTATCATAGGTACTTACGATGTAAATCGTTCTGGAAGTGGCGATATGTACTATAAAGGTGCAAATATGCTACACACCATACGCACCATTGTAGATAACGATGAGCTGTGGCGAGAGACTTTACGTGGACTTAATAAAGAGTTTTACCATAAAACCACTACAAGCGCAATGGTAGAAGATTTTATGTCTAGAAAACTGAATAAAAATCTTGCTCCTATATTTGACCAATACCTAAGAACGGTAAATATCCCAACCTTTGAATATAAAGTAAATAAAAAGAAACTGAGTTATCGCTACACAAACGTGATAAGCGATTTCTCTATGCCACTTTCTATAACGATAAATGGTAAAACAAGGTCAATAAAGCCTACAGATCAGTGGCAAGAGCTTAAAATGCCTAAGAAAATAAATGATTTAAGTATTCCAGCGGATTTCTACATACATACAAGAAAACGATAATTAGTCACAACAACACAATGTTGCTTTATAATGAGCAACCACCTATCACATGCTATTAAAATGGAGTTTACTATTCTTATGCTTGTTCATCAATGCGCCTTCAGTGAGCTTAGATGCATTTTCAAAAGGAAAACAGCAACAACACTTCCCAAAAGAACTTAAAAAGAAGCAGCTATATCTAGGCATGACTCTAAAAAAGTTTAAAAAAAAGGCTCCAAAAGCGACACGCTTAGATCAAGAGTCGGAGTTTAAAATAGAATATATAGAAGCTGTAAGTGATAGCTCTATTACATCGTATAGCTATTTATTTACAAAAGATACAGAGCCGTTATTATATGCTATCACCATTGCATATAAAGACATGAGCATCGTACGATCCCTTGCCGAATCGCTAATGGGTAAACCTAATAACAACGAGGAATGGCGTATGGAACCATCCATCATTAAAGAAGATTTTACAATGGCTGCCTGGACCTTTGGCCACAAGCTCGTTTATGGAGCAACTATAATTAATAGCGAATGGGAACAAGGATTTCAATCTAACTAAACGCTATTACTACTTACTCAAAACGTATTGCCTTTACCGGGCTTATTTTTGTTATGATGTAAGATGGTATAAGGAGTATAAGTACACACACCACAAACACGCCTATATTAAGAGAGAGAATATGCCAGAAGTCTATGAGCACTGGCGCCTCACTCACATAATAAGTAGATGGGTCTAACTTCACAAATCCAAATATTTTCTGAGCATACAGTATTCCTAGACCTATTAGATTACCCCAGAAGAGTCCAAGGCCTATAAGATACATGGCATTATAGATAAAAATCTTACGTACACTCCAGTCTGACGCTCCGAGCGCCTTAAGCACGCCTATCATTTTTGTACGCTCTAGTACTAGTACAAGCAACGCCACAATCATATTAATACCTGCAATCAATATCATGATAACAATAATCAAAATGATATTGAAGTCGAATAATTTAATCCATTCAAAAATATTGTAATTGCTCTGTATCACAGAGATAGACCTCAACGTAGAACCAGAATTTTCATACACTTTATTATTAAGTGCCTCTAGGTTATCAAAATCATCTACAAAAACCTCAAAAGCCCCTACCTCGTCTTTCTCCCAGTTATTTATGCGAGCGAGGTGACGACGATCACCCATGATGTACACTTTATCAAATTCTTGATATGCACTTTCATAAAGCCCTACAATCTCTAAAGCCCTTGGTCTAAAACGCGTGTTATCTTTATTTACAAATTGTATGATTGCTTTATCGCCTACTTTAAAGCCTAAGCGATTTGCAAGATAAGTACTAAAGATAGTCTCATTATTAAGCGCTCCCGTAAGTGCTGGTTTTCTACCCTCAACTATGTATTCCTCTATACGATTCCAGTCATAATCGTCACCTAGACCTTTGTAAATTACTCCTTCAAAGGTCTCGGCAGTCCTTATTACACCCGCTTTTACAGTAATTGCCTGTACATGTGTTACCTCTGGTACTGCATTAAAATCTGGGTAAAAATCTTGATTTATAGAAATTGGATTTGGAGTTTCTTCACTGTTATTTCCGTCAAAATTTGACACCACAATATCTCCAGAAAAAGCAGATACTTTTTGTCTAATTTCTCGCTGGAGTCCTAATCCTGTAGCAATAGATATAAGCATCATCACCATACCAATCGCAATTGCTACGATAGCAATTTTAATTATCGTACTGGAAGCACTACTTTTATACGATGTCGCGCTACTTAGGCGTTTGGCTATAAAATACTCTAAATTCAAATGCGTCTCATTTTCTTCAAAAATACCCTTTTTTTAACGCTCACACTCTTAATTTCTTGTGCAAATAGTGGTGGAGATAGTAACGCTTTGGCGAAAGCGGAATCTAATACTCAACCACTCATAAAGGAAACTTTACCTCAGAAAAAAATTATTACAGGCGCAAACAGAACATCCTTATACTTACCATTATTAAAAGGTAAAAAGGTAGGTGTAGTCACAAACAAAAGCGGACTCATATTTAAAAGTACTCCGCACACCGAAAAGGAAAGTACACATCTCGTAGATTCTCTTGTCTCAAGCGGAATTGATATAACACGTGTTTTCTCACCAGAACATGGGTTTCGCGGTGATGTAGATGCTGGGGAGCAAGTAAAAGATGGAAAAGATCCAAAAACTGGACTCGATATTATTTCCCTTTATGGTAAAAATAAAAAGCCTAGCCAGGAGCAATTAGAAGGTCTCGATATAATCCTCTTTGACATACAAGATGTGGGTGTTCGATTTTACACCTATATTTCTACACTCACCTACGTGATGGAAGCCGCTGCCGAAAAAGAAATTCCCGTGATTGTGCTAGATAGACCAAATCCTAATGCTCATTATATAGACGGTCCTACGCTGGAAAAGGAGCACTCAAGTTTTTTAGGGATGCATGAAGTACCCTTAGTATACGGTATGACTATAGGAGAATATGCTATGATGGTAAATGGTGAGGGCTGGCTTAAAGGCAGCATGCAGTGTGACCTTACAGTAATACCGTTAAAAAACTGGACATACTCTACGCCGTACTCACTACCTACCCGCCCATCTCCTAACCTTCCTAACGATAAAAGTATTAACCTCTACCCTAGCCTAGGCTTCTTTGAAGGAACTACCATTAATGCGGGAAGAGGAACAGAAATGCAGTTTCAAATCTTCGGCGCTCCAGATTTTTCACCTAGCAACTTTGCATACTCTTACACTCCGCAGCCCAATTTTGGTTCAAAAAAACCTAAACATAATGGGCAGCTGTGCTATGGTGTAGACTTGCGCACACAAGAGTACATGAATCACGTTAATCTAGAGTGGCTCATAGAGGCTTACACTGCAAGCGCTGATAAGAAGAACTTCTTTAAAACTGCTAGTTTTACACTTCATGCTGGAAATAAAAAACTACAGCAGCAAATCCAAGATGGATATACTTTCAAAGAGATTAAACGTAACTGGATAAAGGATATAGAAAACTTTAAAAACATACGTAAGCAGTACCTTATGTATGAATAACGATTCTTTTAATAGTGCGCTTAAAGCGAAAATTGAACACATTTTCACTCAATTTAAAAGTCAGTCTATAACGGCAGAGCAACTAGCTATAGTTGAAGAAGGATTTGTATTCTCCGAAGTAAACCCTAAAGCCAAAATACTAGTAATGGGTATTAACCCCTCTCTCAGAAATGATTTTGTAGGGAGTAATGGATATAGCTACAACTATGACCACTTAAGTTCTGATCGTTATTTTAAAAAATCCTCCACATTACTTAAAGGCCTTGAGCGATTGGGAATTACCTACTGTGATTTATTTTATCAACGTCATACAGAGCAAAAACAAATAGAATATTTCCTTAAAGATGAGAAAGGCCGGAACTTCTTAAAAAGCCAATTAAAAATCACCAGAGAGGTTATTGAGCATGTTTCACCCGAACTCATCTTACTATTTAATAGAAAAGGAGCGACATTCTTTTCTCAAGAGTGGATTGGTTACACATTAGAACAACGAGTGCCAGACGCATCTCATTTTGAGAAGATTGATGACTTATATAATATAACTGAACTAGAAACCCTAATATATTGTTCCTCTTTTCTAGGTTATAGAACCCGCAAAGAGACATACACTCGCATCTATAACGATATCGCATTGTTAATCAATATGATAGGTTAAATATTACAGATTTCCCTCTAAGGCCAGTGATAATGCCTACTCACAAACTTTCAGTTGACAATAAATATCTTAAAAATTGTATTTATCTAAAATTTAAGCACTAAACAGTTATTTACATTGCGATTTTGTATTAGTTTTAACACTAATTAACAGATATTCGATATCTATTAAAATTTATTAACTAACAAATCAAATATGTTTAAACTCACGTTAACTATTTTAGGTCTATTAATTGGTGTGACCTCATTTTCTCAAGTTACTGTTACAGGTACTGTGACAGATAAAAACAACGTTCCCATCTCTGGTGCAAACGTCATTGAAAAAGGAACTTCAAATGGTGCTATCACAGATTTTGATGGTAATTACAATATTACAGTTCAAAGCAACGGTACTTTAGAAATAAGCTACTTAGGCTTTGATACCAAGCGCGTAGCTGTAAATGGACAATCATCTATTAATGTTACCCTTGAAGAAGGCGTAGGCCTTGGTGAAGTGGTACTTGTAGGATCAAGAACTGCACCTAGAAGTCAGGTAGACACGGCTGTACCTGTAGATGTAGTATCTGCCAAAGAGCTACAAACTACTGGTCAAGTAACCTTTGACAAAGCGTTACAGTATAAGATACCATCATTTAATACCGTACAAACTCCTGTAAATGATGCAACTTCTCTTCTAGATCCATATGAAATCAGAAATATGGGTCCTTCTAGAACATTAATATTAGTTAATGGTAAAAGAAAAAACCTAAGTGCACTTCTTTATACTCAAACTTCTCCAGGACGTGGAGAGACGGGTGCAGATATTTCTGCAATCCCTACAGATGCAATCAAGCGCGTTGAAATATTACGTGATGGTGCATCTGCACAATATGGTTCTGATGCAATAGCTGGTGTAATGAACGTTATTTTAAAAGATAATGACAATCAAGGATCGGCAACGCTAAGAACTGGGATTACTTCTGAGGGTGATGGTGAGATGGTAGGAATCAGTGTGAACAATGGAAACACAATTGGCGATGACAAAGGGTTTATCAATTATACTGTAGACTTCTCTAAAGTAAATCTTGCAAATAGACCAGGTAAAGTGGATGCTGCTGGTGAATTTGGAGACTTTTTTGATGATGAAGCCGCTGTTCCAATCACTTTAGGTGAGGTAGAGGAGTTTTTATCTCGTAATCCAGATGCAAATAACATTAACGGATCACCAGAGACGGCATCTTCTAAATTTCTAGTAAATGGAGGTTTTGACCTAAGTGATAATACTGAGTTGTATTTCAATACCGCTTATGTCTATAAAAAGGTTAACAGTTTTGCAAATTATAGAACTCCATATTGGAGAACTATTACAGACTTCCCTTATTTAGCCGATTTCTTTCCTGGTGATAACCCTAATAATCCAGGTGGTTATGATGGTTATGTACCTACGTTTGAAGGTCTTCTTAACGATTATAATGGTACGATTGGAATTAGAACTAGCATTAATGAATGGAATGTGGACGCTAGTTACACTACCGGAGGAAACACACAAACATACCGTGTAAGTGACTCTCACAATAGAAACGTTGTATTCTCCCCATCTGTTTTTGTTGATGCAAACGGGAATGGAACTGTAGATGATGGTGAAATTACTGAAGGATCTCAATTATACAGAGAAAATAGCGCACGCCAATTTGATCCAGGTGGAACAAAATTTACTCATAATGTAGGTAACATTGATATCTCTAGAGTACTTTCAGACAAAGTAAGTATTGGATTTGGTGCTGAGTTTAGAAATGAGGTATTTGAGGTAATTGAAGGAAAGCTTGATTCTTATGATGGTGGTGGAGCAGATTCTTTTGCAGGTAACAGCCCTGAAAACTCTGGAAAATTCAACCGTTACAACTTTGGAGGGTATTTCTCTTTAGATTATGACGTTACTGATGCTTTCTTATTAAGCGGAACAGTTAGAACAGAAAATTACTCTGATTTTGGTAATACATTTGTTTATAAATTTAGCTCACGCTATAAGCTTACAGACAATCTCACAGTAAGAGGTTCATTATCTACTGGATTTAGAGCACCTACATTACACCAGATTTATACACAAAAAGCACAATATAGCTTTATCCCAGGTCAAGGTATTCAAGTGGGAGGTTTAGTAAATAACGTGTCTACACAAGCCCAATTATTAGGAATTGATGAACTAGATGCAGAGACATCAAATAACTTCACCATTGGTTTTGGTGGTAAACTAGCAAACAATTTTACGTTTACAGTAGATTATTACAACATTGCTGTAAAAGATCGTATCGTTTTAGGATCTGAAATTACAGGAACTGAATTTGATGATGACGGTAATAATATAGGTACTACTCCACTAGATGATATTCTAAGAGACAATAACTTGAGTGATGTAAGTTTCTTTTCTAATGCTATTGATACAAGAACTTCTGGACTTGACGTTGTTATTAGTAAAAGAAATATTGAGCTAGGTAACGGTAAGCTTGGACTTAATCTATCTGGTAATTATACAATTACAAATGAGCGTGATGGTGCTGTAAAAAATCCACAGCTTGTAGAGGATTCTGGACAATCTGTAGTAAATGCTACACAAGAAGCTTTATTCTTTACCTCTAGACCTAGAACTAAGTGGATTTTAGGTGGTAATTATGATATCGGGAAGTTTGCTTTCTCTTTAAACAACACATATTTTGGTAAAACTACATTTAAACAACAAGGACTTGATGACAACCTACGCACAGAGTTTATCCCTAAGATTGTTACAGATCTTGGTATCAACTATAACGTAACTGAAAAGATCACACTTGCCCTTAACGTAAACAACCTATTGAATGTATTACCAGAGTGGGAATTTAAAGCAGAAAATGCAGCAGGATCAGCTATTTTAGCAGATGCAGCAGCAACGCAAAACCAATCTAATTTAATAACTTTCAACCAGCGCTATTCTCAAATGACGTATGACGGTTATCACTTTAGCCAGTTAGGTACGATGTTTAACTTATCTCTTAACTACCAGTTCTAAGGAGCTGATTACTTCATAAAAGCCTCTCTATATTTATGTATAGAGAGGCTTTTTTTATGAAATTATACAATCCTTTGTAATCTTTGCCGTACAATTACGTTTAACTATATTTACAGTAAGTCACATTAAACCCTCATAATTAATGAAAAACGTAGCACTCCTATCACTTTTACTTCTTGCCTTTTTAAGTTCTTGTGATGATGACCTTGATGATAATTTAATACCAGCAGAAAATATTGAAATCTCAGACTTTGTATATCGAGGGTTAAATTATTGGTCACTGTACAAAGAAGACGTTCCAGAACTAGCAAATGACTTTTTTGAGAATGACGCCGCTAGATTTGACTACTTAAGTCAGTTCTCATCGCCAGAAGCAGCCTTTGATGCGCTCACATCTACAAGAGATCGTTTTAGTATATTAAGAGATGACTATGTTGCTCTTGAAAACTCTCTTGCAGGTATACGTACTTCTTCTGGATTAAATATTTCTTTACTTATTATGCCTAATGATCCTACTACCGCTTTTGGTATTGTGCGCTATGTAGTAAATGACAGCCCTGCAGATCTTGCAGGAGCAGAGCGAGGAATGATATTTACACTAGTTGATGGGCAACCTCTCGCAAGTGCTGATGGACAAGCAATAGATGGAAGTACAAACTTTAATAGCTTTTTTGCTCCAGAAAGTTACACTATAGGTCTCGCGACATATGATGGAACAGACTTTACTGTAACAGGAGAAGAGATTGTAATTAATAAAACAGAACTCACTATAAACCCTGTTCATACGGTAAACGTACTGAGCGTGGGAGGTAACGAAATAGGATATCTACACTACACAGGTTTTACAAATGAATTTGATAGCGAACTAAACGCTGCCTTTGCGCAATTTCAAAGTGCGGGTGTTACAGATCTTGTTCTTGACTTAAGATATAATGGAGGCGGATCTATTGAAAGTGCAAACGATCTTTCTACTATGATAACTGGACAGTTTAATGGTGAAGAATTCATAACCCAAGAGTATAATGCAGATAGAAATCAAGCAAATGAATTCGTAAGAAGATTTAATAACAATCTTGGCTCTGGAGATGATGGACCAGCCATAAATAGCTTAGGCTTAACCAGAGTTTTTGTTCTTACAACAGGTAGAAGTGCAAGTGCGAGCGAACTGATATTAAGCGGTCTTGATCCTTACATTGAGGTAATTCAAATAGGAACTAATACCGTAGGTAAATTTGAAGGTTCATTTTTATTATATGATGCCCCTGCACCTAATTTCCGTCGTTCAGAAGCAAACCCTAATCATCGTTATGTAATGTTGCCATTAGTATTAAAATCTGTAAATGCAGATGGATTAACAGACTACTTTGATGGTTTTACACCAGATGTACTAATTGCCGAAGATTTTGAAAACTTTGGACAACTAGGAGAACAAGGAGAACCATTATTAGATGCTGCTATAGACGTTATTCTTAATGGTAGAAGTAGTACGAACTACAATACTAATATTCAGCGCTCTATTTACGATTCAGAACAAGAAGATCCATTATATCAACGTATGATGGTAGATCGTATCGATTTATAAATAGTAATTAAAGAGTAATAAAAAAGGGGTAACATATAGTATAGTTACCCCTTTTTTAATATAGTTCATTAGAGCAATGAATACTATTCATTAAAATAGATATTTTCTGGTATAACACCTGCTGTAAGTGTATTAACCAAAGTTCCAGTTGTAAGGTCATAAACTTCAACAGAACCATTACTTGCAAAATCTCCTGCATTTGTACCTATTAATTCATTCCCTCTTACAATCATATTAAATAATGATAATCCAGTTAATTCTGGAGTCGTAGGTATTTCAAAGTCCGTGGTAGAAGAAACAAAAACCTCTCCATTTAAATAGTAATAAAGATTTTGGCCTTCTATATTAATAGAGTTAGGATGATCTGTAACTCCAAAATCAAATGAAGCAGATACTGTATTTGTAGTTGTATTAATTACAGATAGACTTCCTGCAGTCTCTGTGCCTGTAAATGATGGAGAACCTCCAGCAAGTACCCATAAATTCCCTGAGCTATCTAACTCTAATCCATTTGGTGCATCACCTACTTCTATTGTTGTAACCACAGTATCTGTAGCAGGATCAATCACTGTAACAATATCATTTACACCAAAACCACCTTGATTTGTAACGTAAAGATAAGTTCCATTATAAAGTATTTCTTCAGGTCCTTCTTCTACTGCGATAGTGGTAGAGATTGTATTAGTGGCTAGATCTATAACAGCAATGTAATCATCTGTTGCATCTGTTCCATCTCCCCAGTTTGTTATATACCCTTTCCCATTTGCACTTGCAAAAAATCTTGGATTAGATAAGCCTGTTTCAATACGATCAATTTCTTCAAAGGTAAACCTATTTACTACCGTAAGTCTATTCCCAACATTTGCAACTACATAGGCATTATTCTCTGTAAACCCTATAGATTGCACAATGTTACCTAGGTTATCGTCATTTACAGTCTGATAAATATCATTTTCGATAGCACTAAATCCTTCATCGATAAACGACACTGTACCAAAACCATTATTAAAAGGTCCCTGATTAGTCACTAAAAATCCATTCTCATAAGCCTCATCTTCTACTTCTACTTCTATAATTGGCTCTGTAAAGTCATCATCACTTTCACAAGAAAAGGCAAATAGCGATACTACGGATAATAAATAAATTGTTTTTTTCATAATTGTGTTTAAAAGGTATACGTTGTTTGTATTAAAAAGTTGCGCCCAGGATTAGGCCTAAAAGCGACCGTTTGGTAATTTGTATTCAAGACATTATTTATTTGTGTGGATAATATCATTTTATGATTTCCACTCTTAAAAAGTTCCGCAGTTAAGCCTGCATTTGCAACAAAAGAACCTTCTACTGTTGATGTATTATCTGTTGTAGTAAAAACACTTCCATTATAAATACCCTGCACATATGAACTAAGCCAACTATAATTATGACTCACACCAACAGTACCCTTATTTTTAGGCACATAAATAAGTTGTTTATTAGTTTCTGTGTTCTCTGCAATGGTATAAGCGTATGCTGCAGTAGCTGTAAATTGATGTTGTCCCAATTTCTTATCAAGTTTAAAAGACAATTCGGCTCCATAATGCTCCGTGTCTGCAATGTTTACGGGACTCCATATTCCTGCACTGTTAGGTTGCCATTTAATCAAATCGTCTGTATCTATATAAAAACCTCTTAAACCTAAAGAGACGTTGTTCTTACTTCTAGCAATCCCTAGCTCGGCTTGTTTACTTGTTTCTGGTTTAATATCTGGATTCCCAGTAGCTCTAGGTCCCGCCCAGTAGGTATCATTAAATGTAGGTACACGGTAATTGCGGGAAGCGTTGAATGAAACTTTATACGCTTTCGCGAAAGCGTAATCCAAACCAACCCCTAGTAAGAATGGACTACGATAATCTTCAACAACTTCCTGCCTTACCTGTATTTCATAACTTAATGCCGATAGCACTTGATGTTTCCATAAACCTACAGCAGCCGCGCTTGTTCTAGATGCCTTCTCAATAGAAGCTCCCGCTGCCGATATGGTGTTTATTTCTCCCAAAAACGTAAGTCTCTTGGACGAATCTATTTTTAAAGTTCCCTCATAGTTTGCTAGGTAACGAGCGGCTTTGCCTAAATCATTAAGGACTGACTCATTGTTTGCAAAATATCTGAATTGCTCATAAATATGAGCTAGTCTTAAAGTTCCATCATATCGCTTGCTTAGATTTTCCCAAGCTACTAAGGTTCTCGTGTTGCGATCCTCATAAGCATCATTAGAGGGTGCGGTTAGGGTACCAGAAAAATTACGATCGCCTACGTATGTGTTATGATGTAATTTTAAAATTTGAGTATTATCTCCATCACTTGATAATAGGTAGCCAGCATTGAGATTGAGATCTAGATTCTCATATTGACCGTTAGCATTGAACAAATTATCTGTATCCAGATAGTCAAAATCATTTTCAGACTGCTGGAAATCGGCTCCTACGTCCACATAAAATTTGTCTGTAGAAAATCTTGTTTTTGCATGTGCTACCTGTGTATCAAAACTTCCATAACCCGCAGAGATAATAGTCTCAGCACGTTTGTAGAACTGGATTTCATTATTAAGGTGGACGCTCCCTCCTATTGCTCCTGAACCATAAATGATGCTTCCACCGCCTGCACGCACGTCAAGATTATCGTAATTATTAGTGGAGATGGTATTAAAATCGGTTTGACCTGTGAGCTGACTGTTTATATTGATACCATTCCACACTACGGCTGTTTGAGAAGCATTTGTCCCTCTAAAAGACGCCGAAGAAACACCTCCAGGACCATTTTCTCTAAAATATATACTTGTATTATTCTTCAAAACATCTGTAAGAGATGTTCTAGATTGCCGCAATATACTATCAGATACTTTTTGAATTGCAATCCCCACGCTGTGCTCTCGTAACTTTACGTCACTCAATATCACCTCAGGTAAAACTTGAAGTGTATCTACCTGTCCAACAGACGCGTGTGCATACAGCATCACTGCAATAAAAAGGAAAATATGTCTCATTACCTACCGCCTCTTTACCCGAGAGTCGCTTGATTTTAATTAAAAATTGTGGCAGGTCTCCTGGCTTGCTTTTGTTACACCTTCCCATCACAACACCTTGTGACAGTGGCTTTGTAGTAGTAACAAACCCATAAAGGGCTTAGCTTACAGTTGCGGGAACAGCTTCCGTTTTTAACGGAATTCCCTATTAATCCTCCGTGCTCGTGTAGCACATTAGAACCAAAATTCGGCACAAATATACACAACTATGTTTCAGTCTATCTATAAATATTTAAAAACTAATCACAAGCTCAAGTCGGTCATTTGTAATCTTAAATGAGCGCTTGTCGCATTGATTATTTTAATGCTACTTTTGACAGATGAAGAATACTACCCTATTTCTAGTTACTTTATTATCACTTTTCATTTCATGTAAAGAGAAGTTAAAAGAGGTTAAAAACAGCGATGGCCAAGGCACTTCATTGTCTATAGATTATGCAAATGGATTCTCTATAAAACAATACTCAAATCATACAATTATAACAGTTACAGAAGCATTTCCTGGAGCGCAAAAGGAGTTTAAATATGCACTAATACCGAGAGATTCTTCTGGAAATAACACAGATGAAGAGCAGTTTAACGTATTAGAACAAACGCTTAAATCACAGGGTGTAGATGCCATTCTAAAAACACCGTTAAACACTGTTGTCGTTACTTCCACCACACATATCCCTTCGTTAGAAATGCTGGGTGTAGCAGAGACGCTAAAAGGTTTTCCTAACCTTGATTATATCTCTAGTCCGCTTTCGCGAAAGCGTATTGCAAACAAAGAAATTATTGACCTTGGTCAAAATGAATCACTCAATACAGAACTCACTATCGAGCTGCGTCCAGAAGCAATTATAAGCTTTGGTGTAGAGGGAGAAAACAAGTCGCTTAACAGTGTAGAACGAGCTGGAATTCCTGTACTATATAATGGAGATTGGGTAGAGAAAGACCCACTAGGAAAAGCAGAATGGATTAAGTTTTTTGGCGCACTTTATGGCAAAGAGCGCGAGGCAGATAGCATTTTTAATTACATAGAAACCAACTACAACCTATTAAAAGAGCAAATAGCGGCTATAGAAAATAAGCCAACAGTTTTAAGTGGAGGTATGTTTAAAGATATCTGGTATCTACCTAAGGGTGACAGCTGGCAGGCAAAAGTACTTGAAGATGCTGGCGGTAATTACTTGTGGTCTGAGACCGAGGGAGCTGGAAGTATCGCACTAAGTATAGAATCTGTGCTAGAAAAAGGACAGCAAGCCGACTTCTGGATAGCACCAGGACAGTACACGAGTTATGCTAAGCTTGCGAGTGATAATCCTGCTTATGCTCAGTTTGACGCATTTAAAAACAAGAAAGTTTACACATTTGCAAAATATAAAGGAGAAACTGGCGGATTGTTATATTATGAGCTAGCACCTAACAGACCTGATTTAGTATTGCGAGATCTTGCCAAAATCTTACATCCAGAAATGATCACAGAGGCATTTACTTTTTTTGACACACTAGAT
The DNA here is from genome assembly GCF_044596715.1 of Dokdonia sp. R86516. NCBI lineage: Bacteria > Pseudomonadati > Bacteroidota > Flavobacteriia > Flavobacteriales > Flavobacteriaceae > Dokdonia > Dokdonia sp. R86516. The sequence continues at coordinate 3,324,662 of NZ_CP138998.1, forward strand.
GAATAACACGAGCCTTACATTTCTCATTCTTACGCTAGTGTTGCTGGTATGTGTACTAGCAAATCTAAGTCTAGGATCTGTTGCTATACCTATACAGGATGTTATTGCGAGCCTTGTAGGTTCTGAGGTTTCAAAATCTTCTTGGGAATATATCATTGTAGACTACAGATTACCTAAAGCTATCACTGCAATTATTGCCGGATCTGGACTTGCGGTATCTGGATTGCTTATGCAAACACTTTTCCGTAATCCGCTGGCAGGTCCTTTTGTATTAGGTATTAGTAGTGGAGCAAGTTTAGGGGTTGCATTATACATTCTGGGAGGTACCGCTCTCGGGCTTTCTACAGCAATTCTTTCTGGTAAATGGGGTCTTATTATCGCCGCAAGCGCAGGTAGTTTTCTGGTATTACTCATGGTTATAGGAGTGGCCACTCGTGTAAAAGATACGATGGCATTACTCATTATAGGTCTCATGGTGGGTAGCCTCACTAGTGCCGTAGTGAGCGTTCTGGCTTACTTCAGTAAAGCCGAGGAGTTACAACGTTTTGTCTTTTGGTCGTTTGGAAGTCTTGGTGATTTATCATGGAATGGCGTTGGGATTTTGGCACTTTGCTTTGCCGCAGGATTAGTTTTATCCATCACAAGTATAAAATCACTCGACAGCTTTTTACTTGGCGATGCTTATGCAAGAACTTTAGGCACTAGATTCTCACGTTCAAGATTACTTATTATCATCGCAACTAGCCTACTAGCTGGTAGTATCACTGCCTTTGCAGGTCCTATTGCTTTTATTGGGCTTGCAGTTCCGCATCTTATTCGTCAGGTGATAAAAACCACAAGACACGTTATATTATTACCAGCGGTAATCATGGGAGGCGCCATTTTAATGCTTATTTGTGACACGATTGCGCAAGTACCTTTTAGCGAATTTACACTTCCCATCAACGCAATTTCTGCAATGGTAGGAGCTCCTGTTGTAATTTGGTTATTAGTGCGTAAAAAGAAATTACTTTTCTAGATGAATAATCCGAGCTCACATAGCATTTTACAAACTACAGATCTTTCTATAGGCTATCTGGCATCACCAGTAAATACTGTCATTGCTAGCGAAATAAACCTAGATATAAACAAAGGAGAACTCGTAGGTATTGTGGGTATTAACGGCGCAGGAAAGTCCACATTACTTCGCACATTATCTGGATTACAACCTATTGTGAGTGGTGAGGTTACGCTTTCGCGAAAGCAAATAAAAACCATTTCTCCATCCCTACTCGCACAACAATTGAGTGTAGTGCTTACTAACCAACCTATCTCAAAAAATCTATCTGTTGCCGAACTTGTAGCCTTAGGAAGACAACCCTACACAAACTGGCTAGGAACCATTTCTGATACTGATAGAGAAGTAATTATCAAAGCACTTAAAAACACGGAGACCTTCGACCTAAAGGATAAAAAATGCTACGAGCTTAGTGATGGTCAACTACAGCGTGTTTTAATTGCACGAGCACTAGCACAAGATACAGATGTGATTTTACTTGATGAACCCATGACTCATCTTGACTTACATCACAAAGCTTCGTTATTAAAACTGCTTACTTCTATTGCTCATGAGCATGGTAAAACAATATTATTTTCCACACATGATATCCCATATGCGCTAAATGCTTGTGACAAAATGATAGTCATGAAAAGTGGTACAACGCACTTTAACACGCCTTCTAGATTGGTAAGTGATGGAGTTTTTGACACATTGTTTCCTTCTGAGCATGTGGGATTTGATAAAGAAAAGGGTATCTTTTTTTTAAAACCGTAATTAGATAAATCACAATCTTTCTGTCAAGATAATATCACAAGCTTTTGTTGAAAAAGCAAAGTAGTAAACCGAGTGTATGTTTGCTACTTCTCCTATCTTTATAGCATATTTCCAAATATTAGGAATTACTATCAAAAATAAAATCAATGACTGATAAAATACAGTGCCCTAATTGTGCTCACAACTTTGACGTAGAAGAGGCGTTATCAGGAAAATTACAGGCGCAATTTAAAGCGCAATATGAGCGCAAAGTAGCCGAACAAGCTGAAAAATTCAATGCAGAACGTGCAAAGCTTGAAAAGGAAGTAGCACTCTTTGAAGAAAAGAAGGAGCGTGAAAATGAGCTTTTTAAGGCAAAATTAGAGCAGCGCCTAGTCAAAGAGCAGGAAAAAATTGAAAAGTCAACTCAAGAAGCTTTTGAGCAGCAATTAAAATCACTACAGTCTGAAAATGAAAAGCGTAAGGAAGAAAACCGCGCATTAAAATCGGCTGAGATAGATTTACTAAAACGTGAAAACCAGCTAAAAGAGCAAGCAGAAGAGTTACAACTCACTATGCAAAAGCAGCTTCTAGAAAGTCAAAAAGCCATAGAAGACAAAGCTCGCGCCAAAGAACGTGAAGCTATGTTTCTTAAAGAAAAGGAATTTGAAAAAAAGCTGAACGATCAAAAAAAGCTTATTGATGAGATGAAGCGCAAGGCAGAGCAAGGAAGCATGCAAATGCAAGGAGAAGTGCAAGAACTTGCACTCGAAGAGCTACTCGCGCACTCCTACCCTTTTGATAATATTACGGAAGTAGGTAAAGGAATACGAGGTGCAGACTGTATTCAAAATGTAATGAATAGACTCCAGCAGTCATGTGGCTCTATCGTTTATGAAAGTAAACGTACCAAGAATTTCTCAAACGACTGGATAGAAAAACTTAAGCAAGACCAAGTACAATGTAAGGCAGATATTGCTGTTATTGTTACAGAAACATTTCCTAGTGATATGGACCGTTTTGGGGAGAAAGATGGTGTATGGATTTGTGGATTTCATGAGGTAAAAAGCGTCTCATTTGTTCTTAGGGAAATGCTCATTAAAACGCAATCTGTAAAATCATCTGATGAGAATAAAGGAGATAAAATGGAACTTCTTTATGGCTACCTCACCAGTAATGAGTTTGTGCAAAATATAAAGCGTATTGTTGAGAATTACGATGGTATGATCAATCAGCTCAACTCTGAGAAAAAGGCAATGCACAGGATTTGGGCTTCCCGAGAGAAACAAATCTGGGTGGTGCAAGAAAATATTTCGGCGTTATTTGGCTCTATCAAGGGAATTGCTGGTAATGCACTTGAGACCTCTGCCGTACTGGATTTACCAGACACACAAATTGATTAAATAGTATAAAGTTATCCTTTAAAATACGTTTTACCTTTTAGTAATATGGACAATACACTCCTTCTTATTATCACTAGTTGCATAGGCCTCCTCGTGGGTGGATTTTTGGGTTTTTACATTGAAAATCTTAAGAAGAAAGGACAGTTCATTAGTTTACAGGAACGGCTGGATAACGAGCAAGAAAAGGTAGTTGAGGGTAAGACCGCTTTCGCGAAAGCGCAACAAGAAAACACCCAGCTTAGACAAGAAAATAGCAATCAACTTCAAAAGTTACGACTTGAAAGTGACAAGCAAATAGCTTACATAAGAGAGGAAAAGGATCAATTTCAAAATGAGCTCACAGCACGCAACGTTGCCTATGAGAATCTCAAACTCCGTATGGACGAGAAAACGAAAGAGCTTGAGCAACTCCAAGAAAAATTTACCAAGGATTTTGAAATTATAGCTAATAAAATACTTGACGAAAAGTCAAATAAATTCACCTTACAGAACCAGAAGAATATAGACAGTATATTAAAGCCACTTCAAGAAAAGATAGAAAAATTTGAACTCAAAGTAGAGTCTACTAACAAGGAAGCAATACACAGGAGCTCTGCTTTACACGAGCAAATAAAAGGTCTTACCGCTCTAAATGAGCAAATGACAAAGGAGGCAAATAATCTAACCAAGGCACTCAAAGGAGACAGTAAAATGCAAGGCAACTGGGGTAAACTTGTGCTAGAAAGAGTCCTTGAAAAATCTGGTCTAGAAAAAGATAGAGAATACTTTATACAGCAGAGCTTTACAACAGAAGAAGGTAACCGAGTATTACCAGATGTGGTAATACACCTTCCTGATAACAAAAAAATGATTGTAGATAGTAAAGTCTCGCTGCGTGCTTATGAGCGATTTGTAAATGAGGAAGAATTACATCTACGTGACACGCATTTAAAAGATCATGTAGTTGCTCTAAAACGTCACATACAACAGCTCAGTGATAAAAATTACCACGATCTTTACCAGATTGAAAGTCCAGATTTTGTATTACTTTTCATCCCGATTGAGCCAGCATTTGCAGTTGCAATTAATTATGATAATCAATTATACAATCAGGCATTTGAAAAGAATATTGTGATAGTCACTCCATCTACGCTCTTAGCCACATTACGCACTATAGACTCTATGTGGAATAATGAGAAACAACAACAAAATGCGCTAGAGATTGCGAGGCAAGCAGGAGGATTATATGATAAATTTCATGGCTTAGTGACCGATCTAACTGCTGTAGGTAAAAAAATGGACGATGCTAAGGCAGGATATTCAGCAGCAATGAATAAACTTGTAGAAGGAAACGGAAACCTAATTACACGCGTTGAAAAACTAAGAAAAATGGGAGCAAAAGCAAAGAAGCAACTTCCAGAAAACATCGTTAACCGCGCTATTGCGAGTGATGACGATATAACTTTAATCGAATAAATCAATTATGAAAAAAATATTATTTGTAGTGTTAACCACCATATTTCTTATGGCTGCCGGATGGTTTGCATTTATATACTACGTGCCTTATAGTAAAGGAACTCGCGCTGGCGAACTCATAAAGTTTTCAAATAAAGGAGTAGTGTTTAAAACTTGGGAAGGGGAAATAAGCCAAGGTATAAGTGGTGCACAAATATTTAGTTTCTCGGTATTAGACCAAGAAAAAGAAGCTATTGAAGCACTTCAAGAATATCAAGGTCAATATGTAAAGCTTGAATATATAGAGCGGTTTGGAACGTTTTCCTTTTGGGGAGATTCAAAATACTTTGTCACAAAAGTAGTACCGGAACAATCGCCACATTTCAATAGACAATAAAAAAAGCCGCAATTTGCGGCTTTTTTTATGAGTATGATTTAGTGCTAATTTTTAACTAGTCTCTTAGTAGTGGTCCGTTTACCATCTGTAAAAGAAACAATATAGATACCCGCCTGTAGTGTCGTAATATCCAAATAATCATCATTTCCAGTGATGTTTTTGTCCAACATCGGATCTCCCAAAATATTATAGACAACAACCTTTAATTTATTTTTCCCATCATTAGAGATTTGAACTTTATCTATCGCGGGATTAGGGTAAATAGAAACCTCTTCTGCTAGTGAAGTCTGATCTTTACTATCACCTTTATAGTCATTATTTTGAGCCATAATCGATCCTACAGAAAGGAAAAAGAAGCTCAATAAGAGTAATTTTTTAATCATCAATGGGGGAAATTAATTGAATGTGTTTACAATATAAGATTGATTTTTTAAAAAATTCATGTTTGAAAGAATAAACCTACAATTATATTACAATAGCACGTTAAAGCGCATATTTTTTAACAAATCTAAAGAAATTAGATAAACATTAAACGCTAATTTACAGATTGTTAGTTTTAAATTGAACAGGGTTTTAGTATTAAAAAAAGCCTACTTTAGGAGTAGGCTTTTAAGAATTATTACTGAGATTGTACTTAATTACTCAAATACATTTTTCTACGAGCATATAGATCGTAAAATGCATCATCTCTTAAGTTATCAATAAACAGTATACTTTCTCCTGTACTCTTCATTTCTGGTCCTAAGTTCTTATTTACATTAGGAAATTTATTGAAAGAGAATACTGGTTGCTTAATTGCATACCCTTCAAGCTGCGGATTAAAATTAAAATCTTTTACCTTCTTAGCACCTAGCATCACTTTTGTAGCATAATTCACATAAGGCTCTTTATAGGCCTTTGCAATAAATGGAACCGTACGAGATGCACGAGGGTTTGCCTCAATGATATATACCTTGTCATCCTTTACTGCAAACTGGATATTAATGAGACCTACAGTATCAAGAGCTAATGCTATCTTTCTAGTATGGTCTTTTATTTGCTCCATGACAAGGTCTCCTAGATTAAAAGGAGGTAAGGTTGCATTAGAGTCCCCAGAGTGAATTCCGCAAGGTTCTATATGCTCCATAATACCTATTATATAAACGTCTTCTCCGTCACAAATAGCATCTGCCTCTGCCTCTATTGCTCCATCTAAGTAGTGATCTAGTAACAGTTTATTATTAGGAATTTTACGCAGTAAGTCTACTACGTGCTCTTCAAGTTCATTATCATTGATTACAATCTTCATTCCTTGACCTCCTAATACATATGATGGTCTTACAAGAATAGGGTAATCAAGTTTTGCTGCTACTACTAGTGCTTCATCTGCTGTTTCGGCAACATCAAATTCTGGATAAGGGATATTAAGATCTTTTAATAGCGAAGAAAAACTTCCTCTATCTTCTGCAAGATCTAGTGCTTGATAACTAGTTCCTAAAATTTTGATACCATAACGATCTAGCTTTTCAGCCAACTTAAGCGCCGTTTGCCCTCCTAGTTGAACAATGACTCCTTCTGGTTTTTCATGACGGATAATGTCGTAAATGTGTTCCCAGAATACAGGCTCAAAGTAAAGCTTATCTGCCGTGTCAAAATCTGTAGATACCGTTTCTGGATTACAGTTAATCATGATTGTTTCATAACCACACTCTGCAGCTGCCATTACCCCATGCACACAGCAGTAGTCAAATTCTATTCCTTGACCTATACGGTTGGGACCTGAACCTAATACTATAATCTTTTTCTTATCTGAAACAACGCTCTCATTATGAGTAGTTAATGTTCCATCTGCAAGCTGCATATCATTCTCAAAAGTAGAGTAGAAATAAGGAGTTTTTGCAACAAATTCTGCTGCACAAGTATCTACTAACTTATAAACTCGATTTATTCTAAGCTCGTCACGTCTGTGCGTAACTTCACTCTCTAAACATCCTAACATGTGGGCAATCTGACGATCTGCAAAACCACGTTGCTTTGCTTCCATCAATAAATTTCGCGGAAGCGTATCTAATTTATACGTAGATATTTCTTTGTCCATCGCATATAGCTCCTCATATTGTTTAAGGAACCACATATCTATTTTTGTAATCTCATGGATACGAGTTAATGGAATACCCATCTGGATGGCATCATAGATCACAAATACACGATCCCAACTCGCGTTTGTAAGCTTCTCTATAATCTGATCATAGCTTTTATAGCCTTTACCATCTGCTCCTAATCCGTTACGCTTAATCTCAAGAGATTGCGTCGCTTTATGTAATGCCTCTTGAAAAGAACGACCTATTCCCATTACTTCTCCTACAGATTTCATCTGTAAGCCAAGGGTACGATCACTTCCTTCAAACTTATCAAAGTTCCAACGTGGGATTTTTACAATCACATAATCTAGTGTAGGCTCAAAAAGTGCCGATGTTGACTTAGTGATTTGATTATCAAGTTCATCAAGGTGGTAACCTATTGCTAGCTTAGTTGCAATCTTTGCAATAGGATATCCAGTCGCTTTAGATGCTAGTGCAGATGATCTTGACACACGTGGGTTAATTTCAATTGCAATAATCTCCTCTTCATTATCTGGATTGACAGCAAACTGTACGTTACATCCTCCTGCAAAATCACCTATACTACGCATCATATGGATAGCCATATCACGCATTTTTTGATAAGTGACATCAGAAAGTGTCATTGCTGGAGCTACTGTTATTGAATCTCCAGTGTGGATTCCCATAGGATCCATATTCTCTATCGCACAGATTATTACTACGTTATCATTTGCATCACGTAATAATTCTAGCTCATATTCTTTCCAGCCTAAAAGAGCCTTATCAATCATCACCTCATGTACAGGCGATACTTCAAGACCATGAGAAAGTAGTTTATCAAAATCTTTTTCTTCAAATACAAATGAAGCTCCTGCCCCACCTAGTGTAAATGAAGATCGTATTACTAACGGAAAACCAAACTCTTGAGCAATCTCTTTTCCTTTTAAGAAAGAGTTTGCACTTGCTTGTGGTGCCATTGGTACACCTATGTCGCGCATTAAGTTTTTAAACTGATCGCGATCTTCTGTTATGTTAATCGCATCAATATCAACCCCTATGAGTTCTACACCAAAATCTTTCCAAATTCCTTTTTCATCTGCCTCAATACAAAGGTTAAGCGCAGTCTGTCCACCCATTGTAGGGAGTACTGCGTCAATCTGAGGATGTTCTTTTAGTATTTGAACAATTGACTTTGTATTTAATGGTAATAAATACACATGATCCGCCATTGTCGGATCAGTCATAATGGTTGCAGGGTTAGAATTAATAAGAATAGTCTCAATTCCATCCTCTCTTAAAGAACGTAAAGATTGAGATCCAGCATAATCAAATTCACACGCTTGACCAATGACTATAGGCCCTGAGCCTATAAGCAGAATCGATTTTAAGTTTTGATTTTTAGGCATTTACTTAATATTTTTCTAATGTTTTCTAAAATTAGGAACTTACAGGGTATAAAAAAAGGTGTTACTTAAAAAAAGCAACACCTTATATATACATCTTAAAGATGCATTATTTTTTGTGACGAGTTTCAGAAGATACACTGATTTTCTTTCTTCCTTTAGCACGACGACGTGCTAAAACTTTACGACCGTTTACAGAAGCCATACGCTCTCTAAAACCGTGTTTGTTTCTTCTTTTTCTTTTTGATGGCTGAAACGTTCTCTTGCTCATTTTGTATCTTCTTTAAGGTCTTTCTAAGACCGCCTTTAATTTCTTTTTATTACAGCTCTCTAAGCTGGGCGCAAATATACGAGAAGTTTTTACTTCTGCAAATGGAAAAATGAAAATATTTTATCTCCTTTTGTATACCTTTGCAATCGCCTTGCAGAGTGAGGCAAAAATAACAAATCATTCGACCTAAATACAATATATGTTCAATAAAAACATCAAACTTGTTCTTGCCCTAGCTACACTAGCCGCTGCTGTATGGCAGTTTATAGAGAATGAAATAGGTAACGGCATCATGCTCTTACTTTTAATGGGAATATTTATATTCTTGTACTTTAAGAACGAAATTATACTCCTAGCCTTCTTACGTTTACGTAAACAAGACTTCCCAGGAGCACAAAAATGGCTCAAAAAGATTAAAAACCCGAGCACAGCACTCGTCCAAAAACAAGAAGGCTACTATAATTACTTACAAGGCCTGATGGTATCACAAACCAATATGAGTCTTTCTGAAAAGTATTTTAAAAAGGCTATTGAATTAGGTTTATCTATGGATGCAGATCTTGCTATGGCAAAACTGAGCCTTGCAGGTATAGCTATGAGTAAAAACCGCAAGCGAGAAGCACAAGTTCTCATGAAAGAAGCAGAGTCTCACGACAAGCACAATATGCTAGGTGAACAACTCAAAATGATGAAGGAAAACATGAAGCGTGCTGGAAACCAGCCTAAGCACCAGTACGGACAGCGCACATCTGCACGCGCTGGAAGAAGACAAGGAAGATAACATCATCCTTATTATTCTTTAGAAAAAAGTGTATTTGATTTCGCTTTCGCGAAAATTTGAGATTTTCCAGTGTCATCTATTATTATATGAAAACAGATTTCCTCACCTATCAGGCACAAACTACGCCGCATCCACTAGCGATGGAAGTAGCTCGTGCAAAAGGAAGTTATATATATGACACTGCAGATAAAAAGTATTTAGATTTTGTCGCTGGAGTTTCTGCCTGCAGCTTAGGACATCAACATCCTAGAGTAAAAAAAGCAATTACAGACCAGCTTGATAAATACCTACACGTTATGGTGTACGGTGAATATGCACAGTCTCCTGCCGTACAACTCACAAAACTTCTTGCACAACACCTTCCTGAAAAACTAGAAAGCACATATCTTGTAAACAGTGGCACAGAAGCCATAGACGGTGCGATAAAACTAGCAAGACGAGCAACAGGAAGAACTGAAATTATAGCTGCCGTAGATGCATATCACGGTAATAGTTATGGAGCGCTAAGCTTGATGAGTAATGAAGAGCGTACAGCACCCTTCCGCCCTATGATAGGTGATGTGGCTTTTATTAAGTTTAATTGCGAGCGCTATCTTGAGCGTATTACAGAAAAAACAGCAGGAGTTGTCCTTGAGACAATTCAAGGCGGAGCTGGCTTTATAGAACCTACACATAATTTTCTAGCAAAAGTGAAAGCACGATGTCAGGAAGTTGGCGCCCTATTGATTTTGGACGAAATTCAACCAGGAATGGGTCGCACTGGTAAGCTCTTTGGTTTTGAACATTACGATGTAGCTCCAGACATTCTTGTCACTGGCAAAGGACTAGGAGGAGGCATGCCTATAGGTGCGTTTACTGCCTCACGAGAAATCATGTCTTTGCTTTCAGATAACCCAAAACTTGGTCATATTACCACCTTTGGAGGTTACCCAGTAATTGCAGCTGCAGCACTGGCTACACTTCAAGAAATTACCGAGAGTAGCCTAATGCAAGAAGCATTAGAAAAAGAACAATTAATCAGATCACTACTAGTTCACCCGCTTATCACAGAAATACGTGGCCGCGGACTCATGCTAGCTGCCATGACACCTTCGGCAGAAATTGCTTCTGAAGTTATCCTCAAATGCCAAGATCGCGGGTTGATTTTATTCTGGCTACTTTTTGAAAGCACTGCCATAAGAATCACACCTCCACTCACCATTTCTATAGATGAAATCAAGGAAGGTTGTGAGATTCTTTTAGGCGCTTTGAATGAAGCTCATCAGGCCCTTTCTCTATAAATAACATCAGTTTCATTTTTTTTCTAACATTTCATTGGGAGTGTCACGCTTTCGCGAAAGCGTAAAAACCCGTAATTTTATAAAAAATTCTGCTTTTGAAATTTAAACTTGAATCACCCTTTAAACCTACTGGCGATCAGCCCACTGCTATTAAATCACTAGTAGACGGCGTTAATGCTAACGAAGCATATCAAACACTTCTCGGTGTGACCGGAAGTGGAAAGACATTTACCGTGGCAAACGTGATTCAAGAAACGCAAAAACCCACATTAGTACTAGCACATAACAAAACACTTGCCGCCCAATTATACAGTGAGTTTAAATCGTTTTTTCCAAACAATGCCGTAGAGTATTTTGTTTCTTACTATGACTACTACCAGCCAGAAGCGTTTATTCCTTCCTCTGGAGTTTATATTGAAAAAGATCTTTCTATAAATGAGGAGATAGAAAAAATGCGATTAAGCACAACCACTTCCCTACTTTCAGGTAGGCGAGATGTGATTGTAATAGCTTCGGTTTCTTGTTTATACGGTATAGGAAACCCTGCCGAGTTTCAAAAAAACATCATTGAGATTAAGCAAGATCAAGTCATCGCACGTACGATGCTTCTCAAAAAGCTAGTACAAAGCTTATACTCCAGAACAGAAAGTGAGTTTAATCATGGGAATTTTAGAATTAAAGGAGATACCGTAGAAGTTTTTCCTGGGTATGCAGATATGGCGTTTAGGATTCACTTCTTTGGTGATGAGATTGAAGAGATTGAAGCCTTTGACCCTACATCTGCAGAGGTGATTGAGAAGTACTCACAATTGCGCATCTACCCTGCAAATATGTTTGTAACCTCGCAAGATGTACTTCAAGGAGCGATTAATCAAATAGGTGAAGACCTTACAAAGCAAGTTGGCTTTTTTGAAGGCGTAGGTAAACACCTAGAAGCAAAACGTCTTGATGAGCGAACAAATTTTGACCTTGAGATGATACGCGAACTTGGGTATTGCTCAGGTATTGAGAATTACTCAAGATATCTTGATGGTCGTGAGCCAGGCACAAGACCGTTCTGTTTATTAGACTTCTTTCCAGACGACTATTTAATGGTAGTAGATGAAAGTCACGTAACAGTCTCTCAAGTAAGTGCAATGTATGGTGGCGATAGAAGCAGAAAAGAAAACCTAGTAGAATACGGTTTTAGACTTCCTGCTGCAATGGATAACAGACCTCTTAAATTTGAGGAATGGGAAGCGATGCAGAACCAAGTCATCTACGTATCTGCAACTCCGGCAGATTATGAATTACAAAAAACCGAAGGCGCCTATGTGGAGCAAATTATAAGACCTACAGGTTTACTTGATCCTATAGTAGAAGTACGCCCATCACTTAACCAGATAGATGATCTTATAGAGGAAATCACAAAAGTTACTGCACGTGATGAACGCATTCTAGTCACTACACTTACCAAGCGTATGGCAGAAGAACTCACAAAGTACCTAACGCGAATAGACATAAGAACACGCTACATACACTCTGATGTGGATACGCTTGAGCGCGTAGAAATCATGCAGGATTTACGTAAAGGATTATACGATGTCCTCGTGGGTGTAAACCTACTAAGAGAAGGTCTAGATCTTCCTGAAGTGTCACTTGTAGCAATTCTAGATGCAGATAAAGAAGGTTTTTTACGTAGTAACAGGTCACTCACACAAACGATAGGTCGTGCTGCCCGTAATATAAACGGTAAGGCAATCATGTATGCAGATAAAATTACTCGCTCTATGCAAGAAACCATAGATGACAGTAATTATCGCAGGCAAAAGCAAATAGATTATAATACCAAGCACGGCTTGAGCCCTATGGCAATAAAAAAATCACTTGATAATGCAATCACACAGAAAGAAGCTTACAAAATAGAAGCCGAAGAACTCGTAAACCTAGCGGCCGAAGATGCTCAAGAGTATGAGACAAAACCTCAGCTTGAGAAGAAAATAAGAAGCACTCGTAAAGCCATGGAAGCCGCAGCAAAGGAACTAGACTTCATGCAGGCCGCAAAACTGAGAGATCAAATTAAGGCCTATCAAGAAAAGCTTAAGGAACTCGCATAAATAAGAAAGGGTCTCCTTGCGGAAACCCAATCTAAAACTAACCAACTTAAATTGTTATGCTATCTCGATTAATCGAGATGGCTGCACACGTGCTTCCTCACGTTTAGGCAATCCTATTGTGAGAATACCATCTACATATTCGGCAGTGATTTTTGCTGTATTTACAGATTCAGGTAAATTAAACGAGCGTTTAAATGAAGTGTAATTAAATTCTCTTCTCGTAAATTTCTGATTTTCTGCTGCTTGAGCATCCTGACTCTCTGCTTCTTTCTTAATCTCAGAAGAGATTGTGAGTAAATCATTATCTAATTGGATATTGAAATTCTCTTTCTTAAGTCCTGGGGCAGCTACTTGTAAAGCAAATGAATCATCTGCCTCTATAATATTTACAGAAGGGGTTGCTGTGGCAAATGTGTTTGTTCTTCCTCCTAGCCAGTCAGTATTTAATAATTCTTCAAAAACTGATGGTAAATATGGAGCTGTATTTTTTCTAACTAAAGTCATAATTATAAATTTAAAGTTTAACTGATTCTGCTATGGATTAGGCAAATTCAGTTCCAATATAAATTTTATGACTTTTTGACAGTTTTAATATAATTTACACTGTCATTTTGACGCTTTGCATTAATTATAGAAGCGTTTGAAAATCTCTACAAGACGTTCTGAAGGTATCATTTTATGCTCATAATCTGCCATTTCGCTTAGTATTTGCTGCACCGCCTCTGCACGTATTCCTAGCTTTAAACCATAATTACGTAAGGTGTCAATTTCTACAAATTGAGTTTCTTCATCTACATTCATTACTAAGAGCACCCTATGAAACTGTGTGAGACGCTGCATTTCTGTTTTAAAAACCATCTTACTTTGAGGGTTTTCTACAAGCGCATCGACCTCTTTTTTTGAGACATTCATACGCTTTGCCACCTGAAGTATAAAATTATACTCACGTTCATGTAATTTATTATCTGCTTTTGCCATGAGTAACATATCAGATATAATTTGGAGATTTTCAGTGTTCATTTTCTTCATTTGAAACGCAATGTAATTGTTATTTTAGACTGAGCGACATCCCTCCTATAAATAGTTAGCTATTTTGTAATTTTAAGACTGAGCTTTGAGGAACTACGCTTTCGCGAAAGCGTAGCAGTAAAACTCCCCTAAACAGACAATATCAATTATATGAAGCACACATACTCAATCATAGCGATACTTTTACTACTTGCAGGCTGTAAGCCTAAGGACACAAAGCCAGCATATGATCTCAAGATAAGCAATGTCTCCATTATAGACGAAAATGGAGTACTAAGCACTAATAAAAACGTGTACCTAAAGAATGATTCGATTTACAAAATTGAAGAAGTCAGAACACCTTCAGACACTAAGGAGGGTCATGAAATAGACGGCACTGGTAAGTTTTTACTTCTTGGTTTTTGGGATAATCATACTCATTTTCGCGGAGGCGAAGCTCTTATTCCGCAGAATGAGAAATTTCTTGAACAATTTATAAAATATGGAATTACAACAGTGCGCGATGCTGGAGGCGACCTCACTACCCAAGTACAGCAATGGAATGAAGAAATAAAAAATAAAAAGCGCATAGGTCCTACTATTTATACATCTGGACCTAAACTAGATGGAAAGAATGCTCGCTGGGCAGGCTCTATAGGTGTTACTACAGACGAAGAAATAAGTAGAGCTCTAGATTCTTTGCAGCAACTAGAAGTCGATTATGTAAAACTTTATGATAGTACAATCTCTAGAGAGACTTACCTATCCATTATAACACAAGCAGAAGAGCGCGGAATGATTACCTCCGGGCACATGCCTTTTACCGTGACACTAGATGAAACCATCGCTGCTGGAATTGATAATATTGAACACCTCTATTATATTTTAAAAGGATGCTCTTCTCGTGAAAAAGAGATTACTCAAGACGTAAAAGATGGAAAGCTAGGGTTCTGGGGAAGTATGGAACAGCTTATAGCAAGTTATGATGAGCAAACAGCACAACAAACTTTTGAAAAATTAAAAAGTAAGAATGTATACGTCACCCCTACTTTATACATAGGCGATGTGCTGAGCTATATGGACGAAGTAAATCATAGTGATGATGCTTATTTAAAAACGCTAGATGCAGATTTTATAGCCACTTATGAAGGAAGGAATAAAGGCGCTCTGAATGCAAGTCCAAAAGCCAAACAAGATAGAAAAGAACTACAGCAATTTTTTCTAAAGCTGGTTGTTTCATTAGATAAAGCTGGGGTTAATCTCCTTTCGGGATCAGATAGTGGCGCTTACAATTCATATACTTACCCAGGACCATCGCTACATGGAGAGTTAGAAGAAATGGTAAAAGCTGGGATTACTCCAGCAAATGCAATTGCAACAATGTATCAAGGCGCAAATTTTTTACACAAGAAAGGCTATCATCTAGCCGCAGGTAACAAAGCAGACTTAGTACTTCTTAGTAGTAATCCGCTACTAGACATAAGTGCTACGCAAGATATAAATACGGTAATTAAGGATGGTACTATCGTACATACTGAAAAATAGATTTATAAGCATATTCACTTATAAATATACTTTATAAGCATATATACTTATAAATATACTCTATAAGCTTATTTGCTTATAAATATATTCTATAAGCATATTTGCTTATATTTGATTTTCAAAGTATTCAAAAAGTGGATTATACCAATCATATAGTAATTTCTGGCGATTTTATTGCCTACACAAGTTTAAGCACGGACGAAAAGAAAACGCTCGAAGTACAACTATTGCAGTTATTTAAACAACTAGAAGCTAAATATAATACGTTCTCTAGACTCATCAAAGGAGATTATCTTGAGTGTGTGGTTCCTGATCCTGAAAATGGACTTGCTGTGGCACTAGCTATCAAAACATTCATAAAGTCTTTAGAAATTGAGGAAAAGGTAGAGAATAATAGAACAAGAGTTTTTCAGACCTATAGCATTCGCCTTGCTATGGGCTTAGGTAGGCTAGATAGATTCAATAGAGAAGAAAATATTATAGATGGGGACGCCATTTACAGAAGTGGTCGTGCTATAAGTAGTGAGAGCACCCACAACAAGGAGCGTATGGTTATAAAAAACACGCTATTCTTTAGCTCAATAAACGAAGAGCTAAACCTCAACATAGATGCTATTATCTCATTACTAGATCACTTACTAGCACGAGCAACTAGCAGACAGAGTGAGGTCTTGTTTTTAAAAATTATGGGTAATAGCGAGAAGGTTATTGCAAAAAAACTAGGAGTAAGTCAGTCTTCTATTAATCAGCACTCCACAGCCTCTGGATGGAATGGAATGGACAAAGCCATCAAGTATTTTAATCACACCTTAAGCAAGATTTCATAATGGACATAGCAACTCTCATCGCCTTACAAACCATAGGTCATCTGCTTGCAGATTACACTTTTCAATCTAAGAAAACTGCAAAGTCAAAGGCAAAAAAAGGCTTCAAAAGCAAGCATCTCAAGTGGCATATTCTCACAGTGTTTATTGCATCTTTTATTACATCTCTTGATTATAGGTTTCTTCCTTGGGCAATAGTAATCGCAGGCATACACTGGATCATTGACGGCTTAAAACCTCAATTACTTAACAACAAATGGCTACATAAAGGTGCTTTCTTTATTGACCAGTTACTTCACATCATCACCTATGTGGTAGCAAGTATTCTTTATGTAAATATCTTGGGGTGGCAACCACTTGTACTAGATGCCTCCCACTTTCCTCTAATATGCCTTATTGCAATGTTTTTACTTTGTACAAAGCCAGCAAATATTATTATTAAAGAAATTTTCAACCTATTCTCTGTTTCATTTACAGAAAAATCACAAGACCTGCCTAATGCTGGCAGACTAATAGGTATTACAGAGAGGTGGCTAGTACTCGTGCTTATCATCGTAGGGCAGTTCAGCGCAGTAGGGTTTTTGATTACTGCAAAATCAATTTTGAGATTCAAAGATGGAGACTATCTTAAAACGGAGTATGTACTCATAGGCACCATGCTGAGTTTTGCCATTGCCATAGGTTGTGCATTATTATACACACTCTTTATCGCGCCATAGCATATTCATTAAAAAGGTCTTTATTCCCTTATGTTTAGCTACTACACACTATTTTTATAAATACAACCAAAATTCACAATCCATGTATTTCAAACACATTCTCACGGGTATTATTATTGTTTCCGCTTTCGCGAAAGCGTATTCTCAAAAAGTCTCTGTACCAATAGACACGACCATCGTAACAAATCACTCTATCACTATTAAGGGAAAAACGATTCCGTATACAGCTACAGCTGGTTTTCAACCAGTCTGGGATGATGAAGGAATGCCTGTTGCGAGTTTATTATACACCTATTACAAACGTTCTGATATTAAAAATGATGAGACTAGACCTTTAGTTATTTCTTTTAACGGTGGTCCAGGATCTGCATCTGTATGGATGCACATTGCATATACAGGACCACGCATCCTTAAAATAGACGACGAAGGTTATCCAGTACAACCTTACGGCATAAAAAGTAACCCCAATTCAATCTTAGACGTAGCAGATATCGTCTTTGTAAACCCTGTAAATACTGGATATAGCCGAATGCTGCCTAATGAAAAAGGAGAAATGCCGGACTCTAAACAGTTTTTTGGAGTAAATGCAGATATTAAATATCTAGCCGACTGGGTAAATACTTTTGTAACAAGAAATAATCGCTGGCGCTCTCCTAAGTTTTTAATTGGCGAAAGTTATGGCACCACCCGCGTATCTGGACTTGCCGCCGAACTTCAAGATAGTAAATGGATGTTTATTAACGGGGTTGTGCTCGTATCTCCTACAGAAATAGGTTTTGATTTTGATGGACCGGTAGAAGTGGCAAACCGCCTTCCTTACTTTACAGCTGCCGCATGGTATCACAATATGCTGCCTCCAGCCCTTCAACAGAAAGACCTAACTGAAGTACTTGCCGAAAGTGAACACTATGCGGTAAACGAGCTATTACCTCTACTGGTAAAATCTGGATATCTGGAAGCAGATAAAAAAGAGGCCGCTATCAAAAAAATGGCCTACTACTCTGGACTCTCAGAAACTACCATAAGACAAAACAACCTTGAAGTACCTTTTAATTACTTCTGGAAAGATTTATTGAGAAACCGCGACGGACTTACCATAGGACGTCTTGATTCTCGTTATAAAGGATTAGACGTAAAAGAAGCTGGTGATAGACCAGATTACAATAGCGAACTCACATCATGGCTACATTCCTTTACTCCAGCCATTAACTATTATTACAGTCAAGAGTTAGGATTGAAAACAGACCTTAGTTATAATATGTTTGGCCCTGTGCGTCCATGGGATCGCTCTAACAACAATGCTGGAGCAAGTCTTCGTAAAGCAATGGGTGTTAACCCTAACCTCAACGTAATGATACAAAGCGGTTATTACGATGGCGCAACCACCTACTTTAATGCAAAATATGTGATGTGGCAACTTAACGCAAGTGGCAAGTTGGCTGACAGATTAAGCTTTAAAGGATATAGGTCTGGACACATGATGTACTTACGCAATGAAGATCTTATCAATGCAAATGATGATTTACGTGATTTTATCAAAAAATCTTCTGTGGGTATTGAAAATGGAGCAAAACATTAAAGAAATCCGATAAGTCACTCTCATAATATAAAAAACAGCAGCCCTTGAAACACCACTCAAGGGCTGTTTAAAACACACAATTATCAATAAGACCTCAAATCTCGTAAGGTATTACCTCTATCTCTGGGCGTTATACATTTTAATTTTTATAGCATTTGGCATTGTAAAAACTCAGTTTCCAGATCTATTTGAAGAGCAATATGAGCAAAGTTTCTTAAAGAAACTCTTGCAAGACAACCCGCTTAAGTTATTTGTACTCGCGGTAATATTTGCTCCCATTATCGAGGAGATGATGTTCCGCACGCTTATAAAACCTTCTCACGCAGATGTGATATTGCTTTTATGCTCCTGGCCACTTTTTTACTCAAATAAATTTATCCCTACAGATGTGCATTGGGCTGTAAAACTTGGGTTTATAGCGGTATTCTTATTTACCGTGTTTACGATTTTCAAACAGCTTATACCCGAGCAAAGCACCCTCAAAATACGCAACTTCTTATCACGACATTCTACGGTTGTTCTTATTGTGAGTTCGCTACTTTTTGGTATGGTACATATTAATAATTATGTAGACACCTTTGTGCTTAATGCAGCGCTCATTGCGCTTATTATACCTAGAATAATTTCAGGATTTATGATGGGATTACTTAAAATCAAAAATGAAAACATCGTTTGGCCTATGGCACTCCACGCGATGAATAACGGTTTTGTAATCATTATTTTAATTATTTCTCGCACCACAACAAGCTAGATCAGTATGCGTCTCACTCCTATCACATTAAACGATCTTTCTACCCTACGTGATCTTGCTATGCGCACATACTCGGCAGCTTTTGCTTCAAAAAATGCACCTGGTGTGATTGAGAGGTATTATGAAGACGCTTTCGCGAAAGCGAACCTCAACAAACAACTATCCAACCCAGATTCATACTGGTATTTTTATAAAGAGAAGGATGAAATTCTAGGCTATTTAAAACTCAATACAAGCAACGCCCAAACAGAATTTCAAGAAGAAAATGGATTAGAAGTAGAACGTATATACATAGATATCCCACACTTAGGAAAGGGCTACGGAAGCGAGCTTATAGAATTTTCGATTTCTAAAGCAAAGGAGTTAGAAAAAAACTACATTTGGCTGGGCGTTTGGGAAGAAAATCCAGAGGCCATAAAATTTTATAAAAGACACGGTTTTAAGATAGTAGGCACTCACGATTATGATATGATTGCAGAGATTCAAACCGATTATATAATGCGACTTGATCTATGAACAAGCAAATAGAGGCTATTTCTGTTTTTGATATGCTTAAAATAGGTGTGGGACCTTCTAGTTCTCATACGCTAGGACCGTGGAGAGCGGCCATTAGATTTATTGAAAAACTTAAGACTAAAGGTAACTTTGAACTTATAGAGAGTTTAAAAGTAGACCTCTACGGCTCATTATCTCTCACCGGTAAGGGACACGCCACAGATGTCGCCGTTATTATGGGACTTACGGGTGCAGACCCTACAACCTGCAGTATAGAAGACATCCCGACTACGGTAGAACACATAAAACTCTTTAGAAGGTTAGAGCTGGATGGGTCACTCACCTTTAGTTTTGACCCAGAAGAGGATATTATTTTTAATAGAAAATTTCTCCCTTTTCACCCTAACGGAATACGCTTTACAGCAACACTTACTAACGGCAAGAAAGTAAGAGAGGTGTACTACTCCATAGGCGGTGGTTTTGTAATTCAAAAAGAAAGAAAGAGAGCACAGCGCAAGAAGATAGCCTTTGAATGTTTCCCCAGACCTATAGAAAAAGCAACCGAATTACTTAAATTCTGTAAGCAAGAAGGCAAGTCCATTTCTGAAATTATTTTAGAAAATGAATTGTACCTCAATACTCAAGAGGAGATTGATGAGCGTTTTAGACAGATTTGGGATGTAATGCTTGACTCTATGTACACAGGCTGTCACACCGAGGGAACGCTCCCAGGTGGTCTCAATGTGAGAAGACGCGCTTTTGACACGCACTTACGCTTACAAAAAAACACAACATACACAGATAAGTACGAGTGGATAGAAGCTATACGTGGGCAAGAAGTACGCTTTCGCGAAATATTAAAATGGGTATCCTGCTTTGCCCTAGCAGTAAATGAGGTAAATGCATCTCTAGGACGTGTCGTGACCGCTCCTACTAACGGAAGCGCAGGCGTAATCCCTTCTGTGCTTATGTACTACATCGTTATAGAAAATCACGATGCAAATTTTGAAGATATTAAAAGGTTCTTACTTGTAGCTGGAGAGGTAGGAAGTCTCTTTAAAAAAGGAGCAACCATCTCTGCCGCAATGGGTGGATGTCAAGCAGAAATAGGAGTCTCTAGTGCTATGGCAGCAGCAGGACTTACAGAGCTTATGGGCGGTACTCCAGAGCAAGTTCTTATGGCAGCAGAGATTGCTATGGAGCATCACTTAGGTCTTACCTGTGACCCTATAGGCGGTCTTGTACAGATACCTTGTATAGAGCGTAATGCAATGGGGGCTATAAAAGCGATTAATGCCTGTGAGATGGCGCTAGATGCAGATGCTGCAAATGCAAAAGTCCCACTAGATAAAGTCATAGAGACGATGTGGCAAACAGCACAAGATATGAATACAAAATACAAAGAAACCTCAGAAGGTGGCCTTGCGATAAATGTTGCAATGTCAGATTGTTAAAAATATAAAGCCACTTATCACGCAACCTTCTGATAGAGAATGTATCTTGATATAGAATCCTCACTAAATCCTACCTTAAATGAGAATTACTACAACTGCCCTCGTTATCATTTTATGTTGTTTTCAAAACCTACAAGCACAGACCACCCGTGAAGAAAAGAAAGCAATACGCGTAGAAAAACGAATAAAGAAAATTGAGCGTAGGGATAGTATCTCAAGAGTACCTGTAAAATCATATGTGAGCCTTAGTTTAGTAAGTCCTATCACGCCTTTTCCTAGAATAAATGTAGGGTACACGAGATCACTTAACAATCACTGGTCTGTGGGAGGTAGCGTGGGAGTAGGTTTTCAAGGCTTACCTTACACAAATGAAGACTCAAACAATTATAGCCTTTATGAAATACGTCCAGAAGTACTTTACTTTATAGGCAAAGGAGAAAAATACACAAATTATATTGGGCTAGAGTTGTTTTACATAAACAGTAAAGAAACACTACTTTTTGACACGTTTAATCCTGTAAATGATGCAAACGGCACTGTAGAGCTCATAGCTTTTGACCGTGCAGACTATCAACGTGTAAAAAATGGGGTTTTAGTAAACTTTGGAGAGTATACAAGATTATCAAATAAACTTATGCTCCGTGTAAACTTTGGGCTAGGTGTTCGTTTTAAGGATAACAGATATAGTAATATCGAAAATCCTAGCTTTAGAGGATTTGATTTTGAAGACAACTTTTTATTTAATGATACAAATCCGCGACGTGATGAGGGATTTTCTACCGGTGTTGAGTTTAATATGGATTTTAGATTAATTTACAAGCTAGACTAGAGAGCTACTATCGCTACCCTCGCTTCTCACCACAACCCTCACGATCACGAGTGTCTACTATATAAAATATCTTCCAGACACCGTTGCGCTTAAAAAGCTGGAAACTATTAGTCCCGCAATGACTTAGACTACCATTTATGTAAAATGAATATGGCGTCCAGACATTTGCCATCTTGCCATCCATTTTTATCTCATAGCTATCTATACGCTCTTCAAACGTGGTACTCGCAGGTATACTACAAATAGACTTTAAAAATCCGCTGAAATCTTGCTTGCTCAGTTGTACCTCACCTAGCTCTCCCTTTCCTATAGATTGCATCATTACATCTGGATGCACTACTTTTTTTATTAAAATTGAGTCTTGCATATGAAAGCCTTCAAAAAAAGTTTGCACCACCTCCTTTACAACTTTCTCACTATAAACATCTTGATTTGCAGTCCTGTAGTAATCTTTATCTGCCTTTACAAAGGCAAATAATAAGAACACCGCAATCATAGGAATAAAAAGATATTTGAGTCGCATCTATAATGTTTAACACATAGGTATCTAATTTACTACTTTTGTAACAGAAAAAATAAACAAATGTCTACAGCCAAAAAAGAATACAAAAGAGTAACCGTGAAGTCTCTTACTGAGATGAAATCTCGAGGAGAGAAAATATCAATGCTCACAGCCTATGATTATACAATGGCTCAAATTGTAGATGGTGCAGGCATAGATGTGATTCTTGTAGGTGATAGTGCATCAAATGTGATGGCTGGTCACGAGACTACATTACCTATCACTCTAGACCAGATGATTTACCACGCCTCTTCTGTTGTAAGAGCGGCAAACCGCGCGCTAGTAGTTGTAGATCTACCTTTTGGTAGTTATCAAAGTGACCCTAAAGAAGCACTAAGATCTGCCATACGTATTATGAAAGAATCTGGAGGTCACTCTATAAAACTTGAAGGTGGTAAAGAAGTAAAAGAAAGCATAAAGCGTATCCTTAACGCAGGTATCCCGGTAATGGGTCACCTAGGACTTACGCCACAAAGTATCTATAAATTTGGTACATATACAGTACGAGCTAAGGAAGAAGAAGAAGCTCAAAAACTTAAAGAAGATGCCCTTATGCTTCAAAAAGCAGGTTGTTTTGCCCTTGTGCTTGAAAAAGTACCGGCACAACTCGCAAAGGAGGTTGCAGATAGCTTAACAATCCCTGTTATAGGTATAGGCGCTGGTGGTGGTGTAGATGGTCAAGTACTAGTAACACACGATATGCTGGGTATGACTCACGAGTTCAACCCACGATTTTTACGTCGTTATCTAGATATGCATACTGAGATGACCTCTGCTTTTGAGAAGTACAGCGCAGACGTAAAATCACAGGACTTTCCTAATGAAGATGAGCAGTATTAATAGTACGCTTTCGCGAAAGCGGTAACCACCCACAATGCACTCCACGCCAGAAAACCTCAACGTTATATATGAAGATAACCACATTATCGTGGTTAATAAACGTAGTGGTGATATTGTGCAGGGAGATAAAACGGGAGACTTGCCACTGAGTGAAGTTGTAAAAAAATATATTGCAGTAAAATATAATAAGCCAGGAGCGGTATATCTAGGTGTGGTACACAGACTAGACAGACCTACTTCTGGCATTGTTATTTTTGCCCGTACCAGTAAGGCGTTACCGCGTCTTAACAAGATGTTTTCTGAGCGACAGACTAAAAAAACATACTGGGCACTTGTAAAAAACCCGCCTCCGGCAGAGAGTGGCACGCTTACACACTTTTTAAAACGCAACCCAAAACAAAACAAAAGCTACGCTCACAAGCACGAGGTGCCAGACAGTAAAAAAGCTGTTCTAGATTACAGAGTGATTAAAAAGCTTAAAACATTTTATCTTCTTGAGATAGACCTACACACTGGGAGACATCACCAGATACGCGCCCAGCTTACGGCCATAGGTTGCCCTATAAAGGGAGATCTTAAATATGGTTTTGACCGCAGTAATCCTGATGGTAGTATAAGTTTGCTTTCGCGAAAGCTTACCCTCAACCACCCTGTAAAAAAGGAAGAAATGACTTTTATAGCTCAAGTTCCCGAAGGAGATGCTGTGTGGAAGGCCTGTAATTAGGGATTTCCTACTTATTTCGAGACGCTCTTAAACTCTCTACCACTACACTAAATAAAATAAGAGACCCTCCCAAAACGGTACGCCACCCAGGTATTTCGTTAAGAAAAATAATACCGAGGATGATTCCATAAATAGGTTGTACGCTTCCCATTAAACTAGCAGCCGTCACAGAAAACCTTTTAATACTAAAGAGAAACATCGTGTGTCCCAAAGCAGTAGTTATAAGGGCAAGCATCCCTATATAAGGAAGCTCTTTTACAAATCCTTCGGCATCAAAAATGAAATATGCCGGTATAAGCATTATTGCTATCACCAGCGTTTGATACCACATCACTACAGACCCGTTGTAGGAGCCTATCTTTGTTTTTACCAAGAGGTTACGTATTGCAAAACATAATGCCGACAGCAAACCTATTAATATCGCAAGGAAGTAGTCGTTTTCTGTATCAAAAGAAGGCGCAAGAAAGTAAATACCTATCAAGACAAGTACCCCTAGTAGCAAGTGCATTTTTGAAAACTGTGTTTTTAAAAATACAGGCTCGAGTAAGCTTGTCATTACTGGATATGTAAATAATGACAGCATCCCTATTGCCACGTTAGACAATTGTAATGAGTAGAAATAGGTAATCCAGTGTAGCCCCATAAAAACTCCAGATAGCGCAATTCCGAGTATATCTTTTCGCGCAAGCGTAAAAGAAAAACCTTTCCACTTTACGAATAGTCCCAGTAGTAACATTGCAAGAAATGAGCGTATACCGATGGTTACGGCTGGTGGCAAATCAATGTATCTACCTAGTACTCCCGAGGTGCTTACAAAAAGCATTGCTAGGTTAATTTCTAATATATGGCGGGTGGTGTTATTTGACATTAAATGGTGTTAGGGTATGTTGTAAAAAAATAAAGTAGAAGATTACCTTATTAATTTTTGTGCTTTTTCTTTAATCACATCCGCAACGGGTCTGTTTTCTATCTTACTCTCTAGCCAAGACAACACATCTAGATATAAGAAGGCTCTACGCTCATACGGATCGTCTTCGTATTGCTTGAGCGTACTGTGAAGTTTTTTAAACTCAGTTTTAAGTTCGTGAGGATAGATATCTCCCAGGTTGCGCACAAATTTAATCATCTCCTTTTGCACCTCGTGCATATCATCCATCTTAATAAGAAACTTATAGGTGCTTCTTAACAATGACTCAAGATGGTAATCTTTACCAGCCTCATAATGAGCGATGAGATTAAGAATACGTGAGAAGCACATCAAGTCCTCACGGCTCTTAAGGCTATGATTATTTATGATTTTCTGGCAGTACTCGATACATTTTATGTTATCACCCGCCCCAAAATATAGACTCGCCATCTTGTAATAAAAGATCATCACGTGATGCTCATCTATACGGTATTTAGGTGATTTTAATCCAGTGAGCACCTCCTTAACGAGATCTTCACCATCTTTAAACTCGCCTATCATAAAGCGATGATTAAAGCGGTTACTACTCGTATATAAAAACAGGAGTGTATCCAGGTTATCACCTTTAGGGAAATTAGGATTCTCCTTTACAGTGGTGAGCTTCTCTAGCGCTTCTCTAAATTTTGACTCGTGTTTGAGGTAAAATAATGACTCTAATAAATAATGTATGCCTTTGAGATAAAAAACAGGGTTCTGTTTTATCATTAAAGGGTTCTCATCAAATAAGCGCACATAGCGATCTGCATATTTATAACAAGAAAGAAAATCTTGAATAAGAAAACTGTACCAGAGATGCGCTTTATATAGCCACATCTTCTCTCTAAAATTGAGCAAGTCGTAATCATAATTAGGCAAGTGCCCATCAAAGTAATCTGTGAGCTCTTGCTTTTCCTTATCACTTTTTACATAGCCCGTTTTGAGCATAATGCTATAAAGTTGCAGCGACAAGTTAGATAGCTTGCTCGCCATAACGTTTTGTTCACTCAGGCTTTTGGCCTGCACAGCAAGCTCATCTGCACGGGTAGCTATACTTCTAGTGATATACTGGGTTTCTATGATTTTTTCTAGCTCTACAATCTCGTAGGCAACATTTTTCTCCTCATTTTCTAGTGCCATACTTTTAGCTTTATCTAGAATTTTAAGGCTTTGCTTATACAACCCCTTTTGATATAGTATGGTTGCAAAGTCTAGCTGCTCTCGTATTTGCACACGTATATTTTGATGTGCAGGAGTAAGCCGAAGGCTTATCAAAAGTTGTCTATAAAGATGCGCTTTGAGGTTAGATAGTTGTGTTTTGGTAACAATTCCAGACTTTAAAATAGCAGCCTCATTGTATGTTTTCTCTTTGTCTAAAAATTCAAATAGTTGTAAAAATTTTGCCTCGCTATTTCCCACTAGTCGGCCTACGTATAGCTTGAACTGTCGCTTTTCACTCTTAGATAATGACTTTATTAAAATAAATAAAGAGTCATTATGATCATTAAGCGTTGTAATGATTTTTCTCATAACTAATTGAAATACAGTTATTTGATTAGACTAAAATTAACCTTGATATCGTAAGACCTCCCATTTGAAAGATTCTCAAAGAATAAGCAAGGTATAAATTCGTGTAGAAATGAAAGCTATGCAAAACGACAAAGTTCAGATTTTTGATACGACTCTTCGTGATGGAGAGCAGGTACCTGGTTGTAAACTAGACAAAAAAGAAAAGCTCTCTATAGCAGAGCGTCTCGATGTTTTAGGCGTAGATGTTATTGAAGCTGGTTTTCCTATTTCCTCTCCTGGAGATTTTAGTTCTGTGGAGGAGATTTCAAAACTTGTAAAAAACGCAACCGTATGTGGTCTCACTCGTGCAGTAGAGAAGGATATTGAGGTTGCCGCACAAGCTTTAAAATATGCCGTTAGACCTAGAATCCACACGGGTATAGGTACTAGCGAGTCGCATATGAAGTATAAATTTAACGCCACTCCTGAGCAGATTATAGAACGTGCTGTAAAAGCAACCGCTTACGCTAAAAATTTTGTTGATGATGTAGAGTTCTATGCAGAAGATGCGGGTCGTACAGATAATGCATTTCTTGCAAAGGTGCTTGAGCAAGTCATCGCAGCCGGAGCAACCGTTCTTAATATTCCAGATACTACGGGTTATTGTTTACCTGAAGAGTATGGAGCAAAAATTAAATACTTACGTGAAAATGTGAAGGGTATAGAAAACGTAACCCTCTCTTGCCACTGTCACAATGACCTTGGTCTAGCCACTGCAAACAGTATTGCAGGTGTGATAAACGGAGCAAGACAGATAGAATGTACCATAAACGGTATAGGTGAGCGTGCGGGTAACACCTCTCTAGAGGAGGTAGTAATGATCCTTAAACAACACCCCACACTTAATCTTCATACAGATATAAATACCCAACTCCTTTTTGACACGAGCCGTATGGTGAGCGATAAGATGGGAATGGTCGTACAACCTAACAAGGCCATTGTAGGAGCAAATGCCTTTGCACACAGCTCAGGAATCCATCAGGATGGTATGATTAAAAATAGAGAGACCTACGAGATTATGAATCCTAAAGATGTAGGAGTAAACGAGACATCTATCGTGCTTACAGCAAGAAGCGGTAGAGCAGCACTTGCCTACAGATCAAAAAAAGTAGGATACGAACTAACAAAACTTCAACTAGATGCTGCTTATGAGCAGTTCCTTAATGTGGCAGATAGACAAAAGGAAGTAAAAGACAACGACATACATATGATTATGCAACACATACAGTGCAAAGCTGGAGCCGTAGCATAACTTATAAAAAATCATAATTACACACGTAATTTACGAGAGCATACATAACAATGGGAAAAACACTATTTGATAAAGTCTGGGATGCACACGTGGTAGACACGGTAGATAACGGACCCCAAATCTTATATATAGACAAGCACTTGATACACGAAGTGACGAGTCCGCAGGCATTTAATGAGCTTGAGGAACGTGGCATTGCTGTAGCGCGTCCAGATCAAATAGTTGCCACGGCAGATCATAATACCCCAACTCAAGATCAGCATTTACCTATTAGAGATGAGATGTCTCGCAAGCAATTACAACAACTCACAGAAAACTGTGAGAAACACAACATCACCCTCTATGGTCTAGGTCACAAGTACAATGGTATTGTACACGTGATGGCACCAGAACTGGGCATCACACAACCGGGTATGACAATGGTTTGTGGCGATAGTCACACCTCAACACACGGAGCCTTTGGCACTATTGCCTTTGGTATCGGGACGAGTCAGGTGGGACAAGTATTTGCGAGTCAGAGCTTGTTACTTAACAAGCCTAAAAGCTTACGCGTTTCTGTAAATGGAACCCTTGCACCACACGTTTCTCCTAAGGATGTGATTTTATATATCATCTCAAAAATTGGCACAAACGCTGGTACAGGTTACTTCTGTGAGTATGCGGGTAACGTTTTTGAAGAGATGAGTATGGAAGGCCGTATGACGGTTTGTAATATGAGTATCGAGATGGGTGCTCGTGGTGGTATGATTGCCCCAGATCAAACCACTTTTGATTATGTAGAAGGACGCAAATTTGCTCCGCAGGGTGACGCTTTCGCGAAAGCGGTATCCTACTGGAAAACACTCCCTACAGATCAAGATGCCACTTTTGACAAAGAATATCACTTTGATGCCGAAGATATAGCACCTATGCTCACCTACGGCACAAACCCAGGAATGGGAATAAAAATAAACGGCGCCATACCCGAGAAAGGCGATATGACCTTTGAGAAAGCGCTGGAGTATATGGACTTCAAGGGTGGAGCACAATTACTAGACACGCCTATTAATTATGTGTTTTTAGGAAGTTGTACAAACTCAAGAATAGAAGATTTTAGAATAGCCGCATCATACGTGCGCGGAAAACAAAAAGCTGCAAATGTGAACGCTTGGCTAGTACCTGGCTCACAACAAGTAGCAAAGCAACTCGAAGAAGAGGGGCTTAAAGAGGTGTTTGAAGAGGCTGGGTTTGCCTTACGGCAGCCTGGCTGTTCAGCCTGTCTAGCGATGAATGATGATAAAATTCCCGCTGGAGAGTACTGTGTTTCTACCTCAAATAGAAATTTTGAAGGTCGCCAGGGACAAGGCGCAAGGACGATTCTTGCATCCCCCCTTGTTGCTGCTGCAACCGCAATAGCTGGTAAAATAGTAGACGTCACAAAAGAAGCTGTAGCCTAATGGAAAAATTTACAAAACTCATAAGCACAGCGGTACCGCTACCTATAGAAAATATAGATACAGACCAGATTATCCCTGCGCGCTTCCTGAAGGCGACAGATAAAAAAGGGTTTGGTGATAACGTTTTTAGAGACTGGCGCTTTAAAAAAGATGGAACGCTGGATGCAGAGTTCCCTATTAATAAACCACAATATGCTGGAGCAAAAATTCTGGTAGCTGGAGATAACTTTGGTTGTGGGTCTAGCCGTGAGCACGCTGCTTGGGCAATTGTAGGATATGGGTTTAAGGTCGTGATCTCAAGTTTTTTTGCAGATATTTTTAAAGGTAATGCACTTAACAACGGCTTGCTTCCTATTCAGGTGACGCCGGAGTATCTTAAGGAATTACTAGCAGGTATAGAAGCAAACCCTGAGTTACCTATTACAATAGACCTAGAAAATCAGGTAGTTGAGATGGCTGAAGTTTATGCTGAGCAAGGTCGAAGTACGAAAGCGGAATTTGAAATAGATCCTTACAAGAAGGTTTGTATGATTAATGGATATGATGATATCGACTTTCTACTAAGTAAAAAGGCCGAAATAGAAGCCTTTGAAAAAGAACGAATGGTGTTTTAAGAAAACACAATATATAAATGGTTACCAGATCCTCGCCTACTAAGGCGGGGATTTAGTACATAATTCAAACACACACTATGGACTTTAATATTGCAATCATACCTGGAGACGGGATAGGACCAGAAGTTACTGCTCAAGCAAAAAAAGCCCTAGAGGCAGTAGCAGACGAATACGGACATCACTTTACATATACAGAAGCCATGATGGGTGCTTGCGCCATAGACGCGACGGGCAACCCACTTCCTGAGGAAACACTAGATATTTGTGAGGCATCTGACGCTATACTGTTTGGGGCCATTGGCGATCCCAAATATGATAACGACCCTACAGCAAAAGTTCGCCCAGAACAAGGCCTTTTAAGACTTCGTAAGTCACTAGGACTCTTTTGTAATGTACGCCCTGTAAAGGCTTACGAGCAACTTATAGATAATTCACCTCTTAAAAGAGAGATCATTTCTGGCGCAGATATGTCTATCTATCGCGAACTCACAGGTGGTATCTATTTTGGTGAGAAACACCTTAGTGATGATGGTCAAGTAGCCTCAGACGGTTGCTCATATTCTGTAAAAGAAATTACAAGAATGGCACATCTAGCCTTTAAAGAGGCTCAAAACAGACGAAAAAAATTGACGCTCGTAGATAAAGCAAACGTGCTAGAAACGTCAAGGCTGTGGAGAAAAACAGTAACTGAGATAGCAAAAGGATATCCAGATGTAGCGGTAGATTTTCTCTTTGTAGACAATGCAGCGATGCAAATGATTTTAAACCCAAAGCAGTTTGACGTGATTTTGACAGAAAACTTGTTTGGTGATATTATTTCTGATGAGGCAAGTGTGATAGGAGGTTCTATAGGACTTCTAGCTTCTGCCTCTGTAGGTACAGAAAATGCGCTTTTTGAGCCTATACACGGCTCTTACCCACAAGCTACTGGCAAGGGAATTGCAAATCCGCTGGCTTCTATCTTATCTGCAGCGATGTTATTGAGACATCTCGGGCTTCAAGATGAAGCAGCAAGTATAGAAACCGCTGTAGAAAAATCATTAGAATTAGGTTTTACAACAGAAGATCTCAAACCAGAAAACCCGTTAAGTACTTCAAAAGTGGGTGATTTTATTGCCGACTATATCTTAAACCCAGAAGACACAAACCGTAATTTTAAAAACATTCACGCAGGGCAAAGCACAATTATTTAATCGTAGTTTATACGCTCGCGTATGCCACCACCTGCACGGTGTATAATCACATCTGCCTTGCGTTTACGTGCAATACTCTTTGCTTTACGTATGGCAGTACTCTGCTTTTGATGCTTTGAAGTGATACGCTTGTTACCCTCGCGCCTTACAGCCCAGTCCCCTTCATAGGGGACCACGTGCTGATGCCAAGTACGTTTTCTACTTGCCTTGCGAGAGTTTTCATATACGTTTTCTACTATTTCTAGTAATGAACGCAAAAAGGTTTTAATGCTACTCATAGTGCGAAGATACTATTTTACATAAGCTCATTATGTGTCTAAAGTCTTCGATACTCATTAAGATACCGCCTTGTCAAATTTGGCTTGTATCTTATCTAGACCTAGGTTATGTATACTTCCTAAGTGTGAGTGCTCCTTTGTATTTCCTGCTTTAAAACAACCATTTTCTACCTGCTCCCCTATTTGCTTATATGCTTCTCTAAAAGGAACACCTGCGGTTACAAGATCATTAATAGCATCTACTGTAAAGAGGTGTTGATACTTCTCATCATCTAGATTAACATCCTGCACTTGCACCTGAGCAATAGAGAACTCAAAAATATCTAGCACTACTTTAAGATCCTCAACAGACTTGATAGCATTTTCTTTAAGTAACTGGTAGTCTCTATGATAACCGCTTGGCAGATTATTTGTAATCATAATCATTTCTTGTGGGATCGCTTGCAACTGATTGCACTTACCACGAAGCAATTCAAAAACATCTGGATTTTTTTTGTGCGGCATAATACTACTGCCCGTAGTAAGTGCATCTGGAAACTTAATGAATCCAAAATTTTGAGAGCAGTACAAACATATATCCATTGCAAAACGACTCAAGGTATTTGCAATATTTGCAACTGCTTGCGTTACCGTACGCTCAGACTTCCCTCTTGAGAGTTGGGCTGCAATTACATTATATTTCAAATCGGCAAATTGAAGTTGCGCGGTAGTCATCTCTCTATCGATAGGAAAACTAGATCCATATCCAGCTGCACTCCCCAGCGGATTTTGATCTACTACCTTCTGCGCTGCTTTGAGTAAGTAAAGATCATCTATAAGTAACTCCGCATAGGCAGAAAACCAAAGCCCAAATGATGACGGCATTGCCACTTGAAGGTGCGTATATCCAGGCAGCAAGGTGTTTTTATGCGCCTCTGCAAGTTTTAGAAGTGTGGTAAACAACTTCTCTACGCCTTCAGTTATTTGAGATAATTCTGCTTTAAAATAAAGGTTTAACGCCACAAGAACTTGATCATTACGAGATCTCGCTGTGTGTATTTTTTTACCGGTATCTCCCAGTGCTTTTACGAGGTCACTTTCTATCTTAGAATGTACATCTTCAAAATCTGCTTCTATAACAAATAATCCTTCCTGCTCTTGCTTGAGCATAAGGTCTAATTGCTTATTAAGCTGCTCGCTCTCCTCTTGTGTAAGCAAGCCTACAGATGCAAGCATCGTCGCGTGTGCCTTGCTGGCTAGCAAGTCATACCTAGCAATATGGATATCAATCTCACGATCATTACCCACCGTAAATGCTTCTATTTTTTGATCTGTTGGTATTCCTTTTTCCCAAAGTTTCATAGGTATATTATTAGTAGGTTATGCTATTCACATTATTGCAACAACCTTTATTATTTATGCGGTTAAAAATTTTTCTAAGAGCTCGATGTATAATGCTATCCCCTGCTCTATCTCGTGTACATAGACAAACTCATCTGCCATATGAGAGCGAGTGCTGTCCCCTATACCTAACTTCAAAGATGGGCAAGACAAGCAGGCTTGATCAGATAAGGTAGGTAAACCGTAGGTTTCTCTGCCTAGGACTATTCCTGCTTGTACTAATTTGTGCTCTTTTGGGATACGCGAACTATTTAATCGTAATGACCGTGGCTGTATTGTGTCACACGGAACATTTGCCACCATATAATCGGCGATTTCTTGGTTGCTGTAATGTTCATTTACTCTCACATCTATGACGAGTTCTACCTGACTAGGCACTACATTATGCTGACTACCCGCATTAATTTGAGTTACGGTAACCTTAGTTGCTCCCAGCGTATCAGACACTTTATCAAAAGTTATATTCTCAAACCACTGCAAGGTTTCTATCACATTATAAATAGCCATATTCTCCTTTATGTGAGCTGCGTGACCTGCCGTTCCTTTCACTACTGCATCAAAAACCACCAGACCTTTTTCGGCAATGGCGAGATTCATAAGTGTAGGTTCGCCTACAATGGCAACATCTATCTCTGGCAGATGCGCAAGCATACTATTGAGACCATTAGGACCACTTGACTCTTCTTCAGCAGAAGCTACAATTACAATATTATGAGACATACTTTCACGCTCATAAAAATGTACAAACGCTGTTAATAAGCCCACAAGACTTGCACCTGCATCGTTACTTCCTAGACCGTACAATTTTCCGTCCTTGATTTCGGCATTATAAGGATCTCTTGTGTATCCTTTATTTGGCTTAACCGTATCGTGGTGCGAGTTGAGAAGCAATAACGGTTTTGATGCGTCATAATGTTTATTAAATGCGTAGATGTTGTTACGCTTTCGCGAAAGCGTAATCCCCTTCTCCTTTAACCAATTTGTTATAAGTAGAGCTGTGCCATCTTCTTCACTAGAAAAACTTTGGGTCTCAATGAGTGATTGCAGTAGTCCTACGGCGCTATCTATTTGAGTTTTTAAAGACATAGTGTCGTGTGTTTTATAGTGTTATTACTCAGTATATCAACCTCGCCCAGATGCACTCTCATAACGCCTTGATCTAGCGCCTCAAAAGCAGTATCTAGTTTTGGAATCATACCTTCAAATATTTGGCCGGCTGTTTTCATCTCTTTATAAAGCCCTTTATCTATGCGCGTTACTATCGATTCATCATTATTTACATCTTCAAGGACACCTGGTTTTGTAAAACAATAAAACAACTGAACGTTATAGAGAGAGCTCATTGCTACCCCAATTTTGGCAGCGAGTGTATCTGCATTGGTGTTGAGTAATTGCCCATTACCATCGTGCGTAATTGCAGAAAATACGGGCACTTTACCGTCAGAAAGGAGGTCATTTATAAAACTCACATTTATTCTATCTATATCTCCCACAAAACCATAATCTACCGTAATCACTTCGCGTTTATGCGCTCTCACGACATCACCATCTGCTCCAGAAAGTCCTATGGTGTTTTTACCTTTTGCCTGCAGGCCAGCGACAAGTTTCTTGTTGAGAAGTCCGGCATACACCATTGTCACAACCTCTAGCGTAGCCTCATCTGTCACCCTTCTCCCGTCTACTTTTACTGGGATATAACCCAGCTGCTCTTGTAAAATGGAAGCTTTATTTCCTCCACCGTGTATGATAATAGCTGGACCAGAAATTGCCTTAAAATGTGTGTAAAATGAAGTGAGTAGCTCATCATAATCTACAATGTCTCCACCTATTTTTACTACGGTAAGTTGCTGTTTATTCATCATTGTCGAGTATGTTTTTAAGCACCCATTGTGCAGCCCACGTTCTATTACCAGCTTGCTGGATTACTGCGCTTGACTCGGTGTCTAGCACATCATCTGCAATGACAACGTTACGACGCACAGGTAGGCAATGCATTACTTTGGCTTGATTGGTTCCCTTAAGTTTTTCGGCATTAATCATCCAGTTACTGTCTTGCGATTGCACCTTACCATAATCTTCATAGCTGCTCCAATTTTTTACATAAATGATGTCGGCATTTGCAAAGGCTTCTTTCTGGTTATGAATCACAGGTACTTCTCCACGTATCTCTGGGTTAAGATCATAACCCTCTGGATTAGTAATTGCGAAATTTACATTTGCCTTTTGCATCGTCTGGACAAATGAGTTTGCAACTGCGTGCGGCAAGGCTTTAGGATGTGGTGCCCAGGTTAATACAACATTAGGCTTTTTATTTGCTGCACGTAGACTTTCGGTGAGTTCGTAAATCGTGATTGCATCTGTAAACCCTTGTAGTGGGTGCGCCGTACTGCTCTCCAGATTTACAACCGGCACACTCCCATATTGCATAAATGCAGAAAGTACGACCTCTAGCTCATCTTGACTTTTATCTACCAGCCCTGGAAAAGCTCTCACGGCAAGTACATCACAATATTGCGATAACACCTGCGCAGCCTCCTTAATATGCTCTGCTTTTGTGCCATCCATCACAGTACCATCTTCAAACTCTAGTTGCCAGCTATCACTGTTTACATTGAGTGTCATTGTCTCCATTCCAAGGTTTTTGGCAGCCTTTTCTGTGCTTAATCTTGTACGTAAGCTTGAGTTAAAAAATAGAAGACCTAAGGTTTTTTGTTTTCCCGCTTTCGCGAAAGCGTACGGATACTCCTTCATATACAGCGCTTCTTTAATCGCCATTTCTAGATTAGGAATATCATTTATAGATATGTAGTTCTTCATAACTCCTTGTGTAATGCTTCAAATAGTAAATCTATCTGTGGTTTTTGAATTGTAAGTGGTGGAAGTATTCTGAGCACGTGTTTGTTTTTTGCCCCTCCCGTAAAAATGTGGTACTCGTAGATTAGTTTTTTGCGTAATGCTCCTACATCGTAGCCTAAGTCTAGCCCTAGCATTAGTCCGCGACCTTTTACAGTCACCCGATTACCAAAGGCAAGTGCTTTCTCCCTAAAGTAGGTTTCCATTTCCTTTGCGTGCGCCATCAAATGTTCCTTTTCAATTACTTCGATAACTGCAAGTGTAGCAGCGCAAGCAAGATGATTACCGCCAAAAGTCGTTCCCAGCATCCCATATCGCGCCTCAATAGAGTGATGCACCAGCACACCGCCTACGGGAAAGCCGTTACCCATTCCTTTTGCGATGGTGATGATATCTGGTGTGATATTATATTTCTGAAAAGCAAAAAACTCTCCAGATCTACCAAAACCAGATTGCACCTCGTCTGCAATGAGTTTTACATCATACTTTTTACAAAGCGCGGCAACATCTTGATAAAACACCTCTGTAGATTGATCTAAACCTCCTACACCTTGGATAAATTCTAAAATCACTACACAGCAATCTCCTTGTTGCAAAGTTTCCTCTAGTTGCTCTGTATTGCCCAGATCAAGTATGGATACTTTGTGTTGTGCATTTATAGGTGCAACAATACTAGAATTATCAGTAGCTGCTACGGCGGCAGATGTTCTCCCGTGAAAGCTATTTTTAAACGCTACCACGCGACTTTTACCTGTGTCAAATGACGCTAGTTTTAATCCGTTCTCATTTGCCTCTGCTCCTGAGTTACAGAAAAACAAATCATAATCTTCACAACCAGAAAGCGCTCCCAACTTCTGAGCAACCTCCACCTGCAGCGGATTTTGAACTGCGTTAGAGTAAAACCCTATGGCATCCATCTGTGTTTTTAATTTCTCTATATAATGTGGGTGTCCGTGACCTATGGAGATTACCGCGTGACCACCGTATAAATCAAGATATTCTTGACCACTTTGATCATACACATAGCATCCCTCTGCCTTGACAGGAGTAACATCATAAAGTGGATATACATCAAATAATTTCATACTCTTTATTTTTAAGCACTATGAGATGCTATTAATTTTTTGATAACTAGCCACGATTCCCTTTATGAGAGAAGAGCTTAAACCTGAATGTTCCATCTCATTGAGACCTTCTATGGTACAGCCTTTTGGCGTAGTTACTTTATCAATTTCTGCTTCTGGATGGTTTCCAGATTTAATAACGAGCTTGGCAGCTCCTAGACAGGTTTGCATAGCAAGTTCTTGCGCTTCTTTTGCGTCAAAACCTAACTGTATGGCTCCCTGCGTAGTTGCCCTTATCAATCTCATCCAAAAAGCAATACCGCTCGCACAGATTACCGTAGCAGCTTGCATTTGTCCTTCTGGAATAATAAGAGTTGTGCCTAGTTTGTTAAAAATGGCTTCGGCTATGGCAATGCGCTTTTCGCCTACTGTATTACTACATAAACAGGTCATACTTTGTCCTACAGCAATAGCGGTGTTAGGCATCGCTCGTATAAGAAATTGATCGTCTCCTACAATTTCAGCGATTTGTGGCACTTTAAAACCAGTTATCGTAGAGATAATAATATGTTTCTCTGTAAGTAATTCTTTAATCTCTTCAAGTATACCTGCAAAATGACCTGGTTGTACTGCAAAAATGAGAATGTCACTTTTTGCAACAGCCTCACGGTTATCACTCGTAGTTGTTACTTCCTTGTACGCATCCCATTTTTCGATACTAGAAATATCTCTTTTCGTAAGATACAAGCTAGTCACCGCATTATTTGTGATGAGTCCTTTTGCGATGGCAAGACCTAAATTCCCCGTTCCTATGATTGCTATTTTCATATGTCTATATCTTAACTATTAGAAATAACTTGCCTTGAGTTGGAGCCCAGTATCTTGAGCCCACCCAAACATTAGATTCATATTTTCTACAGCCTGCCCACTTGCTCCTTTTAAGAGATTATCAATCACACTCGTAATCAACAATTTATTGCCGTGTTTTTCTAAGTGTATAAAGCAGTAGTTTGTATTTACCACTTGTTTGAGATGTAAAGGTGCTTTTACCGCTTTCGCGAAAGCGGAATCCTTATAAAAATCCTCATAAAGCGCATATGCCTCTTCAATCGTACCCTCAAAATATGTGTAGGCAATTGCAAAAATTCCTCTAGAAAAATTACCACGCTGTGGAATAAAATGAAGTTCGCTATTAAAACCTTCTTGCAGCTGCACAACAGACTCTCCTATCTCTCCAAGATGCTGATGGTTAAAAGCCCTGTAGTGTGAGAAGTTATTATCTCTCCACCCAAAATGCGTGGTAGCACTAGGTTTTACTCCCGCTCCCGTAGCGCCTGTTACGGCATTAATATGTACATCTTGACTGAGTAAAGAAGCACTCGCCAGCGGTAATAATGCAAGCTGAATAGCAGTTGCAAAACATCCAGGATTTGCAATATTTTGCGCGTTTTTAATTTTCTCTTTATTGATTTCTGGCAAGCCGTAAACAAATGTTCTATCCTTAAAAGTGATATCACTTTTAAGTCTAAACTCATTACTCAAATCAATGATCTTCGTACTTGAAGAAAAGCTATATTGCTCCAGAAATTTACCAGAGTTACCATGACCTAGACATAAAAAAACTACATCTACACTTGTGTTTACCTCACTTGTAAAAGCAAGATCTACATAAGCAAGATCTTGATGCACCACGCCTACTGCATTACCAGCGTTACTAGTACTGTATATAAAATCTATCTCTACTTCTGGGTGATGAATAAGCAGTCTAATGAGCTCCCCAGCAGTATAACCTGCACCACCTATGATTCCTATTTTTTTCATTTGTCTTGGTTTGCTATGATTCTAGACTGGTTCCCTAATATTTTTATAAACCCTTTTGCTTCGGCGGCAGTCCATCCTTGGTTTTCTTCTCCGTAACTCGCTACCTTAGATTGCATAAGGTCATAATCTGATGTGATGCCTACTACATCAAATCTATATGGATGTAATACTACTTCTACTTCTCCAGTCACCGTATTCTGGCTGCTTTGTAAAAATGCTTCAAAGTCTCTCATTACTGGCTCTAGGTATAATCCCTCGTGTAAGTGAGTTCCATACCACAACGCTATGTTTTCTTTGTGTTGTAATTGCCATTTTGAAAGCGTGTGTTTCTCAAGAGTACGATGTGCTTCGAGTATAATTATAGGAGCTGCAGCTTCAAAACCTACTCTTCCCTTTATTCCAATGATGGTGTCTCCCACGTGCATCCCGCGACCTATGGCATACTTGCTTGCGATGTCTTCTAGTTGCTCTATAATCTCCACTGGTAAACCTTGCTTTCCATTAAGCGAAGTAGGTTCCCCTTGTGTAAATCCAATTTTTAAGGTTTGAGAATCACTAGCCTCTAGCTGACTAGGATATGCATCCTCAGGCAGTGTTTGATGTGAGGTTAGGGTTTGAGCACCTCCTACACTTGTACCCCATAAACCTTGATTTATTGAGTATTGAGCTTTCTCCCAAGACCAAGAAATACCGTGACTCTGTAAGTAATCGATTTCCTGCTTTCGCGAAAGCGTTTGATCTCTTATCGGCGTTATTATTTCTAACTCTGGCACAATAGTCTGGAACGTCATATCAAAACGCACTTGATCGTTACCTGCACCCGTACTACCGTGAGCAATAGCATCGGCATTTTGAGCTTTGGCAAATTTTGCAATCTCTATGGCTTGCACGATACGCTCTGCACTTACAGAAAGTGGGTAACTGTTGTTCTTAAGTACATTACCAAAAATGAGATACTTTACCACCGTATCATAAAAGGTAGTTATGGCATCTATGTTTGTATATGATGTAGCTCCTAGCGCAAGCGCTTTCTCTTTATTATTTGCAATTTCTTGATCTGTAAATCCACCTGTATTTACACTTACAGCGTGCACTTCATACCCCATTTCTGCAGTAAAATATTTTACACAATAACTCGTATCGAGTCCTCCTGAGTATGCTAAGATTAATTTTTTCATTACTTATTTTTTTTGAGGAATAGCTTTTCCTTTATTTGTTTCAGCCTGTTAAAAACAGGTGCTTTTACAGTATTTTTTTCTGTGGATTTTGATTCTTTTGATGGATCATAGAGCATCCCTGTGCATAAGCACATCTTTTGCTCTGTACGTGTGAGTACATCAAAATTCTTGCAGGTCTGGCAACCTTTCCAGAAGCTTTCGTCTGTTGTGAGTTCAGAAAACGTGACGGGTTTATACCCTAGATCACTATTAATCTTCATCACGGCAAGACCTGTGGTGATACCGAAGATTTTTGCATCTGGATAACGCTTTCGCGAAAGCGTAAATATCTCTCCTTTAATTTTTTTGGCAAGTCCTTGCCCCCGGAAGTCTGGGTAAACAATAAGTCCAGAGTTGGCAATAAATTTTTCGTGTCCCCAGGCTTCTATATAACAGAAGCCCGCAAAAATGTCTCCCTCTAAAGCGATGACAGCATTACCTGCTTCCATCTTTGAGATAACATATTCTGGAGTTCTACGAGCGATTCCTGTACCACGTACCTTAGATGACTCTGCGATGGTATCACAGATAATCTGAGCATATGGTGTGTGCGAAATCGTGGCTACAACAATTTGCATAGCGATGATTTAAGTTAAAATGTATATTGAAAATGTGACGGTTCCTTTTGTGGAAAACGGGATAGGACTCACCTACCATCCCTCATTAATGAGCTACCCTTACGGGCGGCGGCGGAAGCGTCGTACAGGAACAGGAAGTAATTGCATAGCAGGTCTTGCAGCAAGAAGTGCTGTAAGGCTATTTGAGATATGTGCAATTATTCTATTCATACTAATGGCTCAAAGGTAGCAACTTATTTGAGCTAGCAATGCACTTTTAGTATTAATTATATAAAAACTATCTTTTTTATATAATTAAATAAGATTTTTAGACTTTACTACAAGAATCTTATTTAATGCCTTTTAGATTATGAAATACTCAACATAAGGGGTTTAAAACAAAAGAGGCTAGCGCATAATGCGCTAGCCTCTTTATAAAAATAATAACTAAATCTAACTGTTACTTTGCAATATTGACCGCTCTGGTCTCTCGTATTACGGTAACTTTTACTTGACCTGGGTAAGTCATATCTGTTTGAATTTTTTGAGAAATTTCAAAAGATAGTGATGAAGCTTTATCATCATTAACCTTCTCACTCTCTACAATAACACGTAGTTCACGTCCTGCTTGAATAGCATAAGCTTTCTTCACACCTTGGAATCCAAAAGCTATTTCCTCAAGATCTTTGAGACGTTGTATGTATGAATCTAATACCTGACGGCGTGCACCTGGTCTCGCTCCACTTATAGCATCACAAACCTGTACAATAGGAGAAAGTAAACTTGTCATCTCAATCTCATCGTGGTGAGCACCTATGGCATTACATACGTCTGGCTTCTCTCCATACTTCTCTGCCCATTGCATTCCTAAGATTGCGTGTGGTGTTTCTGTCTCTGTATCTGGCACTTTACCTATATCGTGTAAAAGTCCAGCTCTACGAGCAAGTTTTGCATTTACGCCTAACTCTGCTGCCATCACACTACAAAGTTTTGCAACTTCTCTACTGTGTTGTAGTAGGTTTTGACCATAAGAAGAACGGTACTTCATACGCCCTACCGCTTTAATAAGCTCTGGGTGTAAACCGTGTATTCCTAAGTCGATTACTGTGCGCTTTCCTACTTCTACAATCTCTTGCTCAATTTGTCTCGTTGTTTTCTGTACAACTTCTTCAATTCTTGCTGGGTGTATACGACCATCTGTCACCAATTTGTGTAGTGATAAACGAGCCACCTCACGACGCACACTGTCAAAACAAGAAAGTATAATTGCCTCTGGAGTATCATCTACAATAATCTCAACACCCGTTGCTGCTTCAATAGCACGTATATTACGACCTTCTCTACCTATAATTCTACCTTTTACATCGTCACTTTCAAGGTTGAAAACAGATACACAGTTTTCTACTGCTTCCTCTGTTCCTATGCGTTGTATGGTGTTAATGATAATCTTTTTGGCTTCTTGCTCTGCGGTCATTTTTGCCTCTTCGATAGAAGTTTGCACGTGCTTCATAGCATCTGCCTTGGCTTGATCTTTCAGAGTAGTTATAAGTTGACTTTTTGCTTCTTCGGCAGAAAGTCCTGAGATTACCTCAAGTTGTTGCACCGTACTCTGGTGCATTTTTTCAGCTTCGGCCTTTTTCTTGTCAACGTATTCTAAACGCTTATCGTAATCTTTAATTCTATCTTCAAGAGATTGATTTAATTTTTTATTTCGCGAAAGCTCACCACTTACTTGAGATTCTTTGTCACGAGTGCGCTTCTCTGCATCGTTCATTTTTTTATCTCTTCCTAGGATTACTTTTTCGTGCTCTGCTTTAAGCTCGATAAATTTTTCTTTGGCTTGAAGTATTTTGTCTTTTTTGATAGACTCGCCCTCAGACTTAGCTTCTTTTAAGATGCCCTGAGCACTTTTCTTTGCGCGTTTGATAATCTGCGATGCATTATTGCGTTCTAGCATTTTTGCTATTAGAAAACCTAAAGCTAGTGCAATCACACCTACGATAAACAAGAGTGCGTTATGTTCCATAATTCTAGTAAATATTTTTAATGCTCTAAAGAGCAATACTAATGGTTGATTTATAAGGTTTTACAACCTTAACATCTCACGATGAGATATAAAAAAGCCTGCATTAGAAGTGCATTTTGTATAAACTCCTAATAGTAAGGATTAGAGCTAGAAAGCTGATCAAGGTTCCGTCTACCTAGAACGAGTCTAGTAACGGCATGCTTTTACAACTTAGAGTCACTCTTTATAAAAAATAACTGTTGAGTTTATCAAAAAAATATCCAATGCAGGCAGTAATATGCTGTTGTATGTAAAGAACGTCTATGTTAAGCTCTCATCAAGAAGTACAGCCAGCTTTTGTAATCTAGCCGCAGTCTCATCACTCAGAGAGTCCTCATTTATAGTTTTTTGGGTAACCTTTGAGGCAAATTGCAATGCACACATGGCAAGTACATCTTGTTTATCTCTAACGGCATAACTCTCTTCAAATTGCTTCACCATTGCCTCAATCTCTTTAGTCGCTTTACGCAATCCCTCCTCTTGAGCTGGATCAATTGTAAGCGGGTATACCCGATCTGCAATAGACAATTTGATTTTAAGTTTGTCTGCCATAATTATTCAGCCAGTGACGCAATACACGTATCAATCTCACGTACAAGAGCGTTTATCTTCAGTTTGGTTTCCCTTTTATAATCGTTACTGCCTAGCAATGCATTTGCCGTTTTAAGAGTCTTCACCTTCTGTTCACTCGCCGTAATGGCGTCTCTCAGTTGTTTGTTTTCTTGTTGCACTGCGGTAAGTTCTATTTCTAGATCTATCCGCTTTTGCTTCACATCTTCGTATTTTTTCAACAAAGTAGCGACTCTATACTCAAGAGAATCCACAACTTTAGAAAGACTACTCATAACATGTCTGCATTTACTACGTTACACAAAGTTAACATTTGAAAGATACTCATACAATGGATACGAGTTAAATTTTATTGGATATAAATTATGCTTACGCGAAAACATGATTTAACCACTGTCAATCTACTATCTGATAGCGTAGTAGCACAATTAACTATACTTGAAGAGCAAATAAAAAGAAACACTGTACCTTTACATAAGACAAAACCACACACAGTGACATTTACACGAACAACAGAACAAGACTCGCACTACGATAATCTTGAAAAGATGACTACCACAGAGCTGCTCTCAAATATTAACAACGAGGATAAAACTGTTCCAAACGCAGTTGAGAGGGTGATCCCAGAGATTGAAAAATTAGTTGATATTGTTGTATCAAAATTAGAAAAAGGTGGAAGACTTTTCTATATGGGAGCGGGAACCAGCGGTCGCCTAGGTGTTGTAGATGCAAGTGAGTGCCCGCCTACCTTTGGTGTATCACCAGAAATGGTAATTGGGTTAATTGCGGGTGGAGATGATGCAATAAGAAATGCTGTAGAATTTGCAGAGGATAGTAGTAATCAGGGCTGGGAAGATCTAAATTCACATAATATTTCTGCAAAGGATGTTGTAATTGGCATTGCGGCCTCAGGAACTACTCCATACGTTATTAGCGCTCTTAAAGAATGTAATAATAGAGGAATAAGTACAGGTTGTATAACATGTAACGAAGGAAGTCCTCTAGCATTAACTGCTATATATCCAATAGTTCCAGTTGTGGGTCCAGAATTTGTTACGGGAAGCTCACGCATGAAGGCAGGAACAGCTCAAAAGTTAGTACTCAATATGATATCTACAGCTACAATGATTAAGCTAGGACATATTAAAGGAAATAAAATGGTAGATATGCAACTCAGTAATGAGAAGTTAGTACAACGAGGAACTAATATGATAATGGCCTCACTAAATATACCTGAAAAAGAAGCGAATACTTTATTATTAACCCACGGCAGCGTACGTAAAGCAATAAATGAATATCATGCACACAAATAAAGAAAAGCTTGCCAAAGGTGTTAAGCTTATGGGAGGAACCCTTCTATTATTAGTTACAGCACCTATAATTCTTAACTCTTCCTTTAAAAATCAGGATCACCCGATGTTTATTCCTATTCTAGGCATAGGGATAATACTATTTGTAGCTGCTATTTATTTTGGATTCAAGGGAATAAAGATGCTTATGAAGGCATTATTTAATGATTAAATAGATTTTAAATACCCTCTCTTTTGGGAACTGGCGTAGATGGATTATATCCGAAACCTTCGATCACAGTTTCTACTCCAAGGGTTTGCAACATATAACTTATAATTGCATAGTGATGTGTGGCATGCGTATTAGCTTGAGCAAGTACACTTTCAA
Source organism: Dokdonia sp. R86516 (assembly GCF_044596715.1). NCBI lineage: Bacteria > Pseudomonadati > Bacteroidota > Flavobacteriia > Flavobacteriales > Flavobacteriaceae > Dokdonia > Dokdonia sp. R86516. The sequence goes on from NZ_CP138998.1 coordinate 3,369,419, forward strand.
GTGTGTACATGATTGTTTCTTTACCGGCCCCTAGGTTGTCTGTAACATGCAATAAGTAGTCTGTATTGACTCCTATAAATGATACTAATTGCTCTTGGATCTCATATATCTTATTCTTTGCAGCATCTGGATTTGTTGAAATAACTTCATCCCTCTTACGTGCTGTAAGATCAATATTATTAGATTGTATACCATTGATGATACAGTCAAAAAAGTCTAATGCATGCCTTATATGGGAACCTATACTACTATAATAAGGACCAACAGTATTATCAATGTAGATATCTTCTGATATAGTATCTATTAAAGTAATTGCATTTCCTAGATTTTGATTGATAACACTAACGATTTCTCTTCGCATACATTCTTAATTATAGTTTTTTACTGGTATAAGTCTATTTACACAACAACATTATAATGTATAAAATTAATCTGAATATAAGAAAAGAGAATTACAAGAGGTCATAAAATATCATATAAAGACTCTGTAACTAACAATCAGATAAACATGAAAGAAAGAAACTCTATACTTTATTTATAGTATAAAATTGTAAAGTAAGAGTCGCTAGAAGGCACAAGAACTTTCAGTTAAGTAATTTTAATTTTAGCCATCTACCAATTTGGCTCATTAAGGAAAGTCGGCTAGACAGATCTATT